>CAWCJA010000005.1:0-962773 GCA_963795915.1 uncultured Actinomycetota bacterium
CTCGATCCGTTCATTCTCGTGGTCGAAGGGTCCATCCCCAATGAAGCGAACAAGGCCGAAGGCTATTGGGCCGCGTTCGGCACGGACGCGGAAACGGGCCAGCCCATTCCGACGGTTCAGTGGATCGATCGGCTCGCGCCGAAAGCCTGGGCCGTCGTCGCGATGGGCACCTGCTCGTCGTACGGCGGGATTCATGCCATGGCCGGCAATCCGACCGGGGCGATGGGACTGCCCGACTATCTGGGCTGGGACTGGAAGTCGGCCGCGGGGTTGCCGATCGTTTGCGTGCCCGGCTGCCCGGCTCAGCCGGACAACATGATGGAGATCATCGTCTACTTGCTCCGGCAGGCCGCCGGCACGGCGCCCATGATTCCGCTCGATGCGTCGTTGCGGCCGGCCTGGTTGTTCAACGCCACCGTGCACGAAGGTTGCGGCCGAGCCGGTTATTACGAGCAGGCGGAATTCGCCACGGCCTATGGCGCACCGAATGTATTGTGAAGCTGGGATGCTGGGGTCCCGTGGTGCAGTGCAACGTCGCCAAACGCGGTTGGATGTCGGGCATCGGCGGCTGTCCAACGGTGGGCGGCATATGCATTGGCTGCACAATGCCGGGCTTTCCCGACAAGTTCATGCCGTTTCTGAACGAACCGCCCGGAGCGAAACTGTCGACCGCCTCGGTGGTGACTTATGGCCGCACGGTGCGCAGCTTTGCGCAGGTTCACGCAGGCGGCGATGAATCGTGAGCCCGATTGGCGGCATCCTTAGCGGCTGGGTCGCTAAATAAACTTAGTCGTCCGGCTCTGCGACGGCGGGAAACGGCGTTTTGCCGAATTCATACTTCGGCGGCGATAGGTCCTCTTGGCTCGCCAGCGCCTGGTCCCATTTAATTTGCTGGCCGGTGTAGGTCGCCATGCGGCCCATGATCGCCATCATCGTGCTGCGAGCCATGTACGCGGTGTTGTCGATCGGCTTGCCGGCGCGAATCGAAGCGAACAATTCGTCGTGCTCCACCTGATACATGTCGTGATCGGGCCCGGCGTATTGCCATTTCTCCGGGCCGTCGATGTGATGAGCCATCAATTGCGCTGAGCCTTTCGTGCCGATCACGTGATCGTTCACGTCGTTGTAGCAGCCCGCCATCTGACGGCACGCGGAAAAACCTTCGCGCCATTTGCGTATTCATAGACCACCGAGTGATGGTCGTAGACGTTTCCAAATAGCTCGTCGGTCCGCACTTGCCGGCCGCCCTGGCCGACCGCGCTGATGGGCGTCTCGTCGTGCAGCACCCAGGCCGCCTTGTCCAGGCTGTGAATATGCTGCTCGGCGATGCAATCGCCGGAGAGCCACGTGTAGTACAACCAGTTGCGCATCTGGTATTCCATATCGCTCCAATCGGGCTTGCAAGGATTCGACCAGAGCGTGCCGGTGAGATAGGTCGAGTGAATCACGCGCACGTCGCCGATCGCTCCGTCGTGGATTTTTGCCACGATCGCACGCTTCGGCGGATGGTAGCGCCAGCAGAGCCCCGAAACGACCGAAAGCCCTTTCTTCTTCGCCTCTGCGGCGGTTTGCAAAATGGACCGCACCCCGGGCGCATCGGTCGCCACCGGCTTCTCGCAGAACACGTGCTTGCCCGCCTCGATCGCGGCCTTGAAATGGATGGGCCGAAAATGCGGCGGCGTGGTGAGCAGCACGACATCGACGCCCGAGGCCAGCACTTGCTTGTAGGCGTCGAAGCCGACGAAGCAGCGCTCCGGCGTGACATCGACCTTGTGGGGCGATTTTTGCTGGCTCGCGCGAATTCCCCGCAGGCTCGATTGGAGGCGATCGGAAAACGCGTCGCCCATCGCGATCAGCTTGACGTTCTTATCGGCGTTGAGCGCTGCGTCGCGGCGCCGGTGCCGCGTCCCCCGCAACCAATCAGGCCAACCTTGATGGTGTCGTCGACCGACGCATGCGCCGACCGGGCGATGCCCAGAGTTCCAGCCATCGCGCTCGCGGCGGCTACGAGCGACGAGGTTTTCAGAAAATTGCGACGCGAAGGGGCGGCCAGGTCGGACATGTTGCATCCTTTGAAACGGCGGAAAATCGCCGCGCCGCGGCGCACCATGGATCGTCGAGAGTCCGCACGGGGGAGGAAAAATCGGGCAGGCCTCTATTTCAACCCGGCGGACCGGGTGATGTCAATCATTTCAAAGAGATTTTTAGCTTTAATTAGAAAATCCTCGCCTACAGACCGCTCTAGGCCGATTCGCGCCGGCGCCGCTATACTTCGGGCCGAATTCGGCGCCGCCCAACGCGCCGGTCACGAGGAAGGAACTTCGCGATGCGATCGATCGCCGTATTGAATCAAAAGGGCGGAGTCGGCAAAACGACCACCGCCGTGAATCTCAGCGCCGCACTGGCGGCCGCCGGCCAACGGGTTTGCTTGCTCGACCTCGACCCGCAAGCCCACGCTTCGCTCCACCTGGGGATCACGCCGGGCGGCGACCAACCGTCGATTTACGACGTGCTCACCGGTGACACTCCGCTCGCCGCGGCGCACAACCAGGCCGACGAAAACCTGTGGGTCGTCGGCTCGCACATCGACCTGGCGGCGGCCGAAGTCGAATTGGCGGGCGTTGTCGGGCGAGAAGTGATCCTGCGCGACAAACTGCTCGAAACGCCCAAAGCTCCGAACCGACCGAGTTCGACTTCTTGCTGGTCGATTGCCCTCCGTCGCTTGGCATCCTCACGCTCAACGCGCTTTCCGCGGTCGAAGAAGTCTTTCTCCCCTTGCAGCCACATTTTCTCGCGCTGCACGGTTTGAGCAAATTGCTGCAAACGATTGAGCTCGTCGCCAAACGGCTCAATGAGCGGCTCCGACTCACGGGCATCATGTTTTGTCTGTATGAATCCGGAACGCGGTTGGCGGCCGAAGTCGGCCACGACGTCGAAGAATTTTTCCGCGCCGAGCGCAGACGCACCAGCGCCTGGTCGGACGCCCGCACGTTCGCCACGCGAATTCGCCGCAACATTCGCCTCGCCGAAGCGCCCAGCTTCGGGCAGTCGATCTTCCGTTACGCTCCCGATTCGAACGGGGCCGAAGATTATCGCGAATTGGCGAAAGAGGTCTTAGCCTTCGCAGCGGCCGCGCCAGAGCGCCGCCTGGCAGCGCGGCTACATCGCGCCGGCATTACCAGCCGAAAATGCGATCGCGGCGGGCCTTGTTATAGGCGAGCTTTTCGGCTGGCGCCATCTTCTTGAAGTCCGGCGGAGCGGCCGCGATGGCAGCGGTCGATGGCGAGAATCTGTCCGCGTCGTGGTCGTGACAATGGCAGGCGTTCGGGTCGGGGCCGCCGCAGCCGCAGTCGTGCGCGGGACCGGCGGGAGCCGCGACGGCGCGCCGGTCCGAGGTTTGACCTTCGCCGCGTAACTCATCGAACCGGTTTGCAAAGTGAGATCATCTTCCAGCGAACGATGGGGGCGGATTTTCAACTGCTGCAAAACTCCGTGATAAGCGCGCACCGCTTCTTCCGCCGAAATCTGGCCGTCGGCGATACGCCGCAAAAACTCAATGAAGGCGAGTTGGCACTCGGCCTTGTTGATCTTGCGGCCATAGAGGGCCGCGCAGTGCGCGATACTTCCGCGCCTCCGCGAGCATCTTGAAGGCATCGTACGTGGTCCCCGCCGCGCCGCCGAGAATGCCTACCACCAGATGCGGATCGTAAGCGACCAGTTCCTCGAGCGACTTCGGTCCGTTGTACACGACCTTAAGAAAAATCGGCCTGCCCGCCGGGGGCACTCCCGCCAACATCCGCGCGATATGATCGTTGATGAACGCGGGCACCTGCTCGGCCGACAAATCCTCGGGCGCGTTGGGATTGAAGACTTCGAGGAAATGTCGAAAGCCCTTCAGCTCCGCCTCGATGCGGAACCGACGGTATTCCTCAAGCGTGTGAAGATCGTCCGTCGAGCCGATTGTTGAAGGTCACGCTGTACAGGCCCAGGTCCGCGCCGCGCACGCGCTCGCTCGGGCTTACAGGCGACGTGGCCGCATTGGATATCGTCGAGCGTGGCCGTGTGAAACGGCTTGGCAGGCGGCTCCAGATAACTGCCGCCACGAACGGCGAACACATCGGTCGCGTCGTTCGCTCGGCCGGCCGGAGTGATCGCGGCTGTCGTCGAACAACCGCTCTTGTACGTTCAACAGCGCGTTCGTGCTCGCCGAGGTCAGCACGATATCGACGAGCCCTTGCCGGATCACCTGCCGGATTTGCTCGCGATATTCGGCCAGCGTTCGCGGCCGTAACTCGCCGCCATGCGCCTCGGGCGAATGCCCGGCGCCCCGACGCCGAACGCCATGTCGGCGTCTTTCGCGTCGGCCAGGATGAACTCCCGCGAACCGAACGGATCGGCATGAATCGCGGCCAGTTTGCGGTCGAGGGATTTTTGCATGCGAGGCGAACGATGCAACCTCAGGCTGGCTCTTTCCTTTCAGCACGGTATCGAGCGTTTGCCGCAGGACGCTGCCGCTTTGCTTCAAGGCTTGCAGCTCCTTCGGCCAGAGTTCGATTTCGCGGGTGGCCAGCACTCCGTCGCGCCCCACGACCGTGGGCACGCTAGATGGCCACGTTTCGCAAGCCGTAGCAGCCCGTTTGCACGCTGGACACCGGCAGCACTCGGCGCCGGTCGAGCGCGATGCACTCGATCACATCCTGAATTGCCAGCCCGACGGCGAACCCGGCTCCGCCCTTTTTCTTGATGACTTCGGCGCCCGAGCCTTTGGTGCGCGTGAAGATTTCGCTGGCGAGCAGATTCGGTCCAGCCTGGATATTTGTCAAGCGGCAAGCCGGCGATCGTGGCGCTCGACCAGATCGGCACCATGCTGTCGCCGTGCTCGCCCAGTATCAACGCAGAGACTTGCGTCGCCGGGGCGCGCCAGCTTGTCGGCAATCAGCGCGCGGAGGCGAATCGTGTCCAACTGAGTTCCCAAGCCCAATCACGCGGCTGGCGGGCAGTTCGAGCCGCTGCGCAGCCAAGTAGGTGAGCACGTCGACCGGGTTCGAAACCACAAGCACGATCGCGTCGGATTTGTGCCCGGCCTTGTTGATATCGTTCAAGATGCCGAGAAACAATTCGACGTTGCGATTGATCAGGTCCAACCGGCTTTCGTCGGGCTTGCGCCGCAGGCCGGCCGTGATGCAGATCAGGTCGCTATCGGGAATATGTTCGTACCCGCCGGAGCGGATCACCTGGTCGGCCATGAGCGACGATCCATGCAGCAGGTCGAGGGCTTGTCCGGCGGCCATTTCCGCGTTTGCGTCGAGCACGGCGATCTCGCGCACGACGCGTGCCCATTTGCAAGGCAAATGCCGTGCAAGAGCCAACCAAACCGCCGCCGCCGATGATGCTAACTTTCATAACTTTTTCAGTTTGTGATTTTGAATTTTTGTATCAATAAGCTGTGGGACACGTAGCGTAAGTGATTGTCCGGAAGTCGACCGCTGCTTCCTTGCTTACGCGGCGGGTTGGTGCAGCACTTGCCCCTGAAACTCGCACACTCCCAGCACTGGCAGACTTCGCTTGCCAGTGGCACCCTGCTGTTACCGACTTCCGACCTCCGACTTCCGACCCTGACCCCAGCCCCCGACCCCTGACCCCCGTCACTTCGCGGCCAAGGCGGCCATTACACGGCTGGTAATTTCGCGCACGAGTGATTCCTGGTCGGAGCCCGCGGCCGATTGACCGTTCGAGCCCGTTTTGGTTTCGCTCTTTGACGATCCTTGCGGACGCATCGCCGGCGGCGCTTCGAACGCTCGGCGCTCGATGCCGGCGTCTTTCCAACTGTCGCGAAACACATCGTTCGCGCAGATGTCGCAGTTCTTCATTTCCTCGGTGAGCCGCGGATCGGTGAAGCCCCATTGCTTTTTCAAGTCGAGCAATTCGCGGGTTTTCTCCTCGGAGAAGTAAGTCACCTTCCCGAGGTCGCGGGCCATCATCAGCATGCGGCAATAGGCGTCGAGAATTTCCGTCCACCAGTACGCGTGCTCGATCGTGTCGCCGAAGCTCACCGTGCCGTGATTGGCTAAGATGATGACGTTCGACTTCGCGCACAGCGGCAGCACGGTGTCGGCGAAGGCCTGTCCCCCAGGCGTTTCATATTTCGCAATCGGCACGTCGCCCAAGAACACTTCCACTTCGGGAAGCACGCATTGCGGAATCGGTTCGCGGGCGATGGCGAAGGCCGTCGCGTGCGGCGGATGACAATGGACGACGCTCTTGAGCTCTGGCCGCTGCTTCATGATGGCCAGATGGAGCCGAATTTCGCTCGTTCGCTTCCGCTGGCCGGCGAGTTGGTTCGCTTCCATGTCGACGATGCACAGATCCGTGGGCTTCATGAAGCCCTTGCAGATCATCGTCGGCGTGCAGAGCACTTCATTCTCGCTCAAACGGTAGCTGATGTTGCCGTCGTTGCCGGCGGCAAAGCCTTTGGCGTAAATTCGCCGGCCGATGTCGCAGATTTCTTCTTTGAGTTTGTGGATGTTCATCATGGTTTTTCCGAACGAGTGAGACCTTTCCAAAAATCGATGTGATCGATGATCGCCGCGTTGTAGGCGTCGACCGGTTTGATTTCAGGGCGAAACGGCTGGGCCGCCTCGCCTCCTTCACTGATCGCAATCTGGCTGCCGATGCCCGCGCCGAGTTCGTCGTACACAACGAGTTCCTCGGCGATCACGCTGTAGTCGCCGGTCAGGTTCTCAAGCGACAGCGGCGTCACCAATCGGTAGCACGCTCCGAGCAGGCTCTTGTGCGCACGACTCAACGTGACGGTGCCGATGACAGTGCCAATTCGCATACGCCAAAACTCAGCAAGGTTACAATCTTCCGCGCCAAATTTCCGGACAGACGGCCGGTCCGCCGGCGACGAAGCGCACCGCGATGTCTTTCACTTGATACAAATTCCTGCCCGTGGGATCGACGATCAGCAAATTCGCGCCGACCGAGCGCACCGCCGCGGCCGCCTCGCGACTGTCGCGGGCCGTCGCCGCCCGAACTCCCGCGTTGCGATTGCCCAAACAAACGGCCGCCGCCACGTCGTCGGTGAACAGGATCGCTAACTTTTGATTCTCCGCGAGTTCCTTCGTTAGTTCCGCGATCAGGTCGTATAGGGTGCTGGTCGCACTTTGTCGAACCGTGATCGGTAGCCGACTCAACAGCCGCACCAGCTCGTCCGTTCGGTAGCGCGTGTTCGCCACTCCCAGCAACAACTCTACTTTTCCTTTCGCCGGCTGAACCGGGGCGGTTCGATACGCCAGCGCAATTTTTCTTGCCCGCAATAAGTCCCGCGCCGCCGGAGTGACCACGGTCCCGCGCCGCAGGGCCACGCTGCGCACTCCGCTGGGCATTCCGGCGAGCGTGCTCATGCTAACGACGTGGTCGTCGAGGCTCAGTTCTCCATTGGTTTGCGGGTCGATCGTCATCCGTCGGGAAGTCCTATTACGAACCAGCGCACCGGGGTCGCTTCCACGCCGAGCATCGCGCGGGTGCCGGCTCCGTCGCTGGACATCATCACTTCA
Source organism: uncultured Actinomycetota bacterium (assembly GCA_963795915.1). Classification (GTDB taxonomy): domain Bacteria; phylum Actinomycetota; class Actinomycetes; order Actinomycetales; family Dermatophilaceae; genus Lapillicoccus. Next base: position 7,560 of record CAWCJA010000005.1, read on the forward strand.
TGGCCGAGTCCGGCTCCCAGGTTGTCGATCGCTAGTTGCGGGTCGCCGTCGGGCGTGCGACCGTCGGTTGTCAACGGTTGCACGATGAGCAGCTTCCAGCCGTTCATCGAAGCATGCTTCGTCGTGGCCGTTGCCGAGCCGACTACCAGTCCGAGTTGCATTATTAAATTGTTGTTTCGTTGAGTTTGGAGGAACTGCGTCGCCGCCCGCTCACGCTTTACCGAGGATTCGCAGATCGTCGACGAGCGAGCAACGACGCTCGCGGGTGAACGTGAGCGGCGAGGTCACTCCTTCGCCGGTCGGCGTGGCGATCGAGAACGACAAATAACCTTCGCCTCCCAAGCCAAGCGCCGCGACGCACGGGCCGTTCTTTACGAACAGCGTCGTGTCCATCACGCGACCCATGCGGGTCATGTTGCGCACGTTGTTCGAGTGGATGATGCTCGTGTGGCGAAAGCCGTGCTCGTAAAATTGGGCCTTCTCGATCGCCTCGTCGACGTTCTTGCAGCGAACGAACGGCAGAAACGGCATCATCTGCTCGACGGGAACGAACGGATTCGTGCTCGTCGGTCTCGCCGAACAGCAACTCCGTTTTCGCCGCCACCTGTTTGCCGATCCCCTTGGCGAGCACCGCCGCGTCTTTGCCCAAATAGTCTTTCGACGCCACGTCGTGCTTGTGTTCTCCCTCGCCCACGCTGCTGATCGCGATGCGGGTCAGCGCGTCGACCTCGCGAGAATTGAGCCGCGCGGCTCCGGCACGATCCATCGCCGCGAGCATGGCGTCGAACACGCTCTCGACGACAAACACTTCCTTTTCGGAAATGCACAGCAAGTTGTTGTCGTACGAGGCGCCGTAGATGATCGCGCGGGCGGCGCGATCCAGAGTCGGCCGTTTCATCGACCACGACCGGCGGATTGCCCGGCCCGGCGACGATCGCGCGCTTCGAGCTTTGCATGCGCCGCTTTGGCGACGGCCGGCCCGCCGGTGACACAGATTAGTTTCACGCCGCGATGCTTGAACAGGGCGTCGGCCGATTCCAACGTCGGCTCCGCGATCACGCAGATAATGTTGTCGATGCCCAGGTCCTTGTAGATGGCCTGGTTGAAACGGCGCACGCCTTCGACGGCCACGCGCTTGCCGCTGGGGTGCGGATTCACGACCAGCGTGTTGCCGCCGGCGATCATGCTCACCGCGTTGCCGGTGATGGTGGGAAGCGAATGCGTGACCGGCGTGATCGCGCCGATTACGCCGAACGGGGCGTGCTCGATGACCGCGAGTCCGTGGTCGCCGCTAAACACTTCGCTGCGCAGAAATTCGACGCCGGGGGTTCGCTCACCGAGCACCTTGAGCTTTTCGATCTTATGATCGAGCCGGCCGATCTTGGTTTCTTCCATCTCCATCGTCCCCAGCTCGACCGACTGCTCGATCGAAATGCGGCGGATATGGTCGATGATCCGCTTCCGCTCGGCCAGCGTGCGCTCGCTCAAGCGATCGAAAGCGATCGTCGCGGCCTTCACCGCTTCATCGACGCAGGTGAACACGCCGTTGCGGCCGTTGAAATCGCGGCCATTGCCGGCGTACGCGTTCGGCTGAATTTGCGAGAGCACCTGCTCAACTACGGAGCGGATCAGTTCTTCAGTCGATGCCATGGGGATATTTCAATGGGTTGGATTTTTGCAAAATGACTTGGGGAATTGGCCTGCGGCTGTCTCAAGCCATTGGGTGGCACTGGCAAGCGAAGTCTGCCAGTGGGGACCTTAACCTCTCTCGAACACGCAACGCTGATCGACGTACACGGTATCGACAATGCCGACGATCACCGCGTCGATCGGTAAATCTTTGGTTTCGGGCGTCAGCCGGGCGCTCGAGCCCTGGGTGACCAACACGAACTCTCCTTCGCCCGCGCCGACCGTATCGACCGCCACGAACGTGCGCCCGGTGGTCTTGAGCGACCCGCGCGTTTCGGAATCCAGTCGATAGGGTTCGACCACGAGCAACTTGTGGCCGACCATCGACTGAACCTTTTGCGTGGCGACAACCGCCCCGGTCACTTTGGCGACGAACATTGGAACGTTCCTAACTTTGAAAACGAACTACGGCGGCAGGCATTTGACCCTTCGGCGCAACCGCCACGCCAAGCGACTCAGCCGCCGTTCTCCAAAAATTGCCGGCACTGCCGGGCGACGATCAATTCCTCATTCGTCGGCATGATCCACAATTGCACGCGGCTGTCGGCGGCATCGATGCGCGTCTCGCCCCGGGCCGCAGCGTTCTTCTCCGAATCGACCACGATTCCCAACTCCTGCAAGTCGCGGCACACCAGCCCGCGCACGCTCGCGCTGTTCTCGCCGATGCCGCCTGTGAACACGATCGCATCGGCGCCGCCGAGCTCGACCAAATAGGCGCCCAAATAATGCCGCGCACTCGTCGTGAACACGTCGAGCGCCAATTGCGCCCGGGCGTTGCCGGCCGCTGCCGCCGCTTCCAAGTCGCGCACATCGCCGCTCACGCCGCTCAATCCGAGCAGCCCGCTTTGGTTCGCCAGTACGTCCAGCGTTTCGGCCAGCGTTTTGCCCGTCCGCCGCATCACCATCGGCAAGGCGAACGGATCGAAATCCCCGACGCGGTTGTTCTGCGGCAATCCCGACTGCGGACTAACTCCCATGCTGCTAGCGACGCTTTTCCCGCTGCGGATCGCGCAGACGGAACTCGACCCGCCCAAGTGACACGAGATGATTCGCAAATCGCCACGGCCGGTCAACTGCGCCATTCGCTCCGCGATATAGCGATGGCTCGCGCCGTGGAACCCCCAACGTTGCACTTGATATTCGCCAGCCCACTGGTGCGGCACGGCATAACAACGAAGCCGATCGGCGATCGTCGCATGAAATCCAGTTTCAAAGGCCGCCACGAGCGGAATGCCGGGCAGCTTTTCGCTCAACAACCGCATCGCCCGCACATAGGGCGGATTATGCGCCGGCGCGACCTCGTGGACTTCTTCCATCGCCGCCAAAAGTTCCGGCGTCACGCGCTGCACGCCGCTCATCGTGCCGCCATGCACCGCTTTGAATCCGATCGCCGCCACCTCGCCGGCCTCCTTGAGGCAACCGCTCGACGGGTCGGTTAGTTGCTCCAAGCAAGCGCGCACCGCAATCGCATGGTCGGGCACGGGCTCCGTCCGTTCGCTCTGCCGGCCGCCAATATCGACGAAGCAGCGACTGGCTTCAGCGCCGATCCGTTCGACTCCGCCGCGCACCAATTGGCGTTCGTCGGTCATGTCGTACAGCCGGTACTTGAAGCTCGTGGAGCCCAAGTTTGCGACGAGCACTTTCATACGCTACGGATCCCGTCAATGGGGCAGGCACGTTCCGTGTGCCGTAACCGGTCGGCCGAATATCGAACAGTCCTCGGCCGCATTGCGACAATCAACTGAGGTAGGCGTCGACCAATCCTTCCGCGGGGCGCGGGATGACGTGGCTGGCGATCAGGTCGCCCACTTGCGTGGCCGCCGCGGAGCCGGCTTCCACCGCCGCGCGAACGCTGCCGACGTCGCCGGTGACAACCGTCGTCACCAAGCCGCCGCCGATCGAAACCCGCTTGACGATTTGCACGTTGGCGGCCTTCGCCATCGCGTCGGTCGCTTCCACCAAGGCGATCAGCCCCTTGGTTTCAATAAGTCCAATTGCCGTGTTCATGTGATTTTCATTTCCTAAGAGATGGACGTGGATAGAGTCGCGATTCAATTAGCATGGGGCGGAGAATGCCGGGTCTGGCATTTCCAACGATTCGGGCCGAGGCGGCGATCAGTCGGCGCCTCCCTTGGCGCCCTTCTTATTGGTCGCAGGCAAAACGATCCCCAGATCGTCGTGCGGACGGGGAATGACCTGCACGCTGACCACTTCGCCGATGCGACCGGCGGCGTTGGCGCCCGCATCGGTGGCGGCCTTCACGGCGGCGACGTCGCCAGTGACGAACGCCGTTACCAAGCCGCTGCCGACCTTGTCCCAACCGAGGAACTGGACGTTAGCGGCCTTCATCATTGCGTCGCTCGCTTCGACCAGGGCGATGAAGCCCTTCGTCTCGATCATGCCGAGCGCTTCCATTACTTTTGCCATGGGTGAACCCTCAAAAAACTGGAACAGAAAGAAAAGAAACAGGGAGACGGTTTGCCGGTTCCCGCTTCCGTCGGCCCGATCGGGCCCACGGGAACCGATTGCTTTATTGCTTGATCAATTCGACTTTCTCGGCGTGGTCCAAATCGACGGCGTTCCCTTCGTCGGTGTCGAGATGCACTTCGAGCTTGCTCGTCGCGTCGGCCCGAACCAGCAAGTCGTTGAACACCGCACTGCACGACGACGTGATTCGCAAGCTCATCCGGTCGCCGTTCTTCACGCGGTAAAAGGCGGCATGCTCGTCGCTCATGTGAACGTGGCGTTCGGCGCGGATCACGCCTTCTTTCAACTCGACGACTCCGGCTGGGCCGACCAGCACGCAGCCCGGCGTGCCCGCGACCTTGCCGCTCGCTCGCACCGGAAGCTCAATGCCCATCGAAATGCCGTCGGTGAACGCCAACTCCACCTGGCTGTAGGGACGCGTGGGACCGAGCACTCGCACCGCGGGCAACATCCGGCGCCGCGGACCGACGACCATCACGGTTTCTTCGGCCGCGTAAAAGCCGTCTTGATACAGGTCCTTCATCGGCGTGAGCTTGCGCCCGGGCCAAACAGCGTTTCCACGTCGGCGTCGGTCAAATGGCAATGCCGCGCGGAAATGCTCACGACCAATTTGGGCGTGGCGGGCGGAGCGCTTGCGCGGCCCAGCACGATCTCGCGCACGATCCGCTCGACGGTAGTTCGATCCAAGGTTGCGACGGACATGGGCGAATCGGCTTGAGTTTACTTGTTTGGAAGTCGGCGGCCGCCCTGGCGGCGACGTCGAATTAAATCGCTTATCCCTCGGCTTGCCCGTCGCTTCCCTGCTCCGCGATCACCAGCCGCACGCCGGCCGCCGCGACCCGCTCGCGCCACTCGGGCGAGATATCCGGATCGACGACCACGCAAGTCACTTCATCCAACGCACAGAGGTGGGCCAGGCTCTTGTGTCCGAACTTCGTACTGTCGGCCACCACGATGATTTCGTCGGCCGCACGCATCATGGCCCGTTCGGTTTCCACCAATAACACGTTGCTGTTATAAAAGCCGCGCTCGTTGATCGCCGCGACGCTGAGCACCGTTTTCCGTACATTCAACCGCGCGAGCATTTCATTCGCGTAGGGCCCGAGCGACACTCCCGAACGCGGATATATGTAGCCGCCGAGCAGGATCAAATCGGTGTTCGGACTCGAGGCGAACAGGTTGGCCACCGGCAGCGAGTTCGTGACGATCTGCAACGTGCGTCCGACCAGCAGCCGGGCCACCTCGTAGGCCGTCGACCCGCCGTCGAGCAGCAATGTATCGCCGCTTTCGATCAACTCCACCGCCCTGCGGGCGATCAAACGTTTTTTATCCCACTGGGCCGGCTGTCGTTCGTCGAAGTGCGGCAGCTTGGGCGATGCGCCCGTATACAACACGCCGCCATGCGTTCGCTTGGCCGACCCGTTTTGCTCCAATTGATCCAGATCGCGGCGAACCGTCGATTCGGAGACTTGAAGCTGTTCAGCTAAATCGGGCAGCGCGGCGAATCCATGCTGTCGCACCAATTCGAGCAGTCGACTGCGCCGTTCTTCGGCCATGACCATTGCGGCGTCCTATTGGGCAATTGCACCAGCCGCACTGATTGTGACACGAGACTAGACCAAAATCAATCAAATTATTTCAGTCTTTGAAATATTTCTGTCATATTCTGATAGTTATTGCGACTAATATCGCGCAAGTCGTTATGCTATCATTGCTTCCGATTCGCGATTTGTCAAACTGGATAAAACTGGTAACCAATGACGGCGATTCGCCTTCAGCCCCCACCGAGACATGATCGGTGGGTAACCATGCGGCGGCGAAGACCCTAATTCAGGTTCGTTTTTGGAATTTGCCGCAGTAGGCGAGAGCGACCGGCCCTGATAAAGTGGCCCTTCTTGGTCGTACCCTCCTTCGCCTTGTCTGCACGGCAACTCACCATGCACCGCGTTCCCAAATCCATCGACCGCGATGCCGCGGTGTTAGAGCCGCTGGCCCTCGACGACTTTGCCGGCGAATGTGCAGCGCTCGCGGAAACCGGCGCGTATTTCCACGGCCGCGGTTGGTCGCTTGGCACGAGCAGCAATTACAGCGTCGTGCTCGGTCGCGATCCGTTGCGGTTGCTGCTCACGGCCAGCGGTAAAGACAAGGGGCGATTGGGAGCGAATGATTTTGTGATCGTCGACGATGCCGGCGCGACGGTGGATGCGCACGGCGCGCGACCGTCGGCGGAAGCCCTCTTGCATGTGGTGCTTGCCAGGCAGCCGGAGGTTGGAGCCGTGCTGCACACGCATTCAATTTGGGCCACGCTGCTCTCCGATTGGCATTCAGCATTGGGCGGAGTCGAACTCGCCGGCTATGAAATGCTCAAAGGCTTGGAAGGAGTGCGGTCGCACGAGTACGCGCTCGACCTGCCGATTTTTCCGAATACTCAAGACATTCCCGCATTGGCGGCCCAAGTCGATCAGCGGCTCGCCGATGCGAAGAATCCTTTGCAATACGGCTTTTTGATCCAACGCCACGGCTTGTATACCTGGGGCCGCGACTTGAACGAGGCGCGGCGGCACGTCGAAATCCTGGAGTTTCTCTTCGAAGTCGTCGGCCGCGACGAGCAGCGCGGCCGCCCTCGTTAGAACTGTGTGCCACTGGCAAGCGAAGTCTGCCAGTGCTCTAGGCGTGAAGTCTGCCAGTGCTCTGGGCAAGGGAAGTCTGCCAGTGCTGGGATAGCCAGCCCGTTTTTTAAGCTTTGAAAGGCATTTTCCATGGCCGTCATCACCATCCCGAGCGAAAACCGAAGGCTCGAAGCCATAGCGGAAATCCGCGAGTTCTTAGCACCCTATGGCATTTGGCATGAACAATGGCCGGTCGACGAGCGAGTGAATCCCGACGCGACTGCCGAGGAGATCTTGGCCGCCTATGAACCGGAAGTACGTCGACTGATGGACCAAGGGGGCTATGTCACGGCCGACGTGATCAACGTAACTCCCGACGTCGAGGGCTTGCAGGCGATGCTCGACCGGTTCAACAAAGAGCATACCCATAGCGAAGACGAAGTGCGGTTCATCATCAAAGGCCGCGGCGTGTTCTACATCCACCCCGCCGACGATCGCGTGTTTGGAATTCAAGTGGTCGCGGGCGACCTGATCAACGTGCCGAAAGGAACGCGGCACTGGTTCGATCTGTGCGAAGAGCGCACGATCCGAGCGATCAGGCTGTTCTTGGAAAAGGCCGGTTGGACGCCCCAGTACGTCGATGGCGGAGAGCATCGATTCCATGCGCCGCTTTGCTGGGGTCCCAATTATCTTCCGGCCGCCGAGCCGCGCGAGCAAATCATCCGAGTGTGATGATGAAGTTGAGAAGAGCCAACGTGCGCACCCAAGCAGCTTAATTTCATGATCGCTTTCGCCGGTCGGGCCATCTTGTTGGACGTCGAGGGAACGACCTCGTCCATTCGTTTCGTGAACGAGGTGTTGTTCAACTATGCGCGGCAAAATCTAGAGAGCTATTTGCGCTCGCATTGGGATACCGACGAACTAGCCGCCGCCCGCGAACAAATCGCTCGCGACGCGGGAGCCGAATCGTTCGCCAGTTGGTCGCAGGGCGAACCGCGGCAGCAAGCCCGCGAGCGAGTGCTGATCGAGATGGTTCGGCAAATGGATCGCGACGCCAAGCTCACCGGGCTCAAGCAGTTGCAAGGCCTGATCTGGCGCGAAGGGTTCACCGCCGGCAAGTTGCGGGCCCACGTCTATGAAGATGTCGTCGCCGCGCTGCGCCGTTGGAAAGAGGCTGGCCTCGACGTGCGAATTTATTCCTCCGGCAGCGTGCTCGCGCAGCGACTGTTTTTCGCGCATACCGATGCGGGTGATCTGTCAGCTTACTTCCACGGAAATTTCGATACGACGAGCGGCCACAAGCGCGAGGCGGCAAGTTACCTCAAGATCGCCGCCGAGATGGGAACGCCGCCCGAGCGGATATTGTTCCTTAGCGACATCGTGGCCGAGCTCGATGCGGCTCGCGCCGCCGGTCTGCAAACGGCTCTGGTGATTCGGCCGGATAATCCCCGCGCCGCCGAGGGTCACGGTCATCCGGTGATCGCCGAGTTCGGCGAAGTCGAGATCTCGGGCGGCAATCCTGGCCGTTAAGCGGCGGCTGCGGAATCATTCGCCGTGCGCGGCCAGGGATCGCTTACCCAGCTGCCGCGGTTACCGGCGCTCGATCGGCCGCGAAGCAATCGGGGCCGCGGTGAGCCGTTCGCGGGTAGCGACCGTGTTGGCGTCGATCGTTTGTTTGCGGGCCATGATTCGGTTCGCATCAGCCGTCCGACCCAGTCCTGCGCAGCGTAGCGCCATAGGGCTCGAGCAATTCGGCGATCGCTGGGTGATTCGGGCCGTGACCTTTTTCGCGAATCGATAGCGCCTCGGCCAACAACGGCTCCGCGTCGGCGAATTTCTGCTGGCTCGCATACAACTCGCCCAGATATTGCAACGAAAAGCTGACGAGCGGACTGACCGGACCGAAGGCGGCTTTTTCCGCCGGAATGGCTCCGCGCAGGATCGCCTCGGCTTGGGCCCCCTTGCCGGTCTGCATGTAAATACGAGCCAGGCGGCAGCGGCAACCGATCAGGATCGGCGTTTCGCCGAACGCTTGTTGCATCAGTTCCATCGCCTTGAGCTGCGTCGTTTCCGCTTCGGAATAATTCTGTTGGCGGAAGAAAATGCCGGCAAGATGTTGAAGGCATTCGGCGGACAGCGCAGTGCCGGTGGGTCCCAAGGCCTGAGCCCGTCGCAAGGCTTGCTTGATGATTTGCTCGGCCTCGGCCAAGTCGCCGACCTCTTTATGAATTACGCCGAGCGTCATCTGGCAATAAATGGCCGATGTTTCGTCCGGGCCGAGGTTCTCGGAAATGCTCTTGGCGTTTTCCACGGCATGGATGGCCTGCACGAAGTCGCCCAAGTTCATCCACATGCCGCTCATCGCGACCAGGGCGCCCGAATAGGCCGGCGACATGAGCCCCTCGGTTTTTTCGATCACTTCCAAACCGCGTTGGTAGGCAGCGGCGGCCGTTTTAAAATCGCCGAGCAGCACGTACTTGTCGGCGACGAACAGCACGAGCTTGGCGTACTCGGAGGTGTTTTCGCCATGTAGCCGGCGATACACTTGCGCCGCTTGCAGTCCCTTGTTGAGCGCCTCTTGAAAATGGCCGAGCGAGTTTTCTTTGGCCGCGTCGGCCTCGATCTTAGCGCAGCCCTCGAGCTCTTTCAGATCTTCCGGCGAAAGTGTTGCGAGCCACTCGTTTTCGGCGGCCCGATTGATGGCGGCCTGCACTTGGCTGCCACGCTCGCCGTACAGTTCGATCTCGGTGGCGACGAACTCTTTGAATACGGCGCGGGCTGCGGCGAAATCTTGATGGATTTGCAAATCATTCGCGCGCTTGAGCAAATCGTTCGCCTTCGCCTCGATCGCCGTATGGGCGCAATGTTCGAGCCAGGCCTTGTTCGCTTCGACCTCGGCGGCGGTCGGAGCCGTCTGCTGCGAGGCGTAAATGAACTCCGGCGCTTCGGCCTTCGCCTTGTCGGCATTGGTCGCGTCCGGTCGAGTTCCGTCGGCGGAGGTCGCGGCGGTTTGTTTTGGATCGGCGGGTCCTGGCGACTTCGAGCATCCGGCGGCCGAGAATCCTGCCGCTGCGAGCGACAGAACAAGCCAATGCGAACGCGTGGAAAACAGGTTTTTCTTGAAGCCCTGGCCAATAACCAGGTGCGTGCGAGTTGGCGACCCCATTCGATTCCTCCCTGAATGAGCGGGTGCGGCGGCCGAAAAATTCGGGGCGGCATTATGACGAAGGAACGCGAAATCGCCCAGAGCGGTTTCGGCAGTTATACTGGTCGGCGACGTTCATCGACCCACTCTCAAACAACGCGGGAGCCGTTTGGCTCGACGCACGAGATTCAAACCCATGAAATTCGCTCCTCGCATCGTTTCGATTCTTTTGCTAATTCTGCCCATGCATGTTGGCGCCGGGCGGGCCGACGAGCCCGCGCTGGCAAAGTTCAGTGACTGGGCCGCCGCGGTCGCGTTTTCGCCGCTCGACGGATCGCTGGCGAGCGTCGGCGGCCAAGGGCTGCCCTATCGGCCTGGCGACGTGAAGTTGTGGAACCCGGCGGACGGCTCCTTGAAGAAATCGCTGGAAGGACATGCCAGCACGGTTTGGTCGGTGGCCTTCTCGCCTGATGGTAAGACGATGGCCACGGGCGGCTACGACGGGGTCGCGCGCATTTGGGACATGCCCGAGGGAAAGCCGCGGCATGAACTGAAGAAGCACAAGCATTGGATTCGTTCGCTAGCATTCACGCCCGACGGCAAGCGACTAATTACCGGCAGCGAGGACACGACCGTAATCATCTGGGATCCGGCGTCGGGCCAGGATGTGAAGACGATCACCGCCCACGCTGGACCCGTTTACGGCGTTGCCGTTTCGCCGGACGGTAAAACCATCGCCACGGCCGGAGGTGACAAGCTCGTTAAACTTTGGGACTTGGAAAAGGGAACCGAGCGGGCCAAGCTCGAAGGGCATCAAGACGCCGTCTGGACGGTTTGCTACCGCAAAGACGGGAGTTTGCTGGCGACGCGGGAGCCGACCGCGAAGTGAAGTTATGGTCGCCCGACGGCAAGCCCCAAGGCGCGTTGACGGGTCACAAGGATTGGATTTCGTGCGCCGCGTTTTCTCCAACCGACGGCAATTTGCTCGCCACCGGCAGTTACGATCATTCGGTGAAGCTGTGGGACGTGGCGAACAAGAAAGAGTCGGCCGCAGTTCCCGGTCTGAAGAGCTCGGTCTGGGGCGTCGCGTTTTCCACCGACGGCAAACTCTTGGCCATCGGCGCGCACGATTCGCTGCACCTGTGGGAAGTGGACGGCAAGAAAGAGCGTTTCGCGAAGAAGTAATGCGAGACGGCCGCCTGCGCCGCGGAGCTCGCGCCGAGTGTGTCGCGAATCCGTTCGGTCATTTACCGATCGTTCAGCGATAATGCACCGATCGTCATTGATCGGTATAAACGCGGGTGCAAGCTTCTTTCGCGACCGGCTGATGCATGTCGTCGGTTTGCAACTGCACTTTCACGCGGAGATCGCCCGGCTTCAACGCCTTGACCCGCACCTTATACGTGGCCTCGCCCTTGGGCGGCAACCGCGGTAGCGGTTCGAATTGCACGTCGTGCTCGCGGATCGTTTCGCGGCTCGGTCCTTCGGCCTGGACCGCTTGCAACTCGACCGGCAGCGCGACGTTCAGTTGCACGTTTTCCGCGGCCTTCGTTCCCTGATTGACGACGTGGATTTTATAGGCCGCCTCGCTGCCGACTTCCACCGCTTCATCGCTCGGGAGAATCTCATAGCCAATTAGCGCCAGACCTTCGACCGTGACGCTCTGCTCTTTTTCGTCGGACAGTCCTTGCTTGGCCTTGCCGATCACTTTCAATTTCTGTTCGCCCGCCTCCGTGGGAATCGCCACGAGCGTAACATTTCCGGTTTCCGACGCCGGCAATTCCTGCAGGCTCCAAGAAACGGTGCGGCGTATTGGGATCGTAATGGCCCGCGTTGTTGGCCTTCACGAATTGCATTCCCTTCGGCAACTGCGTAATCAGTTCGACGTCGCGCGGGCGCCGTGCCGGGATTCGACACCGACATCGTGTACGTGGCCTGGCGTTCCAAATAGCGGCGCGTGGGACCGGCCATCGCCACTTGCAGCCCAGGGGCGATCACTTCGAGGTCGACTCGCTGCTCGGCTCGCAACTGTGCATCGCCGTGCGCGATGAGGAGATTCGTCACATGGCCGGCTTGGGCGGCGCTCAACGTCAGATCGATTTGTCGCGTTTCACCCGGCTTGAGCGTGCCGACTTCGAATTCGACTTCGCCGCCGGCGGGATGGCGCAGGGCGGTCGGCACCTTTTCGGAAAGCACGACGCCGCTGGCGGACCCCGTTCCCGGATTGGCGAGCTTGATCGAAAGCGTCACGTCGCCGCCGATCATCACTTGCTTCGGTCCGGAAACTTGCAGCGTCAATTGCGGTTTCGTAGCCACGCTTCGAGCCGAGGCGTCGGCCCGAAACACCACGCTGGCCACGCTGCCGATTTCCCCCTCAACGATGGGCGTTAATTCCATTTGAACGGTGAGCTCGTTCTCCCGGCTTCAACGTGCCGAGCGACCAGATCAATTCGCCGTCGGCCCCCTGCGTTGCCGGTGGGACGGTGGCGCCGAGCTGCGTTCCTTGCGGCGCTACGTCGTGAACTTCCACTCCGTGCGCGACGACGTTGCCCGCGTTGCGAACCTTAATCGTAAACTTCGCCGGCTTGCCGACCTGAACCTCGGCCGGAGCGATTTTTTCGATCGTCAGATGCGGCGATTGAGACCCTTCGAGTTGCTTATCGCCAGGCCGACCGGAACCCTCCGGCGAATTCGCGCTGGGAAGCAGGCTTGCCGGCGGTGTGCCGACCTGGCCCGCGGACCCGTCGCGAGCGGTCTCCAGCTTGGCTTCGTAATGGCTCGTCGAATCATGCCCTACGTTGCCAGTGGCGATACCGCTAACGTCCGGAGCGCGGCGTAGGACCGACACCGTACCGGGCGGAGCGAGGTCCGGGCCAGCCGCCGGCTGGGCGCGCCGACCGCCCTCTGCTTGTGCGAAAATTGAGTCTCCGCTCAGCGGCTTGGCGTTGCGATCGTCCGCGGGCAGCATTGCCGCGGGCGGGGAGCCGCGTCGCGCTGCCCGGGGCGGGCACGTTAACGTCTCGCTCGCTCATCGGAAACGCCGCCGCAGGCGCCCGATTGGAGCGGCCACGCGGGGGCTGGGAGTAAACGGGGTCTTCGGTCGCGGAAGCCAGCTCTGCGCCCGCCCGCGGCAAGTGGCAGCGGAGCCGGAATCGCAGAATCTTCAATGGGTTTCGGCTGCGAGCGCGCCGACCGTTCCGCTTTGATCGGATCGGGAAGCGCTGCTGGCGGCGTCGAGAACAGGGTCGGTTCGCTGGCGGCAATGAGCGTCGGCCGGAGCGGATTGTCGGGCGATTTGAGCGGCGTTTCGTTCACCCCGCCGGCTCGAGGCTGACGGACTCCGTGAGTTGCCGACGGTTCGTCGGTCGCCACGGCTTCGACGCCATGGATCGATCCCGCGCGGCCGAGGGAGAACGGGTCTTTCACCGCATGCTGCGATTCGTCGTCGGTAGGCACGGCGCCCTCGCGCTGGGCATGAGCGATTGCGATCGTCCCGAGCACGACGATGCCAGTTAACGCAGACAATCGGATCATCCAACGTTTCATGGGAGCGGCTCTCTTAAATTGGGCGCGGCGAAACCGCGGGTCGGACAAGCTAGCAGCGACTCTTGGTGCGAGCGATGAGACGGATTAGGTTGCCCGCCGAAGTCGCGGGCTGAGGACGAGGGAAAGCTCAACCGCCTACGGTCGCCTGCCTTCAGGGCGGGATTCGTACCAAAAGCGGGGCCATTCGAGAAGATCAATGCCCGCAATCGAAACGTGGGAAAACGCGGGCAAGCCCGGATTCCGCGTTTCGGGACCAAACGACTGTGAACTTCATGCCCGCGATTCCAGGTCGCGAACAATGTCAGCCAGCGGGCGACCGCCCCCCTCTTTTTCAATCCGGTCGAGTTCGTCTTCGGAAAGCGGGCATTCGAAGCCCTCGTAAGATTCGATGTCCGCCAGGGGACGGAACACACCCAATTTGTTGCCGTCTTTGTCAAACACCTCGCACGCCTGGACTAACGCTCGGAACTGATCGCTCACGACGTCGTCAACCACAATTTGATTCATGCCAAGGGTCTCCAAGATTGCACTGGAGAATATTATACCCGGTGGCGAAGCGAACGTGCTATCCAAGCACCCGTCGACTCGGGCGCCATCGCACTAGACACAACCCATCGCCCCCGGCTAAGTTAGTGCGTGGATTGAAACCTTTTCCGAGGTCCGGGCCGCGGCCATCGTCGTGGGTTGGAATGCGTTTTACTAGTTTCATTGCCAAGAACGTTCTCCGCCGCCGCGCCCGTTCCCTGCTAACGGGTTTGGGAGTCGCCGTCGCGATTACCGCGGTCGTGGCGCTGCTGGGCGTATCGAGTGGTTTCCAACAATCTCAGGCTGCGATGCTCGCCACGCGCGGCATCGATCTGGTCGTGAGGCGGGCCGGGTTGGGGACCGCGACGGGCAGGCTCGATGAATCGATCGGCGGCCGGATTCGCGAACTTCCTGAGGTGGCCGACGTCGCCCCGTTGCTCACCGACAAAGTAAAGCTGACCGACACGCCGCTGCCGATTCCCTTGTTCGGCTATCCGCCCGGCAGCATCGGACTGACCAATCTGAAGATCGACCCGCCGGGCCGTCCGCTTGGCGCCAAGGATAAAAACGGCGTGCTGCTCGGCGCAATTCTTGCCCGTAATTTGGGAAAGAAGGTCGGCGACTCCGTGGAAATCGAAGGGACGAAGTTCAAGGTCGTCGGCATTTATCAAGGCGCCAGCATGATCGAGAACGGGGGCGCCATGGCACTGCTCTCCGACCTGCAAACGCTCATGGAACGCCCGGGGCAAGTCTCCGAGTTTCAGGTCGTTCTCAAGCCAGGATTGGCCGGCGACCCGACCGTGTTGGATCGGATCCGAGCGGAAGTCAAGGAAATCAGAGACGCCAACGGCAAGCCCTACGGCTTGGAACCGCTCACGACCGAAGAATTTGTGCAAAATTCGAACGAGACCAAGCTCTCGCGCGGAATGGCGTGGATGACCTCGGCGATCGCCCTGGTGATCGGAGCGGTGGGCATGCTGAACACGATGATCATGTCGGTGCTCGAGCGGACTCAGGAAATTGGCATCCTGAGGGCCATTGGATGGCGGAAAGGGCGCGTCATGGGAATGATCCTTGGCGAATCGTTCATTTTGAGCGCGGCGGGAGCGATCGCGGGCGTTCTGGCGGCGATCGCTTTGACGCGATTCTTGAGCAGGCTGCCAGCGGCGCAAGGCTTGGTGCAGGCCCAAATTTCGCCCTCGGTGATCGGCGTCGGAATATTGATGGCATTACTGGTCGGATTAATCGGCGGCGCTTATCCGGCCTTCCGCGGAGCGCGGCTGCCGCCCACGGAGGCGTTGCGGTATGAATAGCAGTTATGAAGAAGGCGGTGCGACGCCCCTAGTGCGCATTGACCATGTGAGCCGCACGTATCCCGACGGCGGGGTGACGGCGCTGGTGGATGTATCGTTCGAAATTCGCCGCGGCGAGTACGTGGCCATCATGGGCCCCAGCGGCAGCGGAAAATCCACGCTGCTCAACCTGCTGGGAGCGTTGGATCGCCCGACGGCCGGGGAAATCTATTTTGAAGACCAGCCGCTGTCGAAGCTCCGCGACTTAGACGGCTTCCGCTCGAAAAAGATCGGTTTCGTCTTCCAGTCGTTCTACCTGCTACCGACCCTCACCGCGGTTGAAAACGTTCAGATCCCGATGTTCGAAGGGCCCTTGTCCTCGTCGGCCCGAGCCAGCCGGCGCGTGAATTGCTCGATTCCGTGCGAATGGGGCATCGGGCTACGCATCTGCCGCTGCAATTGTCGGTGGGCGAACGCCAACGAGTGGCCATCGCGCGGGCCTTGGCGAATGAACCGCAAGTCTTGCTCGCCGACGAACCGACCGGCAACCTCGATTCCAAATCGGGCGCCGGCGTCCTCGACCTGTTCGACGATTTACACCGTCAGCGGGGAATGACGCTCATCATCATTACGCACAGCCTCGAAGTGGCCGAGCGGGCGGAGTGCATCGTCTGGATTCGCGATGGCCGGCTCTCCGAGCAGCCCGCCGACATGGCACACTTCCGCGAGCATTTGTAAGTTCGGCCACCGCACTGCGAGCCTGAATGCAATTCTTTAGTTTCATCTGGAAGAACCTCCTGCGCCGGAAGATGCGCACCGGGTTGACCATCGTCGGCCTCTCGGTGGCCGTCGCGGCGGTGGTCGCGCTGGTGGGGATCTCTGACGGCTTTTCGCGGCAGTACCAGGATCTGTACGGTCGCCGCGGAATCGATCTTGTGGTGCAGCGCGTCGGCAGCGGGGCCGAGTTGAACAATGGACTGCCCGAGTCGCTCGGGGACAAAATTCATCAAGTGCCGCATGTGACCGACGTGATCGGCGGACTGATGGACGTGATTTCGTTTCCCGACCACGATTTGATGGCGGTGATCATCAACGGCTGGCCTCCCGATTCGCCGCTGTTTCACGATCTGCATCTTGATTCGGGCCGGTATCTCGGCAAGGACGATCATCACAAGGTATGGCTCGGCAAGGTGTTGGCGGCCAATCTGCACGCCAAGCTCGGCGACAAGATCACGATCTACGACGAGCAGGTCGAAGTGGTCGGTACGTTCACGTCGACAAGCGTTTTTGAAAACGGATCGGTCGCCACGCTGCTTTCCGACATGCAGCAGTACATGAACCGCCCTCACCAAGTGACCGGGTTCATCGTGCGGACCGACATTCCCAAAGACGTTCCCAACCGCGATGAACTGCTGCTGCCGATTCAGCGGCAGATCGAAGCGCTGGGCGAGGGGATCGCGGCTCAGCCGTCGGTCAAGTTCATCGAGAGCGTCAACGAGATTAAGCTGGCCCGGGCGGTTGCTTGGATCACCTCGGCGATCGCGCTTTGCATTGGGGCCATCGGCATGCTCAACACGATGGTAATGTCCGTGTACGAACGCATTCGCGAGATCGGCACGCTGCGGGCCATCGGCTGGCGAAAAGTCCGCGTGATGTGGATGATCCTCTGGGAATCGTTCATCCTCAGCTTGGGCGGAGCGGTTGTCGGCACGGCGGCCGCGCTGGCCCTGACGCACTTGCTCAGCAAGATGCCGGTCACCTCGGGGCTCATCAGCGGCGACGTGGCGCCGGTCATCATTCTGCAAGGCGTCTTGCTGGCGTTGCTGGTCGGTTTCGCCGGCGCAATCTATCCGGCCTATTGGGGCGCCAACCTCCGGCCGATGGACGCCATGCGGCGAAAGTAAGCCAGCGACGTTGGACACGGAACGAGCGGTAGCGGCCGATCAAGTTTCCGCGCCGTCGATCGCCGCGCCGAGTAGTTCGTTCAAGTCGCCGATCGCTCGCAGGCGGGCCGCGATGCGGGGATGGCAGAACACTCGCACCCGTTTCACGTAGTCGTCGAACTGCTCGCGCGAGCGTGCGGACGACCGGCGACACATCGGCGAGCCGCCGGTAGCGGTTCTCCTTCGGATAATAAACTTCGACGTCGAACTCCACCTCGCGATGGGTCGGCGGCGCGTCGAACAGAATTTCGTGCGGGGCCACCGGTTCGTTCAGCGCCCGCGATGCCGCGGCGGCGAACTCCGTCGCGCACCGCACGAGCCAAGGATAGGGGCGCCGCGCGAGCCGCGCGTAGAGTTCGGCGCCCTCGATCAGGCTGAACTGCGCGAGCCGTTTGTATAATCTGCGAGTCGAGCCGAACAGGCCGTCGAGCAATTCGCCCGCGGGTCCGCCGAAGCCCACGCCCAGCAGCTCTTGAATCAGCGCGGGCTCCGTGAGCCGGAACAGCGCGTGCAGGTCCAAGCGGCCGCGCAGCAGATAGAACGCGCGCTGCAGCATCGCCGTGGCGCTGCGCACGCCGTGGTGCCAATACACTTCGCTGAACATCACATACCGGGCGAACACCATCATCTCGGCCGCCGTCTTTCCCTTGTCAGTAATCGCCAGACCGTCGCCCGCCTCGTTCAAGCACAAGCTGCCGATGAGTCGCTGCTGGTCGAAGTTCCTGCCGTAGGGAACACCCGCGTGCAAGCTGTCGCGCTGCAGGTAGTCCATCTTGTCGACGTCGATCGGACCGGAGAGCAAACTCGCCAGGATGCGCGTTTTTTCCGTCTGCGGCTCGTCGGACAATAGGGCCGCTACGTCGCGCGGCTCAATGTGCCAGTCCTCGCGGAGCGCCGCGGCGAGGTCGTCTTCCAGGAGAAAACTTTCGGCCAGCGCCTCGTGCCGGGGAACATCGTCCAAATGGATGTCTTCGAGCGGATGGCAGAACGGCCAATGCCCGACGTCGTGCAATAACGCCGCGGCGAGAAACAATTCCGCGTCGGCGGCGTCGATCTTGGCGGTAAAGCGTTCGTCGCGCGACAACTGCTGCAGGAACAACAATGCGAGCCGATAGACGCCCAGCGCGTGCTCGAAGCGCGTGTGGATCGCCGCCGGATACACGAGCGATACCAGTCCCAATTGGCTGATCCGCGCCAAGCGGCGCACGGTGGGCGTATCGAGCAGGCGGCGCACCCGCGGGGTGACGGGCACATCCACTTCGGCCGGAATGCGAATCATTCCCCGCCGCACGTCGAGCCCGGCGATCTCGGGCAAATCACGAATGCTGGCCATCGCCGCCTCGGCTGGAATGTTTTTGCGAAGTCACCGCGGCACGGTCAGTTGCTTGCCATTGTCCGGCGGGCCAAGCCCCAGCAGCATCGGCACCGCCTTGACGGCCCATTCGGCGGGCGACGGATAAGCGGCCGCGGCTCCTTCCAAGCAAGTGCGCAGCATGTCGGTGTTGATCACTCCGGGGCTGAGCGGAACCGCGGCCATTCCGCGCGGCAACTCCGCGGCCAGCGCGAGCGTGAACCCTTCCACGGCCCATTTCGTGGTGCAATAGGGTCCGACCTCGGGCGATACGGTCCGCCCCCAGCCGGAACTAAAGTTCACGATCACTCCCTCGCGCCGCGCCACCATCGCGGGAACGAAATGCCGCACCACGTTCGCCACGCCTTTAATGTTCACATCGACCAGGCGGTCGAACTCTTCGACGGGCGCCTCCCACAGCACCACGTTCCGGTTGATGAGCGCCGCATTATTTAGCAGCAAGTCGACCGGCCCTTCGGCAAGCACCTGTTCGGCCCACGCCTTCACCTGCTGGTCGTCGGCCACGTCGACCCGTGCGAATCGATGCGGCTCCGGCCAGCGCTCGTGCAGCTCGGCGACGGCTTCGGCGTGCCGTGCGCAGCCGCAAACCACATGGCCGGCCGCGATGAAGCCTTCCGTCATCGCCCGGCCCAAGCCGCGGCTGACTCCGGTGATGACAATTCGTTTCGCGATCATTCGGAATCTCGTCGAGCGGGGCTAATTCATGGGTCGCGGAGCGGTGCAGCCATTGTCCGGGCCGCTGGCGCCAGCGGTCAAGCGGCGATCGGCGTGGTTCGCTGTCCCGCTGGCATTGGTTGGCTAACTGCCCTTGCTGGGGCCGAGGCACGTTGCTACTATCCGGCCCGTTTTTCTCATCTGCCGCACCGCGCAGTGCGGCCGCTCATCAGTTCCGCGTTGAATCAGGGAGAGTGCCATGCGGGTCGCCGCTGGCTCATTGCTTGCGGTAGCGGCATCGCTGACGCTCGTCGGCTGCGCTCAAAATCCGTACGCGGTGCAAGGCCAAGTGACGGCGCTGCAAACGCAGCAGACCGCGCTGGCCCAGCGGAATCAGGAACTTCAGAACAAAGCGAATTCGCTCGACCAGGACAATCAAGACCTGCAAACCCAGTTGGCCCAAACGCAGCGGCAAACGCGCCTCAAGGAAGACGAGGTGACCGCCCTGCGCGAGCAATTGAGCAGCACCACCTCGCAACTCGCCCAAACTCGGCAGGACAAGCAGATGGTGGAGAAAAGCGCCGAAGCGATGGTCGCTTCGACGCGCCGCCGCGTGGGAGCCACGATCACGCCGAACAACAGTTTGCGGCAGAACCTTCCCGCACTCAATTTTCCCGGCGTCGAAATCCGCCAGGACGGCGAGGTCGTCCGGATCGAGCTTTCGGCCGACCGACTATTTGAGCCGGGTACCGCGCGGCTCCGGGCCGACGCTCCACAACTGATCGATGCCGTGGCGGCCGAACTGGCCCACACCTATGCCGAGCAGATCATCGGAGTCGAGGGACACACCGATAGCGATCCGCCGCCATCGAACGGCTGGATTTCACCCCACCAATTCACCATGGCCCGCGCGATGGCCGTGTTCGACTATCTCACCATTCGCAGCCATCTGCCGCCCAACCAACTGTTCCTGGTCGGGCATGGCGGAAATCATCCGGTGGTCAGCAACGCCACGCCAGCCGGCAAGGCGCGCAATCGCCGCGTCGAATTGGTCGTCTATCCCGATAAGCTCGGACAATAGTCCGACGCCGGCTCAAGCGAATTCCGACCGATAGCGCGATTCTTCCGGGATCGGCTTCGATTCCCGCGCGGCGGCGGCGATTCGCAGGAACACCTCTTCCCGGTGCACCGACACTTCCGGCGGAGCCGAGACGCCCAGTTTGACCCGATCGGGCCGAATTTCCACGACGGTCACTTCGATGTCGTCGCCAATGATGAGCCGTTCACCCAGCTGTCGAGTGAGCACTAGCATGGAATCTCTCCTCGCACCTCAATGCGATTGACGAGCTCTTGCACTTCCTTGACTCCCGCCGTTAAGGTTTGCGCCAATTGCTTCAGGTAGTAGCTCGACACCCGCCCTCGCAGGGTGAGCACTCCCTCGTGAAAGTCGCAGCGCACACGGCGCAGCGCGGCATGCGAACTTTGCTTGAGACGGGTTTCCGCTTGCCGCGCCGGACCCGGCACGTGCGACGGAATTCTGGCGATATTCAAAGGCGGCTCGACAAAGCGAGCCGCAACTTCTGGCGACCGATGCATGAATTCTCCGGTGAAAGGCGTGATCTCGGCAGTCGGTCTGTCTGCCCGAAAAAGGACACATGCAGTCCGTTGCAAAACGGGGTCCGAAAAGGGACAAAAATCACCGCGACCATCGCGGAGACGCCGGCGATGTAGATTAAACCAACAAAAAAACCCTCACGGCGCGACGGGTTCGCAACGCAGGGCAATCGTGGCCGTTTCTCGTCGTCAACAGCAGGAACGACGACAACGAGGCAGAAACGTAATTTAGAGGTCGTACCGAGAAATGTCAAATATTTTTTGCGGCGACCGGCATTGCAACGTCCGATCGATGTTTTCTGCTCCGCCGCCCCGAGGAAAGTGCTCAATCCCGAGCGATTGTGAACGGCTATCGTTCACGATGGCTGCAAGGCTTTCTCCGCGGTCACGATCATTTGGGCAATGTCCACCAACTTTCGGTTCTGATCGCGGGCCAGCTTTTGCAGCCGGCGAAATGCGTCGGCCTCGGGTAGCCCGGCGCAGGAGCATGAGGATGCCCTTCGCCCGTTCGATGATCTTCCGATCCTCGAGCGCCTGCCGCAAGCCGTTCGCCTCGATCCGCAGGGCCTCGAACTGCGCGAACCGCGACATAGTCAAAGCGATCGTCGGTTCCAAGTCGGCCTGCTTGATGGGCTTCACCAGGTACGCCAGGATCTGCTCCTGCCCGGCGCGCCCGATCAAGTCCGAATCGTTGTACGCCGACACCAGGATCACCGGCGCCGGCCGCACTTGATGAATTCGTTTGGCCGCGTCGATCCCATCGAGGTCCGGCATTTTGATGTCGGTGATGACCAGGTCGGGTTTAAGCGTCTCATACAGCCCAATGAGTTCCATGCCCGTGGAGGCCGCGCCCACCACTTGATGGCCGATCGCGGGCAGCGTGCGCTGAAAATACTCACGCATATCGGCTTCGTCGTCGGCGACGCAGAATTCGCCAGGATTGCGTCATGACATGCTCCTAGGCAGAACGAGTTCCAACCGAGCCGCGAGCGGCGCCGCCAAATTCACTCCGCGGCCAAGCGGCTTCTGTTCGCCAGCCCCCTCTGCGGGCGGTTCAAAGCCGATCTCGCCGTGGTGCGCTTCGATGATTCTTCGACAAGTTGCGAGCCCCAAGCTGGAGCCGCGGGCTCGCGTTTCGTAGAACGGGCGAAACGCTCGCCGTCGCTCGTCGGCAGCAAATCCTGGACCATTATCGTGCACCGTAATCCGCAGCGCCGGCTTTCCCCGCAACGAGTCGCTGCGATAGCCGACGGTAATTTCCACGGGATCGGCGCAGGCGGTCATGGCATTCTTGAAGAGATGAAAAAAAACGTGAGCGATCGCCGGCCGATCGATTTCACAACTCAAGTCGGTGGTGCTGAATTCCTCTTGCAGCAGTACGGCCCGGCCCGCGCGCGTTCCAGGCAAAGCTTGCCAGGCGTCGCGGATCGCATCGAACACGGGCTGCGGTTGCGGGTCGAGCTTTAGCGGGGCCGCGTACTCCCGCACCTTTTCATAAAGCTGATGGAGGTCGTCCTGCGCAGTCTGAATTCGGCCGATCAGGTTCAATGCGTCCGAATTGTCCTGGAGTTCGGTGGCCAACATTTCCAAGCACGCCTGGCTGCGCTGCAAGGCGTTGCGGCTGGCGTGGGCCAGTCCCGCGATTGCTTCGCCCACCGCGGATAATCGCTCGGCTTGCAGCCGGCGTTCGCTCGTGCCTTGCGATTGACCGTGCGTCTTGCCGGGCGGCGCCGCTGCGCAATCCGCGCTTGGCCTGTCCGGAGCTATGGAACCAATGGTTTCTTGCGTGTTTTGCATCGCCAGCGCCTGTTCGTACTTGATCCAGGGAGCGACCGCTCCTAAGGAAACGTAAGACTGGCGTCGTGGCCTCCGCATCCGTGCTTGCCCGGCAGCGAGAGGCCAGCGGCAAGAGCCCCGTGCGGAACGTTTTCAATTTTATCACGTATCGATTTGGGAGGGAAGCATTCCGCGAAAGTCGGCTCGCATTAGTTCCTTTAAATGGGGGGGGGGGTAATTTAAATTTTGCGTCATATTTCTCGCGGACCCTTTCTCCGCGTCGGGTTAACCGATAGAATACGGGTGTCACACCCCTGCGCCCGGTTGCAATTCTCGCGGGGCGATCGTCGAGCCCCGTGCGTCGACGTATTGGATCGGAAGCTTCCCGCTTGCGCTCGTTTCATGGTAGATCAAATTGCGAGCGAGCCGACTCGGAAGAGATAGGCCTGAAGGGCCGATGTCCAATTGTCGGCGTCGGCGCCTCGGCGGGGGGCCTCGAGGCGTTCGTCGAGCTGATCCAGAACGTTCCAGCCAATCCCGGGCTGGCCTTCGTGCTGATCCAACACCTCGATCCGCGACACGCAAGCCTGCTGTCGGAAATCGTGGCCCGCGAGGCGAAGCTGCCGGTATCGTCGGCCGTCGATGCGCGCGCCGATCGAATGCAATCACGTGTACGTGATTCCGCCGAACACCAATTTGGCCGTTGCGGCGGGACATTTCAAGTTCACTCCGCGCGAGGAGCATGCCGGGCAGTTCATGCCGATCGATCATTTCTTTCGCTCCCTGGCCCGCGACCAGGGGGGCAACGCGATCGGCATCGTATTATCGGGCGGCGGCACCGATGGCGCCCTGGGCGTGGAAGACATCAAGGGCGCCGACGGCATCGTATTCGTCCAGGATGAATCGACCGCGCGGCAGAATTCCATGCCCCGCAGCGCGGCATCGTCGGGGCAGGCCGACTTCATTCTTCCGCCGGCCGAGATCGGTCGACAACTGACCCGGCTGGCGCACAAGCTGTTTTCGAACGGGCGGCAGATCGACGGCGAAATTCCGGTCTGAGGAAGAGCATTTGCAAAAAATCTTCGCCTTGCTGCGGCGCGAAGCGGGGGTGGATTTTTCGCTCTACAAGCGCAATACGATCAAGCGCCGCATTCATCGCCGGATGGGATTGAGCGGCGCCGAAACAATGGACGCCTACGTTCAGCGATTGCAAAACGATCCGGCGGAAGTGCACGACCTGACCCAGGATTTTCTCATCCGGGTGACAAGCTTCTTTCGCGATCCCGGGGCGTTCACCGCCTTGAAGCTAGCGATGTTGCCGCTGTTGGACACGCGACCCGACCACGCGCCGATCCGCGTTTGGGTCCCCGGCTGTTCCACCGGCGAGGAGGTGTATTCGATCGCTATCTCGGTGATGGAGTCGCTCGGCGATACGCGGAGCAACACGCCGATCAAGATTCTCGCCACCGACATCAACGAGGTCGCGCTCGAGCGGGCACGAGCCGGCGTGTATGTCGATAATATCGCGATGGACGTTTCGGCGGAACGCCTGCGGCGGTTCTTCTCCAAGTCGAACGGCAACTACCAGATCAGCAAAGCGGTCCGCGACCTGTGCGTGTTCTCGAAGCACAACCTGGCGGCCGACCCGCCGTTCGCGAACATCGACCTGGTGAGCTGTCGCAATCTGTTGATCTACTTCGACGCCCCGTTGCAAAAGCGCGTACTGCCCTTTTTGCACTACTCGCTCAGGCCGGGCGGCTTTCTGCTGTTGGGGACCTCGGAAACCATCGGAAATTTCGGAAACCTCTTCGACACGGTCGATAAGGATCACCGGATTTACGCCAAAAAAATATCGGCGGTCAAATCGCCGCATGGCGTTCCGACGGCCGATATGCCGCAGCGGCCAGCGCGCGCGGATGAGCTTCGAACGTGTCGTGCAAGAGGGTTCCGACCCGCTGTCGATGCAGAAAAAGGCCGAACGAATTCTGCTCTCGCGATACGTTCCGCCGAGCGTCGTGATCGACGACGATTTGCAAGTGCTGCATTTTCGCGGCGACCTCGGCCCCTATCTCGGCCCCACGCCGGGCGCCGCCACGCTCGACTTGTTGAAGCTGGTCCGCGACACGCTCACGATCGATCTGCGCGAGGCCATCGACGCCGCCAAGCAGCGCAACGTGCCGATCCGCAAGGAGGGACTCCGTTATCGAGTGGACGACCGGCTCTGGTCCATCGCCATCGATGTCGTCCCGGTGCACGGCGAACAGGGATCGAAGCGACATTTTGTCGTGCTGTTCCAAAGGCTCCTGCCGGACCTGTCGCAACCGACCGTGAAAGAAGGATCGAACGGCGACGGGGCTCCGCCCGAACATTTCGAACGCGAAAACGCGGCGCTCCGCGAGCAATTGCAATCGGTGATCGAGCAGAACGAAGCGGCGAGCGAGGAGCTCAAGGCCGCGAACGAGGAAATTCTCTCGAGCAACGAAGAGCTGCAAAGCACGAACGAAGAACTGCAAACCTCGAAAGAGGAAATGCAGTCGACGAACGAGGAACTGAGCACCGTCAACGACGAGCTCAAGCACCGCAATCGGGAATTGGGGCGGCTCAACGACGACCTGATCAATTTGCTCGGCGGGCTGAACATTCCCATCATCATGGTGAGCCGGGAGCTTAAAATTCGCCGATTCACCCCGCCGGCCGAGGAACTGTTCAACGTCATTCCCAGCGACCTGGGGCGGCCGCTCGGCGATCTCCGACCGAATCTAAAGATTCCCGATCTCCTGGAGCAGATCAACGTCGTCATTAAGGATCTGGTTCCCCGAGAATTCGAGGTTCAGGACCACTCGGGCCAATGGTATTCGCTGCGGATTCGTCCCTACATCACCGCCGATAACAAGATCGACGGCGCGGCGATCGCCGCGGTGGATATCGACGAACTAAGACGGAACACCGAGCAGTTGAAGGCCTCGCGCGACTACGCCGACGCGATCGTCGAAACCGTCTGGGAGCCGCTGCTGGTCTTGGACGATCACTTGCGCATCAATCGAGCCAACTCGGCGTTCAGCCGCATGTTCGCCGTCGAACCGGCATCGCTCGCCGGCCAGGTGCTGTGGGATATTTGCGACGGGCAGTGGAACCAGCCGGCGTTGCGGGCTCCGTTGGAGAAGATTCTTCCCGAACACCAGCGGCTCTCCGATCTCGAATTGACGATTGATTGTCCGGGCCTCGGCCCGCGCACGCTGCTCATCAACGCCCACCGCATTTTCTGGGAGGGAAACGAAACCCAAATGGTGCTGCTGGCGATGGAAGACATCACCGCGCACAAGCGGGACCTCGAGCAGGCGAAGCTGCTGGCGAAGGAACAGGCCGGGCGGTTGCTCGCCGAAGCGGCCAGCCGCAGCAAGGACGAGTTCCTGGCGATGCTGGCCCACGAGCTGCGCAACCCGCTCGCGCCGATCCGCAGCGCGCTCGATCTGCTCGCAACCAACTTGCCGACGATCCGCGGCCGCGCAGGTGCTGCGCGTCTCGAGCGGCAGATCGTCCACATCACGCGAATTCTCGACGACCTGCTCGACGTGTCGCGGATCACGCGCGGCAAGATCGACCTGCGCAAGGAGCTGGTCGACCTGGCGGACGTCATCGGCCGAGGCGTCGAGACCAGCCGCCGCTGATGGACAACCGGCGCCATACGGCTGTCGGTCGACCTGCCCCACGATCCCGTTTACCTGCTGGCCGATCCCGCGCGGATGGAGCAAATTCTCGTTAACCTGTTGCACAACGCCGCCAAGTACACGCCGACCGGGCGGACAGATTTCCGTTACCGGCGTCGTCGAAGAAAATTCGTTGCGTGCTCCGCATTCGCGACAACGGAGTGGGCATCGCTCTGACGTCCTGCCCCGCGTGTTCGATCTGTTCGCGCAGGCCGATCGCTCGCTCGCCCACTCCGAGGGCGGGCTGGGCATCGGGCTCACGTTGGTCCGGCAATCTCGTCGCGCTGCATGGCGGCACGGTCGAGGCCTCGAGCGGCGGCCCCGATCAAGGGAGCGAGTTCATCGTGCGCTTGCCCGTGTTGGCGGTGGAAAGCGCCAACCGTAACGCGCGGCAGGCGCCAGGTTCTGCGGGCCCGCCCCGACGAATTCTGGTGGTCGAGGACAACGCCGACGCGGCGAAAACGCTGACGATGCTGCTGCATCGCGCGGGCACGACGTGCGGGCCGCCGATTGCGGGCCAGCCGCCTTCGCCGCGGTGGCCGAGGATAAGCCCGAGGTGGTGCTGCTCGATATCGGCTTGCCCGGCATGGACGGCTACGAGGTGGCTCGGCAACTACGCGCCGGCCCGGCGTCGGCCGATTTGTTCATTGTCGCAATCACGGGCTATGGTCAGGAAGAGGACCGCCGACGCAGCCGCGAAGCCGGGTTCGACTTCCACCTGGTGAAGCCGATCGACATCCGCGAGCTGGAGCAGGTCATCGCCCAGCGGGCCAGCAGCGAGCGGGCGACGGAAAAGTCCGCCAGCTAAGCATCGGCCGACACGAACCCGGGGACTGTCCCCATTTTGCCAAGCAAAACTGGGGACTGTTCCCCTGAACTGGCGGTCGTCTGCGTCCCAAAGCGCACGCCTAGCGCTGCGCCACTTGCTTGCGAGCCGCTTGCAGCCCCGCCGAAAGAATCGCGTCGTTCGCCGGGGCTCCCGCGGTCGATGTCGGCTGGGCCGTGGCGATCGATCCCTCGATCGGCTTCGCCGCTTGATGCACGATGATGTCCGGCGTCACGCCGACGTGGACGAACGGATGACCGTCCGGCGAATAAAACTTCGCGGTGGTCAAGCGAATGCCGGTGCCGGCGATATTCAGCGGGAAAATTCCCTGCACCGAGCCCTTGCCGTAGCTCCGGACGCCGACGAGCGTGCCGCGATGGTGATCGCGCACGGCCCCCGCGAAAATCTCGCTCGCACTGGCGCTGTCGCCGTCGATGAGCACGACCAGCGGCATCCGCCAGGCGCCGGTGGAATGCGAGGCGTAGTCGTAATCTTCCTGCGGGCTGCGGCCGCGCGTCGAAACGATCGTGCCCCGTTCGATGAACTTGTCGGCCACATCGACGCTGGCGGTGAGCAGGCCGCCCGGATTGCCACGCAAGTCCATCACCAGGCTTTTCATTCCCAGGCGATAAAGCTTCCACAACGCGGCGTCCAAATCGCGGCTCGTGGTCTTCTGGAAGCAAGTGAGCTTTAGATAACCGACGCCCGACTCCTGATCGATGATCCGCACGTCGTCGACGCTGGGCACCTCGACGTGTTCGCGGCGAATCGCCACGAGCCGCGCCGGTTCCTGGCCCGTCGCGGTCTGCAATTCGACCGTGCTCCCCTCGGGCCCTTGCAACAGCTCGGCGGCCTGGTCGGTCGATAGGTCGCGGGTCGACGTGCCGGCGACGGCCAGAATGCGGTCGCCCGCCTTCACGCCGCTACGATCGGCGGGACTGCCGTGAATCACGTTCACGATCAGCAGCGCATGCTCGGCCGCCTTGAGCTCGACGCCCAAGCCGACGAAGTTGCCTTCGATCTGCGAATACAAATCGTTGAGCTGATCGGCGGTGAGGAACGTGGAATACTCATCCAGCCCGCCGGCGGCTCCGCTCACGTATTCAAGTATGATGCTCGTCGCGCTCAGTCCCAAGCGATCGCCAACCAAATGGGCCGCTTGGGAGACGATAACGCGGGCCTCGTCGCGATCGCGCACGGCGCGGTTGTCGGTCAGGTCGTGTAGTTCCCTCCGGCAAGCGTTGATGGTGTCGTTCGACGCTTGCAGGCGATTGGCGCCGAGGAACGTCGGCTCGCCGAGCGCCAGGTCAACGTCGGTCGTGCCCCGTTCGATGAAATGCCGCCAATCGGGCTCTTGCACATAATGGGCGAACACCTTGGCGAGCACTTCGGAGTACAGATCGAGCGCACGGCCCTCGTCGAGCTGCGCGACGCCGCGGCGAAAGCTCGCGTCGGCGTAGCGCCGGCCCAGGTCATAGTGGATCTTCGCGAGATCGATTCGCCCGCTCAGTTGCGTCAGGCTCGGATCGTTGCGGTAGGAGTCTTCATACAGCGTGAGCGCTTCGCCCCAGCGCCGTTGGCCTTCGAGCGTCGTGCCGCGAGCGACGATGTCGTTGAGCGGACCGGCCGCGGCGGCGCCAAGCGCAGCGGAGCCGACGGGCGAGCCGACGACTGGAGCAACGACGCGGATTTCACTTTGCGCGCAACGTGGGCGCGCCGCGGAAAGAAACACCTGTAGTCGCCAAAGCCAAGGCGAGGGTACGAAGCCAGCATCGCGTTTTCAAATTCATTGCAGACCTGTGAGGGGAAGCGCTTTAAGGCCGTCAATTGGCCTACGCGTGGGCGTGCATCCGGACGGTAGGCGCCGCGACATTCGTGGCGCCCATGCACTCTTCAGGCTTGTCTATGGGGTGGGCGGACGGCAACCGCTTTTCATCCGAGCGACAACTTCCGGCCGGGCGACCGGAGCGACGTTCGAGCGATGGCTATCCGTAAAATAATGATCCACGATGGAGATCGAAACAGACGGGTCTTGGCCTGCCGACCAGGAACAATATAGGTCACGATTGCCTGCGCAGTCAAAAAGATACTGGAAGAATTTTTTGACGCACGACCGTTACGACCCGCGCGACAGCGCGCCGCGGGCCGCTCTGCGGTCCGCTTGTGCCAGAGAGTTTTGAAAGAAGGTAAATTCGTTTTGCACGTCTTACATGCGTTCGCGCGAAAATACCTGGGAGCGCGATTATCGTCGCGGCCTTAAACTGCGGCGATCCGAAATAGTCGGCATATCCGGCATGCGCAGTGCATAGCGAGATTCGCCGAACGACGAAGGAATTTCGCCGCCGCTTATCCGAGCAATTCGGCGATCGGTTCGGGATGTTCGACCAGATACTGCGGCCGGCCGTTCGGATCGCGGAGCGTGGTCGTTTTCGGATCGATGCCCAACAGGTGATAGAACGTGGCGAACATTTCTTGCAAATGCACGGGCCGCTCGTGCGGCTCCTCGCCAAAACGATTCGTCGAGCCGATCACTTGCCCAAGCTTCAAACCGCCGCCGGCGACCAGCGCACTGGCCGCGCAGGGCCCAATGGTCTCGCCCGCCGCCGTTGTTGTTCACCCGCGGAGTGCGGCCGAACTCGCCCCACATGACGATCGCTGTCGATTGCAGCAGGCCCGAGGCGTCGAGGTCTTCGATCATCGCGCTCAAACCAGTGTCCAACGGCGGCAACTGCTTGCGGAGTTGAATGAAATTCTCGCTGTGCGTATCCCAGCCGCCCCAACTGAAGCTTACGATTCGCACGCCGCATTCGATCAGCCGCCGGGCGATCAGGAATCGACTGTTGTCCTGATGTTCCGCGATGGAATAACGCTGGCGAATTTTTTCGTCGGTCTTTTCCCAATCGAGCGCGTCGGCCAGTTCGCTGGACGTGATGACGCTCGCCGCGCGTTGGTTGAATGCATCCATCGCGTCCATCATGTGGCTGGCATCGACATCGCGGCGAATGCGATCCAGTTGGCCCAACAACGCCGCACGGTTGTGGAACCGATCCGGGCTGATCTCGGTGCGCAAACGCAGGTTCGCGCGGCCTTCGCCGTCGGGACGAAAGCCCGAATACGTCGGCCCCAAGAAACCGGGACGGGTGTGGCCCGTGAGGTCCACGAACGTCGGAATGGCTCCGGTCGCCGTTCCTTGAATTTTCGACACGGCGCAGCCCAAGCTGGGATGCCCGCCGATGCTTCTCAAATCATTTTCCGACCAGCCGCTTTCGGATTGGTTCGGTGCATGTTCGTCGCGAATGCCGGTGAGCGAGCCGCACGATCGCCAGTTTGCCGGCGAGTTGGGCGAGCTTCGGCAGCAGGTAGCAGATTTCCATCCCGGGCACGGCGGTGGCGATGGGATGAAACTCGCCCCGAATTTCCGGCGGCGCGTTCGGCTTCAAATCGAACGTATCGAGATGCGACGGCCCGCCGGACAGATAAATATTGATGATCGATTTCTTGGCGGCTCCGGGCGTTGCGGCCTCGGCGCGGAACAAGTCGGCCAAGGTCAAGTTCGCCAGCGTCGAGCCGCCGACGCCGAGCGCCCGATTTTCAAAAAATTGCGTCGCGAGACGTGGTCGCAATACGGCTGTCGCCGGCCAAAGGACGTCAACATGGCAATCCTCCGCGGTAGGAACTCGAATGCCGCCGACGCACTGAATTGCCGGTTCGCTCGCGACCTTCGCGGTCGCCGCTTCGCGCTGCCATTCAGTCACCGACTCGAAACATCGCTCAGGAGGGACTGGTGGGATCAACCGCCGTTGTTATAGCAGATGGCCGCACGGAAGCAAGAATTTTCGCCGTGCGAGGAAGTTGGCACGGGTGCCGCGCGGCGGACGATCCGCCGTTGACTATGAGATGCAAGGCGGCTGGCGTTGATTCAACCCGTATTATTTCAACCGCTTCCCGACGCCGGTAATTTCGATCACCTTCGCGGAATAGAAGATCGTGGGCGAATCCCAGGTCGCAAGTCCAAGAGTGCGCTGCGTGGGGAGGCTGTAACCGTTCGGCAGCGACATGTCGTGGTAGTCGGTCTTCCACTCGTCCGCTAATTTGCCGTCGATAAATACCTGCACTCCGCTCTTGCGGACCTTAACGACGGAGAGATATCGGCGCCCGTTGACGATCTTGAATCCTTTTCCAGATGAATTGTTTTGGCAAGTCCGTCCGCCGATGAGATCAAACCCCATCAGATTCTCATAACCATCCATAAGCCACATGAACTGCCGGTCGGCGGCGGCACAGATTTGCGGCGACGCAGTTGTGACCGTCGACTCGCGCGAAGGTGATTTGAAAGTCGTATTCCTCTGGCGGCTGATATTGGAATTCGACTCGGCAACTGGTCGATGCTTGGCAAACCAACGATCCGTTCTTGACCTCCCACGTCCCATGAACGGCATCCCGTTTGACGTCAACGAGCTTCAACAAATCGATCTCATGCGAATGCGTTTTGCCGGCGACCGCCGCAGTCGTCTCCGTTTCGTGCATTCGCTTTTCAATTTTGGCTTTCGCGAACCCGCTGAGTTCGGGCAGCGCCTGCTCGTACCAACTCGCGGCCCGTTTCTTCAATCGACCTTTGACTGGCTCGGTGGCGGCGTCGGCCAGTGCCCACCATGCATCGCCAAGCTGCATTTGTGCGGCAGACTCTTGCGGACGCTTCAATTCCAGTGCGGCCAAGTCCTTTAGCTTTGCGTCGTTCGCTTTGGCCAACATCGGCAACCCGTCGTCCCATTGCCCCTTCCAATAACAAAGAAATCGGCCCACGGCCAGGTTCGCCGCAGGGTCGTCGGGCTTTTCCTTGAGCGTCGCGAAGTCCGGTTTGACTTCTTCGTACTGCTTCTGCAGGACCGCAAGTTCCTTATTGATACGATCCAACCGGGCCAGGAGTTGCTTATCGGCGGCCTTGCGGGCGATCGGCTTTACTGCGACCGACAATTGCTGCGCGGCGGCGAATTGATCCGCCCGATGGCTTCGTCGATGACCGAGATAAATGCTTCCGCGAGTGCGCTCTCGGCGTCCGTCGCCAGGGGAAGCTTGGCGATCGCCGCGAGCGATTTTGCTTTCATCGCAACGGAATCGACTGCAAACTCGCTCGCGAGCTGTTCGATTGCTCGCATCGTCGCGGGAAGGTCCCCGGCGCGGACGGCTAAGTCGCGCGACTCGGCTAGGAGCGTAAACCGATCGGTCGGCTCGTCTTTGGTTTCCAGCGCCGCATCGAATAGTTTCTTGGAAAGGGCGACGTGTATCGGCGGACGACTTTTCGGCGAAGTCCGCCTTGAAGGCGTCTTTGACCGTCTTCAGCGACGTCGCTTGCGCTGCGCCGTCGGGAATGGGCAGCTTTTTGAGCGGTTCCTCGGCAAGGGAAATTGCCGCGGACAGAAGCACGATGATTGAGACGGAGAGAATGCGGTGCATATTAGTGCCTGTCAAATTTGAAACTGCACCGAGTTCCGAGTCATGGGAGAAGATGTCCAAGTCTGCCTATCTAGTTTTCCAAGGCTGCATGTGGACTTGCGGGCTGCTAGAAATGCTCGGCCGGTTTCCAGGCGCCATGCTCGTCAACCGAATCATGTTCTTCCTTGCCCGATTTTTCGTACGTCAGCTCGAGCCGCTTTCGCGAGCCGGGCAAGGGGTCGGCACCGAAAAAATCAAACGTGGCCCAAATCCACTCGTTATTGCGCAATGAGTAGCGGGCGTGTTCGATCACGTCGCTCCAACTATTGCCGCCGCCCCATGCGGCTTTCTTCATGACGATCGTCGTCGGATTGACGACCTTGCCCTTCGGAGTTGTCGCGTCGCCCGACACGAGGCGGAACCGCACGCTGTGAAACGCCACCTGATTGTCATAGGCGCCGATGCCGATGCGATGCGTGCTCGACAGCCTCCACACATACAATTCGTCGAGCGTGGCGACTGGTCCCTGCCATTCCGGCCAGGCGGGTCGCCCATCAACGTTCACCGCGATGCTGGCCGAATCGTCTTCCAATGCCCGCACGCTGATCAACAGCCGATAGCGGCGACCGTTTTGCAGATTCCCCGGTCGAATCGCATATTGGTTCGCCTGGTCGGCCGGCGAGCCGCCTGCGAGTTTGTGCAATCCGCTGCCGCGGCCGCCGAACCCGCCCAACATGACCAACGAGTAGCGCGACCCGACGGGAATAATCACGTTGACATCATCGTTGCCTTGTTTTCGAGTAAATTCCACTTCGAGATCGTAGCCGCCGTTGACTTCCACCGGCAATTGCAATCGCGCGAAGTCGTCCGCCTGGCAAATGACGCTCGTCCCTTGGCGCGTCCATTTGCCGAAAACGGCGTGAGTGACTGGATTGGCTAAGCGAAGCAGATCGACCCATTGGCCGCGGGAAAATTGTCGGCCGCCGGCCGGCAAGCCTGCCGAGCCGTGCGATTTGCTTGTGACGACATCGGCCAGCCGCTGTTCGATCGCGATTTTTTTCAGCGGCGATTCGAGATTCGGCAGCACGATTTGATAGATTTCGCTGGCGTGCAGTCGGGCATTGTCGCGGGCGAGATCGGTTTCCTTGCCGGCCGCGTCCCACCACCCGTCGGCGATTTGCAATTGCGATTTTGTATCCAGATTGCCCGCCAACTCTTGCTTGGCCAGCGGTTGGAACCGGTCATCGCCGGACTTGGCTAAGAGCGGCAGCCCGCGCTGCCAATCGTTTTTCAACAGGCAATACCAGCGGCCAAGCGTCAAATTGGCCGCGGGGTCGCCCGGTCTCTTGGCGAGAGTTTTTTGAGCTTCTTCGACGCCGGCATGTGCTCCCTGCAATGCCACGGTTTCGCCTCGCCGATGCGCGAGCCGCTCGTCTGCTTCTTTGAAGAGACGGAAATCGGCTGGTCGCTTGGCGATCCCTTTTTTTGCCGTCGTCACGACCGCTAAGGCCGTATCGTATTGGTCAGCGGCGACAGCTTGGTTGATAAGCTGTTCGGCCGCGGCGACAAAGGCGGTGATTTGATCGCTGGTCTTCAGCATCGCAACGGATTCGTCCAATAGCTTCTGCTTCATCCCGAAAAGATCGATTTCATACACCGCATCCAGCGTATCGATTCCCTGAAACGCCGCCTCGAAATCGCCGAGGCCCGCCGCCAGGGCGACTCCCTTCGTTAACAGCATGTAGCGCTCGGCGGGTGAACTGCCCGGCTCGTCGGCCGTCTTAAACATCTCGGCGATCATGGCCCGATCTTTGGCGGGGGAGTGGGCGAGCTTGTAGACATCGTCCAACTCCTTGGCGATTCGCTCTTGGTCAGCCGGCGAGGGGGGCGCGATTTTCTTGGCAGTCGCCACATCCGCGGGATCGGCCCCGGGCGCTGGCTTGTCAGGAGTGTTGCCGGCGTCCGTCCCGAGCGGTTTGATTGTTGCCGGGTCGCCGGTCGTGGTCAGGGGCTGCCATTTAGGGCTAATCGTCAACGCGCCGGCGGTAAGCATGGCGACCTGCTCGATCGGCTGGTAGTTCGGGCGGGTGATGCGGATTGAGTGCTGACCGGGCTTGAGGCGGAATTCGAGCTTCGCTGTGGTTTCATCCACCAACAGGGACTCGTTATCGATGCTGATCGCCGCGTCTTTCCGTTGGTCGAGCGGCAAGTCGATCACGAGCGTCGACCAGACCGGAAAGCTAACCGCGATGTTGCGATGTTCGTCGTCGGCGATCGGCACCGTGATATTGAACGTTTCCGCGCTGGAGCGCGCCAATGTGGACGACATGCTTTCCCGGTTCGACGGCAATCTCCAACGGTTCATGCTGCGATACGATTTGCGGGATGCCATCGATCGAAAGTTTCGCCCCCTTTCGAGCGTCGATCGGCCAATTGAGAACGAGCATCGCCTTGGGCGCCCACTCGGCGGTGATCGGCTGCTGCTGGCCGCCGGTGAGCGCGACGGTCGAATCCATCTTGAAGCCGCGCGCTGGGCGAAGATCTTGTGCTCGCCCGGCGGGCAGGGGAACTCCCAGGAACCGGTTTCGGGAATGGTCACGGGTCGGCCGTCGATCGCCAGTGTCGCGCCGGTCCGATCATTGGCGGACCAATCAAAAGTCAGGACCGCTTCGACGGGATGGCTTATCACGTAGGCTGCAATGCAAATCGCGGCGGCTGCGACGACGGCGACCCCCGCGCCGACTAGCTTGGGAACGTTGCTCGCTTTTCGCCGCGTCGCGCGCTTTTGGGTTCCCGCACCGCTCGCCATGGGAGTCGCGCTGCCGGCACTACCCATCAACGCATTCCAATTGCTCTCGGCTGCGGAGGGAACATCCGATGCGGGACCAAGCGCGGCGGCGGTCGGAAGCGAGCGGGCCACCGGCAGATTGGCCGGAGCCCCTTTGCCGATTTGTGAACCGCCAGGAGTCTGCGGAGCGGCTGCGGCCGATCGCGCGAACCTGATGCGGCGCGGCCAATCGCGGAACCGGAGGAAGCCTGCGACGCCGCTCGGCCGATGGCGGAAGCCGATGCGGCTTGTCCAATCGCGGAGCCCGATGACGCACGACCGATCGCCGAGCCAATCGCCGACTGCGGCCCCGCTTGCAATTGCGC
Organism: uncultured Actinomycetota bacterium; assembly: GCA_963795915.1. Lineage (GTDB taxonomy): Bacteria > Actinomycetota > Actinomycetes > Actinomycetales > Dermatophilaceae > Lapillicoccus. The sequence continues at coordinate 43,331 of CAWCJA010000005.1, forward strand.
GTCGTACTTCGCTTTCGATGCCGGATTGAGAAGACAGACCCGGGCCGCCGCCACTTCGTTGAGCAGCCGCTCCGTCAGTTTGGCATGCTGCCCCGTTTGGAAGGTGCGCAGATGGGCCGTTTGGCGATCGGCCGCACTGTCGATCACGTCCGGATTCGCTTCGAACAGAGGGATCGCTAGCAGCCGATATCGGTTCGGCGGTTGCTCCGTGGCTGGAATCCCGAGCCAGACATGATAGGGATCAAAAGCATCGGGCATCGCAGCGTCTCACCGTGTCCCGAATTAGCGAGCATTAGGAAGGAATTCGCGAAATCCTTTATAACCTTCCCCCCTTATCGGGACAAGGAATCACACAGTCCGACGAGACACGCTCGGAAAGTGTTCGCGAACGATACGAGGCTCGGAAAATCGGCATGCACAGCGCGGGCTATGACCCGGCCCGCACGACCTTCCGCATTACTACTTTGGCAATTCTTTCGACCCGACGATCGTCATGTTCAAACCAATTTGAACCGTGACCGGCTTGTCGCCGATCTTGACCGTCGTTTTGCCGTTGAGATACCAGCCGAGCGAACCGGTCGAGAACTCTTTGACCTCGGCCAGCATCGGCACGCCGTTGACGAGCAGTTCCACCGGCTTCGCGCCGGCTGAAAATTCTTCGCGACTGACAGAGCAAGATGTTTTCGCCATGAGAAGTGACCTTTCGATCGAGAGGAGTGAATCGTGATTAACGCGGTGGTGCGAGAAATCAGTAAACAAAATTGGCGATGTGCCGGGACGAGTTTCTATTCCATGCGGACGACGAGTTCGCCCGCTTCGACGGGCGAGCCGGCTTGTACGAGCACGTCGGCGATCGAGCCGTCTTTCTCCGCATAGAGCGTGGTTTCCATTTTCATCGCTTCCATCGACAGCAGCTTTTGGCCCCGTTTGACCGCATCGCCGGTTTTAACCGCAACGGTCACGACCAGGCCGGGCATGGGAGCGGCGATCTGCCGCGGATCGCTCACGTCGGCCTTCGGTCGCCGGGCCACTTCGGTTTCCAAAGCGCGGTCGCTCACCGACACGGCCCGCGGTTGGCCGTTGAATTCGAAAAACACGCTCCGCCGGCCGTCGGGATGCGGCTCGCCGACCGTGAGCAATTTCATGATCAACGTCTTGCCGGGCTCGATGTCGACGGCCAATTCCTCGCCGATTTGCTGGCCGTAGAGAAAATAGGGCGTCGGCAGCACGCTGACGTCGAAATAGGTTTGTTGGTGCGCGGCGAAATCTTGGAACACACGCGGATACAGCAAGTAGGTGATGACCTCCTGCTCGGTCGGCTCGCGCGCGAGAATCTTTTCGAGCCCGCGGCGGTGGCGGCGAAATCGGCTGGCGGCAGCGATTCGCCCGGGCGGCCCTCGACACGGCTTCTGCCCGCGCAGCACGCGGTCGCGCACTTGCGGTGGAAAACCCCCGGGCGGCAATCCCATCCGACCGGCCAGCAGATCGACCACCGATTCGGGAAAGGCCAGATCGCGGCTCGGATCGAGAATCGCTTCGGCGTTCAGATTGTTCGTCACCAGGAACAGCGCCAGGTCGCCGACCGATTTCGAGGTGGGGGTGACTTTGACGATATCCCCGAGCAATTGATTCACGGCCGCGTACATCTGGCAAATTTCCGGCCACCGCGACATCAGCCCCAACGCGCGGGCCTGCTCTTGCAGATTCGTGAACTGCCCGCCGGGCATCTCATGCAGATAAAGATCGGCGTCGGGCGCCTTCATGTCGCTCTCGAAGGGCGTATAGAATTGGCGCACCGCTTCCCAATAGCGGGCGATCTCGCGCAGGCTGGGAATGTCGAGACCCGTATCGCGCGGCGTGCCGCGGAGCGATTCGACCAGGGCGTTTAAATTGGGTTGCGAAGTCAGACCCGAAAGCGGCGCCAGCGCGCCATCGGCGATGTCCAGCCCGACCTCGGCGCCCTTCAGCACGCTCGCGGCCCGCGATCCCGCTCGTGTCGTGCGTGTGGAAATGGATCGGAATGCCGATTTCCTGCTTCAGCGTTTTGACGAGCAGTTCGGCCGCGTAGGGTTTGCAAAGCCCGGCCATGTCTTTGATGGCCAGGATGTGGGCTCCCATCTTCTCGAGTTCCTTCGCCAAGTGCGACGTAATACTTGAGATCGTATTTCGGTCGCCCGGGGTCGAGCATGTCGCCCGTATAGCAGATGGCCGCTTCGCAAATGGCGCCGGTCTCGAGCACGGCGTCGATGGCCACCCGCATGTTGGGCGTCCAGTTGAGCGAATCGAACATGCGGAACACGTCGATCCCCGCCTTCGCCGACTGCTTGACGAATTCGCGCACGACGTTGTCGGGATAGTTGGTGTAGCCCACGGCGTTCGAGCGCGGAGCAACATCTGAAACAGGATGTTGGGAACTCGCTCGCGCAGTTCGCTCCAGCCGCTGCCAGGGAGATTCCTTGAGGAACCGCATCGACGTGTCGAACGTCGCTCCGCCCCACATCTCGAGCGAGAACAACTCCGGCGTGAGTCGCGCGTAGGCCTCGGCGATGGCCAGCATGTCGAACGTGCGCAGCCGAGTGGCGAGCAGCGACTGATGGGCGTCGCGGAAGCGTGCGTGTCGGTGATCAGCAGCCGCTTTTGGTCGAGCACCCACTGGGAAAATTTCTTGGCGCCCAGTTCCTTGAATTTGTCGCGCGTGCCGGGCGGAATCGGCCGCAGCTTATCGAAGTGCGGCAACGGAGCCGGCTCGCGGCGCAGTGCTCAACGGCCGATCTTTCACCAGCGCGTTGCCGTTCACCAGCACTTCGCCCAGGTATTGCAGCAGCTTCGTCGCCCGATCGCGGCGAACGACCATCTGAAACAACTCGGGCGTGTCGTCGATGAACCGCGTCGTGCATTCGCCCGCCAAGAAACTCGGATGCGTAATCAGATTGATAGGAACGGGATGTTCGTTTTCACGCCCCGCACGCGGAACTCTTGCAAGCACCGCTCCATGCGCCGCGAGGCGTCGGCCAAGCCGCAAGCCGCGGGCGCGTAACCTTCACCAACAGCGAATCGTAGTACGGCGTCACCACCGCGCCCGAGAACGCGGTGCCGGCGTCGAGCCGTATGCCCATGCCGCTCGCCGATCGATAGGCTCCGATGCGGCCGTAGTCGGGCACGAACCGATTTTCGGGGTCTTCCGTCGTCACTCGGCATTGAAACGCAAAACCGTTCGTGCGGATGTCGGCTTGACTCGCCAGGCCGATTTCCGGCGAGTCGCAATTCCAACCCTTGGGCGACGAGGAGTTGGCTGCGGACGATATCAATGCCCGTCACTTCCTCGGTGACCGTGTGCTCGACCTGAATCCGCGGATTGACTTCGATGAAGTAGTACTGGCCGCGAATCGACATCGAGCAGAAATTCCACAGTGCCGGCGTTTTCGTAGCGGACGGCACGACCGATCGCGAGGGCCGAATCGCACAATTTGCTCCGCAGTTGCGGATCGAGATTCGGCGCCGGCGCGATCTCGACGACCTTTTGATGCCGCCGCTGGAGCGAGCAGTCGCGTTCCCAAAGATGAACCAGATTGCCGTGCTCGTCGCCAAGCAATTGCACTTCCAAATGCCGGGCCCGCGCGATGTACTTTTCGATGAACACTTCGGAGCTGCCGAATGCCGATTGCGATTCGCGCTGGGCTTGTTCCAAGTTGGGCGCGAGTTGCGATTCGTCGAGCACCACGCGCATGCCGCGGCCGCCGCCGCCGTGAGCCGCCTTGAGCATCACCGGATAGCCGAGCTTCGCCGCGAGCTGGCGGGCCTCGTCCAAGCTAACGACGGCCCGCGGACTGCCTGGCAGAATCGGGACCTTCGCGCGGTCGGCGATTTCGCGCGCGGCCGTCTTGTCTCCCAGTTGGTCGAGCAGTTCGGCGCGCGGACCGACAAAGATGATTCCCGCCGCGTCGCAAGCCCGCCGCAAGGCCGGGTTCTCCGACAGGAAGCCATAGCCGGGATGGATGGCGTCGGCTTCGTGTGCGACGGCGGTGGCGACAATGCCGTCGATATCGAGATAGGCGCGGATCGGCTCGCCCACCTTACCGACCTGATAGGCCTCGTCGGCTTTGAACCGATGCAAGGCGTAGCGGTCTTCGTGCGAGTAAATGGCGACCGTGCGGATGCCCAATTCGTGGGCCGAGCGGAATACGCGGATCGCGATTTCGCTGCGATTGGCGACGAGCAGTTTTCGGATCGTTTTCATCAAGCGGCGACCCCAAGGCTCGCTCGTTCCCAGGGAACGAGCGCCGGGGCGATGACCCCTGTTTCAAGCAGTAAACGATGCGACAACGTGCGGCATCTGCGTGCGTAAATATGTTACACTAGCCGCACAAACACGCTAGCCCCGAGAGCGCGTGAGAATAGCGACGATGCTGGCGCCGGACCGCTCGCGATTGAGCAAGCTGACGGCGATGTAGCATCAACGCTTAACGCGCTCGGGTCATGCCGGCCCCGTCTGCTCGCTTGGCTGGCGGGTGACTAGAATTTGGTCAATGCGCTGGCCGTCCATGCTCACCACTTCCAGCCGCAAGCCGTGCCATTCGGTGGCGTCGCCCGGTTTGGGTATTCGCCCGAGTTGATCGAGAATCAGGCCGGATACCGTATTGAACCCGCGCGGCTCGGATTCATCGTCGAGCTTTACATCCAAGCGCTCGACCATGTCGGCCACGCTCACCATTCCGTCAACATACCAACTGTTCGCGTCTCGCTCGACGAAGGAATCGGTTCTTTCGCGGCGATGTTCGTCGCGAATCTCGCCCACCAACTCCTCCAAGATATCCTCCAACGTCACCATCCCCTCGGTGCCGCCATATTCATCCAGCACGACGGCCAACTGGTTGTGCTTTTCCTGAAACACTTCCAAGAGCCGGTCGAGCGGCATCGTTTCGGGCACGAACAAGGCGGGATGCAACAGCTTGCGCAACTCGATCGGGCGGCTGAGATATTGCTGCAAGAACAGGTCCTTGATATGCACGAATCCGACGATGTGATCGAGATCGCCTTCGTAGACGGGCAGCCGCGAGAACCCGGCCATCGCGACGGCGCCCATCACTTCGCCAGTCGGAGTGTCGGCGTCGAGCGCGTCGAGATCGATTCGCGGGCGCATGATGTCGCGAACGGTCCGTTCGCCCAACCGGAGCGCTTCGACGGCCACTTTCTTTTCCAGAGGTTCTAGCACGCCCTCGGCCGTTCCCGTATCGATCAAATGCTCGATATCGTCGACCGATACGGTCGGCTCCGCTTTGTTGTTGGCGCTTGCGAGCATCAAGACGGCATCGGTGGCCGAGCTCATGACCCACACGACGGGTCGCGCGAATCGCGACATGGCAGTTAACAGCGGAGCCACCAGGCAGGCGAGTTTTTCCGCCTGATATAGGGCGAACCGTTTAGGCGCCAGTTCGCCGAGCACGAGCGTGGCCGCGGTGATCGAGAGGCCCACCAACACGAGTGCGAGTCCCTCGCGTTGTTGGCGATCAATCCCAGAGTTGAGCGGCCGAAGGCGTCGGCCAATTCATGGACCAAGTTCTGCGCCGCCAAACGTCGCCGTGAAGGTGGCGATCAAGGTGATGCCGACTTGCACCGTGGGCAGAAAACGTCTCGGATCTTGTGCGAGATCCAACGCCAGCCTGGCGCGTTTGTCTCCTTCTTCGGGGCGCTGCTGCAGCGCCCGCGGTGCGCGGCGATGATCGCGATTTCCGCCGCACTAAAAAATCCGTTGGCCAAAATCAAGGCGAGGATAATCAGGATTTCAGCCACGAATTGGGGCATTGGTCGGTTATCAGCGGTCCCTGGTCAATGGTCAGCCGCACGCCTGTCAGGCGACGCCCGATTATCCGCTCGGGGTCGGTTTGCCGCCGCTACCCGTGGCCGCCAAATTATCGCGATGGATCACTTCATCGTAGGGGCAATGACCGAGGGCCGCCGCGATCTCGCCGGTGTGCAGTCCTTTGATCCGCGTCACTTCTTCCGCCGTGTAATTGGTCAACCCGCGGGCGAATTCGCGCCCCTGTCGATCACAAAGCTTGACGACATCGCCCTTGCGAAAGGTCTCCTTGCACGTCGACCACTCCAATCGCCAACAGGCTGCTTCCCAGTCGTGCGACCGCGCGGCACGCGCCGTCATCCAAGCTGAGTTGGCCGCGGGCTCGCCGTAAAGCCAATCCACCGCTTCCAACTCGAAAGCGTATCTCCTTGGGCCACGAACAAAGTGCCCGACCGACTCGCCGGCGAGAATGCGCTGCAAGGCGCCCGGCTGTTTGCCGCTGGCGATGATCACGTTTTCGCCCGCCGTGGTCGCCACCCGGGCGGCTTCCAGCTTGCTCGCCATGCCCCCTTTGCTGAGACCGGTCGCTTTGTCTCGAACGAGCGACCAGATGGAGTCGTCCAGCCGCGTGACGGTTGGAATGATTCGCGACTGGGGATCGGCCGGGTCGCCGTCGTACAGTCCCTCGACGTCGGAAAGCAGCACGAGCAGCGGGGCGCGGATCAAATTGGTAACCATCGCCGCCAGCCGGTCGTTGTCGCCGAACGTGGTTTGCAGCTCTTCGACGCTTACCGTATCGTTCTCGTTAATGATCGGCACGGCTCCGAATTCGAGCAGGGTGAGGATCGTATTGCGGATATTGAGATAGCGGGCGCGGTTGTCGAGATCGTCGGCGATCAGCAAAATTTGCGCGGCATGGCGGCCATGGTTTCGCAGCGTGCGGTCATAGGCCTCGACCAAATTGGTTTGCCCGACGGCCGCCACCGCCTGTAACTGGGCCAAATTGGTGGGGCGGCCGCTTGAGCCCCAATCGGCCCATCCCCGCCCCGACAGCCCCGGAACTCACCAGGGCGACCTTTCGGCCCGCTAGCAAAATCTGATGGAGCTCCTCGGCCAGTTCAGCGACCCGCTGCTGGTTCAGCAGGCCGTCGGCTCCCGTGAGGATGCGCGTGCCCACCTTGACGACGAGCGTATGGGCCGTGGCGGCGATTTCTTGACGCAGCAGGTCGGACATAGTGCATAAGGATAGCGTGGCGCCGGGTCGACCAAAACCCTCTGGGACCTGCGGCGGGCGTTTAAAAATCCGCTGCGTTTCCCTTGAACCAAGTCCGTTTGAGCGATATAGTTTCAGGTTCTACCCACCGTGCCATTCGATCAGATTCGTGGTTTTGAGCCGGCACTTTCGCGCCGGACCGAGGAGATTGGTCATGAAGAAAGATATTCATCCCCGCTATGTCGAAACCGTCGTTAAGTGCGGTTGCGGCAATACCTTTAAGACGCGCAGCACCCAGCCGGAGCTGAAGGTCGATATTTGCAATGCCTGCCATCCGTTTTACACGGGCAAGTTGAAGTTCATCGACACGGCCGGCCGCATCGAGAAATTCAAGACGAAGTTCGCCGGAGCCGGTTACGCCAGCCTCAAGCGAGGCAAGAAGGGCGCGGCCGAGCCCGCCGCCGCGGCCGCTGAGTCGTAGCGGTTGATTTCTCTCGCCGCCGCGCGCCATCACCCTGGGCGATGGAGCGCGGGCGGCCCTGTGCGAGCCTCCTGCGCTCTGCCTCTTGAACGGTTCGCTGTTTCCCGCGGCGGCCGCTTTTCCTACCCTGATCCAATAGGCTTGCGCGAGGCCCGCTACGTCGCACCTTTGAAAACACTAACCTAAAGATCCTGTCATGCGCGAAGTCCTCGAACAAAAGCTGGCCCGCTTCGAAGAGCTGGAGCAGACCCTGCTCGATCCGCAGGTCCTCGCGAATTCCGCCGGCATGGGCCCGATCGCTCGGGAGCATGGCTCCTTGGCCAAACTGGCGACCAAATATCGCCGCTTCAAGCAGTTGAACAGCCAAATCGTCGAAACGAGCGAGATGCTCAGCGGGTCCGACGCCGACATGCGCGAACTGGCCGAGGCCGAGTTGCCGCAGCTGCGCGCGAACGCGAAAAGCTGTGGGCCGAATTGCTCGATCTGACGATCGGCGGCGAAGATGCCAACCGCACGCGCTGCGTCATGGAAATTCGGGCCGGCACCGGCGGCGACGAGGCGGCCCTGTTCGCCCGCGACTTGTACGGTATGTATAAGCCACTACTGCCGAAGGCCGCGGATGGAAAGTCGAGGTGCTCGATATGAACAGCACGGAACTCGGCGGCTTCAAGGAAATTTACCTGGCGCTGGAAGGCGAAGGCGTCTATCGCGAGTTGCAATACGAGAGCGGCGGCCATCGCGTTCAGCGCGTGCCGGAGACCGAAGCCAAGGGGCGCATCCATACGTCGGCCGCCACGGTGGCCGTGCTGCCCGAGCCCGAGGACGTCGAAATCGAAATCAAGCCCGACGATTATCGCAAAGACGTTTTTTGCGCGAGCGGTCCCGGCGGCCAGCACGTCAACAAGACGGCGTCGGCCGTTCGCTTGACGCATTACGAGATCGCGGACATCGTCGTGCAATGCCAGGACGAAAAAAGCCAACACAAGAATTTCGCGAAGGCCCTGCGCGTGCTCAAGACCCGTCTCTATGAACTCAAGCGGCAGCCAGGAGCATGAACAGCCGCGCCAGCGAGCGCACGCACCCTGGTCGGCTCCGGCGATCGGAGCCAGCGGATTCGCACGTACAACTTCCCGGAAAACCGGCTGACCGATCATCGCATCAACCTGACGCTCTACAAGCTCGACAACATTCTCTCGGGAAATCTCGAGCCCGTGATCGACGCCCTGCGCGACTACGACCGCCGCGAGCAGCGCGAGCAGTTCGGCGCGATTGATTGACAGCCTTGAGTCCCGGACCCGACGTAATGGACGACATCACTAGCCTGCAGAATAGTCGAGTCAAAGAAGCGGCCAAGCTGCGCGAGCGACGCGAACGACGCCGCCAGGGCCGGTTCCTCATTGACGGCGCTCGCGAGATTCTCAGGGCGCTGGCCGGCGGAATCGAGCTCGTCGAAGTCTTCGTGTGCGACGCGCTTTGTCATGGCGACGATTGCCAGGCGCTCGTCGCGCGGCTGGCCACGCTACCCGTTCGCCAGGTTCGCGTGCCGCCCGCCGTGTTTGCGAAGATGGCATTTGGCGATCGAGCGGAAGGCGTACTGGCCGTGGCCCAAACGCCGGAGCGAACGCTGAACGACCTGGCCGCAACGCTGCCTCCCAACGCGCTCGTGGTGGTGTTGGAAGGGATCGAGAAGCCGGGGAATATCGGCGCCGTGCTCCGTCAGCGCCGATGCGACGGGCGTGTCGGCGCTGATCGTGGCCGACGGCGGCACCGATCTTTACAATCCGAATTCGATACGAGCGAGTCTCGGCACGATTTTTACGGTTCCGGTTTGCGCGGCAGCGACCCTGGCGGTGCGCGACTGGCTGATCGGGCGCGGAATGACCGTTTATGCCGCTCGGGTCGGCGCGGCCGAGCCGTTCACCGCCGCGAATTTTCGCGCAGGCTGCGCAATCGTGTTGGGGAGCGAGAGCGGCGGCATTTCCCCAGCCTGGCAGGGAGCCAACGTCCGGCCAATCGCCTTGCCGATGCGCGGCGTGGCCGACAGCCTCAATGTCTCCGCGGCCGCCGCCGTGTTGTTCTATGAAGCTCTACGTCAACGCGAGCCGAAAAGCGAGCGTGACGCAAAGTGACGCGGAGCCGGCGCCAAATCGGTTTTGCCGCTGATTGACGGGCATTCGCCGCACTTCTAAACTCGGAGTGAAATTCCAGCCGAGAATTCCGATATTCATCCGCCGCGACCCTCTATGACCCGCCCGCGCAACATGGTCGTCGCCCAAAGCGGCGGCCCTAGTCCTGTTATCAACAACAGCCTGCGCGGCATCGTCGAGACGGCTCGGCAGTTGGACGAAATCGGCGTCGTCTACGGCGCCCGGCATGGCATCGAAGGGGTGCTCAAGGAAGAGCTGTTGGATCTGACCGCCCAACCGGAAGAGGAAATCGCGCTGTTGCGATTCACGCCGGCCGCCGGTTCAATCGGCACGTGCCGCTACAAGCTCAAGCCGGATCAGGCGGAAGATTTCGAGCGCGTGATCGACGTTTTCAAGGCCCACCACGTCGGCTACTTCCTGTACATCGGCGGCAACGATTCGATGGACACCGCCCACAAAGTGGCGGCGCTGGCCCAGGAGCGCGGTCTGGACCTCGTCGGCGTCGGCGTGCCGAAGACCATCGATAACGATGTCGGCGACAGCGAATTCAAGCTGATCGACCATACTCCCGGCTACGGCTCGGTCGCCAAGTACTGGATGCATATGGTCCAGAACGCCAACGAGGAAAACGCGGGCTCCTCGCCCGCCGACCCCGTGCTGGTGATGCAGGCGATGGGGCGACGGATCGGGTTCATTCCGGCCGCGGCGCGACTCGCCGATCCGGGCGCGAAATGCCGTTGCAAATTTATCTGGCCGAAAGCAATTGCTCGCTCGAACAACTCGCCGACCAGGTGAACGATCGGCTGCGGCGGTCGGGGCGGTGCCTGGTCGTGGTCAGCGAAGGGTTCGACGTCGGCGGGGTGGGCGAACGGCGCGACTCCTTCGGACATGTCACGTTCAGTTCAAGTCAAACGACGGTTTGCCAGACGATCGTAAACTTTCTGAACAGCCGTGGGTTGCCCTGTCAAGGGCGCCGCCCGCGGCAATGTTTCTGGAACCGATCAGCGGCACGCGATGGCGTTTGCATCGACCGTCGATCTTGAAGAAGCGTATCGCAGCGGCCAAAAAGCGGCGTTGCTCGCGGCCGGCGGCGAAAGCGGCTACATGGCCACGATCCTTCGCGATCCGGGCCCCGTGTATCACGTGCGATACGACAAGACGCCGCTCGCCCAAGTTGCGGCGAGCGAGCGCACATTTCCGGCCAAATGGATTTCTCCCAACGGGTGCGATGTCACCGACGACTTCGTGCGCTATGCAATGCCGCTCGTCGGCGAGGATATGATCAGCTTGCCATTGATCGGCGGCCGCCAGCGATTGGCGCGAATGCAGCCGCTGTTCGCGGAGCAAAAGCTGCCAAAATACGTGCCGCAGGCCGATCGCCCAAAATCTCCGCAACAGATGCGCTGTAGCCAAGAACTATGTTCGATCTCGATCCGCAACAAGAATTTCTCGTCGGCATCGATTCCGATGGCTGCGCGTTCGACACGATGGAAGTGAAGCACAAGGAGTGCTTCATTCCCAACATCATCAACAGCTACGAGCTGCAAGGCATCAGCAAGTACGCGCGCGAGGCGGCCGAGTTCGTCAATCTGTATTCCAAAAGCCGCGGCATCAATCGCTTCCCGGCATTGATCGAAACCATGCAGTGGCTCGATCGCCGGCCCGAAGTGCGCCGCCGCAACGTGCCGCGTCACGACCGCCGCGCGGGCTCGTGCAATGGATCAAGACGGAAACGAAGCTGGGCAACCCGGCGCTGGCCGCAGCGGTCGAAGCCAGCGGCGATCCGGACCTTCGGCGAGCGCTCGAATGGTCGCAAGCCGTGAACGCCGACGTCGCCAAGATCGTCCGCGGCGTGCCGCCGTTTCCGCTCGTCCGCGAATGTTTGGAAAAACTGAACGACCGCGCCGACTTGCTCGTCGTTTCCGCCACTCCCAACGAAGCACTGCACCGCGAGTGGGAAGAGCACGATTTGCATACGTCGTGCGGGCGATCTGCGGCCAGGAAATCGGCTCGAAGGACGAGACGCTCGGCGTGGCCAGTAAATATCCCGCGCCGACGTGCTGATGATTGGCGACGCCCCGGGCGACTATCGTGCCGCGCAGGCGAACCGAGCGCTGTTCTTCCCCATCAACCCCGGCGCGGAGGAAGACAGTTGGCGCGAGCTTTTCGAGGAAGGTATCGGCCGCTTCCTCGGCGGCTCGTTTGCAGGTGAGTATCAAAAGCGGCTGCTGACTGAATTCGACCGTTGCCTCCCAGAAACTCCTCCGTGGCCCGTTGAAATGGAAGATTAGCAAGTGTTTTGCAAAATCGCGGGGGATGCCGAAACGATTTGGTCTTGCGAAACGTTCTAACACTGAAAACCGAAATACGAAAACATCATGTCTGATCCATGCGACATTGGCTTGATCGGCTTGGCGGTGATGGGCGAAAACCTCGCGCTCTGAACATCGAGAGCCGCGGTTATCGCATCGCCGTCTTCAATCGCACCACTTCCGTGGTCGACCATTTGATCGCCGGCCGCGCCGCGGGCAAGAAGTTCGTCGGCTGCCACTCGCTCGGAAGAACTCGTCGCCAGCTTGGCCAAGCCGCGCAAGGTGATGATGATGGTCAAGGCCGGGCCGGCCGTCGATGCGCTGATCGAGCAACTCCTGCCGCTGCTGTCGCCCGGCGACGTGATCATCGACGGCGGCAACACCCATTACCTCGACACGGAGCGACGCACGCAGTATGTCGAATCGAAGGGACTGCTGTATCGTCGGCAGCGGCGTTTCGGGCGGCGAAGAGGGCGCGCTGCTCGGTCCCAGCTTGATGCCGGGCGGCAGCGCAGCGGCCTGGCCGTTGATCAAGCCGATCTTTCAGGCGATCGCCGCCAAGGTCGGTCCGAACCACGATATTCCCTGCTGCGAGTGGGTCGGTCCGCGCGGCGCCGGCCATTATGTGAAGATGGTTCACAACGGCATCGAGTACGGCGACATGCAGTTGATCTGCGAGGCCTACTTTCTGCTCAAGCAGCGCTCGGCCTGTCGAACGATGAACTGTACGACGTGTTCGACAATTGGAACCGCGGCGAGCTGGACAGCTACCTGATCGAAATCACGCGCGATATTTTCAGCGTGAAGGATCCCGACACCGGCGATTATTTGGTCGACAAGATTCTCGATACGGCGGGCGCCAAGGGGACCGGAAAATGGATGAGCCAGTTGGCGCTCGATCTCGGCGTGCCGAGCACGCTGGTGACCGAGGCCGTCTACGCCCGTTGCATGTCGGCGTTGAAAGACGCCCGCTTGCGGGCCAGCAAGGTGTTGAAAGGGCCGACTGCAAGTTCCCTATCGCGGCGATCGGCAAAAGTTCATCGACGCAGTGCGGCAGGGACTTTACGCGTCGAAGATTTGCAGCTACGCCCAGGGATTCGTGCAACTGGCGGCGGCGGCGAAAGAACACGATTGGCCGCTGGATTACGGCAGCATCGCCATGCTGTGGCGCGGCGGGTGCATCATCCGCGCCCGTTTTTTGGAGCGCATCAAAGAGGCTTTCGACGCGGATCGGAAATTGGAAAACCTGCTGCTCGCTCCCTACTTCACTGCGGCGCTCGAGGCGGCGCAGAACGCCTGGCGGCACGTGATCGTCACGGCGGTCGAAATGGGTTTGCCGACGCCGGCATTCACGACGGCGCTCTCGTACTTCGACGGCATCCGCCGCCCCCGACTGCCGGCGAATTTGCTGCAAGCCCAGCGCGACTACTTCGGAGCCCATACGTACCAAAGGGTCGATAAACCGGGAACGTTTCACACGGATTGGCTGCGTCTGCGCAAGCCGCCCAAGTAGTTTTAGAACGACTCAGCATGCAGCGAGTTGAAACCTGACTTTATCAAAATGGAGAATTCAGCATGGCCATGAATCCGCAATCGCCGAATTTGCAGTCGCCGCCGGCGTCGAAGAAATTGATGGTGGCGGGTTGGATCGTCAGCCTGTTACCGGTGGGCATGCTGCTATTTAGCGCCAGCATGAAGTTCATGAAAACTCCCGAGGTCATCGAAGGAATGAAGAAATACGGATACGACGAGCGCGTGATTCTCTTTCTGGGAATCGTTGAACTCACCAGCACGATCCTGTTCATGATTCCGCCCACCGCGGCCCTCGGCGCAATCCTGTTGACCGGTTATTTGGGCGGCGCTACGGACACGCACGTTCGGGCAGGCGAGCCTTTTATATTTCCGATCGTGTTTGGCGTATTGGTTTGGGTCGGCTTGCTGCTCCGGGATGCTCGATTTCGGGCGGTGCTGCCATTTTCAAAATAGGGCCCGGCAGCAATCCTGCCCGTTCGATGTTGTCCTCCTTCTTGCTCGTATTTAGCAGGGTCGTGAATCCATGGGATACATCATTCTGGCGGTGGTGCTCGTCGCCATCTTCCTGTTTGTGATCGTCGCCGCGCTGCAGCCGGGGGAGATGCGCGTCGTTCGCTCGACCGCCATCGCGGCTTCTCCGGCGGATGTTTTTCCGCAGGTGAACGACCTCTACAAATGGAAAGCCTGGTCGCCCTGGGCGAAGCTCGATCCGGCGGCGAAAGAAACCTTCGAGGGACCACCCGCCGGCCCCGGCGCTGAGTTCAAATGGTCCGGCAATAAAAAAATCGGCGAAGGAGCGATGAAGATCACCGATAGTCGCCCGAATGATCTGGTCCGCATCGCCTTAACCTTCGTCAGACCTTTCCCCTGCTCGAATCTCGTGGAGTTCACCTTCACGCCGGAAGGAAATCAAACCGCGGTCGCCTGGACCATGACTGGACAAAAGAATTTCGCGGCCAAGGCCGTCGGGCTGTTCATGAACATGGATAAGATGGTCGGCCGCGATTTTGAAAAGGGCCTGGCCGCGATGAAAGCCGTCGTGGAAGAATCAACACGCAGATAGACTTCTCGTTAACAAGGGAGCACTCCATGCAGATCAACCCCTACCTCGTTTTCGACGGCAAGTGCGCGGCAGCGTTCAAGTTCTATGAACAATGCCTGGGCGGGAAAATCGAGATGATGATGGAACATGGCAATTCGCCCATGGCGGATCATGTGCCCCCGGGATGGCACGACAAGATCATGCACGCCCGACTCACGGTGGGCGATTCCACTTTAATGGCTTCCGATAGTCCGCCTGGGCGCTATGAAAAGCCTCAAGGGTTTTCGGTATCGCTCAACATCGAAAGTGCGGCGGAGGCGGAGCTGGCGTCTTCCACGCCCTGTCGGAAAACGGAATCATTCAAATGCCGATCCAGGAAACGTTCTGGGCCGAGCGGTTCGGCATGCTGGTCGATCAGTTCGGCACTCCGTGGATGATCAATTGCGAAAAGGCCGCTTGACCGCCACGAACCGCACCCGCGGAGCGGATCATTCGCTCAGCGTCCGCAGTTGACGCGCGGCGGTGCGCAGATCTTCGGAAAAGGCTTGCTGGATGTCGGCCCGGGTGGCGTCGGGATTGCGAAGGATCGCCGCGGGATGATAGGTGGCCATCGTCCATGGCGCCCAGGCGGTGGCGGCGATTTCGCCATGCCGCCGAGATACGCGAAAGTCGGGCCCGAACACCGCCCGCGCCGCGACGGCGCCCAGGCAAACGATCATCGCCGGCTGAATCGCCGCCAGCTCCGCTTCCAGCCAGGGGCGGCAGGCTCGCATTTCCCCTTTCGTCGCGTGCTGCGGTTTGCGCGCTAGGGACTCAATGCCTCGCTCATGCTTCGGGTTGGGATGGCGCCTCGCCGCGCCGCGAAATGAAAAACCGGGAAAGTGCTTCACGACGTTCGTCACATAGACGAGCCGCCGGTCGATGCCGACGTCCGCAAGCACGGCGTCGAACAGCCGCCCCGCGGGCCCGCTGAACGGTAGGCCGTTGACATTCTCCTCCTGATCCGGTTGATCGCCGATGAACACGAGCCGCGCAGCGGCCGGACCCGCGCCGAACACGGTCCGTGCGCCGCGCTCATGGAGATCGCAACCGCGGCATGTTTCCGCGGCGCGGCGCAGCAGCTCGGGATCGTTCGTGGCAGGAAGAAAGTCGGCCGCCGAAATTTGCGGGTCGTGTTGGCGAATCATGAAAGTCTCCGAACGAGCGCATTGCTCGAAGACAATCATTCGCGGAAAACGGCCCATCGGCCAGAGGCGAATCGGGCCATTCGCGCAAGAGAAAACCAAGGGCCGGCATTTTTTGACGAGGCTAACGACTGCCGCACGAAAAACAGGAAGTGCTAGCACCCACTCTACCGCGTTAAATTCGGCAGTGCTCCAAGATGCCGCCCGCGGGCATCACATAGCTTACGTAAAACGGGCCGAACTCCGCATAGCGCGCGCTCGCTTCGTCGAACCGCATTCGGTAGACGATCTCCTTAAGAAATTCCGGCCGCCGCGACCAGAGCGTCACGCCCCATTCCCAATCGTCGAAACCCATCGCGACGGTGATCAGTTGGGTCACCCGGCCGCCGAACGTCATTCCCGTTCGCCCATGCTCGGCCATTAAGCGGTTGCGGTCTTCGCTCGGCATGAGGAACCAATTTTCGCCCACTTCGCGCTTCTTATTCATGGGATAGAAGCAAGTGCATGGCCAGGGCGGCAAATCGGGGGTGAGGCGCTGCGTACGCATCATCACCTCGCGATTTTCATACGCCTTGAGCTTCGCCCGATACGTCGGACTGTCGGCCGTTTCGCCTTCGTCCACGAGCCGCCGGCCGTATTGCTCGACGGTGGGCACGTATTCCGAAACTTCTGTCATGGAAACGAACGAATACGTCGGCTCAAGCGCCGCGCCGAGCCCGCCCGACATGAGCCGTTGATGCACGGAGTCGATCTTGAGCGGATCGGCGTCGAGCAACATCAGGCCGAAATCGGCCTTGTGACCGCTGACCGCCGACACTTGAAGTCGAGCGGGCGCCGCGGGCGAGTGCGGGTCGAGCGCTGCGTTGAAGGCCGCACGACCGGTTTCCAATTCCGCGGCGGTGAGCCGACCGAGTTTCGCGCGGTTGAATCGATAGTACAGATGCGAGCAGTGCCAGCCTTCAGCCGGCGAAAGCGAAATTTCAGCGGGTTGCCCCGCGGTGCGGCTGTCGGCGGGCCGCTGCGAATCAGCAGAATGCCGCTCCGGAGGGTTTTGTCCGCCGCTCGCCTGACTCATGCCGTCGCTCCGAG
Source organism: uncultured Actinomycetota bacterium (assembly GCA_963795915.1). Classification (GTDB taxonomy): domain Bacteria; phylum Actinomycetota; class Actinomycetes; order Actinomycetales; family Dermatophilaceae; genus Lapillicoccus. Next base: position 60,129 of record CAWCJA010000005.1, read on the forward strand.
GGTGTCGCCGCACGTTGATGCTTCCACGCGAGGCCATTGTAAGGCGCCGTGCGAAAGCGTCCAAGGAGCGGTCACCACTCGCGGTCGGTCGATTTCTTCTTGCGCAGGCGTTTGCGATCCGCCTTGGTCAGTCGGCGCTGCCCTTGGTCGTCGTCGTCCTCGTCATCGGCCGTGTCGTCCGCCGATTCGTCGTCGTCGATCGCTGCGGGCTTCGCCGCATGACCGCTGGAGAAATGCGGATGCGGCGTGGCGGATGTCGTCGGCAAGTCGGTGCGCTTATCCGCGGAAGCCGACTTCGCCGGAACCGCTTCGTCGGGACTCGTACCGGCGGCAGTTCCGGCCGAGCGTGCGTCGTGCTTCGTTTCCTTTTTTGCGGCGCGTTGCTTCGGCTGTTTGACTGGCAACAGCCCTTGTGCATGCAAGATCACATGCCGAGCGTATTGCGTCACGCCAAAGAGCAGCAGCAGATGTCCGAGTAACTTCGCAGTTTCGCAAACAACGGGCGCCGGAACGCCGGGCAGTTGCAGCTTGCCGAGTTCCATCGTCAGGGCCACGATCCAGGCGATCATCGCCGACAGAACGGCCACGAACGCCGCCTTGCACGACCGCATGTCGAGCAACAGCCGCGTGACGATAGCTCCGACGACGACTCCCCACGATCCCACCCACCACAGATTTCCCGCCGCCGGAGCCTTGTATCCAGTCAACTTGGTCAGCGCTGCGGCGAACAAGTCGTGTATGCCCGACGTGGCGTCGACGCTCATCACCAGCCACGCGACGGCCGCCAGCAGCCACCAGCGATAATGCCCTCGATAGTCGTCCACCTTGTGCCGCCGGACGGAATACACCATGAGCGATCCCGCCGCGGCCAAGCCCAGCAGGAGCGAGCCGAACCAAGCAGCCAGGCTCCCGCGGCCCCCCAATTCCAGCGCGGCGACGGCGTCTTTCGACGACCAGGCGGCCAACTCGGGCAAATACAAATAGCCGGCCACGAGTCCGGCGATCATCGTGAGCCCGCAAAAACCCAACAGCCCCAGGCTGACTTGGCTGCGCGGCACAAGCTCGGTCACCCGCCGCTGATGCTCCTGTCGCGCGCTGTCGGAATAGGGCTCGGCCGACCGCTTCGTCGGGCGCGTCGTGGTCTTGAGCGGGGGTGCGTCGACGGCGCGCTCTTCAGCCAACACGCGGCGGCGGCGGTCATCGCGTTGGTGAACGTGGAGCGACTGCATCGGCGATGGGGAGCGAGCGGGGTGAGGAGCTGGACCGGAGAAAAGGCGCACCGCGACCCAAGTTCCGAGCTGCTGCTCGCCGGTCCGCCCATCAGGATCGAATTCGGCATTTCGATGGCGCCGACTCTACCGGATGCACCGCTTGAGCGCACCAATTACCGGGGCCAACGCGAATTGCCGCATCGTGCCCGATTTACCAATGAACGGGCACGCGTTGGAGTGTCCACAGTGTGCGTTTCGACGTTTGAGCGCTGAAAGAGAGGCGTCAGGCGATCTTGACCCCAACGGGGTCACCTAAGCTAGCCTGGGGCAACGCCCCAGGGAACGAATCGCGCGATTTCCCGAAGCCCTGACAGGGCGGCCGAACGGAGCCGAGTTGGGTCGCCCTTTCAGGGCTCATTCATTTCCGGCCGATGTACCCAGGGCGTTGCCCTCGTTGTTCTACACATCTTGGGACTGCCGTTGGCGGTTTCGGCGAGATGGATGATGATAGGGGGCCGTTGAATTCACGCAGGGAGGCGCAGCGTGTTCAGGGAGTGAGAGATGATAGCATCCTGGGTGATTGAAGAAATGCAATCGTTGGACTTGCCCGACAAACGTTTGAATCATCGTTTGCAGGTCGTACTCTCCCAGTTGGCGAAGCGTCCGACGGCGAGCATTCCGGCGGCCTGCGGCGGGTATGCGGAGATGGCGGCGGCGTATCGGTTCTTCGACAACGACCGAACGACGTTCGACAACATTCTCGAGCCGCATGTCGCGATGACCCGCCGGCGGATCGCGGCGCAGTCGGTCGTGGTGCTGGCGCAGGACACCACCGAATTGGATCTGACGCGGCCGGAGCAACAGGTGCGGGGCGCCGGTCCGCTAGACGCCGCCGCGCGGCAGGGGGCGTTGCTGCACATGATGCATGCGTTCACGCCCGATGGTACGCCGTTGGGCACGTTGCGAGCGACCGCCTGGGTGCGCGACGCGGACCGGCCGGCGACCAGGGAAGAACGTCGTGCGGAGCGTCGCGCCGCTCCGCTTGCGGACAAAGAGAGTTATCGTTGGCTGGAAACGCTGGAGCAGGCGGGAAGGGAAGCCGGCCAATGCCCGGAAACTACGTTCGTGTGTGTGGCCGATAGCGAGGCTGACATCTACGAAGTGTTCGTGGCCGGAACCACGACGGCGGGGCCGGCGGAGTGGATCGTGCGGGCCTGCCAGAATCGCGCGTTGCAGCCGGTCCAGGACGGCGACGCCTCGGAACGCGTCGCGGGCCAATGTCTGGAGGAACAAGTGCGTTTGACGCCCGTGTTGTTCACGCAGCGGATTGCCGTGCGGGGCCGGAAGGCGAAGATCGCTTGCGAAACGCGGGGCCGTCGCCAGCCGCGTGAATCGCGAGCAGCGGAGGTTGAAGTCCGTGCGACGCGCGTCACGTTGCGTCCGCCGCATCGGCCCGCTGGGAAGCTGCCGCCGGTCACTCTGAATGTGGTCGTGGCGTGCGAGAAAGACCCGCCCGCAGGCGAACCGCCGGTCGAATGGATTCTCCTGACCAGCCTGCCCATCGATTCGGCGGATCAGGTGCGTCAGGTGATCGAATACTACTGTGTGCGGTGGATGGTGGAAGTGTTCTTTCGCACCCTCAAGTCGGGATGTCGCATCGAGGAGCGACGGTTCGAGCAGATCGACCGCTTGCTAACTTGCCTGGCGGTCTACTTGATCGTGGCGTGGCGAACCTTGTACGTGTGTCGGCTCGGACGGAGTTGTCCCAAGATGAGTTGCGAAGCGATCTTTGAGCCGGCCGAGTGGAAAGCCGTGTGCCGCGTCGTGCGCAACGAGCCGCCTCCCGCGGAACCGCCGAGCTTGGGAGCGATGGTAACGATGGTTGCGCACCTCGGCAGCTACGTGCGGCGCCGGGGCCAGAGTCCGCCCGGCCCGCAAACGATCTGGCTGGGCCTTCAGCGAACGCACGACTTCGCCCACTGCTGGCAGCTATTCGGCCCGGAAGTCAAACGGCGAGGTGAACTTGTGTAGAACAACGAGGGCGTTGCCCCAGGCTATCTTAGGTGACCCCGTTGGGGTCAAGATCGCACACCTTTACCGCGCATTCGGCCTCCGTTAGGGGGCAAGAGCGCGCCGTTATCGCGAAGAATGCCGCGCCGCCGGTAAGTTTTTTTGACAAGGCCCATACACGATCAGCTGCACGTCCGCGGTTTGACAACCGGCCCCAGCCAGTGCATAAAACTCCATCCGCCGTTTGATCCTTTGCAGATCACGGCAATCGCCTCCTTAATTCATGGAATTCCGTACTTTTGAACGCCGAATCGCTCCCGGATACAGTTCCCGATCCCATCCCCGACTCGCTCGCGGCCGCTTTGATACGGCACGGAATTCAACTGCCGACCGAGCAAGTCGCCGCGATCGACGCCTTCTGCCGGCGGCTGTGGGACTGGAACGAACGACTCAATCTGACTCGGCACACGGATTATGAAAAGTTCGTCCGCCGCGACGTGGTCGACGCGGTTCAGTTGGATCCGTTCATGGAGTCGGGCGAGCGCGTGCTCGACGTCGGAACCGGCGGCGGCTTGCCCGGGGCGCTGCTGGCGATTTTGCGGCCCGACTTGGAAGTGACGCTGTGCGATTCGGTCGCCAAAAAGGCGAAGGCGGTCGAGGCGATCGTCGCCGAAGCCGGCCTCAAGATTCCTGTAGTGCACGCCCCGGCTCAAAACATCCTGGAGTCCGGGCGATTCGACACGCTCGTCGTGCGGGCCGTGGCGCCGCTGCCGAAGCTGCTCACCTGGTTCAATCCTCACTGGGACGAGTTCGGCCGGCTGGTGATCATCAAGGGGCCTTCGTGGGTCGAGGAGCGGGCTGCGGCGCGGCAGCGACGGCTGATGGAGGGCCTCCGACTGAGCAAGCTGGCCGCCTATCCGTTGGCGGGAACGGATTCGGAAAGCGTCATCCTCGAAATTCGTCCGGCCGGCTAATCCCGGGCCGAACTTATTCCTGCGCGAACAGCCGTGCATGTTCGCGCAGCGCGAAGCGATCGGTCATCCCGGCGATGTAGTCGCCCACCGTGCGCGGCAGGCCGGCCGCTGGCACGCGACGCTGGAAACCTTCGGGAAGCAGTTCGGGCCGCTGCGAGTAACCGGCAAACATTTCCTTCAATTGCTGCTGCGCGTGCAGACGCATTCGCAATACCTGCGGGTGACGGTAAACACGGCCATGCAGCAAGTGCTCCAATTCGCGCTTCATGGCCGAGATCTCTGTGCTGTGCGCGACGATGAGCGGGCTGTTCCGGGCCGCGGCCACGCTGTCGATGGTTTCAGCCTTCAGCCGCAGTTGCGTTTGAGCCAGCAGTTCTCCGACCTGCCAGTCAATCAGCTCGTGCAGCACGGCCCGGCGTAGCTCAGCCGCTTCGAGCGCCGCATGGCGAACGCGCACGCGGGCTGCCGCCTCGCGCCACAGGGGAGTTTCGAGAAGTTCATCGAGCGAGAGCAGGCCGATTTCCATCGCGTCGTCGGCGTCGTGCGTGTCATAGGCGATGCTATCGGCGGCGTCGACCACTTGGGCCTCGAGCAGCGGCCGTTGCGATCCGCTCCCCTTATCGATCCGCGCCGCCTGACCCTCGAGAACTTCGTAGCTGAGGTTCAAGCCGGGAAACGCGGCATAGCGATGCTCCAGCGATTCGACAATTCGCAACGCCTGGCGGTTATGGCTGAAACCGCCGCTCGCTTGCAGGCACGCGTCGAGCGTCTCCTCGCCGGCATGGCCGAAGGGAGGATGGCCGATATCGTGGGCCAGCATCAGCGCTTCCACCAGGTCCTCGTTCAGCCGCAAAGCACGGCCCAGCGTTCGCGCGATTGAAGTCGCTTCCAGCGTATGCGTCAGCCGGCTGCGATGGTAATCGCCGAGTTCGCCCGTGAAGACCTGGGTCTTGTAACTGAGCCGCCGATAGGCGGAACTATGAACGATCCGATCGCGATCGCGGGCGAACAGAGCGCGATAGGGGTGCGGCGGTTCCGGGTGCTTTCGCCCGGCGGAATCGCTGCTATGCAGTGCATAAGGGGCGAGCAGGACCGCTTCGCGAGCGATCGTCGCGTCGTCGACCGCAGGCGTTGGCGATCCGGATTTGGACATGCGAAGGAATTGCGTCGTTCGGAAAGAAACTGCGGTCCTCAACCCGCGTGCTCGGGACCACGGCCGCTGGGCGTGGGCGAATTCGGGAATTCGCACCGGCAACTGCTGCGGCGGGAGAACCACGCCAAAGCTCACAATGTAATGCACGGCTTGATCGATCGTCATGTCGAGATCGATCGCCTGGCTCCGCGGCACCAGTCGCACATAGCCGCTCACGGGCACCGGATTGACGTGCACCAGCACGGTCAGCAGCGGCTCTCCGGCCAGGTCGCGAACTTCGCGGAGCCCTTCGCCGGCAACGAACCCAATCTGCCAGATTCCGCGCGAAGGATGCTCGAACGCCACGACCCGCTTGAACTCCAATCCTCTTTCGTCGGGCATGGAGAACATGTAGTCGGTCACTTGCTTCGCGGCGCCATACACGCTGCGGACCACCGGCAAATGGGTAATTCCGTACTCGAAATTTTCCCAAAACACGCTGCCGATCCCGGCGGCGAACAGGCTTCCCAATACGTACATCACGCTCACGAATACCACGAGGAAAACCGGTACGACAATCACCGGCTTCAAGTAGGTCAGTTCGACGTAACGCCGGTAAAATTCTTGGCCGGTGGCGGGCGGGGCCGCGTCGCCGACTCCCTTGAGCACCGTCGTGTAGACCGACAGCGGAATGTACTGACCGTTCGGCAACTGGCGGTAAAGTCGCCCATCGAACGACACCACGCCTGGTTCCTCGGTAGGTTTGGCGCCGGGAAGGTCGTCGTGGACGTCGGCGAGCGCAACGGCGAGCAGGTCGCGAGTTTCCGCGGTGATCGGCTCAAGCACGTAGAAGCGCACCGTTTGCCAAATCCAAACGAGAATCACGATCGTCAGCAAGGGCGGCAGCAATACGCCCAGTCCGCTCAGCAGCGCCGCGCGGAACGGACGGGGGCGGCGGACGGGTGGAGGCATTATCGGTTTCGACCTTCCGTTCTCATTGCCTGCGCTCCGCCGTGCGATTGGCCGGGATTGGTTTCTTTAAGGCGGTCAACAGATTCCCCGCCAGCCATGTGTTGCGGAAATCGATTCTACCGGCGGCGCCGCCAACCGGATAGAATCGGCGTGCCGCCTTGGTCCTGGAAGGCCCTCACGTCGCGGCAAATGCTTGCTATTAGGAGAATCCCGTTTTGACAACCATCACAACCGCCCGGAGCCCCATGTCGGAAGAACCGCTGATCGCCGTGTTTGTCGATTTCGAAAATCTGGCGTACGGAGTGCGCGAGATGAAGTCGGGCAGTTTCCAAATCAAGCTGGTGCTTAAGCGGCTTTTGGAAAAGGGCCGGATCGTCTTCAAACGGGCTTATTGCGATTGGAGCCGGTACGCCGAAGCGGTGCGCGAGTTCCACGCCCAAGGGGTCGAATTGATCGACATCCCGCAGAGCAAAATGAGCGGCAAGAATAGCGCCGATATCCGCATGGTGGTCGATGCGCTCGATCTCTGTTATTCGAAGAATCATATCGACATGTTCGCCTTGATCTCCGGCGACAGCGACTTTTCGCCGCTCGTGTCGAAGCTCAAGGAGAACAATAAACGGGTGATTGGCTGCGGCGTGAAAAGTTCGACTTCGGACCTGCTGATCGCGAACTGCGACGAGTTCATGTATTACAACGATCTGGTCCGGGTCGCGAAAACCGCACAGCCGCGCCGCCCCCGGGTGAAACGAGAAACGGCGCCGAAGAAGGGCGAGGAGCCGGTCAAGAAGGAGGACGAGGTCCTCAAGCGGGAGGAAGACACAACGAAGGAAACAGAGCCCACCAAAGACGAGAAGAAGCAAGAGGCTTTCGACCGCGTGCAGGAGGTGCTGCACTCCATCGAACAAGATTACGACCCGCTCTGGGGCTCGCTGTTGAAGACGGCGATTCGCCGCGTATTCCCCGGCTTCAACGAGGGCTACTACGGTTACGGCAGCTTTTCGGATCTGCTCGAAGACATGAAATCGCAGGGATTGATCGAACTGGAATACGACAAGAGCCGAGGAAACTACAAAGTGCGGCAAGCAAAGCAGTGACCCCGCCCTTTTTAGCCCCCGGCGAGCCGCCGGGGGAGTGCGAACGCGGCCGCCCGCCCTTGCCGGGAGCTCCATGACCCGTGTCCCGTTCACGGGGCGTTCCGCCGCGGCTGCCATGACCCATGCCCCGTTGACGGGGCGTACCGCCGCCGGCGGTAATAGGCCGGCGTTTAAATCCGTCTCCTACGGCCGCTGGGCCTTTTCCAGGCGAATCACTTCCTTCGCGGCGGCTTCCCAATCGCCGGCGGCGCTTGCGTCAGGATCGATTGGAATTCCTCGAACTGCTCGTCGCTCAGTTCTTTATCATCGTGCTGCCGCTGGATCAATTCGGCGTTCGCTTCCAGCCACGCCGGCTGTTTCGCCGCGACGGCCGTCCGCAGCGAGCCGATGATCTTCCAGCTTTTGGGTGGCATTTGCGGGGGCTTTGAACAGCCGCCCACAAGGCAAATGCCGGCCAGAATCGCCGCGGCGAAACGCTTCCGATTCGACGCTCTCCGATCCGACGGGTTGCCAAAGCCGCCGCGCTATTCATGTTCGCTCATGGTTTCTCCGCCGGCACGGGTGGCCATCGCCTGCCACACCAAGGGATCGATCAGGTCCGACGCGAAACGAACGCTGCCATCGGCCATGAGAATGTGGCAACCGCCCGGATGATCGGAATGCGTTTCATCGACATAGCCCGGAAACGCGTCGTTGGGCGGCTTGATCGTCGGAGGAAATTCTGACAATCCCGGGCCGCTGTGGAAGTTAATTTGCGGCGCGCCAACATCGCAGCCGGCTCCACTGTACAGCGAAGTGGGACAGGTCGCCGCGCCCGGAACAATGCCGACCCAAGTCGAATCGCTATGCGAAGGCGTTTGCTCCGAGGCGCACATGGTGTGGCTCGTGCCATCGGCGATATCGCGAATTCGAATCCGGCTGTTGCGGAAGAAGATCCCGTCGGCGACCGAACTCAAATCGGCGCTCGGGTTGGTCCAAATATCGAACCGACCCGCACACACCACATAGTGGCGGCGCGAAAACTCGGCCAATGGCGAGCCGCCCGCGTCCTTCACCGTGTACGTATCAGAACTCTCCGTCACCGACGGACAGCGGTAGATTCCGATGATCGTCCGCGCGGCATCGCTGTTGGCGGGCACCCAGGCCGGCACGTTGCGGTTGAACCTTTTGAAGGTCGTGCTCTCTTCAATGTACGGGAGAATTTGGAACAGGGCGGTGTAGCCGGGCCCGGCGTCGCCGTTGGCGTCGGCCGCGCCCATCGCTCCGCCAGGAGTGGATTGATACGCCGAGGGAAAGGCGAGCGTGACGCCGTGATGATTTTGCATCGCCAAGCCGATCTGCTTCAGATTGCTGGAGCATTGCATGCGGCGGGCGGCCTCGCGGGCGGCTTGAATCGCCGGCAGCAACAAGGCGATCAACAGCCCGATGATCGTAATCACCACCAGCAATTCGATCAGCGTAAACGCGTTTCGGCGGGCGAGCGGCATGTTCGCAAGTTTATCGCTAATGCAACTCTATTGCAATCGCGAGGCATTGTTCGTTCTTCCTTCGCGATGATCCGAGATTACTAGCCTGCAATTTGAGTCATTCAGGGCTGCCAATCGCCCCGCCCGGTCGCGGGGTTTTTGCCAGTCGGCTCGCGTTGACACCTCCCTAAACGGTTTTACAATGATTGGTTTTCCATCGCCCCTTACGGCAGGCGTTTCCAGGAGTACCCGTTCGTTGCCCGACTTGACTCAACAAAGCGCCATCGAAAAGGCCGACGTGCTGATCGAGGCGCTTGGCTGGATTCGCCGGTTTCGCGATAAGATCACCGTGATCAAGCTCGGCGGCAGCGTCATGGAAAACGAGGACGCCCTGCGGCATTTGCTCCTGGACCTGGTCTTCATGGAGACCGTCGGCATGCGGGTGGTCGTGGTCCACGGCGGCGGAGCCGCGATCAGCCGCGCCATGGATGCCGCCGGACTGCAGCCGCGATTCATTCAGGGCCGCCGCTTCACGGACGACGCCACCCGCGACATCGTCGAACGAGTGCTGTCGCAAGAAATGAACGAGTCGATCGCCGCGCGGATTGAAGAATTCGGCGGCCGAGCGATGCCGCTTAATTTCCGCTCGACCAACGTGCTGTTCGGCGAACGAATTCAAGCTCGATGGGACCGATGGCAAACCGGTCGATCTGGGGCATGTCGGACGGGTGACCCGCGTTGATCGGACCACGATCGACAACCTTTGCTATGCCGGCACGGTGCCCGTAATTCCCTCGATGTGCATCGACGCCAGCGGGCAGAAACTGAATGTGAACGCCGACACGGCCGCCACCGCGGTCGCCCAGGCCCTGGGAGCCGAAAAGTTAATATTTCTCAGCGACGTGAACGGAGTGCGCGTCAGGAAAGAAGACCCAGCCACGCTGATCCATTCGCTCACGGCGAAGCAAGCGCGCGAAATGATCCGCGGCGGGGCCATCGAGAGCGGCATGATCCCGAAGGTCGAGGCTTGCCTGGAAACTCTCGACCGCGGTGTGCGCAAGATCCACATCATCGATGGCCGGCTGCGACATTCGCTGCTCTTGGAAATCTATACGAACCAGGGAGTCGGCACGGAAATGATTCGGGAAACCTGAGAGCGACGGGTCGAATCGACCGTCTTTTAAGGAGAATTCGCATGGCTGCCGTGACTTCGACACGCGACGAAACGATCGAACAGTTCCGCAAATACGTGGCGCCGAATTACACGCGGTTTCCCGTCGTGCTGGTCCGCGGCGAGGGCTCCTACGTTTGGGATAGCGACGGCAATCGGTATCTCGACTTCTTTCCTGGCTGGGGCTGCAACCTGCTCGGCCATTGCCCCGAGCCGATTGTGCGTGCGGTGCAGCAGCAAGTCGCCACGCTAATCCACGTGCCAAACACCTGGTATACCGAGGCCCAGGGTCAATGGGCCCAGGCGCTGTCGGAGCGCAGCTTCGGCGGCCAGGCCTTCTTCTGCAATTCGGGAGCGGAGGCGAACGAGGCGGCGATCAAGCTGGCCCGCATGCACACTCCCAAGCAGCAGTACAAGATCATCACTTTTCGGGGCGGCTTCCACGGCCGAACCCTGGCCGCCACCTCAGCGACGGCCCAGCCCAAATATCACGAGGGAATCGGCCCGCTGATGGCCGGCTTCGTCTACGCTCCGTTCGGCGATCTGGCCGCGGTGGCGAAGCTGGTCGACAAGGAAACGGCCGCGATCATGATCGAGCCGGTTCAAGGCGAAGGGGGCGTGCAAATTCCGCCGGAAGGATTCTTGGCCGGCCTGCGCCAACTGGCGACCGACAACGGTGCGCTGCTGATTTTCGACGAAGTGCAAACCGGCTGTGGGCGGACCGGCGAATGGTTCGCCTATCAACATTTCGGGGTGACGCCCGACATCATGACGCTCGCCAAAGCGCTGTGCGGCGGAATTGCCGGCGGCGCACTGCTCGCCACTCCGGAAATTGCCCGCAGCTTGCGGCCGGGAATGCATGCCGCCACGTTCGGCGGCAATCCGATCGCGGCTCGTGCGGGCATCGCGGCGATCGAAATGATCGAGCAGGAGAATCTGCTGGACCAGGCCCGGCAATTGAGCGAGGTGTTTCGCACTCGGCTCGAGGCGCTGCAGAAAGAATGCGACATCATTCGCGAGGTGCGGGTTTTGGGGGTGATGATCGGGGTGGAACTCACCGTCGAAGGGGCGCCGATCGTCAACGCCTGCCTCGAGCGACGGCTGTTGATCAATTGCACGCAAGGTTCGGTGATCCGCCTGTTGCCGGCCATGAACTGCTCGATCGAGCAGGCCCACGACGGATGCGATATTCTGGGCGATGTTCTGAAACAATACGCGGCCGGCGGCCCAAGTGAAAACCCGTAGAACTTCCGCGGGACTTTAATTCGCCAGTGCGCGACTAACCTCGGCTTCATTCCATGCGTCATCTGATAACCGTCACCGATTTGACATCCATCGAGGTCGATCGCATCTTCGCGATCACCGAAGACCTCAAAACGAAATACTCCGAGGGGCTCCGCGAGCCGCTGTTGCCCGGCCGGGTGATGGCGCTGCTGTTCGAAAAGCCGTCGTTGCGGACGCGGGTAAGCTTCGAAGCGGCCATGATTCACTTGGGCGGCCAAAGCCTGCTGTTGGGGCCGGATACCGGTTACGGATCGCGCGAAAGCATCGCCGATTTCGGCCGCGTGCTGAGCCAATACGTCGATGCGATCGTCATTCGCGCCAAGCTGCATGAGTCGGTCGTGGAAATCGCCAAGCACTGCGACTGCTCGGTGATCAACGGCCTGACCGATTACGCGCATCCCTGCCAGGCGTTGGCTGATCTCTACACGATCAAGGAGCTCGTCGGTTCGCTCGGCGGACGCACTTTGGCGTTCGTCGGCGATGCCAACAATGTGAGCCGCAGCCTGCTCGAGGCATGCGGGCTGACCGGCATGAAGTTCGTGATCGCCACGCCCAAGGCGTATCAGTTCGATGTCGAATACATCAAGCAGATGAAGCGGCTGATTCCCGACCTCGACGTCGAAGTGACGGAGAATCCGGTAACCGCGGTGCGCGGAGCGACGGCCGTGTACACCGACGTTTGGGCGAGCATGGGGCAGGAAGACGAGACGCCGCTCGCCGGCGGGACTTCGCCGCGTTTCAGGTGAACGAGAAGCTCATGGCGGCCGCTCCCGACGCCTACTTCCTCCACTGCCTGCCGGCCCGCCGCGGCGAGGAAGTTACCGACACGGTGATCGATGGCCCGCAAAGCGTGGTGGTGCAACAGGCGGCCAATCGGATGCACGTGCAAAAGGGCATTCTGGCTTGGCTGCTAGGGCGGCATACGGCGCCGAAGTAAGTGGCGAACAGTTCGCCGTGTTTCGCGGAAATACATCTGCGCCAAAAAAACCCAGGGGTGGCCACCCCTGGGCTTGATGACTTGCCGCCCGTGGAGCTCCGCGGGCGACTGTCGACTACTTGCGACTACTTGTCCTTTTTGTCCTTGTCGTCGTGATCATGATGCGGGCCCTTGCCGTGCCGCGCTTCCATCTGGGCGCGGACCGAATCGCACATCTTGATGATCTCGTCCGACGAGCCGGACCAGTCGATCGACAACGACTTGTCGCCCGAATCGACCTTGAGCCGCATCGATCATTTTCTTGACTTCCGGCTTGTCGCCTACATGGAGGCTGGCCATGGCCTTGAAGCCTTCGACGATCGACTTGAACTGCTTGGCCGTTTCGTCGTCCGACGTCGTGACGCGAACATGGTCGAAATCCTTGCCATCGTCTTCGCCCATCACGACGTGGATCTGGCTGATTTTCTTCACGACTTCCATTTGCTGCGGCACTTTGACATCGGCCAGGCTGGCCACGCCCATGCGGACAATCGTTCCCTTCGGGGCGTCGCCCAACAATGCAGCGCCGTTGCTGAGGCCGTTCTTGCCGTCGAGCACTTCCAAAGCGGCCTTCAGTTCCGCGGCAGAACCAGCCGCGACGCCGGTGCCCGCCTTGGGGAACGCGACGAACACTTCGTGCTCGTGCTTCCCGTGATGCTCGGTCCAGCTATAGACTTCCGTTTGGCCTTCCTTGGTGGTCTTGATTTCGTGGTGCTTCTTCATCAAGTCCATGATTTTATCGTGGTCGGCATGCGCGTACACGATGAGCACTCCGCTATGCGGCTCGAACTTCGTTCCATAAACGGTGACGCCGTGCAGGTCCTTGTGCGGATCCATGCCGGTGGCCGCTTCGATCTTCGCGAGCATTTCTTTGGCTCGCTCGTGCTTCAGAATTTGCTCATGGACGTGTTCGACGACCTTCGATTGATGGGCCGCGTCGAGATCGACGCTGACAAACCATTTCGCGTCGGCCGCGATCGTGCTCGGATCGAGCGGAGCGGCCCGCGACACGCCGCAAAAGCCGACAATCATTACCAGAGAAGCAGCTAGCATCCGTTTCATCTTCAGTCCTCGCCAAGGGATAGGGATATTGATCGGTACACGATGATTGCGCGGAACCGGGCCCGCCGGAACATCTATACACGACTCGCGACTCGGCGGTTACATCGCGGGACCGAAAAATCGGCCGCGGCGGTTATAGGCCGTACAGCGCGCCGAATTTTCCGTACAGATGGGCCATCAGCGGCTCGTGCGAGAGCGGCTTGCCGGTCACGCGCGCGATCAGTTCCGGCGCGGAATAGCGGCACCCGTGTTGATGGATTTCCCGTCGCAGCCAGCCGCGCAAGGGAGCGAAATCGCCTTGGGCGAATTGCTGAGCCAAGCCGCCCAGGTCTTGATCGGCCTTCACGAAAAATTGCGCGGCGTACAGGTTGCCCAGCGAATAAGTCGGGAAGTAGCCGATCAGGCCCGCGCTCCAGTGGATGTCTTGCAGCACCCCCTCGGCATCGTTCGGCGGGCGTGATGCCAAGATAATGTCGATATTTTTCGTTCCAGGCGCCGGGCAGATCGGCGACTTGCAAGTCGTCGTCGAGCAGCGCCTGTTCCAACTCGAAGCGAATCAGGATGTGTAGGTTGTAGGTCGCCTCGTCGGCTTCGACGCGAATCAACGAGGGCCGCACGTCGTTGATCGCGAAATAGAATTCGTCGAGCGGCACATCGGCCAAGGCCTCCGGGAACGCGGCTTGCGCCGCGGGATAAAAGTAATCCCAAAACGGCCGGCTGCGGCCGACGAGGTTTTCCCACATTCGCGATTGCGATTCGTGAATGCCCAGCGATACGGCGTCGCCCAGCGGCAGACCGAATTCCTCGGCCGCAAGCCCTGATCGTAAATGCCGTGCCCGGCTTCGTGCAGAATGCCGAAGAAGGCGCCGTTGAAATGAGTGTTCGTCGTAGCGCGTGGTGATGCGGCAATCGTGCGGGCCCACGCCGCGAGCAAAACGGATGGGCCGTCACATCGAGCCGGCCGCGATTGAATTCGAAACCAGCCCGCAGCGCCGCGGCATGCCCGAATTGCTGCTGCGCCTCGCGCGGGAAGTGGCGATTCACGATGCTCGCCTCTGGCTGGCGTTCGCTCGCGACGATCGCCGCCACGAGCGGAACCAGACGCTCGCGCAGCGCCGTCAAGACCGTGCTCACCTGCGAGGTAGGCGTCTCCCGGCTCGAAATCATCGAGCAGCGCGTCGTACGGACACTCGGCGTAGCCCACCGCCGCGGCCTGTTCGCGCTTGAGCCGAAATGTCGTCTCTAACAACGGCTGAAAGCTTTTGAAGTCGCTGCTGGCTCGCGCGTGGTCCCAAGCTTGTTGGCCAAGAATGGAAACGCGCAGTTAGTTCCTCGACGAGCGCTTGCGGCAGCTTCACCCGTTTGTCGTATTGTCGCTTTAACTCGCGCAGGTTCGCGCCAACATCGCTATGCGGATCGCTCGCTTCGGAATCGGCGAGCAATTCGGCGAGCCAATCACCCACCCGCGGATCCGTGCGCGCGCTCGTGAATCAGACCGGCTAGATAGGTCATTTGCTCCGCGCGATAGGCCCCGGCGGCGACGGGCATGTAAGTCCGTTCGTCCCAACCGAGCAGCGCCTCGACGGATGTAAGCAGTGCCGTCTCGCGGCTATGTTTGACGAGCAGTTCGTAAGTTTCCGGCGATGATTGGATCATACCGCGAGCCTACTCCGATGATTCAAAATCCGCAAGCGGCGTTCGACCCAAGCGAGCGTGCGCCGGCCCTGCGCCGAGGTGCATGAACTATTCGCGCCGGGCGGCCGCCAAGATAGTCTCTGCCGCTTTTTGGCCGGAAAGCCAAGCGCCGTGCACCGTGCCGCGATGGCGGCGGGAAGTGGCTTCGCCGGCAAAGAACAAACGATCGCCGACAGGCTCGGCCAGCGCATCGAGATGCTCGAACGTGGCGCCCACCGGCAGATTCACATAGGCGCCCAGGCTGAACGGATCGCTGGACCACGAACTGGTCGTTACCGCCGCCTCAGGAATCTGGCGGCCGAACACGCGTTGAATCACCGCGAGCGCTACGTCGACAACTTTGTCTTTCGGCAGTTGGTCCAAGCGCCGGGCCGCATTGCCATGGCTCCAAAGCGAGAGGATCGGCTCCCCGAGTACGCGGCTCAAATCGGTCCATTCGACGAACTGGCCGCGGCGGTCGCCGGCGAAGCCGATGAAATCGGTCGTGTTATTCCAGAAGCGGCGTTGGAAACGGAGCACGACTTTGTGGGCCGCACCAAATCCAAGAGCCCGAATTGCCGCGGATTTTGCCTCCGGCAGGCTTGGACTGAATTTTACCTTGCCCGCCTTCAGCACGCCGAGCGGCAGCGTTACGATCACTCGGTCAGCCGGGAATTCTTCTCGTCCGCAATGGATCGAGAGCTGTTCTCCGTAGTGAATCTCCGTGACGACTTTATTCAGTCGAATGTCGAGGTTCTTTTGCAAGAATGCGGATCGCCTGCGCGAAGCCGCCGGGGATAATGTGCTGCGGGCCATCGAACGATTCGTGTTCTCCTTCGGCCTCATATCCGCGGAGCGAAAGCCGGTCGGCGTCGTCCCCCTCGGTCGCTTCGAGCTTCATCGCCGTATACCAGTCGAGAAACCGGCGCTGGCGGGGAGTTCGAACATGAGCGGCCTCGACCTTGCGGAGAGCCGTTTCGACAGACACATCGGCCGCACCATTATGGATCGCCGTCAAATTGGCCGCTTCAATCGCCTGGAAAAGCTGCTTGCCTTCTTGACGAAGCTGTTCGTCTTCCGCCCCGCCGTACAACGCGCCGTCGGCGTCGAACGCTCGGACCGATTCATCGTCGCTGAGAACGGTTTTAATCTGCTGGTCGCGGCAGAATTCATAGACTGGATTTCCATTAATTCCTTCGATCCATTGGGCGCCCAATTCGATCGGCTGGCCGCCCAGATCGGCGGTGTGAACCCGGCCCCCCACTCGATCGCGCGCCTCGATCACCGTCACGGAGTAGCCACGATCGTGGAGCGTTCGCGCGGCACGCAGCCCGGCCACGCCCGCTCCGATTACGATCACGCGCTCGCCACGCGCTTCGGCGGCTCGAACTACCAGCGGCCCAGCGTTCCAACTGGCATGCGCCCGGCGGCAACTCCCGCGGCGACCTGCAAAAAGCTGCGCCTGCCAATTCGCATAACCCGTCGTCCCCTGCATTTGAAACCGTCGCGAGCGGCGTTCCATTCGCCGTCGAAGTTGGCCGTCGAAGTTCGCTGTGCCGCAAGCAAACCGTATCCGCCGGCGACTGTCAACCTGCGTGCGGCAGATTCGCCGCTCGATGCTCGCCCCGACGCTGAAGCCAATCACCGACTTGCCAGCGGACTGCGGATCGGAAACACTAACTCATGATCGGCGGGACCGTCGAACGGCCCTACCGAACGCAGCCTGAGCACCTTGGACTTCCCATGGTCACTCGGTTAGCTAGGCGGCGAGAGCCGCAACAGAGCGTATTACTCGAAAGCAACCATGTCCTCGGCACCACTATCACCGGTTGCCCCCAGCTCGCCACGTTCGCGATCGTTTCGCCGGGCCGTGTTCCGGGGATTAGCGCCTCATTCTGCCGCCGATTTTGACGATCGTCATTTTCTTGTGGATGATCGGCACGGTGCGCGTCTACTTGTTCAAGCCAGTCACGGATTGGACCCGCGAAGCGCTGGTTTGGGCCATTTGGGACGGCGCGAGGTGTCGTCGGGCGCGGAATTGGAAAAGCCGACCCGAGATTTTGACGGTCGGCCGTACGTTCGCCTTCCTAGCAATCAGTACGTCCCGCAAGCGATCATCGACGGACTGCGGACAGACGGCGAACCGCGGAACAAGCCGCTTCCCGGAATGCCCGCTTGGCATTCGAGCAATATGTCGATCTGCATTACTTACGGCCGGTCATTGTATTGCCCGTGTTTTCTTGCGTCTTCGTGCTCTTGTTGTATTTGCTGGGCAAGCTGTTCGCAGCAGGGATGGGGAACATTTTCGAGCCCGCCATCCGGCGGCTGCCGGTGATCCGCGGCGTGTACGCTTCCGTGAAGAAGGTCACCGATTTGATCTTCGTGGAAGACGCGGTGGAATTCAGCCGCGTCGTCGCGATCGAATTTCCCCGACCGGGTGTGTGGACCGTTGGCCTCGTGACCGGCGAGGGCATGCGGGATATCGCCGGAGCCGCTCACGAACCGTGCGTGACCGTGGCCGTACCTGGCTCGCCCGTGCCGTTCACGGGCAACGTCGTCACCGTGCCGAAAAGTGCGGCTCACGATTTGAGTCTGACGGTCGACGAGGCTTTGCAGTTCTTCATCTCCTGCGGCGTTGTGGTCCCAGGACGCGAACTGCGGGAGAAGGCTGGTAGGCTCGCGACCGAATCCGCACGACTTAACGCGGAAGGTTGAGGCTTTTTCCATCCCGCTAACTCGATCTTCAACTTTCCATTGATCTTCTATGAGAATCGGAACGCGCAATAGTCCGCTGGCACGCTGGCAGGCCCAATGGGTGGCCGATGCACTCGCCGCGCGCGGCAGCGCCGTGGAACTTGTACCCATCGTCACGGGCGGCGACACCGACCAACTGAGTCCGCTCGGTCAGATCGGCACGGTCGGCGTGTTCACGAAGGAACTACAGCGAGCGCTTTTGGATGGCCGAATCGATGTGGCCGTGCACAGCCTCAAGGACTTGCCGACCGACGTGATCGAGGGTCTGACGATCGCCGCGGTCCCCGCGAGGGAATCCGTCCGCGATGTGCTCGTTAGTCGCGGCGATCTAACACTCGAAAAGCTGCCCATCGGCTCCCGCATAGGAACAGGAAGCTTACGGCGACAGAGCCAACTGCTGCACTTGCGGCCGGATCTCCAAGTCGCCGCCATTCGCGGCAATGTCGATACTCGCTTGAGCAAGCTTGCGGCGGGCGAATATCAGGCGATCGTGCTGGCCGAGGCGGGTCTACGCCGGCTCGGTTTGGAAGAAAGAATTTCCCAGCTACTCGGACCGCCCGACTTCTTGCCAGCCGTCGGACAGGGCGCTTTGGGTTTGGAAACGCTAGTGGATTCGTCCGAGCGCAACAGGGTAGCCGCGCTCGACGATCCGCCATCGCATGCGGCGGTGTCAGCGGAGCGATCGCTGCTTGCGGCGTTGACCGGCGGATGCCTGGCGCCCATTCGCGCGTGGGGCCGGCTGGACTCGGCCGGAACGCTGTCGCTCGATTGCATTGTGCTCAGCGCCGACGGTCGCCGCGTGGTGCGGGGCGCCATCGCGGGCGCCGCATCCGAGGCCATTGCGCTGGGCTCCCGGCTGGCGATGCAACTGCTCGATCAGGGCGCCGGCGAACTGATAAGTGCAGCGCGATCTGGCTCCGCTTGATGACATCAGCATCGGGTAACGGGCTTGGGCGGACTAGCCCTTCGTCCCACCCAAGCATATGATAGGGGGAGTCGGGGGGATACCCGACTTCGGCGGACGAATCCGCGCCGGCTTTTCCTACCAATTCCAATTGAGTCCGGCTCGGTTCGCAATCGCCGCGGAGCTTTTTACACGCCGCCCCGACCCTCCGTTTCGCTCCCGTGAGGTAGGACGTTTGGGGTGGAGTCCACGTAGTTGAGGAAATGGAAATGATTAAGGTTTTAGTCGCGGACGACCATGAAGTCGTCCGGCATGGCTTGGCCAGTTTGTTGAACGGATCGGATATCAAAATCGTCGCCGAAGCAAAGGACGGCGAAGAGGCGGTTCAGATGGCCCGCAAGCATAAGCCGCAGGTCGTGCTGATGGATATCCGGATGCCAAAGACCGACGGTTTGGATGCGCTCGAACGCCTGCGCACGGAATTGCCCGAGGCGAAAATCGTGGTGCTGTCGACCTACGACAACCCGACCTATGTCGCGCGGGCAGTGGCGCTTGGCGCGAGCGATTATGTGCTCAAGGGGTCGAGCCGGCAGGATTTGATCACCGCAATCACGGCGGCCGCTAAGGGGGAATCGCCCTCGCGCGTCGGCGAAATGCGCCGAGTGGCCAGTACGATGGCCGCGCGCCAAGGCACCTCCGACGACGACGTGCCATTGACCAACCGCGAAACCCAAGTTTTGCGCCACATGGCTCTGGGGTTGAGCAACAAGGAGATCGGGCGATCGCTGTCGATCAGCATCGAAACCGTGAAGGAACACGTGCAGAACATCCTGCGCAAGATCGCGGTGAGCGATCGGACCCAGGCCGCCGTGTGGGCGGTGCGAAAAGGGTTGGTGTAGAAGCGCGTCCGCACTAAATTTGGGAATCTGTTTTATCCAATCGGCCATGCGGTGCATTCTCGCCCGCATGGCCGATTTTCATTGGCTAGGGCGGCCCGGCAGAGAGTTCGGATCACGAAAATTTGACCGTCGAAAATCGGCTTGGTAGGGTGAGATGCGGTAAATTCGCGGTTCACTTTGCGAAAGGCGTCTGATGGAAAACGGCTACTATTACAGCCGCGAAGGAGAGCGTCTCGGCCCTGTGCCCGCGGATCAGCTCAAGCAACTGGCCGCCGCCGGAAAGCTAACGCCGAACGATCTCATTTGGAAAGAGGGGATGGCCGATTGGGTTCCGGCCTCGCGAGTCAAAGGATTGTTTTCCGCGGCGGGGCAGCCCCAAGCCGCATCGGGCGCACAAGACGACGAGCATCACACCGAGCAGCGCCTCGGCTCCGCCGACCGACGCTCCTTCTCGTTCCAGCGAAGCGGCCGAGACGGCGCGCGAACTGAGCCGCCAGGCGAAAGATGCTGCCGTTGCGGCGGGAGCCGACGCGCTAAACGCTTTAAAAGCGATGGCGCACAACCCCGTCGGCGGGCTGCGCAAGCGTTCGAATACCTCGGCCCGTTGCGAGCGATGAACGTGGGAATCGTGTTCGCCGTGGTGTTCGATCTCTGCTTCTTGCTCGGAATGCGATTGCTGAGGCCTTCGTACGTCGGCGGTTGGACGATGTCGGCCAACGGCATGGCGGAGCCAATAATGCCGGGCCTTGGCCTGACCGGCTATTTGAAATTGGCGCTGCTCGGGCTGGTTCTCATCGCAAGCGCGATCGGGGGCTACGCGGTGGTCAGAAGTATTTTCAAAGGGAAAGGCGGCATCCAAGGCGACATCTTTCTTGCCGGGGCGTCGCTGTTGCCCTGGGCGATGGCTCTCCTCGTGATTGGAGTGTTGGGCTTGGGAAATATGGGAATTTTCCCGGTGCCGCTGATCTTCGGCCTCACCACGATGGTGCTGATGACCTACAGCGGTTGCACCGGTTTGCAAGGCGCCCCGGAAGCCGCCGCCACGCTGGCCGTGCCGCTCATGCTGCTCGTGGACCTGTACGCCTGTGAGATATTCATGCGGATGTTTTTCTAAGGCGATGAGGTGGAATGGCGGTGATAGAGCGGCGGTGGTACGCGGCGGTGATACGTGGCCGGACCCAGGGACGCCGTCCCTGGGCTTGGGGCGACGCTGAGGCGTTGAAATCGCGTCAGCTGCTGGCGCTGCGATAGCCTTCCAGGGCGCGGTGAATATCCAGCGCGAGACAAGCAGGCTGAGTGCAGTCGCTAGCAGAGCGAACCCCGCTAAATGCCATTCCCCCGGTTGCAGCGGCTTCGCCAAGAGCCGAGCGGGAACGTTCACCACCACCATCACGGGGATCACGAAGGTGAAAAACCACTGCAATGGCGTTCCCCACCGACCCGAGTAAATTTCCATCGGGTAGCGCGAAAAGTTCGTAATGTAGAACCAAAAATCGTAGATCGACTGGTTCCTTCCCAACCATACGGTCGAGGCCGCGAGTATGATCATCAGGCTGTACAAAATCGCCACGCCGCAGGCGATGTACAGCGGATACAGTACGATCTCGACAATTCCCGGCACGTAATCAAGCCGCCACAGTGACACGCCCAGCAGCACCGCCGCGAATAAGAAATTCGCCAGCGATGACCAATCGAACTTGGCCAGCGAAATTAGGAACTGCGTATCGATCGGCTTGAGCAGGGCGAAATCAAGATCGCCATTGCGGACCAGTTCGCTGAACTCCTCGGCGTTCGGCATGAAGAACGCTTCGACCAGGCTGTTGATGAATTGCAGCGTCGCCAAGAACACGAAGTATTGGTACTGCCCCCAGCCCGTGCCCTTTCCGATCATGCTCGTATATTGAAACACGAGCACATAGAACCCCAAATTCATCAGCACCCACGACAGCGAAGTTACGCACTCCAAAATGAAATTGGTGCGAAACGTCATCGCCCGCACAAGACTATTGCGCGCAACGTGAGCAACACGCGGAGATAGCGTGGACGAACGGCGGCGGTTGGCGTGCTGTCGAGCTTCATAGGATAAATTGGCGAACGACTATCCTCCGAAGGCGCTATAGCGGCGCACTCCGCGATTGAATCCGATTCGGCAGGCCACGACGAAGAACAAGAGCCACGCGAATTGCACGGCGAGTCCGATCACCAGGCGCGTCCCTTGTATTTTTCCGAGGAACACGGCTGCCGGAAAATAGGCCAGATACTGCATCGGTAAGGCACGAATCACATCGCCCATCGAGGCGACGCCCAACAGCGAAAACTTATCGAGCATGTCGAGCGGGAACATCTGCCCGGAGAGAAAATACGAAATCAACATGTACACGAACACGAGCGAACTGATTTCCAAAAACCAAAATCCCACCAGCCCCATCGCCGCTTCCAAATAAAAACCGAGCATGAACGACATTGCCAGCGACGCTCCATAGGCCAGCAAAGTCAGCGCGTCCGGCCAGCCGGAAGTGAAATAGCCGCGGCACAAATAGAAGACGGCGGCGAACGGCAGCGCGGCCACCAGGTAATAGACGAGCTTGTGCGCCAATCGCCCCAACAGTAGGAATCCCAACATATCGACCGGCTGAATCAGAAATTTCTTGATTGACCCGTCGCGGATGCTGCGGGCAATGCCCGACGCCAACCCGGGCATGCTGGAAAACGCGCGAGTCACCATCGCCAATAAGTAATAAGCGATGAAATCCGTGAGCCGGTAGCCCGCGATCATCGCGCCCCTCCGTCGTCCTTTGCGCCGATTTCGCCGACAGCGCCGCAAAGACGGCTGTCCAGAGAAAAATCTGCGTGATCATTGGCAGGAACCGCATCAGGGTTCCCAACATGAAGTCGCCGCGATACACGAGCCGCTCGTCGAGCGCGAGCCGCAGAATGATCCACCAGCGACGTAGCCGCGCGAAGAACGACTCCGGGAGCGTTACGTGCGGCGCATCGATGGTCGAATGGGACATAAGCCTATGCTTTAGCGATCGATGCGATCGATTTGTTAGCGATCCGTGCGTCGTGCGAGCCGCCGTCTATCGGCAGCCTGAAATCAGCGAACGTCTATGCGCCGCCGCTGGCAGCTTCGAGCTCCGCGGCCTCCTCGTCGGCCAATGAAAACATCTCGGCGATCACCTGCTCGAGCGGCAAATCTTCAACGCTCACGTCTTCGACCGGGTGGTTAGCCAATATAGCTGCCAGAGCTTCCGGCACCTGCTCGCGCGGAATCTTCAACCGGCTCTTCGGCGCCGCGCCCTCAAGCACTTCGCCGTAGTGCGTCAGATCGCCCGGCTGATGATTCTCGGCCCATTGCAACGTAATGATTTTATGCAGGCTAAAGCGATCGATGATTCCCGAAAGCGAGCCGTCGTACATGATCCGCCCCCCGGCGATGATCACGACCCGCCCGCACAACGCCGCGACATCTTTCATGTAGTGGCTGGTGAGCAGGATTGTAATTTGCCGAAGCGATTGATAATGCCGCAGAAAATTCTGAATGTTGTATTGGGCGATCACATCGAGGCCGATGGTCGGCTCGTCGAGAAACAAGACCTCCGGCGAATGGAGCAACGCCGCGATCAGCTCCATTTTCATCCGCTCGCCGAGCGACAATTCGCGAACCGGCTGATTCAGTAGCGGCCGTACCTTGAGCAGGTCGACCAGTTCGTCGAGCGTACGATGGAACGCGGCCGGCTCGATGCGATAAATTTCCTGATGGAGCCGAAACGACTCCTGTGCCGGCAGGTCCCACCACAGTTGATTCTTCTGGCCCATCACCAGCGCGAATCGCCGGCGGTATGCATTCTCGCGCTGCCAGGGCACGTGCCCCAGCACTCGGGCCATTCCCGCCGACGGCGTGATGACGCCGGACAAGAGCTTGAGCGTGGTCGTTTTGCCGGCGCCATTGGGGCCGAGGAACGCGACGAACTCTCCCTTTTCGACCTTCAGATCAATTCCCCGGACCGCATGCACGTGCCGATAGGTCCGATGGAACAGCCCGCGCACCGAGGCGAGCAAGCCTTCCTGCTTCTGATAAACGCGGTAGGACTTCGACAGCCCGGCGATTTCAATGATCGACATGCCGAGATTATAGGGCATGGGCGCGCGTCGCGGAAAGGCGGGTCAGCGGGTCTCCATCGCCGCTCACGCCACATGCGCGGACGCCCCTTATCGGCACTAACCCAGGGCGACGCGTTTTCTTATAATCCTGCCATGGAACCTCAGAGCGTCTTATTGCGGGTTGGGATCGGGCACGACACGCATCGACTGGAACCGGGCGGACCGCTCCGGCTGGGCGGCGTCGACATTCCGCACGATCGCCGTGCGGTCGGCCACAGCGATGCCGACGTCCTATTGCATGCCGTGACCGATGCGCTGTTGGGGGCGGCGGCGCTGGGCGACATCGGCGAGTTGTACCCGAACACAGATCCCGCCAATCGTGGTCGCGATTCGGCCGAAATGCTGGCGGGCGCCTATGAACGACTGGTCGCCGCCGGATATAGCATCGTAAATCTGGATTGTATTGTTTTCCTCGAACAGCCTAAACTGAGCCGCTACAAGGAGGCGATTCGCCGGCGGATCGCCACGCTGCTCCGTCTCGACGCCGATTGCGTCGGGCTGAAAGCGAAAACCGGCGAGGGGGTCGATGCGATCGGCCGCCAGGAAGCGGTCGCCGCCCAATGCGTTGTGCTGGTGACGCGAACGAAGTAAATAATTGCCGCAAGAGCACCCGGAGTGGTGACCTTGTTGAATTCATTCCACCCCATTCGCAAGACCGAATAACCAACATGCCAAACGCCACGATGCAAACTCAATCGTCCGCGGCAACCGCCACGCCGCCCGCTCCGCTACGAGTTTACAACACGCTCACCCGGACCAAGGAGCCGTTCGAGCCGGTCACGCCGGGCAAGGTCGGCATGTACCTGTGCGGCCCCACGGTCTACAAGCCGAGCCATATCGGCCACATGGTCGGGCCGGTGATTTTCGACGCCATCAAGCGCTATCTGGCGTACTGCGGCTACGAGGTGACGTTGGTCGTGAACATCACCGACGTCGACGACAAGCTGATCGTCGAGTCGCAAGCCCGCAAAATGCCGATGGCCGCAGTTGGCCACCGAAATGACCGCCGACTATATGCGGAACCTCGCGGCGATGGGCGTCGACACGATCGATCATTTCCCCAAAGCCACGGAAAACATCGACGAGATCATCGCGCTCACGCAAACGCTGATCGACAAGGGCTTCGCGTATGCGTCGGAAGGCGACGTGTATTTCGACGTCGGCAAGGATCCCGAATACGGCAAGCTGAGCCGGCGCACGCTGGACAGCGTTCATGGCGAAGGCGGCGAAATGGCGGAGCGAAAGCGTTCGGCCGCCGACTTCGCCTTTGGAAAAGCGCCAAGCCGGGAGAACCCTCGTGGGACAGCCCGTGGGGCAAGGGGCGACCGGGCTGGCATATCGAATGCTCGGCGATGAGCCGGCGGATGCTGGGCGAATCGTTCGACATCCACGGCGGCGGGCTGGACCTGATTTTCCCGCACCACGAAAACGAAATCGCCCAAAGCGAATGCTGCCACGGCAAGCCGCAGGCTAAATATTGGTTGCACAACGGACTGATGCAGGCGGCGGCCGAGGTCGGTAAAATCGGCGGCCGCCCGCGCGGCGAAGGAGAGCCGGCCCCCGCAGCCGCGAAAATCAGCAAGTCGACCGGCGCGAGCCCGTTCAGCGAGTTGCTTACACGGCATTCGCCGGAGGTCATCCGCTTCTTCTTGCTCTCGACGCATTACCGCAGCCCGATTCAATACAGCGAGGAACTGCTCGCCGAAACGGCCCGCAGCTTGGAAGCTTTCTACCGGCTCTTCAAACGCTACGAACGAATCACCGGACAGAATTTTTATGGCTTGGCGGCGGCCGAAACGCGCGCGGCGGGCCGATTCGATCCGGGCGACGATCCGCATCGCAAGCAAATCGCCGAGACGCGCGAGCGATTCATCGAAGCGATGGACGACGATTTCAATACCGGGGCCGCGGTCGCCGACTTGTTCGATCTCGTTCGCAAGTTGAACAAGTTCGCCGACGACGAGAAGCTCGAGCAAACGGCCAGCCGCTCCGCCGACTCGCTCGCCACGCTCACCCAAGGCATGCAAACACTGCGCGAGTTGGCCGGCACGCTCGGTGTGTTTCGCAGGCCCGTGGAAGGCAGATCGGCGGGCGACGACGCGCTGCTAAGTCAATTGATGGACCTGTTGATTGAAGTCCGCGCGATGGCCCGCAAGAACAAAGACTTCGCCATGGCCGATCGAGTTCGCAAACGTCTGGCCGAGATCGGAATCGCCCTGGAGGATCGCCCGGGCGGCACGGAGTGGACCCGTGCGTAGTTCCCGCGGAGCGAACGCCGCATGTTGAGCCCGATTCTCGGTATCGATCCTGGGCTCGGAATCACCGGCTACGGCGTCTTGCGAATTGACGGCGGAGGCCCGCCGAAACTGGTCGAGGCCGGCGTGATTCGCTGCTCCGATAAAACTCTTCCGCTGGCCGAGCGGTTGCGGGAACTGCACCGCGGCGTGGCTGAAGTGATTGCCGCATTGAAGCCAGCCGCGATGGCGTTGGAACAACTGTATTCGCACTACGCGCACCCGCGAACCTCGATTCTGATGGGGCATGCTCGCGGCGTAATTTGCCTGGCGGCGGCGGAAGCGGAAATTCCGGTAATCCACTACTCGGCCACGCAAATCAAGCGCATTTTGACCGGCAACGGCCGGGCGCCGAAAAGCCAGGTTCAAATGGCCATCGCCAAGGAATTGCGCCTGGCGAAACCGCCGGAACCGCCCGACGTGGCCGATGCCTTGGCGGTTGCGATCTGCCACTGCTACCTTGGCAAGCGGCAGCAGGAATTACGAACTTGATCACACTAAATTCATTACCATGTCAACCAGTCGGCATCGGGGGTTCAATATCGCAAGCGTCCACCCCAAACAGCCGACCGAAGTTGTATCGCCATTGCAGGGCGAAGCTCATTCCAATTTGGCCGTCAAGCGGTCCGCTCTTGAGTCGATTCCATTCATCGGAACTGGGCGACCGCGCTGCATCCTTCAAGATTTCAATTATCCAATTGTCCGCAGACTCAATTACCCCGATATAGTAAGGCGAAATTGTCCCGATGCGTTCGATTGCCTCCAAATCGGAATCCGGAATAAGCGGCTTGTCTCGTGTGGCCGCCTTCTTATTTCTTGACGCAAAATCGCGGCGGGCCTCATCGAGTAACCGGCGCACCTCGTCTTCAGATTGCAGCACATCGATCATGCGCAGAATGAACTTGCCCCGCCAGTCACTTTGATTTATGTACGCCAGAAATCGGAACACTCTTTGCGCTGTTGCTTCGCTCTCGGAAATCAACCAATCTCGATGTTTGCGAGCGATTGCACAAAGGTGGCTGTCGGCGACTTGTGTCTTCTTCAAGTAACGCCACTTGATGATTTGGAGTTGTAGTGGCGGATTATTTTTCTTGCTCTGATAGTCGGTGAGCAAAACAAGTATGTCGCACTCACTCCCCAGCAGTCGTTCATATGCCGAAAAAAATGGTTCACTGGTGCAATAATTTTCCGATGGCGATTTAACGCCTAGGTCGAGATCTGGAAGATCAACCCCACGAGCCGGATTGATGCGAAGTGGTGGCACGCCAAGGCCAGCGAAAATCGACGTTTCAAGAATCCCAACCAACAACATTTCAACGACGCTGCCAATCGTCTTGCCGTCAAGATTGGGCAACGTGCCGTTTTGTTTGAGATTCTGAAACCAGTGCGGCAATAAACCATTGCGCACTACCCGTGCCATTACGGGCTTGATTCCCGAAAGCTTCTTGCCTCGCAGCGCCGCATTAATACTTTTCGCAATGTCGTCCTGCCGATTGCGAATTATGTCTCGCAGTTCCTGTTTACTAGGCATCGGCAAAAAGCCTCTGTTGCCGACGCTTACCTGGAACGCTCTGAAGCGAAAGTCCATCGGAGGTCGCCCGCTTCATTACCCAAGCGACCATTGGCGAAGGAACCGCGTTTCCATAAAGCGCGTACTGGTCGTAGACGGAAACCGCCGAGCAATGTTCGTCCGGGAATCCTTGCAGCCGAGCATACTCGACGTTAGTCAAGCGACGATAGCGACTTCCGATCTTGTACCGTTCGTAGTGTCGGCTGGCGGTTGAAGTGAGGGTGGGCGCTAGTCCGCTCGTTCCAAAAACCGTATAGCCCATGCGAGCACCGCCGCCCTGATTCGACAGAATTTCAACCCCATGGACAAAGCACTTGACGGGAGTGCTCGCCTTTAATCTCTGAATGGTCGATTCAGTGAAATCGAATTCGGGCGGAGTCTCGGCTTGTAAAACTGACTCCAGCGTGCGGCATGGCCGAGCATCCGAAAACATACTTAGATCGGCCCCGCAAAATCGCCCCGCGAATGCCAAGCCCCAATTGGGAAACTTATTCCCATGGAAGGCAACCTCAGGCCATAGCTCTGGCGAATGAATCAAGCCGGCGTGGACTGTGCAGGTGCTTAAATCCCTGCTGTTGGCCAAGTGAATCCAATCATCGCGGAAGTCTACATTACTCCCGATCCGAACGCCGACAATAAAAACTCGCTGCCGGTTCTGCGGCAATCCAAAATTGGCTGCGTTCAGCAATCGCCATTCGATTCGATAGTTCAACTCTGCCAAGGATGCCAGTATGGTTGCGAAATGGACTCCCTTTTCCATTGTCAATAATCGCTTGACGTTTTCGAGAATGAAGAAAGTCGGTTGATGCTTGCGCAAGGCGCTGACCACAACGCTGAACATCGTTCCTCGAGGATCTTTTATCCCCTGTTTCTTTCCCGCGCTACTGAATGGTTGGCAAGGAAAACCAGCAGTCAATAGATCGTGCGGTGGAATCTCGTCGATCAATCCCTTTATATCGCCTTGCAAGATTGAATCCGGTCCAAAGTTATGTCGGTAAACCCTACAAGCCTTCGGGCAATGGTCATTGGCCCAGATTGTATCGAATTTAAGGTAGTCGGCCGCAATCCGAAACCCGCCGATTCCAGCAAATAACTCGATCGTTCTCATTCCACGTTTTCCAGTTCGCGAACCAAGCGGCGAGACAGGATTACTAGATTGTCTAATTCGCATTCCCAAACCGTTATGACAGCCCATCCTGCTGCCATTAAACGACGGTCGGTAAGCCGGTCCCGTCTTCGGTTCGCACGAAATTTGGCAAGCCAAAACTCTGCGTTCGTTTTGGGCGACGTTGATTTCACGCATCCTGGATGGCGATGCCAGAAACAACCATGAACAAAGAGAACCTTGCGCCGAGTGGTGAAGACCAAATCGGGCCGACCAGGCAGGAATCCGAGATGCAGACGATATCGATAGCCGAGGGAATAGACTAATCGACGAACCGCGATTTCCGGCTTGGTGTTTTTCGTACGAACCAAGCCCATTCTTCTGCCATGCTTCGAGGGCTTCAGAACTTCCATATCGGATCAAATGCAGAGTTCTTGGAGCTTAGGCGGAAGGCGCACAAGTGTACACAAGCGATTAATAACCGTCAATTGCTCTCAAGTCCTAAGCGGTCTGCCGGCGGTGGCCGAAGAAGCCGCGGCGCTGGATGACTTCCGCCACCTCGACGGGCACGCGGTCGCGCCAGGCCGGGTCGCCCGCTTTGATTTGCTGAATCACGTCGCGCGAGAAGATCGATAGATAGTCGGGCTCATAATTGTCCAACTGCTCGATGCAGCCTTTCTCCACCAAATACGCGTACAGCTTCCGCAGCTCGGCCGCGACCTTCAAGTTTTCGACCGTGGTCAGCTCGCCCGTCTTGCGGTCGAGCAACGGATAGATGTAGAGCTTCAAATCGTTCTTGAAAAGTCGGCCGAACGATTCCAAAATTCCGCCGTCGAGCTTCGTGTAATACTTCTCGTCGAACAGCTCGCACAAGCTGCCCGCCCCCATCGTGATGCCGATCTTCTTTTTCGTGTAGCGGGCCAGGTAGGCGGCCAGCCGGTAATACTCGAAGTAGTCGGAAATCAGCACCGTCATCCCGCAAGCGGCGAGCACGTCGGCCCGGGCCAAGAAGTCGCGCAGGTCGATCGCATGATCGCCCTGCCCGCCCGCGGCTTGCAGGTTGTGCATCGTGATTTCCATCAGCGATAGGATGGGCTCCCCCTCGACTCCCGGCTCGCGCGAAAACTTTTCTTGAGCGCGACGCGCAGCATGTCGACGTTCACGTGCGTCACCGGGCGGAAGCTGCCGCGCTCGACCAGAATCGGCTTTTTGTGAAGCACCTCCGAAGGTTGCAGCACTTCGCCGGTGGCCGAAAACATGGCCGCGCCGCTCAGGCCGAGCTGTACCAGCCGGAGGCTCATCACGCGGTTATCGACGTGTCGAAAGGCGATTCCCGAGAACTCGATCATGTCGATCTCGATGCGCCGGGTGGTGAGATTATCCAGCAGCGATTCGACCAGCTTGTCGGGCTCGTGGTGCAAAAAGAATGCGCCATAGAGCAGGTTCACGCCCACGATTCCCAGCGCTTCCTGTTGCAAGGAATTCTCGGTGTCGAGCATGCGGACATGGATAATGATTTGGCTGTCTTGATCGCGCGGATGGGCCTGGAACTTCACTCCCATCCAGCCGTGGCAGTCATTCGTCGCCTTTGTAATTGCGGGCCGAAACCGTATCGGCGAAAACGAAGAACGCGGTCATGTCGCCGCAAGCTGTCGCGCAAGCGGCTGACGATTCAGCGCATGCTCGTGATCCAGCATCGATTCCAGACGCGGCCGGCAGACGTAGCGCTCGCAAGGGCCGTAGATGGCATCGCTCACCGTCATGTCGTACGCGGAAATGCTTTTGGCGATCGTGCCCGCGGCGCCGCCCACGCGAAAGAACCAGCGGACGACTTCCTGCCCGGCGCCGATTTCCGCGAACGTGCCGTAGCGACGCTCGTCAAGGTTGATGGCGAGTGCTTTGCGTTCCGTGGTCAGTATCTCGCGTTCGGTGGACATGGCAGATGCCGCTTTCGGAAAGTAGTCGATAGGGTCGGCACGGCGGACGCAGTGGGTCGGAGTCGTTCGGGCGCCGCTGGATCGTCGAAAACGCGCGGCCCCCTTCGCGACGCGGAATAATCTACCACGCAACGGATGGCGTGAACATTCCGAACGAGCCGCACTATCGACGCCTATCTGGGATGTCGCGCGCGGAGTTCATCCGTGATCGTGCAAATGCGCTCGATGAAGGCGGATTGCTCGCGCCGCAGGTTGAGCCGCGGACGCACCAAGCGGAGATGCGACAGCGCTTCCGAGATGGTTCGACAGTGCCCCTTGGACACCAGCACGGCGGCGGCCACCATGCCCGTGCGGCCATGTCCCTGAGCACAGTGGATGTAAACGGGGCCGTCGTAAATGGCGATTCGATCGACGAGCGTTTTGAAAGGGAGCTCGGCGGGAGTTCCGCCGTCGAGGATCGGAGAAGCGATGTATTCCCGGCCATTGCGAATTCCATGCGGCTCGGGGAACTCGGCAGTCAGATCGACGATCATCGTGACGTCGGCGGGAACTTCGCCCCTCAGCGGCCTGCGTCCGATGTAAAGGCCCGGAATAACCTCGTTAAAGCAATCCTCCTTCGAGAATTGCCGGAGCAGCCGCCATACGAACCAGTTGACGAGCAAGTATGGCAACAAAACCAATACGGAATACCAGGCCATCGTGCCCCGCGAGCGCTTTCCGAAAACGCGCGGGACGTGCCCCAGGTAAGCAAGGCCGACGAGAAAGCAACTCAAGCCGGGCCAAAGGAGCAGTCCGTAGAAACCACGCAGCAGGGCGGCCTGAAGTCCGAGGACTGTGCCAAGAAAGAGAAACAACAGCCCGTAATTCATATCCGGGAATCTTGAAGCGCCGTCCGTGCTGCTCATAGCCTTATATTACCACGAATTCGCGGCGAAAACAGGAAGCTAAAAACGGCCAGCGACTTTTCACGACTGTCCGCGAGCGAGAAATCGGGGCGTTTTACCTAGATGGAAATTTGCGGCGTTCAAAATTCGGCCAGTACGGTCGGACGATTACCGCCGCTAGCATTCACTCAACCTCCTCGGCGTCATCCGACATTAACTGAAGCTAATTTTTGGACGTTATTTTCGGCGCAGACTTCTCATTTTCACAAACTGGCATTGAAACTGCATTGCCCGGGCAACGAATGACCACAGGCGGAACTGTGGCGAAGAGAACCTTTCATGTGGAGGAATAAGTGATGAAACGCATTCTCATGTCCTTGGTTGTGTCCGCACTCGTTGGCGTCAGCGCCAGTCCGGCCATGGCCCATTTCCGACATCATCGTCATCACGGCTGCGGCTGCGAGTCGAGCTGCGGCGGCGGGTGCTCCAGCGGTTGCTCCAGCGGCTGCAATGCAGCCGCGCCGAGCGGCTGCGGATGCTCTGCGGCCGTCGACGCCGGTTATCAGGCTCCCGTAGCGATCGACTCAATTCCGACGCCGCCGCGAGATATTCCGGTCGATCCGTCGGCCGGTACCGTTTCCGTGGTGAGCAGCCGGTAGTTGCTGCAGCACCCGACTCAGTAACGCTCGCTCGCCTCGTCCCGCCCCAACTCAGGGGCGGGCAGGCGAGGGCGTTCCTATTTTCCGAGACCGCTGCCGACCGTAAGCCACAGGATCACAATGCTGCCGCCGTTCAACAGCATGTGAACCACCAACGACGGCCACAGCCGGTGCGTGCGTTGGTAGAGATATCCGAGCACGAGCGCCAAGAAGAACAGCGAGATCGGGGCCAGACCTTGACCATAGTGGCACAAGGCGAACAGGGCGCTGCTCATCACGATTGGCCACCGCGACGGCCGCGGCAGATAATTCCTCGGCGGGAATGTAGCCGACGGGCCATATGTTCGACGGCGATATCTGCGCGACAGGTAAATCTCCCGCGTCGTCACCCGTCGAAATCGCCGGAGTTGCGATTTCCGCAGCGAAGGCTTGCGGCGGTGGGGCGACCCCGAGTCCTCTCGAATGGTTTCCGGACTTGCCGCGGCCGCTCGTTGCATCGCCCGCGTCGATCGGCGCGGGCGGAATTAAAATCGGATCGGCGCCAGCCGGATCTACGTTCGCCTTTTGCCGCCGCCGATGCTGCCGCGCCGCTTCGAGCGATTCGAACCATCCTTGCAACAACACGCGAAAGAATAGTTCTTCGGCCAACGGCGCGATGATAATCGCCGAGAGCGCCGTCGCGGCGAGCATGATCTGATCGGGCCGATGCTTATAGCCCTCCATGATCGGATGCTTGTAGGTTTCCAAATGCCCCAGCATCCATTGCAAAGCCGTAATCGGCACGATCGCCGCCAAATAGGCGCACAAGCCGAGCAGTAAATCGGAGGGCAGCCGCGAAACATCAAAGCCGAGGTCGCGCCAGGTTGCGCCGGAAACGGCCATCACGAACCCGACCAACGCCACGATCACCAGCAATTCGATTCCCAGGGCTTTAACCAATTCGGCGGGGCCAATTTCCTTGGCGGAATCGGCCGGGGTTTGCGATTTCGAAACCGAGGCGGCTTCGACGTTGGAGGCGCGGAACGCACGCTTACGTAAATCAGGCGGCCCACCAGCGCGACGAGCAAGGCGACGAGCAGCAACATCACCACATCCAGGCCGCGCCGCGGAATCGGCCGCCGGGGCTCGTACGGAACCAGTGCAACGCCCGTCGTGAGACGCCGGAAGATCAATCCCCACACGGTGACCGAGCCGGCCGACACCATCAGCACGATCGCGCCGAGTACTATCTGCGGGATGGTCGGTTCGATTGCGGGCATGCCCTGTTTCGCCTATCCGCGAAGCAATCGGATGGCGGCGAAAATATAGGCGATGCCGGAAATCACCGTTAGCGCCACCGCCGACCACACCGAAATCTTCAGCGCCACGTACAGCCACTCGGGCGGCGCGGCCTGCGGATCGGAATAGAGCTCGTGTAACCAAAACAAACTGATCGCGGCCGCCACGCATTGCAGCACCATTTTCAGCTTGCCGGAAAGCGTTGCGCTGAAGTCGGCCCCTTGCTGCTCCAAAAAACTTCGCAGCGCAGTGACCATCAACTCGCGGCCGACCACCACCACCGCCATCGCCGCCGTCAGGCCGGAACGAGGAATCGCCGCGAGAAAAATGAACGTGCCGCAAATGATGATCTTGTCGACGAACGGATCGAGAATCCGTCCCAGCGTCGTCACCTGGTTATATTTGCGCGCCCAATAGCCGTCGATCCAGTCGGTGCCCGCCGCAACGATGAACACGTACATGCCGGTTAAAAATTGGTCGTACGCGATCAGCCCGAAGAGCACCATCGCCAGCAGCAGCCGGATGCCGGTGAGTTGGTTGGGGACGTTCAGCGCCGTTCGCCAATCGACGTTGCGCTGGTCGGCGTCGGAGGTACTGAGCGACATGCGGGCAAGTCGTACGTGTCGGGATGGGAGTTTAAGCAATGAACCGTAAGTGTTCGGGCGTACGCCTATCGGGCTTTGCCCACCGCCACGCCAACCAGATCATAGTCGCTGGATGCCACGATTTCGCAAGGCACGATTTGGCCGGCCTGCAACTTTCGCCCCGTGACATACACCACGCTGTCGATGTCAGGAGCGTCGGCATAGGCTCGGCCGATCCAGACGTCTTTCTCCTTCGGCGCCGCGCGGTCCAGCAGCACGTCCCAGCGCTTGCCGATTTGAGCTTGATTCCAGGCGAAGGCGATCTCTTGCTGCAGCTCCATCAATTCGCCGCGGCGGCGTTCTTTCACGTCCTCGGCCACGTGATTCGGAAGTCGGGCCGAGGGAGTATCGGGCTCGAACGAATAGGTGAACACGCCAAGTCGCTCAAATCGGTATTTGCTCACGAAATCGACCAGCTCGGCGAATTGTTCGTCGGTCTCTCCCGGAAATCCAGTGATGAAGGTCGTGCGCAGCACCAAGCTCGGGAATCCGAGCCCGCAGCTTGTCCAACAGCAGTTCCGTTTCGGCCTTGGTCACGCGCCGCTGCATCCGCCGCAACATGGTGTCGTTGATGTGCTGCAGGGGAATGTCGAGGTACGGCACGATCTTCTTGCTCGCCGCCAGGACATCGATCAATTCGTCGCCGAAGTACATGGGATACAGGTACATCAGGCGAATCCATTCGATGCCTTCGATCTGTTCGAGCTGCTCGAGCAATTCGGGCAATCGCGGCTCGGCCGTACAGATCCATCCCATAGTAGGTGGTATCCTGGGCGACGATATTCAATTCGCGCACGCCGTCGGCGGCCAACTCGCGCGCCTCGGCGATGACTTCTTCCATCGGCTTCGTGGCGTGCTTGCCGCGCATCTTCGGAATCGCGCAAAAGGTGCAGAGCCGATCGCAACCTTCGGAAATTTTGAGATACGCGAAGTGCCGCGGCGTGATTCGCAGCCGCGATCGATCGGAAAGCGGTCGCGATGGCGCCGGCTGAAACACGGTCCGCTGCTCATCCAACCCGCCTAGCAATCGGTCGGCAACCTTGGTTACCTCTTCGCGGCCGAATACGCCGACGAGATGGTCGATCTCCGGGCAAGTTTCCAAGAGGGCGGCCTTTTCGCGCTCCGCCAAGCAGCCCGAGACGATCACGCCGCGAATTCGCCCGCGCCGCTTGAGTTCAAGCATTTCGTGGATCGCGGCGAACGACTCATCCCGCGCCCGCTCGATGAAACCGCAGGTGTTCACGACGACGAAATCGGCTCCATCCGGCTCGGGAACGAGTCGATAGCCGTCGAGCTGCAGAAGGCCGAGCATCCGCTCGCTATCGACCAGATTTTTCGGACAACCGAGGCTGACAAAACTGTAGTTGCCCTTGGACCGTTGCGAACCGACTCCGGATTCGAGCGCTGCGGTTCGGGGAGAATCAAGGATCGGCAACGCTTGCATGATCGGTCCGTTTTCGCGGTTCGCAACACTTCCGGCTCGGAAAGGCATCGCCGGACTCATCATCATAGCCCTGCGAGCCGCGGTTGACGAGGCGGAGGATTGGCCGGATACCGCGTCCGGCCGCCCATCGCGCGCGAATATTCCGGCGTTGCATGTGCCAAATCATTGGATTCTTGAGCAGAAGGGCCCTATAATCGGACTTCCTCGCGGTGGCCGTACATTCCGCCAGCGGGTGACGCCATACGACGGGGCAGCTTTTGCCCGCAGCGATAAAATTGCGGCTTCAATTTCGAATAAACCGCCGGCGCCATCAATTACCAGCGGTGTTCTATAGTTTCGGGAATTGGCAAAACGTTTCGGTCTAGATAATTGGTTTCGGGCCAGGAGAACGACTTGATGATTCTATTGGCACATTAGGGGCAGCACGGTTTGAGGGGGAAACTTGGAACACTTCCCAAAAACAATGCATACAACGTTTAAGTTGAAGAGGCAGCAGCACTTCAGTATCGTGCTTGCAGCCGGGCTCGCAGTGCTGTTTAGTTTTGCCGGAGGGGTCGCGCTTCAGGGCTTTCGCGCTGCGCAAGGCGGCGCCGTGCCATCTGCGGCCATCGACTTGGGTTCCGAACGCGCCGGAGCGGTTGCTCCCGCGATCGATATTGGCCCCACCGACCGCGTCGTCGGGGAATTCGAGCACCAAGACGGACTCCTGCTGGGCGCCAACGAGTTGGTGCAGTACCACCAGCAAACTTTGGTGGAAATCGCTCGGGCGGTCCACGACAAAATTCACCTCGTCGGCGTCGTGGCGAACAAAAAGCAGCAGGCCGAGGTCGTCGCCCTGTTGAAAGAAAACCAGCTTCCCGAGAACGCGCTGGATTTCTTCGTCTGGCCCGTCGAGGCCATGTGGGTGCGCGACTATGCTCCGTACTTTCTGGTCGGGAAGCACGTCACGCTCATCGATTTCACTTATCCCGAAGTGAATCGCGACATGGAAGACGCCTTCGCGATGGCGATGGCCTCGGCTTTTGGCTTCCATTACGATCATTCGCAACTAACGCTCGAAGGGGGCAACCTCACGAGCAATGGTCACGGGGTCTGCATTTCGACCACAAAGGTCGGCGAGCAGAATGCAGCCCGCGGCTATTCGGAACAGCGGGTCGGCGAGTTGCTCCATCAGCACTTTCACTTCGATCGTTGGATTCGTTTGCAACCGCTCGATAGCGAACCGACCGGCCATGCCGACATGTTCTTCGCGATGTGCGCGCCGAACAAATGCGTCGTCGGAATTTTCAAACCGGAGGACGATCCGGCTAATTCTGCGATCCTCGACAACAACGCTGCGATTTTGAAGGGCGAAGCCACCGGCGTCGGGCCGATGGAAGTCGTGCGGATTCCGATGCCCAGCCACGCCGACGGCAATTGGCGCAGCTATACGAACGTGATCTACGCGAATGGCACGCTCTTGGTGCCGCAATATCCGCAAACTTGTCCCGACCTGGACAAGGCGGCGCTCGACATCTATCGCGACGCGATGCCAGGCTGGAAAATCGTCGGCATTAACTGCGAGAAGTTGATCGCCAAGCGCGGGGCCCTGCATTGTATTTCCCGGCAAATCCCGGTGCTGGGCGAAATCAAGTAGCCGTTCGCCCGCGCCGGCGGCAGTTTGTGCGGCGCCGCTTTGCCGATGCGGATTTCGCGTCAGTGCGGAGTCGAATGGCGACCTAGGAAAACCGGCATTTGGAAGGGAAGCTCGGACTTTCCCGCGGCATGGGCACCATCGGCAAGCTGAGGCGGTCGCAGAAGGGTATTCTGGTCGTCGCTGCGCTCGTTGTCGCGGCGATAGGTTTCGCCGCCGGAATCGCTTGGGAATTGTTCGCTCCCAGATCGAGCGGCGGCACGGTTCGCTCGGGCGGCGCCATTCGCTCGGGCGGCACAGATTTCCCCGGTGGAACGGTGCGCTCCGCCGCCGCTACGCCGGTCGCCAGCCCGATCGTGCCACTTGTTGGGCCGAGTGGCGATGGTCGCATTCGCGGCGAATTCGAGAACAAGGAAGCGATCTTGCTCGGCGTCAACGAGCTAGTTCAATTTCACGCCCGGGCGCTCGGCGACATCGTCGCCGCCATTCACGACCGAGTTCGGCTCATTGGGGTGGTCGCCAATCAGAAACAGCAAGACGACACGGTCGCTCTGCTCAAAGCGAATAATCTGCCGCCGACCGCCATCGAGTTTTTCCTCTGGCCGGTCGAAGCCATGTGGGTCCGCGATTACGTTCCGTATTTTTTGGTCGGTAAGCAAGTGACGGTCGTCGACTTCACTTATTCCGAAGTGAACCGCGATCTGGAAGACGTATTCGGCATGGCGGTGGCGGCGAAATACGGGTTCCGCTACGACCATTCCCATTTGACGATGGAAGGCGGCAATTTATTCAGCAACGGCTCGGGAGTATGCATCAGCACCACTCGACTGATCCAATTGAACGCCTCGCGCGGCTACAACGAGCAAAAGATTGGCGAGTTGTTGCACGACCATTTCCATTTCAATCGTTGGATTCGCTTGCAGCAACTTGACGGCGAGCCGACTGGCCACGCCGATATGTTTTTGACGCTCATCGCACCGAATAAATGCGTAGTCGGACTTTACAAGCCGGATCAAGACGCGGTGAACTCTCGAATTCTTGATGAGAACGCGAGCATCCTCCAGGGCGAGCAAACGGGCCGCGGCCCCATGGAAGTAGTGCGAATCCCCATGCCCAGCCATGCCGACGGCAACTGGCGGAGCTACACGAACGTGATCTTCGCGAATGACGCACTGCTCGTGCCCCAGTATCCGTCGACCGATCGAGAACTAGACGCCGCCGCCTTGCGGGTGTTTCGCGAGGCGCTTCCGGACTGGAAGGTGATCGGCATCGACTGCGATTCGCTCATTAAGAAGCGCGGGGCCCTGCACTGTATTTCCCGCCAACTGCCGCTATTGAAAAATCCCGCCGCCGGCGCCCCGACCGCGAAATAGTCATGGTCGGCCCGCCGCGGCGGGTTCGTGCGAACCGGCAATCCTTTTGAGCCAAAGCCCTCCCGGCCCGGGAATGTAGTACAATTTCACGGTCGATCCGGCCGCCGAGTCCGTCCGTCACCCTATTGGAACCCCGTCGTGATCAAATTCCACAGCCGGCTGTTGGGCCTTGTACTGCTGGCGTCGCTCGGCGCCAATGCGCTCGCCGACGTGCCGCTCTTTTCCCCGCTCGCTCCGGCCGATGCAGTGAAGTTAATTCCGCCGCCCCCTTCCGAGCATTCGGCCGAAGCGCGAGCCGAGTTGGAGTCGATGGTCGCCATTCAGGAGAAGCGCACGAAATCGGAAGTCGATCGGTGCGCATCGGAAGCAAAGCTTAAAGTCGACGCCTTTCAAAGCGTGCTCGGGCCATGGTGCACGTCCAAGAATTTACCGCACACGGCACGGATCTTCGCCGACTTGGCAAAGAACTCGAAGCAATATAGCGACACCGTCAAATCGCATTACCGCCGGCCTCGACCCGAACATGAAGACCAGCGAATCCATGTGCCGATCGACGACGAAACGACTTTCGCTTACCCCAGCGGCCATGCCACGCGCGGAATGCTCTACGCATTGATCCTGGCCGAAATATTTCCCGACCAGCGCGACGCACTGCTCGAACGGGGACGGGAAATCGGCTGGGATCGCGTGATCGCCGGGTTGCATCATCCAAGCGATATCATCGCCGGCCGCGTGTTGGGCCAAGCCCTCGCGCACTCGATGTTGGCCGAACAGAAATTTCAAAGTGAATTTTCCGAGTTGAAGAAAGAATTGACCGAAGCCGAACATCGTGCCGCGGAACCGGCCGAGAGTCGCTAGAACCCTATGACCCGTGACGATGCTTGGAAGTTGGTTTGCGAATTCACGGCCAGTGACAGCCTGCGCAAACACATGCTCGCCGTCGAAGCGGCGATGCGGGCGTATGCCAAAAAATTCGGCGAAGACGAGCAAACCTGGGGCATCGTCGGGCTGCTGCACGATTTCGACTACGAGCGATGGCCCAACGCGCCGGATCATCCGCTGCGCAGCGCGGAAATTTTGGCCGCCCGCGGCTATCCTGAACCGGTCATCTATGCGATCAAGTCGCACGCCGACTATCTGACCGATTGCCCGCGGAAGTCCCGGCTCGATAAAGCTCTGTATGCCTGCGATGAGCTTGCCGGGTTTTGCACCGCGGTGGCCATGGTCCGCCCTGAGCGGATTCGCGGGCTGCAAGCCGCCAGCGTTCGCAAGAAGCTCAAGCAAAAGAGTTTCGCGGCGGCGGTAAGCCGCGAAGACATCGCCCGCGGTGCGGCGGATTTAGGCGTCGATCTCGACGAGCACATCCAGTTCGTGATCGATGCGCTCGCGGGGGTCGCCGATGTGCTCGGCTTGCAGCCGGCGCCCGCTTAGGCCCAATCGCGGCCGGTGGCCTTCTTGATGCGGTGATCGAATTCGCCCAACAGCCCGCCAATCACATCCCAGCGGTCGCGGCGGCGCACTTCGATATCCCCCTGTTGATTGATCCGAACGAGGCACTTTTCCGTCAGCCCGGAGCCTTGGAGTTGCTCGGGAGTCGTCGTGTCGGTCGGGCCGAGCAAGGTCATCAAGTCGGCGCCGGTCATTTCAATGAACTTCATAGTCATTACTTTCGCCTTTGAATTTGCGCCGTTGGTTGTCAGCCGCGTTGGTGATGATCGCGAGCCGTCCCGCCATGCTACGTCGAGCGATGGCGGCAAGCAAGATTGCGCTGCGACGTCAGCCATGCGAACGCGGCGGTTGCAGCGTGCCCGAATAGAACGAGCGCGGCCCGGCGGAAGTTTCCAGCAGCAGCCCGCCGTCGGGAGCGATGCCCAGACAGATTCCCGTCACGGCCGTCTCGCCAAGATAAACGGTTACCGTGGAACCGCGTTGCAGGCACAATTCGTTGAACCGCTCGCCAAGCGATTCGGGGTCGGCGCCCAACCGTGTCAGATTGTCGCCGAGCGCCGCCAGCAACTCGATCAGCACTTCGGTCGGCGGATGTGCTTGGCCGGTCAAGTCGCGCAGCGTGGTCAAGCGGCTTTGCAATTCGAGCGGCGCGAAGCTCGCTTGATTATTCAAGTTCAGTCCGACGCCGATGATGTGCCGGCCGTCGGGCAGCACTTCGACGAGCACGCCGGCCAATTTCCGGCCCTCGACGAACACATCATTCGGCCAATGCAATCCGATTTGCCGCCCGGTCGTGCGCGGCGCGATCGCGTCGATGATCGAAACGCTCACCGCAAGTGAAAAGCAGGGAATCGCTTGCCTGGGGCAACCGAAGTCGGCCGGATCGAGGAGCAAGCTAA
The DNA here is from genome assembly GCA_963795915.1 of uncultured Actinomycetota bacterium. Classification (GTDB taxonomy): domain Bacteria; phylum Actinomycetota; class Actinomycetes; order Actinomycetales; family Dermatophilaceae; genus Lapillicoccus. Next base: position 101,048 of record CAWCJA010000005.1, read on the forward strand.
AAGCCAAACTGCCCGCGCCGGTCCACCATGAGTTGCCCCCCCGACCGCGGCCGGCGGTTTGGTCGTCGGCCAGCACGAGCAAGGGAAGCCTGGCCAGCGGATTGGCCGCCGCCTCGCGAGCCCGTTCTTGCGTCGAGGGCAGGCTCGCATAGTGCTCGGCGTCGGCCAAGTAGCTATCCCGCGAGAGCTGGGCGATATCGATTCGCGGCGATTCATCCTTTGAAAAGCTTCCCGAAGTCGCCATCATTTATCACGCTGCGGCTTGCAATTGTATCTTCGGGAAGCTAATAAAAAGGTCGTCGAAAGCGTTGCGATCATTGGAACTTCGTTGAGGCAAACGAGCAACTTATGACAGATAAATTGAATCGTCGCGAGTTATTGGGTCGCTCCCTGGCGGGCGGAGCGGCGGTCGGGTTCGGCGTTTGGTCCGGAGCCCTGCGAGCGGAATCGAAGTCGCCGAACGAGAAATTGAATATCGCGATGATCGGCACGGCCAATCAAGCGCGGTTCAGCATCGACAACGTCCGTCAGGAGAATATAGTCGCCGTATGCGACATTGACGATAATTATTTGAGCGCGGCCGGCGCAGATTTTCCCCATGCGAAAACGTACACCGATTTTCGCAAGCTGCTGGAACAGGCCGACATCGACGCCGTGGTGGTCGCCACGCCCGACCATATTCATGCCCCCGCAACGGCGGCCGCGCTGCATATGAGGTAAGCACGTGTATTGCGAAAAGCCGCTGACGCACACGGTATTCGAAGCCCGAACGATCTCGGAGCTGGCTGCCAAATCGAAGCTGGCCACGCAGATGGGAACGCAAATTCACGCGAGCGACAATTATCGCCGCGTGGTCGAGATCGTTCAATCCGGAGCGATCGGCCCCGTGCGCGAAGTGCATACCTGGGCCGGTCGCGCTTGGGGCGGCGGAGACCGTCCGAAGGAGCAACCTCCGGTTCCGCCCAACATCCATTGGGACTTGTGGTTGGGTCCCGCGCCAAAACGTCCCTATCATCCGACCTACCTGCCGGCGAACTGGCGCAAGTGGTGGGACTTCGGCGGGGGAAATATCGGCGACATGGCTTGCCATTATATGGACCTGCCATTTTGGGCTTTGGAATTGAAAAACCCGACGACGATCGAAGCCGAGGGACCGCCGGTGCATCCGGAAACTTGTCCCTTGGGATTAATCGTGCGCTATCATTACGCGGCACAAGGCGAGCGACCGCCGGTCAAACTGACTTGGTATGACGGCACGAAAATTCCGCCATCGATCCACGGTCACCCGACGGGCGGCGGCGGAAATCTTTTCGTCGGCGAAAAGGGGATGCTCCGCGCCGATTACGGCAGCTATCAACTTTATCCCGAAAAGGACTTCGCCGGATTACAAGCCCCCGAAAGAGTCGATCCCCCGTTCGATCGGCCATCACAAGGAATGGATTCTGGCGTGCAAAACCGGCTCGCCAACGACCTGCAATTTCAAATATGCCGGCGCGTTGACGGAAGCCGTGCTACTCGGCAATGTCGCCTTCCGCACCGGGAAGCAACTCGAATGGGACGCCGAGAAACTCAAAGCCACAAACTGCCCCGAGGCTGAGAAATTCCTGAAGACCGAATACCGCGCCGGTTGGACCCTTTAATATTCCGGGCGGCTTCTTCGGTGTGGCTGCCATGCGAATGCAGTGGATCCAGCGCGGCATCGTCTTCTTGCTGGCCGCGCAATCGTTTGCCTGCTTGCTCGGCCAGTTGGCTGGATGGTGGTCGATGCACCGGTTCGGTTGCTGGGTGCTGCCGCCCGCGACCCTGTTGTTGGCGCTGCTCGCCTGGCAAGACTCAGCCTCCAAGGCGGATCGAGCGCGACCGGGCCGAGGGCCGCGACTTTGGATCGTCGAAGGAGCAATGGGCGGGATCGTCGCCGCGCTGGCGTATGATCTTTATCGGCTTCCCTTCGTACTAGCGGGCACGCCGCTCTTCCAAGTTTTTGGCCAGTTTGGCCGACTGCTGCTGGGCAGCGATGGGCCCGCTTGGCTCGTGCAACTGGTGGGCTGGAGCTACCATTTTTCCAACGGCGCCGCGTTGGGGATCATGTTCCTGGCAATGGTCGTCCGGCCTTCGCGGTCGAAGTTGTTCTGGGGCGCGCTGGCCTGGGCGCTGGTGGTGGAACTGATTCTCTTGCAAACGCCCTACGCTCAATACTTCGGCTTGAAGCTCGACGGCTGGTTCATTTTCCTGACGGTCAGCGCTCACGCGGTTTTCGGAGCGACGCTTGGCGTGTGGTGCCGCATGCGCGTGCCGACGGATATGCAAATGTCGGCTTCATGAACCGGCCGACATGATGAACCGGCCAGCTTCGCCTGACCACTGGCCGACTCCGCCCGATCACTCGGCGGTCAGCCAGTCGTATTTCCAGAAGGGGTTTGCACACTGCTGGCATTTTTCGCCGTTGTCGAGTAACCGGCCGTGGCAGGCGTGGCAATCGGCGATGCTCGGCAGCCATGTGATTTGCCGCTGCCGAGTTTCCCCCGCTCGAGCGAGATCACCGAAGGCAATCGATACGGCAATCGAGATCGCCAGCGGAAACAAACGGAACATGACCAGCGGGGCATGCCCGGCTTCGGGGAGCAATTGCTGCAGTCGCGCGGAGAACGACCGCCGCCGTTCGTCCGACGATTTCCGTGCATAGTGGCCGAGGCGATCTTCGATCTTTGCCGCGGCCGCACTTCCCAAGCGCAGTCGAATGAGCCACGGCAGAAACCAATTATCGGCGTCCTTGACGTATCCGCATTCGCGCGCGGCCAACGCCGCTTCGACCAATTGATACACCTCGATTTCGGTGTTCGTTTCCGCTTCCCCCTTGAGCACTTGGACGGGAAGCATCATGGAATCTTTGCCGAAAGTCAGCTCAACGTCGCCATGGATCCGCGTGAAGAAAGAGTCGCGCAGCACGAGCAATCCATCGCCGAGGCTGTTCGTCACGCGCGCTCCATCGTCGCGCCCTCGTGGCGCTCGAATTCATCGGCCGCGGCGGCTTGCCGCTGTGTTCGTTCTTCAACGCTCATGGGCCACCCCCGTGAAACTATGAAGGAAAAAGAGTCCGCCTGTTTGAATCCTTCAATCTCGCTTCTTTCACATCATTCACACTGGCAGCGGCGGATCGAGTCGAGCAGCGTCGGGCGATGATGGCGGCCCCGCCGAGCCCCCGACTCCGGTTAACAAGGACCGGACCACATCGATTTTGACCGGCTTCACCAAGTGATGATCGATGCCAACCTCTCGCGACCGCCGACGATCTTCCAATTGGCCGTAACCGGTCATGGCGATTATTTGCACGTGAGCGAAATCAGGCGAGGCACGCAGCCGCCGGGCCACCTCGTAGCCGTCGATGCCCGGCAATCCGATATCGAGCAGCAGCACCGAGGGATGGAAAGTCCGCGCCGTCTCGACGCCAGCCAGCCCGTCGTTCGCGATCTGCACCTCGTGGCCGTCCAGCCGCAGCAAGGTCGCGAAGCTCTTGGCGGCATACACGTTATCCTCGACCACGAGCACGCGATGATGACCGATCGGCAACGGCGGCCGGCTCGGAACCGTAGCCACCGGCTCGGCGTCGGCTTTGCGCACGAGCGTGGGGAGCCGAATTTCGAACTCGCTTCCCCGAGCGTCGCCGTGACTAGTCGCCGAAACCGTGCCGCCATGAAGCTCCATCAAGCGGCGCACGAGAGTGAGGCCGATTCCCAGGCCGCCCTCCGTGCGGGCCGAGGAGGGATTGCCCTGATAAAACAGATCGAAGATTCGCGGCAGCATGACGTCGGAAATGCCGACGCCATTGTCGACGATTCGCACGCTCGCTTGCTCCCCTTCGCGGCGAGCCGTCAATGCGATCTTTCCCGGGGCTTTCGTGTACTTCGCCGCATTCAACAGCAAATTCGCGATGGCCTGAGCAAGCCGCAGCGGATCGGCGTCGAGCCAAATGGGCTGTGACTGAACGCGCGAGCTGAATTTGTGACCGGATGAATCGATGAGCGGCTGCGCGATTTCGACCGCCCGCGCGATCACCGTCGCCAATTCAACCGGCTCGCGTTGCAGTTCGATGCGGCCCTGCATGAGTCGCGAAATATCGAGCAGCCCGTCGACCAGTCGCACGAGATGATCGACCTGTCGATTCATCATTTCTCGCGCCCATTCGAGCATGTTGCTGTCCGCCACTCCCATTTCCAAAATTTCCAGAGCGCTGCGCAGAGGAGCGAGCGGATTGCGCAACTCGTGGGCCAGCATCGCGAGGAATTCATCCTTGCGGCGGTCTACCTCGCGGAGCTCGTCCAAGCGGCGCTGTAATTCGCGCTCTAACTTGACGCGATCGGAAATATCGCGAACGATGGCCGCGGCGCCGACGACCTGGCCGCTGGCATTCTTCACCGCCGATACATTGATGGCGGCGTCGAACCGCGTGCCGTTCTTGCGCAAGCGAAGCGTCTCGTAAGTCGGAACCCGTTCGCCCCGCTGAAGCTGGGCCATGACCTGCCGCAACTCCGTTTGCTTTTCCGCCGGGACGAGCAGGGAGATCGGCTTGCCGATAATCTCGCTCGCCAGGTGGCCAAAGATTTGCTCGGCCCCCGGGTTCCAGGTTTCGATCGTCCCGTCGGGTATTTTGCTGCAGATGATCCCGACTTCGGACGATTCCACGATCGCCGCAAGTTGGGATCGCGCTATCTCGGTGTGGGGTGGTTCCGCCATCTTACCCTCCGCAGCCATAGCCGCGGACCGCCGCCGGTCCGCCTCGGCGTCGGCGAGAATATAGAACAATCTCGCCACCGTTCCCCTAATTATTCATTGCCGCCGGATGAAAAATCCACAGCGCAGGCCGCATCCCGTGATTTAGAATTAATCGGGGTTGCGTCGCTCATTGGGAAATGCGAACCGCTGGGCGCATCCTTGACGGCCCCGCGGTCGCATCTTTACGATACCGATTCGTTTTGCGGACCCCGGCGGGTTCCTGTTGCGCGCTAACCGTCAGTTGAGAATCGTGATTCGAGAGAGCGTTAAAGTCGGAATAGTCGGGCTGGGAACCGTCGGTTCGGGTGTTGCGCGCTGTTGTTGGAGCATGGGGATCGCGCCGCTCGACATGCGGGCCGGCGGCTGTCGCTCGAGCAAGTGGTCGTTCGCGATCTGAATAAGCCGCGTGCCGTTCAAGCTTCCGTCGGGAGTCCTTTCCACCGACCTGAAGCGGATCACGGACAATCGGGAAATCGGGGTCGTCGCCCACCTGGTCGGCGGGCTGGAGCCGGCCCGGACGATCATGCTCGCCCTGCTGGAGAGCGGCAAGGACGTGGTCACCGCCAATAAGGCGCTGCTGGCGGAGCATGGGCCGGAACTGTTCGATCGTGCCCGCGAGCTGGGGCGGTCGATCGCCTTCGAGGCCTCGGTGGCCGGCGGGCATTCCGATCATCGCCAACATCAGCCAATGCTTGTCGGCCAATCAGATTCTGTCGCTCCAGGGCATTTTGAACGGCACCAGCAATTTCATTCTGACGCAGATGGAAGGCCGATGGCGACAAGCTACGCCGCCGTGCTCGCCGAGGCTCAGCAGAGGGCTATGCCGAGGCCGAACCGACGATGGATGTCGACGGCACCGACACCGCGCAAAAGCTGGCGATCCTGGCCCACCTGGCGTTTGGCGCGCGAGCCCATTGGAGTGACATTCCCCGCCGTGGCATCGACAAGCTCGAATCGCCGACCTGCGTTATGCCAAAGAGCTGGGCTACCGCATCAAGTTGCTGGCCGTCGCGCGAGTTGAACGCCGACGGACTTGAGCTGCACGTTTCGCCGACGCTGGTGCAAGCTCGGCACGCCGCTGGCGGAGGTGCGCGGAGCGTACAACGCGGTGCAGTGTCGTGGGGGATGCGGTCGGGCCGCTGTTTTTCCACGGTTTGGGCGCGGGCCAGATGCCCACCGCCTCGGCCGTCATGGCGGATATGATCGACACCGTCGTCGGTCGCGCGGCGATCACGTTCCGCGCGCTGCGAGCTGTGGTCCGACCGCCAGGCGCCAACGAAGCTAGCCGATCACGGACAATCGAGCGGACGGTTCTATTTGCGGTTCAACGTCGCCGATCGTCCCGGCGTGCTGGCCGACATTGCCGGCATTTTGGGCCGGCAACGGAATCTCGATCGCCTCGGTGATTCAGCATAATCAGGACGGCGCCGCGGGCATCGTTCCGCTCGTCATCATGACGCACACCGCCACCGAAGGCGCCATTCAAACTGCCTTCGAAATGATCGATCGGCTGCCGCACGTCCAACCGCCCAGTTCGCGGCTTAGGGTTTACTGACGACTAATCGCTGACGCTGAAAATATCCCGCATGAAATACGCCCTGATCATTCCCGACGGCTGTGCGGACGAACCGCAAGAATCGCTGCGGCGGCCAAACGCCCCTGCAAGCGGCCGCCACGCCCGCGATGGATGCGATCGCGCGCGGCGGGCGTCGTGGGCCGGGCGAACCACGTGCCCGCCTCGCTGCCGGCGGGTTCGGACGTGGCCTGCCTCAGCCTGCTCGGCTACGACCCGTTGGCAAACTTCACCGGCCGGGCGCCGCTGGAAGCCGCCGCGCAAGGCCATCCATCTGGGACCCGACGACTGGGCCGTTCGCTGCAATCTGGTGACGGTCGAAGACCAGATTGATGCGCGACTTCACCGCCGGATCATATTTCCACCGAAGAAGCTCGCTGACCTGCTGGACGCCGCCCAAGAGCATCTCGGCGGCGACCATTTGCAATTTGTTCCAGGCGTGAGCTATCGCAATTTACTGATTTATCGCGGCGAGAGACCGCCCGGCGCCGTTTACCGCGCGACACGCGCACCACGCCGCCGCACGATCTGACCGATAAACGCGTGCTGGACGATTATCCGCGCGGGCCGGGCAGCGACCTGTTGAGTCAATTGATGAGCGACAGCGTCGGCTTGTTCGCCGACCATCCGGTCAACCATGCGACGGCGCGACGCCGGCAAATTGCCGGCCACGAATATCTGGCTGTGGGGCCAAGGCACAGCGCCCGACGCTCGAAAGCCTTCCCGCAGGTGTACGGCACTGCGCGGCGCAATGATCACCGCCGTCGATTTGCTGCGCGGACTGGCGGCGCTGCTCGGCTGGCAAGCGCATCGAAGTGCCCGGCGCCACGGGCTACATCGATACGGATTACGCCGCCAAAGGGCGCTACGCGATCGAAGCCCTCGCCCACACCGACATGATTTGCGTGCACGTGGAGGCCACCGACGAAGCCTCGCACGAAGGGGAATACGGCGGCCAAGGTCAAAGCGTTGGAAGCAGATCGACCGTCACATCGTCGAGCCGCTGCACGCCGCCCTGCAAGCCGGGCGGCGATTATCGGATTCTCGTCTCGCCCGATCATCCCACGCCGCTGCGCATCAAAACCCACAGCCACGGCGCCGTGCCGCTTTGCGATGGCCGGCAGCGGCGTGCAGCCCGACGCGAGCGAAACGTACGATGAAGTCGGCCGCCGGCAAATCGGAACTCGCGTTCGAGCGGGGCTGGAAATTGATGGGTTACTTTCTCGGAGCAGTATCATGAGTACCAGTGAATCATGTCTGATCGTGCAAAAATTCGGCGGCACCAGCGTCGCCGATAGCCAAAAAATTCTTGGCCGCCGCACGAAAAGCCATCCGCGCCCAACAAGCAGGGGCACCAGGTCGTGATGGTGGTGAGCGCGATGGGCACAGAACACCGACGTGCTGGTCGAACTTAGCCCGCGAGATCACCGATCGTCCCTCGGCCCGCGAGATGGACATGCTGCTTTCGACCGGCGAGCAGGTCAGCGTGGCGTTGATGGCGATGGCGATTCATTCGCTCGGGTATAAGGCGATCAGCCTGACCGGCGCGCAGATCGGCATCAAGACCGACAGCACGCATACCAAGGCTCGGATCCATTCGATTTCGACCGATCGCATGCGCAGGCCCTGGACGACGGCCACGATCGTGATCGCCGCCGGGTTCCAAGGCATCGACGAGGATTACAACATCACCACGCTCGGTCGCGGCGGCAGCGATACCACGGCGGTCGCGCTGGCCGCGGTGCTGCGGGCCGACGCGTGCGAAATATATACCGACGTCGATGGCGTTTACACGACCGATCCGCGGCTACTGCCCGAGGCGCGGCGCGTGAAGCGCATCAGCTACGACGAAATGTTGGAATTGGCCAGCCTGGGCGCCGGCGGTCATGCATAGCCGCTCGATCGAGTTCGCCAAGAAGTTTTCGGTGCCGATCCACGTGCGGAGCAGTTTTTCCGACGTGCCGGGCACCATGATCGTTTCGGAGCCCGAGGCGCCCGATCAGGCCGTTTGCGGTGTGGCGCTGGTCAAGGACGAAGCCCGCGTGACCATCGAAGGAGTGCCCGATCGGCCGGGCGCCAGCCTGGCGATTTTCTCGAAGATCGCCGCCCGAAAAATCGCCGTCGACATGATCGTGCAGAACGTCGGCGCCGAGGGAAAAGCCGATATTTCCTTCACGGTCGACCGCGATGAATTGCTGGCGACCCTCGAAGCGGTCGACGAAGCGGCCGCTGGAACTGGGCGCCTCGGGCTACAGTCACGACGATCAACTCGCCAAAGTTTCGGTCGTCGGGCTCGGCATGGCTCGCCAAACGGGCGTCGCGCAGAAAATGTTCCGGGCGTTGGCCGACGCGGGCGTCAACATCCTGGTCATCACGACGAGCGAGATCAAAATTTCCGTGCTGCTGGCCCGCGATCAAGCGCAACAGGCGCTGCGGATCGTGCATGCGGCGTTCGGACTGGCGAAAGAACCCGCCGGCGCGAATGGCCCGAAGCTGGCGGGTCACACGGCGTCCGGCGCCGAGCGAGATCGAAATCGTACGCCGGCTGCAGCGGATGGAAGATCTGACGATCGACGACGTCTAGCTCGATGAGTCGCAGGCCCTGGTGACAATTTGCGATCTGCCGGATCGGCCCGGCAGTTGCGGCCCAAGTGTTCGACGAAATCGCCAAGGCGGGCGTGTTCGTCGATATGATCGTGCAAAGCTTCGGCCGCGACGGGCAGGCGAACATCAGCCTCACCATGCCGCAAACCGATTTCGATCGCTCTCGTTGCTCAAGCCCAAACCATCGCCAAGCGACTCGGCTGCAGCGGCGTCAGTAGCAGCCCCAAGGTGGCGAAGCTTTCCATTTCCGGGATCGGCATGCGCAGCAACACGAGCGTCGCCATTCGCATGTTTCAGGCGTTGGCGGTCGCCGGCATCAATGTCGACATGGTTAGCACGAGCGAAGTGCGCGTGAACGTGGCGGTCGATGGACGTCAAGGAAAAGCGGCGTTGGCCGCATTGCAAACAGCTTTCGCCGACGCCCACCGGTAATGGAAGCCGCTCAGCCGCCGAGCACGTCGTTGAGCACTTCCTCGGCAACGTAGATCGGCAGCGGCGGATCGCACGTAACCGCCACCGCGATCGCGTCCGACGGTCGCGCGTCGACGTCGACGAGTTCTCCGTCGCGGCGAATCCGCAGGACGGCGTAGTAGGTGTGGTCCTTCAGCTCGCTGATCACCACATCCTGGAATTCGCCCCCCAGGCGTTCCACCGCGCTGACGAGCAAATCGTGAGTGAGCGGTCGCGGCGACTGATATTGCTTCACGCGGCGATCGATGCTGGTGGCCTCAAAAATACCGATCAAGATCGGAAACGTCCGTTCGCCGTCGACTTCCTTGAGGTAGATGACTTGTTGCTCGTTGATCTCGCTGATGATGATCCGCGACAACTCCATTTGAACCGGCATGAATTCGACCCCTATTTCCGGCGAAGGCGCTGCGATCAGACAGAGCGCCGTAGGCATGAAGTGAACGCTTCGATTATAAAACGCGGCCGGTCGCCAGGGATAGTGCGGCGCTCGATTCTAATTCGGCGGCGCGACGGCATGGCTCTTTTCGCCCCCGTGGTCTCTGATGAGCGGCAATTCGACGCGAATGACGGTTCCCCCGCCGGGCCGGCTGTCGATTTCGGCGGTCGAGCCCAATAGCCGTGCCCGCTGGCGAATTCCCTGGAGTCCGAATCGTTCTCCGCTGACTTTATCGGGATCGAACCCGCGGCCCCAGTCGCGCACTTCGACCTTTAAGCGTTGATCTTGTTCGGTCAGTTCGATTCGCGCGGTCCGGCTGCGACTGTGCTTGCGGACGTTCGACAGCGCCTCTTGAACGATCCGAAACACGGCGCTTTCCAAGGGCGGCGCGAGCCGTTCGAAGGTGGTCGCATGCTCGAATTCGATGTCCGGAATTTCCGGCCGCGCTTCGTTGATCAGGTATTCGATCGCGGCGACGATTCCCAGTTCGTCCAACACCGGCGGTCGCAAACCGCTAATCAGCCGCCGGGCCTCATCGACGGCCATGCGCAACAAACGCCGCCCCCGATCGAAGTCGTCGTCGCTGCCTTGATATCCGGCGTGATGATGAAAGGCATCGAGATGCATGAGCGCGGCGGTCATCTCCTGCACCATGCCGTCGTGAATTTCGTACGCCACTAGCTGCCGCTCGCGCTCTTGCAGATCGAGCAGGCGGCGCAGTAGTTCCTGCTCGCGGCGCAGGTCGTGCTCGTATCTCGTCCGCTCGGTCGTGTCGCGGGTGATGGTCGCCAGGCAGATGGGCGACCCGGGCCGGGGGCCGGGCATTTGGAAGATTTTCTGCTGCACGTCGATGACACGGCCCGTTTCGCGGTGGACGAATTGCAGTTCGCCGGCCCATTGTCCCTCCGACAGGACCGCGGGAATGGCGGCGTCCAAGAACTGCCGGCGGCAGGCGTCGGTATATAAATCCACGAGCGACACGCCCTTCGCATCGGTTAAATCCTTTAGGCCAACCAGCGCGCAGCCGGCCGGATTGAGATACTCGATATCGCCGGCGGGATTCAACATGCCGATGAAATCGCCGCTATTCTCGACGAGTGCGAAAAATTTTAGCCGCGATTCCTCGGCCAGTTTCCGGTCGGTGACGTCCGTGGAAATTATCACTAGGGCTTCCACCCCGTGTTGGCCGACGATCGGTCCGATGCGGCTGGAGTACCAAGTGATCGACCCATCGCGGTTGGTGATTTCTCGTTCGAGCCGGCAGGGTTCGCCCGTTGCGATCACTTCGTTGAAGATTGTGCGTATTTCGGCCACTTCGTCGGGCCGCACGAAGTCGTAGATGCACATGCCGATCAGTTGTTCGACGGTGTGGCCGACCGCATTGGTTCGATTAATGAACTTGATCGTGCCATCGAGCGAGGTGACGGTGATGATGTCTGGTGCGTGCTGCACCAGCCCGCGCCATTGCTCTTCGCTGGCGCGGAGGGCGTCGGCGGTGAGCCGCGCTTCGGTCGTATCCCGCAGCGATCCGGCCATCCGCAAGAACTCGCCGTTCGGTCCCCAGATCGCCTGTCCTTTGGCGCTGAACCAGCGATCCTTGCCGTCTTTCATCCGTAGTCGATATTCGACATCGTATGGCTTGCGACGGTCGATATGATCGTTCAGCGCTTGGAGAACTCGCGGGGCGTCTTCGGGGTTGAGGCGGGCAGACCAACTCCCCAAGACGTTTGGAAATTCGTCCGGCTCAAAACCCATCAGCTCCTTCATGCGTTCGGAATACCAAACCGGATTTTCCGGCGAGTTCCAATGGATTCCCGGCAGCGGGCGAGCGTCCCAAAGACCTTCGTTGGAGCCGCGTACCGCCAGATCGAATCGCTCATTGCTTTCCGAAAGCGCACGCTCGATGTCGAGCATCTGCCGAGCCGCGCACGTCTGACGTTCGATGGCCGCGATTCGGACTTCAGACCACTGGTCGGCCAACGGCAGCACGAGCATATCGTCCGCCCCGGCGGCGATGACGGCGGCCCGGTCCGTTGGCGAATTTCGATTGGTGACAATCCAGATGGCCAGCGGCGCGGCCCGCGGATCATCGCGCATTCGCCGGCAGAGTTCCAAGCCGTCGAGCGCTCCATCGGTCCAACCCAGCACTGCCAACGCGGGCCGCTCGTCGCAGAAACCTCGCCAGGCGCTCTCCGCGTCGGAGTAAGCACGCACCTCGAAACCGCTCCGCTTAATGCGCTTTTGCAGGTCGGCTCGCAGCGCCGCTTCGCGAGCCGCGACGATTACTTTCACGTCTGTGATTCCCCCTCCGGCGCCGTTGGACAATTGCCCCGCTCAAGAATCAGATCGGAGCTTTTCACCCCTCGTTAGCCGGAAGTCGAGGTGGTTGGCAAAAAATGGAAAAAATTAAAAACTTTTTTGTTATTTGCAAGATCAGGGGTTGTCGGGCAGCTTGCACTCCATTTACGATGCAGGCGTGACGTTCGTCAGCAGTAATACACGAGTTGCACGATCGGTCAGTTTTCTGATTCAGCGAGTCTCGCAACTGCCCGATCGGGTTTTACCGCCGTCGAAAACTTCCTGACACCCATCCTACCTCGGACATCGAACCATTCCGGATGATCGCGGCCGGTTTTGGAAAACGAGCGATCGCAATTGCGGATTGATTTCCACGTGTCGGCCGCTCCACAGCGCCCTGGAGTCGGTCGACGCGAGCGCCGCGGCTGCCGGACGATTTTACCCTTGGACTCGGCTGTCCGGGGGCCGGCGGGCTCGTTGTGTCGCTCTGTGTGCGAACCCTCGGAGTGCAGCATGAGTATTAAGTTATTAGTCGCCGACGACCACGAGGTCGTGCGGATCGGCTTGAAAAGTCTGTTGAGTGGCGCCGACATTAAGGTTATCGCCGAAGCGACCACCGGGGAAGCGGCCCTGCGCATGGCCCTAAAGCACAGCCCGGATGTGGTTCTCATGGATGTGCGAATGCCCGAGCTCGATGGATTGGTCGCGCTGGGGCGGATTAAGTTGGAAAAGCACGACCTGCCTGTGTTAATGTGGTCTGGCCACGACAACCCCACGTATATTGCGCGGGCGGTCGCATTGGGCGCGAGCGGTTACATTCTCAAATCCGATCCCAAGGAAAAACTGGTTGCGGCCATTCAGGCTGCCGCGCGGGGCGAGTCGGTTTGGACGCGGAAGAACTCCGCCGCGTCACCGGAGCTTTGGCCACGCCGCGGATGATGGCCGACGTCGAGGTTCCACTCACCCAGCGGGAACACGAGGTAATGCGACAATTGGCGGCGGGAGCCACGAACAAGGAAATTGCCCAGGCGCTCGCCATCAGCTACGAAACCGTCAAGGAACATGTCCAGCATATCCTCCGCAAGATCGGCGTGACCGATCGCACTCAAGCCGCGGTATGGGCAGTTCGGAAAGGCGTCGTTTAAGTGAGTTCGTCGTCTTCCTGCGAGCCGGCGGCGGCCTTGGAACGCTTGGGCGGCGAGGTCGCACTCTACTGCGAAGTTGTCACGAACTTTCTCGCGGATTCAACCGGACGAATTCCGCAAATCAAAACGGCGATCGAACGGGAAGATTTTCAATCGCTGCATGCGGCGGCCCATTTCTTCAAAGGCCAGGCGGCCATGTGCGGAGCCGTGGTGGTCGCCCAGGTGGCAGCCGAACTGGAGCTCGACCGGCTACACGGCGATTCCGGAGTCGCGCGATCCACGTTCGCGCGTTTGCTGAGCGAATTCGAACGCGCCGCGATCGAGTTGGCGCCCTTTCGGAATCGCTCGTCCGCCGCGAAGCCTTGACGTTGGCGGTACGCCCGAAGCCAGGCTTTCGTCAAGCGGACACGTGCCTGCGCCTGGGCAATTCGGCGGCTTCCTCGCCCGTGTTGACGACTTGATCGATGCGGATTCCCAAGCTGCGGATCTTGTTCCGCAGGCTGCCCCGCGTGATTCCGAGAATTTTTGCCGCGCTCGATTGGTTGGCGCCCGTTTGTTGCAGCGCGCGGGTGATCACGATGCGTTCGACATACATCAACACTTCATCGTGCAAGTTCGTCGTGCCGGCGCGGATGCGGTCTTCGACGAATCGGTCGAGAGCCTGGGACTGACCGAGCGGTTTCGCGACTTCGCTTCGCGCCGCGCGAGCCGTAACCTGCAGGTGAGGCGGCAAAAATTCCGGCATCAGAATCGGACCGATCGCCTGCAACAGCGCCTGCTTAAGCATGCTTTGAAATTCGCGGACATTTCCCGGCCAGTGATAGCGCATCAGCATCTCGAGCGCTTCCGGCGAAACCTCGGAAACGTTTTTGCCCAATTCAGTGCTGAAGTGCACCAAGAAGTGTTCCAGCAACTCGATCAGATCGTTGCCCCGATCGCGCAGCGGAGGCAAACGAATCCCGAAGCCGTTCAAGCGATAATACAAGTCGGCGCGGAATTGACCGTCGGCCACCATGGTTTCCAATTCGCGGTTCGTCGCGGCGATGATTCGCACGTCGGTCTGAATCGTCTCGTTGCCGCCGACGCGCTCGAAGCGCTGTTCCTGGAGCACCCGCAGCACTTTGCTTTGCACGAGCGGGGTCATGTCGCCGACCTCGTCGAGAAACAGCGTCCCGCCCGAGCACTGCTCGAACTTGCCGATGCGCTTCGAGTCGGCCCCGGTAAACGACCCCTTCTCGTGCCCGAATAACTCGCTTTCCAGCAAGGTTTCCGGGATGGCAGCGCAGTTGACGGCCAAAAAGCGCCCCGTCGAGCGCTGGCTGTGCTGATAGATGGCCCGCGCGATAAGCTCCTTGCCGGTGCCGCTTTCGCCGTGGATGAGCACGGTCACGTGTTGCGTGGCTACGCGTCCGATCGCTTTATAGACCTCCTGCATGGCGGGGCAACTGCCGACTAGCAAATCGCCCGAGCACCGATCTTCCGGAGCCGCGGCCAGCGTTACCGGTACGTGCATGAACCGCCGGATCTGGGCGGCGCGGGCGACCAGTTCGCGCACTTTCGGAAAGTCGAGCGGCTTCAACAGGTAATCGAAAGCCCCCAGTTTCATCGCCTCGATCGCCGTTTCGCTCGCGGCGCTGGCGGTCACGAAAATGACGGGAAGTTGCGGGTCGATCTCATGAATCTTCTTGTACAGGTCGAGCCCGCCGATGTCGGGAAGAATGACGTCGAGCACGACGACGTCGGGCTTCTGCTGCCGGATCATTTCCAGCGCCGCAGAACCGGTATCGGCAGCCAACACTCGCATATCGCCGTCGTTCAATAACCGTCGAAAAACGTGCAGCACGGACGGATCATCGTCCACCACGAGTAAAGAAGCCATGCAATCCTCCTTCGAGACTTCGATTCCATGAATCTAGCCGGCAAGCCGGACAACCGCCGCACAAGGCGCAGTCGCCGGCGCGAACCGTCCACCGAAGAAATCGCAGGCCATGTAACGAATCCCTCGCGGCGCTCAAAGCATTTAGCGCATCACGTAGCGCGAGGGGTGGGAGGCATCTTAGCAAGACCTCTGGCCCAACTTCAATCTAGGGGTGCTAATCACAAGTGTCAACCTTTGAATTAAGTCCTAACAAACTCCTCCTCCTTGGGGTGACTTGCCGCCCATCGGTCGCATCTCGCCGATGTGCGTTGCGTCCGTGAAATCTCGGCCGTTGCGCTAACTTTGCTGCGAGCGACCAACGGATTGATATATAATGCGAAGCCTGAATTTCCCAGCTCCCGAAACAGAGACACTCGTGATAGCGGCGCCGTTTAATCCGCCCGGCCCCAAGGGGTTGCCCGTGATCGGCAACCTGCTGGAATTTCGCAAGGACAAGCTTGCGTTTTTCACCCGGCTGGTCCGCGACTACGGCGACGTCGTTCGATTTCGGATCGGTCCGCGCAGGGTCGTGCTGCTGAGCGATCCGAGCATGATCGAACAGGTGCTCGTCGTACAACAGCGCAACTTCGTCAAGCATTTCGTGATTAGCCTGCTCAAGCCAGTGCTGGGCGAAGGGTTGGTTACCAGCGAAGGCAAATTTTGGCTGCGTCAGCGGCGGCTAGTGCAGCCGTCGTTCCAGCGGTCGCAAGTCGAAAGCTATGGCGAAACGATCGTTTCATTCACCCAGCGCATGCTGGACACTTGGCAGTCCGGCGATCGTTTCGATCTGCACTCCGAAATGATGCAACTCACGCTGGGCATCGGAGCCAAGGCGCTGCTCGATACGGAGCTGAGCAGCGAATTCACGGCAGTCGCCAACGCCTTGAATATTCTCATGCGGGATTTCACGTATCGGTTCGAGGGATTGATTCGATTCCCGACCAGCGCGCCGACACTCTGGAATCGGCGCGTGAAGTCGCATATCCGCCGGCTCGATCAAGTCATTTATCGAGTGATCTCCGAGCGTCGCGCCGGTCGGCTCGGCGGCAGCGACCTGCTTACTCGACTCATGAAAGCCCAAGACGCCGACGGTGAGCCATCGTCGGCGGGCAAGGAGATGTCCGACCTCCAGCTTCGCGACGAGGTGATGACCGCGTTCCTGGCCGGGCACGAGACCACGGCCAACGCACTATCGTGGACCTGGTATTTACTCGCCCAGCATCCGGAAATCGAAAGCCGACTGCTCAGCGAGGTCCAGTCCGTGCTCGGCGGCCGTACGCCCACCGTGGCCGACGTGCCGCGGCTAACCTACACCGAACATGTGCTGACCGAATCGATGCGATTGTTTCCGCCCGTCTATGCGATTGGCCGGCGAGCGGTGGGGCCTTGCGAGATCGGAGGCTTCGCCGTTCCGGCCGACACCACATTTTTGATGAGCCAATGGGTGCTGCACCATGATGGCCGCTATTTCGAGGACCCGCTCGAATTTCGACCCGAGCGTTGGGAAAACGGCCTGATCAAGCAGATCCCGAAATTCGCTTACTTCCCCTTTGGCGGAGGGCCCCGCGCGTGCGTGGGAAGTTCGTTTGCGATGCTCGAAGCGGTGCTGGTGCTCGCGACCATGGCGCAGCGGTATCGCCTCGAACTGGTCGCGAAGCAACAGGTAGTGCCCTGGGCGACCGTAACGCTCCGCCCGCGATTTGGCATTCAAGTGCGTTGCCGCGCCCATGTTCCCGCGGTTAGTGTGTCGTGAAATTGTGGTCTGCAAGAGCGAGGCTCCGTCCGTTCCCAATTCAATCAAATCCATCCTGTGAGTCCCCACCCATGAATGTACTATTGATTGCGCTGTTGGCGCTCGAGGCCTCGTCTGTGAAGGGTTTCCAAGAAGTCGAACACCAGCACAAGCGGAAAGACGGTTCGACGCAAACCGTCAAGTATCAGTTGCTCGCGCCGGAACACATCGAGCCGGGCAAGAAATACCCGCTGATCTTGTTCCTGCATGGCGCCGGCGAGCGCGGCAGCGACAATACTGCGCAACTGAAGTTCCTGCCGACCTGGATCGCCGAACCGAAGCTGCGAGCGAAATATCCTTGCTTTCTGATCGCACCGCAGTGCCCCGCCGGCGAAAAGTGGGTGAACTCTCCCTGGGACAAGAAAACCTCGCAACCGCTGCCGGTGGAAATGGCCGAGCCGATGAAAATTGCAGTCGAAATTCTCGATCAGGTGATCGCCGAAAAGCCGGTCGATACGGACCGGCTTTATCTGACGGGCCTTTCGATGGGCGGCTACGGAACGTGGGACCTGGCTGCACGGCTGCCGGAGCGGTTCGCCGCGGCCGCGCCCATCTGCGGCGGCGGCGACGACAAGCAGGCTGAGCGGCTTGTGAAGCTGCCAATTTGGGCCTGGCATGGCGACGCCGACCCGGCGGTGCCGGTCAGACGCTCGCGAGAAATGATCGCCGCGATCAAGAAAGCCGGCGGCAGCCCGAAGTACACGGAACTTCCCGGCGTCGGCCACGACAGTTGGGTGAAAGCCTACACAGATCCGGACGGAGTGATCCCCTGGCTGTTCGCGCAAAAGAAGAGTGCGAAATAACCTGGACCCTCTGCAACGAATAAGGTGTGCCACTGGCAAGCGCAGTCTGCCAGTGCTTTGTGGGGTGGCAGTGCCAAGGCACGTGTGCCACTGGCAAGCGAAGTCTGCCAGTGCTGGGAGATGGTCGAGATGGCAACAAAAAAATCCGGCCGCGGCGATTGGCACCGCGACCGGCGTCGAACTCCAACGAGAGTCCGTCGTTTCTCGGGTTCAGGCTCTGTTAGCCCGACCCGTTTTGTCCGCCGCTACTTCCTCTAAAGAGGAGCCGGCTGTTCTTGATTGGGTTAAGAACGCTTTCGTCCCAGCTTCCGGCCGACTTCAAGTCCGTTGGACTCGAAGCGCGATCCTTCCGCCTGAACGCGAGCGTTCTTGGGTTGCCCAGGTCCGACAGGCCGTCGTGGCCAGATCAAACCCGGGCGGTTGGCAAGGTTTCCGGCTCCCCGCGCTATGTTCGTCGCCCTAGCCTGGCGACCGACCGAGAGCATGTTGGCGGTTGTCGAACGTAGCGAAGACGGGACACGATCCGCGAAAAAGCACGCTTGATCCGCACTGAGAGAATCTTGGCGAGATGGCTCGCGCCTTGATCCGCTCGGGCTCGCACCGCCGTGACCTCGCGGGGAGCGGGAAAGTGGCCTACGAACGAATGCCCGGCACAGGCCGAGCGCCGCGAAACGGCTTGCTGAGTGAAATCCTCGACCTCGGGCACTCGCTCGCGGCAGTCGATCGCACTGCCACGCCGTTCGTGCATAAGGATTGAGGAAACCATGCAGCGAGCTTTCCAGCGGTTGGGGGAGTTGACGTGCTGCAGCGCCCTCACCCGCCCTCTCCCAAAGGGAGAGGGAAAAGGAAGAGCATCGTTATGCGGGATAACAATGCCAAGCACTGGCAGACTTCGCTTGCCAGTGGCACACACACATGCACACACAACTGAGCCTAGTGCCACACGACCACATCAACACCCTAACCGCTTTGTGTTTCGCAGCGCTGGTCGAGGCGGGTGCGAGCGCGCCCAAGGGGGCCGCGATCGGCGGCGGACAAGAACCCCGCCGCCGATAACTATTGGACGCTCATCTTACCGAGCCGCTTGCATGCGGAGTTACCGACCCGCCCACGGCCCAGGCTGCTGCGAGCAGTAGATCACATATGTACACTATTGTCAACGCGAAGATTTGGCCGTCACGTGTCAGAATTCGTCCCGCGAATTCTCAATGATCATTGTGACCTTCTGATCCATTTTCCACTGCCCGAAATCGCGTAGCGTCGTCACATAAGGTAATCGCGTAGCATCGTCACATCGGCAATCGCGTAGCGCAGTCACATTGGCAATGCGGAGCATCATCGCATTGGCAATCGCGTAGCGTCGTCGCGGCTGCAATCGCGTAGCGATGCAATGTGAATAGCCGGGGGTGCAGCGCAGCGGAACCCCCGGATGCAATGCAACCATGTCGTTTAGCCGCGTAGCGGCGACACATTCCATCCGCTTAGCGCCCGTCATGCGCGAACACCTACACGCAACTGATGTTTCATGTTGTCTTTTCAACGAAGAATCGCGAACGGACATTGACCGACGGACATCGCGATGCGATCTACAAATACATTTGATGCGCGGTATTTGACGTGAGGGTGTGTGTCGCCGCTACGCGGCTGCGCGGTGGGGCCGGCGTCCGGGGGTTCCGCTGCGCTTCACCCCCGGCTATTCAAGGTCGCCGCTACGCGGCTGCATGGCGATTCTGGTTCGCTATTCATCCGCCGCTACGCGGCTGCATGCGATGGGCTGCGAGTGCGCGGGGCGGGCGTCGGGGGTTCCGCCGCTCCACCCCCGGCTATTCACAGGTCCGCCGCTACGCGGCTGCATGCGCATTCCGGTTCGCTATTCATCCGCCGCTACGCGGCTGCCTGCGATGGTCTGCGCGGCTGGGGCCGAGGCGTCCGGGGGTTCCGCTGCGGTCCACCCCCGGCTATTTACGGGTCGCCGCTACGCGGCTGCACACGGTCGGCCAGGTGCGGTGGGACTAGGCGAACCGACGTCCGCGGATCGAGTCCGTGGAATTCTCGCCGCGGGAATTGTTTAGTAACTGCTTCGATCGCGGTACAATCGCTCTGGCGGCCCCAGATAGAATTCTAGACGAGGGGCATTTTTTGATTTGCGCGACCTGATCTATTGCGTTGCGCCAAGAGCGAACTCACGCGATGTAATAGTCTCTCTTTTTCCGGGGGAAAAGTCATGGACCGTCGATTCTTGGCAGTTGCGGTAGCGGCGTTGTTTTGTGCAAGTTACGGCCGGGCCGCGAGCGACGCTCCGGCGCCTGTGAAGCACGACGGCGATGTTAAATCCGCGAACGCCAATGCGCCTGCCGTTGCCAACGACGGGACGTTGGCGGTGAAATGGCCGACTGACTTAAGCGGCGCCATCCTCACCGTCGACGGTCAAACCCCGTCGCTCGTCGGTTCGAGCGGAGAGTTTCAAAAGTTCGCCCTGGGACCGGGAAAACACACGATCCGAATCATGCGCCGCGGATTCCAGCCCTTTGAAGGGACAGTCGATCTGGCCGCGGCAGGAAACAATCAGCTCGTTCCCCTTTGGGTCGCAGAAGTTCCCGCGAACACAGCCCGCGGCCGCCGCGGCGAATCCCGCCGCCGCCAAAACTGCCAAGCCCGAGGGGCTGATCAAGATTGAGAATGCACGGTGGGGAGGCGGCCGGAACTGGGCCGACGTTACTGGGCGCGTTCAAGAGGTGGTCGATCAGCACGAATCGGTCTGGGCCTCTCCCGACTTCCTTAAGAAGGATCCGACACCGGGCTGGCGCAAACATCTGGAAATTAGGTTTTCGAAAGAGGGTCGGCAGCGAACGATCACGCTCGACGAAGGCCAGCATTGGTCGAAAGCGGATTACGAGGGAGATAAAAAGGAACAGAAAGTGGTCGCTGACAACCAGCATCCCGCTCCGCCGGCCACCGTCGCCACGAATAAGAACCCGCCAACCGCGGCGGCGCCGCCGACGCAAGGTGCGGAGACAGTGCCGCAGTCGGCCGGTGCAAAACCAAATCAGGCCGCCGGGCAGCCGACAGAGCCCTCCGCGACGCCCGGGCAATCCGACCAAACCGAAGTGTCGCTTCCGGGCAACGTCGCGAATGTCGCGGTGGGCGGGGGTGGACGCTTCTTAATCCTGCATTTGGCGCAGCTTCGCAAGCTCGCCGTTTTCGACATGAACGCAGCCAAGATCGTGAAGTACATTCCGCTCCCGGAAGACGAGGTCTGCATCGCGGCCGGGATCGACAAATTGATCGTCGGCCTGCCGCAGGCCAATGCCTTTCAGCGTTGGAACCTGCAAACCTTCGAACGCGAGGTCACCGTACCCAATCCTCTCGATGGCGCGATTAGCGACCTAGTCATGGGCAGCGCTTCCACTGGTCCGCTGCTGGTGAACTTCGCAGGACGAAACGCTCTGCTGAACCCGCGCACCTTTCGGCAGCTAAGCATCAGGGCGCCGGAGCGAGGGCTGCCGGGGCGCGCGCAGGGCCTAATCTCGCATCGGCCGATGGCACGCTGTTTGTCATGCGCGAAGGCCGGGGCGGCGAAGGGCATACGATGGGGCAAATCTTGATTCACGGCGATTTCGTCAGCACCAAGAGCGACATGGATGAGTGCCAGCTTGTTGGTTCCGAGTCACGATGCACGCTATGTCTATTCCGGATTCGGAGTCTATTCCCCTGAACTGGCCATGCTCTATCCGAAGCAGGAATCGCAAGGCGGTCAGCATTTTTTGCCCGCCGACGAAGGCGATTTGATCCTCCACTTGGTAGATGGCAAAGGCGAAATTCCCCGTCACCCTCAGCCGCGGCGCTGCGCGGGCCGGCCAGGAGAAAACCGATGCGGGCGGCGACCTGGAGGTCATGTTACCCGGTCAGTACCGATCAATTTGCACCCTTCGAGGCGTGCCCGGAGTGGTTCACGACAACCTGGGCTACGGTGGCAACGCCGCTGAAAAGATGCACAGCGATAAGCGGCTGCACCTGAATCCGCCGCGAAGCTCCTCGTTTCCGTTCCGACCACCAACGACAAGCTCGTGTTGCGTCGCTTCGATCTGGATAAGCTGCTCGCGGAATCTGATACGGATTATTTATTTGTTACTTCCACGCCGCCTCTCCTAGCGCTGCCGGGCGAAGTTTACAAGTACGAGTTGGCCGTCAAATCGCGGCGGGGCGGCGTGAAAACCAAACTAGAATCCGGGCCGGAGGGGATGAAGCTGTCTGCCGAAGGCAAGTTGACGTGGTCCGTTCCCAAAGTCCCGGCCGGGCAATCGGTGGACGTGATTGTGGGCGTTGCCGACTCGACGGAGCAGGAGATATTTCAAAGCTTCCAGATTCAAGTCGGCAACCAGAGAGGGCGCCGGCAATACGGCGACTCCTGGCAAATCGGAAACCACTCAGACAAAACGCCCGCTGCCGGGCGTGCATGGCGCAACCAGCGCCCGGGCCCGAAAATCAGCAATTGGTTTCCGCTGGCAAGTTTCGTCTCGCCGGTTCGAAGGCTCCGCTAGTCGTCCTTCCGAGCCGCGACCTAAGAGAGCTTGCTCGTTTTGCAACAAGACCGCCTTGCGATCCTCGGCCCGGACGGAATTACTATTCAGAAGCAAGTGAAGTTGCCCAAGAGATACATATTCTTGGGCGAGCGAGAAAAGTATTATGTAGCGATCGCGGCGGAACCTCAATCCATCGATCTGATCGACAAAATATCGCTCACCGTTTTGAAATCGCTGAAGCTGCCAGGAGCGGGGGTGACCGATCTTGCGCTGCACCCGAACAAGTCGCTCGTTTATGTCGCCTATCGGGCAGGGGGCGAGATCCCGCGGTTCCGCTTCCTGCTCTACGACGAGAAAACGGGCGAGGCGCATGAACTGGATCATTGCATCGGCAAATGGCTGCAAGTCTCGCCCGACGGCAGCTTCCTCATTGCCGGTTACAGCGATCTCTACGAACGTGGGCAACAAATGATCGTCAATCCGGGCAACATATTCTTTGTTCCCGAGTATGGCAGCATCGATTGGCTAATTCGCTACGACCTGAAAGACCCCGAGAATCCAGTGGCGGTCGAAAAACAGGACAAGGCCGGAGGCAACGGCGACGGCGTGAGGATGTCGGCCGATGGCAAACGGGTCACTTATTTATCGCACGTCGGCTATCCGATGTTTTCCAACAATCTCGGCGGCTGGGATCCCGCCGATTTGCACAAGCTGCCGGTCTCGTTCGACACCAAGGATGTCGGCACGCCGCACGAATTGGCCTATCACCCGGTGCTTCCCTTGGCAGCGAGCTTCGGGAAGTCGTCGGCCGTCGTATTCGATCGCGAAACGGGCGACCTTCAGCCCGACCGAGTCAAGCTCCTCGACGATGAACCGCTTGAGGGCAAGATTCAGCGAATCTATTTCACGCCCGATGGCCGGCATCTGCTTTTCGACGCGGTCGTAAACCAGATTCATTACCTAGTGCAAGCCGATCTAAAGCTCACCCCGGCCGAACTCAAGCAGCTCGCTAGTCCGCGGCCGGCGCCGCCAAAGCCGGCCGAAAAAAACAAGACGACATAGAGTTGCCGTTATCGACCGGGCACGCTAAAGCGTGAATCCAACGTTGGAGTTCACGCTTTAGCGTGCCGCCGCGCCTAAAGTTCAGCCGCAGCGCCGCTTTGCACGCGGAAAATGTTAGTGACGCGAAGGATCCCACGGCCAGTAGCTGAGGTGGTCGCCGCCGAAATAGAATTCCAGTCCCGTCGTGAACGAGATGTTGTTCATGGTCGACACGCGGCCCGAGCCCAAGGCCAGATTGTCGGTGAGATCGGCGCGAAGGACGAGCCATTGATGCAACCGGTATTTGACCCCGCCGCCGAACGGTAGTTCGACGAGCATGCGGCTATGTTTGTGAAACGCATCGTCGGTGAACTGAAAATTCGAAACTCCGACGCCGACGCCCACATAAGGGCGAACGCGTGAGTCGCCCCAGGGGTAATACAGAAGACTGGTGTCCCACAGGATGACTTTGTCGTTGCTCTCGAACAGCGGCGTGGTTTGGGCCGTGTCTTGAATGCTGGCGAAGCCCACGCGGCTTTCCAAGCCCCAGTAGGTGTCGTAGTCCCAGCCGAATCGGCCGCCGCCAATAACGCCCGCATTCTGTGTAACGTGGCCGGGAATAATATCGGTCCCTTTGATTCCGCCGATCCACAAATCAAAGTGGTACGGTCGATTGCACCAACTGGCGCCGGCGAGCTGTTCGTGGAAATCGTTATGCGGTGTGCCCATCGACGAGCCGCCCTCCATCGGTCCGGACGGATCGCAATTGGGTCCGGGAAAGCGGCTGACGAAGAGGTCGTGAAATGATTTCCGAGGGCACGGGTTCGGGGTGATTGGGGGTGTCCGGAGTGGGTAATGGCGGAGGGATGGAGCCGTCCGCTAAGCACTGGCCGACTTCGCTGGCCAGTGGCACACGATCGTTAGGCAGTGGCACACGCTCGCTGGCCAGTGGCACACGATCGGTGGCCAGACGCTGGTGGGATTCGTCGGAGACGAATGGGCGGAATACCAATGGCCGGCCGGATTCTGTGGCGCGGGTGTCTGGCAATGGGCTTTCTTCGGCGACCAAGTTTCCAGACCAAAAAATCGTTGCGACCAGTATTGCCGCAGCCCATGGGGCGCGACGCCGCAATGGGCATCGGCCGCGATCGTGGCTTGCAGAAACTGGCCGCATGCGTGGAGCCTTAGCGGCGAAACGGCCAGTGACCGGCCGCTTCCCGCGGTGAAACTGGAACGGGAACAATCATTAGACAACGAGATGAGAACCGATCGCCCGGGCGATCGCTCGCACGATAGAACGCGCGTGGCTCTGGAAGCCAGTGGCCCGGAACGACTTTTTGGCGGCGGGATTATCGTGAGACCGGCGGATTGTGTCAATCGGGCAAAATGGCCATTTCCGCTGCTAGCATCACAATCGGCCATGCCGTGCGGATGTGGGATTCGCCGATTCGTTCGATTTTGATGCCTTTGCCGAACTCTCGACGTTTTCCTGGTAGATCAGCCCAGCGGCACGGGCAAAACATCGGCCGCCGATATGACGATTTCAAATACAGAGAGAAATCACATGGCCGCGGCCGCCCATCGCGCGCTCCCCCCAAGCCGATTGGCGCGCGAAGCCTGCACTTCGCCTGTTCGTGCGGCGGCCAAAATAGCGTCGGAGTCGAGACATGCATTGCCTGTTGCAAGCTCAAGATCAAGCGGTCGTCATGGTGATCGACGACGACCCGGAAGTCATCGCCGGATTGGCGAAGACGTTGAGCGCCGCCGGGTACACGACGCATTGTTGCCACGACGCCGCCGGCGGCGCTGGAATGCGTGCGCGAGTCGCGGCCCGACTTGATCCTCTGCGACGTCAGCATGGGCGGTCATGGCGGTTTGCAATTGTGCGAACGAATCGGGCAAATCGCGGGACTGAACGACGTCCCCTTGATGTTTCTCTCCTCGTCGCAGATTCCCGACATCATCCGCCGAACGCATCGGGCCGGCGGAGCCTATTATCTCCGCAAGCCGTTCGATCCGGATGTGCTGTTGGAACTAATCGACCGGGCATGTGGATGCCCAACGTTGTCGACACCAGCGTTGCGCGGTAAGCGCATTCTTGCCGCACTACGTCGGCCGATTCTCGTGCGCGGCCGGACCGCGTTTAGAGCCGCCAATGCGGGGACGGACGCTTTTGTCCCCCTGACCCGCGCTCGCATTTTCGCTATGATTGCCGGCTGGCGGGTTTAAATCATCCAAGCTTCCGGCGGGCGAAAACGCATGGCAATCGGGTTTGGCATTATCGGCTGCGGGATGATCTCGCGATTTCACGCGGCGGCCATCGGCGAATTGCGCGGGGCGAAATTAATCGCTTGCTACGATCAGGCGCCCGCCAGCTCGGCGCGGCTCGCGGCGGAAACGGGTTGCCGATCGTACGAGAAGCTCGCTGACTTGCTGGCCGATTCCAAGGTGCAAGTGGTCACGATCGGCACCCCCAGCGGTGCACACTTGGACCCGGCAGTCGCGGCGGCCAAGGCGGGCAAACATGTGATCGTCGAGAAACCGCTCGAAGTCACCTTGAAAAAGTGCGACGCGATCATTCGCGCCTGCGAGGCCAGCGGCGTGACGCTCTCGACGATTTTTCCATCGCGGTTCCACGACGCCAGCCGGGAACTCAAACGGGCCATCGATGCCGGCCGGTTCGGCCGCATTACGCTCGGCGACGCCTATGTGAAGTGGTATCGCACGCAAGCCTATTACGATAGTGGCGCCTGGCGGGGCACCTGGGCCTTGGACGGCGGCGGGGCGTTGATGAATCAAGCGATCCATAGCGTCGACTTATTAGCATGGCTGTTGGGTCCGGTCGTCGAGGTGCCGGCGCGGAGACCGCCACGCTGGCCCACGAACGGATCGAGGTTGAAGATACTGCGGTCGCCACGCTTCGGTTCGCGAGCGGCGCGCTGGGCGTGATCGAGGCCAGCACGGCCGTCTATCCTGGATATTTGAAGCGCATCGAGATTCATGGCTCCGAGGGGACCGCCGTGCTGGAAGAAGAAGATTTGAAGGCGTGGGATTTCGCTCGCAAGCAGAAGCGCGACGACGCGATCCGCGAGCGGATGCAAGAACGCCGCAGCACGGGTGGCGGGGCGAGCGATCCGACCGCGATCGGACATCACGGCCATGCTTTGCAATTCGCCGATGTGTTGGATGCGATCCGCCGGGGCCGCCCGCCGTTGATCGACGCCCAGGAAGGACGCCGCTCGGTGGAAATCGTCACCGCAATTTACAAGTCCGCTCGGACCGGACGCGCGGTAAAATTAAACGGGTCGAAGGCGTGAATCGTGGCGAGTTTTGTCGGTTAGCACGTTGCGCCGGCAGTCGCCCGAAGGTTTGTTCACGGATGGCGTCCGCCTCGGCTCGCAGTGCAAAGTGAAGGTGGATTCATGGAATTGCCGCACAACCCCACGCGCGAAGTCCGCATCGGCTCGTGCACGATCGGCCGCGGTCATGCCGATTGCCGTGCAGAGCATGACGGCCACTCCGACGCAGGACGTCGCGGCCACCGTGGCGCAGGTGCAACGATCTCGAGGCGGCCGGGGCCGACGTGGTGCGGATCGCGGTCGATAATCGCCGCGACGCCGAGGCGCTGGCGGAAATTCGCCGCCAAACGTCCGCCAATTTGTCGGTCGATTTGCAGGAGAATTATCGGCTGGCTTCGGCCGTGGCGCCGCACGTCGACAAGGTCCGCTACAATCCGGGCCATCTCTATCACCACGAGCGCGAAAAGCCGTGGCAGGATAAGGTCCGATTTCTGGCCGATACGGCTGGCGAGTTCGACTGCGCGATTCGCGTGGGGGTGAATTGCGGCAGCGTCGATCCGGCCAAGAAACAGGAGGGTATCGGCCGCCGACCCGCTCGCTCCCATGTTGCACAGCGCGCTTGAGCATTGCGAACTGCTCGATCGGC
The DNA here is from genome assembly GCA_963795915.1 of uncultured Actinomycetota bacterium. GTDB lineage: Bacteria > Actinomycetota > Actinomycetes > Actinomycetales > Dermatophilaceae > Lapillicoccus. Next base: position 128,367 of record CAWCJA010000005.1, read on the forward strand.
TCGGCTTCACGCGCTACTGCGTTTCGCTGAAGGATTCCGATCCCGCGAAAGTGATCGAGGTCAATCGCCGGTTCGCCGAAGCGCGGCCCGACGTGCCGCTGCACCTGGGCGTGACGGAGGCCGGCTTGCCGCCGGATGGCATCATCAAGACGCGGATCGCCTTCGAGCAGCTGATCAGCCGCGGCATCGGCGACACGATCCGCGTTTCGCTCACGGTGCCCAACGCCCGCAAGGCGGAGGAGATCGCCGCGGGCCGGCAGATTCTGGCCGATATCGCGGCGGGCCGGGTGCGCAGCGTGGTCGATTACGGCCTGAAGTCGCTCAACATCATCAGCTGCCCGAGTTGCTCGCGCGTCGAGAACGAGGCGTTCATCGAATTGGCCCAGCAGGTCAAGGAGATGACGGCGCTACGCCTCGGAACATGCGATCACGATCGCGGTGATGGGGTGCCGCGTGAACGGGCCGGGCGAAACCGACGACGCCGATCTGGGCCTGTGGTGCGGACCGACGCCCGTGAATCTCAAGCGCGGCAGCGAAGATCTGGGGGCCTATCCCTACGACCAAATCCTGCCGCAACTGCGGCTCGCATGCCCGGGCTAACTGCCTATCCGAGACCGTCGGGACTGGCTCATTTTGCGATGCCCTGTGAGAAAAATGTGCTGTTTTCGACGGCGGAAGGCCTAATGAAAATCTCGCGACGACGCGCGAAGAGTCGCGAGCGATGCCGAGAGATTTTCCAGCTTGCTCACCAACACGTGGATTACTTCCTTCTGCTTTTGCAGCCGGCCATGGGCGATGTACGCGGGAGCCGTGCGGGCGACGTGATAAAATCGCTCCCAGACATCCATCCGGATGATCAGATTCGCCACGCCCGTTTCGTCTTCTAGCGTAACGAAGGTGATGCCTTTGGCCGTGCCCGGGCGCTGCCGCACCAAAACTAGCCCGGCCACGCGGACGAAGCAGCCGTCGTCCAATTCCGCCAGCCGGGCGGCCGAGGCCACGCGCAATCGATCCAACGACTCGCGAAAGAAAGCGATCGGATGCGCCTTGAGCGAGAGTCCCGACATTTGGTAATCGGCATGCACTTCTTGCTGATCGCTCATCGCGGGCAGCGACGGCAGCGGTTCGTCGTCGATCAATTCGGCCAGCAACGGGCGGCTAGCGCCATGCGGCTCTTGTCCGAGTGCTTGCCACAACGAAGGCGCGTCGATTCAGTTCGAGCGACTGAAATGCATCGGCCCGGGCCAATCGCGATACGGCTTTCGGCGACATGCCGGTCTGGCGCGTGAAATCATCGATCGAGCGAAAGCGGCCCATGCCGTCGGCGGGATCGCCGTCTGCGGGATCGCTGGTGCGCCAGCCTGCCGGGCTGCTTCGATCCGTAATGCTTCGGATTTTGGCAAACCAAGCACCATGCGAAAGCCAAGCCGGATTGCGCCGTCTTCAAGCGTGTTGTCCCAGCGGCTGACGTTCACATCGACGGGCAGCACGGCGACGCCATGTTCCCGCGCATCGCGGACCAATTGCGCCGGGGCATAAAACCCCATCGGCTGGCTATTGAGCAAGGCCACGCAAAACGCCGCCGGATAATGGCACTTGAGCCATGCCGACACATAGACGAGCAAGCGCGAAACTCGCGGCGTGCGATTCGGGAAAGCCATATTCGCCGAAGCCGCGGATCTGGTTGAAAACCGTCTCGGCGAATTCGGTCGAAAATCCGTTGCTTCGCATGCCGTCGATGCAGCTTCTGGCGAAACTGCGTCGATCACCCCCGGCCGGCGCCAGGCGGCCATCGCGCGCCGCAATTGGTCGGCCTCGCCCGGCGTGAACCCCGCCGCCACGACGGCCAGCCGCATCGCCTGCTCCTGAAACAAGGGCACGCCCAGCGTCTTGTGCAGCACCGCGCGAATTTCATCGTTCGGATATTCGACGGGCTTCCTCGCCCGCCCGCCGGCGCAAATACGGATGGACCATGTCGCCCTGGATCGGCCCGGGGCGGACGATCGCCACTTCGATCACCAGATCGTAAAACTTCCGCGGACGCAATCGCGGCAGCATGCTCATTTGCGCCCGGCTTTCAATCTGAAACACGCCCATCGTGTCGGCGCGGCAGATCATGTCGTACACGGCTTGGTCTCCTGCGGGAATGTCGGCCAGCGATAGCTCTCGCCCGTGGTGCTCGCCGACCAGATCGAAGCATTTGTGGATCGCGGTCAGCATGCCCAGGGCCAGGCAATCGACTTTCAGGATCCCCAGCTCGTCGAGGTCGTCTTTATCCCATTCGAATGACCGTGCGGGCGGCCATCGCCGCATTTTCGATCGGCACCAACTCGCAGAGCGGCCCGCGGGTGATGACCAATGCCGCCGACATGCTGCCCCAGATGCCGAGGAAAACCGAGCAGTTCGCCGACGAGGCCCAAAAGCTGTCGGCCCACCGCGCGAATCCGGATCGATGCCCGCCGCGACGCAGCTGCTCCAGCTCGGGACCGTGGCAGTGACGGTCGAGCGTTTTGGCCAGCGCGTCGACGCGGTCGAGCGATAGGCCCAGCGCCTTGCCCACATCGCGCACGGCCGAACGCGGGCGGTAGCTGATCACCTCGGCGGTCATGCCGGCCCGCTCGCGGCCATATTTCTCGTAGACATATTGAATGCACTTCTTCGCGGCGCTCGTGCTCGAAATCGACGTCGATGTCGGGCGGCTTCGTTTCGCTCGCGGCTGATGAATCGCTCGAACAGCACGTCGAGTCGCTCGGGATCGACCGACGTGACGCCCAGGCAATAACAGACGGCCGAGTTGGCCGCCGACCCGCGCCCCTGGCAGAGAATGCCGCGCGAGCGGGCGAAGCAGCACCAGGTCCCACACCGTCAAGAAAATACGCCTCGTAACGCAGTTCGGCGATCAGTTGCAATTCATGCTCGAGCAATTCTCGCACCTTGGCGGGAACGCCAGCGGGATAGCGCCGCCGGGCTCCTTCCCAGGAAAGTCGGGTGAGATATTCCAACGGCGTTTCCCCCGGGGGAGCCAACTCCTCTGGATATTCATAGCGCAATTCATCGAGAGAAAAATGGCAGCGGTCGGCGATTTCCACCGAGCGGCCGATCGCGTCGGGGGCCCGCCGAAACAACTCGCGCATTTCCGCGGGCGATTTCAAATGCCGCGCTGCGTTCGGAAACAGCAGTTCGCTCGCTTCGGCTACGGTGCGGCCGGCACGCACCGCGGCGAGCACGTCGGCCAGCGGGCGGCGGTGGGGATGATGAAAATGCACGTCGTTCACCGCGACCAACGGCAGATCGGCTTGCGCGCCAGTTCCAAATACGCTTCCAAATCGCGCTCGTCGGTCGAACCGCGATGCAGTTCGGCTAAGAGATAACAGCGGTCTGAAAAGAGCTCGCGATACCGGGCGAGTTCGACCGCCGTGGCCGGAGCGGGAACGGCTGGAGTTGCAGCGGCCGCAGCGCCGATCACGCCCGCGAGCAAGCCCTCGGCATGATCGGCCAGATCGTTGAACGTGAGCCGGCATTCCCCCTTGGGGGCGCTGCGCAGTCTGCGCGTGAGCAGCCGCGTTAAGCGACCGTATGCCGCGCGATCGGCGGCCCAGAGCACCACGGCTGGAGCGTCGAGCGGCGCGACTTCGGCGCCAATGAGCAATTTGAGTCCGGCCTGTTTGGCGGCGATGTGAGCTCGCACGACTCCGGCGACGCTATGGCGATCCGTAATCGCCAGGGCCGCATAGCCCAGTTCGGCGGCGCGGTAAACGAGCTCGTCGGGATGCGAGGCGCCTTCGAGAAAAGAAAAGTTCGTCTTGCAGCGCAGCTCGGCGTACGCGATCCGCGCCGCGCGCGGGCGGGAATTGCTGTGAGCCGACGGCGTTTGCTTTCCGGTTGGTCGGGCATGGTGAGTTGCAATAGCCGTGATTACCCAGGGCCGCAGGCCCTGGGCTTGGGGAACATTAATCAAAGGCTCCGTGGAGAAACCAGGCGGCGTCACAGAGGCGGCGGAAGATCCAGAAGCGGGCGCCGTCAACGGTTTCCACGCGATAATAATCGCGCTGTATATACGGGCCTGCGCCACCAACCCGTCTGAATCCGCTCCGGTCCCCAGGCGCGTGTCACCCGCTGCCAATCGCCATGCCAACAGAATTGCAACGGCGGCCCTTGCGGCGCAAGCGCGAGCACTTGTAAAGCGACTGGCGGCGTTTCGAGCCGCAACGGACGAACCGCTCGCGATCCCTGCGAGGCTCGCGATCCTTGCGAGGAAATTTCCTGCCGGCGTTTCGTTCGGCCGTTGCGCGGCGGCGCGTGCATCGCCGAACGGCGCGAAGGCTCCGCTCGAACGTGACCGGTCAGCGGCTCGTGGCGGAAGCTGAGTTCCGGTTGGGCGTCGGTTTGCAGCCATGCCCGAACTACTCCCTCGCGTCCCAACCGGTTGCTCAATCGATTGACCAACAGGGCCAACTGCCGCTCGCTTTCACGATCGGAAGTTTCCGCGAACAATTCCTGTTGCCGCCATTCCAGCGGCGCGGCCAGCAGCACGGCCACTCGCACGGCGATCACCGGGGCGGGAAGCAGCAGCCGCTCCAGTCGCATGAGGAGCAATTCAAGCAAATGTTCCCGATCCGCGCTGGCTTGATAGAGGCCGACTGGAATTTCCAGCCGCTGGCCCCCTTCGCATTGCAACTGGCACTCCAATCGGATGGCGCCCTGTTGACGCTCGGCGAGCCAAGCGACGATTTTTCCAAGCAGATGCTCCAAGAGCTCCCGCAGCACTTCTCGCCGGGCCAGGGGATATTCCAAGCTAATTTCCGCGATCATTTCCGGCGCGGGACAATGCGCGGGGATCAACTCCGCCGCCAACCCCAACGCTTCATCCAGCCGCTTGATCAATAGAGGATCGAATCGGGCGGCGAGCGCCGTGCGAGGCAGCGCCAATAAGGAGCCAATCCGCTCGATTCCCAATTCATGCAGGATTTCCATCGCGTCCGGCGATATTCGCAGAGCGGCGATCGGCAACTCGGCCAGCGCGGCGGTCGTTTGGCCCGGCGGCACGATCGTAAACGATTCGGACCGATAATGGGCCAAGCCCCAAGCCAGCCCCAGCGTGTCGGCGAGCACCGCGCGAATGGTCAAACCGCGGCGCTGGAAGTCGCGAAGCAATTGCTGGGCGAGAATTTCTTCGCCGCCGAAAAGCGGAGCCAAGCCCGTGACGTCGAGATATAAATTGTCCGGCGGTCCCAGGCCGACCGCCGGGCTGAACCGCTCGCACCAGGCGGCCAACTGTTCCAGCGCGGCCAGGTCGGCCGCCGGATCGTGCAGCGCCAAATTCAAATCGGCAGCCTCTGTCGCGGCTCCGCGGGCGGCCTGAGCTTCGGCTTCGGCCAGCGGCATGCCCGGCGTGATGTTTCGCCGTCCGGCATACGCCACCACGCGAAAGCACCCGCGGCGGTATTGCTCGTACAGAAGCAGTTCGCGATTGGGCCATCGATCCGCGTCGGACGAGGAAACCCTAAATCGCTGCAGCGGCCAATTGGGAAGCCACAGACATAGTGCGCGTGGCGTGGAGCGTGCCGGTTTCATAGTTGAGTTCCAGTTCCACAAAGGCCCCCGGTTTGCCTCGCCGACAGCGAACGACCTCCACGCGCAGCCGGCGAATCAGGCCGCTACCCGTCGGGGTGGGCAATGGCTCCACGAACCACTGCGCTTCCGACCACGTGGGCTCCCCCCGCACCCGTGCCGGGCGAACGAGCAGCCCCGTCGTTTCCCCCGCTTCGGCCGCCAATTGCAAGGTGCGAAACGCGCGGGCATCGAGCTTGTCGGGCCAACTCAATACGCCTCCGACCGCCGGACAACGCAGGGCCTGATTCAATGTCCAGAGATAATCCACGCGACTGCGCGGACGCACGAAAATCAGCCGACTTAAATCGAGGCCCAAGCGAGCCGCGGCCGGCGGAAAGAACCGCCCCGCCGGATCGACGACCACGATCGCCTCGTCGCGGCAGATTTCGCGGGCGGCGATCAAGGCCAGGGCGGTCGCCCCTCCGCCCGCGGTCGTTAACAGCTCCACCAGCATGCCGCGCCGCACTCCCCCGGGGAGCAATGGATCGAACCACTGGCCGTTGCCGCCGCAGTCGCCCCGCCGCGGCCGGCGCGCCGTTTCTGCTTGCCAGACTTGCTCTTGCAGCGATTGAACGGTTTGGCGGAGAGCGGACGGCATAACACGCCAAGGGGGTCAGGCTCCTCGAGTGCTAGCAAGTGCTAGCACTTCCCTTGATAGTGTACGTTTGGACATTTACCGGTCAAGAGCAATCGTGGGAAGTTTTTCGAAGGGGCGGGGGGACGGCGGCGGGCGGCGCTTAAGCCGCGACGTAATTACGGCAAGCCGCGCCGCGCTGACATTCAAAAAGAGGTGGCGCAGGTCGGGAGAGGCGGGGTGACGGTCACAGTCCCCCGGGCCGTGGGCCCGGGGCTAAAGTGCGTGATTGAAGTCACGCGTAACTGTTGTCGCGGGGCTCGATAGAATAGATTGAGCGCCGGCCGATGTGTGTTGGCCAAACAGCATCCGCCTAAATTGCATCCGAGGAACCGCAATATGTCCCCCATACCTTCTGGTCCGAATCAACCGGGTGTTTTTCCGCCGTCGCGCGAACCGCCGTACCGCGAACCGCCCGCCCGCATTGTCTTGGAACGAAGCGGCGGGCGGTGGTTTGGACGACTTGGATGGCTGCTGTTCCTGATCGCGCTGGTCGCCATCTGCGGGATGTATAGCAGCTATAAATCTTATTTTCAGACGGACGGCGGCATCGAGGAGAAATTCGTATCGCACTCGAAGACCGCCACGGACAAGGTGGCGATCATCGACGTCCAGGGCGTCATCATGCACAACGACGGCTTCACCAAGTGGCAAATCGACCGAGTGCGCGATGATCCGAACGTCAAGGCGATCGTGCTGCGGATCGATTCGCCCGGCGGCACCGTCACCGGCAGCAATTATCTGTACCACATGCTGACGCAACTGCGCGACGAGCGGAAAATGAAGATCGTCGTCAGCATGGGCGCCATTTGCGCCAGCGGCGGCTACTATATCTCGATGGCGGTCGGCGACACGCCCGACACGATCTTTGCCGAGCCCACGACTTGGACCGGATCGATCGGCGTATTGATTCCCCACTACGATCTTACCGGCCTGCTCGACAAGGTGGGCGTGATCGACGACTCGATCGCGAGCAATCCGTTGAAGCTCACCGGCAGTCCGACGAGGAAGGAATCGTCGGAAATCAGCGCCAAGCAATTCGATATCTTGAAGACCCTCGTGAATGAAAGCTTCAAGGATTTCAAGGAAATCGTGAAGACGGGGCGACCCAACTTCAGCAAGAACGAGAAGGCGCTCGATGCCGTCGCCACCGGCCAGGTGTTCACCGCCAAGCAGGCGCACGACGCGGGCTTGGTCGACAAAATCGGCTACGAGGAAGACGCCGTCAAACAGGCGATTGCGCTCAATAACCTGAAAGAGGACGAGGTTCGGGTGGTGAAATACGCCAAGCCGGCGAGCCTGTTCGGCGACGTGCTGGGACCGCTGGGCCAAAACGATAAGTCGGCCGTGCGGGTGGATTTGTCGATGCTGCTCGATCTCACGGCGCCCTGCGCCTATTACCTTTGCAGTTGGCTGCCCGCGGTGGCGGCGGCGGGACGGCCTTGATCCGCTGCGCGAATTGAACTGGTTTTGCGATTCATTGCCGAGCGCACTTGGCGGTCTCGGGCTCCGTCTGGCGATTTCATCGGTGAAGGGACAGCGGCGGGACAATTGTCGACCGCCATCGCTTTCGCGCGGATTAGCGGTTAACTAGACTGAACGGGGCCGTCCTTTCCGGCACGAAGCCCGCTACTACTACATGCCAGGCGAACCCACACAAACCGAAAGTAACCCGCGATGGTGAGCAAGGTTGGCGAGAGTGCTACTCATAATTCTTCGACCAAGCACGCCAGCGGGACCAACGTTCCCGCCGATTCGGTGGCTCCGGAGTGGTTGACTTGGAACTTGGCGCTTTTGATTTTGGTTAGCGCCTTTCTCCTGTTCCAAGTGCAGCCGCTAATCAGCAAATTCATTCTGCCTTGGTTCGGCGGAAGTCCGGCGGTTTGGACGACCTGCATGCTGTTCTTCCAAACGCTGCTGTTTTTCGGCTACGCCTACGCTCACCTCACGCTGCGGTGGCTCACCGGAAGGCAGCAGGCGATTTTGCATATAACGCTGATCACGGCGGCGATTTGCTTGCTGCCCGTCGCGCCGGCGGAAAGCTGGAAGCCCGCGCCCGGCATGGACCCGACGTGGCGGATTCTCGGCCTGCTCACGTGCACGGTCGGTCTGCCGTATTTCGTGCTCTCGTCCACCGGACCGCTCGGGCAGGCTTGGTTCAGTTGGGCTTTTGCTCAGCGCTCGCCCTATCGACTGTACGCGTTGTCCAATGTCGGGTCGCTCGCGGCTTTGCTGACGTATCCTTTTGTGTTCGAGCCGGCGTTCGCGGCCGAGCGGCAGGCATGGCTGTGGTCGGGCGGCTTCGGCCTGTTCGCCCTGCTGTGCGGCGGCTCCGCGATCTGGATCATGCGAAACCGCGCCGGGCGGCCGCGGCAAAAAGCGGAAGATGCGATTGCCGCCGATCCTGGCGCCTCGGCCAAGTCTGCCGCCGACGAGCCGAGTTGGATTCGCCGAGCGCTGTGGGTCGCCTTGCCGGCCTGCGCATCGCTCATGCTGTTGGCCACCACGAATCACGTTTGCCAAAACGTGGCGACCGTGCCGCTGCTGTGGGTCGTGCCGCTCGCACTGTACCTGTTGTCGTTCATCATCTGTTTCGATCATGAACGCTGGTATCGTCGCGGGCCCTATGCGGCGGCCACCGCGCTGTTCGTGTTTTTGGCGGCGGGCGGGAGCCGGAAAATTACCGGCTGGCTGACCCATGAGTTGCCCAAGCATTTCACGTCGCTCGACGCCGATTCATTCGACCTGCGGCTCGATTTCGTGCAACAACTGGTGTTGTATTTCACCACGCTATTTCTGATTTGCATGATCTGCCACGGCGAGTTGGTTCGCCTACGGCCGAAGCCGCGACATCTTACCGAGTTCTATTTGTTGATCTCAGCCGGCGGAGCGATCGGCGGGATTTTCGTGAGCTTGATTGCTCCGCATATTTTCATTTCATTCCTGGAATGGAATTTGGGATTGGTCGCCTCGTATATGTTGGCCGGCGTGTTGTTGGCCATCGCCGTGTATCATCGCCCGTCCGGTTCGAATACCGGCAGCTCGATGGAAGGCTCGCCCAGCGGCGCGGCAATCGCGCAAAAGCCTCGCGGCATCTCGTGGCTCGCCGGACCAGCGGCGGTGTTAATCGCGGTGGTGGGGGCGCTGTTCGTGATCTTCTGGCAAATCGATTACGCCTCGCTCCCGCCCGAGGCGCTCATGCAGCATCGCAATTTCTATGGCATCGTTCGCGTGAACGATATTGTCGACGTCGACGAGGAGACGGGCGTGAGCCGTCATTACCATCAATTCAAGAGCGGCCGCATCAGTCACGGCCGGCAATGGATTAGCGACGACCCGAAGCTACGGCTCGAACCGACATCGTACTATGCGCGCAGCGCCGGCGTCGGCCGAGCGATCAGCTATTGTCAAAATCGCCCGGAAATGCGGGTCGGCGTCGTGGGCCTTGGTTGCGGCACGCTGGCGGCATACGCCGAGCAGCCCGGGCAAACCGTAAAGTTCTACGAAATCAATCCCGAGGTCATTGACATCGCGCAGAACCGCGAGTATTTCACCTTTTTGCACGAGTGCAAAGGCAAATGCGAGATCGCGTTGGGCGACGCTCGGCTCTCGATGGAAGCGGAAGCGCCGCAGCAATTCGACGTACTGGTGCTCGACGCATTTTCCGGCGACGCCCCGCCCGTGCACTTGCTCACGCGCGAAGCGTTCGCCCAATACAAGCGGCACTTGAAACCGGGGGGAATCATCGCCGTGAATATTCAGAATCAGTTCGTGGACATGGCCCCCGTGGTGAAGGCGGCCGCCGACGAATATCGCTACGACTGGACCCGCATCTGGACGGATGAAGACGCCGAGCATTTGCTCTATCAAGTCGATTGGATGCTGCTCACGAACGACCAGAAATTTCTGAAGGCCAATCCGCCCCATTTAGCGAAGGGCGTGTCGCTTGAAATTCAACCGGTGGCGTGGACGGATCATTACAGTAATCTGTTCCAGTTGCTGATGAGGAAGTGAGAAAATAAACGCCGCCGGGGACGGTGCCATTTTGCAAAGCGAAAGTGGGGCAATTCGTGCCGGTAAGGGCCGCCGTCGCACCCCCCCGGCGACTCGCCGGGGGCTAATGGGTAAATCAACCGTCGAACAGCACCGAGAGTACATCGAGCGCGGTGCTGGCCCAGTTGAGATCGCGGACGGCGCCGCTTTGTTTGTCGTCCCACAGTTTCAGTGCATAGCGAAGATATTGCTCGCGCGACTCCGCCAGTAAGTCCGGCGGAAGTTCAGCCGATAGCTTCGGCCAAACCGTGCTCAATTGATTGAGCGCGGGCTGCTTGCCGTTGATCGTGTCGAACACCAGATCGTCGAGCAACTCGAACTTTTCCATCACGGCCGCGGTCGGCGCAGCCAACGTTGCCGACGGCCCGGCGACCCGATTTGCATAATCGACGCCGCCCGCCGGTAGCTTTCGTCCGTCGAATCGTGTGAATTTCCCCGCCGCGTTCGCCGGATTGTTCGACGTCCGAGCGGCCGCTCCGCCTCGCAGACTCCGCTGGAACCGCGTACTAGGACCCGGTGTATTCGACGGCTCGCGGTCGTCGTCTAACCGTTCGAGCAACTGGTCCGCCAGCCAACTCAGATCGGAAATGCGCAACCCGGGCCGAGCCAGTTCCAGCTCACGGCAGAAGGCGGCGAGTCGGTCTGAGGCGAAGGCGCTATGTACATAGTTGGCCCAGCCGGTCGGGACGAAGTCGGCTGGCGGATCGTCGCTTAAATCGAGCACGGTCAAACCGGCCTGCCCGTCGAGCCGCGAGCGTTCTTCCGCCGTCGCCTGCACGGCCGCAACGCGAATTGACCGCCGCGAGGAATGGACCAGCCCCGTGGAGAACGATATTTCCGGCCGACACTCCGCGGGCAAGCAATTGAGCAGCCCCGCCAACAGCGCTTCCCGCCGCTCGACGCCGACGACCGCCAGCGCATCGCACGAGATCGCCGATTCGACGAGCCAAGCAATTCGCCGCGGACCCCAACGATCGACAAACTGCGCAACCAACCCTTCGTCGACGGCCGACGCTCGCCCGGGCAATTGAAACGGCGCGAGCGGTCTGGCGACCGCGCCGTTCGGAGCCAGTAATCCCGCCGCGCGGATCGCCCGCAACAGCGCAAACGGATTGTTCGCGAAGCGTTCGAGCCCATCGGCTTGGACGACAAACGAAAGCGTGGCCGATCGTTCGGGCTCCGCGGCGGGCACATCGACAACCGCGGTGCGGGCAACGCACCAGGCTCCGCTTGGCAGCGGATAAAAACTGACGGTGTCGGTTCCCGTCATGAAATCGTGCGGCGACCCGCGCACCGGAGTCCACGCCCCGAGCTCGCGGAGATCGACCAAGGGGATTCCAGGGCTCGCCGCGACGAGCCGATAGTGCGACTGAGGATTCGACGAATCGGCGGCGAAAAGCACTTGTTCGATGAGCATGTAGTGCGATGAACGATGGAGTCGAAGAGATTTGCCGAGGGCGTTTGCCGGATTGGTCGCTACTCCCCCGAGCCTCGCCCCCGAACGCCGTCGGTTTTCGTCGACCACAGCTTGCGGAGTTGCTCGGACCACTCCGATTGTTGCGCGGCGAATTGCCGCTGCAAATCGGCAAACGCCTGCGCCAACTGACCGGACCGGCTTCGCTCTGCCTCGAGTTCGGACAAGAGCGCGGCCCGTTGGCGCTCGGCCTCCGCGACCCGTTCATCAAGCAGACGTCGCAACTGCTGATGTTCGAGTTCGCGGTCGGCTCGCTCCGCGGACCACTGTGCCGCGGAGCCGCCCAAATTTCGCCGCTCGTCCTCAACCGCTATCCGCTCCGCCTCGAGTTCGTCGCGGTATGCTTCGAGTTCGTCGAACAGCAGGCCGAAAAACTGCTCGATGCCCTGCTGCCCCAGCCGCAAGGCCACCAGCCCGTCGTCGATCGGGTCGAACGGCGTACGGGCGTCCAAGGTTTTTCAAACGGGCGATCACGAGAGCATCCTGTGCGCGCACGTCGAGCGTCGCGGTATAGGGGAGCGATATGCCGGCGCCTGGCGCCGCGTTATAAACGGTCGAATGACCTTGCCCGAGGAATAAAAGACGAGAACGGATCCCCGGGCAACAGAAACTCTATGTCACGATTCCCGGTTAGACAAATCGGACTTCAAAAAAAGGATCGATCGGCCCCCCTTTGCGGAATGCCGCGGATATGCAACGCTTGCAGTTGAATTCCAGCCCATCGATCGAGAACCGGCCATGGCAAAATCCAAGCGGCGAAAATCCATTGACCCGGAGATTCCCCTGGAATCCCAATCGGCCGAAGCGCTCACGATCGGCTGGATGCTCTCGGTGATGACCGCTTTGATCTGCGAGTTCGGAGTGGTGGCCGCGTGGCTTTACTCCAGCCGAAATCCCGACGACAAGCGCGTCGGAATGACCGGCGAGTTGCTGCTGTTCGCGGCCGCCGTGGTGGGCACGGCAGTGCTCGTGCTCACGCCGTTGGCTCACAAGGCCCGAGTGGTGGCGCCGCCGCTGGCCGTAACACTATTCGCAATTGTCGTCGGCGCTGCGCCGTGGCTGGTAATCGTTTGGCAATTGCTCGGAAAACAATGAGCCCCGTTCAAGCAGAAATGCCCATCGGGATGGGGCTCTAAAATTCCGCGCTGCCCGGCGTGCGCGGGAACGGGATCACGTCGCGGATGTTGCCCATGCCGGTGACGAACTGCACCGTCCGCTCCAGCCCCAGCCCGAAACCCGAGTGCGGCACCGTGCCGTACCGCCGCAGGTCGAGATACCACCAGTACGCTTTGCGGGTCGAGGTCCTGCTCCTTCATCCGCAGTCTCCAGCACGTCCAGCCGCTCCTCGCGCTGGCTGCCGCCGATGATCTCGCCGACGCGCGGCACCAGCACGTCCATCGCCCGCACCGTCTTGCCGTCGTCGTTGACGCGCATGTAGAACGGCTTGATCGTGCGCGGGTAGTCGTACAGGATCACCGGGCATTTGAAGTGCTTCTCGGTCAGATAGCCGCTCGTGCTCGGCCTGCAGGTCGTGCCCCACGTCACCGGGAACTCGAACGTCTGGCCCGACTTCTCCAGGATGTCGACCGCCTCGGTGTACGGCAGCCGCACGAACTGGCTGCCGACGATCGCCTTCGAGCGGCTCGAGCACCGTGCTGTCGATGCGGTCGTTGAAGAACTGCATGTCCTCGGCGCAGTGGTCCAGCACGTCGCGGAAGATGCGCTTCAGGAACGCCTCGGCGAGGTCCATGTTGTCGGTCAGCTCGAAGAACGCCATCTCCGGCTCGACCATCCAGAACTCGGCCAGGTGCCGCGACGTGTTGGAGTTCTCGGCGCGGAACGTCGGGCCGAAGGTGTAGACCTTGCCCAGCGAGCAGGCGAAAATCTCGGCCTTCAAGTTGGCCGCTGACGGTCAGGTACGCCGGCCGATGAAAGAAGTCGTTCGTGTAATCGACCGCCGGACCTTGCTTGCGGAACTTTCGCCAGGTCGAGCGTGGTGACGCGGAACATCTCGCCGGCCCCCTCGCAGTCGCTGGCCGTGATGATCGGCGCATGGACGTAGAGAAACCCTTGCTCCTGGAAGAAATCATGGATCGAGCGACAGACTTGATTTCGCACCCGGGCAATCGCGCCGAAGGTGTTCGTCCGCGGCCGCAGGTGGGCGATCGTGCGCAGGAACTCCAACGAGTGGTCCTTCTTCTGCAGCGGATAGGTCTCGGGGTCGGCCCAGCCGTGGACGATGATCTGCCGGGCCTGGACCTCGGTGGCCTGTCCCTTGGCCGGCGATTCGCGCACCTGGCCCTCGACGGTCACGCTGCATCCGGCGGAGAGCCGTTTTACGTCGCTCTCGTAGTTGGCGAGCGCGGCGTCGGCGACGATCTGAATGTTCGCCTGCGACGAGCCGTCGTTGAGCTCCAGGAAGCTGAAGCCGCCCTTGGAATCGCGGCGGGTGCGAATCCAGCCCTGCAGCCGCACATCCTGTCCAATCGCCGCCGGCTCGCGCGCCGCCGCCACGCTCATCCGTTCCATGCCTGACCTCCATTGATCGAATCAAGAACATCGTTCTTGCCCAATGTAGCAGGCCGATTGAAGCAGGCACACTCCGCGCGCAGGCGGTCCCTTTTTCATGATAGCCGTCACGACCAGGACGTCAGCCATTCACGCCTACTGTCGCTGGCCGCCGGCAAGGATGAGCGTTTGACCGGTGACCCAGCCGGCATCGTCGGAGGCGAAGAACACGGCTGCCCGAGCGATGTCTTGCGGTTGGGCGATGCGGCCCAGCGGCGTTTGGGTTTCCAGGGTCTTGCGGAAGTCGCTCTCCGCAATTCCCGCCGAGTGCAGCCCTTCGGTTTCGACCATTCCCGGGTTTAACGAATTGACGCGAATCTTCTTCGGCCCGAGCTCCAGCGAGAGCGCGACCGTGATTGCGTCGACGGCCGCTTTGGTAGCGCTATATACCGATGCATCGCGGATCGGCATCGGACCGGCGATTGAGCTGATATTGATCACCGATCCGCCCGTCCGCCCAAACGACTTGACCGCCGCTTGCGTCGTTAGCAACAGCCCCAGCACGTTGAGATTGAACTGCTTGTGGAAATGGTCGGCGGTGATTTCGTCCAACGGCGCGAACTCGTAGATGCCGGCATTATTCACCAAAATGTCGAGCCGATCGTAAGCTGTCTTGGTCTCGGCGAACAGGCGCTTGACGTCGTCGGGCTTCGAAACGTCGGCCTGAATCGCCGTCGCTTTGCCCCCTTTTTCCTGGATGCGATTTACGACCGCTTCGGCTCCCGACTTGCTGCTGGAATAATTAACGACCACGGCTGCACCTTCGGCCGCCAAGTGCTCGGCGATCGACGCTCCGATTCCCTTCGACGCCCCGGTGACCACGGCGACTTTGCCAGAAAGTTTCTGCGACATAAAAACACTCCGGATTTGGACGGTTAATGAACGGAATTCAGAAAGATCGACCCGCTACGGACCAAGTCGCAGCAGTGTTCCGCTGCGAGCGAGCTTACAACATCGAACGGCCGGTTGTAAATCGTCGCAGATCGAGTCGATGCCACGCCCACGGATGCTATCGCTCCGGAAACTTGCCGAATTGCGAGGAAATCGGCGCTGGTCCGGGCGGGCTTTCCGAGTACCATTCTTTGCTGCGCCGGTGGATCCGCATTGCGGCGCCAACTGCATCGGCATCGCGAAACGTTACGACGAATAAAATGAATCCATCGGCGTCTTTAATTCGGGATTTCGCATGACCGGGGAGAAGACCGACGATAACCTCGACGAGAGCCGGCGTCGCGAGCGACTGATCCTCGTCATTCTCGCCGCGGTTCAGTTCACGTCGATCGTCGACTTCATGATCGTCATGCCGCTGGGTCCGCAACTCATGCGCACGCTCGGCATCGGGCCGACGGAAGTCGGACTGATCGTCTCATCCTATACCTTTGCCGCAGGCGCCGCGAGCTTGCTCGCTTCGTCGATCGTCGACCGTTTCGCCCGGCGCAGCACATTCATGATCTTGTATGCGGGCTTTCTCCTGGGCACGCTGTTGTGCGGTTTAGCCTCGACGTATCATTGCTGTTGCTCGCGCGGATCGTCACGGGCGCCTGTGGCGGAATCCTCGGCGGAATGGCGATGACGATCATCGGCGACGTGTTTCCAGAGCACCGCCGCGGTCGAGCCACCGGTTCGCTTATGACCGGGTTCGCGCTGGCATCGGTCGCCGGCGTTCCCCTCGGCCTGCTATTCGGGACCAATTACGGCTGGCACGTGCCGTTCGTCGCGCTGGCGATCGGAGGACTTCCCGCTTCAGCGCTTACGCCGTTCGCATTGCCGCGCCTGGACGCGCATATCGGCCGGTCGCACGCCCATCCGCTCCGCTCGCTGATCGCGACTTTTTCCATCGCGAACCACCTCAATGCATTCGCACTAATCATCGCCCTGATGATCGGCGGCTTCACGGTCTTTCCCTTTGTCAGTTCGTACTTCGTGGCGAATGTTGGCATGACCGAGCAGCAACTTCCCATCATTTACATCGTGGGCGGAGGGCTGACGCTGATCGCGGCTCCGATCATCGGCAGACTTGCCGATCGCTTTGGAAAGCTGACGATTTATCGCATCCTCTGCCCATTCTCGGCCTTGCTGCTGCTCGCCGTAACGCACCTGCCGCCGGTGTCGGTGGCGCTTGCGGTCGTTGCATTTGGCGCGCTGATGGTCTGCAACGTCGGCCGCATGATCGCTGCGATGGCGATGGTCACCAGCAGCGTCGAGCCGAGTCGCCGCGGCGGATTTCTCAGCGCGAATTCGTCAGTACAGCACATCGCCAGCGGCTTGGGCGCTTATCTGGGCGGAGCGATCATCAGGCAGTCCGCCAATGGCAAGCTCGAACATTTCGGCGCGGTCGGCTGGATCGCCGCGACGGCGACGCTGGCGAGCCTGTGGCTTGCCGGCCGCGTTCGCATTTCAGAGCAAACGCCAACCTCTGCGGAGCAGATCAGCCTAACGGCCGCCGCCGAGGCAATCGCCGACGCCGGCTAAGCGATATTGGCTTCGGAGGATGGCAACCAAGCTTGCGTCAGATTGATCGAATCTCAACTAATTGAGACGCGTACCGCTTTTGCGGCCCGTGATTGAGTCGTTGAGAGCCGCGGACCAGAACCAATCGATCCCCGGACCGGCGAAGATTTGGTCGACCGCGTGATCGTCGAGCACGGCGGTCGCATTGAGCGCGACCCGGTTCGGCGTGTTGCCGCTCAGCAGGTTAGCGGTCCGCACGTTGTAAGCAAGCGGAGATCGCCACTGGTCCATGATCGACGCCAAGGCCGATTCATTGGCGTCGTAAACGGTGGCGTCGCCGATCAGAATGCTGCCGTTGCCAATGCTCGCTCCGCCGGTGCGGGCTGCCGCCATGTAGTTGGTCCTTGCCGGCGCCGCCGATCAGCAGATTGGCGCCGTTCCCGCCATAAATCACGTCGTCGCCGTTGCCGCCGACCAGCACGTTGGCGCCCGCGCCGCCGATTAGCGTATCATTGCCGTCGCCGCCGAAGAACATCGTGGCGATCGCCAGCGAGTAAACCTTGCCCTTGATCGTGCTGTCGGCGACTTGGATCGTGTCGTTGCCGGCCAAGCCGTAGGCGATCACGTGCCCCGTGGGAGCGAAAGTTCCCAGCGAAACGGTTTTGTTCTTCGTCCCCGCATTGCTGATCGTCGCCGCTACATGCCCCAGCGCATCGGCGGGCGAGAACGTAATCACATCGGCTCCGGAAGTGCCGCCGACGAACAGCGCCGTGGCCCCTGCGGCGTACGGATCGGATTCCAAAGCGGCGCTCACCACCGATTCAACACGCGCCGCCGAAGCGCTGCCGACGATCGTGCCGACTGTCGCCGACGAAAAACCATTGTAAGTGGCGGTGATCGAATGGTTGCCCAGTCCCAACCCGGAGGTCGTAAACGAAGCGGCGCCGGCTTGGACGGCGACGGTCGCGAGCACCGTCTTGCCGTCTTTGAACGTGAGCGTGCCGCTGGATACGGCCCCACCCGAGTTTGGACTGACCGTCGCCGTGAAAGTGACCGACTGGCCGGGCACGATCGTGGCGGTCGAAGCGGCTAATGCCGTCGAAGTGACGACGCGTACCTGCAGCTGCGTAGTGGCCTGCGCCTTCGCGGGCGCCGCCTGCTTGTTGCCCGCCGTGTCGGTCGCGATGGAGAAGAAGCCGTATCGATGGCCGTTCAACCCCGTGAAAGCCGCCGAGGTCGCGGTGCTCTTGGTGACGAACTGCGTAAATGCGGCGCCGTTGTCCGAGACATACACATCGTAGCTTGCGACGCCGGAACCGCCCGCCTCGTCCTTGCCAGCCCAACTCACGTTGAACGTGGCGGAAGCGGTCGTGGCGGCTAAAGCGGCGACCTGGCTCATGGGGGCGGTCACGTCGGTCGAGCCGCTGCGAACCGCGGCGGAAATCGGCGGATCGAAGTTGCCGACGATCGGCGTCGCGAATTCATCGCCGAACTGCGCATAGAGATCGCCTCCCAGCGGCGACGGGCTGAACGGATGATTCAGCAAGTCGATCGAATGGGGTTGCGGTGGCGTTCCTCCCGGCGTCGTCGGCAGATCGTTCGACATCAGGAAAAATATCTCGGCTCCGTCGCTCGGCGTGGTTCCCGCACGGCCACGCACCCAGAGCCCAATGTCGGTCACGCCGTCGCCGTCCATGTCGGCAGCCACCGGAATTTCACCGACGCCGGGGAAACCGAAATTGATCGTCGCATCGACAGCGCCGCTAAAGACGACCGGCATGCCCGTTCCGCCGGGCTGTGCGCCGAAATTGAACTGAAACACGTCGTTGTGCCAGGTAGCCAGGTCGACGATGCCGTCGCCGTTGAAATCGCCGACAATCGGTGCGCCGCGTAGTTGCGTGACGATCGGCCCGCCGTCGGCGGCATTGATGACGTGGTCGCCGTTCGTGTCGATCCAAAACCGCGTGCCGTCGAACAAAGCGACCTCGTCGCCATTGACCGCGTTGCCGTCGAAGTTGCCTGCCAGCGGAATGCCGTTGATCTGATAGCCGGCCGGTTGCACCGCGGCGATGTCGCCCGCGGCCGGATCGATGATCCCATCGCCATTCGTATCGATCAGCCAGCGGAACGCGCCGGCTCCGTTGTTCGCGACCGGGTCGTAGCCATAGGCGGCGAGCTTCGAGAAGCCGTTGGCGGAACCAATCGACGAATTAAAGAAGTTGCCGGCGAAGACGCCGTCGTGAACGCCCATCGGCGACACCACGCCCACGAGCGCCGGCGCGATTTGCAGCGAAAGCGTCAGGTCGCGATTCGTGGCGTCGGCGTTTTGCGGGTCGAACGTAAAATTGCCGTTCGTGTCCAAATAGACCCGTGCGGCCGCGTAATCGCCGATTTCCGGACGGCTATCGACGGTGAAGCGACTGGTAAAGTTACCTCCCGGATTGCCGTCGCCGCTGGGGAACGTGGGATTCGATGTCGGTTGCGAGGCGTTGCTTTCGCCATCGAGCCGATTGCCCACCGGATCGACAATCGCGGTGTCTTGGATCGTGAGCGTATAGCGATCATCCGGCAGCGGCGTCGCGAAATGGAGCGTGACGGTGGCGGTCGCCGGGTTGCCGGCGGTCGCCGGGTCGTTCACGGCGGTGACTGTGAACGCTACCTTTCCGGTCGAGTCGCCGACCAGGCTGATTCCGCCGTCGGCGTTGTTGGTTCCCTGGACGATACCTTCCTCGATCGCCTTGTAGAGGAAATCCTGCACGCGGGCCGGCAGATCGCGCACCTTGATATCGATCGCATACACCAGCGGAGTGGGGCCGCTCGTCGAATTGACGGTCTTCTCGCCGAACAGATTGAAGGAACCGTTTCCGGCGATTTCCACGCCGGTGATTTGCGGCCCGGAGGTGTCGATGAAGACGTTCATCGCTTGCCTGGCCGACACATTGCCGGCCAGGTCTTCGGCGGTGACATGAATCGTCCGCTCGCCGTCGTGCGTGAAGAAATTAGGATCGTTGAGATTCACGTTCGAGCGAATGCTCCAGCGACCGCCCGGATTGGCGTTCGTGCCGTCGCCTGGGCTCGCCGTCGCTTGTCCGATGAGCACGTCCTGGCCGCTCATGGCGCCGGCGTTGGCCACCGCGTAGAGCTTGATGATCGCGTTCGCTTCCGCCGTGCCATAGAAAGTCGGATTGGTGACGTTGGTAATGCGGTCGCTGAGCGTGGGCGGATCGACGTTCCAACCGGAATCGCTGGCGCCGTCCAAGCCGTTGTTGCCATTGGCGGTCGTGCCGAAGCTGACCGGCGGCACGGCGGTATCGACCGTAACGTCGAGCGATACGCTCGCGTCGCCAAAGCCGGTTTCTTGCGGCATCGCCGGATCGACCATCTGCACGCGGCCAACCAGGTGATGCACGCCATCGGCCAGCACCGCAGCTGAACGTGAACCTGTACAGGCCCGCGAATCCGCCCACTTGAGTTGCGAAGCCGATCGGAGTATGCGTATTATCGCCGTCGAAAATGGCGACGCGGAAGCCAGCGGTGGCGCCGCTCGCACTAAATGGAATCGGAATCACGCCTGCCGGCGGGCTGTTGCTCGAGCCGTTGCCCGGCAGGTCATTCAAAAACGCAGCGTCGCCCAATCGCAAATAGATCGTCGGCGTGTTGCTGTTCGTCACGTTGTCGAATTGTGAACGGCCGCTGTCGCTATTGACGGCCCCCGGCGGCAAATCGCCGGTATCGGGAGCACCCGCGATTCCAGCAGCCACGCTCCGCGAGAGCTCGAGATTGAACGGCGTCGGCGTCGGCGTGTTGACGATCGTCAGATCGTAACCGTTCACCACACTACCATTCGCCGTGCCGTCGGCGTTCGCTCCGAACACATGAAGGAAGTAGCTCTGCCCAGCGACCGCGGGCACGCGGATCCGCGCGTTGCCGGTTCCGCCGAGCGCGCCAAATTGAGCGGCCCCGCCCGACGCCGTGGCGATAATGTTGCCGGCCGAATCAACCACTTGCAGATTCAAATTGCCGCCGTTGGGAAGCAAGCGTGGAGCTGAATAAGCGGAAATAGACTTGAAAATCGAGCGTGCCGGTCGTTTGCGCCACGACGCGGAAGAAATCCTGATCGGCAGGGGCGAAGCGGTGCGCGAGCACGTTCGGGAAGATCGATTCATGGGCCGCGTTGATCGTGCTTGCCGAACCGAGAAACGCCGAGGTCGCTTGGAATTCATTCTGTTCGTAATTGTCGGCCCCGAGCACGAGAAGATTTCCGGCGCCAGACACGAGCGGCGAGACGATCCCGACGTTGTGATAGGTGACGTCGGGGAGCAGCGTCGGCACGCCGGCGATACTGCGATACGTGCGAACCACGCCTGCGTTGGGATCGAGCGAGCGATTGA
Source organism: uncultured Actinomycetota bacterium (assembly GCA_963795915.1). GTDB lineage: Bacteria > Actinomycetota > Actinomycetes > Actinomycetales > Dermatophilaceae > Lapillicoccus. Next base: position 149,551 of record CAWCJA010000005.1, read on the forward strand.
TGATCGTGAAGTCGGTCGCGGCCAAATTCGAGGCCGCGCCGTTGAACACCGGGTTGGCTCCGCCGCCGAGGGAAAAGCCGCCGACCACCAGCGCTGTGGCATTAGCGGCGGGACCGCCTTCGATATCAATCAGCAAATTGGTCGGCACGGCGCCGCCGACGATGCCGCCGCCAGGTCCGGTCGCCGTCGCCAATCCGGGTACGACGTAGAACGTATCGCTTCCCAACTTGCCGTTCACGGTAAGTAGTTCGATGCTCGGATCGAGATGTACCGGTTCGAGGTCGATGCCGGCCGCGTTTTCGACCCACACGTTGCGGTTCGGGGAGTCGACCAGAATGAAGTCGCTATTGTTCGTGCCGTTGACGAGCACTTGATCGGAGATGTCCGACTGACCTTGGATCGTGAACGTGCCGGTCGATTGATTTGCCGTATTGAAGTTGAAGGCGGTGTTGACGCCGACGTCGGTGAACGAACCGGCGGTCGCTCCGGTCGGCGTATAGCTGAAAGCGTTTGGTCCGGAATAACCAATGGCGGTCAACGTATTGCCAGCCGTGTTGAGATTGGCGATCTCGACCCCTTGTAACGTGATCGCGCCGCCGAAACCGGTTACGACGGTGAACGAATTGGCGACCGTCGAATCGGCCAAATTTATCGCGACCGCGCCAGTGGCGCCGCTGAAATTGGCCGTGTCGCTGGCCGAGGGATCGCCCCCGTCGAGCACGAGCCCGCTCGTCCAGGCCGATGACCCGGCGACATTGAACGTGTCTTCTCCGTCCAGGCCATGCAGATCGAGCAACTTGACCGCCGGGGTACTCACGACGAGGGTCGCAAATACACTGCCGGGACGGACGACCTGCACCGTCCCCGCCGACCCATTACATTGAATTGATCGGAAGCTCCGGTTCCGTAGAAATCGAGGACGTCTGATTTTCCTTCGTTGGACGTGGCGAACGTCAACGCCCCGGCGGCGCCGAGGTTCGTGAACGACAGCGGCGCCAATAGCGATCCGCCGACGATTTGGCCGGTGATCGTGCCGGCGTCGGAAGTTGCGCCCGGCGTGAAAGCCAGATTGTTTCCAGCCCCGGCCGGCGACGTGTATGTCAACGAGTCGTTGCCGCCTTGGCCATTGATCGTCACTTGCTCGATCGTGGCGAAGTTGATTGCGACCGCTCCGGCGCCGGTGATCGATCCGGCATCGGCGGAAGTCGGCCGATAGTTCATCGAATCGGCTCCCACCGTGCCGTTGACGATCAGCGTGTCGCCCGCGGCGGGATCCTGGCCGTTGGCCGTGATGCCGGTTAGGCCGGTCGGGGTGTTGTTTGGATTGTTGAGAGTAATGACATCGCCGCCAGCGAGGGCGTTGATCGTGAGCGAGGTCTTGTTGATGAACTCGATTGGCTCGGCGCTGTCGACGCTCACTTGACCCCAAGTCGCGCTCGAAGTTCCGGTAAGGAAATTCGCAAGCGAACTGAAGCCCGCGACATAATTGATTGCGTTGGCCGCGTTCGAAGCGTTGACCAGGAGCGGACCGGCGACGAGATCGAAAATCGGCGCCAGATTTTGGAAGTGAATCAATTCAGAGCCGCCGGCAAACGTCAGGGCGTCGACGCCGGAACCAAGCTGCGAGCCGGGAGTATAGCTGTCGGCCGTGGCCGTGCCGCCGACTAATTTCAGCGCGTTCGTCCCCGCGCCGCCGTCGTAGGTGATCGGCAATGTCACCGGGCCGTTGGAGCTATCGACGGTGAGCAGGTCGTTGCCCAAGCCGCCGTTGATCGCGAGACTGGCCGCGTTGGCGGTGACAATATTCACCGGCAACAGGCTGTTCACTGTGACCACGGTTTTGGTGGAAGCCGAGGCATTCACGGCGGCGGTAATCGCGTCGTCGCCGCTCGTGCCCTGGATGGCGACCGAGTTGATTCCGCCGGCCCCATCGATGGTGAAAGCGCCCGAGATGTTGCTGAAGTTAAAAATCGTGCCGAGGCCGGCGGACTGCACGGTCGCGGTCGCGGCTCCGGTGGGCGTAACCGTCAGCGAGTCGTTTTGGCCGTCGCCAAGCACGGTCGCCGCATTGCTGTTCGCGTTCAGATTGACAATCTCGACGCCGCTGAGCGAGATCGTGCCGCCGTAACCGGTGATCGACGTCGGCGTGCTCAGCGAAGCGTCGGCCGAAGTGACGGTGACCGCGCCACTGGCGCCGCTGAGATTCACGACATCGTTCAGCGACGTGCCACCCGTCAATTGCAGCGTGGTAAACGGAACAGCGCCCGCAATATCGAAGCGGTCGTCGCCGGCGGCGCCATTGAGCGTGAGCGTGGCGATCCCCATCGTGGCGGTCGAAAGAAACGCTCGCCCGTCCGTCGAGGTGATTAGGTCAACGACGCCGGCGGCCGACACAAGGAACTGATCGCCACCGCGGCCGATGGGATAATCGTCAACGCTGAGCCCATCTTCGCGGGCTCCGCCGGTGGAGATGAAGCTCAACCGCCCGACGGCGTCGTCCGATCCCAAATTCGTGAACTTCATCCCGAGCAACTGGCTGCCGCCGCCGCCCAGGCTCCGCCGAATCGCGACGGTTCCCTGGTCCGACAGTACGCCGGCATCCAATGTCACGACATCGGGTCCCGCGGGCGTGGCGACCGTCAGATTGTCGAGGCCCCCTTGGCCGTTGATCGTGACGTTCGCGACCGTCGCGAGAGCGATCGTGACGGGGCCGGCACCGGTGATCGTCGCCGCATTGGCGGCGGTGGGAGAGAAGGTGATGTTATCTTGCCCGGCAGTGCCGTTGACGATCACGTGATTGCTGGCGGTCGGATCGCCGCCGGCGACGGTGACGCCCGGCGTGGCCGTGGTGGTCGACATTCCGGTCGGAGCGATTGGATTATTGAGATTGATCTCGTCGTTGCCGGCTCCGCCATTGATGACGAGAGTCTGCTTCTGCGAAAACTCGTACGATTCCAAATTGTCGACGGTGACGAGGCCCGTCTTATCCGTGCCGAAAATTCCGTTGCCAGTGCCTTGCGTGTAGTTGATGGCATTCGTCGCGGCGGTTCCGTTGACGGTCGCCGTGGTCGCCAGCACGTTGTCGTACACCGGCGCGAGTTCCGTAAAGTAGACCGATTGAACCCCGGTGGGACCGATGATGACGTCGGTCCCCTGCCCCGGATTGGGCCCGGGCGTATAGACGTCGCTCGTTTGCGCGGTGCTGCCGGCCGATTGGGTGAGCACGAGCGTGCCCCTGCCGTCTTGACCGGCGCCCGTTTGGCCGGGGCCCGGATCGCCGCCGTTAAAAGTGATGCCATTGGGCACGGTGATCAGCCCATTGGAATCGTCGATGGTCAATGTGTTCTGACCGCCGCCGCCATAAATATTGATTTGCGGAACGAGCGCGAGAGGGACCTGGTAAGTGGGGACCGAAGTGCTGTTGTTGATGAACACATCGAGCAGCAAATTATTCGAAGCGTCGCGGACCAATCGGAATGAATCATTTTGGTCGGCGTAGTCGCTGTCGCCAAAAATCTCGAGCGGGTTCTGGCTGAAGAGCGAGGCGTCGACGTTTTGGATTTCAAAAGCGCCGCGGCCGCTGGTGCCGGCGACGAGCACGTTGGTCGTTGGGCTCGTGCCCGCGCTATAGGCGATGCCCCAAACACTGGAGTTGGGGAACCCCGAGCCGAACTTCGTCCACACGCCGGGAGCGTTGCTGAGCATGCGGAACACGCCGTCCGTTTGGCCGACGAGCACCGCGCTGAGGCCCGTCGAATTGTCGGCGACCGTGATCGTATGAATGAGCGTGTCATTCAAATTGCCGGTGATGTTCGTCCAAGTCGCGCCGGCGTTCGAGGTCTCGAAAACGTTCGTGCCGTCGGTGACATAGGCCGTCATCCAATCATTAGGATCGACGGCGATATCTTGAATCGTCCCCGCGCCGGCCGGTTGGCCCGCCGTGGCGGTGAGTGTTCCGCCGGCCGTGGAGCGCAGAAAAACTTGGCTGCCGGAACCGGCGTACAGTAGGTCTGGGTTGACGACGCCGTTGCGTTTTCCTCCGACCGCCATGGCGAAGATGTTGAAGAACGAATTGACGCCGCTCCAGCCGGCGCCGGTGGGAATTTGTGTGTAAACGATGCCGGCCGAATTTACCGCGAGAGCCGCGTTGGCGGATTCGAATATGGCAGTGCCGGCGGCCCCGGTGGCCTTGGCGTTGGCGGCGCCATTGCCGTTCGCGATGACTAGCCGCGCCGATTGACCGGCTGGCGACGCAACCGTGCCCACCGCCAAGGCGTTGAAATTGTAGAACGAGCCGTTGACTCCATTGGCCGGCAACAACGCCACGCTCGGGCCGACCAAGACGTTGGAGCTGTTGTAGATCTGCCGAAAAAATCCGATGTAGCGTGCCGATTGGATGGGCGATGTGAGGTCATCGACCGCGGTGAACGGCCCATCTCCCTGGGATTGATCCACATAGACCATCGAACCGGTGGCGGATTGCTGCGGAGTGCCGGTGTCCTGGGCGCCGCCGAAGATGATGTTGGAAACCGTATCGTAGGAGATTTCGCTAGAGAACTGCGTGATTTGCAACCCGTTGTTCGCTCCGTTCGGAGCTCCGTTGCGAGATATCCATTGACCGGCGGAGTTCGTGGGACTGGTTTCCGCGAAGATGCCGCCGTCGCCCGAGTAGAGAAGTTGGCCATTGGCAATTATCAACGCGCGGGTGTCGGCATGCGGCGCCGTGCCGCTGGCCCCGCTATTGATCAGCGGCGACCACTGATGGGTAGCGTCGGAAACGACGGCTCCGGCTCCCTGTGCGGCGACGCTGGCGTCACCCCGGAAAATGCGCGCGGTGAATGTGGTCGTGCCGATGGAACTATCGCCATTCGATGGAAATCCCTCGTCGTCGCCGCCCACATAAACGAGGTTTGCATTGCTAGGGTCGGCGGTCAGCGAGAGGTTCGGAGACGCCTGCCGGCCATGGCTGACCCCTTGGATGTTCTTCACCGTGCCGCCGGTCCCGCCGCCGTCGCCTGTGCTGCCGACTAACGTAAATTGATTCGGCGTGGCTGCACTCACGGAAATCGTCCAATCGGCGTTGGCGCCCGCATCGGTCGATCCGCTGAATGCGCACCCGATCGCCGTTGGCATAGCCGTGGTTCGTCGCGGTTACGATGATCGGTCCAGCGGCGCTGGTGCTGGTAATGGCCCGCGGCGCGTCGAGCGTTTGCGGCAAGTCCATCGCCGTCCAAGCACCGCCGGCATTTGCGGAGCGAAACATGCCCGAGAGGGCGCCGTTATCGGCGATGGCCAGATAAACCGGATTGGTCGCGGCCGCGCTCACCGCTAGTTTCGCATTGGAGAGCGACCGGGTTAGTCAATTGGGCTGCGATCGCGGGCGTTGCGCCGGCGTTGGTGATATCGACCCAGCTCGCGCCAAGATTGTCGGTGCGGAACACCCCGCCGCTAGCGCCACCTACCACGACGTATGCGCGATTTGCGTTGCTCGGATCGCTCGCCACATCGTACACGGCGCCGGCGCGGAGGTTATTCAGACCGGAAATGAGTTGGAAGGTCGTGCCGCCGTCGATGCTTCGATACAGGCCAGGAGTCGTGCCGGAGACCACTCCGACCAGAATGGTATTACCCCGAGCGAGCAGCGCGGAAACGTTTTCTCCTTGTAGCCCTTGGGTCGCGGTGTCGCCGAGTTCCCGCCACGTCGTGCCGCCATCGGTCGTTTTCAAAAGTCCAGTGAGCGGGCCCAGCGTCGTGCCGATGTTGCTGGTATTGCCGATGCCGGCCACGAGGGTCTGGTTCGTCGCGTCGGTGGGATCGAACTGCAGAGCGGAGATTTCCAGCGCTCGAAATTGGTCCGTCAAAGGTTTCCACGCCACCGGATTCGCCGCTGCGGTGATGTCGGTCGTTTCCCAAATGCCGCCGTTCACCGTTCCGATGAACACGTTCTTGGCGTTCCCCGGGTTGACCGCTATTGCGTGAATGGCGCCGGATACCGGATTCGCGCCCCCGCCGCTCTCGGCCGCGACGTTCTGATCCTGGGCGACGCTATTCGGCGTCGGCCCGATCGCCAGCCAACTGGGAAGTCCGGCGAGCGAGACCGAGAGCATCGTACGGGCCTCAAGCTGCTCGATTCGCAAACTCAAGGCGGCGCGGGAACCGAGTGACGTTCCGTTGCCATGTTTTTGGTTGCCGCGTGCGCGACGGCGATTCAGCTTCCGGCCCATGGAGTGGCTTTCTATCGAGGAGTGCTTTTGCCCAGAAATTGGGGGGTTTTAGTATGCTTGCGGACCGTGGGTAGTCAAACTGCGAGCAAGCGCGGAATCCACGGCGGATTCAACGAGATCGTTGAACCTTCAAGGTCGCAAATGAAGACCGAGTCTGCGCAAGAAGTTGACTGGCAGCGGTTTAAACCGAAAGCCAATCAGCGGGCAACTCGCCTAAGCGGCGATCGGTGAGCTAAGAAACGCCGCGAGCCCGAATGCCCGGTTAAGTGCGGGCGTTCGGGCTCTAACGACTGTAGCGTCGAGAATTCTGCAGCGACGGCCTAGAAGCGGTATTCGACCCGCGAGGTGAGGCCCGTAAATGTAGTCGTGCTGCTCAAGCTGGTGTAGTTGCCATTCTGCACCGCGTGAATGAACTCCGACGTGTTCACCGTGTTGAACCAGAACGCGGTGTAGTAGCCGGTGCTGGCGAGCCAGTGGCCGTTGCAACTGTTCCAGCGAATACCCAGCTCGTATTCGAGAATCGGCACGACCCGGTGGTCGTCCCAATGGGCGGCGGCTTCCACGGTGTCGGTCGTCACGTTGTACTGGCGGTAATGGCTGTCGAACTGGCCGAACAGCATGCTGAGGAAGCCCTTGTTATAGAGCGATAATTGGCTTTGACCGAGCCGCCATTGGCCATCGAGCCCCATCCGCACGCCGACCCCGTCGAACCCAATGCCGGTGGTGGTTTGCTCGGAGCCGGCGGCCGACGCGAAATCGCCGAACTGCTCGAACCCTTGGTCGAGATGGGCGTACCTGATTCCGACATCCAGGTTCACGGCGTAGCAGTCGCACGCCGTGAGCAGCACGGTATAGTCGACGTCGGCCAAGCGAAACGCCAAGTCATAATTGGCCGAGAGCAGACTAAATGTTGAAGCCGCGGTCACGGTGTTCGGATGCAGCACCAGTGATGCCGCCGTGCCGCCAACGCCGGGAGCCGCGACGATCGAGTTCGAGCCGTCTTCATGGAACTGGGTATAGGTCGCCGTGATCGAGGCGCAAGGACTAATCGCCCATTCGACACCGAGCCGAAATCCTTCGTCGAACTCAGGCGAGACGGCGCCAACGTCGCCCGCGGGAACTGTTCCCAATCCGCCGACGCCGTTCTGTTGGATGCCATGCGCCACATCGGCGCCGAAAGCCCGCAGATAAAGGTACTCGCCAAAAACTCCCGAGCGATGTTCCCATAAATCCGTGCCGCAGCACGACCCGGCGCAACATGTGCCCGGGCAAGACGGCTCCGTGCAGGATGGCTCGGTACAAGCCGGCGCCATGCAGGTCGGCACTGCACAAGTTGATGGGTGCAAGTCGGAACTGCACAGCTTGATGCGGTGCAAGTCGGCGCCATGTAGGACGATGTTTCGCCTTTCGGAGTGCTGTCGACCGACGGCGCCGGCTGGGCTGTCGGGCCAGTTGACTTTGCCGGGCTCGCAATCGGCGGCAAACGATGAGCGTTTGCCGAATTCTTGACAGGAAGCGGAGGAGGAATCTCGGGCGGAATCGCCGGCTGCGAGGCTGGAAAAACGGCGAGGAGCTTGAATTTACATCAGATGCCGCTTTGCTGTAGCTCGCGGGCGAAACCCGTTGGGGCTCGCGCGCTTGGATCGCAGCGGCCGATCGCGCAGGGGGATGGCAGCGCCCGCAATTCGGATTCGGGCTTCTTTGTGCTCTCCGGCGCCGGCAAAGGTGCGGATAGCTGGGCGAACACGTCGTCGCCGTCGGCGGTTGGGCCGCGGTCATTGACCGGCACTGCCGCTTCCGGCGGCTGAGCGCTTCCGACAGAAACCATCGAGGCCGCAGCCGCGCAGGTCCAAGCGAAAAGTTGCATCCGCATGCGTTCATCCCTCGCCGTCAATGTAATTGGCAAACTGCGCAATATTTTGCTTAACCCTCTAAGAGATATCGGCAAATTCAGCCGTTAAATCCATCGCATTCGTTAAATCCGGCAAAGTCTCACTAATCGGGAACTGGCGCCGCGCCTGACCCTTTGGCCCCCGGCCAATGGCCGGGGGGGGTGCGAACACAGCGAATCGGCTTACGGCCGGCACAGTGGCGGAATTCCCGCCCGTTCCAGAAAATTCCACCATGATCCCGTCATATTATCGCTGTAATGGCTATATCCTGTCAGTTGGCTTCCCATCGCAGCGTCCACGAGTGATCCACCATTGAATTCCGAAACTTGCAAAGTGAACAGTGAAAGCGGTCTTGGTTGGTTCCACCAGGAACTCGTGCAAGCGCAAGGCGCTTTGTACGGCTACGCGTCGGCGTTGATGGCCGGGTCGAGCGACACCTGGGATGTTTTGCAGAGCGCGAACCGGGTGATGTGCGAGAAGATGGCGGAAGTCGCGACGCCCGGCGATTTCATCCCTTGGGCGTTCACCGTAGTTCGCTTTCAGGTGCTGGCTCATCGCAAACGGCACGTGCGTGACCGGCATGTGTTCGACACCAAGGTATTCGACGGGATCGCGTCTGCCGCGGCGACAGTTCAAAGCGCATTCGCGGACCGTATCTCCGCATTGGAAGATTGTCTCAAACGGCTGCCCGAGCGGCAGCGCGTCTATTTGTCGCTGCGCTACAACGAGGGAATGCGCGTTGGCGATATCGCCGCTCAACTCAGCCGGACCGAAAACGTGGTGGCGGCCGCGCTGTATCGGGCTCGTTCGACACTGGCCAATTGCATTCGGCTGGCCATCGGAAAAGGAACCGCCACATGAACGCCTGGCAGCCGGAGCTGGAACTGCTGTTGGCCGCGGTGGTCGATGGTCAAGCGACTTCCGCCGAGTTGCAGCATTTGGAGCGGTTCTTAGCCGAACAACCCGACGCGCTGGCCGCTTACGTCGAACTCATGTCGGTCCATGCCATGTTGCACTGGCGCGCGGGCGGGCTGGCCAACGGGCGACCGTCACCCGCCCTCGGGACGGCGCCGACTGAAAACCCGGCGGATGCCGAAGTCGCATCGTGCATTATTCTTCCCGAACCGGTTGCTGCCGCTCCGGCTGTCATCGTTCCGGCTGTCATCGCTCCGAGCGCGTCCGCTCCGAACTCCGGCGAACCAGGCAAACCAGTCAGATCTCCCGTTCTGGGCTTTCTCGGCGACGTGGTCGATTACGTCAGCCATTCGCGCAGGCTGATGTTGTCGCTGATCGTCGGCGCTGGGCGTCTACTTCACGGTGCAATTCGGTTCGATCTTACTCGGCCGGTTCATGGCGCAGAACGCCCCGGTCGCAACGGTTGACGGCGGAGCTGGCCGGCGGCAGCACGGGGAAGCGAATCGCGATGATACGCCCATCGGAATCGTGGTCGCCAGGCTGAGCAACGAGGTCGAGTGCGAATGGCGGCTTGCCGGCGGCTCGGACATGAATCGCGGCGAGCGATTTACTCCGGCGATGCTGCCCCTCGGCACGGAATTTCACGCCGGGCAGCAATTGAATCTGACCGCCGGGTTGGCGGAGCTCACATTTACTTCCGGCGCCAAAATAATCTTACACGCCCCGGTGCAGTTCACGGCGACAACCGCGTTGGGGGGCGATTTGCAATTCGGCAGGATCGCCGCCAAGGTGCCGCACGAAGCGGCCGGCTTCACGGTAAACACGCTGGCCGGCAAGGTGGTTGACCTGGGCACCGAGTTCGGCGTCAGCGTCGGCGCCGCGCACGATGGAAGTCGTGGTGTTCGTCGGCGAAGTGGCCGTTAGTTCCACGCTCAATGCGAGCCGTTCGGGAGGTGCGCCGGAGCCCATGACTACCGTCCGGGTTTCGGCGGGGCACGCGGTGCAGTTGGCTGCGGGCCAAGCCGGGCGAATCGTCGCTTCGGACGACTCGGGTTTCGTGCGAAATTTGGATCGGTTGAGTCACAACGCCAGTTCCCCGGCCGCGTATCTGGAACTCATCAAAAAACTCAAGCCTGCCGTCTGGTTCCGGATGGAAGGCAAAGAGTCCGACCGCACGGTTCATGACGAGATGGGAAGCGCTGCCGACGGCGTATTGCACTGGGACGGCCCGGGCAAGGCGTTCGTCAGCGGCCGGATCGGCAAGGGCCTTTGGCTGCGTGGTCCGCAATTGGGCGACTACGCACTGGTGCCCGATTATCCCAAGGCCGACAAGGGCAAGCTCTCGGTCGTCGCGTGGGTTTACGCTGACAGCCATCCAAATTATGCCGGCATCGCCAAGAACTGGGGCGACCACGCCCGAGGGCAATTCGAATTCACGCTTATCGGCTCGACCGACGCGCGGGGGCACGACGGGGACCTCGGCTTATATCTGTGCAGGCCAACGGCGAGGAAGTGATCCTCGCCGAGGGAACAGAGCATCCGCTGCCACTTTACCAATGGCAGCATGTGGCGTTCACCACCGACGGGTCCACGCTACGGCTGTACCGCGAAGGGCGCCAAGTGGCCTCCTGTTCGCACAAGGGGCTGCATTATCCCGTGCTGCAAAAATCGCTCGGAATTGGCGTGAAGATCAGCAGCGACGATAAGACGCCCTCGGGCAGTCCCTGCTATTGGAGCGGCAAGATCGACGAATTGGCCATTTTCAATGAGACCTTATCGCCGGACGACATTCGCCGTCTGGCCGCCGCTCCGCCGCAATAGGCGGACGGAACAGCGGCGACCCGCCTTATCAAGTCACAATCAAAATCGGCAACGAAATCCGCTTTAAATCCTTTGCATTTTTGGGGATCTGCGAATAGCGTACATAGACTCCCCCCAAGTAGACCCACTTCTCATCTCATTCTGCACGCCGACTTGTCCCTGGCCTCCTTTTCGGAGCGATTGCTCATGCTACTTTCTGCCGCCCAACGGCTCAATTTTCTCGCTGTCGCCGCGCGCTCGGTGCTGCTGCCCGGGGCGATTGCCGCGATGGCGATCTTCTCGGCCGGCTCCGCGTCGGCGCAATCGAATTCGCCGCTCTACTGGAACAAAACGACAACGGCCGATTGGGGATCGACTGCCAATTGGTGGACGACCGCCGCTGGCACAACTAATCCAGCGTCTGTTCCTGGCGCCACGAACGACGCGGTGTTCAATGGCACGATCACCAACGCGAATGAAATTGTGACGCTCAGCGCCGGCCAATCCGCCCTTGGACTGTATTTCAATAACACCGGCACGACGCTGCTCGACAGCATCAACACGACCACACAGACGCTAACGCTCGGGACCGACGGCATCACCGTTAATTCCGGCGCCGGGGCGGTCACGCTCGGCAACGGCACGAACGCCTTGAATCTCACGCTCGGAGGCGCCCAGTCGTGGACCAATAACTCCAGCAGCCTATTGACGGTGGTCAACGCCGTCGACAACGGCGGCTTTCTGCTCGCCGTCGCCGGAACTGGCAATACCACGATCAATGGCGCCATCGGCGGAAATGGCGGGTTGACGATGTCCGGCTTTGGGACGTTGACGCTGACGGCCGCCAACACGTTCACCGGCACGACGACTGTGAATTCCGGTGCGCTCTCGCTGACCGGGTCGCTAACTTCCAGCTCCTTAACAATGGGCGGCGGCTCCTTCTCCTTCAGCAAGGCCGGAACCAACACACAAAGCTTTACTTCCACACTCATCAGTTCCGGTGGAACGGCGATCAAATCGACCGTGAGCACTGACACGTTGAGCCTGGGAAGTCTGACGCAAACGTCGGGCAGCGGCGGCACGGTCAAATTCACGACGACGGGAGCCATCAACACTTCCACCGTTGATGCTACCGGCGTGGGCATGATCGGCGGCTGGGCGGTGATCGACAACGGCAATAGCACCTACAGTTGGGCTCACAGCGGCACGAGCGGCACGAACAACATCACCGCCGCCACGACAACCACTACCGCCTCCTCGACCGCCAATTGGGCCCCCTCCGGCGCTCAAACGATCAATAGCACCACGGTCAACTCACTGATCGAATCCGCGGACGTCAAGCTCAATAGTAATCAGACGCTAACGATCGGCAGCGGTGGCATCATCTTCCAATCCAATAGTTTCTGGATGCAGCCCGCTACGGGCTCCGACACTACGACATCCGTCACCAGCGGCTCAGCGAGCGGCGAACTGTTTGTCTTCACACCCAATACTGCGCTCACCGATCAGCAAATCAGGGTGAATATCGTCGACAACGGCGCCGTGAAAACCATTCTGGCCAAAGACGGCCCGGGCACGCTGATCCTGGGCACAATTGGCACGAACACCTACACCGGCGGCACCGACATCAATGGCGGCGTGCTGCAACTCTCCGCCGCCGGCGCGCTAGGCCCCTCCGGCGCCATCCGGTTCGGCGGCGGGACGCTCCAATACACCGCGTCGAACACGACCGACTACTCCAGCCGCTTTAGCACGGCGGCCAATCAAGCGTTTAGCATCAATACCAACGGCCAGACTGTCACGTGGGCCACCGCTCTAACCAGCAGCGGCGGCAGTTTGGCCAAGGCCGGAACCGGCACCTTGATCCTAACTCCGAACACCGGCAGTTATACAGGTGGCACGACGATCAACGCCGGCGAACTACAGCCGCGGTTTTCCAGCGCGACGCCCCTCACCGTGACGAACCTAGGGACGGGCCCGATCGCACTGAACGGCGGCACACTTCATTTTAATCCCAGCGGGAATACTGGTACGTCCTATACGTACGCCAATAACTTCGTCCTCAACGGCGGTACGCTCTATTCCGAGGATGGCAACCTTCTGCTGGGGACCTCCAGCAATAGCATTACCGTCAGCGGTGCAACAACTCTCCAGCGACAATGGGGATATAACACGACATCCACGACTGGCCCCACCAAGGGGCTGCAAATCAATGGGCTCCTTCAAGGTTCGGCCAACCTGACACTGCAGGGGATTGGCGGAAACAGCGCAGAGGGAGGCGTCGCCCTCATTAACAACGCGAGCAATACGTACAGCGGCACCATCAATGTCACGGGTAACTCTGGAACCGCCGGCTTCGCCCTGGTGGACGGCGCTAGCAACGCATTGCAATTCGCCACCGTCAACCCGACCGGCAGCGGCACGGGCAACTTGGCCTTCACACTACAGTTCGCGTCGGGTGTGACCGCGCCGATTGTTGGCGCTTTGTCCGGCAGCTCGAACATCAAATTACAGGATAACACTTCAACGAACGGCCCAGGCCCCGCCGGCGCCGCAGTGGCGCTGACCGTCGGCAGCAACAATGGCACGACTGCTTATTCCGGCGCCCTGAGTGGCACGGGCAGCCTCACAAAGGCCGGCTCCGGCACGATGTCCCTCAGTGGCACGAACGGATATACGGGGACCACCACGGTCAGCACCGGCACGCTACAACTCGCGGTGCCGGCTGCCCTCTATGGCGGAACGACGGCCAGTTGGACGCCTGCGAACATCACCATCAACAATGGCGCGACGTTGGCGGTCAATTACGGCGCCGTCAGCGGCGATTTCAGTAGCGCGCAAATCGGCACGCTGCTCAGCAATCTCTCAACCGTCAATAACAACGGCTTAAAAGCGGGCGCCTCGTTCGGCTTCGACACAACCAATCTCAGCGGAACCTATAGCACCGCGATCGCCGATTCAACGGGAACCGGCGGAGGCGCTGTCGGGGTCGCCAAACTTGGGACCAATACGCTGACTCTTTCGGCCGCCAACACCTATACCGGTCCGACAACGATCTACAACGGCGTCTTGAGCTTAAACCACGCCTCGGCGTTGGGCGGCGGCGGCAATGTCGTCTTCAAGGGCGGCACGCTCCAATACACGAGCAACAACACCGCCGATTATTCAGCGAAGATCGCCAGCAGCACCTCTGCCATTACGATCGACACCAACAGCCAAACGATCACTTACGCCTCGCCGTTGGTCAGCAGCAACAACGCCGGGCTGACGCTCAACGACTCGAACGCCACGAAGGGAACGCTGCTCCTCACCGGCGCCAATGCCTATACCGGCACAACCACGATCACCTCCGGAACGCTGCAAATCGGCGGCGCCGGCACGCTCGGCGCCGGCTCCTATGCAGGATCGATCGTGGATGGCACTTCATTCATCTATAACAGTTCCGCCCCTCAAACGCTGAGCGGCGTCATCAGCGGCGCCGGCTCGCTCACCCAAAACGGCGCCGGGACCTTGACGCTGTCCAATTTCAACACCTATACGGGCGGCACCATCGTTAATGCCGGCATCCTGAATTTGACTGCCGGAAACAATGGGACGGGCGCCATTCGCGGCACGCTCACCATCAACACGGGCGGGAAGGTGACGCTCAATCAGCACGACGTTTTTGGGTACACCAGCACCGCGACCACCTTAACGACGCTCAACATCGCCGGCGGAACTCTCGATAAGGCCGATGCCACGGCCAATGAGACACTGACGGGCGTCGTCACCAATTTGACGGGCGGAACGTGGTCGTCGACCGGCGGGGGCATTTTTGATTTGTTTTATAACGCCTATGGCAGCAACTCGACCGCTATTAACTCGTTGGCCAGTTCCACAACTTCGCTGATTTCCGCCGGACTGAACTTCCGCAGCTTCTCGCCGACCATCACGGTCGCCGCTGGCACGACCCCGTCGGGAGTCGATCTGCTTGTGAGCGGCGTGCTGCAAAGCAATCCCGCCGGCCAAGGCTTTACCAAAGCTGGGCCCGGCGTCATGGCAGTCATCGCGACGAACACTTACAACGGCACGACGGTTATTAGCGCCGGAACTTTACGGGTTGGCAATGGGGGTACGACCGGGACGCTCGGCACGGGCGCCGTGACGGACAACGCCACGCTCGCCTTCAATCGCACAAATGCGATGACCGTGGCGAACGCCATTACCGGTTCGGGCGCCGTCGTTCAAAGCGGTACAGGCACGACGACTCTTTCCGGCACAAACGGTTACGCCGGCACGACCACGATGAGCACCGGCACGTTGCAATTCGCCGTGCCTGCCGCGCTCTACGGCGGTACCACCGCGAGTTGGACCCCTACGAACATCACGGTCGCAAGCGGCGCCACGTTGGCCGTCAACTTCGGCGGAGCGAGCGACTTTACCGGGGTGCAGGTCGGCACGCTGTTGAGCAATCTGTCTGCCGTCAGCAGCAACGGCCTGCTGGCCGGTTCCTCGTTCGGCTTCGATACGACCAATCTCAGCGGAAGCTACAGCACCATCATCACAAACTCCACGGGAACCGGCGGCGGAGCTGTCGGCATCGTTAAGCTGGGGGCCAACACGTTGACGCTCGGCAGTGGCAACACCTACTCCGGCCCGACGTCGATCACAACGGCACGTTGTCCGTCGCCTCGATCAATAGCGTCACTGGCGGTGTATCGTCGAGTAGCCTGGGCGCTCCGACGACCGTGCCCAATGGCACGATCGGCATCGGCTCGGTCGCCAATAGCGGCACGTTGATTTATACCGGCGCCGGCGAAACAACCGACCGGGTGATCAACCTCGCGGGCACGACCGGCACTGCGACGATCCAGAACGACGGCACGGGCGCCTTAAACTTCTCGAGCAACATCACGGTCACCGGGGTCGGCGCCAAGAGCTTCAATCTGCAAGGCTCGAACACCGGCGCCAACATCTTCGCCGGTGTGATCAGCGACAGCTCTTCCGGCGCAACCGCGCTGGGCAAGCAGGGAGCCGGCACGTGGTCCCTGAGTGGCGCCAACACCTACGGTGGTGGCACCTTCATCCTCGGGGGCGTTCTGAGCGTCGCTGCCATCGCCGATACTGGCACGAGTAACCTCGGCCAGGCCAGCGGCGCTACTGCTCAAGCCGCCAACTACCTGGCGCTGAGCAGCGGCACGCTCCAATACACGGGCGCCGGCGCGGCCAGCACCAGCCGCTACCTGTGGATGGACGTAGGCACGGGCACGTTCGACATTACGCAAGCAACCGGCTCGCTCACGTTGTCTCCCACCGGCGGGACGGTCAATCATAATTTAACGAAGACGAGCGCCGGCACGCTCACCATGAACGGCGTGATCGCCGGAACCGCGACCGTCAATGCCAACGGCGGCACGCTGATCCTCGGTGGAGCGAACAGCTACAGCGGCACGTCGACGATCGCCTCCGGCGCTACGCTGCAAATCGGCACGGCTGGAACGACCGGCACGTTGGGAACCGTCGGCGTCACCGATAACGGGACCTTGACATTCAATCGCACCGACTCGGTAACGGTTGCGAACGTGATTGGCGGCACGGGCGGCGTAACGCAAGCCGGCAGCGGAACGACAATCCTGAGTGCATTGAGCACTTACAGCGGCGCAACCGCCATCAATGCCGGCACGTTGCAGTTGAACACGAACAGCGGCAGCGGCGCCGGCCAACTCGCGGGCACGCCGACAATCACCGTGAACAACGGCGGCACGCTCGCGCTCAATTCCGCGGATGTGCTCGGCTACACCGCCGGCAAGGAAGCCCTCATCATCAACAGCGGCGGCACAGTCACGAATATCACGACGGCCGGTCGAGTCACGATTCAGAACGTGGTGACCATGACGGGCGGCGTGCTGACGGGAACGGGAATTGGCGACGTCGGCGGCCAGTATTCGTTCAACAACGGCGCGGCGGGCGTCGTCGCCACCTCCGATGCCAGCGGGAATCCGGCGGTCATCAGCGCCATCGTCGGTCCACAGGCCGGCGGCGATACTCTCTTCAACGTGACTCGCGGCGCGGCTACTCCCGTTTCGGACTTGAACGTCACCGGAAATATCATCTCCTTCGGCGGCGGAGTGGGCATCGCCAAGAGTGGAACTGGCATCATGACGCTCACCGGCACGAACACCTATCCCGGAGCGACGACGATCAGCGGCGGCACATTGCGGATCGGCAACGGCGGCACCACGGGCACCTCCCGCAGGGCGGAGACGCACTGGCGCACCCGCTCGATCTCGGTGACGACGTGCCGCACGCGGGCGCGGGTCTCGTCGTCATCGAGCCGCGCCAGCGCGGCGTCGAGGCCGTCCACGCTGACCTCGCGCAGGGTCGCCACGCCGAGTGCGGCCGCGGCGCGCTCGCAGGCGGCCCGGCGCGCGGCGTACTGGCCGTCGACGAGCGCGTGCTCGGCCCGGGTGTCGACGACGAGGAGGGCGAGGCCGGCGGCCTCGAGGTCGACCGGCACCTGCTCGACCTCGCCCGGAACGGCAGTCGAGGAGGATCGCGTGGCCGGCGGTCGCGCGCAACGACGCGGCCTGGTCCATGCCCCCGGTCGGGGCGCCGGCCACCTCGTTCTCGGCGCGCTGGCACAGGGCCGCCGCTCGGGCCCGCCCGGCGTCGTCGGCCAGCAGGCCGAGGTCGAGCAGGTCGGAGAGGGCGGCGACGAGGCTGCACTCCAGCGCCGCCGAGCTCGAGAGCCCGGCGCCCACCGGCACGTCGCTGGCCACGGCGACCTCGACGCCCGGCACCTCGACGCCGTCCTCGCGCAGGGCCCACACGACACCGGCGAGGTATGCCGCCCAGCCCGTCGGTGTGCCGGGCGCGATGTCCGCAACGGCCACCTCCATCACCCCACCGGGAGCCCCGGTCGAGGTGGCCCGGAACCGGCCGTCGTCCGTGAGCCGCACCGCGGCATACGTGCGCTGCGGGAGGGCGATCGGGAGGGCGAGACCGCCGTTGTAGTCGGTGTGCTCACCGATGAGGTTGACCCGTCCTGGAGCCGACCACACCCCGGCGGGACGCCCCATGAAACTCTCGGCGAACGCGTCGGCAGCGGCGTCGGCGGTCACCGGACCAGCCTGCCACAATGCCACCCATGTCCTTCGCGGCCGGATCACCCGACGTGACGGTGGTCGGGGTCTCGATCCCGATTCCCTCCCCCTTCGGTCCCGAGCTGCAGAGCCGACGCGCGTCCTACGGCGACCCGCTCGCCGACGTGACGCCCGCCCACATCACGCTGCTCGGCCCCACCGAGGTCGCGGCCGACGACGTCGTCGACCTCGAGGCCCACCTGCGCCACGCCGCCGCCCAGGTGCAGCCGTTCGTCGTCGTGCTGCGCGGCACCGGCACGTTCCGCCCGCTGTCCGACGTCGTCTTCGTGCAGGTCGCCCGCGGCATCTCGGGGTGCGAGCAGCTCGAGCAGGCTATCCGCAAGGGACGGTGGGGCACCGAGCTCGCCTTCCCCTACCACCCGCACGTCACTGTCGCCCACGACGTGCCCGAGGCCCAGCTCGACCGCGCGTTCGACGAGCTCGCCGGCTACGTCGCGACGTTCGAGGTGCGCGACGTCCACCTCTACGTCAAGGCCGGCGCGGCCGCCTGGGTGCCGGTGCGCGAGTTCGCCCTCGGCGGGGACGCCGGATGACGGCCCTCTGGGCCCGGATCCAACGACTGAAGCCGTATCGCGCCAACGAGCGCTACAACGTGGTGCGCGGCAACCTGCTGTCGGCCGGCATCGCCTACTACGCGTTCTTCTCCATCTTCCCGGCCGTCGCCATCGCCGCGGTCGTCTTCGGCTTCGTCCTGCGCGGCAGCCCCCAGCTGCTCGCCAGTCGTGGGCTCCGCCCTGAACAACGCGCTCCCGGGTTTCGTGCGCACCGCCGACAACCCCAACGGGCTCATCGTCCTGCAGGCGCCCGCCCTGTCGCTGCTGACCATCGGTGGCGCCGTCGCGGCGGTCAGCCTCGTCCTGGCCGCAGCCGGGTGGATCGGCTCCTTCCGCGACGGCATCCGGGCCAGCCTGGGCGCCCAGGGATCGCCGGGCAACCTGCTCACCGACAAGCTGCGCGACCTCGGTGTCTTCGCCGCCCTCGGGCTCGCCTTCCTCGTCTCGGCCGGACTCACCAGCGTGCTCGGTGCGGCCTCCGGCTGGGTCGCCGACCACGTCGGCCTCGGCGAGCACACCAGTGTCGTGCGGGTGATCGGCCTGTTCGTCGGCTACGCCATCGACGTCGCCGTGCTCGTGCTGCTCCTGCGGGTGCTCTCCGGCCTCGCCCTGCCCTGGCCGGTGGTGCGCCAGGCGGCCCTCGTCGGCGGCCTCGGGCTGTCGGTGGTCAAGTTCTTCGGCGTCGAGCTCATCGCCGCGTCCAGCCGCAACCCGCTGCTCGGCTCCGTCGCGCTCGTCATCGGCCTCCTGTTCTGGCTCAACCTCATCGCCCGGCTCGTGCTCCTCTCGGCCTGCTGGGCCTACCTCGACATCGCCGAGGAGACCGACAGCGGCGAGGTGCTCGCGGGGGTGGAGGACGCCTACGCCGACGCGGTGCAGGACCGGGTGCAGCCGGCCGGTCCCGCGGCGTCGGCACCGCCGGGTATGCCGTCCGCGCCCCTCCGCGACCGGGCCACCCTTGCGGCCGGAGCAGCACTCGGGGCGGGCGCCGTGCTCGGCGCCCTGCCGGTCGTCAGAGCCATGCGGCGGCGGCGCTAGCGAGCCGGTCGGCCGTCAGCCGCGCGAGCGGCGCACCCGGCGCACGCCGAGGGCGAGCAGCACGAGCAGGGCCAGCACGGCATACGGGACCGGGGTCTGGAGGGCCTCGCCGGCCGACGTGAGCAGGGCCGGACCGGGGTTGCCGCCGGCGGCCGCGGGAGGGCGCGCCGCGGCGAGGGCGGGGGGTGCCGTGGAGCTCGACCCGGACGGCAGGGGCTCCTCCGGCTCGGCGGACGGAAGCGGGGTGCCGGCCGTGGTCGGGGCCGGGGCGCCGCCCAGCTCCGGGGGCTTGGGGGCGCCGTCGACGAGCTGGCCGACCGGCGTCACCTGTCCGGCGTGGGCGAACCCCCAGTCGAGCAGGGCGGCCGACGGCTGCCAGCTCGGCACCACGGTGCCCCCCATCTGGGTGACGATGAGCGTGTGGCCGTCGCGGGTCGCCGCGCCGACGAAGGTGTGCCGGGCGCCGGTCGTGTAGCCGTTCTTGATCCCGATGGCGCCCGGGTAGCTGCCGAGCAGGGTGTTGTGGTTCTGGATCCCGAACGGCGGGTAGGTCTTGCCGTTGCGGTCGGTGCCGCCCGGGAAGGTGTAGTCCTTGGTGACCGCGTAGCTGCGGTAGGCGGGCAGCTGCATGACCGCCCGGCCGAAGAGCGCGAGGTCGTACGCGCTCGACCGCTGCTGGTTGGCATCCAGGCCCGACGGGTCGACGGCCACCGTGTCCCAGGCGCCCATCCGGCCGGCCGCGGCGTTCATCGCGGCGATCGTCTTGTCGCGGCCCCCGTAGGCGTCGGCGAGCGCATACGCCGTGTCGTTGCCGCTCATGAGGACCATGCCGTGGAACAGGTCGGTCACCGAGTAGGTCGCCCCGGAGACCATGCCCACCCGGGTGCCCTCAGCCGTGACCTCGGAGTCCGTCGCTGTGATCTTCGAGGTGGGGTCGAGCGCGGGCAGCACGACGATCGACGTGAGGGTCTTGAGGGTGCTGGCCGGCAGGAGCCAGGCGTGGGGGTTCTTGGCCGCGAGGATGGCGCCGGTGGTCATGTCGGCGATGACGTAGGACGTGTCGGTGACCGCGGGGGGGTCCGGCACCGACGCCGGCTTGTCGACGATCACGCCGCTCGCCGCCAGCTTGGGGCCACCGACCGTGTGCTCCGGCGCGACGGCCGGGGCGGGCATGGGCGTCGGGGGCACCACCACGCACGTCGAGGTCAGCGTGCTGCCGTCCGGCAGGAGGCTGGCCGACGGGTTCGGCTTGGGGGTCTTCCCGGGCGTCGGCGGCTGCGTGACGAGGGTCGGCCCCTGGCCGGTGGGGCAGACCGTGGCCGGCGCCGCCCCTGCCGTGGAGGGTGCGGGAGCCGGGGTCGAGTCGGCGGGCAGAGCGCCGGCCGGGGTGGCGCCGGCCACGGCCAGGGCCAGACCCACGAGGGTCGCGACGACCGGGGTCCGCAGCGTGGGGACCAACCGGCCGGGGCGGTTCTCCGGGCGCGTCGTCGACATGACCGGGGCACTGTACGACATCGTTCTCCACGAACGCCGCGAGCGACCCGGGGCTAGACTCCGACGCGGCGCCAGCCCCCAGAGGAGTCAACGATGACGCAGGCGGACCTCGATCCACCCACAGACGTCTCCAGCGCGCCGGGCGGGGTCGGAGCGCCGGGCCGGGCCCGCATCGCCGCCCGCACGCTGCGCACCGACCGGTGGTGGTTCGAGCCGGCGCTCACCTTCACGCTGCTCAGCCTCTGGCTCCTGTATGCGCTCGTCCGCACCGCGTCGCAGCGCGCCTACTTCGTGGAGGAGTTCCACTACCTCTCCCCGTTCTCCTCGCCCTGCGTCTCCGCGTCGTGCGTGCCCGCGGCCCGCGACTTCGGGACGTGGTTCGGGGAGTTCCCGCCGTTCGTGCCCTTCGCGCTGCTCGTGCTGCCGTTCCTCCTCGGCTTCCGGCTCACCTGCTACTACTACCGGAAGGCCTACTACCGGGCCTTCTGGCTCTCGCCGCCGGCGTGCGCCGTGGCCGAGCCGCACGCGAGCTACAGCGGCGAGACGCGCTTCCCACTGATCCTCCAGAACATCCACCGCTACTTCTTCTATGCGGCCATCGTCGTCTCGCTCATCAACACGTACGACGCGGTCAAGGCCTTCCACGGCCGGGACGGCGGTTTCGGCATCGGGCTGGGGACGCTCGTCATGGTCGCCAACGTCGTTCTCCTGTGGGCCTACACGGCCTCGTGCCACTCGTGCCGCCACCTCATCGGCGGCCGCCTGAAGCACTTCTCGGCCCACCCGGTGCGCTACCGGCTGTGGACCCAGGTGTCGCGGCTCAACGCCCGGCACATGCAGCTGGCCTGGACCACCCTGGCCAGCCTCGTCGTCACCGACGCCTACATCGGCCTCGTCTCGGCGGGGTACCTCAGCGACCTGAGACTGGTGAACTGATGGCCGACCACCCCATGTCCCCCGCCGCGGAAGAGATCGAGCACCACGAGGTCGACGTCCTCGTCATCGGGGCCGGGGGAGCGGGCCTGCGGGCCGCGATCGCCGCCCGGGAGGCCGGGATGCGCACGGCGGTGATCTGCAAGTCCCTGTTCGGCAAGGCGCATACGGTCATGGCCGAGGGCGGCATCGCCGCGAGCATGGGCAACGTCAACAGCAACGACAGCTGGCAGGTGCACTTCCGCGACACGATGCGGGGCGGGAAGTTCCTCAACTCGTGGCGGATGGCCGAGCTGCACGCCAAGGAGGCTCCCGACCGCGTCTGGGAGCTCGAGACCTACGGCGCCCTCTTCGACCGCACCCCCGACGGCAAGATCAGCCAGCGCAACTTCGGCGGCCACGAGTACCCGCGGCTCGCCCACGTCGGCGACCGCACCGGTCTCGAGCTGATCCGCACCATGCAGCAGAAGATCGTCTCGCTCCAGCAGGACGACCTGCGTGAGACCGGGGACTTCGAGGCCCGGCTGAAGGTGTTCGCGGAGTGCACCATCACCGAGCTGCTGTGCTCCGAGTCCGGGGAGATCGCCGGGGCCTTCGGCTACTGGCGGGAGTCGGGCCGGTTCGTGCGCTTCACCGCGCCCGCCGTCGTCCTGGCCACCGGGGGCATCGGCAAGTCGTTCAAGGTGACCTCCAACTCGTGGGAGTACACCGGCGACGGCCACGCCCTCGCCCTGCGGGCCGGGTCGACGCTCATCAACATGGAGTTCGTCCAGTTCCACCCCACGGGAATGGTCTGGCCGCCGTCCGTCAAGGGCATCCTCGTCACCGAGTCGGTGCGCGGGGACGGCGGAGTGCTCAAGAACTCCGAGGGCAAGCGGTTCATGTTCGACTACGTGCCCGAGGTCTTCCGCGGCCAGTATGCGGAGACCGAGGAGGAGGGCGACCGGTGGTACACCGACGCCGACAACAACAAGCGCCCGCCTGAGCTGCTGCCGCGCGACGAGGTGGCCCGGGCCATCAACTCCGAGGTCAAGGCCGGCCGCGGGTCACCGCACGGCGGGGTCTTCCTCGACATCGCGTCCCGCCGGCCCGCCGCCGAGATCATGAAGCGGCTGCCCTCGATGCACCACCAGTTCAAGGAGCTGGCCGACGTCGACATCACGGCGGAGCCGATGGAGGTCGGCCCCACGTGCCACTACGTCATGGGCGGGGTGGAGGTGGTGCCCGACACCGGCGCGGCGGCGCGCGTGCCCGGGTTGTTCGCCGCCGGCGAGGTGTCCGGCGGCATGCACGGCTCCAACCGACTCGGCGGCAACTCCCTGTCCGACCTGCTCGTGTTCGGCTGCCGCGCCGGGCTGGGGGCGGCGGCATACGTCTCGGGGCTCGGGGACGCGCGGCCCGGGGTCGGCGAGGAGGTCGTTGACGCGGCCGTCGCGGAGGCCCTGCGGCCGTTCGGGCTCGAGGGCGGCGAGAACCCCTACGCCCTGCACCAGGAGCTGCAGCAGACGATGAACGACCTCGTCGGCATCATCCGCAAGGAGGCCGAGATGACCGAGGCGCTGGCGCGGATCGACGAGCTCAAGGAGCGCGCGCGGCACCTCAGCGTCGAGGGTGGCCGACGCTTCAACCCCGGGTGGCACCTCGCCCTCGACCTGCGCAACATGCTGCTCGTCAGCGAGTGCGTGGCGCGAGCGGCGTTGCTACGACAGGAGAGTCGCGGCGGCCACACCCGTGACGACTACCCCGCGATGGACCCCACGTGGCGGCAGCGGCTGCTCGTCTGCTCGGGCACCGGCGACGGACCGGTCAAGGTGGAGGAGGAGCTCGTGCCACCGATGCGCGAGGACCTCCTGGGTCTGTTCAAGCGCGACGAGCTGAGGAAGTACCTCACCGAGCCGGAGCTCGCGGGCGTACCGGAGGGTGGAGCATGAGCTACGACGCACGGTTCCGGGTCTGGCGCGGCGACGACACCGGCGGTGAGCTGCAGGACTTCACCGTCGAGGTCAACGAGGGCGAGGTCGTCCTCGACATCATCCACCGGCTGCAGGCCACCCAGGCCGGTGACCTCGCGGTGCGCTGGAACTGCAAGGCCGGCAAGTGCGGGTCGTGCAGCGCCGAGGTCAACGGGCGCCCACGGCTGATGTGCATGACCCGGATGTCGACGTACACCGAGGACGAGACGGTCACGGTGACGCCGCTGCGGGGGTTCCCCGTCACCAAGGACCTCGTCACCGACGTGTCGTACAACTACGACAAGGCCCGGCAGATCCCGGCGTTCGCGCCCCCGGTGGGTGTCGCCCCGGGGGAGTACCGGATGCAGCAGGTCGACGTGGAGCGCTCGCAGGAGTTCCGCAAGTGCATCGAGTGCTTCCTCTGCCAGAACACGTGCCACGTCTCGCGCGACCACGAGGTCAACAAGGAGGCGTTCGCCGGGCCGCGGTTCTTCATCCGCGCCGCCGAGCTCGACATGCACCCGTTGGACGCGCGCGAGGACCGGGCCAACTTCGCCCGGGACACCCAGGGCCTGGGGATGTGCAACATCACCAAGTGCTGCACCGACGTCTGCCCCGAGCACATCAAGATCACGGACAACGCGATCATCCCCATGAAGGAGCGCGTGGTCGACCGCAGGTACGACCCGCTGACCTGGCTGGGGTCGAAGATCGGCCGCCGACCGAAGGTCTAGGGCCGGCAGCGCCCCGGTCGTCCGGCTCCCACCCGTGCCCTCAGGGCGGTTTTCTGCCTCATAGGAGCGCAGGGCACGGTTTCGCGGCGTCCTGACGAACAAGAGGAGCGCAGGACACGGAAATCCGTGCGCTGCGCTCCTCTTGTTCCGAGCGACGTCGGAGTTCCGTGCCCTGCGCTCCTCTGAGGAACAACGGTGGGGGCCGGAGCGTGCGGGCCCGGCGGACGGCGGGGCGGTATGCGTCAGCGGTGGTGGCGGATGGCGGTGCGGAGGTCCTTGTTGAGCCAGGAGATGACGTCCATCGGGATCTCCTTCGGGCACGCGGCCGCGCACTCGCCGATGTTCGTGCAGCCCCCGAAGCCCTCGGCGTCGTGCTGGTTGACCATGGCGACGACCCGCGCCTCGCGCTCGGGCTGACCCTGGGGGAGCAGGCCGAGGTGGTTGACCTTCGCGCCCATGAAGAGCATCCCCGACGCGTTCGGGCACGCCGCCACGCACGCGCCGCAGCCGATGCAGGCGGCCGACGCGAACGCCTTGTCGACGTTCTCCTTGGGGATGAGCACGGCCTGCGCGTCCGGGGCCGCACCCGTGTTGACCGAGACGAACCCGCCCGACTGGATGATGCGGTCGAAGGCGGACCGGTCGACGACGAGGTCCTTCAGCACCGGGAACGCGTCGGCGCGCCACGGCTCCACCGTGATCGTCTCGCCGTCCTCGAACGAGCGCATGTGCAGCTGGCAGGTCGTCGTGCGCAGCGGCCCGTGGGCGCTGCCGTTGATCATCAGGCCGCACATCCCGCAGATGCCCTCACGGCAGTCGCTGTCGAAGGCGACCGGCTCGTCGCCGGCGAGGATGAGGCGCTCGTTGAGCACGTCGAGCATCTCGAGGAACGACATGTCGGGCGAGATGTCGGGCACCTCGTAGGTGACGAGCCCACCCTCGGCCTCGGCGTTCGGCTGACGCCAGACCCGGACGGTGACCTTCACGCGCTGACCTCCACGATGTACACCTTCACTTGTAGCTCCGCTGCTTCAGCTCGACGTACTCGTACGTGAGCTGCTCCTTGTGCAGGACCGGCGCGAGTCGCGCCTCCCCGTTGCTGTCCGCGCCGTACTCCCACGCGGCGACGTACGCATACTCCTCGTCGTTGCGCAGCGCCTCGCCGTCCTCGGTCTGGCTCTCCTGGCGGAAGTGCCCACCGCACGACTCGCGACGGTGCAGGGCGTCGATGCACATGAGCTCACCGAGCTCGAGGAAGTCGGCGACGCGGCCGGCCTTCTCGAGGCTCTGGTTGAGCTCGTCACCGGTGCCGAGCACGCGGACGTTGCGCCAGAACTCGTCGCGCAGGCCACGGATGAGGTCGATCGCCTTGGAGAGGCCCTCCTCCGAGCGCTCCATGCCGCAGTACTCCCACATGATCTGGCCGAGCTCGCGGTGGAAGGAGTCGACCGTGCGCTCGCCGTTGATGGCGAGGAGCGTCTCGATCTGCCGCTCGACCGCCCGCTGGGTCTCGACGACCTCGGGGGCGTCGGGGGAGACGACCGGGTAGGGGCCCTGGGCGAGATACTCGCGGATCGTGTTCGGCAGGACGAAGTAGCCGTCGGCCAGGCCCTGCATGAGCGCCGACGCGCCGAGCCGGTTGGCGCCGTGGTCGGAGAAGTTCGCCTCGCCGGCCACGAACAGGCCCGGGATCGTCGACTGCAGGTCGTAGTCGACCCACAGCCCGCCCATCGTGTAGTGGACGGCCGGGTAGATCCGCATCGGGACCTCGTAGGGGTTCTCGCCGGTGATCTGGGCGTACATGTCGAGGAGGTTGCCGTACTTCTCCGCGACGGCCTCCTGGCTCATCCGCTTGAGCGCGTCGGTGAAGTCGAGGTAGACGCCGCGGCGGAAGTCGCCGACCTGCGGGCCGACGCCACGGCCCTCGTCGCAGACGTTCTTGGCCTGACGGCTGGCGATGTCGCGGGGCACGAGGTTGCCGAACGAGGGGTAGATCCGCTCCAGGTAGTAGTCGCGGTCCTCCTCGGGGATCTCGCGGGGGTCCTTCTCGCAGTCCTCGCGGTTCTTCGGCACCCAGATGCGGCCGTCGTTGCGCAGCGACTCGCTCATCAGGGTCAGCTTGCTCTGGTGCTCGCCGGCCACGGGGATGCACGTGGGGTGGATCTGGGTGAAGCACGGGTTGCCGAAGTAGGCGCCCTTCTTGTGCGCCCGCCACGTCGCGGAGACGTTGCAGCCCATCGCGTTGGTCGAGAGGAAGAAGACGTTGCCGTAGCCGCCGCTGGCGAGCACGACCGCGTCGGCCAGGTGGGTCTCGACCTCGCCGGTGACCATGTCGCGGACGACGATCCCGCGGGCCCGGCCGTCGACGACGACGAGGTCGAGCATCTCGTGGCGGGTGTGCATCTGCAGGGTGCCGGCCGCGATCTGACGCTCCAGGGCCTGGTATGCGCCGATGAGCAGCTGCTGGCCCGTCTGGCCGCGCGCGTAGAAGGTGCGCGAGACCTGCACGCCGCCGAACGAGCGGTTGTCGAGCAGGCCGCCGTACTCGCGGGCGAAGGGGACGCCCTGGGCGACGCACTGGTCGATGATGTTGGCGCTGACCTCGGCCAGCCGGTAGACGTTGGACTCCCGCGAGCGGAAGTCGCCGCCCTTCACGGTGTCGTAGAAGAGGCGGTAGACCGAGTCGCCGTCGGCCTTGTAGTTCTTGGCCGCGTTGATCCCGCCCTGGGCCGCGATCGAGTGGGCCCGGCGCGGGGAGTCCTGGTAGCAGAACGACGTCACCTGGTAGCCGGCCTCGGCGAGGGTGGCGCCGGCGGAGGCGCCGGCCAGACCCGTGCCGACGATGATGACGCTCAGCTTGCGCCGGTTGGCCGGGTTGACGAGCTTGGCCTCGAACTTGCGCTTGTTCCAGCGGTCCTCGATGGCGCCGCTCGGAGCCTTGGTGTCGACGAGCGGCGCGCCCGTGCGGTACAGCCCCGTCGCGGTGCCGATGTCCGGCATACCGGCGTTCACGGTGCTGGCCGGCTTGGCGTCGGGGGTGGCCGCCGGCTCGTGGGCCGGGTCGGTGGCCTCGGGGGTGTGGGCGTCGCTCATGGTGACGGGCTTCCTACTTGACGATCCCGAACAGGACGGACAGGGGCACGATGGCGAACCCGATCGACACGACGGCGCCGATGGTGATGCCGGCCCGGTTGGCGAGGGCGCGCGAGCGGGAGGAGTTCGTCCAGCCGAGGGTCTGGCTGGCGCTCCAGACCCCGTGGCGCAGGTGCATGGCCAGGGCGGCCAGGGCGAGGAGGTAGAGGACGACGACCCACCACACCTGGAACCCGGCGACGAGCCGCTGGTAGGGGTTGTCGTAGTCGCCGTTGACCTTGATGGTGTTCGTCGTGAACTGCAGGAGGTGGAACACGAGGAACAGCAGCAGCGCGATGCCGCCCCAGCGCATGAACCGCGCCGAGATGGTCGTGGCGGCCGCCTTCTTCACGACGTACTTCGTCGTGCGGGCGCCCTGCGCGCGGCTCCAGAGGTAGAACGCCGAGTAGACGTGGGCCACGAGCGCCGCGATGAGCAGCAGCCGCATGATCCAGAGGAACCCGCCGTCGGGCAGGATCGGGTCGCCCAGGACGCGCAGGTGGTGCGAGTACCCGTTGAACGAGTCCGCTCCGGCGAAGGCCTTGAGGTTCCCGTACATGTGGGCGATGACGTAGAAGACGAAGAAGGCACCACTGAGGGCCATGACGAGCTTCATGGCGATGGTGGTGCGTCGGGCCGACAGCGATGACGGCGACAGGGTCGAGGTGGCCACGAACCGAATCTACTGCGGGGTCGTGACGCCGCTGCCCCCGGATCCGGCCCCGGAGGTGTGCCATTCGTCTCGTTTCGCCACCGGGGTCGTCGCGTCGTCCCGCTAGCCTTCGCGACCATGAGCGATGTGACGACCGACGCGACCGAGGACGTGGCCCCTCCGGCCATCGAGGGGTTCTGGGCCGTGATCCCCGCCGGCGGAGCGGGCACCCGCCTGTGGCCGCTGTCGCGCCGCGCCTCCCCGAAGTTCCTCCACGACCTCACCGGCACGGGCCGCACCCTCCTCGAGGGCACGTGGGACCGGCTGGCCCCGATCAGCGGCGGCCGGGTCGTCGTCGTCACGGGACAGGTGCACGCGGAGGCGGTGCGGGCCCAGCTGCCCGACCTCGCCGCCGACGATGTCATCGCCGAGCCCAGCCCCCGCGACTCGATGCCGGCCATCGGCCTGGCCGCGGCGGTCATCGAGCGGCGCGACCCCGACGCGGTCATCGGGTCGTTCGCCGCCGACCACGTCATCCGGCGCCTCGACGAGTTCTGGGCCGCGGTGACCCAGGCCGTCGCGGTCGCCCGGACGGGCCGGATCGTCACCCTGGGCATCACGCCGACGCACGCCTCGACGGCGTTCGGCTACATCCGTGAGGGTGAGGCGCTCGGCGTCGCGGACGCCCCGAGCGCCCGGGCGGTGGCCGACTTCGTGGAGAAGCCGGATGCGGCCACCGCGCGGGAGTACCTCGCGGCGGGCGGGTTCTGGTGGAACGCGGGGATGTTCGTGGCCAAGGCGTCCGTGCTGCTCGACGCTCTGGCCGACTACCACCCCGACCTCGCGGCCGGCCTGCGCGCCATCGCCGCCGACCCTGGCCGGCTCGAGGCCGACTGGCCGGGGCTCACGAAGATCGCCATCGACCACGCCATCGCCGAGCCCGCCGCGGCCGACGGGCGCGTCGCCGTGGTGCCCGCGTCGTTCTCCTGGGACGACGTGGGCGACTTCGCCAGCCTCGGCGACCTCCTCGACCCGGCCAACCGCTCGGGTGACCTCACCGTCATCGGCGACCCGGCCGACGTCGTCGGGGTCGGCGCCACCGGCATCGTCGCGGCGCGGGGCGGTCGCACGGTGGCCGTCGTCGGTCTCGAGGACGTCGTCGTCATCGACACCCCCGACGCCGTGCTCGTCGTCAGCCGGGACCGCGCCCAGGACGTCAAGGCCGTCGTCGACCGGCTGAAGGAGACGGGCCGCGCCGACCTGACCTGACCCTGACCTGACCCGCGCCGGACGGGAGTATTCAGCCGATGTCGCGGCGGCGGAAGGCCACCCCGGCCGCGGCCACGAGCGCGGCGCCGATGGCCAGGAGCACGACCAGCGGGGCGGCGACGACGCCCGAGCCCGGCAGGACGACCGCGTGGACGAAGGGGGAGACCTCGACCACCCGCCGCGGCAGGTCGAACAGCGGCCCGAGCTCACCGACGGCCACGAAGACGGCCAGCACCGCCCAGGCGAGGTAGACCACGCGCGGTGCGGAGCCGAACACGGCCAGGGCCAGCCCGACGCATACCCAGATCGGAGGGACGGTCGCCAGCACGCTGGGCAGCAGGTGGCCGAGCGCGACGCCGGCGCCGCCGTAGGTGCCGGCGGTACCGAGGGCGAGCGCCGCCCCGAGCACGAGCATGAGGCCGGCGCTCCCGGCCAGGGCGATGACGCCATGGCTGGCGAGCACCTCGGCGCGGCGGGTGCCGGTGGCCAGCACCTGCTCGGTGTGCTGGTCGGTCTCCTCGCCGCGCAGCCGCAGGGCGGCGGAGATGCCGTATGCCGCGGCGCCGATCGCGAGGAACTGCACCTCGGTCGACACGAAGGTGTCGGTGAGGGTGCCGGCGTTGCCACCGAGCCGGCGCAGCAGGTCCTGCATCTCGGGGCTCGAGGCGATGGACGCGACGCTGCCGGCGACCCCGCCGAGGACGCCCCCGACGACCGCGTAGGCGACGGCCCACCCCGCGAGGCTCGTGCGCTGCAGCCGCCAGGCCAGGGCCCAGGGCGAACGCAGCGACGCGGCCGCGCGAGCCGGTCCGGGGCGCACCGGAAGCAGGCCCGAGCCCAGGTCCCGCCGGCCCTGGAGGCCGAAACCGACGGCGACGAGACCGGCCGCGACGACGAGCGGGAGGAGGCCGACGACCAGCCGGTCGGCGCCGAACGGCTCGGTCTTCTGGGCCCAGCCCAGGGGGGAGAGCCAGGTCAGCGCCGACGCCGCCCCGCCGGCCGTGTCGCCCACCGCGCGCAGCAGGTAGGCGCCCCCGAGCGCACCGAACGCCCACGCCCCGCACCCGCGGGTGGTGCTCGTCAGCTGCGCGGCCACGGCGGTCACCCCGGTGAAGACGAGCCCGGCTCCGGCCCAGGCCACCCCGAACGCCACCGACCCGCGCACCCCGAGGCCCGCGGCGACGAGGCTCACGGCCGCGAGGGCGCTGGCGACGATGACCGTCGAGACCGCGACGACCACCGCTGCGGTCAGCGAGGCCCGCCGGCCGACGGCGCCGGCCCCGACGAGCTCGGTGCGGCCGGCCTCCTCCTCGGTGCGGGTGTGCCGGCGGACGAGCACCACGGCCAGCAGCGCGACGCATACGGCACCGAGCAGGAGGGTCTTGAACACCGCGAACGAGTCGGGGTTGTCGGGGTTGGCGATGGGGCCGTACATGCCGACGATGGCCGGGCTGGCGAGCAGGGTGCGGGCCGCGTCGACGGCGTCCTGCCCCTGGTAGAGCGCGACCGTGCTCCGCGCGGAGCCCCCGGCGAAGGCCACCAGACCGAGCACGGCGAGTGGGATGAGCAGCCGGTCGCGGCGCAGGGCGAGGGCGAGCAGGATGCGGGTGCCGGCATACGGGGTCATGCCGCTCGGTACTCCTTCATGAACAGCTGCTCGAGGGTCGGCGGCTGGCAGGTGAGCGACTGGATGCCGTGGCCCTGGAGGAGCGAGAGGACCTCGCCGACGCGGGCGGTGTCGACGCTGAAGGTGAGGCGCGGGCCGTCCTCGACGAGGTCGACGACGCCGTCGACGCCCTGCAGCAGGCCGGGGGCCGGGGCGCGGAGGGTGACGTCGACCGACGTGCGGCTGAGGTGGCGCAGGTCGCTGAGGGCCCCGGTCTCGACGGTGCGGCCGGCCCGGATGATGCTGACGTGGTCGGCCAGGGCGTCGACCTCGCTGAGGATGTGGCTCGACAGCAGCACGGTGCGCCCGGCGGCACGGGCCTCCTCGACCGCGCCGCGGAAGACGGCCTCCATGAGCGGGTCGAGGCCCGAGGTGGGCTCGTCGAGCAGGAGCAGCTCGGCCTCGGAGGCGAGGGCGGCGACGAGCGCGACCTTCTGGCGGTTGCCCTTGGAGTAGGCGCGGCCCTTCTTCGTGGGGTCGAGCTCGAACTGGGCGATGAGGTGGTCGCGCTTGGTGGGGGAGACCCCGCCCCGCAGCCGACCGAGCAGGTCGATGACCTCGCCGCCGGTGAGGTTGGGCCACAGCGTGACGTCACCGGGCACGTAGGCGAGCCGGCGGTGCAGCGTGGGCGCGTCCCGCCACGGGTCGCCGCCGAGCAGGGTCACCTCGCCGGCGTCGGCGCGCACGAGGCCCAGGAGGATGCGGATGGTCGTCGACTTGCCGGCTCCGTTGGGGCCGAGGAAGCCGTGCACCTGTCCGGGCTCGACGACGAGGTCGAGGCCGTCGAGGGCGACGGCGGGGCCGAACGCCTTGCGCAGGCCCCGGACGGTGATGGCGCTCATGGCCTCGACTGTACGCTTCTTTCAGAATCTTCTGAATGTATATGCTGGCGGGATGGCCGACGTGCGGGAGTTCGTGGAGCGGCTCGGCTCGGCCCTCACCGACGCCGGTATGCCGCGGCTGCCGGCCCGGGTCTTTGCGGCGCTGCTCGCCGACGACGACGGCCGGATGACGTCGGCCGAGCTGGCCACGGCGCTGGACGTCAGCCCGGCCTCGGTGTCCGGGGCGGTGTCCTACCTGGCGCGGGTGCACCTGCTGCACCGCGAGCGGGAGCCGGGCAGCCGGCGCGACGTCTACGTCGTGCGCGACGACGCCTGGCACGACGCGATGATCAACAGCCGGCTGGTCTACCTACCGATCCTCGCGGCCATCGGGTCGGGCGTGGCCGCGGTCGGTGGCCCGTCGACGGCGGCCGGCTCGCGGCTGGCTCTGTCCGTGGAGTTCCTCGAGTTCCTGACGGAGGAGATGCAGGAGGTCGGTCGGCGGTGGGAGCAGCGCCGCCGGGGCTGAGATCCGCCGCGCCGGATCGACTGGCTGGAACCCAGGATCAGGCTCGAATGGCCGATTTGTCGGCCCTCGAGCCAGTCGAGGCGGCTCGGGTCGGATGGTCGACCAGCGCCTGCAGGACGGCTCTGACGTAGTCGGGGTCGAACATCACCTGCTCCCAGGTGAACCGGACCACCCGCCAGTGGTCGGCGACGAGGGCGTTGTAGCGCCGGCAGTCGCGGTCGAACGCCGTGCGGCTGGTGTGGAACGTCCAGCTGTCGGCCTCGATGACCAGACGCAACAGCTCGTCGGCCAGGTCGACCCGGGCGTAGAAGCCCGGGTGGCGCACCTCGTACTGGGGTTGGATGCGCAGACCGCGCACCCCCAGGGCGATGGCCCTCAGCACGGACTCGAACGGGTTCGCCGCCCTGGGGTCGGCTGCGCGGGCCACGGCCAGGACCCGGTCGCGGCTGCGTCGAGGGAGGGCCATCGCCGCGAGCTGGACCTCCTTCGGCTTCAGTCCGGCCCGCCACGATGAGTCGAAGACCGCCAGTGCCTCGTCGAAGGGCAGGTCGAGGCAGCAGTCGATGACCGTCCGGACCGGGCTCGTGACCCAGCTGTCGACGACGTCGTCGGCTGCCAGGTCGCGCCAGTGCGCGGTGACGTCCTCGCGGCGCGCGGCAGTGAGCTTCCGGTGTCTGGGCACCGTCACGTGCGGGTGGGCCGGCACGGTCTTGACCGCCCAGCCCCAGTGGAGTGCGGCCGAGGTGTGGGACGCGACCCCGGTCAGGCGGGACGCAGCGACTCGGGTCGCGTCGGTGAGCGGGAGCGCATACCGGCCGTGTCCCGTACGCACGATGCGCCCCGCGCGAACCGCCCGTCCGAGCCGCCTCCGGGAGACGGCTCGCCGGAGCTGGCCGCGACGCGCGACGCCGCCCAGCCGGCGCACTGCCGCCTCCACGTCCTCCACCGGCTCACCCTGGCGCGGGTGCGCATACCGCCTCCGCCGTTGTCCACAGGGCCCGGTCGACGGGCTGGAAACCGGTACCAAGGGCGAATGTCCGGTATGCCGTGGCTCGGGCCAGTCGAGCCGGCCCGGTGGGCGACCCCACCGCCCGCAGTAGCATCCGCAGCATGTCCGACGGTGCGCGTTCCGAGTCCGACCTGCCCATCCGCGGGACCTACGACGCGGCGGACCTGGCGGGCTTCGACCCCGACACGCAGCTCGGCGAGCCGGGCGCCTACCCGTTCACCCGGGGCGTCTACCCGTCGATGTACACCGGGCGGCCGTGGACCATGCGGCAGTATGCCGGGTTCGGCACCGCGAAGGAGTCCAACGAGCGCTACCACCAGCTGGTCGCCGCCGGCACCGGTGGCCTCAGCGTCGCCTTCGACCTGCCGACCCAGATGGGCTACGACAGCGACGAGGCCATCGCGCACGGCGAGGTCGGCAAGGTCGGCGTCGCCATCGACTCCGTCGACGACATGCGGGTGCTGTTCGACGGCCTCCCGCTGGGCGACCTGTCGACGTCGATGACCATCAACGCCCCGGGCGCCGTCCTGCTGCTGCTCTACCAGCTCGTGGCCGAGGAGCAGGGCATCAGCGCCGACCGGCTCACGGGCACCATCCAGAACGACGTGCTCAAGGAGTACATCGCGCGCGGCACCTACATCTACCCGCCGCGGGAGTCGCTGCGCCTGGTTGCGGATGTGTTCACGTATTGCAAGGACAACATCCCCCGCTGGAACACGATCTCCATCTCGGGTTACCACATGGCCGAGGCGGGGGCGACGCCCGTGCAGGAGATCGCGTTCACGTTGTCCAACGCGAAAGCGTACGTGCGTGCCGCGCAAGACGCCGGCCTCGCCGTCGACGACTTCGCCCCCCGTCTCTCCTTCTTCTTCGTCGCGCGCACGACCCTCCTGGAGGAGGTTGCGAAGTTCCGGGCCGCCCGCCGGATCTGGGCCCACGTCATGCGCGACGAGTTCGGCGCGAAGAACCCGAAGTCGCAGATGCTCCGCTTCCACACGCAGACCGCCGGGGTGCAGCTGACCGCCCAGCAGCCGGAGGTCAACCTCGTCCGGGTGGCTCTCCAGGGCCTCGGCGCGGTGCTGGGCGGCACCCAGAGCCTGCACACCAACAGCTACGACGAGGCCATCGCCCTGCCCACCCAGAAGGCGGCCCGCCTCGCGCTGCGCACCCAGCAGGTCATCGCCTACGAGACCGACGTGACCAAGACGGTCGACCCCTTCGCCGGGTCCTACGCGATCGAGGCGATGACCGACGACATCGAGGCCGCCGTCCTCGAGCTGATGCAGGCGGTCGAGGACACGCGGCGGCGCGGTCGCGGCCATCGAGCAGGGCTTCCAGAAGAGTGAGATCGAGCGCAGCGCCTACCGGATCGCCCTCGAGATCGACCACAAGGAGCGCACCGTCGTCGGGCTCAACCGCTTCACGCTGGACACCGAGGAGCCCTACGAGCCGCTGCGCGTCAACCCGGCGATCGAGCAGGAGCAGGTCGCGCGGCTCGCGACCCTGCGGGCCGAGCGCGACAACGACGCGGTCGCCGCGGCCCTGAAGCAGCTGCAGGCCGCGGCCCGGGGCACCGACAACGTCCTCTACCCCATGAAGGAGGCCCTGCGCCTGCGGGCCACCGGGGGCGAGGTCGCCCACGCACTGCGCGAGGTCTGGGGCACCTACGTGCCCCGCGACGCCTTCTAACCGACGCCGAGCCCAGCGTCGGCCGGCCGGGCGCCCTCCCGGCCTGCCACCGCGCTGCCGAGCGCGACCCCGCGCTCCAGGCACTCCTGCGGCCCGGCCCCGGCCGTCCACGCGGCGAGCACCCCGGCGTCGAAGGCGTCGCCGCAGCCGGTCGCGTCGCCTCCGCTGACGGCCGGGGCGTCCACCCGCCAGGTATGCGCGGGGTCCAGCCAGCGGGCGCCCTCGCGCCCTGCTGACACCGCCACCGCACCGGCTGCGGCGAGCATCGCCGCGTCGCCCCCCAGCGCGTCCGCCTCGGGGGCGTTGGGCAGGAGCAGGTCCACGCCCTGCACCCAGCCCAGGAACGTCGAGGCCCCCACCCGCTGCAGGTGGCTGGCGGCCTGCGGGTCGACCGAGGTCGTCCAGCCCAGGATGCGCGCCTGGCGCAGGGCCGCGACCCCCGCCTCTCGCGAGCGCTCGTCGAGGAGCACGAAGCCACTGAGGTGCAGGTGCGGCCGGCCGGCCCCCGCGGGGCGCAGCGCCTCGGCCGCACCGGCCAGGTCGAGGTCCTCCGGGGCGAGGGCGGCGTTGGCGCCCCGGTCGGGGAGCATCGTTCGCTCGCCGTCGCCATCGACCACCACGACGACCACGCACGTGCTCAGCGTCGGGTCGGTGACGAAGCGGCAGACGACCCCGGCCGCCTCGAGCGGCCGCCGGGCGGCCAGCGCGGCGTCGTCGGCGCCGACCCGGCTCACGAGGGCCACTGGCACGCCGGCGGCAGCCAGCCAGGCGGCGGTGTTGCCCCCGGCCCCGCCCGGCACGAGGCGCGTCCGGCTCGGGGTGTCGTCGCCGCGGGCGACGGGGCCGAAGGGGCGCACGAGGACGTCGAGCCCGACGTCTCCGACGACGACGACCGGCCGCGCGCGTCCCGCCGACGACATCCCCGGAGCGTAGCCGCGGCGCGCGTTCGGTAACGTCGGAGGTCACCATGGACCCACTGCTTCCCGTCCTCCACGCCACCATCGACGAGCTCGACCCCGAGCTCGTCGTCCTGCGTCGTGACCTCCACGCCCACCCCGAGCTCTCCCGCCTCGAGCGGCGCACGAGCCGGGTCGTCGCCGAGCGCCTCCGCGCGGCCGGCCTCGACCCGCACGAGCTGGCGGGCAGCGGGGTCGTCGTCGACCTCGGTGCCGAGCACCCGGCATACCGGGTCGCCCTGCGCGCCGACCTCGACGCCCTGCCCGTGCCCGAGCGCACCGGCCTGGCGTGGGCCTCGACCTCCGAGGGCGTGACCCACGCGTGCGGCCACGACCTGCACACCACCGTCGTCCTCGGGGCGGGCCTGGCCCTCGCGACCCAGCAGCAGGCGCTGGCCGACGCCGGGCTCGCGGTGCGCCTGATCTTCCAGCCCGCCGAGGAGGTCATCCCCGGTGGTGCGCACGACGTCATCGACGGGGGCTGGCTGAGCGGGGTCGACGAGGTCTTCGCGCTGCACAGCGACCCCGGCCGGGACGTCGGCGAGGTC
The DNA here is from genome assembly GCA_963795915.1 of uncultured Actinomycetota bacterium. Taxonomy (GTDB): domain Bacteria; phylum Actinomycetota; class Actinomycetes; order Actinomycetales; family Dermatophilaceae; genus Lapillicoccus. The sequence continues at coordinate 186,500 of CAWCJA010000005.1, forward strand.
GGCCTGCTCGTCGGCCCGATCACCGCCGCGTCCGACAGCGTCGAGGTCACGCTCAAGGGGCACGGTGGCCACACCTCGCGTCCGCACCTCACCCAGGACCTCACCTTCGCGCTCGCCAAGGTCGTCACCGACGTGCCCGCGGCCCTCTCGCGCCGGGTCGACCCCCGGGCGGGGGCGGCTCTGGTCTGGGGCAGCGTCCACGCCGGCGGCGCGCAGAACGTCATCCCGTCGGTGGGCACCGCCAGCGGCACGCTGCGCATGCTCGACGCCGACCTGTGGCTCGAGGTCGGGCCGCTCGTGCAGGAGCTCGTCGACGCCGTCGTCGCCCCGTATGCCGTGACCGCCGAGCTGCGCTACACCCAGGGCGTGCCCCCGGTCGTCAACACCGCCCCCTCGGTGGAGTCCTTGCGCGACGGCGCCCAGGCGGCCGGGGTGGCGCTCGGGACGACCGTCCAGTCCCTCGGCGGCGAGGACTTCGCGTGGTACCTCACCGAGGTGCCCGGCGCGATGGCCCGCCTCGGCACCCGGACGCCCGGCGGTCCGACCTACGACCTGCACCAGGGCGACCTCGTCGTCGACGAGCGGGCCATCGGCTGCGGGGCGAAGGTGCTGGTGGGAGCCGTGCTCGATGCCGGACGGCGCCGGCGCACCCCCTGAGGGGGGACGTTCCGACTCGGTAACGTTCACCCCCACTTCCCGGTCTTCCGGCCGGAGGGGGGCCGGAGCGGCGATATCTTTTCCACTCGATCGCCCGGACCACCGTTCGTGCGCTCGCCGCCACTCGACGCAGAGAGCGCGGACCGAGCAGCCCCCATCGAAGGAGACCCCCTTGCGTCAGGCAATGAAGTTCGCGGCGGGCCTGTCGGCCGCCGCCGTCGCGTTGGCCGCTTGCGGCAGCAGCAGCTCCGGCACGGACACCGGCAGCGGGGGCGGCGGGGCGGCCACCTCCGGCGGCTCGGGTGCCTCCGGCGGCCTCAAGGTCGGGATGGCCTACGACGTGGGCGGTCGCGGTGACCAGTCGTTCAACGACGCCGCCGCGGCGGGTCTCGACAAGGCCGTCAAGGAGCTCGGCGTCACCTCCAAGGAGGCCGCGGCGACCAACGGCGAGGCCGAGTCGGCCCGCCAGGAGCGCCTGCAGCAGCTCATCGACGCCGGATACACCAACGTCGTCGCCGTCGGGTTCGCCTACGCGAAGTCGGTGGGTGCGGCCGCCAAGGCCAACCCCAACGTCAAGTTCGCCATCGTCGACGACGCGTCGCCCGACTCGGCCGGCAGCAACGTCGACCAGATCACCTTCGCCGAGGAGCAGGGCTCGTTCCTCGTCGGCGCCGCGGCGGCCCTGAAGTCCAAGGCCAACCACATCGGCTTCGTCGGCGGCGTCGACACCGACCTCATCAAGAAGTTCCAGGCCGGCTACCAGGCGGGCGCCAAGGCGGTCAACCCCAACATCGTCATCGACGTCAAGTACCTCACCGAGCCCCCGGACTTCTCCGGTTTCTCCTCGGTCGACAAGGGCAAGGCCGCCGCCGAGGGCATGTACCAGGGCGGCGCCGACATCGTCTACCACGCGGCCGGTGGCTCGGGTGGTGGCGTCTTCACGGCGGCGAAGGCGGCCAACAAGCTGGCCATCGGCGTCGACTCCGACCAGGCCAAGACGGCGGCGGCGGACGTGCGCGACGTCATCCTCACCTCGATGATCAAGAAGGTCGACGTCGGCGTCTACGACTTCATCAACTCCGTGAAGAGCGGGTCGTTCAAGGCCGGCAACAAGGTCTTCGACCTCAAGGCGGGTGGCGTCGACTACTCGACGACCGGCGGCAAGGTCGACGACATCAAGAGCAAGATCGACGACTACAAGGCCCAGATCATCGCCGGGACGATCACCGTCCCCAGCAAGTGACCTGAGCGTCCTCGGACGCACACGCGCGTGGGGGGTCCCGCGGCACGCAACCCGTGCCGCAGGGCCCCCCTCGTGCCGTAGGTTGACCCGAAACCAGCCGAGGAGGGCGTCATCACCGACACCGTCAAGGACCGGGCCGCGGTGACCGGGGGGAGTGCCCCGGCCGTCGAGCTGCACGGGATCACCAAGCGGTTCCCCGGCGTCGTGGCCAACCGGGACATCGACATCACCGTGACCCGCGGCACCGTGCACGCCATCGTCGGCGAGAACGGCGCGGGCAAGTCGACGCTGATGAAGATCCTCTACGGCGTGCAGCAGCCCGACGAGGGCACCATCGCCGTCAACGGCACGACGCTCTCGCTGCGCAGCCCCACCGACGCCATCAACGCGGGCATCGGGATGGTGTTCCAGCACTTCATGCTGGCCGACAACTTCACCGTGCTGGAGAACGTCGTCCTCGGCGCCGAGAAGCGGCACGGCATCGGCGACGACGCGCGCCGGGCCATCACCGAGATCTCCGACGCCTACGGCCTCGGGCTCGACCCGGACGAGCTCGTCGCCGACCTCGGCGTCGGCCGGCGCCAGCGCGTCGAGATCCTCAAGATCCTCTACCGCGGCGCCCAGATCCTCATCCTCGACGAGCCCACGGCCGTGCTCGTGCCCCAGGAGGTCGCCGAGCTCTTCGACAACCTGCGCGGGCTGACAGCCCAGGGGCTCACCGTCATCTTCATCTCCCACAAGCTCGACGAGGTGCTGTCGGTCGCCGACGAGATCACCGTCATCCGCCGGGGCACGACGGTCAAGCAGGTCGACCCGCGCACGGTCAACGCCCGCCAGCTGGCCGAGCTCATGGTCGGCTCGGCGCTGCCCTCGCCCAGCACCGAGGAGTCGACGGTCACCGACCGGGTCGTGCTGGACATCCAGCACGTCAGCGTCGAGGGGGCCGCGGGGAACCGGCGCATCCTCGACGACGTCTCGCTCACCATCCACGCCGGCGAGGTGCTGGGCATCGCCGGCGTCGAGGGCAACGGCCAGGCCGAGCTCGTCGAGGTCGTCATGGGGATGCTCGAGCCGTCCAGCGGCGTCATCACCCTCGACGGGGTCGACATCTCCGACTGGGAGGTGCGTGAGATCCGGGAGGCGGGCGTCGGCTACATCCCGGAGGACCGACACCGCCACGGCATGCTCCTCGGAGCCCCGTTGTGGGAGAACGTGATCCTCGGCCACCAGACCCAGCCGCCCAACGTGCGCGCCGGCTTCCTCATCGACGCCAAGGCGGCCAAGGCCGACACCGAGCGCATCGTGCAGGAGTACGACGTGCGCACCCCCTCGGTCTTCGTCACCGGGGCGTCGCTGTCCGGCGGCAACCAGCAGAAGCTCATCATCGGGCGGGAGATGTCGCACCACCCCAAGGTGCTGCTCGCGGCCCACCCGACGCGCGGCGTGGACGTCGGCGCCCAGGCCGCGATCTGGGACCACATCAAACGGGCCCGGCGCGAGGGCCTGGCCGTGCTCCTCATCTCCGCCGACCTCGACGAGCTCGTCGGGCTGTCGGACCGCGTGCGGGTGATCCTGCGCGGCGCGCTGAGCGACGACTTCGACCCCGACACGGTGACCCGCGAGGAGCTCGGGTCGGCCATGACCGGTGCCGGCACGCATACGGAGAAGGACGCCTCGTGAACCGCATCGACCCCCGCCGGGTGGCGCTGGGCCTCGCCGCCCCGCTGCTGGCCATCGTCGTCGCCTTCGTCGTGACGTCGCTCATCCTCTTCGTCGCCAAGGACCCGGTCGGCGCCGTCTGGGCGCAGCTCGTCAAGGTGCCGCTGCCCCGGCAGTTCATCGCCATCCTCAATGCGGGCACGGTCTACTACCTGTCCGCGATCGCGGTGGCCATCGGGTTCCGGATGAACCTCTTCAACATCGGCGTCGACGGGCAGTACCGCGTGGCCGCCTTCGCCGCCGCGGTCTTCGCCGGCCAGGCGTGGCTGCCCGGCCCTCTCAACATCCTCGTCTCCCTCGTCGTCGCGATGGCGGCCGGCGGCCTGTGGGCCGGCATCGCCGGACTCCTCCGGGTGACCCGCGGGGTCAGCGAGGTCATCTCGACGATCATGCTCAACGCCATCGCGACGTTCCTCGTGTCGTTCCTGCTCAGCAAGGCGGCCAACCGGGTCGAGGGCAGCAACGCGGTGAACACCAAGCCCATCCCCGAGTCCTCGCGGGTGCCGGGCATCTCGCTCGACGGCGTCATCGCCACGCCCAACAAGGTCTACGGGCTCATCGTCCTGAGCGCCGTCGTGGGGGTCCTCTACTGGTTCGTCCTCGGGCGCACCCGCGCGGGCTTCGACCTGCGCGCCACCGGGCGCTCGCTCAGCGCGGCCGTCGCGAGCGGGGTCAAGGCGCCACGCCTCGTCGTGCAGTCGATGGTGGTCTCCGGTGCCGTCGCCGGCCTGGTCGGTATGCCGCTGCTGTTCGGCCAGGACTACGCCTACGGCGACACGTTCCAGTCCGGGCTGGGCTTCGCCGGCATCGCCATCGCCCTGCTGGGCCGCAACAACCCCATCGGGATCGCCTTCGCGGCGCTGCTGTGGGCCTACCTCGACGCCCAGGCCAACGGCCTGCAGATCAACGCCGGCGTCTCCGACCGCCTCGTGCTCGTCATCCAGGGGGTCATCGTGCTGTCCGTCGTCATCGCCTACGAGATCGTGCGGCGCACCGGGGTCGCGATGGAGCAGCGGCGCGTCGCGGCGCAGCTCGCCGCCGGCCCCACCCCCGTTGCGGCGACGGACGGGGCGTCGGCGTGAGCGCCACGACCGGCCTGGCCGTCGACACGACGGAGCAGCCACCGTCGCGGACCCGTTCGAGGCAGCGGCCGCGGTGGTTCTGGTGGGCGGTCGTCGGGGGCGCGATCCTCGTCCTCTCCACGGTGCGGGTCCTCACCGGCGCCAACGACATCGACTCCTCGGGCGCTCTCATGGCCGCCGTCGGCCTGGCGATGCCGATCGGGCTCGCGGGCCTCGGCGGCCTCTGGAGCGAGCGCGCGGGCGTCGTCAACATCGGCCTCGAGGGGATGATGATCCTCGGCACCTGGGGTGGGGCGTTCTTCGGCTACCACTTCGGCCCGTGGGCGGGCATCCTCGGCGCCGTCCTCCTCGGGGTCATCGGCGGCGCCATCCACGCCGTGGCCACGGTGATCTTCGGCGTCGACCACATCGTCTCCGGGGTCGCGATGAACCTCCTCGGCGCCGGCGCGGGGGCCTACCTCGCCGTGCGCACCTTCTCGTCGCTGCCGGGCGGCGGGCCCACGCAGTCGCCGCCCCTGCAGCAGCTGCCGTTCCTCAGCGTCCCGGGCCTGTCTGACGCGCTCGGCACCGTCGAACAGAACCACTGGTGGGTCGTCTCCGACCTCGCGAGCATCGTGCGCGCCGTGACGACCAACCTCAACGTCCTCACCGTCATCGCGATCGGCCTGCTGGTGCTCTCGTGGTGGGTCCTGTGGCATACCCCCTTCGGGCTGCGCCTGCGCTCCGTCGGCGAGGCGCCCCAGGCGGCCGAGACGCTGGGCGTCAACGTCATCCGCTACAAGTTCGTGGGGGTGCTCATCTCCGGCGGCCTCGCGGGCCTCGCGGGCGGCTTCCTGGTCCTCGTCGCGTCGAACCTCTACCGCGAGGGCCAGACCGGCGGCCGGGGCTACATCGGCCTGGCGGCCATGATCTTCGGCAACTGGCGTCCGGGCGGGCTGGCCGGAGGCGCGGCCCTGTTCGGGTACGCCGACGCCGTCCAGCTGCGCGGTGGGGGCGACGTCGTGCGGGCCTACCTGCTGCCGTTCGCCATCGGGCTCGTGGCCTGGGGCGTGTGGCAGCTCGTGCGCCGCCGTCAGGGCAAGCCCATGGTCGGCGTGGTCAGCGTCGTCATGGGCGTCATCGCGTTCCTGTGGTTCTTCCTGACCTCGCGCGTGCCCAACGAGTTCACGGGTATGACGCCCTACGTCGCCACCCTGCTCGTGCTCGCCTTCGCCTCACAGCGCCTGCGGCCACCGGCGGCGGACGGCCAGGTCTACCGCAAGGGAGAGGCGACATGACCGACTGGGCGGCCCTCCAGGAGGCCGCGGTCGCGGCCATGCGTCACGCGTACGCGCCGTACTCCCACTTCCCGGTCGGGGCCGCCGCAACCGTCGACGACGGCCGGGTGGTCGCGGGCTGCAACGTCGAGAACGCGGCCTACGGCGTGGCCCTGTGTGCCGAGTGCGGGCTCGTCTCCCAGCTGCACCTCACCGGTGGCGGGCGGCTCACCGCCGTCGTCTGCGTCGGGGGCGACGGGGAGCTGCTCATGCCCTGCGGCCGCTGCCGGCAGCTGTTGTGGGAGAACGGTGGTGCGCAGTGCCGGCTGCTCACGCCGCAGGGCGAGCTGGGGCTCGCCGAGGTGCTGCCGCAGGCGTTCGGGGCGGACGACCTCGACGCCGCCGCCGCCCGGTCGGTCGCCGGTACGGACAGCTCGCCCGCCGTGTGACCCGGCTCAGCCCTGCGGTCCCCAGAGCCGTGCCGCGATGCGCCCGAGGTCAGTGTTGACCTGGAGGATGTCCGGGACGCCGTACGCGGGGACGTTGTTGACGACGAGGTAGAAGGCGAGCAGCTTGCCGTTGCTCGTGTCGATGTACCCGCCCAGCGCCTTGCTAGGCATCAGGAACCGCTGGTTGAGGCCGTCCCCGACGGCGAGGGTTCCGGTCTTGGCCTGCACGTGGCCGGCGGCCGGGCTGTCGGGCACCACCATGGCCAGGGAGCCGTCCCGGCCGAGGACGGGCAGGGTGGCCCGGAAGCGCGCGAAGTCCGGTCGGGTCTGCAGGTACCTCAGGAGCGCGACGGCCGCGGTGGGGGTGACGAGGTCGTCGGCGCTGGCGCCCTGGCCGTCGTTGAGGGCCATCTGCCCCACCGGCACGGCAGCGACGTCCCGGAGGAACGCCCGCTCGACGCCGAGGCCGTCCTTGCAGTCGGTCGAGCCGGCGTGGACGGCGAGGAGGCACAGCGAGAGGTTGGCCCCGAGGTTGAGACTGACCTTGAGGATCAGCTTGACGTACTCGGAGAGCACGGGGGACACGTAGGCCGCGACCTGGTCGGCCGGGGCGTACGAGCCCTTGGCCGGCAGCGCGGCCGTGGGGTTGGCCCCGGTAGCGGCGGCGTCCACGGTGACGCCGACGCGACGCAGGGCGTCGACGAAAGCGCTGCGAGCGAACGCCGACGCGTCCTCGACCTGCTGGACATGGAGCAGGGCCGGGTTGATGCCCAGGGGCACCTGACCCGAGAGGGTGATGTGACCGGGGGCGTCGATGGTCGAGGTGACGTCGGCCGGCTGGCCGGCAGCCACCGTCGTCACCGTGGAGGTCACGGCGTAGGCCGAGGTACGGGGTCGGTAGTCGAGCGCGGCCGGCTGACCGACGGCGGTCGGGGTCGACACCATGTCGATGAGGTTGTCGTTGACGATCATCGGGGTTGTGGGCGTCTCGGGGTTCTGCTTCCGGTCGACCTGGAACAGCCGGTCGTCGATGACGACGTTGCCCGCCACGTGCGTCACCCCCGACGCCTTGACCTGGGCGGCCAGCTGGTCGAGACCGGCGAGGGGGTCCTCGGGCGTCAGCGTGGCGCCGGGGATCGGGTTGGCGTCGTTGTGGTCGAGGTTGGTGAAGTCCACCGTGCCGTCCGGCTTCGTCCGCCCGCCCATGGTGAGGTCGCCGGAGGCGACGAGCACGAGGTTCCCGGAGAGGGTGCCGCCCGCCACGGTGCCCTGCCGGTAGACCGGCGTCGTGAACCGGTGGCCCGGCCCGAACGTGTTCCACGCGGTCGACATCGTGAAGAGCTTCGTCGTGGAGGCCGGGACGAACATCTCCTGCTCGTTGAGCGCCATCCCGGTGCGACCGGTGGTGGTGTCGACCGTCAGGAGCCCCCAGCGGGACTGGTCGTAGCGGGACGAGTCCATGACCCGCCTGATGTCACTGGGGAGGCCCTGCGCGGCGGGGGACGCGCCGGGGCTGCACGCGGCGAGGACGGCGACGGCGACCGCGCCGGCGATGGCGCTCACCACGGCGGGACGGTGACGGACGGGCATGGGGCTCCCTGGTCTCAGCACGGAGCGGCCGGCCTTCCGGCCGTCCGTCGACGGTAGGTGCGGGCGGCGGTCCCGGCCAGGGCCCCGGTCCCCTGCTCCGTCGCGTCGTCGTTCTGCTCTCAGAGAATGAAAGCGCAGTCTCGGTCGGTCGCGCAGGGTTTCGGCCATGATGACGGGATGAGCGAGCGCTTCGACACCGTCGACGTCATCACCACCAAGCGCGACCACGGTGAGCTGAGCGACGGCCAGATCGACTGGGTCGTCGACGCCTACACCCGGGGCTACGTCGCCGACGAGCAGATGTCGGCGCTGGCCATGGCCGTGCTCCTGAACGGCATGACCCGCCGCGAGATCTCGCGCTGGACGGCGGCGATGATCGCCTCGGGGGAGCGGATGGACTTCTCCACGCTGTCGCGCCCGACCGCCGACAAGCACTCGACCGGCGGGGTCGGTGACAAGATCACCCTGCCCCTCGCGCCGCTCGTCGCCGCGTGCGGCGTCGCCGTGCCGCAGCTGAGCGGGCGCGGCCTCGGCCACACGGGCGGCACCCTCGACAAGCTGGAGTCCATCCGCGGGTGGCGCGCCGACCTCGACCACGAGGCGATGATGCGCCAGCTCGACGACGTGGGCGCCGTGATCTGCGCGGCGGGTGCCGGGCTGGCCCCCGCGGACAAGAAGCTCTACGCGCTGCGCGACGTCACGGGCACGGTCGAGGCCATCCCGCTCATCGCCAGCTCGATCATGAGCAAGAAGATCGCCGAGGGCACCGGCGCCCTCGTCCTCGACGTCAAGGTCGGCTCCGGGGCGTTCATGAAGGACGTCGCCCGCGCCCGCGAGCTCGCCGAGACGATGGTCGCCCTCGGCACCGACGCCGGCGTGCGCACCGTCGCGCTGCTGACCAACATGGAGACCCCGCTCGGGCTCACCGCCGGCAACGCGCTCGAGGTGCGCGAGTCGGTCGAGGTGCTGGCCGGCGGCGGCCCGCCGGACGTCGTCGAGCTCACGGTCACCCTGGCTCGGGAGATGCTCGCGGCGGCCGGCCGCGAGGACGTCGACCCGGCCGCGGCGCTCGCCGACGGCCGGGCCATGGACGTCTGGCGGCGGATGGTCGCGGCGCAGGGCGGCGACCCGGACGCGCCCCTGCCGGCGGCCCGGGAGACCCACGAGGTGCTGGCCCCGGCGGACGGGGTGCTGACCCGGCTCGACGCCTACGCCGTCGGGGTCGCCGCGTGGCGCCTCGGCGCGGGACGGGCGCGCAAGGAGGACCCGGTGCAGGCCGGCGCCGGCATCGAGCTGCACGCGAAGCCGGGCGCCGTCGTCCGCGGCGGCGACCGGCTCATGACCCTGCACACCGACGAGCCGGAGCGGTTCGCTCGCGCCCTCGAGGCGCTCGAGGACGCCGTGTTCATCGCCCCCGAGGGCTCGCGGCCCGGCCTGCTGCCGCTGGTCGTCGACCGGGTGGGGTGAGGTCCCGGCGGGCCCCGGCGGTCCGTCCTAAGGTGGTCGGCATGCCGCAGATCATCAGCGCTCCCACCCGTATCCCCGTGCCCGGCGGCAAGGTGATCGACGAGTACGTCGGCGCCGTCAACACCCCGCGGACCCCGCTCGCCGGCTCGGTGTCGGTGGCCCACATGGTGGCCCCGGCCGGCTGGTCCGAGCCCTTCCAGACGCCCGAGTTCGGCGAGGTGACGCTCGTGCTCAAGGGCACGGTGCGGGTCGACCACGACGGCGGGGTGCTCGAGGTCGGCGCGGGCCAGGCCGTGATGACCGGGCCGGGGGAGCGCATCCGCTACTCCACCGGCGACGACGGGGCCGAGTACGTCGCCGTGTGCCTGCCCGCCTTCAGCCCCGACGCCGCGCACCGTGACGACTCCTGACCTCGCGACCCTCCGGGCCGTCCCCAAGGTCCTGCTCCACGACCATCTCGACGGCGGTCTGCGGCCGCAGACGATCATCGAGCTCGCCGAGGGCGACCCCCAGGTCGACCCGCCGGCGCCCGACGCCGACGGCCTGGCCCGCTGGTTCCGCGACAACGCCGACTCCGGCTCGCTCGTGCGCTACCTCGAGACGTTCGACCAGACCCTGGCCGTCATGCAGACCCAGGAGGGTCTGTTCCGGGTCGCCTCCGAGGCCGCGCAGGACCTCGCGGCCGACGGCGTCGTCTACGCCGAGAGCCGGTATGCGCCGGAGCAGCACCTTCAGCGCGGGCTCACCCTGGAGCAGGTGGTCGAGGCGGTCAACGCCGGGTTCCGTGAGGGAGAACGGCTCGCCGCCGAGGCGGGGACGCCGATCCGCGTCACGTCGCTGCTCACCGCGATGCGGCACGCCGCGAAGAGCCGCGAGATCGCCGAGCTCGCCGTGGCCTACCGCGACGACGGCGTCGCCGGGTTCGACATCGCCGGCGCCGAGGCGGGGTACCCGCCCACCCGGCACCTCGACGCGTTCGAGTACCTGCGGCGCCAGAGCGCCCACTTCACCATCCACGCCGGCGAGGCGTTCGGCCTCAAGAGCATCTGGGAGGCGATCCAGTGGTGCGGCGCCGACCGGCTCGGTCACGGCGTGCGCATCGTCGACGACATCACCGTGCAGGGGGTGCCGTTCCCCGAGTGGCTCGACGCCGCGGTGGCCGACGGCCTCACCTCGCTGGAGGAGGTCGACCTCGACACCGTCTACCTCGGCCTGCTCGCCGCCTACGTGCGCGACGCCCGCATCCCGCTCGAGATGGCGCCGAGCAGCAACCTGCAGACCGGCGCCGCCCGCTCGATCGGCCTGCACCCCATCTCGCTGCTGACCCGGCTGCGGTTCCGCGTCACCCTCAACACCGACAACCGGCTCATGAGCGACACGTCGATGTCGCACGAGGCGCACCTGCTCATGACGCAGGCCGGCTGGACGCTCGAGGACCTGCGCTGGGTGACGATCAACGCCATGAAGTCGGCGTTCGTCCCCTTCGACCAGCGGCTGGCGCTCATCGACGGCACGATCAAGCCCGGCTACGCGGCATACGGCATCGGGTCCTGAGACGCCGCCCGCGTGGCGGACCCGGCTCAGCCGAGCCCGTCGGGCACGGTCAGCCGGCTGCGAAGAGCGGCGTCCCGGGCGAGGCGCTCGGCGTCGCGGCGCCGTCGGTCGGCGAGGATCGCCGCCAGGACGTACTCCGGGTGGCTGCCCGGCGGTGGGGGCGGCGCGACGTAGAGGCTCATCTCGGCGAGCAGCCGACGGCCCATCTCCTCGCGGGAGGCGGGCGTCATCGTCGGGGCGGCGGGCAGGAACGTGCGCACCGCCATGGCCAGGTCGTCGGGCAGCTGGGTGATGTCGGCGCTCATCGCCCACGCGGCGAGGTGCGGGGGCATGTGCACCGGCGGTGGCAGCTGGGCCGTCACCCGGTCGCGGACGACGTAGGTGCCCGCCACCATGTCGCCCAGCCGCTTGCCCTTCGTGCTCATGAGCGACGCGATGATCGCCGGGACGCCCCAGAGGAGGTAGACCTCCACCACCCCGAGCAGACCACGGGTCAGCGCGTGCCGGAACGTGATCGGGCCGGCGTCGTCACGCACGGTGCGCAGTCCGGCGGCCATCTTGCCGAGGCTCCGGCCGCGGGTCAGCGTCTCCATGGTGATCGGGTAGCCGAGCCAGGCGGCGAGGAAGCAGACGAGCAGGGTCGCCGAGACGAGGGCGTCGTCGAGCTGGCGGGCGAGCGCGGCGCCGGCCGACACGAGGGTGAACGTGACGACCCAGACGATCGTGTAGTCGAGGAAGCCCGAGAGCATCCGCGAGCCGATCGACGCGGCCGGCAGGTCGAGGGCGACCGCCTCGCCGGTGACGAAGTCGTCGTCACCCACCCCGAGGGTCGCGCTGCTCACCGGGCCATCGTAGGTCGACGGGGGCCGTCCGCGACCGGCCGGAGCCTAGAGTGACCGCGTGGACCTCGACGCCTACGTGCTCGCCCACCAGCACGAGTGGGCCCGCCTGCACGAGCTGTCGTCGAAGCGGGGGAGGCTGACGGGCGCCGAGGGCGACCAGCTGCTCGACCTCTACCAGCGGGTCGCCACGCACCTCTCCGAGATCCGCACGCGCTCGCCCGAGCCGACGCTGGTGGCCCACCTCTCGTCCCTGCTGGCCGCCGCCCGGCTGCGCTCGGCGGGCACGCGGACGACGAGCTTCGACGACGTCACCGGGTTCTTCACCGACACCTTCCCCGCGGCGCTCTACCGGGCGCGCCGCTGGTGGCTGTGGACGATGGCTGCCAACGTCGTGCTGGCCTGGGTCATCGGGTGGTGGTTCGTCGCCAACCCCGACGTCGAGTCCACGCTGCTCTCACCGCAGGAGGTCGACCAGCTCGTCAACAGCGACTTCGCCAGCTACTACAGCGAGTATGCCGCCGGCAGCTTCGCCTTCAAGGTCTGGACCAACAACGCCTGGGTCGCAGCCTTGTGCATCGCCCTCGGGGTGCTGGGCCTGCCGGTCATCGCGCTGCTGCTGCAGAACATCCTCAACGTCGCCCTCATCGGCGGGCTGATGTGGGCCCACGACCGGGCGAGCCTGTTCTTCGGGCTGATCCTGCCCCACGGGATGCTCGAGCTGACCGCCGTCTTCGTCGCCGCCGGGGTGGGGCTGCGGCTGTTCTGGTCGTGGGTCGAACCGGGGCCGCGTCGGCGGCTCGACGCGGTGGCCCAGGAGGGCCGGGCGGCGATGTCGGTGGCCCTCGGGCTGGTCGTCGTGCTGCTCGTGAGCGGCATCATCGAGGCCTTCGTCACGCCGTCGCCGCTGCCGACGTGGGCCCGGATCGCCATCGGGTTCCTGGCCTGGGGCGCGTTCATGGCCTACGTCTTCACCCTCGGGCGCTGGGCGGTGCGCCGTGGCCGCACCGGCGACGTCGAGGCCCGCGACGCCGGGGACCTCGCGCCCACCGTCGGCTGAGCCCCCGTCGGTCGAAGGCACAGGTCTACGCAGGACTCACAGCAGGCCCTGGCTCTTCAGCGCGAGGTAGTGGTCGGCGAGGCGCGGCGGGAGGTCCTCCGGGCCGGCGTCGATGACCGTCACGCCGAGCCGGCCGAGGAGCGCGGCCGCCCGGTCGCGCAGCTCGAGGGTGCGCTCGGCCGCCGCGGCGTCGTAGGCGTGGGCCGTCGTGTCGCGCCGCTGCGCCATGGCGGTGAGGGCGGGGTCGGCGACCGAGGCGAGGACCACCCGGTGATGCAGGGTGAGCGTCGCGAGCGTCGGCAGCAGCGACTCCTCGATGGCCGCCGGCTCCAGCGCGGTGAGGAGCACGACAAGGGCGCGCCGGCGGGTGGTGTCGGCGATGGCGGCCGCCAGGGTCGGCCAGCTCGCCTCGAGCAGGGCCGGCTCCAGCGGGGCCATGGCCCGCACGAGGTCGGCGAGCAGGGTGGTGCGGCTCGCGCCGGTGACGCGGGCGCGCACCCAGCGGTCGCCGGCGATGACGTCGACCCGGTCGCCGGCCCGGGAGGCGAGGGCGGCCAGTAGCAGCGCGGCGTCCATCTCGCTGTCGAGCCGGGGCATGTCCTCCACGCGCCCCGCGGAGGTGCGCGAGGTGTCGAGGACGAGGATGACCCGCCGGTCGCGCTCGGGCTGCCAGGTGCGCACGACGACGTGCTGGCGGCGCGCCGTCGCCCGCCAGTCGATGGAACGCACGTCGTCGCCCTCGACGTACTCCCGCAGGGAGTCGAACTCCGTGCCCTGGCCGCGCACCCGCACGGCGGAGCGGCCGTCGAGCTGGCGCAGGGTCGCCAGCCGCGACGGCAGGTGCTTGCGGCTCGTGAACGGTGGCAGCGCCCGCACCCAGCCGCCGACGGCGACCGAACGCTGGCGGGCGGCGACGCCGAGCGGCCCGACGCTGCGCACGGTCACCCGGTCGGCGAGGCGGTCGCCCCGCCGGGTGGGGTGCAGCGTCGTGGTGAGGCGACGGCGCTCGCCCCCCGGCAGGGCGAGCCGGTGCCGGTCGCCGTTCGCGCCGGCCGACGGCTGCCACGCGTCGCGCAGCACCCCGCGCAGCCGCCGGCCCGACGTGTTCGTCACGAGCAGGGAGGTGGTCGTCGTCCCGCCGAGGCGCACCTGCTCGACCGGCTCGCGCACGAGGTCGACCCGCTTCGGGCTGACGGCCAGGGCGACGTCGACGAGCGCGACGAGCAGGCTGATGCCGACCCACAGCAGCACCATCTCGCGGGTCGGCTGGACGACGACGGCCACGAGCCCGAGCAGGAGGAGCAGGGGGAAGCGACCGCTCACCGCCACGGGGGCACCCCCGGCGGGTGGGGACGCATCAGCGGATCGGGAGGCGGCGGGGAAGGGGAGGGCGGCATACGGGACCTCAACGGGGCACGGGCACGGAGCCGATGGCGCCGGCGAGCACCGACCCCACGCTGACGCCCTCGAGCTCGGCCTCGGGTCGGAGGGCGAGGCGGTGGGCCAGGGTGGCGTGGGCGAGGGCCTTGACGTCGTCGGGGGTGACGAAGGTGCGACCGTTCATCCACGCCCAGGCCCGCGAGGTCGCGAGCAGGGCCGTGGCCCCGCGCGGGCTCACGCCGAGCGAGAGCGACGGGGCCGAGCGGGTGGCCCGAGCGATGTCGACGATGTAGCCCGCGACCTCGGGGGCGATGGTCACCGAGCGCACCGCCTCGGCGCCCGCGGCGAGGTCGGCGGGGCCGGCGACGGCGGTGATGCCGGCGGCGTCGAGGTCGCGCGGGTCGAAGCCGGTGGCGTGCCGCCGCACCACCTCCAGCTCGTCCTCGCGCGGCGGGAGGGGGAGCACGACCTTGAGGAGGAACCGGTCGAGCTGCGCCTCGGGCAGGGGGTAGGTGCCCTCGTACTCGACGGGGTTCTGCGTCGCGGCCACCAGGAACGGCTGGGGCAGGGCACGCGCCAGCCCCTCGACCGACACCTGGCGCTCCTCCATGGCCTCGAGCAGCGACGCCTGGGTCTTGGGCGGCGTGCGGTTGATCTCGTCGGCGAGCAGGAGGTTGGTGAAGACCGGACCCTCGCGGAAGTCGAAGCGCGAGGTGTTGGCGTCGTAGACGAGCGACCCGGTGATGTCGCCGGGCATGAGGTCGGGCGTGAACTGCACCCGCTTGGTGTCGATGGCCAGGGCCTTGGCCATCGCGCGGACGAGGAGGGTCTTGGCCACGCCGGGAACGCCTTCGAGGAGCACGTGGCCGCGCGCCAGGAGGCAGATGATGACGCCCGAGACGGCGGCGTCCTGGCCGACGACAGCCTTGCCCACCTCGCGGCGCACGGCGAGCAGCGACTCCCGGGCCCGGTCGGAGTCGCTCGTCTGCGTCTGCGTCTGCGCCTGCGTCTGCGTGTGCGTCTGCGTCTGGCGGCGGGACGGCTCGTCGGTCGGCTGCTGGGCGGGGGGCTGGTGGGGCTGCTCGGTGGGCGGAGAGGTGGGCTGGTCGCTCATGCGCGGCGTACTTCCTTCTCGAGGTCGGCGAGCTCGGCGGCGAGCCCCAACAGGTGGTCGTCCTGGGACGGGGGTGGGCCGTACAGCAGCGCGCCCACCTCGTCGAGGCGACGCCCCGACGCGGCGGCGACCGCAGTGACGAGCGCGTGGTCCGGTGCACCCTGGCTCGTCGGGCGCGGCATCCCGACGACGTCGGCCAGGCGTCGGCGGGTGGCCTGCTGCAGGACCAGGCCGGCCCGCGAGGCGTCGCGGGCGCGACGGTAGAGCCGGCCTCGGCTCTCGGTGGTCTCGGCGGCCCGGACGACGACGGGCAGAGGCTCCGGCACGAGCCGCCCGAGCCGGCGCCCGCGCCAGAGGATGAGGCCCAGCATCGCGACGGCGCCGAGGGCGAGCCCCGGAGCGATCCAGCGTGGGACGACGGTGGCCGGGCCGGTCGCGTCGCTGGGAGTGTCGAGCCGCGACGGCACGTACCAGACGACCCGCCCCGAGTGGCCGAGGGTGCGGAGGAGCACCGCCGCGTTGGCGTCCTGCGTGACCTGGTCGTCGGTCAGCGCCGTGGTGCTGCCCAGCAGCACCATCGGTGCCGTCTGTCCGGTGCGCGGCAGGGCGACGTAGACGGAGGAGATGTCGTGCGTGAAGCACGACGCGACGGCCCCGGGCGCCTGGAACTCGCTGTCGCTGCGCGAGAGGGCCTCCCCGTCGCGGACGTCGCCACCGGTGCAACGGGCGGCGACGAGCTCGGCCGCCGAACGGCGCACCTGCGTCACCCCGGTGGTGGGGCTGATCTCGCGCAGCACCGACCGGCTCGGGGAGATGACGACGAGCCGTTCGGCCCCTCGCGTGAGCCGGGCGAGCTCGCGGCTGGTGGTGGGGGAGAGCTCGCTGGTGCGGGCGACGAACACCGTGGTGTCGCCGTCGACGCCGGCGCGGGCCAGCTCGGCCTGGCCGCGGGCCACGTCGACCCGCACGCCCTGGGCGGCGAGCACGCGGGCCAGCGCCTGGGCCCCGGTGGCCGTGGGGTTGTCGGGGTCGAGGGCCGCGGTGGAGGTGGGGGCGGGCCCCGTGGTGACGAAGAGCAGCGCGACGATGACGACGGCGAGGAGCAGCCCGGCCGGCAGCAGCCAGCGGCGGCGCTGCGACCACGAGCCCGAGGGTCGGTCGGGTGGGTGGTCGGGGCTCGGGTCGACGCCGGGGTCCCGCTCGTCCCGCTCGGTGTCTGACCGCGACCAGAGGTCGATGGTCACGACCCCACCCCCGTCATCCACACCGACGACGGCTCGGATCCAGCGACGCCAGCGCCGCCAGCGCCGTCAAGGCCGTCTGTGCCGCCTGTGCCGCCAGTGCCGCCAGTGCCGCGCGGCGGCCTACCGGGGTCCGAGGGGGGCGGGTCGGCCCGGCGCGTGCCGGACAGGACCGGGCGGGCCCGCCGCAGGGTGTCGTCGGTCGCGCGCGCGGCGGCCGCCTCGTCGCGGGTGGCGGCGGCCTGGCCGTAGGCGACCGCGTCGAACCGGTCGATGGTGCGGTCGATGGCCGGCATGTGGGTGGGGAAGACGACCCCCAGGGCGGCCCCGACCTCGTGCGCCGTCATCGACGGGGCGTCGGGCAGGAGCGTGCGCCGCTCCGCGTCCCGGGCGATCGCCCGCGTCCACGCGAGGAGGGCCGCGTCGAAGCGGCCCTCGGCGAAGGCCGCCTCGGCCTCGGCCCGCAGCTGCTCGGCCGTGAGCACCGTGTCGCCCAGCAGGCTGGGGCGCGGGGTGGCCGTCCGGCTCTCGACGCGCACGCGGGTGAGCACGGCGCCGAGCCCGACGGCCAGGAGCACGACGACGAGCGTGATGACGATGGGCGGGAAGCTGACCCCGCCGGTGCCCTGCGTGCCCTGCAGGTCGGCCAGCCGCTGCAGCGCCCAGTCCATGAGCCGCTGGAAGAGCGAGCGGGTGTCGTGGTACTCGCTGCGGGACAGCTCGTCGCTGAGCCACTGTCGGGCCTGCTCGGTGGACGGGTCGAGGTCGAAGGGCAGCCGCATCAGCGGGCCCCCCCGGGCGAGCGGCGGGCGGCCCGCTGCAGCACGAGGTCGAAGCCCTCGGTCCGCATGCGCTGGTCGACGTAGAGAAGGGCTGTCGCCCCGGCGAGGAACGGGACCACGATCGACGCCGACAGCAGGGTGGCGACCGCCAGCCCGAGGGAGGAGACGAGTGACTCGCTGGAGGGGCTGAGCGGCACGATGCCCCCAACGAGGGTCGACACGAGGATCAGCGGCAGCTGCACCACCCAGAACACGAGGGTGCCCAGCATCCCGACGACGACCATCCGCAGGAGGCAGCGCCAGAACGCGCGCCGCGTCAGAGCCCAGCTGCGGGTGAGGGCCGCGGCCGGGCCGCGTCGTTCGAGGACGACCGCGGCTCCGGCGAGGCTGAGCCGGGCGGTGAGGAGCACCGACCAGGCGGCGACGAGGAGCCCGCCCACGAGACCCACGAGGACGCCGGCGAGCAGGGACCCGGTGCCGGAGGCGAGGGCGAGAAGGAGCACCAGGAGCAGCACCGGCACACCCACGGCCAGGGTCACGAGCGCGGCGAGCCCGAGCAGTGCGAGCAGCCGGGGCCGCACTGCCGTGGCGAGCTCGCCCAGCGTGACGCGATGGCCCAGCGCGGCCTCGCCCACCGAGTAGGCCATCGCGCCGCCGAGGACGACCGCGGCGAACGCGACGCCGAGCAGGAGCACGAGGGCGAAGAACGCCCCCCGGTCGATGACCGCCTGCGCCCCGATGTCGGAGTACCACGACCCCCGCGAGCCGGCGGCGGCCAGCAGGAGCGCGGGCACGGCCGAGACGACGAGGACGATGAGGCTCGCGCTGAGCACCGGCCCCGGGTTGCGCCGGATGTGCTTCACGGCGCCGTCGACGACGTCACCGAGGGACATCGGGCGCAGCGAGATGATGCCGGGCTTGTGGCTCGTCGTCAGCAGGGCTCGCTGCGGGCCGCGCCCCATCGCGTCGCGGCTGCCCGTGTAGGCCGCCGGTGCGGTGGCGAGCCCGCCGGGCGGGAGGTATGCCGGTGGCCGGCGCCGCGTCGCGCCGGGACCGGCGGCTTCGGCGGGGTCGGCCGGGTCGGGGGCGTCGACCGGCGGGCCCGGGGGCGGGCCGAAGCCGCTCACGGCATACCCCGCCGTGCTGCCCCTGACTGCACTGCTCGACCCCTGACTCCGCGGACTGTCGCCTGCGGAGAACGTACCAGCGGGGGCCGACGCGCCGGGGTCGTGTCGAGGAGGGCCGAGCGCGGCTACGTGCGGTCGGGGGCGCCGGCGATCGCGTCCTGGACGAACACCTTGAGCCGCTGGGCCGGCACGCGGTAGCGCTCCTCGCGGCGGCGGGCCTTCTCGAGCTTCCGCGGCCGGGTGCCGTAGCGGCGGCGGGCCCACACGGAGTGCGGCCGCGCCAGCCGGATCGCCCCGGCCCACAACAGGAACGGGACGAACAGGCCGATCAGCCCGGTCCACATCTTGCCCTTGAGGAGGGTGATCGCCGCCAGGGTGAAGTTGATGACGAGCACGAGGATCAGACCCGGCACGAAGGAGCCGCCGAGGGTGCGCAGGCTGGCGAGGTCGTCGACGACGGGGATGCCGCCGAGGAGCACCAGGCCGGTCACCGCCGCGGCGACGAAGACGGCGTCGACCGACAGGCGTCCCGTCTCGGCCCAGTAGACGTCCTCGAGGTGCAGGATCATCGCGAACTCGTCGAGCACGAGCGCGGTGCCGATCCCGAAGACCGAGGCGCAGATGCTCGGCCACACGATCGGCTCCGGCGGCACCGCGATGCCGGCCACCCCGCCGATGACCATGGCGACCGTGCCGAAGACGACGTGGTGGATGTGTAGGCCGCCCGGGGTGATGTTGCCGGGCCACCAGCTGACCTGGGCGCGGATCATCCGCACGGAGAAGCGGATGAAGCCGAACGTCAGCAGGAACAGGACGAAGAAGCAGAACAGCGGCAGGCGGCCGGGTTCGAGGATCGTCGCGTCGAACCAGGACCCCATGGCGTCAGTCTCCGGGCCCGCCGACATCGTGGCAAGCCACCGACCCCGGGCGTCCGTCCGTTGGTCGCCGCAGCGCCGCCTCCACCTGTCGCGGCGTCGCCGGCACGGCGCCGAGGCGGGCCATCCGCGCGACTACCTCCGGCTCGTCGCGACAGAGCGCGAGCCCGCGGCGCACGAGCACGGCCGGTGGCTTGCGGCGCTCGCTGAGGTCGCGTGCCAGCCGCCGCGCGAAGGTCAGCCACCGCTGGTGGCAGACGCACCACGCGGAGTGCAGCAGGCCCTCCCGTCGCAGCCGCGCGACGACCTCGGCCGCGAAGATCCCCTCGGCGACGACGAGGTCGGTGTCGCGGGCGGTAAGGCTTGACGTCCCGACCACCGCCGACCGGCCGATGTCGTAGGTCGGCACCTCGACCCGTCCGGTCGTCACGAGCGTCCGGAGCGCGGCCACCGCCGCGTCCGCGCCCCAGGAGGCGGGGTCGTCCCAGTCGACGATGCGGGCTCCGCCGAGCGTGCGGGTGGGCAGGGCCGGGTCGTCGCCGTCCCGGTAGAAGTCGTCGAGGCGCACGACCGGCCACCCGTATGCCGCGTGCAAGCGCCGCGCGAGGCGGGACTTCCCCGCGCCCGAGGGTCCAGCGAGGACGACGACGCGGCTCAACGGCCCTTGGGGTGCCAGACGGTCTTGGTCTCCAGGTAGGCCCGCACCCGGCGCAGGTCGGGGGTCGCAGACCAGTCCGGCTCGACCGCGCGGGCGCCCGTGCCACCGGGGCGCACGACGCGCTTCACCGTGTCGGCGGCGGCTGCCTCCAGGTCACCCCAGACGACATCCGGGGCGTCGGCCGCGCCGGTGAGGTCGAGAGCGTTGACGTCGGCGTGCGACGCCAGCCACGGCCCGATCTCGGCCGCGCGACCGGTGAGGACGTTGACGACCCCACCCGGGACGTCGCTCGTGGCCATCGCCTCCGCCAGGGTCACGGCGGGCAGCGGGCGCTCGCCGCTGGTGACCACGACCGCGGTGTTGCCGGAGACGACGACCGGGGCCAGGACGCTGACGAGACCGAGGAGGGACGAGGCCTGCGGGGCGAGCACCGCCACGACGCCGGTGGGCTCGGGCGCAGAGATGTCGAAGTAGGGGCCGGCGACGGGGTTGAGGCCGCCGAGCACCTGGGCCAGCTTGTCGGACCATCCGGCATACCAGACCCAGCGGTCGATGGCCGCGGCCACGCTCGCCCGGGCCCGAGCGGGGGTGAGGCCCTCGGCGGCGGCGACGTCGGTGGCGAACTGGTCGAAGCGGCCCTCCATCACCTCGGCCACGCGGTAGAGCACCTGGCCGCGGTTGTAGGCCGTGGCCCCCGACCAGCCGGGGAACGCCGCGCGGGCGGCGACCACGGCGTCTCGGGCGTCCTTGCGCGACGCCATCGACACGTTGGCGAGGAAACGGCCCTTGGCGTCGAGCGCCTCGTAGGAGCGCCCGGACTCGCTGCGGGGGAACGTCCCGCCGATGTAGAGCTTGTAGGTCTTGCGGACCTCGAGCCGGTCGGGCCGGGTGGTGGCGGTGGGGCTCATGCCACGTCCCCCGTCGTGACGTAGCCCTCGAGGCCGTGGCGGCCACCCTCCCGGCCGTAGCCGGACTCCTTGAACCCGCCGAAGGGCGAGGTGGGGTCGAACTGGTTGAACGTGTTGGCCCACACCACTCCCGCGCGCAGCTGGTCGGCCATCCAGAGGATCCGCGAGCCCTTCTCCGACCACACCCCGGCCGACAGCCCGTAGGGCGTGTTGTTGGCCTTGGCCACGGCCTCCTGGGGCGTACGGAAGGTGAGAACCGAGAGCACCGGACCGAAGACCTCCTCCTGGGCGATGCGGCTCGACTGCGCCACGTCGGTGAACACCGTTGGGGGGAACCAGAACCCGCGGCTCGGCAGGTCGCACGGAGGGCTCCAGCGCTCGGCGCCCTCCGCCTCCGCGACCCCGGACAGCTCGCGGATCTTGTCCAGCTGGGCGGCCGAGTTGATGGCCCCGAGGTCGGTGTTCTTGTCGAGCGGGTCGCCCACGCGCAGCGTCATGAGGCGCCGCTTGAGCCGGCGCACCACGTCGTCGTGGATGTTCTCCTGGACCAGCAGGCGCGACCCGGCGCAGCAGACGTGCCCCTGGTTGAAGAAGATGCCGTTGACGATGCCCTCGACGGCCTGGTCGAGCGGGGCGTCGTCGAAGACGATGTTGGCCGCCTTGCCGCCGAGCTCGAGCGTGGCGCGCACGCGGGTGCCGGCGATGGTGCGCGCGATCGCCTTCCCGACCTCGGTCGAGCCGGTGAAGGCGACCTTGTCGATGCCCGGGTGCCCGACGAGGGCCTGTCCCGTGGCTCCGGCGCCGGTGACGATGTTGACGACGCCGGGGGGCAGGTCGGCCTGCTGGCAGACCTCGGCGAACAGCAGCGCGGTCAGCGGCGTGGTCTCGGCCGGCTTGAGGACCACGGTGTTGCCACAGGCCAGTGCGGGCGCGATCTTCCACGCCAGCATCAGCAGCGGGAAGTTCCACGGGATGACCTGGCCGACGACGCCGACGGGCCGCGGGGGCGGGCTCCCGGCGGGGGCGAGCCCGGCATACTCCAGCTTGTCGGCCCAGCCCGCGTGGTAGAAGAAGTGCGCCGCCGCGAGGGGCACGTCGACGTCGCGGGACTCCTTGATGGGCTTGCCGTTGTCGAGCGTCTCCAGCACGGCGAACTCGCGGGCGCGCTCCTGCAGCAGACGCGCGATCCGGAAGAGGTACTTGCCGCGGTCGGCCCCCGACATCCGCCCCCAGACGCCCCGGTATGCCGCGCGGGCCGCCTTGACGGCGCGGTCGACGTCGGCGGTGGTGGCCTCCGTGATGTCGGCGAGCACCTCCTCCGTGGCCGGGCTGACCGTCTTGAAGGTGCGGTCGCCGCTGGACTCGACGAACGCGCCGTCGATGAACAGCCCGTAGGAGGAACGGATGTCGACGACCGAGCGCGACTCCGGCGCCGGGGCGTACTCGAAGACAGGCATGGGACTCGGACCCTCGGCTCTCGTCAGTCGATCGTCACGTAGTCGGCGCCGGAGTAGGCGCCGGTGCGCAGCTTCTGGCGCTGCAGCAGCAGGTCGTTGAGCAGGCTGGACGCACCGAAGCGGAACCAGTCCGGGTGCAGCCACGCGTCGCCCGCGACCTCGCTGACCATGACGAGGTACTTGAGGGCGTCCTTGCTCGTGCGGATGCCGCCGGCGGGCTTGACGCCGACCTGGGTGCCTGTGGCGTCCTGCCAGTCGCGCACGGCCTGCAGCATGACGAGCGTCACCGGCAGGGTGGCGGCGGGGGCCACCTTGCCGGTGGAGGTCTTGATGAAGTCCCCGCCGGCGAGCATGGCCAGGTGCGAGGCCCGGCGCACGTTGTCGTACGTCACGAGCTCGCCCGTCTCGAGGATGACCTTGAGGTGGGCGTCGTGCCCTCCGGGGCGGTGGCACGCCTCTTTGACGGCGACGACCTGCTCGAACACGGTGCGGTAGTCACCGGAGAGGAACGCCCCGCGGTCGATGACCATGTCGACCTCGTCGGCTCCCGCCGCCACCGCGTCCGCGGTGTCGGCGAGCTTGACCGCCATGCTGGCCCGTCCGGACGGGAAGGCGGTAGCGACGGCCGCGACGTGGATCCCGCTGTCTCCCAACGCCTTCCTGGCGGTGGTCACCATGTCGCCGTAGACGCATACCGCGGCCGGTCGGGGGGTCGTCGGGTCGCTGGGGTCGGGCACGAGGGCCTTGCCGCAGAGGGAGCGGACCTTCCCGGGGGTGTCGGCGCCCTCGAGCGTCGTGAGGTCGATCATCGAGATCGCCGTGTCGATGGCCCACGCCTTGGACGTCGTCTTGATCGAGCGGGTGCCGAGGGACGCGGCGCGAGCCTCGCACCCGACCTGGTCGACGCCGGGGAGCCCGTGCAGCCAGGTGGTGAGCGCCCGGTTGGTGAGCCGCCCGACGCCCAGGATGTCGCGAGCCCGCTCCTCGACGCCGACGACGGTGGTCACCGCAGGAGTGTAGTGCGACCCGGGCGGGGTCGTCCCACCGTGCGAGAATGCCGGTGATCTGACGCCTGACCCCCGGAGCTGTCCCTCATGGCCCGTTCGACCACCGCCCCGCAGGCGCTGCGCACCCTGAGGCAGCGGGGTTCCGTGGCCATGGGCGTCATCGCCATGGTCCTCAGCGGGGGGATGGCCGTGCTGTCGGTCGTCAGTGGGCAGGCATCGCTGCTCTTCGTCGGCGTGATGCTGCTGATGTGTGCGGCCTCGTGGCTGCTCTTCGTGCGCCCTGACGTCGTCCTCACCATGGCGGGGGTCGAGCTCAACAACCCGCTGCGGCGCACCCACATCCCGTGGTCGAAGGTCGACGACGTCGCCGCGCGGTGGAACCTCGAGGTGTGGTCGGGAGACCGTTCCTACGCGGCGTGGGCCATCGCGTCCCACATCGAACGCCCCCGCACGGGAGGGCTGCTCGCGATGGGTCGACTGGGGTCGCAGGCCGCCAAGGACGACGTCGAGGCCCCCCGGCCCAGCAGCGGCGCCACGGTGGGCAGCGCCTCGCGCCTCATCGAGGACGCGAAGGGCGAGTATGCCGAGCTGGTCGCCGGTGGCGACGCGGCCGCCGCCGCGGGGGAGGGCGAGCTGACCCGGCGCTGGCAGCCCCTCGACATCGCCCTGCTGGTCGTACCGACCCTCCTGGCTGTCCTGGGGTTCTTCGTCTGAGGGCTGGTGGCGTCGGCGTCGGCGTGCTGCACAGACGGCGCCTGATGGGGCGCCCGGGGTGCGGATCACCCTGCGTAGCAACGTCATTGGCTGTGGACGACTCTTGCGGAGGTCTCGGAAGAAGCGTAGGATCGAACACATGTCCTGCATATCTGCTTGAGTGCAGTTGGTGTTCAGGCGCCGCCGCCGATCAGGTCTTTGAGGGGATGCGGGTCGGTGTCGACGGACTGTTGGAGCAGCCGGTAGAAGAGCATGCCCCTGGCCGTGGAGGTGCGGCGGTTGAACCTGAAGGTGAACTCGTCCAAGTAGTAGGGCAGGTGCTGGCTGCTCACTCGGTGGTGAAGTGTGCCGGCGGTCCAGCGTTTGAGCAACGAGGACACCAGGTGAGGTCCGGCCATCACGGCGTCGGGGTCCGCGACTCGGTGTCCGGCTTTCGTCGATGGAGTCGCTTGGTGGGTGTAGCCAAGGTCGGTGAGCCGGGCGAACATGCGGGCGCCGTCGGTGTGGATGGTGGCCCCCTTGGCGACGACCTCGCGGGCGAAGTCGATGATGTCCAGCCCGCTGGGCTTGTCGGCCAGCTCGAGGCGCACCCGTCCTAACCGGCCGCCAGCGGTCCGTTCGACAGCGATCGTGATCGGCGCCTTGTCGCTGGATGCGCCCTGTTTCCCGGCGCTTCGGCCGCCGAGGAAGCTCTGGTCGAGCTCGACCACGATGCCAGGCTGGTTCCCGAGCAGCTCGCGACCGGGACGGACCATGGCCCGTCGCAGCTTGTGCAGCCAGGCCCACGCGGTCTCATAGGACTTGAACCCCAGGACGTCTTGCAGGCCTCGGGCCGAGACGCCGTTCTTCGAAGCCGTCACGAACCAGACCGCCGCGAACCAGGTCGACAACGGGGTATGTGAGCGATGGAAGATCGTGCCCGCGGTGGCGGACGTCTTCACGCCGCAGTCCGCGCACATCCACAGACCACGACCCGTACGCCATGCACCGCCAGATCCGCATCGAGGACACTCGAAGCCGGCCGGCCAGCGCAGCCGTCCGAGGTACTCCTGGCAGCTGTCGTCGTCAGGGAACCAAGACCGGAACTCCTGATAGGTGCGCGGGTAGTCCACCCCACCCGCTGGCCGTTGATCCGTCGACACCGCCCAAAACCTACTGCACTCAAGCAGATATGCAGGACACATGTTCGAGACGCCTCCTGCCACGACGACCGCCGATCTGGCGGCGCTGGTCGACGTGGTGGGGCGGGTCGGGCGACAGGTCTCGGACGCCGAGCGGATCGACCAGCTGACGCAGCTCGAGTGCCTCAAGGCCGCGTGCGCCGCGGCGCAGGCGTGGATCACCGTCGACTTCGCGGACTCGCAGGAGCTGGTGGCGCGGGAGTGGGCCGACCGGGCGCAGGCAGCCGCCGACGACAACGACGTCGAGGCCTGGCGGGCCGCGCGGGACCAGGAGCGCGCGGCGTCGGTCACGCCGGCGACGGCCGGACGCCCCGGGCCGCGGTCTGAGACGGGTCGCTCGGGTCGCGCAGGGCGCTCGGGTCCGTCAGCGCGGCGGCCCGGTGAGGCCATAGGTGTTGCCGGCCAGATCGCGCTGGCTCGTCAGGAGCCGCCGTCGCGCGGGTCCCGTCACCTCGCGGTCGCTCTGGCCCTCGTGCGCCAGATGCCCCACACCCTGGCGGCTCTCGAGGCGGGCCGGTTGAGCGAGTGGCGCGCCACGCTCGTCGTGCGCGAGACCGCCATGCTCACCGCCGAGCAGCGCACGGCCGTCGACGAGGAGCTCTTCACGTCAGCCGGCGACGAGCTGGGCCGTCTCGGCGACCGCGAGCTCGTCCGGCGGGTGCAGGCGATCTCCTACCGGATCGACGCCGAGTCCGTCCTCGCCCGCGCCCGCGCGGCCGAGAGCCGCCGGCACGTGTCCATCCGGCCGGCTCCCGACACCATGGCCTACGTCACCGCCCTGCTCCCCGTCGCGCAAGGGGTCGCGGTGCACGCTGCCCTCACGATGGCCGCCACCGCGGCCCGCGCCGCCGGGGACGAGCGCAGCAAGGGCCAGGTCATGGCCGACACGTTCGCCGACCGCCTGACCGGGCGGACCACGGCTGATGGTCCGGCCGTCGAGGTGCAGGTCGTCATGACCGACCGCGCGCTGCTCGGCGGCGACGACACGCCCGCCTATGTGCCGGGCTACGGCGCGGCCACCGCGGGCTGGGCGCGCGACCTCGTGCGGGCCGCAAGCGACGACGACGCCTCGGTCTGGGTCCGGCGGCTGTTCACCCATCCAGCCGACGGCACCCTGGTCGCCATGGACTCCCGGCGCCGCGGGTTCGACGGGGGGCTGCGCCGGTTCCTCCTGGCCCGCGACGTCACCTGCCGCACCCCCTGGTGCGACGCCCCGATCCGGCACATCGACCACGTCACGGCCCACGCCGACGGTGGGGCGACGACGGCGGACAACGCCCAGGGACTCTGCGTGCGCCGCAACCTGCGCAAGGAGCTGCCGGGCTGGTCCGCCCGTTCGCCCCGGTCCCCACGGGGTCCGTCATCCGACCGGTGGGAGACCCACGTCGTCGAGTCGAGCACGCCCACCGCGCACACCTACCGCTCCGGCGCGCGGCCCCTGCTGCCGGGCACCGAGGACACGTACTGGCATACGACGCAACGCCTTCGACGCATGTTCGCTGTCGCCTGAACGAAGCCGCAGACTCACAACCTCACAGGGCTGTCAGCTGCTCCATCGCCGCACGCATCGTCGCCAGTCGGTCAGCCGCCACCCCGCGGGCTGCGGGGAGCGCCTCCGCATCGTCCACGGGCTCGACCGCCTCGAGGTAGACCTTGATCTTCGGTTCGGTGCCGGAGGGGCGCACGATGACCCGCGACCCGTCGGCGAGGAACCAGCGCACGCCCTCGGTCGGCGGCAGGCCACCGTCTCCCGCGGACAGGTCGTCGACCCGCACGACCCGCGCGTCACCCACCTCGGCGGGGGGCGACGTCCGCAGCCGCTCCATGACCGGGGGGATCTCCGCGAGGTCGGCCACGCGCACGGAGAACGCGTCGGTCGCGTGCACCCCGTGGGCCACCGCGAGGTCGTCGAGCACGTCCAGCACCGTGCGCCCCTGCGTCTTGAGGCCGGCCACGAGCTCGGCCAGCAGCAGCGCCGCGCTCACCCCGTCCTTGTCGCGCACGATCTGCGGCGCCACGCAGTAGCCGAGGGCCTCCTCGTAGCCGAAGGCCAGCCCGGGCACCCGACCGATCCACTTGAACCCGGTCAGCGTCTCCTCGTGCCGCACGCCCGCCGCGGCCGCTATGGCCGCCAGCAGCCGCGACGAGACGATCGAGCAGGCCAGCACCGCGTCCGGAGCCACCCCGCGCGCGAGGACGTGGGCTCCGAGGAGCGCCCCGACCTCGTCGCCCCGCAGCATCCGCCACAGTCCGTCGTCGAGCACCGCAGCGGCGCACCGGTCGGCGTCGGGGTCGTTGGCGATGACGACGTCGGGGTGCAGCTCCCGCGCCACGTCGAGCGCGGCGTCGATCGCCCCCGGCTCCTCCGGGTTGGGGAACGCCACGGTCGGGAAGTCAGGGTCCGGCGCCGCCTGCGTCGCCACCGTGAACGGCGCTGCGAAGCCGGCCGCCACGAAGACCCGGCGCACGGTGTCGTCGCCCACACCGTGCAGGGCGGTGTGCACCACCCCGAGGTCGCGCGGGCTCTCGGAAGGGACGAGGGCGGCGATGCGCGCGACGTATGCGTCCTGCACCTCGTCGTCGAGCGTCTCCCACCCGTCGTCGGCGAGCATGAGCTCGGACACCGAGCCCACGGCATCGATGTGGGCCGCGATCTGCGCGTCGCTCGGCGGCACGATCTGGCTGCCGTCGCCGAGGTAGACCTTGTAGCCGTTGTCCTGCGGCGGGTTGTGGCTCGCCGTCACCATGACGCCCGCGTCGGCGCCCAGGTGGCGGATCGCGAACGCCAGCACCGGTGTCGGCAGCGGGTGGGGCAGCACCGACGCGCGGCCCCCCGCACCGACCACGACGGCCGCGGTGTCGCGGGCGAAGTCGTCGGACCGGTGACGTGCGTCGTACCCGATGACGACCATCGGCTCTGGGATGCCGCACTCGGACTGCAGGTATGCCGTGAGGCCGGCCGCGGCCCGCATCACCACCGCCCGGTTCATCCGGTTCGGACCGGCGCCGAGCGCCCCCCGCAGCCCGGCGGTCCCGAACGCGAGCATCCCGGCGAAGCGGTCCTCGAGATCGGCGAGCGCCGCGGCGTCACCGCTGTCGGCAGCGGCCAGCACCCGGGTCAGCTCGTCCCGGGTCGACGGGTCCGGGTCGTCCGCGAGCCAGGCGTCCGCGCGCTCGCGCAGACCCGCCGGCCCGGTCACGCGACGATCCGGGTCACGACGTCGGCGAGCAGCCGGCCGCATCGGGCCGCTGCGGCCTCGCCGGCCTCGAGCACCTCCTGGTGTGAGAGCGGCTGGTCGGAGATGCCGGCTGCGAGGTTCGTGACGAGCGAGATCCCCAGCACCTCCAGACCCACGTGGCGGGCCGCGATGGCCTCGAGGGTCGTCGACATCCCCACGAGGTCGCCGCCGATCCGCTTGGCCATCTGCACCTCGGCCGGCGTCTCGTAGTGGGGGCCGGGGAACTGCACGTAGACGCCCTCGTCGAGGGCGCTGTCGACCTCGTGGGCGATGGCCCGCAGGCGCGCGGAGTAGAGGTCCGTGAGGTCGACGAACGTCGGCCCCTCCAGGGGCGAGACTGCGGTGAGGTTGATGTGGTCCCGGATGAGCACCGGCGTGCCGGGCGCCCAGGCGGGGTTGAGCCCGCCGCACCCGTTCGTCAGCACGATGGTCGAGCAGCCGGCCTCACGCGCCGTGCGGACCGCATGGACGACCGAGCGCACCCCGCGGCCCTCGTAGTAGTGGGTGCGGGTGCCGTAGACCAGGGCCCGCCGGCCGGTGTCGCCGATGGCGACCGACCGCATACTCCCCGTGTGGCCGGCGACGGCGGCGGCGTGGAACCCGGGCACCTCGGCGTTGTCGACGGTGGCGAGTGTCGGGCCGATGAGGTCACCGGTGCGGCCCCAGCCGGAGCCGAGGACGAGCGCGATGTCGTGCGCCGCCGCCCCGGTGCGCTCGGCGATGACGGCCGCCGCGGCCCGGGCCACGTCGAAGGGGTCGGTGCTCGGCTCGCTGAGGTCCACGCTCACGCAGGCACCCTAGTGCGCACGGGCCGCACCGGGCCGATGGTTGGATGGGGCGGTGATGGGGCACTCCACGTCGGTCGTCATCCTCGGTGGCGGCCCGGGCGGGTACGAGGCGGCCCTGGTCGCGGCCCGGCTCGGCGCGTCGGTCACCGTCGTGGACCGCGACGGGCTCGGCGGCGCGTGTGTCCTCACCGACTGCGTGCCCAGCAAGACCCTCATCTCGACCGCGGGGTTCCTCGCCAACCGCTCCACGGCCGGAGACATCGGGGTGGGCCTCGCCGAGGCGAGCGTCGACCTCGGGCTGGCCAACCGGCGCATCCTCGACCTCGCCGGCGCGCAGAGCGCCGACATCGCCGCGCGGCTCACCGGCGACGGCGTGCGCATCATCCGCGGCACCGGCACGCTGGTGACCCCCGGCACGGTGCGCACGGCCGGGGCCGACGGTTCCTCCGAGGACCTCGCCGCCGACGTCGTCCTCGTCGCGACGGGGGCGACGCCGCGGGTCATGCCGAGCGCCCAGCCCGACGGCGAACGCATCCTCACGTGGCAGCAGCTCTACACGATGACCGAGCTGCCCGAGCACCTCGTCGTCGTCGGCTCCGGGGTGACGGGGGCGGAGCTCGCCCACGCCTACGTCGGGCTCGGCGTCGAGGTCACCCTCGTCTCCTCGCGCGACCGGGTGCTGCCCGGTGAGGACGCCGACGCCGCCGAGGTGATCGAGGAGGTGTTCCGTCGGGACGGGATGCACGTGCTCGGCCGGTCGCGGATGGCCGGGGTCGAGCGCACGGCCGACGGGGTGCGGGTCAGCCTCGTCGACGGCCGCGTCGTCGACGGTTCCCACGCCCTGCTCGCGGTGGGCTCCGTGCCGCAGACGGCGGGAATCGGCTTGGCGGAGAACGGCATACAGCTGACGGCCTCCGGCCACATCGAGGTCGACGGGGTCTCCCGCACCTCGGTGCGAGGCGTGTATGCCGCGGGCGACTGCACGGGGGTCCTGCCCCTCGCGTCGGTCGCAGCCATGCAGGGGCGCATCGCGGTGTGGCACGCCCTCGGCGATGCGGTGGCTCCGCTGCGGCTCGACGTCGTCAGCGCGAACGTGTTCACGTCGCCCGAGATCGCGACCGTCGGCATCACCCAGGACGACGTCGACTCCGGCCGTTCGCTGGCCCGGGCGGTGACCCTCCCGCTCGCCACCAACCCGCGGGCGAAGATGGACCGCTTCACCGACGGGTTCGTCAAGGTGTTCGCGCAGCAGGGCAGCGGCACGGTGCTCGGCGGCGTCGTCGTGGCGCCGCGGGCGTCCGAGCTCATCTATCCGGTCACCGTCGCGGTGCAGAACCACCTCACCGTCGACCAGCTGTCGAGCACCTTCACCGTCTACCCGTCGATGTCGGGGTCGATCGCCGAGGCGGCCCGCCGGCTGCACTGAGCGTCAGTCGGGGCGAGTCCCGGTGTCACGCCTCAGGTCGGGGTCGGTGTCCGGGGTGAACCCGTCCTCCTCGACGAGCCCCTCGCGTTCCCACCGCTCGCGGCGACGCCGTGAGAGCGTGCGCCGCAGCCACTGGTAGACCGGCCAGCCCACCGCGACGACGAGGAGCAGCAGCAGCAGGTTGGTGACCGAGAACCCCTCGCCGGCCGGGGCCGGGTCGGCGGTGACGAGGTCGGCGAAGGTGGGCACTCCTCATCGTAGGTCGGCGACCAGCCGCGGCGCGGGGGGTGAGGCTAGGGTCGGGACGGCACGCATACCCCCGGTCCGGAGCGGGCCGGGGGACCGACGAGGGGAGCAGGCGTCATGGCCGAGCACGGACTCTTCGACCAGGTCAAGGACTTCCTCCTCGGCCACCCCGACCAGGCGACCGGGACGGCGGAGGGTGTCGCGACGATGCCGGCGCCCGGCCCGGACGCGGAGGTCGCCCCGGCCCCCACCCCCGAGACCGTGCCGGACCCCGGACCGGACCCCGCGTCGGGGCGTGGGTCCGACCAGCCCTAGGTGCCGGGCGCGCTGTTGGGCGTGTGGCCCCCGCCGTACTGTCCGGCCCAGCCGCACGAGTACAAGGAGTTGGCCGGCAGCGTGGGGATGAAGGTCTCCCTCGGGATGCCCAGGCCGCCGTTGTCGGGGTTCGCGTCGACCAGGACGGGGCCGAACATCCGGCTGAGGACATCCTTCGTCGGGTAGGCCTCACCGCTGTAGGGCGGGCTGTGCTTCTGCTTCAGGGCCATGACGAAGACCTCCTCCGTCGGCCAGAGGGTCCACCGCTGGACCTCCGGCACCGGGTCCCGCGGCTGGGACAGCTGGTAGTAGTGCGGCACGTAGCCGCCCTGCCGGAGCACCGCCACCGCGTCGGACGGTGCGTCCGAGAAGGAGGCCCGCGACAGGCAGTAGTACTCGCCGAGGTAGCTGTTCGGCTCGACCAGCGGCCAGTACGTCGCGCCCAGGTCGTACGAGGCGTACGCCAGGGGGCTCATCTGGGTGTAGACGGTGCGGTCGTTGGAGCGCTTCAGGGCCCCGGTCGCCGTCGCCAGCCAGTGCTGGTCGCGGGCCCCGCACACCCCCTCGGGCTTGGCGCTCGTGAAGCACCAGTCGCCGACCTGGGCCAGCTTGGTCGGGTCGGCGACGACGAGGTCGCCCATGATGCTGAGGTTGGCGATCGCCGCGTCGGTGGTGCTGCCGATGTAGGCCGCGATCTCGTCCCGCTTGAGGGAGAACGTGTCGTATGCCGGTGGACCCGACTGCGACCGGGCTGCCCCCCACGCGCTCGCCTGGACGAGGCCGGCCATCGCGCTGAGCGCGGTGGCGAGCTTCTGCGCCGTCTCCACCGCCACCCCCAGCACCTTGACGAGGACGCCCGGACCGAGGGCGCCGACGATGCTGACGAGAGCGCCGAACAGACCGGTCCAGTCGAACTTCGCCTCGTCCTGCGACTTGGCGTCCGAGTAGATCTGGTTGACGACCGTGTTGATGCGGTTCTGGTAGTCGGCCTTGACGCCGTCCAGGGGCAGAGCCAGGTTGCTGAGGTTCGCGCGCACATGGGCCACGAGGACCATCTCCGAGTGGAGCTGGTCGCGGGTCTGCAGGAACTGCTGCCGGGTGAAGGGGTACGAGTGGTAGTCGCGCGGCTCCGGCACCGAGGCGACGGCCTCGGCCAGCGCGGCCATGGCCGAGCCGTCCCGTGCGGTCCCGGTCTTGAGGGACGCGTCGTCCCAGTACTGCCGGCGCGGGTCGGCGCTGAGGACGTGGTTGGTGGCCTTGATCTCCGGGCGGCCCTGCAGGAAGGCGATGACGTCGCCGTTCAGCGGCGTCCAGGTGCCGGTGGGGGCAGCCCAGGCGACGCTGGTCAGATCGTCGGACGGCTGCAGCTCCGACGAGGTGTTCGTCGGGCGCAGGAGCGAGAACTGGTTCCGCGTGAGGACCGCCCGGAGCCGGGCGTCCTGGCCGGACGTCTCGGACCCCGTGCCCTCGATGTCGAGGCCGGGGGTGGGGTCGGTCCAGCCGACGAGGGTGTAGTCGGTCGTCGCCACGCCGACCGCCCGGTTGAAGACGTTCCGGGTGCCTCCGACCGCGGCGATGCTCGTGCTGAGCCCGAGCATCGTGGCCCAGGTGACCTGCTTCGAGACGACGACGTCGTGACCCGCCCCCGGGCTGCGGAAGGACGCGATGACGACGAGGTCGCCGGGGTGGGTCTTCGACAGCCCGGTGAGGTAGGCGGTCATCTCCTTGGCCTGGCCTTCGTCGTTCGCCGCGTTGTTCCCGGTCACGAAGGTGCGCCGCTCGAGGAGCGTTGCGTCCACCTTGCTGTAGATCCGGACGAGGAACCCGGCAGCGCCGTCGGACGTCGCGGTCTCCTGGGACGGGGTCCCGGGCGCGCGGACGCCGGCGACCGAGATCCCCACCGTGCACGCGGTGCGGGCGACGTCGCAGGTCGAGACGCTGCGGGTGTCGATCGTCGGCCGGTCGTT
This sequence comes from uncultured Actinomycetota bacterium, assembly GCA_963795915.1. Classification (GTDB taxonomy): domain Bacteria; phylum Actinomycetota; class Actinomycetes; order Actinomycetales; family Dermatophilaceae; genus Lapillicoccus. Next base: position 219,841 of record CAWCJA010000005.1, read on the forward strand.
CGGCACGTAGCGGTAGTCGAGGTACTGGTCGTAGACGAGGAGCCCCACCATGCCGCCGCTCCCGGCGCGGGCCCCCCACCGGTACTGCGGGGACGACTGCTTGCCGTTGACGTTGACGACGGCGGAGAAGGCACCCTTGAGGCCCGACGGTTGCACGGACGCGGGGGCGATCTCGAGGCTGAGCTGCGTCAGCACCGCCGCGACGTTCTTCTGCGTGGGGTCGAAGCCGACCCACCCGGGGCTGTCGAAGGTCGTGACGACGACGGTGGAGGGCACCGGGTCGTTCTGAAGTGACTGCAGGTCGCGCACCACCGACTGGTCACCGTCGCTGTAGGTGCGGTTCCACTTCGGCTTCAGGTTCGCCTGCGAGAGGGCGACGACCTGCCACCGGGGCCGGTCGACGACCGTCGCCCGGTAGGTCTGTGAGCCCACCCGGACCCCCGGTATGCCGCCGCCGACGTCCGTCACCATCGTCTCGACCGCGACCCCCGGGGCGCTCGCCGCCTTCGGGTCGGCGAGGTCGGCCCAGGGGATGCCGCCGTTGCCCTGCGTGCCGCCGAGCCCGGCCCCGTTGCCATTGCCGACGCCGTACGCGTTGCCCTTGCCGGTCCCGGGGTCGGCAAGGGCCGAGGGAGCGACCGAGAGGGCGCTCACGGCGACGAGACCGGCCCCGACGAGACCGACGAGCAGCCGGCGGACGAGCAGCCGGCTGGCCGGTGACCGCAGAGAGTGTCGGGTGGGACGAGGACGGTGGGGTGCAGGCACGGGATCTCCCTGGGCAGGCGGACGACCCATCGATCGTCCGCACATCCGCGGTCCCGTGGCTATGGGCCTAGGTCGCGTCCTTGATCTCCGCCAGCACGGTGCCGCTGGTCACGGTGGCACCGATCTCGGCGGTGAGCCCGGTGACCGTGCCGGCCTTGTGCGCGGTGATGGGCTGCTCCATCTTCATCGCCTCCAGGACGACGATCGTCTGGCCCTGCTCGACCTGCTGGCCCTCCTCGACGGTCACCTTGACGATGGTGCCCTGCATGGGGGCCGTGAGGGCGTCACCGGACGCGGCGCTCGACGCCGAGCCGCCGCCGGACCGGCGGGGCGCCTTCTTGCGCGCGCCCCCGCTCCCGGCGCCGCCGGCGAGCCCACCGAGGTCGCCGGGAAGGACGACCTCGAGCCGCTTGCCCCCCACCTCGACGACGACCCGGCGCCGCTCATCCGGCTCGGGGGCGTCGGCCGCATCACCGGCATACGGCTCGATGGTGTTGTCGAACTCGGTCTCGATCCAGCGGGTGTGGATGGTGAAGGGCGCGTCGGCGTCGGCGGGGGCGAAGGCCGGGTCGCTGACGACCGCACGGTGGAAGGGCAGCACCGTGGGCATACCGTCGACGACGAACTCCGCGAGCGCGCGGCGGGACCGCTCGAGCGCCTGCTGCCGCGTGCGGCCGGTGACGACGAGCTTGGCCAGCATCGAGTCGAAGGCGCCGCCGACGACGTCGCCGGCGACGACGCCCGAGTCGACGCGCACGCCCGGGCCCGAGGGGGGCTCGAAGCGGGTGACGGTGCCCGGCGCCGGCAGGAAGCCGCGGCCCGCGTCCTCGCCGTTGATGCGGAACTCGATGGAGTGGGCGTGCGGAGCCGGGTCGTCGTAGCCGAGGGGCTCGCCGTCGGCGATGCGGAACTGCTCACGCACGAGGTCGATGCCGGTGACCTCCTCGCTGACCGGGTGCTCCACCTGCAGGCGGGTGTTGACCTCGAGGAAGGAGATGCCGCCGTCCTGGGCCACGAGGAACTCGCAGGTGCCGGCTCCGACGTAGCCGGCCTCGCTGAGGATGGCCTTGGACGCACGGACCAGCTCGGCCCGCTGCTCGTCGCTGAGGAACGGGGCCGGGGCCTCCTCGACGAGCTTCTGGTTGCGCCGCTGCAGCGAGCAGTCGCGCGTGGAGACGACGACGACGGCGCCGTGCTGGTCGGCCAGGCACTGGGTCTCGACGTGGCGCGGGTGGTCGAGGAACCGCTCGACGAAGCACTCCCCACGACCGAACGCGGTCACCGCCTCGCGCACCGCCGACTCGAAGAGGTCAGGGATCTCCTCGATCGTGCGGGCCACCTTGAGGCCGCGGCCGCCGCCGCCGTAGGCCGCCTTGATGGCGACGGGGAGCCCGTGCTCCTTCGCGAAGGCGATGACCTCGTCGGGACCGTCCACGGGGTCGGCGGTGCCGGGCACGAGCGGGGCCCCGGCCTTGGTCGCGATGTGGCGGGCCTTGACCTTGTCGCCGAGGGCGTCGATGGCCGCGGGCCCGGGGCCGATCCAGGTGAGGCCGGCGTCGATGACCGCCTGGGCGAACCCGGCGTTCTCGGCGAGGAACCCGTAGCCGGGGTGGACGGCGTCGGCGCCGGACTGCCGGGCGACGTCGAGGAGCTTGTCGACGACGAGGTAGCTGTCGCCGGGGGTGGCACCGCCCAGGGCGTAGGCCTCGTCGGCCACGCGCACGTGCAGGGCGTCGCGGTCGGGGTCGGCGTAGACCGCGACCGAGGCGAGTCCGGCGTCGGCGCAGGCGCGCGCGATGCGCACCGCGATCTCCCCGCGGTTGGCGATCAGCACCTTCGAGATCGGCATGGCCGGAGCCTAGCGAGTCCGCCCCTGAGCCCAGGTCCCGGGACTGGGTGACGTCGCGCTCGCCGAGCTCCAGGTCCCGCACGACCGGCGACATGACTGCCAGTCACCCCACTCGACTGCCCTCCCAACGGCAGTCGAGTGGGGTGACTGGCAGTCAAGAAGCGTGGCGGTCAGCGCACGACCTTGTCGAGGGTCACGGGGAGGTCGGTGACCCGCACTCCGGTCGCGTCGTACACGGCGTTGGCGACCGCGGCCCCCACGCCGGTGATGCCGACCTCACCGGCCCCGAGGACCCCGGCGGGCATCGACGGGTCGGGGTCGTCGAGCAGGTGGATCTCGATGTCGGGGACGTCGGCGTGGGCCGGCACGTGGTAGTCGGCAAGGCTCGCCCCCATGATCCGCCCCGTGCGGGGGTCGACGAGGGTCTCCTCCATGAGGGCCAGCCCCAGGCCCATGACGATGCCGCCGCGCAGCTGGCTGGCGGCCGTCTTGGCGTTGAGCACCCGGCCGATGTCGAACGCACCCACCCAGCGGGCCACCCGCACCTCACCGGTGTCGGGGTCGACGCGCACCTCACAGAAGTGCGCCCCTGACGCCGCCCGCACCCACCGGCGCTGGTCGCGCAGGAACCCGGCGATGAAGCGCACCTGCTGGGCCGTGGCCCCGATACCCGTGTCGGACCCCACGCTCACCTCCACGTGGTCGCGGCCCGACCGGGCGAGCGTCTGGGCCGGGGACTCGCCGGCGACCGGTCCCATCCGAGCGATGCGGCGCCGGATCCGCCGACCGGCCTCCTCGATGCTCGCGGCGATGCTCGCCGACTGCGCCGAGCCGCCGGCGCCGGGGGAGATGGGGAGCGCCGAGTCGCCGTACTCGACCCGCACCGCCGACATCGGCACCCGGAGCGCGTCGGCCACGAGCTGCGACTGCACGGTGGCGGTGCCCATCCCCAGCTCGTGGAACCCGCAGCGCAGCAGGGCGGTGCCGTCGGCGTCGAGGCGCAGGGTGAGGTTCGCGGGGAACACCCAGGCCGGGTGGTAGGCGACCGCCATGCCGTACCCGACGAGCCGCCCCTGGTCGTCCCGCCGGGGCCCGCGCGCGCCCGGCTCGGGCCGGCGCGCGTCCCAGCCGAAGGCCCGGGCGCCGTCCTGCACGACCTGCGCCACCCGACGGTGCGAGAAGGCCCGGCCGTGCAGCGGCGACCGGTCGGGCTCGTTGCGCAGCCGCAGCTCGACCGGGTCGAGTCCGAGGTCGTGCGCCAGCTGGTCGACCGCGCTCTCCAGGGCGAACGACCCGATGGCCTCACCCGGCGCACGCATCGCGGTGTTGGGCAGCAGGTCCAGCTCGACGACGGCCGAGCGCAGGGCGATGTGCTCCGCGGCGTAGATCTCGCCCGACGACGCGACGACCTGCTCCATGGCCCCGCCCACCGGTGAGCTGCGCACCGTCGACTCGTGCACGAGGGCGGTGAGCCGCCCGTCGGCGGTCGCGCCGAGGGCCACCCGCTGCACGGATGGCGTGCGCCCCCCGACGGTGCGGTAGACCGCCTCCCGGCTGAGGGCCATCCGCACCGGACGCCCCGTGGCGCGCGCGGCCATGACGGTGAGCAGGGTGCCGGACCACAGGCTGCCCTTGCCTCCGAAACCGCCACCCACGAACGGCGCCCGCACCGTCACGTGGTGGAGCGGCACGTCGAAGCGCCGCGCCAGGTGCTTGCGGAACCAGTCGACGTTCTGGGCGGCGTCCCAGACGGTGAGGCGGTCGCCGTCCCAGACCGCCGTGGTGGCGTGCGGCTCCATCGCGTTGTGGCTGTGGGTCGGCGTCGTGAACCGCAGGTCGACCCGGTATGCCGCCGCGGCGAGGGCCGCGTCGGCGTCGCCCTTGGTGCCGCCGACGGTCGGCATGCCCAGCGACTGGGAGACCGGCTCGGCCCGCTCCAGCTCGTCCGCGAAGGAGACGTGCGCGGGCCGGGTCTCGTAGGTGACGTCGACGAGACCCGCTGCGTACTGGGCGGACTCGAGGGTCTCGGCGACGACGACGGCGACCGGCTGGCCGTCGTAGTGGACCTCGTCGGTGTTGAGGTAGGCCACCCGGGTGCCCGCCACCATGGTGCTGAGGTCGAGCAGGCTGGGTCGCGAGGGGGCCGGCTTCAGCCGCGGCGCGTTGTGGTGGGTGAGCACCGCCACCACGCCCGGGTGGGCCTCGGCCCGGGCCGCGTCGATCCGGCTGACCCGGCCGCGGGCGACCGTCGCGTGCACGAGGACACCGTGGGTGACGTCGGGCATCTGGTACTCGCCGGAGAACGTCGCCGCCCCGGTGGCCTTCGCCAGCCCGTCGACCCGGTCGACCGGGCGCCCGACCCACGGGGCGTCCGAGGCCGGGCGGTCGGGTGTGCCAGTGCGCGGACGCGGCGGCGCCGTCACCGGTGCGGTGGTCATGCCGTCACCTGCTCGTCGCGCAGCCGGACCAGCACCGAGGTCATCGTGCGCACCGCCAGCTGGACCTTGAAACCGTTGTGCGACAGAGGCTCTGCCGGAGCGAGCTCGGCTCGGGCCGCCTCCCTCAGGGCGTCGTCGGTCGGAGGTCGGTCGAGCAGCAGCGCCTCGGCGACGCTCGCCCGCCACGGTCGCGGGGCCACTCCGCCGAGGGCGATGCCGACGCTGCTCACGCGGCCGTCGTCGACGCGCAGCACGGCCGCGACCGAGACGAGCGCGAAGGCGTAGGACGCGCGGTCGCGCACCTTGCGGTAGTGCGACGCGGCTCCCTCCGGCGGGGGCGGCAGGGTCACGGCCGTCACGAGCTCACCCGGCCGCAGCGTCGTCTCCAGGTGCGGCGTCGCGCCCGGCAGCCGGTAGAGGTCGGCCAGGGGGATCCGGCGGACGCCGTCGGCCGCGGTCACCTCGACCACGGCGTCGAGGGCGGCCAGCGCGACCGCCATGTCGCTCGGGTGGGTGGCCACGCAGTGCTCGCTGGTGCCGAGCACCGCGGCATACCGGCTCAGCCCCTCGCGCGCGTCGCAGCCGGCCCCGGGCTCGCGCTTGTTGCAGGCGGCCGTGAGGTCTGCGAAGTAGGGGCACCGGGTGCGCTGCAGGAGGTTGCCGCCGACCGTGGCCATCGACCGCAGCTGGCCGGACGCGCCGGCCAGGAGGGCCTGCGCGAGCACCGGGTAGCGGCGCCGGACGAGGGGATGGTGGGCGAGGTCGGCGTTGGTGACGCCGGCCCCGATGCGCAGGCCGCCGTCGCGCTCCTCCACCTCCGTCAGCGGGAGGGCGGTGACGTCGACAAGCCAGTCGGGCGTCTCGACGCCGCGGCGGATGAGGTCGACGAGGTTGGTGCCGCCGCCGAGGAACCGGGCCGCCGGCCGCTCGGCGACGAGCGTCAGGGCCTCGCCGACGTCACTGGGCCGGTCGTAGCCGAAGGGCCTCATGCGCCGACCTCCTCGGCCGAGGTCTGGGCCGCGACGGACTCGATGGCGTCGACGATGCCGTTGTAGGCCCCGCAGCGGCAGAGGTTCCCGCTCATCCGCTCACGGATCTCGTGGCGCGACAACGGTGGCGAGGACGCGACGTCGTCGGTGACGAAGCTGGGGGAGCCGGCCCGGTGCTCGGCCAGCATGCCGACGGCCGAGCAGATCTGGCCCGGGGTGCAGTAGCCGCACTGCAGGCCGTCGAAGTGCACGAACGCCTCCTGCAGGGGGTGGGGGCCGACGCCCTCCACCGTCGTCACCGCGCGGCCGTCGTACTGCACCGCGAGGGCGAGGCAGGAGACGATGCGGCGACCGTCGACGAGCACCGTGCAGGCCCCGCAGGCCCCCTGGTTGCAGCCCTTCTTCGTGCCCGTGAGGTGCAGGTGCTCGCGCAGGGCGTCGAGGAGGCTGACCCGCGGCTCGAGGTCGAGGGTCGTCGCCACCCCGTTGACGGTGAGGTGCACGGGGCGGGCGGCAGGCTGGTCGGACATCGGGCTCCCGGGTTAACGCAATGACGTTCTCTTGGGTCCTGGGTACGCTAACGCACCGTCGTTGCGCGAGACAAGAGGGAGGACGACATGAGCGAGACGTTCGTCCGGGCCCGGCGCCCCGAGCACAAGCAGCAGCGCCGGGACGCCATCCTCGAGGCGGCGCGCGTCCTCGCCCTCGAGCGGGGCGTCCGGGCCGTGACCCTGGGCGACCTCGCCGACGCGGTCGGGCTGGCCAAGTCCAACGTCGTGCGCTACTTCGGCACCCGCGAGGAGATCTTCGTCGAGCTGTGCAGCCAGGAGAGCGAGCGGCTACGGGACGCGCTCCTGCCCCGGCTCGCCGACGTGACCGCCGACGCGCTGCCGGGGCTCCTGTCGCGGACGCTGCTGGCCCACCCTCTCTTCTGCGAGCTGCTCGGCCAGCTCACCACCCATCTCGAGCACCACGTCTCGTATGCCGCGGCCGAGCGGCTCAAGGTCGGCTCGGCCGCGGCGGTGGACGAGCTGGCGCGGGCGTTGGCGACCCGTGCGGTAGGCCTCGACGTCGACCGGGCCGGGCTGCTGCTGACCGCGAGCTCGCAGCTCGGGGCGGGCCTCTGGGCCGCCTCGCGTCCGTCCGAGGTCGTGCGCGAGGTGTATGCCGCCCACCCCGACCTCGTGCCGGCCAGTGGGGTCGCGACCGCTCTCGAGCGCCTGGTGGCGGCGCTCGCGGCGGGGCTCCGGGCCGAGACCGTCGCCGACGGCAGGGGCCCGACGGGCATACGGTGAGCCCATGAGCGATGACACTGCCGTCCCCACCGTCGACCTCACGACCCCGACCGGCTCCGTGCCCATCCCGCAGCTCGGGTTCGGGGTGTGGCAGGTCGCCGAGGACGAGGTCGTCCCGGCCGTCGCCGAGGCGCTGAGGGTCGGCTACCGGCACGTCGACACGGCGGCGATGTACGGCAACGAGGAGGGCGTCGGGCAGGCGATCCAGGACAGTGGCCTCGGCGACAACGTGTGGCTGACCACCAAGCTCAACAACAACGCGCACGGGTTCGACGCCGCGACGAAGGCGTTCGACGCGTCGATGGGCAAGCTGCAGCGCGAGGTCCTCGACCTGTACCTCATCCACTGGCCGCTGCCGAAGCTCGACCGCTACGTCGAGGCGTGGAAGGCCATGCAGGCCCTGCGCGACGACGGCAGGGTCACGACGATCGGCGTCTGCAACTTCCAGGTGCCGCATCTCGAGCAGCTGCACCGCGAGACGGGGGAGTACCCCGCCATCAACCAGATCGAGCTGCACCCCTACCTCGTGCAGCAGGAGCTGCGGGACTTCCATGCGGAGCACGGCATCGTCACCGAGGCCTGGAGCCCGCTCGCGTCGGGTGGCCTCGGGGTGCTCGACGAGCCCGTCATCACTGCGGTCGCGAAGGCCCACGGCGTGACCCCCGCCCAGGCCATCCTGCGCTGGCACCTGCAGCTCGGCAACGTCGTCATCCCGAAGTCGGTCACCCCCAGCCGCATCGCCGAGAACTTCGACCTGTTCGGCTTCGAGCTGTCCGACGACGAGGTCACCCGCATCACCGGCCTCGACCGGGGGGAGCGCACCGGCCCGAACCCCGACGAGTTCAACCCCGGTGTCTGAGCCGCACTCTGACCCCGGGCGGGGGATGACCTACGGGGACTACCTCGCGCTCGACCAGCTCCTGTCGGCCCAGCACCCGCGCAGCGAGCCGCCGCAGCACGACGAGCTCCTCTTCATCGTGCAGCACCAGACGTCGGAGCTGTGGCTCAAGCTCATGCTGCACGAGCTGCGCTCCGCGACAAGGCTGCTCGCGTCCGACGAGCTGTCGCCGGCCCTCAAGCGCCTGGCCCGGGTCGAGCGCATCCTCGAGGTGCTCACCGAGCAGTGGTCGGTGCTCGCCACGCTGACGCCGAGCGAGTACGCCGAGATCCGGCCCTTCCTGGCCACGAGCTCGGGGTTCCAGTCGTGGCAGTACCGCGCGGTGGAGTTCCTCCTCGGCAACAAGAACCCCGACATGGTGCGGGTGTTCGACCACGACCCTGTCGCGCATGCGGTGCTCGTCGACCTCATGGGCACGCCGACGCTCTACGACGAGTTCCTGCGCTACCTCGCCCGGCACGGGTACCCCGTGCCCCACGACCTCGTCGAGCGCGACGTGTCCCGGGCGCACGCGGCCGACGACCGGCTGGTGCCCGTCTTCGCCGCCGTCTACGCCGAGCCGTCGGAGCACTGGGGCGTCTACGAGATGTGCGAGGAGCTCGTCGACCTCGAGGAGAACGTGCAGCACTGGCGCTTCCGCCACCTCCGGGTGGTCACCCGCACCATCGGTCAGAAGCGGGGCACGGGCGGTTCCAGCGGCGTCGACTTCCTGCGCCGCGCGCTCGACCACACCTTCTTCCCCGAGCTGTATGCCGTGCGCAGCGAGATCGGCCGCTGACGGTAGGCCTCCCCTTTATCGGGTCACCCGATAAGCGTCCGCTTCGCTGGAGAATGGTTCTCCAGCGAAGCGCCCCCTTGTCGGGTGACCCGATCATGCGGAGACCCCCGGTAGCGTCCTGCCATGGAAGCCGCCGGGCGCTGCCCCGTCCGCAAGCTCGTGCCGCCGGACGAGACCGCCGGCGGGCCTGACGTCGAACGGGTCGAGGACGGCGCTGGCCGGCGCGTGGTGGTGCGGTCCTTCGACCTCGTCCGCGAGGTCCTGCGCGACGAGGAGGGCTTCCACCAGGCTGGATTCGGCGCCGACACGGTGCTTCAGGGCGCCTCGCGGATCCGCCCCCCGGTGCTCTACCTCGAGGGCCCAGAGCACCGGGCGCAGCGCCGGGCCGCGGCCCGCTTCTTCACCCCGAAGGCCGTCGAGGACTACCGGCCGATGATGGAGGCGCTGAGCGAGCGCCTCGTCGGCGAGGTGCGGCCCGACCGCGCCGTCGACCTCAGCGAGCTCTCGCTGCGGATGGCGGTGGAGGTCGCGGCCCGCGTCGTCGGTCTCACCGACTCCTCGCTGCGCGGGATGACGCGGCGGCTCGACGCCTTCTTCGAGGGCGACCCGATGGCGTCACGGGTCACCCTGCGCACGCTGCCGCACCTGGTCAAGGCCCAGTCGGCCTTGTGGCGGTTCTACTGGTTCGACGTCAAGCCGGCGATCCGAGCGCGCCGCCGGCAGCCGCGGGAGGACGTCATGAGCCAGATCCTCGCTCACGGCTTCTCGGACCTCGATGTCCTCACCGAGTGCGTGACCTACGGAGCGGCCGGGATGGTGACGACGCGGGAGTTCATCACGGTCGGCGCCTGGCACCTGCTGGAGGACCCAGCGCTCGCCGCGCGGTTCCGCAGCGGCGACCGGGAGGAGCGCACCCGCATCCTGCAGGAGACGCTGCGACTGGAGCCGGTGGTGGGCCACCTCATGCGGCGGGCCACCCGGGCTAAGACCCTGACCGGGGCCGACGCGACCGTGGCGGTCGCGGCCGGTGACATCGTCGACCTCGACGTGCGGGCCGCCAACGCCGACCCCCGTGCTGTGGGGGAGGAGCCGCTGGGGCTCTGCCCGGAGCGGTCCGTCGGCAAAGGGGTACCACCGTCGGCGATGAGCCTGGGCGACGGCCATCACCGGTGCCCGGGGGGCCCGATCGCAGTCATGGAGGCCGAGGTGTTCCTCGCCGCGCTCTTCCGCCGCGAGGTCGTGGCCGACGGGCCGCCCCAGGTGCGCTGGAACCCGGTCACGCTCGGTTACGACCTCGACGGGTTCCAGCTGCGGCTCAGCCCGTCGTCAGCCGTACCTGTCGCTTGATCCGGCTCAGCATGGCCACCATCCCGCGCAGCCGCAGGGGCGAGACGGCCTCGGCCAGGCCGAAGCGGTAGGGCGCGTCCTCCGGCACGGCCAGCACCTCGGCGGCGGGCAGGCCGTCGAGACCCTCGTGGAGGATCCCGGCGAAGCCCCGTGTGGTCGGCGACTCGGCCGGGGCGTGGAAGAACAGCCGCACCGGGCGGGGCTCCTCGTCGCCGACCTCGACCCGGAGGAAGAGCGGTGACTGGCACTCGTCGACGCGTTCGAGCAGCTCGTCATGACCGGCATACCGCTCGGGTAGGGCGGGCAGCTCGTCGCTGAACTCCAGCAGCAGCTGCAGCTTCTCGGGGGAGGAGGCGGCAGCGAAGTCCTCGGCGATCTCGGCGAGGGCCGGGGGCAGCGGGGCGGCGGCGGTGGTGTCGCTCACGGCTACTTCTCGATCGGCACGCGCACGGCGTTGCCCCACTCGGTCCACGAGCCGTCGTAGTTGCGCACGCGCTCGAAGCCGAGCAGGTGCGTGAGGACGAACCAGGTATGCGAGGACCGCTCGCCGATGCGGCAGTAGGCCACCACGTCGTCGTCGGCGTGCAGGCCGGCCTCGCCGAGGTAGAGCGCCTCGAGCTCCTCGCGGGAGCGGAACGTGCCGTCCTCGTTGGCCGCCCTGGCCCACGGCACCGACGCGGCCCCGGGGATGTGGCCACCGCGGACGGCACCCTCCTGCGGGTAGTCGGGCATGTGCAACAGCTCGCCGGAGTACTCGCCGGGGGAGCGGACGTCGACGAGCGGCTTGCCCAGGTGGGCCAGGACGTCGTCCTTGAACGCGCGGATCGGGGCGTCGTCGCGCTCGACGACGGGGTAGTCGACCGGGGCCGGGTGGGGCACGTCGCGGGTCAGCTCACGGCCCTCCGCGACCCAGGCGGACCGGCCGCCGTCGAGCAGGCGTACGTCGCTCGTGGCCGAAGAGGCTGAAGACCCACAGGGCGTAGGCCGCCCACCAGTTGCTCTTGTCGCCGTAGATGACCACCGTCGTGTCGCGGCCGATGCCGCGCGCGCTCATGACCTCCGCGAACCGGGCCCCGTCGACGTAGTCGCGGGTCAGCGGGTCGTTGAGGTCGACGTGCCAGTCGACCTTGACCGCGCCGGGGATGTGGCCGGTGTCGTAGAGCAGGACGTCCTCGTCGGACTCCACCAGGGCGATGCCCCCGGGCGTGCCCACGGTGCCGGCGGCGACCTGCTCCGCCAGCCACGCGGTCGTGACGAGCCGGTCGGGGTGGGCGTAGGCGGCGATCTTGTCGGTCGGGGGCGTGGTCTCGGTCATGCCCTCATGATCCAACATCGGGCGCCGGCGGCGGTCGGCGGACCAGCAGGTGTCAGCGGTCGTCGGCGGGGCCGGCCCGGAGCCATGGTCAGGGCTGGACCATCGCGTAGAGGTCCTTGAGGGACCCGAACCCCCGGGCGCACACGAGGTCCGCGGTCGCGTCCCGGCAGCTGCGCTGCTCCTGCTCCTCCAGGGCCTCGTTCATCGTCTCGATGCTGTTGTCCGACAGGGTCCAGCCGAGGGGCACGGCCACCGACGGGGCGGTCGTGCCGTGGACCACCACGACGGGGTAGGGCCGCCGGCTCTGGATCGCGCGGACGGCGTCGGCGCAGCGCGCCGCCGACGGGGCGGCCGACGAGCCGGAGGTGGAGCCGGTCGTCGGGCACGCGGTGGGGTCCACGACGGAGGTGGCGGACATCAGGCTCGCGGCCCGCTGGAGCAGCGTCGGGGCCGATGCCTGCTGGTCGGCGGCCCGGCTCTTGCCCATGATGGGGACGAGCGGGTCCTCCACCTCGCTGGTCGCCCGGGGCCGGAGGTCGGTACCGGGGTGGTTGTCGAGGTAGACCAGCACGGGCACGACGAGCGTCGGTGTCGCCGACGTCCGCAGCTGCTCGGCGTTGGCCTGCCGCACGAGGGGGAGCCATGAGGACGAGAGGTCGACGATCGTGCCGATGCCGGTGTTCTCGGAGTAGGCGCCGTCGATGAGCTGGTCGTGGCCGTCGACGGCTCCGCACGGCCCGATGACCCCGGCCGGGGTGATGTAGGCGAAGCGGCTGGAGAACATCGCCGCGGTGCTCGACTTCACCGGACCCACGCAGTGCTGGCCCGCCCCCGAGGCCGACTCGGGGTATGCCCCGAACAGGTCGATGGAGCCGGCGACCGGCTGGTTCGTCGCCGCACAGTCGGTGCCCGGGGGGACCGGGCCGAGGTCGACCTGGCTGACGAGCACCCGGCACCCGGTCCCGAGCGACGTCGAGTTCAGCACCAGCTGACCCGTGGGGTGGTTCTCCGCCCCGCCGGAGCCGAGGAACGTCGTGTCCAGCGCGGGCGACTGGGTCTGCCAGACCGCCTCCATGAGGCCGGCCCGGTCGGCCCATCCCGTGTTGCCGGTCTCGTCGAGCTTGGCCATCGCCTCGGAGTCCCCGAGCGGCGGGGCCGGGACTCCGGTCGCGGGGTACACGAGGTCCCGCACGAGCATGCCCACCGAGGCGACCGCCAGGGCGGTCTGGCCGGCGATGGCCTTGACCTGGTCCGCACTGTGCCCGGGCGGGGCGTTGCGCGCGACGGTGAGCCCGACGGCTCCACCGCTGGCCCCGCTGGACAGCAGCCCGCTCGCGGCGGCGCACCCGCCGGGCGTGTGGGTGACGATCCGGTCCAGGGCCGCCGAGGTCCAGTAGGTGGCCCGGATCCCGCCTCCGGCGGCGGCGTAGAAGAACATCGGACGCACGGTGACGTCGCCCGACCGGACGGAGCACCCGGGAGCCGCCGACCAGTCGGCGAACGCCTCCGGCACGGTGGCGCGCCGGGGGGAGGGCGAGGCGTCCACGAGGTTGCGGGTGCCGTGGATGTTGGCGTCCCCGCCCCAGACGCCGCCCAGCAGGACGGCCCCCACGAGCAAGGACGTGAGCGGGGCCGCACGCAGGCGGGCTCGCCAGAACACGTCGGGGGCGCCGCCGTCCTGGGCGATGACCATGAGGGAGCCGAGGACGAGGAACAACGAGGTGAGACAGAGCAGCACGCAGGCGATGACGCCGGCGCCCGCCACCCAGAGCGGGAAGACGTTCAGCACGAGGAAGACCGCCAGCCAGAAGGCGAGCATCCGCACCCGCCACCGGCCCACGAAGGCGGACTCGCCGCCCATGGGCTGTGCGCCACCGACGGTCAGGGCCCGGCCGAGGGTGCTGTCCGACTCCAGGACCGCACGGGCCACCCCGGCCCCGAGACCCCACGAGCCCACAGCCCCGGCGACCCCCAGCACGATGAGGGCCACCGCCAGCATCCAGTCCGACAGGGTCTCGTCGGGCCCCGACAGGGGGCCGAGCGCCACCACGGGCGTGAACGAGCGCACCAGGGCGAGGCCGCCGATGACCAAGGGCAGCACGGCCAGCACATCGCCGGTGCGGGTGAACACCGGGATATCCGACGGTTCGAACGGCGGTCGGGGCGGACGGGGGCCGGCCCAGCTCCTCCGGCGAAGCGCCCAGCTGACCGCGGCCACGGCCACCGGCACGGCGACGAAGGCCATCAGCCACAGCCAGTCGACGCCCCGGAAGCGGTTCAGCGCGGCGCCGAGGATGACGAGGCCCGGGCCGAGCCAGTAGATCCACAGCACCGGGGCGGGACGCCGCTCACCCGGCGCGTGGTCGGCGAACGGCAGGTCGTCGGCGACCACCCGCGCGAACTCGCTCCGCAGCCGGCCCAGGAGGAAGAGACCGGCGCTCAGCGCGAGCAGGACGATGAGGGCGGCGAGCCCGTGCCAGAGCCCGATCCAGCCGTCGACCCACCGCCGCTGCACGTCGGGGAGCTCGTCGAGCAGGTTCGGCCCCGACGCCAGGGCGAGCAGCACGATCGGCACCAGGGGGAGCACCGAGAAGCGGTGCAGGAACAGCCCCCGGGCCAGGTGGCGGAGGGTGGCGCGCCACCTGACGCCCTCGGGACGGTTGCCGACCAGGCGTTGCAGGACCAGCAGCGCCACGACCAGCGCGGCCACCCACGAGGCCTCGGTCAACAACCGGATCACGTAGGCCCATTGGTCGGCATACTGCGTCGGCCGGCCGTACACCGCGGCGGCGAGGTTCTCGAGCAGGTTGAGTGCGGCGAGCAGGAGCACCGGCCGGCGCCAGCCGGAGCCCCAGCCGATGAGCCAGCTCAGGACCCGCGCGGAGCACAGGACGAAGACCGTGTCGCAGACCAGGTAGGCCAGCAACCACACGTTGGTGTGTCCCTGGTCGTTGGAGAAGCTCGTGACGGTCCAGCCCGAGATGTTGAACAGCCCTCCCGGGCCGAGCAGCGTCGCGAACGGCCAGGTGCGGCCCCGGTCGTCGAGCACCTGGCCGGTCAGCCGGTCGAGCTCGGTCATGGCCACGTACGCGGTCAGGAGGAGCCCCACCGTGGCCGCCCGCCCGGGTACGCGTCGGGCCAGACCTCTCAGACCCCTCAGACCCCTCGGGCCGGCCGCGCGGTCCGTGCTCGTCGTGCGGTCCGGCCGACTGGTCACCGCGACAGCATGGCGGACGGGACGGACGACGGCACCGGGGACCCCCGGGGGAGGTCGGGGCAGGTAGGTGCCGGTCGGTGCCGGTGGGTGCCGGTGGGTGCCGGTGGGTGCCGGTCGGCCTCAGGCGCCGGCCATCCGCGCCAGGTCGGAGCGGCAGGAGTCCTCGAAGCCGTCCAGCTCCTTGAGGGCGTCGTCGAGGTCGCGGCGGCGCTGCTCGAGGTCGGCCCGGCGCTCGTCGATCTGGGCGATGACGTACTCCAGCTGGGACCGCCGGCCTCGGGGGGCGTCGTAGAGGTCGATGATCGTGCGGATCTCCTCGAGCGGGAAGCCGAGCCGCTTGCCGCGCAGGATGAGGGCGAGCCGGGTGCGGTCCCGCCGGTGGTAGACCCGGGTCGTGCCGCGCCGCTCGGGCGCGATGAGGCCGAGCTCCTCGTAGTGGCGGACCGTGCGGTGGGTGACCCCGAACTCGTCGGCGACCTCGGCGATGGTCCAGGTCCGCCGCTCGGGCACGGGGTCCGCTCGGGTTGCCATGACTTCGAGTCTGCTTTACCTTTACGTTAACGTCAAGCACATCCCGCGCGACGTGGTCAGGACGAGAGGCACCCGATGTTCGAGCTGAGCAAGGAGCACGAGGACTTCCGGCAGGTCGTGCGCGACTTCGCCGAGAGCGAGGTCGCGCCGCACATCGAGCAGTGGGACCGCGACGCATACTTCCCCACCGAGCTCGTGCCCAAGATGGGTGACCTGGGGCTCTTCGGCCTGACCGCGCCGGAGGAGTACGGCGGTGCGGACGCCGACTTCATGAGCCTCGTCGTCGCCATCGAGGAGCTCGGCCGCGTCGACCAGTCGGTCGGCATCACCCTCTCCGCCGGGGTCGGCCTCGGCATCAACCCGATCCTCAGCTACGGCACCGACGCGCAGAAGGAGCGCTGGCTGCCCGACCTCGTCGCGGGGCGGGCGCTCGCCGGCTTCGGCCTCACCGAGCCGGGCGCGGGGTCCGACGCCGGAGCCACCCGCACCAAGGCCGTGCGCGACGGCGACGACTGGGTCGTGAACGGCGCCAAGGCGTTCATCACGAACTCGGGCACCGACCTCACCTCGGTCGTCACGGTCACCGCGCGCACCGGCACCAACACGGACGGCACACCGCAGGTCAGCGCGATCCTCGTGCCCGCCGGCACCCCCGGGTTCACCGTCGACCCGCCCTACCGCAAGCTCGGCTGGCACGTCTCCGACACCCACGGCCTCACCTTCGAGGACTGCCGGGTGCCGGCCGACCACCTGCTCGGGCAGGAGGGCTCCGGCTTCAGGCAGTTCCTCAAGACCCTCGACGACGGCCGCATCGCCATCAGCGCGCTCGCCGTCGGCTGCGCCCAGGCGTGCCTTGAGCTGTCGACGGAGTATGCGCGGACGCGCCAGGCGTTCGGGCGTGCGATCGGGGCCAACCAGGGCATCTCGTTCCAGGTCGCCGACCTCGCCGTCATGGTCGAGGCCGCCCGCACCCTCACCTACAAGGCCGCCTGGCTGAAGGACGAGCTGCACGCCGGCCGGCGCTCGGTGGCCGACGTCAAGCAGGCCGCCGCCGTCGCGAAGCTCTACTCCACCGAGGCCGCCGTGGCCGCCACGCGCATCGCCACGCAGGTCTTCGGCGGCAACGGCTTCATGGAGGAGTACCCCGTGGCGCGGTTCTACCGCGACGCCAAGATCCTCGAGATCGGCGAGGGTACGTCCGAGGTGCAGCGGATGGTCATCGCCCGCGGTCTGGGCCTGCCGGCATGACCCCCACCGGCGGTCCGGCGTACGAGCCCGACCCCCGGGTCGGTGACGTCCGCACCCGGCTGGCCCAGGCGTACGAGGCCACGGAGAAGCTGTCCGAGAAGGCGCGCGCCAAGCTCGACCAGCAGGGCAAGATCCACGTCCGCGAGCGGGTGGCGCTGCTGTTCGACGAAGGCTCCTTCGTCGAGGACGGCCGGTACGCCAACGCGACCGCGACCGGCCTGCCCGCCGACGGCGTCGTCACCGGTCGCGGCACCGTCGACGGCCGGCCGGCGATCGTCGTGGCCAACGACCCGACGGTGAAGGCGGGCTCGTGGGGCGCGCGCACGGTCGAGAAGATCGTGCGGGCCACCGAGACGGCCCTGCGTGAGGAGCTGCCGATCTTCTGGTTCATCGACTCCGCCGGCGCCCGGATCACCGACCAGGTCGAGATGTTCCCGGGCCGCCGCGGCGCCGGCCACATCTTCCACAACCAGGTGGCGTTGTCGGGGCGCGTCCCGCAGATCTGCTGCCTGTTCGGGCCGAGCGCCGCCGGCGGGGCCTACATCCCCAGCTTCTGCGACATCGTCGTCATGGTCGAGGGCAACGCCTCGATGTACCTCGGCAGCCCGCGGATGGCCGAGATGGTCGTCGGCGAGAAGGTCACGCTGGAGGAGATGGGCGGCGCGCGGATGCACTGCACCGTCTCCGGCTGCGGTGACCTGCTCGTGGCCGACGACGTCGAGGCCATCGAGGTCGCCAAGCTGTACTTCTCCTACCTGCCCGGTTCGTGGCGCGAGACGCCTCCGGTCTTCGACGCCGAGCCGCCGGCCCGGGCCCTGACCCGCGACGTCGTCCCCGAGCGCGAGTCGGTGCCGTTCGACGTCCACGAGGTCATCGAGGGTCTCGTCGACGACGGCTCGTTCTTCGAGATCAAGCCCCTCTTCGCCGCCGAGCTCGTCGTCGGCCTCGGCCGGATGGGTGGGGAGAGCGTGGGCTTCGTCGCCAACAACTCCATGGTCAAGGGCGGGGTGCTGTTCAGTGACAGCGCCGACAAAGCGGCCCGGTTCATCTGGCTGTGCGACGCCTTCGGGATCCCGCTCGTCTACCTCGCCGACGTCCCCGGGTTCATGATCGGCTCCGAGGTGGAGCGCGGCGGCATCATCCGCCACGGCGCCAAGATGGTGTCCGCGGTCGCGTCGGCGACGGTCCCGCAGGTATGCGTCGTGGTGCGCAAGGCGTACGGCGCCGGTCTGTACGCCATGGGC
Source organism: uncultured Actinomycetota bacterium (assembly GCA_963795915.1). Lineage (GTDB taxonomy): Bacteria > Actinomycetota > Actinomycetes > Actinomycetales > Dermatophilaceae > Lapillicoccus. Next base: position 237,755 of record CAWCJA010000005.1, read on the forward strand.
GGCCCGGGGTTCGCCCCCGACGCCACCCTGGCCCTGCCCACGGCCCGGATCGCGGTCATGGGTCCCGAGGCCGCCGTCAACGCGGTCTACGCCAACCGCATCGCCGAGATCGAGGCGGCCGACGGCGTCGAGGCCCGCGACGCGTTCGTCGCCCGGATGCGGGCGGACTACGAGCAGGACGTCGACCTCGAGCGCCTGGCGGCCGACCTCGTGCTCGACGGCGTCATCGAGGCCGACGAGCTGCGCGACGAGCTGCTGCACCGGCTGCGCTACGCCGCCCGCCGCGACCGGCACTTCACGGAGCGCCGCCGCGGGATCCCGCCGGTCTGATCCTGCCGGTCTGATCCTGCCGGCCTGATCCTGCCAACGGCGCGAGGCTGACCTACCCTTGACGTCGAGCACCCGGCATACCGAGCCGGGGCGCTCGCCTCACCCGCCCGCGACGAAGCCCTGACCCACCCGAGGTGTGACCTGTCCAGCGTCCTGACGGCCGAGCGCTCGGCCGCCCCGGAGCCCGACCCGGCCCCGACGGCGGTCGCGACGCGGCCCACGCCCTGGTGGCGCCGCTTCGAGATCTGGTTCCCGCTCGCGGTGTTCGCGGCGACGCGGCTGTTCACCGTCGTCGTCGTCATCATCTGCCAGCGCGCCCAGATCGCCCTGCCGGCCCCCAACGGCATCGTGCGGATCATGTTCCCGACCGACACGGCGCCCGGCTACTGGGTCGTCATGGGCAACTGGGACGGCCAGTGGTACCAGCAGATCGCGACGACGGGCTACCCGAACCCGCTGCCGCTCGACGACACCGGCGCGGTCGACATGAACGCCTGGGCCTTCTTCCCGCTCTACCCCCTGCTCGTCGGCGGGCTGATGCGGCTCACCGGCGGCGACTTCTACGTCGTCGGCGGCATCACGGCGATGGTCATCGGCGCCGTGGCCATGGTGCTGCTCTACCGGCTCGTCGACCGCTCGGTCGGGCGCTGGGAGGCGGTCGTGGCCGTCGTCGGCGTCTGCACCTTCGTCAGCGCCCCCATCCTCCAGGCGACCTACACCGAGTCGCTCGCCCTGCTGCTCGTCGTGCTGTCGCTGCTGCTCATCCGGGCCCGGCGCTACTGGTGGGTGGCCGTGGTCCTCGTGGCGCTGGCCCTCACCCGCAACGTTGTCGTCGCGATGGTGCCCGTGCTCATGGCCCACGCCTTCGTGCGCTGGCGCTCGGAGCGCGACGCGTTCCCGATGCGCGACCGCATCCTCCTCGGCGCCCTTGCCGTCGAGGCCGGCGCGCTCACCGGGCTGTGGCCCGCGGTCATCGGGGTCTTCACCCACAACCCGACCGGCTACGCCCAGACCATGGAGGCCTGGAAGGTCGGCACCGACATCAAGCTGTCGAGCTGGTGGAACTACCTGGGCTTCGCCTACGGCGCGATCGGCCCGTTCCTCGGCGTCGGGGTGGTGCTGTTCTTCGCCTGGTTCATGCTCACCAAGCGCTCGTGGCGCTGGGGCCCGGAGCTGTGGGGCTGGACCGGCGCCTACCCCGCATACCAGATGATCGTCACGAACACCGGCCCGTCACGGCTGCGCTACGCGATCCTCGCGTTCGGGTTCACGCTCTTCATCGCCTGGTTCCTGCGGCTGCGCTGGTGGCGGCGGTATGCCGTGTGGGGGCTCGTGGCGGTCGCGGTCCTCGGTCTGGGGCAGCAGGTCTGGTACATCCAGAACTACCTCATCGTCAGCCACCTCGACGGGCCGATCTACTTCCCCTGAGCGGGCGTCCGCGGCTGGGCCACGAGGTCGAACCAGCCGACGCCGACCTCGCCGAGCAGCTCGCGCAGCAGCGGCAGGGACAGACCGACGACGTTGTGGTGGTCACCCTCGATGCGCTCCACGAACGCGCCGCCGAGACCGTCGACGGTGAACGCGCCGGCGACGACGAGCGGCTCACCGGTGGCGACGTAGGCGTCGATCTCCTCGTCGCTCACCTGGGCGAAGTGGACGACGGTCGAGGCGGCGGCGCCGAGCGTCGCGGCCGTCCCGCCGTCGGCGTCGTCCCGCTCGTCGCGCAGCCAGTGGCCGGTGTGGAGCACCCCCTGCCGGCCGCGCATCCGCCGCCAGCGGGCCCGCGCCTCGTCGGCGTCGGCCGGCTTGCCGTGCACCTCACCGTCGAGCTCCAGCACCGAGTCGCACCCGAGCACGAGCGCCGACGCGGTGTGGTCGGCGGCCACCGCCTCGCACTTGGCCCGGGCGAGCAGCAGGGCCACGTCGGCGGGCTCGAGGTCGCCGAACCGGGCCGTGGCCTCCGCGACGGCCGCCTCCTCGTCGACGTCGCTGACGACGACGGTCGGCTCCACGCCGGCGGCATGCAGGGTGGACAGCCGGGCGGGGGAGGCACTGGCGAGGACGAGCTGGACGGCGGCGGTCGACACCGCGCGATCGTATGCGTCGGCTCACTCCTGCGGGGGTCGGCTCACCGGGCAGGGTGGGCCGACCCCCGCAGGAGTGAGCCGAGATCGACCCTGTGGATGACGCGACGGATGAGGGCACGCCAGGTGGCGATGCTGGGCCGCATGGACGAATGGCTCCTCGTGGGTGACGCCTACGGCATCGCCAGCGCCGGTGACCTCGGTCGCGCCGGCCTGCGAGCGAGCCAGATCGCCCGTCTGGTCGCGGCCCCACGGCTGGCGCCTCTGGCGCGCGGTTGGTACGCCTTGTCGGTTCCGACCACAGGCGAGGAGCGGCACGTCCTCACCACCCGGGCCTTGCTGCGGGCCCGTCAGGGGCAGGTGCTGGCCGGGCATCACAGCGGGCCGGATACCGCCTCGGTCGCGCCGTCCCGGTCGACGCCCAGCTGGACGAGACGGTCCGGCCTGCCGTGGCGGTCGTACAGCACGGGCTCACGAGCGGCCTCTGTCGGCGCTGGTGGCCGCCGCCGCCGGCCTGCACCGCGGCGCTCTGACGGTGGCCGACCCTGATCGGGCGCTCGAATGGGCGCGCTACCACCCGCGGTCCGCGGCTGTGAAGGGGTGCCTCGCCCCTGGCCGATGGCCGCCGGGAGTCACCGGGGGAGACCCGCCTGGCTCACGCCCTGCATCCATGGGCGTGCCCGTCACGCCCCAGGCGCGGATCACCGCCCCGGGCTTCACCGCATACGTCGACCTGCTCATCGACGGGGAGGACGTCGTTCCGGAGTTCGACGGTCGGGTGGAGTACGGCCGGTCCGCCCACGATCCCGGCCCGTTCGGACACCGGCGCAGCCTCCAGCAGGTCCTGTGGCCGAGAAGCAGCGGAAGGACCGGCTACGAGAGCTGGGCTACGAGGTGGCTCCGGGCCTGACGGACCAAGGTCGACACCCTCAGACCAGGTCGGCTCATCGTGCGCGGTGAGCCGAGCCGGGGCAGGGTGAGCCGACCGGGGTCGGGTCAGCCGAGGAGCTCGTCGACGTAGCACCAGCGCCAGACCTCGCCCGGTTCGAAGCTGCGCATCACCGGGTGCTCGGCGCTCTGGAAGTGCTTCGTCGCGTGGTTGCCGACGGAGCTGTCGCAGCAGCCGACGTTGCCGCAGTCGAGGCACATCCGCAGGTTGACCCAGACCAGGCCCTCGCGCAGGCAGTCGGCGCATCCCTCGGGGGTCTGCGGGCGGGCCTTGGCCGGGGCGTCGCGCAGGTGCTCGCAGTCGCCGCGCTGGGCCTCGGGCGTCGCGATGACCCGCTCCTGGTACCGCTCGTCGCGGTTGTCGGAGATCATGAGCATCGACTCCTCGAGGTCGAGCGTGTTCATGACCTCGTCGAGCACCTCATGGTCCACGGTGCCGGAGTCGCGCACCCGCAGCACCTCCTCGCGCTCCTTCTCGAGCATCTTCCGGCGCAGGCGTCGGTAGGCCTCGTTGGGGCTCGGCTGGTCGTCGCGGGTCTCGCCGAGCCGCTCCCAGGCCAGGTGCGTTCGCCGCTGTCCGACGGCGCGCAGCTGGTCGATGATCTGGGGCGGGGTGCCGTCGTCGGCGAGCCGGTCGAGCTCCTCGTTGCCCTTGGCGGTGGCCCGCTCGAGCACCGACGCCTGCTGCAGGGCGTCCTCCCGGGGGTCGGGCCCCCGCACACCGAGCGCCTTGGCGAGCGCGGGCAGGGAGAGCCCCTGGATGAGGAGCGTGCCGACCACGACAGCCAGGGCCACGAAGACGAGCACCTCGCGGTACGGCGCGTCCTCGGGGATGAGCAGCACCGCCGCCAGCGTGACCACCCCGCGCATCCCCGACCACGACAGCACGGCGCCGTTGCGGTAGAAGGCGTCGGGCCGGGCCAGCCCGGGGGTCAGCTGCAGGACGACGCCGAAGGCCATGATCCAGATCGGCCGCAGCACGATGACGGTGAGGAACACCGCGACGGCCAGCAGGATGGCCTTCGGCAGGCCGAGGGTCGAGGCGACGACGCCCTCCACGATGAGGTGGGTCTGCAGGCCGATGAGCAGGAAGACCGAGTTCTCGAGGAGGTACTGGATCGTCGTCCAGTTGATCCGCTCGGCCAGCCGTGACTGCGCGGTCTGCACCACCGCGGACTTGTGGCCGAGCAGCACCCCGGCGATGACGACGGCGAGCACGCCGGAGGCGTGGATGAGCTCGGCGGGCAGGTAGGCGATCCACGGCGCCATGAAGGAGATGGCCGTGTCGGTCGTCGTGTCGGTGATCCGGCGGCGCACGCGCACGAGCACCCAGGCCACGGCGAGGCCGACGAGGATGCCGCCGAGCGACTCCCGCGCGAACTCCACGCCGACGTCGAGCGCGGTCACCGACCCGCCGATGGCCACGATGGCGGTGCGCAGGATGGTGATGGCGGTGGCGTCGTTGAAGAGCGACTCGCCCTCGAGGATGGTGACGACGCGCCGGGGGAGGCCGATCCGGCGGGCCACCGCCGTCGCGGCGACCGCGTCCGGCGGGGCGACGACCGCGCCGAGGGCGATGGCCGCCGAGAACGGGATGCCGATGAGCCACCACGTCACGAGCCCCACGCCGGCGGCGGTGAACACGACGAGCCCGACCGACAGCAGCCCGATCACGTTCTTGTTGGCGCCGAGGTCGACGAGCGAGGTGCGGATGGCCGTGGCGTACAGCAGCGGCGGCAGGATGCCGAGCAGGATCAGCTCCGGCCCGATCGTCACCTCGGGCACCATCGGCACGAACGAGAGCAGGATCCCGACGGCGGTGAGCACGAGGGGGGCCGACGCGCCGTAGCGACGGGCGAGCGCGGACACCCCGACGACGACGGCGACGACGGCGAGCAGGGTGAGGGCGACGGACACCGCCTGATTCTGTCAGGACCGCGTGCGCGCCCTCACCGCGTGCTTCAGGCGGAGGGTGCCGCCGGGGGTATGCCGCGGCGCTCGGCTACCGGGGGCGCGCCGCCGCCGCGTCGTCGGGCTCGCGGCTGACCGGCTCCGGGGCGCTGCGCAGGACCAGGGTGATCACGGCGGCGGCGATCATGGTCGCCCCCACCACCCAGAGGCCGGCCTTCTGGTTGCCGGTGAGGTCGGCGAGCCAGCCGGTGATGTAGGGCGCAGCGAACCCCGAGAGGTTGCCGACCGAGTTGATGAGCGCGATCCCGCTGGCCGCCGCCGCCCCGGTGAGGAACGTCGTGGGCAGCGCCCAGAAGCTGGGGAGGAAGGCCATGATGCCGATGGCGCAGACGCTGACGGCGACCATCGCGGCCAGCGGGCTGCCGAGGTAGAGCGTGATCGGGATGGCGACGCCGCCGAGGATCAGCGGGCCGGCGACGTGCCAGACGCGCTCCTTGGTGCGGTCGCCGTGGCGGGCCCACACGATCATGGCGACGGCCCCGAGCACGTAGGGGATCGCGTTGATGAAGCCCCGCTCGACGACGCCGTAGCTGGTGCCGTACTGCTGCTCGAAGCCCTTGATGATGGTCGGCAGGAAGAAGCCGAGCGCATACAGCCCGTAGACGCCGCCGAAGTAGACGAAGGCCAGCGCCCAGACGCGGGGACGGGTCAGCGACTCGCGCACCGACACGTGGTAGCGGGACGCCTTGGCCGACTCGTCCTCGTCCATGGCCGTGACCAGGGCCGCGCGCTCGTCCTCCGGCAGCCAGTGCGCGTCCTTGGGCCGGTCCGTGAGGTAGAACCAGCAGATCACGCCGAAGATGACCGCCGGGATGCCCTCGACGAGGAACATCGTGCGCCAGCCCTCGAGGCCGAAGATGCCGTGACCGCCCGAGATGATGAGCGAGGAGACGGGGGCGCCGATCGCCGACGACAGCGGGATGGCGAGCATGAAGAGCGCGACGATCCGGGTGCGGTCCTTCTGGGGGAACCAGAAGGTGAGGTAGAGGATGATCCCGGGGAAGAACCCGGCCTCCGCGATCCCGAGGATGAACCGCAGCGCATACAGCCAGCCGGCGTTGGGCACCCACGTCATCGCCGTCGCGACGATCCCCCACGAGACCATGATCCGGGCGATCCAGCGCCGGGCGCCGAACCGGTGCAGGGCCATGTTGCTCGGCACCTCGAGCAGCAGGTAGCCGATGAAGAACAGCCCGGACGCGAGGCCGAACATGGTCTGCGTCAGCCCCAGGTCGGTGTTCATCCCGTTCGGCCCCGCGAACGAGATGTTCGTGCGGTCGAGGTAGTTGATGAAGTAGAGGACGCCGAGGAACCAGATGAGGCGCTGGGCGGCCTTGGAGGACGCGCGGGAGAGGGGGGTCCCCGCCGCGTCCGTCTCGTGCTCAGCGCGCTGTTCGGTGGTCATGGTCACGCTCCCTTGAGTGACTTAGTTACCGGAATCCGCCCGATTCGGTGACTCGACCGTAGGGCATCGGGGGCGCTACAGCGTCCCGAGGACGGCCCGTCGCAGGGTGTCGAGCGGGACGCCGCCGACGTCGAGCGCCCGGCGGTGGAACGCCTTGAGGTCGAAGGCGTCCCCCTCCTGCTCGCGCACCTCCTCGCGCAGCGCGAGCCACAGGCGCTCGCCGATCTTGTAGGAGGGCGCCTGGCCCGGCCAGCCGAGGTAGCGGTTGAGCTCGAACCGCAGCCACGCCTCGCCCTGGTTGGCGTGCGCGGTGAGGAACGCCCACGCCTTGTCGTAGGTCCACGCGCCGCCGCCGACCTCCTCCGGAGCGTCGAACCCGCAGTGCACCCCGATGTCGATGACGACGCGGGCGGCGCGCAGCGACTGGCCGTCGAGCCAGCCCATCCGGTGGCCGGGGTCCTCCATGTAGCCCAGCTCGGCCATGAGCCGCTCGGCGTAGAGCGCCCAGCCCTCACCGTGGCCCGACGTCCAGGCGTCGAGCCGGCGCCAGCGGTTGAGCAGCTCGGAGCGGAACACCGTCTGGCCGACCTGGAGGTGGTGCCCCGGGACGCCCTCGTGGTAGACGGTCGTCAGCTCCTTCCACGTGCCGAACTCCGTGACCCCCTTCGGCACCGACCACCACATGCGCCCCGGACGGCTGAAGTCGCTGCTGGGCTGCGTGTAGTAGATGCCGCCCTGCTCGGTGGGGGCGATCATGCACTCGATGCGCCGCACGGGGTCGGGGATGTCGAAGTGGACGTCGGCCAGCGCCGCGACGGCCTCGTCGGCCTTGCCCTGCATCCACGCCTTGAGCGCAGGGGTGCCCTCCAGCCGGTAGGCCGGGTCGGCCTCGAGCACGGCGATGGCCTCCTTGACGGTGGCGCCGGGGCGGATCCGCCCGGCCACCTCGAGCATCTGCGCGTCGAGCCGGGCGCACTCCTCGACCCCCCAGCGGTAGGTCTCCTCGAGGTCGACCGTGGCCCCCACGAAGTAGCGCGACATCAGCGCATACCGCTCGATGCCGCACGCGTCGGCGACCGGCGCGTCGCGAAGCAGCTCGGTCTCGAGGAAGGCCCCCAGGCCCCGGTATGCGTCGGCCGCGGCACCAGCCGCCGCTGCCACCGCGTCGGTGCGGTCGGGGCCGCCGATGGTGGCGAAGTAGCCGTCGTCGGTCGTCAGGTCGGTGCACTGCGCGATGCCCTGCTCGACCTGGCGTCGCGGCGCGACCTGCCCGGCGGCGCGGGCGGACAGCAGCGACTCCTGGTACTGGCCCAGGGCGGTGGGGATCTTTGCCATGCGCGTCGCGAACGTAGCCCAGTCGCCGGCGGACTCCTGCGGCATGAGGTCGAACACGTCACGGACCTCCTGCAGCGGGGAGGCGATGACGTTGAGCGACATCGCCTCGAGGCCGGCCGCGTGGATCTCCTCGGCGAGCTCGAGCCGGTCGCGCAGGGCGGCCACCGTGACCCGGTCGACGGCGTCGACGGGCACCGCGTCGGCGAGGTCGGCGAGGGTACGCCGGCGCAGCGCCGATCGGGCCTCCAGGCCGGCCGGGGAGAAGTCGTCGAGGTCCTCCTCGTGGCCCGGGATCCCGGCGCTCGTGGCGAGGATCGGGCTGAGGACGACGGCGGCGTCGAAGTACGCGTCGGCGACCCGGTCGACATCGGTGTGGGGCCGGGCGGTGCTGGTGGTGGTGTCGGTCACGCTTTCGAACGTATACCCGCTCTCCGACATCCCTGTGGGTCAGCGGGCCTGGCTCACGCTGCTCATGTTGAAGCCCTCCACGCGCACCGGTGGCATGGCCGTGCGGGTGAAGTAGTCGCCCCACTCCCGCGGGTAGCAGCGCTCGGTGACGCCGACCTCGGTGATCCGCTGGAGGACGTCCAGCGGCGACTCGTTCCAGCGGTAGTTGTTCACGGCGCCGACCACCTCGCCGCCCTCCACGAGGTAGACACCGTCACGGGTCAGTCCGGTGAGCAGCATCGTCTGGGGGTCGACCGTGCGGATGTACCACATCGTCGACAGCAGGAGCCCGCGGTCGGTGGTGGCCACGAGGTCGTCCAGGCGCGCGGTCGCCCCAGGCAGCTCGAGCACGAGGTTGTCCCCGGGCGGACGGACGACGGTGTCGTGGCCGGCCGCGGCCGACGCCGCGGCATACGCCCGAGAACCGTTCAGCGACACCAGCTCTCCGCCACGGATGAAGTCCTGGCGACCCAAGGGGAGGCCGTTGTCGTACACCGACGTGTCGGCGCTCGAGGCGCGCGCGATGACGAACGGGGCGGCCTCGATCCCGGGATGCGTCGGGTCGCCGTAGACGTCGATCGGCAGGCGCGCGAGCCGGTCACCGATCCGCGACCCGCCGGTGCGACGGGCGAACGCGGACCGCCCGTCGTCGGCGGCCTTGGCCTCGGCCAGCCAATAGGCGTAGACGACCAGGTCGGCGAGAGCGGTGGGCGGCAGGATCGCCTCGTAGCGCCCGGCCGGCAGGTCGACGGTGCGCCGCGCCCAGGCGAGCCGTTGGGCGAGCTCGGCGTCCGCGGCGCGCACGTCCGCCTCGCCGGGGTCGCGAAGGGTGAAGCCGAGGTAGCTCGATGCCGACCAGTCGGCGTTCTTGGCGTTCATCTCCACGCGGCCGGTGGGCTGCACGTGGCGCAGCCGCAGCCCGGTGGACGAGCCGAGGTAGACGGAGTCGACGACCTGCTCGGCGAAGCCGAAGTGCTGTCGATCGGCACCGGACTCACGCAGGACGTCGCCGAGGTCGGCGGCCAGGCCGGTGAAGGCGCCGATGCTCGTGGCCTCGGGCTCGAGGTCGAATCCCGAGCCGGAGCCCGCCTCCGCGGGGGTGATGAGCGGCGCCGCGTCGGCGCCCGCGTCGGACTCGCGCGCGGCGGCCTCGGCGGCCGCCACGAGGTCACGGATGTCGGCGAGGTCGGTGACCGCGCGGTCGACCACTCCGGATGCGGTGCCCTGGCCCGCCGGGGTGGTGGCGATGACGGTCATGGACCGCGACGACATCTCGCCGTTCGTCGTCAGCGAGCTGTTGGCCCAGCGCAGGTTGGCCTCGGACCGGTCCGTGACGATGACGACGGTGCCCGAGGTGGTCGCGGCGGCCAGAGCGGCCTCGACGAGCTGCTGCGGGGTGGCGGTGGACGGGTGGACGGGGGTGCCGGCCATCAGTGACCCGCCTCCTGCACGGTGTTGAGGATGCGAACGCCGCGGAAGAGCGCGGCTGGGGTGCCGTGGCTGGCCGGCGACACCTGGCCCGGCTGGGCCTTGCCGCAGTTGAAGGTGCCGCCCCGGTAGAAGGTCTCCGGGCCGCCGACCGCCTCCATCGAGCGCCAGAAGTCCGTCGTCGTCGCCTGGTAGGCGACGTCGCGCAGCTGGCCGGTGAGGCGCCCCTGCTCGATGCGGAAGAAGCGCTGCCCGGTGAACTGGAAGTTGTAGCGCTGCATGTCGATCGACCACGAGCTGTCGCCGACGATGTAGATGCCGTCCTCCACCCGGCTGACAAGGTCGTCGATGCCACCTCCGTCGGGGTCGGCCTGGAGGCTGACGTTGACCATGCGCTGCACGGGCACGTGCCGCGCGCTGTCGGCATACGCGGCGCCGTTGCTGCGGCCCAGCCCCTTGAGCGCGGCCATGGCGCGGTCGGTCTGGTAGCCGACGAGGATGCCGTCCTTGACGATGTCCCAGTGCTGGCCGGCGACCCCCTCGTCGTCCCAGCCGACAGTCGCCAGCCCCCATTCGGTGTCGCGGTCGCCCGTGACGTTCATGACCGAGGAGCCGTACTGGAACGTGCCCAGCTTGTCGTAGGTGGCGAAGGACGTTCCGGCGTATGCGGCTTCGTAGCCCAGCACGCGGTCGAGCTCCGTCGCGTGGCCGATGGACTCGTGGATCGTGAGGAAGAGGTTGCTGCCGTCGATGACGAGGTCGTAGTCGCCGGCCCGCACCGACGGGGCCTTGACCTTGGCCGCGAGCAGCTCCGGCAGCTCAGCGACCTCGCGCGACAGACCCGCCCGTTCCGAGCCGACGTACTCCCATCCGGCCGCCGCCGGGGGAGCGAGGGTGCGCATCGACTCGAAGGCACCGGTGGAACGGTCGACGGTCGTGGCGGTCAGCTCGGGCTCGACCCGCACCCGCGTCTGCGTCGTCGTCGTGCCGGCCGAGTCGGCGTAGTAGACGTTCTCCCGCACGGCCTGCACCTGCGCCTGGGTGAAGCCCACTCCGTCACCAGCCCGCAGCCGTTCCGAGAGGTCGACGAGCGTGGCCACCTTCTCGGTGTCGGACACCGCGAACGGGTCGATCTCGTAGGGCGAGGACCACTGGCGCTCCCCGTAGGCCGGCTCGTCGGCGAGCACGACGCGCTCGGTCGAGAGCGGCCGGGCCACCCGGGCGACGGCGACCGCCCGCTCGGCCAGGCGCCGGGCCTCCTGCGGCGTCAGGGCCGGTCCCGCCGCGAAGCCCCAGGCCCCGTCGTGGACGACGCGCACCGAGAGGCCGACGTCGTCGGACGTCACCGACGTCTCGAGGTCGAGGTCGCGCAGCGCGAGCAGCTGGTGCCGGGTCGAGACGACGCGCAGGGCGGCATACTCCGCCCCGAGCTCGCGCGCCCGGGTGAGGGCGGCGTCGGCGAGGGTGGACAGGGGGAGGGCGAGGAACTCCGGGGTCACTCCGGGCATGCGCAGCAACCTACCCGGCGGCCCAGTCGATGCGATGGTCGTACATCCAGGCGGTCGAGCGGTCGGTCACCGCGAAGCGGAAGACGAGCCGCAGGACGGCGTCGCTCAGCGGCCGGAGCAGGGCCGGGGGCGTCTTGGCGCTGCTGCTGCGCGCCCCGGCCGCGACGATGCGCTCCACCCGGGTGCGGCGAGCTGCCTCGTAGGCGCCGAGAGCGCTCGCCACGGTCGCCCCGTCCCGCAGGCACCGCGCGAGGACCACGCCGTCCTCCATGGCCATCGAGGCCCCCTGCCCGGAGGAGGGCGCAGGGGCATGGGCGGCGTCACCGATGACGACGATCCGGTCGCGGCGCCACTGCGGCACGTGACCGAGGTCGTAGGTGCTGTCGCCGGCCAGCTCGAGCTCGCCCTCTCGGATGAGGCGCGCCGCGGGGCCGGCGTCGCGGGCGACGAGGTCGGCGAGGTGCGCCGTCCACGCGGCGTCGGTCGTCTCCCTCCGCTCCTGCGGGGTGACCGGTGTGCGCGGTTCGTTGACGAACCAGACGACGTCCCCGCCCGGGGTGGGGATGAACCCGAAGAAGGCCTCGCGGCCGAAGACGAACCGCCAGGCCTCGGGCTCGGCCTGCGACCACGAGGCCGCGCCGCGCGTGACGCCGCCGAAGTTCGCCAGGCCGACGTAGCGGGCGGCGGGTGCCGCAGGGTCCACCCAGCGCCGCACCTCCGAGCGGACGCCGTCCGCACCGACGAGCACGTCCACCGCGACCGAGGTTCCGTCGGCGAGGGACGCCGTCACGGTGTCCCCGTCCTGCGCGGCGCCGAGGACCCGCGAGGCGTACCGGACCTCGATGCCCCGGCGGCGGCACTCGGCGACCAGGGCGCCGGTGAGGCGGCTGCGCTTCGTCGTCAGGGCCGGGGTCCCGTCGTCGAGCGGGCGTCCCAGGGGGAGGCGGCCGAGCTCTCGGCCGGTGCTGCCGACCATGACGTTGGTGCGCGTCGGGAAGGAGACCGCGCGGACGGCGTCGAGGGCGCCGACCACGGCCAGGGCGTCGAGGCCGTTCGGCGCGACGGTGAGGTAGGACCCCACCTCCCGGTCGGGCTCGGGGTACGCCTCGTGGACGACCACGTCGACCCCCGCCCGGTGCAGGGCCAGCGCCGAGACACATCCGGCGACCCCTGCGCCCACGACCAACGCCTTCATCTTGCTACCCTTCCCTACGACTTCGGTATATCTCGATATTAGAGAGATTCGACTTTCGAGAGAGTATGCCTATGGCGACGACCCGTCAATCCCTCATCGCCCAGCTGGGCTGGGCCATGCAGGCGTACCAGCGCAGCACTCAGGCCTTCGACGACCAGGTCGGGCGCCGCCTGGGGCTCAACCCCACGGACCTGCGCTGCCTGGACTGGCTCGTCGACGAGGACCGTTCGGCGCGCGAGCTCGCCGAGGCCACCGGCCTGTCGTCCGCGGCGACCACCGCGATGATCGACCGCCTGGAGGCCCGGGGTTTCGTCCGGCGTACGCGCGGGGAGGCCGACCGGCGCAAGGTCATCGTGTCGATGACCCCGGAGGGCCGGGCGAGGACGGACGAGCTCTACGGTCCGCTCGTCATAGAGGGCATGGTCATTCTCGAGCGGCTGACCGTCGCCGAGCTGAGGAGCATGGTGAGCCACCTCGGGGCGATCCGCGAGCTCACGGACCGGCACCGCCGTCAGCTGGCGGAGCCGGTTTCCTCGCCGGGGGCTACGGCGGGCCGCTCGTAGCCACCGAACACGACGGCCGCGGCCTCGCCGAACCCGCAAGGGCCACCGGCGGCGGCGAACGTGCGGGCGATCTCGCGCATCTCCGCCTCCCAGCGCCACCCCTTGGCCTGGGCCGACCGCTCGGCGGCGTCGACACGGTGCGTCAGGTCGGGCTGGGACAGCTCCCACTCGGCGAGCAGCACGTCCTCCACGTCGAGCGCCCGGGCGGCGTCGCGGGCCGCCAGGAGCAGGGCGGCGCTGATCTTCGTCCACGCCGCGTAGGTCATCTTCGTCGCGGAGGCGGCGTAGGGCCCCGCGTCGACGACGACGGGCTCCAGGCGTCCGTCGACGAAGGTCCGGGCCACCTCGTGGGCACCGCCGCCGGAGAGGTAGAGGCGGGTCGTTCCCGGTCGGTGCGGTGGTGGGCCGATGATTCCGCCGTCGACGTATGCCGCGCCGCCGGCGGTGACGACGGCGGCGACCTGCTGTGCGGTATCGGGGCTGACGGCGTTGGCGTCGACATAGGTGCCCGAGAACCCTTGCTGGACGGCGAGGTTCGCGACGTCGAGGGCGGCGCCGGGTGGGCAGACGGACAGGACGACGTGGACGCCGGCGAGGTCGTCGACCGCACGCATCCCGGCGGCCGCCGCCCGGGCGCGCGTGTCCGGGCTGCGTCCCGCGGGGAGCCAGACCACGTGGAGGCCCACCTCGACCAGCGCGGCCCCGACGGCGGCCCCCATGTCGCCGGGATGGAGGACGGCGACGACGGTCATGCCGGCAACCTAGCCTGGCCTCCGGCCAGGGGGTCAGGCGGCGAGGAGCTCGAGCCAGCGCCGTTCCAGGGGGCTTTCCCCATCCGAAACCCGCTCGGTGCCCAGGTCACCCACGTCTCCCAGGTCACCCGGCAGCAGAGGGGGAGCGGTGGACGCGTAGGTGTGGCCGGTAGGGGTGGTGAGCAGCACCACCGGGGGCGAGCCGTCGTCTGCGTCCACCGGGAGGGCGGACCAGCCCTCCTGCGCCTTGGCGAGGTTGCAGCGGATGCACAGGCCCTGACCGTTGGACGCGCTCGTGGCTCCACCCAGCGCGTGGTCGACGACGTGGTCGACGTGGCGGATAGGCGCGTCGCACCACGGTGTGCGGCAGGTGACGTCGCGCGCGACGACGTAGGCGCGGAGGGCGCCGTCGAAGAGCCGCCTCGTGGAGTCCATCGTCACGAGGGTGCCGTCGTCGGGGTGCGTGTAGAGGCGCCGCAGCCACACCCCGGCGGGCGACACGCCCTCCGGGCCGCTCGTCGCGACGAGGTGGCGGGCCCACGGCGCCGGCACCGTGCCGTAGCCGGGGAGGTGCGCCGGCGTGTCGTCCCCGGCGAGCAGGGCGCGGTCGGTCATGACGACCTGCACCTCCACCGGGACCGCGGCGGCGGTGCTCTGGCCCGTGGCGCGCTCGACGAGCAGGTCGGCCATGACCTGGCCCTTGCTGCGCACGTCCCCGGCCGACCTGGCGGTGTCGGCGGCTCGGGTCAGCGCGGCGAGAACCGCGACTCCCTGGGCCACCGGGAGCAGGGCGGTGAGGTAGGTCATCGTGTCGGGAGCGGGGCGCAGCGAGACGCGGCGGTCGTTCTCGGCCTGCTGCGCCCGAGCCACCACCGACGCGGCGTCGACCCGGTAGCAGACGGCGCGAACCCGGCGGACCAGCTCGCGGTCGCCGAGGCGCCCGAGCTCGTGCCCCCAGCGGTCGGCGAGCTCGGCGTCGACCGCCTGTCGCTGCTCGGGCGACAGGACGGCGGTCTCCTGGACGACGAGCTCGGCCCGGCGCTCGCTGAGGTCGCCGAGAGTGAGGGCGGACAGGACGTGGGGCAGGTCGTGGACGAGGGTGAGGGCGGTGCGCACCGAGCGGCTGCCCTGGTGGGGCGAGGAGCGCCGGGCCAGCGCGACCTGGGCCTGCACCCCGATGTCGACCCGACGGCGGCGCGCCCGGCAGCGCTCGCCCGCCGCCTCGTTGACCGAGGCCGCGCGGGCGGCGTCCCGCTGGGCGCGCCACGTCTCGAAGTCCCCGGCCTCGGCCGCCTCGTGGGCCCGGCGTTCGGCCCGCTCGGCGACGCGGGCCTGGCTCTCGACGAGGTCGACGGTGACGCGGGCCTGGATCGCGGCCGCCACGGCCTTGAGCCGCTCCAGCTGCTCGATCTGGTCGATGCGCTCGGCATCGTCGACCGCGGTGAGCGGTTGACGCAGCGTCTCGGTCAGGGCAGCGAGAAGGTCGGAGCGGTGGCCCTTCTCGCTCTCGAACATGTGTTCGATTCTACGCCGTGACCGGAGCCAGCGTCAATGCTCCATCCACAGGATCCGGCTGTGCCACAACGAGAACGGGCACCGGTTGAACGCACGTGCGAGAGCCCAGACCCGAAGGTCAGCGGGGGAGGGCGGAGCCGCGCCATCCACCGGGCGCGCGGCCGTAAGCCGGCGCCCGCAGCCGGGCCGCCGGCGCGGACCAGCCTCGCGGTGCCGCCGGCTCCGACGGTGCGGACCCGCTCCCGAGGGCACCGAGGACGGCGACGAGTGCGGCGACCTCCTCGGGCGTCGCGTCGCCGCGGACGACCTGGAGGAGCGGCCGCTCGGTCTCGGTCTCGGATGTCATAGCGTGGAGCCGATTCGAGGGCCGAGCTGGCTCGGGACTCATAGCGTGGAGCCGATTCGAGGGCCGAGCTGGCTCGGGACTCATAGCGGAATGTTCCCGTGCTTCTTGGGCGGGAGGGTCTCCCGCTTCGTCTTCAGCGCGCGCAGGGCCCGCGTGACGTTCATGCGCGTGTTCGACGGGGAGATGACCGTGTCGACGTACCCGCGTTCGGCCGCGATGTAGGGGTTGGCGAGGTGCTCCTCGTACTCGCGGACGAACGCCTGCCGCGTCTCCTCGACGTCGCGTCCTTCCGCCTCCGCGGCGGCGATCTCCTTGCGGTACAGGATGTTCACCGCTCCCTGCGCGCCCATGACCGCGATCTGGGCCGTCGGCCACGCGAGGTTGATGTCGGCACCGAGGTGCTTGCTGCCCATGACGTCGTAGGCGCCGCCGTAGGCCTTGCGCGTGATGACGGTGACAAGGGGCACGGTCGCCTCGGCGTACGCGTACAGCAGCTTCGCGCCCCGGCGGATGATGCCGTCCCACTCCTGGTCGGTGCCGGGCAGGAAACCGGGCACGTCGACGAACGTCAGCACTGGCACGTTGAAGGCGTCGCAGGTGCGCACGAACCGGGCCGCCTTCTCGGAGGCGTCGATGTCGAGGCAGCCCGCCAGCTGCAGAGGCTGGTTGGCGACGACCCCCACCGGCATCCCGTCGACCCGGGCGAAGCCGGTGATGATGTTGGGCGCGAACAGCAGCTGCACGTCGAGGAACTCACCGTCGTCGACGACGTGGGTGATGATCTCGCGCATGTCGTAGGGCTGGTTGGGGCTGTCGGGGATGCTCGTGTCGAGCCAGCGGTCGTCGTCGGTGACCTCGAGGTCTCCGGCCGACTCGTAGGCGGGCGGCTCGTCGAGGTTGTTGGACGGCAGGTAGGAGAGCAGGGCCTTGACATAGTCGACGGCGTCCTGCTCGTCGGAGCCCATGTAATGAGCGACGCCGGACTTCGTGTTGTGGGTGCGCGCCCCACCGAGGTCCTCCATCGACACGACCTCGCCGGTGACGGTCTTGATGACGTCGGGCCCGGTGATGAACATGTGTGACGTCTGGTCGACCATGACCGTGAAGTCGGTGATGGCGGGGGAGTAGACCGCGCCCCCCGCGCAAGGACCCATGACGAGCGAGATCTGGGGGATGACACCCGAGGCGTGCACGTTGCGCCGGAAGATCTCGGCGTAGAGCCCGAGGGCCACGACGCCCTCCTGGATGCGCGCGCCGCCGGAGTCGTTGAGCCCGACCACGGGGCAGCCGACCTTCATGGCGAAGTCCATGACCTTGCAGATCTTCTCGCCGAACACCTCGCCGAGGGAGCCGCCGAAGACGGTGAAGTCCTGGGCGAACACGGCGACGGTGCGCCCGTCGACCAGCCCGTAGCCGGTCACCACCCCGTCGCCGTAGGGACGGTTCTTGTCCTGGCCGAAGGCGGTGCTGCGGTGCCGCGCGTACTTGTCCATCTCGATGAACGTGCCCTCGTCGAGGAGCATGGCGAGCCGCTCCCGCGCGGTCTTCTTGCCACGGGCGTGCTGCTTCTCGACCGCCCGCTCCGACCCCGCGTGGGCCACCTCCGCCACCCGGCGCTTGAGCTCGGCGATCTTGCCGGCGGTCGTCGTCAGGTCGGGCGCGTCGGTGCCGGTGGGCTCGTCGGCGGACAGCGGCTGGTCGGGGGCCTCGGCGGCGGACATGGAGCGGAGCCTAGCCTTGCGGCTCATGGCCGCCGCCCTCGATCCCGACGCGTTGCGCGCGACGCTGGTCACGCCCGGATCGCCCTGGCTCGACGTCGAGCACCACGCCAGCATCGGCTCGACCAACGCGCGGGCCGCCGCCCTCGACGGCCCCTGGCACGTCGTCGTCGCCGACCACCAGAGCCAGGGCCGCGGCCGGCTGGCCCGCCGCTGGGAGGCCCCCCCGGGGTCGTCGGTCGCGGTCTCCGCCACGGTGCCGGTCCCCGCCGCGGGGGCCGGCTGGCTGCCCCTCACCGCGGGGCTGGCCGTCGTCGAGGCCGTCGAGTCCGTCACGGGTCTCGGCGCGGAGCTGAAGTGGCCCAACGACGTGCTGCTGCCGGCGGACGGCTCGCGCAAGGTCTGCGGGATCCTCTGCGAGCTGGTGGCCCCCGACGGTGCCCGCGCGGGCTTCGTCGTCGTGGGCACGGGGGTCAACCTCAGCCAGACCCGCGACCAGCTGCCGGTGCCGACGGCGACCTCGCTGGCCCTGGCGGGCGCGGCCGACGCCGACCGCACGGCCCTCGTCGCCGCCTACCTCGAGGCCCTGGCCCGGCTGGTCCGTGAGCCGGTCGATCGGGTGCGCGAGGCATACCGGACCCGCTGCTCGACGCTCGGCCGGCTCGTCACGCTCAGCCTGCCGGACGGCACGACCGTCACCGGCGACGCGGTGGCCGTCGACGACGACGGACGACTCGTCGTCGACGGACCGGACGGCCGCATCTCCTGGGCGGCCGGAGACGTCGTCCACGCCCGGATGCCTCAGGCGGTTCCCAGCCCGTCCCCGGGCCGGACCAGCCCGGCCTCGTAGGCGAGCACGACCGCCTGCACCCGGTCGCGCAGCCGCAGCTTGGTGAGGATGCGGCTGACGTGGGTCTTGGCCGTCGTCTCCGAGACGACGAGCCGGCGCGCGATCTCCCCGTTGGACAGGCCCCGGCCCACGAGCTCGAGGACCTCCCGCTCGCGCTCGGTCAGCGGGGCCAGCGACGGCGCGGCCCGGCCGGCGACGGGTCGGCTCACGAACTCCTCGACCAGCCGCCGGGTGATGCTCGGCGCCAGCAGCGTGTCGCCGTCGGCGACGGTGCGCACGCCGTCGGCGAGCTGATGCGGGGAGACATCCTTGAGCAGGAAGCCGCTGGCGCCGGCCCGGATCGCGTCGTAGACGTACTCGTCGAGGTCGAACGTCGTCAGCATGAGCACCCGAGGGCCCGGCGTCGCGGTGAGGCGCCGGGTCGCCTCGACGCCGTCCATGACCGGCATCCGGATGTCCATGAGGACGACGTCGGGGTGCACGCGGGCGCAGACGTCGAGGGCCTGAGCGCCGTCCGCCGCGTCACCGACGACCTCGAGGTCCGCCTCGCTCTCGAGGATCATCGCGAACCCGCCGCGCACCAACGCCTGGTCGTCGACGACGACGACGCGCACGGTCACGGCGGGCCCGGCAGCGGCAGGTGCGCCGCCACGGCGAAGCCGCCCTCGGGGCGGGCGCCGGAGACCACCGACCCGCCGTAGAGCTGGGCGCGCGCGGCCATCCCCGCCAGCCCCCGACCTGTCCCGCCGACGAGGGCGGGCCCGCCGTGGCCGTCGTCGGAGACGCGGATGTCGAGGGCGTCCGATCCGTACTGCAGGGCGACCGATGCTCGCCGGGCGTGCGCGTGCCGCAGGACGTTGGTGAGGCTCTCCTGGACGATGCGGAATGCCGTGAGCTCCAGCCCCGGCGGGAGGTCGCGGACGGGCCCGCCGGTGGACACCTCGACCTCGAGCCCCTGTGCCCGCAGGGGTTCGACGAGGGCGTCGAGGTCGGCCAGGCCGGGTGACGGCCGTACCTCGGCCCCGCTCCCGCCCCCAGCCCCGGTCCCGGTGCCAGGCCGCAGGACGCCCAGCAGCACCCTCAGCTCGTCGAGCGCCTGCCGCCCGGTGGTGCGCACGGACGCCAGGGCGGCCTCGGCCCGCTGCGGGTCCACCGCGACCATCCGCTCGGCCGCCCCGGCCTGCACGACCATGACGCTGACCGAGTGGGCCACCACGTCGTGGAGCTCGCGGGCGAGCCGGGCCCGCTCCGCGCTCACCGCCAGCTGTGCCTGCGCGTCACGGGAGCGCTCCAGCTCCGCCGCCGTGGCGTTGAGCCGGTCGATGAGCTGCTGGCGGGAGTGGATGAGCCGGCCCGCCACCCAGGCGGCTCCGAGGATGAAGGCCCCCCAGAGGTAGCCGCCCGGGTCCGTCAGCGCGGTGAGGACCAGGCTGACGTAGGCGACGATCAGACCGACGAGCGAGGGCAGGAGCGCCGAGCGCGCCGCGAGCACCCCCACCACGGCGACGCCCGGGACGACCGAGCCGAGGAAGTCGTAGAGGCTGACGCCGAGCACCACGCTCACGGCCATCGTCGCGTAGACGACGACGAGGGCGACCCAGGGGCTGCGGCGCAGCCAGAGCATCGGGAGGGTGAAGCCGACCGTGACGACCGCGCCGCGCCAGAGGGACGCCTCGACCTGGCCGGTGACGAGCTCGGCCACGCAGACGCCACCGACGAGCAGGAAGAGGCCGACGTCGAGCGGTCTCGGCGCGAGGGCGTCCCACCATCGCGCGGGGGAGGTCCGGAGCGTGCTCGACGCCATGGCCCGAGGGTAGGACCCGGGCGGCTCGTCCGGCATCCTCCTCACGGAGTATGCGTCCGCCCGGCGGACGTACGAGGCAGGCCCGAGATGTCGCCGCCCGTAGGCCCCACCGTCGCCGCCGCGACGACGCGGGACGACGTCCGCCGTCCCTACCGTCGAGGAAGGGTCGGCCGACGGGGCCGGCCGCCGTCCCGAGGGACGACCACTGTGAAAGGGAGGAACCACCATGTCCGTCACCTCCGGACCCCACACCCCGGCCGGGGCGTCCACCAGCACCACCCGCGCCGGCCACCACGCCGGCGCCGTTCCCGCCGCTCCAGGGACCTTCCCGACCGGGCTGCGCCGGGTCCTCGGCCCCCTGAGCCTGCCGGCACTCTTCCTCTGCCTCCTCGCGACCGGCCCGGTCGACCCCTTCTCCGACGACGGGGCAGCGCCGAGCGCGCAGCTCCCCCAGATGCTCGGCCGCGTCGGCGACGTCAGGGTGATGACCGTGCTCGAGCTCGCCGCCGCGGTGCTCATGGTCGGTGTCGTGCTCTTCTTCGCCGGCGGCACACGAGAGCGGGGCCGTGGGCTCGGCAACGCCGGTGTGGCGGTCGGCGCCGTCGGCATCATCGGCCTGGCGTTCATCGCGGTGCACCACCTCGTCATGGTCGCCCTCGCCGGGTTCGCCCCCGCGACGGGGGCGCAGGTGCTGGACGCGATCGACGAGGCGGCCGGGCCCGGCATCGTCGCGCTGTTCATGGCCGCTCCCGTCGCGATCCTGCTGCTCGTCATCGCGGGCTTCCGGGCCGGGTTCGTCCCGCTGCCGGCCCTCGCCCTGGCGTGCGCCTTCTTCGTCGGTGAGCTGGTGCCCGGTCTGCCCCGTGGCGAGCTCGTGCCGCTGCTGCTCGGTCTGGTCGCCGCCGTCTGGGTCGCCGTCACCGTCCTGCGTCGGTCGGGACGAACCCAGGTCGGCTGACCGGGACTCCGTCGGTTGGCATGATGCACGCATGAGCGAGACTCCATCGGACGGGGCGAGCTGCTCCGGTGGAGACCTCGAGGAGCTGACCGCGGCCCTGCTCGGCCACCCCCTCGACCTCACCCGGCGCGACGTCAGCGCGGCCGCCCAGGTCAGCCTGCGCAGTGCCCGCTCGTTCTGGCAGGCCCTCGGCTTCCCGCTGGTCAACACCGACGAGGCGCTGTTCACCCGGGCGGACGTCGACGCTCTCCGGGTCGTCGCGGGCCTCGTCCGTGACGGCGAGCTCGACGAGGCGACGGCCCTGCAGCTGACCCGGGCCTTCGCGCGGACCGCCGACCGGCTGGCCTCGTGGCAGGTGCAGCTGGTGGCCGAGGCCGTCGAGGCCGAGCACGACCGGGTGGGGGACCTCAACGCCGACCACTCGGCCGCCGCCACCGCGGAGACCACGGCGCGTCACCTCGTACGGCTGGCCGACGAGCTCGAGCCTCTGCTGCTGTACGCGTGGCGCCGCCACCTCGCCGACGCCGTCTCCCGGCTGCTCACGGACGCCGAGCCGGAGACGGCCCACGAGGGCATCTACCGCCACATCGGCTTCGCCGACCTCGTCGCCTTCAGCACCCTGGTGCGCAAGTCGACCGAGCGCGAGCTGGCCCTGGTCGTGCAGAGGTTCGAGGCGCTGAGCGCCGACATCGTCACGGCCCACGGTGGCCGCATCGTCAAGACGGTCGGTGACGAGATCCTCTTCTCCAACCGGAACGCCGGACCGGCTGCGGCCACGGCCCTCGACCTCGACGAGGCCATCGCCCGCGACCCGGTCCTCCCCGACGTCCGTGTCGGCCTCGCCGCGGGACGGGTCATCCCGCGGCTCGGAGACGTCTTCGGCACCACGGTCAACCGGGCGGCCCGGCTCACGTCGATCGCCCAGCCCCACACCGTGCTCGTCGACGGCGCCGTGGCAGAGGCCCTGAAGGACATCTCCGGCTTCGACCTCACCGCGCTGCGCCCGCGCTCCATGCGCGGAGTGGGCAAGGTCGAGCCCTACCTCCTCGTCCGCGCCGGCACCGCCGTCCGGCCCCGGACCCGACCGGCACCCTCGACCCGTCAGGAGCCCGCGTGACCACCGCCCCCCTCGTCCGCATCGAGCGCTCCGGCGACGGCCACGTCGCGCAGATCGTGCTCGACCGGCCCGACGCCCTCAACGCGGTGTCGAGCGCCATGGCGGCCGCGATCGCCGCCGCGACGACCGAGCTGGCCCACGACGCGACCGTGCGCTGTGTCGTCCTGCGCTCCAGCCAGGACCGTGCCTTCTGCGTGGGCGCCGACCTCAAGGAGCGCAACACCCTCACCGACGCCGAGCTGGTGCGGCAGCGGCCCGGCAACCGCGCGGCATACGGCGGGGTGCTCGACCTGCCGGTGCCCGTCGTCGCGGCGGTCGAGGGGTATGCGCTCGGCGGCGGGTTCGAGCTCGCCCTGTCGTGCGACCTCGTCGTGGCGGGGGAGGGGGCCACGGTCGGGCTGCCCGAGGTGTCGGTCGGGGTCATCCCGGGCGGCGGGGGCACGCAGCTGCTCACCCGCCGGGTGGGGTGGTCCCGGGCGGCCTCGCTCGTCTTCACCGCGCGCCGCCTCACGGCCGCCGAGGCGCTGGCGCTGGGGTGCGTCGACGAGGTCGTCGCCACCGGCACGGCTGCGGCGCGGGCCATGGAGGTGGCGCGGGGGATCGCCGCCCACTCGCCGGTGGCGCTGCGCCAGGCGAAGCGGGCGATGCGGCTCGGTCAGGGCGTCGACCTGACGGCCGGCCTCGAGATCGAGGACGCGTGCTGGCGGGCCACCGCCTTCAGTGGGGACCGGGCCGAGGGAGTTGCGGCATTCGTCACGAAGCGGGCACCTCAGTGGCCGGGGGTCTGATCCCCTAGCATCACTGGCGTGACGCGTGTGCTGCTGGCCGAGGACGATCCGGCCATCTCCGAGCCGCTGGCCCGAGCCCTGCGCCGCGAGGGCTACGACGTGGACGTCCGCGGTGACGGCCGGGCCGCGCTCGAGGGGGCCAGGGAGAACCCCGACCTCGTCGTGCTCGACCTCGGGCTGCCCTTCATCGACGGGCTCGAGGTGTGCCGCCGGATGCGGGCCATGGGCAAGACCGTGCCCGTGCTCGTGCTCACGGCGCGCGCCGACGAGGTCGACACCGTCGTGGGGCTCGACGCCGGCGCCGACGACTACGTCACGAAGCCGTTCCGGCTCGCCGAGCTGCTGGCCCGCGTGCGCGCTTTACTCCGGCGCAACCCCTCCGACGCGGCGCCCACCAGCGACCAGCTGCGCATCGACCCCGACGGCCGCCGCGCCTGGTTCCAGGACCACGAGATGCAGCTGACGGCCAAGGAGTTCGACCTCCTGCGCGTGCTGGTGCGCGAGCAGGGCAAGGTCGTCTCGCGCGAGCAGCTGATGCGCGAGATCTGGGAGACCGCCTGGTTCGGCTCCACCAAGACGCTCGACATGCACATCAGCGTGCTGCGCCGGAAGCTCGGCGACGATGCCACCCAGCCGCGTTACATCTCCACGGTGCGTGGCGTCGGCTTCCGGTTCGAGCGACCCGACAGCTGAGCGGGACCCCCGGTATGCGTCGCGAGGTCTCGCGCGTCACGGCGTACGCCGTCGTGGCCGGGCTCCTCGGGATCCTCGTCCCGGTTCTCGCGATCTGGCTGTGGGTCTTCACCCAGCACCCCGACACCGTCGACGACTGGCTCGACTCCCCAGCGCTCGACCGGGGCCTGCTGATCCTGGGTCTGGGCGCCCTGCTGGCCATCCTCATCGCGGCGTTGTCCGTCGCGGTGGCGGCCCACCTCTCGCGACGAGTGGCCGGTCCGATGTCCCAGCTCGTGGTGGCCGCCGAGCAGCTGGGGGAGGGCAAGACCCGCATCCCGCCCATCCGGTCGGGCATCGCCGAGGTCGACCGGGTCTCGGCGGTTCTCACCCGGAGCGCACAGCAGATGACGACCTCGCTGGCGGCCGAGCGCGAGTTCGCCTCCGACGCGTCGCACCAGCTGCGCACGCCGTTGACGGCCCTGCTCATGCGTCTCGAGGAGATCAGCGTGAGCGACGACCCGGTCGTCGTCCACGAGGAGGCCGGTATCGCCATGGAGCAGGTGGAACGGCTCACCCGCGTCGTCGACGACCTGCTCATGCGCAGCCGCCGGAGCAACGACGCGCCCCGTCCCGAGGTCAGCCTCGACTCGGTCATCGCGGCGCTCCAGCGGGAGTGGCAGCCGGCCTTCGAGCAGGCCCGGCGCAGCGTCCGCGTCCTCGGCGAGCGCGGCCTGGTCGTGAAGTCGACGCCCGTCGCCCTCAGCCAGGTGCTGAGCACGCTGCTGGAGAACTCCCTCGTCCACGGCCGCGGCACCGTCGAGATGCAGGCCCGGCGCAGCGGTCCGTCGGTGGTCGTCGAGGTCACCGACCAGGGCGACGGCGTGTCGCCGACGATGGCGCCCCACATCTTCGAGCGGTCGGTCAGCAGCGGCCTCGGCAACAGCACCGGGCTGGGCCTGGCGCTCGCCCGCGACCTGGCCGAGTCCAACGGGGGGCGGCTCGACCTCCTGTCGGCCCAGCCGGCCCGGTTCGCCCTGTTCCTGTCCGAGGCCGACCAGCACTGAGCCCGACCAGCGCCGACCAGCACTGAGTTCGACCAGCACTGAGTTCGACCAGTACTGAGGCTGGCGGGCCCACGGGCGAGGGGCGATCAGGGAGCGGCTGGTCCCCGGTCGTGCTCGACGGAGCGGCCCTCGCCGTCGCCGGCCGCGGGGTCGGCGCTCTCCGGACCCTCGACGCCGTCCTCGGTGTCGCCCGGGTGCTCGCCCGCGAACACCACCTGGCGGTAGGCCCAGAACCGGAAGATCGTCGCCAGACCGATGCCGATGATGGTGTTGAGGTTGACCGCGCCGCGGGAGGTGAACCCGAAGTAGTCGTGGGTGACGTTGAGCCACACCGTCGAGATGGCCAGGCCCACTCCGTTGACGACGAAGAACAACAGCGCCTCGTGGTGGGCCGGGCGGTTGCGCCGGTGCCGGAAGGTCCACATCCGGTTGCCGATCCAGGCCACGAGCGTGGCCGCGGCGCCCGAGATGATCTTCGAGGTCGTCAGGTGTCCGGCCAGCGGGCCGTAGAACAGCAGGTTGAACCCACCGAAGTCGATGACGAACCCGACGGCCCCGATGACGCCGAACTTGGCCAGCTCGCGCCAGAAGAGGCTGACGAGGCCTTCCAGCCGTCCGGCGAGGGTGGGCGGGCGGTCCTCGGTCACGGGAGAACTGTACCGATCCCGGCGGCGAGGGCCCGTCAGGCCGAGCCCGCCGCCGTAGCCGCGGGCTACGCTTCCGTCCCGTGACCGCCACGCCGCTCCGCACCCCCGGCGGCTTTCCCGTGCTCGGCGTCGTCGGCGGCGGCCAGCTGGCTCGCATGATGCAGGGTCCGGCCATCGAGCTCGGGGTGCAGCTCGCCGTCCTCAGCGAGGCGCCCGACGCCGCCGCCGCCCTGGTCGTGCCGACCTCGCCCGTCGGCGACCACACCGACGTCGAGAGCGTGCGCGCCTTCGCCCGCGCCTGTGACGTCGTGACCTTCGACCACGAGCACGTGCCGGCCGTCGTCCTGGAGGCCCTCGTCGCCGACGGGGCCGTGCTCCACCCCTCGCCCCAGGCCCTGCGGTATGCGCAGGACAAGCTCGCGATGCGCCGTCGGCTCGGCGAGCTCGGCGTGCCCGCCCCCCGCTGGGCCGCCGTGCACACCGCCGCGGAGGTCGAGGCGTTCGCGGCGACCGTGGGCTGGCCGATCGTGGCCAAGACCCCGCGCGGCGGCTACGACGGCAAGGGCGTGCGCGTCGTCCACGCGGCGGCGGAGCTCGACGACTGGCTCGTCGCCGCCGGGGAGCCCGGCCCGCTGGCCGACGGGGTCCTCGTCGAGGAGCGGGTCGCCTTCCGGCGCGAGCTCGCCGCCCTCGTCGCCCGCAGCCCCTCGGGGCAGGCGGCCGCCTGGCCGGTCGTGGAGACGGTGCAGACCGGCGGCATCTGCACCGAGGTCCTCGCCCCGGCCCCGGGCCTCGACGACGGTCTGGCCGCCCGGGCCACCGCCACGGCGCTGCAGGTGGCCGGCGCCCTCGGCGTCACCGGGGTCATGGCGGTCGAGCTGTTCGAGGTGGCGGGGCCCGCTCCGGACGCGCCGCCGGCATACCTGGTCAACGAGCTGGCCATGCGCCCGCACAACAGCGGTCACTGGTCGATGGACGGCGCGGTCACCGGCCAGTTCGAGCAGCACATCCGGGCGGTGCTGGACCTGCCGCTCGGCGACCCGTCGAGCCGGGCGCCGTGGACCGCGATGGCCAACGTGCTCGGCGGCGAGCACGACGAGCTCTACAGCGCCTACCGCCACGTCATGGCCCGCGACCCGGGAGCCAAGGTGCACCTCTACGGCAAGGGCGTGCGGCCCGGCCGCAAGATCGGGCACGTCAACGTCTGCTCGGGGTCGCTCGAGGACGCCCGCGGCCGGGCGACCCATGCGGCGGACTACCTGGCGGGGGCCATCGATGAGTGAGGTCGTCGTCGGCGTGGTCATGGGCAGCGACAGCGACTGGCCGGTCATGGAGCAGGCTGCGGTCGCGTTGCGGGAGATGGGGATCGGCTACGAGGCCGACGTCGTCTCGGCCCACCGGATGCCGGACGCGATGATCGCCTACGGCCGCGACGCCGCCCGACCGGGGGCTGCGGGTCGTCATCGCCGGAGCTGGGGGCGCGGCCCACCTGCCGGGGATGCTGGCGGCGGTGACGCCGCTGCCCGTCATCGGGGTGCCGGTGCCGCTGAAGCACCTCGACGGCATGGACTCCCTGCTGTCGATCGTCCAGATGCCGGCCGGGGTGCCGGTCGCCACGGTGTCCATCGGCGGGGCGCGCAACGCCGGCCTCCTCGCGGCGCGCATCCTCGGTGCCGGGGAGGGGCCCGAGGCGGCGCGGATCCGCGCGGCCATGGTGGCCTTCCAGGCCGAGCTACACGCGGTGGCCACGGCCAAGGGCCGGGCGCTGCGGGAGCGGGACGCCACCGCCCACTGACGGCCCGCAGGTTCGTGGCCGGGTCAGCCGACGATGGCCCCGGCGCCGTCGCCGGGCTGCAGCCGCGGGTACTCGATGCGCGGGCAGGTGTCCATGACGACGGCCAGTCCGGCCCGGCGGGCCCGGGTGGCGGCGGCCTCGTCGACCACCCCCAGCTGCATCCACACGGCGGCGATGCCGAGCCGGTCCTTCTCCGCGATGGCGTCGTCGACGACGGCTCCCACCTTGGCGCTGTTGACGAAGCAGTCGACGACGTCGACGGGCCGGCTGTCCGGGACGTCCGCCAGTCGGGCGTAGCCCGTCGCCCCCAGCACGGTCTCGGCGCCCGGGTGCACCGGCACCACGCGCATACCGAGCTCGGCCTTGAGGAACTGCGCGATGCCGTAGGCCGCGCGGCCACGGTTGGTCGAGAGCCCGACGACCGCCCAGGTGCCCGGAGTCGTGAGGAGGTCGCGGATGACGACCGGGTCGTTGTCGTACTTCGTCACCTCGTCATCCTGGCACCGCGGCCGGATCCGGGCACCTCCCACAGCGCCCCGGAGCGCGGGCCCCCGAGGCCGGTGACATGATGCGAGAGGCCCACCCGTCGGGCCGCCCCCCGCACTTCCACGACGTAAAGGTGACCCATGAGATTCGGCATGTTCGTCCCGCAGGGCTGGCGCATGGACCTCGCCGGCATCGAGCCGGCCCAGCACTGGGAGACCATGCTCGGCCTGGCCAAGCGGCTCGACGCCAACGAGGACTGGGAGTCGCTGTGGGTCTACGACCACTTCCACACGGTGCCCGAGCCCACGCAGGACGCGACCCACGAGGCGTGGTCGCTCATGGCCGCCTACGCCGCCGCGACGAGCCGCGTGCGCCTCGGCCAGATGTGCACCTGCATGTCCTACCGCAACCCGGCCTACCTCGCGAAGGTCGCCGCGACGATCGACGTCGTCTCGGGCGGCCGGGTCGAGATGGGGATCGGCGGTGGCTGGTACGAGCACGAGTGGCGCGCCTACGGCTACGGCTTCCCGAGCGCCGGTGAGCGCCTCGGCCGCCTGCGCGACGGGGTCGAGATCTTCCGCCAGATGTGGACGACCGGCGGGGCCACCCACCACGGCAAGTACTACACGGTGGACGGGGCGATCGGCCAGCCGCGGCCCCTGCAGGGCACGACCGTCAAGGGCTCCGAGGCCAACGGCATCCCCATGTGGGTGGCCGGCGGCGGCGAGAAGGTCACGCTGAAGATCGCGGCGGAGTATGCCGACTACACGAACTTCGACGGGACGGCCGAGGGGTTCGCCGCCAAGAGCGCCATCCTCGAGGGCCACTGCCGCACCGTGGGCCGCGACTACGGCTCGATCGTGCGCAGCGCCAACTACAACGTCTTCATCGGGGAGACCGAGAAGGAGGCGCAGGACCGCATCGCCTGGGTCGGCGACCACCTGCGCAAGAACGGCATCTCCGAGGCGGCGGTCGAGAGCCAGGTCAACGGCGCGAAGAACGGGCCGGCCGTGGGCACGCCCGAGCAGATCGTCGAGTCGCTGCGCGCACTCGAGAAGCTGGGGATGACCTACGCCATCACCAACTTCGCCGAGGCGGCGTGGGACACCTCCGGGATCGAGCTGTTCGAGAAGCAGGTCATGCCCGAGCTGCGCGGGTCCGGCGCCTGATGGGCTGGTCCCCGGCTGACGTCCCCGCGCAGGACGGCCGCGTGGTGGTCGTCACCGGGGCCAGCAGCGGCATCGGGCTGGAGGCGGCGAAGCTGCTGTCGCACAAGGGTGCTCACGTCGTCATGGCGTGCCGCAACCTCGACAAGGCCGAGCGCGCGCGCCAGCAGGTGGGCGGGACGGCGGAGGTGCGCCACCTCGACACCGCCTCGCTCGCCTCGGTGCGCGCCTTCGCCGACGGCCTCGACGGGCCGGTCGACGTGCTCGTCAACAACGCCGGCATCATGGCGGTCCCGAAGGCGCGGTCGGCCGACGGGTTCGAGCTGCAGCTGGCGACGAACTTCCTCGGCCACTTCGCCCTCACCGGGCTGCTCCTGCCGAAGGTCACCGACCGGGTGGTCACCCTCTCGTCGATGGTGCACCGCTTCGGCCACATCGACCTGCGCGACCCGGGCTTCGACCGGCGGCGCTACAGCGCGTGGGCGGCCTACGGCCAGAGCAAGCTCGCCGACCTCATGTTCGCCTACGAGCTGGAGCGCCGCCTGCTCCTCGCCGGGTCGACGGTGCGCTCGCTCGCGGCCCACCCGGGCTACTCCGCCACCAACCTGCAGTCCCACCTCGGGGGCGACCGGGCCCGCCGGCTGCAGGACGCCATGGCCTCGCGCCGCCTGCTCATCCAGACGGCGGCCGACGGCGCCCTGCCCACGGTGTATGCCGCGACGGCGCCGGACCTGCCCGGGGGCGCCTACGTCGGCCCGTCCGGCCCGTTCGAGTCGACCGGGATGCCGACCATCGTCGGCTCCTCCTCGGCGTCGCGCGACCTCGACGTGCAGCGGGGGCTGTGGGACCTCGCCGTGCGGCTCACGGGCGTCGACCCCGGTCTGCCGGAGCGGGCTGTGGCCTGACCCACGCTCGGCGACGACGCGGCATACCGAGCGGTAACCTGACGCCGTGAGCACCGGGAACGCGTCCTTCGACCTCTACCAGCCCTCCGAGGAGCACGACGCCGTGCGGGAGGCCGTGCGCGCGATCAGCGCCGACAAGATCGCGCCCTACGCGGCCGCGGTCGACGAGGAGGCGCGCTACCCCCAGGAGGCGCACGACGCCCTCGTGGCGAGCGACTTCTTCGCCCCCCACGTCCCGGAGGCCTACGACGGGGTGGGCGCCGACGCGCTCGCCGTCTGCATCGTCATCGAGGAGGTCGCCCGCGTCTGCGCGTCGAGCTCGCTCATCCCGGCGGTCAACAAGCTGGGGTCGATGCCCGTCATCCTCGCCGGGTCGGAGGAGCTCAAGCAGCGCTACCTGACCCCGCTGGCCCGCGGCGAGGCGGCGTTCTCCTACGGGCTGTCCGAGCGTGAGGCCGGGTCGGACACGGCGGCCATGAAGACGCGCGCCCGCCGCGACGGCGACGACTGGGTGCTCAACGGCCAGAAGTCGTGGATCACCAACGCCGGTGTCTCGCAGTACTACACGGTGCTCGCCGTGACCGACCCGGACGGCCGGCGCGGGGCCAATATCAGCGCCTTCGTCGTCGACAAGGACGACGCCGGGTTCACCTTCGGTGAGAAGGAGCGCAAGCTCGGCATCAAGGGGAGCCCCACGCGCGAGCTGTACTTCGACGACGTCCGGCTGCCCGGCGACCGGATCGTCGGAACCGAGGGCGACGGCCTGAAGATCGCGCTGCGCACCCTCGACCACACCCGCATCACGATCGGGGCCCAGGCCGTCGGCATCGCCCAGGGGGCCCTCGACGCCGCGCTCGACTACGTCAAGGAGCGGCGCCAGTTCGGCAAGGCCGTCGCCGAGTTCCAGGGCATCCAGTTCATGCTCGCCGACATGGCCATGACCCTCGAGGCCGCCCGCCAGATGGTCTACGTCGCGGCCGCCAAGTCGGAGCGCGGCGACGCCGACCTCGCCTTCTTCGGGGCGGCCGCGAAGTGCTACGCCTCCGACGTCGCCATGCGGATCACGACCGACGCGGTCCAGCTGCTCGGCGGGGCCGGGTACGTCAAGGACTTCCCGGTGGAGCGGATGATGCGCGACGCGAAGATCACCCAGATCTACGAGGGCACCAACCAGATCCAGCGGGTCGTCATGGCCCGGCAGCTGCTCGGCCGCTGACCCGTCACCACCTCCGGCTCTACTTGCCGGTCGTCCCGGCCGGCGGCACGCTGAGCGGCTGGTCGTCCTCGATGGCGGTGAACAGGGCCTTGGCCTGGGCGGAGTTCCACTTGACCGCGACGCCGGCGTTGGAGGTCTGGTAGGCGGCCGTCTCGATGGGCACGACCAGCGAGAGGGTGTCGCCGCCGTCGACGCCGCGCAGGGCCTGGAAGATCTTGACCGCGTCGGCCAGCTGCGTCGTGCGGCCCACCTGCAGACCGCTGGCCGCCGCGTCGGCGAACCCCTTGTAGCGCCACGGGATGAGCACGGTCGACGGCGTGGCCGCCTTCTTGAGCACGGCGCCGAGGAACTGGCGTTGTCGCTCGGCCCGGCCGATGTCGCCGCGCGGGTCCGACTTGCGGGCCCGCACGTAGCCGAGGGCGGTCGGGCCGTCGAGGGTCTGGCACCCCTGCTTGAGGTCGATGGCGGCGTCCTGGTCCTTCATGTCGAACGGCACGCAGACGTCCACGCCCCCGAGGCTGTCGACGACGTTGGCGAACCCGGCGAAGCCGATCTCGAGGTAGCCGTCGATGAAGATGCCGGTGTTCTGCTCGATGGTCTGGGTGAGCAGCTTGGCCCCGCCGAACGCGAACGAGGCGTTGATCTTGTTGTTCCCGTGGCCGGGAATGGCGACGTAGGAGTCGCGGGGGATGGAGATGAGCGACGCCTTGCCCCCGCTGCTGGGCACGTGGACGAGGATGATCGAGTCCGTGCGTGACCCGATGTCGCCGCCGCTGCCGTTGAGCTGCTGCTGCTGCGCGGGGGTGAGGCCCTCCCGACCGTCGGAGCCGACGAGCAGGTAGGTGGCGCCCCCCTTGTCGGCCGGCCGGGTGCCCGCCGGGATGTTGTCCACCCGGGTGACGTTGCCCCACGCGTTGAACGGCACCCAGACGAGGAACGCGACCCAGGCGAGGACGACGACGAGCAGGGCCACGAGGATCGTCCGGGCCAGCCGGCGCCGGCGAGTCCGGCGCCGGTCCGGCGGCCGGGGTGTACGGGGAGGCTCCCGGTCCCATGCCTCGTCCCGGTCGAGCACCCGCTCGTGCTCGCGCACCGCACCCCGCGGGGGCTGGGCCGCCGGCCGCGCCGGCCGGTCGGAGGGCTTGAGGGGCGACGGTGGGCCGCTACGGGGGCGCCCGCGACCGAGCCGGTTGCGGGTGTCGACGACGTAGGACCCGTGGTCGTCGCGGGCCCCGGCGGGCCCGTTCTCGTCGACGTCCCACTCGGGGTCGCGGGGGGTGCTGGGGCTCATACGGGTTCTCGGCAGTCCTCGGCGTGCGTCGGCATGGCCGTCCCATGGTGGCACGACCCCCTGGGTGAGGTCGGCATCCGACGCCCCACCGACACCCCGCTAGAGTCCCGACCCATGGACAAAGTGGTCTCCTCCGCGGCCGTCGCGATCGAGGGCATCTCCGACGGGATGTCGCTCTCCGTGGGCGGGTTCGGCCTGTGCGGCATACCGAGCGTGCTCATCGCCGCCATCCACGACGCGGGGGTGACCGACCTCGAAGCCATCTCCAACAACTGTGGCGTGGATGACTGGGGCCTCGGGATCCTGTTGCGCGACAGGCGGATCCGGCGGATGGTCGCCTCCTACGTCGGCGAGAACAAGGAGTTCGCCCGGCAGTACCTCGCGGGCGAGCTCGAGGTCGAGCTGACCCCGCAGGGCACGCTGGCCGAGCGATTGCGCGCGGGCGGGTCCGGCATACCGGCGTTCTTCACCGCCACCGGGGTCGGCACCCAGATCGCCGAGGGGGGCCTGCCCTGGCGGTATGCCGCCGACGGCTCGGTCTCGGTGGCGTCACCGCCCAAGGAGACGCGGGAGATCGAGTGGATGGGCGAGACCAAGGCGTTCGTCCTCGAGCCGGCCATCGTCGCCGACTTCGGCCTCGTGCGGGCCTGGAAGGGCGACCGCCACGGCAACCTCGTCTTCAACCAGTCGGCCCGCAACTTCAACCCGCTGGCCGCGATGGCCGGCCGGGTCACCATCGCCGAGGTCGAGGAGCTCGTCGAGCCGGGCGAGCTCGACCCCGACCAGGTGCACCTGCCCGGCATCTACGTGCAGCGCGTGCTCCCCCTCACCCCGGAGCAGGCCGCCGACAAGCGGATCGAGCGCCGCACCGTGCGGCCGGCCGACCAGAAGCAGGAGGCCTGAGCGATGCCCCTCACCCGTGAGCAGATGGCGGCCCGCGCCGCGGCCGAGCTGAGCGACGGGTCCTACGTCAACCTCGGCATCGGCCTGCCGACCCTGGTGCCCAACTACGTGCCGGAGGACGTCGAGATCGTCCTGCAGTCGGAGAACGGCATCCTCGGCGTCGGCGCGTACCCGGTCGAAGGCAGTGAGGACGCCGACCTCATCAACGCCGGCAAGGAGACCGTGACCCTGCGCAAGGGCGCCTCGTTCTTCGACTCCGCGCTCAGCTTCGGGATGATCCGCGGCGGCAAGGTCGACGCGGCGATCCTCGGCGCGATGCAGGTCTCGGAGGCGGGGGACATCGCCAACTGGATGATCCCCGGCAAGATGGTCAAGGGCATGGGTGGCGCGATGGACCTCGTGCACGGGGCCAAGCACGTCATCGTCCTCATGGAGCACGTGGCGCGTGACGGGTCCTACAAGATCGTCAAGGAGTGCTCGCTGCCCTACACGGGGCGCGGGGTGGTCCAGAGGATCATCACGGACCTCGCGGTCATCGACGTCACCCCGGAGGGGCTGGTGCTCCGCGAGCTCGCCGAGGGCGTCACCGAGGCCGAGGTGCGCGAGAAGACGGAGCCCGACCTGCGGGTCGAGCTCGCCTGACGCCCCGGTCGGGTGAGGTCGGGTCCGGCCAGGTCACCCTGACACCAGGTCGACCGTCACGCCCTCGGAGGCGAGGCGGGCCGCCTGGTCCGGGCCCGGCTCCCGCACGAGGACGACCGACCCGTCGGCGGCCCAGGCGGCGAGCGCGGTGGTGAGCACGTCGGCCAGCCGGTCCGGCACCCGCACCCGAGGCGCCCCACCCCAGGCGGGTGCCGGGGTGACCAGCGCGCGGTATGCCGTCGTCCGCCCGTCGACGAGGAGGGCGGGCGCGTCGTCGTCGGGCTCCTCCCACGGGGTGAAGACGTCGCCGTGGCCGGCGAGGTCGCGCGCCTCGTCGATGACGTCGGACGGGGTGGCGGGGTTGCCGCGGGCGAGCATCGGCAGGGTGACGAGCACCGCCAGACCGGCGTCCCCGGCGACCTGACCGGCCAGGACGGGGTCGGTGGTGACGACCACGTCGGCGCTGCGGGCCTCGGGGCCGAGGACCACGGTGGACCCGACCGACCACGCCGCGAGGGCCCAGTACACGGCCCGCCAGTGAGCCGGCAGGTGGAGCCCCACGGTCGTCGCGGGGGCGCCGTCGAGGTCGTCCTGCAGCAGGTTGGCGGCCTTCGCGACCCAGTTGGCCAGCACCCGGCCGGACAGCTCGATGCGCTCGCCGTGGGTCGGGCCGGGCGCGTCGTCGTAGAAGGTGAGCCGGGGCCGGGTCCCGTCCGCCGCGACGAGGGAGGCGAGCAGGTCGGCCGGAGGGTTCACCGCCCGAGGCTAGCCCCGCGCATACCCCACCGGACTCACGTGGTCGTCCGGTTCCGGGGGCCCGCCGCCGGGGCTGACCGACAATCCCGTGCGTCCGGTCGGGTGTCGGGACGGTGCCGTCGGGTCGGGCGGCTAGGCTCCGAGGCATGCGGGGTCGAGCCGGATCTGCAGGACTTCCGCGGACGAGACCCGCCGAGTCCCGGCCCACCGGGAGCCGGTCGAGGACCGCCGTCTGGTCGGCGTCACTGCGCATCGCGGTCGTCGGCCCGCTGCCCCCCGGCACCGGGTCGACCGGCGCCCACACCCTGCGGCTGGCCCAGCAGCTGGCCGACGCCGGGCACGACGTCACGCTGGTCTCCTGGTCGGCCGAGCCCACCGAGGCGTTCACCGACCGCACCGGACCGGCCCCGTTCTTCCGCACGGTGCGCTCACTGGGCCGCCACCGCCCCGACACGTGGGTGCGCACCGGGCGCCGGCTCCGGGCGTACGACACCGTCGTCCTCGTCCACGCGGGCGCCGCGCTGCTGCCCATGGGCCTCGCCGTCCTGCGGTCCGCCGGCATCGGCGCCGGCCTCGGCGCCGTGGCCGATGCCGTGGTCGATGCCGGGGTCGGTGCTGGCGAGCCGGGCCCCCCGGTGCCCCGCGGGGTCCTCGTCTGTGACGACCTCGGGCCGGCGCGGGCCGGCACCGCGGCCGGGGCCCTCGTCACGGCGACGCTCCGCGCGGTCGACGGCGTCGTCGCCCACCGACCCGACACGGCCGAGCACGCGGCCCGGCTCGGTGCCTCCCGGGTCTACCTCGTGCCCGAGCCCGACACGGGGTGGGCGCGCTCCGACCGCGACATGGAGGAGACGGCGGACCTGCCGGCGTCGTGGGCGGCCTACCTGGGCGCCGTGGAGGCCCTCGCCGCGCCGCTCGTCCCCGCCACCGACGCCACGGACGGCGTCGACCTTGAGGGCGAAGACGGCCCCGACGGCACCGTGTCCGGCGGCCGGCGCCCCTCCGGCTCGACCGCCCTGCGCGCCCTGACCAGCCGCACCCGGGCGGCGGACGCCGCGGCCCGGTCGTTCGTCGCCGCCCGCCGCCGGGTCGACCTGGGCCGGGCGGACCTGCCGGACTGGGTGCTGCCCACCGACGTGCTCGACGACGCCTGGCGGGCCGACGAGGCCCGGGACGAGGCCCGCGCCCTGGGCCTGCCGCGCAGCCGTGACGCCGTCGCGGCGTGGGCCGCCCTCGGCGCGCTCGCGGCGGTGCTGCGGGTCGCGGACGACGGCCGGCACGCGGCGGTCGTCGTCGACGAGTCCGGCACCGGCTCCCCGCTGACCCGGTGGCTGCGGGCGTGCGGGTTCGCTCCGGTCGACCTCGGCCTCACGACCCAGGACGCGGGCTACGACGTGCTCGAGGTCGACGCGGCCTCCCTCGACGTCGTGGCTCGGGTGCACCCCGGGGGCTGCGACGCGGCCGACGTGGACGTCGCGGTCGCGCAGGCCGCCTGGGCCCTGCGTCCGGGTGGGCTGCTCGTCCTCACGCTGCCCCTCGGGCGCACGGGCGACGAGGACGCCCTCGGTCCGGCCGACGTCCGCGCCCTCGTCGCGCGGGCGCACGACCACGGCTTCGTCCTCGTCGGCGACCTCGACGGTGACGTCGGCCGGGTCATGCGATCGGCCGCCCGGGTGGCGGAGGGGACCGCGCCCCGGGTGGCCGGGGCGGCATACGGGCTCGTGCGTCTCACCCTGCGCCGGCGCTGAGGTGACCCGCTCCCGCGTCCTCGCGGTCGCCCGCATCGTCGTCGCGCTCGCCGTCGTCGCCGCGCTCGTCTGGGGGGTGGCCCGCAGCTGGTCGGAGATCAGCCAGGACCTTCAGCGGGCCAGCGTCGGCGCGCTCCTGCTGTCCGTGCTGCCCGCGGCTCTGGGCACCTGGCTGACGATGCTGGGCTGGCGGGTCGTGCTCGCCGACCTCGGGTCACCGCTGCACGCAGCTCCGGCCGCCGGGGTGTGGTTCGTCGGTCAGCTGGGGAAGTACCTGCCCGGCTCGGTGTGGACGGTGCTCGTGCAGGCCGACATGGCCGCCCGGCTCGACGTGCCCCGGCGACGGACCGGCGTGGCCGGTCTCGTCACCATCGGCCTGTCGGTGCTCACCGGCGTGCTCGTCGGCATCCCGGCGCTACCGCTGCTGCTGCAGCGCCCGGGCGGGGGCAGCACGCTGTGGCTCCTGCTGGCCCTGCCGGTCATGGCGCTGCTGTTCTGGCCGGCCCTGCTCAACCGGATCGTCGCGGTGGGCCTGCGCCTCGTGCGCCAGCCCCCGCTCGAGCACCGCCTCTCGGGTCGCGCCGTCATCACGGCCGTCCTGCTCTACGTCGTCGCCTGGCTCTGCTTCGGCGTCCACGTGCTGGTCCTGGCCCAGGCCGTCGGTGGGGGGTCGGCCGGAGCGACCCTCACCCTCGCCTCGCTGACCGGGTTCGGCCTCTCGGGGGCCCTGTCGATGCTCACAGTGATCCTGCCTGCCGGGCTCGGAGCCCGCGAGGGGCTGCTCACCCTCGTGCTCGTCTCCGCGCTGCCGCTGCCCGCGGCCACGGCGGTCGCCATCCTGTCGCGGTTCGTCGTCACCCTCGTCGACGTCGCCGCCGCGGCGGGCGGCTGGGCGTATGCGCGTCGCCACCATCTCGTCTCGTCACGCGCCGAGCTCGAGGCCGAGGTGCAGGCCGACCGGGAGGCCGGCCCGAACGCGGGCGCGGTCGTGCCGCTGCCCCGCGAGGACCGCTGACGGCTCAGGCGCCCTGGGGCTCCGGGCTGTCGGTGCGCGGGTAGGCGTTGACGAAGCTCTGCACGGCCTCACCGGACAGCTGCCCGCAGATCATCCGGTGTCCGGCCTGCGCCGTCACGGCGCCGGACGTCGCGTCGGTCGTGGCGGACCAGTGGCTGAGGGCGAAGCTCTTGCCCGCGGGCAGCGTGCCGTAGGCCTCGGGGAGGGGCGCGACGATGAACTTGGCCTGCGACGGCGTCAGCTTGTTGGCCAGCCCGGCGATCTCCTTGAGCTGGTCCGCCGCGCTCGTGGCGACGCTGGGGGCATACCAGAGCACCGTGTAGCCGTGCTCGAGGTTGTGCACGAGGGTCTCCACGGCCGGGCTGTCGGTGGGGGAGTAGAACTGCCGCCCGTCGAGCACCGGCTGGACGAAGTGCGGGCCGCTCGTGGGGGGGACCGTCGAGTAGCTGATCTTCGTGACGTTGGGCTGGTTGGTGCCCTTGCCCTGGTGGTCGGAGTTGCCCGTGGCCGGGTCGGTGGTGACCGGGTCGCACGAGGCCGACGCCATGGGCGTGCCGATCGTCGCGATGAGGTTCTCCGGCTGGTTCTTCCGGGCGTCGACGATGCCGTAGGCGATGACCCCGGCCAGCAGCACGACGAGCGCGCCGCACGCGGCGACGATGAGGAGCACCGTGCGCCGCTCCCGGCTCTTCTGCGCCTTCTGGACCTCGGCGATGCGCGCCTTGCGGGCGGCGGGGTCCGTGCGTGCGGGCCGGGCCGAGGAGGTCACGGACCCGGTCGGCGGCGTCTTCGCCGGGGGGCTGGTCGGGGGTTTCCTGGCCACGGTGTCCTTCTCGGGCGGCGCGCGGTGAGCGGGCGTCGGGAGTCGTCGGGGGTCGTCGCGGAAGCGACGTCGTCGCGGAAGCGACGTCCCCTCGGGCGGTCGCCCGGAGGAACGACCGCCCCCCAGTGTAGGTTCCGGCCCTTCCCTCCGGCTCCGCCCTCGGCGGGCCGTCGGTGGGGTGGGCGACACTGGGCCGGTGAGCCCGCCCGAGCCGACGTCCGAGCCGACGTCCGAGCCGACGTCCACGGCGAGCCAGCGCCTGCGGGTGTGGCGCTCGGAGCGCCCGGTCGCGATCGGGGCGATCCTCTCGCCGTTCCGCCGCGGGGCCGGCGACCCGACCTTCCTGCGCCGCCCCGACGGCGGCGTCGCCCGCGGCATCCGCACCCCCGACGGCCCGGCCACGCTCGAGGTGATGGCCCGCCCGGGCGACGCGGAGGTCGTGGGACGCGCCTGGGGGCCGGGGGCGGAGTGGGCGCTCGACGGCATACCGGACCTGCTGGGGGAGGGCGACGACGCCGGCGGGTTCGTCTCCCACCACGACCCGGTGGCTCTCGCGGTGCGCCGCTTCCCCGGCTGGCGGGTGCCGCGCTCGCGGCTCGTCGTCGAGGCCCTGGTGCCGGCAGTCATCGAGCAGAAGGTCACCGGCACGGAGGCGTTCGCCGGCTACCGCCAGCTGGTCCGGCGGTTCGGCGAACCCGCCCCGGGGCCGTATGCCGCGGTCGGCCTGCGGGTGCCGCCCGCGCCGGCGGTGTGGGCCCGGGTGCCCTCGTGGGAGTTCCTCAAGGCGTCGGTCGACCACGCCCGCTCGCGCACACTGGTCGGCGCGGTGCGGGTGGCCGGGCGTCTCGACGAGAGTGCGGACCTGCCGCTGGCCGTCGCTCACGCGCGCATGCGTTCGCTGCCCGGGGTGGGGGTCTGGACGGCGGCCGAGGTGGCCCAGCGGGCGCTCGGTGACCCCGACTCGGTCAGCTTCGGCGACTACCACGTGGCCCGCAGCATCACCTGGGCCCTGCTCGGCGAGGAGCACGGCGACGACGTGCTCGCCGAGCTGCTCGTGCCGTATGCCGGGCACCGCTACCGCGTGCAGCGGCTCCTCGAGCTGTCCGGCCTGCACCACCCGCGCCGCGGGCCGCGGATGTCGCTGCGCACGCACCTACCGCGCTGACCGTCCCTCCGAGCGTCGGAGCGGCGGTGGACCACCTCGCGGCCCCGGAGGTCAGCCACGCACGGCCCCGACGATCTGCGCAGACCCTCCGCGCGACGCGCGCACCGTCGATGGTCTGCGGAGCGCCCCTGTGGTCTGCGCAGACCCTCTGCGCGACGCGCGCACCGTCGATGGTCTGCGGAGCGCGCCTGTGGTCTGCGCAGACCCTCCGCGCGACGCGCGCACCGTCGATGGTCTGCGGAGCGCGCCTGTGGTCTGCGCAGGACCGGGTCAGCGTCGGGAGATGGTGACCCGGACGCTCTCCAGGGTGCGGTCGGCCGGCGGCGCCACGTACGCGTCGAACCCCTCGCTCCACAGCGCAACGGCCACCCGCGCGGTGGCGATGCCGACGTCGACCGGGTCGGGACCGGTGACGACGACGTGGTCGGCGCCGACGTCGACGCCGACGCTCTCCACGACGTTCAGGGCCACGGCCACAGCACGCCCGACGCGCACCGACCACGGCTCGGGCGCCACGTCGAGGAGCCCGATCCGCTCTGCCAGCGCCGACCCGGCCGGCACCCCGAGGGCGGCGCGCACCGCCTCGGTGTGGCCGAGGGCGAACCAGTCGCCCGGTCCGGTGCGGAGAAGGGACCGCGCCCCGAGGTCGGGGTCGGTGCGCGGGACGAGGTGGCCGAGGCCCCGCACCAGCGCGACCGGCACGCCGTCGGCCTTGCCCTTCACGAGGTCCGCGGCCGAGGCGACCTCGTCGGCGAGCGCCCGCACCGTCACGGCCAGCTCGCGGCCGTCGGCGTCGACGCCACCGCGCAGGTCGTCCGTGACGGCCAGACCGGCCGCCCCGAGGGCGAAGTCGACCTGGCCCGCCCGCCAGGGGCGCCCGGCCGTGTCGCTGAGCACGACCCCGAGCCGACGGGCGTCGGACCCGGCCAGCAGCGCCGCCCGGAGTTCGCGGCATACCGCGTCGGGGTCGTGGGGGAGCAGGAGCACGGCGTCGGACGGACCCGTGTTGGACGCGTCGACGCCGGCGGCGGCCATGACCGGCCCCGCCGCGGACTCGACCACGCGGGTGAGGCGGTCGCCGGTGCGGCGCTCGGCGACGACGCGCACGGTCTCGGCGGCGATGGCCGCCTCCCGGTCGGGCGCCGTGAGCCCGGCCGCCTTGGAGGCCACCTTGCTCGAGACGACGAGCACGTCACCGTCGGCCAGGGGGAGGCCGAGGCGCTCGAGGGCGTCGAGGACGAGCCGAGCGAGGTCGGCACCGGCCCCGACCTCGGGCAGCCCCGTGACCGGGACGACCTGGAGGCTCACGCGCGGACGGCCGCGGCGAGCCGGGTGCCGAGGTCGAGCGCGGCACCGGCGATGTCGGCGGTGGCGTCGACGCTCGACATGAGCAGCGGGCGCGCCTCGACGACGAGCCGGCCCGTGGACCCGGCGCCCTCGTCACCGGGCGAGACGAGCCAGCCGTCGAGGAAGTCGGCGTAGAGCCCGGCGACGGCCTGGCTGGTGGAGGCGACGCCGATCGCGTCGAGGCACGCGTCGGCATGGCCACGGACGGGACGCCCGGCGATGAGGGGAGACACCCCGACGACGGGGGCCCGTGACCCGCGCAGCGCGTCGCGGACCCCGGGCACGCCGAGGATGATGCCGATCGAGACGACCGGGTTGCTGGGGGGCAGCAGGACGAGGTCGGCGGTGCGGATCGCGTCGAGCACCCCAGGGGCCGGCGCGGCCCGGTCCATGCCGGCCACGACGAAGCGCCGCGCGGGCACGGCCGCGCGCAGCCGGACCCACCACTCCTGGAAGTGGACCGCGCGCTCCCCGCCGGGGGCGCTGTCGTCGTCGATGACGACATGCGTCTCGACGGGGGTGTCGGTCATCGGCAGGAGGGTCACGCCCCGGTCGGGCAGGCCCCAGCGCTGCGCGAGGCGGGCGGTGACATCGGAGAGCGACCGGCCCTGCCCGAGCCACGCCGACCGCGCGACGTGGGTGCCGAAGTCGCGGTCGCCGAGCCCGAACCACTGCGGCTCGACGCCGTAGGCCGCGAGCTCGCCCTGCACCGCGTGGGTCTCGTCCTCTCGGCCCCAGCCCTGGCTCTCGTTGACGCCGCCGCCGAGCGTGTAGAGGACGGAGTCGATGTCGGGGCAGACCCGCAGGCCGAAGAGGGTGATGTCGTCGCCGGTGTTGCCGACGACCGTCACGGTGGACCCGGACAGAGCGGGGGTGCGCTCGAGGTGGGCGAGCAGGCCGCGCAGGAAACGGGCGCCGCCGACCCCGCCGGAGAGGGCGGTGATGTGCATGACGGGAGTGTGTCAGGGGCGGCCTCGGGGGCGACGCCGGGGCCGATGTCGGGTCCGACGCGGGGATCGCGCAAGGGTCGACGCGGGGACCGCCCGCAGCCGGAGGCGCGGGGTCTCGACGGCGCGTCGCAGCGAATCGCCGCGAATATCACCCCACGGCTTGACTTATGACCAATGACACGCGTGTAATTTCATCACTGTTCTTCGCGAGACGTCGCCACTACCACTGCCAGGGGACATGTGGCCGGCATCCGAGAAGCATGGTGCGTCGATCGGGCGCAGGACGACACGACATCGTGTGCGGGCTATTTGGGTCGAGGAGGGCGCCATGCACGAGGTTCAGCTGGTCATGTTGAGCACCACCAGTCAGGACGACGCCGAGGAGGCGCTGACGTGGCAGGAGCGGTCGCTGTGTGCGCAGACCGACCCTGAGGCGTTCTTCCCCGAGAAGGGGGGGTCCACCCGCGAGGCCAAGAAGGTCTGCGTCGGGTGCGAGGTGCGCTCCGAGTGCCTGGAGTACGCGCTGGCCCACGACGAGCGGTTCGGCATCTGGGGTGGCCTGTCGGAGCGAGAGCGGCGCAAGCTGAAGAAGCGCGCCGTCTGACGACGGCGCCGGCCTACCCTCGAACCGTGACGACGACGCTCGCGCCGCCCCACGCTGTGCCCGCCGACCACGATGGTCGACCCGCGGCCCGACCGCGGGCCGGGGCGCTGCCGCACGTCGTGACGGTGCTCGTCACCGCCGGGGCCGCGGTCCCCGGCCGGGCCGACGGCACCGCATGGTCGGGCTGGCCCGGGGCTCCCGGTATGCCGGTCGCCGCCCGGATGGGGGGCTCCGACGGCGCGCACCTGCGGGCCGAGCTGTTCGCCCAGGTCCTCGACGCCGTCGCGGCCCAGACCCGCCCGCCCGAGACGCTGGTGGTCGTCGTCCCGGCGGACGCCCCGGAGCGCGCCGACACCGTCCGCGACCACGCGGCGCTGCACCGGGCCGTCGCCGACGTGCGGGTGGTTCCCGCCCCCGGGCCCTACGACCTCACGTCCGCGGTGCGGCTGGCCCTCGACGCCGCCGACGCGGCGACTCCTGCTGCCCCGTCCCCCGGCGCCGCGGCGGCGCCGGCACAGTCCGTCGAGGCGATCGAGGCGATCGAGGCGATCGAACCCGACGCGTCCACCGACCGCGCCGAACCCGACGGGGCGGCCGGACCGGCGCGTGAGTCGGTCGAGGCCCCCGCCGCCGAGGCCATGCCGGCCGCCGCCGGATCCGAGGCCAAGGCTGGACGCGACGCCGACCCCGTCCCGCCGACCGACGTCCAGACCGACGTCCAGACCGGCATCCGGTCCGACCCCGAGTCGGACAGCCAGACCGGCACCGGTGTCACTCCGGGCCCCTCCATCGACCGGACCACCGGGCCGGAGTGGCTGTGGCTGCTCGACGACACGACCGCGCCGGCCCCGACCGCCCTGGCCCGCCTCACCGAGGCCGTCCGCCGCTCGCCGAGCGTCGGGATGGCCGGCCCGAAGGTCGTGCAGTGGACCGACCCGCGGCGCCTCGTCGAGCTGGGCCGCCAGGTCACCCGCAGCGGTCGGCGCATCGACGCCCCGGCGTTCGGCGACGCCGACCAGGGCCAGTTCGACACGCGCAGCGACGTGCTCGCCGTGGGCACCACCGGCCTGCTCGTGCGGCGCGACCTCTTCACGACGCTCGACGGCATCGACCCCGCCTTCACCGCGGCCGGTGGCGACCTCGACCTCGGCTGGCGGGCCCAGCTCTCCGGCCACCGGGTCGTCGTCGTCCCGGGCGCCGTCGTCCGGCACCAGCGCACGACCCCGGCCGACCGGGTCCTGGCCCGCCGGCGCCAGGAGCGGCGCGCGGCCCGCCGGGTGGCGTTGACCCGTGGCTCGGCCTTCGCGGTGCCGTTCCTCGTCCTGCGGATCCTCGTCGGAGGTCTCGCGTCCGCCCTCGGACTGCTGCTGCTGAAGCGCCCGCAGCACGCCTGGTCCGAGCTCACCGACCTCGGTGCGCTCTTCCGCCCGGTCGGCTCGGCCGCGGCCCGCTGGCGCTTCCGTCGTGGCCGCACGGTCCGCCGCCGCGACCTCGGCGGTCTGTTCGTCACCCCGGGGGCCGCCCTGGCGCATACGTGGGACCGGGTGCAGGAGGCCGTCACCCCCGAGACCGACCTCCACCGCACCAGCGTCCCGACCGGCGACGCCGAGGCGGCGGAGACCGGCCCCGTCGCCGAGGAGGCCGAGTCCCTCAGCGGGCTGCCACCGTCCCTGCCGCAGCGGATCGTCACACACC
This sequence comes from uncultured Actinomycetota bacterium, assembly GCA_963795915.1. Taxonomy (GTDB): domain Bacteria; phylum Actinomycetota; class Actinomycetes; order Actinomycetales; family Dermatophilaceae; genus Lapillicoccus. The sequence goes on from CAWCJA010000005.1 coordinate 281,710, forward strand.
CGGGCTTCCTCGCCGTCCTCGTCTGCGCCGTGCTGTCCGCGCTGACGTTCCGCACCGCACTGACCCAGGGCGTGCTCGACGCCCGCGGCGCCGGCCTCGTCGGCGGCGAGCTCAACGCCCTCTCGTCCGACTCCAGCGGGCTGTGGCACCTGTTCCGGGACGCCTGGCACGGCGCGGGGTTCGGCACGAGCCTCGACGTCTCCCCGGCCATCGGCGTCCTCGCCGCCCTGACGTGGGTCGCCGAGCGCGTGCCCTACGTCGGCGACGGCCGCTCGCCGGCGGGTGTCACCTTCTCCTGGCTCCTCCTCGCCGCGATGCCGCTGAGCGCCGCGAGCGCCTACCTCGCCGCCCGCGCGGCGACCCGGGCCCGCTGGGGGCGCGGGTTCGTCGCCCTCGCGTGGGGGACCAGCGGCGTTCTCACGGCGGCACTGACCCAGGGCCGCCTGTCGGTCGTCGTCGCCCACCTGCTGCTGCCGCTCGTCATCGCCGGCTTCGCGACCGCGATGAAGAAGCACGGCACCTGGACGGCGACCTTCGCCGCCGCGCTCGCCGCCGGTGTGCTGGGGGCGTTCGTGCCCGCGCTGCTCGTGCTCGTCGTCGTCGCGGGACTCGTGGCCGTGCTCCTCGCGCCGGGCTTCGTCCGGCGGCTGCGGGGGCTCGTCCTCGCCGTCGTGCCCGTGGCCCTGCTCGGCCCGTGGGTGCTGCGCTTCGTCGACGACCCGCGCCTGCTGTTCACCGGCCCGGGGCTGGTCGACGTCGGCGGCGACTCCACCCCCACCTGGCAGCTCGTGCTCGGCCAGCCGGACGGCGGTCGCCGTCTGCTCGGACTCGTCTTCGTGCCCCTGCTGGTCGCCGCCGTCGTGGCCCTGGCCCGACGCAGCGGCGGGCGCCCTCGCGGCGCCGCTCTGACGGCCCTGTCAGCGGCGGCTCTGGTGGGCCTGGCGCTGGCCTTCGCGTCCGAGCGGGTCGAGGTGGGCCAGGCGGTCGGCGACACCGGCGACCTCGCGCTCGCCACCCTCTGGACGGGCATCGGGCTCGACCTCTACGTCGCCGCCGTGCTCGCCGTGCTCGTCACGGGCTGGCACGGCCTGCACGCCCTCCTCGGCGAACGTCGTTGGGGCTGGCGGCGGTTCGCCGCCGGTGGCGTCGTGGCCGTGCTGGCCGCCGGCGTCGTGGTCGGTGGCGCCCTCGCCGCGTGGGCCGGCGCCGGTGCCCTGAAGCTCGGTGACAACGCCCTGCCCGCCGTGGCCGTCGACCAGGCCGACGGCCCGGATGGCAACCGGCTCGTCGTGCTGACGCCCGCTGACGACCGGCTCGACTACGTCCTCGTGGGCAACGAGCCCGGCCAGCTCATGCGTGACGTCCAGCGGCCCACCGACGTGACCGACCCCGGCCTCGCGCCCTTGTTGGCCGCCGTCGCCGCCGGCTCCTCCGCCGCGAGCGTCGGCGACTCCCTGGCCGACCTCGGCGTCGGCTTCGTCTCGCTGCGGGCGCCGGCCGACAGCCCCCTGGCCCGCACGCTCGACGGTGCCCAGGGCGTGACCCGCCTCGGCTCCACCGGCGACCAGGTGCTGTGGCGCGTGGTGGCCCGGGCCTCGAGCGTGGCCGCCGACGTGCCCGTCCCGCCCGCGAGGGTGCGCCTCGACGACGCCTCCGGGGCTCCGCTGCAGGCCCTGGCCGTCACAGGGCCCCACGGCGCGGTCGCCCAGGACCTGTCGGTGGGTGCCGCCGGGCGCCGGGTCGTCTTCGCCGAGGCGCCGCAGTGGGCCGACCACGCGGTCGTCACGTACGACGGCCGGCCGCTGCAGGCGGTCTCCGCCTCGGGCACCCCCACCTACGATGTCCCCGCGACGGCCGGCCGGCTCGTCGCGGACCTGCCCCCCGCGCATACCCGGTGGTTCCTGGCCCAGCTCGCGCTCCTGGCGGTGGTCGTCTTCCTCGCCATCCCCTTCGGCACCCGACGATCCAGGCGGCTCACATGAGCTCCGCGTGGTGGGGAATCGGCCGGGCCGCGGTCGTCGTCGCGGCCGGCGTGGGGCTGACGTATGCCGCGACCGAGCTCCCCGGCACCGTCAGCCTCACCCCGGCGGTCGAGAAGGCGGCGCTGCAGCCGGCCTCCGACACCCCGGTCACCGCTGCAAGCGTCACGTGCCCGGGTCCGGAGACCGAGGGCCTGCAAGGCGTCCCGGCCGTCGCCGGCACCACCACGGTGTATGCCGCGAGCCCCCCGACGGAGGCCCTCCAAGGGGTCGACGTGGGTGCGGCCGCGGGCACCGTCTCGGTGACGGCCGTGCCCGCTGGCACCGCCGTCGGCCAGACCGACAAGGGGGCCACGGTGGTCACCGGGCCCCTGACGGGGGCCACCTCCGCGCGGGTCGCGGCCACCGGGTCGCTCGCGCCGGGGCTGGCGGGCCTCCAGACCACCGTGTCGACCGACGGCGACAACCGCGCCGGCATCGCGGCACCGTGTGCGGCCGCCAAGCCCGAGGTCTGGCTCGTGGCGGGCGGTGGGGGCAGCACCCGCCGCGAGCGGGTGGTCCTCAGCAACCCCGGGGCCAACACGGTCTCGGCCGACGTCAGTGTCCTCGGTGGTGCGGGCCTGCTCCCGTCCACGAACGGCCGCAACATCTCGGTGCCGCCGCGGGGCCGCACCAGCCTCTTCGTCGACGCCCTCGTCGGCCCGGAGAACACGCCCGTCGTCCACGTCGTGGCCAGCGGAGGCGTGCTCTCGGCCGTGCTGGAGGACAGCTGGGTGGACGGCGCGACCGGCCGTGGCGCCGACGACGCGAGCCCGGCCGCCGACCCGGCCAACGAGCAGGTCATCCCCGCGGTCTTCCTCGACGGACCCGGCCGGCTCCGGGTCGCGGTGCCCGGCTCCGAGGAGACCGTCGTCCAGGCGCGGGCGCTGACCGAGAACGGACCGGTCGCCCTGCCCGGTGACGGCGTCGTGCGGGTGCCGGGCGGTGCGGTCCGGGACATCGACCTCGGGGTGGTCCCGACGGGCGCCTACGCCATCCAGCTGCGCGCCGACCACCCCGTCGTCGGCGGCGTGATGCTGGAGCGCCGTCCGACCGGGGCGGCCCAGAGCGACTTCGGCTGGACCACCTCCACCGCGCCAGTCACGGTGGTGTCGGGCACGCCGCTCCCGGCCGACAGCAAGGCGGTCGTCATGCTCGTGGCCACCGGCGAGACGTCGAGCGCTTCGGTGCACACTGTGTCCGACGCGGGGGCGGTCGAGACGAAGACCTACTCCCTGTCCGCCGACAGCACGACGACGGTCGACGTCTCCGGAGCCCGGCAGGTGTGGGTGCACCGCACGGCCGGCACGATCCGCGCCGGCGTCTCGCTCGCCTTCGCGTCCACCGACCCGCAGCCGCTGTTCAGCGTCCTCCCGCTGAACCCGGCTGTCGTCACCTCCACCCAGACGCCGGTGCGCCAGGTCCCGGGCTGACGCGCGGACCCACGCCGGCCCGGTGAGGGTCAGTCCTCGTCGTCGAACCCGGACTCGCCGTAGCCGGGGTCCAGCTGCTCCGGGGAGACGCCGAGCAGCGCGGCGACCTGCTCGGTGACGACGTCGGACACGAGCAGGGCGAGCTCGCGTTGGCCCTGCGTGCGGGTCTCGACGGGCCGTCGGTAGATGACGATCCGCGCTGGCTCCCGGCCCTGTGCCCCGAAGAGCCGGCCGAGGGGTACTTCCGCGTGCTCCCAGGGGGCCGGGTCTGACGGCGGGACGTCCTCCACCCCGAACTCCACGGCCGGGAACGGCTTGCCCCACGACTCCTCGAGGCGCGTAGCGGCCTCGATGACGAGCTCGTCGAAGCGCTCCGACCGGGTGGCCATGGCCGGCACCGCGGGCCAAGCCAACGGACCGCGGGGCCCGCGCCCCCGCCTATCCCGGCGGCGCGACCGGCGCGCCGCCGTCGCGCGGGCTCCGTCGAGGTCGGACCAGGTCACCTCGCCACTGTAACGAGCACGACGGCGCGGCGCGGGGGCGTCCCCGGCCGTGCGGCATACAGTCCCGGTGTGGGAATGTCGCGCCAGTGCTCCAAGACCGGGTGCTCCGGTCCGGCCGTCGCGACGCTGACCTACGTCTATCGGGACTCGACCGCGGTGCTCGGCCCGCTCGCGACGTACGCCGAGCCCCACACCTACGACCTGTGCGCCCGGCACGCCGAGCGGCTCACGGCCCCTCGCGGCTGGGAGGTGGTCCGGGTTGGCGGTGAGTATGCGCCGGCCGCCCCCTCGACCGACGACCTCCTGGCGCTCGCGAACGCGGTCCGCGAGGCGGGCCGCCCGCGCACCGCTCCGACCCCTGACCACGCGGCTCGTGAGGCTGCCACCGGGGCCGTCGAGGTCAGCCGCCGCGGCCACCTGCGGGTCCTGCGCGACTCCTGACCCGGGCCTCCACACCGGCCGCCGCCCGCGGTCGGCCACGGGGTCTCCGATAGCCTCCTGCCTCGTGACTTCCCGCACCCTCGCTGACTTCATCAAGGCCTACGATGTGCGCGGGGTGGTCCCCGACCAGCTCGACGACGAGGTGGCCCGCGCGATCGGCGCGGCCTTCGCGCAGGTCGTCGCCGGGCCCGAAGGGGCGACCGGCGTCGTCATCGGGCACGACATGCGGCCGAGCTCGCCGTCGCTGAGCCGCGCCTTCGCCGAGGGGGTCGCCGCGGCCGGTGTCGACGTGACGCTCATCGGGCTCTGCTCGACCGACGGTCTGTACTACGCCAGCGGCGCCCTCGACCAGCCCGGCGCGATGTTCACGGCCAGCCACAACCCCGCGCAGTACAACGGGATCAAGATGTGCCGGGCCGGCGCCCGGCCCGTCGGCCAGGACAGCGGTCTCGTCACGATCCGCGACCTCGCGCAGGAGGCGCTCGACGACCCGGGGCGCAGCGAAGCCGGAGGCCACGGCCAAGGGGACGATCACCGAGCGCGACCTGCTCCCCGACTACGCCCGCTTCTTGCGCACCCTCGTGGACCTGCGCGGCAACCGGCACCTCAAGGTCGTCGTCGACGCCGGCAACGGGATGGGCGGGCACACGGTCCCGGCCGTGCTCGGCACCGATGCCGGTCTCGAGCCCCTCCCGCTCGAGGTCGTCCCGCTCTACTTCGAGCTCGACGGCACCTTCCCCAACCACGAGGCCAACCCGCTCGAGCCGGAGAACCTGCGCGACCTGCAGAAGGCCGTCGTCCAGCACGGCGCCGACATCGGGCTCGCCTTCGACGGCGACGCCGACCGCTGCTTCGTCATCGACGAGCACGGTGACCCGGTGAGCCCGAGTGCGATCACGGCCCTCGTCGCCGTGCGCGAGATCGAGCGCGACGTCGCCTCCGGCACCCCGGCCGCGGACGTCAAGGTGGTCCACAACGTCATCACCTCCCGCGCCGTGCCCGAGATCATCCGCGAACACGGGGCGGTGCCGGTGCGCACGAGGGTCGGCCACTCCTTCATCAAGGCCGAGATGGCCAAGGCCGACGCGGTTTTCGGCGGGGAGCACTCCGCCCACTACTACTTCCGGGACTTCTGGTTCGCCGACACCGGCATGCTGGCCGCCCTGCACGTCCTGGCCGCCCTCGGTGAGGCCTCGGTGCCGCTCTCGGAGCTCGGCCGCGACTACGAGCGGTATGCCGCGTCGGGCGAGATCAACTCACGGGTCACCGACGTGCCGGCGGCGGTCGCCCGAGTCAGGGAGTGGGCCGACGCCCACGGCAGCCCGGAGTACGACGAGCTGGACGGTCTCACGGTGACCTTCACGGACGCGCCGATGCGGTGGTTCAACGTCCGCGCGTCCAACACCGAGCCGCTTCTGCGGCTCAACGTCGAGGCCGCCGACCGTGACACGATGGAGACGGTCCGCGACGAGGTGCTGGCCTGCATCCGGGCCACGACACAAGGAGAGGGCTCATGACCGAGACCACCCCCAAGCTGGAGCCATGGCTGCGCGACATCCTGCGCTGCCCGGTCTGCCACGGCGAGCTGCGCGACGCCACCGGCCCGACGCACCCCGAGCTCCAATGCACGAATGAGGAGTGCGGTCGCGCCTACCGCATCGACGGCGGCATACCCGTCCTGCTGCCGGACGAGGCCCGGTCGACCCGCGACTGAGGAGCGGGACGTGCCGTACCTCGACGAGGCCGTCCTCGACGACGGGCAGGCCCTGGGCCGGCTCGACTCGCGTCAGACGCTGCGGTCGTTGGCGACCGCAGGCGCCCAAGTGCGGCACGCCGTCGACCTCGCCGGTGAGGCCAGGCTCGAGCGGCTGACCGGAGGGCAGCGGCCGCGGTCGGTCCTCGTCGCCGCTCTCGGTGGCTCGGCGGTGGTCGCCGAGGTGCTCGAGTTGCTCGCCGAGCCCGGTTCACCGGTGCCTGTGCAGACCCGGCGCAACCTGCCGCTGCCCGGGTGGGTCGGGGCGATGGACCTGGTGGTGGCGGTGTCGCAGTCGGGTCGGGCCGAGGGTCCGCTGGCGCTCGCGGCCGAGGCCGCTCGCCGCGGGGCTGCCCTGCTCACGGTGGGTGCGCCGGACTCACCGCTGGCGGCGGTATGCGCCCAGGCCCGGGGCATCCACATCGACGTGCCCTCTGCCTCCTTGTCGTCGCGCACGTCCCTGTGGGCGATGCTGACCCCCGTCATTCTCGCTGCCCACGCGCTCGGGATGGTCGACGCCGGCGCCGAGGTCCTGAGCGGAGTCGCCGACCGGCTCGACCACCAGGCCGAGGTCTTCCGGCCGGGGTCCGAGACCTTCGTCAACCCGGCGAAGTCGCTCGCGATGGAGCTCGCCGAGGGCGTCCCGGTCGTGCTCGGTGACGGGCCCCTGACCGGGGTCGCGGCGGCGCGCGCGGCCGGGATGCTCGCCCGCACGGCGCGCATCCCCGCGACCTATGGCGAGCTGCCCGACGCGGCGTCGCAGGTCGTGGCCTGCTTCGACGGCCCGTTCTCGGATGCGGGTGCGGGCTCAGGAGTAGGTATGCCGCGCGGCGGCGCCGACATCTTCGCCGACCCCTTCCTCGATGGCCCTCCGGCTCCGAAACTGCGACTGCTGCTGCTGCGCGACAACGAGACCGACGCCGCGGACGCCACCGCGACTGCGCTCGCTGAGGCGGTCGCCGCGACGGCTCGCCGCGCGGGTGTGAAGGTCAGTGAGCACACGACCGAGCCGGGGCACCCGCTGGAGCGGCTGGCCGGGCACGTCGCCCTCACCGACTTCGCCGCCACCTACCTCGCGTTGGGGCTGGGGCTGGACCCGAGCCTGTCCCCTTCGGTGGCTGACCTGCGGGACTTCACCGGGGAGTAGGCCCTAGGTCGCCAGAGCCAGGCGCTGTGCGCCGGGAAGGTTCAGCAGCTCGACTGCGGCGACAAGGATCTTGGACCGCCTCAGCCCGCTGCCGACCACCACGTCTCCTGCCGCCAGCACTGCCTCGTCGACGAAGATCGGCCAACCCTCAGGCAGTCCGATAGGGGTGATCCCGCCGTACTCCATCCCGGTCAGCGACACGGCGTCATCCATGGGCGCGAAGGAGCACTTACGGACATCAAGGGCACGGCGGACAACGCCGTTGACGTCTGCTCGCATTGTCGCGAGGACCGTGACCGCGGCGTACCGGGTCAGCTCGCCACGACGGCCGGCGACGATGACGCAGTTAGCCGAGTGCTCGGGGTGCACGTCATATGCAGCGCAGAAGACCGCCGTGTCGGCCAGAAAGGGGTCGACCTGTGCCACGCGAGCACGCGACAGAGAGGATGCGGACGCCGCGATGGGCGGGCCCAGGAGGTGGTGGGCCGCGCTGAGCGGCGCCCATTCCAGCGTCCCGCGGGGCGACGACATGCTGCGACAGTACGGCACAGCCCGTCACGGATAGGCTCCGCGGATGTCGTCGTCCGGCGGTACCAAAGCGATCATTGCCGCATTGTCGGCCAACCTCGGTATTGCCATCACGAAGTTCGTGGCGTTCCTGCTCACGGGGTCCAGCTCCATGCTCGCCGAGTCGGTCCACTCTGTGGCGGACTCCGGCAACCAGGGGCTACTGCTTCTCGGCGGGCGGCGGGCCCGGAAGCAGGCGACACCCGACCACCCCTTCGGGTACGGGCGGGAGCGGTACTTCTGGGGCTTCGTGGTCTCTATTGTGCTGTTCACCGTCGGCGGTCTCTTCGCCCTCTACGAGGCGTTTCAGAAGCTCCAGCGCCCCGAGCCGATCGAGGGCATGTGGTGGTGGGTGCCGCTAGTCGTTCTGACCGTGTCCATCGGCCTCGAGGGGTACTCGTTCCGAACAGCGATTCACGAGTCCAACGAGGTCCGGGGTCGGCGGTCTTGGCCCGCGTTCATCCGCACCGCAAAGGCGCCTGAGCTGCCCGTAGTGCTGTTGGAGGACACGGCCGCCCTGCTCGGCCTTGTCTTCGCCCTCATTGGAGTCGGGCTCACCCTGATCACCGGTAACGGCATCTGGGACGCGGTGGGCACGGGGCTGATCGGGCTGCTCCTGGTCGCCGTCGCTCTCATCCTCTCGGTAGAGATGAAGTCGCTCCTGCTCGGCGAGGCGGCCAGTGCCGACAACGTCCGGGCCGTCGAGCTCGCGTTGATCAGCAGTGAAGGCATCGACCGTGTCATCCACATGCGCACCCTGCACGTCGGCCCTGAGGAGCTGCTGGTGGCGGCCAAGGTGGCCGTGACGACGACTGACACCGCCCACCAGATTGTCGATGCGATCAACCGAGCCGAGCTCGCTGCCCGTCAGGCTCTCCCAGACCTCACTCTGTTGATGTACCTCGAACCGGACCTCGATCGCGGTGCGCTCACGGAGCCCTCGTGGGAGGGCGGGACGGCCGAGGCGTAGCTAGAGCCGCAGGGATGACCACGCGGCCTACATTGAGTCCATGAGCGATCCCGGCATCCGACAGCACATCTCCGACCTCGTCGAAGAAGAACACGCTCTGCGCGACCGGCTGGCCAGAGGCGACATTTCGGCCGACGAGGAGCACGCGAGACTGCGGGACCTCGAGGTCGAGCTCGACCAGTGCTGGGACCTGTTGCGGCAGCGCGATGCCAAGCGTGAGTTCGGGGAGGACCCGGACTCGGCGCACGTTCGCGCGCCCCGCACCGTGGAGGGTTATCAGGGCTGAGACCGTCCCGTAAGGATAGGGCCGGTATGCTAGGCATCAGCCGGCGTGGGTGATACCCCGCGAGACCGATGTCCACAGCGCCCAGATGGGCTACGCCGGGTCCGCACACCCTTCAGCCTCAAGGAAGATTCGTCATGTCCTTTGACTACAAGGTTGCCGACCTGGGCCTCGCCGAGGCCGGCCGTCACCAGCTCCGACTCGCCGAGCACGAGATGCCCGGCCTCATGGCCCTGCGCGAGGAGTACGGCTCCACGCAGCCCCTCAAGGGCGCCCGCATCGCCGGCTCTCTTCACATGACCGTGCAGACCGCGGTCCTCATCGAGACGCTGACCGCGCTCGGCGCGGAGGTCCGCTGGGCCTCCTGCAACATCTACTCCACCCAGGACGAAGCGGCCGCCGCGGCCGTCGTTGGCCCTAAGGGGACCACCGAAAATCCTCAGGGCGTCCCAGTCTTCGCCTGGAAGGGCGAGACCCTTCCTGAGTACTGGTGGTGCACCGACCAGATCCTCACCTGGCCCGCCGACGCCAATGGCTCCACCGGCCCGAACATGATCCTCGACGACGGCGGCGACGCCACGATGCTCGTCCACAAGGGTCGTGAGTGGGAGACCGCCGGACAGGTGCCCACCACCACCGAGGAGGACTCCGAGGAGTTCGCCGTCTTCAAGGACCTCGTCCGCGCGACCATCGCGGCCGACCCCCGGAAGTGGACGACGGTGTCCGAGGGCATCAAGGGCGTCACCGAGGAGACCACCACCGGCGTACACCGGCTGTATCAGCTGGCAGAGACCGGGGACCTGCTGTTCCCCGCGATCAACGTCAACGACTCGGTGACCAAGAGCAAGTTCGACAACAAGTACGGCTGCCGCCACTCGCTGATCGACGGCCTCAACCGGGCCACCGACGTGCTCATCGGCGGCAAGGTCGCGGTCGTTCTCGGCTACGGCGACGTGGGCAAGGGTTGCGCCGAGTCGCTGCGCGGCCAGGGCGCTCGCGTAATCGTCACCGAGGTCGACCCCATCTGCGCGCTGCAGGCCGCTATGGAGGGCTTCCAGGTCGCGACCCTCGATGACGTCGTCGAGTCCGCGGACATCTTCATCACGTGCACCGGCTGCTTCGACGTCATCACCGCCGAGCAGATGTCGCGGATGAAGAACAAGGCCATCGTCGCTAACATCGGGCACTTCGACAACGAGATCGACATGGCGGGTCTGGCCAAGCTGCCCGGCGTCGTCAAGACCCAGATCAAGCCCCAGGTCCACGAGTGGACGTTCGCGTCGGGCACCTCGATCATCGTCCTGTCCGAGGGCCGTCTGATGAACCTGGGCAACGCCACCGGCCACCCGAGCTTCGTCATGAGCAACTCGTTCTCCAACCAGACGATCGCCCAGATCGAGCTCTTCACCAAGACCGGCGACTACGAGAAGCAGGTCTACGTCCTCCCCAAGCACCTCGACGAGAAGGTGGCCCGCCTGCACCTCAGTGCGCTCGGTGTGCACCTCACCGAGCTCAGCAAGGGCCAGGCCGAGTACCTCGGTGTAGACGTTGCCGGCCCCTACAAGTCGGAACACTACCGCTACTGACCCGGCCCACGACGCCGTCTGGTACGCCGCCCGCTCTCTGAGCGGGCGGCATACCGGTGGTCAGCGGCACGTTGGGTTCGGGGGATGGGAGCCGTTCCATCGACCAGTGCAGGCTGAGCACGTGTGGGATGATCCGGCACGGGATGCAGCGCAGCGGCACGAACGGAAGGGGCCACCGGCGTGAAGGGACGCGTACTGGTCGTCGACGACGACCTCGCGCTCGCGGAGATGCTGAGCATCGTGCTGCGCCAGGAGGGGCTCGACGTCTCCCACGTGGCCGACGGGTCCTCGGCGGTGGCTGCGTTCCGTGACTACCGGCCCGACCTCGTGCTGCTCGACGTGATGCTCCCCGGTCTTGACGGCATGGAGGTATGCCGCCGGATCCGCGCCGAGTCGGGCATCCCCATCGTCATGCTCACCGCCCGCACCGACACCGTCGACATCGTCGTCGGGCTCGAGTCCGGGGCCGACGACTACGTCGTGAAGCCGTTCAAGCCGCAGGAGCTCATCGCCCGCGTGCGGGCCCGGCTGCGGCGCGGCGACGAACCCGAGCCCGAGAAGCTCGAGATCGGTGACCTGCAGATCGACGTCGCCGGACACTCGGTGAAGCGGCAGGGCACGGCGCTGTCGTTGACGCCGCTGGAGTTCGACCTCCTCGTGGCCCTCGCGCGGAAGCCGTGGCAGGTGTTCACCCGAGAGGTGCTGCTGGAGCAGGTCTGGGGCTACCGGCACGCCGGTGACACGCGTCTGGTCAACGTGCACGTCCAGCGTCTGCGCAGCAAGGTCGAGAGAGACCCTGAGCATCCCGAGATCGTCGTCACGGTGCGTGGCGTCGGCTACAAGGCGGGGCCGTCCTGAGGACCGCATGACCCAGAAGGGGACCGCTCTACCGGCTCGTTCGCCTGACCCGAGGATGACGGTCTGGGCCCGGACCGACGCGGTCGTGCGCCGGTCCCTGACGTATGCGCGACGCGGGGTGCGTTCCGGAGCGTCCTGGGTCCGTCGACGGTGGCGTCGATCACTCCAGTTCCGCGTCGTCGCTGTCACGATGGTGCTGGGCACCCTCGTTCTCGCGCTCGTCGGCTCGTACCTCTACCAGCGGGTCGCGGCTGGCCTGGCGGAGGACCGACGCGTCACGGCCTCGGCCGAGGTCGTGCTCCTCGCGAGCCGGGTCCAACAGCAGTTCGACGGCACTGACAAGGTCCTCACCGCCGATGACCTCGTGGTCTCGGCCAAGAACTTCGTCCAGGACGCGGCCGGCACCGAGCGCAGCCGCTACGTCATCCTCCTGCGCGGTGAGACCACGACGACCCAGGGAGACGTCCTGCCCCCGGTGCAGTCCGGCGAGGTGGGTCCCACGGCGGTCCCCGACGACCTGCGGCGCAAGGTGGCCGAGAACCCCACCGTGCAGCAGATGCAGATCGTGCAGGTGCGCCTGACCGGGGAGGCCGATGCCGTCCCCTCCTGGGTCATCGGCCAGCAGGTCGCGGTGCCGCGGGCCGGTAGCTACGGCCTCTACTTCGTCTACCCGATGACCCGGGAGCGGGACACCCTCGCCCTCGTCGGCCGCTTCCTCCTGCTGGGCGGGGCGGCGCTCATGCTCCTCCTGGGGGGCATCGCCTACGTCGTGACCCGACTCGTGGTCCGCCCGGTGCGCCGGGCGGCCCTGGTCGCGCAGCGCTTCGCCTCGGGCGCGCTCGGGGAGCGGATGCCGGCCCGGGGTGAGGACGACATCGCCACTCTCGCGACGTCGTTCAACGAGATGGCGGCCAGCCTGCAACAGCAGATCGGCCAGCTCGAGAACCTGTCCCGCTTCCAGCAGCGGTTCGTCTCCGACGTCTCCCACGAGCTGCGCACGCCGCTGACGACGATCCGCATGGCGGGCGACCTCATCCACGACTCGCGGTCCGACTTCGACCCGGCCGTGTCGCGGTCGGCCGAGCTCCTGCACAACGAGCTCGACCGGTTCGAGGCCCTGCTGTCCGACCTGCTCGAAATCAGCCGGTTCGACGCCGGAGCCGCGATCCTCGATCTCGAGCCGACCGACGTGCGCGCCGTCGTGGCGCGCGTCGTCGACTCCACGTCCACCCTGGCTGAGCGCAAGAGCACGAAAATCACGGTCGAGGCGCCGTCCCAGCCCTGTGTGGCGGACATCGACGCGCGACGCGTGGAGCGCATCCTGCGCAACCTGCTGGTCAACGCCATCGAGCACGGCGAGAGCCGACCGATCGTGATCCGGGTCGGCCAGGACGACGACGCGGTCGCCGTGTCGGTGCGCGACCAAGGGATCGGCCTGCGCCCCGGCGAGTCGGCGATGGTCTTCAACCGGTTCTGGCGGGCTGACCCGGCTCGGGCCCGGACGACGGGCGGCACCGGCCTCGGCCTCGCCATCTCGCTCGAGGACGCCCGGCTGCACAACGGCTGGCTGCAGGCGTGGGGGGCGCCGGGGGAGGGTTCCTGCTTCCGCCTCACGCTGCCGCGACGGGCCGAGGCCGCGCTCGCGTCGTCGCCGCTCCCGCTGAACCCAGTGCTCGGTGAGGTCACCGTGGCACGCCCGGCGGAGCCGGAGACGACCATCCTGCAACGCATCCGGCCCCCGGCCGACCGGGCGGGCGTCGGACCCCGGCGCGTGCCGTGAGACGCGCTGGAGCCCGCGCCGCCGCATACCGGTCCCGGACACGCACGGTCGTCGCCGTCCTCGCGGTATGCCTGACGTTCCTGGGTGCCTGCGGGCTGCCACGGAGCAGCGACGTCGTCGACGGCCGGCGCGTCGGCGAGAACGTCGCCCCGCGAGCGCGGATCGTTGTGGACCCGCCGGCGGTCGGGGCGTCGCAGGACGTCATCGCTCGCGACTTCATCCGCTCGGGAGCCGGCTTCCAGGACGTCGGCGACGACCAGCAGGTGGTCGGACGGTCGTTCCTGGCGCCGGGGTCCGTCGACCTCTGGCGCCCGACGGCGATGACGACGACCGTCTTCGACTCGCGCACCGCCCCGACCATCGAGCACCTTCCCTCGGACCAGGTCCGGCTGACGGTCGCTGCTGTCGCGACCATCGACGAGAACGGTCGCTACCGCGAGCTGGCCCCGGGGATGACGACGTCCGTCGTCTTCACCATGACCAAGGTCGAGGGGGAGTGGCGGATCACGTTGCCTGATGCGGGTTTCGGGCTCTGGCTCAACACTGACGACTTCGACCGGGTCTTCGGGTCGTACCGCATCAACTACATCCGCACCGACCGGCGGGAGCTCGTCCCCGACGTGCGGTGGTTCCCGACCGGACCCCGGCTCGCCACGGCTCTCGCTCGGGCCCAGCTCGCCGCGGTGCCGGCCTACCTGTCCGGCGTCGTCGACACCGCCGTCCCCGCCGGCACCCGGCTGGCCGTCGACGCGGTCAACGTCGACCTCAGCGGCGTGGCCACGGTGACGCTCACCAACAGCGCCCAGACCATCGACCCGGCTCGCCGTCGGCCGATGTGGGCGCAGTTCCTCGCGACGCTGTCACAGGCGCCGAATGTGAACGCGGTCTCGATCGAGGTGCAGGGCATCGGCAAGATCCCGGTGTCGAACCTCCCGTCGTCGGTGGCGAGCCTGGCCGACCTGGGCTACGCCTACGCCAGCTTCGACCCGCCGACCACCGGCCTGTTGCGCACCAAGGACGTCCTCGAACGCATCAACCCGCAGACGCTCGACGAGAGCAGCCCGGTGCCGCCGGCCAAGTCGTCGCGGTCGTCCACGGACCTGCCGAAGGTTCCCGAGACCTATGTGCAGCTGGCGCTTTCGCGCGACGGCAACGACATCGCGGCCGTGTCCGCTAGCCGCAACGAGCTCGCGCACTGGCGCGGAACCGTGGCGTCGACGGCGGCGGCGTTCGGGACTGCGCTCACCAACCCCGTGTATGCGCCGGACGGTCGCCTGTGGATCGGTGGGAGCAGCCAGGGGACCTCTCACGTCTGGACCTTCGACGCGTCGGCCGCGACCCTGGGTGTGCCATCGGTCGTCGGGGCGTCGTGGCTGGACGCCCGCGAGATCGTCAACGTGTCGGTCGCGCCGGACGCCACGCGGTTGGCCGTCCTCTCGCGCCTCCCGAACGGGACCGACGAGCGGATGGACTTCGCCGGCATCGTCCGCGACACCTCAGGGCTCCCGGTCTCCCTCGCCGAGCCCTACCGCCAGGGGGAGCCGCTGACCGCTTTCGTCGACCTCACGTGGATCGACGAAATGAGCCTCGTGGTGCTGGCCAAGGCGGTGGCCAGCGACCCTCTGCGGCCGTACCGCGTCGACCTCGGTCAGGGGGTCGGGCTCCGCCGGGTCGGCCAGCTCGACCTCGACCAGACGCTCATCCGCGAGACTCCGGACGCCACGAGCGTCACCTCGCGAGGCGGTGTTCGCGGTCTGATCGTGACGACGCCTAAGGACGTGCTCGTGCGGGCCGGGAACGCCTGGTCGGAGCAGACCGGGGTGTCGGACATAGTGGTCGGCGGCACTTAGCACAGGGCGGCACAGGGCTGGCTCGTCGGTTCAGCGGACGCGGGTTCCGAACTACGTCCGCACCCTGCCGTCATGGTTGATATGTCAAAACCAAGCACGTCCGAGAATGAGACAGTGAGCAGCAGCCGTCGGCGGCGCAAGGACCGAACTAGAGGCCCCGTGTGCAAGCCCCGGAACGTCGGGCCCATGCGGTCGGTAGAAAGGGATCGGGGTGCCACCGCTGTCGAATACGGACTCTTCATTGCGCTGCTGGCTGCCGCTCTTTGTCTCGTCTTGGCCGCACTCGGCGGTCGGCTACACGATGCGGTCTTGGGCCTTGTGGGGCCGTCTGACCCCCCGGAACGCTCCCCCGCTTGTTGTCGGTGCCGCCGCCGGCGGTGCTTAGGACTTGACGAGGCCGAACTTGATCGCTGCCATGACGGCACTAGCGCGGTTGTGGGCGCCCAGCTTGGCGTAGAGCTTGGCGATATGGGTCTTCACGGTCGACTCGCTCATAAAGAGGCGGCTCGCCATCCCGGATACAGAGTCGCCTACGGCGAGCCGCTGCAGCACCTCGACCTCCCGGCTGGTGAGCGAAGGCCGGACCTGCGTCGACCTCCGCCGCAAGGCGTCGGCAAGGCCTACAGCCGCGAACGACTGCGGTGCGGCGGCGGCACGACGCACCATGGCGAGGACCTCTTCCGAGGTCGAGGTCTTGAGGACCAAGGCCGAGGCGCCGGCGTCCAGCGCTCGAAGGAGGGTGTCGTCGTCGTCGTGCATAGTGAGGACCACGATGCCCATCGCCGGCCGCGTGGAGCGGACGTGCGCGACCAGCTCGAGGCCCGACCCGTCCCCCAGGGAGACGTCGACAACCAGCACGTCAGCCTGGAGCGCCTCAGTCATCCGGGTGCCTTCGGTCAAGCTGGACGCCTCGCCCACCACGTCGAGGCCGCCGTCGCGCAGCAGATGGGCCACACCGTCGCGGACCAAGGGATGGTCGTCGACGAGCAGCACAGTGAAGGGAGGCGATGGTCGAGGGCCCGGGTGGTCGAGGGAGCGGTGCTCGAGGCTGTTCATGGTGTCTGCGGAAGCCTTTCCTGGAGCACTGCCGCCCTCCTGGAGACGGCAGTGAGATGGACGACGATCTCCGAACCGGCGGGTGACGCCGTGACGTGCACGTCGGCGAGGACTGATTCGGGAAGGTGAGCTGCCACCTCGGGTACGGAGACCCCCGTAGCCTCGGATTGGTACATCCGCACCGTCGCCAGCGGAGCCTGCGTCGACACCGACAACTCCACCTCGCGGGCTTGGTTGCGACGGGCGTCGGCGAGGAAGTCCAGGACGACCCGGTAGAGCCCCGTCTCGACGTGGGCGGGGAGGCGGAACGGCGACTCCGCCAAGCGCAGCGTCACGGCCGCCCCGGTCGCGGCACCGAAGGCCTGGAGCTGGGAGGTGACCGCCGCCCCCAAGCCTCCCTCGGGACGGACGGTGCGACGGAGGTCGCCAATGCGCGAGCGCACGTCAGCCACTATCCGGCTGACATCCGTCCGCAGGACGGCGGCCTCCGCGCGAAGGTCCTCGGCGGGCAACCTCTTCATCCGGTCGATTCGGAAGCCCAGCGCGACAAGCTCTTGGGCGACTCCGTCGTGGATGACGCGGGCCAGGCGTTCCCGCTCCTCGATGCCCGCTCGTTCGCGGAGGGCGCTGAAGGACAAGGCAACCGCCACCAGGCCCTGGTGCTGCCGGACCACGGTGGTGACAGCCGCGAGGTAGGCCTGTGGTGAGACGTCGGCCAGGAGGCCGTCGGTCACAAGCACCCCGATCTGGCGGTCAGCCGAGTCGCGCAGCGGGATCGCCACGAGGAAGCGGCCGCCACTCGAGCTGGTCATCCCGGTGGCACCTCGGCGCCACGCTTGCCCGAGAACCCCCGTGTCCCTCCGGGGGTCGGACCAGGGCACCCGAGGAGAGCCGCGCAACGCGAGCGGGACCGCTGCATCGGTGGGCGCCCCGACCAGGAGGGCCGAACGGCAGCCGTCACCGCGTCTCGGAAGGGCGTCGAGCAGGTGCTCGGCGCTGGTCGCCGGGTCGAACCCACTACGAAGCTCGTCGGCAAGGCACTCCAGTCGGTTGAGAAGCCAGGCTGCCTCGGCGGCCCGCGCGTCACCAGGGTCAGGCTCGGGAGTGAGGTACTTCGCCCACACGGCGGCCGCGGCCAGAGTGACGGTGAGTGCGAGCCAGACCCCGAGGGATGGCAATCCCAGGTCAGGAACCATCCCGACCGTTACGGCCCAGGCGATCACCGCAGGAGGAACGAATACGCCCAGCGTGCCGAGAACCCCGGTGCGCCCCCACACCTCCCCGGCGCGAAGGAGCGGGATGACGACGAGAGGAACGCCGCCGGCCCCGGAGGTCAGAGCGAGGCCCGCCGCCGCAGTGCTGAAGGCGGTGAAGGCCCAAGCGAGGATGCGTTGCTCGCGCTGTCCGAGAAGAGTTGTGGTTAGGGCGGCTCCGATGGCGAGGTCGGCCCCGATGACGAGGAGGGCCCAGGGCAGGACCGATAGGGAGCTGCCGTGCACAGCGTTGACGAGCAGGACGAAAACTCCGATCGCCACGCGCAGGCGGGTACTCGTCGAGAGCACCCGTCCAGTCCTCGTCACACGTCGCCTCCCGTCACCGGGCCGGCCCCGCTGCTGTCCGGCTCGGGCCATTGTTCGGCATGCACGGTCTTGATGGGGCGCTTTGCCGCCCAATTCGGGGCAATACTCCCAGCCCCTCCCCACCCCCCGACCGTCTGGTCCCCCCGTCCACAGGTCATCCCACGGCCGAGGGGAGTGAGGCCCCGAGACCGATCCTGGTGAGATGCGACGCACCCCCGAGCCCTTGTGGTCGGATGCCAGCCGGTTCGCCCGCGCCTTGCTCGACCTCGCCGTGCCGGACGTCTGTGCCGCCTGCGACGACCCGCCGGGCCCGCTGTGTCCGGGGTGCAGCCGGCAGCTGCGGTCGGAGCTGTTCGACCGGCCCCGGCTGGCGATGCCGCAGCCGGCACCGCCGCTCCTTCCGCCGGTCGTCGCCGCCGGCCCCTACGTCGGCATCCTGCGCCTCCTGCTCACGGCCTACAAGGACGAGGAGCGCCGCGACCTGCGACCGTTGCTCGCCGCCCGGCTGTCGGGCTCGCTGGCCGAGGTCCTTCTGCGCACCGGTGAGCAGCGCATCCTCGTCGTCCCGATGCCCTCGTCCCGCGCCGCGGTGCGCCGACGCGGGGACGACCCTGTGCGCGACCTGACCCGTGCTGCGGCGCGGCTCGTCGCGGGGCACCGGCCGGCGGGAGCGCCTGAGGTCCTCCCTGCGCTGCGACCGGTGCGCCGGCTCGCGGACCAGTCCCGGCTCGGGCGTCGGGAGCGGGCGGCCAACCTCGCCGGGGCGTATGCCGTCTCGCCCCGATGGGCGCCTCGCCTCACCGGCGCGCGGGTCGTCCTCGTCGACGACGTCGTGACGACCGGGTCCACCCTGGCCGAGGCCGCCCGGGCGGTCCGAACGGCTGGCGGCACCGTGGTGGGGGCAGCCACTCTCGCGGCGACCGGCCGACGGGTGGGGGCGACGTCAGAACGTGGGACTGAGACCGCCCGTTCCCCGGGAGAGCCATAGCCCCCCGCCGAGCGAAGGGTTACGGTCGAGGCAGGAGTCCGGAGCGATCGCGGATGGGAGGTGGGTACCCGGTGCTAGGGGCCTGCCCGGCCCGCGTCGAAGCGAACCCCGACCGCGAGGAGAAGCACGTGGACACTGTCGTCACCGGCCGTCACACCCAGATCACCGACCACTTCCGCGAGCATCTCGACGAGAAGCTGGCCAAGGTCCCGCAGCTGCATCCCAAGGTGTCCCGCGTCGATGTCGTCATCACCCACGAGAAGGCGGTGCGGGACTGCGAGCAGGTCGAGATCACCTGCCACGCCAAGGGACCCGTGATCCGGGCCGAGGCCTGCACCAACGACGTCTACACCGCGCTGGACGCCGCGCTGGAGAAGCTCTTCGAGCGGCTGCGCCGGGTCAGCGACCGCAAGAAGGTGGCCCGGGCGGGCCGCCGCGTCCCCGAGTCCGTGGCCCACGCGACCAGCCGCGTCGGGGGCGCCGACGCCGGGCCGGAGACCTCCGACCCCGCGTCGGCGGACGGCTCGGAGGGACCCGCCGCCGGAGGCCCGTTCGGAGCAATGGGGGACTCGCCGATCGAGGTGCGCGAGAAGGTGCACGCCAGCGCGCCGATGACGCTCGAGGACGCGCTCAACCAGATGGAGCTCGTCGGCCACGACTTCTACCTGTTCCACGACGTCGACACCGACCAGCCGAGCGTGGTCTACCGACGTCGCGGCTGGTCCTACGGCGTGCTCCACCTCAAGGTCGACAGCGCCTGACAAATCGGGCGCCGCCTGCTCGTCCGCCCCGTGCGATGATGCGCCCATGGCGACGGGGTCCGGGACGGACGAGCAGGGCAATACCGGCGTACCCACCGAGACCGTCGAGCCCATCAGGGTCCTGGTGGCCGACGACCACGTGCTGTTCCGGCGCGGTCTGGAGATGGTGCTGCACGCGGAGGGCGACATCGAGGTCGTCGGCGAGGCCGGGGACGGGGTCGAGGCCCTGCGGCGGGCGGAGGAGCTGCTGCCCGACGTCATCCTCATGGACGTCCGGATGCCGAAGCAGTCCGGCATCCAGGCCTGCCTCGCCATCAAGGAGCACGTCCCGTCGACCCGCATCATCATGCTGACCATCAGCGACGAGGAGAGCGACCTCTTCGAGGCGATCCGCGCCGGCGCCAACGGCTACCTCCTCAAGGACGTCCCGGGGGAGGAGATCGCCGACGGCATCCGCGCGGTCCACACCGGGCACTCGCTCATCTCCCCGTCGATGGCCTCCAAGCTGCTCGCCGAGTTCGCGCAGATCAGCCGGCGCGAGGAGGAGCTGCCGAACCCCCACGCCCCGAAGCTGACCCAGCGCGAGGTCGAGGTGCTCAAGCTCGTGGCGCGCGGCCTCGGCAACCGCGACATCGGCCAGCAGCTGTTCATCTCCGAGAACACGGTGAAGAACCACGTGCGCAACATCCTGGAGAAGCTGCAGCTGCACACCCGGATGGAGGCGGCGATGTACGCCGTGCGGCAGAACATCATCGACCCGCGCCAGGCTTGACCGTCCGCCGGCTCAGCCTCGCCCAGGCCCGCCGGACCGCGCTCGCGGCCCAGGGCTTCGCCGACCCACGCCCGGCGCCCTGGACGGCGACGACCCGGCACCTCCAGCGGGTCGTCGACCGGGTCGGTGTCGTGCAGATCGACAGCGTCAACGTCGTCGCGCGCAGCCACTACCTGCCCTTCTTCGCGCGGCTCGGGCCCTACGACACCGCGCTGCTCGACCGCGCGACCAACGCAGGACCCCGCCGGCTCGTCGAGTCGTGGGGCCACATGGCCAGCCTCGTCCCGCCCTCGACGTGGCCCCTGCTCGACTTCCGGATGCGTCGGGCCGGGGACGACGCGTGGGGCGGCCACGCCCGGGTGCAGCAGGAGTACCCCGGTCTCCTGGCGGCCGTGCTCGACGAGGTGGCGGTCCGGGGACCGCTGACGTCACGTGAGGTCGAGCGGGCGCTCGCCCACGACCAGCCGCGCCGCACCGACCACTGGGGCTGGAACTGGTCGGCCGTCAAGACGACGCTCGAGTACCTGTTCCGGGCCGGTCTCGTCGTCTCCGCAGGGAGGACGAGCCAGTTCGAGCGCCGGTATGCCTCGCCCGCCTCGGTCGCCCCCCGCTCACCCGCCCCGGTGCGGGAGCAGTGGCTCGACCCGGCGACCCGCCCCACCGACGAGGACGCGGTGCTGGAGCTGGTCCGGATCGCCGCGCGAGCCCACGGCGTCGGCACGCTGCTGTGTCTGCGCGACTACTTCCGGCTGCCGGCGTCGCTCGCCCAGCCGGCCGTCGACCGGCTCGTCGCGGACGGGGAGCTGGAGCCGGTGGAGGTCACCGGTTGGCCCAAGCCCGTCTGGCTGCATACGGCGGCCCGCGTCCCGCGCTCGCTGCACGCCGAGGCGCTGCTGAGCCCGTTCGACTCCGTCGTCTGGCAGCGCGAGCGCACCGAGGCGCTCTACGGGCTGCGCTACCGCATCGAGATCTACACGCCCGTCGAGAAGCGGGTGCACGGCTACTACGTCCTGCCGTTCCTCTTCGGTGACACGCTCGTGGCCCGGTGCGACCTCAAGGCCGACCGCGCCGCCGGGGTGCTGCGGGTGCACCAGGTGACCTGGCAGCCCGGCGCGCCCCCCGACGCGCGGCCCGCCCTCACGCGGCAGCTCGCCCAGATGGCCGACTGGCTCGGCCTCGACGGCGGGGTCGCCGGGGACGAGCTCCGGTGACCGGCGTCGTGGCCGTGGTGCCGGCGTACGACCCGGGGCCCGGCCTGGTCGACCTGGTGGTGGCTCTCGCGCCCCAGGTGGACCGCGTCGTCGTGGTCGACGACGGCAGCGCCGGGCGGGCCGCCGCCGACCGATGGGACGCCTGTCACGACGCCGGCGCACTGGTCCTCCACCACGACGGAAACCTCGGCATTGCGGCGGCGCTCAACACCGGGGTGCGCTGGGCCGTCGACGCGGGGGCCCGGGCCGTGCTCACCGTCGACCAGGACTCCGACGTCCCGCCCGGGTTCGTCGACGCGCTGAGCACCCGTTGGGTCGCGCTCTCCGAGAAGGGCTGTGCCGTAGGCCTGCTCGCGCCGGAGACGGTGACCGGGATGCCGCCGCAGCGCGACGGCCACACGCCGATCCAGTCGGGCCAGCTCGTCCCGGTGGACACCTTCGACCGGGTCGGACGGTTCGACGAGGCGCTGTTCATCGACGGGGTCGACGACGACTTCGCGCTGCGGTGCCTCGACGCCGGTCTCGCGGTCATCGTGGTGCCGGGGCTGGTCCTCGGCCACCGGCTCGGCGACCTCCAGCGGGTGCGGGTCGGTGGCCGGGAGGTCGCGCTCACCCGGTCGGCCCCGTTCCGGTCGTACTACCTCGCGCGCAACCGAGCCGTCCTCGTGCGTCGGTATGCGCGCCGTCACCCGGGGTGGGCCGCGGGACAGACGCTCGGCCTGGGCCGGCACCTGGGCGTCATGCTCCTGCTCGCACCGGACCGACGCGAGCGCGGCCGCGAGGTGTGGCGCGGTCTGCGCGACGCCGCGCGGGGCCGGAGCGGCCGCCGCCCCGCCTGACGCCACGGCTCTGCGTTCTCGCGAGATTCACCGTCAAGGCCTGTCCTGCGTCACGTCCGGTGTCTAGGCTGGCGGCTTCCCGACCCGGAGGTACCGATGACCGTCGTGCGCGCCGCCCTCGTCCAGACCACGTGGACGGGTGACCAGGAGTCGATGACCCAGGCGCACGAGCAGTACGCGCGCGACGCGGCGGCTCAGGGCGCGCAGGTCATCTGCTTCCAGGAGCTGTTCTACGGGCCGTACTTCTGCCAGGTGCAGGACTCGTCCTACTACGCCTACGCCGAGGCGGTGCCCGGCCCGACGACCGAGCGGTTCCAGACCCTGGCCAAGGAGCTCGGGATGGTGATGATCCTCCCGGTCTACGAGAAGGAGGAGCCCTTCCTCTACAACACGGCCGCGGTCATCGACGCCGACGGCAGCTACCTCGGCAAGTACCGCAAGCAGCACATCCCGCACGTGGGCGGGTTCTGGGAGAAGTTCTACTTCCGGCCCGGCAACGGCGGCTACCCCGTCTTCGACACCGCCGTCGGCAAGGTCGGCGTCTACATCTGCTACGACCGGCACTTCCCCGAGGGCTGGCGGGCCCTGGGGCTCAACGGCGCCCAGATCGTCTTCAACCCCAGTGCCACGAGCCGGGGCCTGAGCGAGTACCTCTGGCGCATCGAGCAGCCCGCCGCCGCGGTGGCCAACGAGTACTACGTGGGCGCGATCAACCGGGTCGGCATCGAGGAGCTCGGTGACGACGACTTCTACGGCCAGTCCTACTTCGTCGACCCCGAGGGCAACTACGTCGGCGAGAAGGGTGACGCCGCACAAGCCCGAGCTCGTCGTGCGCGACCTCGACCTCGACCTCATCCAGACCGTGCGCGAGCGATGGGCCTTCTACCGCGACCGGCGCCCCGAGGCCTACGACGACCTGGTCCGCCCGTGAGCACCACGCTCGTCACCGGCGGCACGGTCGTCTCCGCCACCGGCCGCGTGCAGGCCGACGTGCTCGTCGACGGGGAGAAGGTCGTGGCCCTCGTCGCACCCGGCAGCACCGCGCTCGGGAGCGACCTCGCCGCGCGGGCTGACACCGTCATCGACGCGACCGGCAAGTACGTCATCCCCGGCGCCGTCGACTGCCACACGCACATGGAGCTGCCCTTCGGTGGCACCGCGGCGTCGGACACGTTCGAGACGGGCACGATCGCCGCCGCCTGGGGCGGGACGACGACCATCGTCGACTTCGCCGTGCAGCGCACGGGGGAGCGGGTGCAGGACGGGCTCGCCGCGTGGCACGAGAAGGCGGCCGGCAACTGTGCGGTCGACTACGGCTTCCACCAGATCCTCGGCGGCGTCGACGACGACGCGCTCAAGGCGATGGACGAGCTCGTCGACGACGGCATCACGAGCTTCAAGCTGTTCATGGCCTACCCCGGGGTGTTCTACTCCGACGACGGCCAGATCCTGCGCGCCATGCAGAAGGCGCGGGAGAACGGCGCGATGATCATGATGCACGCCGAGAACGGCATGGCCATCGACGTGCTCGTCTCCCAGGCGCTGGCCCGCGGCGAGACCGACCCGGTCAACCACGGGCTCACCCGGCCGTGGGAGACCGAGGAGGAGGCGACCCACCGGGCCATCATGCTGGCCCGCCTCACCGGCGCCCCGCTCTACATCGTCCACATGAGCGCCAAGCAGGCCGTCGCGACCCTGGCTCGAAGGCCCGCGACGACGGCTACAACGTGTTCGGCGAGACCTGCCCGCAGTACCTCTACCTCTCGCTCGAGGAGCAGCTCGGTGCGCCGGGGTTCGAGGGCGCCAAGTGGGTATGCAGCACCCCGCTGCGGTCCCGCGAGGAGGGCCATCAGGACGAGCTGTGGCGCTACCTGCGCACCGGCGACATCTCCGTCGTCAGCACCGACCACTGCCCCTTCTGCATGAAGGAGCAGAAGGAGCTCGGCGTCGGGGACTTCTCCAAGATCCCCAACGGGATCGGGTCGGTCGAGCACCGGCTCGACCTGCTCTACCAGGGCGTCGTCACCGGCGAGATCACCCTCGAGCGCTGGGTCGAGCTGTGCTCCACGACCCCGGCCCGGATGTTCGGGCTCTACGGCCGCAAGGGCGTCATCGAGCCCGGGGCGGACGCCGACATCGTCGTCTACGACCCGAACGGCCACACGAGCATCGGGGTCGGGAAGACCCACCACATGAACATGGACCACTCGGCGTGGGAGGGCTTCGAGATCGACGGACACGTCGACACCGTGCTCTCACGTGGTCGGGTCCTGGTGCAGGACAACGCGTTCCACGGCGTCAAGGGGCACGGGCAGTACCTTCGGCGCGACCTCTCGCAGTACCTCCACTAGGCCCCGGGCAAGAGACCCAGATGGACCTCGGCGTCGTCCTGCAGTGCAACCCACCCGCGTCCCGCGTCGTCGAGCTGTGCCGCCAGGCCGAGCACTACGGGTTCAGCCACGCGTGGACGTTCGACTCCCACCTGCTGTGGGAGGAGCCCTACGTCATCTACAGCGCCATCCTCGCGGCCACGCGCAACATCGTCGTCGGCCCGATGGTCACCAACCCGGCCACCCGGGACTGGACGGTGACCGCGTCGGCCTACGCGACCCTCAACGAGATGTACGGCAACCGCACCGTCTGCGGGATCGGTCGCGGTGACTCCGCGGTGCGGGTCACCAACGGCCGCCCCTCCACGGTGGCCGAGCTGCGCGAGTCCATCGGCGTCATCCGGGGTCTGGCCAATGGCCAGGAGGTGGACTACAAGGGCAGCCGGCTGCGGCTGCCGTGGAGCCGCCGGTCGTCGCTCGAGGTGTGGGTCGCCGCCTACGGCCCCCGGGTCCTGCAGATGACCGGTGAGGTCGCCGACGGGTTCATCCTCCAGCTGGCCGACCTCTCCATCGCCGAGTGGAGCATCGCCGTCGTGCGCCAGGCGGCCGAGGACGCGGGCCGCGACCCCGACGCCCTCACGATCTGCGTGGCGGCCCCCGCCTACGTCACCGACGGGACCGACGCCGGTCGGGCCCACGCCTACGACCAGTGCCGGTGGTTCGGCGGCATGGTCGGCAACCACGTCGCGGACATCGTCGCCCGCTACGGCGAGGGCGGCGCCTCGGTCCCCGCCGCGCTCACCGACTACATCAAGGACCGGCAGGGCTACGACTACAACGACCACGGCCGGGCGGGCAACGCGCATACCGCTTTCGTCCCCGACGAGATCGTCGACCGGTTCTGTGTCATCGGCACGGTCGACGAGCAGGTGGCCAAGCTCGAGCAGCTGAGGGCGCTCGGCGTCGACCAGTTCGCCGTCTACCTCCAGCACGACGCGCAGGACGAGACCCTGCGCGCCTACGGCCAGAAGGTGGTCCCCGCCCTCGCGGACCGCCCGCGGGCCAAGGCGTGACCGGAGCCCGGCGGCCGGAGGTGGAGACCTCCGGCGGGCGGGTGCGGGGGGTCGAGGTCGACGGGGTCCGGGTCTTCCGAGGACTGCCGTATGCCGCGTCGACGGCCGGCGCGCGCCGGTTCCTCCCACCGGCGCCGGCGCCGCCCTGGCGGGGGGTGCGCGACGCCGCCCGCTACGGCCCGTCCGCCCCGCAGGTGCCGGGCGTGCCGGACCCGCTCTTCGACTGGTACGGCGCGATCGAGGCGACGAGCGAGGACTGCCTGTCGCTCAACGTGGTCACCCCCGGCACGGACGACACCCGGCGGCCGGTGCTCGTCTGGGTCCACGGGGGCGCCTGGGCCGGGGGTGCGGGGTCGGCGCCCGGCTGGGACGGGACCCGGCTCGCGCGCGACGAGGACGTCGTGGTCGTCACGGTCAACCATCGGCTCAACGCCTTCGGGTACCTGCGGCTCGACGACGAGGACGAGCGCTTCGCCGACTCCGGCGCCGCGGGGCTGCTCGACCTCGTCGCCGCTCTGCAGTGGGTCCGCGAGAACGCCGGAGCCTTCGGCGGCGACCCGGACTGCGTGACGATCATCGGTCAGTCCGGTGGGGCGGCCAAGGTCAGCGCGCTCATGGCGATGCCCCTCGCCCGCGGGCTCTTCCACCGCGCCGTCACCCAGAGCTGCTCCGGCAGCCTGCGGGTGGCGGAGCCCGACGAAGGGGCACGGATCGCCCACGACCTGGCGCGGCAGCTCGGGCTGTCGGTGGCGAGCGGCGTCGCGCTGCAAGCCGTTCCGGCGGAGCGGATCGTGGCGGCTCTCGCCGCACTCGCCGGGTCGGCACGCTTCTTCCGTCCTGTGCTCGACGGGCGCACCCTCCACCGGCACCCGTTCGACCCCGAGGCCCCCGCGGTGTCGTCGGGCGTCCCCCTCCTCGTCGGCACCACCGCGAACGAGACGACGCTCTTCCTGGCCGCGGACATGAGCAACTTCGCGCTGGACCTGAGGGAGGTCCGCCGCCGGCTGGCTCGCTTCCTCCAGGTGGGTCCGGGCGAAACGGACCGCATCCTCGACGCGTACCGGGCCGACCGTCCCACGGCCTCGCCGAGCGACCTCCTCGCCGCCGTCACGACGGACTTCAACTACACGCGCAACACGGTGAAGCAGGCTGCGCTGCAGGCGGACTCGGCGTCCGCGCCGGTGTATGCGTACCGGTTCGACTGGCGCACGCCGGTGCGCGGCGGGGTGCTCGGAGCCCCGCACACCGCGGAGGTGCCGTTCGTGTTCGGGACGACCGAGGCCGCGGCGGGCCTGCTCGGGCACGGGCCCGACCTCGAGCCGATGACGCGCACCGTCATGGCGACGTGGGTGGCCTTCGCCCGGTCCGGCGACCCCGGCCACCCCGGGCTGCCGACCTGGCCCCGCTACGACGGCGTGACGCGGCCGACGATGCTGCTCGACCTCGAGAGCACGGTGGTGGCGGATCCCGGCGGCGCCGCCCGGTCGTCGCTGGACGACCTCCCGCTGTTCGAGTACAGCCGGCCGGTGAGCTACCCGTTGCCCTGACGCGACGAGTGGTCGTCAGGTGGGCCGGGGGTCCGAGGCGAGCAGCTCGAAGTAGACGCCGTCGGTGAGGTCGCCCTCCCCGTTGCGCCACGCCTGCCGGTCGTCGCCCCCACGCCGGAAGCCGGCGCCGAGCAGCACACGCTGCGAGGCCGTGTTGTCCGCGACCGTGCCGGCGTGCAGGCGGGTGAGGCCGAGCCCCCCGTCGGCCCGGGGCCGGAACGCGTGGTCGACGGCCAGGGGCAGGACCTCGGCCAGGACGCGCTGCCCGCGGGCGCCCGGGTGGAGCCAGTAGCCGATCTCCCCCTGGAAGCCCGCCGGGCCGGGGTCGAGGGAGAAGACCGTGACGTTGCCCAGGGCGTGGTCGGTGTCGCGGTCCGCGACGCACCAGTCCAGCCCGACGCCGGCGTCGGCCAGGGCCCGGCGCCGGGCCAGCCACGCGGCATACGTCTCGGTGGTGGGGTGGGCGAACCGGGGCATGAAGCGCAGGCTGGCCGCGTCGGGCCCCTCGTCGGCCGCGGGCACGTCGTCGTCGCGCCAGGGGCGCAGGCGGAACCGGGAGGTCTCGACGACGGGCAGCCGGTGGGGCACCACCCGCTGCGCGTCCCGGTCGTCGGTGGCGAGCAGGTCGAACAGCAGCTGGTCCTGCACCGGGCCGGTGAGGGAGCCGCCCTCGCGGTTCGCCTGTCGTTCCGTGCCGACGAGCGAGAACCCGGCCCGGCGCAGGACGCGGGCCGAGGCGACGTTCTCCGCCGAGCACCCGGCGGACAGCGCGTGCAGCCCGAGCCCGCCCTCCTCCAGCGGCGAGAACGACCACGGGATGACGAGCTCGAGGGCCCGGCTGACCACCCCCCGGCCCCGGGCGTCCTCCAGGAGCCAGTAGCCGAGGACAGCGGTGCCGGCGAAGAGGGGCACGTCGAGCCGGTGCAGGTCGATGCCGCCGAGCAGCTCGTCGCTGGCGGCGTCGGCGACCGCGCAGGCCACGGCGCTGCCGGTGGCCTCGCTGGTCCGCCGGCGCAGCAGCCACTCCGCGAAGGTGTCGCGGGTCGGCAGGACCGAGGAGAAGCGCCGCGTCAGCTCGTCGTGCTCCACGGGGAGCGCCGCCGCATCCGACTCCCGGAAGGGCCGGATGCGCAGGCCGTCCCCCTCCAGCCGGGGTGGGGAGAGCCATCGGCCCCGGGGCTCCATCACGTCGTTCGGCCAGAGGTGCCCGGACCACACGTCGACGACCCGGTCGTGCCGGGTGGCGATCGTCGGACCGCCCAGGGTGAACCCGCAGCGCCACGCCACCTTGCGCGAGCCGAAGTTGCCGACCTGGGCGTGCCACAGGACGACGACCGCGCCGCGGTCGAAGGCGTGCCGGACGGCCAGACGCACGGCCCGGGTCATGACCCCGTGCCCGCGGGCACTCGGGTGCGTGGCGTAGGCGACCTCGACGGCGCCGCCGCCCCGGGGCTGGTGCGAGACGAGCCCCGCGAACCGGCCCTCGTGCTCGACCGCCCACCCGCAGCGGGTGTCCTCGTGCCACTCCTGTTCGCTGCGCTCGACGAACGCCCTCCCGTCGGCCTCGGTGTAGGGCTCCGGAACGAAGGTCCAGCGGGCCGTCTCCGGGTCCCGGCTCTGCTCGACGACGGCGTCGAGGTCACCCAGGGTCACCGCCCGGAGGGTGACCACCCCGTCGGTCAGCGTCGGGATCGGGGTGGGCGAGGTGGGCGGTGCGTCCGGCATACGGGCCACTCCACCGCACCGGGTCGGGCCACGGCAACGAGGTTGTCCGGCGGGTCCGGAACCCGCGTCGGCCGTCGGGCCGTTGGGCGGGGTACCAGGCGGGCATTAGCCTTGGGTGCTGTGACGTGCCCGCGTGGGCCCACCGACCGTGTCTGATGTGTCCGCCCGTGTCTGTCCTGCTCGTCAGGTCGTCCGTGTCAGGAGTTGAGCGTGCCGAAGGTCTTCGAGAAGCTGCTGCGTGCCGGGGAGGGCCGCGTCGTCAAGCGGCTCGAGGGGATCGCGGCGCAGGTCAACGCCCTGGAGGGGGACTTCGAGAAGCTCAGCGACGAGGAGCTGCGCGACGAGACCGAGGTCTTCCGGAAGCGGCTGGCCGACGGCGAGAGCGTCGACGACCTGCTGCCCGAGGCCTTCGCCGCGGTCCGTGAGGCCTCCAAGCGCACCATCGGCAAGCGGCACTTCGACGTGCAGATCATGGGCGGCGCCGCCCTGCACATGGGCAACGTCGCCGAGATGAAGACCGGTGAGGGCAAGACCCTCGTGGCGACGTTGCCGTCCTACCTCAACGCCCTGACGGGCAAGGGCGTCCACGTCGTCACCGTCAACGACTACCTGGCGGAGTACCAGTCCGAGCTGATGGGCCGCGTCCACCGCGCCCTCGGCCTGGAGACGGGCTGCATCCTCTCGCCGATGACCCCGGCGCAGCGGCGGGTCGAGTACGCCAAGGACATCACCTACGGCACCAACAACGAGTTCGGCTTCGACTACCTGCGCGACAACATGGCGTGGAGCCCCGAGGAGCTCGTGCAGCGCGGCCACCACTTCGCCATCGTCGACGAGGTCGACTCGATCCTCATCGACGAGGCCCGCACCCCGCTCATCATCAGCGGCCCCGCCGACCAGGCGACCAAGTGGTACGTCGAGTTCGCCAAGATCGTCAAGCGGCTGGACCGTGGCGAGCTCGAGTCCGGCGAGGGCGACTACGAGGTCGACGAGAAGAAGCGCACCGTCGGTGTGCTCGAGGCGGGCATCGAGAAGGTCGAGGACCTGCTCGGCATCGACAACCTGTACGAGTCCGTCAACACCCCGCTCATCGGCTACCTCAACAACGCCCTCAAGGCGAAGGAGCTGTTCAAGCGGGACAAGGACTACGTCAACATGAACGGCGAGATCCTCATCGTCGACGAGCACACCGGGCGCATGCTGGCCGGCCGGCGCTACAACGAGGGGATGCACCAGGCGATCGAGGCGAAGGAGGGCGTCGAGATCCAGAACGAGAACCAGACCCTCGCGACGATCACCCTGCAGAACTTCTTCCGGATGTACTCGACCCTCTCCGGCATGACGGGCACGGCCCAGACCGAGGCGGCGGAGCTCAACGCCATCTACAAGCTCGGTGTCGTGTCCATCCCGACCAACATGCCCATGGTGCGCATCGACCAGGCCGACCTCGTCTACCGCACCGAGGAGGCGAAGTACTCCGCCGTCGTCGACGACATCGCCGAGCGCCACGAGGCCGGGCAGCCCGTGCTCGTCGGCACGATCAGCGTCGAGAAGAGCGAGTACCTCGCGCAGCAGCTGACCCGTCGCGGCATCCCCCACGAGGTGCTCAACGCCAAGCAGCACGCCCGGGAGGCCTCGATCGTCGCCGACGCGGGGCGCAAGGGCGCCGTCACGGTGGCGACCAACATGGCCGGCCGTGGCACCGACATCATGCTCGGCGGCAACCCCGAGTTCCGCGCCGTCGAGGCGCTGCGCCGTCGCGGGCTGGACCCGCACGAGACGCCGGACGAGTACGAGGAGGCCTGGGACGAGGCGCTCGCCGCGGCCGAGGCGGCCGTGCAGGCCGAGCACGACGAGGTCAAGGAGCTCGGCGGTCTCTACGTCCTCGGCACCGAGCGCCACGAGTCGCGCCGCATCGACAACCAGCTGCGGGGCCGCTCCGGCCGTCAGGGCGACCCGGGGGAGTCGCGCTTCTACCTCTCCCTGCAGGACCACCTCATGCGGCTGTTCAACGCCGCCATGGTCGACCGGTTCATGACGACCGCGCGCATGGAGGACGAGGTGCCCATCGAGTCCAAGATGGTGTCGCGGTCGATCCAGAGCGCCCAGAGCCAGGTCGAGGCGCAGAACTACGAGATCCGCAAGAACGTCCTCAAGTACGACGACGTCCTCAACCGCCAGCGTCAGGTCATCTACGACGAGCGCCGCCGGGTGCTCGAGGGTGAGGACATGGAGGAGCAGGTCCGCCTGTTCGTCAACGACGTCATCGACAGCTACGTCACGGCCGCGACCGCGGAGGGGTATGCCGGGGACTGGGACCTCGAGCAGCTCTGGACCGCGATGCGCACCCTCTACCCCGTCTCCATCACGATCGACGAGCTCGCCGACGAGGCCGGGAGCCGCAGCGCCATCACCGCCGACCTGCTGCGCGAGGCCCTGACCTCCGACGCCCACCACGCCTACGACGCGCGGGAGGAGGCGCTCGGCGCCGACGTGATGCGCGAGGTCGAGCGCCGCGTCGTGATGTCGGTCCTGGACCGCAAGTGGCGCGAGCACCTCTACGAGATGGACTACCTGCAGGAGGGCATCGGCCTGCGCGCCATGGCCCAGCGCGACCCGCTCGTGGAGTACCAGCGGGAGGGCTTCCTGCTCTTCGAGGCGATGATGGACGGCATCAAGGAGGAGTCGGTCGGCTACCTCTTCAACGTCGACGTCCAGGTCGATGCGCCCGCGACGGCGACGACGCCGGAGCCGGCCCAGCAGCCGATGTCGGTCAGCGAGATGCTGGGTGACCTGTCGAGCCGCCAGGACGCGACGACCGACGGCGCCGGCCCGCAGGACGCCTCGGCGGCGCAGGACGTGCAGGACGGCGGGCGTCCGGTCGACGCCGACCGCGAGCCGGCGCTGAACGGGGCGGGGACCCCGGCGCCCAAGAGCGCTCCGGCCTTCACGGCCAAGGGCCTGCAGGGGCCGACGACGCGGCAGCTGCACTACACAGCGCCGAGCGACGACGGGGGAGTCGAGGAGCGCAACGTCACCGACGTCGGGGCCGACAGCGCCTCCGGCTCGGCGAACGGGTCGGCCAACGGGTCCGGTCGGTCAGCGTCGAACGGGTCGTCGAACGGGTCGTCGAACGGGTCGGCCCGCCGCTCCTCCAAGAAGGCCCGGCGCCGCGGGAAGTGACGCCGGTTCGGCGCTACGGTGCATGACGGCCGCGGTGCGGACGTCGGCGCTGCGGCGGCCGTAGCGGGCCGCTCAGCCGATGACGAGGTCGGTGACCACCCAGCGGTGGTCGACCCCGGTCAGGCGCAGCGCCATGGCGCGCACCCGGTCGGTGTGGACCACGACGACGGCGACCTCGACCACGCCGTCGGCGACGTCGTGCACGCGGACCCGCCGCACGACCGGCCGCCGCCCGTGCTGCAGCCCTCGCCGGGCCGCGACGAGCGAGCGGCGCGCGAGGACGGCATACACCTCAGGGCTCGTCCAGCGGATGACCTGGGGTGCGGGCCGGGCCCCCACCATGACCTCGACGATGGCCTGGGCGAGCTGCGGGACGAAGCGCTCGGGGTCGGGCAGCTCGCTGGAGCGTGAGCGTTGCCGGTCGAAGTACCGGTCGTCGTCCGGGGTGTAGTCGATGGCCAGGGCGTCCTGCACGTACGGCGAGACGGTGGTGTGCAGCTCGTCGACGTCGATGATCGGCGGGTCGACGTCAGGGATCGGGACCACCCGAAGGCGCGGATAGGTGGTCACGACGGTGCTCCTGGGGTTGACGAGGACGTTGATGAGGGGGTCGACGAAGGGGCGGCGGAGGGTGCGGTGAGCTCCTGGCCGGGGACGATCCGGTCGGGGTCCGCGCCCACGACGGCGCGGTTCGCGGCATACCAGCGGTGCCACTCGGCGACGACGGCGGCCGGGGTGGCGTGTCCGCCGAGGTGACGGGCGGCGATGCCCCACAGGGTGTCGCCTCGCTGCACCCGGATCGTGGCCCCGATGGGCGCAGTGGCCGTGGTGTGCGTGGGCGTGGCCGTCGGGCTGTCCGCCGGGGCGGTGCGACCGGAGGCCGGCCCGAGCGGGCCGAGCGTCGGAGCCGGCCGAGGGGTCGGGGCGACCGGGGTCGTTGAGGGCGCGGGGGTCGGCGAGGTGACAGCGAACCCGGGGTCTGGTGCGGTGGTTGATGCGGCGGGTCCGGTCGTCGTGCCCGACGGGGTGCTCGTCGGCGTGCTACCCGTGCTCGTCGGCGCGGGCGTCGTCGACCCGTCGACGGAGAGCGAGCCCCCCGTGACGGCGAAGGCGGGGTCGGGTGCCGGGGCGACACCGACCTGGGTCGCGACCGGACCGGGGCGGGGGGTGTCGGCGTGGGCGGCGACGGGCAGACCGGCCATCAGGGCCCCGCCGAGGGCGACGACGACCGCCCGCCGCACCAGTGCCGGGGCGAACCGCTCGGCCACCAGGCCGCCGGCGCGCCCCGCCGCCCCGGGAAGGGCGGCCGCCGTCGCCAGCAGCACACCGAGCCCGAGCCACGCGGTGAGCCCGAGGCCGAGGACGCACGCTCCGAGCAGAAGCAGGTCGGTGGGGCTGCTGGGTCCGCCCGTCGTGACCGCGGCGAAGGACTGTGTCCCGACGGTCCAGAACACCCGCCCGCCCACGCCGCCGGCCGCGAGGGCGGCGAGGACGACGGCGATCCCGCCGGCGACGCGCGTCGGTCCGACCGGCGGGCGGGACGGGGTGGCGCCCACGGTGGCCTCCTTCGATGACGTTTGCTGTTGTTTGCTGATCTTTGTCATCGTCGGTGGTCATGTCAAGGCTGACGCCTACACTCGCCTCGTGCGGTGGGAGCGGCTCTTCGACGACCTCGAGGCCCAGATCGAGGCGGACGCCTCCCGTGAGCTCGCCTCGGAGGTCGCCGACCGCACTCGCCGTGAGCGCGCGCAGCTCGCCCTGGCCGACCGGTTCACGGCGCTCCTGGACGGGGCTCCCGTCGAGGTGCGCGTGGCCGGCGTCGGGGCCGTACGCGGCGTCGTCTCGGGAGCGGGGCCGCAGTGGGTCCTGCTCGACCAGCGCGCCGCCGGGGTCCCTGGCCAGCGCGGCCTGGGGGGCGGCGGCGCCGCTGGGGCCGACCGCCCGGTCCTGGTCGCCATGACGGCGGTCCGGGCCGTCGTCGGTCTCGCGGGAGCGCGCACCTCGGGCGCGGTCGCCAAGGGGTTCGGGATCGGGGCGGCCCTGCGGGCGGTGAGCCGCGACCGGGCGGTCGTCGACGTCGTGGACGTCGACGGGTCGGTGGTCACCGGCACCCTCGACGTCGTCGGTCAGGACCTCGTGGAGGTGGCCGAGCACCCGGCCGACCTGCCGCGGCGCGTCGAGAACGTCGTCCGCGTCGTCGCCGTGCCCTTCACGGCACTGGCGGTCGTGCGGCGTCGCTGAGCGTCAGGCGAGGTCCTCGGTGCCGGTACCGAAGGGGTGCGCGGCGACGAACTGCTTCGTCTCGGTGTACATCCGTTGGATGTAGTTCTCGAGCTCGACGGTCTCGACCCGCCACTGGCCTCGGCCACCCACCTTGATGGCGGGCAGCTCGCCGGAGCGGACGAGAGCGTAGGCCTGGGCCGAGGAGATGTTGAGGATCTCCGAGACCTCGGTGAGCTGGAGGAAGCGCTGGGTGGCCATGGTTCAAGGTCCTCGCTTCGGTGCGGCAGCCTGGGACGGACGGTGCAACAGCAGGTGCGGACATCGAACAGATGTCAGCGTTCTTTACTACTTCTTTACTCTAGATCATCGTCCCCTGCGCTGGGTACTCTTCCACACCCTTCGGACAAAGGGGACTCTTCTCCACAGGCCCGGCGGCGACGTGGCGTCCGTGCGGTCCGGTCGGTCATGATGGTCCCGGCCCGCGACCGAGCGCAGGCCGACGGGTCCGGGGGGCGACCGGCATGACAGGGGGATGGCGTGGCTGAACTACCGGAACCGACGGCAAAGCGACTGCAACGCCCGTCGTGGCGCAACGCGCGGCTCCTCGTCGGGCTCGTCCTCGTCCTCCTCGGGACGGTGCTCGGCGCCAAGGTCGTGGCGAGTGCCGACGACACGGTGCCGATGTATGCCGCCTCGACGGCCATCCGCCCGGGGGACCACCTCGGCAGCGACAACCTGCGCCGGGTCGACGTCCAGCTCGGCACGGAGGCGGCGCGCTACCTGTCCGCCCGCACCGCGGTGGCCGACGACAGCTACGCCCTGCGGGACATCCCCGAGGGCGAGCTCGTGCCGACGGGTGCCGTCGGCGGCCGCGGTGCCGTCGCCGTGCAGGCGGTGACCGTGGAGGTGGACGCCAACTCGGCCCGCGGGCTCCCGGCCAACGCCACCGTCGACGTCTGGGTCAGTCCGCGTGACCAGCAGTCGACCCAGGAGCGCTACCTCGACGCCACCCTGGCCCTGCAGCGGGTCAGCGTCACCCCGGTGACCCAGGACTCCGGACGGTTCGGGGCCTCGAGCTCGACGATGGCCGTGGTGCTGCGGGTGCCCCGCGACAAGGTGGCCGAGGTCATCGGCGCGGTCGACAAGCAGTCCCGCTTCACCCTGGTGCCCGTGCCCGGGCAGGGGTCGTGACCGAGGTCCTCACCGCCCTCGGCAACCTCTGGGAGAGCCGGGTCGCGACCCTGCTGGAGGGGTCCCGCGAGGTGCGCATCGTGCGCCGGTGTGCGGACCTCGCCGACCTGGTGGCGACCGCCTCGGCGGGTCTGGGCTCGGTCGCGCTCGTCTCCGGTGACCTGCGCGGCCTCGACCTGTCGACCGTGGCGCGGCTGCGCGAGCTCGGGCTGGCCGTCGTCGGTGTCGCCACCGACGGCGAGGACGGTGAGCGCCGACTGCGGCAGCTCGGGGTGACCCGGGTGGTCCCGGGTGACGCCGACCTGTCGGTCTTCGAGGCGGCCCTGACCGCCGACGTCACTCCCCGGTCGGGCGGCACCATCGACCCGTCAGGCTCGACGCGGCCTTCCGGACCGGAGGCCGCGGACGGCGCGGACGGCGCGGACGGCGCAGACGGCGGGGACGACCCCGACGCGCTGACGGACCTCTCATGGCTGGACGCCGGAGCCGGAGCGAGCGCGCGCCGGTCCGCCCGCGACAACGGGGGTGTCCCCGGCCAGGACGGTCACCAGCACGACGACGAGGAGCCCGCCGCCGACGGGGCGGTGTCGGACGCCGCCCCGGGGCGGATCGTCGCGGTGTGGGGGCCGACCGGGGCGCCGGGCCGCACGACGGTCGCGGTGACGCTCGCCACCGAGCTGGCGGCGCTCGGCGTCCCCACCGTGCTCGTCGACGCCGACACCTACGGCGGGTCGGTGGCCCAAGCGCTGTCGTTCCTCGACGAGGCCCCCGGCATCGCGGCGGCCACGCGGGCCGCCGACCAGGGCACGCTCGACCTGCCGCTCCTCGCCCGGCTCGCCCCTGTGGCGTCCCCCGGGCTGCGGGTGGTCACCGGGATCCCCAAGGCGGAGCGCTGGACCGAGATCCGCGCCGCCGCCCTCGAGCGGGTGCTGACCCTGACCCGGCGCCTCGGCCAGGTCGTCGTCGTCGACTGCGGGTTCAACCTCGAGGACGACGAGGAGCTCAGCTACGACACCATGGCTCCGCGCCGCAACGCCGCCACCCTGACCACGCTGGCGCTCGCGGACGAGGTCGTCGCGGTCGGGGGGTGCGACCCCGTGAGCCTGCAGCGCCTCGTGCGCGGGCTCCAGGAGCTGGGCACCGTGCCGGCCCCCCGACCCGTCGTCGTCGTCAACCGGGTGCGGGCGGGGGCCGTCGGAGCCCGCCCGGAGTCCCGCGTCTCGGACGCCCTCGCACGGTTCGCCGGCATCGACGACGTCGTCTTCGTCCCGGACGACCCCAGCGCCCTGGACACCGCGCTGCTCGAAGGACGCTCTCTCGCCGAGTGCGCACCCCAGTCGCCCGTGCGGGCCGCGGTCCGCGGCCTGGCCGCGCGGGTCGCCGGCGTCGACGTGCCCCGCGGGCGTCGGGGCCGGCGCCTCCTGCACCGCTGAGCCTCCGGCACCGCTGAGACCCTGAATGCCGAGGCCGACGGTCTTCTGCGCCCCCGATGGCCGGGGCCGCCGGTCAGCTGAAGAGCAGCGACAGGCCGCCGACCGTGTAGCCGACCATGAGCACCATGACCGGCACCTGACCGATGACCGCCGCCCGCCGCGGCAGGATCCGCACCGCCCGCTCGTGGGCCACGACGACCCCGAGCACATGGCCGATGACGATGGCCCCGGCCTGCACCACGGCGACGAGGGTCGGCTGGATGAGACCGTCCCAGCCGTTCGTCCCGGCTGTCCCGAGCCAGTCGGCCCCCGTGCCGAGCGGGTCGCTCAGCAACCCGAGGGTGCGCGGGCCCTGGAACATCAGCAGCGACCAGTAGTGCGCGACGAGGTAGCCGGCAGCGATGGGGAGCAGCGAGGGCGCCAGCTCGGCGGCGGTGCCGCGCACCGGCACCCCCGACAGCACCGCGGACAGGGCGGCCGCGGCCGAGAGGGCGCCGGCCACGATGAGCACGACAGCGAGCAGCGTCGCGGTGCGGATGAGGACGGGCGCCGAGGTGGACTGGACCCACCCGGCATACCGGAGGTCGGCCGACAGGCTGTCGTAGGCCGTGCCCCCGAGCATGACCGAGAGGGCGGCGAGCAGCCCGCGCCGCGGCTCGAGCACGGCGGGCCCCTGCACCGGCCAGCGCAGCACCAGCCGGCCGTCGGGGCGTCGGCCGAGGGGGGCGAGGCGCCCGTAGAGGCGGGAGAGCACCTCGAACGGGTCGCCCTCGCGGAACCAGCGCTCGCCGAGGACGAGCGCGCCCATCAGGCTGACGAGGACGAACAGCGCCACCGCCACCCGCAGCACCGGCAGGGTCGTCCGGTCGGGTGCGACGAGCTCCAGCCAGGTGAAGGCGAGCAGCCCGGCGGCCGCGGGCCGGTAGCCGGGACGCAGGTCGGTGAGGGTCGCCTCCGGCGAGATGCGGGCGAGCCGGGCCACGACCCGGTGGAGGCGGCGGACGGGGTTGAGCACGGCCCAGACGGGCCCGAGCAGGAGGGAGAGGAAGGGCATGCCGACCCACAGCCAGACGTACACCACGTACGGCACGGGGTTGTTGGCGTCGTCCTGGCCGGCCACGAGCGCGAGCAGGACGTAGGCCGTGACCAGCAGGGACAGCGCGGCGAGACCGCCCCGGAGCCATCGCCCGTCGAGGACGCGCTGCAGACCGGCCGGCACCGGGCGTCCATCGTCGGGGGAGAGCCGCGGCTCCCGCCACAGGAAGGCCAGGCCGGCGAACGAGGCGACGAGGGCCAGACCGGCGCCGATGACGAGCGCGGTGAACGGCAGCGGCAGGTCCTGGCGGTTGCCCACGCCGTGCGCGGGCAGGAGGAGTGGGAGCAGCGGCGGGCTCTGGAGGAGGGGGAGCGCCGAGCCGAGCACCGCCCCCATCTCAGCGGACGGCGACGGTGAGCAGCGTCAGCGCCGGTTCGTGGGTCTCGACCTCGAAGACCCCGGGGTCCTTGCCGGTCAGGGTCACCGAGGCCGGCACCCCGGCCTTGAGCGGGACCTCGACCTCGAAGCCGTGTACGTGCAGCTCGTCGTCGTGGTCGCTCGTGACGACGAGGGTGAGGGTCTGCCCCACCGGCAGGTCGACCTGCGCGGGCGCGGGGGTGACCGTCGAGCCCGTCACCGTGACGGTAAGGGTGCGGCCGGTGCTGCTCGTGCTGCTGGTGGTCCCGGGGGCGGAGGACGAGGTCGACGGCGACGAGGTCGAGGTCGACGCGGTCGCCGCACCGGTCGCGGTCGTGGCCGCGGGGGTCGGCGCCGGGCTGGCCGAGCACGCTCCGAGAGCCAGCGCGGCCACGAGAGCCAAGCCCCCCGCGCCCGCCCGCCGCGTCCGGTCTCGTCCCCGTCCCTGCCCCCCGACGCGTGTCATCACACGAGCATCGTAGGAAACGGCGGGTCTGCAACGATGGGCGGGTGTCCGACCGGCTGAGCTCACTCGACTCGTCGCTGCTGTACCTCGAGGAACCGACGACGATGATGCACGTCGGCTCCGTCATGGTCTTCGCCCAGCCCCCGGCTGCGGACGGCGCCGAGGAGTTCGGCTACGAGCAGCTCGTCGCCCTCGTCTCGCGCCGGATCGCCCACCTGCCCCGCTACCGGCAGAAGGTGCGTGAGGTGCCCGGCCGGCTCGCCAACCCGGTCTGGGTGGACGACGAGACCTTCGACATCACCTACCACGTCCGTCAGGCGGCGCTCCCACGACCGGGCACCGACGGGCACCTCGAGGAGTTCGTCGCCCGCATCCAGCAGCGTCCGCTCGACCGCCGTCACCCGCTGTGGGAGGTCTATCTCGTCGAGGGGCTCGAGCACGACCGCTTCGCCGTCGTCACCAAGACCCACCACGCCCTCGTCGACGGGGCGGTCGCTCTCGACATCGCCCAGCTCATCGTGCGTGAGGAGCAGGGGGCGCCCGAGGAGGTCGTCGACACCTGGCGACCGCGGCGCGAGCCCAGCGACGTGCAGCTGCTCGCCGGCGCCCTCACCGACGCCGTGTTCATGCCGGGGCAGGCCGTCGACTCCGTGCGGGAGGGTCTCGACGAGGCGGTCGACGCCGCCGGGAGGATCGTGCGCGGGCTCGGGTCGCTCGTGACGACCATCGCCCGCGGCGCCGCCCGCCCGGCGCCCACGTCGCCGCTCAACGTCGAGATCGGGCTCGCCCGGCGCTTCGTCATGGTCGGCACCGACCTCGACGACTACCGCAAGGTGCGCACGCGGCTCGCCCGTGGGGCCTACGCCGACGACGTCAGCATCAACGACGTCGTGCTCGCGACGGTGGCCGGTGCCTTCCGCTCCTGGCTGCTCACGCGGGGTGAACCGGTGCACCCCAGCTCGGTGGTCCGCACGATGGTGCCGGTGAGCGTCGAGTCCGAGTCCGGCTCCCCGGCCGCGGCCCACCGGCTCACCGCCTGCTTCGTCGACCTGCCCGTCGGCGAGCCCGGTGCCTCGATGCGCCTGCACCAGATCGCCTTCTCCATGCGGCAGCAGATGGAGGGCGGGCAGGCGATGAGCGCTGAGCGCCTGGTCAGCCTCGCCGGCTTCGCGCCCCCGACGCTGCACTCTCTGGGCGCGCGGCTCGGCAACGCCATGTCCAAGCGGCTGTTCAACGTCGTCATCACCAACGTGCCCGGGCCCCAGACGACGCTTTATGCCGCGGACGCGCCGATGCTCTCGACCTACCCGGTCATCCCGCTGGCCAAGGGCCAGGCCCTCGCGATCGGTCTCACGTCCTACGACGGCGGGGTCTACTACGGGCTCAACGGCGACCGTAACGCCATGCCCGACCTCGAGGTCATCGGCCAGTGCATCGTCGACGCGCTGGCCGAGCTGACCGAGGGACG
This sequence comes from uncultured Actinomycetota bacterium, assembly GCA_963795915.1. Taxonomy (GTDB): domain Bacteria; phylum Actinomycetota; class Actinomycetes; order Actinomycetales; family Dermatophilaceae; genus Lapillicoccus. Next base: position 322,198 of record CAWCJA010000005.1, read on the forward strand.
CGAGTCCTCGTGACCCGCCGCGGCCTCGTCCTCGGCGGCGGGGGAGTGCTCGGCGCGGCCTGGATGGTCGGTGCCCTCACCGCCCTCGAGGACCACCTCGGCGTCGACGTCCGCACCTTCGACCAGCTCGTCGGGACGTCGGCCGGCTCGGTGCTCAGCACCCTCCTCGCGGCCGGTGTCGGTGTGGCCGAGCTGCGGGCCCACCAGATGGAGGGCACCGTCGACCACGGCCGGCTGGCCGGGTTCGAGTGGGACTACGAGGAGAGCACCGGGGGAGACCGACCGCCCGCGCCGAAGGCCGGATTCGGGTCTCCACTGTTGCTGCGCAAGGGGATCCGCGAGCTGCGCCAGCTGCCACCCATGGCGGTGCTGGCGGCGCTGCTGCCCGAGGGCCGCGGCCGGCTCGACAGTGTCGGCGCGCTCGTCCGCCACGTGGTCGGCGACGGCTGGGTGCCCCGGGACGGGCTGACGGTCGTCGCCCTCGACTACGACCTCGGCACCCGGGTCGCCTTCGGTCGCGAGACCGCCCCCGCAGCGTCCGCGGCCGACGCCGTCATGGCCTCCTGCGCGATCCCCGGCTGGTACCAGCCGGTGGCCGTCGGCGACCGGCGCTATATCGACGGGGGCACGTGGTCATCGACGAACATCGACCTCCTGGCGGGGCTCGGCCTCGACGAGGTGTTCGTCCTGGCCCCCCAGGCGTCCTTCGACCTCGACGCCCCGAAGGACCTCGTCACCCGCCTGGAACGGCAGTGGCGCGCCCGCGTCACGACCAAGGCGCTGCGCGAGCTGGCCGTGGTGCACGCCGAGGGCACCGACGTGACGATCATCGGCCCGGGCCGCGAGGACCTCGAGGTGATCGGCGGCAACCTCATGGACGTCGGGCGCCGGCCGCGCGTCATGGAGACCTCCCTGCGGACCTCGTTGGCGGCGCTCGCCGACCCGGGGCCGGCACCGGGCGCGCCCGACCTCAGCGCTCTGGGCGGCGGGGAGGAGCTGCGAGCGGTCGAACGGGCCGAGGACGCCGTGGCCGAGGCGGCCCTCACGGACGATCCGGGTGCCTCGGCCACCGGTTCGGAAGGATGACCGCGTGCAGACGAGGATCTACCGGCCCCTGACCGTCGCCGAGCTGCGCCGGCTCAGCCGTGACGGAGCGCTGGGCCCGGCACCGACGACCGCCTATGCCGTGACGGGGGACCTGCGCCGCGGGCATCCCGGCGCCGACGACGAGGAGCTGGAGTACCTCGCCTTCGGCGACGCGGCCCGGTCCGGCGCCGACGTACGCGTGGTGGCGGCGGCCGACGTCGACGACGCGGATCTCGCCGAGCTGCTCGACCCCACCCTGGCGGTCTCGGCGGTGCGGGTGACGGCCGAGGTGCCCCGCCGTCAGGTCGTGTCCTTCCACCTCGCCGAAGCCGGGTCCGCCACCGACACCGCCGCCCCCACCGGCCCCGACGGCATACCGGCGTTCTCGTGGTACGACGCCACCGAGCTCGACGTCGTCCTCGACCTGCTGTCCTGACCGCCCCGCGACCCGAGCGGGTCCTCCCGGGAGGCCTCAGCCGGTGAGGTGCTGGGCCAGCCAGGGGTCGACGACGGCGTGGAAGTCGTCGGCGCGGTCGCGGCGCACGCAGTGGCCGGCCTTGCGCACGACGGCGATCTCGACGTGCGGGTTGGCGACGGCCTGGAGCTGGTCCATGAGCGCGCCGGTCCAGATGGCGCCCTTGGTGCCGGTGACGACGAGGGCGGGGACGGCGATGGCGGCCGCGACCTGCTCCCACGGCGTGCGCACCGTGATCATCGGCTGGCCCAGCATCTCGAGGTCGGTCTGCTGCTTCGCCTCGAGCCAGGGCTTGAACTCGCGCTTGGGCCACTTCGGGTGGTCGCGCTTGCCCTGCTTCATCGCGTGCTGGGGATGGGCGTTGGTCTCCCTCGCCTCGGCCACCCGGCGGCGCGCCGCCTCGTCCTCGTCGAGGTCGGGGTAGCGGCCCGACCCGAGCGCGGGGTCCTCGAGGACGACGGCCCGCACGAGGTCGGGGCGGGTGCCCGCGAGGGCCGCGGCCGTCCCGCCGCCCATCGAGTGGCCCACGAGCACGGGGCGGCTGATGCCCTCGGCGGCCAGCTGCTCGAGGACCTCGACGAGGTCGGCGAGGTGCGTCTCGCCGAGGCCGTGGCGCAGCTCTGCCGAAGTGAAGCGGTCGGACTCGCCGTGGCCCCGGGCGTCCCACGTGAGGATCCGGTAGGCCTTCGACCATCGGTCGACGGCGTCCGGCCAGCATCGGCCGGAGTCGGTGAGGCCGTGGAGGAGCAGGAGGGTGGGGGCCCCGTCGTCCCCCCGTCCGAACCGGTGCAGGGTGGGTGGCTCCTCACGGGCAGGGAGCTCAGCGCTGGGCTGGGCGGGCGGCATACGTGAAACCATAGGGGCCGCTCGACCGCCCGCGTGCACGATGAGGAGCCCCCATGGACGCCGTCACCCAGGTCCCCCGACCGGCCAACGAGCCGGTGCTCGAGTATGCGCCGGGCAGCGCCGAGCGGGCCGCGCTCCAGGTCGCGCTCGCGGAGACCGCGGCCGAGCGCCACGAGCTGCCCCACACGATCGGCGGCCGGCGGGTCATGGGCGGGGGCAAGCGCTACGACGTGCGCCAGCCGCACGCCCACCGTCGGGTCCTCGGCACCCTCAAGAACGCCACCCTGACGGACGCGAGGTCGGCGGTCGACGCGGCCAAGGCGGCCGGGCCCGGCTGGCGCGCGCTGTCGTTCGACGACCGGGCGGCCGTGCTGCTCAAGGCGGCCGAGCTGCTCTCGGGGCCCTGGCGCGCCCGGCTCAACGCGGCGACGATGCTCGGCCAGAGCAAGACCTGCTACCAGGCCGAGATCGACGCTGCGTGCGAGCTCATCGACTTCTGGCGCATCAACGTGCACTTCGCGCGCGAGATCCTCGCCGACCAGCCGCCCCTCAACGCCAAGGGCGTGTGGAACCGCACGGACCACCGGCCGCTGGAGGGGTTCGTCTACGCCATCACGCCGTTCAACTTCACCGCCATCGCCGGCAACCTGCCCACCGCGCCGGCGCTCATGGGCAACACCGTCGTCTGGAAGCCCTCGCCCACCCAGACCCTGGCCGCCCAGGTGACGATGGAGCTGCTCGAGGCCGCCGGTCTGCCGCCGGGTGTGATCAACCTCGTGACCGGCGACGGCCTCAACGTCTCGAAGGTGGCGCTCGCGGACCCCGACCTCGCGGGCATCCACTTCACCGGCTCGACGGCGACCTTCCAGCACCTGTGGGGCGAGGTCGGGGCCAACCTGCCCCGCTACCGCTCCTACCCGCGGCTCGTCGGCGAGACGGGGGGCAAGGACTTCGTGCTCGCGCACCCCTCCGCCGACCCCGACGTGCTGCGAACGGCGTTGGTGCGGGGGGCGTTCGAGTACCAGGGCCAGAAGTGCTCGGCCGCCTCGCGGGCCTACGTGCCCGCCTCGTTGTGGCGTCGGATCAAGGACGACCTCGTCGACATCGTCGACGGCCTGCCCCAGGGCGACGTCACGGACTTCGGCAACTTCATGGGCGCCGTCATCGACGACCGCTCCTTCGCGCGTAACGCGGCCGCCATCGACCGGGCTCGCGCCGCCGCCAAGGTGACGGTCCTCGCCGGCGGCACGTACGACGACTCCGAGGGCTACTTCGTGCGGCCGACGGTGCTCGAGTCGAGCGACCCCACCGACGAGTCGTTCCGCACCGAGTACTTCGGGCCCATCCTCTCGGTGCACGTCTTCCCCGACGCCCGCTACGACGCGACGCTCGAGCAGATGGAGTCGTTCTCGCCGTATGCGCTCACCGGCTCGATCATCGCCCAGGACCGGGTGGCCATCGCCGATGCCACCGAGCGGCTGCGCTTCGCCGCGGGCAACTTCTACGTCAACGACAAGCCCACCGGGGCCGTCGTCGGCCAGCAGCCCTTCGGGGGCGGGCGCGCGTCCGGCACCAACGACAAGGCCGGCGCCGCCCAGAACCTCCTGCGCTGGACCAGCGCCCGCTCCATCAAGGAGACCTTCGTGCCCGCGACGCACCACGCATACCCGCACATGTCCTGACCGGTGCCCGGGCGCCGGGGGCGGGTATGCCGCAAACGCCCGACGGGGGGCCCCGATCGGCGGTTTCATGAACGGCATGACGCACCGCCCCCTGCCGCACCACCTCCGCCCGTCGTCCCGCCGCCTCCCGTCCCGCCCCGTCGCCGCCGCCGCGGTGGTGGCCGTGGCGGCGCTCACCGCTGCGGCCTGCAGCGCCGCCCCCGACGCGCCCGGTGGGCGAGCCCTGCCGAGCGGGGCGCGCGACATCATCGCCTCCGCGCCCTACGCGCACGGCGCCTGGAACTACGACGTCGTCGACCTCGAGCGCGGGCGGACGCTCTACGCGCAGAACGAGGACCAGATGCAGTTCCTCGGCTCGACGACCAAGCTGTTCACGGTCGGCAGCTACTACGACACCGTCGGTGCGGACGCCACGCTCGAGACGCCGGTCTACACGTCGGGCGGCAACCTCGTGCTCGTCGGGTCGGGGGACTTCATCCTCGGCAGCCGCGGCGTGCTGCAGGGCGAGCTGCAGTTCACGGAGCCCGACCACGTCTACGCGTACGCGTCACCGTTGGTGAAGCCGGTCGCGGCGAACCCGCTGGCCGGTCTCGACCGGCTCGCGGCGCAGGTCAAGGCCAGGGGGATCACCTCGGTCAGCGGTGACGTCCTCGTGGACGACCGGCTGTTCGCGCCCTACGAGACCAAGGAGGGGGTCCTCACCTCCGTCATGGTCAACGACAACCTCCTCGACGTGCTCGTCACCCCCGGCACGGCGGCCGGGCAGCCGGTCAACGTGGGGACGATCCCGACGACGGGCTACTTCAGCGTCGTCAACCACGCCACGACGAGCGCGGCCGGCGGGGCGTCGACCCTGACCGCGACCCTGGCCGCCGACCGCACCGTGACGATCACCGGAGAGCTGCCGATCGGGTCGCCCCAGCAGGACCTGGCCCAGTTCGCGCCGAGCCCCGCGGGGTATGCGCGCGCCCTCTTCATCGAGGCGCTGCGCCGGGCCGGCGTCGCGGTCCACGCCGACCTCGGGACGTCGAGCGGCACCCTGCCCGCCCGGGGCAGCTACCCGGCGGGCGCCAAGGTGGCGGCGCTGACGTCACCGCCCGCCCATGTCCTCACCACACTCGTGACCAAGATCAGCCACAACCGCGGGGCCGAGACCCTCATGTGCCTGCTCGCCCTGCGGGGTGGGTCGACGCAGTGCGAGGACGGGCTCACGACGATCCTCGGGACCATCGGCAAGGCCGGGCTCGCCCCCGGCACCGTCGCCATCTACGACGGGGAGGGCTCCGACCCCTCGTCCGCCACGTCGGCGGCGATGGTCCAGTGGCTGACCTGGCTGCGCAGCCGGCCGTTCGGCGCCCAGCTGCGCCAGGGCCTGCCCGACGTGGCCCACGACGGCACCATCCTCGCCAAGAGCGGTCTCAGCGCCCGGCCCGAGCTCGGGCCCCAGCCGGCGTTGTTCGTGGCCGCGGGCCAGGCGGGCTACATCACGACGAAGAAGGGCAGGGACGTCGCGGTGGCGCTGTATGCGCTCAACGCCACCTACCCCTCGGTCGCCGACGGGCTGACCAAGGACCTCCCGGCGACCGAGCAGGTGCTGAAGGAGATCCAGCAGGCCAACTGAGGGGGAGCGAGGTCGGTCAGCGGGCCAGCCAGGCCCGGCCGACCTCCTGCTCCTTGTCGATGGCCGCCCGGACCGGGCCCTCGGCGACCTTCTCGATCTTGCCGCCCAGCAACGGGATCCGGGCCTTGAGCTCGCCGTCGACGTCGACCCGGGTGCCCGTGCCGCCGGGGCCGAGCCGCAGCGTGCCGACCATGCCGATCGGGGCGTCGCCGATCGCGATGGTGATCGTGCCGGTGCGGCTGCCGTCGACCGACGCCCGGCTCCAGACGATGGTCTCGGTGACCCGGATCTTGGGGCCGATCATCGACTTGGCGAAGTCCGGGAAGCTGTCGGTGGGCAGCACCCGAGCGGTGACGATCTCCGTCTGGTCGCCCTTCGCCGCCACCGACTCGGTGTGCGACAACGGGTGCGTCGCCTCGCACTTGGCCGCCTGGAAGGCCGGGTCGGCCATCATGGCGAACACGTCCTGCGGGCTGGCGGCGTACTCGTACGACGTCGTGATCCTCATGGCGTCACCGTATCCAACGGTCCCGCGGGCCGCGTGGCGGCGAGCGCCGTCAGGACAGCGACCGGGTCCGCGAGCCCAGGGCGGCGCCCGAGAGCAGGGCCGTGCTCTCGGTCATCGCACGGGCCGCGACCCCACGGGCCCGACCCAGCCGGCTGGCGAGTCGGTCGGCCTGCTGCTGCAGCGCGGGCTGTGCGCGCTCGCGCTGCCGCGCCAGCTCGGTCGTGAGGACGCCCCACGGCTCGACGACGCGGAGCCCGTCGAGCACCAGCCCGGCGTCGGTCACCGCCCGGTCGAGGCGGCGGAGGTCCTCGCCCAGCTCGGCGAGCTCCTGCGCATACCGCTGCAGGGCCGCCCCCCCGGCGTCCAGACGGTCGACCACGGCGTCGAGCAGCGCGAGGTCGGCGGTGAGGCGGTCGACCACCGAGGCCGCGGCGCCCGTGCGCCGGAGGTCGACCACCCGCTCGTGCAGCTCCTCGCGCAGGGTGAGCAGGCGCACCGCGGCGGAGCGCAGCGACCCGCCGAGCTGCGAGCACGAACCGGGGTCGCCGGTGCCGCCCGCGATCACGCCCCGCCTCCGGAGGCCCGGTCGAGCTCGACGAGGGTCCGCGAGACCTGCTCGTCGAGCGCGCGCAGGGCGTCAGCCGCCTGCTCCACGAGGTCGTCGACGGCGCGGCCGACCACCGGGTCGCCGGTGTCGGGCAGGGCGCCGAGGACCCGCTCGGCCTCCTCACGGGCGACCGACCGCACCGCGCCGAGGGCCCGCACCAGAGCGTCGCGGCGGGGTCCGTCGGGCAGCCCCGCCGACGTCGTCACCCCTGCAGTCTAGGAAGGTCGCCGCCGACCGCTGCGGAGTTCTCCACCGGTGTCTCTGATGCGCGGCGCCCGAGCCTTGCCGGGCCGCGCGCCGCAGCCCACGGGCGTCCTGGCCCGGTCAGCCCGGGCGCTACGCTCGACGCGGCACCCGACGCAGCGTGCCGCAGCCTTCCAGTAAGGATCGTTCACCACCCATGTCGGCGGCACTCGAACAGTCACGCACCCAACGTCTCCACGCCGCGGCCGAGCAGGCCGTGACCGCCCTCCCGGCCGGACCGCTGGCCGACAGCAGGGTGGAGGACGTCGAGACGTTCCTGCGCCAGTTCTTCCGCCACGTCGCCGCGGAGGACCTGCTCTCCCGCGAGCCGGTCGACCTGCTCGGCGCCGCGCTGGCCGAGCGCGACCTGGCCCACCAGCGGGCGGTCGGCACCGCGAACGTGTCCGTGCGCAACCCCGACGCCGACGGCGCGGCGTGGAGCAGCCGGCACACCATCGTGCAGGTCGTCACGGACGACATGCCGTTCCTCGTCGACTCCGTCACCGGTGAGCTCGACCGGCTGGGCCACACCGTGCACCTCGTCGTGCACCCGCAGCTCGTCGTACGCCGCGACGCGGTCGGCACGCTGGAGGAGGTGCTGGACGTCGAGACGCCGACCGGCGAGTTCGGCGTCGTCCTCGAGTCGTGGATGCACTTCGAGATCGACCGCGTGGCCTCCGCCGACGAGTGCGCCACGATCGCCGCCGCCCTGCGCGACGTGCTCGGCAACGTGCGCGACGCGGTCGAGGACTGGAGCAAGATGCGCGAGCACTGCGCCGAGATGGCGGCAGCGCTCCGCGACCACCCGCCCGCCGGCGTCGACCCCGAGGAGGTGCGCTCCACCGCGCGCTTCCTCGGCTGGCTGGCCTCCGACCACTTCACGTTCCTCGGCTACCGCGAGTACACCCTGACCCGCAGCAGCACCGGCGGCGCCGGCGGCCACGGTTCTGACGTCCTGGAGTCCGTCAACGGCACCGGGCTCGGGATCCTGCGCTACGACCGGCCCGGTTCCGCCTCGTTCGCCCGGCTGAGCCCCCAGGCCCAGGCCAAGGCCCGGGACCGCCGGATGCTCATCATCACCAAGGCCAACTCCCGCTCCACCGTGCACCGTTCGACCTACCTCGACTACATCGGCGTCAAGCAGTTCGACGACCAGGGGCAGGTCGTCGGCGAGCGCCGGTTCCTCGGCCTCTTCGCGTCCAGCGCGTATGCCGAGTCGATCCTGCACATCCCGATCCTCGACGACCGGCTGCGCGCGCTGCTCGAGCGGGCCGGGTTCACGCCCGACAGCCACTCCGGCAAGGACCTCGTGCAGGTGCTGGAGAACTACCCCCGCGACGAGCTGTTCCAGACCGACCCGGACGCGCTGCTCGACGTCGCCACGTCGGTGCTGCACCTGCAGGAGCGGCGCAAGACCCGGATGTTCCTGCGTGACGACGTCTACGGCCGGTTCGTGTCCTGCCTCGTCTACCTCCCGCGCGACCGCTACACGACCACCGTGCGCCTGAAGATGGAGGAGATCCTCAAGCGGGCCTTCGGCACCGACACCCTCGACTACACGACGCGGATCTCCGACTCGGTGCTCGCGCGGGTGCACTTCACGGTGCGGATGCCGCGGGGGCAGGCCATCCCCGAGGTCGACGAGGACGCTCTCGAGCGGGACATCGTCGACGCCACGCGCACGTGGGACGAGGACCTCGTCGAGGCGCTGCGCGGCGACGTCGGCGACGAGGCCGGCGCACGGCTCGTCGGGTTCTACGGCAAGGCGTTCCCCGAGGCCTACAAGGAGGACGTCGACCCCGCCGTCGCGGTGGGCGACATCCGGCGGATCGAGATGCTCGAGTCCGACGACGCGATCGAGGTGGACCTGCACGAGCAGCCCGGGCGGCCGGCGTCCGAGCGTCGCCTCAAGCTCTACCGGCGCGGTCCGCTCTCGCTCACCCGGGTGCTGCCGCTCTTCACCGATCTCGGGGTGGAGGTCACCGACGAGCGGCCCTACGAGATCGTGCGCAGCGACGGGGTGCGCGTCTTCGTCTACGACTTCGGGCTGCGGACCCCGGGCGAGAGGGACTGGGGCACCGACGACGACCGGGACGCGAGCCGGCTGCGGTTCCAGAACGCGGTGCGTGCCGTGTGGACGGGAGCCGCCGAGTCCGACGGCTTCAACGCGCTCGTCCTGCGGGCCGGCCTGACGTGGCGCCAGGTGGTCGTCCTGCGCATGGTCGCGAAGTACCTGCGCCAGACCCGCTCGACGTTCTCACAGGACTACGTCGAGGCCGCCCTCGTGGGCAACGCCGCCATCGCGCGGCAGCTCGTCGAGCTGTTCGAGACGCGGTTCGACCCGTCGCGCTTCGACGGGGTCGCGGGGCCCGAGCGCGCCGCCGCGGAGAAGCTCATCGTCGACGCGGTCCACGACGCCCTCGACGCCGTGCAGAGCCTCGACCAGGACCGGATCATCCGGGCCCTGCTGGGGGTCGTCACGGCGGGGCTGCGGACGAGCTTCTACCAGGCCGGTGCCGACGGCGCGGCCAAGCCCTACGTCAGCCTGAAGCTCGACCCCAAGCGCATCCCGGACCTGCCTGCGCCGCGGCCGATGTTCGAGATCTGGGTCTACGGGCCCCGCCTCGAGGGCGTCCACCTGCGCTTCGGCAAGGTGGCCCGCGGCGGCCTGCGGTGGAGCGACCGGCGCGAGGACTTCCGCACCGAGATCCTCGGGCTGGTCAAGGCGCAGATGGTCAAGAACGCCGTCATCGTGCCCACCGGGAGCAAGGGCGGGTTCTTCGCCAAGCAGCTCCCCGACCCCGCGGTGGACCGGGACGCGTGGCTGGTCGAGGGCATCGCGGCCTACCGGCTCTTCATCTCGGGTCTGCTCGACCTCACCGACAACCTCGTCGCGGGTGCGGCCGTGGCGCCGCCGGACGTCGTGCGCCACGACGGCGACGACACCTACCTCGTCGTCGCGGCCGACAAGGGCACCGCGACCTTCTCCGACATCGCCAACGCCCGGGCGCAGGACTACGGCTTCTGGCTCGACGACGCCTTCGCCTCCGGCGGCTCCGCGGGCTACGACCACAAGGTCATGGGCATCACCGCCCGCGGCGCGTGGGAGTCCGTCAAGCGGCACTTCCGGGAGATGGACGTCGACACCCAGACCCAGGACGTCACCGTCGTCGGCGTCGGCGACATGTCCGGTGACGTCTTCGGCAACGGGATGCTCCTGTCCGAGCACATCCGGCTCGTCGCGGCGTTCGACCACCGGCACGTCTTCGTCGACCCGACCCCCGACGCCGCCACGACGTACGCCGAGCGGCGGCGGCTGTTCGACCTGCCCCGCTCGTCGTGGGCCGACTACGACACCGCGCTCATCAGCGCGGGCGGCGGCATCTTCGACCGGGCGGCCAAGTCGATCGCGGTCTCACCCGAGATGGCGCTCGCCCTCGGCCTGCCGAAGGGCACGGCGTCGACGACGCCGGCCGAGCTGATGAAGGCCATCCTCCTGGCGCCCGTCGACCTGCTCTGGAACGGCGGCATCGGCACCTACGTCAAGGCGAGCAGCGAGAGCAACGCCGAGATCGGTGACCGGGCCAACGACGCGATCCGCGTCGACGGGAACGCGTTGCGCTGCAAGGTGGTCGGCGAGGGAGGCAACCTCGGGTGCTCCCAGCTGGGCCGGATCGAGGCGGCCCTGGCCGGGGTCCGGATCAACACCGACGCCATCGACAACTCGGCCGGCGTGGACACGAGCGACCACGAGGTCAACATCAAGATCCTGCTCACCGGGCTCACCCGAGACGGCGAGATGACCCTGGACGAGCGCAACACCCTCCTGCACTCGATGACCGACGAGGTCGCCCACCAGGTGCTGCGCGACAACTACGAGCAGAACGTGCTGCTCGGCAACGCCCGCGCCCAGCAGCTGTCCATGCTGCGGGTGCACCAGCGGCTCATCCACTGGCTGGAGGAGCGCGGTGACCTCGACCGGGCGCTCGAGTTCCTGCCCTCCGACGCCGAGATCGCGAAGCGTCACGCGGCCCGCCTCGGACTGACGTCGCCGGAGTTCTCCGTGCTCGTCGCCTACGCCAAGCTCGCCCTCAAGGAGGACCTGCTGCCGACCGGCCTGCCGGACGACCCGTGGTTCCAGCAGACCCTCACGGCGTACTTCCCCGCCCCCATCCGCGAGCGGTATGCCGGCCAGCTCGCCTCGCACCCGCTGCGCCGGGAGATCGTCACCAACGCTGTGGTCAACTCGATGGTCAACCGGGGCGGCATCACCTTCGCGTTCCGGGCGGTCGAGGAGACCGGGGCCACGACCGAGCAGGTCGCCCGGGCGTTCGTCGTGTGCCGCGAGGTCTTCGGGCTCTCGGACTTCGTCGCCGCGGTGGAGGCCCTCGACAACCTCGTGCCGACGAGCACCCAGACGGCGCTCTACCTCGAGTTCCGGCGGCTGCTCGACCGGGCGGCCCGCTGGTTCCTCACGGCCCGCCCCACCGGGATCGACATCGTCGCCGAGGTCGACCGGTTCCGCGGCCCCGTGGCCGAGTTCGGGCCGCAGATCCCGCACCTGCTGCAGGGCAAGGAGCGCAAGCGCCTCGAACGGCGGGCCAAGGAGCTGGAGAAGCTCGGGGCACCGCACGACATGGCGGCGCGGGCCGCGACCCTGCTCGACCTCTACTCCCTGCTCGATGTCGTCGACCTCGCCCACGACCTCCAGCGGCCCGTCGACGAGGTCGCCGGCGTCTACTACGTCGCGTCCGAGCGCTTCGGCATCGACGCGATGCTGACCCGCGTGACCGAGCTGCCCCGCGACGACCGCTGGGACGCCCTGGCGCGGGGGGCCATGCGCGACGACCTCTACGCGGTGCTCGAGTCGCTGACCCGGTCGGTGCTCACCGTCGGGGGCACGGGCACGCCCGCCCAGCAGTTCGAGCACTGGGCCGACGCCAACCGCGAGGCGCTCACCCGGGCCCGGACGGCGCTCACGGGCATCGAACGGCTCGACACCGCCGGCATCTCGGCGCTCTCGGTCGCGCTGCGCACCCTGCGCGGCGTCCTGCGCAGCGGTCAGGTCCTGCCTAGCCGCTGACGGCCGCCGGATAGGGTCGCGTCGTGCCCACGCTCGCCGAGCTCCTCACCGAGCACGCTGAGCTGACGCCGCCCGACGTCGAGTGGCTGCACCTGCTCGTCGGCGACTGGCAGCTGCTGTCGGACCTGTCCTTCGCCGACCTCGTGCTGTGGGTGCGCCGATCGTCGGTGCAGTGGCAGGCGGTGGCCCACGTGCGACCGACCACCGGGCAGATGGTCTTCTTCGAGGACCAGGTCGGGGTCAAGGCCACGCGGGCCCGGGCCGAGGTCCTCGAGCAGGCCTACGCCGAGCGGCGAATCGTCCGCGAGCGCGACACCGAGTGGGGCGACGACCTGCCGGTGCGGGAGGAGTCCCTGCCGGTCGTGCGCGGCGGTCGGGCGGTCGCCGTCATCACGCGGCATACCAACCTGTCGATGGTGCGCACCCCGAGCCGGCTCGAGCTGACCTACCTCGCCACCGCGGACGCGCTCTCCCGCATGGTGGCCGCGGGGGAGTTCCCGAGCTCGGCCGCCCCCACCGGTCTCCGGCGGGGAGCGCCACGCGCGGGCGACGGGGTGGTGCGCCTGGACTACGACGGGGTCATCACCTACGCCAGCCCCAACGCGGTCTCGGCGATCCACCGGCTCGGCTGGCCGGGTGAGGTCATCGGGGGGTCGATGTCGCAGATCGTCACCGCGACCCTGCGCGACTCCTCACCCGTCGACGAGGGGCTGCCGCTCGTGCTCACGGGACGCCAGCCGTGGCGCACCGAGGTGGGCAGCCGGGGCGCCATCGTCTCGATGCGGGCCATCCCGCTCACCGAGGCCGGTCAGCGGTTCGGCGCGCTGCTGCTCCTGCGGGACGTCAGCGAGCTGCGGCGGCGGGAGCAGGAGCTGCTCACCAAGGACGCGACGATTCGCGAGATCCACCACCGGGTCAAGAACAACCTGCAGTCGGTGGCCGCCCTCCTGCGGCTGCAGGCGCGGCGCACCGACGACGAGCAGTCCAAGGCGGCGCTCCGGGAGGCGGAGCGCCGGGTCGGCACGATCGCCCTCGTGCACGAGACGCTCAGCAAGGGGTTCGACGAGACGGTCGACTTCGACGAGGTGGCCGAGCAGGGCTTCCGGGCGGTCGCCGAGGTGGCCGCCTACGACAAGCGCATCGAGCGGGCCCGCACCGGAGACTCGTTCGGACGCCTCCGCGCCGAGGACGCCACCTCGCTGGCCATGATCCTCAGCGAGCTGGTGCAGAACGCCATCGAGCACGGTTTCCCGGACGACCAGGGCGGCATCGTCACGGTCGACGTGCGCCGCGACCCGCCGGAGCCGGAGGTCGCGTCCGCGGCGGTCGGGCCGTCGGGGCCGCCAGAGGACATCCTCACCGTCACCATCACGGACGACGGCGTGGGCCTGGGCGAGACCGGACGCCCGGGCGCCGGTCTCGGCACCCAGATCGTCCAGTCGCTCGTCCAGGACCTGCGCGGGACCATCCGCTGGGCCCCCGCCCAGCCGCACGGCACACAGGTGAGGTTCACCGCGATCCTGCGGCCGCTCGCGTCCTGAGGATGGGCGCCCGCTCGCCGAGGCGTCAGCCGGCGCGGCGGGCCCGGGCGTTGCGGCGCTTGAGCGCGCGGCGCTCGTCCTCGGAGAGTCCGCCCCAGACGCCGGCGTCCTGGCCGGACTCGAGCGCCCACTTGAGGCAGGTGTCGACGACGTCACATCGACGGCAGACGGCCTTGGCCTCCTCGATCTGCAGGATCGCCGGGCCGGTGTTCCCGATGGGGAAGAACAGCTCGGGGTCCTCGTCAAGGCAGGCAGCGCGGTCGCGCCAGTCCATGTGGATCGAGCTCCTTGTCGTGCTCTGACCCGGGCTCTGGAGCGCGGGGCGGGAGGCGGAGGGCATCGGGCTGGTACTGCGCAGGGGCCGGGTCGCGGGTCGGGTCGAGTGGGGGGAGGTGGGGCGGGTCGTGCTCGTCGTCATCAATGGTCCGTGTCGTTGCTGGGTCGTCGCTGGGAAACTCGGGGAGTCGGCGACGGGCCTGGTCGGCGGACCCACCGGGGCCGGTCCTGCGGGTGATGCGGGGTCAGCGGATGCTGAGGGTCCTGCGGGCGCTGCGGGTCCGGACGTGGTGGGTGACGAGACGGCGACGCTGCCGAATCGTCCGGGTGCTTCGGTGGTCGTGCTTCGTCGAGCAGGTGGCTCGGCTCCACGGGGAAACGCAGGGAACCCCGGCGATGTTCCACGACCGCCTTACAGTCTGGCGGCTGGGCCTGCGAAGGGCAACCATTTCGACGTCGAAATACTTTCCGCGGGCGCTCCGGCCCCCGGAAACCGCCTCCCACGTGCTCGCTAGGCTCGGGGACCGTGACCGACACCACGGCCGACGACGCCCACGTGCGGGGCCCGAGGGGGCCCGCGCCCCGGGTGGGCGTCTGGTCCCGAGCCGCCGCCGTGGTGGCCGCCGTGCACGTCGTCCTGCTCCTCGGGGTGGCCGGCTTCTACGGCCTCGAGCTGAGCCGGGGCGAGGGCACCAGTGCGACGAACGTCGTGCTCTCCCTCGGGCTGATCCTCGTCTTCGCCCTGCTCCTGGCCGTCCTGGCCCGCGTGTGGTGGGTCGGCTCGCGGCGCGCCCTCGTGCCGACGGTCGTCTGGAACGCCCTGCTCGTCCCCGTCGTCATCGCCCTGTTCGGCGCCGGTGACCTCCTCGTGGCCGGCGGGCTGCTGGTGCTCGTCGTGGCCGGGGTCGGCACGGCCGTCGCGGCGGTGCGAGCACTGCCGGCCCCTGACCGCCCCGACGGCCGAGCCGGCTGAGGCGACTCAGGGCGCGACGACCGCCCGGATCCGCTGCGCCGCGTCGCGGATGATGTCGGCGATCCGCTCCACCTGCTCCGCGGTGAGCCGTCCGTGCCGCCAGGTGCGGCGCACGTCGGACCGCAGCTCGTTGACGGCCTGCTCGAGCGCCGCTGCGGCGGCCCGGTCCACGCCCCCGCGGCGGTCGTGGCCCCCGACCGGCACGGCGGTGGCTCGCGCCTCGCGGGCCGCGTCGCGCAGCTCGGCGCGCAGGTCGCTGGCCTGGTGCTGCACCCGCGCCCGCACCCCCTCCGCGAGCTGGCGCACGGACTGGTCGAGGTCGGCCTTCAGGTCCTCGACGTCGCCGGCCCGCGCCCGGACCTCGGCCCGACCGGCCTCGGTGATCCGGTAGGTCGACTTTCGGCCCTCGTCGACCCGCTCGACGAGGCCCTCCTCCTCCAGCTTGGTGAGGCGGGGGTACACCGTGCCCGCGCTGGGGGTGTAGAGCCCGTGGAAGCGCTGCTCGAGGTCCTGGATGACCTCGTAACCGTGCCGGGGGCCTTCGGCGAGCACGCTGAGGAGGTAGAGCCGCAGCTGTCCGTGGGCGAAGACGGGGCTCATGTCAGGCCTCCTCGCCGGACGGGCCGTATGCCTCGGACGGACGGTATGCCTCGGGCGGGCTGTCCTGCGGGGCCGGGCTGTCCTGTGGTGTCGTCCCGTCTTGCGGCCCCGACCCGTGTGAGCCGGTCGCGCGGAGGACGACGACGTTGCCGGACACCGCGTTGGCCATGACCCGCAGGGCGCCGTCCCCCTCCTGGAGGCGACCCCCGCCGCCCACTCGCGCCCCGAACCCGCGGCTGTCCGACCGCAGGGTTCGGCCGTCGACGACCACCTGGCCCGTCGCGGTGTGGCCCTCGACGTCGAAGCCGGCGAACGGCGCCCGCACCGTGACGTCGCCGCTGACGGAGCTCGACGAGATGCGAGCCGTGCCCGTGGTGAGGTCCAGGGCGATGTCACCGCTCACCGTGTTGGCGTCCACCCTCGGGAGCCGGCTCGCCTGCAGCGTGACACTCCCCGAGACGGTGTTGACGCTCGTCGCGCCGTCGAGGTCGTCGCCCTCGACCGGCCCGCTCACGGTGTTGAGGTCGATGGGCCCCACGACATCGCTCAGGGTGACGGTGCCCGAGACCGTGTTGACCGAGACCTGGGCGTGCACGCCGGTCACCACGGCCGTCGCGCTGACGGTGCTCACGCTCGTCCGGGTGGCGACCGGGACCGAGATGCTGATGACCGCCCGGTTGCGCCCGAACGTCTCGACCGTGCGCTTGAGCATCTCCAGCAGGGGGAAACCGTCCTCCTTGCCGTGCAGCACGCGCAGCCGCCCGGCCTCCCACCGGACCCGCACCGGCAGCCCCTCGACCTCGGTCACCTCCACCCGTGCGGTGGGGGAGTCGTCGTGGGTGACGACGTCGACCCGGCCGGCCACGATCCCGACCTCGAGCCGCTCGACCCGCTCGCCCTCACCGCCGATGTCGAGGACCCGAGGTCCCTCGATCCGCCACTCCTGTGCTGACATGTCGTCCTCCTGTCGACCCACGCGTTATATCGCGTCTGGTGAAGACACGATATAGCGCGTTGAGACGCGACACAAGGTCAGGAGGCGATGCGCATCCAGTCGTACCAGCCGTTGTGCAGGACCAGCCACGCGATGAGGCCGTAGCCCGCCTGTCCAGGGTGCACCCGGTCGGGGGAGGCGTTGAGGTCGGAGAGCCACTGGTCATGGCCGACGAGCGGGCGGAAGCAGTCGACGTAGGTGACCCCGCGTCGGGAACAGACGTCGGCCTGGGCCTCGGCCAGGGCCTCGATGCGGCCGTTCGTCTCGGTGTCGAGGCTCGGGGAGAGCCCCACGACGAACGCCGCGATCCCGCTCGTCGTCGCCTCGTCGAGGATGTTGGCGAGGTTGAGCCGGGAGCGGGCCGTGCTGACGCCGTGGGCGATGTCGTTGGCGCCGACCGACAGCACGAGCCGCCGTTCGGTGCGCGGCGCCCAGCGGGGGGCGGTCTCGGCACGCCACCGGGCCATGACGTCGGCCGAGGTGTCGCCGCGCACCCCGAGGTTGTAGGCGGTGAGGTCGAGGTCGGGGTGCTGGGTGCGGCTCACGACGCGGCCGACCCAGCCCAGGCCCTTGGGGTCGCCGTACCCGGCCGTCATCGACGCGCCCAGGAAGCAGACGGCGACGTCGCGCCGGCCCTCCGAGACGCTGAACTCGGCGCTGGGGATGAACTGCGGCTCGCCGCTGGGGTCGGCGGCGTCGGTGTGGTCGCGGTGCTGGTCACTCACGGGGGTCATCGTGGCACGCCCGGGTGCCACCGCGGCTCACGCCTCGCGGCGCTCACTCGTCGTCGTCGTCGAGACGGGCCAGCCACGTCGCGAGCCGTTCCACCGGCACCTCGTGCTCGGGGTGCAGGTCGACGAACGTCCGCAGCTGCTCCGCCAGCCAGTCGAGACTGACCAACTCCTCGCCCCGCCGGGCGGCGAGCTCCTCGATCCCTCGGTCGGTGAAGTACATGGGCCGAGTATCCCCCGCAGGCTCGGGGTCCCCGCGACGCGACGGAGCAGGGGCCCACGCTCCGCGTGGGCGGAACGAGCGGAGAGCGTCGTGGGGTCTCTCAGCGGTCGAAGGCGGCGGCGACGAGGTTCTCCTGCTCCACCTCGTGCTTCTTGTGCGACCCGGTCGCGGGTGAGGCCGAGGCCATCCGCGACACCAGCCGCAGGGCCCGGGTCTCGCCGTACTCCTCCATGGCCTCGGGCAGCGTGAGCGCCATGTAGGGCCAGGCCCCCTGGTTGCGGGGCTCGTCCTGCACCCAGAGCACCTCGGCCTCGGGGTATGCCGCGAGGGCCTCGGCGATCTCGGCGGCCGGCACGGGGGCCAGGCGCTCGACCCGCAGGATGGCGGTCTCGTGGTCCTGGCGCTTGGTGCGCTCGGCCTCGAGGTCGTAGACGACCTTGCCCGAGGCGAGGATCACCCGGGTCACCGCTGCCGGGTCGGTCGGCGCGTCCGGACCGGTGTCCGGCAGCACCGGGCGGAAGCCGCCCTGGGTGAAGTCCTCGACCGGGCTGGCCGCGGCCTTGAGCCGGAGCATCGACTTCGGGGTGAAGACGATGAGCGGCCGGCGGGGCCGCGCATACGCCTGCCGGCGCAGGAGGTGGAAGTAGGACGCCGGGGTGGAGGGGTAGGCCACCGTCATGTTGTCCTCGGCGCACATCTGGAGGTAGCGCTCGATCCGGGCCGACGAGTGGTCCGGGCCCTGGCCCTCGTAGCCGTGCGGCAGGAGCATGACGACCGAGGACCGCTGCCCCCACTTCTGCTCCGACGAGGAGATGAACTCGTCGACGATGGACTGGGCGCCGTTGGCGAAGTCGCCGAACTGCGCCTCCCACAGCACGAGCGCGTCGGGCCGCTCCACGGAGTAGCCGTACTCGAAGCCGACGGCCGCGAACTCGCTGAGCAGCGAGTCGTAGACCCAGAACCGGCCCTGGTCCTCGCCGAGGTAGAGCAGCGGGGTCCACTCGGCGCCGGTGTTCTTGTCGATGAGCACCGCGTGCCGCTGCACGAAGGTGCCGCGGCGGCTGTCCTGCCCGGCGAGGCGCACCGGGGTGCCCTCCTTGAGCAGGGTGCCGAAGGCGAGCAGCTCGCCCATGGCCCAGTCGATGCCGCCCTCGCGGGTCATCGCGGTGCGCCGCTCCAGCAGCTGACGCAGCTTGGGGTGCACGGTGAAGCCGTCGCGGGATGTTGGTGAAGGCGTCGCCGATGGCCCGCAGCTCGTCGACCGAGACGGCGGTGTTGTTCTTCCACCGCGGCGCGGCGGCGTCGTCGGCCGCCTGGGCGGCCGGCTTCTCCAGCCCGCGGCTGCGGCTGTCGCCGGCCCCGATGGACGGCGCCGGGTTCCTCGTCGCCTCCTTGGTCTCGAGGAACACCCGCTCCAGCTGCTGCTGGTAGTCGCGCAGCGCCGCCTCGGCCTCGTCGCCGGTGATGTCCCCTCGGCCGATGAGCGCCTCGGTGTAGAGCTTGCGGACCGACCGCTTGGCCTCGATGAGGTTGTACATCAGCGGCTGGGTCATCGAGGGGTCGTCGCCCTCGTTGTGCCCCCGGCGCCGGTAGCAGACGAGGTCGATGACGACGTCCTTGTTGAAGGTCTGGCGGAAGTCGTAGGCGAGCTCCGCCACCCGCACGCAGGCCTCGGGGTCGTCGCCGTTGACGTGGAAGATCGGCGCCTGGATCATCCGGGCCACGTCGGTGGAGTAGACGGAGGAGCGCGACGCCGACGGCGAGGTCGTGAAGCCGACCTGGTTGTTGACGACGAGGTGGATCGTGCCGCCGGTGCGGTAGCCGCGCAGCTGCGAGAGGTTGAGGGTCTCGGCGACCACTCCCTGACCCGCGAAGGCCGCGTCGCCGTGCATGAGGAGCGGCAGGACGGTGAACGCCTCACCGGCGAGGTCCAGGCGGTCCTGCTTGGCCCGGGCGATGCCCTCGAGCACCGGGTCGACCGCCTCGAGGTGGGAGGGGTTGGCGGCGAGGTAGACCTTCGTCGACGAGCCGTCCTCGGTGGAGAACACGCCCTCGGTGCCGAGGTGGTACTTCACGTCGCCGGAGCCCTGCACCGACTTGGGGTCCTGCTTGCCCTCGAACTCGCGGAAGATCTGGCCGTAGGACTTGCCCGCGATGTTGGCGAGGACGTTGAGCCGGCCGCGGTGCGGCATCCCGATGCAGACCTCGTCCATGTCGTCGGCGGCGGCCCGGCACAGGATGCGGTCGACGAGCGCGATGGCCGACTCCCCGCCCTCGAGCGAGAACCGCTTCTGGCCGACGAACTTGGTCTGCAGGAAGGTCTCGAACGCCTCGGCGGCGTTGAGCCGGCGCAGGATCCGCATCTGCTCGTCACTGCTCGGCCGGGCGTAGGGCACCTCGACCTTGGCCTGGATCCACGCCCGCTGGTCGGGGTCCTGGATGTGCATGTACTCGATGCCGACCGTGCGGCAGTAGGAGTCACGCAGGACCCCGAGGATCTTGCGCAGCTTGAGGAACGGCTCGCCGCCGAAGCCGCCGGTGGCGAACGATCGGTCGAGGTCCCAGAGGCTGAGGCCGTGGGTCGTGACGTCGAGGTCGGGGTGACGACGCTGGCGGTACTCCAAGGGGTCGGTGTCGGCCATGAGGTGTCCGCGCACCCGGTAGGCATGGATCAGCTCCTGCACGCGGGCGACCTTGTTGATGTCGTCGTCGTGGCTGAGGCTGACGTCCTGCACCCAGCGAATCGGCTCGTAGGGGATCCGCAGCGACTCGAAGATCTCGTCGTAGAAGCCCTGCTCGCCGAGCAGCAGCTGGTGCACGATGCGCAGGAAGTCGCCGGACTGCGCGCCCTGGATGATGCGGTGGTCGTAGGTGCTCGTCAGGGTGACGATCTTGCTGACCGCGTTGCGGTTGAGGGTCTCGGTGCTCGCGCCCTGCCACTCGGCGGGGTACTCGAGCGCCCCGACGCCGATGATGGCGCCCTGGCCCTCCATGAGCCGCGGCACGGAGTGCACGGTGCCGATGGTGCCGGGGTTGGTGAGGCTGATGGTCGTGCCCTGGAAGTCCTCGACGGTGAGCTTGCTCGCCCGGGCCTTGCGCACGAGGTCCTCGTAGGCGCTCCAGAAGTGGACGAAGTCCATCGACTCGGTGCCCTTGATGCTCGGCACGAGGAGCTGGCGGGTGCCGTCGGGCTTGGCCATGTCGATGGCCAGGCCGAGGTTGACGTGCGCCGGCTTGACCAGCGTGGGCTTGCCGTCGCGCTCGGCGTAGCCGTTGTTCATCTCCGGCATGACCTGCAGCGCCTTGACGAGCGCGTAGCCGATGAGGTGCGTGAAGGAGACCTTGCCGCCGCGGGAGCGGGCCAGGTGGTTGTTGATCACGACGCGGTTGTCGATGAGCAGCTTGGCCGGCACCGCACGCACGCTCGTGGCGGTGGGCACGTGGAGCGAGGACTCCATGTTGGTGACGACCCGGGCGGCGGGGCCGCGCAGCGGGGTGACCTGGGCCTGCTCGGCGACGTCGACGCCCTTGACCGCCGGCACGTCGCGCGGGGTCGGCCTGGCCTCGGGGGCCGTCTCCTGGGCCGCGGGGGCGGGCTTGGCGGCGGGGGCGGCGGCAGGGGTGGCCGGGGCCGGCTTCGCGGCCGGTGCGGCCTTGGCGGCCGGGGCGGCCGGGGCGGGCTTCGCGGCGGCCTTCTCGGCCGGGGCCGGGGTGGCCCCGTTGGTGTGCGCTGACGACGCGGACGAGGTCCCGTTCGTGCCGCCCGTGGCGGGGTCCTGCGGGGAGTAGTCGGCGAAGAACTCCCACCAGGCCGGGTCGACCGAGTTCTTGTCGTCGAGGTACTGCTGGTAGAGGTCGTCCACCAGCCACTCGTTCGGACCGAAAGCGGTCAGGGGGTCGTCGGTCCGGGTGGTCCGGGGGTCAGCCACGGGGGAAACGCCTCTTTCATCACGTCATCGATGACGGTTGCGCAGGTGGTCTGCGGGCAAGCGGCACCGTGCCGATGCAGCACGGTCGTCGGCCTGCCCCCCACGCGAACACTGGCGTCCACTCTAGACCGGTGCCACGGGGCTCGCCGCCCGTGGTGGCCACCCCGGGCGCGCGCCGTCAGCTGATGTCGCGCCGCACCGTGAGCCAGCTGCCGATGCCCGCCATGACCGCGGCATACCCGGCCAGCACGAGCGCCCCACCCCACCAGGCGAGCTGGGTCGTCGTCTGCCCGTTGTCGAACCCCCCGCCGGAGGTGCTGAGCATGGCCGACGTGGCCTGGCTGGGGAGGTAGGGGCTGATGGTGCGGCCCCAGTCGGTGAGACCGATGACGGCACCGAGGATCGGCTCGACGATCCACGCCGCCCCGATGGCGATGAGCAGCGCCGCCACCTGGTTGGGGATGAGGATGCCGGCTCCGAGACCGATGAGGGCCCAGAGGCCGAGGACGAGCAGCGACAGGGCCAGCGTGCGCCAGATGGCCGGGTCGGCGAACGGGTGGTGCCCCCGCGCACTGAGGACGATGGCGCCCGTGGCCACCGAGGCGATGAGGGACAGCACGCCGTAGGCCGCGCCGATCAGCAGGAGCGAGACGACCTTGGCGAGCATGACGCGCACCCGGCGGGGCACCGCGAGGAACGTCGACGTGACCGTCTTGTGCCGGTACTCCGAGCCGATGGTCATGACCCCGATGGCGAGGGTGAGCAGGTAGCCGAAGCTGATCCCGCCGGTGAAGACCTGCCGGGCGAGCCCGAGCTCGGTCAGCTGGGTCGTGGACCCGTTCGGCCCCCGCACCGCGTCGCTCGTGAAGATGAGCGCGAACAGCAGGGCGAAGCCGGCTCCCGTGAGCAGGACGGCGATGCCCATGCCCCACCACAGGCGGGTGGTGAAGAACTTGAGCAGCTCGGCCCGGATGGCCCGGGGCAGGCTGGCGGTCCCCGAGGTGCCGCCCGCGTCGGCGGCCCCCTGGACGTCGCGCCGGCGGGTGGTGGTGGCGGTGCTCATGACGTGGCCCCCTCGGCGTCTGCCGGTGCTTGGTTGCGGTTGCGGTTCTCGGGTGCGCTGGTGAGCGCGAAGTAGAGGGACTCGAGGTCGGTGGACAGGCCGCGCAGCTCGTGCACGGGCACGCCGGCTCGCAGGGCGATGTCGCCCACGCGGGCCATGTCGTGGGTCGGCACGCGCAGCCCGTCGCCCCCCTCCGCCTCCGAGACCATCCCGCCGGCGACCAGCGCGCTGGCCAGCTCGTCGCGGTGGGGCGTGCGGACGAGCACCGTGGGCTCACCCTGCAGGTCGGAGATCGGGCCCTGGGCGACGCTGCGTCCGTTGGCGATGATGACGACGTCGTCGACGGTCTGCGCGACCTCCTGCAGGAGGTGGCTCGAGATGAGCACCGTCTTGCCCTCCGCCGAGAGGTGGCGCAGGAACCCGCGCAGCCACCGGATGCCCTCGGGGTCCAGGCCGTTGGCGGGCTCGTCGAGGATGACCGCCCGGGGGTCGCCGAGGAGGGCCGCGGCGAGGCCGAGGCGCTGGCGCATCCCCATCGAGTAGCCCCCGGCCCGCTTGCGGGCGGCGGCCGGTATGCCGACCAGCTCGAGCAGCTCGTCGACCCGCCGGTCGGGGATACCCGAGGTGGAGGCCAGCACCCGCAGGTGGTCCCGGCCGCTGCGGCCGGGGTGGAAGCTCGTCGACTCCAGCGCCGACCCCACCTCGCGCAGGGGGTTGCGGATGTCGTGGTAGCCGACCCCGCCGATGGTCGCCGTGCCTCCCGTCGGGCGCACGAGGCCGAGCAGCATGCGCAGCGTCGTCGTCTTCCCGGCGCCGTTGGGGCCGAGGAAGCCGGTGATCCGGCCCGGCTCGACGGTGAAGTCGAGCTCGTGCACGGCGGTGAAGTCCCCGAACCGCTTCGTCAGGCCGCGGACCTCGATCCGCGCGCCCTCGGTCCGGGTGGCCGGTGTCGCCGTTGTGGCCGCCGCGGTCACTGCTGGTCCCCGAGAAGTCTCATACGACGATCAAACCAGCGCGGGGGCCCTCGGGACGACCACCTCGAGCAGAACCAGCCATCGTGGGGGTCCGACCAGGGTCGCCTCAGGGTGGATCCG
This sequence comes from uncultured Actinomycetota bacterium, assembly GCA_963795915.1. Taxonomy (GTDB): domain Bacteria; phylum Actinomycetota; class Actinomycetes; order Actinomycetales; family Dermatophilaceae; genus Lapillicoccus. Next base: position 345,773 of record CAWCJA010000005.1, read on the forward strand.
GAGGACCGGGGTCCGTGGCTCCGTAGGATGGGGGCACTATGACCGCCTGGCTGCTCGTCCTCGCGGCTGTGGCCCTGACGGCCGGGACCGCGCTCTTCGTCACCGCGGAGTTCTCGCTCGTGGCCCTCGACCGGCCCACGGTGCAGCAGGCCGTCGCCGACGGGGACGAGCGGGCCTCGACCGTGCTGCGCTCGCTGCGCCAGCTGTCCACGCAGCTCTCCGCCGCCCAGGTCGGCATCACCTTGACGACCCTCATCGTCGGCTACCTGGCCGAACCCTCGATCGGGTCACTCCTGTTCGGGCCTCTCACCTCCGTCGGTCTCTCCGAGGGGGCGGCGACGTCGGCCTCGACCGCGCTCGCCCTCCTGCTCGTGACGCTGTTCTCGATGGTCTTCGGCGAGCTCATGCCGCAGTTCCTCGGCATCAGCGCCCCGCTCGGGGCGGCCAAGGCGGTCGCCGGGCCGGTGCGGGGGTTCGCCCTCGTGGTGCGCCCGCTCATCGCCGTGCTGAACGGCTCGGCCAACGGCGCCCTGCGGGCCATGGGCATCACCCCGCAGGAGGAGCTGTCCAGCGCCCGCACCCCGCAGGAGCTGGCCAGCCTCGTGCGGCGCTCGGCGGAGCAGGGCACCCTCGAGGTCGGTACGGCCCGGATGCTGACGCGCACCCTCGACTTCGGGGAGCGCACGGCCGCCGACGTCATGACCCCACGGATGCGCTGCAGCGGCATCGAGCGCACCGCCCGCGCCGAGGACGTCATCCGCCTGGCCCGACAGACCGGCCACTCGCGGTTCCCGGTCGTGGGCGACGACTGGGACGACATCGACGGGCTCGTGCACGTCAAGCGGGCCATCGCGGTGCCCCACGACCGCCGGCCGGACGTGCCGGTCAGCGCGCTCATGGTGCCGCCGGTCCTCGTGCCCGAGACGATCCGGCTCGACCCGCTCCTGCTGCAGCTGCGCGCCGCCGGGCTGCAGATGGTCGTCGTCGTCGACGAGTACGGCGGCACGTCGGGCGTCGTCACCCTGGAGGACGTGGTCGAGGAGATCGTCGGCGAGGTGAGTGACGAGCACGACCGCACCCAGAGCGACTGGCAGCGGATGGCCGACGGCTCCTGGCTGGTCCCCGGCCTCTGGCGCCCCGACCAGGTGCGCGACCACCTCGGCGCGATAGTGCCGGACGGACCGACCTACGAGACGGCCGGCGGCTTCGTCATGGCGGTGCTCGGACGCATACCGGAGACCGGCGACGAGGTGGAGATCCCCGGCTGGACGGTGCGCGTGGCCCGGATGGACGGGCGCCGGGTCGACCGGCTGCGCCTCACCCCGCTGACGACGGCCGAGCCGTCCGACGCGGTGGTCGCTCTCTTGGGCCGAGGCCGAGGGCGAGGCAGAGGCCGGCGAGGCCGAGCCGACGGAGGCGGGGCGATGAGCCACACGGCCGCCATCTGGGTCTCGGTGCTGCTCCTGCTCGGGAACGCGTTCTTCGTCGGCGCCGAGTTCGCCGCCATGGCCGCCCGCCGCTCCTCGCTCGAGCCGATGGCCGCCGCCGGCAGCGCGCGGGCGCGGCTCGCCCTCGATGCCCTGGAGCACATGGGCTCGATGCTCGCGACGGCCCAGCTCGGCATCACCATCTGCTCGGTGGGGCTCGGCGCCCTCGCCGAGGCGGCCCTGCACGAGATCTTCGAGAACCAGTTCCACGCATGGCATCTCGACCAGTGGGTCGACGAGGCCTGGCTGGGGCCGATCGCCCTCGTCATCGCCCTGCTCGTCGTCGTCTACTTCCACGTCGTCATCGGCGAGATGATCCCCAAGAACCTCGCCATCGCCGGGCCCGACCGGGCCGCGTTGCTGCTCGTGCCGCCGCTGCTCTTCACCGCGCGCACGCTGCGTCACCTCGTGCGAGTCATGGAATGGATCGCGAAAGGCTTGGTACGCCTGATCTTCCGCGTCGAGCCGCGTGACGAGATCACGAGTGCGTTCACGGCCGAGGAGGTCGCGCATATCGTCGCCGAGAGCCACGCCGAGGGGCTGATCGAGCAGGAGCGCGAGGGGCTGGTGCGCAGCGCGCTCGACTTCAGCGACAAGGTGGCCTCGCAGGTCGCGGTGCCCGTGGGCGACCTCGTGACCGTCTCGCTCGGGGCGACCCCCGCCGACATCGAGCGGCTCGTGGCGCGCCACGGCTTCTCCCGCTTCCCCTTCCGCGGCGCCGACGGCGAGGTGGCGGGCTACCTGCACCTGAAGGACATCCTCTACGCCGACGACGAGCGGCTCCTCGAACCCGTGCCGCTCAAGCGGGTGCGCCGGCTCGCCACCGTGGGCCCCCAGGACGACGTCGACGACGTGCTCGCCACCATGCAGCGCACGGGTGCGCACCTCGCGCGGGTCGTCGACCAGGACGGACGCGTGAGCGGTGTCGTCTTCCTCGAGGACGTGCTGGAGGAGCTCGTCGGCGAGGTCTCCGACGCGACCCAGCGCTAGCCGCGACAGCAGGCCCTCGGCTGCGACCCAGGTCACACCACAGCCGGGACAAAGGTCCCGGCTGCCTGCCCTCCGCCCCCGCCAGGATCGAACTGTCAGAAAAGACAAGGAGATCCGGGGAAGGTCCCCGGGCCAAGGAAAGAGCAGGAGCAGGAACCATGCGACGCAGCACTCTCGACGCACTACTGTCCATCGGCGGCGCGGTGGTCACCGCCGTCCTTCTCGTGGCTGCTGGTCTGTTGCTGTGGGCGGGGAACTTCGCCAACAGCACGGTGTCGCAGCAGCTGGCCGACCAGCGCATCACGATGCCGGCCGGGGCGGCCATCGCCGACCCCCAGATCAAGCCCTACCTGGAGCAGTACGCCGGTCAGCCGATGACGACCGGGGCCCAGGCCCAGGCCTACGCCGACCACTTCATCAAGGTCCACATGAACGCCGCGTCACAGGGCAAGACCTACGGTGAGGTCTCCGCCGACTACACGGCCCTGACCAAGAACCCGAACGCCGACCCGGCTGCCGTCAAGACCGCCGCCGACCTGCGCCAGACGATGTTCATGGGCGACTCCCTCCGCGGACTGCTCCTCAACGCCTATGCGTTCGGCACGCTCGGCACCATCGCCATCTACGCGGCCATCGCCTCGGCCGTCGGCGCCCTGGCCATGGCCGTGCTCACCCTCCTCGGCTGGCGCCACCTGCGTCGGGTGCCCGCCGACGAGGAGGTCCGTCTCGGGGCTCGCCAGCCCGTCCCTGCTCTGGGCTGAACGGGACGACGGACCTCAAGGAAGGCCCCGGCCACCCGGCCGGGGCCTTCCTCGCGTCTGCTCTCCATCGAGCCTGCTCACGCCGAGAGCAGACCCGGGTGGTCGTCGAGCGGTGACCGGTACCCGGGTGGCGCCGGGGGATCGGGCGTCACCGGGGGGAACACGGTGCCGTCGTCCTGGAGGTGAGGCCCGTCCGGCAGCTGGTGGCCCTGACCCTCGTGCTTCTGCTGGGGTTCGTCGATCGTCATCGCTCTCCTCATGCCGCGTCCAGCGGACAGCTGGAGGGGAGCGGGAGCCCGCGCGCCAGGGCCGTATCGCGCAGCACATGCAGCTGGCCGTCGTCGTGGGCGGCCGCCGGGGCCGCCACCCGATCCGCGCACATCCGGCGCAGCCGCTCCAACACGGTGTCGTCGTCCATCTCGTCCTGCTGGTGAATGGTCGTCATGACCGGCCTCCCCATCCCCGAGGTGGTGTCGCCTGCGGTTCCCGCTGCGGGCGTTGGGTGAACTCTCGTCGACGGGACAGGGGGAGGACAACCCCGGTCCCGTCGACGGGAGGGAGGAGCCGTCGAAGGAGGCCGGACGCCCCACCATCCCTTGCATGGCGGGGCGTCCGGGGTCCCGTTCGGCTCCGTGGGTCCGGTCAGAGACCGAGACCGGTCAGCAGCCGGTTCAGCAGCGCCGAGATGCCCGTGAGGGGGCTACCGCCGTTGAGGAGGTTGGCCACCGCACAGAGCGAGGTTGCCGAGGAGGTTCCCGGCGCCGGGCACCGCGGTGATATTGAGGTTGACCGGGGCCAGGTCGACGACCAGACCGAGCAGGTTAAGGTGGATGGCGCCCAGGTTGAGGGTGAGAATGTTGCAGGCCGCCGTGGTCGCCACGCTGCGGACGGGCGCCGTGAAGGGCGTTGCCGGGATCTGCGTGACGGCGCCGGTCGCCGGAGGTGACCGTGCCGGTGAGCGTTCCGGTGAGGGTGAGCACGCCGTTGACGACCGAGGTCGACAGGTTGCTGAGTGACCCGACGAGGCTGCCGGCCGACGTGGTGCCGGTGACCGGGACGGACGTCGCGGCCGGGGTGGCCTTGGCGGCGGCGGTGGCGACCGTCTTGGCGGCCGAGGTGGAAGCGGCGTGCGCGGAGGCGGCGGGCAGCAGGCCCAGCGCCCCGGCGACGATGCAGGCGGTCCCGGCTCCGGCGATCCTGGTACGTAGCGTCATGTGGTGCTCCTTGAGTCGTTCGGTGTCGTACGGGCGGTGCTCCTCCGCAGGCTGCGGTGAGCGCCTTGCACCGATGACAACTCCCCGGGAGCCTCGCCATGACGCGGCCGGCGAGCCCGTCTCTGTCGTGGTGGACGAGCCGGCGACGGCGCCCCGTGCTCAGCCCGGTGAGGTCCAGGGAAGACCACAGCCGGGCCTCGCGTCATGCCGGGGCCCGACGAGCGTCCGGACCCTGTGATCCGCGTCCGTGCAGGTCAGCCGGGGTCGAGCAGGCTGCGCTGGGCCATGTCGAACGGTCCGAGCACCTCGAGCAGGAAGGTCGAGGCGGCGTCTGCGGTGCCGGCGACCTCGTCGGGTCGTCCACCACGCAGAGCGGCCGACAGCACCTCGTGGTGGATGCGGGCGACCTCGAGCAGGCCGATGCCGTCCGTCACGGCCTCCCGGCCCAGCGCATACCCCGCGGTGAGCGCGACCTCCTCGCGCCGGGCGAGGTAGCGCAGGAAGGCGATGCGGTAGTCACGGGCGAACCCGTCCAGCGTGCGGGGGGCCGAGAGGGTCATGGCCGGAGGCCCGTCGACGTGGCGGGCGGGAGCACCCGGGCCAGGTGCTGGAGCCCCTCCTCGAGGTCGAGGGCCGTCGCCACGCCGCCCTTGCCCATCCCCAGCTGCACCATGGCGAAGGCGACGTCGGGCTGGATGCCGACGATGACCGTCTCGGCGCCCCGTAGGCGGGCCACGTCGGCGATCGCCCGCAAGGTCTTGAACCCGAACGAGTCGAGCACGTCGAGGGCGGCGACGTCGATGACGACCCCGCGGGAGCGGTACCGGCCGATCTGGTCGATGAGGTCGTGCTGGAAGCGCAGCATCTCGGAGTCGTCGAGGGCAGTGTGAACCGATGCGACGAGGTAGGACCCCTGTCGCAGGATCGAGACGAGCGCCGGCCCGGGGCTCACAACGTGTGCGCACCGTCCTCTCTCTTCACCGTGTAGCCGAGCAGCCGCTCGGCCTCCTCCAGGCCCCCCTGCAGGTCACCGATGGTCTGGATCTTGCTGAGGTCGACCCCGAGCGTGACCAGCGTCTGGGCGATCGTCGGGGACAGCCCGGTGATGATGACGCTCGCGCCCATGAGACGTGACGCGTCGACCGTCTGGACCAGGTGGTTCGCCACCGTGGCGTCGACCTCCGGAGCCCCCGTGATGTCGATGACGACGACCTTGGCGCGGTGGGTGCGGATGCCGTTGAGCAGCTGGCCGGTGAGCTGGCGGGCCCGTTCGCCGTCGAGGACGCCGATGATGGGCAGGATCAGCAGCCGCTCCCGCACCGGCAGCACCGGCGTCGACAGCTCCCGGATCGCGTCCTGCTGCTGGCGGATGACCCGCTCGCGCTCCTCGACGAAGCTCACGGCCACGGTGTTGGCGATCCGGTTCGCGGCCGGCTCGTAGGCGTCGAGCACCCGGTTCAGCAGGGCGAAGTCGCGCTGGTACTTCTCGAAGAGCGAGCGGGCCAGCACGTCGCGGAGCAGCAGGACGATGCCGACGACCTCGTGGGTCTCGACGCCGCGGGGGATGATCCGCTCGGAAAGGTCGCGCGCATAGTGCTGCAGGGCCTCGACGCTCCCGGTCTCGAGCACCTCGACGTAGTTGTCGTAGACCGAGGTGGTCTCGGCCGACATCTCCTGGGGCGTCATCGCCTCGAGCAGGTGGGCCTCGTGGATGCGGCTCACCCAGTCCTGGCGCAGCTTGGCCCGGTGCTCGCGCAGGTGCGCCACGAGCTGGGGGAGCAGCTGCTCGACGTCGTGCATGGTGTCACCGTCGGCCGCCGGGAAGACCTGGAGGGTCCTCGGGTCGTCACTCATCGTCGTCCTTCCTTGCACCATGTGGTCATGGTGACGGTTGTGCCGCGGTCCGGTTCGGAAACCACGGTGAACTCGTCCATCAGCCGGCGGGCACCCGGCAGGCCGAGGCCGAGACCGGCATACGTGCTGTACCCGTCGCGCATGGCCTGCTCGATGTCGAGGATGCCGGGCCCCGTGTCGCGGGCGACGACCTGGACCCCCTTCTGGCCGGCCTCCTCGACGATCTCGACACTGACCTCGCCACCGTGGGTGAAGCGCACGATGTTGCGCGCCACCTCCGAGACGGCCGTGGCGAGCACGGTGAGGTCGGTCCCGCTGAACCCGAGCTGAGCGGCGACCTCACGGGCCGCCTGCCGGGCTCGGACGATGTCGGAGTCGGTGCTCACGGGGATGCGCACCACGTCGTCCTGCTTCTGTCCCCGGGCGAGGAGGGGCTCGCTGAGCCGCGCGCAGAGGTCGCAGCCGAGCAGGTGGCCGGCCGCATCGACCTCGCGCTGCCGGCGCCGGTCCCCGCTGGACAAGGCGAGCAGGACCGGCCGGCACTGCTCGGTGGGAGGCTCGGCCTGCTCCAGCGCGAGCAGGTACTCCACCCTCAGGCGGGCCCGGGTGCGGTTGAGCTGCGCGGCGACGGCGCCGGCGGTGGAGCCGGTGCGAGCGGCCAGGGCGCGGGTGTCCTCGCCGGTGACCTCGTGAGCGAGGAGGGTCTCGCGCTCGCGCTCGGAGAGCCGGCCCAGGGCCTCGAGCACTGCCGACTGCTCCTCGCCGGCCAGGACGTGGCCGTCCGGCTCGTCGACCGGGCTCAGGTCGACGACGCGGTGCTGGTTGCGGTTCTGCCGGTCGCGGTCGCGCCACATCGTCGCGACGACGTTGCGGGCCGTGACGATGGCGTACGGCTCGACCATGCCCGGCTCGATCCGGGGGAGGGCGGCGATGAGCCGGACCATCGTCTCCTGTACGAGGTCCTCGGCGGCCGGGTGACCGCCCACGCGCCCGCGCACCACCCGGCGCACGAGGGGCAGGAGCGACGCGACGTCCGGCGGGCCCCCGCCCCCCGGCCCCGCCTCGTCCGAGGACGCGCTGCTCACCCGGCCACGGTAGCCAGGCCCGGCGGTTCCCGCCTGTCCAGGATGTCCGGGATTCCGGGGCTCCTCGGGACGGCAAGCCCACCTGCTGCCGGCCGGTTCGGACGGCCCGGGTGGGGTATGCGCATGACGTACCTCGGGGGTACGTCCGTCCTGACTGAAGGCTCATCGTGATCTACCTCGTCCTCGTCGGCCCCTTCGTGGCGCTGCCCGCCCTGCTCGCGCTCGAGCGCTACGAGCAGTGGGCGATCCGCCACCGCCGGTCCGGCTGACCCTGCCCACCCGGTTGAGCGTGCTGGCTCTCGCGCCGGTCTGACAGGCTGCGGCCATGACCTACGCCGACCTCCCCCTCGACCAGCTGCGGGAGTACCGGTCGGAGGCCGTCGAGCCGGAGGGCTTCGACCGGTTCTGGCTCTCCACGCTCGGTGACGCGCGGGCGGTCGGCGCGCCCGTCACGGCAACCCGGGTCGCGACGGGGATGACGCTGCTCGAGACCTACGACGTGCGGTTCCCCGGGTGGGGCGGCCAGCCCGTGGCCGCCTGGCTGCACGTCCCGGCAGGGTCGACGGAGCCGTTGCCCTGCGTCGTGCAGTACATCGGCTACGGCGGGGGACGGGGCCTGGCGCACGAGCACGTGACGTGGGCGCTCGCCGGCTACGCCCACCTCGTCATGGACACGCGCGGCCAGGGGTCGCGCTCGATCAGCGGCGTGACCCCCGACCCGGCCGGCAGCGGTCCGGCCTTCCCCGGGATGATGACCCGCGGCATCCTCGAGCCGCGGGACTACTACTACCGCCGCCTGATGACCGACGCCGTGCGCGCGGTCGACGCGGCGCGCGGCCTGCCCCAGGTCGACCCCGACCGCGTCGTCGTCGCCGGTGCGAGCCAGGGCGGGGGCCTGGCGATCGCGGCGGCCGCCCTCGCGGACGGCGTGCGCGCAGCCCTGCCCGACGTGCCGTTCCTCTGCGACATGGCTCGAGGCGTGTGGCTCGCGGCCGCCGGCCCCTACCAGGAGGTCCAGGGCTACCTCGCCGTGCACCGCGACGACGCGGCGACGGCGATGACCACGCTCGGCTTCTTCGACGGCGTCCACCTCGCGCGCCGGGCGACGGCGCCCGCGCTGTTCTCGGTCGCCCTGCTCGACCCCGTCTGCCCCCCCTCCACCGGGTATGCGACGTACCACGCCTGGGGTGGCCCGGCCGATGTGCGGGAGTACACCTGGAACGGCCACGAGGGCGGCGGCGCGCACCACGTGCGCGACCAGCTCGACTGGCTGGCCGCGGAGCTCGCCGGCTGACGCCGTTCGCGAAGAACGTCTCGGCTAGTGGGAGTCCTTCTTGACCAGCCAGCCGCCGTCCACCGGAATCTCCGCGCCCGTGACGTAAGAGGCGTCCGCGGAGCAGAGGAACGCGATGACGGCGGCCACCTCGTCCGGGGATCCGAGCCGTGCCGCGGCCGTCGCGGAGGCGCTCAGGGCCCGGTCCGCGGCCGAGGTGGAGTCCCAGGCGGGCGTGAGGATCGGGCCGGGCAGCACGACGTTCACCCGTATCTGCGGGCCGTACTCCACCGCCAGCTGGTGGGCGAGGGCGACGAGGGCGCCCTTGCCGGCGGCGTACCCGGGGCGACCAGGCATGCCCACCCGGGCGTGCACCGACGACACGAGCACGATGCTGCCGTCGGCCCGCCCGTCCCCGGTGCACAGGTCGGGCAGGAGGGCTCGCGCCCCGAGGAACGCTCCGCCGACGTTGACCGCCAGCTGGTGCTCCCACGACGCCAAGGTCATCGTGGCGAGGTCGCGCACCTCGGTGGCGTAGGCGTTGCTGACGAACACCCCGACCGGTCCCCACTCGTCGGGCAGCCGACCGGGCAGGTCGGCCCAGAACGGCTCGTCCGAGACGTCGGCCTGGTGGAACACCGCCGCGCCGCCCGAGTCGCGGATGGCGACCGCGACGGCCTCGCCGGCCGGGTCGAGGTCGACGACGGCCACCGGACGGCCGGCCGCGGCGAGCCGGCGCGCGGTCGCGGCGCCGATGCCGTTCGCCCCTCCCGTGACGACGGCCGGACGAGCGGTGGGGGAGGGCGGCATACCGGATCCTGTTCTGCTGGAGGGGGTCTCAGGCCCGACGGGAGAGGTAGGCGTCGACGGCCCGGTGGCGCAGTGGCCGCAGGGCGTAGTCCCACTCGCCGACGAGCTCGACCGCCTCGCCGCCCAGGCCCAGCTTGAACCGCAGCAGGCCGAACAGTGGGTCGGCGGGGTCAAGCGTGTCGGAGATGCCGCGCAGGTCGTAGGCGGGCGCTCCCCGGGTGTGGGCGTCGGACAGCATCGCCCACTGCATGGCGTTGCTGGGCCGCCAGGCCCGCCCCGCGTCGGAGGAGGCGCCGTAGACGTAGGAGACCTCGTCGCCCACCCGGGTCAGCAGGGCGCCGGCGTGCACCTGCCCCTCGCGCTCCGCGAGGTAGAGGTCGACGCGCGAGGGGTCCTCGGCCGCGAGGTCGCGCATCATCCGCTCGAAGTACGTCACGGGCAGGGGCGGGAAGCCGTCGCGACGGGCGGTCTCGACGTAGACGGCGTGGAACGCCGCCAGGTCGGCGCGGCCGCCGGTGCGGACGGTGACCCCGCTCGCGTCGGCCTTGCGCAGGTTGCGCCGCCACGACGCGTCGAGGCCGTCCTTCGGGTCCCGGCCATCGAGGGGGACGTGGGAGCGGTAGCGCGGGTGCATCCGGCCGCCGAACCCGGCCGCCGGAGCCTCGTACTGCGTCCAGGCCAGGCGCTGGAGGTCCACCACCAGACGCCGAGCCGAGTCGTCGACGACGTCGGGGGTGAGGTCGCGCAGCCGCCCGCCGTCCGCCCGGCGGACGGCAGCCCGCAGAGTGTCCACGCCCCAGCGCTGCAGCACGACCGCCGGGGTCATCCGCACCGTGAACACCCGCCCGTGGCGCAGGAACTCGAGGAGGGCGGTGGTCACCGGCGCGGCGCCGAGCCGCTCCCAGTCCACGGCTGGGCCTTCGGCCAGGTAGGCGAGGGCACCGACCAGCGGGACGTCCCGGTAGGACACGAGCCCGACCCCGACGAGCCGGGACCCGGCGAACCACCCGACGCTCTCCGCCCGCCAGCCGGGTCGCATCCCGGACCACGACGGGCACTGCATGAAGGAGGCGCCCGCGGGGCCGTCGGGTCCGCGGAGGAACTGCAGGTGGTCGTCCGTCGAGATGCCGCGGACGGCGAGCGGGGTCCCGAGCGAAGGCTCGGCGCGCGTCATCCGCGCCGCGCGAGCCGGCCCCGGGCCGCGCGCACGCCGCCGAGCACGTTCCACTTCACGGCTCCCGCGAAGTCCCGCGCGTGCTCCGCCGGCGTGAAGTCGCGGGCGTCCTCGGCGGCCACGAGGGCGCGCTCGAGGTCGTGGTCCGACTCCTGCAGCGTCCGCCAGAAGTCCCGGCGCATGGGGCCGAGGGCCTCGTAGCCGTAGGAGCGGTAGATGCGCGCGAACAGCGGCTGGTAGAGCCGGATCCGCTCGTGCAGCCCGCTGGAGTGGGACATCGGGTTCTTGTGGCGCTCGCGGATGTAGTCCGGCAGCACGTCGGCGAAGGTATGCCGCAGGATCCACTTCTCGTAGCCGTCGCGCTGCTTCATCGAGTCGGGGATGCGCATCGCCATGGTCAGCATGTCGAGGTCGAGATAGGGCACCCGCGCCTCCACGCCGTTGCCCATGCTCGTGCGGTCGACCCGCTGCAGCTCGGTGCGGCTGAGGTGGCGGATCTTGTGCAGGAACAGCGATCTCGACTGGTCGGGGGAGATGTCGCGGTACATGTCGTAGCCGCCGAACAGCTCGTCCGACCCGTCCCCCGTGAGGACGACCTTGATGCCACTGGCGTGCACGCGCTCGAACAGCCGCATCGAGACGACGGAGTTGATGACGTCGCCGTACTCCGTGGCCTCGCTGACCCGGATGGCCTCGCGCACGTCGGAGAGACCGATGTCGCGCGGGCGCAGGGTGACGACCTCGTGGGGCACGCCCAGGTCGGCGGTGAGGCGACGCGCATACGCGAGGTCCTCACTGCCCTCGGTGCCGACCGTGAAGGCGACGCAGTCGGGGTGCATCTCGCGCACATGGATCAGCGCGAGCGAGCTGTCGAGCCCTCCGGAGAGCACGACGCCGACGGGCAGGTCGGTGTCGACGCGCATCCGCACCGCCTCGCGGTACGTGCGCCGGACGAGCGCCGCCGCCTCGTCGAGGTCCTCCACCATCGGCTGGCCCTCGCCGAGGCGCAGCAGGTCGACGTAGGGGTGGAGCACCGGCTCCCCGCCCGGCTCGGCCCACCCGCAGTGGCCGGGCGGGACCTCGTGCACGACGACGCCGGGGCCGACGCCGCTGACGAGGGACTTGACCTCCGAGGCGATGGCGAGCCGGCCGCCGGAGCGGGCCCAGTACAGGGGCTTCACCCCGGCGGGGTCACGGGCGAGGAAGACCCGTCGGGTCTGCCGGTCGACGAGGGCGAAGGCGAACTCGCCGCGGAAGCGGAGCAGGGCCTCCTCGCCCCAGGCCAGCACCCCCTCGAGGACGACCTCGGTGTCGCTGTGCGAGCGCAGGGCGTGCCCCTCGGCGACGAGCTCGTCGCGCAGCGTGGCGAAGTTGAACACCTCGCCGTTGTAGGAGAGCGCCCAGCGCTCGTCCCCGGAGCGCCACGGCTGCACCGCGTGGTCACGGTCGACGATGCGCAGCCGGTGCGTGCCCAGCAGCGCGTCCTCGTCGGCGAGGGTCTCCTCGACCTCGCCACGGGGCGCGACCGTGGCGAGCATCGCGGCGAACGACGCGTACTCCGTCCGGGCACCGGGTCCGACGAGAAGGGCTATGCCGCACATCGAGAGGTCACTCGCTCACGTCGGGTCGGGGGTTCTCGGGTCTCTGAGGGGTCCGAGTGGTCTGGGGGGTGGCCCGGTCGTCGAGCAGGCGCGCGCTCGCCGCCTCGGCGTACTCCGACACGTGGTGGGGGCTGAGGCACAGGTGCCAGGCCTGGCCCTCGTCGATGACGTTGAGGACGTTGCGGTCGCGGTAGTCGAAGAGGATGTCGCGCAGCGTGTCACCGGCGTCGAAGGTGCGGAACCACGCCATCTCCACGTCGGTGCCGTAGCCGAGGCAGTGCGAGCTGGGCAGCAGCGCGGAGTAGCCGAGGCTGCTCAGGTGCTTCTGGTGCTCGATGCTGCGCACGGTGCTGTTGACCCAGAGCGGTGGGGTGCCCTCGGGGGCCTTCATGGCCAGCGCGTCGGCGATCTCGTTGAGGACCGCGACCACCTCGGCGCGCGCGACGAGGAACTTCATCCCGGAGACGCGGGGGCGGCGGCCCGGGGCGAAGCGGCGCAGGGCGTAGTCGCGGCCACGACCCAGCCAGCCCTCGGCCTGGACCGCGAAGCGGAAGCGCAGGCGACCCGCCTTCTGCAGCGCGGTGAGCGACAGCAGCTCGGGCGCGGCCTCGACCGCGGCCTGGTCGGCGTACGGCGTCACGTCGGACCACCACATCACGTCGACCTGGTGGAGCAGCAGGATCCGCACCAGGCCGGCGCGGCTCTGCGCGTTCGAGGGCAGCCTCAGCTTGGGGTCCTCGAGCTCCTGCCGGGCGGCGGCCAGCAGGTGGTCACGGCCGTACGGGAGCCGGTCGACGACCTGGCGGGCGTACGGCCCCTGGAGCCCCGCGTCGAGGACGGCGAGGGCGGTGGGGATGTCCTCGCCCCGACCGAGCGACGCGTTCATCTCCGCGACCGCGGCGTCGACCTCGCGGTGGTAGTCGGAGATGCGCAGCGACGGTGCGGAGTCGCTGGCCCTACTCATAGTTCGCGAACCCTAACGGGCCTTTCTGGGAGACATCAAACTCGCGCGGCCCCACTGTTCGTCAGGTCGATCGCTGCTCTCGTCGAGCCCGCACCCCACGGCCGAAGCTCGGGACGGGCGCCCGGCCAGGCGACGGGGGACCATCGGCCCGGCCCCGATCCCCGTGGTGTCGACACGCTGGCGGTATGCGTCTGCGCGTCCTCACGTCGGTAGCCATCGCCCTGGTGGTCATCGGGGGCTGCTCGGCCTCGCCCGCTCCGGGGCCGGACACCGTGCCCACCGAGACCTCAACCACCCCCTCGACAGCCATCACGACGCCCCCCGCCATCCCGACGTCCACGACGGCGACGCCCACGACACCCACCCCGGCGACGACGGCTCCGTCCCGGGGCGCCGCTCCCGTTCCGTCCCCGTCGAGTCGGACCACCCCCGCCCCGGCGACACCTCCGGCACCCTCGAGAACCGCGACGCCGACGCCGTCAGCGACGCACAGCATCCTCACCGGCCGCGTCGTCACCAAGGTGCCGACGACGGCGAAGGTCATCGCCCTGACCTTCGACGGCGGGTCCGGCGCACAGGGGGCCGAGGCGGTGGCCGCCACCCTGGTCCGCGAGCACGTGCCCGCGACGTTCTTCCTCACCGGCGCCTTCGCCGCCGCCAACCCGAGTCTGTCGGGCCGCCTGGCCCAGCTGGGTTCGGTGGGCAACCACACGCAGACGCATCCCCACCTCACCGGTCTGTCGGACGGGGACGTGCGCGCCCAGGTCACCTCCGCGCATACGGCGATCCTCGTCGCCACCGGCCGCGACCCCCACCCCCTGTTCCGGTTCCCTTACGGCGAGAGCGACACCCGCACCCTGCGGCTCGTCAACGACCTCGGCTACGTCGCCGTGGGCTGGACGGTCGACACGCTGGGCTGGAAGGGACGGTCGGAGGGCGTCTCGGTCGAGCAGGTGTCGTCCCGGACGGCCGCCGCCCGGACGCCCGGCGAGATCGTCCTCATGCACCTCGGCGCCGCTCCCGACGGGTCGACGCTCGACGCCGACGCCCTGCCCAGGGTCATCGACGAGGCCCGGGCCGCCGGCTACGCCTTCGTCACCCTCGACGCGCTGTGAGATCCGCCGAACCACCGTCGACCCGGGGGCCCCGAACCTCAGCGGCGCCCACACCCCGGACTCCGGGACCAAGGACCCGGAGGGCAGCGGGGCGTCGGCGTGAGGCTGGTGGGGCCGGCGGATGGCCGTCGACAGACAGCACGGAGACGTCGGACGAGGAGACGTCGAGAAGGAGGAGCCACGATGACGGACCGTCGAACTTCTGGCCGAGTGAGCCGAGAGCCGGCGAGGGGAGCCCGCGATGCGCGCCCGACCCGGTGACCACCTCGTCCTCGCAGCCCCCCACACGTCCGACGCGACCCGCGACGGCGTGGTCGTCGCGGCTCGCGGGCCCGACGGCGGACCCCCGTATGTCGTGCGGTGGTCCGACGGGCACGAAGCCCTGATCTACCCGGGACCGGGAGCGGTGCTGAGGGTCGAGCGCGACGAGCACCGACCGCCCGCCGAACCGGCCGAGCGGGCCCCCCGCCACGACGAGCACGTCGGCCACGACGAACACCCCCCTGGGCATGTTCGCGACTGGCACGTGCGCGTCAGCATCTTCGAGCGGGGTGACGAGACCGACGCCACGGTCGTCCTGCTCGCCGACGCGCCCGAGCACCTGAGGGCCCATGGCCACGCCCGCCGCAGCAGCGGCGACCGGGCCGTGCCGGAGATCGGCGACGAGGTCGCGGTCGCCCGGGCCCTGCGCCGGCTCGCCGACCGGCTGCTCGACACCGCGGAGAGGGACATCGAGGGCGAGACCGGGGAGGGGCACGTCACGGTTCGCGGGTGAATGCGGGTGAATGCGGGTGAGTGCGGACCGGACGGTGGTGCCCCCGGCAGGATTCGAACCTGCGCTTCCGCCTCCGGAGGGCGGCGCTCTATCCCCTGAGCTACGGGGGCCAGGGCCGCGGCGGGGTGCGCCGCGGACCGACCGCGCGACGCGGCATACCGCGTCATCGTGCTGGGCGAGGCTAGCAGCCTAGGGTTCGATCCATGGAACCGGCAGCCACTGTCCCCACCGGGCCGGGGGCGGCGGGCAGCGGCTGGGTGCTCGTCTGCGACGACACGTTCTCCATCCGCCTGCTCATCCGCATCAACCTCGAGCTCGCGGGGTTCGAGGTCCTCGAGGCGGCCGACGGCGAGGCGGCCCTGGCGCTGCTGCGGCGCCACCTCGGCCGGCTGCCGTCCGTGCTCATCCTCGACGCCCAGATGCGCCCGATGGACGGGTGGGCCGCGATCGCCGAGATCCGGTCCGACCCCGACCTGCGCGACCTGCCGGTCGTCATGGTCACCGCGGCCCTGCAGCAGTACGAGCAGGAGCGGTCCGTGGCCGCCGGGGTCGACGCCTTCGTCGCCAAGCCCTTCGAGCCCGAGGAGCTCGTGGACCTCGTGGCCGGGCTCGCGGCGTCGGGGCGCCCCGCCCCGCCGCCCTAGGCTGGGGGTATGCGCGCACACGAGGCCGGGGCGCTCCACGCCGACGGCTACGGCAGCCCCGCCTGGCTCTCGGTGCCGCGGGACGTCAACGCCCTCGTCCCCACTCTCTGGTCGAGCTCGGTCGGGCGGGCCGGCGACGGAGTGCTCACGGTCGGCGGAGTCTCGGTACTCGACCTGGCCCGCGAGTTCGGGACCCCCGCGTACGTCCTCGACGAGGCCGACTTCCGCGCCCGGGCGGCCGGCTTCCGGGACACCTACGCCGAGGTGTTCCAGGACCTCGGCGGCGGCGCCGACGTCTACTACGCCGGCAAGGCGTTCCTGTGCACCGAGGTCGCCCGGTGGGTCGAGGACGAGGGGCTCGGCCTCGACGTCTGCACGGGCGGCGAGCTCGCGGTCGCGATGCGCGCCGGTATGCCGGGCGCGCGGATCGGCCTGCACGGCAACAACAAGTCGGTGGCCGAGCTCGAGACCGCGCTGCGCTACGGCGTGGGCCGGATCATCGTCGACTCCTTCGACGAGATCGACCGCCTGGCCGAGATCACGCGCCGCCTCGACACGACGGCGCGGGTCATGGTGCGCGTCACCGTCGGCGTGGAGGCGCACACCCACGAGTTCATCGCCACGGCCCACGAGGACCAGAAGTTCGGCTTCTCCCTCAGCGGCGGCGATGCGGCCGAGGCGGTCGCGCGCATCCTCGGGCTCGCCCCGCGCCTCGAGCTGATCGGGCTGCACAGCCACATCGGCTCGCAGATCTTCGACACCTCGGGCTTCGAGGTGTCGGCCCGGAGGATTCTCGGCCTGCACGCCGAGGTGGCCGCGACGCACGGCATCGAGCTGCCCGAGCTCGACCTCGGCGGTGGCTTCGGCATCGCCTACACGACCGAGCACGACCCCCTGGCGCCCACGAGCCTCGCCGCCGGCATGGCCGAGATCGTCGAGCGGGAGTGCCGGGCCAGTGGGGTCGCCGTGCCGCGGATCTCGGTGGAGCCGGGTCGCGCCATCGTCGGCCCGAGCGCCTTCACCCTCTACGAGGTGGGCACGGTCAAGGTCATCGGCCTCGACGGCGGGGCCTCGCGCGCCTACGTCTCCGTGGACGGGGGGATGAGCGACAACGTGCGCACGGCCCTCTACGGCGCCAACTTCTCCTGCACCCTCGCCGGGCGGGCGAGCAGCGCCCCTCCGCGGCTGACCCGCGTCGTCGGGAAGCACTGCGAGAGCGGCGACATCGTCGTCATGGACGAGTTCCTCCCGGCCGACGTCGGGCCTGGTGACCTCGTGGCCGTGCCCGGCACCGGCGCCTACTGCCGGTCGCTGTCGAGCCAGTACAACCACACGCCCCGCCCGCCGGTCGTCGCGGTCCGCGACGGGGTGGCGCGGGTCATCGTGCGCCGCGAGACCATCGACGACCTGCTCGCCCTGGACGTCTCGTGAGGTCCGGATCGCGAAACCCGGCCCCCTCCCCGGGGGTCGCCGGGGGAGGATCGGCGCCGTGACTGCCGGCCCGACCGACCCGAGGACCGCCGCCCCCCTGCGGGTGGCCCTCCTCGGCTGCGGTGTCGTCGGCTCCGCCGTCGCCCGCCTGCTCACGCAGCACCGCGACGACCTCGCGGCCCGGGTGGGACGTCCGCTGGACATCGTCGGCATCGCGGTGCGCCGGGCCGGTCGCGACCGGAGCGAGCTCGGGGTCGACCCCGCCCTCTTCACGACCGACGCCGAGGAGCTCGTCACGCGGGCCGATGTCGTCGTGGAGGTCATCGGCGGCATCGAGCCCGCCCGCGCGCTCATCCTGCGCGCCATGGCCCACGGCGCGTCCGTCGTCACCGCCAACAAGGCCCTCCTGGCCCAGGACGGCCCCACGCTGTATGCCGCGGCGATGGACGCCGGGGTCGACCTCTACTACGAGGCCGCCGTCGCCGGGGCGATCCCGCTGCTGCGTCCGCTGCGCGAGTCCCTCGCGGGCGACGACGTGCGCCGGGTGCTCGGCATCGTCAACGGCACCACCAACTACGTGCTCGACAAGATGGACAGCACCGGCGCCGGCTTCAACGACGCGGTGGAGCAGGCCCAGGCGCTCGGCTACGCCGAGGCCGACCCGACGGCCGACGTCGAGGGCTTCGACGCCGCCGCCAAGGCCGCGATCCTCGCGTCTCTCGCGTTCCATACCCGGGTCTCGGGGGCCGACGTGCACCGCGAGGGCATCAGCGAGGTCACCGCCGCCGACGTGGCCGCCGCGCGCGAGATGGACTGTGTCGTCAAGCTGCTCGCCATCTGCGAGCGCACCGACGAGGGCGTCTCGGTGCGCGTGCACCCCGCCATGATCCCGCGTTCGCACCCGCTCGCCGGGGTGCGCGAGGCGTTCAACGCGGTCTTCGTCGAGGCCGACGCGGCCGGGCAGCTCATGTTCTACGGCCGGGGGGCCGGCGGCGACCCCACCGCGTCGGCCGTCCTCGGTGACGTCGTCGCGGTGGCGCGCCACCGGGTCGGCGGTGGCCGCGGACCCGGCGAGAGCGCCTACGCCGACCTGCCGATCCTGCCCATGGGGAAGGCGATGACGAGGTACCACATCAGCCTCGACGTCGCCGACCGCCCGGGCGTGCTGGCCCAGGTGGCCACCGCCTTCGCCGAGCACGACGTCTCGATCGAGACGGTGCGCCAGCAGATCGTCCCGCCGAGCGCCGACGGGTCCCGCGAGGGCGGGGCCAACCTCGTCGTCGTCACCCACCGGGCCCCCGACTCCGCGCTCTCGGCGACCGTCGAGGCGCTGGCGTCGATGGCGATCGTGCGCGGCGTCGACTCCGTCATGCGCGTGGAGGGATCCTGACGTGGCCCATCAGTGGCGCGGTGTCATCCGCGAGTACGCCGACCGGCTGCCGTCGCTCGCCGGCGCGCCCGTCATCACGCTGCTCGAGGGCGGTACGCCCCTCATCCCGGCCGAGCACCTGTCCTCGCTGGTCGGCGCCGAGGTGTGGCTGAAGTTCGAGGGGCTCAACCCCACGGGGTCCTTCAAGGACCGGGGGATGACGACGGCCATCTCGGTCGCGGCCCGGGGTGGCGCGAAGGCGGTCATCTGCGCGTCCACGGGCAACACGAGCGCCTCGGCGGCGGCCTACGCCACCAAGGCCGGGATGCGCTGCGGCGTCCTCGTGCCCGAGGGCAAGATCGCGATGGGCAAGCTCAGCCAGGCCATCGCCCACGGCGCCACGCTGCTGCAGGTCGAGGGCAACTTCGACGACTGCCTCACCCTCGCGCGGAAGCTCGCCGAGGCGTACCCCGTCGACCTCGTCAACTCGGTGAACCCGGCCCGCATCGAGGGCCAGAAGACGGCCGCGTTCGAGGTCGTCGACGCGCTCGGCGACGCCCCCGACATCCACTGCCTGCCGGTCGGCAACGCCGGCAACATCACCGCGTACTGGCGGGGCTACCGCGAGTACCACCGCGGCTCCGAGCAGCCCGGGCCCGCGACGCATACCCCGCGGATGTGGGGGTTCCAGGCCGCTGGTGCTGCCCCGATCGTCAAGGGCCACCCCGTCGACGAGCCCGAGACGATCGCCACGGCCATCCGCATCGGCAACCCCGCCTCGTGGACGCAGGCCGTGGAGGCGCGGGACGACTCCGGCGGGCTCATCCACGCCGTGACCGACGAGCAGATCCTCGCCGCCCACCGCCTCGTCTCGCGCACGGAGGGCGTCTTCGTGGAGCCCGGCTCGGCCGCGTCGGTCGCGGGCCTGCTCGCCTCCCACGAGGCCGGGCTGGTGCCCGCCGGCGCCCGCATCGTCTGCACGGTCACCGGTCACGGGCTCAAGGACCCCCAGTGGGCCCTGAAGACGGCCGACGGCTCGGAGGTCGTGCCAGTGCGCGTGCCCGTCGACGCGGTGACCGCGGCCACGGCGCTCGGCCTCGACGGATGACGGCCGGTATGCCGGGTGCCTCGGTGCGCATCCGGGTGCCGGGAAGCGCGGCGAACCTGGGGCCCGGCTTCGACGCCGTCGGCCTCGCCCTGGGGGTCTGGGACGAGTACGACGTCACGGTGGGCCGTGACGCCGAGCGAGGGCTGCGCGTCGTCGTCAGTGGTGAGGGAGCCGAGGCTGTGCCGCTGGACGCCGGACATCTCGTCGTGCGCGCCATGGCGCACGGCTTCGTGCGGCTCGGCTCCTCGCTGCCGCCCGACCTGTGCCTCGTCGCTCGCAACGGGGTGCCCCACGGCCGGGGCCTCGGGTCGTCGGCGTCGGCGATCGTCGCGGGAGTCGTTGCGGCCCAAGTGTTCTCGCAGACCGAGTCCTGGACGGAGACCGCCGTCGGTGACGCGGTGCCGCTGGACCTCGACGTCGCCACCGACCTGTCGACCGAGCTGGAGGGTCACCCTGACAACGCCTCCGCGAGCGTCCGCGGGGGGATGACGGTGTCGTGGACCCGGGACCCGGGTGACCCCGCGCCGTCGGCGACGGGCACGGCGTCGGTGGCGCTGCACCCGGACGTCACGGCCGTGGTCTTCGTTCCCGAGGCGCAGCTCGCGACGCACACGGCCCGGGCGGTGCTCCCACCGACCGTCGCCCACTCGGCGGCCGCGCTCAACTCGGGGCGGGCCGCCCTGCTCGTCGAGGCCATGAGCCGGCGGCCCGACCTCCTGCTGCCGGCGACCCGCGACTGGCTGCACCAAGGGTTCCGCCGCGCGGCGTTCGCCCGGTCGATGGAGCTCGTCGACGCCCTGCGGGCGCAGGGCCACGCCGCCGTCATCTCCGGGGCCGGCCCCAGCGTCATCGTCCTCACGACCCGCGACCGGGCCGCGGCGGTCACCGGCCCCGGGACCGCCGGGACCGCCGGGACCGCCGGGACCGCGGACGCGGCCGGGTGGCGGCGGCTCGAGCCCGGGGTGCCCACGACGGGGGTGCACGTCGCGCGTCTCTAGGGCCGGCTGGTGGAAGCGGTGTTACTGTTGAGGTGCGCCGCACGGCAGCCATCAGGCTTCGACCGCGGCGGCACGCATCACGGAGCGTCTCGAAACTCCTCGACGGCCAGGCCCTCGATCGGATCGCGCAGACTCGCGCCCGGCGCCTCGTGACCTCCACACCACATCAGCATGTATCGACGGTCGGATCCCGACCGGATACCGGTGCGGGTCCTCGATCGAGGCCGCGCCGACGACGAGGGGGAAGGACCTTCGTGACAGACACCACCGAACGGGTGGACGCACCGGACTCGGACACCACCATGTCCACGAACTCGACGGGCTCGACGGGCTCGACGGGCTCGACCGTGCGCACCGCCCGCTCCAGCCGGACCGGCATCGCGGCGATGAACGTCGCCGAGCTCAAGCGGCTCGCCTCGGGCCTCGGCATCGCCGGGACGACCAAGATGCGCAAGGACGACCTGCTGGCCGCGATCGGCGCCCACCAGTCCGCGCCCCCGTCCGGCTCGAGCCGCCCCGCGCCGGCCGAGACCGCGCCGGAGAGCGGCCCTACGACATCCTCTGAGGCCTCCTCTCGGGAGACATCCCTTGAGACGTCACCGCAGACGGCTCGGGAGACGACGGCCGACCGGTCCTCGGACGGGCCGCGAGAGACCGGTGCTGCGGCGCCGCGGCAGCGGGTGACCGCGCCGGCCGGGGCTCCTACGGTGAGCCGCGAGTCCGCACCCGTCGCTCCTGCGGCGGCTGTGGCGGCCGAGACGGCCGAGACGACGCCGCCCACCCAGAGCACCGAGCGGGCAGAGTCCCGCCGGGTCAGCACGACGGGCGACGAGCGGGACCGCCTGCGGTTCGACCGCCCTGACCGCACCGACCGTCAGCAGGCCCCGGCGACCTCGCGGATGGACCGCGCCGACCGCCAGGACCGCATCGACCGGACGGAACGGCAGGGGACCACCGACCAGCGGTCGGCGAGCCGCCAAGCCCCCCAAGCCGCCCAGAACGGCCAGCCCGCCCAGAACGGGCAAGCCACCCAGCAGACCGGGCAGCAGACGGGCCAGCAGTCCGGCCAGCAGTCCGGGCAGCACGCGCAGTCCCAGCGCACGGCGCCGGCGACCCAGGCGCATACCCAGCCGTCGAACCAGCAGCAGTCCACCCCGGCCAACCAGCAGCCGTCCACCCAGCAGGACGACGGGGACGACGACGGACGCGGCAGCCGTCGGCGCAGCCGTCAGCGCAGCCGCGACCGCAAGCGGGGCCGCACGACGACGACGGGCACCCAGGAGTACGAGCCCGAGCTGCAGATCAACGACGATGACGTGCTCGTGCCGGTGGCCGGCATCCTCGACGTCCTCGACAGCTACGCCTTCGTGCGGACCTCCGGCTACCTCGCCGGCCCGAACGACGTCTACGTGCCCCTCGGCCTGGTCAAGAAGTACGGCCTGCGCAAGGGCGACGCCGTCACCGGCTCGATCAAGGCGCCACGCGACGGCGAGCAGCCGCAGAGCACGCCGGGCAGCCGCCAGAAGTTCAACGCGCTCGTGCGGCTCGACACCATCAACGGCACCCAGCCGGACCTCACCCGCACGCGGGTGGAGTTCAGCAAGCTGACCCCGCTCTACCCGCAGGAGCGGCTGCGGCTCGAGACCGAGGTCGGCCAGCTGACGACCCGGGTCATCGACCTCGTGGCGCCGATCGGCAAGGGTCAGCGCGGCCTCATCGTCGCCCCCGCGAAGGCGGGCAAGACGATGGTCATGCAGGCGATCGCCAACGCCGTCACGGCCAACAACCCGGAGTGCCACCTCATGGTCGTCCTCGTGGACGAGCGCCCGGAGGAGGTCACCGAGATGCAGCGTGCGGTGAAGGGCGAGGTCATCGCCTCGACCTTCGACCGTCCCGCCGAGGACCACACGAGCGTCGCGGAGCTGGCCATCGAGCGGGCCAAGCGGCTCGTCGAGCTCGGCCACGACGTCGTGGTCCTGCTCGACTCGATCACGAAGCTGGGCCGGGCCTACAACCTCTCGGCGCCCGCCTCGGGCCGGATCCTGTCCGGCGGTGTCGACTCGGCCGCGCTCTACCCGCCGAAGAAGTTCTTCGGGGCCGCCCGCAACATCGAGAACGGCGGCTCGCTGACGATCATCGCCACCGCGCTCGTCGACACCGGCTCCCGCATGGACGAGGTGATCTTCGAGGAGTTCAAGGGCACCGGCAACATGGAGCTCAAGCTCTCCCGCGAGCTGGCCAACCGGCGGCTCTTCCCGGCGGTCGACGTCAACGGCTCCGGCACCCGGCGCGAGGAGATCCTCCTCGGCCCGGAGGAGCTGAAGATCATGTGGAAGCTGCGCCGGGTCCTCGGTGGCCTGGAGCCGCAGCAGTCGCTCGAGCTGCTGCTCGACCGCCTCAAGCGCACGCGCACGAACATCGAGTTCCTGCGCCAGGTGCAGATGAGCACCGGCAGCAAGCTCGACGCCGACTGACCCGCGCCCGACCCGGTAGCGCGGTGGTTTCCACCCCTGAGAAGGGGTCAGAACCACCGCCAGCCCGAGCCGCGCGAGGCATACGCCGGGATCCTCGGGGTGCGGACACCGGCGGGAATGGCCCGGCCCCTCCTGCGGTTTAGGAGGGTGTGCCCCGCTCTGGCACACTGATCCGTTGGACCGGTTCACGGCAGCACGACCCTGTGACCAGCACGGTCGCCGACCCGGCCCCACCCGACACCAAGGAGAGCGCATGAAGAAGGACCTGCACCCGACCTACGTGGAGACCACGGTCACCTGCACCTGTGGCAACACGTTCACCACGCACAGCACCGCATCGTCCGGCGCCATCCACGCCGACGTCTGCTCGCAGTGCCACCCGTTCTACACGGGCAAGCAGAAGATCCTCGACACCGGTGGCCGCGTGGCCCGGTTCGAGGCGCGCTACGGCAAGAAGAAGGCTGCGGCCGACTCCAAGTAGCTCTCCCGCATCGCCGGTCCCGCAGCAGTCCGCTGCTGGGGGACCGGCGATCTGCATGTCCGGCCCCGTTCAGGGCCGGTGTCCCACCCCGGAAGGAGCGCGCCGTGGCCGAGCCCAGCACCCCCACCACCTCCACCACGTCATTGGGCGACGGCGGCCGCTCGGTCGTCGAGGAGTACGCCGAGCTGGAGCAGCGTCTCGCCGACCCGGCCGTCCACTCCGACCAGACCCTCGTGCGTACGCTCAACAAGCGGTATGCCGCGCTGGCCCCCACCGTGGCGGCCTACCGGGACCTCGAGCGGGCCGAGGGCGACCTCGTCGCGGCCCGCGAGCTGGCGCTGGAGGACGCGTCGTTCGCGGCCGAGCTCCCGGCGCTCGAGGCCACGGCCGGCGACGCCCAGGACCACCTGCGGCGCCTGCTCGTGCCGCGGGACCCCGACGACGACCGCGACGCCATCCTCGAGGTCAAGGCGGGGGAGGGCGGCGAGGAGTCGGCCCTCTTCGCCGGCGACCTGCTGCGGATGTACCTGCGCTTCGCCGAGAAGCGGGGCTGGCGGGCGGAGGTCATCGACGCGACGGAGTCCGACCTCGGCGGCTACAAGGAGGCCCGGCTCGCGGTCAAGGCCAAGGGCACACCGCAGCCGGGGGAGGCGCCCTGGGCTGTGCTCAAGTTCGAGGGCGGGGTGCACCGCGTGCAGCGGGTGCCGGTCACCGAGAGCCAGGGCCGCATCCACACCAGCGCCGCCGGCGTGCTCGTCATGCCCGAGGTGGAGGAGACCGACGAGGTCGAGATCCACGCCAACGACATCCGCGTCGACGTCTACCGCTCGTCGGGGCCCGGTGGCCAGAGCGTCAACACGACCGACTCGGCCGTTCGCATCACCCACCTGGCGACCGGCATCGTCGTCTCCTGCCAGAACGAGAAGTCGCAGCTGCAGAACAAGGAGTCGGCGATGCGGGTGCTGCGCGCCCGCCTCCACCAGCTGGCCCGCGAGCAGGCCGACGCCGCGGCGTCGGCCGCCCGGCGCAGCCAGGTGCGCACCGTCGACCGCAGCGAGCGCATCCGCACCTACAACTTCCCGGAGAACCGGATCAGCGACCACCGCACCGGCTTCAAGGCCTACAACCTCGACACCGTGCTCGACGGCGACCTCGACGCCGTCATCGGCTCGTGCGTCGAGGCGGACGAGCAGGCCCGGCTGGCCGCGGTCTCCGGCACCGACGGTTCCGGGGGAGCCTGAGCCCGTGGAGCTGCGCGACGCCGTGCGCCGGGCCACGATGACGCTCGCGGAGGCCGGGGTCGCCTCCGCCCCCGTCGACGCCCTCCTGCTCGCGGCGCACCTCATGGGCCAGGACCCGGGGGAGGTCCGGCGGCTCATGGTGCTCGGTGGGGTGGAGGCTCCCGACGGGTACTCCGACCTCGTCGCGGAGCGCGCGACCCGCATACCGCTGCAGCACCTCACCGGCCGGGCCTCCTTCCGCATGCTGGAGCTGCGGGTGGGGCCCGGGGTGTTCGTCCCGCGGCCCGAGACCGAGCTCGTCGTCGACCTCGCCCTGCGGGCCCTCGCCGGGCATTCGCGTCCCCTCGTCGTCGACCTCGCGACGGGGTCGGGGGCCATCGCCCTGGCCGTCAAGCAGGAGCACCCCGACGCGCAGGTGTATGCCGTGGAGCTCGGCGAGCTGGCCCACGGCTGGGCGGTCGCGAACCGCGACCGGCTCGGCCTCGACGTCGCGGTCGACCAGGGGGACGCCCGGGCGGCCTACCCCGACCTCGACGGCCTCGTCGACGTCGTGACGTGCAACCCGCCCTACATCCCCGACGACCAGGTGCCGGTCGACCCCGAGGTGCGCGACCACGACCCGGCGCTCGCCCTCTACGGCGGCAGCGCGGACGGGCTGGCCCTGCCGCTGGCCATGGCCGGGCGCGCCGCGGGGCTGCTGCGCGACGGCGGCACGCTCGTCATGGAGCACGCCGAGACCCAGGGGGCGGCGCTGCCGCGCGCCCTGGCCGGGACGGGGGCGTGGGGCCAGGTGACGGACCACCGCGACCTTGTCGGGCGACCCCGAGCCCTCGTCGCGGTCCGGTCCAGGCCGACGGCATAGGGTCGGCGCCATGAGCGAGGTGTACGACTGCACGACCCCCGACGGCCTCGCTGCCGGGCTCGACGCCGCGGCTCGCGCGGTGCAGAGCGGCCAGGTCGTCGTGCTGCCGACCGACACGGTCTACGGCGTCGGCTGCGACGCGTTCAACGCCGCCGCGGTGGCCGCCGTGCTGGCCGCGAAGGGCCGCGGCCGGGAGATGCCGCCGCCGGTGCTCGTCCCCAACCTGCGCACGGTCGACGGGCTCGCCCGCGGCGTCCCCGCCTACGTGCGCCACCTCATCGACCACTTCTGGCCCGGGCCGCTCACCCTCGTCCTGGAGTCCCAGCCGTCCCTCACCTGGGACCTCGGCGAGACCAACGGCACGGTCGCGCTGCGGATGCCCGACCACGAGATCGCCCTGGCTCTGCTCGCGCAGGCCGGGCCGATGGCCGTGACCAGCGCCAACAGCACAGGTTCGCCCGCCGCCCAGACCGTCGCCGAGGCCCAGGCCATGCTCGGTGCCGCCGTGGCGGTCTACCTCGACGGCGGTCCCGCGTCGGGCGGCACCGCCTCGACCATCCTCGACTGCACCGGCGGGGCACCCCTCACCCTGCGCGAGGGGGCCCTGACCCGTCGTGAGGTCGACGAGGCCCTCGACGCCGCCGAGCGCCGGGAAGCCGAGGAGCTGGCCGCCCGCGCGGCGGCCGAGCACCCGCCCGAGCCGCCCGAGCCGCCCGCCCGGCGCCCGGGCCCGCGGATCGCCGGCTCCCGCCGGCGCCGCTGACCCGCCGACGTCCCCGACGTCCCCGACGTCCCCGACGTCGCCGGCCGTTCGACGTCTCGGGCCGCCGGGTTCGTCTGGTCCGTCGGGTCAGGCCGTCACGGCGAACCCGTGGGCCTGGCCCAGGCGGGTCAGCGAGTCCATCCCCGGTATGCCGTCGGCGTCCGCGCCGGTGTAGCCGAGGCGGTGCTGCCACCGGGCATACGCCGCGACGGTCGAGGTGCCGAAGGCCCCGTCGACGAGCGAGGCGACGAGCAGCCCCTCGGCGGCCAGGGCCTGCTCGACGAGCAGGACGTCGCCCTGGTCGCCCGGCGTGCCGGCGCCCTGCGGTCGGGGGCCGTCGAGACGGGCCGCCTCCACCACTCGTCCCAGGGACACCGTGCCGCCGGCGACGGGCGAGGCGCCGCCGTAGGCGGGGTAGCCGTAGCCGAGCACGAACCTGGGGTTGCGGACCCGCCGGTAGACCCCGTCGCCGTTGCCCTGGGGGCCACCGTCCCCGGAGGAGGTGTTGCCCTCCAGCGTCTGCGGCCACCCGTTCGGCACCTCCACGAGCCCGACGTGGTCCGCGCTCGGCCCGCCGTCCCAGGAGAAGAAGACCACGGCGCCGCGCTGGGGCGTCGTGCCCCACTGTCCCCGCTGTCGGAACCACTGGACGTGCGAGGGGCAGTAGGCGAAGTGCCCACCGATGTCGTCCCCGCCCTCCTCGTGGAAGACGTAGGACACCCACATGTCGCACCACGGCTGGTGGTTGAGGCCGTACCAGCTGCCGAACGGTGTGTCGTTGTCCGGCCCCTCCTTGTAGCCGAGGAAGGAGGCGGCCCTGGCCAGCACCTGGTCCGCGCTGGGGGCCAGGCCTCGGTCGCCGGCGTGCGACGGGTGGTGGGGGGACGGGCGCTGGTCGAGGGTGCGTGGGTCCGGCTCCCCCTCACGCCGACCGGCGTGCGGATCCGGGATGGGTGGCTCGACCTCGCCGAGGCTGTTGGTCGGGGAGGCCGAGTCCTGCGCCGGGCGACGGACGGGGCTGGTGGTCCTCGTCACTTCGTCGGTACCGCGAAGACCTTGGCGACGCCCGCCGCGGCGGTCACGAGCTGGGCCAGGCTCTGGCCGGCGGCCACCCACTTGTTCAGCACGGTCATGAAGCTGTCGGGCGACCAGGCGTGGTAGAAGACGAGCTCCGTGGTCCGGGCTGCGGCGTCGGGAGACATGGACTCCCACCACGCGTCGGTGCGGTCGCTGCGGCCGACCCACGTGCCGTCGACCCCGAACCGGTGGTCCTGGGTCTGGAAGGTCGGTCCCGCGTTGGCGTCGCGGCAGATGAACCCCGCCGAGCCGTGGAAGCCGCCGAACATGGTGATCGTCCGGGTCCGGGTCTGCATCGCGACGGCGCCCTGACCCCAGTCGATGGAGCCCCAGGTGTGCATGTAGTGGCCCGAGCCCAGGAACTGGTCGCCCGAGTCCATGGGCACCACGCCGATGGCCCGGGGGGACGAGGTCGGGACCGACTCGAGGAGCGCGGCGGGCGCGGTGAGGCGAGGTGCCGACGTCGGGTCGACGCCGGCGGCCAGGAGCACACCGATGTCGTGGACGGGTTCGAGGCGGCCGTCCTGGACGAGGAAGCCTCGACCGTCCTCGGCGGCCGTGACGAGGGTGCCGTTGCGCAGGGGAGGGAGGGTGTCACCGGCCTGCAGCTCGGTGACGTCGGTGGACGGGTGGTCTGCGGTGCTCACGGTGGTGGTCATGCCTTCGAGGATGGGCCGTGTCACCACCGGACGAAATACGTATATCGGCGTATGCCGGATGGGTCGGTCGCCGGTATCACCCATCCCCCTGGGGACTCTGCGCGCGGGCGGGGCCGGGGCGCGGGGACGGCGCCGCGGGTCAGCCGGCGTCGATGAGACCGAGCGAGGTCGCCCGGGCGACCGCCGTGAGCCGGTCGTGGCGGCCGAGCTTGGCGTAGATGTGCTCGAGGTGCTTGCGCACGGTTCGCGGGCTGATCCGCCGGTGGCGTGCGATGGACTCCGCGGTGAGGCCCTGGGCCACGAGGGCCAGGATGTCGACCTCCCGGGGAGACAGCGCGGCGCCGCCGTCGGCCGGGGGGCCCGAACCGTCGACCTCCGCCCCGGCCGGAACCGCCTCGGGCGCCCACCGGAACCGCCCGTGGAGGGCGGCGAGGGTCGGCATCAGCCACGCGGCGTCTGCGACCTCGACATCGGTGAAGTCATGGGCCGACCGGCCCAGGATCCAGGTCCCCAGCTGGGGACCGACGGGTAGGTTCAGCTGGTAGGCGCCCATCTCGCGGAGGAGGATGCGGTGCTCCTCGGTGCGGACATCGGCGCAGATGTCGTGGTCCGAGAGCCGGTGCGGTCGCACTCCGCTGCGGGCGGCGGCATACTCGCGCACCCTGGGGTGGCGCACCGTACGTGTCATCAGGGCGCTGAGGCCGCCGTCGGCCGCCCCCCGTCGCCCGTCCCACACCGTGGCCGACGCCGTCGAGCGGTCCGTCTCGACCCAGAACACCCGCTCGGCGGGGACGAGCCGTTCGAGCTCGGACGTGACCGCGACGACGTAACCCGTCCAGCAGCGGTGCTCCGACAGCCGAACGACCGTACCCATGAGCTCGATGGCCTCCATCGGCCACTCCTTCGACCACGGGGAGCCCCACGCCCCCGCCCGGGGCCCCATCGTCCTCCGGGTGGGGCATCGGCGCGCGCGGTTCCGCCAGTCCCGCCCGGCCGGGCCTAGAGTTGGGGTCGCTCGCCCCGCCCGACCTCCGGAGTGCCCTGTGGACCACCACGACCTGCCCACCGCCAGCGACACGTTCTACGGCTCGGACTACGGCGCCCTGGCCGCCTTCGACCCCGACATCGCCGGGGTGCTCCTGTCGGAGCTGGGCCGGATCCGCGGCGGTCTGCAGCTCATCGCCAGCGAGAACATGTCCTCCCCGGAGGTCCTGACCGCGCTCGGCTCGACGCTGTCGAACAAGTACGCCGAGGGCTACCCCGGGCGCCGCTACTACGGCGGCTGCGCCGAGGTCGACAAGGCCGAGACGATCGCCATCGAGCGCTGCAAGGCCCTCTTCGGGGCCGAGCACGCCAACGTCCAGCCCCACAGCGGCGCGAGCGCCAACCAGGCGGTCTACGGCGCGTTCCTGCAGCCCGGTGACACGATCCTCGCCATGGCGCTGCCGATGGGCGGCCACCTCACCCACGGCGCCAAGGTCTCGTTCTCGGGCAAGTGGTTCAACGCGGTGCACTACGGCGTCGACCGGCAGACCGAGGACATCGACTACGACCAGGTCGCGAGCCTCGCGCGCGAGCACCGGCCTACGGTGATCCTCGCCGGCGGCAGCGCGATCCCGCGCCTCATCGACTTCGAGTTCTTCCGCACCCTCGCCGACGAGATCGGCGCCGTCTTCTGGGTCGACGCGGCCCACTTCATCGGCCTCGTCGCCGGTGGCGCCATCCCCAGCCCCGTGCCGTACGCCGACGTCGTCACCTTCACCACCCACAAGGTGCTGCGTGGCCCGCGCTCCGGCGCCCTCGTGTGCAAGCAGGAGCACGCCGCCGCGCTCGACAAGGCCGTCTTCCCGATGATGCAGGGCGGCCCGCAGATGCACACCATCGCGGCGAAGGCCGTGAACTTCAAGGAGTGCGCGACGCCGGAGTATGCCGCGTACGCCCGGCAGGTCGTCGCCAACGCCCAGCAGCTCGCCACCTCGCTCGGGGACTACGGCATCCGCCCGACCACGGGGGGCACCGACACCCACCTGTCCCTGCACGACCTCCAGGGCGTGGGCGTCACCGGCGCCGACGCCGAGGTGCGCTCCGACGCGGCCGGCATCGTCCTGAACAAGAACGCCATCCCCTTCGACCCGCAGAAGCCCAACATCGCCTCGGGCATCCGGGTCGGCACGGCGTGCACGACGACGCAGGGCATGGGCCTGGACGAGATGAGGACCATCGCCGAGCTCATCGCCACGGCCGTCACGAAGGGCGACGCCGACCCGTCGCACCCGGTCTCGCAGCAGGTGCGCGCCGAGGTGACCGACCTCGTGACCCGCTTCCCGGCATACCCGCGCCCGTCGCGGTCCTGAGCGGGCGAGGGGAGGCCCGGACCCCGGAGGTCCACGACCCGTGCGGGAGTACTTCCTCATCTTCGTCGTCGCGGGGGCCATCACCTACCTGACGACGCCGCTCGTGCGGGCCCTCGCGGTCGCCACCAACGCGTTCACGCCCGTGCGCGACCGCGACGTCCACTCCACGCCGACGCCCCGGCTGGGCGGCGTCGCGATCTTCCTCGGCTTCGCCGCCGCCTCGTTGGTCGCCCGGGAGCTGCCGTTCCTCAAGGGCGTCTACAGCGGCGGCCAGATCTCCGGGGTGCTCATGGGGGCGACCATCGTCTGCCTCGTGGGGGCGATCGACGACATCCGCGAGCTCGACTGGCTCACCAAGCTGGCCGGCCAGATCCTCGCGGCAGGCGTCATGGCCTACAAGGGCGTCTCCCTGCTCGCGATCCCCTTCTTCGGCACGAGCACGGTGCTGCCGGCGCCGGTGCTCGTCACGGTCACCGTCATCGTCGTGCTCGTCACCGTCAACGCCGTCAACTGGATCGACGGGCTCGACGGGCTGGCCGTGGGCGTCGTCGGCATCGCCGCGCTCTCCTTCTTCATCTACTCGTACTACGTGGCACGCAGCTACAACCCGCCCAACGTCTTCTCCAACGCCACGTTCATCACCGCGGCGGTGCTCGGCTGCTGCGTGGGCTTCCTGCCGCACAACTTCCACCCCGCCCGGCTGTTCATGGGGGACTCGGGCGCCCTCCTGCTCGGGCTGCTGCTGTCGGCCGCGACGATCTCGCTCACCGGCAACGTCGACCCGGGGGAGTTCACCGGAGGGTCGGTCAGCGCCGCGCTGCTGCCGCTGGCCGTGCCGCTGGCCGTCCTCAGCCTGCCGTTCCTCGACGTCGTGCTCGCGGTCGTGCGGCGCACCCTCGCCGGCCAGAAGCCCTGGCAGGCCGACAAGAAGCACCTGCACCACCGGATGCTCGAGATCGGACACGGCCACCGCAACGCCGTCCTCATCCTCTACATGTGGGCGGCCCTGCTCGCCCTGGGGACGGTCTCCTTCGCCTTCGTCGAGGGCTGGCGCGCCGCCCTCGTCATCGCCGCGTGCCTCGCCGCGGCCGTCACCCTGACGGTGTGGCTGCCGCGGTGGACCCGGTCACCCCGCTTGTGATAGTTTTCACAAGCACCTGAGAGCACCCTGAAGAGCCCCGGGCGAGCCGCACAGCCGCCCACGAGCCCGAGAGTCCGGAGCAGGTCCCATGAGCACCGCAGCCCACCCCAGCGGACAGAGCGACGCCTTCGCTCAGCTGCTGCGCGGCTCGGTGTGGCCGACCGCCGTCGCGGCGCTCGTGTGCATCGGCGTGGGACTCGTCTCGAGCCCGCTGGCCGCGTGGTCGGCCGCGCTCGGCGCCGCCCTCGTCATCGGCTTCTTCAGCCTCACCCTGCTCGTCATGAGACGGACGGCCGACCTGCCCCCGACCACCGTCATGCTCGTCGTCATGGTGACCTACACCGTGAAGGTGCTGTTCCTCGGCGCCGTGATGTTCGCCGTCCGCGACGCCACCTGGGTGTCGGGGTATGCCGTGGGCGTCACCATCACGGTCTGCGCCATCGTGTGGCTGTTCTTCGAGCTGCGCGCCTACCAGCGGCTGCGGATCTTCGCCTACGACCCCGCCGGCGAGGCCGCCCTGCCGAAGGACGAGACCCGATGACCGGGAGAGACCTGCACCATGAGCCCGACGCCACCCACCGACCCGCCCGACCGGTCCCAGCCGTCCGAGCCGTCCGAGCCGTCCGATGCGGACAAGGACGAGGCGGAGCGCGACCAGATGCGCCGCGACTCGGAGATGTGGACCAAGGTGGGCGGTTACATGCTCGCCGGGCCGCTGCTCTACGGCGGGATCGGCTGGGGTCTGGACCACTGGCTGGGCACGGCGTTCCTGCTCCCGGTGGGGATCATCGGGGGCATGGCTCTGTCGCTCTACCTGATCTGGTTCAGGTACGGTTCTCACTGAACTCGGCGGTACCTGTGAGGAACGATGCGCCGGCCCCCGGGCCGGTCCGTCGTGCTGACGGGGTCCGGCGCCCGACCCCCCAGCACCGCTGCGTCCCGCGCATCTCTAGGAGTCTCCCGTGAGCATCGTTGCCGCTGTCGTCCCGACGGACTACGAGGCGCCCGGCGTAGGGGACTTCTGGCAGCCGGTCATCGGCTCCGGGCCGTTCGCGATCACCCGCCCGGCCCTGCTCATGGTCGTCAGCGCCGGCCTCATCCTCTGGTTCCTGCTGGCCACCACGCGCAAGAAGGCGCTCGTGCCGAGCAAGGGCCAGATGGCCACCGAGGCGGTCTACGGCCTGGTGCGCAACGGGATCGCGCGCGACCTCATCGGCAGCAAGGAGTTCCTGCGGTTCGTCCCGCTGCTCTTCTCGCTGTTCATGGTCATCCTCGTCAACAACCTCTTCGGTGTCGTCCCGCCGTTCTCGTTCCCGTCGATGAGCCGCATCGGCCTCCCCATCGCGCTCACCCTCATCGTCTGGATCACGTTCCACGTCGTCGGGATGCGCAAGCACGGGTTCGTCGGCTACTGGAAGTCGCTCGTGCCGTCCGGCCTGCCGGGCTGGATCGTGCCGGTCATCTTCTTCCTCGAGCTCATCACCGACCTGTTCACCCGGCCGGTCACCCTGGCGCTGCGGCTCTTCGGCAACATGTTCGCGGGCCACCTGCTGCTCGTCCTGTTCATCACCGGCGGTTACTACCTGCTCACCTCGGGTGGCATCCTCAGCGTCGCCGGCGGCGTCACGTGGATCTTCGCCTTCGTCATGTTCCTGTTCGAGCTGCTCGTCGAGTTCCTGCAGGCCTACGTCTTCACCCTGCTGGCGGCGCTCTACATCGCCGGCGCCGTCGCCGACTCCCACTGATCCGCAGTACCGAAAGGCCCCGGCGGTAACCCGCCGCCGGGACACCACACCAGAACGGAAAATGTCATGACCGGCAACATCGCCATCCTCGGTTACGGCCTGTCCGCCATCGGCCCCGGTATCGGTGTCGGCCTCATCTTCGCCGCCTACATCAACGGGGTCGCTCGTCAGCCCGAGGCGCGCGGGATGCTCCAGCCCATCGCGTTCCTCGGCATGGCCATCACCGAGGCGCTCGCCATCTTCGGTATCGCGCTCGCCTTCGTCTTCAAGGCCTGACGATCCACCCACGCTGGAACCCCGCGTACCCCTCGTGAGGAGAGGCTCATGTCCGCACTGCTGACCCCCGAGGTCGCCTCCGTCCTGCCCTTCGCCGATGGCGCGGGCGACGGTGGGTTCTGGGCGACCGCCGCGCCGATCATCCCGCACCCGATGGAGTTCTTCTTCGGGCTCGTGGTCTTCGCGATCCTGTACTACGTGGTCGCCAAGCGCGTCGTGCCCCGCCTCGAGGAGATCTACGCCGAGCGCACCGCGGCGATCGAGGGCGGCATCCACAAGGCCGAGGAGGCCCAGGCCGCGGCCCAGGCGGCGCTGGACCAGTACAACAACCAGCTCCACGAGGCCCGCGCCGAGGCGTCCCGCATCCGTGAGGACGCCAAGGCCCAGGGTGCGCAGATCGTCGCCGAGCTGCGCGAGAAGGCGCAGCAGGAGGCGGCGCGCATCACCGACAGCGCCCAGAAGCAGATCGCGGCCGAGCGTCAGCAGGCGTCGATCCAGCTCCGGGGCGAGGTGGGCCGCCTGTCCACCGACCTGGCCAGCCGTATCGTCGGGGAGTCCCTCGAGGACGAGACGCGCCAGCGCGGCATCGTCGAGCGCTTCCTCGCCGAGCTCGAGTCCGGCTCCGTCCGGCCCGAGCGCGTCGGTCACGCCGCGGCCCCCGAGTCGGTCGGCGACACGGCCTCCACCGGCGCCCCCACCGGCTCCCAGGACGTCTGATGCACGGATCGTCCCGTAGCGCGGTGGCCGCCGTCGAGAACACCTTCCAGGGGGTGCTCGACGGCGAGGTCGACCGGGCCCGCCTGGCCGAGGACCTCTTCGGCATCTCCGACGCGCTCGACGGCACCGTCGCCCTGCGTCGGGCCGTCGCCGACCCCTCGCGCGACGGCGAGCCCAAGGCCGAGCTCGTCGAGCGGCTGTTCGCCGGCAAGGTCGGACCCGAGGCCCTCGTCGTGGCCAAGGCCGCCGCCCGGCAGCGCTGGTCGGAGGAGCACGACCTCACCGACACGCTGGAGTCGTTGGCCGTCGGGGCCGTCGTCGCCGGCGCCGAGAAGGCTGGTCGGGCCGACCAGCTCGAGGACGAGCTGTTCCGGTTCGAGCGCATCGTCGCGGGCAACCCGCGGCTGCGCGACTCCCTCACGGACCGGCGCTCGGACCCGCACGGCAAGGAGCAGCTCGTCACCGAGCTGCTCGAGGGCAGGGCGACCAGCGAGACCGTGCGCCTCGTCCGTCAGGCCGTCCGGGTCCCGCGGGGTCGCCGCTTCGACCGCGTGCTGGGGGAGTACCTCGCCGTGGCCGCCCGCCGGCGCGAGCAGCTGTCCGCCACGGTGACCAGCGCCGTCGCGCTCGACGAGCACCAGCGTGAGCGCCTGGCCACTGCCCTGTCGGGGTACTACGGCGGCAAGGACATCCACCTCAACACCATCGTCGACCCCGGCGTCATCGGCGGGATCCGCGTGCAGATCGGCGACGACGTCGTCGACGGCACCATCCTGCGCCGGCTCGACGCCGCCAAGCGGCACTTCGGCTCCTGAGCCGCCCCCGCACCCGCGACACCCCGCGACACCCTCGACACCACGCACGCCCCCGCACCGCATACGTACCGGCACCCGCCGACCTGAGGAGAAGAGACACGATGACGGAGCTTTCGATCCGTCCGGACGAGATCCGGGACGCACTGGACCACTTCGTCCAGTCCTACGAGCCGGGTGCCGCCTCCCGCGAAGAGGTCGGCCGCGTCCTCGACGCCGGTGACGGCATCGCGCACGTCGAGGGGCTGCCCTCGGCGATGACCAACGAGCTGCTGCAGTTCTCGGACGGCACCCTCGGCATCGCGCTCAACCTCGACGTCGCCGACATCGGTGTCGTCGTCCTCGGTGACTTCAGCGGCATCGAGGAGGGCCAGGAGGTCAAGCGCACCGGCGAGGTCCTCTCCGTGCCTGTCGGCGACGGGTTCCTCGGCCGGGTCGTCGACCCGCTGGGCCAGCCCATCGACGGCCGCGGCGAGATCCAGGCCGAGGCCCGTCGCGCCCTCGAGCTGCAGGCGCCGTCGGTGATGCAGCGCAAGTCGGTGCACGAACCGCTCCAGACCGGCCTCAAGGCGGTCGACGCGATGACCCCGATCGGTCGCGGCCAGCGCCAGCTGATCATCGGCGACCGGCAGACCGGCAAGACCACGGTGGCCGTCGACACGATCATCAACCAGAAGCGCAACTGGGAGACAGGCGACCCGAAGCAGCAGGTGCGCTGCATCTACGTCGCGATCGGCCAGAAGGGCTCGACGATCGCGGGCGTCCGGAGCACCCTCGAGGACGCCGGCGCCATGGAGTACACGACCATCGTCGCGGCCCCCGCATCCGACGCGGCCGGCTTCAAGTACCTCGCTCCTTACACCGGCTCGGCCATCGGCCAGCACTGGATGTACCAGGGGATGCACGTGCTCATCGTCTTCGACGACCTGAGCAAGCAGGCCGAGGCCTACCGCGCCGTGTCGCTGCTGCTGCGCCGCCCGCCGGGCCGCGAGGCCTACCCCGGTGACGTCTTCTACCTGCACAGCCGACTGCTCGAGCGCTGCGCCAAGCTCTCCGACGCGCTCGGCGCCGGCTCGATGACCGGCCTGCCGATCATCGAGACCAAGGCGGGTGACGTCTCGGCCTACATCCCCACCAACGTCATCTCCATCACCGACGGTCAGATCTACCTGCAGTCGGACCTGTTCAACGCCAACGTCCGGCCCGCGATCGACGTGGGTGTCTCGGTGTCCCGGGTCGGCGGCAACGCCCAGATCAAGGCCATGAAGCAGGTCTCCGGCCGCCTCAAGCTCGACCTGGCGCAGTTCCGGGCCATGGAGGCGTTCGCGATGTTCGCCTCCGACCTCGACCCGGCCTCCCGCGCCCAGCTGGCCCGGGGCGCCCGCCTCGTCGAGCTGCTCAAGCAGCGGCAGAGCAGCCCGTACGCGGTCGAGGAGCAGGTCGTCAGCGTCTGGGCGGGCACCACCGGCCGGCTCGACAAGGTCAAGGTCGAGGATGTGCGGCGGTTCGAGCAGGACTTCCTCGCCTTCCTGCACCACAAGTACCAGGGCGTCCTCGATGGCATCCGGGAGACCGGCAAGTTCGACGACGACACCGAGACCACGCTCGAGCGAGCCATCGAGGAGTTCCGGCTGGAGTTCGGCGGCGAGGAGCCGCAGGACGACCGCCGCACCGACGTGGGTCACGAGGCCGACCCGGAGGCGCTGGACGCCGGCTCGGTCGACCAGGAGCAGATCACCCGCCAGAAGCGCTGAGCCCGTGGGCCGCCGACCCCGGGTCGGCGGCCCCGCGGCCACGGCGAGCACCACCCGGCATACCCGGCATACCGAGGTCTCGTTCGACGAGCACCAACCCGAGCAGAGAGAGGCGGCGTCATGGGAGCGCAGATGCGGGTCTACCGCCAGCGGACCCGGTCCGTCCAGGCGACCAAGAAGATCACGCGGGCGATGGAGCTCATCGCCGCATCGCGCGTGGTCAAGGCGCGTCAGCGCGTGCTGGCCTCGGCGCCGTACACCCACGCCCTGACCCGGGCGCTGTCGGCCCTGGCGACGTACTCGAACGAGGACCACCCGCTCACCACCGAGCGCAACGAGGTCCGCCGCGCGGGCGTCGTCATCATCGCCGGTGACCGCGGCCTCTCGGGGGCCTACAACTCCTCGGTGCTGCGCGAGAGCGAGTCGCTCGTGCGCAAGCTCACCGACGAGGGCAAGGAGGTCGTCGCCTACGTCGTCGGCAACCGCGCCATCACCTTCTACAAGTTCCGCCGGCGCGAGTATGCGGCGCAGTGGGGCGGCTTCTCCGACCAGCCGACGCACGAGGCGGCCAAGGAGATCGGCGAGCGGATCGTCGCCGACTTCCTCAAGCCCTACGAGGAGGGTGGCCTCGAGGAGGTCCACGTCGTCTACACCCGCTTCAGCTCGATGGTCGTCCAGGAGCCGCGTGCGCTGCGGCTGCTGCCGATCGAGATCGTCGAGGACGACGTCGACGACGCGCCCGGCAAGAACGAGGTGCTCCCGCTGTACGAGTTCGAGCCGAGCGTCGGACAGGTGCTCGACCAGCTGCTCCCGCAGTACGTCACCGCGCGCATCTGGACCTGCCTGCTCGGCGCGGCGGCCTCGCAGATGGCCGCGCAGCAGCGGGCCATGAAGTCGGCCACCGACAACGCCGACGCGCTCATCAAGACCTACACCCGGTTGGCGAACCAGGCCCGCCAGTCGGAGATCACCCAGGAGATCAGCGAGATCGTCGGCGGCGCCGACGCCCTCGCCACTGCCAAGTAACCGGCCCCCCGCCGCACCCGTACAGCCGACCTCAGCACCAGCAGCACCGAGCGAAGGAACCACCGACATGACTGCCACCGCCACCGAAGAGCGCCAGGACACCCAGCCCGGTGCGACCGGCCGGGTCGCCCGGATCACCGGCCCGGTCGTCGACATCGAGTTCCCGGCCGACGGCATCCCCGAGCAGTACAACCTGCTGACCACGCAGGTCGAGCTGGGCGGGGAGACCAGCACCATCAACCTCGAGGTCGCCCAGCACATCGGTGACAACATGGTGCGGGCCGTCTCCCTCCAGCCCACCGACGGTCTCGTGCGCGGCGCCGCGGTCCTCGACTCCGGTGGCCCCATCACGGTGCCCGTCGGCGACGTCACCCTCGGCAAGGTGTTCAACACCACCGGGGTGTGCCTGAACCTCGAGGAGGGCGAGACCCTCGACGTCAAGGAGCGGTGGGGTATCCACCGCAAGGCCCCCGCCTTCGACCAGCTCGAGTCGAAGACCCAGATGTTCGAGACCGGCATCAAGGTCATCGACCTCCTGACCCCCTACGTGCAGGGCGGGAAGATCGGCCTGTTCGGCGGGGCCGGGGTCGGCAAGACGGTGCTCATCCAGGAGATGATCGCCCGCGTCGCGCGTGACCACGGTGGTGTCTCGGTGTTCGCCGGCGTGGGGGAGCGCACCCGTGAGGGCAACGACCTGATCGTCGAGATGGAGGAGGCCGGCGTCCTCGGCCAGACCGCCCTCGTCTTCGGCCAGATGGACGAGCCGCCGGGCACCCGGCTGCGCGTGGCCCTCTCGGCGCTGACGATGGCGGAGTACTTCCGCGACGTGCAGGGCCAGGACGTGCTGCTGTTCATCGACAACATCTTCCGGTTCACCCAGGCGGGGTCCGAGGTCTCGACCCTCCTCGGGCGGATGCCGTCCGCGGTGGGCTACCAGCCGACGCTCGCCGACGAGATGGGCGTGCTGCAGGAGCGGATCACCTCCACGCGTGGTCACTCGATCACCTCGATGCAGGCGATCTACGTGCCCGCCGACGACTACACCGACCCGGCCCCGGCCACGACGTTCGCCCACCTCGACGCGACCACCGAGCTCTCCCGCGAGATCGCGTCCCTCGGCATCTACCCGGCCGTGGACCCGCTCTCGTCGACCTCGCGCATCCTCGACCCGCGCTACATCACCGAGGCCCACTACAACACCGCGGTGCGCATCAAGCAGATCCTCCAGCGCAACAAGGAGCTGCAGGACATCATCGCCATCCTCGGCATCGACGAGCTGTCCGAGGAGGACAAGATCCTCGTCAACCGGGCCCGCCGCATCCAGCGGTTCCTCTCGCAGAACACCTACGTCGCCAAGCAGTTCACCGGCATCGAGGGCTCGACCGTCTCGCTGACCGACTCGATCGAGGCGTTCACGAAGATCGCGGACGGCGAGTACGACCACGTCGCCGAGCAGGCGTTCTTCATGTGCGGTGGCCTCGACGACGTCGAGCGCCAGTGGGCGGAGATCCAGAAGAACCTCTGACCGCCTCCGCGTGGTCTCCCCCTTATCGGGTCACCCGATAACGGGGCGCCTCGCTGGACAACCGTTGTCCAGCGAGGCGGACGGTACTCCAGCGAAGCCGGTGGTCGTGACGGACGGTGAGGCCGTCCTCGGACGGCCCGTAGAATGACATCCCAGTGAGGAACCGGAGGACAGCGTGAGTGCACTGCAGGTCAACCTGGTCGCCGCCGACCGGGAGGTCTGGTCCGGCGAGGCGCGGATGGTGCGCGCGCGCTCGGTCGACGGTGAGCTCGGCATCATGCCGGGGCACACGCCGCTCCTCGGTGTCCTCGTCGCGGGCGACGTCGTCATCCACGGCGAGTCCGGCGACCAGACGGCCACCATCGCGAGCGGCTTCATCTCGGTCGAGCACGACCGGGTCACCATCGTCGCCGATGGCGTCGAGACCTCCAGCCGCAACGGCTGACGAAGCCGGGATGCCGTCCGCGCTCGGAGTGCTCGAGGTCGTGGTCGGCCTGCTCGTGCTCGGCGGCGTCGCCTTCCTCGGCGCGACATATGCGCGCCGCCGCACCATCTCGCGCAGCCTGCTCATCCTCTGCGGGTGGCGGCAGCACCCCGGTGACCGCTGGAAGCTCGGCCACCTGCGGCTCGGCTCGCAGCGGCTCGAGTGGTTCGCCCTCGTCGGCTTCTCCACCCGTCCGCGCCATTTCTGGGACCGCGTCCAGCTCGACCTCGACCCGCCGCAGGACGTGCACGGCGGCCCCGTCATCGACCTGCTGCCGGACGCGGCCCCCGTGCGGTGCACCTACGGGAGCCTCACCTTCGAGCTCGCGCTGACCCCGAACGCCTACACGGCGCTGCGGTCCTGGGCCGAGGCGTCGCCGCCCGGCTCCACCGCCAACGTCGCCTGAGCGTCCTCGCCTCCCTCGCCCCCTCGGTCCCCGCGTCGCCCGCATCGCCAGTGTCAACCGTGTCAACCGCATCACCGGCAGCGCTCGTGCCGCCGCGGCGGCGCTTGGTCGGCGGCTCCACGCGGCCGCCACCGGGCTGCCAGAGCACGTCGCCGCCCCGTTCGACATTGGCCACGCGAGCCAGGATGAACAGCAGGTCGGACAGGCGGTTGAGATAGGTCGCGGTGAGCCGGTTGACCCCGCCGACGCCCCGCTCCGCGCCGGGCTCCTCCCCGTGCGCGGTCACCGCGGCCCACGCGCTGCGCTCGGCCCGCCGCACCACCGTCGTCGCCACGTGCAGGTGGGCGGCGCCCACGGTGCCGCCCGGCAGGATGAACGAGCGCAGCGGCTCGATGCGCTCGAGGTAGCGGTCGCAGTCGGCCTCGATGTCGTCCACCCAGGGCTGCTCCACCCGCAGCGGGGGGTACTCGTAGCTCGCCTGCAGCGGCGTGCACAGGTCGGCGCCCACGTCGAAGAGCTCGTTCTGCACCCGGGTCAAGGTCGCCGTCATCTCGTCACCGAGGGCACCGGCCGCGACGGCCACGCCGACAAGGGCGTTGGCCTCGTTGGTGTCGGCGTATGCCGCGAGCCGAGGGTCGTTCTTCGACGTGCGGCTGAAGTCGCCGAGGGACGTCGTGCCGTCGTCGCCGGTGCGGGTGTAGATCTTCGTGAGGTTGACCATGGCCCCAGGGTGCCATCCCGGCCGACCGGTCCTCCACGACCCTCGCCCGCCACCCGGATCGCGCCCGGATCGCGAGGTTTGGCTAGGGTTCTTGGGTGAGAGAGCGCTTTCGGGTCGTCGGCGGGGCCTCCCTCCGTGGCCGGGTGAGCGTCGTCGGGGCGAAGAACAGCGCGCTGAAGCTCATGGCGGGCTCGCTCCTGGCCGTCGGCCGCACCCGCCTCACCAACGTGCCGCGCATCGTCGACGTGACGATCATGGCCGAGCTGCTGCGGCGGCTGGGCGCTGAGGTCGACTGGCGTCCGGCCGAGGGGGTCGTCGTGATCGACGTGCCCGAGCGCATCAACCACCGGGCCGACTACGAGCTCGTGCGCGCGCTGCGGGCGTCGATCTGCGTCCTCGGGCCACTCATCGCCCGCGTGGGCGAGGCCGACGTCGCGGTGCCCGGGGGCGACGCCATCGGCTCCCGGGGTCTCGACCTGCACGCCGAGGGTCTCGAGCGGCTGGGCGCCAAGGTGCACGTGGCCCACGGCTACCTCGTCGCGGCCGCTCCGTCGGGGCTGCGCGGCGCCGACATCCGGCTCGACTTCCCCAGCGTCGGGGCCACCGAGAACGTCCTCATGGCGGCGGTGCTGGCCCGGGGGCATACCCGCATCGACAACGCGGCCCGGGAGCCGGAGATCGTCGACATCGCCGACTTCCTCGTCGCCATGGGTGCCCGGGTGACGGGCGCCGGCACGGCGACCATCGAGATCGACGGCGTCGACGCGCTGCGGCCCTGCGAGCACCGCGTGGTATCCGACCGGATCTCGGCCGGCAGCTGGGCGTTCGCCGCGGCCACCACCCACGGCGACGTCGAGGTGGTGGGCGGTGTGGCCGAGCACCTCGAGATCACCCTCGACCTGCTCAGTGGAGCCGGGTCGACCGTCACGGTGACCCCCGACGGCTTCCGCGTCGTGGGGCCGACATCCCGGGCCCGCTCGGTCGACGTGGCCACGCTGCCCTACCCGGGGTTCCCCACCGACCTGCAGCCCTTCGCGCTGGCGTACAACGCCGTGGCCGACGGCAGCGCCATGGTGACCGAGAACCTCTTCGAAGCCCGGTTCCGCACCGTGCAGGAGCTGGCGCGGCTGGGGGCCGATGCCCGGGTCGACGGCCACCACGTCATGGTGCACGGCGTGGCCCAGCTCTCCGGGGCGCCCGTGGAGGCCAGCGACATCCGGGCGGGCGCGGCCCTCGTCGTGGCCGGGCTCGTCGCCGACGGGGTGACGACGGTGAGCGGGGTGCACCACGTCGACCGCGGCTACGACCGGTTCGAACGGCAGATGCAGGGACTCGGCGCCGACGTCATCCGCGAGCCCGACGACGACCTGTTCGTCTGAGCGGACAGGGCCGCCTCGGTCCACCGATCACGCGGGTGACGTTTACGCCCGTTTGGTCCCCATACGTCGCGGCGTGTCGACAGCGACGCGCCGCACGGTGTCGCTACCGTCCGTGTATCACCCGTCCGCGACCGGACTCCTTCACCACGAGTCCGGATCGTTACCGCCGGTCCCGCGTGCGCGCGGTCCGCGCATGAGTCAATTCTTGTGAGCCGATCTCGGGGAGACCGGCCGGACGGGCCCTGGGCCCACCGCAGGGGGTGCCGACCATGGCGAAGCAGACCGCACGGACCACCGCGCCGGACCAGGGGAGTGCGGCGGCCGCGCCGCTGTCGTCCGCCCGGGCCATCGAGGTCGTCCAGACCGTGCACGGCCAGGAGGTCTACCTCGCGGGCCGCGTCGACGTGCGCAGCGCCGCCGACCTGCGCCTCGACCTGCACGCCATCATCGCCGGGGGCACGGGTGACCTGCTGCTCCACCTCGGGGACGTCGAGATCGGTGACGCCACCGGGCTCGGGGTGCTGCTGGAGTCGCACCGCCGGGCCCGCCGCGAGGGCCGCCGCCTCGTGCTCGCGAGCATCACGCCGCGCACCGCCCGGCTGCTGCGCGCGGCCCGGCTGCACCGGGTGTTCCACCTCGCGGCCCCCGCGATGGCGCCGCTCACCGCCTGAGGCGAACCACCGCTCGTCCCGGCGACCCGCATACCGCGCACGCCGCCCGCCGGAACGGGTCTGGAGGGTCAGGGAGGGTCAGGGAGGGTCAGGTCGGGCCGGTCAGGCGACCCCGGTCGCGGACTCCCGACGGGCGTCGGCCGCGGCGCCGAGCGTGCCGTCGGCCCGACGGAACGCGGCCCCCACCCCGCCGAAGAACATCGAGCGCCGCGGGTGCACCACGGTCTCGAGCCCGGCCGCCTGCGCAGCGGCCACGAGTGCCTCGTCGTCCTCGACCTGGACGACGGGCACCGGCTCGGGCGCGGCACCCTGCGTGGCACCATCCGCGGGCGTCCGGTCCGGCGCCGATCGGGGGTCGGCGAACTCTCCCAGGTAGGTGACGTGCAGCCGGGGCCGCTCGATGGCGTCCGCGAGGTCGAGGCCCTGCAGCGCGAAGCGGCCCAGCACCTGCAGGAGCGCGGTCGTGATGCGGTCGGCACCGGGCGAGCCGATGGCGAGCACCCGCTCGCCGGGAACGGCGCCGGCCCGTCCGGTGGTGGGAGCCATGTTGGAGGCGAGCCGGGTCCCCGGCGTGAGGGCGTGCAGGCCCAGCCGGTTGAGCTCGGGCTCGCCGAGGCAGTTGTTGAGCATGAGCCCGGTGCCGGGGACGGTCGCGCCCGACCCGTAGCCCGCCGACGCGGTGACCGCGCACGCCGTGCCGTCCGCGTCGACGACCGAGACGTGGGCCGTGGAGCCGGAGGTGGGCAGGCCGACGAGGCCGTGGCGCTCGACCCGCTCGAGCAGGTCGTAGCCGTCGCCCTCGAGGTCGCGGGAGAAGTCGTGCTCGCGCAGGCGGTGACCGAGCACGTGGCGCTGGATCTCGATGAGGTCGCCCAGGTCCCAGGCGCCGCGCCGCGCCAGCTCGCCCAGCATGACGGCGAGCACGGGGCCGCCGATGGAGGGCGGTGCGTTCGTGGCCAGGTCCCAGTCTCCGGCCCGGAGCCGGAGCGGCTCGCGCACCACGGGTCGG
Source organism: uncultured Actinomycetota bacterium (assembly GCA_963795915.1). Taxonomy (GTDB): domain Bacteria; phylum Actinomycetota; class Actinomycetes; order Actinomycetales; family Dermatophilaceae; genus Lapillicoccus. The sequence goes on from CAWCJA010000005.1 coordinate 390,003, forward strand.
TAGGCCGCGAGGTCGGCCCTGGTGACCAGGCCGCCCCGGGCGTCCTGGTCGTCGGCCAGGACGCGGGCCAGGTCGCCGGTGTAGACGTCCGCGACCCCGGCGTCGCCGATGCGGGTCAGGGCGTCGGCGAGGTGGGGGTCGAGGATCCGCTCACCGGCGACCTTGGGGTCCCCGCTCGGGTGCAGGAGCAGGGCCGCGGTCTCGGGGTCCCACGCGAAGAGGGTGTCCCCGGTGATGGCGAGGTAGCTGGCGGCGGCGGCGCCCAGGGGGAAGCCCTCCCGGGCGGCGGCCACGGCCGGGGCGACCACCTCGCGCCACGGCGCCCGGCCGTGGCGCTCGTGGACGAGGCCGAGCCCGGCGAGGGCCCCGGGCGTCGCGACGCTGCCGGGACCGGCATACAGGGTGAGGCCGCCGCCGTAGCTCGTCGTGATCTCGCGCAGGCCCTGCCCGAAGCGCTCCGGCGGCAGCCCGCGGCCGGGCATCTCGACGTTGGCGTCGACGACCTCGGGGTCGCCGTCGTGGGGCCAGACGGTGACGAACGCCCCGCCGAGCGGGGAGACGACCCCGGGCTCGGTGCACATGGCGACGAGCATCGCGGCGACGGCGCCGTCCACCGCGGTGCCACCCGCCGCGACGAGGTCGAGCGCGGCCTGGGCGGCGAGGGCGTTGGGGGCGGCGACGGCGGCGGGCACGGCCACGATTCTGCCGTGACGCGTAGCGTGGACGCGTGAGCGACCTGCAGTGCCCGGCGCGGTTCCTCGTCGTTCCGCTCTTGGGCAGCACGGGCGGCGCGGGCCGTACGGAGGGCACAGGCGGCAGCCGGACCTGGGCCGCGACGTGGGCGGACGAGCTGCGCGTGGAGAACGTGGCTGCGGTCTATGCGGGCGACGGGTCCCCCGCGGCCCCGGCGGGCGTCGCTCTCGCCGCCGCCCTGCGCATACCCCTGGGCGTGCTGCCCACGGCAGTGGGGGGTCGACCGGTGCCGTCGGACGCTGCGGCGCGCTTCCGGGCGGCACTGGAGGACCTCGCCGACCGGCACCGGGGCGAGACGGTGGTCGTGCTCACCGACGCCCCGCACGGCCTCCCCCAGCAGCAGAGCCTCGTCGTCGTGGACGTCGACGCGGACGGCTGGCGGGTCTCGACGTCACCCCTCTCGAACGGGCCCGGCCGTGGCTCGGACAGTGGTCAGAACAGGCGGGAGCCGACGTCGTCGATGCCTCGGAGGGCGTCGTAGTCGAGGACGACGCACCGGATGCCGCGGTCCTCGGCGAGCACGCGGGCCTGCGGCTTGATCTCCTGGGCCGCGAAGATCCCCGCCACCGGCGCGAGGTGGGGGTCGCGGTTCATCAGCTCGAGGTAGCGGGTCAGCTGCTCCACGCCGTCGATCTCGCCGCGGCGCTTGATCTCGATGGCGACGTGCCGCCGGTCGTGGTCCCGGGCGAGGATGTCGACCGGCCCGATCGGGGTCATGTGCTCGCGCCGCACCAGGCTCCAACCGTCGCCGAGGGTGTGGATGTGCTCGGCCAGCAGGCGCTGCAGGTGGGCCTCGACGCCGTCCTTGACGAGGCCAGGGTCGACGCCGAGCTCGTGCCGCGAGTCGTGGAGCACCTCGTGCAGGCGGACCCGCAGGCGGTCCTCGGACTTGCCGTGCTGCACGACCCACACCGCGACGACGCCGTCGGCCGCCTCCTGCTCGTCGGGGAGCACCTCGGCCATCGCGCACGGCGGTGACATCCAGTTGAGCGGCTTGTAGGAGCCGCCGTCGCTGTGCACGAGCACCGAGCCGTCGGCCTTGACGAGCAGCAGCCGGGTGGCCAGCGGGAGGTGCGCCGTGAGCCGTCCCTCGTAGTCCACGCTGCAGCGGGCGATGACGAGGCGCACCGGGGCAGCGTAGCCGCGGTCGGAGGGGGTGTCGGCCGGCATACGGGAGGATGGGGCTCGTGCCCCGTGCCAACCGCCGTCGCCGCGACGAGCCCGCGGACGTCTCCCGGCTCGGGGGCGGCACGACGACGGCCCGGTATGCCGGTCACCTGTGGACCGTGCGCTCGGTGACGGGGGCGAGCGCGACCCAGCCCTACCTCTGCCCCGGTTGCCAGCAGTCGGTCGAGCCGGGCGTGCCCCACGTCGTCGTCTGGCCCGCCGAGGGGGTGGGCGGGGTCGGTGACCGGCGCCACTGGCATACCGGGTGCTGGCAGCGGCGCGACGCCCGGCCCGCCGGGAGCGCGTTCCGCTGAGGTCGTCACCGCTCGGTAGCCTGCCCGCATGAGCCGCGACCCCGACGAGATCCGGGCCAGCTCGATCCTCCCGGCGCGCCGCAGCGAGGTCGAGCTGCAGACGGCGGACGGACTCACGCTCGTGGGGGAGCTCGCGCTGCCGGCGACCCGTGACCCGGTGGCGACCCTCGTGACGTTGCACCCGCTGCCGACGCACGGCGGGTTCATGGACAGCCACGTGTTCAAGAAGGCCGCCTACCGGCTGCCGGCCCTCGCCGACCTCGCCGTGCTGCGGTTCAACCTGCGCGGGGTGACGTCACCGCGGGGCACGTCCGGGGGCGCCTTCGACGAGGGGCGCGGCGAGCGGTTCGACGTCGCCGCGGCCATCGAGCTCGCCGAGTTCCACGAGGCTCCCGTGCTGCCGCACCGCTGGCTCGTGGGCTGGTCGTTCGGCACCGACCTCACCCTCATGTACGGCCTCGACCCCTCGGTCGAGGGCGCGATCCTGCTCAGCCCGCCGCTGCGCTACTCCCGCCCCGAGCACCTCGCGGCGTGGGCGGACTCCGGGAAGCCCCTGGTCGCCCTGGTCCCGGAGCTCGACGACTACCTCCGGCCGGCCGAGGCGCGCGAGCGGTTCGCCGCCGTGCCGCAGGCCGAGGTCGTCGGGGTCGACGGCGCCAAGCACCTCTGGGTCGGGGAGCCCTACGTGCGACGGGTCCACGAGGAGGTCGTCCGCCGGGTGAACCCGGACGCGCTGCCGCTGCCGACCACCTGGCCGGCCGCCGAGCAGGAGCACGAGCCGAGCCCGGCCCGCCCCGTCTGACCCCTGCCGGCCTCTACCAGGACGTATGCAGCGGGGTGCCCTCGACGAACCCGGCGGTGCTCTGCAGCCCGACGACCGCCCGGTCGTGGAACTCGTCGATGGTGCGCGCCCCGGCGTAGGTGAACGAGGAGCGCACCCCGGCCGTGATCGCGTCGAGCTGGTCCTCGACGCTGGGCCGCTGCGGGTCGACGAACATCCGAGCGCTGGAGATGCCCTCCTCGAAGAGGGCCTTGCGCGCCCGGTCGTAGGACGACTCGGTCGCGGTGCGGTTCTTCACCGCGCGGGAGGAGGCCATCCCGAACGACTCCTTGTAGGCGCGACCGTCGGCCGAGACCTGCAGGTCGCCGGGCGACTCCAGGGTGCCCGCGAACCACGAGCCGATCATGACGTTGGACGCGCCGGCGGCCAGGGCCAGGGCGACGTCGCGGGGGTGGCGCACGCCGCCGTCGGCCCAGACGTGGGCGCCGAGGTCGCGGGCGGCGGCCGAGCACTCCAGCACCGCCGAGAACTGGGGACGGCCGACGCCGGTCATCATCCGGGTCGTGCACATGGCACCCGGGCCGACGCCGACCTTGACGATGTCGGCCCCGGCCTCGACCAGGTCGCGCACCCCTTGGGCGGAGACGACGTTGCCGGCGCAGAGGGGGACCCCGAGGCCGAGGTCGCGCACGGAGCGCAGGGTCTCGAGCATCTTGTCCTGGTGGCCGTGCGCGGTGTCGACGACGAGCACGTCGATGCCCGCCGAGACGAGCTCCTCGGCCCGCCCGGCGACGTCGCCGTTGATGCCGACCGCGGCCGCGATGCTGAGACGGCCCCGGCGGTCGACGTTGGGCCGGTAGACGTTGGCCCGCAGCGCGCCCTGCCGGGTGAGGATGCCGACCAGCCTGCCGTCGCCGTCGACGGCGGGAGCGAGCCGGTGCCGCGCGTCGCCGAGGGCCGCGAACGCCTGCTCGGGGGACGAGCCCGCGTCGATGGTGACGAGCTGGCTGCTCATGACATCGCGCACCTGGGTGAACCGGTCTACGCCGCTGAGGTCGGCCTCGGTGACCAGGCCGATCGGGCGCCCCCCGGCGTCGACGACCACCGCGGCGCCGTGGGCCCGCTTCTGCAGCAGGGTCAACGCGGCCCCGACGGTCTCGTGCGGGTCGACGGTGATCGCGGTGTCGTGCACGAGGTGGCGCGACTTGACGAAGCCGACGACCTCGGCGACGACGTCGGTCGGGATGTCCTGCGGGATGACGGTGATCCCGCCGCGGCGGGCCACGGTCTCGGCCATCCGGCGGCCGGAGACGGCGGTCATGTTGGCCACGACGATGGGGATGGTGTTGCCCGTGCCGTCGGAGCAGGACAGGTCGACGTCCATGCGCGACACCACCGACGACCGCCCCGGCACCATGAAGACGTCGTCGTAGGTGAGGTCGAAGGTCGGCTGCAGCTCGTTGAGGAAACGCACCACCCGAGGCTACCGGCGCCCCGATCAGCCCAGACGCGCGCCGACCAGCGGGTATGCGCGCGGGCGCCCCCGGGCCCGAGAAGGCTCCCGCGCGCATCCCCCGCACCGGACTCACCTGCTGCCGGACGATCCGGGCACCACCCCCGAGAAACCGGCAGGAAGGTGAGTCCGGTCGAAGGGCGGCGGGGCGGGGTACGGGGGGAGTTCAGACCCGGCGTTGTCGGGGGACCAGCACCTCGTCGTACAACAGGAGCAGCCCGGCGGCGGCGGGGATGGCCAGCAGGGCGCCGAGCATGCCGAGCAGGGTGCCGCCGACGAGCGCCGCGACGATGGTCACGGCGCCGGGGACGGAGACGGTGCGTTGCATGATCCGCGGGGCCACGAGGTAGTTCTCGGTCTGCTGGTAGACGATGAAGTAGACGAGGGCGATGACCGCCTTCTTCGGGTCGTCGAACAGCGCGACGGCGGCGACGAGCACCGCACCCAGCGTGGCGCCGACCATGGGCACGAGCCCGAGGAAGCCGACGGCGACGGCGAGCACCGCGGCGTACGGGATGCCGACGATGGTCATCATGAGCCAGGCGAAGCAGGCGTTGACGCCGGCGACGACGACCTGGCCGATGGCGTAGGACCCGACCCGCCGCATGATCTCCTCGCTGAGGGAGATGACGCGCGGGCGGCGGCTCGCCGGCACGACGGCGTAGGCCGCCTGCTTCAGCGTGGGCAGGCAGGAGAGGAAGTAGAGGGTCAGCACGAGCACGGTGAGGGCGGAGAAGACGCCCTCGGCGACGACCCGGCCGGCGCCGAGCACGCCCCCGGCCACCTGTGACATGAAGGTGCTGTCGGTGAGGCGCTTGTTGACCTCCTCCTGCACCTTGTCGACGACGTGGTAGTGCTGGTCGATGTCCTGCACACGGGGGTTGCTGAGCATGCCGGTGACGTAGCCGGGCGCGTTCCGGGCGAGCTCGGTCGCCTGCTGCGTCACCGGCGGCACGACGACGAAGCCGAGGAGCACGAAGACGGCGACCGCGGTCGCGAACACCACCGCCACCGCCCCGCCCCGCCGCAGCCCGCGCCGCACGAGCACCTCGACGATGGGGTTGAGCGAGAGGGTGAGGAAGAACGCGACGGTGAGCAGGGTGAGCACGGTGCCGAGCGACGCGACCGCCTGCCACAGCCCGTAGGCCGCGAGCACGCCGAACGCGCCCACGAACCCCACGTAGAACGGCGACTGGCGGTTGAGCGGGCGTCCGGCCCGGCCGTAGGGACGGGCGCCGCGCTCGACGGAGGGCCGTGGCTCCGCGTCGGCGAGCAGGTCGTGGGCCAGCTGCTCGTCGGCCGGGTCGTCGTCCTCGTGGGAGGGGCCGGCGGCGTCGGACAGCTGGGAGAGGATCACCGCGGGGCGTCGCCGGGTGGCGGCGATGCGCTCCCGCTGGCGCTCCCGGAGCGTCCGTAGCCGGCCCAGCATGAGGCCGACCCTAGACGCGGGACCGGCGTCGGTCCGGGAGGCAGCACCGAGCCCCGCAGCACGGGAACGGCAGCACCGCCAGGACGGGGTATGCGTGACGCTGCCCCGACCGTGCCGCTCCCCGCCGGGGTCGGTCGGTGTCACTCGGTGCCAGCCCGGTGCCAGCCCGGTGCCAGCCCGGTGCCAGCCCGGTGTCAGCCCGGTGTCAGCCCTGGTCGACCCCGGTCAGTCGGGGAGCAGGCCCTCGCGCCGGGCGATGGCGGCGGCCTCGGTGCGGCCGGCCGCCCCGAGCTTGGCCAGGACGTTGGATACGTGCACGCTGACCGTCTTGGTGCTGATGAACAGCAGCCGCCCGATCTCGCCGTTGCTGCGGCCCTGGGCGACGAGAGCCAGGACCTCCTGTTCGCGGGCCGTCAGCGGCGCCGCCGCGAGGGAGGTGTGCGGCCGGCCGGCCGGACCGCCACCGACGGACCGCAGCTCTGCGAGGAGCGGCTCCGCCCCGAGCCGTCGGGCGGTCGCCCGCGCCATCTGCGCCGGCTCCCGGGCGGCGGCGGGGTCGCCGGCCGCGTGCAGCGCGGCGGCGAGGCGGGTCTGCGAGCGCGCGGTCTCGTAGACGTGACCCATCGCCTCGAACCCGGCCACGCTCGCCCGCCAGGCCGCGACGAGCTCGTCGGCGGCCGGGGGGTCGACGTCGGCGCGCCACCGCAGCCGCAGCGCCTCGGCCTGGAGCCGGGTGTGCCAGGCGCGTGCCTCGATGTGGGAGGCGTCGTCGAGACGCTGGCCGGCGAGGAGGTCCTGCACCGCCTCGAGGTGGCGCTCGCCGAGCCCGGCGAGGGCCTGACGCTCCTCACGCGACCGCGGGCCGGCGTGGGCGGCCAGCTGGGCGAGCAGCAGCGCGCTGAGGCGGATCCGGGCCCAGAGTCGTACTTGCGGCCATAGCCGCCCGAGAACCCGGATGGCCTCGTCGTGGACGGCGACGGCTCGCGCCATGCCCCCGGGGTCCGTGGCCTCTCCGTGCAGGTCGATGGCGGCCGTGGTGCAGTAGATGACCATCGCTCCGTCGCGGTCCCAGAACGGCCGCACCGCCTCGATGACGGCCAGCGCCCCGGCGTCGCCGCGCGCGGCCCGGACGTCGAGCGTGACCGACGCCAGGTAGGCCTCCGCGGTCGGAGGCGGCGACGCGGCGGAGGTGTCGGCGATCGCGAGGGCCTCGTCCCAGTCGCCGGTGACGAACGCGCTGAGCACCGCCATGGCCCGCGCGTCCAGGCCCCACGGCGACCACGGCCGGCGCCCCTCGTCCGCCCGCCGGGCGGCCCGGAGGAAGAGCGCCTTGGCCTGCGCGAACTCCCCGACCCCGTAGTGCACCATCGCCCGCTGGTGCAGGGCGGGCAGCTCCACGTCGAGGTCGCCGTCGGACTCCTCGAGCACGGCGTCGAGCCGGGCCAGGGCGGCGGCCGGGTCACCGGTGAGGTCGGCCACCTTGGCGAGCACGAGGGACGATGCGTGGGCCAGCCCCGGCAGCCCGAGGGCGGTGGCCATCCGGACCGCGTCGGTGGCTGCGGCGGACGCCTCGTCGCTGTCACCGAAACGGCGCAGCGCCTGGGCGTGCACCATGAGCCCCCGGGCGCGCAGGGGGGACGGGGGCTCGGCCGGGACGAGCTGCAGAGCAGCGGCGGTGAGGACGAGCGGGTTGAAGTCGACCTCTGTGGCGAAGGCGGTCTCGGCCTTGGCCAGCAGCAGGCGGGCGCGCGCCTCCGCCGGCGCGTCCTCGGGCAGGCGGGCCAGGTGGGCCGCGACGAGCTTGGCGGCGCGGTAGGGGTCTCCGGCATCGGCCAGGGCGTCGGCGGCGCGGATGACGAGGTCGGCCTGCGCCGGATCCCCGGCGGGCAGCAGCTCCAGGGCCGCCTGGAACGCGCGGGCCGCCGCCTCGGGCGCCCCGACCCGCACCGCCTCGTCGCCCGCCTCGAGGCTCGCGCGCAGCGCGGTGTCCAGGTCGTTCGCGGCCCGGGCGTGGTAGGCCAGCTCGGCCGCCGTGCCGGCGGTCGTGCCGTCCTGCAGAGCGGTCACGTATGCCGTGTGCAGGCTCGTGCGCTCGCTCGGCAGGAGGTCGTCGTAGACGGCCTCCGACAGCAGCGCGTGGCGGAAGGAGTAGGTGGCCTGCGGTCCGCTGCGCACCGGCTCGAGGACGAGGGCGTCGACGGCGTGACGCAGCCCGACGTCCAGGGTGCCGGCGCCCTCGTAGGCGGCCAGCACGCGGGCCAGGAGGTCGTGGGAGACCTGGCGGCCGGCCACGGACGCGGCCCCGACGACCCGCCGCGCGGCCTCGTCGAGCCGGTCGAGCCGCACGAGCAGGAGGTCGGCGAGGTCGTCGGGGAGCAGGTCGGTGCCGAGCTCGGCCATGCCGGTCAGCTCCTCGACGAAGAAGGCGTTGCCGTCGGCGCGGGTGACGATGGCGCGCACCTGCTCGTCGGTGAGCGGGTCGGGGTGCAGGGCGTGCACGAGGTCGCGCACGTCGGGCTCGGCGAGCGGGCCGACCTGCATCCGGTGCAGACCCGGCAGCCGCGACCACTCGGCGAGGGTCGGCCGCAGCGGGTGGCGGCGGTGCACGTCGTCGCTGCGGAACGAGACGACGACGGAGACGGGCGCCGCGAGCTGACGGGCGAAGAGGTAGCTCAGCAGCTCGCGGCTCGACTGGTCCGCCCAGTGGACGTCCTCGACGACGACGAGCAGGGGCTCGTCGGCCGCCAGGGTCTCGAGCAGGGCGTGCAGGCCGGCGAACAGGTCGGCGCGGCTCGACCGCTCGTCCCCGTCGCGCCGCGCGTCCGCAGGCCCGGCGTCCGCCGGGACGGACGGGCCGGAGGGGCGCACGCGCTGGCGCGGCAGCAGGCGGCCGATGGCGGGATAGGTGGCCGCCAGCCGGTCGACCTCCTGCGGGCGCCGCGACTGCAGCCGGCCGAGGATCTCGGTGAACGGGAGGTAGGCGAGGGCGCTCTCGCCGAAGTCGACGCAGTGGCCGACGACGACCTGGCGACCCGCGGCCTCGGCCCGGTCGCCCAGGGCCTGCAGGAGCCGGGTCTTGCCGACCCCGGCGTCGCCCCCGACCAGGACGGCACCCGAGCCGGCCGGGTCGTCGACCCCCAGGAGCCGGGCCAGCTCGTCGAGCTGGCCCGCGCGCCCGACGAAGGGCGCGGCCGCGCGGCCCGTCGTGCGCAGCGTCGTCATGGGGTCCATCATCGGGCCCCCGACCGACACCCGGCGGGGTCCGGGCCGGTCACTGCGACGATCAGCCCGTGAAGGCCGGGCGCAGCGCCGGGCGGTGACCCTCGACCGGACGGCCGGGGTCGCCGACCTCCGGGCCCGCGCTCTGGTGACGCCGGAGGGACCAGCGGTGGAAGCCCTCGAGACGACGGCTCCGGTCGGTGGTGACGATCTCGGTGGTGACGGGAAACATGGTGCACTCCTCGGGGTGGGACCGGACCGTTCCGATCCGGCTCACCGAGCGTGCGCGAGTGAGGTAGGGGCCCACATCGGGAGCTCGCCCTAGGCGGTCGGGCCGCCTACCTCAGATCGACCACCGACCGCCCGACGCGGACCGGAGACCCCGAGCCCGTACGCCCCGAGGCCCGTCCGCCCCTACGCGTGCCCGCCGCCACCGGCGGGCTGCACCAGCTCGACGAGCACCCCACCGGCGTCCTTGGGGTGGACGAAGTTGACCCGGCTGCCCGCCGTGCCGCGCCGCGGGGTGTCGTAGAGCAGCCGCAGACCCCGCTGGCGCAGCAGGGTGCTCGCCTCCTCGACGTCCTCGACCCGGTAGGCCACCTGTTGCAGACCCGGTCCGCTGCGGTCGAGGAACCTCGCGATCGTCGACTCGGGGGTGAGCGGGGCCAGCAGCTGCACGCACGACCCCGACTCGCCCACCGCCATCATCGCCTCGCGGACCCCCTGCTCCTCGTTGACCTCCTGGTGCACCAGGCGCATCCCGAGGCTCTGCTCGTAGAAGGCGATCGCGACGTCGAGGTCGGGTACGGCGACGCCCACGTGGTCGATCGCGGTGAACAGGTGCGGGAAGTCGGCCATGCCGCGAGCGTAGGCCAGGGACGGGCGCCGCCGGCGGGCTCAGCCGGCAGGGTCGGCCGACGGGTCAGCCGACGAGGACCCCGATCGGGTCGGTCGGCCGACCGAACCAGGTCGGGTCGCCACCGGCGACGGGGTCGCGGACGAGCTGGAGCCGCGGCGTCGAGCGGCCACCGGCCGCGGGGACGGTGAGCACCTGCGTCGTCGTGCGGCCCGGGTCGAGCGGGCCGTCGAGATCGAACCGGACCGCGTCCCAGCCGGCGTCCCCGGGCGCCACCCCGACGCGGTAGCCGGCGGCCGGGTCGAAGGTCGTCGACCCCGTGTTGTCGACGGTGAGCGTCACACTGCCGCCGCTCGTCTCCGCGCCCGTCACGGCGATGCTCAGCGTCCCGTCGTCGACGTAGGCCGGAGCGGGGTCCTGGCGCGCATACGGCAGGACGAAGAAGCCCCGGATGCGCCCGGCCTGCCCCGGCAGCGCCGTCCCGTTGGTGGTGACCGGCTGCACCGGCGCCGTCGACCCGATGTCCAGCTCGATGACGACGTGGTCGCTGCCCTCGGCGTTGCAGTCGTAGACGTGCAGGGTGAGGTGGGTCCCGACGAGGTCGTAGCCGTAGACCAGCTCGACGTGGTTCTGGAAGACGTCCCAGGGCCACGCGCTCTGGGCGAGCACCACCCCGATCGGCACGAGGCCGCCCGCGTCGACGTAGCGCATGACCTGCACGGCGGCCGCGACGGTCTCGGCGTACAGGCCCTTGCCCCAGAACCACGTGCTGTGGTCGAGCTCCTGCGTCGCGTGCAGCCAGTAGGGGATGACTCCCGGGCCGAGGAAGCTGTCGACGAGCCGGCGCAGGATGTGGCGGCCCAGGGGGAGGGGGATGCTGCGCGAGTCGGTCGAGCGGAGCTGGCGGTCGCCGGTCTCGTGGATGTCGCGGGCCAGGAACGACATCCCGCCGCAGAGGCCCATCTGGGTGACGTCGACCGAGGCGGCGGGCAGCCCCGCCAGGGAGAGCCTGAGGTCGAGCCCGGCCGGCCACGGCCCGTTGTGGAACAGGGGCGCGGAGAGGCTGGGCAGGAACCCCGGGACGAACGGCATGACGACCTCCGGTGGACGTACCCCGATGGCGGGAGGAGGGTCCCAGCGTCCTCCCTGATACCTCGCCCTGACCAGGGGGGCACCGGCGACCCCGGCTAAGGTGGAGGACGTCCCCGATGCCGTAGACCACTCCGTGACGGAGTGCAGGAGGCCCCCGATGACCACGTCGTCCGCACCCACCAGCGACCAGCCCGCCGCCGCCACCGGCTCCCAGCCGCCGTCCGACCCCACCGTCATCGTGGCGGGGGCCCGCACGGGGATGGGCCGGCTGCTCGGCTCGCTCAAGGACTTCTCGGCGACCGACCTCGGCGGCTTCGCCATCAAGGGCGCCCTCGACAAGGCCGGGGTGCGCCCCGACCAGGTCGACTACGTGATCATGGGCCAGGTCCTGCAAGCCGGGGCCGGCCAGATGCCCGCCCGGCAGGCGGCGGTCAACGCCGGCATCCCCATGGACGTGCCGTCCATGACGATCAACAAGGTGTGCCTGTCGGGGCTCGACGCGATCGCGCTCGCCGACCAGCTCATCCGCGCCGGTGAGTTCGAGGTCGTCGTCGCCGGTGGCCAGGAGTCGATGACCAACGCCCCCCACCTGCTCGAGAAGTCCCGCGAGGGCTACAAGTACGGCGACGTGACGATGCGCGACCACATGGCCTACGACGGCCTGTGGGACGCGTTCACCGACCAGCCGATGGGCGCGCTCACGGAGGCGGAGAACAGGGTCAACACGGACCTGCACTTCACGCGTGAGGAGCAGGACGCCTTCGCGGCGCGCTCGCACGAGCTGGCCGCCAAGGCGTGGAAGGACGGCGTCTTCGACGACGAGGTCGTGTCGGTCTCGGTGCCGCAGCGCAAGGGCGACCCGCTGGAGTACAAGGCCGACGAGGGCGTGCGGGCTGACACCTCCGTCGAGGCCCTGGCCCGGCTGCGGCCCGCGTTCAGCAAGGACGGCACGATCACCGCGGGCTCGGCGTCGCCGATCTCCGACGGAGCGGCCGCCGTCGTCGTCATGCGCCGGTCGAAGGCGCAGGCGCTCGGTCTCACCTGGCTGGCCGAGATCGGCGCGCACGGCGTCGTCGCCGGCCCCGACTCCACGCTGCAGGCGCAGCCGGCCAACGCCATCGCCAAGGCGTGTCGCCGCGAGGGCATCGAGCCCACCGACCTCGACCTGGTCGAGGTCAACGAGGCGTTCGCGGCCGTCGGCCTGGCCTCGGTCAAGCTGCTCGGTCTCGACGCCGACAAGGTCAACCCCAACGGCGGCGCCATCGCGACGGGCCACCCGATCGGCATGTCGGGGGCCCGGCTCGTGCTGCACCTGGCGCTGGAGCTGAAGCGCCGCGGGGGCGGGGTCGGTGCGGCCGCGCTGTGCGGCGGCGGTGGCCAGGGCGACGCCCTCATCCTCCACGTCCCCACCACGGCCGCCTGAGCCTCCAGGCCGACACCCGATCCAACCCCCTTCTCCCGCAACGGTGGCCGAGCGCCCCGGTCGTCCCGGCCGGCCCATCGACGTGCCGGCCCTCGTCGAGTCCGCGCGCTCCGGCTCACCGCGGGCGGTGGCGCGGCTCATCTCCCTCGTCGAGGACGCGCACCCCGCGCTGCGGGAGGTCATGGCCGCGCTGGCCCCGCACACGGGCCACGCCCACGTCATCGGGGTGACCGGCAGTCCCGGCGTCGGGAAGTCGACGACGACGAACGCGGTCGTCGCGGCATACCGGCGGCGGGGGAGCCGGGTCGGGATCCTCGCGGTCGACCCGTCGTCGCCGTTCTCGGGCGGGGCGCTGCTCGGCGACCGGATCCGCATGCAGGACCACGTGCTCGACCCCGAGGTCTACATCCGATCGATGGCCTCGCGCGGCCACCTCGGCGGGCTGTCGTGGACCACCCCGCAGGCGCTGCGCGTGCTCGACGCGGCGGGCTGCGACGTCGTCATCGTCGAGACCGTCGGGGTGGGGCAGTCGGAGGTCGAGGTCGCGGGGCTGGCCGACACGACCCTCGTGCTCCTCGCCCCGGGGATGGGCGACGGCATCCAGGCGGCGAAGGCCGGCATCCTCGAGATCGGCGATGTGTTCGTCGTCAACAAGGCCGACCGGGAGGGCGCCGACGCCACCGTGCGTGACTTGCGGCACATGATCTCCCTCGGCGACCGCACCGAGCCGGGCCTGTGGCGCCCCCCGGTCGTCAAGACCGTGGCCGCGCGCGCCGAGGGGGTCGACGAGCTCATGGAGGCGGTCGACAAGCACGTCGGCTGGCTCGCCGAGACGGGCACCCTGCGCAAGCGCCGGGTCACCCGGGCCGCGCACGAGGTCGAGTCGATCGCCGTGGCAGCGCTCAGGTCCCGCATCGGCAGCCTCCGCCACGGCGACAGCCTCGACCGGCTCGCCGCCGACGTCGTCGACGGCCGCACCGACCCCTACGCCGCCGCCGACCAGGTCGTCGACGCCCTCACCTGAGCCGCCGGGAACGGGGTTGGTTGACGGGCCGCGGCCGGGGTAAGCCCGGGAGCGCAGGTGGGGGGCTGACGTCCCCGGGCGTCGTGACGCGGTGCGCCGGCCCTCCTAGGATGGGTGCGGCTCGCCAGCGACGTCGGCCTGATCCGCGGCGCAGCTCGCCACGGACCGACGTTGAGAGGTACACATGGAGATCTGGCCCGGCAAGCCCTACCCGCTCGGCGCCACGTACGACGGCACGGGAGTCAACTTCGCGATCTTCTCGGAGGTGGCCGAGCGCATCCAGCTCTGCCTCATCGGGGAGCGCGGCAAGCAGACGTGCATCGACCTGCCCGAGGTCGACGGCTTCGTCTGGCACGGGTTCATCCCCGGCATCCAGCCCGGCCAGCGATACGGGTTCCGCGTCCACGGCCCCTACGACCCGGCCCGCGGCGCGCGCTGCAACCCCGCGAAGCTGCTGCTCGACCCCTACGCCAAGGCGGTCGACGGCGAGATGAAGGGCGACCCGTCGCTGTTCGCCTACGACTTCGACGACCCCGAGGGCGGTCTCGACGACGTCACGAACTCCACCGACAGCCTCGGCCACACCCTCACGTCCGTCGTCATCAACCCGTTCTTCGACTGGGGCCAGGACCGCGCACCGCGCCACGAGTACCACGACACGGTCATCTACGAGGCCCACGTCAAGGGCCTCACCGAGCAGCTCGACGCCGTGCCCGAGGAGCTGCGCGGCACCTACGCCGGCGTCGCCCACCCGGCGACCATCGAGCACCTGCACACCCTCGGTGTCACCGCCATCGAGCTCATGCCCGTGCACCAGTTCGTCCAGGACTTCACGCTGCTCGAGCGCGGCCTCCGCAACTACTGGGGCTACAACACGATCGGCTTCTTCGCCCCCCACAACGGGTATGCCGCCTACGGCACCCGGGGCGAGCAGGTCGCCGAGTTCAAGAGCATGGTCAAGGCGTTGCACGAGGCCGACATCGAGGTCATCCTCGACGTCGTCTACAACCACACCGCCGAGGGCAACCACAAGGGCCCGACGCTGGCGTTCCGCGGCATCGACAACGGGTCCTACTACCGGCTCGTCGACGGTGACGAGGCGCACTACTACGACACGACCGGCACCGGGAACTCGCTGCTGATGCGGCACCCGCACGTGCTGCAGCTGATCATGGACTCGCTGCGCTACTGGGTGCTCGACATGCACGTCGACGGGTTCCGCTTCGACCTCGCGGCCACGCTGGCCCGCCAGTTCCACGACGTCGACCGACTGTCCGCCTTCTTCGACATCATCCAGCAGGACCCGGTCGTCAGCCAGGTCAAGCTCATCGCCGAGCCGTGGGACGTCGGCGACGGCGGCTACCAGGTGGGCAACTTCCCGCCGCTGTGGACCGAGTGGAACGGCAAGTACCGCGACACGGTCCGCGACTTCTGGCGGGGCGAGCCCGCCACCCTCGGCGAGTTCGCCTCGCGGTTCACCGGCTCGTCGGACCTCTACGAGCACTCCGGCCGCAAGCCGATCGCCTCGATCAACTTCGTCGTCGCGCACGACGGCTTCACCCTGCGGGACCTGGTGTCCTACAACGAGAAGCACAACGAGGCCAACGGCGAGGGCAACAACGACGGGGAGAGCCACAACCGGTCCTGGAACTGCGGTGTCGAGGGGCCGACGGACGACCCCGGCGTCAGGAGCCTGCGGCTGCAGCAGCAGCGCAACTTCCTGACGACGCTGCTGCTGTCGCAGGGGGTGCCGATGATCGCCCACGGTGACGAGCTCGGCCGCACCCAGCTGGGCAACAACAACGGCTACTGCCAGGACAGCGACCTGACCTGGGTCGACTGGGACCTCGACGACGACCACCACGAGCTGCTGCGCTTCACCCGCCGCCTGGTGAAGCTGCGCATGGACCACCCCGTCTTCCGGCGCCGGCGCTTCTTCGCCGGCACGGCCGACCACGGCGGCGAGAGCGACCTCGGCGACATCGCGTGGTTCATGCCGAACGGCAAGCACATGGACGAGGCCGCGTGGAGCGACGGCATGGCCCGCTCACTCATGGTCTTCCTCAACGGCCGGGCCATCCCCGCCCCCGACCGCCGGGGCCACCCGGTGCGCGACGACTGCTTCCTCGTGGTGTTCAACGCCCACGACCAGCCGATCACGTTCACGCTGCCGGAGCAGGAGTACGGCACCGAGTGGTACATCGAGATCGACACCGCGCTCAGTGACCTGGCCGCCACGCACGCCAGCGCCCTGGCCAGCGACCCGGCGACGGCCGCGTCCTCCGCGGCGGCCGCCTCGGCCGTCCTCGAGCCGCTCACCGAGTTCGTCGTCGCGTCCCGCAGCACCGTCGTCCTGCGCAGCCCCTGCGGGCCGGGCGAGTGAGCGACCCGGGCCGACGCCTGCCCACGTCCACCTACCGTCTGCAGATCCAGCCCGGCTTCGGGTTCGACGATGCCGCCGCGGCGGTGGACCACCTCGCGACCCTCGGCGTCAGCCACGTCTACCTCTCGCCGGTCCTGCAGCCCACCCCCGGCTCGACGCACGGCTACGACGTGGTCGACCACACCCGCCTCAACGAGGAGGCCGGGGGTCGCGCGGCGTTCGACCGGCTCGTCACGGCGGCCCACGCCCGCGGGCTCGGCCTCGTCGTCGACGTCGTCCCCAACCACATGGCCCTCCCGACGCCGGCTTCGCTCAACGCGCCGCTGTGGTCGGTGCTGCGCGAGGGACGCGAGTCGCCGTATGCCGCGTGGTTCGACGTCGACTGGAGCGCCGACCTCCGACACCCCGACACCCTCGTCCTGCCGGTCCTCGGTGGTCCCCTCGCCGAGACCCTCGCGGCCGGTGAGCTGACCCTCGCCCGCGACGGCGGTCCCGGCGGCGACGAGGTCGTCGTGCGGTACTTCGAGCAGGAGCTGCCGGTACGCCGGGGCACGGAGGCCCTGCCCCTGGCGGAGCTCCTCACGCGCCAGTGGTGGCGCCTGGAGGACTGGCGCGCCGAGGCGGCCACCCTCAACTACCGCCGGTTCTTCACCGTCACCTCGCTCGTCGCCGTCCGCGTCGAGGAGCCGGAGGTGTTCGACGCGAGCCACGCCCTGCTGGTCGAGCTCGTCGCCGACGGGTCGGTCGACGGGCTGCGCGTGGACCACCCCGACGGTCTGGCCGACCCGCGCGGCTACCTCGACCGCCTCGCGGAGGCGACCGGCGGCGCCTGGGTGGTCGTCGAGAAGATCCTCGAGGGTGACGAGCCGCTGCCGGCCGACTGGGCGTGTGCGGGGACCACCGGCTACGACCTGCTCTGGCGGGTGGGCGCCCTGTTCGTCGACCCGTCCGGCCGCGAGCCCCTCACCGACCTGCTGGCCCTCGCCACCGGGGCGCGGCTCACCCTCGACGAGGTGGTCACGACGTCCAAGCGGCTCGTCACCAGCCAGGGTCTCGTCCCCGAGGTCCTGCGTCTGCGCCGCCGCGTGCTCGACGTCGCGGCCGCGCCGTCGGCCCCGCTGCGGCCCACGGCGGAGTCCGTGGACCACGTCCTCGTCGCCCTGCTCGTCGCCATGGACCGCTACCGCGCCTACGTCGTGCCGGGGGAGCCTCTCGACCCCGATGCGCAGCGGGTGGTCGACGACGCGACGGAGCGCGCCCGGGCCGGGCTGCCCGACGCCGACCACGCCACCCTCGACCTCGTGCGCGACCTCGTGCTCGGCCGCGCCGACGAGCGGCTGCGCGCCGAGGCGGGCCCGGCGCTCGACGACCTCGTCGTGCGCTTCCAGCAGACGTGCGGGCCGGTCATGGCCAAGGGCATCGAGGACACCGCCTTCTACCGGTGGCACCGGCTGACCGGTCTCAACGAGGTGGGGGGTGACCCCGACCACTTCGCCGTCGCCCCCGACGAGCTGATGACCTACGTCGTGCGGACGGCCCGTGACTGGCCCCACACGATGACGACGCTGACGACGCACGACACCAAGCGGTCGGAGGACGTGCGGGCCCGGCTCGCCGTCCTCTCCGAGCGGCCCGCCGCCTGGCACGACTGGCTGCGCCGCGCCCAGGAGCTGGCCCGGCCCAGCCGCAGCGAGACCCTCGACGGCGCCACGGAGTACCTCCTGTGGCAGACGCTCGTCGGCGCCTGGCCGATCACGCGCGAGCGCCTGCAGGAGTATGCGACCAAGGCGGTCCGCGAGGCCAAGGTGCACACGGAGTGGACCCGGGTCGACGAGCCCTACGAGGCCGCGGTGTCGGCGTTCGTCGACGGGGTGCTCGACGACCCGCAGGTCGTCGCCCACGTCGAGACGTGGGTGACTGACACCTCCGACGCGACCCGGGCCGTCGTCCTCGGGCAGAAGCTCCTGCAGCTCGTCCTGCCCGGGGTGCCGGACGTCTACCAGGGCACCGAGGTGCTCGACCTCACCCTCGTCGACCCCGACAACCGGCGCCCCGTCCACCCCGACGACCTCGCCCGCCGGCTCCGCCGCCTCGACGGCGATGGCGAGCCGGAGGACCTCGGCGACGAGAAGCTGCTCGTCACCAGCCGGGCCCTGCGGCTGCGCCGCGACCACCCCGAGTGGTTCGTGGGCCCGGACGCGACGGTCGCCCCCGTGACCACCGGTGACGAGCACGCCTTCGCCGTGGCCCGCGGCGACGGGTCCGGCGACCACGTCGTCGCCGTCGTCACGCGCCTTGCCAGCTCCCTCGACGGCTGGGGCGGGGCCGGGGTGGCGGTGCCCTCCGGCACCTGGACCGACCTGCTCTCCGGCACCACGCATACCAGTGGGGGCGAGCTGCCGCTGGCCGACGTCCTCGCTGCTCGACCCGTCGCTCTGTTGGTGAGAACCGTTGTCTGAGCACGACTTCCGCGTCTGGGCGCCCGATGCACGCCGGGTCGACATCGACATCGCCCCGCTGGGCGGGGTCGTCACGACGACCCCGATGACCCGGGTGACCGGCGGCTGGTGGACCGCCACCAGCGACCATCGCGGCGCCGTCGACTACGCCTTCCGCATCGACGGCGGCCCACCGCTACCCGACCCCCGCAGCCCGTGGCAGCCGCGCGGGGTCGACGGGCCGAGCCGCACGTTCGACACCGGGGCGTACTCCTGGAGTGACGCCGGCTGGCCGGGCCCGCGGGGCGGGCAGGGCGTGCTGGGCGGCATCATCTACGAGCTGCACGTCGGCACCTTCACCTCCGGCGGCACGCTCGACGCCGCGACGAGCCGGCTCGACCACCTCGTGGCCCTCGGCGTCGACGTCGTCGAGCTGATGCCGCTGGCCGCCTTCCCCGGCCGCTGGGGCTGGGGCTACGACGGTGTCGACCTGTATGCCGTCCACGACCCCTACGGCGGCCCGGCCGCCCTCCAGCGGTTCGTCGACGCCTGCCACCAGCGGGGGCTCGGGGTCTGCCTCGACGTCGTCTACAACCACCTCGGACCGAGCGGCAACTACCTCCCGCAGTTCGGCCCGTACTTCACCGACCGCCACCACACCCCGTGGGGCTCGGCGGTCAACCTCGACGGACCCGGCTCGCCGCAGGTGCGGCGGTTCCTCGTGGACAACGCGCTGCGGTGGCTGCGCGACTTCCACCTCGACGCCCTGCGGCTCGATGCCGTCCACGAGCTCAAGGACGACTCCGAGACCCACCTGCTCGCCCAGCTCGCCGACGCGACCGGCACGCTGCAGCGCGAGCTCGGCCGGCCCCTCACCCTCATCGCGGAGAGCGACCTCAACGACCCCGTCGTCGTCACGCCCACCACGGAGGGCGGCTGGGGCCTCGACGCCCAGTGGGACGACGACGTGCACCACGCCCTGCACGCCACGCTGACGGGTGAGCAGTCGGGCTACTACGCCGACTTCTCCGAGCCCGACGCCCTGAGCACGACCCTGACCGGCGCGTTCCTCCACGACGGCCGCTGGTCGAGCTTCCGGGGCCGCGAGTGGGGCGCCAAGGTCGACCCGCAGCGCCACCGCAGCACCCAGTTCCTCGGCTACCTCCAGACCCACGACCAGGTCGGGAACCGGGCCACGGGCGACCGGATCAGCGCCCTGGTCACGCCCGGCCAGCAGGCCGTCGGCGCGGCGCTCTACCTCATGTCGGCCTTCACCCCCATGGTCTTCATGGGGGAGGAGTGGGCCGCGTCGACGCCCTGGCAGTACTTCAGCTCGTTCGGGGACCCCGACCTGGGCCGGGCGATCCGCGAAGGCCGGCGCGCCGAGTTCGCGAGCCACGGCTGGGACCGCGAGGACGTCCCCGACCCGCAGGACCCGGCCACGCGCGACCGCAGCGTCCTCGACTGGACCGAGCTCGAGGAGCCCGGCCACGCCCGGATGCTCCGCTGGTATGCCGCGCTCGTCGCCGAGCGCCGTCGACGCTCCGACCTCACCGACGACCGGCTCGACGCCGTCGAGGTGCGCCACGACGATCGTGGTCGTTGGCTCGTCGTCGCCCGCCACCGCATCCGTCTGGTGTGCAGCTTCTCCGCCGACCCCGTCACCGTCGACGTGCCCGAGATCGGCCCCGACGCCGAGCTCGTCCTGGCCTGGGACCCGGAGACCACCTCCTTCTCCGTGGGCGCCGTGAGCCTCGGTGCCCACGGGGTCGCGGTGCTCCAGGTGCCCGCGGGCGCCTGAAAACCGCTGGCGGCCGACGCCCGGCGCTCCCTACCGTCGAGGGATGTCCTCCACCGTGCTCTCCGTCGCGCCGCTGGACGTCCACGACGACCGGGAGGGGCGCGCTCTCTTCGCGGTCGTGCGCGCGAGCCTGGACCACGAGCGGCCGTGGAACGACCAGGACGGCCTGGAGCCGACGTTGGCCGCTTGGCGCCACGACGACCCGGCGCAGCGGCTCGAGACGTGGGCGGTGTGGGACGGCGACGAGGCGGCCGGCGTGGCGCTCTTGTGGTTCCCGCGGCTCGACAACCTCGACAAGGTCTGGTTCGAGGTGCACGTCGACCCCGCCCGGCGCCGGCGCGGGGTCGGGGCCCGGCTCGTGCAGCACGTCGTGGGCCGGGCCGCCGAGGAGGGCCGCCGGGAGGTGCTCACGGAGTCCTTCGTACCGGCCGACGTGACCGGCGACCATCCCCACGAGCGGTTCGCGGCGCATACCGGCTTCACCCCCGCGAGCACCGACCGGATCCGCCGGCTCGCCCTGCCGGTGCCGGACGCCCGGTTGGACACGCTGGCCGAGGCGGCCCGGCCGTGGTGGTCCGGCCGCTACCGGCTCGAGACCTACAGCGATGGGCTGCCCGAGCCGCTGGTGGCCGGCTACTGCGCGGTCTCGAACCAGCTCGGGGTGGACGCCCCCACCGGCGACGTCGACTTCGAGGCGGAGTCGATGACCCCGGAGCACTACCGGGAGTACCGCGCCGTCGAGCGCGCGCAGGGGCGGCAGCGGGTCACGACCGTCGCGGTGCACGCGGAGTCGGGGGCCGTGGTGGCCTACACCGACCTGATCCTGCCGGCGGGCGCTCCCCAGCGCGTCTGGCAGTGGGGGACGCTCGTGGACCGCGCGCACCGCGGGCACCGGCTCGGCACCGCCGTGAAGGTCGAGAACCTGCGGCGCCTCCAGCGGGACCATCCCGAGCGCACCACCGTCGAGACGGGCAACGACGAGACCAACGCGTGGATGGTCTCGATCAACGAGGCGCTGGGGTTCGAGGTCGTCGAGCTGTGCCGGATGCACCACCGGGTGCTCGCCGGCTGAGCGGCGTTACGGTGGCGGCATGCTCGTCGCCTTCTCCGTCGCCCCGTCCGGCTCGTCCGGCTCATCCGATGACACGCCTGACACCGGGTCGGTGAGCGAGGCCGTCGCTGCCGCGATCCGCGTGGTGCGGGCCAGCGGGCTGCCGAACCGCACCGACGCCATGTTCACGACCATCGAGGGGGAGTGGGACGAGTGCCTGGCGGTCGTCAAGGGCGCGGTCGACGCCATCGCGGCGGCCAGCCCCCGGGTGAGCCTGGTGCTCAAGGCCGACATCCGCCCGGGCTTCACGGGCGAGCTCGACGGCAAGGTGCAGCGGCTGGAAGCCGTTCTCGCGCAGCACGAATCGTGACCGCGACGCTCAGCCTCGACCCGTGCTGCTGGAGGCCCTCGGCCCCATCCCGGTGCGCACATGGTGTCGGATGCTCGGCGAGCGCGGACGCCCTCTCCTCGACGTGGCCGCGCGCCTGGCTGGTCGCCTACTCGCTGAGGTCCTGCGTCGGGAGCGGCCCGAGCGTCGCGAAGGCGGGCAGGTAGGGGGTGACGTCCCCCTGCGCGGTCCACCGGCGCAGCTGGTCGGCCGAGCGGCGGGCCATGAGGGCGCGAGCCAGGTCGTGGTCGCCGGCCCGCACGACGACCGCCGGGGTGCCGTCGCCCGATCGCCACGTCCACTGCTCGCCCTCGAGGGCGATGACCGGCAGGCCCTCCACGCGCGGGGCGAACCGCGCGAGCATGCGGTCGCGCACCGTGGCGAGCGCCGCAGTGCCCTGCCCGCCGGGGACGCCCAGCGCCCCCCGGAGGTCCTGCTCGTGGATGACGAGGTCGGCCAGAGGGCGCGGGCTGACGGTGCGCAGGTAGGCCTGCATGGGCTCGGTGATGCCCTGCCACTCGGTGACCAGAGCGGCGACATCGTGGTCGCGGCGGGCGGCCACCTGCGCGGCGGTCCACGCCTCGTTGTGGTCGTCGGGCTCGTCGCCGGCGAGCACGTCGACCCCGAGGCCGACCATGTGCGACAGCAGGTCGCGCACGGTCCAGTCCGGGCACGCCGGCACCCGGCGGCCCGCGGCGTCATGACCCAGCCCGCCCACCAGCTCGACCACGCGGCGCTGACCCAGCGTCCACTCCCGTTCGGCGTCCATGGCGCCCACCTCACCAGATCCTGGCCGCGGAGTCACGGGCGGCCCCCAGCCGCTAGCGTGCTCCGCGTGTCCGACGGCCTGCGTCTGCCCTTCGACCCGATCCGGCGGGCCGCCGACCTCTGGCGCCGCCGGTGGGGGCCGAGCTCCGAGCCGGCCGCCATGGCCTCCGCCACCTCGATCATGCGGGTGCAGCAGCTGCTGCTCGCGGAGTTCGACGGCGTCGTCGGGCGACACGGGCTGACCTTCGCCCGCTACGAGGCCCTGGTCCTGCTCGCCTTCTCCTCGGCGGGGGAGCTGCCGATGAGCAAGGTCGGCGAGCGGCTGATGGTGCATCCGACCTCGGCCACCCACATCGTGCAGCGGCTGGAGGCGCAGGGTCTCGTCCGCCGTGGTCCCAACCCCCGCGACGGCCGCGGCACCCTGGCCGCGATCACCGACGCCGGGCGCGAGGTCATGGAGGCGGCGACGGCCGACCTGGTGAGCGGCGGCTTCGGGATGGCCATGCTCAGCCCGGAGGACCACGAGCAGCTCTTCGCGATCCTGCGCCGCGTGCGCGTGGCCCGCGGGGACTTCACCCCGCCCTGACCGTCGAGCCGGCATCCCGACAATCTCCTGAGTCCGGTGGTAATTAGTAGGACGTCCTAGTAAATTGCGGGGTATGCCTGATGAGACCCCCGCCCAGCCCTCCGGTGCCGCCCGCTGGCAGGCGCGCTACGACGCGGCCCTCGCGGGGGGGCGCGTCCGCGACGCCGACTTCACGACCCTGTCGGGGACGCCCGTGGAGCCCGTCTACGGACCGGGGCTGCACGGCATACCCGACCTGCCCGAGGATGCGAGCGATGCCGAGCGCGAGCGGATGGAGCGGATCGGCTGGCCGGGGGAGTACCCCTTCACCCGCGGCCTCTACCCCACGGGGTACCGCGGCCGTACCTGGACCATCCGCCAGTTCGCCGGGTTCGGCAACGCGGTGCAGACCAACGAGCGCTACAAGATGATCCTCGCCCGGGGGGGCGGCGGCCTCAGCGTCGCGTTCGACATGCCCACGCTCATGGGCCGCGACTCCGACGACGCCCACAGCCTCGGCGAGGTGGGCCACTGCGGGGTCGCCATCGACAGCGCGGCCGACATGGAGACCCTGTTCGCCGACATCCCCCTCGGTGACGTGACGACGTCGATGACGATCTCGGGGCCGGCGGTGCCCGTCTTCTGCATGTACCTCGTCGCCGCCGAGCGGCAGGGCATCGACCTCGGCGTCCTCAACGGCACGCTGCAGACCGACATCTTCAAGGAGTACATCGCCCAGAAGGAGTGGCTGTTCGGGCCCGAGCCGCACCTGCGCCTCATCGGCGACCTCATGGAGTACTGCGCGGACACCATCCCGAACTACAAGCCGATCTCGGTGTCCGGCTACCACATCCGGGAGGCGGGCTCGACGGCCGCGCAGGAGCTGGCCTACACGCTGGCCGACGGCTTCGCGTACGTCGAGCTGGGCCTGTCGCGGGGGATGGACGTCGACGTCTTCGCCCCGGGCCTGTCCTTCTTCTTCGACGCCCACCTCGACTTCTTCGAGGAGATCGCCAAGTTCCGGGCGGCCCGGCGCATCTGGGCCCGCTGGCTGCGCGACGTCTACGGGGCGAAGACCGACAAGGCCCAGTGGCTGCGGTTCCACACGCAGACGGCGGGCGTCTCGCTCACGGCGCAGCAGCCTTACAACAACGTCGTGCGCACCGCGGTGGAGGCGCTCGCCGCAGTGCTGGGCGGCACGAACTCGTTGCACACCAACGCACTCGACGAGACGCTGGCCCTGCCGAGCGAGCAGGCGGCCGAGATCGCCCTGCGCACCCAGCAGGTGATCATGGACGAGACCGGCGTCGTCAACGTCGCCGACCCGCTCGGGGGCTCCTGGTACGTCGAGGCGCTCACCGACGCCATCGAGGCAGAGGCCGAGGCCATCTTCGAGACGATCCGGGGGATGGGCCGGCTCGGCCGCGAGGTCGGCCCCGACGGCACCGTGCAGCACGAGATCGGCCCGATGACGTCCGGCATCCTGCGCGGCATCGAGGACGGCTGGTTCATGGGCGAGATCGCCGACGCGGCGTTCCAGTACCAGCTGGCGCTCGAGAAGGGCGACAAGAAGGTCGTCGGGGTCAACACGCACACCGAGTCCATCAGCCACGACCTGGAGATCCTGCGGGTCAGCCACGAGGTCGAGCGCGAGCAGGTGCGCGCGCTCGGCCAGCGCCGGACGGGTCGCGACGAGGCCGCCGTCCAGCGGGCCGTCGAGCAGATGGTGGCGGTCGCGCGCACCGACGCCAACATGGTGCCGGCGATGCTGGACGCCGTCCGCGCCGAGGCCACCCTCGGCGAGATCTGCGACGCGCTGCGCGCCGAGTGGGGCGTCTACCGGGAGCCGGCCCGCTTCTGAGCAGCGCCGGCGGGGCCCGCCCGGAGCCCGCGTCACGGGGGCCGGCGGGCGCCCGGAATTGGTCCCGCCACGGCCGCGTATGTCATGGTGGACGTCACGGAGGGCACCCACCGGTGGCCCTCGACCGACCCTGATCCGCACCACGACGTCGCCTCGCCGCGCACGTCGCCGACCGAACAGGACCCCCTCGTGGCCTTCGCACGCCGTCTCGTGGTCGCCGCCCTGGTGGTCGTCGGGCTCGCGCTGACGGTCCTCGGCGCGTGGTTCGCCATCCTGCTCGGGCCCAAGGCGACCGCGACCTTCACCGCCACCGCCGACCAGCCGCTCGTCATCGGCCCCGACCCGCTGAACCGGGTCAACGTGCCCGTCACGGTCACCGCCCACGCCGCGTCCGGCCCCGTCTTCATCGGCGCCGCGACCCCCAGGGACACGACCGACGCGGTCGGCCGGGCCAAGCACGACATCGTCGTCGCGGCCGCGTTCCCGGCGCGCACCCTGAAGGTCGAGCAGCTCGGCACCGGTGGTCTCGAGGACCCGTCGAACTACCACGTGTGGCGCTCCACGGGCACCGACAGCATCACCCTCAGCCAGGACCAGGCGCCCCAGGCGGTGCTCGTCTACCCCACGAAGGGTGGCCCGGTCGACGTCTCGGTGAGCTTCTCGCGGGCCGCCTGGCTGCTGGAGTCCCTCGCCGCGCTCGTCGTCGGCCTCATCGTCCTCGCCTTCGCCGGCGGCTGGCTCTGGCAGCACCGCAGGGCCACCGCCCCGGCGCAGCCCCAGGAGATCCGATGACCCGGCATCGCGCACGTCTGACCGCTGCCCTCGGAGCCCTCGCGCTCGCCGCCGGCCTCGCCGGCTGCACGAGCATCGCCGGCGTCACCGACGCGCCCACGGCGACCGTCGGCGGCGTCGTGTCCGCCGCCCAGGCCCAGACGCTCGCCGCCCGGGTCGTGCAGACCGCCCAGCAGGCGGCGGCCGCCCCCGGCGCCGACGGGGACGCCCTGCGCGACACCGCCTTCACGGGCGATGCGCTGGTGTCCGCCAAGGCCGACGCGAAGCTGGCCCCCACCCTCACGCAGGAGCAGAAGGACGCGCTGACGCTGACGGGGGCGGTGCCGACGGTGCTCGCCGTCTCCAGCGGCGACGCCTACCCCCGCGTCATGGTCGTGCAGACGACGCGGGCCAAGTCGGGCCTGCCGGTGCTGTCGCTCCTGACGACCCCCGACGCGCGGACGCCGTTCAAGATCGCCGTCAGCGCGCCCATGCTGCCCAGCAGCGAGGTCCCCGCGTTCGACCAGCTGACCACCGGCGCGCCTGTGCTCGGCGACGACGCGAGCGGCCTGGCCGTCGACCCCGACAAGCTCCTGGCCGCGTATGCCGCCTCGCTCGCCTTCCCCGCGCCGGCGGCGACCACCGACCGCCCCTTCAGCGACGACGCGTTCGCGGCCACGCTGCGCCAGGCGGCCAAGGCGCAGAACGACGCCCTGTCCGGCGTGGGCTCGTTCACGCAGCAGCACCAGGCCAAGGACGTCGTGGGCGGCCTCCGGCTGGCCGGCGGCAAGGGCGCGCTGGTCTTCACGGTCATGACCCGCAAGGACACGCTGCTCAACCGCACGCAGGGGACGATCACCCCCTCGCCGCAGTTCCAGGCGCTCACGGGGCTGACGACGATCAAGGCCGAGGCCGTGCAGGACAGCGTCGAGATGGTGCTGTTCGTCGTCCCCGACAGCGGCCAGGCGCAGGTCGTCGGGGCCGAGGAGCACCTCGTCTCGGCCTCCGGTACCTGACGGTCCGGTGGCGGCCGGGGATCGGCGAGAATGACGGCATGACCCAGCAGCCGTTCCCGCCCTCCGCCCTGCGGGGAGCCGTCGACCTGTCCGCCCTCAAGCGTCCCGCCCCGGCCCGGGGTCAGTCCGCCGGCGCCTCGGGCCCTGGTGCCCCCGGTGCCGCTGGTGCGGCCGGTGACGGTCCGGGCGCCGGCGAGGGCCTCGTCGTCACGGGCAGCGACGCCACCTTCCAGGACATCGTCAACCGCAGCGTCCGGCACCCGGTCGTCGTCGTGCTCTGGTCGTCGCGCCTGCCGGAGTCGCAGGACTTCGTCACCGTGATGGCCGGCCTGGCCCGGAGCAACGAGGGCCGCTTCCAGGTGGTCTCGGTGGACGTCGACGAGAACCCGGGCCTGCTGCGGGCCCTGCAGGTGCAGCAGGTGCCGATGACCATCGCCCTGCTGCAGGGCCGGCCGCTGCCCCTGTTCGTCGGCCCGCTGCTGCCGCAGGAGGTG
This sequence comes from uncultured Actinomycetota bacterium, assembly GCA_963795915.1. Taxonomy (GTDB): domain Bacteria; phylum Actinomycetota; class Actinomycetes; order Actinomycetales; family Dermatophilaceae; genus Lapillicoccus. The sequence continues at coordinate 417,110 of CAWCJA010000005.1, forward strand.
CAGCCCATCCTCGACGAGCTGCTCCAGGTGGCCGTGCAGAACGGCGTCACCGGCCGGGTCGTCGACACCGGCGCGCCCACCGACCCCCAGCAGGGGACGGAGGGGGCGGAGCCGGCCGAGGAGGTCGAGGAGCCGCTCCCGCCGCACATCGCGGCCGCCTACGACGCGATCGAGGCCGGCGACTTCGACGCGGCCGTGACGGCATACCAGCAAGCCTTGGCGCAGAACCCGGCTGACGCGGAGGCCAAGGCGGGGCTCGCCCAGGTGCGGCTGCTCCAGCGCACCGACGGTGCCGACCTCGTCGCGGCGCGCGCGGCGGCGGCGCAGGCCCCCACCGATGTCGACGCCCAGATCCTCGTCGCCGACCTCGACGTCCTCGGCGGCCACGTCGAGGATGCCTTCCACCGGCTCGTCGACACGGTACGGGCCACGGAGGGCGACGACCGCAACCGGGTGCGCGAGCACCTGCTCGAGCTGTTCGAGATCGTCGGCACCACCGACGAGCGGGTCGTCAAGGCCCGGCGAGCGTTGATGAGCGCCCTGTTCTGAGCCCTGACCCAGCCCGGCACGCCGATGGCGGTGGGTCCCACCCCACAGAGGGGGTCGGATCCACCGCCATCGCAGTAGTGGTCGGGGGCTCAGCAGGTGGTGCAGCCGGCCGGCTTCGCCCGCCGGCGGTGCCGCGGGCTGAGGAGCGCGTTGCGGCCGGAGGCGCGCAGCTGGTCGAGCGTCGCCAGGTTCGGGGCGTGCTCGCTCTGCCGGTGCGGGAAGCCCGGGTTGAGGTGGGGGTGGTCGGCGGGTACGTCGGTGGTCGCCATGACGGCCTCCAAGGATCGAGGGCGGAGCGACCGCGGGCGCGATCTACTGGGGCCAACGCGCGACCCGGCCGGTCGATTCCCCGTCCGGGTCACCGACAGCGGCCTCATCGCCCGCCTTCAGGCTCCGTCGACCCGTCAGGATCCGTCAGGAGCCCAGCGCCGCGCTGACGACCTCCTTGGCCTGGGCCTGTACCTCGGCCAGGTGCTCCGGGCCCTTGAAGGACTCGGCGTAGATCTTGTAGACGTCCTCGGTGCCCGACGGCCGCGCCGCGAACCACGCGCTCTCGGTGACGACCTTGAGCCCGCCGATCTTCGCGCCGTTGCCCGGCGCGCTGGTCAGCTTGGCCGTGATCGGCTCGCCCGCCAGCGACTCGGCGGTGACGGCCTCCGGGGACAGCGCCGCGAGGGCCGCCTTCTCCTCCCGGTCGGCGGCCGCGTCGATCCGGGCGTATGCCGGGTCGCCGTGCTTCGCGGTGAGCTCGGCGTAGTGCTGGCTCGGCGTCTTCCCGGTCTTGGCGAGGATCTCCGAGGCGAGCAGCGCGAGGATGATGCCGTCCTTGTCGGTCGTCCACACCGAGCCGTCGAAGCGCAGGAACGACGCCCCGGCGGACTCCTCGCCGCCGAAGCCGACACTGCCGTCGAGCAGCCCCGGCACGAACCACTTGAAGCCGACGGGCACCTCGAGCAGCGTGCGGCCGAGGTCCTCGGCGACGCGGTCGATCATCGACGACGACACGAGCGTCTTGCCGATCGCCGTCCCGTCGCCCCAGCCGGGCCGGGCCCCGCCGTAGAGGTACTGGATGGCCACCGCGAGGTAGTGGTTGGGGTTCATCAGCCCGGCGTCGGGCGTGACGATGCCGTGGCGGTCGGAGTCGGCGTCGTTGCCGGTGGCGATGTCGTACTCGTCCTTGCGCTCGATGAGCGAGGCCATGGCCGAGGGCGACGAGCAGTCCATCCGGATCTTGCCGTCCCAGTCGAGCGTCATGAACCGCCACGTCGGGTCGACCTCGGGGTTGACGACCGTGAGGTCGAGACCGTGCCGCTTGGCGATCTCGGCCCAGTAGTCGACCGACGCCCCACCGAGCGGGTCGGCGCCGATGCGTACGCCGGCCTCGCGGATCGCCGCGAGGTCGACGACGTTGGGCAGGTCGTCGACGTAGCGCCCCAGGAAGTCGTAGCGGCCCACCTCGCCGAGCGCCTGCTCGAGCGGTACGCGCTTGACGTCGGCCAGCCCGCCGACGATGAGCTCGTTGGCGCGCGCGGCGATGACCGACGTGGCGTCGGTGTCGGCCGGGCCGCCGTGGGTCGGGTTGTACTTGAACCCGCCGTCCGCCGGCGGGTTGTGCGACGGCGTCACGACGATGCCGTCGGCGAGCCCGGCGCCGGTGCCGGTCCCGCCACCGTCCCGGTGCCGCCGATCTTGCCCCGGTTGAGGGGGAGGATCGCGTGCGAGACGGCCGGGGTGGGTGTGTAGCCGTCGCGGTCGTCGACGAGCACGGTGACGCCGTTGGCGACGAGCACCTCCAGGGCGGACTTCCACGCCGGCTCGGACAGGGCGTGGGTGTCGCGGCCGATGAGCAGCGGCCCGTCGACGCCCTGCGACGCGCGGTACTCGCAGATCGCCTGCGTCGTGGCGAGGATGTGGGCCTCGTTGAACGCGGTCCTGAGGCTCGACCCGCGGTGGCCGGACGTGCCGAACACGACCTTCTGGTCGGGGTTCGTGGCGTCGGGGACCCGGTCGTAGTAGGCCGCGACGAGGGCGTCGACGTCGACGAGGTCTCGCTCCTGGGCCTGCTGGCCGGCGCGGGGGTCGTTCACAGGGAGTCTCCTTCGGATTCGGGGACGAGCCAGACGGCCGAGAGGGCCGGCACGGTGACGTTGACGGCGAACGGCTGGCCGTCCCAGGACTGGGGTTCGGCCTGGATGACGAGGCCGGCCGAGCTCGGGGCCTCGGGCCGGTAGCCGGCCGTGTCCATGAGCACCCGCCACCCGCCGGCGCGGGGGACGCCGATGCGGTAGGGCTCGTGGGTGCAGCCGCTGAAGTTGACGACGACCGCCATGACCGGGGCGTCCGTCGCCCGGTCACCGGAGCCGAAGCGCAGGTAGGAGAACGTGTTGTGCGCTCGCGTCGTCGGCGTTGAGCCAGAGGAACCCGGCCGGGTCGGGGTCGTACTCCCACAGCTGCCGGTAGCGCTCGTAGATCGCGTTCATGTCCTTGACCAGGGCGTGCACCCGGTAGTGCGCCGGCTGGTCGAGCAGCCACCAGTCGAGGCTGCGCCCGTCGGCCCACTCGGACTCCTGCGCGAACTCCCAGCCCATGAAGATCAGCTGCTTGCCGGGGTGGCTCCACATGTAGGCGAGGAACGCGCGCAGCGTGGCCAGCTGCTCGTCGCGGGTGCCGCCGGCCTTGCGCAGCAGCGAGCCCTTGCCGTGGACGACCTCGTCGTGGCTGATCGGCAGCACGAAGTTCTCGCTGAAGGCGTACATGAGCGCGAAGGTCATCGAGTTGTGGTGGTACTGCCGGTAGATCGGGTCCTGGCCGAGGTAGCGCAGGGAGTCGTTCATCCAGCCCATGTTCCACTTGAAGCCGAAGCCCAGGCCGCCGTTGGCGGTCGTCGCGGTGACCCCCGACCACGAGGTCGACTCCTCGGCGATGGTGACGATGCCGGGGACCGGCGGTAGGCCGTGGCGTTGGCCTCCTGCAGCAGCCGCACCGCCTCGAGGTTCTCGCGGCCGCCGTAGGAGTTGGGGATCCACTCGCCGGGCTGCCGCGAGTAGTCGAGGTAGAGCATCGAGGCGACCCCGTCGACGCGGATGCCGTCGACGTGGAACTCCTCGAACCAGTAGATCGCGTTGGCGACGAGGAAGTTGCGCACCTCGTTGCGGCCGAGGTCGAAGATGTACGAGCCCCACTCCGGATGCCAGCCCTTGCGCGGGTCCGGGTGCTCGTAGAGGGCCTGGCCGTCGAACTTCGCCAGCGCCCACGGGTCCGTGGCGAAGTGGCCCGGCACCCAGTCGAGGATGACGCCGATGCCGGCCTGGTGCATCCGGTCGACGAGGTAGCGGAAGTCGTCGGGGGAGCCGAACCGGGACGTCGGCGCGTAGTAGTTCGTCACGTGGTAGCCCCACGAGGGGGCGAACGGGTGCTCCATGACGGGCATCAGCTCGACGTGCGTGAAGCCGAGGTCGCGCACGTAGTTGACGAGGTGCTCGGCGAGGTCGACATAGCTCGAGCCCTGGCGCCACGAGCCGAGGTGCACCTCGTAGGTGCTCATCGGACCGTTGTGCGGGTTGTTCTCGGCGCGCTGCTGCATCCAGTCGCCGTCGTCCCACTCGTAGTGGGACTCGGTGACGATGGCGGCCTGCTTGGGCGCGACCTCCGTGCGCTGGGCCATCGGGTCGTTGTGGTGCACGACCGTGCCGTCGGCGCCGCGGATCGCGTACTGGTAGTTCATGCCCTCGCCGGCGCCGGGGATGAACAGCTCCCAGACCCCGCTCTGGCCCAGGCTGCGCATCGGGTGCGACATCCCGTCCCAGCCGTTGAAGTCACCGGTGACGTGGACGGTGGCGGCGCGGGGGGCCCAGACGGCGAACGACACGCCGTGGACGTCTCCGAGCGGCCCGGTGTACTGCCGCACGTGGGCGCCGAGCACGGTCCAGAGCCGCTCGTGGCGGCCCTCGTTGAACAGGTGGAGGTCGACGTCACCGAGGGTCGGGGCGAAGCGGTAGGGGTCGTCCTGCTCGTGCTCGACGCCGTCGTCGTAGCTGACGAGGAGCCGGTAGTCGGTCGTGTGCGACACCTCGGCGGCGGTGCCCGACCAGACGCCGTCGCTGACGTGGTGCAGGTCCATGACGATGTCGTCGGCCAGCCGGGCCCGCACGGTGCGGGCCAGCGGCCGGTATGCCGTGATGGTCAGCCCCCCGGGGCCGAGGTGGTGGCCGAGGAAGTCGTGCGGCTGGCCGTTGCGGCCCTCCACGAACGCGCGGAGGGGTCCCTCGTCACCGATCTGTGCAGTGGTCTGGACGGTCTTCATGAGACACCCTTCTCGGTGGCGTGCTCGGCGTGCTCGGTGGCGTGTTGGGTGGCGTGGGGGGACGGGGAGCCCGCTGCGGCCCCGGGAGCGGCGACGAGCCGGTCGACGGCGCCGGCCGGGATGCCGACCCAGCCGGGCCGGTTGCGGACCTCGTAGACGACCTCGTAGAGGGCCTTGTCGAGCTCGAGCGCCCGCAGGACCGGGGCCGCGGCGGCGACGTCGAGCCCGCTGACGGCGACGTAGCCGTCGAGGAACGCGTCGCGGCAGGCGGCGACCCACTCCCGGGCCGAGGGGCGCGCCCCGGACAGCTCGACCGACCCGCCGGCGTAGTCGAAGGACCGCAGCATCCCGGCGACGTCGCGCAGCGCGAGGTCGGGGCCGGTGCGCTCGTGCAGCGGCCGCAGCGGCTCGCCCTCGAAGTCGACGGCCACCCAGCCGGACGGGGTCCGCAGCACCTGGCCGAGGTGGTAGTCGCCGTGCACCCGCTGGAGATCGGGCCACGGCGTCGACCCGAGCCGGTCGAGCACGGCGCGGATCGCGGCGTCGTCGTCGGCGAGCGAGGGCACCTCGGCGACCGCCGTCGCGTAGCGGGCCCGGACGAGGTCGAGGAGCCGGGCCTTGGCCTCGTCGGTCGCCGGCGTGGTGCCGAGCGCCTGCGCCAGCGTCAGGTGGATGTGGGCGGTGGCCTCGCCGAGCTCGCGGGCCTCGGTGGTGAAGTCACGGCCCTCGCCGGCCGCCCGGAGGGCGACCCTCCAGGCGTCCTCCACCCCGGGGAGGAACCGCTGGGCGAAGGCGAGGTGGCCCTCCACCCGCTCGCCGCCGACCGGGTCGGCCCACCCACCGGAGACGTAGCCCACGGTGTGCGGGACCTGCGTCGACCCGGCCGCACTGAGGGCGGTCTGCACGACGACGTCGGGGTTCTCGCCGGGGTGCAGCGCGCGGAAGAGCTTGACGATGACGGGTTCCGCGGCCGCGCCGGACTCGTCGACGACCTCGCAGATCACGGAGGTGTTGGACTGCTCGCCGCGCAGCACCGACGACGACCGGAGGGTGACGACCGTGTCGTCGACCGCGTGCCCCTGCACGGTGGGGTCGGGCGTGTGGCTCTCACGCTGGGCCTGGGCAGCCGCTCGGCCCTGGACGAGGGCGAGCAGCTGGGCGACGAACACCGGGTCGTGCGGGGCGTCGTAGACGTAGCGGGTGCCCAGCACGCCGTGCTCGCTCGTGCCGACGAGCGCGCCGTCGGCCCCGGCCAGCGGGGCGCCGCGGTAGGTGAGGGGCACCTGGTAGGCCACCGGGGCGGGGCCCGAGTCGTCAGCGACGACCATGACCTCGATGCCGACGTCGCCGGAGGGGTCGTCGAGCCGGTAGCCCCCGAGGGGGCGCAGGGCCGGGGCGCGGCCCTTGCCGGCATACCAGCGCTGGGCCGGCAGCCACGCGGCGAGCAGCTCCAGCTTGCCGGGCGCCATGGTCGTGCGGTGGATCTCAGCCATGGTCGCTGTCCCCGCGCACCTGCAGCCAGAAGAAGTCCCGCGAACCGAGGGTGATGAGCACCCGGCCGTCGTCGCCGACCTTGGGGAAGCCCTGGCCGCCGAAGAGGTCGACGAGCTGCGCACCGGCATACCGCTCGGGCAGCTGGATCGTCGTCGCCTGCGGGCGCGAGGCGAGGTTGTTGACGCACAGCACCGTCTGGCTCGAGGAGGCGTCGGTGCCGACCGGGCGCTCGCCCTCGTAGTGGCGCACGAAGGACAGCACGGCGTCGTTCTCGGAGGGGCAGACGAGGAAGTCGCCGAGGCCGAACACCGGGTGCCGGCTGCGCACCGAGAGCATCCCGCGCACCCAGTGCAGGAGCGAGCTCGAGTGCGCCATCTGCGCCTCGACGTTGATCGTGTTGTAGTGGTAGACGAGGCTGCTGATGACCGGCAGGTAGAGCTTGCCGGGGTCGACGGAGGAGAAGCCCGCGTTGCGGTCGGGCGTCCACTGCATCGGCGTGCGCACGGCGTCGCGGTCGTTGAGCCAGATGTTGTCGCCCATCCCGATCTCATCGCCGTAGTAGAGGCAGGGCGAGCCGGGGAGGGACAGCAGCAGGGCGTGGATCAGCTCGATCTCGGGCCGGCTGTTGTCGAGCAGCGGAGCGAGCCGCCGCCGGATGCCGACGTTGGCGCGCATCCGGGGGTCGGGGGCGTACCAGCCGTACATCGCCGACCGCTCCTCGGGCGTGACCATCTCGAGGGTGAGCTCGTCGTGGTTGCGCAGGAAGGTGCCCCACTGGGCGCCGGCCGGGATGGGGGGCGTCGCGGCGAGGGCGTCGACGATCGGGGCCGCCTTCTCCTCGCGCAGCGAGTAGTAGAGACGGGGCATGACCGGGAAGTGGAAGCACATCTGGCACTCGGGCGCCTCGGGGGTGCCGAAGTAGTCGACGACCTCGGCCGGGGGCTGGTTGGCCTCGGCCAGGAGGACCCGACCGGGGTACTCCCGGTCGACCATGGCCCGGAGGTCGGCGAGGAACTGGTGGGTGCGGGGGAGGTTCTCGCAGTTGGTGCCCTCCTCCTCGAACAGGTAGGGCACGGCGTCGAGCCGGAAGCCGTCGATGCCGAGGTCCATCCAGAACCGGACGACGTCGAACATCTCCTCCTGCACGCGCGGGTTCTCGAAGTTGAGGTCCGGCTGGTGGGAGAAGAAGCGGTGCCAGAAGAACTGGCGGCGCACGGGGTCGAACGTCCAGTTCGACACCTCGGTGTCGACGAAGATGATCCGCGCCTCGCTGTAGGGGGCGTCGGTGTCGGACCACACGTAGTAGTCGCCGTAGGGCCCGTCCGCCTCGGCCCGGCTCAGCTGGAACCACGGGTGCTGGTCCGAGGTGTGGTTCATGACGAGGTCGGTGACGATGCGGATGCCGCGGGCGTGCGCCTGCGACACGAGCTCGATGAACTCGGGCAGGGTGCCGAACTCGGCGAGCACCGCCTTGTAGTCGGCGATGTCGTAGCCACCGTCGCGCAGCGGTGAGGCGTAGAACGGCGGCAGCCAGAGGCAGTCGATGCCGAGCCACTGCAGGTAGTCCAGGCGCTCGATGAGGCCGCGGAAGTCGCCGCCCCCGCTGCCCTTGGAGTCGCCGTAGGCGCGCACGAGGACCTCGTAGAAGACCGCGGTGCGGTACCAGTACGGGTCGTGGCGGAGGCCGGGCTGCGACAGGTTAAGTCCTTGCACGGCTCAGATGCTCCTGACCTCGATGATGTGCACGGGCTGGGTCTCCGGCCCGAGGCGGGCGAACGAGTGCTGCTGCCAGATCCACGTCTGCTCGGTGACGAGGTCACGGGCGCGGAACTGGGTGTCCCACGACAGTCCCAGGGCCGGCATGTCGAGGTGGACCCAGGTGGCCCGCGTGGCGTGCGGGTCGAGGTTGGCGACGACGAGGATCGTGTCACGCCGCCCGTCGGCGCCCGTGCGCGTCTTGGAGAAGACGATGACGTTCTCGTCGTCCGCGGTGTGGAAGGTGATGTTGCGCAGCCAGCGCAGTGACGGGTGCGCCTTGCGGATGGCGTTGAGCATCGTGAGGTAGCCGGCCAGGCTCTGCCCGGCCTTGGGCCCGCCCGGCTCGTAGTCCTCCCAGCGGCGGTCGGTGTACTGGTACTTCTCGTTGTCGACCTGCTCCTCGGCGCCCTGCCGGGCGACGTTCTCCATGAGCTCGTAGCCCGCGTAGATGCCGTAGGTGGGGACGAGGGTCGCGGCGAGCGCGGCGCGCAGCATCCACGCGGTCGGGCCGCCGTACTGCATGTAGGGCGTGAGGATGTCGTGCGTCGTCGGCCAGAACGACGGGCGCATGTAGGCCGCCGCCTCGCCCGACAGCTCGCGCAGGTACGCCTCCAGCTCCCAGCGCAGGTTGCGCCACGCGTAGTACGTGTAGGACTGCTGGAACCCGGCCTTGGCGAGCGTGTGCATCATGGCCGGCTTCGTGAACGCCTCGGCGAGCCAGATGACCTCGGGGTGGTCGCGCGCGACGTCGGCGATGAGCCACTGCCAGAACTGGACCGGCTTGGTGTGCGGGTTGTCGACGCGGAACAGCGTGACCCCGTGGTCGATCCACACCTGGATGACCCGGCGTACCTCGGCGTAGGCCCCGGCGGGGTCGTTGTCGAAGTTGAGCGGGTAGATGTCCTGGTACTTCTTGGGCGGGTTCTCGGCGTAGGCGATGGTGCCGTCGGCGCGCGTCGTGAACCACTCCGGGTGCGTCTGCACGTAGGGGTGGTCGGGTGACGCCTGCAGCGCGATGTCGATGGCGACCTCGAGCCCGTTGCGGCGGGCGGCGCTGACGAAGACGTCGAAGTCCTCGAAGGTGCCGAGGTCGGGGTGCAGGGCGTCGTGGCCGCCGTCGGGGGAGCCGATGGCATACGGGCTGCCGGGGTCGCCCTCCTGCGTGGTGAGGCTGTTGTTCCGGCCCTTGCGCGCGGTCGTGCCGATGGGGTGCACCGGGGTGAGGTAGACGACGTCGAAGCCCATCCCCGCGATGGCGCGCAGCCGCTCGGCCGCGGTGCGCAGGGTGCCGCTGCGCCAGACCCCCGCCTCGGCGTCGAAGTACGCGCCCTCAGACCGGGGGAAGATCTCGTACCACGCGCCGAACAGCGCGAGCTCGCGCTCGACGAGCAGCGGGTATGCCGGGGTGGGGCTCACCATCTCGCGGAACGGGTGGCGGGCGAACCAGCGGTGCATCTCCGGCGCCGTCGCGACGCGCAGCCGGTCGAGGGGCGGCCGCGTCGTGTCGCGCAGAGCCGCGACGGCGTGGTGCAGAAGGGTCGGCTCACCCTCGACGGCGGACGCCGACAGCGAGCGCTCGAGCATCCGGGCGCCCTCCTCGAGCATCAGCTCGGAGTCGACGTCGGCCTCGACCTTGATCGTCGCGTCGTGGACCCACGTGGCCCAGGGGTCCGACCAGCCCTCGACGCGGTAGGTCCACCAGCCCGGGCGGTCGGCGGCGACGGTCGCGCTCCACCAGCTGAGGCCCTCGTTGTCGACGGCCATCGGGAAGTGGTGGTCGACGCCGCCGGGGTCGGTGAGCACCGCGGTGGCGTTGACGGCGTCGTGACCCTCGCGGAACACCTGCGCCGCGACGACGAACTCCTCGTGCTCCACGGACTTCGCCGGGCGGGTGCCGCCGTCGACGAGCGGGCGCACGTCCTCGACGGGGATGCGCCCGAACGGCAGGATCCCCGGCCGGAGGGTGTGCTGGAGCAGCGCGAGCGGCGCGTCCTGCGCGGTCACCGCGTCCGGAGCGGGGGCGGCGGGAGCGGGGGAGTCCGGGACGGTCGTGTCCGGAGCGGGCGCGTCCGGGATGGTCGTGTCCGGCACCGGGGTGGGTGGGGCCGGGGTCCTGGGAGGGGTCGTGGGAGGGGTCGTGGTTGCAGCGGCGTCGGGTGCAGTCACACGCCCGACGCTACTCGGTGCCGGTTCGGCGCGACCACTCTCCGACCGCGCGTCTCGCGGAGCGTGCAAGGACGCTGAAACGGTTGCAAGAACCGGTCAGAGCACCCGCTAGAGTCGGCGCGGGCACAGCCTCGGCCCGATTCGCAACAGCCCCGAGCAGAGGGAGAGCCCCCGTGACGGACACGACGGACACCAGGACCGCGGCGGACCATCCGGCCCGGCGTGGCCCGGGTCTCGACAGCCGCGACCTCACCGCCCCCACGCATACCGTCGACGCCTTCGTCGGCGACTTCATGCGGGAGCTGAACTACGGCCAGGGCGTGAGCCTCGCGCGCAGCTCGGTCAACGACCAGTACCTCGCGCTGGCCCGCACCGTGCGCCACCACCTGCAGGCGCGGTGGATGGCGACACTGGCCAAGCAGTGGGACATGCAGGCCAAGACCGTCTGCTACCTCTCGGCGGAGTACCTGCTGGGGCGGCAGCTGGACAACTCGCTGCTCGCCGCCGACATGGACGACATCGTCGAGGAGGGCCTCGGCCAGCTCGGCATCTCACTGAGCACCCTGCGCGGGCAGGAGATCGAGCCCGGTCTGGGCAACGGCGGTCTGGGCCGGCTCGCCGCCTGCTTCATCGACTCCCTCGCGACGATGTCGGTGCCGTGCGTGGGCTACGGGATCCGCTACGAGTACGGCATCTTCCGCCAGACGTTCGTCGACGGCTGGCAGGTCGAGAACTCCGACCCGTGGCTGCAGCTCGGCAACCCGTGGGAGTTCACCCACCCCGAGAACGCCGTGCGCGTGCAGTTCGGCGGCCACACGGAGAAGTACACCGACGCCGACGGGCGCGAGCGCACCCGCTGGGAGTCCGACTGGGACGTGCTCGGCGTGCCCCACAACTACATGGTCCCCGGCTATCGCAACGGGCGCGTCAACACGCTGCGGCTGTGGAGCGCCAAGGCGACCCGCGCCTTCAACCTCGCCGAGTTCAACTCGGGCGACTACGTCGAGGCCGTGCGCAACCAGACGTTCGCGGAGAAGATCTCGATGGTCCTCTACCCCGAGGACTCCACGCCGCAGGGCAAGGAGCTTCGGCTCCAGCAGCAGTACTTCTTCGTGGCCTGCTCGGTGAGCGACTTCATCAACCAGGTGCTGCCGAAGCGCTTCGACCTGCACCGGCTGCCGGAGCGCGTCATCTTCCAGCTCAACGACACCCACCCCGTCATCGCGGTTCCCGAGCTGATGCGGGTGCTCATCGACGAGAAGGGCTTCGAGTGGGAGGAGGCGTGGTCGATCACGCAGCAGTGCTTCGCCTACACCTGCCACACGCTGCTGCCCGAGGCGCTCGAGGTCTGGCCCGTCGAGCTGCTGGGCCGGCTGCTCCCGCGCCACCTCGAGATCATCTACCGCATCAACGACGACTTCCTCGACGAGGTGCGGGAGCGGTTCCCCCACGACGAGATGCGCGTGCGCCGGATGTCGATCATCGCCGACTACCCCGAGCGGGCGGTGCGGATGGCCTACCTCGCGACGGTCGCCGGGGCGAAGGTCAACGGGGTGGCCGAGCTGCACTCGCAGCTGCTGCGCGACAAGGTGCTGCCCGACTTCAACGAGTACTTCCCCGACAAGTTCACCAACGTCACCAACGGGGTGACGCCGCGGCGCTTCGTGCGGCTGGCCAACAAGAAGCTCTCCGCGCTCATCACCGACGCCATCGGCCCCGGCTGGATCACCGACCTCGACCGGCTGGCCGAGCTCGAGCCGCTGGCCGACGACGCGTCGTTCCGCGAGCGCTTCCGCGAGGTCAAGGCGGCCGACAAGGCCAGCCTGGCGCGCCACCTCAAGGCCCGCGACGGCATCGAGCTCAACACCGACGCGATGCTCGACATCATGATCAAGCGGCTGCACGAGTACAAGCGGCAGACGCTCAAGGTGCTGCACATCGTCACGCTCTACCAGCAGATCCTCTCGGAGGAGGTCCGGGCCGAGGACGTGACGCCGCGCGTGTTCGCGTTCGGGGCCAAGGCGGCGCCGGGCTACCGGATGGCCAAGCAGATCATCGGCCTCATCAACGGGGTCGGCAGCACCATCAACACCGACCCCCGGGTGCAGGGCCGGCTCTCGGTCGTCTTCCCCGCGAACTACAACGTGACGCTCGCCGAGAAGCTCATCCCGGCGGCCGACCTCTCGGAGCAGATCTCCCTCGCCGGCAAGGAGGCGTCCGGCACCGGCAACATGAAGCTGGCCCTCAACGGCGCGCTGACGATCGGCACCGACGACGGCGCCAACATCGAGATCCGCCGGCTCGTCGGCGACGACAACTTCTTCCTCTTCGGCCTCCTGGAGCCGCAGGTGGAGGAGCTGCTCGCCTCGGGCTACCACCCGGCCAGCTACTACGAGAACGACCCCCGGCTGCGCGCGGCCATCGACCTCATCGCGTCCGGTGCCTTCTCCGACGGCGACCGCACGACGTTCGAGCCGGTGGTGTCGAACCTGCTCAACGAGGACCGCTTCCTCGCGCTCGCCGACTACGCGGCGTACATCGAGGCCCAGGGCCGGGTCGACGCCGCCTACGCCGACCCCGACGCGTGGTCACGCAAGGCGATCCTCAACGTGGCCCGCTCCGGCTTCTTCTCCTCCGACCGCGCCATGCGGGAGTACATCGACCGCATCTGGCACACCCCGCCCGTCCTCGACGACTGACCGCCCCCAGCTGTCGGGCCACCTCGCTCGCTCGCCCTCCGCCCGGCTTTCCGCCTAATAGGAGCGCAGCGCAGGGTGGGGCATCTATGAGGAGCGGCGCGCACGGAGTTCCGTGCGCGCCGCTCCTCATGGAGGTCGTCCCCACCCCTTCGCCGTCGCGTCACATGATCCACAGGCGTCCTGGTCGACGGTCGCTGTCGGGCGGGAGGCATACGACCATCGGCGGCATGACCTCCAGCGCGCAGATCCATCGGCGCATCGCTGCCCTGTCCGAGCCGTACGGGGGCGTGCTCTCGCGGGATCTCCTCCGGGAGGAGGGCGTGGGACGCGGGCCGGTGGCGCGGCAGGTGCAGGCTGCCAGATGGCGTGTGGTCGGCCGACGAACGGTGGCCACGCATCTCGCTTTGCTCGACACCACCGCGCTGGCCTGGCGGGCGGTGTGGGAGGTCGGGCGCCCCGACGTAGCGGTCGACGGAGCCGCCGCCCTGCTGGTCGACGGGCTGACCGGGTACACGACACCAGTCGTCGACGTGTCGGTGCCGTGGGCGGCGCGGGTCGCCCCGGTGCCCGGGGTGCGGATCCATCGGGTATGCCGCGGGGAGGATGAGGTGCGGAGGGTGGGAGTCCCTCGCGTGCGGGCTTCCGTCGCCGCTGTGCGAGCGGCCCACTGGGCGGCCTCGGACCGCCAGGCGGCTCTCCTCCTCGCCCTTCCGGTGCAGCAACGCCTGATCCGCGGAGGCGACCTTCTCGAGGCCGCGCGCAGCGAGCACGTCCGAGGTCGACGGGGTCTCATACGGCAGCTGGTGGCGGACATCGCCAACGGGGCGCAGTCGCTCGGGGAGCTCGACTTCGCCCGGCTGTGCCGGCGCGCGGGGCTGCCAGAACCGGACCGCCAGGTCGTGGTGGAGACGCCGACCGGACGGGTCTATCTCGACGTCCGCTGGTCCGAGGACGGCCTCGTCGTGGAGATCGACGGCAGCCAGCATCGTCAGGGGCTGGCGGTCGGAGATGACCAGCTACGCCAGAACGCCGTCTCCATCGGCAACGACCTGGTCCTGCGCTACGACCTGTTCGTCCTGCGGCTGCGACCTGACGAGGTGGTCAGCCAGATATGGCAGGCCCACGCGGCGTTGCGCGCTCGGGTTCGGGCTGCTTGACCCGTCGGCGGCGCGTCCGGTCCTGAACAGGAGGAGCGCAGCGCACGGAAATCCGTGCGCTGCGCTCCTGTTGTTACCAATCCCGTGCGCCCCGCTCCTATTAGGGGGCAGGCAACCCTTGAACCGTGCGCCCCGCTCCTATTGGGGGGAAGGACGCTCACCGGTCGTGCGCCCCGCTCCTATTAGGGGAAACCCGGAAGGAGCACCTCCGAGCGCTCGGCGGTGCTCCTTGCCGTGCCCTTCCGCGCCTTCACGTCGGTCACCCGCCGGCTCCTCGAGGCCCTCAACGCGGTCGCGAACCGCATCCTGCGCGTCTGGCACGTCGAGCCGGTCGACGAGGCGTCGGGCGCCCGGGGCCCGGCCGAGCTGCGCGTGCTCATCGGCACCTCGCGCGAGCACGGCCTGCTGGAGGCGGGGTCCGAGCGCCTGCTCACGCGGGTGCTCGAGCTCTCCGACACCCCTGTGTATGCCGTGACGCTGCCGCTCGCGGACGCCGACCGTCTGCCGCTCGCCGGCACCGCCGCCGACGTCGTGCGGGTCGCGAGCGACGGGGGCCACTCGCGGCTCGTCGTCGTCGACGCGAGCGGCGTGCCGGCCGGGCTCGTCCACGTGCGCGAGGCGGTGCTGAGCGATCCCGCGACACCGGTTGCCGACCTGCTCTACGACACGGTGCGGCTCGACCCGCATACCTCGGTCGTGGACGCCCTGGCCCGGATGCGGTCCGAGCGGGCCCAGCTCGCCCTCGTCATCGGGGCCCGAGGGGAGCGTCACCGGCATCACGGCGATGGAGGACCTCATCGAGCGCGTCCTCGGGGAGTTCGAGGACGAGACCGACCCGCCGCGCCGCTGACGGCGCGCGCACAGCCCCGCTCAGCCCGGCTCAGCGCGGCTCAGCGCGGCTGCCGGGCCCGGTAGACGTGCATCGAGGCCGCCGCCATCACCACCGGCCCGGTGTCAGGGCGCACGACCTCCGCGGCCTGCGGACGCTCCCAGGCGCTGTCCCACAGCCGCTCGTAGGCCCGTAGCCCCGGGGGCGTCGGCAGGGTCACCTCCGCCGGGTGCGCGCCGCCGTGGACGACGACGAGGGCCGAGCGCTCCCCGAGCTCGGCACCGTCGAGGTACATCGCCAGGGTGCGCACCGACGGGTCGGTCCACAGGTGCGCGGCCATCGGCGAGCCGGACGCGTCATACCACGCGATGTCGGTGGAGCCGTCCGCCCCGACGGCGCGCCCCGAGGGGAACGTGCGCTGGCGCAGTACCGGCAGGGTCGCCCGCAGCCGGACGAGGAACCGGGTCGTCTCGAGGAGGTCGTCCTGCCACGGGGCGAGGTCCCAGTCGAACCACGACAGCTCGTTGTCCTGGCAGAACGCGTTGTTGTTGCCCTGCTGGGTTCGGCCGATCTCGTCGCCGGCGTTGAGCATCGGCACGCCGGTGGCCGTGAGCAAGGTGCCGAGCAGGTTGCGCATCGAGCGCCGGCGCGCGGCCTCGACGGCCGCGGACTCCGACGGACCCTCGACCCCGTGGTTCCACGAGAGGTTGTTGTCGGACCCGTCGCGGTTGCCCTCGAGGTTGACCTCGTTGTGCTTGACGTCGTAGCTCGTGAGGTCACGCACCGTGAAGCCGTCGTGCGCCGCGACGAAGCTCACCGACGCGATCGGCCCGCGGTCGCGCGTCCCGAACAGGTCGCGTGACCCGGCCAGGCGCGTGGCGAGGTCCTGCACGCCGTGACCCGGCCGGCCGTCCTGGTCACGCTGCACGTCCGTGAGCCAGAACGAGCGCACGCTGTCGCGGAAGCGGTCGTTCCACTCGCCGAAGGGCGGCGGGAACTGGCCGGTACGCCAGCCGTGCATGCCGAGGTCCCAGGGCTCGGCGATGTTCTTCACCCGGGAGAGCACGGGGTCGGTGCGCAGGGCCACGAGGAACGGGTGGTTGGGGTCGTAGTCGTCGGTGCGGCCCCGGGCCAGCGCGACCGCGAGGTCGAAGCGGAAGCCGTCGACGTGGCACTCCTGCACCCAGTAGCGCAGGGAGTCGAGCACCATCCGGCACACGACCGGGTGGCGCAGGTCGAGGGTGTTGCCGCACCCGGTGACGTCGATGTCGTGGCCGCGGTCGTCGAGCCGGTAGTAGGCGCGGTTGTCCAGCCCCCGCCAGCTCAAGGTCATCCCCATGGCGCTCTGCTCGGCCGTGTGGTTGTAGACGACGTCGAGGATCACCTCGATGCCCGCGCGGTGGAGCAGCTTGACCATGCCCTTGAACTCGTCGAGCACGCCTTGGGGGTCGCCGGCCGCGGCGTACGCGGCGTGGGGGGCGAAGAACCCGAGTGTGCTGTAGCCCCAGTGGTTGGTGAGGCCGCGGCGGGCGACCTCCGGCTCGGTCGTGAACGCGTGCACGGGCAGCAGCTCGACCGCCGTGACCCCGAGGCGCGTCAGGTGCTCGATGGTGACGGGGTGCGCCAGCCCGGCGTAGGTGCCGCGCAGCTCCTCCGGCACGCCGGGCAGCCGCATCGTCAGGTTGCGCACGTGCACCTCGTAGAGGACGGTGTCGGCGAGGGACCGGTGCAGCGGGGTGTCGCCCTCCCAGTCGAAGCGCTCGTCGACGACGACCCCGCGCGGCACGAACGGCGCGGAGTCCCGGTCGTCCCGCAGCCCGGTGTCGCCGGCCAGCTCGACACCGACCTGGTGGCCGAACACCTCCGGCGCCAGGGTCACCCCACCCTCGACGGCGCGGGCGTAGGGGTCGAGCAGCAGCTTGCGCTCGTTGTAGCGAAGGCCGAGCTCGGTATGCCAGGGGCCGGACGCGCGCACGGCATACCGCTGTCCGGGCCCGACGCCGCGCAGGTGGCCGAACCAGAACCCGTGGGCGCGCTCGGTCAGGGGGATGCGTCGCTCGGAGGCGCCCTCGCGGTCGCCGGCGTCGAACAGGCAGACGTCCACGGCCTCGGCGTGGCCGGCGTAGACGCAGAGGTCCACGCCACCGTCGACCATGGTGACCCCGGGCGGGGGAGGCAGGTCCCGGAGGGGTCGCGGAGGCGGCGGGGGCGGCATGCCGTCAGCGTAGGGGGCCGTTACGGTGTCTCCCATGAGCGATCCGACGAGCCTGCCGAACTTCCCGCCGCCGGCCGACGAGCACCCCCTGCGGGGGCGGGTGCTGGACGTCCTGAAGGACCTCGGGCTCAGCCCCAACATCGACGGCGACGGGGACGTCGCCTTCACCATCGGCGAGCCCGCCCAGCAGATGTTCGTGCGCTGCCAGGACGGCGACTGGCCGGTCATGCGCATCTTCGGCCAGTGGCTCATCAGCGACCAGGTGCCCGACGACGTCGAGGTGCGCCTGCAGCGCTGCAACGACTTCACGCTGCAGCTCAACCTCGCCAAGGTCGGCATCGCCAACAACAACCTCGTCGTCAGCGTCGAGCACGTCATCACGCTGCAGACCGACATCTCGGCGCTGTTCCAGATCAGCGTCAACCTCATCATGGAGGTCGTGCAGATGTGGCACACCTCGTTCGTCGCGCCCCCCGGACAGCCCGACGGACCCCCGGTGAACGGTGAGGCCTCGGACTACCAGCCCCGCCACCGGCCTCAGGACGACGAGTGAGCGGCTTCACGGGCGAGCTCGTCCGGCTCGAGGTCGAGGGTGGCATCGGGACCATCCGGCTCGACCGGCCGCCGATGAACCCGCTGTCGGTGCAGATGCAGGAGGAGATCCGCGCCGCCGCGGCGGAGGCCGGCGAGCGTCGTGACGTGTCGGCGGTCGTGGTCTACGGCGGCGAGAAGGTGTTCGCAGCCGGAGCGGACATCAAGGAGATGCGCGGCATGTCCTACACCGACATGGTCGACCGCTCCGCCGCGCTGCAGAGCTCGATCACCGCTGTCGCCCGCATCCCCAAGCCCACGGTGGCGGCCGTCACCGGGTATGCGCTGGGCGGCGGCTGCGAGCTCGCGCTCGCGTGCGACTTCCGCCTGGCCGGCGACAACGCCAAGCTCGGCCAGCCCGAGATCCTGCTCGGCATCATCCCGGGTGCAGGTGGGACGCAACGACTCTCGCGGCTCGTGGGTCCGTCGAAGGCGAAGGAGATCATCTTCTCCGGGCGCTTCGTGGCGGCCGACGAGGCTCTCGCCATCGGACTCGTCGACAGGGTCGTGCCGGCGGCCGAGGTGTATGCCGCGGCGCAGGACTGGATGCGCACGTTCGTCGGCGGCCCGGCCTACGCGCTGCGCGCCGCGAAGGAGGCCGTCGACCGGGGGCTGGAGACCGACCTCGAGACCGGGCTCGAGATCGAGCGGATGCTGTTCGCCGGCCTGTTCGCCACGCACGACCGGGAGGCCGGCATGGCGTCCTTCGTCGAGCACGGCCCCGGGAAGGCGACCTTCGAAGGTCGCTGACGTGCCGGCCACCGAACCCCTCGACGTGCTCGTGGCGTACGTGCCCCGCACGCATACCGAAGGGTTGCTGGCCGCCCTCTTCGCGGCCGGGGCCGGCCGCCTCGGCGACTACGAGGAGTGCGCGTTCGTCGCCCCCGGCGAGGGACGGTTCCGACCGGTCGGCGCGGCGAGGCCGGCGATCGGTCGGGTGGGCCACCTCGAGAAGGTGGCCGAGGACCGCGTGGAGGTCGTGCTGCCCCGCCGGCTGCGGGCCGACGTCGTCGCGGCCCTGCGGGCCGTCCACCCGTACGAGGAGCCGGCCTTCCACGTCATCGCGACCGAGCCGGTCTGAGGCCGGCAGGTGGGGGAGTAGCCACTCCCGCCGCGCGGGTCAGCCCGCCCCGTCACCCCGCCCCGTCATCGCGCCCCCGACACCCCGGGTGCGCCGAGCAGGGCACGCGCCATGGCGTCGTGGGTGACGAGGCTCGTCACGAGACCGCTGCGCACGGCGGCGAGGACCGCGGGCGCCTTGGAGACGCCGTAGGGGATGGCCAGCACCTCCGCCACCCGTGCGAGCTGCGCGGCGTTCATGCAGAT
The DNA here is from genome assembly GCA_963795915.1 of uncultured Actinomycetota bacterium. Taxonomy (GTDB): domain Bacteria; phylum Actinomycetota; class Actinomycetes; order Actinomycetales; family Dermatophilaceae; genus Lapillicoccus. Next base: position 436,197 of record CAWCJA010000005.1, read on the forward strand.
CATCCGGTCGGTCTGCTCCTGGCCGACGACCGTACCCTCGGCGTCGAGGAAGACGCCCGACACGTCCGCGACCGTGCCCGCGCGAGCGAGCGCCCGGCGGTCGGCGGCGGTCATGGCGTCGTAGATCGTGCTCTGGTGCTCGCCCCAGGCGCCGAGGCCGACCACGGCCTGGGTCACCGACGCGAACTGCGTGACGGCGCGGGCGATCTCGGGTTGCTTGCGCAGCGTGCGCGCGGTGTCGTGGTCGGGCAGGAGGAAGGGCGCGTAGTAGAAGGTGACCCGCCCGCCGGTGAGCCGGCCCACGTCGCGGACGATCTCGGTCGACGTCGCGGAGAGGTCGTCGCGCAGCAGTGACCCGGTGAGCTGCACGACGGGGGCCGGGGCCATCCCGCCGAGGAAGGGGACCGTCCCGGCGACGGCCCGCGCCCAGGCGAAGCCGAGCACGTCGTCGCGCGTGACGGTCTCGGTCAGCAGCTCACCGGCGGCCTGGCCGAGGAGGGCCCGGAGGGCGGCGGGGTCGCTCTCGCGGGTGTCCACGACGATCGCGGTGTGCAGCCCGAGGTGGTCGCGCAGCCGGCTCGACAGCTCGGTGTCGATCGAGCCGGGGTGCCCGATCTCGATGCGTACCAACCCGCTCGCCAGTGCCTCCTCGAGCAGCCGCGCGACCTTGAACCGGCTGATGCCGAGCTCCTCGGCGATCTCGACCTTGCTCCGGCCCGTGACGTAGTAGCGCCGGGCGACGGTGGCCATGAGGACGAGCTGGGCCGGCCCGCTCCTGGGCTCCGGGCTCTCCATGTCGCCTCCTCGTCGCACTCCGGTAGCGGGCGTCCCGCGGTGACCGAGCCACCGCGGCGCCGAATCTACGGGACGGCGGGGGCCCCCGCGCCCGTCATCCGGGGAACCCGATGCCGACCCGCCGTGGGCGGGCCCTTGACAGCGGGCCCACCCGGCGGTTGACTCTGCCCGAGCATACGAGCATAGGTGCGCTCATATGAGCAACACGGTGACACACGGGTCGCCGGCCCACTCAACGAGGAGAACGCAATGTCGCGAAGGACAATGACCCCGGTCGTCGTGGGAGCGCTGGCGGTCACCGCCGCCCTCTCCGCGTGTTCGGGGGCCGGTGGCGGGGGCGCCGGTGGTGGGGGCGGGGATGCGAACAGCATCAACGTGCTGATGGTGAACAACCCCCAGATGGTGGACCTGCAGAAGCTGACCGCCGACAACTTCACCAAGCAGAGCGGCATCAAGGTCAACTTCACGGTGCTGCCGGAGAACGACCTGCGGGACAAGACGAGCCAGGAGTTCTCGTCCCAGGCGGGGCAGTACGACGTGGCGACGCTGTCGAACTTCGAGATCCCGATCTACGCCAAGAACAAGTGGGTCGCGGACCTCACGTCCTACACGCAGTCCGACACCGCGTTCGACCAGGGCGACATCCTCAAGCCGATGACGACCGCGCTGTCGGTGGACGGCAAGGTCTACGGCGAGCCCTTCTACGGCGAGTCCTCGTTCCTCATGTACCGCAAGGACGTCATGCAGGCCAAGGGCGTCACGATGCCCGACAAGCCCACGTGGCAGCAGGTCGCGGACGCGGCGGCCAAGGTCGACGACCCGAGCGGGATGCGCGGCATCTGCCTGCGCGGCCAGCCGGGCTGGGGCCAGCTGTTCGCGCCGCTCACGACGGTGGTCAACACCTTCGGCGGCACGTGGTTCGAGAAGGACTGGACGGCCAAGGTCAACGGCGCCGAGTTCAAGGAGGCGACGAACTTCTACGTCAACCTCGTCAAGCAGCACGGTGAGGCGGGTGCGTCGCAGGCCGGGTTCACCGAGTGCCTCAACAACATGACGCAGGGCAAGACGGCCATGTGGTACGACGCGACGTCGGCCGCCGGGTCGCTCGAGGCGTCCGACTCGCCGGTCAAGGGCAAGATCGGGTATGCCGCGGCGCCGGTCGTCAAGACCGACTCCTCCGGCTGGCTCTACACCTGGGCCTGGGCGGCCGAGGAGAAGAGCGCCAAGAAGGACGCGGCCTGGAAGTTCATCTCCTGGGCGTCGGGCAAGGACTACGAGAAGCTCGTCGGCACCAAGCTCGGCTGGTCGAAGGTCCCCGCGGGCAAGCGGGCGTCGACCTACAGCAACGCCGACTACCTCAAGAGCGCCGAGGCGTTCGCCCCGCAGACGAAGTCCGCCATCGAGTCGGCCAAGCCCGACAACCCCGGCGCGCAGCCTCGTCCGGCGCCCGGCATCCAGTTCGTCGACATCCCGGAGTTCCCCGACCTGGGCACCAAGGTGAGCCAGTACGTCAGCTCGGCCATCGCCGGGCAGGGCAGCGTGGACTCCGCGCTCGACCAGGGCCAGGCCCTCGCCGAGACCGTCGCCAAGAACTACAAGAAGTGACCTGACCGATGGCCACGACCACGGCGTCACCACGGCCCACCCGGCCACCGGACGGCGCCCCGAAGCGCGGGGCCCTGCAGCGCTCAGGCGACTGGGCGCGACGGGCCCCGCTGCTTCCGGCCCTCATCCTCGTGGTCATCGTCACGCAGCTGCCGTTCGTCGCCACGATCGTCACGTCGTTCCTCAAGTGGAACGCGTACTACCCCGACCAGCGACGCTTCACCGGGTTCGACAACTTCGTCACGGTGCTGTCGGACCCGGACGCCCGGCGGGCCATCTTCGTCACGGTGACGCTGACCCTGTTCGTCGTCGTCGTGTCGCTGGTCCTCGGGCTCGTCATCGCCCTGCTGCTGGACCGCAAGTTCTTCGGCCGGGGCGTCGTGCGGACGCTGATGATCACGCCGTTCCTCGTCGTCCCGGTCGCGGCGGCGCTGCTGTGGAAGCACGCCCTCTACAACCCGGAGTACGGCCTGTTCAACGGTCTGCTCAAGGGCGTCTTCGGGGCCTCGGCGCCCCAGGTGGACTGGATCGGGCAGTACCCGTTCCTCGCCGTGGCGTTCGCCATCATCTGGCAGTGGACGCCGTTCATGATGCTCATCCTGCTGGCCGGCCTGCAGTCCCGGCCGCTCGACGTCGTCGAGGCGGCGCGGATGGACGGCGCGAACGCGTGGCAGATCTTCACGAACATGACGCTGCCGCACCTGCGTCAGTACATCGAGCTGGCGGGCCTGCTCGGCACGATCTACGTGGTGCAGAACTTCGACCACGTCTTCACGATCACGTCCGGTGGCCTCGGCACGGCGAACCTGCCGTACTACATCTACCAGACGTTCTACACGGCCCACGACTACGGACTGGCCTCGGCCGCCGGCGTCATCGTCGTCATCCTGACGATCATCGTCGCCACCGTCGCGCTGCGGACCGTCTTCAGCCTGTTCAAGGAGGAGTCCCGATGAGCGCCGCCGTCGACCGTCAGGCCATGCGGACCCCGCGCCCGCACGGCCAGAAGCGCCACCGTCAGTCCACCGGCAGCCTGCTGCTCGGGGTCGTGGCCTGGGTGATCGGCCTGGTCTTCGTCTTCCCGGTGCTGTGGATGGTGCTGACCTCCTTCCACAAGGAGGCCGACGCCGCCACCAACCCGCCGTCGTTCTTCGCGCCGCTCAGCCTCGACGGCTACGAGTCGTTCTTCAGCGCCGGCCCGCTGCCGCCGCTGATCAACTCGGCGACCGCCAGCATCATGTCGACGATCCTCGTGCTCGTGCTGGCGTTCCCGGCGGCCTACGCCCTCTCCATCCGCCCGGTGCGCAAGTGGACCGACGTGCTGTTCTTCTTCCTGTCGACGAAGTTCCTGCCCGTCGTCGCCGGCCTGCTGCCGATCTACCTCTTCGCCCAGCAGGTCGGGCTGCTCGACAACATCTAGCTGCTCGTCCTCTTCTACACGGTGATGAACCTGCCGATCGCCGTGTGGATGCTGCGCTCCTTCCTCGCCGAGGTGCCCGTCGAGATGCTCGAGGCGGCGCAGATCGACGGGGCCGGTCTCATCACGACGCTGCGCAAGATCGTCGCCCCCGTCGTCATGCCCGGTATCGCCGCGGCCGCGCTGATCTGCTTCATCTTCAGCTGGAACGAGCTGCTCTTCGCCCGGGTCCTCACCGGCACGGTGGCCGAGACGGCACCGGTGTTCCTCACCGGGTTCGTCACCAGCCAGGGCCTGTTCCTCGCCAAGGTGTGTGCGGCCTCGCTCGTCGTGTCGCTGCCCGTGCTCGTCGCCGGGTTCGCCGCCCAGGACAAGCTGGTCCAGGGTCTGTCGATGGGCGCGGTGCGCTGACATGCAGCTGTGCCAGGCCACCCTGTCCGACCTGCCCGCCGGGGTGGCCGGCCCGGCCTACGACCGGATCGGCCGTCCGGCCCGGCATCGTCCACTTCGGGGTGGGCGGCTTCCACCGCGCCCACCAGGCGATGTACCTCGACGCGCTGATGAACGAGGGACGGGCGCTCGACTGGGGCATCGTCGGGGTGGGGACGATGCCCCAGGACGCGCGGATGCGCGACGTCCTCACCGCCCAGGACGGGCTCTACACGCTCGTCGTCAAGCACCCCGACGGCCGCCGTGAGCCGCGGGTGATCGGGTCCCTGCTGCGCTACCTCCTCGCCGCGGACGACCCGGGTGCGGTGCTCGCCGCGATGAGGGCGGCGAGCACCCGCATCGTCTCGCTGACCATCACCGAGGGCGGCTACCTCTTCCACCCCTCCACCGGCGAGCTCGACGCGCAGGCCCCGCTGATCCAGGCCGACCTGCGGGAGGGCGCGACCCCCTCGACCCCGTTCGGCTTCATCGTCGAGGCGCTGCGGCTGCGCCGGGAGGACGGCACGGCGCCGTTCACCGTGATGTCCTGCGACAACATCCCGGGCAACGGCGAGGTCGCCCGGCGGATGGTCGTCGCCTTCGCGCGGCTCAAGGACCCCGCGCTCGCCGACTGGATCGCCGCGTCGGTCCCGTTCCCCAGCTCCATGGTCGACCGGATCACCCCGGTCACCGCGCCCGAGGACATCACCGCCCTGCGGGACGAGTTCGGCGTCGAGGACGGCTGGCCGGTCGTCTGCGAGCCGTTCACGCAGTGGGCGCTCGAGGACGCGTTCCAGGGCGGCCGGGAGGGGCGGCCGCCGTTCGAGGAGGTCGGCGTGCAGCTCGTGCCGGACGTCGAGCCGTACGAGCTGATGAAGCTGCGGCTGCTCAACGCCAGCCACCAGGCCCTGTGCTACCTCGGGTACCTCAGCGGCTACCGGTACGCCCACGAGGTGTGCCAGGACCCGCTCTTCGTCGACTTCCTGCTCGCCTACATGGACCGCGAGGCCACCCCGACCCTCCACGACGTGCCCGGGGTGGACCTGACGGCATACAAGCACCAGCTCATCGAGCGGTTCGCCAACCCGGAGGTGCGGGACACGCTCGCGCGGCTGTGCGCCGAGAGCTCGGACCGCATCCCGAAGTGGCTCGTGCCGGTCATCCGGACCAACCTCGAGAAGGGTGGCGAGATCGACCGCTCGGCCCTCGTCGTCGCCTCCTGGGCCCGGTATGCCGAGGGGGTCGACGAGCAGGGCCACCCCATCGAGGTCGTCGACCAGCTCAAGGACCGGGTCATGGCCGCCGCCGCGCGCCAGGGCGACGACCCGCTGGCGTTCGTCCGGGACGAGCAGCTCTTCGGCGACCTCGCGACGAACGAGCGCTTCGCGCAGGCCTACTCGAGCTGGCTGGAGCTGCTGCACACCGTCGGGGCCCGGGCGACCCTCGAGCGGCTCACCACCTCGTGACCGGCTCCCGCCGGCACGGCAGGATGTCCCGGTGAGCGCACCCGATCTCGTCGCCGGCGTCGACTCGTCCACCCAGTCGACCAAGGTCGTGGTCTGCGAGGCCGACACCGGGCGGGTCGTCCGCGAGGGCCGCGCACCGCACCCCGACGGCACCGAGGTCGACCCGGACGCCTGGTGGGCGGCCTACGAGCAGGCGACGTCGGGCGGGCTGCTGGACGGCGTGCGGGCCATCGCCGTCGCCGGTCAGCAGCACGGCCTCGTCGCCCTCGACGAGCAGCGTCAGGTCGTGCGGAAGGCGCTGCTGTGGAACGACACCCGGTCGGCCGGGGCGGCCGCCGACCTCGTCCGCGAGCTCGGTGGCCCGCAGGCCTGGGCCGACGCGGTCGGCACCGTTCCGCTCGCGTCCATCACCGTGAGCAAGCTGCGGTGGGTCGCCGAGCACGAGCCCGAGGTGGCCGCGCGGACGGAGCACGTCCTGCTGCCGCACGACTGGGTCACGGCGCGCATCGTGGGCGGAGGCGACCTCACCGGCGTCCGGCTGGTCACCGACCGGGGTGACGCCTCGGGCACCGGCTACTGGTCCCCGGCCGACGGCGCCTACCGCACCGACCTGCTGGAGCGGGCGTTCGGCCGGGCCGTGGGGCTGCCCGACGTGCTGGGCCCCCACGAGGCGGCCGGCCGCACCGCCGACGGGCTGCTCGTGGGCCCGGGCACGGGCGACAACATGGGTGCCGCACTGGGCCTCGGTCTGGGGCCGGGCGACGTCGTCGTCTCCCTCGGCACGAGCGGCACCGTCTTCGGGGTCGCCGAGGCCCCGACGGCCGACCCGACGGGCATCGTCGCCGGGTTCGCCGACGCCACCGGCCGCTTCCTCCCGCTCGTCTGCACGCTCAACGCCGCGCGGGTGCTCAGCGCCACCGCCGCCATGCTGTCGACGGACCTGGCCGGTCTCGAGCGCCTCGCGCTGGCGGCGGAGCCGGGGGCCGGAGGGCTGACCCTGCTGCCCTACCTCGACGGCGAGCGCACGCCCGACCTGCCGGACGCGACCGGCACCCTCGGGGGCCTGACGCGCCGCAACCTCACGCCGGAGAACGTCGCCCGGGCGGCCGTCGAAGGGATGCTGTGCGGCCTCGCCGACGGCCTGGACGCCATGCGCGACAACGGTTTCCCCGTGCGCCGCGTCCTGCTCATCGGCGGGGCGGCCCGGTCGGCCGCGGTGCAGGCGATCGCCGGCGGGGTGCTGGGGGCGCCCGTCGTGGTGCCGTCGCCGGGGGCGGAGTACGTGGCGCTCGGCGCGGCCCGTCAGGCGGCGTGGGTGCTGGCCGCCGAGACGGCCGACACCGCCCACCCTGCCGACGCCACCAACCCTGCCGAGCCGCCCGCGTGGCCGGTGCCCCAGGAGGGCGTCGAGGCCGCGACGGGCGACCGGCGGACGCCCCCCGACGCATACCGCCCCGTCCGCGAGTCCTACCGGCGGCTGCGGCAGGCCCTGCACGGGGTGTGAACCTTACCCGCGGGTAACATGTGGTGACCGTCACCCACGCTCGACGCGAGGTTCACCGCCGCGGCCTGCGAGGATGGCGGCGAGCCGGCGAGGCTCGTCCCCGAGCCCGCGCCCCCAGCTGTCCAGCCGCACCCGAGACCATGAGGAAGGCGTGCCCCGCATGAACATCGTCGTCTGCGTCAAGTACGTACCGGACGCCCAGGCCGACCGCACCTTCACCGAGGCCGACAAGACCACCGACCGCGTCAACGTCGACGGGCTGTTGTCCGAGCTCGACGAGTACGCCGTCGAGGAGGCCCTGCTGCTCAAGGAGTCCGTCGAGGGCGAGGTCACCGTCCTCACCGTCGGGCCCGACCAGGCGACCGACGCGCTGAAGAAGGCCCTGCAGATGGGGGCCGACCGCGCGGTGCACGTCGTCGACGCGGAGATCCACGGCTCGGACGCGCTCGCGACCTCGCTCATCCTCGCCAAGGCCATCGAGAAGCTCGACCCGCGGCCCGACATCGTCATGACCGGCATGGCGTCCACCGACGGCACGATGGGCGTCGTCCCGACGATGCTCGCCGAGCGGCTGGGCCTACCGGCGGTGACCTACGCCTCCGAGCTGACGGTGGGTGACGGCACGGTCACGGTGCGCCGCGACAACGACGCCGCCTCGCAGACCATCGAGGCCCGGCTGCCCGCGCTCGTGTCGGTGACCGACCAGATCAACGCCCCGCGCTACCCCTCGTTCAAGGGGATCATGGCCGCGAAGAAGAAGCCGGTCGAGACGTGGAGCATCGCCGACCTCGGCCTCGACGCCGGCCAGGTGGGCCTGGACGCCGCGTGGACCAAGGTCGAGGCGTACTCCGCCCGGCCCCCGCGCCAGCAGGGCCAGCTCGTCACCGACGGTGGTGACGGCGGCGAGCGCCTCGCCGCCTTCCTCGCCGAGCACAAGTTCGTCTGAGCCCCGTCGTCCGAGCCCCCTCGTCCGACCCAGCGCCAAGGAGACCGACACCGATGTCCGAAGTTCTCGTCCTCGTCGACCACGCCGGCGGCCAGGTCCGCAAGACCACCACCGAGCTGCTCACCATCGCCCGCCGCCTCGGCGAGCCCTCCGCCGTCTTCGTCGGTGAGGGCTACGACGCGGCCAAGGAGACCCTCGCCGCCTACGGGGCCGCGAAGGTCTACCGCGCCGAGTCGGCCGACCTCGTGGACTACCTCGTCGTCCCGCAGGCCGAGCTGCTCGCCCAGCTCGTGCAGTCCGCCTCTCCCGCAGCGGTGCTCATCGCCTCGAGCGCGGAGGGCAAGGAGGTCGCGGCGCGGCTCGCGGTCAAGACCAGCTCCGGCCTCATCACCGACGCGGTCGACGTGCAGGCGGGGGAGGGCGGCGGCGTCGTGACGACCCAGTCGGTCTTCGCCGGCTCCTACACCGTCACCGCGACCGTCACCGAGGGCACCCCGGTCGTCACGGTGAAGCCCAACTCGGCCACCCCGGAGAAGGCCGAGAGCCAGCCGGTCGAGGAGACGGTCGCGTTCACGGCGTCCGATGCCGCGAAGACCGCGCGCATCACGGCGACCACCCCGCGCGAGAAGACCGGGCGTCCGGAGCTGACCGAGGCCGCCATCGTCGTCTCCGGCGGCCGGGGCACGTCGGGCGACTTCTCCAAGGTCGAGGACTTCGCCGACGCCCTCGGCGCCGCCGTGGGTGCGAGCCGCGCCGCGGTCGACGCCGGGTGGTACCCCCACGCCTCGCAGGTCGGGCAGACCGGCAAGCAGGTCTCGCCGCAGCTCTACGTCGCGTGCGGCATCTCCGGAGCCATCCAGCACCGGGCCGGCATGCAGACCTCCAAGACGATCATCGCCGTCAACAAGGACGAGGAGGCGCCGATCTTCGAGCTCGTCGACTTCGGCGTCGTCGGTGACCTCTTCGCGGTGCTGCCGCAGGCCACGGCGGCGGTCCAGGCCCACAAGGGCTGACGCCGCCGCCGCTCAGGCGGGCTTGCTCGCCTCGAGGGTGAAGCTCATCGCGAAGCGGCGGGGGCGGTCGGTCATCCGGTACTCGCCGAGCTCGTCCTGGGTCATCTGGCCCGGGAACGGGCAGAACGGCACACTGTCGTGCTCCTCCAGCCGGGTGAGCACGAGGCCGCGCCCCAGCAGGGCCCCCACCGTCTCGCCCAGCGCGTGGCTCCAGGTGCGGGTCTCCGTATGCGTGATGGTGTGCTCGCTGCCCTCCGCGGCGGCCACGTAGGTCTGGTCCTCGTTCCACACGACCGGGTCCGGGTGCTCGAAGTACGGCCAGGTCGGCACCGGGTGGCCACCGTCGGCGTCCGGCTCGAGGGTGTCGAGCATCGGGTGCGTGTCGCGGATGAACAGCCGGCCGCCGGGCCGCAGGACGGCGTCGACGACCTCCGCCCACCGCGCCACCGACGGCAGCCAGGAGAGCGCGCCGAGGCTGACGTAGACGAGGTCGAAGGTGCGCCCGCCGAGGGCCTGCGGCGCGGCATACACGTCGGACTCGACGTAGTCGACGTCCGCACCGGCCGCGGCCGCGAGCCGGCGCGCCTGCACCACCGACACGCCCGAGAGGTCGAGCCCGGTCATCCGGGCGCCGAGGCGGGCCAGCGAGATCGTGTCGGTGCCGATGTGGCACTGCAGGTGGACGCCGTCGAGACCGCGCACCTCGCCGAGGCGGGGCCGGTCGAAGCGCACGACGCCGGACAGGAACTCCGGGTCGTCGACGAACGACTGGGCCTCGTAGTCGGGGGACTCGACGTGGATGAGGGCGCGGTCGTCCCAGTTGGCCCGGTTGGTCGCGAGATAGCCGGGCTCCGGGGCACCCGGGGTGGGGGACGGGACGGCAGGCACGGCCCCCACGGTATGCCCGCGGCCCCCGGTCGCGCCGTCCGTGTTGCCTGGGACCGGGGTTCTTGGTTGGGTCAGGGCGTGAGCGGTCTCGACGTGCAGGTCCTGGGGCACCAGCCGGTGCTGGCCGGGCGGCTCGTGCGCCTCGAGCCGGCCGGCCCGGAGCACCTGGAGGGCCTCTGGCCGCTCTACTCCGGCGGGGACGACTCCGGCTTCATGGACCCGGTCGCCGCCCTGACCCGCGAGCAGACCCGCGCGGGCCTGTCCCGGGCCCGGGAGCGTCGCGACCGGGCCGACTGGGCCGTCGTCCGGGTGGCCGATGACGTCGTCGTGGGGGAGGCGGTGCTCATGGACCTCGACGAGGACACGGCGTCGATGACCTACCGCGTGGCCCTGGTCGCGCCCCGGTTCTTCGGCCGGGGCTACGGCACCGAGACGACCCGGCTCGTGCGCGACTTCGCCTTCGGCCCGCTGGGCCTGCACCGGCTCGCGCTCGAGGTGAACTCGTTCAACGAGCCGGCCGTCGCCGTCTACCGCAAGGTCGGATTCGTCCTCGAGGGGGTGCGCCGGGAGGCCGTCCGCCGCGACGACGGGTGGCACGACGTGCTCGACATGGCCCTCGTGGAGTCCGACCCCCGGCCGTGACCGGGCGGGCGGTGCACCGCCCGTAAACTTGGCCGGTGCGCCACTACCTCGACCACGCCGCGACGACGCCCGTGCGTCCGGCCGCGGTGGCGGCGCTGACCGACCAGCTCGCGCACCCGGGCAACGCGTCGTCGCTGCACACCTCCGGCCGGCTCGCTCGCCGGGTCGTCGAGGAGTCCCGCGAGGCCATCGCCCAGGCCATCGGCTGCCGCCCCTCCGAGGTCGTCTTCACCTCCGGCGGCACCGAGTCGGACAACCTCGCCGTGCAGGGTACGTTCACGGCCCGCCGCGACGCCGACCCCCGCCGCACCCGCCTGCTCGTCAGCACCGTCGAGCACCACGCCGTGCTCGACGCCGTCGACTTCCTCGCCGCCCACGAGGGGGCCAAGGTGACCTGGCTCGAGGCCGATGCGCTCGGGCGGGTCACGCCCGAGACGGTGCGCGCAGCGCTCGCCGAGGACCCTGCCTCGGCCGCCGTCGTGTCGGTGATGTGGGCCAACAACGAGGTCGGCACGGTGCAGGACATCGCCGGGATCGCCGCTGTCGCCAAGGAGCTCGGCGTCCCCGTGCACACCGACGCGGTGCAGGCGGTCGGCCACCTTCCGGTCGACATCGCCGCCGTCGACGTCGACCTCGCCTCGCTGACCGCCCACAAGCTGGGCGGTCCGGTCGGCGTGGGCGCGCTCGTGGTCAAGCGCGAGCACCGCCTCGTGCCGCTCTCCCACGGCGGCGGCCAGGAGCGCCAGGTGCGCAGCGGCACCCTCGACGTCGCCGGCATCCGCGCGTTCGCCGCCGCCGTGTCGGAGTCGGTCTCCTCGCTGGAGGCCGAGAGCACCCGTCTCGTTGGCCTGCGGGACCGGCTCATGGAGGGCGCCCTGGGTCTCGGTCTTGACATCACCGTGGGCGGCGCCTGGACCCCGGGCTCCGCGGCCGACCGGCTGCCGGGCAACGTGCACCTCGTCGTGCCCGGGTGCGACGGCGACTCCCTGCTCTACCTGCTCGACGCGGCCGGCATCGAGTGCTCCACCGGGTCGGCCTGCCAGGCCGGGGTCCCCCAGCCGAGCCACGTGCTGCTCGCGATGGGGCTCGGGGAGGAGCAGGCGCGCGGCGCCCTCCGGCTCACCCTGGGCTGGACCTCCACCGTCGACGACGTCGACGCCGTGCTGGCCGCGCTGCCCCCGGCGGTCGAGCGGGCCCGGCGCGCCTCCGGTCGCAGCCGATGAGGGTCGTCGCCGCGATGAGCGGCGGCGTCGACTCGGCCGTCGCGGCCGCCCGCACGGTCGCCGCCGGGCACGAGGTCGTCGGCGTCCACCTCGCGCTCTCCCGCACCGCCGCCACCCTGCGTGAGAGCGCGCGGGGCTGCTGCACCATCGAGGACGCGGGCGACGCGCGCCGGGTGGCCGACCAGCTCGGGATCCCCTTCTACGTCTGGGACCTCGCGAGCCGGTTCCAGGAGGACGTCGTCGAGGACTTCGTGGCGGAGTACGCCGCGGGCCGCACCCCCAACCCCTGCGTGCGGTGCAACGAGCGCATCAAGTTCACGGCGCTGCTCGACAAGGCCGTCGCCCTCGGCTTCGACGCGGTGGCGACCGGCCACTACGCCCAGGTGTTCACCCGGGCCGACGGCGGCCGCGAGCTGCACCGCGCGGTCGACCCGGCGAAGGACCAGTCCTACGTGCTCGGGGTGCTCGAGCCCGACCAGCTGGCGCGCTCGCTCTTCCCGCTGGGGGACTCCACCAAGCCGCAGATCCGCGAGGAAGCCGCCGCCCGGGGCTTCTTCGTCGCGGCGAAGCCCGACAGCCACGACATCTGCTTCATCCCCGACGGCGACACCCGCGGCTTCCTCACCCGCCGCCTGGGGGAGCAGCCCGGAGACGTCGTCGACACCGACGGCGCGGTGGTGGGGCGGCATACCGGTGCGTATGCGTTCACCGTGGGCCAGCGTCGCGGGCTGGGGCTCGAGCGCAGCACCCTCGACGGCGACCCGCGCTTCGTCGTCGGGGTCGACACGAGCGCCAACACCGTCGTCATCGGCACCCGAGAGCTGCTCGGCGTGGACGCCCTCGTCGGCACCCATGCACGGTGGTGCGGCCCGGCGCCCGAGGGCGTCGTCGCCGTGGGGGCGCAGCTGCGGGCGCACGGCGAGGAGGTGCCCGCCACCGCCTGGTCGACCGCAGGGGACGACGCGTCCGAGGTGCACGTGCGCCTCGAGCGGCCCGTGCGGGGCGTGGCACCGGGCCAGTCCGTGGTGCTCTACGACGGCAGCCGCGTCGTCGGCTCGGCCACCATCCGCCGAGGCCGGACGCGCACCTCGGCGGGACTGAGAACGGGCGCGGGGCGGGTTGAGGGCAGGGCCCCGGCGGGCTGGCGGATCCGCCCGCTCACAGCGCCCCGAGGGGCCGCGGCCGGGGGTATCGTGCGGCGGGACCGGGGCCGGGCGAGTGGCATGGGGATGGCCGTGACGGGAGTGGGGGCAGGGGCGTACGACGGGCGCGCCGGCGCGCCTCTCGAGACTCCCCTCGACACCGTCCGCCGCTTGTGCATGGCCTTCCCCGCCACCCAGGAGCGCCCCAGCCACGGCGAGTGCTGCTGGTTCGTCGGGGGCAAGCGGATGTTCGTCATGTTCGCCGACCACCACCACGACGAGCGGGTGGCGTTCTGGGCGGCGGCGCAGGACGGCGTGCAGCGGCACCTGGTCGAGGACGAGCCGCGCCGCTTCTTCCGCCCGCCCTACGTCGGGGCGCGGGGGTGGGTCGGCATGTGGCTCGACGACGGGCCGGACTGGGACCGGGTCGAGCTGCTCGTCACCGAGGCGTGGCACAGCGTCGCCGGTCCCCGGCTCGTCAAGGCCTGGGCGCTGTCCCGGTAGCCGTCAGGGCGGGTCGGACCCGCGCCGGTCCTCCTGGGCCACCAGCGCGTCGAGGTCCTTCAGCCGGTCCAGGCCCCCCAGGGCGCGGGTCATCCGCTGGTTGCCCTCGAGGCGCTCGCGGTTGCGGTGCAGGTACCACCAGTACCCGGCCGTGAAGGGACAGGCGTTCTCGCCCACCCGCACCGTGGGGTCGAACCGGCAGCCGCCGCAGTGGTCGGTCATCCGGTCGAGGTACGCCCCGCCCGAGACGTAGGGCTTGGTCGCCAGGACCCCGCCGTCGGCGTGCTGCGACATGCCGACGACGTTGGGCACCATGACCCAGTCGTAGCCGTCGACGAAGGCGCGGTGGAACCAGTCGGTGAGCTCGTCCGGCCGCCAGCCCCGCTGCGCGGCATACCCGCCGAGGATCATGAGCCGCGGGATGTGGTGCACCCAGCCGTGGTCGCGGACCTCGGCGAGGGTATGCCGCAGACAGGCGGCCTCGGTCGCCTCGGCGTCGAGCTCGGCGAACCAGGCCGGCAGGTGCCGGCGGGCGTCGAGCCGGTTGTCGTTGCGGTACTCCGGCGGCTGGTGCCAGTAGATGTGCCAGACGTAGTCGCGCCAGCCCATGACCTGGCGCACGAAGCCCTCGGCCGACTGCAGGGGCACGTCGCCGCGGCGGTAGGCGTCCTCGGCGCGCTCGACGACCTCCAGCGGGTCGAGCAGGCCCAGGTTGAGCGGAGCCGAGAGGAGGGAGTGGGCCATCCAGGCGTCGCCGGAGAGGACGGCGTCCTCATGGGGACCGAAGGCGGCCAGCCGCTCGTCGACGAACCGGTCGAGCGCGGCCACCGCCTCGGCCCGGGTCGCCGCGAAGCGGCGCGGCCCGTCCCGGCCGATGAAGCGCACGTCGCCGTCGCGCTCCCAGCGGTCGAGGTCGGCCCGCACCTCCTCGTCGATCTCGTCCTCCTGCGGCCACCACGGCTCGGCCACCCCGAGGGTCCGGCGCCCCTTGGGCGGGGGCTCCCGGTTGTCGGCGTCGAGGTTCCAGCGCCCGCCGACCGGCTCCTCGCCGTCCATGAGCACGCCGGTGCGGCGCCGCGCGTCGCGGTAGAAGTCCTCCATGAGCAGCCGCCGCTGTCCGCGGCCGGTCGCCCAGGTGGCGAAGTCCTCCTGGCTCGTCACGTAGCCGCGGGCCGGTAGGCGCTCGACCTCACGCTCCTCGGCGAGGGCGAGCACCAGACGCACCGCCGCGCGTGAGGTCGGGTGCACCACCTGGAGCGGGCCGCGGACGTCGGCCAGCGCCTCCCGGTAGGTGCCGGCGCGCGCATACGTCACCCGGTCGCCGAGCTCCGCGGCGCGGTGGCGCATGGCGCTGAGCACGAGGTGGGCCTTCTGGCGGTGGAAGGCCCGGCGCGCGAAGACGCGGTGCGACTCGACGAGGAGCACGGGGTCGTCGGCGCGACCGTCGGTGTCGTCGAGGAAGTGCGGTCCTAGCTGGTCGCCGAAGAGCCAGCGGGTCGGCCGGCAGGAGGCGGGCGGCATGAGGGGACGCTAACCCGGGGCGGGCGGTGTCGCCCGGGCGGGCTAGCCTCGCCACCGTGACCGTGGTGACCGGGGTGGGCTCGTGGCCGGGCACCGACGTGCGCGAGACGCTGCGGCTGGTGCGCGACACGCTGACGGGCGTGGGGGAGGGCGTCGACGGTCTGCCCTACCTGCCCGAGCTGCCTGCCCGCGGCCCCGGCGCCGACCTCGTGGGGCGCGGGCTCGGGATGCTCGTCGACCTGCCCGTCGACCTGCAGCCCTCGGGGTGGCGCCTCACCGACCGGCCGGGGCGCGACGTCGCCCGCAGCCAGGCCTTCCTGCGCGAGGACCTCGACGAGCTGGCCGAGGCGTACGACGGCTACACCGGGCGGCTCAAGGTGCAGGTCACGGGCCCGTGGACCCTCGCGGCGAGCACCTGGCTGCCGCGGGGCGAGCGGGTCGTCTCCGACGAAGGCGCCACCCGTGACCTCGTGGCCTCCCTCGCCGAAGGGGCGCGCCTGCACCTCGCGGCCATTCGCCGGCTGGTGCCGGGGGCCGAGCCCGTGCTCCAGGTCGACGAGCCGTCGCTGCCCGCGGTGCTCGACGGTCACCTGCCCACCGCCTCGGGCTACGGGATGGTGCGCGCGGTCGACCCGCAGGTCGCCCTCGACGGGCTGACCGCCGTCCTCGCCGCGGCCGAGGGTGGGTCGCGGCTCGTGCACTGCTGCGCGCCGTCGGCGCCGCTCGTCCTGCTGCGCCGCACCGGTGCCGACCTGGCGGTGGACACCTCCCTGCTCGGACCGAAGGGCTGGGAGAGCGTCGCGGTCGCTATCGAGGACGGACGCATCCTGTATGCCGGATCGGTGCCCACCACGGGCGAGGCCGTGCGGGCCGCCGACGCCGCCCACGGGCTCGCGACGCGCTGGCGCGAGCTGGGGCTGCCGTCGTCGAGCCTGGCGGGGGTCGCGGTCACGCCGGCCTGCGGTCTGGCCGGGCTCACACCCCAGGGGGCCCGCGACGTTCAGCGGGTATGCGTCGACACCGCCCAGGCCCTGACCGAGCTGTCGCTGGCGTGAGCCGCGGAACGGTCCCCGGGCGCGACCCTCAGGCGGGGGTGCGCTCGTGAGGGTGCCCTGGCAGGCGAAGTTCGGCGTGCTCTGCCTCGTCTGGGGCGCGTCGTTCCTGCTCATGAAGATCGGGCTCGGCGCCCTGGCCCCGGTGCAGGTCGCCACGCTGCGCATCCTCAGCGGCACCGCGACCGTGCTCGTGGCCGCCTCGGTGCTGCGCACCCGCCTGCCGCGGTCGAGGCGGGTGTGGGCGCACATGGTCGTCGTCGGCTTCGCCCTCGGGGCCCTGCCGTTCACGCTCTTCCCGCTCGGGGAGGAGCGGGTCGCCTCCGCTCTCGCGGGCATCGGCAACGCGACGACGCCCCTGGCCGTCGTGCTCTTCACCCTGATGCTCATCCCCGACCAGCGGGCCGACCGGCGCACCCTGCTCGCCGTCGTCACCGGCTTCCTCGGGGTCGTCGTCATCATGCAGCCGTGGGCGGGGCAGGGGCGGCCGGACCTGCTCGGGTTCGGCTTCACCCTCCTGGCCGGGGCGTCCTACGGGTTCGGCTGGACCTACCTCCGGCGGTTCCTGCACGCCGACGACGTCGGTGGCCTCGGCCTCCCGGCCACGCAGCTGGTCACGGCCTCGGGCTGGATGCTCGTGGTCACCACGGTCTGGTGGTGGCTGCAGCGCGGCGACGGCCCGACGGCCCGCGCCCTACCGTGGTCGACGTCGCTCGCCCCCGGCACCGACGGCGTCCTCGGGCCGGTGCTGGCGGTCCTCACGCTCGGCGTCGTGGGCACGGGGCTGGCCTTCGTCCTGCAGTTCGACGTCGTCCGCGAGGTGGGCGCGACGGTGGGGGCCACCGTCACCTACGTCATCCCCGTCGTCGCCGTGGTCCTCGGCGTCGTCCTCCTGCACGAGCAGCTGTCGCTGCCTCAGGTGGTCGGTGCCGCGATCGTGCTCGCGTCGGCCGTCGTGATCGGGCGGCCGGCGCGCCGGCGACGGGTGCCCGACGAGGCGGTAGAGGTCAGGCGGTAGAGGTCAGGCGGTAGAGGCCAGGCGGTGAGAGGTAGGCCAGCCGGTAGAGGTCAGGCGGGGTTGAGGGCGGAGCCGCTCTTCCACTTGTCGTAGCTGACGTTCCAGTCGGTCCAGCCGTTACCGGCCTCGAGGCCCCGGGCGGTGCCCGTGACGACGACGGGGTCGCCGACCTTGGCGATGCCGAACAGCCAGCTGGCGTTGTCGGTGCTCATGCCGATGCAGCCGTGGCTGACGTTGGCCTTGCCCTGGCTGCTCACGGACCACGGGGCGGCGTGGAGGAACTCCCCGGAGTTGGTCTCCCGCATCGCGAACTGCACGTCGGGGATGTCGTAGTAGTTGGGGTCGCCCGGCTCGATGCCCACCGTGTTGGCGTCCATCCGCAGGGTGGAGAACTTCTCCATGATGACCTTGGTGCCGCTGCGCGACTCGAAGCCGGCCTTGCCCCCGGTGATCGGGATGGTCTTGGCGGCCGCGCCGTTGACCATGACCGTCATCTGGTGGGTCCCGAGGTCGGCGTTCATGACGACGGACTGCCCCACGGTGAACCCGCCGGCGGTCGAGATCTGGCCGTAGGTGCCGTCACCACCGGACACGCTGTTGATGTCGACGTTGACGTGGACCTTGGTGCCGGGCTGCCAGTAGCTGGCCGGGCGCCAGTGCGCCTCGCTGCTGCTGACCCACGCCCACGAACCGTCCTGCTTGGGCGTGGACGTGACGGTCATCTTCTTCTCGAAGGCGGCCTTGTCCTTGACGGGGACGTCGAAGCGGACGATGACGGGCATGGCCACGCCGACGGTGGCGCCGTCGCCGACGATGCTGGGGTAGATCAGCTGCTTCTTCGACAGGGCCTGGGTCGTGAAGGTGGAGTGGCTCGTCGCCTCGGTGCCGGTGACGTTCTTGCCGCTCATCGTCAGCGAGTAGGTCGTCGCGGGCTCGAGCAGGCTGCCTGCGGTCCAGGACGCGCCGTTGGGGTCCAGGGTGCCCTCGACGTTGACGTCACCCTTCTTCGGGTCCTTGTAGGTGAGCACGACGTCGGACACGGTGCCGCCGTCGGCCTTGACCGACACCACCGTGTCGACGGGCACCTGCGCGCCCGAGGCGACGCTGGGCGTCAGCTGCACCGGTGGCGTCTGGGTCGTGGTGGTCGTCGAGGGGCTGGCACTCGTCGAGGACGAGGAGGACGAGGGGGCGGCCGTGCCGGCGGCGGAGGTGGCGCCACCACCGGGGACCGTGCACGCGCCGAGGGCGACGGTCACTGCGAGCGCGGCGACGAGGACGCCGGCGGCGCGGCCGGTGGCCGAGGACGGACGACGGTGCGACGATCGGACGAGCGGCTGCATACGAACTCTCCCCCAGAACCCGGGCGCGAGGTCGAGAGGGCACGCCCGTCATGATTGTCGCTGACGGACGGGCGCTGGCCAAATCTCCGGCCCGCTGGCGTGACTGGGACTTTCCTATGACCTTGACCTGACCCTGGACCGGACATCGCAGAAACGGACGAGGATGCACCGCACGCAGCCCGGCGCGACGTGGGCCGGCAACCACACCTACGGGGCGCAGGAGCTGTGCGTCCCGGCCTCGGTGCCGGAGCTGGCGGAGGTGGTGGCGCAGGCCCCGCGGGTGCGGGCGCTCGGCTCGCGGCACTCGTTCACCGATCTCGTCGACAGTGACCTGCTCGTCTCGCTGCACGGGTTGCCGCGGGTCTTCGCGCTCGACGCCGACGCGCGCACGGTGACGGTCGACGGGGGCAGCCGCTACGGCGAGGTCTCGCAGCGGCTGCACGCTCAGGGCTGGGCCCTGGCCAACCTCGCCTCGCTCCCGCACATCTCGGTCGCGGGCGCGGTCGCCACGGGCACCCACGGGTCGGGCGACGACAACCGCTCGCTGGCGACGGCAGTGGCCGCGATGACCCTCCTCGACGGCACCGGCGAGGAGCGGCGCGTCGCCGGCGCCGGCGCCGGCGAGCTGGAGGGCACGGTGGTCGGCCTCGGTGCCCTCGGCATCGTCACGACCGTGACCCTCGACGTCGAGCCGAGCTACGACGTGCGCCAGGACGTCTGGACCGACCTGCCCGGTGACGCGGTCGAGGCGCACCTCGACGAGATCACCCGCAGCGGCTACTCGGTGAGCCTGTTCACGGACTTCTCGGGACCGGACTTCGCGCAGGCGTGGGTCAAGAGCCGGGCCGACGAGGCGCCGGAGACGTTCTTCGGTGCGCGGCGCGCCACGGAGCAGCTGCATCCCGACATCGGCGCGGTGGCCGAGGGCGTGACCCGGCAGGGCGGCATACCGGGCCCGTGGCTCGAACGGCTGCCGCACTTCCGCCTCGAGTTCACCCCGAGCCACGGCGCGGAGCTGCAGAGCGAGTACCTCGTGCCGCGCCCGCAGGTGCACGAGGCGCTGGCCGCGATGCGCCGGCTCCGGCCGCGGTTCGCCGGCCTGCTGCGCGTGGCCGAGCTGCGCACCGTGGCCGCCGACCGGCTGTGGCTGAGCGGGGCGTACGGCGGGGACGTCGTCGGCATCCACATCACGTGGGTGCTCGACGAGACGGCGGTGTATGCCGTGCTGCCGCACCTCGAGGCCGCGCTGCTGCCGCTCGGTGCCCGGCCGCACTGGGGCAAGTGCTTCGCGGCGACGGCACAGGACCTCGCCCCGCTTTACCCGAGGCTGGACGACTTCCGCGCGCTGCGGGCCCGGGTCGACCCCGAGGACACCTTCGGCAACGCCTGGCTCGACCGCGTCCTCGGCCCGCGTTGAGGGCGATCAGGGCCGGGTGGGCGTCGGTGGGCTGCGGCAGGATGACGACGTGGCAACGAGAGCGCGGACCGAGACGTCAGGGCAGGGGGGCGGAGCGACCCCGGCGTCGACCGCCGAGGCGACCGGCATCCCGGCCGAGGTCCTCCACGAGTGGGCCGACCTCGCCGAGCAGGCGTCGTCGGCCCAGTTCGCCTACCACGTGCGCGACGCGCCCACGATCAGTGACGCCGACTACGACGGGCTCATGCGCCGGCTCAACGCGCTCGAGGACGTCTACCCCACGCTGCGCACTCCCGAGAGCCCGACCCAGCTCGTCGGCGGCGCCGTCTTCTCGACCGACTTCCAGGCCGTGGACCATCTGGAGCGGATGCTGAGCCTGGACAACTGCTTCTCGTCCGAGGAGCTCGCCGCGTGGGCCTCCCGGGTCGAGCGCGACTCCAACGCCGCGAGCCTGCACTACCTGACCGAGCTCAAGATCGACGGCCTGGCCGTCAACCTGCTCTACGACCAGGGCCGCCTCGTGCGGGCCCTGACCCGGGGCGACGGGCGCACCGGTGAGGACGTCACCCACAACGTGCGCACCATCGAGGGCATCCCGCACCGGCTCGCCGGCACCGGCCATCCCGCTCGGGTCGAGATCCGCGGCGAGGTGTTCTTCCCCGTCGAGGGGTTCGAGGCCCTCAACGCCTCGCTCGTCGCGGCCGGCCGGGCCCCGTTCGCCAACCCCCGCAACAGTGCCGCCGGTTCGCTGCGCCAGAAGGACCCCCGGGTGACGGCGTCGCGCCCGCTGCACATGCTGGTGCACGGCATCGGCTACCGCGACGGCCTCGAGCTGAGCCGGCAGTCGGAGGCGTACGACCGGTTCCGCGAGTGGGGCCTGCCGGTGTCGACGCACTACCGGGTGCTCGACTCGGTCGACGAGGTCGAGGCGTTCGTGGCCCGGTTCGGCCGTGAGCGCCACAGCGTTGAGCACGAGCTGGACGGCGTCGTCGTCAAGGTCGACGAGATCGCGGTCCAGCGCCAGCTCGGCGCGACGTCCCGCGCGCCCCGGTGGGCGATCGCCTACAAGTACCCGCCGGAGGAGGTCAACACCACCCTGCTCGACATCCAGGTCAACGTCGGCCGCACCGGTCGGGTCACCCCGTTCGGCGTCATGACCCCGGTCGTCGTGGCCGGCTCCACCGTCGAGCGGGCCACCCTGCACAACGCCGACGAGGTGCGCCGCAAGGGGGTCCTCATCGGCGACACCGTCGTGCTGCGCAAGGCGGGCGACGTCATCCCCGAGATCGTCGGGCCGGTCGTCGACCTGCGCGACGGCACCGAGCGTGAGTTCGTCATGCCCACGGTATGCCCGGCGTGCGGGACGCCCCTGGCTCCCGAGAAGGAGGGCGACAAGGACATCCGGTGCCCCAACGCGCGCACCTGCCCCGCCCAGCTGCGCGAGCGGGTGTCGGGGCTGGCCGGGCGGGGCGCGTTCGACATCGAGGTACTCGGTTGGGAGGGCGCCCTGGCCCTGCTGGACGCCGGCGTCATCGCCGACGAGGGCGACCTCTTCGCCCTCACCCGCGAGCAGCTCGTCACCGTGCCGCTCTTCACCCGAGCGGCCAAGCGGACCGACGACCCCGACAGCGTCGTCGACGGCAAGGTGCTCTCGGCCAACGGCCTTCGCCTGTTCGAGAACTTCGACAAGGCCAAGGAGCAGCCGCTCTGGCGGGTGCTCGTGGCGCTGTCCATCCGGCACGTGGGCCCCACGGCCGCCCGGGCGTTGGCGACGCAGTTCGGCTCGATGACGCGCATCCGGGAGGCCACCCGGGAGGAGCTGGCCCAGGCCGAGGGGGTCGGTGGCGTCATCGCCGAGGCGGTGCGCGACTGGTTCGACAAGCCCGAGAACGCCTGGCACGGCGAGATCGTCGACAAGTGGGCCGCCGCCGGCGTCACGATGGAGGACGCCCGCGACACCACGGTCGAACGCACCCTCGAGGGGCTCACCGTCGTCGTGACCGGGTCGCTCGACGGCTTCTCCCGCGACGAGGCGAAGGAGGCGATCCTCGCCCGTGGCGGCAAGTCGGCCGGCTCGGTCTCGAAGAAGACCGACTACGTCGTCGTCGGTGCCAACGCCGGGAGCAAGGCGGCCAAGGCGGAGGAGCTCGGCGTGACGGTCCTCGACGAGGACGGCTTCCGCCGCCTCCTCGAGACGGGTGGGGCCGGCGGGGACGGCGAGGACGGCGAGACGGGCGAGGACGGCGAGACGGGCGAGGACGGAAAGGCCGGCTGACCCGCATACCGGGCCTGGGTGGGGATCGCCGTTGGGGATCGCGGTGGGGATCGCGGCCGACGGTCGCGACCCGACAGCCCCCCCTTCGTCAACGCTCAGGAACGCGACGCATGATGGGTCAGGCGGTCGTGGTCCTTCGCTGAGGACCCAGTGACGACAGGCCGCCGGGAGAGCAGGCGAGATGGCCATCGAGTGGATGCCCCGGTCCTCCGCGCGCGAGCGTGTCTGGCGGGTGGCGGAGGGCTCCTCGCGGGTGCCCATCCCGGAGAGTGTCGAGGTCGACGGCGGTCGGGGTGTCCGTGTGCCGGTGCAGGGCGCCGCGCCCCCGCGGCGGCAGCGGTCCGGTCTGGGCGGCTGGGTCAGCCTCGTCCTGCTCGTCAACCTCGGCCACCTGCTCGCGGGGGCCCGGGCCGCATCCATGACGCTCTGGGCCGCCCTGTCGACGACGTGGTGGGTCGCCGCCGTGGTGCTCGCCTTGTCGCTCGTCCTCGCCTACCGGTTCCTCCGGCTGCGCCCCCTCACCGGCCGGGACCACCCGGACCTCGTCCTGTCGGCGCAGGGCGTCCACACCGGCGGTCTCGTCGTTCCCTGGACCAGCGTCGACCGGGTGGCGCGGATCGGCTTCGCGTCCGGCCCCGGTCGCGGCGGGCCGGGCGCCCGGCAGTTCCTCGCCGTCCGCGTCGACGACTTCGTCAACGTGCGTGGTCTGAGCCCGTTCCGCGCCGGCCTGGCCAACCTCACCCGGCGCCACCTCGTCGTCCTCTGCGAGAGCCGCGAGGTGCGCGACCCCACGGCCCTGTCGCTGGCCCTCGACCAGCTCGTCGCCGACCCGGTGGCCCGGGAGCTGCTGAGCGGTCACGAGGGCGTCCGCCTTGTCACGGTCGGCCCGCCACCGAGCCCGCTCGCCTCCGCGGCCTAGCCCGTCCCTAGCCCGTCCCTAGCCCGTCCCAGCGCGGGGCGAGGGAGTCGGCCCGGCGGCGCAGGAGCAGGCGCTCGGGCTCGTTGTGGGTGAGGCCCGCTGCGGCCAGGTAGTCCTCCCGCGCGGGGCCGTACCTCCCGAGCAGCTCCAACAGGTGGGCGCGCACGGCCGGCACCTGGGCGTACCCACGAAGGGACCGCGAGCCCGCCACCGCGCCCACGAGGCGCAGCCCGCCCTCCGGGTCGCCCGCCATGCCCATGGCCACGGCGCGGTTGAGCTCGACGACAGGCGAGGGCGAGACGGCCGCGAGACCGGTGTACAGCGTGACGACCAGGGGCCAGTCGGTCTCCTCGGCGGAGGGTGCGAGCGCATGGCAGGCCGCGATCGACGCCTGGAGCAGGTAGGGCGAGGGGGGTCCGGGCAGCGCCAGCGCCCGTTCGAGCAGCGACGTCCCTCGGGCCATCAGGAGACGGTCCCAGCGCCGCCGGTCCTGGGCGTCCAGGGGTACGGCGGCTCCCGACGCGTCCGTGCGGGCGCCCAGCCGCGAGGCCTGCAGCTCGAGCAGGGCACCCAGGGCGAGCACCTCCCGCTCGGCCGGCAGCAGCGCCACGAGGAGCCGGGCGAGCCGCACGGCCTCGAAGCACAGGTCGGACCGGGCCCAGTCGGGGCCGGTGGTCGCCACGTAGCCCTCGTTGAAGAGCAGGTAGACCACCTCGACGACCGAACCGAGGCGCTCGGGCATCTCGGCCGCAGGGGGCAGCTCGAACGAGACGCCGTGCCTCGCCAGGGTCCGCTTCGCCCGCGAGATCCGCTGACCGGCGGTCGTCTCGGGGATGAGCAGCCCCCGGGCCACCTCCGCGGTGGTCAGTCCCGCCACGAGGCGAAGCGTCAGCGCGACCCGCGACTCGGGGGTGAGGACCGGGTGGCACGTGGTGAAGACCAGCCGCAGGAGGTCGTCGCCGATGTGGTCGTCGAGCGGCTCGTCCATGTCCCCACCTCCCTCTCGCGCGCCGTCCAGGCCGGCGTCCGTCGTGGTGCGGCCGACCTCGGCGAGCTTGCGCGCATACGTGCTCCGGCGCCGCACGAGGTCGATGGCGAGATGGCGCGCCGTCGTGACCAGCCATCCGGCCGGGTTCGGGGGCACGCCCCGCGCCGGCCACTGCTCGAGCGCGGCGACGAAGGCGTCCTGGGCGACCTCCTCCCCGAGCCCCACGTCGCCGAGCATCCGGCTGGCGACGGCGACGACGCTCGCGGACTCCATCCGCCAGACCGTCTCCGCCGTGCGCCGGGCGTCGCGCTCGCTCACGGACCGCCGGGCGCCGCGTAGACCTGTTGCACGGCCGACTCACCCTCCCAGCCCGCCCAGTGCTCCTGGTGCAGGCGGACGAACCGGCTGGCCCACTCGACCGCCTCGTCGACCGAGCGGACGTCGTACACGGCGTAGCTGACGATCTCCTTGGCCTCGGTGAACGGGCCGTCGGTGACGGTCAGGGCGCCACCGACGAGGGTGACCCGCGCGCCCCCGGCGGCGACAGGCATGAGGCCCGCGACATCGACGAGGGCGCCCGAGCGGGCGGCCTCCTCGCCGAGGGCGGCGATGGCCGCCATCAGGGCGGCCGGGGGTGGGCCCGCCGGCTGCCGGGTGACCATGAGGGTGGTGACGAAACGCATCGAGGCTCCTTGTGGTGTGCAGAGAGTATGGGGGGCGGTGCAGCTCACCGGGTGGCGCGGCCGGCTCGCACGTACGTGTCGACGCCGAACGCGCTGAGCCAGGCGAAGGCCATGACGATGCCGACGACGAGGGCGGGAACCCCGGCCGCCGAGCCCGACGAGATGGTCGCGAAGCCGCCCACGAGGGCGACGGCCGCGACCGTGGACAGCGCCGCACGCCGGGTCCGGTGCTCGGCCGCGTAGCCGAGCCCCACGACGACCATCGCGGCGGCGAGGGCCAGGAACCCGACGCCGGAGGTGAGCAGGTGCAGCAGCCCGTGGGTGGTCGGGGCGGTCGGGGCCGGCATACCCACCGGGAACCCGTTCGCCGGGTCCGGCGCCAGGAACCCGGCGAGCAGGGTGCCGAGACCGAAGACCCCGACGAGGACGGGCACGGCGCGGCCGCCGCGGCCGGCCGGCCGGGTGCCCCGGGTGCGGGCCAGGGCCACGGAGAACGCGAGCGCCATCGCCCCCGTCGCGACGAGGTTGGCCACCTGCACCCAGCCGCCGTCGCCGAGGGTGAGCTGGCTCCACGCGTGCCGCCCGAGGTCGAAGCCGTCCCGGGTGAGGGCCTGGACGAGTGAGACGACGACGTACATGGGTCCGGCGATGACGCCGTAGCCGGCGAGCGAGCGGGTGACCCGGGTCGCGGGGTCGGCGCAGGGGGTGGCAGCGGTGACCGGGGCGGGGGTGTCAGTGGTCAAGGTCGGCTCCTTCGGGCGGGCGTGACCACCTCCGGCGGGTGGTCCTCACTCCCTCCTCGAACGGGCCGGCCGGATCTCGACAGGGCCCGCCCTAGACTCTTCGACCATGGCCCTGACCCGCGACGACGTCGCCCACCTGGCCGAGCTGGCCCGGATCGACCTCAGCGAGGCCGAGCTCGACCGGATGCTCGGCGAGCTCACCGTCATCCTCGACTCCGTGGCGCTCGTGCAGCAGGCGCCCACCGAGGGCGTGGAGCCGATGTCGCACCCCCTGCCGCTGACCAACGTGACCCGCCCGGACGTGCCCCGGCCCGGGCTCACCGCCGAGGAGGCGCTGTCCGGCGCTCCGGCCACGGAGCAGCAGCGGTTCTCGGTGCCGCGCATCCTCTCCGAGGACTGACCGCACCCGGTGCGCACCGTGACCCGCCCGGCGCGCCCCTCCACGCATACCCCTGCCGCCACGACCGATAGGCCTTCCTCCCCGTGTCTGACGTGACCACCGACCGGCCCACCCACCGCAGCGGCGACCTCACCCGGCTGACCGCCGCCGAGATGGCCCGCGCCCTCGCCGACCGGCAGGTCAGCGCCGTCGAGCTGGCGCAGGCCCACCTCGACCGCACCGCCGCGGTCGACGGGGCGGTGCACTCCTACCTGCACGTCAACGGCGACGGCGCGCTCGAGACCGCCCGCGAGGTCGACCGCCGCCGCGCCGCCGGCGAGCCCCTCCACCGCCTGGCCGGGGTGCCCATCGCCGTCAAGGACGTCATGGCCACCCGCGGCCTGCCGACGACGTGCGGCTCGAAGATCCTCGAGGGCTGGGTGCCGCCCTACGACGCGACGGTCGTGGCCCGGCTGCGCGCCGCGGGCCTGCCGATCCTCGGCAAGACCAACATGGACGAGTTCGCCATGGGCAGCTCGACCGAGCACTCGGCGTACGGACCGAGCCACAACCCGTGGGACCTCACCCGCATCCCCGGCGGCAGCGGCGGTGGCTCGTCGAGCGTCGTGGCCAGCTTCCAGGCGCCGCTCGCCATCGGCACCGACACCGGCGGCTCGATCCGCCAGCCCGCGGCCGTCACCGGCACCGTCGGCGTCAAGCCCACCTACGGCGGGGTCTCCCGCTACGGTCTCGTCGCGCTCGCGAGCAGCCTCGACCAGGCCGGGCCCTGCACCCGCACCGTCCTCGACGCCGCCCTCCTCCACGACCTCATCGGTGGCCACGACCCGCTCGACTCCACGTCGATCGACGCTCCTGTGCCGCCGGTCGTCGCCGCGGCCGAGCGGGCCGACGTCTCCGGGATGACGGTCGGGATCGTCAAGCAGCTCGGCGGCGAGGGCTATCAGGACGGCGTGCGCGCCCGGTTCGAGGAGTCGGTGCAGCTGCTCGTCGACGCCGGGGCCAAGGTCGTCGAGGTCGACTGCCCCAGCTTCGAGTACGCCCTCGCGACCTACTACCTCATCCTTCCCAGCGAGGCCTCGAGCAACCTGGCCAAGTTCGACGCCATGCGCTACGGCCTGCGGGTCGGCCCCGAGGGGGTCGCCGACCCCAGTGCCGAGCAGGTCATGGCGGCCACCCGCGACGCCGGCTTCGGGCCGGAGGTCAAGCGCCGCATCATTCTCGGCACGTATGCGCTGTCGTCCGGCTACTTCGACGCGTACTACGGCCAGGCCCAGAAGGTGCGCCGGCTCATCGCCGACGACTTCGCCCGGGCGTTCGGCACGGCCGACGTCCTCCTGTCGCCGACCGCCCCGACGACGGCTTTCCCGCTGGGCGCCAAGCTCGACGACCCGCTGGCGATGTACCTCAACGACGTCGCGACGATCCCCGCCAACCTCGCGGGGGTGCCGGGGATGTCGATCCCGTCGGGGCTGGCCGACGAGGACGGCCTGCCCACGGGCATCCAGATCCTCGCCCCGGCCACCGCCGACGAGCGGCTCTACACCGTCGGCGCCGCTCTCGAACGGGCGCTGCTCGAGCGCTGGGGCGGCCCGCTGCTCGACCGCGCACCCGACCTGACCAGGGGGATCTGAGATGACCACCACCCACGCCGGCCGCACGCCCGAGGCGGTCGTGCCCTACGACGAGGCGCTCGCGGCCTACGACCCGGTGCTCGGGCTGGAGGTCCACGTCGAGCTCAACACCGCGACGAAGATGTTCTGCGGCTGCTCCACGCTGTTCGGCGCCGAGCCCAACACGCAGGTATGCCCGGTGTGCCTCGGGCTGCCGGGTGCCCTCCCCGTCGTCAACGCGACAGCCGTGGAGTCGGCCATCCGGATCGGGCTCGCGCTCGACTGCGAGATCGCGCCGTGGAGCCGGTTCGCCCGGAAGAACTACTTCTACCCGGACATGCCGAAGAACTTCCAGACCTCGCAGTACGACGAGCCGATCGCCTTCGGCGGTCACCTCGACATCGAGCTGGACGACGGCACGACCTACCGCGTGGAGATCGAGCGCGCCCACATGGAGGAGGACACCGGCAAGTCCCTCCACGTCGGCGGCGCCACCGGGCGCATCCACGGCGCCGACCACTCGCTCGTCGACTACAACCGGGCCGGCATACCCCTGATCGAGATCGTCACGAAGCCGATGACCGGCACGGGGGAGCGGGCCCCCGAGGTGGCCCGCGCCTACGTCGGCGCCCTGCGCGAGCTGCTCCGGGCGCTCGAGGTCTCGGACGTGCGGATGGAGCAGGGGTCGGTGCGCGCCGACGTCAACGTCTCGCTGCGGCCCCGCGCGGCCGACGGCGGCGACCAGGACGCCGTCCCGCTCGGCACCCGCACCGAGACGAAGAACGTCAACTCGCTGCGCTCCGTGGAGCGGGCGGTGCGCTACGAGATCGGCCGGCACGCCGCGGTGCTCGGCTCCGGGCAGCGCATCACGCAGGAGACGCGGCACTGGCACGAGGACACCGGCGTGACGACGTCGGGGCGTGAGAAGAGCGACGCCGAGGACTACCGCTACTTCCCCGAGCCCGACCTCGTGCCCGTCGCACCGACGCCGGAGACGATCGCGGCGCTGCGCCAGACCCTCCCCGAGCCGCCCGGCGAGCGCCGCCGCCGGCTCCAGACCGCCTGGGGCTACACGGATCTCGAGATGCGCGACGTCGCCAACGCCGGCGCCGTCGAGCTCGTCGAGGAGACCGTCGCGGCGGGCGCGACCGCCCGCAGCCGCGCGCAAGTGGTGGAGCGGTGAGGTCGCGCGGCGCGCCAACACCGAGGGGCTCGACGTCGTGACCTATGCCGTCGACGACCGGGCTCACCCCGGCCCACGTCGCCGAGCTCGACGGGCTCGTGACCGCCGGCCGGCTCAACGACTCGATGGCCCGGCAGGTCCTCGAGGGCGTGCTGGCCGGGGAGGGCACGCCGACCGCGGTCGCCGATGCCCGAGGCCTGGAGCTCGTCCAGGACGACTCCGCGCTGGACGCCGCGGTCGACGCCGTCATCGCCGCCAACCCCGACGTCGCCGACAAGATCCGCGCCGGCAAGGTGCAGGCCGCCGGAGCCCTCATCGGCCAGGTCATGAAGGCCATGAAGGGCCAGGCCGACGCCGCCAAGGTCCGCGAGCTGGTGCTGACCAAGCTGACCTGACGCCCCACGCGTCGCCCCTTTATCGGGTCACCCGATAAAGGGGCGCTTCACTGGAGAACCGTTGTCCAGCGAACCGTCCCTTTATCGGGTGACCCGATAAAGGGGAGGCCAGCGGGGTCAGCGCTTGCCGCCGCCGAGCAGGCCGCCCAGCACGCCGCCGAGGATGTCGCCGATGCCGCCCTGGCCGCTGGGTGTGCCCGGCTGGGTCTGCGCACCACCGGCGCCGCCGAGCACGGAGCCGAGGATGTCGCCGAGGCCTCCGGAGCCCGCCCCACCGAGGGCCCCGCCGACGGCACCGCCGAGGCCGCCGCCGGCCTGGCCCGTGCCGCCCTGCAGCTTGCGGGCGAGGTAGGCCATGACGATCGGCGCGAGGATCGGCAGCAGCTTGGAGACCAGGCTGGAGCCGTCGCCCGGCGTAGCGCTGCCGAGGCGGGCCACGACGTCGTTGGTCTGGTCGCCGAAGACGTTCTGGACGATGCGCTGCCCGTCCTGGGTGTCGATCTGGTCGACCGGGGCCCCCAGGGCGCTCCCGTCGTGCTGCTGCAACGCACTCTGCAGGGACGCGGCGCCGGCCGGGTCCTGCGCGTTGGCGTGCATCCCGCCCAGCAGGGCTGGAATCGCGGCTCGCGTGGCCTGCTCGGCCTGGTCGCGGTCGACGCCCAGCGCCGCCGCGACCTGGTCCATGGGCACCTGACTCATGATCTGCTCGATCTCCGACATGCCCCGCAGCGTACGCGCGACCCGCGGCGTAGGGCGGTCCGAGCAGTGCGTCGTCGCCGCGCCCGGTCGGTCGCGTCAGGCGCCCTCGGACACCGGGTAGATCGCGTCGGCGACGAGGCCGTGCGCCTCCCGGTGCACGGTGTTCGCCGCCTCCGCGTCGGGGGCGTCGACGAGGCAGAAGATCTGCCCCTGGTCCTCGCTGACCCAGTAGCGCAGGTACTTCACGCCGTGGCTCTCCTGCGTGACGAGGTCGGCGGCGTGCGCCTTGGCGACGTCGGCGAGGCCGACGCCTCCCTCGATCCGGTGGACGTCCATGAACAGCGCCATGACTGCGCTCCTTCGCTCTCGCTTCTCGGGTCGTGCGGGCCGGTGCGGCCTGCGTCCAGCCAACCGCGGCGCGTCAGTGGTCCACATCGGGAGTTGTCCCCATGTTGGGGACCAGCCCCCGTCGGCGGGCGGTCGCGGCGGCGGCCCCCCGGTTGGGGGCGTCGAGCTTGCGCAGCACCGCCGAGACATGGTGGTCGACCGTCTTGGTCGACAGGAACAGCCGCTCGGCGAGCCGGGCGTTGCTCAGCCCCTCGCAGAGCAGGGTGAGCACCTCGAGCTCGCGCGCGGTGAGCCCCCCGGCGTTGGCCCGGGTCTGCGGCCGGCGCTCGCGCGGCACGCTCTGACCCGCTCGGCGCCGCTCCCGGAGCAGCGCGGTGCGCGTCGCGCCGGCGCCGATGCCGGCCAACCTCTCGAGGCCCGCTCGGGCGTCGTCCACCGACCCGGACCGGGACAGGCAGACTCCCTGCCACCAGGGGCAGCCCAACCGCTCCCACCCGGCGGCGGCTCCGGCCCAGCTCCCCGCCGCCATCAGGGCGAACGGCTCCGGCAGGTCCACCGGCGTCGGGACGTCGGCCCCGACCAGGCCCGCCCACCAGTGCCGGACGGCGCCGTCCCAGGGCTCGAGCCCATCGGCCACGTCGTCGAGGACGGCGAGCTCGGTGGCCGCGGTGGCCAGGTCCCCCGCGGTCCACGCCGCCTCGGCCCGGGCCAGGGCCACGGGCAGGATCCGTTGGGTCTCACCCGTGCCGAGGGCGAGGTCGTGGGCCCGGTCGAGGAGGTCGCCGACGCCCGGGCGGCCCTCGCGCACGGCGACGGTGGCGGCCACGACCAGGGCCGGTATGCGGCTCACCGACGGCGTGGCCGGTCGTCGCGTCACGCTGCCCGCGAGCGACGCCGCCGACGCATACCGGCCCTGCTCCAGCCGCACCGTGGCCAGCCAGGCCGACATGTACCAGACCCAGGAGTCGAGGTCGTGCTCGGAGCAGTACGCGATCCCCGCCGTGAGCTCGGCCTCGGCCTCGGCCAGCGACCAGCCGCGGGCGTGGCCGGCGCCCAGGTTGGTATAGGCCCGCGCGGCGTGCTCGTGGAGGTCGTCGGTCAGCGCGATGTCGAGGCTCTGGTGCAGCCGGGCGACCCCGGCCACCGGGTCGGAGCCGCCCAGCAGCGTGGTGCCGACGTTGTTCAGGGCGTGACACTCGACGTCGCGGTCGCCGATGGACCGGGCCAGCGCGAGGGCCCGGCCGCCCCAGTCCAGCGTGTCGGTGACCCGGCCGGCGAGCATGGCCAGCTGGGACTGGTTGCTCAGGGCCATCGCCAGCTCGTGACCGGGCGGCAGGGGCTCGAGCGTGGCGACGGCCAGGTCGGCGTACCGCTGCGCGTCCGGCCCGCGCCCGAGGAACCAGGCCAGGCGGGACAGCCATCGTTGGTCCGCGCCGACGGCCTCCGAGCCCGGGGCGAGCCCCTGGTGGATCTCCAGGGCCTGCCGCCGGGCGGTGAAGGCCTCGTCCAGCGCGTTGGTGAGGTAGCACTCGTACGAGAGCAGGTCCTGCACCGCCGCGGCCCGGGTGCGGTCGTGGGGCTCGAGCAGGCCGAGCGCGGACCGGTATGCGCTCGCCGCCTCCCGGTGCGCGCCGAGACGGGCCGACCCGGCCGCGGCGGCCAGGGAGTGGCCGACGGCCTCCTCGCGCCGACCGCACCCGGCGGCGTGGTGGGCCAGCCGATGCTCGTCGGCACCCGCCGTGCGCGTCAGCGCCGCCAGGGCCCGCTCGTGGAACCGGGTGAGCGCGCTGGGCGGCAGGCTGGCCACGACCGTCTCCCGGGCGATCTCGTGGCGGAACGAGAGCCCCTGGTCGTCCGGGTCGGCCACGAGCATCCCCCGTCGGACGCACTCGTCGACCGCCCCCGCGGACTCGCCCGCCACCTCGCTGACCAGGGAGAGCGGCGCGCCGGGTCCGAGCACCGCGGCCGCGCCGAGCGCGTCGGCAGCCGCGCGGGAGAGCCGGCCCACCCGGGCGAGCACGGCGTCCCGGACCGTCGACGGGGCCTGCGTGGAGGGCGACGCGAGGACCTCCGTGACGAAGAACGGGTTGCCTCCGGTGCGGTGGTGGAGGTCGGCGGCGTCGAGGGGGGAGGTCGCGGCGGCGACGAGCCCGGCGACGGCCGGCACGCTGAGCGGCGGCAGGTGCATCCGGTCGACCTGGGGAAGGCCGGCCAGGTCGCCCAGCAGGCCGGTGAGGGGGTCTCCCGGTCCGTTCGCGTCGTCGCGGAACGTCGCGACCACGAGCAGCGGCAGGCCGTCGAGCCGGCGTCCGAGGAAGCGGAGCAGGTCCAGGGTGGCCTCGTCCGCCCAGTGCACGTCCTCGAGGACGAGCAGGCCGGGCGCCCGCGCCAGCCGGGCCCGGATCTCCCGGAACAGCCTCGGCCGCGTCGTGAGGGTCGCCGCCTCCACCGCGTCGGCGAGGGCCGGGAGCGCGTCGACCACCGGTCCGAGGGGCGAGGGGGTGGCCACGGGGTCGCAGAACCCGCGTCGGACCTCCACGGCGCCCGCGACCCGGGCGACGAGCCATCCGACCAGCGCGGTCTTGCCCACCCCGGCCTCCCCGCCCAGGAGCACGAGGCGCCCGGATGCGGTGTCGGCGTCCGGTACCCAGCCGAGGAGCGGGTCGAGGAAGGGGTCCCGCTCGACGAGCACGACATCCATTCTGGCTGCCGAGGGGCCCGGCCGGTCCGACTTCGCCGGGCTCCTCACGGCGGCCCGCGTCGGCCCGGAGGGACGCTCAGCCGGTGAGCGACTGCGGCAGCCGCACGATGCGGTCGTCGCCGGCCCGGGGGGTCCCCCGCGAGGTGTTGTTGGTGACGACCCACACGTTGCCGTCCGGCCCGACGAGCACGTCGCGCAGCCGTCCGTAGTCGCCCTCCAGCAGCCGCTGCGGCTCGTCGGTCGTGCCGTCGGCCCGCACGGGGATCTTCCACAGCGACTCGCCCCGCAGCGCCGCCATGAGCACGGCGCCGTCGGGGCCGATGGCGATCCCGCTCGGGGACGCGTCCTTCGTGGCCCACTGGCGCACCGGGTCGACGAAGCCGTCGCGCCCCTCCTGCCCCTCGACGGTCGGCCACCCGTAGTTCGCTCCGGGCCGGATGAGGTTCAGCTCGTCCCAGGTGTCCTGGCCGAACTCGCTCGCCCACATCCGGCCCGACGCGTCCCAGGCGATGCCCTGAGGGTTGCGGTGGCCGTAGCTCCAGACCGGAGAGCCCAGGAAGGGGTTGCCGGGCGCCGGCTGCCCGTCGGTCGTGATGCGCAGGATCTTGCCCGCGAGGCTCTGCCGGTCCTGTGCCGGGCCGCGGCTGCCGTTCTCCCCGCACGTCACGTAGAGGTACCCGTCGGGGCCGAAGGCGATCCGGCCGCCGTTGTGGATGGTGCCCTTGGGTATGCCGGTCAGCACCGGCTGCTGGGCTCCGAACCGCCCGCCGTCCATGGCGATGGCCACGACGCGGTTGTCGCTCGCCGTCGTCGTGTATGCGTAGAGGACCGGCTTCGCGGCAGAGGTCCGGGCATCGACGGCGAGGCCGAGGAGTCCGCCCTCGCCGGCCGCGGCCACGCCGTCGACGGTGCCGAACAGCGTCGTGCCCCCGCGCCCGTCGAGTCGTCGCACCGTGCCGGTGTCGCGCTCGCTGACGAGCACCGAGCGGTCGGGCAGGACGACGACGCTCCACGGCGTCTGCAGCCCGGTCGCCACGTCCACGGCGTCGGTGAGCTCCTGGCGCCCGGCCGACCCGTCCGCGACGGTGGGCACCGGGCCGGCGCCCGCCCCGGTCCCCGCGCCCGAGCGCGACGTGGGTGAGCTGCAGCCCGCGAGGCCGGCCAGTCCCAGGGCGCCGAGGCCGAGCACGGCGCGGCGCGAGGGCGGGCGGGGCGGCGACGGTCGGCGAGGGTCCGGCATACCCCATCATCACCGACCTGCGGAGCCCCGAGGCCGCCCGGTAGGTTCGCGGCATGCCGGTCGCCTCCCTGCCCGACGAGTCCTGGATCGCCGACATGGGGGAGGTGCCGGGGCTGGAGCTGGTCCCGTGGGACCTGCACGGGCCGCATCCGCGCGCCGACGAGATCGCGTTCGTCGTGCCGCCCTACATCGACCGGCGGATGCGGCTCGACCTCCTCGCCTCGATGCCCGCGCTCGAGGTCGTGCAGCTCGTCACCGCCGGCTACGACAACGTCACGCCGCACCTGCCGGAAGGGGTGACGCTGTGCAACGGCGGAGGCATCCACGACGCGTCGACGGCCGAGCTGGCCCTCGCGCTGATCCTCGCGTCGCTGCGCGGCATCCCCGACTTCGTGCGGGCCCAGGACGAGCCGCGCTGGATCCGGACGCGCATCTGGGACGCGCTCGCCGACCGGCGCGTGGCCGTCGTGGGCTACGGCAAGGTGGGCCGCGCGATCGTGCAGCGCCTGCTGCCGTTCGAGGTCGAGGTCACGGCCGTCGCCCGCCGGGCGCGTGACGGCGACGACCTGGTCGGCACCGTGCACGGCATCGACGAGCTGCCGGCGCTGCTGCCCGAGCAGGACGTCGTCGTGCTCATCACCCCGCTCACCGACGCCACCGAGGGCCTCGTCGGGCCGCAGTTCCTCGCCGCGATGAAGGACGGCGCCCTGCTCGTCAACGTGGCCCGCGGCAAGGTCGTCGACACCGACGCCCTGCTGGCCGAGACGAGGAGCGGGCGGCTGCGGGCCGCGCTCGACGTCACCGACCCCGAGCCGCTGCCGCCGGAGCACCCCCTGTGGAGCGCGCCGGGCGTGCTCATCTCGCCCCACGTCGGCGGGGCCAGCACGGCCTTCCGGCCCCGCGCGCTCGCCCTCCTGCGCCGCCAGCTGACGGCGTATGCGTCGGGGCAGCCGCTCGACTGCGTGGTGAGCGGCTGACCGTTGCCGCCTGTCGGACCCCGGGTGGACACTGCCGGGATGGTGGAGACGGTGGTGGCGATCGGCACCCGCAAGGGCCTCTGGCTGGCCCGCAGCGACGACCGGCAGGAGTGGCGGCTCGAGGGCCCGCACTTCCTCATGAGCGAGGTGGCGGCGGTGTGCTTCGACCAGCGCCGGGGCGAGCAGCGGGTGCTTGCCGGCGTGATGTCGTGGCACTGGGGTCCCACCGTGCAGGTGAGCGACGACGGCGGCCGCACGTGGAGCGAGGAGGAGCACCGCGCGATCGCCTTCGCCCCCGGTGACGACGCGTCGCTCAAGCGCGTGTGGCAGCTGGCCACCGACCCGCACGACGCCGACGTCGTCTGGGCCGGCTGCGAGCCGCACTCGCTGTGGCGCAGCGCCGACCGCGGCGAGACGTTCGCCCTCAACCGGGGCCTGTGGGACCACCCCCACCACGCCGAGTGGGGCGACGGGTTCGGCGGCGGCGCGGTGCACACCGTGGTGCCCAACCCCGCCGACGCCGACGACCTGCTCGTGGCCATGAGCGCGGGCGGGGCCTACCGCAGCGCTGACGGAGGGGAGAGCTGGGCGCCGTCCAACCGCGGCATCTCGGCCTACTTCATGCCCGACCCCTACCCCGAGTTCGGGCAGTGCGTCCACAAGGTCGCCCGCGACGCCGTGACCCCGACCCGGCTGTACGCGCAGAACCACCGCGGCGTCTACCGGTCCGACGACGACGGCCTCACCTGGACCTCGATCGCCGACGGGCTGCCCACCGACTTCGGGTTCACCGTCGTGGCCCACCCGCACCGCGGCGACGAGCTGTGGCTCGTGCCGGTCGTCAGCGACGGCGAGCGCATCCCCCCGGGCGGCCGTCTTCAGGTGCAGCACTCGACCGATGCCGGACGCACCTGGACGACCCAGACCGACGGGCTGCCCGAACCCAGCTTCACGGCCGTGCTGCGCGATGCCGCCGGCACCGACGGGGGCGTCGACGGCGGCGGGCCGGGGCTCTACTTCGGCACCCGCAACGGCGACGTCTTCGCGTCCCTCGACGACGGGAACTCGTTCCGGCGCATCGCCGACCAGCTGCCCGACGTGCTCTGCGTGCGCGCGGCGGTGCTGACGTGAGCGCGACCGCCCGGGTCGTCATCCCCGGGATGCTGCGCGACCTCACCGACGGGGTCGCCGAGGTGGCCGCCCCGGTGGAGGACGACGGGTCCGAGCTCAGCGTCGTCCTCGACCGTGCCTTCGCGCAGTGGCCGCGGGTCGCGTCACGGGTGCGCGACGAACAGGGCCGGATCCGCCCTCACGTCAACGTGTTCGTCGACGGCGAGGACGCGAAGCGCGGCGCGGGTCTGGTCACCCCGGTGCGCCCCGGGTCGGTCGTCCACGTCGTCAACGCCGTCTCGGGCGGCTGACCCCCGGGTCGCGTCAGCCGGTCCACTCTCCGGTGGTCCAGGCGCGGTCGAGCACCTCGAGGTACGGGTCGAGGTCCAGCCCCTGCGCGGCCAGCCAGCCGTCGTCGGCATACGTCCGCTCGTAGCGCTCGGCGGGGTCGCACATGAGGGTGACGACGCTGCCGGTGGCCCCCGCCTCGCGGAGCTCGCAGGCGAGCCGGAGGGCGCCGTAGAGGTTGGTGCCCGTCGAGCCGCCGGCGCGGATCCCGGTGCGGTCCCGCAGGAACCGCATCGCCGCGATCGACGCCGCGTCGGGGACCCCGAGCATCCGGTCGACGACCGTGGGCACGAAGCTGGGCTCGACCCGGGGGCGGCCGATGCCCTCGATGCGCGAGCCGCGGCTGCCGTCGGTGGCGCGACCGTCGTAGGCGGGGAGGAAGGCCGAGCGCTCCGGGTCGACGACGGCGACCCGGGTGGCCAGCCCCTGGTAGCGCACGTAGCGCCCGATGGTCGCGCTCGTCCCTCCGGTGCCCGCACCGACGACGACCCAGGCCGGCACCGGGTGCCGCTCGCGGGCGAGCTGCTCGAAGATCGACTCGGCGATGTTGTTGTTCCCCCGCCAGTCGGTGGCGCGCTCGGCGTGCGTGAACTGGTCGAGATAGTGCCCACCGCAGCCGTCGGCCAGGCGCCGGGCCACCTCGTAGACCTCGCCCGGGTCGTCGACGAGGTGGCAGCGCCCGCCCTCCCGCTCGATGAGGTCGACCTTCTGCTGGCTGGTGGTGCGGGCCATGACGGCGACGAACGGCAGGCCGAGCATCCGGGCGAAGTACGCCTCCGAGACGGCGGTCGACCCGCTCGAGGCCTCGATGACGGTCGTCCCGGGCCCGATCTGGCCGTTGCAGATGGCGTAGAGGAACAGCGAGCGCGCGAGACGGTGCTTGAGGCTGCCCGTGGGGTGGGTCGACTCGTCCTTGAGGTAGAGGTCGACGCCGGCGTCGGCCCAGCCCTGCGGCAGCGGGACGACCATGAGGTGGGTGTCGGCGCTGCGGTTGGCGTCGGCCCGGATCCGGCGCACCGACTCGTCGACCCAGGCCCGGTCGGTGGGGCGGGGGGCGGTGACGTCCACGAGCGGGCGCGGGCTCAGCGGGCTCAGCGGGCTCTGGGGGTCCGACATGCGGCACACCGTAGTCCCGCCGGTCCGGCCCGGGACGGCATCCGCACGGGATGACATCCGCGCGGCCGGGGGAGCATCCTGCTGGCATGACCCCCGTGCCCGACGACCGCACCCTCGTGCTGCTGCGCCACGCCAAGACCGAGCAGGCGCCGGGCAAGCCCGACCACGACCGGCAGCTGACCGAGCAGGGCCGCCTCGACGCCGAGGCCGCGGGGGCCTGGCTGCACGCGCACGGGGTTGTCGCCGACCTCGTCGTCTGCTCCACCTCCGTGCGCACCCGGCAGACGTGGGAGGGCGCGGCGCACGGCGGCGCGCAGACGGGGTTCGTGGAGTACCGGCGCGCGATCTACCAGGGCGGCACGCGCGGGGTGCTCGACAGCATCCGGGAGGACGCGGGCGACGTGGGGACGCTCGTCGTCGTCGGGCACGCCCCGTCCGTACCCGAGCTCGCGAGCATCCTGTCCGACGGCCAGGGGTCCCAGTCCGCGCATACGGCGATGGGGGAGGGGTTCCCCACGTGCGCGCTGGCGCTGCTGCGGTATGCCGGGGAGTGGGCCGACCTGGCGCCCGGCGTGGCGAGCCTCGAGCGGTTCCACGTCTGTCGCGCACCCGGGTGAGACACCCGGAGCAGCGCGTGGAGGCGCGAATATGCTCGACGGCATGACGACGACGCCAGACCTCAAGCCCCGCAGCCGCGACGTCACCGACGGTCTCGAGAAGACCGCCGCGCGGGGGATGCTCCGGGCCGTAGGGATGGGCGACGACGACTTCGCCAAGCCGCAGATCGGCGTCGCCAGCTCCTGGAACGAGATCACGCCGTGCAACCTGTCGCTCGACCGGCTGGCGAGCGCGGTCAAGGACGGCGTCTTCGCGGCGGGCGGCTACCCCCTGGAGTTCGGCACGATCTCGGTGTCCGACGGCATCTCCATGGGCCACGAGGGCATGCACTTCTCGCTCGTGTCGCGGGAGGTCATCGCCGACTCGGTCGAGACGGTGATGATGGCCGAGCGGCTCGACGGCTCGGTGCTGCTCGCCGGCTGCGACAAGTCCCTGCCGGGGATGATGATGGCCGCCGCGCGCCTCGACCTCGCCTCGGTGTTCCTGTACGCCGGGTCGATCCTCCCGGGCATCGCCAAGCTGTCGGACGGCACCGAGAAGACCGTGACGATCATCGACGCCTTCGAGGCGGTCGGGGCCTGCCTCGCCGGGAAGATGTCCCGCGCCGACGTCGACGCGATCGAGCGCGCGATCTGTCCGGGGGAGGGCGCCTGCGGCGGGATGTATACCGCCAACACCATGGCGTCGGTCGCCGAGGCGATCGGCATGTCGCTCCCCGGGTCCGCCGCGCCGCCGGCCACCGACCGCCGCCGCGACGGGTTCGCCCGCAAGTCGGGCGAGGCCGTCGTCGAGCTGCTGCGTCAGGGCATCACGGCGCGCCAGATCATGACCCGGCCGGCCTTCGAGAACGCCATCGCGGTCGTCATGGCCTTCGGCGGCTCCACCAACGCGGTGCTCCACCTCCTGGCCATGGCCCACGAGGCCGACGTCGAGCTGTCGATCGAGGACTTCAAGCGGATCGGCGCGAAGGTGCCCCACCTGGCCGACGTCAAGCCGTTCGGGCAGTACGTCATGACCGACATCGACCGCGTCGGCGGCGTGCCCGTGGTCATGAAGACCCTGCTCGACGCCGGGCTCCTCGACGGCGACTGCCTCACGGTGACGGGCAAGACCGTGGCCGAGAACCTCGAGGGCATCAACCCGCCCGACCCCGACGGCAAGGTGGTGCGCGCGCTGCAGCAGCCGATCCACAAGACCGGCGGCATCAGCATCCTCACCGGGTCGCTCGCCCCGGAGGGCGCCGTCGTCAAGTCGGCCGGCTTCGACTCCGACGTGTTCCGCGGCACCGCGCGCGTGTTCGACGGCGAGCGGGCCGCCATGGACGCCGTCGAGGCGGGGGTCCTCACGGCCGGCGACGTCGTCGTCATCCGCTACGAGGGCCCGAAGGGCGGCCCGGGGATGCGCGAGATGCTCGCGGTCACCGGCGCCATCAAGGGGGCCGGTCTCGGCAAGGACGTCCTGCTCCTCACCGACGGGCGCTTCTCGGGCGGCACGACAGGCCTGTGCGTCGGCCACGTGGCGCCCGAGGCGGTCGACGGCGGACCCATCGCCTTCGTGCGCGACGGCGACCCGATCGTCCTCGACGTCGCCAAGGGCACCCTCGACCTCGAGGTCGACGCCGACGAGCTGGCCCGGCGCGCCGAGGGGTTCATGCCCCCGGAGCCGAAGTACCCCCGCGGCGTGCTCGCGAAGTACCGCAGGCTCGTCGGCAGCGCCAGCAAGGGCGCCGTCTGCGACTGACCGCCGCCCGCGTGAGTCCGGTCGGGGGTGGGTGCCCGGACCGACGCGGGCGTAGCCTCGTCCCATGACGACGACCTGGTCCGAGACCGACCTGCTGCGTGAGCTCAACCCCGTCGTCGAGGGCGAGCTCAACCGGCACCTCGCGGTGGCCAAGGAGTGGTTCCCCCACGAGTACATCCCGTGGAGCGACGGCCGGAACTTCGACGGGCTCATGGGCGGCGACGCCTGGAGCCCCGAGGACTCCCCGATGAGCGACGTCGCCCGCAGCGCCCTGGTGGTCAACCTCCTCACCGAGGACAACCTGCCGAGCTACCACCACGAGATCGCCACGATCTTCGGCCGCGACGACGCGTGGGGCGCCTGGGTGCACCGGTGGACCGCCGAGGAGGGCCGCCACGGCATCGCCATGCGCGACTACCTGCTCGTCAAGCGGTCGGTCGACCCGACCGAGCTCGAGCGGTTCCGGATGACCCACATGTCGCAGGGGTATGCCGCCGACCACGGCGACACGATGATGCACAACCTCGCGTACGTGTCGTTCCAGGAGCTGGCCACCCGGGTCAGCCACCGCAACACCGGGCGCTACACCGACGACCCGATGGCCGAGCGGCTC
This sequence comes from uncultured Actinomycetota bacterium, assembly GCA_963795915.1. Taxonomy (GTDB): domain Bacteria; phylum Actinomycetota; class Actinomycetes; order Actinomycetales; family Dermatophilaceae; genus Lapillicoccus. Next base: position 476,825 of record CAWCJA010000005.1, read on the forward strand.
CTCGCGCGCATCGCCGCGGACGAGAACCTCCACATGATCTTCTACCGCAACCTCATGGCGGCGGCGATCGCGCTCTCACCCGACCAGGCGATGCAGGCCATCCTCGACGTCGTCCAGGGGTTCAAGATGCCGGGCTCCGACATCCCCGGGTTCCAGCGCAAGGCGGTCGAGATGGCCGTCGCAGGCATCTACGACCTGCGCTCGCACCGCGACGAGGTCGTCATGCCGGTGCTGCGCTTCTGGAAGGTCTTCGAGCTCGAGGGCCTGTCCGAGCAGGGCGAGCGGGCGCGCTCCGAGCTCGCCACCTTCATGGACGGCCTCGACAAGCAGGCGGCCCGCTTCGAGGACAAGCGCGACACCCTCAAGACCCGGATGAACATCGAGTGAGGCCGGGCGGCGGCCGGATGCTGAGATGCGCCCGTCCGCCGGTTGACACGACAGGGCTGGGCGGAGCACCCTCGGGCTGTGGCTCGAGTCCTCGTACTTCATCAGCGCGTCTGAGCAGGCAACCCGCCTGACTCGACGCGCTACCCCTTCTGTCCCCCGGGACCGGAGGGTTTTTTTGTGGGAGCGGACCGTTCCCCCGACCTGACCCGGACGCTCGACCGCACGCCTGTGAACGCATGACCTCAACGCACGACCCGAACGAGAAGTGGTGGACCCAGTGAGCAACGGAGCGATACCGGTGCGTCCGACCCCGGCCGACCTGGCCCACGCCCGACCCCGTGCGGCCGCCCCCGGCGGCACCAGCGCCCCCGGTGGCTCGGGTGGCACGGGCGGCACCGTGCACGACGTGCCTCCGGCCGCTGCGGCCACCGGCTCCGTGCCGACGCCGCACCCCGCCGGGCTCGCCGCCGCGCCGCGCCCCGCCGCGCAGCCGCCGCTGGCGGCGCCGGCCCAGATCACCGGCGCGCAGGCCCTCGTCCGCTCCCTGGAGGAGCTCGGCGTCGACACCGTGTTCGGCATCCCGGGCGGCGCGATCCTGCCGGCCTACGACCCACTCATGGACTCCACCTCCGTGCGCCACATCCTCGTGCGCCACGAGCAGGGTGCCGGCCACGCCGCCGAGGGGTATGCCGCGGCGACCGGCCGCGTGGGGGTCTGCATGGCCACCTCCGGCCCCGGTGCGACCAACCTCGTGACCCCGCTGGCCGACGCCTACATGGACTCGATGCCCATCGTGGCCATCACCGGCCAGGTCTCGAGCCGCGCCATCGGCACCGACGCCTTCCAGGAGGCCGACATCCGGGGCATCACCATGCCCATCACGAAGCACAACTACCTCGTCACCGACCCGCAGGAGATCCCGCGCGCACTCGCCGAGGCGTTCCACGTCGCCTCCACCGGGCGGCCCGGACCGGTGCTCGTCGACATCAGCAAGGACGCCCTCCAGGGGACCATGTCGTTCTCGTGGCCCCCGCAGATCGACCTGCCGGGCTACCGCCCCGTGATCCGCCCGCACAGCAAGCAGATCCGCGAGGCGGCCCGGCTCATGGCCGCGGCCGAGCGGCCCGTCCTCTACGTCGGCGGCGGGGTCATCCGCAGCGGGGCGAGCCAGGAGCTGCGCGAGCTCGTCGAGCTGACCCAGATCCCCGTGGTGACGACGCTGATGGCCCGCGGCTCGGTGCCCGACTCGCACCCGCTCAACCTCGGTATGCCGGGGATGCACGGCACGGTCGCGGCCGTCACCGCGCTGCAGAAGTCCGACCTGCTCATCACCCTCGGGGCCCGCTTCGACGACCGGGTCACCGGTCAGCTGTCGACCTTCGCCCCCGGAGCCAAGGTCATCCACGCCGACATCGACCCGGCCGAGATCAGCAAGAACCGGCTGGCCGACGTCCCGATCGTCGGGGACGCGAAGGAGGTCATCCGCGACCTCGTCACCGCCATCCGCGCCGACGAGGGCCAGCCGGCCGACTACAGCGCCTGGCGCGCGCAGACGAAGGAGTGGAAGGAGACCTTCCCCCTCGGCTACACCGACTACGAGGACCGGCTCGAGCCGCAGTACGTCATCGAGCGGATCGGGCAGCTCACCGGCCCGGAGGCGGTCTACGTCGCCGGCGTCGGCCAGCACCAGATGTGGGCGGCCCAGTTCGTCCAGTACGAGCGCCCCAACGCGTGGCTGAACTCCGGCGGCCTGGGCACCATGGGCTACTCCGTGCCCGCCGCCATGGGGGCGAAGGTCGGGGAGCCGGACCGCGTCGTGTGGGCCATCGACGGCGACGGCTGCTTCCAGATGACCAACCAGGAGCTCGCGACCTGCGTCATCAACAACATCCCCATCAAGGTCGCCATCATCAACAACTCCAGCCTCGGCATGGTGCGCCAGTGGCAGACGCTCTTCTACAACGAGCGCTACTCCAACACCGACCTGCACACGAGCAGCGACACCGACGGCGTGCAGCGCCGGGTGCCCGACTTCGTCAAGCTCGCCGACGCCTACGGCTGCCTGGGGCTGCGGGCTGAGACGGAGGAGGAGGTCGACGACGTCATCCGGCAGGCTCTGGCGTGCAACGACCGCCCCGTCGTCATCGACTTCATCGTCCACCCCGACGCCATGGTGTGGCCGATGGTGCCCGCCGGGGTCAGCAACGACAAGATCCTCAACGCCCGCGGGCAGGCGCCCGTCTGGGACCGCGAAGACTGAGGAAGGAGAGCGCCATGCCCAAGCACACCCTGTCCGTCCTCGTCGAGGACAAGCCCGGCGTCCTGGCCCGCATCGCCGGCCTCTTCTCGCGCCGTGGGTTCAACATCGACTCGCTCGCGGTCGGACCCACGGAGCACCCCGACGTCTCGCGGATGACCGTCGTCGTCGACGTCGACGAGCTGCCCCTGGAGCAGGTCACCAAGCAGCTGAACAAGCTCGTCGAGGTCATCAAGGTCGTCGAGCTCGACGAGCACCACTCCGTGCAGCGGCAGGTCGTGCTCATCAAGGTGCGTGCCGACGGCACGTCCCGGCACAGCATCCTGGAGAACGTCGAGCTGTTCCGGGCCAAGGTCATCGACGTCTCGCACGACAGCCTCACCATCGAGTGCACCGGCAAGACGGAGAAGGTGCAGGCGCTGCTGCACGTCCTCGAGCCCTTCGGCATCCGCGAGCTGGTGCAGTCCGGCGTCGTCGGCGTCGGTCGGGGGCCTCGCTCGATCACCGACCGCAGCCTGCGCAGCGCCTGACCGCCCAAGCCGGACGCATACCCGAGTTTCACTGCCTGACAACCGAACCCCACGATAGGAGCTGGCCACCATGGCCCAGATGTTCTACGACGACGATGCCGACCTGTCCGTCATCCAGGGCAAGAAGGTCGCCGTCATCGGCTACGGCAGCCAGGGCCACGCCCACGCGCTGAACCTGCGCGACTCCGGCGTCGACGTGCGCGTCGGCCTCGCCGAGGGCAGCCGCAGCAAGGCCAAGGCGGAGGCCGAGGGCCTCACCGTCAAGAGCGTGGCCGACGCGGTGAAGGAGGCCGACCTCGTCGTCATCCTCACGCCCGACCAGGTGCAGCGCACCGTCTACGCCAACGAGATCCAGCCCAACCTCAAGGAGGGCGCCGCGCTGCTGTTCGGGCACGGCTTCAACATCCGGTTCGGCTACATCAAGCCGGAAGCCGGCTCCGACGTGCTCATGGTGGCCCCCAAGGGCCCCGGACACCTCGTGCGCCGCGAGTTCGCCGACGGCCGTGGGGTGCCCGTGCTCCTCGCCGTCGAGCAGGACCCGTCCGGCACCGCGTGGGACCTCGCGCAGTCCTACGCCAAGGCCATCGGTGGCCTGCGGGCCGGCGGCATCAGGACGACGTTCACCGAGGAGACCGAGACCGACCTCTTCGGCGAGCAGGCGGTGCTCTGCGGCGGCGCCTCGCAGCTCGTCATGTACGGCTTCGAGACGCTCACCGAGGCGGGCTACCAGCCGGAGGTGGCCTACTTCGAGTGCCTCCACGAGCTGAAGCTCATCGTCGACCTCATGATCGAGGGCGGCATCGCCAAGCAGCGCTGGTCGATCTCCGACACCGCGGAGTACGGCGACTACGTCTCCGGGCCCCGGGTCATCGACCCGCACGTCAAGGAGAACATGAAGGCCGTCCTCGCCGACATCAAGAGCGGCGCCTTCGCCCAGCGCTTCATCGACGACCAGGACGCCGGCGCCCCGGAGTTCACGGCCCTGCGCAAGAAGGGCGCCGAGCACCCGATCGAGTCGACGGGCAAGGAGCTGCGCGGTCTCATGAGCTGGATCAAGGACAGCGACAGCGACTACGTCGAGGGCTCCGCGGCCCGCTGACCGACGCGCACGCGGCCCGGGCCCGGTGGGTCCGGGCCGCCGTGCCTACACTCGCCCGTGACCGCTCCCGCCCCCACCGGCTACCGGCGGGGGGAGGCGTCCTACCGGCGCATCACCCTCTCCCTCTTCGCGGCCGGGATGGCGACCTTCGTGGCGATGTATGCCGCGCAGGCCGTCCTGCCGCAGCTGGCCACCGAGTTCGACCTCACGCCGGCCGCCGCCACGCTCGCCGTCTCGGCGACGACGGGGATGCTCGCCCTGGCGGTGATCCCCGCCAGCGTGCTGTCGGAGCGGTTCGGCCGGGTGCCGGTGATGGCGGCCTCGGCCATCGCGTGCGTCGTCATCGGCGTGCTCGTGCCGCTCGCCCCGACGATGGGCGTCCTCGTCGCCGGCCGGGCCCTCCAGGGCCTCGCCCTGGCCGGGGTCCCGGCGACGGCCATGGCCTACCTCGCGGAGGAGGTCGACGGCGCCGACCTCGGCGCCGCCATGGGCCGCTACATCGCCGGCACGACGGTCGGGGGGCTCGCCGGGCGGGTCCTGGCCGCCGGCGCCGTCGACGTGACGACCTGGCGGTGGGCCCTGGAGGTCGCGGCCGGGCTGGCGCTGCTCTTCACGGTCGCGTTCCTGCGCACGGCGCCGCCGTCGCGGCGCTTCCACGCCACGCGCAGCGGCCTGCGCGACACGGTGCGGCACCTCTCCGGCCACCTGCGCGACCCCGTGCTCGTCATGCTCTACGCGACCTCGTTCCTGGCCATGGGCTGCTTCGTCGGCGTCTACAACCTGCTGTCGTTCCGGCTGCTGGCTGCGCCCTTCTCGCTCTCGTCGGCCCTCGTCGGGCTCGTCTTCCTGCTCTACCTGTCGGGCACGGTGTCCTCCGCCGTCGCCGGCCGGATGGCCGACCGCTTCGGCCGGCGCGGAGTGCTCATCACGTGCGAGCTGGTCTGCCTCGCAGGCCTGCTCACCACCGTCAGCGACCGCCTCGCGGTCGTTCTCGTCGGCATGCTCGCCTTCACGGCCGGGTTCTTCGGCGTCCACGCGGTGGCCAGCGGCTGGGTCAGCGCGCAGGCGAGCGCCCACCGCGGCGAGGCCAGCTCCCTCTACGTGTTCTTCTACTACCTCGGCTCGTCCGTGCTCGGCGGCTTGGCCGGCTTCGCGTATGCCGCCGCGGGCTGGCGCGGCATCGTCCTGTACGGCGGTGGTCTCGTCGCTGTCGCGCTGGCCTGGTGTCTGGCGACCTCGCGCCTACAGTGGGGGCGTGCCCGACCCCAAGACCACGCGTGAGTGGAAGCCCTGGGCGATGCTGGCCGCCACCCTCGTCATCGGCCTGCTGCTCGCCGTCTCCAAGGTGCGCCCGCTCGTCATCGTGGGCGTGGTGCTCGTCGTGAGCTGCGTGTTCATCCTCGTGCGCATGGTCGCCGACCGGGGCCGCACCCGCCGCTGACCGCCGCTGACGGCACGGTCACATCGTGGTCGTCGCCTGGGGCTCAGGGAGGCCCCACCTAGACTCCTGCGGTCCGACGGGGCGCCGACCCGTCCTGCCCGCCCGCCGATTGGACCCCCTCGTGACCAAGCCCGTCGTCCTCATCGCCGAAGAGCTCTCGCCCGCGACGCTCGACGCCCTCGGACCCGACTTCGAGGTCCGCCACACCGACGGCGCCGACCGCGCGCAGCTGCTCCCGGCGCTCGCCGACGTGGACGCCGTGCTCATCCGCTCGGCCACGACGATGGACGCCGAGGCCATCGCGGCGGCGAAGCGGCTCAAGGTCATCGCCCGCGCCGGCGTCGGTCTCGACAACGTCGACGTGCCCGCCGCCACCCGGGCCGGCGTCATGGTCGTCAACGCGCCGACCTCCAACATCACCTCGGCGGCCGAGCTGGCCATCGGCCTCCTGCTCGCGAGCGCCCGCAACATCGCGCCGGCGAGCGCCGCGCTCAAGGGTGGGGCCTGGAAGCGCAGCCAGTACGGCGGCGTCGAGCTGCTCGACAAGACCGTCGGCATCGTCGGACTCGGTCGCATCGGCGCGCTGGTCGCCGAGCGGCTCAAGCCGTTCGGCGTGACCCTCCTCGCCTACGACCCGTACACCTCGCCGGCGAAGGCCGGCCAGATCGGAGCCCGCCTCGTCGGCCTCGACGAGCTGCTGGCCGAGTCGGACTTCATCACCGTGCACCTGCCCAAGACGCCGGAGACCGTCGGCCTCATCGGCGAGGAGGCGCTGCGCAAGGTCAAGCCGACCCTGCGCATCGTCAACGCCGCCCGCGGTGGCATCGTGGACGAGCAGGCCCTGGCCGACGCGATCCGCGAGGGCCGGGTCGCCGGCGCCGGTCTGGACGTCTTCGCCAAGGAGCCCACCACCGAGTCGCCGCTGTTCGCCTTCGACTCGGTCGTCGTCACCCCGCACCTCGGCGCGTCGACCGACGAGGCGCAGGAGAAGGCCGGCGTGTCCGTGGCCCGCTCGGTGCGGCTCGCGCTGGGCGGCGACCTCGTGCCCGACGCCGTCAACGTGTCGGGCGGGGCCATCGACGAGGAGGTGCGGCCGGGCATCGCCCTCGTGGAGAAGCTGGGCCGGATCTTCATGGCCGTCGCGGGACAGGTGCCCGTGCAGCTCGACATCGACGTGCAGGGCGAGATCACCGAGCACGACGTGTCGGTGTGGCGCCTCTCCGCCCTGAAGGGCCTGTTCCAGGACGTCGTCGAGGAGCAGGTCTCCTACGTCAACGCGCCGATCATCGCCGAGCAGCGGGGGTGCGAGACGCGGCTGCTCACCGACCCGGCGAGCGGCGACTTCCGCAACGTCACGACGCTGCGCGGCACCCTCGGTGACGGCTCCGTCGTCTCGGTGGCCGGCACCCTCACCGGCCCGCGCATGATCGAGAAGATCGTCGGCATCAACGGGTTCGACCTCGAGGTGCCGCTCACCGACCACCTCGCGGTGTTCACCTACACCGACCGCCCCGGCGTCGTCGGCCAGGTCGGCGTGATCCTCGGCGACGAGGGCATCAACATCGGGGGCATGCAGGTCGCCCGCAACGACCGGGAGGGCACCGCACTGGCCGTGCTCAGCGTCGACTCCCGGATGCCGCAGACCGTCGCGGCCCGGATCGCCGAGGCCGTCGGGGCCGAGTCGTTCTCCGTCATCGACCTCTGAGCCGCCCCGCGTCACGACCCTCCGCCTCGGCCGGGCCTCTCGGTGCGGGCGTCTCGGTGCGGGCGCCAAGGTCCTGGCCGCCCTCGTCCTGCTTGGCGCCGGGAGCGCCCGAGGGCTAGCGTGCCGTGTAGGCAAGACCGCTGCCCCTCCCTCTGGTACCGGTTCTACGGCATACCAGGTCAAGGTGGTGAGCTCCACTGTCGGTCACGAGGGTGCAGCAGATTCTCACGGCCGTCCTGACGGCGGAGCGTCACGGGGCGACCCTGCCCGACCTGCTCTGCGCCGCCGGCGTGTCGGACATGCCGGTCACCGGCGCGGGCCTCGCCCTCATGACCAGCCTGGGTCCGGCCGGGATGGTCGCCGCGACAGACGAGGCCGCTCGGACCATGGAGGACCTGCAGTTCAGCCTCGGCGAGGGTCCTTGCGTCGACGCCTCGGCCCGCGGCCGGCCGGTGCTTCAGCCGCAGCTGCGGACGACCGGGCCGTCCCGGTGGCCCGGGTTCGGGCCCGCCGCCGTCGACGCGGGCATCGAGGCGATCTTCGCGTTCCCGCTCCAGGTCGGGGGTATCCGGCTCGGCGTGCTCGACCTCTATCGGGACGCGCCCGGCGTGCTCAGCGCCGCCGCCCTGCGGGAGGCGCTGTCGTACGCCGACGCGGCGACTCTCGTCATGCTCCATCTGCAGGACCAGATGCCCCTCGACGGGGCGCTCCACCCGGAGCTGGCTGACCGCACCCGCTACCACCTGGTGGTCCACCAGGCCACCGGGATGATCGCGGTCCAGGCCGGCGTCCCGCTGGCGCAGGCCCTCCTCCTGCTTCGGGCCCGCGCCTACTCGCTCGGCCGGTCTCTCGACGACGTCGCGCGCGCCGTCGTCGAGAGGACGACTCGGTTCGGCCCCTCGATCACCCATGATGAGAAATAGGGAGGCAGTCATGCCCCGCGGCGATCCGAAAGGCGGCCCACACATGGTCACGCAACAACGTCTGCTCAGCGTCTTCGTCGAGCTGGCTGACACCCTGGTGGCCGACTTCGACGTCATGGACTTCATGCACTCGCTGACCGAGTACAGCGTGGAGCTGCTCGACGCCGACGCCGTCGGACTGATGCTCGCCGACCAGCGCGGCAACCTCGAGGTGGCTGCCTCCTCCAGCGAGGAGACCCGTCTGCTGGAGCTGTTCGAGATCCAGAACGACCAGGGCCCGTGCCTCGACTGCTTCCGCGAGGGCCGGGCGGTCACCAACATCGGCCCCCTCGAGGCGGAGCGACGGTGGCCCCTGTTCGGTGCTGCCATCCGCGACGCCCCGTTCAGCTCCGTGCACGCGGTGCCCCTGCGCCTTCGCGAGCAGACGATCGGCGTGATGAACCTGTTCTTGGCCCGGCCGGGCGTCCTGTCCGCCGATGACATCGCACTGAGCCAGGGGCTGGCCGACATCGCGACCATCGGTCTGCTGCAGGAGCGCGCGATCCGCCAGCAGCAGCTGCTGTCCGAGCAGCTCCAGGGCGCCCTGAACTCCCGCATCGTCATTGAGCAGGCCAAGGGGATGTTGGCCGAGCGGCACGGCATCGACATGGCCACGGCCTTCGGGGCCCTGCGCGAGCGCGCCCGGCGCACGGGGGTGCGCCTCGGGGGCGTCGCGGACAGCGTCATCGATGGCTCGCTGAGCTTCGACGGGTCCGAGCTCCACTGACCGTCGGGATGGACGAGCGGGGGACCAGTCCCTCGGGTATAACCAACAGTGCGTCAGGCGTGGTGGCGGACCGGCCGCTCTGACGAAGAGCCGGGAGGTTCAGCCACGAGCCTCTCGGCTCGCCCGCCGGTCACGCGGCCCGGTCACCGTCGGCGTCGGCGGACGATGTCGTCCGCCACGTCGTGCAGCTTGCAGTTGGTCTCCTGGCTGAGCCGGCGCAGCACGGCGAACGCCTCCTCCTCGTCGACGTCGAGCTCGCGGATCACGATGCCCATGGCCATCCCGATGCGACGGTTGGTGGCGAGGGCGGTGCGCAGCTGGGCGACGAGCTCGGTGGGCTCGCCCACTGGGGACGCGGTGCCGTTGGTCGATGGACCGATACGTCTGGCCACGTCACGGTCCACGCCGAGATCCGGCAGGGGGCGCAGGTCGTCGATCACAGGTACCTCTCCCACGGGGTCCGGGTGGGGTCGCCCTCCGGGGGGGAAGGCGAAGGCTGTCTCCACGATATGCCACATCCGGCCGCCGCAGGGCCGAAGGACCCGGGGGGTCGGCGGCATCGGCCCGGAGCTCTCCAGCCTGGGTCCGGATGGTGGAACCGGGCTGACGTTTAGTAGGACGTCCACGTAATCTCGAAGCACGACGCGGTGGTCCCTCCCCGGGGCGGCCGCGACGGGCTCCCGTAGAACGGCCCCTCGTCCCGCAGCGACCCTGCTGACCGGCGGCCCGGCTCACCCACCCGGTTCGAGCCGGCGGGGCCCTCTCGTGGCGGACCCGGACGAGCTCCGGGCCCGGGACGACCGGGTCGCTGCCGCAATGGCGCAGACGACGCAGACGACGCAGACGACGCCAGACGAACGCAATGACGCAGAAGGACGGACGGACATGAGCGAAGAGGCCGAGAAGGCACGCCAGGCGCTGCAGGAGTCGATGGACCTGCGCGACCAGGGCCACGCCGAGGACTGAGCCGGCACCGAGCCGGGCCCGAGCCGGCACCGAGCCGACACCCTGCCAGCACCACCGCCGACCCTCGCGTCTGAGGCGAGCGTTCGGCATACGGGACGCCCGTCCCAGCCCGCAAGACGCCACTACCCTGAGGCCCCATGACGCAGACTCCTGACCCCGCCGCCCCGTCGACCAGCCTCAACCTGGCCGTCATCGGTGGCGACGGCATCGGCCCCGAGGTCGTCGCCGAGGGCATCAAGGTCCTCAAGACGGTCACCGCGGGCTCGGGTCTGGCCATCACCACCACGGAGTACGACCTCGGGGCCCGCCGCTGGCACGCCACCGGTGAGACCCTGCCGGGCAGCGTCCTCGACGAGCTGCGCGGCCAGGACGCCATCCTCCTCGGCGCGATCGGTGACCCGTCGGTGCCGAGCGGGGTCCTCGAGCGAGGGGTCCTCCTGCCCATCCGGTTCGCGCTCGAGCAGTACGTCAACCTCCGCCCCGCGCGGCTGTTCCCCGGGGTGCGCAGCCCGCTCGACGTCGGGCGCGTCGCCCCGCAGGGCATCGACTTCGTCGTCGTGCGCGAGGGCACCGAGGGTCCCTACGTCGGCAACGGTGGCTCGCTGCGCACCGGCACGCCCCACGAGGTCGCGACCGAGGTCAGCGTCAACACCCGGTTCGGCGTCGAGCGGGTCGTCCGCGACGCGTTCGGCCGCGCCCAGGCCCGCCCGCGCCGGCACCTCACCCTCGTGCACAAGCACAACGTGCTCACGTATGCCGGTCACCTCTGGCGCCGGGTCGTCGAGGAGGTCGGTCAGGAGTTCCCCGATGTCGAGACCGCCTACCAGCACGTCGACGCGGCGACGATCTTCCTCGTGACCGACCCCGGCCGCTTCGACGTCATCGTCACCGACAACCTCTTCGGCGACATCATCACCGACATCGCGGGCGCCATCGTCGGCGGCATCGGGCTGGCCGCCAGCGGCAACATCAACCCCGAGCGCACCACCCCGAGCATGTTCGAGCCGGTGCACGGGTCCGCCCCGGACATCGCCGGCCAGGCCAAGGCCGACCCGACCGCGACGATCCTCTCCGTCGGCATGCTGCTCGAGCACCTGGGTCGAGTAGAGCAGGCTCGGGCCGTCGAGTCCGCGGTCGCCGCGGACCTCGCCGAGCGCGGTACCGAGCCTCGCTCCACGTCGGCCATCGGTGACGCCATCGCGGCGCGCCTGGCCTGACGCCTCACGCTCGCGACCCTCCCCACCGGACGTCGGTGCCGTCGGCACCGCCCGGTAGTCTCAGCATACGGACACTGGCTTCGGAGGCCCCACGATGACGCACACCGGCACCACCACGAGCAGCACTCCTGATGACGACCTCGACGGCACCCTCGACACCCCGCCCCACCCGCGGGAGGAGCACCAGCGCCTGAGCTTCCAGGTCCTCGAGCGGAACTACCGCCGGCTCGCGGGCATCGAGCGCGAGAAGGCCCTGAGCGACCCCGGGTTCGGCAAGATCTTCACCGACCACATGGTCACCGCGATGTGGACCGTGGCGCAGGGCTGGCACGACGCCCAGGTCCGGCCCTACGGCCCGCTCATGCTCGACCCCGCCGCCGCCGTCCTGCACTACGCGCAGGAGATCTTCGAGGGGATGAAGGCCTACCGGCACGCCGACGGGTCGGTCTGGACGTTCCGGCCGGAGGCCAACGCCGCCCGCTTCAACCGCAGCGCCCGCCGGCTCGCGCTGCCCGAGCTCGCCGAGGAGGACTTCGTCGAGTCCCTGCGGGCCCTCGTCTCGGTGGACCTGCACTGGGTGCCCGAGCCGGGTGAGTCGGGGGAGAAGAGCCTCTACCTGCGCCCGTTCATGTTCGCCTCCGAGGTCTTCCTCGGGGTGCGACCGGCGGCGGAGGTGACCTACTGCGTCATCGCCTCGCCCGCGGCCGCGTACTTCGCCGGTGGGGTCAAGCCGATCTCGCTGTGGATCTCGGTCGACTTCGCCCGGGCCGGGTCCGGGGGCACGGGCGCGGCGAAGTGCGGTGGCAACTACGCCTCGAGCCTCGCCGGACAGCTGGAGGGGGCCGACCACGGCTGCGACCAGGCGGTCTTCCTCGACTCGTCCACCCACGAGTACATCGACGAGCTGGGGGGCATGAACCTCTTCCTCGTCTACAAGGACGGGCGTCTCGTCACCCCCGAGCTGACCGGCTCGATCCTCGAGGGCGTCACCCGGTCGTCCATCCTCGAGCTGGCCAAGGAGATGGGTCTGCAGCCGGAGGAGCGCCGCATCCCCATCGAGGAGTGGAAGTCGGCCGCGCGGTCCGGCGAGCTCGCCGAGGTGTTCGCCTGCGGGACCGCGGCGGTCATCACCCCGGTGGGCGAGCTGAAGTGGGAGGGCGGCAGCGTCGACCATCGCGGCCCCGGCCACACCGACGAGGTCGCGCTCGGGCTCCGGAGGCGCCTGCTCGACATCCAGTACGGCCGCACCCCGGACACGCGCGGCTGGATGACCCGGCTCGCCTGAGCCGGCTCCGCTCCATGGCCACGAGCCGCGGCCCGACCCGGTATGCCGGCGGCGCGCCGCGTCCGCGGCTGGTCGCCACCGACCTCGACGGCACGCTGCTGCGATCGGACGGCACCGGCTCGGCCCGCAGTGCGGAAGCACTGCGGGCCGTGCAGGCCGACGGGATCCGCACGGTGCTCGTCACGGCCCGGCCCCCGCGCTGGCTCGACGGACTGGCCCACCTCGTCGGAGACGGCGGCGTCGCGCTCTGCGGCAACGGGGCGTTCGTCTACGACGTGCGGACCCGAACGGTGCTGTCCCACAGCGGGATTGCGGCCGACGCCGTCGCCGGGATCGTCGCCGACCTGCGACGGGCCCTGCCGGGCATCGCCTTCGCGGCCGAGCGCGCCGACGGGTTCGCGCTGGAGGACGGCTACCGCAGCCTGCACCCCGTGCCCGACGGCGCCCTCCGCGGCCCGATCGGCGCACCGGGGTCGGCGCCGGTGGGCAAGCTGCTCGGCCGGCACCCCGAGCTGCGCGAGGACGTGTTCCTCGCGCGGGTGGAGGAGGTGGTGGGGGAGCGCGGCGTCGTCGCCTACTCCGGGGCAGGAGGGTTGGCCGAGATCTCCGCACCCGGGGTCACGAAGGCAGCGGCGCTCGAGGCGTGGTGCGCCGACCTCGGCGTCACCGCCGAGCAGGTGTGGGCCTTCGGCGACATGCCCAACGACCTGCCGATGATCGCCTGGGCCGGCACGTCGTTCGCCGTGGCGAACGGGCACCCGGCGGTCATCGCGGCGGCGGACCACGTGTGCCCGCCCAACGACGAGGACGGCGTGGCGCAGACCCTGGAGACGCTGCTGTGACGGACAACGTGGCGTCGGCCTGCCGGTGACGGTGGGCCACATCGTGAGACGGGTGACCACATGGCGAGACGGTTGTTGGCCGTGACGGGTGTCGGGAGCACAGTGGTGCCCGTGACCCACGTCCGCCCGGTTGTCGACCCGCACGCCTCGCTGATTATCAGCTAGCGCGACGAGCTCCCCTCGTCGCGCAGACCTCCCGTAACCCGGGGGGTCTTTTTGTGTCCCGGGCCCACCCCGTCCGGACACGAGCGGCGAGGGGCGACCACCGGCCTGCAGGACCGTCGGGCCCGCGAAGGCCCGGTTCCACCAGTCCCACCACAGAGAAGCGGCCATGAGCAGCAGCCCCGCCCAGCCCATCCAGGTCTACGACACGACGCTGCGCGACGGTGCCCAGCAGGAGGGCCTCAACCTCTCGGTCGCCGACAAGCTCGTCATCGCGCGGCACCTGGACGAGCTGGGAGTCGGGTTCATCGAGGGCGGCTGGCCGGGGGCGAACCCCAAGGACACGGAGTTCTTCGCCCGGGCCCGGGACGAGCTCCACCTGCAGTCGGCCACGCTGGCCGCGTTCGGCGCGACCCGGCGGGCGGGCGGCCAGGCCGAGACCGACCCGCTCGTGCGCGCCCTGCTCGACTCCGGCGCCCCGGTGGTCACCCTCGTCGCCAAGTCGCACGTGCGCCACGTGCAGGAGGCGCTGCGGACCACCAACGAGGAGAACCTCGCGATGATCCGCGACACGGTGGGCTTCCTCACCGCTCACGGCCGACGCGTGTTCCTCGATGCGGAGCACTTCTTCGACGGGTATGCCGCGGACCGCGGCTACGCCCTCGAGGCGGTACGCGTCGCGGCCGAGGCCGGGGCCGAGGTCGTGGCGCTCTGCGACACCAACGGCGGCATGCTGCCGGCCCAGGTGCAGGACGTCGTCGGCGACGTCCTGGAGGCCACGGGGGCCCGGCTCGGCATCCACTGCCACAACGACACCGGCTGCGCGGTGGCCAACTCGATGGCCGCCCTCGACGTCGGTGCCACGCACGTGCAGGGCACGGTCAACGGCTACGGCGAGCGCACCGGCAACGCCGACCTGCTCACCGTCGTCAGCAACCTGCAGCTGAAGACCGGTCGCCAGGTCGTCGCGCCGGAGCGGCTGCGCGACGCCATGCGCCTGGCCCACGCCATCAGCGAGGTGACCAACGTGCCGCCCTACAGCCGCCAGCCCTACGTCGGCGCGAGCGCGTTCGCCCACAAGGCCGGCCTGCACGCCAGCGCCCTCAAGGTCGACCCCGACCTCTACCAGCACACCGACCCCGCCGCGGTCGGCAACGACGATGCGCACCCTCGTCTCCGACATGGCGGGCCGGGCGAGCATCCAGCTCAAGGCCGCCGAGGTGGGCATCGACCTCTCCGTCCTGCCGGACGCCGACACGCTCGTCGCCGGCGTGCTGGCCACCGTCAAGGACCTGGAGCTGCGCGGCTACACCTTCGACGCGGCGGACGCCTCCTTCGAGCTGCTGCTGCGCAACGCAGTGGCCGGGACCCCGCTGGCCTACTTCGAGGTCGAGTCGTGGCGGGTCATCACCGACGCCCGGGGCGCCGACCTGGCCACGTCCGAGGCGACGGTCAAGCTCATCGCCGGCGGACGCCGGTTCGTCGCCACCGGGGAGGGCAACGGTCCGGTCAACGCGCTCGACGAGGCCCTGCGCCAGGCGCTGACGGAGGTCTACCCGGAGATCGACAAGCTGGAGCTCATCGACTTCCGGGTGCGCATCCTCGACGCGGCGCACGGCACCGACGCGGTGACGAGGGTGCTCATCGAGACCTCCGACGGTGAGACGTCGTGGGACACGGTCGGAGTGGCCCCCAACATCGTCGAGGCGTCCTGGCGGGCCCTCGTCGACGGCATCACCTTCGGCCTCATGCGCCACGGCGCGCCGGTGCGCTGAGGCCGAAGGGCTGCTGCTACTCGACCTCGGGGCCGCCGGTGAGGTACTCGGCCTCCGCGGTCTCGAGCTTGCGGTGGTATCGCATGCCGCCCGCGCCACCGATGACGGCGCCCAGCAGCGTGATGACGAGCAGGGCGACGAGCGCGACGATGCCCGTGCCGGTGAGGTCGCCCTGGTTGACCGGGATGCGAGGGAAGGTGTTGAGCGTGCTCAGCACGTCGTACTTCGCCCCCGCGACCGCGGCGGCGATGGCGACGACGACCGCGACGATGATCGCCCACAGCCACACCGCGAAGCCCTGACGCGGCCCGTCGAAGCGGGACATCCGCGCCGCGACGTAGCCGCCGGCGTAGTACGACACGAAGGCCACGACGGCCAGCAGGACGAGCCCCGCGATGCCGACCGTCTGCGAGTTCTGCTGGATGGCGTCGCTGGCCTGCTGGGCGGTGGTCGTGCCGCGGGAGACCCCCACGGCCGCCCCGACCGCTGCGACGAGGGCGGTGAGGATGACGGCCAGGCCGGTGGCAGCGATCCACCCGAAGAACGCCGAGCCCCAGTTGATGCCGACGTGCAGACGGCCCCGCGCCGCACCGGGGGCCACGGCGACCCGCTCCCCGCGCGTCGCCATCGGGCGGGTGCCGGCCTCGTCGACCCGGCGGTCCCCGTCCAGGCGGCGGTCCCCCTCCACGCGGCGGTCGTCGTCCCGTCGACGGGCGCTGCCCTCGTCGAGGCGGCGGCGGTCCTCGTCCGTCGCGCGGCGCTCGAGGTTCTCCTCGCGCACGGCGCGGTCGGCGCGGTCGGCGTCGTCGTCGCGGCGGGGGTTGCTGGTCGGCCTGTCGTTGCTCACGGCACGTCCTCTCGACGTCGTTCCGGGCGGGGCCGGGTGCGGCTCGCCGGTGGGTCAGTGTGGCAGTACCCGGCGTGCCCTCACCCCATGCGCGCCGACGGGCGCGACCTGCGGCCATGATGGGGGAATGAGCATGGTCGGGGACCCGGGACAGCGCGTCGGTGACGCGGATCGACAGGCGGCGATCACCGCCCTGGGTGAGCACTGGCGGGCCGGCCGGCTCGACCCCGCCGAGCACGAGCGGCGCACGACGGCGGCATACTCGGCCGTCACCCGGGGTGATCTCGAGGCCCTGTTCGCGGACCTTCCCGGCGGAATGCCGCCACTCGCCGGCACCTCCGGCACCTCCGGCACCCTCGCGGCCACCGGCTCTCCGGCGGCGAGCCCCGGCGCCGTGAGCCGGGCGGACGACGACCAGCGCCCGCTCGTGCCGACCGGGTCGTGGGTCGGCAGCCACCGCGACGCGATCATGGGCGTCACCCCGTTCGTCGCGCTCATCCTCTTCTTCACGACGAAGACGTGGGTGTGGTTCCTGCTCATTCCCGCCATGGGGGCGTTCCTGTACGCCGGGACCGACCGGGACGGGCGGGACCGCCGTGGACGCCGGCGCCGCGGCGACGGCTGACGTCCGCCTGCGGCCGGGGCGGAGCGACGAGGCCGCACCCCTGAGCGCGCTCGCGCTGCGCAGCAAGGGTCACTGGGGCTATGACCGGTCGTTCCTCGAGGCGTGCCGGGCGGAGCTCACGATCACGGCCGACCAGGCGGTCGAGGCCACCGTCGCCGAGGTCGGTGCCGTCGTCGCCGGCTTCGTGCTCCTCGCCGATCCGAACCCGAGGAGCCACAGCAGCAACGGGAGCGACACGAGTCGCGCGGCCGAGCGCGACGGTGAGCTGGCGATGCTCTTCGTCGACCCGCCGTTCATCGGGGGCGGCCTGGGGCGGCTGCTGTTCGACGCCGCGGTGCGAGCCGCGCGCGCCCGCGGCTGGGGCCACCTGAGGATCGAGTCCGACCCGGGTGCCGAAGGGGTTCTACCTCGCGGCCGGGGCCACCCGGGCGGGCACCGTCGCGTCCGGCTCCGTCGCCGGCCGGGAGCTGCCGCTCCTGCAGCTCGACCTCGCCCCCGCCTCGATCAGCGGACCCGTCACCGAGAGCAGTCGTCCGCGCAGCTCCTGAGCGCGCGCGGCGAACCCGCGCTGGGCCTCGACGTAGGCCGCCTTGCCGGCCCGCGTCTCCACCGGCACGGGCTCGTAGCCGAGGTCGCTCAGGTCGTAGGGCGAGGCGCGCATGTCGAGCACCCGGATGTCGCGGGCGAGGTCGAAGGCGTCGGCGACGAGGTCGCTCGGGACCGCGGGGGAGAGCCGGAACGCCCACTTGTAGACGTCCATGCCCGCGTGCAGGCAGCCGGGCTGCTCGAGGTCCACCTGGTCGGCCCGGGTCGGCTGCTGCGCGTTCAGCGGGCGCGCCGAGGGGGTGAAGAACCGGAAGGCGTCGTGGTGGGTGCAGACGAGCGGGTGCGACTCGACGACCTCGTCGGTGCCGGCCGCGCCGAGCCGCAGCGGCCAGGCCGGGTGCCGCACGTCGGTGGCCTCCAGGCGGTGCACCATGGCCCACTCGTGCAGCCCGAAGCAGCCGTAGTGCGGCGCCCGTCCCATCGTCGCCCGCACGAGCGCGTCGACCGCCCGCACCCGGTCGCCGCGCTCGGCCAGGAAGCCGTCGACGTCGAGGGTCACGCCACCCTCAGCGACCTCGCCGCCCTCAGCGACCCGGGCGAACCGCCACTGCGCGCGCTCTCCGTCGGCCGCCCCCTCCAGGACGACGCCGACCCCGGGGTGCCATCGCCGCAGGGCGGCCACCGAGTGCCGGTAGTAGGTGAAGAGGAAGTCCTCGACCGGGTGCCGTGCGCCGGTGGTCCGCCGCCCGCGGTGGCCGGCGGTCGCGGCGTCGACCCGGGCGGCGTGCGCGGCCTCCCGCGCTCGCCACTCCGCCCGCGCCAGCACCTCCACGCCGACGAGGGTAACGCCGGTCTCGTAGGCTCGACCGGGTGCTCCGTCCGTGGGCTGCCGCCCCCCTCGCCCTCGCCGTGGCACTCGCCGCCGCGCTGACCGCCGGCTGCTCGTCGGCGGCGGACCCCACCGGGCCGCAGGGGGTCGTCGCGACGATCACGACGCCGCCCCACTCGTCAGCGCCACCGATCCCACGACCAGCACGGCGGGCGCGTCCGCGTCCACGGGCGGCACCGGTGCCGCCGACGGCTGGTACCTCGCCCTCGGCGACTCCCTGGCGGCGGGCCGGCAGCCGACGACCGGCGACCAGCCCGCGCGCGGGTATGCCGGTCCGGTGCTCGCCGGGCTGCGGCAGACCCGCCCCGGGACGCAGCTGAAGAACCTCGGGTGCTCCGGTGAGACCACCGGCTCCCTGCTGCGCGGGGGGCTGTGCCGCTACCCCGAGGGCACCCAGATCGCCGCCGCGACGGCCTTCCTCACCGCCCACCCCGGTGCGGTGCGGCTCGTCTCGCTCGACATCGGGGCCAACAACGTCCTCGGGTGTGCCGGCGCCACGGTCGACCAGACCTGTGCCACATCGTCCACGGCGGGGGTCGCCACCGACCTCGCGAGCATCCTCGGTCAACTGCGGGCCGCCGCCCCCCAGGCCCGGATCGTCGTCCTCACCTACTACGACCCGCTGCTGGCCGCCTACCGCCAGGGCGCCGCCGGCCAGCAGTACGCCGCGTCGTCGCAGCCGCTGCTCGCCCGCCTCAACGGTGTCGTCACGACGGCGGCCGCGGCGGTGGGGGCGTCGGTCGCCGACATCGCCGGCGTCTTCGACACCTCCACGACGACCGGGTCGCCCGAGCCGGCCAACGTCGCCCGGATCTGCGCCTGGACGTGGATGTGCTCCCGCCAGGACATCCACGCCAACGACGAGGGGTATGCCGCCATGGCGCGCGCGGTGCTCGCGGCCGCCGGCTGACTGCGAGCGTCGACATCCATCGCCGACCACCTCCCGGCGCCCCACCGGCTCAGGACGCGACGGGCTCCGTCGTCGACCCGGCGGCCAGTCGACCCGGCCGTCGCGGGCTGCGGGGGACGGCGCGCATACGGAGGGACCGACTCGGGCCGGAACCCCACCCCGATGAGGTAGGCGGGCACCGCGGTGATGCCGGGCACCCGGCGCAGCAGGGCGAGCACGGCCGGAGGGGGTCCGGTGAGCCGCCCGGCGAGGGCCGGCTCGACGAGGCCGCGGTGCATGGCCCGCTGCAGGCCCTGCACCAGGCGGGTGGCGACGATGCGGCGGCGCTGGACCGCGCGGAGGTCCCGGTTCCGCACCCGGCCCCGGCGCAGCGGCTCGGCGAGGAGGGTGGCGGCGGCCACGGCGTCCTGCACGGCGAGGTTGATGCCGACGCCGCCGACCGGGGACATGGCGTGGGCGGCATCCCCGATGCAGAGCAGCCCGTCGACCGACCAGTGACGCAGGAGGTTGAGCCGCACGTCGAGCCACTTGACGTCGTCCATCGAGCGCAGCTCGTCGACCCGGTCGGCCAGGGCCGGGACGAGGTCGGCGACGTCGGCCCGGAACGCCTCGATGCCGCGAGCGCGCAGTGCGTCGTCGGTGCCCTTGCGGCCGATGTAGGCGATCTGGAAGTACCCCTCGCGGGGGATGAGGATGGCCATCCGGCCCCGGCCGACCCGGGGCAGGAGAGCCCCGGCGGGGTCCCCCTCGCGCCGGGGGAGGCGGAACCACCACGCGTCGAGCGGGCACGCATACTCGCGCACCGGGAGGTCCGCCTCGCGCCGGGCGAGCGAGGTGCGGCCGTCGGCCGCGACGACGAGGTGGGCCCGCAGCTCGCGGGTCACCCCGGAGGGGTCGCGGTAGCGCACCCCGCTCACGCGCCCGCCGTCGCGCAGCAGCCCCGTCACCTCGCTCTGCAGCATCAGCGTGAACGTGGGCTCGGAGGCCGCCGCGCCGGCCAGGAGGCTGAGCAGGTCCCACTGCGGCACCATGGCGATGTAGGGGTGCGTGCCGCGCAACCGTCGGAAGTCACCCACCGTGACCATCGTCTGGTCCTCGTCGACGGGGAAGGCGACGCTGCGCACGTGGCTCTGGGGCAGCGCGGCGAACTGCTCACCGAGCCCGAGCCCGTCGAGCAGGCGCATGGTCGACGGATGCACCGTGTCGCCCCGGAAGTCGCGCAGGAAGTCGCCGTGCTTCTCCAGCACGCGCACCTCGACGCCGGCCCGGGCCAGCAGCAGACCCAGCATCATCCCCGCCGGTCCACCGCCCACCACGACGCAGGTCGTGCTCTCCGTCCGGGTCGTGCCGCCGGTCATCTCGCTCGTCGTCTGCTCCACGTTCTCCAGTGTGGACCGCCTCGGCCCATAAATCAACAGGTGATGAAATGGTGACCGGCGTGGTCCGCCCGGGTGCGGGTGCCTAGGGTGGAGCCCGTGCGCATCGCGAGGTACACGACTGGTGAGGACCCGGCCTTCGGCGTGGTCGAGGGCGACCCGGGCAGCGAGGTCGTCCTCGCCCTGCAGGGCGACCCCCTCTACGTGGGGATCGTCCCCGGTCAGGGGGCCATCCCGCTCGAGGAGGTGCGCCTGCTCGCGCCGGTCATCCCGCGCAGCAAGGTCATCGGCATCGGGCGCAACTACGCCGACCACGCCAAGGAGCTCGGCAACGAGGTGCCCGCGGAGCCCCTGATGTTCCTCGTGCCCAACACCGCGGTCGTCGGCCCGGGGGACCCCGTCGTCATCCCGCGGCAGAGCAGCGACATCCACTACGAGGGTGAGCTGGCCGCCGTCATCGGCAAGATCGCCAAGGACGTGCGCGTCGAGGATGCCCTCGACTGCGTGTGGGGCTACACCGTGGCCAACGACGTGACGGCCCGCGACCTGCAGAAGTCCGACGGGCAGTGGGCGCGGGCCAAGGGGTTCGACACCTTCTGCCCGCTCGGGCCGTGGGTCGAGACCGAGCTCGACCCGTCCGACCTGCGCCTCGTCACCCGTCTCGACGGCGAGGTGGTGCAGGACGGCACGACCGCCGACATGATCCACGACGTGGCCGCGCTCGTCGCCTACGCCTCGGCCGCCTTCACGCTCCTGCCCGGTGACGTCATCCTCACCGGCACGCCCAGCGGCGTCGGACCCGTGCGCGCGGGCCAGCGCGTCAGCGTCGAGATCGAGGGGCTGGGCACGCTCGACAACCCGTTCGTGCGCCGCTGACTCACCCGATGGAGCCGGACGGAGGGTCGGGCGCCGACCTGTCCCGGGCCTACCACGACGACGTCGTCGGCCCGCTGCTGCTGGGTCGGTGGCCGGACCTGCCGTATGCCGCGGGGCGGCTGGGCAGCGGGTCGGACGTCGTCGGGCTCGACGACACGATCTCCCGCGACCACGACTGGGGTCTGCGTCTCGACGTCCTCGTGCCGGCCGACCTCGTCGTGCCGGTGCGCGAGCATCTGGAGCGACACCTGCCGGCCACGTATGCGCAGTGGCCCACCCGGTTCCCCACGACCTGGCGGCCGGACGGCGGCGTCGGCGTGGAGGTCGGCACCGTGTCGGGGTTCGTCACCGGTCGGCTGGGCGCCGACCCGTCGTCGGGGCTGGACCCGGCCGGCTGGCTCGCCCTCACCGGCCAGAGCGTCCTGGAGGTGACCGCAGGACCGGTGTTCGCCGACCGCGGCGGAGCCCTGACCCACGTGCGGGAGCTGCTGCGCTGGTACCCCGACGACGTCTGGCGCCACGTGGTCGCCGCGGACTGGTCGCGGCTGGCCCAGGAGCTGCCGTTGGCCGCCCGGGCCGCGGATCGGGGCGACGACCTCGGGTCGCGGGTCGTCACCGCCCGGCTGGCCCACACCGCGATGCACCTGGGGTTCCTGCTCGAGCGGCGGTGGCCCCCCTACGCGAAGTGGCTCGGCACGGCTTTCGCCCGCCTGCCCGTCGCGGCCGAGGTGGGGCCGGCGCTCACCGACGCCCTCGTGGCACCGGCCTGGGGTCAGCGGGAGGCGGGGCTCGTCCGGGCCTCTGACGCCCTGCTGGCCCGGCAGGCGCAGGCCGGCCTCCCCGTCACCCCGACGGCGACCGTGCCCTTCTGGGACCGCCCGTTCCGGGGGGTCGACGAGGGCATCGCCGCCGGCTTGCTGGCCTCCGTCACGGACGAGGCGGTGCGGGCCCTCCCGGCCGGGGTCGGGTCGGTGGAGCAGTGGGTCGACAGCGTCGACGTGCTGCGTCCGCCCGAGCGGCGCCGGGCGGCGGCGGCCTGGCTCGGGTCCCTCAGCCGCGGACCGAGCTGAACACCGACGCGTACTGGCGCAGCCCCGAGCCCGGCAGGAAGGCCGCGGTCAGGGACACCGCGACGCGGGGGAGGGCCGCGCCGTCGGGGTAGACCATGTACATCGGGATGTAGCGCGGTTTGAACTTCGTCTTGAACTGGTGCAGCGAGCGGAAGCCGTAGACCGGCTCGAGCAGCTCGCCGAGCTGGTTGAGCAGGGCCTCGACCGGCGTGACGTCGTCGTCCTCCTCGGACCGGGCGAGCGGCGCACCCGAGAGGGAGACGGTGAGCGCCCCCTGTTCCTTGAAGGCGAGGCAGGCCGACGCGATCATGAACTCCATCACGGGCCGGAAGCCCTCCGGCCGGCGGCGCATGACGTCGAGGGTCCAGCCCTGCACCACCCCGCCGGGACCGTAGACCGGCAGCCACGAGGTGATGCCCTGCAGCACCCCGTGGGCGTCGACGGCGAGGCCGACCCGGACCTCGGGGTCGAGCGCCTCGTCGATGCCCCCGAGGGTGAACCCCATCTCGGGCATGCCCTTGTCGGAGACCCACTGGTCGGAGATGCCGCGGGCCTGCTGCACCATGGCGAACGACTCGTCGCGCAGCTGCACCATGCGGAACGTGATGTCGGACTTGGCCGCCCGGTTGAGCGCCGTGCGCACGTCCTGCCACGCCTTGCCCTTGAACTCCAGCGCCGGCAGGTCGATGACGGTGTCCTCGGCCACCTGCACGTGGCGCCAGTTGAGCGCCTCCACCTGAGGCAGGATCTCGTCGGTGGCGGAGAAGACGCAGGGCACCATGCCGTGGGTCTCGCAGTAGCGGTTGAACTCGACGACCGCACGGGCGCGCGACTCAGGGTCGCCGATGGGGTTGCTCAGCGCGACCGCCGTGCCGCCGTGCACCTGGTAGGCGATGGCCGCCTTGCCGTCGGCGGTGATGAAGTGCGCGTTGGCGGGCCACGTGGTCATCCACGACAGGTTGCCGCCGCCGTAGGTGTGCAGCAGGGCGAGCGCCTGGTCGTGGTGGAGCGTCGCGGTGGGCTTGCGCGTGCGCAGGAACAGCAGGAACAGCGCGGAGAAGACGACGACGATGGGGATGATCGACAGCGACGCCAGGAAGATCATGGCCGGGCGCGAGGTGGGGGCGAAGGAGTCGGTGGTGCTGAAGAACGCCCGGGCCACGACCTCCGACGCCATCTGCAGCACCGTCGGGGCCGGCCGGAACTGGTCGATGAGGGCGAAGCCCAGCACGACGTAGCCGAGGAAGCCGAGCGCGATCATGCCGACGTCGCGGGCCAGGCGGGTCGAGGAGGCGCGGGAGACCGAGGCCGTGTAGGCCCGCTGCGAGCGCAGCAGCAGGACGAGCAGCGGCAGGAAGACGACCGCGGCGGCGATGCCGCGCGAGAGCGGCCGGAGGGCGAGCGAGGTGGCCAGGCCGGTGATGGCGATGGCGAGGGCGGCGCTCCAGGCCAGCTTGCTTCCGCGGTGCAGGCCCGCCGCGACGAGCAGCTCGGCGATGACGAAGAGCATGACGAGTGGCCGCCCCACGATCGCGCTCTCCGGTCCGAGGGGGCCGTCGCCGGGGAAGACCATGGCGAGCACCTGGGCGGTGGCGATGAAGACGAGTAGGGCGCTCGCCATGACCCGCACCTCGTGGCGCGACATCCGCCGGTCGCGGACGATGAGGGTGCGCGCCTGCGGCAGGCACAGCAGCAGCCCGACGACGGTGGCGATGGCGCGGTTGAGGTCCCAGAACTGCCCCACCCAGACGAGGGTGATGGTGTTGAGGCTGACGGACGTGACGAGCACCCGGGCCCGCCACGGAGCCCTCAGCGAGGAGCCCACGACGATGAGGGCGCACATCGACCCGCCCCAGAAGCCGTCGTAGTTGCCGTCGCCCAGCGCGCGGCCCCACTCCGAGCCCGAGTTCGCGAGGAGGGCGGCGATGCCGATGCTGCCGAGCACCGCCACCAGCTGGCCCACCACGCAGGCGACGACGGTGCGCCGGGTCCCCAGCCGCCATTCGCAGAACCCGCTCGTCACCGCGAAGAAGACGACGAGGGTGAGGTACTGGGACGGCAGCGCCGCGATGAACGAGCCCGTGACGGGGGTCCACCACCGTCCGTCCTGCAGCGCGGGGAGCCCGTAGGCCAGCCGGTCCCACCACTCGGTGAAGTACAGCCCCCGCCACAGGCCTCCGGTCACCAGGCCCAGCACGAGCATGACGGCGAGGACCCCGGCGGTCCACGGCAGACGGCGCGCGATGTCGACCAGGGGCTGGAGCGACGTCCGGAGGTCCTCGCGCGGAGCCGGGGCGACAGGACTCGCGGCGCGGGCACCGGGGGTACTGGAGGAGGACAAGCCGCATCCCTTCCGAGAATGGTCGAAGGACCTTGATGGGCTCCTTCACCCTAGCCGTGGCCGGGCGCGCGCCTGGCTAGGCTGGCGAAACCATGACCACGCCCGTCCCGTCGCCCGAACCCGCCGTCGCTCCCTCTCCCACCAGCACTGCCTCCAGCTCCGCCGCTGGCACGCCAGCCTCCGCCACGAGCCCCGGTTCACGGCCGGTGCGGCTGCGGGTCGCGCCCTCGCCCACCGGGCACCCGCACGTGGGCACCGCCTACATGGCGATGTTCGACCTCGCGTATGCGCGTCAGCAGGGCGGGCGGTTCGTGCTGCGGGTGGAGGACACCGACCGCGCCCGGTTCCAGGCCGACAGCGAGCAGCAGCTCTACGACAGCCTCCACTGGCTCGGCCTCGACTGGGACGAGGGACCCGACATCGGGGGGCCGCACGCCCCCTACCGGCAGTCCGAGCGGCTGGAGACCTACCGTCCGTACGCCGAGCGGCTCCTCGCCGACGGACACGCCTACCTCTGCTGGTGCTCGCCGGAGCGGCTGACGCAGATGCGCGAGGAGCAGCAGCGGGCCAAGAAGCCGACGGGCTACGACCGGCTCTGCCTCGGCAAGACCGAGGAGGAGCGGGCGGCCCTGCCCGGGTTCTCGCCCCAGCCTGTCGTGCGCATGCTCGTGCCCGACGACGTCGAGCTCTTCTGGGACGACCTCATCATGGGCCGCACCAGCGCACCGCACCCTGACGACCAGGTCATCCTCAAGGCCGACGGGTTCCCGACCTACCACCTGGCCGTGGTGGTCGACGACCACGAGATGGACATCACCCACGTCGTGCGCGGCCAGGAGTGGATCAGCTCCACGCCCAAGCACCTGCTGCTCTACCGGTGGTTCGGGCTGGAGCCCCCGGCGTTCGCGCACATGCCGCTGCTGCGCGACGAGAAGAAGGCCAAGATCTCCAAGCGCAAGAACCCGTGGGCCCGGCTGACCTGGTTCCGCGAGCAGGGTTACCTGCCCGAGGCCCTCGTGAACTTCCTCGCCCTGCAGGGCTACCCGCCCATCGTCGAGCCCGACGGGAGCGAGCGCGAGGTGTTCTCGTTCGCCGAGTTCACCGAGCGGTTCCGCTGGTCGGACGTCAACCGGGCGGGCGCGATCTTCAACCTCGACAAGCTGAGCTGGCTCAACGGCGTCCACATCCGGGCGCTCGAGCCGCGGGACTTCGCCTCCCGCCTGCTGCCCTACCTCGAGGCCGACGGCGTGCTCCCCGGTGCTCCGTCGCTGGGGGAGCTGGGCCGGCTCATGTCGGTGGCCGAGCTCATCCAGACCCGGATCGCCCTGCTGTCGGAGGCGACGCCGCTCGTGCGTCCGTTCTTCGTCGGCGACGAGGCGCTCGAGGTGGCCGACGACGCGCGGGCCCAGCTCGGCGACGGCGCGCCGGCGGTGCTCGACGCGGCCACCGCCGCGCTCGGGGACCTCGACGACCGCCCCCGGGGCCTGCTCGGCTCCGAGAGCGACTGGACCGCCGCCACCATCGAGGCGGCCCTGCGGAGCGCCATCGTCGAGGGTCTCGGTATCAAGGCGCGGCTCGCGTTCGGCCCCCTGCGCACGGCCGTGTCGGGCCAGCGGATCTCCCCGCCCCTGTTCGAGTCGATGGAGATCCTCGGCAAGACCTCGACCCTGGCCCGGATCGCCGCCCTGCGCGCCACCCTCTGATTTGGGGGCCGGTGCCCGCGCCGGTAGTATCGCTCCTCGGTTCGGCCCGCGTCCGGTGCACGTCGCCACTGCGGATCCGATACCCCCATGGGGTATGGTGTAATTGGCAACACGACTGATTCTGGTTCAGTTGTTCTAGGTTCGAGTCCTGGTACCCCAGCGCACGATTCGGTCGCGACCCCACCCTCCCGGTAAGGTCTCGACCGGCGTCCGACGCCTCCCGGGTCACCAGGAGCGCCGGACATCGCTAGGGCCCCGTTGTGTAGCGGCCTAGCACGCCGCCCTCTCAAGGCGGTAGCGCGGGTTCGAATCCCGTCGGGGCTACCAGATCGACCGTCGGGCGGGGGCCCGACGGGTCCACCCGCCCGTAGGGTCGCCGGATGACCGGCACTCCGGGTGCGGACGAGCGCCTCGCCACCGTCGTGCTGTGCGACGCCACCGGCGTGCTGCTGGGGACGCTGCCGCCCGTGCTCGTGCGACCGCGCTACTGGCCGGAGGTCGCTCCCGTCGTGGCTGCCGTGCGCGAGCGGGACGGTCTCGAGGTCCTCGTCCTGCGGCTGCTGACGACCGAGGGCGGGTATGCCGGTGGCCGGGTGACCTACCTGGCCCAGCTCGTCTCCGGGTCGCCGGCGCACCTCGGACCGGTGGACGACCGCGCGGGGGCGGCCACCGCCGCCGAGCTGGGTGGGGCGGGCCCGGCATACCGGATGTGGTGGGCGCAGCCCGATGCGCTCGCGGGGCTGCCCGCGTGGGTGGACGCCACGCTGCGGGAGCGGGGGCGCGCACGCACCGGGCCCCTGCGGCAGGTCAAGACGTGGAACCTGTCCCTCCTGCTCACGGCGCCCGCGGAAGGCGGCGCGGTGTGGGTCAAGGCGACCCCGCCCTTCCTCGCCGACGAGCGCGGTGTCCTGGCCCGGGTGGCGGCGCTCGCCCCCGGCCTCGGGCCCGCCGTCCTCGCGCACGACGGCGACCGCCGCCTCGTCCTGCTCGACGAGGCGCCCGGTGACGACCAGTGGGGGCTGGCCGACGAGCGGGTCATCGACACGATGGTCGAGCGCTGGATGGCGGTGCAGCGGGCGAGCACCGACGACCTGGGGCACCTGCTCTCGCTCGGGGCGGCCGACCTGCGACCGGCGGCGCTGGTGCCTGCGGTCGCGGCGGCCGCGGCCCGGCCGGAGACCCGAGGCGCGTTGTCGGCGACCGAGCGGGGCCACCTGGACCGCCTGCTGGACGGCCTGCCGGCGCGGCTCGCGGCCGTGGCCGAGTGCGGCCTGCCGGACACGTTGCTCCACGGCGACCTGCACCCCGGCAACTGGCGCCGGCGTGTGTCCCCGGCCGAGCGGCTCACCCTGCTCGACTGGGGGGACGTCGCCGTGGGCCAGCCCCTGCTCGACCTGCGGGCCTTCGTGGAGCGGCTCGACGGGGCGCCGCTCCGGTCCCGGGTCCGGGCCCGGTGGTCGGCGCGATGGCGGTCGGCCGTCCCGGGCAGCGACCCTGAGCGGGCGGACCGGCTGCTCGCCCCGGTGGCCGAGCTGGCTGCGGCGGCGACCTACCAGCGCTTCCTCGACCACATCGAGGAGAGTGAGCGGGTCTACCACGTGCACGACCCCGTCGACCGGTTCCGGGCGGCGCTCTCCGCGACGTGACGGCATACCCCTGCTTCGCCCCGGGCGGGCGTGGGTACGGCCCTGCGGGCGCGCCGACGGCGCACGACCCTGACCCATGACCCTGACGTACGACGAACGAGGAGCACCGATGGAGTACCGGACCCTGGGCCGCAGCGGCTGCGTGGTGTCGACGCTGACGCTCGGCACGATGACCTTCGGCAAGGAGACTGACGAGGCCGGCGCCCACGCGCAGCTCGACGCGTTCACGGGCGCCGGGGGCACGCTCGTCGACACCGCCGACGTCTACACGGGCGGCACGAGCGAGGAGATCGTCGGGCGCTGGCTGGCCACGGCGCCGGTCGCGGTCCGTGACCAGGTCGTGCTCGCCACGAAGGGCCGGTTCCCCACCGGGTCCGGCCCCAACGACCTGGGCCTGTCCCGCCGCCACCTGCGGCAGGCGCTCGACGCGTCACTGCGGCGGCTGGGGGTCGAGCACATCGACCTCTACCAGGTGCACGCCTACGACCCGCACACCCCGGTGGAGGAGACGCTGTCGTTCCTCGACGACGCGGTCCACCAGGGCAAGGTCGGCTACGTCGGGCTGTCGAACTTCACCGGCTGGCAGCTGCAGCGGGCCGTCGACGTCGCGGAGCACCGGGGCCTGGCCCGGCCGGTGACGCTCCAGCCGCAGTACAACCTGCTGGTGCGCGAGATCGAGTGGGAGATCGTGCCGGCGGCCGAGGCCAACGGGCTCGGGCTGCTGCCCTGGTCACCGCTCGGCGGCGGTTGGCTGACCGGCAAGTACACGCGCGACGAGCGGCCGACCGGCGCCACCCGCCTCGGGGAGGACCCGCAGCGGGGCGTCGAGGCCTACGACCGGCGGGGCGCGCAGCAGCGCACGTGGGACGTCGTCGACGCGGTGCGCACCATCGCCGACGACCGGGGCGTCCCGATGTCGCAGGTGGCCCTCGCGTGGCTCGTCGACCGGCCGACGGTCACCTCGGTCATCCTCGGGGCGCGCACGACCGAGCAGCTGCACGACAACGTGGGCGCGGCCGGCCTGCATCTGACGACCGCTGAGACCCAGACCCTCGACACCGCCAGTGACCCGGGTGCGGCCGACTACCCCTACGGCGGGCCGGGGTCGACGCAGCGCTCCCGCAAGCTCGAAGGCGGCCGGTGACCCGCTGACCGCTGAGTGGCGCGACGGACCCTGGGCCGCCGGACCCTGGGCCGCCGGACCCTGGCCCGAGGGACCCTGGCCCGAGGGACCCTGGCCCGAGGGACCCTGGCCCGAGGGACCTGGCCCGACGGTCTGCGCAGAGGGTCGTTGCGTTGCGCACACCGTCGACGGTGTGCGTGCCGCGCGGCCGGGCTGCGCAGACGGTCGGCCGGTCTGCGCAGACGGTCGGCCGGTCTGCGCAGACGGCCAGACGGCCGGAGGGGCGGGGGAGCGTCAGGCGTGGGCGGCGTCGAGGGCGGCCTGGAGGCTCTGCTGGTAGCCGGTGCTCGTGTAGGTGGCGCCACTGACCGCGTCGATCTGGGCCGACTGCGCGGTCAGGGCCTCCTGCCTCAGGGTGGGGGCGGAGCGGGCGCTGATCTGCACCGAGGTGCGGTTGCTGTCGGTGAGGTGCAGGGCGACGACGTCGGTGATGCGGGACCCCGAGAGGACGACCTGCACCTGCACCGCGCCGTAGCTGGTCATGATGCTCGGCCCGGTCACGGTGCGCGTCGCCGCCGGCGCGGGCGGCGCGGGCGGCGCGGCGGCGGTGGACGACCCCGAGGAGCCGGCTGCCGCCGGCGCGGACGGCCGCGGGGGTGGGGCGGACGCCCTGGGCGGGGTGGCGGACGGGGCGGCCGACGGGGTGGCGCCGCGGGTCGCCGGTGAGCGGGTACCTCCGGGGGTGGCGACGGCGGGGGCGGCGCCCGCGGTGGGGGTTCCCGCTCCAGCGGGGCTCTGCCCGGCGTTCCACGCCAGGACGAGCACGCCCACGCTGGCGGCCGCGGCGGAGACGGCGGTGAACGGCCTCACCAGGTGAACCGCTCGTCGTGGATCTGGCCGCGGGGCACCCCGGCCTCCCGCAGGCTGGTGTGCACGAGGTCCATCCAGATGGCGGGCCCGCAGACGAAGACGTCCATGCCGCGCGGGTCGCCGACGAGGCGCTGGATCCGCTCCGCGTCGGTGCGTCCGGGCACACCCCGGGGCAGCCACGACCCCCGGACCGGCGGACCGGTGAGCAGCTGCAGACGGTGGCCACCGCGACGCGCCAGCGTCGCCAGCTCGTCGCGCAGGACGAGGTCGTCCTCGGTGTCGGCGCGTAGGAGCAGGGAGACCTCTCCCGGTCCGGCCGCCCGCTCGCGAACGATCTCCTCGTAGATGGCGCGCACGGGTGTGACCCCGATCCCCGCCGCCACCAACAGGACTCGCGCCCGGGTGCGTTTCAGGGTGGTGAACGCGCCGTACGGGCCCTCGATGAGCACCCGGGTGCCGGGCCGCAGGTCGGCCACGGCCCGCGAGTGGTCGCCCAGGTCGCGCACGGTCAGCCGGAGCCGGTGGCCGTCGGGGCGGCGCGAGAGCGACCACGGGTGGGCGAACGCCCACAGGCCCGGCGCGAGGAACCGCCAGTTGAGGTACTGCCCGGCTCGGGCGTCGAGGGCCTCGAGGTGCCGCCCGCTGACCCAGACCGACCAGGTGTCGGCACTCTCCTGCACGACCTCGTCGACCCGCAGGCCGTGGCGCACGCTGCGCACGACCGGCACCGCCAGCCGCCACCAGAGCAGGGAGCCCGCCACCCCGACGTAGAGCGCGATCCAGTAGGCATGGGCCAGAGGTGAGGCCGTGAGGTCGGTGCCGGTGGACAGCTGGTGGGGCAGGGAGAGGGCGACGGCGGCGTAGGCCGTGAGGTGCACGAGGTGCCAGCGCTCGTAGCCCACCCGGCGCATCGCCGCGCGCACCGAGGTGACCGCGATGACGACGAGCAGGGCGGTGGCGGCGAACGCCGTGAGCATGTCGGGGACGTCCTGCAGCATGTGGAAGGGCTCGACCGCCCAGCCGACGAGGGGGCTCAGCGACTCCTGACCGGCATACCCGAGCACGAGGGCCTCCACGTGCACGAGGACGAGCGGCACGGTGACCCGGCCGAGCACCCGGTGCGCCTTGAGGGCGCGGTCGTTGCCGTAGGCCCGGTCGACCCACGGCAGCCGGGCGGCCAGCAGCAGCTGCAGCAGGAGCAGGTCGACCGCGACGAGACCGGTGACGCGTCCCACCGCGGTGAGGCGGCCCGGCCAGGGCCCGGTGGTCAGGTCGCGCCCGCCCCCGTCCCGCAGGAAGAGCGCGACGACGAGGACGAGCCCGGCGAGGGCCGCGAGCTCGAGCAGGTCGCCGGCCCGGGCGCGCCAGCGGCGCTCCCGCCGGCCGGCCGCGAGGGGGTCGGCGGGTCGGCGCCGGCCGGCGCCGGAGGCCCGGCGCAGCGGAGCGGTACGCGTGCTCATCCCACCATCCAAGCCCGGCGATCTCAGACAGGTCTGAGGTCGTGATGCCACGATGGCGCCATGACGAGGGGGCGGTGGTGAGCGCTGCGACGAGTGGTCTGCGGCTGCTGCTCGTCGAGGACGACGCCGACCTCGCCGGGCTGCTGGAGCGCCTCCTCACCAGCCAGGGGTATGCCGTGACCACGGCCCGCGACGGCCAGCAGGGCCTGCACCTCGGCCTCGTCGAGGAGTGGGACGTCATGGTGCTCGACCGGGGGCTGCCGGCCATCGAGGGGCTCGACCTCGTGGCGCGTCTGCGCTCGCGCGGCGTGGCCGCGCCGGTGCTCGTCCTCACCGCGCGCGACACCGTCGCCGACCGGGTCGAGGGCCTCGACGCGGGAGCGCAGGACTACCTCGGCAAGCCGTTCGACGTCGAGGAGCTGCTGGCCCGGCTGCGCGCCCTCCTGCGTCCCGTGGCCGGCCGCCAGGACGTGCTCCCGCTCGGGCGCGGCGAGCTGCACGTCGCCGAGGTGCGCGCCGTCGTCGACGGGCGCAGCGTCGAGCTGTCGCGCCGGGAGACCCAGCTGCTCACCGTCATGGCGCGCAGCCCGCGGCGCGTCTTCTCCCGAGACGACCTGCTGTCCCTCGTCTTCGAGGACGCGGAGACCTCGGGGTCGGTCGACACGTACGTCTACTACCTGCGCCGCAAGCTCGGCCGGGGGGTCGTCGAGACGGTGCACGGGCTCGGCTACCGGCTGGGCCGCGGATGAGCCTCCGCTCACTTCTGACCGGCCCCGTCGTCCCCGGCACCTCCGGGGGGAGGAGCGCCGACGCCGACCGGCGGCTGCTGCGGTCGGCGGCGCGGTCCGTGGCGGTCCAGACCGCGGTGGCCGTGTCCCTCGTCGTCCTCGTCGTCGCCCTCGGCGCGGTGCTCGTCTTCGAACGGCAGCAGTCGGGGGAGATCCGCGAGACGGTGCAGCGCGCCGCCGCCACGGCCGACGACGTCGACGACCCGCCGGCGGGCGTCTGGCTCGTGCAGATCACCCCGGCCGCCGTCGGCAACCCGGCGGCGCGCACCGCCAGCACGGGCACCCCGCCCGCCGCGGTCGCCGACCCCGCACTCGACACCGCGCCGCTCGGCACGGTGACGGTCACGTCCGTCGACCAGCAGTGGACGGGCTGGGTCGCCGACCGGCCCACCGGACGCATCGTCGCCGTCTACGACACGGCCCGGCAGGAGGCCGAGGCGCACCGGCTCGTCGTCGCCGTCTCGGCCGGTGGTCTGCTCGGGGTGCTCCTCGCCGCGCTCATCGGCTGGTTCGTGGGCCGCCGCGCCGTGCGCCCCCTCGGCGACGCCCTTGCCCGCCAGCGCCGGTTCGTCGCCGACGCCAGCCACGAGCTGCGCACCCCCCTCGCCGTCGTCAACACCCGCGCCCAGCTGCTGCGCATGCAGCACGCCGCCCCGCGGTCCGAGATCGCCGTCGAGCTCGACCAGCTCGTCCACGACACGCGGGTGCTCGGCGACGTCGTCTCGGACCTGCTCCTCGCGGCGCAGCTCGACCACGCAGCGCCCGTGGGGGAGGTGGTCGACCTCGCCGCCCTCGCGGGCGACGTCGTGGCCAGCATGGGTCCGTATGCCGCGGAGCGCGGCGTCGACCTCCGGGTCACCACCGGGCCGGACGGCTCCGACGACGCAGGACCCACCAGCGTCGTCGTCCTGGGGGCTCCGACCGCCCTGCGCCGGGCCGTCTCGGCGCTGGTCGACAACGCCGTGTCGCACTCGCCTGCGGGGGGCGGGGTCGAGCTCGAGGTGTGCCGCTCGAACGAGGAGGCGCGGCTGAGCGTCGTCGACCACGGCGAGGGCCTGGACCCCGCCGACGCCTCCCGTCTCGTCGAGCGCTTCGCCCGCGGCTCGACCGCCGGCGGCGGCCGCCGCTTCGGGCTGGGCCTGGCGCTCGTCGACGAGGTCGTCCGCGCCCACGGCGGGCGGCTCGACATCGCGGGCGAGCCTGGTCACGGCTCGACGTTCACCCTCGTCCTGCCGACGGCGCGGGAGAGGCCATGACCCGGCAGCCGGCAAGGCCGGCGACGAGGCTGGCCCGCCTGGTGACGCTGGTGACCCTGGTGAGTGTGACGGGCCTGGTGGCGGGATGTCAGCAGCCCGCCGCCCCCACTCCCACCCCGACCCGGGCCGCGGGTCACGGACCCGTCGTCGCCGACGGACCCGGGTGGCGCGGTGGGTCGGTCGACGGGCCGGTGCCGAGGCCCGGTTCGTGCCACTACAGCGGCGACGCCACGGCCCCGCTGCCCGACCGCGGATGCACCCCCGGAGCGGTCGACCCGGCCGTCACGCAGGCCAACCTGGGCCAGACGCTGTGCCGGTCGGGGGGCTACACCGCGTCGGTGCGCCCCCCGCAGGCGGTGACGGACGCCTTCAAGTCACTGGCGCGGGCGGCATACTCGACGCCGGGCAGCAGCTCGAAGCGTCGAGCTGGACCACCTCGTGCCGCTGGGTCTCGGCGGGGCCAGCAGCGCCCAGAACCTCTGGCCCGAGCCCAACGTCGGCGACCCGCACCAGTACGACCGCCGGTCGTCCGGCGGGGCGAACGCCAAGGACGGCGTGGAGTCGCGCCTCAACCGGGCGGTGTGCTCGGGCGAGGTGACCCTTCAGGCCGCCCAGGACGCCGTCGCCGAGCGATGGGACACCGCCGAGGCGGTGCTCGGCGTCTCTCCCTGACGGGCGTGCCGACCCGGGCCGGCTCAGCCCAGTGCGCGCAGACCCGGCAGCACCCGGTCGGCGAAGGTCGTGAGGAAGCGCTCCTGGTCGTCGCCGGGCCCGTGGAAGACGAGGTGGTCGAACCCCCAGCCGACGTACTGCTTGACCTGCGCCACGACCTCCTCGGGGTCGTTCGAGACGATCCAGCGCGAGGCGATCTGCTCGTCGGAGAGCGCGTCGCCGAGGCGCTCCATCTCGAGCGGGTCGCTGGTGCCGTGCTTCTGCTCGGCGGTGAGGGAGAGCGCCGCCCAGAACCGGCAGTTGGCAACGGCCTGCTGCTGGTCGGGGTCCCACGAGAGCTTGATCTCGATCATCCGGTCGATGTCGTCGTGACCGCGGCCGGCCTTCTCCAGGCCCTCGTCGACGGCGGGCAGCAGCTGGTCGGTGTAGAGCTCTGCGCCCTTACCGGAGGTGCAGATGAACCCGTCGCCGATGCGACCGGCATACCGCGCCACGAGGGGGCCCCCGCCGGCGACGTAGACCGGGACCGGCTGGTCGGGCTTGTCGTAGACCGTGGCGTCCGTGGTCGAGTAGTAGTCGCCCTCGAAGCTGACGCGGTCGCCGGACCACAGCTCGCGCATGAGGGCCACCGACTCGCGCAGCCGCCCGAAGCGCTCCTTGAACTCGGGCCACTCCTGCACCTCGCCGTGCGCGCCGACCGAGCCGACGACGACCTCGTTGAGGGCCTCTCCGGTGCCGACCCCGAGGGCGACGCGGCCGGGGTAGAGCGAGCCGAGGGTGCCGAACGCCTGCGCCACGACCGCCGGGTTGTAGCGGAAGGTCGGCGTCATCACCGAGGTGCCGAGCTGCACCCGCTCGGTGCGCTCGCCGACGGCGGCCAGCCAGGCGAGCGAGAACGGTGCGTGGCCGCCGTGGTGGCGCCATGGCTGGAAGTGGTCGCTGATCCAGACGCTGTCGAGCCCGACCTGCTCCGCGAGCACCGCGTAGTCGAGCAGCCGCCGGGGGGCGAACTGCTCCGCCGAGGCCTTGTAGCCGATCTTCAGCGCCATGACGAGCTCCCTTGCGTGCGCGACGGTTCCGGCGGCGGATGCCGTGTGGAGACTATGCCTCCCGTCTCGCCGAGGCTCGCGCCGGGGCTCGCCCGGCCCGGTCGCCCGGCGCGGTAGCGTCGCCGCCATGGGCTCGCTCTGGCATCCGTTCTCCGACATGGCCGCGGTCGAGGCCGACGGCGAGCTCGTCATCGCCGGCGGTGACGGCGCCTATGTCACCGACGAGGCCGGCACCCGCTACCTCGACGCCACGGCCGGGCTCTGGTTCACCAACGTCGGGCACGGCCGCGCCGAGATCGCGGACGCCGCCGCGGCCCAGATGCGGAAGGTCGCGGCCTACAGCACGTTCGGCGACTACACGACGCGGCCGACGATCGACCTCGCCGAGCGGCTCGCCGGCATCGCACCGGTCCCGGGCAGCAAGGTGTTCTTCACGAGCGGCGGCTCCGACTCCATCGATACCGCCGCCAAGCTGGCGCGGCGCTACTGGGTCGAGGCCGGTCACCCCGAGAAGACGGTGATCATCGGGCGCCAGAAGGCGTACCACGGGATGCACTACGCCGGAACGGCGCTCGGTGGCATCCCGGGCAACACCGAGGGCTACGGCGTGCTCGTGCCCGACACCGAGACGGTCGCCTGGGACGACGTCGAGGACCTTCGCGCCACCATCGAGCGCGTCGGTGCCGACCGCGTCGCCGCGTTCTTCTGCGAGCCGGTCATCGGCGCGGGCGGCGTCTACCCGCCGCCGCCGGACTACCTCTCCGGCGTCCGCAAGCTGTGCACCGAGCTCGACGTCCTCTTCGTCGCCGACGAGGTGATCACCGGCTTCGGCCGCATCGGCGGGGCCTGGTTCGCCTCGGCCAAGCTGGGGCTGGAACCCGACATGGTCACGTGCGCCAAGGGACTCACCTCCGGGTATGCGCCGATGGGCGCGGTGCTCGTCGCCCCACGGGTGTGGGAGCCGTTCTTCGGTCCCGCCCGGGGGACGTGGCTACGGCACGGCTACACGTACTCAGGTCACGCGACGGCGGCCGCGGTCGCCATGGCCAACCTCGACATCATCGAGCGGGAGGGGCTTCTGGACGAGGCTCTGCGTCTCGAGAGCACGCTGGCCGATCGGCTGCTCCCGTTGGCCGACCTCGATGGTGTCGTCGAGGTGCGGTGTGGCACAGGGGCGCTCGCGGCCGTGCAGCTGACCGACCCACCGGCAGCGATGGCGCTGGCCAAGCGGCTGCGCTCCCATGGTGTGGCCACCCGGGCGGTGGGGGTGGGAGGCATCCAGATCTCGCCGGCGTTCGTCATGACCGACGAGCAGGTCGGCGACCTGGCCGAGGCCATCGCCGCCGCGCTTGAGGCGGCTTAGGCAGAGTCGGTGCCGCGACCCGCCCAGGAGGAAGGCCTAGGTCGTGGCGGCCAAAGGCTGCGGCCGGGTGAGCTGGCTGGCCGTGGCGGAAACGCGGGCGCGCATGCGCCTCGAGGGTCCTTTCATGCCGATGAGCCCTCGTGCGGATGAGCGCTCGTGCTCGGCGTCACGCCGAAAGCCGTCGGCCCATACTCGA
Organism: uncultured Actinomycetota bacterium; assembly: GCA_963795915.1. GTDB lineage: Bacteria > Actinomycetota > Actinomycetes > Actinomycetales > Dermatophilaceae > Lapillicoccus. The sequence goes on from CAWCJA010000005.1 coordinate 513,786, forward strand.
TCTACGGCGCCGGTGACGGCATCGTCATGGTCCCCCCCTCTTCGAGCCGGCTTTGCAGCCAAGAGACCTGACGGTCACCGCGACGGCCCCTCCTACGTACACCCGCACGTTCGGCTGGCCGACCACCAAGGACGCCAACGAGACGCGGCAGAACATCCCCGCCGGCCAGAGGGCCACGTTCGACGACGCCGTCGAGGTCAGGCATGACGCCGGCACCGACAGCGACCGGGCGGTGAACGGTCAGATCACGGTCGAGGCCGAACCGCGAACCGCCGTCAGCGCCGCCGCCACCGCTGCAGTAGGCGAAGCCACCGCCGCCGGCACCTCCGCCGATGGGGAAGCCGCCACCCACTTGGCCGCCACCGCCGCTGGCCGAGGCGAAGCCCGCGTCGCCGCCAGTGCCGCCGACCGCTCCTAGGTCGAGGCGTTGCTGCCGGTGACGCCGCCGGCGCCACCGCACTCGCCCCCGCCTGGGGTTCCGGTGGACTGGGGCAGGCTGGTCTGGTCCGCCGTGGAGGGACCGTAGCCCGCGCCGCTGCCCGCGGTGACAGACGGTGCGCGGCCACCGACGGCGCCTCCACCCCCGGCCATCAGCAGGACGTCAGTGTCGTCGTCCGGCGGAGCTGAGAGGTGATGCCGCTGGTTCCGCCGACACCGGACCCGCCGTCGCCGTACGGCGGGCCGAGGCAGCGACCCGCGCCATGGCCTCCGGCGCCCCCGCTGATCAGGCCGAAGCCACCATGGCCGCCATCGCCGCCATCGCCGACGCAGAACGAGGTGGTACCACCAGCACCACCGGCACAACCGACGACGATCTGCAGGGTCTCGCCGGGGAGGACCTCGACGATGCCGCGGTGGACGTCACCTCGGCCCCTCGCGAGGTTGGTGCCGCTCAGGTTCGACAGCGGGCCGCCCTGACCACCGCCGGCGACGACGTCCAACGAGGTCACCCCCGCCGGGACCACGTAGGGGACGGGCTTGCCGGTGCACTGGTAGATCATCTGGGGAGCCACCGCCTTCCTCCCCTGCGTGAAGGGGAAGGCGTGGTGCGACCCGCCGTCCTCCCCCGTCGCCCCGAGAACGCTGAAGCCCCCCTACCGCCCTGACCGCCCGCATCGCCGAGGGGTTGGCCGTCGGCTCCTTCCTGGGCGAGCTGGCGGGAGGTTCGTGCCAACGGAAGAACCCTTGCGACGCTGGTACTGCACCATGGCCCGTGGCGGGACGGGTCACGCGGATTCGTCCATCCCGACGTTTCAGCGAGTCAGATAGCGCACGACGGCCAGTACGCGTCGGTGCTCGTCAGAGCTCGGCGCTAGACCCAGGACGTCGTAGATGTGGGATACGTGTTGCACGACGGCCTTTTCCGTGATGCTGAGCTCTCGCGCGATGGACCCGTTGCTGCGGCCGGCAGCCATCCTGGCGAGGACCTGACGTTGGCGCGGCGTGAGTCTGGCGAGCTCCTTGGCGGAGTGCGCCTGGTTGAGTAGCCGGTTGACCACCTCGGGGTCGAGGACGGTGCCGCCGGCACAGATGCGGTGCAGGTCAGCGCGGAAGACGTTGACATCGGAGATGCGCTGTTTGAGCAGGTAACCCACTCCCCCCGTCTGTCCGGTGACCAGTTCGAGGGCGTACCGGCGTTGGACGAACTGCGAGAGGACAAGCACGCCGGTGGCCGGGTAGAGGCGCCGGATCTCGGAGGCGATGACGAGTCCTTCGTCGGTGAACGTCGGCGGCATGCGGATGTCGGTCACCACGAGGTCGGGCCGATGGGTGCGGACGAGGTCGAGCAGCCCCCGGGCGTCGCCGGAGGCCCCGGCGACCTCGAATCCCGCTGATTCCACGACAAAGACCAGACCCTCACGCAGCAGGGCCTGGTCCTCGGCGATCACGGCACGCACGGCACCTCCGCGATGACGCGCGTGCCCTTGTCGGCCTCGCTGTCAACCCGGAGTGTGCCGCCCAGGACGTCAAGGCGGTCCGCGAGGCCGCGCAGGCCGTGCCCGTAACCCAGGCGGGCGCCACCGCGTCCATCGTCGGCCACTTCGACCCTCAGGAAACCATCCATCCGAGTCAGGTCGACGCGGGCACGGGAGGCCCGGGCGTGTTTCACCACGTTGGTCAGGGCCTCGGCGACCACGAAGTAGGCCGTCGACTCCACGGGCCCGGACAGCTCCCGGTCACTGCCGCGTACGTCAAGACTGGTCTCTGTAGGCATCAGGTCGACGAGATCCTCGGCGGCGGCGAAAAGCCCCCGTTCGATGAGGAGGGCGGGCATCAACCCGTGGACCAGTCGGCGCAGCTCTGCTGCGGCCGTGTCGAGCTCGATGCGCATGTGGTGCGCGCCCGCGATGACCGCACGGTTGGCCCCGTCGGTCTCGGCGAGCTGCGCCGCCCTGAGGGAGAGCAGAACGAGCTGCACCTGGATGCCGTCATGGAGGTCCTGGGCGATGCGTCGCCGCTCACGGTCCTCGGTCTCGACAAGCCGTGTGCGCGACTGCCCAAGCTCCTGGGTGCGTTCGACGAGCTCGGCCAAGAGGCGCTCCCGGTCGAGGGCGAGCGCAGCCACTCGCCCGGCGGCGGCCACCGGTTCGACGTCCGGGTGCAGCGTCGCGTCGTAGTCGATCTGCGCGACGAGCCGGCCGGCGATCTTCACATCGACCACCCCGCGGCCGGACCGCCCGTCATCGCGGCTGTGTGGCAGTCCCCGGACTGTGTGGCCGACCTCCGGGAAACGCACCTCGACGGAGGGGTCGCCCAACGCCTGGGACAGCGCCCACTGAATGGGCGGACGCGTATCGGCGACCGCCCCCAACCATGAGGCAAGGTCCTCGACGTCGGCCGTCCGCGCGAACCCGCCTCGGAGCACGCTGGCCGCGAAGGCCACCGGGACGCCAGCAAACAGGACTTGCTGGACGACGACGAGAACGAGTGGGGAGATCGCTCTCGGATGGAGGATGGCGGCGCTGACAGGGACGAACATCGCGGCCACGATGCCGTAGGTGTCCAGCGGTAGAAGGACGCGACGCTTCAGCGGCGGCGCCCTGCGAAGGCGTTGCACGAGAATGGCGCTCGTCGCGAGCATGACCGTCAGACCACATACCGCCTGCACGGTGCGGCCGGCGGCCACGAGGTCAGGCCGGTTGCCGACGGAGAGTAGGTCGAAGGGCGGCCCCTCCCCGCTGAACAGGTACAGCGGTGCCTGAAGCGCTACGCACACGACGTAGCCACTGATGGTGACCGCCCGGTTGATAGGCGCGACCAGCCGCCCAGATGGGAAGGCCAGCAGGAGATGAACCAGGTGGGCGAGCGGGACCGTGGCCGTGATTTCCCCCACTGCCACCAGGATCGGAATGTCGACGTTGGCCAGCGAGACGAGGAAGAAGACAGAGCCGCCGGCGGTGATGAGGGGGCCCATGGCGCTCTGCGGGCGGCGTCGCCAGGCGATCAGGCCGGTTCCGACATAAATGAGCCCGAGGGCGGGAAACACCACCGAGACCGCCGCGTCCGGGGACGACCAGACCAGTGCGGACTCGAGAAAGACCACCATGACGGATAGAAGCAACAGGAACAGCAGAGGCAGACCCGAAGAACGATGCCGGTGGGAGATCCGCGCGGAACGCACTCCGTAGAGCCGTGGATACGCGGTCATGGCTTCCCGCACCGGAGGGTCAACCTCGTTGCCCGGCCCGATGAGACCGCCGCAATCCCCTGGATGAAAGTGTCACGCGGCACGGTGCGGACCAACCACAGGCCAGCCATCAGATCCGGACTCTGACATGTACGGGCCGGGGGCGCCGGAGGGGTGAGCTCCATGTCTCGGCGTTCAGCTGTCCCAGGGACGAACGAGACCGCTGGGGTGGTGAGACAGTCCCGCGCCGTGCGGCTACCGCCCGACCGTCCGCCGGCTCCAGCGGTATAGGGACGATCAACCGCGGAGAAGTTCGGTGCGCTGCTGTCCCTCATCGTCCAACTCCCGCCATAGACCCGAGCGCCAGCCTAGGAGGCCTCCGGCCCCACCACCCTGGACTTGGGTCCATCCCCGTTGATCGGACTGAGCACCTCGGCCGGCCGACCAGATACCTTCCGACCGGGTCACTACCTCGCTTCATGCCCTGGGGCGCCCGAGGACAGGCGACGCCGCCAGTGCCCGTGCGAGGGCCAGGTCCCTACCCGGGGGACGTACGCAGCGCCAGGGGAACGGGGGGACTCGGCTGCTTCAGCCGCTCTCCCGGACCGTGCACGGTAGGGACAGGGGTGGGAGCAGGGCCTCAAGCGTCGAGGGGCCAATGCAGGACCTACGTCTAGTGCCCGCCTGCGCGCCGTCCTTTACGTTGCGACCACCTCAACGAAAAGGGTAGTCATGACGGAAGTCACAGTGAAGCGACCGACCCTGGTGACCGTCGTCGCCGCCCTCACCGTCGTCGCAGGGATCTTGAGCCTGCTCGCTGGCTTCGTGTGGCTGTTCCTGCCCCCTGACCCCCCCTCGGACGGCCTCCCGTGGCGCCTCGTCGGCATCGGCTACCTTCTCGTCGGTGTCGTCGAGCTGGCAGTGGCGCGGGGGCTGCTGCGTGGCAGCCCCAGGGCCCGCATCATCTTCACCGTCGCGATGGCGGCCAACCTCGTGGTCGACGTCGTCGGAGCCACCTCAAGCGGCACCTCCCGCGGCGTCTCGCTGCTGGACATCCTGCCCATCATCGTCGCGGTCGTGATCCTCTACAGGCCTCGCGCGAACGCCTTCTTCGGCCGCCAGCTCACGTAGCGCCCAGGATCCGGAGACAAGCGTCCCTCGTCGACCGCGGTCAGCACTAGTGGTCTCGATCTGGGTCCGCAAGCTCGCAGGGCGGAGACCCCTCGTGGCGGGTTTTCGCGGGTCACCCCGGTCTTCCTGTCTCGCTTTTCGGCTGACGTGCCTCCCTGGTTCTCGGTACCATCCAGGCCGTGACTGGGGCCAACCCGAACCTCGTGGTCTCGGCTCTGCTTTCACCGCGCACCCTGTTGCCGGGCGGCTCCCTAGCGTCATGGCCCGTCGATCTCGGCGACCGGGTGGCGCTGGGGGCCGACTCGTGACGCGCCAGATCGATGTCGACTACCTGGTGGTTGGCGCTGGCGCGATGGGGATGGGATTTACCGACGCCCTCATCGACCATGCGCCGCAGGTCAGGGTCGCACTCGTGGATCGGCGCCACGGGGTCGGCGGCCACTGGCTGGAGGACTACCCGTTCGTGCGGCTGCACCAGGCGTCCAGCTTCTACGGCGTCGCGTCTACGGTTCTCGGCGGCCACCGGATTCAGACCAGTGGACCCGAGGCGGGCCTGTGGGCGAGAGCGGACCAGCCCACCATCGTCAGCTACTACGCGGACGTGCTGGCCGACCGTATGGTCGGCCCAGGTCGGGTCGACCATTTCCCGGGCTGCGAATACGTGGGCGACCGGGTGTTCGTCTCGCACATCTCCGGCGAGCGGTACGAGGTTCCCGAGCGCTGCCGCATCGTCGACGCGCGCTACCTCAGCCCGGACATCCCGGGGGAGACGCCCCCCCGGTTCGCGGTCGAGGAGGGGACTCGGGTGATCCCCGTCAATGGCCTGGTTCACGTCGACGAGGCACCCAGCCAGTACGTCGTGGTGGGATCCGGCAAGACCGCGACCGATGCGTGCGTGTGGCTCCTGGCCCACGGTGTCGATCCGGACACCATCTGTTGGGTGCGTCCTCGGGAGCCCTGGATGCTCAACCGCGCGTTCGTGGTTCCCGACCCTGCGATCTACCTCCCCATGCTGGCGAGCCTGCTCGAGGCGGCCGCGACGGCAGAGTCGCTCGACCAGCTGTTCCTGCGCCTCGAGGCCGCCGGCATCATGCTGCGCATCGACCGGTCCGCCACCCCCACCATGGCGAAGGCCCCCACCCTCGGACAGTGGGAGCTCGACCTGCTGCGCAGCATCGAGCACGTCGTGCGCCTGGGCCGCATCCGGTCTGCGCGACGCGGCCGTCTGGAGCTCGACGATGGCTCGGTCCGCATCGCCGATGACGCTCTCATCGTCAACTGCGCGGCCGACGGGCTCAAGCTGGCACCGCTCGTACCGATCTGGTCGCGCGACGTGATCACGTTGCAGTCGGTCCGCGCCGGCTTCCCCTGCTTCGGCGCCGCCGTTGCGGGTTACGTCGAGGCGACCAGGAGCCACGACGACGAGAAGAACCGGCTGTGCCCGCCCGCATCGTTCGGCAACACCCTGCCGGACTGGGCCCGCATGAACATCGTCGGCATGCGCAACGTCGCAGCGTTCAGCGCTGAGTCCGACATCAAGGAATGGTCCAACCGGGTGGCAGTCAACCCCGCACGCGTGCCACCAGAGCGGGCCACAGAGCTCGCCGTCGCCGACGCCGTCGCCAGTATGCACGCGGCCACCCCGAGTGCCGTCGCCCGGCTCAGGGCACTGGTGGCCTGACTTCCACGTCCAGCGGGAGACACCGCCGCGAGCAGTGCCACCGTCGCCACGCCGCGACGGCTGAACCACCGCGACACCCGGTTACCTCGTGAGCCCATCCGTCCATCTCCGTGTCTGGGCACGCGCACCGTGCAGCCACCCATGACGCTCTGACGCACGTCACATCCACTTCGCGGGTCGCCACCAACAGGGCGGCGGTCCCCAGTACCCGGGCGGCGGTCCCCAGTACCCGGGCGGCTGTCCTCTGGAGCGGCTCAGTGAGATGCGCGGGGGCGTCTGCGTCCTTCACCGGTGGCGCTGACCACTCGTTGTGCGACCTCGGCCGGTGACAGGTCCGTCGTGTCGACCACCTCGGCCTGGTGCTGGAGCCACGTGCGATGCGCTTCGGCGTACGGCTCCAGGTGGGCGAGGCGAAAGGTGCTGGGGCCCAGCAGCCTGTCCCGCTCGATCCGCTGGCGCAACGTGGCCTGGTCGGCGTGGAGGACGACGTGACGCACGGGGATGTCATAGGCAGCGAGGCCTGAGCTGATCTCCTGCCAGTACTCCTCGACGAGCACGGTCATCGGCATGACCAGCGTGCCGCCGGTGTAGTCGAGGATCCGTCGGGCGGTCTCGACCACGAGGGGCCGCCACGGCGGCCAGTGCTGGAAGTTGTCCGTGGCGGGCAACCCCGGCGTGATGTCCATGAGGGTCACTCCGACCTTCTCGGCGTCGAACACCCGCGAGTCGGGAATGAGCCGCTGGACGAGGGCGCTGGCCGTCGTCTTGCCGACGCCGTGGGTGCCGTTGAGCCAGACGATCACGCGGAGGAAGGGTAGCCGGGTCGCGTTCGGAGGACACCGACGCCCTTCTCGGTGCGGCCTCCAGCGCGTATGCGCCACCGGTCGAGTCCGGCGAAGTACTCGGGCGAGTACCCGCCGGTGCGCACACAGTGCTGTCGATGGACGTCCAGCCCATGAGCAGGGACTGCCGCCCCGACCGCGTCGCGAGGGAACGGACCGCGACGACCGGGGTGGAGAGGTGGAGCTCGAACCGGTCACGGCTGTGCCCGATCCGGTAGGCGTACGGCGGGCGTAACGCCTACAGGCGTCTCCTCGCCCGCCAGCAATACCGCTTGGCCCAGTGCGGCAACGACATCCGGTCTCCTGCTGAGCGACGCCCGACGATCAGCCTTCCCCAGTCAGAGCAGGACCAGCCGAGGATCCATGACGAAGGCCTCGAGCTGCTCCATGGTGGGCAACGCCGCCCGGGTGGGCGTCAGGCTGTTGTTGCGGAAGGTCGCGTCCACGATGGCGAAGACGTACGAGCGGTCCGGGCGGGTCCAGTGGAGCTCGAGCCGCTCGGGGCTGACGAGGGTCTCCGCCAGCGACCGGTCCGGCATCGTGTGGACGCCACATCGGAACGGCCTGGGGTTGTCGTACTGGCCGCAGGGGAGCCGGTTCTGCGGAGAGATGTCTCCGACGCCGACGTAGACCATGCCCTGGCCGGTGTCGATGGGCTGAGCCCAGCCGAACTTCGCGCCCAGCTCGCGGAAGCCGGGAGGGCCCACCGTGCCGGAGAAGCCGGGCGACCACTCCAGGCGGTGCGCGCCCGGGTCGAGGTGCTCCTGGGCGACGGTGAACAGCAGGCGCCGGAACTCCTCGGCCTCAGGGGGCGGCGGTTCCAGCCGCGGACGGGGAGTCGTGGCTCAGCGGTCCTGAGCGGCAGGGTGCACCGGTCGGGGGAGCTCGTTGCCGCGGTGCGTCCTCGGCGCCGACCTCGGTTGCAGGCGCGGGAGGCGCCCGGAGAGACTCTGCGCATGAGTGGTCGGTGACGGGGTGACCGGACGACAGGCACGGCGCGGCGCCTTGTGGGCGCTGGCCGCGGCGACGGCCGCGAGCTCGTTGTGGTTCCCGGTCTACGAGGTGCGGGCCCCCTTGGTGAGCAACCTCGACCCCAGCCAGCCGGCGACATATGCCGTGACGACCTTCGACGCCTGGGGTGGGTCCACCACGACGACCAACGGCGCCGGTCTGAGCTTCCAGGTGCCCGGAGGCCCGAACTACGCTGCGGCGGTCCTGCCCTGCGTGGTGGTCCTGGTGGCCGCCGCGTTGGTCATCGTCCTCGGGGTGCGGCCGCGGTCGGCGCTGGCGTCGTTGCTGACGTCTGTGGGTGGTCCGGTGGCGTCGGGAGCCCTCAGCGCGATCGCGGTATGCCAGCTGCTGGCGTACGGGGCGGCGATGCGGCCGTCCCCGCCCGGCGGCGTGTTCGGCGGGGGCGAGCAGCGACCGGAGGGTGAGCTGGGTTGGTGCGTCTGGCTCCTCGCCGCAGGTGCGGCGGTCGCGGTCGCCGGCTCGGTGCGCCTTCTCGCACCCCTTCGGCCACCGACGGCCGCGCCGACGGTCGAGCCAGACACCGACCCGGCGACTCCGCTCGGCGCCGCGCCGTCAGAGCCGACGGACCCGGAGCCTCCAGCCGCCGGCGACCCGGACCCCGCCATCTTCCGCCGACCGACCCGAGAGGACCACGGACGCGATCGCTCGTGACCCGGCCGCCCGAGGCATCACGGTCAGGGGCGGCGCTCCTCGCCCGGACCGCTGGCATACCGGCGCCGGCTCTCGTGCTCCTGGGCGAGGCGGCGGAGGGCGACGAGCACCGGGTCGGTGACGACCGTGCCCACCGCCACGTAGTGGACCGCCCCCGCCGGCTCCTGCCGCCGGGGGTCGTCGGCGAACCCGTCGAGGTCGGCGACGGCGACGTCGGCCATGGCCTGCGCGTAGACGCGCAGCCGCGCCGGGGTCACGGCGACGCCGGCCCGCGCGGCCGTGTCGAGGGCGGCCTGGAGATGCGTGACGCTCTGCGGGGCGCAGCCGTCCCAGCCGAGCGTGGCCAAGGCGGCCCAGGTGGCGTCGGACACCTCGACCTGCGGCGCCGGCCCGTCGATGGCGGCCTGGGCGATACCGAGCAGCTCGTGCCTCGACTCCGGCGGGTGGTCGAGGGCGTCGACCACGCGCCGCACGTCGTCGAGGGAGAGGCGCGCGCCGTCGACGAGGGCGCGCACGAGCTGGAGGCGCTCGACGTGGGCCGGTGCGTAGTCGGCGCGGGTGGCGCTGAGCCGCTCACCGGGGGAGAGCAGTCCCTCGCGCAGGTAGTACTTGATCGTCGCGGGCGCGACCCCGGTCTCGGCACTGAGCTCGGACAGCTTCATCGGTCCCTCCTTGACATTGGAGAGTAATACTATCCACTATAGGAGAGTCGAACTATCCAAGGAGACCGTCATGGCCGACATCCGCCCCGCCCGCATGACCCACGAGCACGACGCTCCCATCGGGGTGTTCCTCATCGGTATGCGCTTCAACCGCCTGAGCCGCCCCGACCAATGGCTGCCGCCCTTCCTCGCCATGCCGAAGATGCTCACGGAGCTCCACCGCAACAAGGCGGCCGCCGCGGCGGGGGAGGCCGAGGACCTCGGGTTCCTGGGCGCGCGCACGCTGCTCGGCGGCCGCGGCGTCACCGTCGTGCAGTACTGGCGCAGCGTCGAGGACATCTACCGGTACGCCGGTGCCGGCGACCACGAGCACCGGCCCGCCTGGAGCGCCTTCAACGCCCGGGCCCGCAAGGCCGCCGGGGTCGTCGGCATCTGGCACGAGACCTATGCGGTGCCGGCCGGGGCGCACGAGAGCGTCTACGTCGGGTGCCCGCCCATGGGGCTCGCGGAGGCGACGACCTCGGTGCCGATGTCGGGCCCCAAGCGGTATGCGCGGCTGCGCGCCGCCGCGACCGGGGCGTGAGCCCTTCCTACGGCTGACCTCCGGGTCAGGAGACGACGACCTTGTCGCCGAGGTTGACCTGGTCGAAGAGCGACGCGATCCCCGCGAGGTCGCGCACGTTGACGCAGCCGTGCGACGCACCGGCATACCCGCGGGCCGCGAAGTCCGAGGAGTAGTGCACGGCCTCCCCGCCGCTGAAGAACATCGAGTAGGGCATCTTCGAGCCGTAGAGGGTGGAGGTCCAGTCGCGGTACTTGATGTAGACGCTGAACACGCCCTCGCGCGTGGGGTTGTTCTCGGAGCCGAACCGCACGTCGAGCGTCATCTGGGGCTGGCCGTCGATGACCCAGGTGAGGTTGCGGTTGGCCTTGCTGATGCACAGGACCCGGCCCGTCATGCAGCGCGGGTCGAGCCCGGTGGCGGCCGGGACCGGCGCGGGGGCGGGCTTGACGTTGTTCAGCTCGTCGCTCGTGGGCTGGCGGGTCATGGCGTTGAGCTTGTCGATGGTGCGCTGGTCGACCTCACCGGTGACGGGGATGTCGCGCTTGGTCTGGAAGCTCTTGACCGCCTGCACGGTTGCTGGGCCGTACTGGTCGACGACGTCGCCGCTCCACCAGCCGATCTGCTTGAGCCGGGCCTGCAGGTCGCGCACCGACGCCCCGGTGGCTCCCTGCTTGAGCAGCGCCGGACCGGGCGTGAGCCGGTTGTGCATCTCGTCGTCGGTGGGCTGGCGGGTCATCCCCGTGAGGGTCGACCACGTCGACGCGTCGACCGAGCCGGTCTCCGGCATCCCGCGCTTGCTCTGGAAGCCGCGCACCCCGGCCGTCGTCGGGTCGTCGTAGAGGCCCGTGACGTCGCCGTCGTACCACTCGAGCTGCTTGAGCCGGGACTGCAGCTCGCGCACCTGGTCGCTCTTGGTGCCGCTGGTCATGAGGTACGCCGGGGCGGCGGTCGCCGTCGGGGCCGGCGGGGGAGCCGTGGTCGCGTCCGTCGTCGGGCTCGCCTCGGCGGTCGTCGCCGGGCTCGGAGCGGTGGTCGGCGTCGTGGCCGGGGTGGTCACGGAGGTGACGTCGCTCCCCGTGGTGGTGCTGGCGGTGGTCGTCGGCGTCGAGATCGCGCCGGCGCCGCCGATGGAGGCCGGTCCGCACGCGGTGAGCGACAGCGCTCCCACGGCCAAGCCCGTGGCGACCGCGACTCGTACCCTCATCCGTGCTCCCCTGATGTCGTGCCGTTGCGGCGTCCCCGGCTCACCCGCACGCGCGGGCCCCTCACGGTATGCCGCAGGGGGGTCACCGACCGGGCAGCACACGAGCCCTTGAACAAATCGTGACCTTCCCGCAGCCGGACCCCGACGGTCTGGCGTCGTGAGGCGTTGTCTGGCGTCGTCAGGCGTGGTGGGTGTTCTGCGCCCGACGCAGCACCTCGGTGAGCTTGTTGGCGCCCGCGACGACGGTGGCGGCGTGCAGGCGTCCCGGCTGACGGGAGAGCCGCTCGATCGGTCCGGAGATGGACACCGCGGCGACGACCCGGCCGGACGGCCCGCGCACCGGCGCCGACACCGAGGCGACGCCGGGCTCGCGCTCGCCGACGCTCTGGGCCCAGCCCCGGCGACGCACGGCCGAGAGGGCGGTGGCGTTGAACTTCGCCCCCTGCAGCCCCCGGTGGAGGCGGTCGGGCTCCTCCCACGCCATGAGGATCTGCGCCGCGGACCCCGCGAGCATGGTGAGGCTCGAGCCCACGGGGATGCTGTCCCGCAGCCCCACCGGCCGCTCGGCGGCGGCCACGCAGATGCGCTGCTCGCCCTGGCGCCGGAACAGCTGGGCGCTCTCGTTCGTGTGGTCGCGCAGCGCTCCGAGCACGGGGCCGGCTGCAGCGAGCAGACGGTCCTCACCGGCAGCGGAGGCGAGCTCGCCGAGGCGCGGCCCGAGGACGAACCGGCCCTGCATGTCGCGCGTCACGAGCCGGTGGTGCTCCAGCGCCACAGCCAGGCGGTGGGCGGTCGGGCGGGCCAGCCCGGTCGAGCCGACGAGCTGTGCGAGCGTGGCGGGCCCGGCCTCGAGTGCACTGAGCACGGTGGCGGCCTTGTCGAGCACGCCGACGCCACTTGAGTTGTCCATGCTCTGATATTGCCGTCTCATTGCCTGAGACGCAAGTCTCGGCGCGTCCGATGTGGGCCACCCTGTTCGGGCAGACGACTGTGACGGGCTGGGAGGTCGAGGATGACAGCAACACTGGCCGAGAAGGTCTGGGAGTCCCACGTGGTGCGCCACGCGGAGGGCGAGCCCGACCTTCTCTACATCGACCTGCACCTCCTGCACGAGGTGACCAGCCCCCAGGCGTTCGACGGCCTGCGGCTGGCCGGCCGCGGGGTGCGCCGTGCCGACCTCACCATCGCCACCGAGGACCACAACGTCCCCACGACCCCCGGGCCGATCCTCGACCCGGTCAGCCGCACCCAGGTGGAGACGCTGCGGCGCAACTGCGCCGAGTTCGGGGTGCCGCTGCACCCGATGGGCGACGTCGACCAGGGCATCGTGCACGTCGTCGGCCCGCAGATGGGCCTCACCCAGCCGGGCATGACCATCGTCTGCGGCGACAGCCACACCTCCACCCACGGTGCGTTCGGCGCGCTGGCCTTCGGCATCGGCACCTCCGAGGTCGAGCACGTGCTCGCGACGCAGACGCTGCCCCTCAAGCCGTTCCGCACGATGTCCGTCACGGTCGACCGGTGAGCTCGCCCCCGGCGTCACCGCGAAGGACATCGTCCTGGCGGTCATCGCGAAGATCGGCACGGGCGGTGGCAGCGGCCACGTCATCGAGTACCGCGGCCCGGCCATCGAGGCGCTCTCGATGGAGGCGCGGATGACGGTGTGCAACATGTCGATCGAGGCCGGGGCCCGCGCCGGCATGATCGCGCCGGACGACACGACGTTCGCCTACCTCCAGGGCCGCCCGCACGCCCCCCAGGGCGAGGAGTGGGACCGCGCGGTCGCGGACTGGCGCACGCTGCATACCGACGAGGGCGCCGAGTTCGACACCGAGGTGGTGCTCGACGGCTCGGCCCTCACCCCGTTCGTCACCTGGGGCACCAACCCCGGGCAGGGCCTGCCTCTCTCGGAGAGCGTCCCCGACCCCGAGTCGTTCGCCGACGAGGGCGACCGGCAGGCGGCCGAGCGCGCGCTGGCCTACATGGGTCTCGAGCCCGGCACGCAGATGCGCCAGATCAAGGTCGACACCGTCTTCCTCGGCTCCTGCACCAACGGGCGCATCGAGGACCTCCGCGCGGCGGCGGAGGTCATCCAGGGCCGCCATGTCGCCGACGGCGTGCGGATGCTCGTCGTCCCCGGCTCCACGCGGGTGCGCCTGCAGGCCGAGGCCGAGGGTCTGGACGCCGTCTTCTCCGCAGCGGGTGCCGAGTGGCGCCTGGCCGGCTGCTCGATGTGCCTGGGCATGAACCCCGACCAGCTCGCTCCGGGGGAGCGCAGCGCGTCGACGTCGAACCGCAACTTCGAGGGCCGGCAGGGCAAGGGCGGCCGCACCCACCTCGTGAGCCCGCTCGTCGCGGCGGCCACCGCGGTGCGCGGCACCCTCTCGTCCCCGGCGGATCTGGTGGAGGCCTGACATGGACAGCTTCAGCACCCACACCGGCGTCGGCGTCCCGCTGCGGCGCAGCAACGTCGACACCGACCAGATCATCCCGGCGGAGTACCTCAAGCGGGTGACCCGCACCGGGTTCGAGGACGGCCTGTTCAGCGCGTGGCGCAAGGACCCGTCGTTCGTCCTCAACAACCCGCGGTATGCCGACGGCTCGGTGCTCGTCGCCGGGCCGGACTTCGGCACCGGGTCGAGCCGCGAGCACGCCGTCTGGGCGCTGATGAACTACGGCTTCCGCGTGGTCATCTCGTCCCGCTTCGCCGACATCTTCACCGGGAACAGCGGCAAGGCAGGCCTGCTCACCGCCCAGGTCGCCCAGGACGACGTCGAGCTGATCTGGAAGTACCTCGACAACAACCCGGGCGCGGACATCACCGTCGACCTCGTCGGCCGGACCGTGGTCGCGGGGGAGATCGTCGCGCCGTTCCGCGTCGACGACTACACCCGCTGGCGGCTGCTCGAGGGGCTCGACGACATCGGGCTGACGCTGCGGCACGAGGCCGAGGTCACCGAGTTCGAGCAGCACCGCCCGGCGTGGAAGCCCACGACCGAGCGCCTCGACACGCCGAGCGAGCGTGTCGGCGGCCTGGAATCGCCCGCAGCGGTCTGACGGCGGGCCGGGAGCCCCTGGTCGCCCGCACCGCCGCCCGGGTGGGCGGCGGCGTCGGCGTGCCCACGCATGCCCCTACACGAAACCTGCTGTGCGACAGTGCGTTTCGCGGTGTCCCACCTGACCGGGACGGACGGCGGGCAGCCCCCGAGCGGGGGCCGGAGCCGGCCTCCTGAGGGGCCCATGGTGGGTATGGGGGCAAATCTGTTGCGGGACAACGGAAAGGGGGGCCCCGGGTGATGGACTCCCGCACGAATCCGGCCTAACGTTCGCCTAGAGCCGGAATGGTCCGGCCGCACTCAATGTCGGGCGGCCGCCCGGCCTTCAGGCTTTTGGAGGGGAACACGTGAACAAGGCAGAGCTCATCGGCGCCCTCGAGTCCAAGCTCGGCAGCAAGAAGGCCGCCAGCGACGCACTCGAGTCCGTGCTCGACGTCATCATCCGCGAGGTGGCCAAGGGCGGGAAGGTCGGGATCACCGGCTTCGGCACCTTCCAGAAGGTCGCCCGCGCCGCCCGTACGGGTCGCAACCCGCGCACGGGGGCGACGGTGAAGATCAAGAAGACCCAGGTGCCTCGCTTCCGCGCCGGCACGGCGTTCAAGGAGATGGTGGCCGACCCGCGCAAGCTGCCCAAGGCCGCTGCCGCCGGTGGCCGGGCGTCGGCGTCGACGGCCAAGAAGGCGGCCACGACCACGACGACCAAGGCGGCTCCCGCCAAGCGCGCGAGCACCGCCACGAAGGCGGCCCCGGCCAAGGCCGCCACCAAGGCCACGACGACCAAGGCGACCCCGGCCAAGCGCGCCACCCCGGCCTCCGCCGCCACGACGACGACCAAGACGGCCACGAAGGCAGCGGCCCGCCCGGCCGCCAAGACCACGACGTCGGCCGCCAAGGCGGCCCCCGCGAAGACGGCGACCAAGGCCACCCCCGCCCGCTCGACGGCCGCCAAGACGAGCACCGCCAAGGCGGCCCCGGCCAAGCGCGCGACGGCGGCCACGAAGACGGCCGCCACCAAGACGGCGACGACGGTCCGTAGGACGGCCAAGAAGGCGACGAGCTGACCCTCGCCTCCCGCTGACCCGGTTCCGGGGCGGTCCTCCCACGGGGGGCCGCCCCGGACGTCGTCCACGGGCGGAGTGGGCGAGGTCGAGGACGGGCTAGCGGATGGGCTCGCCCTCGCCGATCCCCACGATCCACAGCCGGGAGACGGCCTCGCCGTCGAGCTCGATGCTCAGCCGCTGACCGACCCGCAGATGCCGCAGACCGCTGGCGAAGAAGACCTCCGAGGCGAAGCTGCGCTCACGCCCGTCGTCGAGCAGGACGCTGCCCGTGCCCGTGGGCTCGTCGAACCGGTGGACGCTGGCCTGCACGCCGCCCACCCTGACGTTGACGGTCTCGACGGTCTCGACGGTCTCGACGGTCGCCCGAGCGGCTCGGTCGGACCTGGTGCGCGGCCTGGTCCGGTGCGGCCAACGCTGCGCTGCGTCTCAGGGCGAGGGGGCGATGAGGTGCGCCAGCAACGCTGCGGTATGCCGTCCGACGCCGAGCGCGAGGGCCTGGCCGAGCGACTCCTCGTCGTCCACGTCGCGCCGCAGCCCCGGCAGGGGCGGCTCGAGGCGCACCGCACCGGCAGCCTCGTGGGCGGCCGCCGACCCGGCCCCGAACCGGGGTGTGACGTGCACGCCCGGGCGTGCGGCCAGGAGCACGCTCCCCGTGCCCTCCGCGTCGGGGACGAGAGCCACCGGGTGGGCGGCCGCGAGCGCCAGCGCGGCGCTCAGCTCGGCCGGGCGCAGCGCCGGCACATCGCCGAGCAGCACGGCCCCGGCCTCGTCGGGACGCACGCGGGTGAGACCGGCGGAGATGGCCGCGTTGAGCCCGGCCGCGGGGTCCGCGACGACGTCGACCCCGAGGCCCTGCAGACCGGCCCGCACCCGCGCGTCCGACGTGACCACCGTGACCGCGGGGGCGCCCACGGCAGCCACGGCCGCCGCGACGGTGTCGAGGGCGAGCGCGGTGGCGAGGTCGAGGCGGTCGACCCCCTCCGGGACGCGCAGCCGGCTCTTGGCCGCCGGGCCACCCTTCACTGGGACGACGACCCGCCAGCGGGGCGCGGGTCGGCCAGAGGTCGCCGCGGACAGCAGGTCCGGCGTCGCGCGCGGCGTGGCCGGCGGCGTGTGGTCGTGGGTCCCGGCGCTCATCGTCGTCGAGTTTCCCAGGCGTCGGCCCCGTCGCTCGACACGGGGGAGCACGGCCGGAGAGGATGGTCGAGCCCCCGCGACCGCCGCGGGCACGGTGCGGGCAGGGTGGGGGAGGGGTCGGCAGGTGCAACCAGCGCGACCCCGGGGCCGGCTGACCCCGGCATACCGCACGGCAGCGGCCCTCGTGCTGCCCTTCGTCAACGCGACGACCCGCCAGGAGTGGACGGGCTGGGAGCACCTGCCCGCCACGGGCGGGTTCGTCGCCGCGCCCAACCACATCTCGTACTTCGACCCGTTCACGGTGGCCCACTACCTCTACAAGGCCGGCTGCGTGCCCTACTTCCTCGGCAAGGAGGAGGTCTTCCGGGTGCCGGTCTTCGGGCGGCTGCTCCACGCCTCGGGACAGGTGCCGGTCTACCGCAAGAGCGGTCGCGCGGTCGACGCCTACCGGGCCGCGGTGGCGGGTGTCGAGGCCGGCAAGTGCATCGTCATCTACCCCGAGGGCACGCTCACCCGCGACCCCGAGCTGTGGCCGATGGTGGCCAAGACGGGCGCGGCCCGGGTGGCGCTGGAGACGCGCAAGCCCGTCATCCCCATCGCGCACTGGGGCGGCCAGGAGATCCTGCCGACCTACGAACGCCGCATCCACCTCGTGCCGCGCCACACCATGCACGTCACAGCGGGCCCGGCGGTGGACCTGGCCGACCTCTACGACCGGCCGCTCGACACGGCGACCCTCAAGGAGGCGACGGCCCGCATCATGAGCCGGATCACGCTGCTGCTGGAGGGGATCCGGGGGGCCGAGGCGCCGGCCGTCCCCCACGACCCGCGCACGGCGGGCGAGCCCGACATCGGGAACTTCAAGCGGCACGACGGAGGAGGGCGATGACGCGGGCCGCCGTGCTCGGCACCGGCAGCTGGGGCACCGCCTTCGCGGCGACGATGGCCGACGCCGACACCGACGTCGTCATGTGGGGCCGCCGCCAGGAGGTCGTCGACCAGGTCAACGCGGGGAGCAACGCGACCTACCTTCCGGGTCTCACGCTGCCGCGCGGCATCCGGGCGACCACCGACGCCGTGGAGGCGCTCGACGGCGTGGACATCGTCGTGCTCGCCGTGCCCTCGCAGACCCTGCGCAACAACCTCGTCGGCTGGGCCCCGATGCTGCCGCGCGGCGCCGCGGTCGTATCCCTCATGAAGGGCATCGAGCTCGGGACGACGAAGCGGATGAGCGAGGTCATCGCCGAGGTGGGCGAGGTCGAGGCGGAGCGCATCGTCGTCGTCTCCGGGCCCAACCTCGCGCGCGAGATCGCCGAGCGGCACCCGGCGGCGAGCGTCGTCGCCTGTGTGCGCGAGACGACGGCCGAGCAGGTCGCGGCGGCCTGCGTCACCCCGTGGTTCCGGCCCTACACGAACGACGACGTCATCGGCATCGAGCTGGGCGGCGCGGTGAAGAACGTCGTGGCCCTCGCCGTGGGGATGGCGGCCGGGATGGGCATGGGCGACAACTCCAAGGCCTCGCTCATCACCCGCGGGCTGGCCGAGACCGCCCGTCTCGGTGGGGCGCTCGGCGCCGACCCGGCCACGTTCATGGGGCTGGCCGGCGTGGGCGACCTCATCGCCACGTGCATGTCGCCGCTCTCGCGCAACCGCACGTTCGGCGAGCTGCTCGGCCGGGGGATGAGCGTCGAGGAGGTCACCGCCGCCACCAGCCAGACCGCCGAGGGCGTCAAGTCGTGCGAGTCGATCCACCAGCTGGCCATCGACCACGGCGTGGACATGCCGATCGTCGCCGCGGTGGTCGCGGTGGTCCAGGGCCGGGTCACCCCCCGCCAGATGGTGAGCGAGCTGATGACCCGCAGCCTGAAGTCCGAGGGCCAGTAGCCCGACCGGGTATGCCGCACCTGGTGGGCGATCTTGTGAGGGCGCTGCGCTCCGATGAGGGAGGTTTTACGGTCGATCGGGTCTGGGGTGTGCGGACTGGGTCAGACGCCCGCGAGGGCCTGCTCCAGGTCGTGCCAGAGGTCGTCGACGTCCTCGATGCCGACCGAGAGGCGCAGCTGGTTCTCGGGCACCGTCGGCGACTCGGCGGCATACTTGCGGCGCCGTTCGACGAGGGACTCGACCCCGCCGAGACTCGTCGCGTCGAGCCACAGTCGGCAGCCCGCCGCCACGGCGTCGGCGGCCGCGGCGCCGCCCCGCACCTCGACCGCGAGCATGGCGCCGGAGCCGGGGTAGCGCACCCGCTCCACGGCCGGGTGGTCCGCGAGCCGGCGGCCGAGCTCGGCGGCGTTCGCGCAGGCCCGCTCGAACCGCACGTGCAGGGTGCGCAGGCCCCGCAGCGCGAGCCAGACCTCCATCGGCCCGGCGATGGCGCCGTGCAGCGTGCGGCGCCGGGTCAGCCGGCCCAGGAGGTCGGGCCGCGAGGTCACGGTGGCGCCGAGGACGACGTCGGAGTGGCCGGCGAGGTACTTCGTCACGGAGTGGACGACGACGTCGGCGCCGAGCTCGAGCGGCCGCTGCAGGAGCGGGGTCGCGAGGGTGTTGTCGCAGATGGAGAGGGCGCCCCGGGCGCGGGCCGCCGCGAAGATCACGGGCAGGTCGGCGACCTCGAGCATGGGGTTGGTCGGCGACTCGGCCCAGAGCAGGTCGGCGCCGTCGAGCGCCGTGACGACCGCCTCGGTGTCGGCGATGTCGACGGCCCGCACCTCATGGCCCGCCTCGGCGTAGTCCGCCAGCAGGGCCGTCGTGAGGTTGTACGCGTGGCGGGGGGCCACGACGGTGCCCCCGGGGGGCAGCAGCGACATCGCAGCCGTGATCGCGCCCATCCCGGACCCGAAGACGAGCGCGTCGCCGCCCTCGAGGGCGCCTAGAGCCTCCTCGAAGGCCGTCCACGTGGGGTTGCCGTTACGGCCGTAGCCGACCCCGCCCGGGATCGCGGCATACGTCGACGTCAGCTCGACCGGAGGGTTGACGCTGGCGCCGGGGACCCGCGCCGGGCGGCCGAGCGCTACGACGAGGCTGGCGGGGGAGAGGTCGTCGTCGGCTGAGTGGCTCACCGGCTCCACGCTACCGGCGGGATAGGGTCGTCGCCGATGAGCGCCCACCCGCCCACGGACCGCCTCGCGGCGACCCCGCCCGACCAGCCCGACCAGCCCGACCAGCTCGACCGGCCCGATGAGGCGGGACAGCCCGCCCCCCGTCGCAAGATCCGGGTGGCCATCGTCTTCGGCGGCCGGTCCTCCGAGCACGCGGTCTCCTGCTCGACCGCCGCGAGCGTGCTCGCGGCCATCGACCGCGACCGCTACGACGTCGTGCCGATCGGCATCGCCCGCGACGGTCGCTGGGTGCTGGTGGCCGACGACCCCGAGCCTCTGCGGCTCGGCCCCGGGCGCCGGCCCGAGGTCGACGGGTCGGGGCACGCGGTCGTCGTCCCTCTGGGGTCGGGGGAGCGGTCGTTCACGGTCCTCGAGCCCGGCCGGCCCCCGCACGAGCTGGGTGAGGTCGACGTCGTCTTCCCGTTGCTGCACGGGCCGTTCGGCGAGGACGGCACCATCCAGGGCCTGCTCGAGCTGGCCGACGTGCGCTACGTCGGCTCGGGCGTCACCGCCTCCGCGGTGATGATGGACAAGGCGTTCATGAAGGTCGTCTTCACCGCGGCCGGCCTGCCCAACGCCGACCACGTCGTCATCACCGACCGGCGCTGGCTGCACGACCGGGAGGCGGCGCTCGCCGAGACGACGCGGCTCGGGTGGCCGGTGTTCGTCAAGCCGGCCCGGGCCGGTTCCAGCATGGGCATCACCCGCGTCGACGCCGAGGGCGGGCGCGCGTCGCTCGTGGCCGCGGTGGAGACCGCCCGCGAGCACGACCCGAAGGTCGTCGTCGAGGCCGGGGTGGTCGGCCGCGAGGTCGAGTGCGCGGTGCTGGGCGGGCGCGACGGCGGGCCCCCGCGCACGAGCGAGCTCGGCGAGGCGGTCGTCGTCAGCGGCCACACGTTCTACGACTTCGAGGCCAAGTACCTCGCGGAGGACGACGTCCGGCTCGTCTGCCCGGCTGACGTGCCTCCGGAGGTCGCGACGACGGTCAAGGCGATGGCCGTGGCCGCGTTCGAGGCGGCGGGCTGCGAGGGCCTGGCCCGGGTGGACTTCTTCTACACCGACGAGGGCGACGTGCTCGTCAACGAGATCAACACCATGCCGGGGTTCACGCCCTCGTCGATGTACCCCCGCGCCTGGGAGGCGAGCGGGCTCGCCTACCCCGCGCTCATCGACGAGCTCATCACCCTCGCGCTGGAACGGCGGACCGGGCTGCGCTGAGGCTCAGCTGCAGTGCCGGCCGGTCGCCGGCAGCGCGCGGGCCGCGGCGCTGAACGCCGGCAGCAGCGACCCTTCGGGCGCCGGCCCCTTGGGCACGAGCACCTCGATCGCCGGACCGCGGCCGTAGGTGACGAACCGGGTGCCGTCGGACAGGGGCGTGGCCACCCAGTCGACGTCGTCGACGGTCAGGCAGTCGTCGGTCGACGGTCCCGGGGTGGCGACCCCGCAGCGGGCGACGATGGCGGGGTCACCCCAGGCCCGCACCGCGGGGGCGCTGGGGTCGGTGGCCACGACGGCACGGCCCGACACGTCGGCCGGCCAGGCGGCGGCCGCAGCCGTGCACGCCGGGTCGCTCGCCTGGGGCGGCAGGGTGACGCTGACGGCCCGGGAGCAGCCCGCCAGCGACAGCGTGATGACGCCCGCCGCGACCACCAGGGCCGCCGCACGCGCCCTCGGACGTCGCGTCGAACCTGCTGCCGGACCTGCTGTCGGACGTGCCCTCAGACGTGGACCACCGTGCACGTGAGCGTGCGGGTGATGCCGGGGACGTCCTGGATCTTGGCGATGACGAGCTTGCCCAGCTCGTCGACGGTCTTGGCCTCGACCCGCGCGATGACGTCGTAGGGGCCGGTGACGTCCTCGGCGAGGGCGACCCCGGAGATGCCGGCGATGGCCTCGGCGACGGTCGCCGCCTTGCCGACCTCGGTCTGGATCAGGATGTATGCCTGGACCACCTGGGGCACACCTTCTTCCGCTGGTAGGCCGGGGCAACGACGCCCCGGGAGACCGGGCGCCTCGGTGCGCCCAGGGAGGACGCTACCGTGCGCGGTGTGCCGGGCGAACCACCACCGAACGGGCCGACGGTCGCCGACCTCGGCGAGGACGAGCTCCTCGCGCTGGTGTTCCCGATCCTGGCGGCGGCCGGCAGCCCCGTCGACGTGCATACCGGTCCGGGGGACGACGCCGCAGTCCTCGGTCTCGGCGGCCTCGGCGGCCGCGACAGGTCGGGAGGGCCCGCAGGCGGGCACGACCTCGTCGCCACGACCGACGCGATGGTGCGCGACAGCGACTGGCGCGACGCGTGGTCGAGCGGCGCCGACGTCGGGGCCAAGGCGGCGGCCCAGAACCTCGCCGACGTCGCCGCGATGGGCGCCCGGCCGACGGCCCTGCTCGTCACGCTCGTCATGGACCCGGTCACCCCGGTCGCCTGGGTGCTCGACCTCGCCGAGGGCCTCGCGCTCGCCTGTCGGGAGGCCGGCTGCGCGGTCGTCGGGGGGGACCTGTCCTCCGCGCCGGCGGGCACGCTCGTCGTGTCCGTGACCGCTCTCGGCGCCCTCGACGGCCGTGCGCCGGTGCTGCGCTCGGGGGCCCGGGCCGGCGACGTCGCCGCGGTCGCCGGCACCCTCGGCCTGGCCGCCGCCGGGTGGCGGCTGCTCGAGGACGGCCGCCCCGACGCCCTCCCGGAGGCGGTGGCCCGCCAGCGCCGGCCGCGGCCCCCGCTCGGCCGGGGCCCCGCTGCTGCGGTCGCCGGCGCGACGTCGATGGTCGACCTCTCCGACGGGCTGCTGCGGGACGCCGGCCGCGTCGCCCGCGCCAGCGGGGTATGCCTCGACCTCGCCGCCGCGGCGCTCGCACCCGACATCGCCCGTCTCACCGCAGCCCTGGGGGAGACGCTCGCGCAGGACTGCGTGCTGGCCGGCGGGGAGGAGCACTCGCTGCTCGCGACGTTCCCGGCTGAGGTGGCGCTGCCGGACGGCTTCCGTCCGGTCGGGCGGGTGGTGGCGGGCGCAGGGGTCGCGCTCGACGGCATACCCCAGCGCAGCCGGGGCTGGGACCACTTCGGGGGCTGACCGTCAGAGCGGGCCTGCGGCGGGGTACGGCTCGGTGCGTCTCACCGCCCGAACGGAAGAAGGCCGGCGTCCCTGGGGAGGGAGGCCGGCCTTCGTCGCGGGTGGGTGCGGGTCAGGCGTGACGCGCGACCTTGCCCGCCTTGAGGCACGAGGTGCAGACGTTGAGACGCTTCGGGGTCACGCCACCGACGAGGGTGCGCACACGCTGGATGTTCGGGTTCCAGCGGCGCTTGGTGCGCCGGTGCGAGTGCGAGATGTTGTGACCGAAGCTCGGTCCCTTGCCGCAGACATCGCAGTTGGCAGCCACGGTGGATCTCCTGGTACTAGACAGTCGAATGGACGACCATGATGGATGGTGATGACGCAGACGGGGCCACGGACGGTCGGGACGGGCCGACAACCGATCCGGGCAACCTGCCCAGAGTAGCCGAGGCCCGGGGCGGCGACCAAAACCGCGGGTATGGGCGGTGCCCGGTAGCCTGCCGTCACGATCGCGGCGGACGACCAGCAGGAAGGGGGCGGCCCCATGACCGGGACCGTGCCGGACCGGTCAGTGGCGTCTGTGGCGTCTGTGGCGTCTGCAGGGACCTCGGGGTCCGGCTCGACGCGGCTCGACCGCCTCGATACGGCCGCCGCCCGGCGCTGGGCCGTCGTCACGCGCGCCGCGTACGCCGCCCGGCGGTCGGAGATCGACGCCCTCAACGTCTTCCCGGTGCCCGACGGTGACACCGGGACGAACCTCTACCTCACCTTCGACGCCGCCCTCGACGCTGCTCGGCTGGAGTACGACGAGCGGGTCCACGACGCGGCCCGAGACGGCGGCGGCCGGGCCGACGCCGACCTCGTCACCGAGGCCGACCTCTTCGCCCGCGCCCTCCTGCTCACCGCCCGCGGCAACTCGGGGGTCATCCTCAGCCAGATCTTCCGCGGGTTCGCCGACGAGGCGGCCGCGGGCGACGGGGTCGCGCTCGACGGGCCCGGTCTCGCCTCGGCCATGCGCCGCGCCGACGACCTCGCCTGGGCCAGCGTGACCCGCCCGGTCGAGGGCACGATCCTGTCGGTCTCCCGGGCCGCGGCGGCCGCGGCCTCCACCGCCGCGCGCCTCCACCGCCGCCACCTCAGACCCCACCGCGGCGCCCGGGCCCGCCGCCACCGCCGGTCTGCTGTATGCCGTGGTGACGGCCGCGCTGCAGGCGGCGCGCACGGCGCTGGCGCGCACCCCCGAGCAGCTCCCCAGCCTGGCCCGCGCGGGCGTCGTCGACGCGGGCGGGGCGGGCTACGTGGTGCTGCTGGAGTCGCTGGAGCGGGTCGTCACCGGCGACGTCGGCACGGAGCTGCGCGGCGGCGACCCCCTGCGCCGGCGCGTCGGCCCGCACGCGCCACCCGCCCACCCGTCGACCCCAGCCCCCCACCACGCGACGGCCGACCTCGAGCCGGGCGGACCGGCCTACGAGGTGATGTTCCTGCTGTCGGGCACGACCCCGGAGGCCGTCGCCACCCTCAAGACCCGCCTCGACGGCCTCGGCGACTCGGTGCTCGTCGTCGGCCGCGGCGACCTGCACAACGTGCACGCCCACGTCGACGACGTCGGCGCGGCCATCGAGGCGGGCATCGCCGCAGGTCACCCGCACCGCATCAAGGTCACCCACTTCCGCGACCAGCAGGGCACCGCGCCCGACGCCGACGCGCAGGCCGTGGTCACGTGTGCCGCCGGGGAGGGCCTGGCCGGCGCGTTCCGGGCCGCGGGCGCCCACGTCGTGCCGAGCGGCCCCCGGCGCCGGGCGTCGGCCGGGCAGTTCCTCGAGGCGGTGCGGGCCGCCGGCGCGGGGTCGGTGATCCTCCTGCCCAACGACGGCGACACCCTGCTCGCGGCCAACGCCGCGGTGCGTGTGGCCGCCGAGGAGGGCGTCGACGTGCGCGTCGTCCCCGCCCGCACGGCGGTGCAGGGCATCGCCGCGCTCGCGGTCTACGACCCCGACCGCTCGCTGGCCGACAACGTGCTGGCCATGAGCAGCGCGGCGGCGGCCACCCGTCACGGTGGCGTCACCGTGGCGACCAAGGACGCCCTGACCTCCGGCGGGCCCTGCCGCATCGGCGACGTGCTGGGCGTCGTCGACGGCGACATCGTCATCGTCGGCGACGACCTGACG
Source organism: uncultured Actinomycetota bacterium (assembly GCA_963795915.1). GTDB lineage: Bacteria > Actinomycetota > Actinomycetes > Actinomycetales > Dermatophilaceae > Lapillicoccus. The sequence continues at coordinate 538,752 of CAWCJA010000005.1, forward strand.
GCCGTGGCCGGGCAGGTCGTCGACCGCCTCCTGGCGAGCGGCGGCGAGCTGCTCACCGTGGTCGCCGGGGAGGACGCCACCCCGGCCCTCGGCGACGCGGTCGCGCGGCTCGCCCGCACCTCCCGGCGCGACCTCGAGGTGACGCAGCTCTACGGCGGGCAGCCGCTCTACCCCCTGCTGCTGGGGGTCGAGTGACCCTGCTCACCGAGGACTCCCCGGTCGCCAAGGTCTCCGGCCCGAAGGCGGCCGCGCTGCTGACGAAGAACAAGGGTGTCCACACCGTCGGCGACCTGCTGGAGTACGTCCCGCGCTCCTACGTCTCGACCCGCACGCTCACCGACATGTCAGCCCTCACCGAGGGCCAGACGATCCTGCTCGTCGCCGAGGTGCGCTCGGCGCGCACCCAGCCGATGCGGCGCAACCCCCGGCAGAAGATGCTCATGGCCACCCTGACGGACGGGCGCCGCGAGATCGACCTGACGTTCTTCAAGGCGTGGGGCCACGAGCACAAGCTCGTCCCCGGCGCGGTCGGCATCTTCGTGGGGGCCGTCTCCCGGTTCCGCGAGCGCTGGCAGCTGACCCACCCCGAGTACGAGATCCTCGGCCGCAGCGAGGACGGCTGGGAGGCCGAGCTCGAGGGCGGCGGCGGGCGCCTCGACGCCTACCGGGACCACGCGATCCCCGTCTACTCCGAGACCGGCACGGTGAGCTCGCTGAAGATCCGCGGGATGCTCGAGGTCGCCCTCGACTCGGTGGAGGAGGTGCGCGAGCCGCTGACGCCCGAGATCCGCGACCGTCGCGGGCTCCTCGGCCGGCGCGAGGCCCTCGAACGCGTGCACCGGCCGCGCCTGGAGGACGACCCGCAGGAGGGGATCGACCGCCTGCGCTACGACGAGGCCTTCGTGCTGCAGGCGATCCTCGCCCAGCGCCGCGCGAGCATCGAGGCGCTGGAGGCGACGGCGCGGGTCCCCCGCCCCGGGGGCCTGCTGGCCGCCTTCGACGCCCGGCTGCCCTTCGAGCTCACCGCGGGCCAGCAGGAGATCGGCGCCGTGCTCGAGGCGGAGCTCGCCCGCCGCCGCCCGATGCACCGCCTGCTCCAGGGGGAGGTGGGTTCGGGCAAGACCGTCGTGGCCCTGCGGGCCATGCTCGCGGTCGTCGACGCCGGCGGGCAGGCGGCCCTGCTCGCCCCCACCGAGGTCCTGGCCGCCCAGCACCACCGGTCGATCACCGCGATGCTCGGCGACCTGGCCGAGGGCGGGCTCCTCGGCGGCAGTGCCGAGGGCACGCGGGTCGCCCTGCTCACCGGGAGCCTCTCGGGGCCGGCGCGCCGCCGGGCGCTCAACGACGCGGTGACGGGTGACGCGGGGATCGTCGTCGGCACGCATGCGCTGCTGCAGGAGAAGGTCGCCTTCCAGGACCTCGCCCTCGTCGTCGTCGACGAGCAGCACCGGTTCGGCGTCGAGCAGCGCGACGCCCTGCGCGAGAAGGGGTCGACGCCGCCGCACCTGCTCGTCATGACGGCCACGCCCATCCCGCGCACCGTGGCCATGACGGTGTTCGGCGACATGGAGACCTCGACGCTGCGCGAGCTGCCCCGCGGCCGCTCGCCCATCACCACCCACGTGGTCGAGGTGTCTCGGCCCGGCTGGGTGCAGCGCACCTGGGAGCGCCTCGCCGAGGAGGTCCGCCAGGGCCACCAGGCCTATGTCGTGTGCCCCAAGATCGGGGACGCCGACGGGGACGCCGACGGGCCGACCGGGGGCGGCCGGGCCTCCGAGGCCGGCTCGGGCTCGGACCCGGAGACCGACCTCGACCTCGACCTTCTGGGGGAGCCCCCGGACGAGGGGGAGGAGCCGCGCGAGCTCGTCGGCGTGCACACGATGGCGGAGCGGCTGCGGGCGGAGCCGGCGCTGGCCGGCATCCGCATCGAGGTGCTGCACGGGCGGCTCGACCCCGAGACCAAGGAGGCCACGATGCGCGCCTTCGCCGCCGGCGAGGTCGACGTGCTCGTCGCGACGACGGTCATCGAGGTCGGGGTCGACGTGCCCAACGCCACGCTCATGGTCGTCATGGACGCCGACCGGTTCGGCATCTCCCAGCTGCACCAGCTGCGCGGGCGGGTGGGCCGAGGCTCGGCGCCGGGGCTCTGCCTGCTGCTCAGCGACGCCCCGGAGGGCACGCCGGCCCGCGACCGGCTCGACGCGGTGGCGGCCACGACCGACGGCTTCGTCCTCGCGCGGCGTGACCTCGAGCTGCGCCGCGAGGGCGATGTGCTCGGCGCCCGCCAGAGTGGGCGGGCGTCGTCAGTGCGCTTCCTGCGGATGGGGAACCTCGAGGACGAGCAGGTCATCGCCGACGCCCGCGAGGACGCCGCCGCGCTCGTCGCCGAGGACCCCACACTAGCGGCCCACCCCGACCTCGCCGCCCGCGTCGCGGCGCGGCTGGACGAGGACCAGGCGGCCTACCTGGAGCGCGGGTGAGCGCATGACCCGCATCATCGGCGGCGCGGCTGGCGGCCGGCGCCTCCAGACCCCGACCGGCCCGCGCACACGTCCGACGTCCGACCGGGTGCGTGAGGCCCTCTTCTCCCGGCTGGAGCACCTCGGCGCGCTCGACGGCGCCCACGTGCTCGACCTGTATGCCGGGTCGGGAGCGCTCGGGCTGGAGGCGGCCAGCCGCGGCGCCGCCACGGTCACGCTCGTCGAGACGGACCGGCGGGCCGCCGGCGTCGCCCGGGGCAACGTCGCCGTCGTCGCCCACCCCGGCGTGGTCGTGCGGGAGGAGAGCGTGGAACGGGTGCTGCTCGCCGGGCCCCGGCCCGGTGGCGCGCTGGTGGACCTCGCCTTCCTCGACCCTCCCTATGACCTGTCCGAGGACGCCCTCGCCGACGTCCTGGCCCTCCTGCCGGCCCACGGGTGGCTCGCGGCCGACGCGCTCGTCGTCGTCGAGCGCTCGGCGCGCACCCCCGAGCCGCGCTGGCCGGCCGGGCTCGGCCCCGCGCAGGAGCGGCGCTACGGCGAGACCCGGGTGTGGTTCGCCGACGCCCCCGGCCCGGACGGGGTCGCCTGAGCCGCGCGGCCCGCACCCGGGCCCTCGCGGGCCCTCGCGGGCCCTCGCGGGCCCTCGCGGGCCCTCGCCGCCCCCCACGGCCCTGGCTGCCCTCGCTGACCCGATCTGTCCGTATGCGGTCCCGGGACCGGCCGTTCGACCGAGGCCCGGATCGTCCCGGTCGGCGAGGCTGGGGCGGTGTGGACCCGTTGGTACGTTGACCCGATGAGCAACCCCGTGGGCGAACGTCCGTCGGTCCGGCGGGCCGTCTGCCCGGGCTCCTACGACCCGGTCACCAACGGGCACGTCGACGTCGTGGCCCGCGCCTCCGCGCTGTTCGACGAGGTCGTCGTCGCGGTGCTCTACAACCCGGCCAAGCAGGGGATGTTCGCCGTCGAGGAGCGCGCCCGCCTCATCACCTCGGCGCTGCGCGGGGTGCCGGGCGTCCGGGTCGAGACCTTCGCCGACCGGCTCCTCGTCGACGTCTGCCGGGATCTGGAGGCCTCGGCCATCGTCAAGGGCCTGCGCGGCGACACCGACTTCGCCTACGAGCTGCCCATGGCCCTGATGAACCGCCACCTCAGCGGCATCGAGACCGTCTTCATCCCCGGCGACCCCCGGTTCGCCCACGTCTCGAGCTCGCTCGTCAAGGAGGTCGCCGGCCACGGCGGCGACGTGCGGGGTCTCGTGCCCGAGGCCGTCTTCGAGGCCCTCCACTCCCGCGTCTGACCGCCCGAGGTCGCGCGGCCACGACCCGCATACCGCGCGATTTGGGGGCACCCTCCCGCTCCGGTAACCTTGCAGGTCGGTCTTCATCCGTCGTGGACGAGGCCCGGCCCCTCGACCGTCTGTGACCTCATGACTCGCCTCGACCCACGCCACCCGCTGGTGATCACCACCCGGGAGCTCCTTCGGCGACCGGGGACGATGCAGGAGATCATCCGCACGGTAGAGGCGCCCGACACCATCGGCACCGAGATCATCGCCATCCCCGCGGGAGCCCCGCTGGAGCTGGACGTGCGTCTCGAGTCGGTCGTCGAGGGGGTCCTCGTGAGCGGGACGGTCCGAGCCACAGCGACCGGGGCTTGCGTGCGGTGCCTGGAGCCGGCCACCTTTGCGGTGGACGCGTCCTTCCAGGAGCTGTTCGCCTACTCCGACCGTGCGGCGCACCACCACGAGGTGGGCGTCGCGGAGGATGACGACGAGGTGTACGAGCTCGTGGGCGACCTGGTCGACCTCGAGACCGTGCTCCGGGACGCGGTGGTGCCCGCACTGCCGTTCCAGCCGGTCTGCCGGGAGGACTGTCCCGGGCTGTGCTCCGAGTGCGGAGCCCTGCTCGCCGACGACCCGCAACACCACCATGACCAGGTCGACCCCCGGTGGGCCTCACTGAGCGGACTGCTCAGCGGCTCCCCCGGAAGCCCGGGTCGCACCGAGCACCATCCACACGAGATCGACCAGAACCCAGAGAGAAGGACCTGACGTGGCCGTCCCGAAGCGGAAGACCTCGCGCTCCAACACCCGGTCGCGCCGGGCCAACTGGAAGGCGGCGCCCGTGACGCTGACGACCTGCCCGCAGTGCGGACAGCCGTCGCAGCCCCACATCGCCTGCCCCTCCTGCGGCACCTACCAGGGCCGTCACTACGCCATCGCCGAGCGCTCCGAGCACCAGGCCTGACGGTCCTCGCCCGTGACCTCGTGACGGCGCCCAGCACCGACCCGCGCCCCGCCGACGCGCTCGCCGACTACCTCCAGCAGGTGGTCGGCAGCGCCGTCGACGAGGCGCTGCTCGTGCGTGCCCTGACCCACCGGTCGTATGCGTACGAGCACGGCGGTCTGCCCAACAACGAGCGCCTCGAGTTCCTCGGCGACGCCGTGCTCGGCCTCGTCGTCACGGACACGCTCTACCGCACCCACCCCGACCTGCCCGAGGGGCAGCTGGCCAAGCTGCGCGCGGCCGTCGTCAACATGCGGGCCCTGGCCGACGTCGCTCGCACCATCGACCTCGGCGGCTACGTCTTCCTCGGGCGTGGTGAGGAGGCGACCGGTGGTCGTGACAAGGCCTCGATCCTCGCCGACACTATGGAGGCGGTGATCGGCACCATCCACCTCTCCTGCGGCATCGAGGCGGCCGGCCGGTTCGTGCACCACCTCTTCGACCCGCTCATGACCCAGTCGGCCACGATGGGCGCGGGCCTCGACTGGAAGACCAGCCTGCAGGAGCTCGCCGCGGCGGGCGGCCTGGGCTCGCCCGAGTACGTGGTCGAGGAGTCCGGCCCCGACCACGAGAAGCAGTTCGTCGCCGGCGCGGTCGTCGCCGACGAGGTGCTCGGCCACGGCACCGGGCGCAGCAAGAAGGAGGCCGAGCAGCGGGCCGCCGAGCAGGCGTGGGCCACGCTCGACGCCCGCCGCACCCCCTCGCCCGACCTCGAGCCGGAGGTCCGGTGACCTCAGCCGGCCCGCCTCCGCGTGCCTGAGCTCCCCGAGGTCGAGACCGTCCGGCGGGGCCTCGAGAGCCACGTGGTGGGCCGCGAGATCGCCGCGGCCGAGCTGCACGGCACCCGGGTCGCCCGGCGGCACCGGCCCGGGCCCGACGACCTCGCCCTGCGCGTGGCCGGCAACCGGGTCCGCGAGGCGCGGCGGCGGGGGAAGTATCTCTGGCTCCTCCTCGGGGGCCCCGACGGTCACGACCAGGCGCTGCTGGTGCACCTCGGCATGAGCGGTCAGCTGCTCGTGCAGGCGCCCGACGCCCCCGACGAGAAGCACCTGCACGCCCGGTTCGCCTTCGCCGACGGCGGGGCGGAGCTGCGGTTCGTCGACCAGCGCACCTTCGGCGGGGTCGCGCTCTCCGAGGTCGGCCCCGACGGCATCCCCGGGACCATCGCCCACATCGCTCCCGACCCCCTCGAAGCGGCCTTCGACGAGCGCGCGGTGGTGGCGCGGATGAAGCAGCGGGGGAGCGCCGTCAAGCGCGCCCTGCTCGACCAGACCCTGGTCAGCGGGATCGGCAACATCTACGCCGACGAGGCCCTCTGGCGCGCGGCGGTCCACGGCGAACGCCCCGCCGACCGGCTCACGAAGCCGGCCCTGCACCGTCTCCTGGGGCACGCCAGCGCTGTGATGCGCGAGGCGCTGGAGCAGGGCGGCACGAGCTTCGACGCCCTCTATGTCGACGTGGACGGCGCCTCCGGCTACTTCGCCCGGTCGCTCGACGCCTACGGCCGCGAGGGCCGGCCGTGCCGCCGGTGCGGCGCACCCATCCGGCGCGAGGCGTTCATGAACCGCTCGTCGTTCTCGTGCCCGCACTGCCAGCCCCGGCCCCGGCTCGCGCCCCCACGCATCCGGGCCCTCCGTGCGCGTGTGCCGCCGGCTCGCTGAGCCTGTGGGGAGCCCGCGGGGTCGGCTCGGCCCGTGACCTAGAGTCCACTGCGTGACGGACCACCTCACCCCCCTTCCGCTGCCCGGGCCCGACGAGACGCAGGCCTGGCTCGACGCCCGCGCCGCCACCGAGCTCGAGCGGGCCCGGCAGCTCGTGACGTCGCTCAAGGCCGAGCGCCCGGTCGACGCCCACGTCGTCCTGCGCCGCTGGAACGACGTCACCATGGCCATCGGAGCCGTCGCCTCCGTCGCCTCCCTCTTCAGCGAGGTGCACCCGCTGGAGGCCGTGCGCTCACGCGGCGAGGCGGCCATGCAGGAGGTGCAGAAGCTCGACACCGAGCTCTCGCTGGACCGCGAGCTCTACGAGGTGTTCGCCGGGGTCGACGGCAGCGGCCTGGACGCCACGGCCAAGCGCCTGCTCGACAAGACGCTGCTGGACTTCCACCGCGGCGGCGTCGACCAGGACGACGCGACGCGCGCGCGGGTCCGCGAGCTGTCGGAGCGGTCCATCGTGGTGGGCCAGGAGTTCAGCAAGAACATCCGTGACGACGTGCGCACCGTGCGGGTCACCCCCGGCCGGCTGGCCGGGATGCCGGCGGACTGGGTCGCCGCCCACCCCGTCGAGGCCGACGGCCTGGTCACCCTCACCACCGACTACCCCGACATCATCCCGTTCGCGACCTACGGGCAGGACCGCGAGACCCGCCGCGCGCTGCGGATGGCGTTCCTCAACCGCGCCTACCCCGTCAACGACCCCCTGCTCCACGAGCTGTTCGAGATCCGGCGCGAGCACGCCCAGCTGCTCGGCTACGCCGACTGGGCGGAGTACGACGCCGAGGTCAAGATGATCAAGCACGGGAGCGCCATCCCGGAGTTCATCGACCGCATCGCCGCCGCGGCCCTGGCCTCGGGGCAGCGGGACCGGCAGGTGGTGCTGGACCGGCTCCGGGTCGACCACCCCGAGGCCGAGACGATCGACGGCACCGACCTCGCCTTCTACGCCGAGGCGGTGCGCCGCGAGCAGCTCGACGTCGACGCGCAGCTCGTGCGCCAGTACTTCGACTTCGGTGCGGTCCGCCAGGGCCTGCTCGACGTCACCGGCCGCCTGTTCGGGCTGACGTACCGGCCGGCGACCGACGCGGTCGTGTGGGACCCCGACGTGGTGGCCTACGACGTCTTCCTCACCGAGGACGACGAGCAGCTGGGGCGCATCTACCTCGACCTGCACCCGCGGGAGGGCAAGTTCAAGCACGCCGCGCAGTTCGACCTCGTGCGGGGCGTCGCCGGCCGGCAGCTGGCCGAGGGCACCCTCGTCTGCAACTTCCCGCGCGGGCTCATGGAGCACTCGGACGTGACGACCCTGTTCCACGAGTTCGGCCACCTCGTGCACCACGTGCTGGCCGGGCGAGGCGAGTGGGTCCGGTTCTCCGGGGTGGCCACCGAGTGGGACTTCGTCGAGGCCCCGAGCCAGATGCTCGAGGAGTGGGCCTGGGACGCCGACGTCCTGCGCACCTTCGCGCGCAACGCCGCGGGGGAGGCGATCCCCACCGAGCTCGTGCACAAGATGCGGCGGGCCGACGACTTCGGCAAGGGCTACGACGCGCGCACCCAGATGTTCTACGCGTCGATGTCCTACTGGTTCCACGTACAGATCCCGGCCGACCTCACGGAGCGCACGAAGGAGCTGCAGGCCCGCTACAGCCTGTTCCCCTACATCGAGGGCACGCACATGCCCGCCTCGTTCGGCCACCTCGAGGGCTACGGCTCCGGCTACTACACCTACATGTGGTCGCTCGTCATCGCCAAGGACCTGTTCAGCGCCTTCGACCGCAACGACCTCTTCGACCCCGAGGTCGCCGGGCGCTACCGCGACCGGATCCTCGCCCGCGGCGGGCAGCGCGACGCCGCCGAGCTCGTGGCGGACTTCCTCGGGCGGCCGTACACGTTCGACGCCTACGCGGCGTGGCTGGCGGAGTAGCGCCGAGCCGGGACGGGGCCGAGCGCGCCACCGTCTTCGTGCGCGGGCAGGTGCAGGGCGTGGGTTTCCGTTGGTGGACCCGCGCCCGGGCGCTCGAGCTCGGCCTCGTCGGGTATGCGCGCAACCTCGCCGACGGTCGGGTCGAGGTGGTGGCCCAGGGTCGGGGTGACGCTGTCGACCGGCTCATCGCGCTACTGGACGAGGCGCCGTCGACGACCGGCCGCCCGGGTCAGGTCACCGGCGTCGTGACTCAGTGGGGCCAGGCGCGCCCGGGCGTCGAGGGGTTCCGCGAGCGCTGAGGGCGCCGATGGCGTTGAGGCGCGGTGAGGCGGGCTCGCTGAGGCTCGCTGAGCCGTGGACGGGCCGGGGCCGTCGGCGCGTCCCACGGGTAGCCTGCCCGCGTGACCGAGGTCCCGCCGGAGCTGGCCGAGCTGCGCAGCAGTATCGACAACATCGACGCCGCGCTGATCCATCTGCTCGCCGAACGGTTCAAGGCGACCCAGGCGGTCGGCTACCTCAAGGCGCGCCGCGGGATGGCCCCGGCCGACCCCGCCCGTGAGGAACGGCAGGTCGCCCGGCTGCGGGTGCTGGCCGAGGAGGCCGGCCTCGACCCGGTCTTCGCCGAGAAGTTCCTCGCGTTCATCATCGCCGAGGTCATCCACCACCACGAGCAGATCGCCCGCACCGAAGGCGTCTGACCGTCCGGACGGATCCGGACCACACCGCGCCCCGACGACGGATCTGCGACGGGACGATGGATAGCCATCGTCAGGGGGACGATCCGACCGCACGACGTGGACCGGGGCATCCGGCATACCGGTCCGCGATGTCACACCAGCCCCACCAGCCCCTCGAACCACCGGCGCCGCGAGGTCCCGGTCCGGCCTCGCCGGCGCTTGTAAGGTGACGGGACCCCGAGCGGGGCCCCCAGGAGAGCGTCAGGAGCGCACCGACCCGTGTACGTCAAGAGCCTGACGATGAAGGGCTTCAAGTCCTTCGCGTCCGCGACCCACGTGCGCCTCGAGCCCGGGATCACCTGCATCGTCGGCCCCAACGGGTCCGGCAAGTCCAACGTCGTCGACGCGCTCGCCTGGGTCATGGGGGAGCAGGGGGCGAAGTCCCTGCGTGGCGGCAAGATGGAGGACGTCATCTTCGCCGGCACCGCCGGCCGCCCGCCGCTGGGCCGGGCCGAGGTGACGCTCACCATCGACAACACCGACGGCGCCCTGCCGATCGACTACACCGAGGTGACGATCGCGCGGACCATGTTCCGCAGCGGCGGCTCGGAGTACGCGATCAACGGCACCTCCTGCCGCCTCCTCGACATCCAGGAGCTGCTCTCCGACAGCGGCATCGGCCGCGAGATGCACGTCATCGTCGGCCAGGGCCAGCTCGACGCCGTGCTGCGGGCGACGCCCGAGGAGCGCCGGGGCTTCATCGAGGAGGCCGCCGGGGTCCTCAAGCACCGCAAGCGCAAGGAACGCGCGCTGCGCAAGCTCGAGACGATGGAGGCCAACCTCACCCGCATCACCGACCTCACGAGCGAGATCCGCCGGCAGCTGGGCCCGCTGGGCCGGCAGGCCGAGACCGCCCGCAAGGCCGCGGTGATCCAGGCCGACGTCCGCGACGCCCGCCTGCGCCTGCTGGCCGACGACCTCGTGCTCATGACGTCGACGCTGGAGCAGGAGGTCGCCGACGAGACGGCCCTCATCGCCCGGCGCACCGAGGTCGAGGAGCACCTCGCCCGGGTGGGCTCGCGCGTCGGGGGGCTCGACGCCGAGGCCGAGGCGGCCCGCCCGGAGCTGCAGCGTGCCCAGGACCGCTGGTATGCGCTCGCCCGGCTCGTCGAGCGGCTCACCGCCACCGGGTCGCTGGCCAGCGAGCGGGTGCGCCTGCTGCGCCAGGACCTCGCCGACGACGGAGGCGAGGAGGGGGTCGGCGCCGCCCGCTCCGGCCGTGACCCCGAGGACCTGCGACGCCAGGGCGCCGACCTGCGGTCCCAGCACGCCGCGCTGCTCGTCGAGATCGGCGACGCCACCGCCGCCCTCCAGGCCGCGGTGGCCGAGCGGGGCGGGATCGAGCAGGCGTATGCCGCCGAGCAGCAGCGGCTGGCCCGCGTCGCCCGCGCGGTCGCCGACCGCCGCGAGGGCCTCGCCCGCCTCGCCGGGCAGGTCGCCGCCAAGGCCTCCCGCATCGAGGCCGCCGAGGGCGAGCTCGGGCGCATGCGCGAGACGCTCGAGCAGGCGCGGGCCCGGGCCGGCGTCGCCGAGCTGGAGTTCGCGACCCTCGAGTCGTCGATCGCCGACGAGGAGGCGGGCGAGGAGGACCTCGACGAGGTCTACGAGCAGGCCGCCGCCGAGCTCGGACAGCTCGAGCGTGAGGTCGAGCGCCTCCTGGAGACCGAGCGGACCGCGGAGCGGGACCGCCAGTCGGGGGCCGCGCGGGTCGAGGCCCTCGAGCTCAGCCTGCGCCGCAAGGACGGCGCGGCCACGCTGCTGGCCGACCAGCGTCCCGACCACGGCATCTCCGGCTCGGTCGCCTCCCTCCTCCAGGTCGACCCCGGCCACGAGGCCGCTGTGGCCGCGGCCCTCGGCTGGGCCGGCGACGCGCTGGCCGTCGAGACCCAGGCGGGTGCGGCCGCGGCGCTCGCCTCCCTGCGCCACGACGACGCCGGGCGGGCCGGCCTGCTCGTGCCGGAGACCGCTCCGCCCGTCGACGTCGCCGCGTGGCCCGAGCTGCCGGCCGGCGCTCGCTGGGCGCGCGAGGTCGTGCACGCCCCCGACGCCGTCCGCCCCGCCGTCGAGCGCCTGCTCGACCGGGTCGCCCTCGTCGCCGACGCCGACGCGGCCACCACCCTCGTCTCCGACGGCGAAGGGGTCACCGCCGTCACCGCCGACGGCGACGTCTTCGCCCCGGGCTGGGCCCGTGGCGGCAGCAGCGCGGCCCCGAGCCTCATCGAGATCCAGGCCGCCGTCGACGCCGCCCGCGACCAGGTCGCCGACGCGACCGGCCGGGGGGAGCAGGCCCGGTTCGCCCTCGCGGCCGCGCGCGCCAAGGCCGCCGTCGCGAGCGACGCCGTCGAAGGCGCCCTCGACCGGCTGCACGAGTCCGACGCCTCGATGTCGGCGGTGGCCGAGAAGCTCGGAGCGCTCGGCGTGGCGGTCCGCAGCGCCCGCGCGGAGGCCGAGCGCACCGAGCGCTCCATGGCGCTGGCCGCGGCCGCGCTGGAGACCGACCGGGGCGAGCATGCCGCCCTCACCGAGCGGCTGGCCGCGGCCAGCGACCAGCCCGAGGGCGCGGACGACGACGTGTCACCGGCGGAGCGCGACCGCCTCGAGGCCGCCGCCACCGCCGCTCGGGCCCACGAGACCGAGCTGCGGCTCGCCCTGCGCACCCGCGAGGAGCGAGGCCGGGCCCTGCTCGAGCGGGCCGGGTCCCTGGAGCAGGCCGCGGAGGCGGAGCTGCTGGCCCGCGCGCGCACGGCCGCCCGGCGTGAGCGTCGCCGCCACGAGGCGCAGGTCGCCGACGCCGTCCGCGCCGGGGCGGCCTACGCCGTCGCCGTGCTCACCCGGGCCGCCGACGAGGCCGACATCGTGCGGCGTCGCGCCGAGGAGTCGCGCACCACGCGCGACGCCGAGCTGGCCGTCCTGCGCCGCGAGCTCGGCACGCTGCAGGACGAGCTGCGCGAGCTGACCGACTCGGTGCACCGCGACGAGGTCGCCCGGGCCCAGCAGCGCCTGCGTATCGAGCAGCTGGAGGCCCGCGCGGTCGAGGAGCTGGGCACCGACCCGGTCACGCTCGTCGAGGAGTTCGGCCCGCACCGCCCCGTCCCCGTCGTCAGCGAGACGCCGTCCGACAACACGGCCGCCAGCGCTGCCGCCCCGGCGGCCGAGCAGCCCTACGTCCGGGAGGCGCAGGAGAAGCGGCTGCGGTCCGCCGAGCGCCAGCTGGCCGCCCTCGGGCGGGTCAACCCGCTGGCCCTCGAGGAGTTCACAGCGCTCGAGGAGCGGCATACCTTCCTCACGACCCAGCTCGAGGACCTCCGCCGGTCCAAGCGCGACCTGCTCGACATCGTCCGCGAGGTCGACGAGCGGGTCGAGCGGGTCTTCACCGAGGCGTACCACGACGTGGCCGTGCAGTTCGAGCGCGTCTTCGCCCGGCTCTTCCCGGGCGGCGAGGGGCGACTGGTGCTCACCGACCCGGAGCACATGCTGACGACCGGTCTCGATGTCGAGGCCCGCCCCCCGGCAAGAAGGTCAAGCGGCTGTCGCTGCTCTCCGGCGGTGAGCGGTCGCTCGTCGCCGTGGCCCTGCTCGTCGCGATCTTCCAGGCGCGGCCGTCGCCGTTCTACATCCTCGACGAGGTGGAGGCGGCGCTCGACGACGCCAACCTCGGCCGCCTCATCGGGCTCATGGAGGAGCTGCGCGACTCCAGCCAGCTCATCGTCATCACCCACCAGAAGAAGACGATGCAGATCGCCGACGCGCTCTACGGCGTGACGATGCGCGGCGACGGCGTCACGACGGTCGTGTCCCAGCGGATGGCCGACGTCGCCCAGCAGCAGCCCGCCTGACCGGTCGCGTTACCGCTCGCCGGGCCGCGGGAGGGCCCCGGCCGGGTGACGGTTCGGTCACAGCCGGGGGTATGTGCGCGTGCCGGTGTCGGGGCGGCTCGCCCCATGCGTCACTCTGGTCACATGTTCGCTCTGGTGTTCGGCATGCTCGTCTGTCTCGTCGGGGGAATGGCCGTCATGGGGTTCGTCGTCGCCCAGGCCCGCCGGGACGGCCGCGACGTGCTCACCCAGCGGGGGGAAGCGGTGGTCGACCGGGTCCGGTCGCACCGCGAGACCCACACCTCCGTCGGTCCCTGACCGACCCGCGGGCGTGACCGGCCCGCCCCGCGGTGCGTGAAAGGATGACGCCGTGCTGGAGCAGGTCTGGGAAGTCGTCACCGTCGCGGCCATCGTCGCCCTCGTGCTCGTGGGGGCCGTGGTCGGCCTCGTCCGCGGTCGCACGAGCCGTCGTCAGCGGCGGCCGGGGCCCATCAGCCCCACCGCGACGACGCAGACCCTGCGGCCGCCGACCGACATCGACGCCGACCTCGACGACCGTCGTGACGTCGGTGACCGCGCCGGCGTCGGCACCCTCGAGGGGGCACCGACCGAGCCGGAGCTCGACGACGACCTCCTCGTCGAGGAGCCGCCCGCTCCGGCCGTCGAGCGTCCTGAGTCGGCCCGCGGTCGCCTGGCCCGGCTCCGGGCCCGGCTCGCTCGCAGCAACACCGCCATCGGCAACGCCCTGCTGGGCCTGCTGTCGCGCGGCGGTCTCGACGAGCAGGCGTGGGAGGACGTCGAGGACACCCTCATCTCCTCCGACCTCGGTGTCGAGGCGTCCACCGAGCTCGTGGAGCGCCTGCGCACGAAGATGAAGGTCGACGGCTCGGGCGCGACCGACGAGGCCACGGTGCGCGCGTGGCTCCGGGCCGACCTGCTCGAGCTCGTCGACCCGACGATGGACCGGCGGATCGCCTCCTCACGCATCGACGGCCGGCCCGCGGTCGTCCTCGTCGTGGGCGTCAACGGCACGGGCAAGACGACGACCGTCGGCAAGCTGGCCCGCGTGCTCGTCGCCGAGGACCGCGACGTCGTCCTGGGCGCCGCTGACACCTTCCGCGCCGCCGCCGCCGACCAGCTCGAGACGTGGGGCGCCCGCGTGGGCGTGCCGACGATCCGCTCCGACCGCGACGGTGCCGACCCGGCAGCCGTCGCCTTCGACGCGGTCAAGGCCGGCTCCGAGATCGAGGCCGACGTCGTCATCATCGACACCGCCGGCCGCCTGCACAACAAGGTCGGCCTCATGGACGAGCTGAGCAAGATCAAGCGCGTCATCGAGAAGCGCAGCCCCATCGACGAGGTCCTCCTCGTGCTCGACGCGACGACCGGGCAGAACGGCCTGCGTCAGGCCGAGGTGTTCTCCCAGGCGGTCAACGTCACGGGCATCGTCCTCACCAAGCTCGACGGCACGGCCAAGGGCGGCATCGTCGTCGCCGTGCAGCGCCAGCTCGGCGTGCCGGTCAAGCTCGTCGGCCTCGGTGAGGGCCCTGACGACCTCGCCCCCTTCGACGCCGAGGCCTTCGTCGACGCCATCGTCGGCTGACGCTCCCGGGCATACCGGCCCCTCTGACCCCGACCGGACCCAGATCCTGCCGGGTTCCAGGGCCGAACCGCCGAGAACCCCGGCAGCATCTGAGTCCGGTCGCGGGTCTCAGGCCGTCCGGCGGCCGGCGTTGCGCGGGTGGCCGGGGTCGGAGATCGCCCAGCGGATGGCGCGCACCGCCGCGTCGGCGACGGGCAGGCTGACGAGCCGCTCCGTCATGGGCAGGGCCGGCAGCCGCAGCATCTCCTTGGCCCACAACGGAAGCAGGGCGACGCCACCGGCGGCGAGCGCCGAGTAGCCGGCCCGCTCGGTCCACTCCAGCGGGGGGTGCAGGAGCAGGAACCGGGCCGCGTCGTGCGAGGCGGAGGTGCCCATGAGCTCCGGGCGGTAGCGCGCCAGGGTGGCGTCGAGCTCGGCGACGGTGCGGGGCGCGTCGACCGCCCCGAGCTTCTCGGCGACGAGCGCGGACTGCGCGACGTAGAGGTCCTCCTCCACCGCGCTCATCGGGGTCTCGCCGAACTGCCGGTATGCGGCGAGGAAGCTGTCGGCCTCGGCCGCGTGTACCCAGCCGAGCAGGTGCGGGTCGGAGGCCGCGTAGCTGCGTCCGTCGGGGCCGCGGCCGCGGACCCGCTCGTGGATGCCGCGCACGGCGGCGATGGCCGCCTCGGCGTCGGCCACGGTGCCGAAGGTCGTCGTCGCGAGGAAGGTCGAGGTGCGCTGCAGCCGGCCCCAGGGGTCGGAGCGGTAGCCGGAGTGACCGGCGACGCCGGCCATGGCCAGCGGGTGCAGCGACTGCAGGAGCAGGGCGCGGATGCCGCCGGCGAACATCGAGGCGTCGGCGTGGACGCGCCACACGGGGTCCGCCTCGGTGAACCAGCGTTCGCCCTGCGTGCTCCAGATGACGTGGGCCTTCGCCTCGGCGTCGGAGCCGGCCACGCGGGCCCGCAGCGACTCGGCCAGCCAGCGGCGGGCGGGTCCGGTCACGGTGGCGATGGCGTCGGCGGTGCTCACGCTGTCATCATCACCCGGTGTCACCCGCCCGGCACGACGGGTGACCCCGGCGCAGCTGAGACATCCCTCACCCAGCGCATACCGGCCTGGGGTGTTCCGGTCCGGGGGGCGAGATCGGAAACACAGCGATAACAGGCGAGGCGCATTGCTTACACGCCCGTAACCGCAGCAGCGACAGCGCGAAACGGCCTTTCGCCACGCTTGCCGTCCATGAGCGCACTTTCAATCGTGACGGCGGACACGCCGTTCATCGACAGCGGGAACACAGCCTGGACCATCGCGGCCGCAGCACTCGTGCTCTTCATGACGCCTGGTCTGGCCTTCTTCTACGGCGGCATGGTCCGCACCAAGAGCGTCCTCAACATGATGATGATGAGCTTCATCACCATGGGGACGGTCGGCACGATCTGGATCCTCTACGGCTACTCCATGGCGTTCGGCCCGGACCTCGGGGGAGGTCTCGTCGGCAACCCGTTCTCGGAGTTCGGCCTGAGCGGTGTCTTCGGGCAGATCTACGGGTACGTCCCGGCGAACGCGGCCACGGGGGCAGCGGCCGCGGGCGGCATCCCCGGTGGAGCCTTCGTCGCCTTCCAGGTCGTCTTCGCCATCATCGCCGTGGCCCTCGTCTCCGGCGCCATCGCCGACCGGGCGAAGTTCGCGACGTGGACGGTCTTCTCCATCCTGTGGGCGACCCTCGTCTACTTCCCGGCGGCCCACTGGGTCTTCGCCTTCAGCGGCTTCGCGGCCGAGACCGGCGGCTGGATCGCCAACAAGGCGGACGGCCTCTTCCTCGGCGGTGTCGGTGCCTACGACTTCGCCGGTGGCACCGCCATCCACATCAACGCCGGCGTCGCCGGCCTGGCCCTGGCCCTCATCCTCCGCAAGCGGGTCGGTTGGCCCAAGGAGCCGATGCGTCCGCACAACCTCACCCTCGTCATGATCGGCGCCGGCATCCTGTGGTTCGGCTGGTTCGGCTTCAACGCCGGCTCGGCCCTCAGCGCCGGTCCGCTCGCGGCGGGCGTCTGGGTCAACACCCTCGGCGCCACCTGCACGGCCATGCTCGGCTGGCTCATCGTGGAGAAGTTCCGCGACGGGCACGCCACGTCCCTCGGCGCGGCGTCCGGTGTCGTCGCCGGTCTCGTGGCCATCACCCCGGCCTGCGCGACCGTGAGCCCCATCGGCGCCCTCATCGTCGGCCTCCTCGCCGGTGTCGGCTGCGCCCTGGCCGTCGGCCTGAAGTTCCGGTTCGGCTTCGACGACAGCCTCGACGTCGTCGGCGTCCACCTCGTCGGTGGTCTCATCGGCACCCTCCTCATCGGCCTCCTCGCCGACGCCACCAACAGCCCCACCGGCGCCGCGGGACTCACCCAGAACGACGGCCTCTTCTTCGGAGGCGGCTTCACCCAGCTCGGTGCGCAGGCCGAGGGTGCGTTCGCGGTGCTGATCTACTCCTTCGTCGTCACCGGCATCATCGGCTTCATCCTCGACAAGACCATGGGCTTCACGGTCGACCCCGAGGACGAGGTCAACGGCATCGACCTGCTCGAGCACGCGGAGTCGGCATACGAGCTCAGCCCGTTCGGTGGCGGCACGGCCCGCAGCGTCATCGCGGCCCGCACGGCACCGCTGGAGCCCCGTGAGGGCGCTCCGGTCGACACCAAGGAAGGAGCCTCGGCATGAAGCTCATCACCGCCATCATCAAGCCGCACCAGCTCGACGAGGTCAAGGAGGCCCTGGAGGCCTACGGCATCTCGGGCATGACCATCAGCGAGGCCAGCGGCTACGGCCGGCAGCGGGGACACAGCGAGGTCTACCGCGGCGCCGAGTACACCGTCGACTTCGTGCCGAAGGTGCGGGTCGAGGTGCTCATCGACGACCTCGACGCCGGCAGCGTCATCGACGTCATCCTCAAGGCGGCCCAGACCGGGCGCATCGGGGACGGGAAGATCTGGGCCATCCCCGTCGAGGACGTGGTCCGGGTCCGCACCGGCGAGCGTGGCCACGACGCGCTCTAGCCCGTGCTGACCACAGGCTGACCACAGGCTGACCATCGGGTGACCATCGGCCGGCCGGCGCGCCTCGAGCACGCCGGCCGGCCCCTCCCCGCCCGCACCTCGCCGGCTTCCGAACCGAAGGGCCCACCCATGTCTGCGACGGACGTCACCTCACGGCGGCTGACCCTCGCCGGGACCCGCAGCTTCTCCACTCCCGGGGCCGGTCCGGCCCGCCGGGTCGCACTCGCCGAGTTCGGTATGCAGTGGCTCACCGAGCTCTGGCAGGAGGCCACCGCGGGGCGCCAGATGCCCGGGGTCGCCCTCGCCGCGGTCGGCAGCCTCGCCCGCCGGGACGGCGGCCCGCTCAGCGACGTCGACCTGGTCCTGCTGCACCAGACCCGGGCCCTGGGGGCGAACGACCTCACCGCCCTGGCCGACCGGCTCTGGTACCCGATCTGGGACCAGGGAGTGAAGCTCGACCACAGCGTGCGCACCGTCAACCAGTGCCGCACCGTGGCCGGCGCCGACCTCTCGGCGGCCGTCGGCCTGCTCGATATCAGCTTCGTCGCCGGCGAGGAGGACGTCGTCCAGGCGGCCCGATCGACCGTCGCCCACGACTGGCGGGCCAACGCCCGCACCCGGCTGCCGCAGCTGCAGGAGCAGATCGCGCAGCGGCACTCCCGGCAGGGCGACCTCGCCCACCTGCTCGAGCCGGACCTCAAGGAGGCCCGGGGCGGCCTGCGCGACATGACCGTGCTGCGCGCGCTGGCCGCCGCCTGGCTCGCCGACCGTCCCCACGGCGCCGTCGACGCGGCCCACGAGAAGCTGCTCGACGTGCGCGACGCCGTCCACGTCGTCACGGGGCGGGGCCGCGACCGGCTCGCCCGCGAGGACCACGACGCCGCCGCCGCCCTGCTCGGCTACACCGACGCCGACCAGCTGCTCACCGACGTCTCGACCTCCGCCCGCGTCATCGGCTACTCCCTCGACGGCACCCTGCGCCGCGCCGCCCAGGCCCAGCGCGCCCGCACCCTGCGGGTCGGCCCGCGGCGGCCCCGGATGACCCCGCTCGGCTACGGGCTGTTCCTCTCCGACGGCGAGGCGGTGCTGGGTCCCGGCGTCGACCCGACGCAGAACCCGCTCCTCGTCCTGCGCGCGGCCCTGGTGGCGGCCCGCAACAACGTCAGCATCGCCCCCACGACGCTGGCCAACCTCGCCGCGTCGTGCCCGCCGATCCCCACGCCCTGGCCGCCCGCGGCGCTCGCCGTCCTTGGTGACCTGCTCGCCACCGGGCCCGGCCTCGTCTCCGTCTGGGAGGGCCTCGACCTCGCCGGCGTCGTCGAGCAGTGGATCCCCGAGTGGAGCGCGGTCCGCAGCCGGCCGCAGCGCAACGCGGTGCACCGGCATACCGTCGACCGGCACCTCATCGAGACCGTCGTGCGCGCCAGTGGGCTGCTGCGCGAGGTGAGCCGGCCCGACCTGCTGCTGCTCGCGGCCCTCCTGCACGACATCGGCAAGGTCTCCGGGTCGCGTGACCACTCCGAGACGGGTGCGCCCATCGCCGACACGGTCCTGCAGCGGCTCGGGGTCGAGGACGAGGACCGGGCGCTCGTCGTGCGCCTCGTGCGCGAGCACCTCACCCTCATCGACCTCGCCACGCGCCGCGACGGCGACGACCCCCAGACGATCTCGATGGTCTCGCGGGCGGTCGGCGGCAGCCTGGCCAACCTCGACCTGCTGCGCGCCCTCACCGAGGCCGACGCCAGTGCGGCGGGGCCGGCGGCCTGGACCGACTGGCGGTCCAGCCTGCTCGACAAGCTCGTCACCACGGCGCGGGCCGCGCTCGCCGAGGGGGCACCCCCGCCGGAGTCCTTCCGCGACGCCGACCCCGTGCCGCCGGAGGTGCAGGAGCGCCTCGCCGTCGGCCAGCCGGTCGCGCTCGTCACGGCCCTGGGCGGGGCGCACCGCATCGACGTCTACGACCGCGACCGGCTGGGGCTCTTCGCCGACACGGCCGGCCTCCTGGCCGCGCAGGGGCACATCGTGCGCTCCGCCGTCGTGCGCACCGTCGACGGCGTCGCCGCCAACGAGTGGCACGTGGAGACCCCCGGTGGGACCACGCCCGACCCCGCCGCCATCGTGCGCGGGCTCGCCCGCCTGGCCGGCGGCGACCGTGAGCCCCTGGCCATGCTCACCCGGCGCCGCCGGGCGACGGCGTCCGATGCCTCACGGGCCTCGTCGGGCTCGCCCGGACAGACCCGGGCCATGGTCATCTCGCACGCCTCCGACACCGCGACGGTCATCGAGGTGCGGGCCACCGACCGCCCGGGCCTGCTCCACGACATCGGCATCACCCTGTCGCGGGCCTCCCTCAGCGTGCGCAGCGCCCACATCGCGACGTATGCCGGGCAGGCGCTCGACACGTTCTACGTCACCGAGTTCGGCGGCCGCCCGCTGCCCCCAGCCCGCGTGGCCCAGGCGGTCTCGATGATCATCGACACCTGCGACGGCGAGTGAGGTCGCTCGGCGGCGCCGTTAGAGTTCTCTGGTGTTCAACTCCCTGTCCGACCGTCTCACCGCGACCTTCAAGGGCCTGCGCGGCAAGGGCCGGCTGTCCGAGCACGACGTCAACGTGGCGCTGCGCGACATCCGGCTCGCCCTGCTCGATGCTGACGTGGCCCTGCCCGTCGTCCGGCAGTTCGTCGGCTCGGTGCGGGAGCGGGCGCTGGGCTCCGAGGTCAGCCAGGCGCTGAACCCCGCCCAGCAGGTCGTCAAGATCGTCAACGAGGAGCTCGTCGGCATCCTCGGCGGGGAGACCCGCACGATGCGGTTCGCCAAGAACCCGCCCACCGTCGTCATGCTGGCCGGCCTCCAGGGGTCCGGGAAGACGACCCTCGCCGGGAAGCTCGGCGCGTGGCTGCGGGAGCAGGGGCATACCCCACTGCTGGTGGCTGCCGACCTGCAGCGGCCGAACGCCGTGACCCAGCTCGAGGTCGTCGGCCAGCGGGCCGGCGTGCCCGTGTACGCGCCCGAGCGGGGCAACGTGGGCGGCCACGACGCGGTGCTGTCGTCGGGTGAGGGGACGCGCTCGTTCGGCGACCCGGTCTCGGTGTCGCGCGCGGGCATCGCCGAAGCGCGGGCCAAGCAGTACGACGTCGTCATCGTCGACACCGCCGGGCGGCTCGCCGTCGACGCAGTGCTCATGCAGCAGGCCGCCGACATCCGCGCGGCCATCCAGCCCGACGAGGTCCTCTTCGTCATCGACGCGATGATCGGGCAGGCGGCCGTCGACACGGCGCTCGCCTTCCAGGAGGGCGTCGACTTCACCGGCGTCGTCCTGTCCAAGCTGGACGGCGACGCGCGCGGTGGCGCTGCCCTGTCGGTGGCGGGCGTGACCGGTCGGCCGATCATGTTCTCGTCCACGGGCGAGGGCACCAAGGACTTCGAGGTCTTCCACCCCGACCGGATGGCCGGGCGCATCCTCGACATGGGCGACGTGCTGACGCTCATCGAGCAGGCCGAGAAGGCGTTCGACCAGCGCGAGGCCGACGAGATGGCCCGCAAGTTCCTCGCCGAGGAGGACTTCACCTTCGACGACTTCCTGCAGCAGATGTCGGCCATCAAGAAGATGGGCTCGCTCAAGGCGATGCTCAAGATGATGCCGGGCATGCAGGGGATGCGCGACCAGCTGGACTCCCTCGACGAACGCGAGTTCGACCGCGTCGAGGCGATGGTGCGCTCGATGACGCCGTTCGAGCGGTCCCACCCCAAGCTCATCGACGGCTCGCGCCGCTCGCGCATCGCCAAGGGCTCGGGCGTCACCGTGTCGGAGGTCAACCAGCTGCTGGAGCGCTTCCGTGAGGCCCAGAAGATGATGAAGTCGCTCGCCCGCGGCGGCGGCACCGGGCTCCCGGGGATGCCCGGTATGCCGGGTGGCTCGCGCAAGGGCGGCCGGCCGGCGCCGGTGCAGCGCAAGAAGTCCAAGAGCGGCAACCCGGCCAAGCGCGCCGCCGACGAGCGGGCCGCGGCCGAGCGCGCCGCCGGAGCGCGCACCGCAGCGGCGGGCAAGGCGTTCGGGATGCCGTCGGGGCTCGGCGATGACGGCGCGGGCCTGCCCGACCTCGACCCCGCCAACCTCCCCAAGGGCTTCGAGAAGTTCCTCGGCCGCTGACCCGAGGGGCCCCCCAGGCCGCTGACCCGGGGTGGTCCCTCCGCTCGGCCGTCGATCCCGATGGTGGATCTCGGATACCCGGTCGGATACCCGATGGTGTCGCTGGAACGACCGTTTCGGGTATCCGACCGGGTATCCGCTGGCCTTGGGCGTTGTGGATCCGTGTGGGAAGGGATGTCCACAACCCCTGACCGCTCCGCCCCGTCGTCCACGGGATGACGCCCGGCGGGTGCGGCGCCTCGGTCTCGCCGTCACGCTGCACAGATGGAGCTTCCCGAGGCGGTCCGTGTCCTGGCCGAGCAGCAGCACGGCGTCGTCACCCGGCGGCAGCTGCTCGACGCGGGAATGAGCGTCAGCGTTCTACGCTGGCACCTCGGCCGTTCCTGGCAGATGGTGCTCCCGGGCGTCATCGCGCTCCAGACGGCACCTCTCACCGTCCGACAGCATCACATCGCGGCGGTGCTCTACGCCGGTCCGTCATCCTGGCTTGCCGGTCCGACCGCGCTGGCCGTCCTCGGGATCCGGGACGAGCACCCGACCGCTCGCTGCCACGTCTACGTCCCGCCGACCTGCAAACCACGCACCGTGTCGTGGGTCACGCTGCGCCGCACGTCGATCCTCGACGAACGGCTCGTCGAACGAGGGGCCCTGCGGGCGTCCTGTCGGGCGCGGGCCGTCGTCGACGCGGCCGCATGGCTGCCGCCTCAGGAGGGCCGGGCCCTGGTCATCGACGTCGTGCAGCGGCGCCACGTGCGCCTGGACGACCTGCTGCACTGGGTCGAGGTGCGCCCGTCTCAGGGGAGGCGGCGCCTGAGGGCGGCGGTGGCCCAGGCCGCATCAGGGGCCTGGTCCCTCCCGGAGGCGGATCTCGCTGTCCTGCTCTCAGGGTCCCGAGTGCTCCCACCGCTGTGGGCGAACCCGACCCTTCACGACGCCCTGGGCACACGCTTGACCACGCCTGACCGGTGGTGCGACGACGTCGCTCTCGCGATCATGGTGCACAGCCGGCAGTTCCACGCGGGAGTGCTGGACTGGGAGGCGACGGTCGAAGGGGACGGTGATCTCTCGACGGCGAGGATCGCGGTCGTGGGAGTCACGCCGACCTCACTCGTACGGGACCCGGCCGCCGTCCTCCGACGCGTCGAGGCGGCCTACCAGGCGTTGCGCTCATCGGGTGCAGCACGGCCTGACGTCAGGGCGGTCCCGCGGAGCCCGTGGGACCGCCCGGCCGCCGGCTGACGGCCCGCATCGCGCGATGCGGTACCCCGTCGGATACCCGAATCGGTCGCTCCAGCAGCACTTTTGGGTATGCGACAAGGTACCCGGCGCGGCGCCCCACTGGACGCGCCCAGCATCTCGGCGGCCCGGCCGCCATGGGACGTGGTCAGGCCCGAAGGCCGAGCCAGAGGCCCAGGGCGGCGACGCCCACCGTGGCGACGAGGGTGCCGAGGCCGTACCCGACCGCCGCCCCCACCCGTCCCGTCTGCACGAGCCGCACCGTCTCGAAGCTCGCCGTGCTGAACGTCGTGTACCCCCCGAGGAACCCGGTCCCGACGATGCTGCGCACGGCCTCGGAGGCGGTGTGGGCCAGCACGAGACCGGTGACGAGGCCCAGCGCGAACGAGCCCGTGACGTTGATGACGGCCGTGCCGACCGGGTATGCGTCGTCCGCCCGCGCCCGGACGACGGCGTCCACGACGAACCGGGAGACCGCCCCCAGCCCGCCGGCGACGACGACGGCGAGGACGAGGAGGGGGCTCATGCGCGGCTCCGGCGGGCATGGGCGGAGGCCGACCAGATGCCCAGCGCGCCGGCGAGGAAGCCAAGGGCCACCGACACCGCCGCATAGAGCAGGCCGAGGCCCGCGTGGCCGTCGCGCCCGAGCAGGGCGGTCTCCACCGCGAGCGAGCTGTACGTCGTGAACGCCCCGAGGAACCCCGTGCCCGCGAGCAGCCGGGACCGTAGCCGCGACCCGGTGTCGGGGCCCCGGCGGGCCAGGCCCTCGAGCAGGGCGCCGAGGACGAAGGCGCCGAGGAGGTTGACCAGGAAGGTCGCCGCCGGCCAGACCCCCCACGCCGGGATGGTCTCCTCGGCCAGCAGCCGTGCCCCCGTGCCGGCGACGCCGCCGCCGCCGACGAGCCCCAGCGCCCGGGGACGCAGGTGGAGGGGACGGGGCGGGCCCTCGGGGGAGTCGGGGTCGAACGGCAGCTCGTCGTGCCGTGCTCGCTCCACGGGAGAGACCCTAGTCACGTAGGTTTCCGCCATGACCGACGCACTGCATCTCACCGGGCCGGTGCTCGTCGGCCCCGACGACGTCCGGCCCGAGGTCTGGGTCGTCGACGGCCGGATCTCCTTCTCGAAGCCGATGACCGGTGACGTCCAGACCGTCGCGGGCTGGGTGCTGCCCGGGCTCGTCGACGCGCACTGCCATGTGGGCCTGGACAAGAACGGTGGCGTCGACCGCCCCACCCAGGAGCAGCAGGCCCGCACCGACCGCGACGCCGGCACGCTGCTCATCCGCGACGCCGGCAGCCCGGCCGACACCCGCTGGGTCGACGAGCGCGACGACCTGCCGCGCATCGTGCGCGCCGGCCGGCACATCGCCCGCACCCGTCGGTACATCCGCAACTTCGCCCACGAGGTGGAGCCGGAGGACGTCGTCGCGTCCGTGCGCGAAGAGGCCCGGCGCGGCGACGGGTGGGTCAAGCTCGTCGGAGACTGGATCGACCGGGAGACCGGCGACCTGTCGCCGTCGTTCCCCCGCGAGACGGTCATTGCCGCGGTGCAGGCGGCGCACGAGGAGGGTGCCCGGACGACGGCCCACTGCTTCGGCGAGGAGTCGCTCCGCGACTTCGCGGCGGCGGGCACCGACTGCATCGAGCACGCCACCGGCCTCCAGCCCGACACCATCGCGACGTTCGCGGAGCAGGCCATCGCCATCGTGCCGACCCTGGTCAACATCGACCAGTTCCCGGCGCTCGCCGAGCCTGGCCGCGCGAAGTTCCCCTCCTACTACGACCACATGATCGACCTGCACCGCCGCCGCTACGACACCATCGGCGCGGCCCACGACGCCGGCGTGCCCATCTACCTCGGCACCGACGCGGGGGGCAGCCTGCCCCATGGGCTCGTCGCGCAGGAGGCGGTCGAGCTGCACCGCGCGGGCCTGTCGGTCCTCGAGGTGCTGTCGGCAGCGTCGTGGGGCGCCCGGGAGTGGCTGCGCCGCCCCGGCCTCGAGGAGGGCGAGTCCGCCGACCTCGTCATCTACGCGGACGACCCCCGCACCGACCTCGGGGTCCTCGCCGCCCCCAGCGCGGTGGTCCTGCGCGGTGTGCGCCGAGGGTCGGTGTGACCGAGGGGCTCCGCCCCCTCCGCGCCGACGGGTCGCGGGTCTGGGTCGCCAGCGCCACCGACCGAGACGTCGAGCCCTACGGCCGGGCCAGCGAGCGCTCCCGTCGCCGCCTCGGTGAGTGGAACCCGGTCGACCCCTATGGCCTGCCCTCGCTGATCCGGGCCGCATCGCGCTACCACCGCACGCTGCTCGTCCACGCCCGTTCGCCCGAGGGTGACCACGACCTCGTGGGCAAGGTCAACATCACGAATGTCGTTCTGGGACGGGCCTTGACGGGCACCCTCGGCTACGACGCCTTCGACCCGTACGCCGGTCGCGGCCTCTTCGGGGAGGGCCTCCGCCTCGCGGTCGACCTCGCCTTCGCGCCGTCTCCTCAGGGGATGGGGCTGCAGCGGCTCGAGGCCAACGTGCAGCCCGGCAACGTGCGGTCCGGTGCGGTGCTGCGCAGCCTGGGGTTCCGCCGGGAGGGCTTCTCGCCCGCCTACCTGCTCATGCCCGCCGGCGCCGGGCGCGAGGAGTGGCGTGACCACGACCGGTATGCCGTGACCGCGGGGGAGTGGCCCGCCCCCGCCTTCTCGCCGCCGCGCCGCCCGCGCCTGGCGGTGCTCGTCAACGGCGTCCCCGGCTCCGGCACGACCACCCTTGCCCGGGGCCTGGCCCGTGAGCTCGGCCTCCCCCTGTTCGACGAGGCGGTCGTCGGGATGTCTGCCCTCCCGACGCTGCTGGCCGACGCCCCGACGGGCGCCGTCGTGCGGGCGCAGGTCGACGGCGGCGGCTGGGAGACCGTCTTCGCCGACCTCCGGCGGGCGGGACTCGACCCGGCCCGCGTCGTCGAGGTGCGATCGCGGCCCGAGGACGCGTCGCGGCCGGCCGGGGTGGGGCCGGTGCTCACCGTCGACACCTCGCGCGCCGTCAGCGACCGCGACGTCGTGCTGCTCGCCCTCCGCGCCCGCGCCGCGTCGCTCTGAGCGCACCGGCCGACCGGTCGCCCTGTCCGTCCCCGCGTGAACCAGCGCGCGCACGGGGACCGTTGACGAGGCGTCCCACGATGCGGATGCCGCGCGCGCCGGGGCGGGGTGGTGGCTCACGATAGATAAGTCCTACTTATCCCGTGGGAAATATCTAGTTATGTGAGATGGACGAGGAGCTCCACCGTGGCCGTCGCACGACCCCGCCCCACCGCCCTGCTCGCCACCGTCGTCGGCGTGACGGCCGCCTTGGCGATGACGGCCTGCAGCGGCGGCTCGAGCGACGTCGTGGGTGGCGCCGCCGCGGCCGGCACCGCAGCCGCCACCGGAGGCAGCGCCGGCTCCGGAGGCACCGTGAACCTCTATGCCTACGCCGTGCCCAAGCCGGGGTTCGACAAGGTCATTCCCGCCTTCAACGCCACGCCGGCGGGGCAGGGCGTGGCGTTCCAGCAGTCCTACGGCGCGTCGGGCGACCAGTCCCGCAAGGTGGCGGCCGGAGCCACCGCCGACGTCGTCAACTTCTCGGTGGAGCCCGATGTCACCCGGCTCGTCGACGCCGGTCTCGTCGACAAGAGCTGGAACGCCGGCCCCTACAAGGGCATTCCGTTCGGCTCGGTCGTCACCATCGTCGTGCGCAAGGGCAACCCCAAGAACATCACCACGTGGGATGACCTGCTCAAGCCGGGCATCGAGGTCGTCACGCCCAACCCGTTCAGCTCCGGCTCGGCCAGGTGGAACCTCCTGGCCCCGTACGCCGCGAAGAGCAACGGCGGCCAGGACCAGAAGGCGGGGCTCGACTACGTCACGTCCCTGGTGACCGACCACGTCAAGACCCAGCCGAAGTCCGGTCGCGAGGCGAGCGAGACCTTCCTCCAGGGCAGCGGCGACGCGCTCATCTCCTACGAGAACGAGGCGATCTTCCTCGAGCGCGACGGTGACCCGGTGGAGCACCACACCCCCGACACGACGTTCAAGATCGAGAACCCCGCGGCGGTCGTGAAGACCAGCGCCAACCTCACGGCGGCCACGGCCTTCAACGACTACCTCTACACCCCGGCCGCGCAGACCCTGCTCGCGCAGGCCGGCTTCCGCGTCGTCGACCCGACGGTCGCGCAGCAGTTCGCCTCCAGCTTCCCGACCCCCGCCAAGCTGTGGACGATCACGGACCTCGGGGGCTGGAAGACCGTCGACGCCGCCCTGTTCGCCAAGGACACCGGCAGCATCGCCGTCATCTACGACAAGGCGACGAAGTAGCGATGACCGTCCTCGACACCCGCGGCGCGCCGGCGGCCGGTCCGGACCGGCATACCGGAGCCCCACGCCTTATGCGCCGACCCGCCCGTCGCCGGTCGGTCACCGGAGCCGTCGGCCCCCTCGGGGTCGGCATCTCCGTGCTCTGGCTGAGCGTCATCGTCCTGCTGCCCCTGGCCGCCCTGGCGGCGAGCTCGGTCGGCGGGGGACCGGCCGGGTTCTGGGACGCGGTCACCGCGCCCAACGCGCTGGCCGCGCTGCGGGTGACCGTGCTCGTCTCGGCCGTGGTCGCGGTGGTCAACGTCGTCATGGGCACGCTCGTCGCATGGGTGCTCGTGCGGGACGACTTCCCCGGCAAGGGCCTCGTCAACGCTGTCATCGATCTGCCGTTCGCTCTGCCCACCATCGTCGCGAGCATCGTGCTGCTCTCCCTCTACGGGCCGAACAGCCCGATCGGCGTGCAGCTCAACGCCACCCAGCCCGGCCTCGCCGTGGCACTCGCCTTCGTCACCCTGCCGTTCGTCGTCCGCGCGGTGCAGCCGGTGCTCATCGAGGCCGACCGAGAGGTGGAGGAGGCCGCCGCGTCGCTCGGCGCGAGCAACCTCACCATCTTCCGGCGTGTCCTCCTGCCGACGCTGGCCCCGGCCGTCATCGGCGGCGGCGGCCTCGCCTTCGCCCGAGCGATCGGCGAGTACGGCTCGGTGGTGCTCATCGGCGGCGACATCCCCGGGCGTACGCAGGTGGCGTCGCAGTACATCCAGCAGCAGATCGAGATCGACCGGCCGACCAACGCGGCCGCGGTCTCCGTGGTCCTGCTGGCCATCGCGTTCGTCACCCTGTTCGTCCTGCGCGTCGCCGCGGGCCGGCAGCGGCGCCGCGAGGAGGGGGCCCGATGAGGCTGGCGCGCGGTCCCCGGCTCACGGCCCGCATCCTCGCGCTGGGCTACGTCGGCGTGCTGCTGCTCCTGCCCGTCGGCGTCATCCTCTGGCGCACCTTCGGCGAGGGGGTCGGCGCGTTCGTCGCCTCGGTCAGCACGCCGGCCGCCATCTCGGCGTTCAACCTCTCCCTGCTCATCGTCGCCGTGGTCGTGCCCACCAATGTCGTCTTCGGGGTCGTGCTGGCCATCGCCTTGGTGCGTGGGCGTTTCCGCGGCCGTGGGCTGCTGCAGGCGATGGTCGACCTGCCCTTCGCCGTCTCGCCGGTGGTCGTCGGCGTCGCGCTCATCATGCTGTGGGGGGCCGGCGGCTGGTTCGGGGGTCTGGACTCGGCCGGGTTCACGGTCATCTTCGGCCTGCCGGGGATGATCCTCGCGACGATCTTCGTCACGCTGCCGTTCGTCGTCCGCGAGGTCGAGCCGGTGCTCCACGAGATCGGCGACGAGCAGGAGCAGGCCGCCGCCACCCTCGGGGCCTCCGGCTGGCAGACGTTCTGGCGCATCACCCTGCCGGCCATCCGCTGGGGCCTCACCTACGGCGTCGTCCTCACCATCGCCCGCTCCCTGGGCGAGTTCGGCGCCGTGATCATGGTCTCGTCGGGCTTCCCGGGGGTCTCCCAGACGCTGACGCTGCTCGTCCACGCGCGCTACCTCGACGACCACAACACGTTCGGCGCCTACAGCGCGGCCACCCTGCTCATGGGTCTGGCCCTCGTGGCGCTCATCCTCATGACCCTGCTCGACCGGAAGAGGACGACCCGATGATCACCGTCTCCCACGCCCACAAGTCCTTCGGCACCTTCGCGGCGCTCGACGACGTCTCCCTCGAGATCCCCGCGGGCTCGCTCACCGCGCTCCTCGGACCGAGCGGCTCCGGCAAGTCCACCTTGCTCCGGGCGGTCGCCGGTCTCGACGACCTCGACCGCGGCGTCGTGACCATCGGCGGCCAGGACGTCACCCACGTCGTGCCCCAGCAGCGCGGCATCGGCTTCGTGTTCCAGCACTACGCGGCGTTCAAGCACATGACCGTGCGCGACAACGTCGCGTTCGGCCTCTCCATCCGCCGCCGGCCCAAGCCCGAGACCGCACGCCGGGTCGACGAGCTGCTCGAGATCGTCGGGCTCACCGGGTTCCAGCACCGCTACCCGGCGCAGCTCTCCGGCGGCCAGCGGCAGCGGATGGCCCTGGCCCGGGCGCTCGCCGTCGACCCCCAGGTGCTCCTGCTCGACGAGCCCTTCGGCGCCCTCGACGCCACGGTGCGCGCCGACCTGCGCACCTGGCTGCGCCGGCTTCACCAGGAGGTGCACGTCACCACTGTCCTCGTCACCCACGACCAGGAGGAGGCCCTCGACGTCGCCGACCGCATCGCCCTGCTCAACCGCGGCCGCGTCGAGCAGGTCGGCAGCCCCGACGACCTCTACGACCGGCCCGCCACCGAGTTCGTCATGTCGTTCCTCGGCTCGGTCTCCCGGCTCGGCGGCCGGCTCGTGCGCCCGCACGACATCGTCCTCGAACGTCACCCGGTCGCCCACGACGGCCCCCAGGTGCGCGCCACCGTGCTCCGGGTCGCCCGGCTCGGCTTCGAGGTGCGGGTCGAGCTCGAGGACGAGACCGGCCAGGAGCTGACCGCCCAGCTGACCCGGGGCGACGTCGACGCGCTCACCCTCCGTCCCGGCGACGTCGTCTGGGCCCGCGCGTCCCGGACCTCGGCGTTCGCCGCGGCGGGCCCCGAGCCGACCGACCCTGCCGCCGCGGTGCTCGAGGACGCCGACCGGCTCGAGGAGAGCGCCGCCGCGGTGGCGTGAGGTCGCTGCGGTCCCCGGGCCGCCCGTCTGCGGGGCCCCGGAGCCTCCGGGGGTCCACAATCGCCGCGTGGACATCTCGGCCAAGACCGACTACGCCGTGCGGGCGCTGCTCGCGATGGCGGCGGAGTCCTCGACACCGGACGGGCGCCCGGTGTCGGTAGAGGAGCTCGCCACCCGCCAGGACCTGCCCCGCAAGTTCCTCGAGGCCATCGTCGCTGACCTGCGCCGGGCCGGGCTCGTCACGAGCCGCCGCGGGCCCACCGGCGGGTATGCGCTCGCCCGGCCGGCGGCGCAGCTGAGCCTCGGCGACGTGTTCCGGGCCGTCGACGGGCCGCTCGCGGAGGTGCGCGGCCTCCGACCGCACGAGACGGCATACGAGGGGGCTGCCGAGCATCTGCCGGTGGTCTGGGTGGCCGTCCGCGCCAGCCTGCGGCGCGTGCTCGACGAGACCTCCCTGGCCGACGTGCTCTCCGGCGAGCTCCCGGCCCATGTCGTGGACCTGGCGGCCGGCCCCGACGCCTGGCGGAACCGCTAGCCGCCGACGTCGCGCTGGTCGGAGGCCCGGAGGGGTTCTGGCAGAATGGTCGGCTGTACCCGTCCGGGCGCGACGTTCTCGTATGCCCGTCGTCAGCCTGCGGATGCCTACACCCCGAGCGTCGGCTCCCCGCGTGACCCACCGGTCTCGCCGCGCTCACACACAGAAAACAGGAGACACGGCTGTGGCCGTCAAGATTCGTCTGAAGCGCATGGGCAAGATCCGTGCACCGTTCTACCGCGTCGTCGTCATGGACTCGCGCACCAAGCGCGACGGCCGGGCGATCGAGGAGATCGGCAAGTACCACCCCACCGCCGAGCCGTCCGTCATCGACATCGACTCCGCCCGCGCGCAGCACTGGCTCAGCACCGGCGCCCAGCCGACCGAGGCCGTCGAGGCCCTGCTGAAGGTCACGGGTGACTGGCAGAAGTTCAAGGGCCTCCCCGGCGCCGAGGGCACCCTCAAGGTCGCCGAGCCCAAGAGGAGCAAGCGCGACCTCTACGAGGCGGCCATCGCGGCTGCCGGTGGCTCCACGCTCGACGCCAAGGACGCCCCCGCCCGCAAGAAGGCGGCGCCCGCGAAGAAGGCCGCCGCGGCCGAGCCCGCTCCGGCGGCGGCGGACACCGACTCCGGCGCGGCCTCCGCCCAGAGCACCGACACGAGTGACGACCCGGCCGCCACGACGGCCGGCGCCGACACCACCGCCGCCGGCGACACCACCGCCACCGTCTCGAACGCCGACGGCGCCGACTCGGCCGCCCCGAACGCCGACGGCTCCGCACCCGAGGGCTTCACCATCAAGGGCAACGAGGACTCGATGAAGTACCACGAGCCCGACGGCCAGTGGTACGAGCAGACCGTCGCCGAGGTGTGGTTCCGGACGGCCGACGCGGCCGAGAAGGCCGGCTTCACCAAGGCCGGATCCTGACCGTGCTCGAGGAGGCTCTCGAGCACCTGGTCAAGGGGATCGTCGACCACGACGAGGACGTCGTCGTGCGCCGCAAGGAGCTGCGTCGCGGTGAGCTGCTCGAGGTCCGGGTGCACCCCGACGACCTCGGGCGGGTCATCGGCCGCTCCGGCCGCACGGCCAGCGCCCTGCGCACCGTCGTCGGCGCCCTCGCCGGCGGCAGCCAGGTGCGGATCGACATCGTCGACACCGACCGCGACCGCTGAGACCACCGAGCGCGGAACGCGGCATGGACGTGCCCGAGCTCGTCGTCGCGCGGATCGGCAAGCCCCACGGTCTGCACGGCGAGGTCACCGTGCAGCTGCACACCGACGACCCCGAGCGCCGGTTCACCCCCGGTGCGGCCTTCGCCACCCAAGCGGCGGCCGGCAGCGGTGTCCCGCGCTCGCTGACCATCCGGTCCACGCGGGTGCACAACGGGGTCTGGCTGCTGGCGTTCGAGCAGGTCCCCGACCGCACCGGCGCGGAGTCCCTGCGCGGGACGCGGCTCCTCCTGGACCCCGAGGCGTCGACCGCTGGTCCGGACGAGCCGGAGGAGGACGCCTGGTACGAGGACGACCTCGTCGGCCTCGAGGTCGTCCGTCGTGACGGCACCCGCGTGGGCACCGTCAGCGGTCTGGAGCTGGGGCCGGCCCAGGACCTGCTCGTCGTGACCCTCGAGGCGGGCGGCACGGCATACCTGCCGTTCGTCGAGGCGATCGTGCCGGAGGTCGACGTCGACGCGGGCCGGGTCGTCGTCGACCCGCCGGACGGGCTCCTGGAGCTCAACGCGTGACCGTGGCCCCCCGGCTGCGGGTCGACGTCGTCTCGATCTTCCCGGACTACCTCGCGCCGCTCGACCTCTCCCTCATCGGCAAGGCCCGGCGCGACGGCCTGCTCGACGTGCGGGTGCACGACCTGCGCGAGCACACCCACGACCGGCACCGCACCGTCGACGACACCCCCTACGGCGGGGGAGCGGGCATGGTCATGCGGCCCGAGCCGTGGGGCGAGGCGCTCGACACCGTGGTCGCGTCCGGTACCGGCCGGCCGCACCTCGTCGTGCCGGCACCGGCCGGTATGCCGTTCACGCAGGCCACGGCCCGCGCGCTCGCCGCGGAGCCGTGGCTCGTCTTCGCCTGCGGGCGCTACGAAGGCATCGACGAGCGCGTGACCCTCGACGCGGCCACCCGGATGCCGGTGTCGGTCGTCTCGCTCGGCGACTACGTCCTCAACGGCGGCGAGGTCGCCGTGCTGGCCATGGTCGAGGCCGTCGCCCGGCTCGTGCCCGGCGTCATCGGCAACGCCGGGTCCCTCGACGAGGAGTCGCACGAGGACGGCCTGCTGGAGTACCCCGTCTACACGAAGCCGCCCTCGTGGCGGGGCCTGGACGTGCCCACGGTGCTGCGGTCGGGCAACCACCCGGCGATCGCCCGCTGGCGGCACGAGCAGCGCCTCACCCGCACCGCCGAGCGCCGGCCGGACCTGCTGCACCCGGCCGCCACGCTGACGCCCGAGACCCTCGCCCCGGTCGTCGCCACCCGGGCCGACGCGCCCGAGCTGCTCGTACTGCAGCGCGCGTGCTGGGTCGACGAGGGCCGGGCGGCCGGGACGTTCGCGATCCCGCCGCTGACCGAGACGCTCACCGACGTCACCGCCTCGCTCGACGCGTGGACCACCTGGGTGGTCCGCGCCGGCGACCGGCTCGTCGCCTCCGTGCGCGGGCGGGTGGCCCCCGACGACCCGGCCACCTGGGAGACCGGCCGACTCATGGTCGCCCCCGACCTCGCCGGGCGCGGCCTCGGGCGGGCCCTGCTCGCCTACGCCGAGTCCGCCGCGCCGGAGGGGGCCTCCCGGCTCTGGATCAACACCGGCGCCCGCTCCGAGCGCAACCTGCGGATCTACCGCAAGGCGGGTTACCGGGTGGAGCCCGGCGCGGGACGGTTCCCCGGCACCGTCGACCTCGTCAAGCGGGCCCGCTGAGCGATTTCCCGCCATGGCCCCCGTCTGGCAGAATCGGCACGTTGCGTCCGGCACCAGACGCGCCCCTGCCACAGGGGGAGTGAGCACGCCCGACGGGCTGCTCGCGAGGCCGGCCGGACCGCATCCACCGGACACCGGGACCCCCGGGACTCCACCGGGACTTCCCGGACCAGACCGTCTCCTCGATCACCACCGCGCGGTGGCCTGTGGCACCGCGAGAAAGCGACACCGCCATGCACAAGCTCGACGCCGTCGACCAGGCCTCCCTCCGCACCGACATCCCCGCGTTCCGCGCCGGCGACACCCTCAAGGTGCACGTCAAGGTCGTGGAGGGCACCCGCTCCCGCGTGCAGGTCTTCCAGGGTGTCGTCATCCGTCGCCACGGGGGCGGCATCGGCGAGACCTTCACGGTGCGCAAGGTGTCGTTCGGCGTCGGTGTCGAGCGCACCTTCCCGCTGCACACGCCGATCATCGACCACATCGAGGTCGTGACCCGCGGTGACGTGCGGCGCGCGAAGCTGTACTACCTGCGCGACCTGCGCGGCAAGGCGGCCAAGATCAAGGAGAAGCGCGACGCGGTGCCGGCCAAGGGGCCCAAGCACTCCCGTCCCGCCACCACGGCGCCCCGGGCCGCTGCCGGCGCGACGCCGCAGGACTCCGCCGCCGAGTGACGTCGGCGCCACCACCGGCCGCCGCGCGCAGCCGGTGGTGGCTGCCCGTGCTGTTCCTCGTGGCCGTCGTGGTCCTCGTCCTGGGGCTGCGCCAGTTCCTCGTGCAGTCCTTCTCGGTGCCGAGCGTCTCGATGCAGCCGACGATCGAGCCCGGTGACCGGCTGCTCGTCGACCGGCTCGTGCGCGGCGACCAGCTGCACCGCGGCGACATCGTCGTGTTCGACGGCACCACGGCCTTCCCGGCCAGCGAGGGCGCGGACGGGG
The DNA here is from genome assembly GCA_963795915.1 of uncultured Actinomycetota bacterium. Taxonomy (GTDB): domain Bacteria; phylum Actinomycetota; class Actinomycetes; order Actinomycetales; family Dermatophilaceae; genus Lapillicoccus. The sequence continues at coordinate 573,196 of CAWCJA010000005.1, forward strand.
CCGGCGCCACCGACTACGTCAAGCGGGTCATCGGGCTGCCCGGCGACCACGTCGTCTGCTGCGACGCCTCCACCCGGCTGCTCGTCAACGGCGTCCCCCTGGACGAGCCGTACCTGTGGCCGGGCGACCGGGCCAGCACGCTGACCTTCGACGTCACCGTGCCCGAGGGCAGCATGTGGGTCATGGGCGACCACCGCAGCGCGTCCGGCGACTCCCGGTCCTACCTCGGCCGACCCGGGGGCGGCATGGTGCCGTTGCATGACGTCATCGGCCAGGCGACGGTGCGATACTGGCCGCCCGGTCGCCTCGGTTCCCTCGGTTCCTCTCAGGGGCCCGGACCCGTGTCCACCGTCCCCTCGCCCGCCGGAGCTGCTCAGTGACGTTCACCCCGCAGTCCGCCGCGCTCCCCGGAGCCCGCCGATGAGCGACGAGACGGACGAGCGCCGTCTGCGGCGCACCGCCTCCCGCCGCGAGGACGAGGCAGGCCAGGTCGACGACCGGTCCGTCCCCGACGACGACGATGACGACGACGAGGAGGACTCGCAGAGCTTCCTGCAGAACGTGTGGGGCGGCATCAAGGAGATCCTCATCATCGCCGTCATGGCGCTGGTGCTCTCGTTCATCGTCAAGACCTGGCTCATCCAGGCGTTCTACATCCCGTCGGGCTCGATGGAGAACACCCTGGTGCGCGACGACCGCGTCATCGTCAGCAAGCTGACGCCGGGCCCGTTCGACCTCAACCGCGGGGACGTCGTCGTGTTCAAGGACCCCGGCAACTGGCTCGGGTTCTCGTCGGCTCCCACCGAGTCGGGGTCGCGCGCGACGGTCCACCGGGTGCTGCAGTTCGTCGGGCTCCTCCCGGACGACTCCGACGACCACCTCATCAAGCGGGTCATCGGCCTGCCGGGCGACCACGTCGTCTGCTGCGACAAGAACGGCGCGCTCACCGTCAACGGGGTGGCCATCACCGAGCCCTACATCAAGCCCGGCGACACGCCGGGCGGCGGCAAGTCGGCCTTCGACATCACCGTGCCCGCGGGCAAGGTGTGGGTCATGGGCGACCACCGCAGCGACTCGTCCGACTCGCGCTTCCACGACGACGGCACGGGCGCCCTCGGCTCCGTGCCCATCGACGACATCACCGGCCGGGCCGTGATGATCGTGTGGCCGGTCGACCACGTCCGCTGGCTGTCGGTGCCCGAGCGGGTCTACGCCGACATCCCGGCTCCGAGCGGCACGCCCTCCACCCCGTCCGGCACCGCGACCAGCGGCGCGCCCTGACCCGTGGTCGTCAGCCGGACCCGCAAGCCCTCGCTGCGCGTCGAGCGCGCGCTGCAGCGTGACGGCCACCGCGTGCTCGCCGGGATGGACGAGGTGGGTCGCGGGGCCCTCGCGGGCCCGGTGTCGGTCGGTGTCGTCGTCATCGACGAGACCTGCCGCAGCGCCCCCCAGGGCGTCAAGGACTCCAAGCTGCTGACCCCCGCCCACCGCGAGCGGATGGTGCGGCCGATCCGCCGGTGGGCCCGCGCCTACGCCGTGGGGCACGCCTCGCCCGCGGAGATCGACGAGATCGGCATCATGGGCGGCCTGCGGCTGGCCGGGACCCGGGCGCTGACGGCGGTCGCCGAGCAGGGCCTCGTGCCCGACCTCGTCATCCTCGACGGCAACCACGACTGGCTCACCCCGCCCGACGAGCTGGGGCTGCTCGCCTACGCCGACGAGCGCACGGGACCCTCGGTGCCGCCCGTGCGGACGATGGTCAAGGCCGACCTCAGGTGCTCGTCCGTGGCGGCGGCATCCGTGCTGGCGAAGGTGGAGCGCGACGCGATGATGGTCGCCCTCGACCCCGACCACCCGGCCTACGGCTGGGCGCTCAACAAGGGGTATGCCGCGCCTGAGCACATGCTGGCGCTCGAGGTGCACGGTCCGTGCGTCCAGCACCGGCGGTCCTGGCGCCTGCCCGGGGTGGTAGAACTCATGGAGGAGCTGGACGAGCTGGGGGTCCACCCCGACGAGACGCTGATCGAGGAGTCACCCGCATGAGTGTCTGTGAGCCGCTGTGAGCTCGGAGGATCTCGAGAAGTACGAGACCGAGATGGAGCTGCAGCTCTACCGGGAGTACCGCGACGTCGTGTCGCTCTTCTCGCACGTGGTGGAGACCGAGCGGCGCTTCTACCTGTGCAACTCGGTCGACATGAAGGTGCGCGGCGACGGCGGCGAGGTCTTCTTCGACGTGACCATGCACGACGCCTGGGTCTGGGACATCTACCGCCCGGCCCGGTTCGTCAAGACGGTGCGGGTCGTGACGTTCAAGGACGTCAACATCGAGGAGCTGCCCAAGTCCGACCTCGAGCTGCCGTCGTAGGTCGCTGCTAGCGTCCCCCGTCATCTCGGGGGGCCAGGGCTCGTCCCCACCCCTCGACCGTCTCGTCCCATGATCCACAGGGCGAGAGATGGTGGGTGCGGCCCGCGTCGGGCCCCGCAACGGTGGGGCGATGGACATCCCCCCTCCGCGCTCCGCCGGCGCCACCCGCACCGCCAGCCCCGCCAGTCCTGCCAGTCCTGCCCCGGCGGGTATGCCGTGGGCCGCCGCCCGCGGCCTCGGCACCTACGGCGAGCGCCTGGCCGCGCGCTACCTGCGCGACGCCGGCCTCGAGCTCCTCGACCGCAACTGGCGGTGTGCCCTCGGCGAGATCGACCTCGTCGCCCGCGACGGCAGCTGTCTCGTCGTGTGCGAGGTCAAGACGCGCCGGGGCACCGGGTTCGGGTCTCCGGTGGAGGCGGTCGACCACCGCAAGCTGGCCCGGCTGGGGCGGCTGGCGTCCGCGTGGCTGGCCGAGCGCCGGGCGACCCCGGAGGGCCTGACGTGGAGCGTCGAGTCGATGCGCGTCGACGTCGTCGGGGTCCTGCGGCCCCGTCACGGTGCGTGCGTCGTCGAGCACCTCGTGGGCGTGGTCGCGTGAGCCTCGGCCGCACCCTCGCCGTGGGGCTGACCGGCATCGTCGGCTTCCGGGTCGACGTCGAGGTCGACGTCTCCAGCGGGCTCCCGGCGTTCACGATCGGCGGCTGCCCCGACAGCGCCTGCAGCCAGGCGCCGGGGCGGGTCAAGGCCGCCGCGTCCAACTCCGGGCACGCCATCCCGCCCCGCCGGGTCACTGTCAACCTGTCGCCGGCGGCCGTGCCGAAGGTCGGGTCCGGGTTCGACCTGGCGATCTGCGTGGCGGCCCTGGCCGCGTCCGGCGAGATCCGGCCCCACCTGGTCAGCGACGTCGTCCACATCGGCGAGCTCGGGCTCGACGGCAGCGTGCGGCCCGTGCCGGGGGTCCTGCCCCTCGTGCTCGCCGCGGTCCGCGCCGGGGCCCGGCACGTCGTCGTCCCCGTCGCGAACGCCGCCGAGGCCCGCCTCGTCGGCGGGGTACGGGTGCACCCGGTCGCCCACCTCGCCGAGCTGGTCCGCCGTTACGCCCTGCTCCACGAGGGGGTGACCCCCGAGGCGGTCGAGGAGCCGCCGATGCCGGAGCCCGCCGCCGCCACGCAGCCCGACCTCGTCGACGTCGTCGGCCAGGCCCAGGCCCGTCATGCGCTCGAGGTCGCCGCGGCGGGAGGCCACCACGTCTACCTCGTCGGGCCGCCGGGGTCGGGCAAGACGATGCTCGCCGAGCGCCTGCCCAGCCTGCTCCCACCACTCGACGACGAGCAGGCCATGGAGGTGACGGCCATCGCCTCGATCACCGGCCGCGCCGGATGGCGCCCCGTCCTCGAGCGTCGCCCGCCGTTCGTCGCCCCCCACCACGGCGCCTCGGCCGTGGCCCTCGTCGGCGGCGGCAGCGCGCGGGTCATGCCCGGGGCGGTGACCCAGGCCCACCACGGTGTCCTCTTCATGGACGAGGCGCCCGAGTTCCATCCCGCCGTCATCCAGGCGCTGCGCCAGCCCATCGAGTCGGGGGAGGTGGTGGTCTCGCGGGCGGCGGGGCGGCACCGCTTCCCGTGCCGGTTCCAGCTCGTGCTGGCCGCGAACCCGTGCCCGTGCGGCTTCGGCTGGGGCAAGGGGGTGCGCTGCACCTGCTCGGCCCAGCGTCTCGGCCGGTACCAGTCCCGGCTCAAGGGGCCCGTGCTCGACCGCATCGACATCCAGGTCTTCGTCCCGGTGCCCACCCGTGCGGCCCTCGTCCTCGAGCCGGGGGAGCCCAGCGCCGTCGTGGCCGCTCGCGTCGCGGCCGCCCGGGACCGACAGGCCGACCGATGGGTGGGCACCTCGTGGCGCCTCAACGGCCAGGCGCCGGGTCCGGTGCTGCGCGGTGGCCGGTTCCGTCTCGCCCGGCACGCCACCGGGTCGATCGACGGGGCGTTCGACCGTGGGCTGCTGTCGATGCGCGGCTACGACCGGTGCCTGCGGCTGGCGTGGACCCTCAGCGACCTCGCCGGCGCCGACCGTCCTGGAGCGGACGACATCGGCCAGGCCCTCGCCCTGCGCCAGCCCGACGTCCGGGTGGCGGCGTGAGCACCCCGGTCAGCCGGGCGGAGCGGGGGGCGCGGGCGGCCTGGACCCGGCTGGCCGAGCCGGCGGACGAGCGAGCCCTGCGCCTCATCGACGAGCACGGAGCGGTCGGTGCCCTCGCTCTCGCGACAGCCGGCGACGCCCGGGTGCCGGAGATCGTCCGCACCCGCGCCGAGCGGTATGCGCTGGGCCCCGACCCGACGTCGCACCTCGAGACCGCGCGGGTCGTCGGGGCGACGGTGGTCTGTCCCGGTGACCCCGAGTGGCCCCATCGTCTCGACGAGCTCCCGGCGCCACCGATCTGTCTGTGGGTCAGGGGCATCCCTGACCTCGCCGCGCTCGCGGAGCGCTCGGTGTCGGTCGTCGGCGCCCGCACCAGCACGGCCTACGGCGACGCCGTCGCCCAGGACTTCGGCTCCGGTCTGGCGGAACGCGGCTGGACCGTCGTCTCCGGGGCGGCGTTCGGCATCGACGCGGCCGCGCACCGGGGTGCCCTCGCGGCCGACGGGCTGACCGTCGCCGTGCTCGCTGGCGGTGTCGACCGGCCCTACCCGGCCGCCCACGCCGCCCTGCTCGCCCGGATCGTCGAGGTGGGAGCGGTCGTCGCCGAGGTGCCTCCAGGGTCGGCGCCGACCCGTCCGCGGTTCCTCCTGCGCAACCGCATCATCGCCACCATCTCGCGGGGCACGGTCGTCGTCGAGGCGGGGCTGCGGTCCGGATCGCTCAACACCGCGCGCACCGCGGCGGAGGTGGGCCGGCCGGTGGGGGTGGTCCCGGGGCCGGTGACGTCGATGATGTCGGCGGGCTGTCACCAGGCGCGCCGGGACGGATACGCCGAGATCGTCACGGACGTCGACGAGGTCGTCGACCTCGTGGGCGACCTGGGGGGCGACGCCGCGCCACGGCGCAGCGACCCGGTGCTGGAGAGCGACCGGCTCAGCCCGCACGACCGCCTCGTGCTGGCGTCCGTGCCGGTGCGGCGCGCCGGCCCCGCGGAGGCGGTGGCGCTCGCGGCGGGGCTCGAGCTGCCGTCGACCCTGGCCGCGCTCGGGCGCCTCGAGCTGTCGGGCCTCGTCGAGCGCCACGGTCCGGACTGGCGAAAGGGGTCGATGGTCGGGCGCTGAGCGGCGTGGGCTCTTGCCCGCGTCCCGGGCGTTTGTCACTGTGCGGACATGCCCTCGGACGCCGCGCCCTCGCTGGTCGAGGCGTTCGTGCGCTATCTCGGTGCCGAACGGGGACGCTCGCCGCACACGGTGCGGGCGTACGCCGCCGACATCCGGCACCTCGCCGCGTTCCTCGGCGCCGACGGGCCGGACGGGTCGGACGGGTCGGACGGGTCGGACGGGTCGGACGGGCACGAGGCCTCGCACGGCCTGGACGGGCGGGACCGACTGAACGAGCGGAGCGGCTTGGACGACCCTCGGATGGAGGGGGTGCTCGCAAGCGCACGGCTGGCCGACCTGCGGGCCTGGCTCGCCGCCCAGTCCGGCGCCGGGGCCGCCCGCACGACGTTGGCCCGTCGCGCCGCGGCGGCGCGCACCTTCTACCGGTGGGGGGCGCGCACCGGGCGGGTGACGGCCGACCCGTCGCTGCGGCTCGTGGCCCCGCGTCGTCGGTCCCCGCTGCCGGGGGTGCTGCGGACGGCGGAGGCCAGCGCCCTGCTCGACGTGGCGGCGACCGCCGCCGACGACGACGATGCCCTGCACGTGCGCAACCGGGCCGTGCTCGAGCTGCTCTACGCGAGCGGGATCCGGGTGGGCGAGCTCGTCGCCCTCGACGTCGACGACCTCGACCTGGGCCACGACGTCGTGCGCGTGACGGGGAAGGGCGACAAGCAGCGCACGGTGCCGTTCGGCATCCCCGCACGGCACGCGCTCGAGGCCTGGCTGGCCCGGCGCCCCGCCCTCGTCAGGGAGGCCAGCGGGCCCGCGCTGTTCCTCGGCCGCCGTGGCCGGCGAGTGGACCCCCGCCAGGTCCGGGAGGTCGTTCACCTCCTGCTCGCCCACGTCCCGGACGCCCCCGACCTCGGGCCGCACGGCTTACGGCACAGTGCGGCCACCCACCTGCTCGAAGGGGGCGCCGACCTGCGGATGGTGCAGGAGCTGCTCGGTCACGCCAGTCTGGCCACGACGCAGATCTACACCCACGTCTCGGTCGACCGGCTGCGTCGCTCCTACGAACAGGCCCACCCCCGAGCCTGAACCCCACCCCCACCCCCACCCGCGCCTGACCCGCCCGAGGCAACCCGGGCGCCGGAACCCGGACGCGCGGCGTCGAGGTCCCGTCGTGCGAGCCGTGCTCCGCGATACTGGGACCGTCCCGACCCCGTCCCGTGGAGACCATGTCCGTTCTCGACCAGGAGCACGACCGCGCCCCGGCCGGGCCGCCTCCGGGGCGGCGCGGGGTCTCGGACCGGGTGCGTCGGCGCCAGCGGCGCGAGCAGCGGCTGCGGCGCACGGTGGTGCTCGCCTTCGTGCTCGTCCTGGCGGGCAGTGTCCTCGCGCGCTCGCGGGAGGACCCGGGGAGCGTGGCGGCCGGGGGCGCCCCTGCTGCCGCCCTGTCCGACGCGGCCCTGGCCGCGGAGAACGACTCCGCCGCGACGGTCTCGTCGTCAGGGGACGGATCTTCGAACGCCGCTCCCGGCGCGGCAGCGCCGAAGCCGCGGGGGACGCCGCTCCCGGTGCAGGAGAGCCGAGCTCCGCTCCCGGTGCCGCCCCGAAGGCTGCGCCGAGCGCTGGTCCGAGTGGTGCCCCCAGCGGGGCGGCCACCGACGCGGGGCGCACCGACAGCGACGACGCCGGAGACCAAGGCGGGTCGCTCCCGGGGGCCTCGGGCCTGGCCGTCCCGTCGTCCGGGACCGGTCACCTCACCCCCGTCGCCGTCCCCACCGGGGGCGCCGGCGACACGCGCGCCGACGGCGCGCCCGGGGCCACCGGGTGGGGACGCACGGTCACCTACGGCATCGACGTCGAGGACGGTCTGTCGGTCGACCCGACCGAGTTCGCCACCGTGGTGCACGCCGTGCTCGTCGACCCGCGTGGCTGGCAGACGAAGGACGGCGTGCGGTTCGTCCCCGTCAGCCTGGCCGACCGAGCCGCCGGCGCCGCTGTGGACATCCGGGTGACGCTGGCCAGCCCGGACCTCACCGCCCGGCTCTGCGCACCGCTCGACACCGCCGTACAGCAGGTGTCGTGCTGGAACGGATCCCGGTCGGTGCTCAACCTCACCCGGTGGGTCCGGGGGGCGAGCACCTACAGCGATCTGACCTCCTACCGCGAGTACCTCGTCAGCCACGAGGTCGGTCACGGCCTCGGCCACGCGCACGACTCCTGTCCGGCCCCTGGCCAGCCGGCCCCGGTGATGGTGCAGCAGACCAAGTCGCTGGAGGGCTGCACGGCCTGGCCGTGGCCGACCAGCCCCTGAAGCGCTCACCCGGGCGACCCGGCGACCCGGCTCACGGCGGACGGAGGGGGAGCAGGACCACGCGGCGGGCACCGACGAGCGCCAGCGGGTCGAGGTACGTGTCGTCGCGCCGCACACCCCAGTGCAGGCAGGCGGCCGGGGCGCAGTGCCCGGGTTCCGCGCCGACGTGGCCCAGGGCGTCGCCGCGCGAGACCACCGTGCCCACGGGTGGCCCGCCGTCCACGGGCTCGACGGTGGTGCGCAGACCGGTCGCGGTCGTGACGACGACCACCCCACGGTCGACGACGACCCCGCTGACGCTGACGACTCCTCCCGTCGGCGCCAGGACGGGCTGGTCCACCGCCGCGGCGAGGTCGACCCCGCGGTGGCCGGCTCCCCACACGACGTCGGGCGGGTCGAACCCGGCGAGCACGACCGGCCGGGGGGTGAGGGGCCACCCCCACCACGTAGCCGGGACCGGCCCCGGGACCCGTACGGGGGCCGGTCCGGGCACCGGCACGGACCCCGCGGCTGACGCCGGTCCCGGGCCAGGGACCAGCGCCCGGCCGGCGTCGGGCTCCGGTGCCACGACGCCCGCCGCCTCCGCCGCCGACCCGACGACGACCACTCCCGCGGCCAGCGCCGCAGCCACGACAGGGAGGACAGCCGAGACCATCCGCGGCACCACCGTCGTGTGCGGGCGTCGGCCGGCCCGTCGGCGGCGCGGACCTCGGTCCCCTCGTTCCATGCCGGCAGCGTGCCTGCCGCGACGGCTCCGCCCCAGTCCCCGTCACCCCCCTGTGGATGGTGGGACGAGCCGGTCGACCCGTGGGGACAAACAGGGCCGCCGGCCCGGCTCCAGCTGCCGGCCCGGCCCAGCCGCCGTTCCGACCTAGCTGCTCGTCCGACCGCCGAGCGTCGCCAACCGGGTGGCGGCCTCCGCCAGCACCTCGTCGCGCTTGCAGAACGCGAACCGCACCAGCGTGCGCGCGGCGTCGACGTCGTCGTGGAACACCGACACCGGCACCCCGACGACCCCGCACAGCGCCGGCAGCTCCCGGCAGAACTCGAGCCCGTCCCGCGCCCCGAGCGCGGCCGCGTCCGCGACGACGAAGTACGTTCCGGCGGGCACCGACACCGGCAGGCCGGCCGCCTCCAGCCCCGACACGAGGAGGTCCCGCTTGCGCTGCAGCGACTGCGACAGCGACGCATATACCTCGTCCGGCAGTCCGAGCGCCGTCGCCACCGCCGGCTGGAACGGACCGCTGGCCACGAAGGTGAGGAACTGCTTCACCGTGCGCGCCGCGGTGACCGCCGCCTCGGGTCCGGTCACCCAGCCCACCTTCCAGCCCGTGGCGGAGAACGTCTTGCCCGACGACGAGATCGAGATGGTGCGCTCCGCCATCCCGGGCAGCGTCGCCACCGGGATGTGCCGCGCGCCGCCGAACGTCAGGTGCTCGTAGACCTCGTCCGTGACGACCCACGCGTCGTGCTCGCGGGCCAGTGCGCAGATGAGGTCGAGCTCCGCCCGGGTGAAGACCTTCCCCGTGGGGTTGTGCGGGGTGTTGAGCAGCACGAGCCGGGTGCGCGGTGAGAACGCCGCGCGCAGCGACTCCTCGTCGACCGCGAAGTCGGGGAAGCGCAGCACGGAGGTGCGGCGCACCGCACCGGCCAGGGCGATGGTCGCGGCATACGAGTCGTAGTAGGGCTCGAAGGTGACGACCTCGTCGCCGGCCTCGCAGAGGGCCAGGACGACGGCGGCGATCGCCTCGGTGGCACCCGCCGTGACGAGCACCTGGGAGCGAGGGTCGAGGTCGAGGCCGTAGAACCGCTGCTGGTGAGCGGCGACAGCGTCGAGCAGCTCCGGGACACCGGGGCCCGGGGGGTACTGGTTGCGTCCGCCGCGGATGGCCGCCACCGCGGCGTCGAGCATCTCCGGCGGGCCGTCGGTGTCGGGGAACCCCTGGCCCAGGTTGATCGCGCCGGTGCGTCCGGCCAGGGCCGACATCTCCGCGAAGATCGTCGTGCCGAACCCCTGCATCCGCCCGACCAGGGGCGTCGTGGCCGGTGCGGTCTCCGTGGAGGACATGACGAGCAGGGTATGCCGGGCCGGCGTGGGTCAGGCGGGAGGCATCCAGGCCGGGTCGAAGCCGCACGCCTGGATGCGGTAGAGCCGGTACCGCCCGGAGCGGCCCACCTCGAGGAACCCTGGCGTCGCCCCGAGCGCGGCCATCCCCGTGGTCCGTTCGCTGAGGCTGAGCCAGTAGCGCACCGGCCCGGTCACGGCGTACTGGACGTTGTCACGCCGGAGCGCGTCGCACACGTCGGCGCGCGTGGCCGCGTCCTTGAGGTGCAGCCCGACGAGGGCGTGGTCGGGGTCGGGGTCGAGCAGGAGGGAGGTGAACAGCACCGGCCGGTCGTGGAAGGCGTACAGCAGCGACGAGCCGTTGGCCGGCACGTCGGCCGTGACGACGCCCGGCGGGATGAGCGCGGCCAACGCCGCCAGGTCGCCGTTCTCGGTGGGGGTGAGCAGCACGTGGGTCGGCTCGGGCGGGTGGTAGTAGCGGGAGACCAGCTCGCCCACCCGGTCGTGGTCGGCCCCCAGCGTCACGGCGAGCACCAGCACGAGGGCGCCGGCGCCGGACGCCACGCCCAGGCCCCAGGGGGTGCGGCGGCGGTCGAGCGGGGGAGGGGTGAAGGACTGCAGCACCCGGGCCATGGTCCGCGCCACCGCGGTCACCCCGGCGACCGCCATCAGCACGCCGGGCAGGGCGACCAGGGCGGCGAGCCGGACCTTGTCGTTGTACCAGTAGCCGGTGACGAGCGACCCGAACCCCGGCCGTCCGGTGGCGGCCACGAGGAAGAGGAGCACGGTCGCCACCCACACGACGAGCACCCAGCGCAGCCGGTGTCTCCGCGCGCAGAACAGCGCCCCGAGGATGACGAACGCGAGCAGCCCCCAGGGCGGCGAGGCCTCCTGCAGCGCGAGCAGGGCGGAGTCGCGCAGGCTGGACCACAGCGCCTCGTGGGCGCCCCAGTCGTAGCTCGCGGTGTCGGCGACCTGCCGTGAGAGCTTCGGCGCCGCGGCCAGCCCCAGCACGACGAGGCCGACGAGCAGGGCCAGCCGCACGCCCGCCCGGCGCCCGGCGACCCCCGGGGTATGCCGCCACAGCAGGGCCAGGCGCGTCGCGAAGGCCAGCCCGACCACCAGAAGGAGGGAGACGAGGGCGTTGGGGTGCGCCATCGTCAGCCCGGGCAGCGCGGCGACGGCGAGCAGGCCCGCCAGCCGTCGCGGGAGCCCCGGCGGGGCGGGCAGGACGCCGGAGGCGAGGAGAGCCGGGCCGACCACTCCGGGCAGCAGAGCGGTGCCGAGCAGGTTGGGCCACAGCACGCCCCAGCCCATGAGCACGTAGGGGAACACCGTGAACGCCGCGGACATGACGCCCGCGGCGACGAGGGTCACGCCGGACCGGCCCAGGGTGAGGCGGGCCAGCGCGACGACGCCGACGGGCCAGACCACCGCGGCCGCGGTGAGGGCGGTGAGGTTGGCCGTGACGACCAGCGTCGAGCCCTGCGCGAGACCCGGGACGAGCAGGGCCAGCGTGCCGGCCACGTCGTGGAAGGCGCTGGGGTAGGCCGGGCCGCTCGCTGACCCGAGGGAGGAGAAGACGCCCGTGTCGAGGAACTGCCGCACCCGGTTGAGGTGGGCGACGGCGTCGGTGCTGTCGACGAGCTCGTCGGGGGTGCTGATGGCCGGGAGGGCGGCGGCGAGGACGAGGGCGGAGCCCACGAGGCACCCGGCGGCAGCGGACCACCGCGACCGCAGCGGGTCGTGACCGGGGAAGACGGGGGACACGGGGAACACCGGGAACACGGAGCGACCCGCGGAACCCGACCGACCGCCGGGGGACAGGAAGCCGTCGAGCCCCCGGGCGAGCGCGGCGGCGAGGACGACCGACAGTGCGGTGGCCGCGGCATACAGCCACGGCGACCAGGACAGGTGCATGACGGGAGCGATCGCGGCCGCGAGGCCGAGCACGGTCATGCTCAGCGTGGGGCCGACCCCCCAGGCCACGATGCCCCGGGCGCCGGCGGCGTACGCGACGGCCGTGCCCGGGAGGAGGACGAGGACCACGACGACGAGCAGGGCCGGCAGCGCCGGCAGCCACTCACTCATCCTCGATGTCGCTTCCTCACGTCGCTCCGTCACCGCCGGCGGGCGTGCGGGAGCACGATAGCGGGGTTCGCCCGGGCGACCTCCGGCGATTAACCGCAGAGACCCGCCCGGGCCTACCATGGGACCACGGCCCTCGGCTTCGAGGGTCGAATTCGCGCGTCTTGTCCCTGCTGACCCGGTACCCGGCGAAGCAGGGCACGTCCCCGGATGGTCCGGTACGCCCGTCAGCCTCGCGCTGCACGGTGGCCGGTCGGGGGGCGTGAGGCGCCAGGCAGGTGGCCGCGACCGCGGACCACCGACGGAACCACCGACCTAGGGAGAACACGGCATGGCCGTTGTCACCATGCGCCAGCTCCTCGAGAGCGGCGTCCACTTCGGGCACCAGACCCGACGCTGGAACCCGAAGATGAAGCGCTTCATCATGACCGAGCGCAACGGGATCTACATCATCGACCTGCAGCAGTCGCTGACGTACATCAACAACGCGTACGAGTACGTCAAGGAGACGGTCGCCCACGGCGGCACCATCCTCTTCGTCGGCACGAAGCGGCAGGCCCAGGAGCCCATCGCCGACCAGGCGACGCGCGTCGGGATGCCCTACGTCAACCACCGCTGGCTCGGCGGCATGCTCACGAACTTCAACACGATCTCCAAGCGGCTGACCCGCCTCAAGGAGCTCGAGGAGCTCGACTTCGACGACGTGGCCGGTTCGGGCCGCACGAAGAAGGAGCTGCTCATCCTCCAGCGCGAGAAGATCAAGCTCGAGAAGACGCTGGGCGGCATCCGCTCGATGCAGCGCGTGCCCTCCGCCGTGTGGATCGTCGACACGAAGAAGGAGCACCTCGCGGTCGACGAGGCCCGCAAGCTCGGCCTGCCGGTCATCGCGATCCTCGACACCAACTGCGACCCCGATGAGGTCGACTACAAGATCCCCGGCAACGACGACGCGATCCGCTCCGTCACGCTGCTGACCCGGGTCATCGCCGACGCCGTCGCCGAGGGCCTCGTGTCCCGCGCCGGTGGCCGGTCCGCCGACGGTGACGTCGCCGGCGACGAGCCGCTCGCCGACTGGGAGGCCGAGCTCTACGCCCAGGCCGCCGCGGCCGACGCGTCCGCCGTCGCTCCCGCCCAGGCCCCCGAGGTCACCCCCGACGCCGACGTGGCGCAGGAGGCAGCCGAGGGCGCCGGCGAGACCGTCGTCGCCGAGGACGTCCAGGCCGGCGCGACCGTCGCCGCCCCGACGCCGGACGCCGCCGAGGCCAGCGACGCGAGCGACGAGCCCGCGAACGCCTGACCGTGCGCCCGCACCGGGCCGCTCACCGCAGCGGCCCGGTGCGGGGCCCGGCGTGCCCTGACCACCACCACCTCGACCGAGAAGAGCTGAGAACGCAAATGGCGAACTACACCGCCGCTGACATCAAGGCGCTGCGCGAGCAGACCGGCGCCGGCATGCTCGACGTCAAGAAGGCCCTCGACGAGGCCGACGGCGACCACACCAAGGCCACCGAGATCCTGCGCACCAAGGGCCTCAAGGGCGTCACCAAGCGCGAGGGCCGCACCACCTCCAACGGCCTCGTCGCCGCCAAGGCGGAGAACGGCGTCGGCACGCTCGTCGAGGTCCTCTGCGAGACCGACTTCGTCGCCAAGAGCGCCCCGTTCATCGCGCTCGCCGAGCGGGTCCTGCAGCAGGCCGTCGACACCGACGCCGCCGACGCCGAGAGCCTCCTCGCGAGCACCCTCGACGACGGCCAGACCGTGCAGCAGCTCATCGACAGCGCCAACGCCACCATCGGCGAGAAGATCGAGGTCAAGCGGGTCGCCCGCCTCGCCCCCGAGAGCGGCAACGTCGCGGCCTACCTGCACAAGACCAGCCCCGACCTGCCCGCGCAGATCGGTGTCCTCGTCGCCCTCGACGGCGGCGACGAGCAGGTGGCGCGCGACATCGCGATGCACGTGGCGGCGTTCTCGCCGACCGCGCTCAACCGCGACGAGATCCCGGCCGAGACCGTGGAGAACGAGCGGCGCATCGCCGAGGCCACGGCCAAGGAGGAGGGCAAGCCCGAGGCCGCCCTCCCGCGCATCGTCGAGGGTCGGGTCAACGGCTTCTTCAAGGAGAACGTGCTCGTCGAGCAGGCGTTCGCCAAGGACCCGAAGAAGTCGGTCTCCCAGGTGCTCAAGGACGCCGGCGCCGAGGCCCAGGCCTTCGCCCGGTTCCGCGTCGGGAGCTGACCTCGCCCCATCCCGCCCCCATCCCGCCCCATCCGGTATGCCGGCCGCCCACCTCGGGCGGCCGGCATACCTGTGTGTGGAGCCTCGCTGTCGTCAGCCGGGGGCGTACGCGACGGCGAAGAGGTCGACGACCCGCTGGTAGGCGCGGGTGTAGGCCCCGTGCGCCCACGACGTGTCGGGCTCGTTGGCCAGGTGCTGGCTCAGCACGCCGAAGTGCAGGCTCGACAGGACGACCAGGCCCTCCGGGGTGCTCGCCGCGCGCGCGAGCTGGCCCCGGGCCACGGCATCCGCGACGGCAGCGCTCAGCTCCTGCACGAGCCGGTCCGCCGGCGCCATGGCTTCGGCGGAGGGCACGAACCCGGGCACCGGGCGCCAGAAGAGCAGCTGGGCCACCACCGGGTGCTCGACCGCCCACCGGGCCGTGGCCGTCATGCCGGCGGTCAGCGTGGCCAGCCCCGGCTCGGCCCCCTGCACCCCCGCGTGCCAAGCGGCGAAGTTCGCCTCCTGCCCCCGCGCGAAGACCGCGTCGTGCACGGCCAGCACCGACGGGAACCACTTGTAGAGCGACGGCGCCTGGATGGACAGCGCCCGGGCGAGCCGGGTCATCGTCAGGCCGCCCACCCCCACCTCGGCCATGATCTCGACCGCCCGGTCGAGGATCGCCTCGAGCGTCGCCTCGCGCCGGGGCGTCCGCCGCGGGGTGGCTGCGGTGGTCGGGGTGAAGGAGGTCGCCGCCATGGGAGCGAGGGTAGCCGGAACCCGCTTGATCGGCTACGGCTACGAGGCGTAGCCTTTGCGGATGGAGGCGGACCCGCCGTCCTCCCCGTTCCGAGAGGCCACGTCATGAAGGTCCTGGCGATCTCCACCAACACCGGGGACACCTCCCCCTACCTGGCCGACGAGGGGGCCCGCGTCGACCAGCTCGTGCGCGAGGGCGTGGTCGAGCGGGTGCTGCTCAAGGCCGACTGGTCCGGCGCCGCCCTCCTGCTCGAGGTGCCCGACGTCGACACGGCCCGGGCCACCGTGGAGGCCCTGCCCATCGCCGCCCACGGCCTGACCCGGTTCGACCTCGTCGCCGTCGTGGACCCGCCGAGCGCCCCCGTTCCGGCCGGCGCCGGCGCGTCCTGAGCCGGCGCGTCCGCGGTCGGACGTCTGCCGGGTCCCGCGGCCCGGCGTAGCGTCCCGTCGGGCACCCACCGGGAGGACGTCCTGTCGTGACCTTCGTACGCCGCTTCGACCACGTCGGCATCACCGTCGGCGACCTCGACCCGGTCCTGGACTTCTTCGTCGGCCTCCGGCCTCACAGCCCAGGGCCGGATGTTCGTCGAGGGGGAGTTCCTCGACACCGTCTGCGGGATCCCGGACTCGCGCACCGAGATCGTCATGCTCGCGCCGCCCGGCGGGGGGACCTGCCTCGAGCTGTCGACTTCGTGCGCCCGGACATGACCCCGGGCTCGCCGGACGCGATGGCCACCGCGCTCGGGCTGCGCAACGTCGCCTTCAAGGTCGACGTGCACCCCGTCGTGGCCTGGGCGGCGGCTCAGGGCTATCCGGTCGTCGGCGGGGCCGGGGACTACGAGGGCGCCTGGCGGATGGCCTACCTGCGGGGCCCGGAGGGGGTCATCGTGTCGGTGGCTCAGCGGCTCGGCTGAGCAGCGTGAGCACCCGCTGCACGACGAGGTCGGTGGCCGCCGCGTCGTAGGACGGCAGCGACGAGTCGGTGAACAGGTGCTGGTCGCCGGGGTAGGTGAACAGCTCCGCGTCCCGGGCGGTCGCCACGATCTGGCGGGCGCTGTCGATGTCGCCCTCGCCCGCGAAGAACGGGTCAGCGTCCTTGCCGTGTACCTGCACGGGCACCTCGTCCGGCCACGGCCCGAAGGACCACTCCCCGCTGACCGGGAGGCAGGACTCGAGCAGCACGGCGCCCGCCGCGCCGGCGCGGGTCTGGGCGAGCCGTTGGGCCGACATGACGCCGAACGAGATCCCGGCGTAGACGAGCTCGGCCGGCCGCTCGGCCACCGCTGCGTCGACCAGGGCGTCGACGTCGGGGGCCTCGGGCGAGCGGGTGAACACGATGCCCTCCTCGACCGTGTCGAAGGTCCGGCCCCCGAAGAGGTCGGGGGTGTGCACCGTGTGCCCGCCGGCGCGCAGCCGGTCGGCGAGGTCGACGACCCCGGGGGTCAGCCCCTGGGTGTGGTGGAACAGCATCATCTCGGCCATCGGATCTCCTCGGGCGGCTCGTGTCGGGACAGGTCGGTCGGGTCGGTCGGTTCGGTGGGTTCGGTGGGTCGCGGAGGCGGGTCGCGAGGGAAGCGGGTCAGGCCCAGGGGCGCCAGTCGAGGGGCGGGTCCTCGCCGGCCCGCCCGTCGACCGCCTCACGCAGGAGGTCGGCGTGCCCGGTGTGCCGGCCGTACTCCTCCACGAGGTCGAAGAGCATCCGGCGCAGGGTGGGCCGCTGGCCGTTGTCCCACGGATGGTCGACGCGCTGGTCGAGCCCGTCGGCCAGCGCGGTGTCCAGACGCCGATGCGAGCGGGCGACCGCGCCGTCCCACAGCGCATACAGCGCCTCGGCCGGGTCGTCGGTCGCGGACGAGAAGGGGTAGTCCGGGTGCGCCTCCCAGTCGACGGTCTCCCAGGGCGGGCCGGGCGACTCGCCCCCCAGCTTCGTGGCGAAGGTGTAGTCCTCGACGAAGGCCAGGTGCTTCAGGAGGGCGCCCAGCGTCAGGCTGGAGGTCCCGATCCGCAGGCCGAGCCCCCGCTCGTCCAGGCCGTCGGCCTTCCAGCGGAAGGTGGCGCGCTGGCGGTCCAGGGCCGCGACGAGGTGCTCCACCTCGGTGCCCGCGGCCGGCGGCTCCCACGGCGGGTCCGCCGCAGGGGTGGTCGGCACAGTCGGCGGCCGGGTCGGCGGCGGGGTCGGCGGCGGGGTCGTCGGCGGGGTCGTCGGCGGGGTCGGCGGCTCGTCGCTCATCCCGCCAACCTAGGGCGGGTTCCGGACGGATCGGTTCCTGATCCTGTGCCAGCCTGGGGCGATGACGGGGACCGTGGTCGAGAGCAACCCCACGGCGCGGGCCGTGCGCTGCCTGCAGCTCGTCCAGGACAGCCCCGGGATCACGGCTGACCGGCTGGCGCGGGCGCTCGGCTGCTCGTCGAGGGCCGCCCGGCGCTACGTCGCCGTGCTGCGGGAGGCCGGGATCGCCGTCACCTCGGAGCGCGGCCCCTACGGCGGCTACCGGCTGGCCAGTGGGACCCGGCTGCCGCCCCTGACCTTCTCGGCTCCCGAGGCGCTCGGGCTGGTCATGGCCGTCCTCGACGGCCACCACGACGCCGCGGACGCGACGGCGCCGGCCGGGGCGGCGCTCGCCAAGCTCGTGCGCGCCCTGCCGGCCCCGGTCGCCGAGCAGGTGCAGGTCATGCGCCGCACGACGGCTCCCGCCGCCGACCGGGGCGCCGTCCGTCCGGACCCCGCGACGACGATGGTGCTCGTACAGGCGTGCGCCCAGCGCCGGCGGGTGCAGATGCTCTACCGGTCCGAGGCGGGCACGGAGTGGCAGAGCGAGGTCGAGCCGTGGTCGGTCGTCGTCCGTCATGGCCGCTGGTACCTGCTGTGCCGGTCACTCACCGCGTCCGCCGTCCGCGCCTACCGGGTCGACCGGGTGGTGCAGGCGGTCGAGCTCGACGCCTCCTTCGCGCCACCAGCCGACCTGGACCCGGTCGCGTCCCTCGAGGCTCACCTCGGGGTGGGCTGGGAGTACGCCGCGGACGTCGTCGTCGAGGCGCCGGTCGACCGCGTGCGGCACTGGCTCTCGCCGGCGCTGGGCCGTCTCGAGGTCGTCGACGAGCGCACGACCAGGCTGGTCGGCAGCACGAGCAACCCCTTCTGGTACGCCGCGCAGCTCGGGGCGCTCCTCTGCCCGTTCCGCGTGGTGGCGGGACCCGAGCTGCGGGATACCGTGCAGGCCCTCGGTGACCGGTTCGTGGCCGCCGGCGACCCGGTCAGCGCAGCGTCAGGCGGAAGGCCCGCGCCCCCGCCGCCCACGCCAGACGCAGGTCGCGAGGGTCCGGCACCCCGGCGGCGTCGCGAGCGATCCGGTTGAAGGACGCGAAGCTGCCGTTGTCGCGGGCCATCTCGGCGTAGAGACGCACCACGTCGGCCTCCGAGGTGAAGACCTGGACGTCCGCCGTCCGACGCCGTCCCTTGTAGCGCACCTCGATCGGCTCACCGGTGCGCAGGTTGCGGCCCCAGCCGAAGGGCGTGCCGACGAGGAGGGCGCCGTGGTCACGCGTGTAGGCGACGGGAACACTCAGCCGCCGACCGCTGCGCCGGCCCACGAGGTAGAGCGTCACCAGGCGGCGCCCCACCCCTCGGGAGACGAGGGGCGTGGCCAGGAGCGTCCGGGTCACGCGGTTGGCCAGCCCCTGGGCGCGCAGGGTCGTGGCTCGGGGCTCGACGGGGGGCGTGCGGCCCGCGGTCTCGCTCATGCTGGTTCCTCGGCTCGACGGGGGGACCTCCGTTTTATCACCAATTGATGAATAAGGCCATACGGTCCCGACCCACAGGCCGCCCCGCTGCGCCCACCCGGCTGTCCCCGGATACGGTGCCGGAATGCCCTCCTCCGACCTGGCCGCCCTGTCCGACGAGTTCTGGGCGGGCTATCTCGCCGCAGAGCCGACCGAGGCCCACCTGCTCGGCCACTACCCGACGACGGGCCGCTACGAGGACGCGTCCCGGGCGGCGGAGGACGCCGAGATCACCCGGCTGCGCGACGTGGCCGCCCGCGCCGAGGCTCGACGCCGACGCCGACGCCGACCTCGACGCGACCGAGCGCACGACGCGGGCGGTCCTCGTGAGCAGCACCCGCGCCCGCGCCGACCTGCTCGAGGCGCGCCTCGCGGAGATCTCCGCCGACCCCATCTTCGGCCCGCAGTCTCAGCTCCCGCTCATCCTGGGGATGCTCGGCCTGCCCGACGAGGGCGTGGCCGACGCCATGCCGGGCGTCCTGGCCGGGGCGGGGGACTGGTTCGTCGCGACGGCCGAGCGCCACCGCGAGGGCCTCGCGCGCGGGTGGGCGCCCGCCGCCTTCGCGGTGCGGGGCGTCATCGAGCAGATCGACCAGACCCTCGCCACCCCGCTCGGGACCGACCCCTTCGTCGCCGCCCTGCGCCCGCCCGAGGGCCTCGACGTCGCGGCCTGGCGCGGGCGCCTGACCGAGGCGGCCCGCACCCACCTGCGGCCGGGGCTGGCGGCATACCGCGACGTGCTGCGCGACGAGGTGCTCCCGCACGCCCGCCCCGACGACCGGGTCGGCCTCACCCACCTCGAGGGCGGCGACGAGGCCTACGCCCGCACGCTGCGCTACTACACGACGACCGGCCGCTCCGCCCAGGACATCCACGACACGGGGCTGGCCCAGGTCGAGGCGCTCGCGGCGGAGTACCGCTCGCTCGGGGCCGAGGCGCTCGGCACGTCCGACCCGCAGGAGATCTTCGAGCGGATGCGCGTCGACCCCGCTCTGCACTTCACGAGCGGCGACCAGCTGGTCTCCGCGTCCGAGACGGCGATGGCGCGGGCGTGGGCGGCCATCGGCGACTGGTTCGAGGTGCTCCCGCAGGCGCCCTGCGTCGTGGAGGGCACCACGGCCGGCGCCAAGGCCTTCTACTTCCCGCCGGCGGCGGACGGCAGCCGGGGCGGCACCTTCTTCATCAACGTCAGCGACCCGGCGTCGTGGGGCACCTTCGAGCTCGAGGCGATGGCCTTCCACGAGGGC
The DNA here is from genome assembly GCA_963795915.1 of uncultured Actinomycetota bacterium. Lineage (GTDB taxonomy): Bacteria > Actinomycetota > Actinomycetes > Actinomycetales > Dermatophilaceae > Lapillicoccus. The sequence continues at coordinate 593,267 of CAWCJA010000005.1, forward strand.
ATCCCCGGCCATCACCTGCAGCTCGCCATCGCCGGCGAGCTGACGGCCGTGCCGGAGTTCCGCAAGCACCTGCACAACTCGGCGTACGCCGAGGGCTGGGGGCTCTACAGCGAGCGGCTCTCCGACGAGATGGGTCTCTACTCCGGGCCGATCGAGCGCCTCGGGATGCTGTCGGCCGACTCCATGCGCGCCACGCGCCTCGTCGTCGACACCGGCCTGCACGCCCTGGGCTGGAGCCGCGAGCAGGCCGTGCGCTACATGCTGGAGAACTCGCCGCTCACCGAGGGCGTGGTGCGCCCGGAGATCGACCGGTATGCCGTGACGCCGGGCCAGGCGACGTCCTACATGGTCGGCCGGCTGGAGATCCAGCGGCTGCGACGCGAGGCGGAGCAGCGCCAGGGCGACCGGTTCGCCGTGCCGCAGTTCCACGCGGCCGTGCTCGACTCGGGGTCCCTGCCGCTGGACGTGCTCGAGCAGGTCGTCGCCGCCCGGCTCCGGTAGCAGCCCGTCGCTCGGGCCCGAGCGACGTCAGGCGTCCAGCACGGTCGCCGCCGTGCGGGTGACCGGCGGCTCGGTGCTCCACGGGAAGTTGATCCACCGGTCGGTGCGCTTCCAGATGTAGTCGCACCGCACGATCGAGTGCGGCTTCTCGTAGATGACCGCGGTGCGCACCTCGCCGACCTTGCCGGCGACGAACTCCTGCACCGACTCCAGGGTCTTGCCCGTGTCGGCGACATCGTCGGCGATGAGGATCTTGGCGTGCCGCAGGTCGACGAAGTCGGGCGCCGGCGGCAGGATCCGGGGCACCTCGAGACGCTCGTCGACGCCCGTGTAGAACTCGACGTTCATCGTGTAGGTGTTCTTGATCCCGAGGGCGTAACCCAGGGCGCCGCCGATGAGCAGGCCGCCACGAGCGATCGACAGCACCATCTCCGGCTCGAAGTCGTCGGCCACCTGCTGCGCGAGGTCGCGCACGGCGGTCCCGAAGTCGGCCCAGGTCAACGTCTCGCGCTCGGCAGTCACGAGGAGACCCTAGGGCAGGGGTCCGCGGCGGTGGCGCGGGCCTCGACGTCAGCCGGTGGGTGCGCCCGAGAGGGGCCGCGGCCCGGAGTGCTGCAGGGGCGAGACGAGCCAGGCGAGGACCGCGACGAGCCCGCTGATCGCGGCCAGGTGCAGCCAGAGGGGTCCGCCGTCGTACATCGTGACCCCCACGACGCCCAGAGCGACCAGGACCGCGATCGCGGGGTCGCGGCGCCGCCGGACGGCCACGAGCAGCAGCGCCGCCGGCAGCCCGTAGGCGACGACGCTGGCCGGGCCCATCCCGGTGACGGCGTCGGCGTATGCGCGCACCCCCGGCACCCGGCCGAGCAGGCCCAGGAACGTCTCGCCGAAGAACATCGCGACGCAGTGCGCCACCAGACCGAGGGCGCCGAGGACCCCGAGCGCGACCTCGCCCCGCGAGAACCCCGTCCCGCGACGCCCCGAACGCCCACGCCACAGGAGGGCGGCCACCATGACGGCGACGAGACTCGCAGCCAGCGCGGGAGGCATACGGCAGCGTAGGCCGGGCCCCGCCGGGCCGTACGCCACTCACCCGGATGGTCGCGAGGCAACGGCATGCCGTGGAGCTCTGACGATCCGGTCGAGCTCTGACGATCCGGTGGGCGGCGAGACGGGCCGCGCGGATGTGAAACCATCGGGCGACCGCCCGCCTTTGACGTCAGGAGCCACCGGTGACGACGACCCCCCGCGAGCACGACGTCCGACGGGCCCTGCTGAAGCTCTCCGGCGAGGTCTTCGGGGGCGGCCGCATCGGGCTCGACCCATCCGTGGTCCGCGACATCGCCGAGCAGATCGCCGGCGCGGTGCGCAGCGGCGTCCAGGTCGCCATCGTCATCGGCGGCGGCAACTTCTTCCGCGGCGCCGAGATGCAGGCCAAGGGGATGGACCGCACCCGGGCCGACTACATGGGGATGCTCGGCACGGTCATGAACTGCCTCGCCCTGCAGGACTTCCTCGAGAAGGCCGGCATCGAGACGCGCGTGCAGACGGCCATCACCATGGGCCAGGTCGCGGAGCCCTACATCCCCCGGCGGGCCATCCGCCACCTCGAGAAGGGGCGCGTCGTCATCTTCGGGGCCGGTGCGGGGATGCCGTACTTCTCCACGGACACGGTGAGCGCCCAGCGCGCCCTGGAGATCAAGTGCGACGTCGTCCTGATGAGCAAGAACGGGGTCGACGGGGTCTACGACTCCGACCCCCGTCTCCACCCGGAGGCCAAGAAGCTCGACACGCTGACCTTCGACGAGGCCATCCAGCGCAACCTGCGGGTCGTCGACCAGGCCGCGTTCAGCCTCTGCCACGACAACAAGCTGCCGATGGTCGTCTTCGGCATGGAGGGCGAGGGAAACATCACCCGCGCGCTGCAAGGTGAGAGGATCGGCACGCTCGTCACCCCCGCGTGACGGGCGTTCGCGCAGACCGGAACGTTCGCACGGTGAGGGAAGCAGGCTGGTACCACGATGATCGACGAGACGCTCTTCGAGGCCGAGGAGAAGATGGAGAAGGCGGTCGAGGTCGCCAAGGAGGACTTCGCCGGCATCCGCACGGGCCGGGCCAACCCGGGGATGTTCAACAAGCTGCTCGTCAGCTACTACGGGGCCCCCACTCCGCTGCAGCAGCTCGCGTCGTTCCAGACGCCTGAGGCGCGCACGATCCTCATCAGCCCGTTCGACAAGTCGTCGATGCATGAGATCGAGAAGACGCTGCGCGACTCCGACCTCGGGGTCAACCCCAGCAACGACGGCAACGTCATCCGGTGCGTCCTTCCCGTCCTCACCGAGGACCGCCGCAAGGAGTACATCAAGCTCGCGCACCACAAGGCGGAGGAGGCGCGGGTCTCGATCCGCAACGTGCGTCGCCGGGCCAAGACCGACCTCGACAAGCTCGTCAAGGACGGCGAGGTCGGCGAGGACGACGGCGCTCGCGGCGAGAAGGACCTCGAGACCATGACCAAGAAGTATGTCGACACCATCGACGTCCTGGTCAAGGGCAAGGAGACCGAGCTGCTCGAGGTCTGACCGCCCCGACCAGCCGACACCCCGAGCGATGAGCGAACCTCCAGCGACCGACCCCGGTCCGGCCCCCGAGGGGGCCGTGGTCGCCCCGGTGACGACCGAGACCGAGTCGGTCAAGGTCTCGCGCGCCGGGCGCAACCTGCCGGCGGCCTTCGCGGTCGGTCTCACCCTCGGCGCCGCCGTCATCATCACGCTGTTCGTCGTCCCCAAGTGGACGTTCGTCGTCCTGGCGACGGCGTCGGTCTGCGTCGGCGTCTGGGAGCTGTGCCGGGCGCTGCGGGCCGGGGGCTTCGCCGTGCCGGTGGTCCCGAGCATCGTCGGAGCCGTGTCGATGCTCGGCGCGGCCTACGTCGGTGGCGGCTCCGCCCTGCTCATCTGCTTCGCGCTCACCTGCGTGGCCGTGCTCGTCTGGCGGGTGGCCGACGGGGTGGCGGGAGCGGCCCGCGACGTCCTCGCCGGCACCGTCGTCGCGGCATACCCGTCACTGCTCGCCGCGTTCAGCTCGCTCCTCCTGGCGCCGGCCGACGGCGCCTGGCGGCTCTTCACCTACATCGCGCTCACCGTCTCCAGCGACATCGGCGGGTATGCCGTCGGCGTGCTCGCGGGGCGGCATCCGATGGCGCCGACGATCAGCCCCAAGAAGTCGTGGGAGGGCTTCGCCGGGTCCGTCGGCTTCTGCATGCTCGTCGGCGTCGGGTGCGTCGTCTGGGCCCTGCACGGGCCCTGGTGGGTCGGGCTCGTCGCCGGTGCGGCGGCGGCTGTCGCGGCCACCGCCGGCGACCTCGTCGAGTCGACCATCAAGCGCGACCTCGGCATCAAGGACATGTCCAACATCCTCCCGGGCCACGGTGGCCTCATGGACCGGCTCGACTCGCTCGTCATGACGGCGCCCGTGGTCTGGGCCGTGCTCGCGGTCCTCGTCCCGTAGCCCGCCCCGCCCGAACCGGGACCGGGCGTCAGACCACGTCCACCGGCTCCGGGTGCATGCTCCTGGCGGCGGGCGCGACGAACCCGCGTCCGGGAAGGGCGATCGCGGCGACGACGGCCCCGGCGAGGCAGATGGCGGCGACGAGGAAGGTCCCGGCGTGGAGCGCGCTCATGAACGACTCCCGGGCGGCGTCCAGGAGGTCGGGTCGGGCCTGGCCGATCCCGATCGCCGTCGTGACCGAGTCGCGGGCGGCGGAGAGCTGCTCGGCCGGCAGCTGCCGGAAGTCCGAGTCGTCCAGGCCACGACCGAAGACGGAGGAGAACACCGAGCCGACGACGGCGACGCCCAGGGTGGCGCCGAGCTCACGGGTCGCGTCGTTGACGGCCGACCCCACCCCGGCGCGCGACGGGGGGAGGACGAGGAGGATCGACTCGGTGGCGGGGGTCGAGATGAGGCCCATGCCGAGACCCATGAGGACCATCTGCGGTACCACGGTCGTCCCGTACGGGACGTCGATGGCAGAGGTGCCGATCCAGGCCATCGCGACCCCGAACATGAGCAGGCCCGTGGTCACGACCCCGCGTGTACCCAGGCGTGGAGCCAGCAGCCCGCCGGCCACCGAGGCCATCGCGATGCTGACCGCGACGGGAAGGATGCGAGCGCCCGTGGAGAGGGGGCCGTAGCCGCGGATCAGCTGGAAGTACTGCGTGATGAGGAAGATGAACCCGGCGAGCGAGAAGAAGGTGACCGTCACCGCCCCGCTGGCGGCGCTGAAGCGGCGGTCGGCGAAGAGCGTCACGTCGAGCAGGGGGTGAGCGGCGCGCCGCTCGACCCGGAGGAAGGCGGCGAGCAGGAGGACGGTCACCACGAACCCGCCGAGCGTCGGCCAGGACACCCAGCCGCGGGTCGGTGCCTCGATGACGGTGACCGTGAGCAGGCTGAGCGTGGCAGCGGAGAGCACCAGGCCGGGTCGGTCGAGGCGCGGCACGTTCGGGTCCCGGGACTCCGGCACCAGGACTATGGCCAGGACCGCGGCCACGACGGCCAGGGGCGCGAGGGCGAAGAACACGCTGCCCCACGAGAAGTGCGTGAGCAGTGCGCCACCGGTCACCGGACCTGCCGCCACTCCCACTCCCACGACGGCGCCCCAGCCGCCGAGGGCGGCGGCGCGCTGCTTCCGGTCGGGGAAGCTGTTGGCGATCACCGACAGGGTGGTCGGGAAGATGAGGGCGGCGAACACGCCCATGACGACCCGAGCGGCGACGAGGGCAGGAACGGTCGTCGCAAGGCCCCCGGCGACGCTCGCGGCGGCGAAGCCCAGGAGGCCGACGATGAGCGCCGGGCGACGGCCGTAACGATCCGAGAGCGAGCCCGCGGCGAGGACCAGAGTGGCGAAGGCGAGCGCGTAGCCGTCGACGACCCACTGCAGCGAGGTCGTGCCGGCCCCGAGGTCGCGGGCCATGCTGGGGAGGGCGACGTTGACAATGGTGGTGTCGAGGTTGATGGCCAGGACGGCGGCGTAGATCGCCACCAGGATCCCGATCTTGCGGCTCATGGGTGACCTTCCGGTGGTGACACAGACAAATGTGGACGGCGTCAACATCGAGGATGCGCGTGTATGTGGACATTGTCAACATGACAGGATCGGGGCCATGACGGGCTATCACCACGGCAACCTCCGGGAGGAGCTGGTGCACACCGCCGTGGAGCTGGCGCGGCAGAGCGGACCGACGGGCGTGGTCCTGCGCGAGGTGGCTCGTCGCGCCGGGGTCTCGCACAACGCGGCTTACCGCCACTTCGCCGACCGCGACGAGCTGCTCGCCGAGGTGGCCCAGGCATCCCAGGACGAGCTGGCGGCCACGATGGGCGCTCGGGTGGCTCGCGTCCGCGGCGGGGACGCGCGGTCGCGGTCACGGCGCCGGCTGCGCGAGGTCGGCAGGGCGTACGTGGAGTTCGCGTTCGCGCAGCCGGGCCTCTTCGCCTCGGCCTTCGCGGCCCACCCGCTCTCACGGTCGGCCGAGATGCCCGGGCCCTATGACCTGCTCGGTGCCGCCCTCGATGAGATGGTGACGACGGGAGCCCTCCTCCCGGCCCGACGACGGGGGGCCGAGGAGGCCTGCTGGTCGGCCGTGCACGGGTTCGCCGTGCTGCACCTCGAAGGTCCCCTCCGAGGGACCTCACCGCTCGAGCGGGACCGCCAGCTGGACCACCTGCTCGACACGGTGCAGCGCGGGCTGGAGTAAGGGCCCGCGGGACCCTGCGAGACTGGTGTCGCCATGACCGATCTGACCGACCTGCCCGACCCCGCCGTACCGGCGGCTGCCTCGGCGCCCCCCCGCCCGGGTGAGCTGACGTTCACCGCGCCCCGCCGCGGGAAGCCGCCGCGCCACCTGGCCGACCTCACCCCGTCGGAGCGCACCGAGGCCGTGAAGGCGCTGGGGCACCCGGGGTTCCGGGCCAAGCAGCTGTCCACCCACTACTTCGAGCGCCTCGTCGACCGGGCCGACGAGATGACGGACCTGCCCAAGGCCATGCGCGACGACCTGGTCCGCGACCTTCTCCCGCCCCTGCTCATCCCGCACGTGGTCCGCACCGCCGACGACGGCATGACGGTCAAGTCCGCCTGGCGTCTGCACGACGGCGCCATCGTCGAGTCGGTGCTCATGCGCTACCCCAACCGGGTGACCATCTGCATCTCCAGCCAGGCCGGCTGCGGCATGAACTGCCCGTTCTGCGCCACCGGGCAGGCGGGTCTCACCCGCAACATGTCGACCGCCGAGATCGTCGAGCAGGTCGTATATGCCGCCCGCTCGCTGCGCCACGGCGACCTCCCCGGTGGGGAGGGGGACACCGAGCAGGCGTCCCCCCTGCGGGTGAGCAACGTCGTCTTCATGGGCATGGGGGAGGCGCTCGCCAACTACAAGGCGGCTGTCGGCGCGATCCGGCGCCTCACCGACCCCACCCCCGACGGGCTCGGCATGTCCGCCCGAGGCATCGTCATGTCGACCGTGGGCCTCGTGCCGGCCATCGACAAGCTCGGCCAGGAGGGCCTCCCGGTGACGCTGGCCCTGTCGCTCCACGCCCCCGACGACGAGCTGCGCAACGAGCTGGTGCCGATCAACACCCGGTGGTCGGTCGACGAGGCCATCGACGCCGCCCACCGTTACTTCGTGACCACGAAGCGGCGCGTCTCGATCGAGTACGCGCTCATCCGCGACATCAACGACCAGGCCTGGCGCGCCGACCTGCTCGGCCGGAAGCTCAACCAGCGCGGCCGCGGCTGGGTGCACGTCAACCCCATCCCCCTCAACCCCACCCCCGGCTCGAAGTGGACGGCGTCGCGTCCCGGGGTGGAGCAGCAGTTCGTCGAGCGGCTGCGCTCGGCCGGCATCCCCACGACCGTCCGCGACACCCGCGGCCAGGAGATCGACGGGGCCTGCGGCCAGCTGGCGGCGGCCACCGCCTGACTCAGGACCGGCGCGCCACGGTGTAGCGCGCGTCCTGCCAGAGGGTCACCGAGCCGTCCGGGGCGGCCGCCTCGGCCAGCCTCGCGAACGCCGTGGCCTTCACCGCAGGTCTCTCGTCCTCGGGCACGAAGCCCCAGAACGCCCGCTGACCGACCGACATCGTGAACCGGTACCAGTGCTCGGCGTCGGTGAACCGCACCGTCACGCGGCGGTGGCTCGTCGTCGCGTCGACGAACCCGGCGTCGTGGAGCAGCTGCTCGACTCCCGCATCGGACGCGAACGGGCCGCTCGCCCCGCTCGTCCGCGCGTCGAGCAGGTGCGGCGGCAGATAGGGGTCGAAGCCCGCGTCGACGCCGGCCCACACCGGGTCGCGGTCGCCGAACGTCGCCAGCCCGACCCGGCCACCGGGGCGAAGCAACGGGACCCAGCGGGCCAGAGCGACGGCCGGCTCGGGCAGGAAGAAGACCACGAGGGAGGACGCCAGCAGGTCGGCCGGGCCACCGACCGCCGTGGCCAGCGCCTCGACGTCCGGCGCCTGCGCGTCGACGACCCGCACGTCGACCTGGTCGAGCCCCTCCTGCCGGGCCAGCTGCCCACAGCCCGCCACCATGCGGGTCGAGAGGTCTCCTCCGACCGCCCGCCCCTGCGGCCCGACCCGGCGCGCGATCTCCAGCAGGGCGGCGCCACGTCCGCAGCCGAGGTCGAGCGCCCGCTCACCGGGCTGGGGGTCCAGCGCGTGGACCAGACCAGCCGCGATGGGCGCGAAGAACTCGACGCCCACCTGGTCGTAGCTGTCGGCCAGGGTGTCCCAGAGGCTCACCATCGGTCCGGTGTTGCGGTCGCGGGCGGTGTCGGGGTCGGGGTGCATGCGCCCAGGGTCCTCCCCGTCCGGACACCCGGTGCGGTTTCCGGCAGGAGCGGGGCCTCAGTCGGTGAAGCAGAGGTGGCGGAACCGCTCGAGCAGTCCGGGGTGGGCACCGTCGACCGCACTCGGGTCGGCGTCCCCCGCCGGGTCGCCATGGCGGTCGTAGAGCCAGGCGATGAGCTGACCGCCCGTGCCGGTCACCGCCAGCAGCCCTTGTGCGTCGACCTCATGACCCCGGACCCGCGTCACCGCACTGAGTCCCGGCTCGGGTCCGTCGGTCACGACCCAGGCGGCGTCGGCGTCGGTGCAGCGCAGGGCGAAGGTGCCGCCGAGGGCCGGGGGCAGGGGGTCGTCGTCCTGGTTGGCGGCGTTGACGACGGAGAACTGGAGCATCTCGTCGACGCTGTCGGAGCCTACGGCGGGGGAGACGTCCAGCGAGCGCCCGGCCGCGTGCGCGGCGTCCCAGTGGTGCACGACGATCTCCTGCACCTGATGGCGCACGACGAAACCGGCATCCTGCTGGTGCGGCGCCCACGTCCACACCGGGGTCGCGGGGTCGGTCTCGCAGAGCACGCGCACGAGCCGCTCCGCCGCCGTTTGGAAGGCCGGGACGGCGTGCTCGTCGTCGGCCCGCTCGGGGTGCACGAGGTGGGTCGGACGCTCGGTGAGACGGTCCTCGACGATGGTGGCCCAGAACCAGTGGACCTCTGTGACGTGGTGGACCAGGTCGCGCACGGTCCATCCGGGGCAGAACTCGACGGCGGCGTCGAGGCCGCCTTCGGCGAGGTCGGCCAGCGCCGCGCTGTGGGCGGTGATGGTCGAGGTGCAGTCGTCCTGGGTCAGCGGCGTCAGCGACGGTGTGGTCCACGGCATCCGGTCACCCTAGCCACGCCCTCCGACACCGCCCCGTCCTTTTCCGCGGGTAGCGTCGAGCCATGTACGGACCGGTCCGCGAGCAGCTCAGCACCACCCTCGACGACATCCGCACGGCCGGGCTGTGGAAGCACGAGCGTGAGCTCGTGTCCGCCCAGTCGGCCCGGGTGACCACCGCCCGCGGCCCGGCGCTGAACTTCTGCGCCAACAACTACCTCGGTCTCGCCGACGACCCCGAGGTCGTGGCGGCAGCGTCAGATGCGTTGCAGCAGTGGGGGTTCGGTCTGGCGTCCGTGCGGTTCATCTGCGGCACCCAGGAGCTGCACACCGCGCTGGAGGGCGCCCTCGCGACGTTCCTCGGCGTCGACGCGGCGATCCTCTACTCGTCCTGCTTCGACGCCAACGGCGGCCTCTTCGAGACCCTCTTCGACGCCGATGACGCCATCGTCTCCGACGCCCTCAACCACGCGTCCCTCATCGACGGCATCCGGCTCTCACGGGCCCGGCGGCTGCGCTACCGCAACGGCGACCTCGCCGACCTCGAGGCGCAGCTGCGCGCCGCCGAGGGGGCGCGGCGCACCGTGGTCGTCACCGACGGTGTCTTCTCCATGGACGGCTCGTATGCGCCGCTCGAGGGCATCTGCGACCTCGCCGACCGCTTCGGTGCGCTCGTCATGGTCGACGACTCCCACGCCGTGGGGTTCGTCGGCCCGGGCGGCCGGGGCACGCCTGAGCTGATGGGGGTGCAGGACCGCGTCGACATCCTCACCGGGACGCTCGGCAAGGCCCTCGGCGGGGCGTCAGGAGGCTACGTCGCTGCCCACCAGGAGGTCGTCGACCTGCTCCGCCAGCGCTCGCGGCCCTACCTGTTCTCCAACTCCGTCGCCCCGAGCGTCGTCGCCGGCTCGCTCCGCGCCCTCCAGATCGCGCAGCACGCGGTCGACCGCCGGGCCAGGTTGACGAGCAACACCACGCTGTTCCGGTCCCTGATGGAGGAGGCGGGGTTCCCGCTGCTGCCCGGGAGCCACCCCATCACGCCGGTGATGTTCCCCGGGGACGAGGGGGCCCGGACCGCGTCCGCGGTGGCCGAGCACATGCTGGCTGCCGGCGTCTACGTCGTCGCGTTCAGCTTTCCCGTCGTGCCCCGCGGCGAGGCGCGGATCCGGGTGCAGCTGTCCGCGGCGCATACCGAGGACGACGTGCGCCGCTGCGTCGACGCCTTCGTCTCCGCCCGGGCGGCCGTGGGGGTAGAGGCCCGGCAGGACTAGCGCTGGGCCTCGGCCTCGTCGAGCAGCGGCTCGACGTCGAAGTGCTCGGTGTTGGCGCGCACCCGTTCGACGACCGCGTCGACGAACGCCGAGGGCACGTCGACGCCGGCCTCACCCAGGCCCTTCAGCAGCTCGCTGCGCACCGTCTCCTCGGTCGCGCCGTCCTGCCACGAGGTGATGCGGTCGACGACGGCCTGCACGGCCTCGACCTTGGGGGCGCGGTCGTCCGCGCCGAGGGTTCCGGTGTGCTCGCTCATCCGGCCACCCTAGGCGCCGACGATGCCCACGGCCTCCCGGGCGTCGTCGACGAGGTGCACCGCGCCGCCCATCGGCCGTCCCGCCCCGAGAGCCCGCACGAGCGGCCACACGGGCACCACCTCGGTCCACTGCTCGCGCCCCACGAGCACGAGCGGCGGAAGACTCGCACCGGGCGCGGCGTAGTAGAGCCGCGTGCACAGCTGGAAGACCTCCTGCACCGTGCCGGCGGCACCGGGCAGGACGACGACCCCGGCGTTGCAGAGCGCGAGCAGGCCGTCCTCGCGGATCGCGTTGGAGAAGTACTTGGCGATGCCCTCGGCGAACACGTTGGGCGGCTCGTGGCCGTAGAACCACGTCGGCACCCCGAGCGATCGGGGCCGGTCGCTCGGGGCACCGGGGTCCGCCGCCGGCGACGGGGTGCCGGGATGCGGTTGCACCCGCGGCCCGAGGGTGGCCAGCGCGGCGAAGGCGGCGCGGGCCCACTCCTCGACACCCGGCCGGAACGAGGGCACCGCCTCGAGCTGCTCCAGCGCCGTCTCGAGGGCGTCGGCCGAGGGCGTCGCGGCGCCGAGGTTGGCCGCCTCCATCGCGCCCGGCCCGCCGCCGGTGGCGACGAGCAGCCCCCTCTCGGCGAGGGCGCGGCCGAGCCGGGCGGCGGCGGCATACCCGCGGGACCCGCGCTCCTGCGCGTGCCCGCCCATGACGCCGACCACCCGGCGGCCCACGACCCACTCGGCCAGGGCGTCGCTGATCGAGTCGTCGTGGATGGCCTTGAGCAGGGTCGCGTAGGCGTCGTCGGCGAGCCGCATGTCGCGGGCCCAGTCGTAGGCGCGGGAGTCGACCGTCGCCGCATACCCGCCGGGCCCCTCCATCCCGGCGTAGAGCTCGTGGCCGGTGTAGAGGTGGGCGCGGTAGACCTCCACCGGCACGTCCGGCACGCTCGGGAAGACGACGGCCCCGTGGGCCTGGAGGTGGGTCACGAGGCCGGGTGGCGCGGTGCCGCCGAGCACGACGAGCCCCGCGAGGTCCTCCATCCCGCGCAGGCGGGCGGCGACGGGCGTGAGGTCGATGTCCTGCAGACGCAGGCCCCCCACCGGCTGGCCGGTGTCGAGCCAGGCATCGAGCTGTTGGGTCGACTGGATCTCCACCAGGCGATCGTGTCACCTAGGGTCGGTTCATGAGCGACGGCGCCTATGCCCAGACGTATGCCCGCAGCATCGAGGACCCCCAGGCGTTCTGGTCCGAGGCCGCCCAGGACATCGACTGGTTCACCCCCCCGGGCGAGGTGCTCGACGCGAGCCGGCCGCCGTTCTACCGTTGGTTCCCGGGCGCCACCCTCAACACGTGCCACAACGCACTCGACCGCCACGTCGCCGCCGGCCGCGGGGAGCAGGTCGCCGTGCACTACGACTCGCCGGTCACCGACACCCGGCGGTCCATCACGTATGCCGCCCTGCTCGCCGAGGTGCGCCGGCTCGCCGGGGCGCTGCGGGGCGCCGGTGTCGAGAAGGGCGACCGCGTCGTCATCTACCTGCCGATGGTGCCCGAGGCGGTCGTGGCCATGCTCGCGTGCGCGCGGATCGGGGCCGTGCACTCGGTGGTCTTCGGCGGGTTCGCCCCGGCCGAGCTGGCCGCGCGCATCGACGACGCGCAGCCCAAGGTCGTGCTGTCGGCGTCGTGCGGCGTCGAGCCCAGCCGGGTCGTCGAGTACAAGCCGATGCTGGACGCCGCCATCGCCCGGTCGTCGCACACCCCTGACCTGTGCGTGGTGCTCCAGCGCGAGCAGGCGCGAGCGACGTTGGGGGAGAACGACGTCGACTGGGCCGACTTCATCGCCTCGCCCGCGGCCGACGCTGGCGCGGACTGCGTCGAGGTCGCCGCCACCGACCCGCTCTACATCCTCTACACGTCCGGCACGACGGGGAAGCCGAAAGGGATCGTGCGCGACAACGGCGGCCACGCCGTCGCGCTGCGGTGGTCGATGGAGCACGTCTACGACGTGCACCCGGGCGAGACGTGGTTCACGGCCAGTGACGTCGGGTGGGTCGTCGGCCACTCCTACATCGTCTACGCGCCGCTGCTCACCGGGTGTACGACCGTGCTCTACGAGGGCAAGCCCGTGGGGACGCCCGACGCCGGTGCCTTCTTCCGGGTCATCCGCGACTATGGCGTGGTCGCGATGTTCACTGCCCCCACGGCATACCGGGCCATCAAGAAGGAGGACGCCGCGGGGGAGCGCGCCGCGGCGTACGACCTCTCGTCGCTGCGCACGCTGTTCCTCGCCGGGGAGCGGCTGGACCCCGACACCTACCAGTGGGCGACCGACCGGCTCGGCGTGCCCGTCGTCGACAACTGGTGGCAGACGGAGACCGGCTGGCCGGTGGCGGCCGACCCCATGGGTATCGAGGTGCTGCCGCTCAAGCCGGGCTCGCCGTCGGTGCCGCTGCCCGGGTATGCCGTCGTCGTCCTCGACGAGCTCGGCGCTCCCGTGCCCGCGGGCACGGAAGGGGCGATCTGCCTGCGGCTGCCCATGCCGCCCGGCACCCTCCCCACGCTGTGGAACGACGACGAGCGCTACGTCTCGTCCTACCTCTCGGCGTTCGACGGCTACTACCTCACCGGCGATGGTGGCTACCTCGACGAGGACGGCTACCTCTACGTGATGGGCCGCACCGATGACGTGCTCAACGTCGCCGGGCACCGGCTCTCGACCGGGTCGATCGAGGCGGCCCTCGCCGGCCACGAGGCCGTCGCCGAGTGCGCGGTCATCGGCGTCGCCGACGAGCTCAAGGGCCAGGTGCCGCGGGGTCTCGTCGTCCTCAAGGCGGGGGTGGACGCGTCCGCCGACGGCGAGCGCATCCGGCGGGAGCTCGTGGCCCGGGTCCGCTCCGAGGTCGGGGCGGTCGCCGCCCTGCGCGAGGTCGACATCGTCGCCGCGCTCCCCAAGACGCGGTCCGGCAAGATCCTGCGCCGCACGATGCGCGAGATCGCCGACGGGCGCTCGCCCGCCACGCCGCCGACGATCGAGGACGCCTCGGTGCTCGAGACGCTGACCCCGGTGCTGCGCCGCTCCTGACCGCCGACCGCCGACCGCCGACCGCCGACCGGCCGGCCCGCCGGGGCTGACAGGATCGGCGCGTGCTCGGTGTGCTCCAGGGGTTCGCGACGATCGCCGCCGTCGTCGCCCTGGGCTGGGTACTGGCCCACGCGGGCATTCTCGGGCCGTCGGCGCAGCACCTGCTGTCGCGCCTCGCGTTCTACGTCGCGTCGCCGGCCCTCCTGCTGACCGTCATGTCCCGCACGTCGTTCGAGCAGATCTGGTCGGCCAACCTCGCGACGTCGGCCGTGTCGGTGGCGGTCATCAGCGCCGTCTACCTGCTCGTCGCGCGGATCCGGTGGCGGCCGGGGCTGGGGGAGGCGGTCGTCGGCAGCCTCTGCTCGTCCTACGTCAACGCCGGCAACCTCGGGCTCCCCATCGCGCTCTACGTGCTCGGTGACATCTCCCTCATCGCGCCGACGCTCCTCCTCCAGCTGCTCGTCCTCACCCCTTTGGCCTTCGCCCTGCTCGACGCCGACCGCCGCGGTGACCGGCCCGCCCTCGTCGCCGGGCTCCGCAGCGTGGTGCGCACCCCCGTGACCGTCGCCGCGCTGGCGGGGCTGCTGCTGTCCGTCGTCGCCGACCACCTTCCGCGCGCCGGGCTCGACGCCGTGCTGGCGCCCGTGGCGCTGGTCGGCAACATGGCCGTGCCGGCCATGCTCATCGCGTTCGGCATCTCGCTGCGCCGTGGCCCCCGGCCCGGGGCCGGCGGCACCGCCCCGCACGTCGCGACCGTCGTCGGCCTCAAGCTCGTCGGGCAGCCCCTTGTCGCCGTGGGGTTCGGGTATGCCGCGGCCGGCCTACGGGGGCACGCCCTGTTCGCGGCCGCGGTGACCGCCGCGCTCCCCACCGCCCAGAACGTCTTCGTCTACGCCAACACCTACCGGCGGGGCACGATCCTCGCCCGAGACGCCATCTTCGTCAGCACCTTCCTCTCGGTGCCGGTCATCCTGCTCGTGGCCCTGCTGTTCCGTGGGGTCTGAGCGCCTGGCTCACGGCGCCTCGCGCCCTACTGGCCGGTGCGCCCGTCGAGGCACTCGCGGAGCAGGTCGGCGTGGCCGCAGTGCCGGGCGTACTCCTCCACCATGTGCAGGAGCAGCTCCCGCAGGCTGAGCGTCTCGCCGTCGCGGTAGGTGAAGACCCGGCCGAGGTCGGGCTCCGCCGCCACGAACCGGTTACTGAACGCGACCTCCTCTTCCCACCGGGCGAACGCCTCGTCCACGACCGACTGGTCGGCGGTCGCACCCGTGAACGCCTCGTCGGGGTCCTCCTCCGACCAGTACAGGCGGGGGGCGTCCTCGCGCGCGCCGCGGAGGCGGAACCAGTCGCGCTCCACCTTGGCCATATGGCGGATGAGACCGAGCAGCGACATCGTCGACGGGGGCACCGATCGGGCCGCGAGCTGCTCCGGCGAGAGCCCGTCGCACTTCATCCGCAGGGTGAGCCGGTAGACGCGGAGGTACTCCCGCAGGTTGGTGCGCTCGTCGACGACCTCGACCTCGTCGGACGCCCGGGGGTCGGCCTCCGGGTCGAGCCACATGTCGGGGAGCTGCTGGGCCTGGCTGGGGGACATCCGGCCGAGTATGCCGTGTCGGCGGCGGACCTCGCCTCCTAGATGTGTGCGAGCGCGCCCTCCAGGACGGACCGCAGCCGGCCGGTGATGTCGGCGAACTCCGGTGGCCCGATCGTCAGGGGCGGGGCGAGCTGGACCACCGGGTCGCCGCGGTCGTCGGCCCGGCAGTAGAGCCCGGCGTCGAACAGCGCCTTCGACAGGTAGCCGCGCAGGAGGTGCTCGGACTCGGCGTCGTCGAACGTCTCGCGGGTCTGCTTGTCCTTGACGAGCTCGATCCCGTAGAAGTAGCCCTCGCCGCGCACGTCCCCGACGATGGGCAGGTCGAGCAACGACTCCAGGGACGCCCGGAAGGCGGGGGCGTTCTCCCGGACGTGGTCGTTCAGGCCCTCGCGGTCGAAGATGTCGAGGTTGGCCATGGCGACGGCGGCCGACACCGGGTGGCCGCCGAAGGTGTAGCCGTGCGGGAAGGACGTCGTGCCGTGGCGGAAGGGCTCGAACAGCCGGTCGCTGGCCACCATGGCGCCGATGGGGGAGTAGCCGCTCGTCATCCCCTTGGCGCACGTGATGATGTCGGGCACGTAGCCGAAGTCGTCGCAGGCGAACATCGAGCCGATCCGGCCGAACGCGCAGATGACCTCGTCGGAGACGAGCAGCACGTCGTAGGCGTCGCAGATCTCGCGCACCCGCTGGAAGTACCCCGGCGGCGGCGGGAAGCAGCCGCCGGAGTTCTGCACCGGCTCGAGGAAGACGGCCGCCACCGTGTCGGGGCCCTCGAACTCGATCGCCTCCGCGATCCGGTCGGCGGCCCAGTGGCCGAACGCCTTGGCGTCGTCGCGCAGGTGCTCCGGCGCCCGGTAGTGGTTCGTGTTGGGCACCTTGAACGCACCCGGCACGAGCGGCTCGAACATCTCCTTGGCCGCCGGGATCCCGGTGATCGACAGCGCCCCCTGAGGCGTGCCGTGATAGGCCACGGAACGGCTGATCACCTTGTACTTGGTGGGCTTTCCCGTCAGCTTGAAGAACTGCTTGGCCAGCTTCCAGGCCGTCTCGACCGCCTCGCCGCCGCCGGTGGTGAAGAAGACCCGGTTGAGGTCGCCCGGCGCGCCGGCCGCGAGGCGCTCGGCGAGCTCGACGGCGCGGGGGTGTGCGTACGACCAGAGGGGGAAGAAGGCGAGCTCCTTCGCCTGCTTGGCCGCGGCCTCGGCGAGCTCCACCCGGCCGTGGCCGACCTGCACGACGAACAGCCCGGCGAGCCCGTCGATGTACTCCTTGCCGCGGTCGTCCCAGATCCGGTGGCCCTCACCGCGCACGATGATCGGCGGACCCGAACCCTCACTCTCCCAGGCGGACTGGCGGGTGAAGTGGCCCCAGAGGTGGTCGCGCGCGGCCGCGGCATACGTCGCCCCGGAGGGGGTGTGGGCCGGGCCGGCCGGCTCGCTGAAGGTGTCGGGTGTGGTCGTCATGGTCGGGCTATCTCGTTCCCCAGTTGTAGTGCTGCTTGTCCAGGCGCAGGTAGACGAAGGTCTCGGTGGCGGTGACGCCGGGCAGGGTGCGGACCCGGCCCATGAGGAGCTCGAGGAGATGCTCGTCGTCCTCGCAGACGACCTCGACCAGCAGGTCGAAGCTGCCGGCCGTCGTCACGACGTAGGCCACGTCGGGCATCGCGCACAGGGCGGCGGAGACGGCGGCCACGTCACCGGACACCCGGATGCCGACCATGGCCTGCCGCGTGAAGCCGACCTGCAGCGGGTCGGTCACGGCGACGATCTGCATGACGTCGGCGTCGATGAGCTTCTGCACGCGCTGGCGCACCGCTGCCTCGGAGAGGCCGACCTCCCGGGCGATGGTGACGAAGGGCTGCCGGCCGTCCTCCTGGAGCAGCTCGACGATGCGCCGGGAGACGGCGTCGAGGACGGGCATACGGTCGATCGTCTCCGGCTTCAGTGGAAAAGGCAAGCCCGATCGACGAAATCCGTCGTCTAGAGCCTGGAACTGGCTCGGATTTCGTGGTTGTCTGGGTGGATGAGCGAACCACGGGTGCTGCACAACATCGTCGGCGGCGAGCGGGTGGCGTCGCGGTCCGACACCCGCAGCGACATCGTCGACCCGAGCACCGGCTCGGTCGTCGCCACGGCTCCGGTGTCGTCGGCCGCCGACGTCGACGCGGCCTACCGGTCGGCGGCCACGGCGTTCGGGACCTGGGGCCGGACCACGCCCGCGGAGCGGCAGAAGGCCCTCCTCGCTCTCGCGGACTCCATCGAGGCCCACGCCGACGAGCTGGTGCACCTGGAGGCGGAGAACACCGGCAAGCCGTGGGCGCTCACGGCGAGCGAGGAGGTGCCGCCGATGGTCGACCAGCTGCGCTTCTTCGCCGGAGCGGCCCGCGTCCTCGAGGGGCGCGCAGCAGGGGAGTACCTCGCCGGCCACACCTCGTGGGTGCGACGCGAGCCGATCGGCGTCGTCGGGCAGGTCACGCCGTGGAACTACCCGATGATGATGGCCATCTGGAAGATCGGGCCCGCGCTGGCCGCCGGCAACACCGTCGTCCTCAAGCCCAGCGACACCACGCCGGAGACGACGCTGCGGCTCGCCGAGCTGGCGGCCGAGATCCTGCCGCCCGGCACGTTCAACGTCGTGTGCGGCGACCGCGAGACCGGCCGCGCCCTCGTCGAGCACCCGACCCCGGCGCTCGTCGCCATCACCGGTTCGGTGCGAGCCGGTGCCGAGGTCGCCGCCAGCGCCGCCCCGCGCGTCAAGCGGGTGCACCTCGAGCTCGGCGGCAAGGCCCCCGTCATGGTCTTCGACGACGCCGACCTCGAAGCCGCGGTGGAGGGCATCGCCGTCGCGGGCTACTTCAACGCCGGCCAGGACTGCACCGCCGCCACCCGCGTGCTCGCCGGCCCCCGCATCCACGACGACTTCGTCGCCGCCCTCAGTGCGTATGCCGCGGGGTCGGCCCGCGTGGGGCTGCCGGACGACGCCGACGCCCTCTTCGGTCCCGTCAACAACCGGGCCCAGCTGGGTCGCGTGACCGGTTTCCTCGACCGCCTTCCCGACCACGCCTCGGTCGACGCCGGCGGACACCGGGTGACGGGCCTCGGTGACGGGTTCTTCCTCGAGCCCACCGTCGTCTCGGGGTTGCGGCAGGACGACGAGGCGGTGCAGGACGAGATCTTCGGACCGGTCATCACGGTGCAGCGGTTCACCGACGAGGACGAGGCGCTGCGGTGGGCGAACGGCGTCGACTACGGGCTCGCCTCGAGCGTGTGGACGAAGGACTTCGGCCGGGCCATGCGGATGTCCAAGGCGCTCGACTTCGGGTGCGTGTGGATCAACACCCACATCCCGCTCGTCGCCGAGATGCCCCACGGCGGATTCAAGCGCTCGGGCTACGGCAAGGACCTGTCGATATACGGCCTCGAGGACTACACGCGCATCAAGCACGTCATGGCCAACATCGACTCCTGACAAGGGTTTCCGGCACACGGAGAAGGGCGACCTCCGGCGGGTGCCGGTGGTCGCCCCTCTCGCGGGACGGTCAGGCGGTCTGGTCGACCGTCGTGGCCCCGGACGAGTTCTTCTTGACCGACTCGATCCCGTTGAGGGCACTGGCCTTCGACTCGTAGGCCTCACCCGTCGCGATCACCTGGCCGTTGCTGGCCTTGAGACGGAACCGGAACTTGCCGGCCTTGTCCTTGTAGAGCTCGAACTTCCCCGCCATGGCGTCTCTCCCACTCGCGAACGGATGTGACGTCTCGACGGTAGAGGAGGGCGAGGGCACCGTGGGGGACGCGCGCGGTGGGGTCGCGTGACGCCTCGGCGATGAGTTCTGGTCGCGCCGCCGGTCTGTAGGTCGACCGACCCGTTCGGCCCCGAGGAGAGCGACATGACCGCCACCTACACGTTCGACGCCTTCTGCACCCTCGACGGCTTCGCGGCCGCGACCGGGGACTGGACCGGCTACTGGGGCAAGCAGGGCCCCGAGCTGCTGAGCCAGCGCCTCGACCTCTACTCGACCCGGCAGCGGATGGTGCTGGGCGCCACCACGATGCGCGACGTCGTCCAGATGCTCGCGGCCAGCAGCGAAGGGTCCGACGTGCGCGACCCCTGGGTCACCCGGATGAGGAGCCTGCCGACCACCGTCCTGTCGACGACGCTGCGCGAGCCGCTCGACTGGCCGGACGCCACCGTCGAGCGCGGTGACGCGGTCGAGGTCGACCTCGAGCTGCTCGAGCAGCGCACCCTCGACCACAGCACGCAGGAGCTGGGGTACCGCCCGACTCGCCACTGAGGTCACGCGACGGCGAGCACGGTCTCCCAGTGCCGTTCGAGGACGCTGCCGTCCGCTGCTGACGGGGCGCCGGGCAGCAGCGGCGGGGCCGTGCCGCGGTACGTCCACCCGGTGGGGGTGGTGATGAAGACGGTATGCGTACGCCCGCCGTCACTGTCGTCGTCCCCGGGTGGGTCGGGCGCCGTCCGCGCGGCCCAGCCCGGTAGCTCCTTGGTGTGGTTGCAGCGCGCACAGGTGCCGCGGCCGTTGCCCGCGGTCGTGGGTCCCCCGTCGGCGTACCGGACCGTGTGGTCGAGGTGGGCGATGGGGGCGTCGCACCACGGCGTGGTGCACGTGCCGTCACGGGCGATGAGGAACCGCCGCAGACCGCCGGTGAAGGTGCGCCGCGTCGACTCCATCGCCACGAGCGTGCCGTCGTCGGGGTGGGCGTAGAGCCGGCGCAGCCACACCTTGGCGGCGGCCGTGTCCGCTGCCCCGGACGGCCGCAGCAGCGTGCGCGCCCAGGCGGCCGGGACGGCTCCGTAGCCGGGGACGTGCGCCGGAGTCTCGCTCACGGCGCTGGGTCCGAACGCTCCGGTGAACAGGACCCGGTCGGTGATGACGACCTGCACCTCCACGGGTACCGCTGCCGCACAGGCCTGCCCGGTGAGGCGCTCGACCAGGGTGTCGGCCATGACCTGGCCCTTGCCCCGTGGGTCGCCGCTCGCGTGGAGCGCCGCCGCCGCGGCCAGGAGCGCCGCCTGCACCGCGACCCCCTGCCCCACGGGCAGGTATGCCGTCAGGTCACATGGTGTCGGGGGCCGGCCGGATGCTGACGCGCCGCTCCGACTCGGCTCCGCGGGCCCGGGCCAGGACGGACTCGGCGTCGATCCGGTAGGCGATGCCCCGAACCCGCCGGACCAGCTCGCGGTCACCCAAGGCGCCGACCCCGTCGTCCCCCAGGGTGGCGAACAGCTCGGCGTCGACCGCGGTCTGCTGCTCGGTGGTGAGGACGGCGGTCTCGCGGACGACGAGCTGAGCCCGCCACTCGCTCATCGCCCCGGTCTCCAATGCGGTCATCGTGCGGGGCAGGTGGCGCACCAGCGCCAGCGCCGCCCTCAGGTGCCGCGCGCCCTGGGTGGGGGACTCGCGACGGGCCAGTGCGACCTGGCCTGCGACCCCGAGCTCGGCTCCCGGCCGCCGAGCCGCCCGCCGCCGGGACGTCGCGCCAGCCGCCGCGACGTCGGTGTCGGGGACGGTTGCGTGACGAGCCTGGTCGCGGGCGGCGACCCACGCCTCGAAGTCCCCGCCGTCGGCGCACTCCTTGGCCCGCTGCCGCCATACCGCGGCGACCTCCTCCTGCGACTGCGCGAGGGCCACGGTCACCCGCGCCTGCGCCGCCGCACAGGTCGCCTTGACCCGCTCGAGGGCGGTCAGCAGCTCGACCCGCTGGGCGTCGGAGAGGCCGGGGTCGACCCCTCTCAGCTGCGCCATCACGTCGTCGAACATGTTCGACTCTACACCCACGCTCGGCGTAGGACAAGGGCAATCCACAAGCGCAGCAACGTTTTTCGGCCCTAGCGACCCAGGTGCACTACGTTGGGCCGATGACCCGTTACGGCGCGCAGTACGGCCCCGACGTCACCTTCCTCGGCGTCGACCGCTGCGACCTCGACGACCCGTCGACCTACACCGCAGCCGATGTCGTCATCCTCGGCGCCCCGTTCGACGGCGGCACCTCGCACCGCCCCGGCACCCGCTTCGGGCCGCAGGCGATCCGCACCACCGACTACCTGCCGCACGACGGCTCCCGGCCCTCCCTCGCCCTGCGCACCGACGGGCTGCGCGACCTGCGCGTCGTCGACGCCGGCGACGTCGAGATGTTCTCCGGCGACATCGAGGTCGCCCTGCCCCGGCTCGAGACGGCGGTCGAGACCGTGGCCCGGGCGGGTGCGATCCCCGTCGTGCTCGGCGGCGACCACTCGATCGCCTACCCCGACGCGAAGGGCGTCGCCAACGTCCTCGGCCACGGCCGCGTGTCGATGGTCCACTTCGACGCCCACGCCGACACCGGAGACATCGAGTTCGGCTCGCTGTGGGGCCACGGCCAGCCGATGCGGCGGCTCATCGAGTCGGGGGCGGTGCGCGGCGACCGCTTCCTGCAGGTCGGGCTGCGCGGCTACTGGCCGCCGCCCGACACGCTCGACTGGATGGCCGGCGAGGGCTTCCGCTCCTACGAGATGACCGAGATCGGCCGGCGCGGCCTCGACGTGTGCCTCACCGAGGCGTCGGCCATCGCCCTCGACGACTGCGACGGCGTCTTCCTCTCGGTCGACATCGACGTCTGCGACCCCGGCCACGCGCCGGGCACCGGCACCCCGGAGCCCGGAGGCCTCACCGCCCGCGAGCTGCTCGACAGCGTGCGCCGCCTCTGCCTCGAGCTGCCCGTCGTCGGGATGGACGTCGTCGAGGTCAGCCCGCCCTACGACCACGCCGATATCACCGCGGCGCTGGCCAACCGGGTGGTCCTCGAGGCCCTCAGCGCCATCGCGCGACGCCGGCAGGACGCCGCCGCGGGACCGGCCTACGACCCGGACCGGCCGCTCCTCGAGCGCTGACCCCCACGCATACCGGCTCGGACGATCGGGTAGGACAGGGGTATGCCAGCGACGCCGACCCAGTCCGCCCTCCTCTCCACCGTGCCCACCGGCCTGCTCATCGGGGGGACGTGGCGCGACGCCGCCGACGGCGGCACGTTCGCCGTGGAGGACCCGGCCACCGGCCGCACCCTCACCCACGTCGCCGACGCGACGGTGGCCGACGGCACCGCAGCGCTCGACGCCGCCGTCGCCGCGCAGCCGGCCTGGGCCGCAACGCCACCCCGCGAGCGGGGCGAGATCCTGCGCCACGCCTACGACCGGCTCGTCGAGCGCACCGAGGACTTCGCCCTGGCCATGACCCTGGAGATGGGCAAGCCGCTGGCCGAGTCGCGCGGCGAGGTCGCCTACGGCTCGGAGTTCTTCCGCTGGTTCAGCGAGGAGGCCGTGCGCATCCACGGCCAGTGGTCGACCGCGCCCGACGGGAAGACGCGGCTCATGACGATGCGCCAGCCGGTCGGGCCCGTGCTGATGATCACGCCGTGGAACTTCCCGCTCGCCATGGGCACCCGCAAGATCGGTCCGGCCATCGCGGCCGGCTGCACGATGGTCGTCAAGCCCGCGAGCCAGACCCCACTGACGATGCTGCTGCTCGCGCAGCTGCTGACGGAGGGCGGCCTGCCCGACGGCGTCCTCAACGTCGTCACGACCTCCCACACCGGTGAGGTCTGCGAGCCGATCATCCGCGACCCCCGGCTGCGCAAGCTGACGTTCACCGGCTCGACGGGCGTCGGGCGCACCCTCGTCGAGCAGTCGGCCGAGCAGCTGCTGCGCGTGTCGATGGAGCTCGGCGGCAACGCGCCGTTCCTCGTCTTCCCGGACGCCGACGTCGACCGCGCGGTCGATGGAGCGATGCTCGCCAAGATGCGCAACATCGGCGAGGCCTGCACCGCCGCCAACCGTTTCTACGTGCATAGCGACGTGGCGGACGAGTTCTCCCGGAAGTTCGCCGCGAAGATGGGCGCGCTGACCCTCGGTAAGGGCACGAAGAAGGGGGTCACCGTCGGCCCGCTCATCGACGACAAGGCACGCCAGAAGGTGACCGAGCTGCTCGACGACGCCCTCGCCCGGGGCGCCACGGTCGTCACCGGGGGCCGCCCGCAGAAGGGCGCGGGCTACTTCTTCGAACCCACCGTCATCACCGACGTGCCGACGAGCGCGCGGATGCAGAAGGAGGAGATCTTCGGACCCGTCGCGCCGATCACGACGTTCACCGACGAGGACGAGGCGCTCCGGCTCGCCAACGACACCGAGTTCGGGCTCGTGGCCTACGTGTTCACGCGCGACCTCTCCCGCGCCGTGCGGGTCAGCGAGGCGCTGGAGTACGGCATGGTGGCCGTCAACCAGGGCATCGTCTCGAACCCGGCCGCGCCGTTCGGCGGCGTGAAGCACAGCGGGTTCGGCCGGGAGGGCGGCTTTGAGGGCATCGGTGAGTACCTCGAGACCAAGTACGTCGGGATCGCCCTCTGAACGGCCCGAC
The DNA here is from genome assembly GCA_963795915.1 of uncultured Actinomycetota bacterium. Classification (GTDB taxonomy): domain Bacteria; phylum Actinomycetota; class Actinomycetes; order Actinomycetales; family Dermatophilaceae; genus Lapillicoccus. Next base: position 617,080 of record CAWCJA010000005.1, read on the forward strand.
TGCTGGTGGACTACGCGTATGCCCCCCAGCGCAACACCCGATGACGGCCGCCTGACCTCCGTCGCCGACCTGCTCGACCGCACCGATGACCGGATCCGTCGAGGTCGCTCGCCCGGGGCCACGGTCGTCCCCACCGGCTTCGGGGTGCTCGACGACGCCCTGGCCGGGGGCTTCCGCTCGGGCGAGCTCGTGCTGCTCGGCGGCCCCCAGGGTCTCGGCAAGACGACGATGGCGATGCAGATGGTGCGCAACGTCGTCCTCACCGGCGGGCATGCCGTCGTCTTCTCCTACGAGCACGAGAGCCACACGCTGCTCGAGCGCCTGCTCTCGCTGGAGGCGGCCGAGGTGGCCGGCTACGAGGCCGCGCGGCTGCACGCCATCCGGCGGGCGTTCGAGCAGCCCGCCGCCGCGGGCACGCTCGACCACCGGATGGCCGCCCTGCCCGGGGTCGCCGAGGGACTGCGGACGCTCCGGGGGTACGCCGCGCGCCTGCACCTGCACGAGTCGAACGGGGCGACGACCGGGCTCAGCCAGATCCGGGAGGTCGTGGCCCGGCTCCGGGAGGAGACGGGCGTGGCCCCACTCGTGGTGGTCGACTACCTGCAGAAGATCCCTGTCCCCGGGGGGCCGGCGGTCGAGGAGGAACGGGTGACCGTCGTCGTCGAGGGCCTCAAGGACCTGACGCTGGCGCTCGGCGTGCCGATTCTCGCCATCGTCGCCGCCGACAAGGCCAGCCTCGTCTCAGGCAAGCGGATGCGGGTGCACGACCTGCGCGGGTCGTCGGCCCTCGCCTACGAGGCCGACGTCGTGCTCATCATCAACGACAAGTACGACGTGGTCGCCCGCCACCACCTCGTCTACGACCTGGGCAACGCCGAGCGCTACAAGTCGTGGGTCGTGCTCACGGTCGAGAAGAACCGCTACGGCGCCGACCACGTCGAGCTGGAGTTCCAGAAGCACTTCGAGGAGGGGCGCTTCGAGGCGGTCGGCCAGCGTGTGGTGGAGCAGCTCATCGAGGAGCGCGTCTTCACGGAGTGACGTCCACCCGGGTGGGCACCGCCAGCTCGAGCAGGGCCGCCTGCATCCGTCGTCGCGCGGCGTCCCCGTGGGGCAGGGCGCCAGGCACGGTGGCGGCGAGGGTCGCGTGTCCCAGGTATGCCGCGTAGGCCAGGGCCGCCCTCGCCCTCGCCTCCTCGCGGGGTACGCCCGCCTGGGTCACCAGCTCCTCGAGGTAGCGCAGGCGCAGGGCCACCGCCCGTTCGACCGCGGACCGGACCTGCCGGTCCGCACTGACGGCCACGAGCATCTCGGTCGGGGTGCGCTCGCTGGCCGTCGTGACGACCCGCAACAGCCGGGCCAGCCGCCGGTGGGGGGAGCCCCCCGCGGCCTCGACGGCCGCGACGACGTCGAGGGTCATGCGCTGCACCCACAGCTCGAGGACGGCGGCCAACAGCGCCGACCGGTCGGCGAAGTGCCAGTAGCCCGAACCCTTGGTGACGTCCAGCCGTGCCGCCACGGGCTCCACGGCCACGGCGTCGGGCCCACCGTCGAGAAGGGCCTGGAGACCCGCCGTGACCCAGTCGTCCCGGCTGAGCCGCTTCCTGGAGACCACGACCGTACGCTACCGTATGGTTTACCATACGCCACCGTACGGAGCGTCCATGTCCTCAGCCCCGCCGTCGTTCGTCTCGCTCGCCCTGCAGGACCGGCCGCCGCCGGACTGGGCCGACGTCGTCGTGGAGCCCGTGCCGACGGGCATGCGGACGCTGCCCGAGGACCCGGCCCGCTGGGCGCTCGAGGTGTTCGCCGTCGCATCGGCGCCCCCGGCGGTGGTGGCGCTGATGGGCCTGCGTCAAGCAGTCGTCCCCGTCATCGGCGTTCGACCGGCCCCCCGCGACGTCTTCGCCGTGCGCCGGGTCGAGGGCGACGAGGCGCTCGTCAGCCACGACGACCGCCACCTCGACGTCCGGGCCGGGGTGGCCTACGACCCGGCGAGCCGCCTGCTGCGGGTGACCACGGCGGTCTGGCTCAAGGGCCGGCGCGGGAGGGTCTACTTCGCCCCGGTGTCGGTGCTCCACGACCCGGTGACCCGGTCGATGATGCGCCGGGCCATCCGCCGGGTCGCCGGCCCGGGGCCGACGAGCGGCACGCCCTCCGGCGACGCGAGAGGCACAATGAACGGATGACCTCGTCCCCGCGCACCGTGACCCTGCTCGGGTCGACCGGATCGGTCGGCACGCAGGCGATCGACGTGGTCCGGGCCGCGCCGGAGCGCTTCCGAATCACGGCGCTGAGCGGCGGGCGCAACCTCACCCTGCTGGCCCGTCAGGCCGCCGAGCTGCAGGTGCAGACCGTCGCCGCGGCGGTCGGGACCGAGTCCGAGCTGGCCGACCTCGTGACCGAGGCGGCGGCGGCTGCCGGCCATCCGGCATACCGGCCGGAGATCCTCGTCGGCCCCGAGGCGGCCGCGACCCTGGCCGGACGGCCGGTGGACGTCGTGCTCAACGGGATCACGGGCTCCATCGGCCTCGCGCCGACCCTGGCCGCGCTCGAGGCCGGCACGACCCTGGCGCTGGCCAACAAGGAGTCGCTCATCGTCGGCGGGCCGCTCGTCAAGGCGGCGGCCGAGCCCGGCCAGATCGTGCCCGTCGACAGCGAGCACAGCGCGCTGGCCCAGTGCCTGCGCGGGGGGACGGCCGACGAGGTGGAGCGGCTGGTCGTCACGGCGAGCGGCGGACCCTTCCGCGGGCGGCGGCGCGAGGAGCTGCACGACGTCACGCCGGAGCAGGCGCTGGCCCACCCGACGTGGGCCATGGGCCCGGTCATCACGACCAACTCGGCCACCCTGGTCAACAAGGGGCTGGAGGTCATCGAGGCGCACCTGCTCTTCGACGTGCCCTTCGACCGCATCCACGTCGTCGTCCACCCGCAGTCGGTCATCCACTCGATGGTCGAGTTCGTCGACGGCTCGACGCTGGCCCAGGCCTCGCCGCCCGACATGCGCCTGCCCATCGCCCTGGGGCTGGCCTGGCCAAACCGGGTGCCCGGCGCCGTCCGCCCGGTCGACTGGTCGCAGGCCATGAGCTGGGAGTTCCTCCCGCTCGACGAGGAGGCCTTCCCGGCCGTGGCCCTGGCCAAGCAGGTGGGGCGCGCGGGCGGCACCTACCCGGCCGTCTACAACGCGGCCAACGAGGAGTGCGTACAGGCCTTCTTCGACGGGCGCATCCGGTTCACCGACATCGTCGACACCATCGCGCGGGTGGTCGAGGACAGCGCGGCGACGCCGGAGGCGGGGATCAAACCGTCCGACCTGAGCGTTGAGTCGGTGCTGCGGGCGGACGCCTGGGCCCGAAGGCGGGCCCGCGACGTGCTCGGGCTGGAGAGGACTACCGCGTGATCGCCTACATCGTCGGCGTGCTCGTCATCGCCTTGGGCGTGGCCCTGTCGATCGGCCTGCACGAGATCGGGCACCTCGTGCCGGCCAAGCGGTTCGGAGTCAAGGTGACGCAGTACATGGTCGGCTTCGGCCCGACCATCTGGTCGAGGCAGCGCGGAGAGACCGAGTACGGCATCAAGGCCGTCCCCCTCGGCGGCTACATCCGGATGATCGGGATGTTCCCGCCGAAGCCGGGCGACGACCCCTCGCTGCTGCGCGCGTCGTCGACCGGCCGGTTCAGCCAGCTCATGGACCAGGCCCGTCAGGACTCCATGGACGAGGTGGGCCCCGGCGACGAGGACCGCGTCTTCTACAAGCTCAGTGTGCCCAAGAAGGTCGTCGTCATGCTCGGCGGCCCGACGATGAACCTCCTCATCGCGTTCGTCCTCTTCGGGGGGCTCCTCACGCTCTACGGGATCCCGACCGCCACCCCCCTGATCTCCTCGGTCGCCGCGTGCGCGCCCACCGCGGCGCCGACGACGGCCGACCCCCAGCCGGCGTGCGCTCCAGGCGACCCCGCCTCGCCGGCCGCCCAGGCGGGTCTGCAGGCGGGCGACCGCATCGTCTCGGTCGACGGCACGGCCGTCACCCGGTGGGACCAGGTCACCCCGCTCATCCGCCAGGCCGCCGGCTCCACGCTCACCCTCGGCGTCGACCGGAGCGGCCGCCAGGTGACGCTCCAGGCGCCGATCGCCGCCCTGAACCGGGCGGCCTACGTCGACAACGACAAGGTCAAGGTCGACAGCAACGGGAAGGTGGTCACCGAGCGGGTCGGCTACCTCGGCGCGACCCCGACCGGCGAGCAGGTCAAGGGGACGGTCGCGCAGGTGCCGGGCTTCGTCTGGAACGTCTTCACCCAGACCGCGAGCGTCGTCGTCAACGTGCCGCAGAAGATGGTCGGCGTCGTCCAGGCCGCCTTCGGCTCCGGCGAGCGCGACCCCAACGGCCCGATCTCGGTCGTCGGCGTCGGCCGGGCGGGCGGGGAGATCGCGAGTGCCGACCTCGGTGCTGACGGCACCCTGGCCAAGATCATGACGCTGCTCTCGCTGATCGCGTCGCTCAACATGGCGCTGTTCGTCTTCAACCTCATCCCGCTGCTGCCGCTCGACGGCGGCCACGTGGCGGGAGCGCTGTGGGAGGGCCTCAAGCGCAACGGGGCCCGGATCCTCGGCAAGGCCGACCCCGGTCACGTCGACGTCGCCAAGATGCTGCCGGTCGCGTACACGATGGCGCTGGTGCTCATCAGCATGTCGGCGCTCCTCATCTACGCCGACATCGTCAAGCCCGTCAAGCTGTTCTGAGCGGGACGGACGCTCTCGATGCGGACGACGGGTGCGGCGGCGGGGGAGCGTCCGCCGGCTGAGATACTGAGGACATGAGCGTCTCCCTCGGAATGCCTGCCCTCCCTGCTCCAGTCATCGCCCCGCGGCGGCCGACGCGGAAGATCCGGGTGGGCAAGGTCGAGGTCGGGGGCGACGCGCCGATCAGCGTGCAGTCGATGTGCACGACGCCGACCACCGACGTCAACGCGACGCTGCAGCAGATCGCCGAGCTGACGGCCACGGGGTGCGACATCGTGCGGGTGGCGTGCCCGACCCAGGACGACGCCGACGCGTTGCCGCAGATCGCCCAGCACAGCCAGATCCCCGTCATCGCCGACATCCACTTCCAGCCGAAGTACGTCTTCGCCGCGATCGACGCCGGCTGCGCTGCCGTCCGGGTCAACCCCGGCAACATCCGCAAGTTCGACGACCAGGTCAAGGAGATCGCCCAGGCGGCGAAGGACCGCGGCGTCTCGATCCGGATCGGTGTCAACGCCGGGTCGCTCGACCCGCGGATCATGGCCAAGTACGGCAAGGCCACGCCGGAGGCCCTCGTCGAGTCGGCCGTCTGGGAGGCCGGCCTCTTCGAGGAGCACGACTTCCACGACTTCAAGATCTCGGTCAAGCACAACGACCCGGTCGTCATGGTCCGCGCGTACGAGCTGCTGTCCGAGCGCGGCGACTGGCCGCTGCACCTCGGCGTCACCGAGGCCGGACCGGCCTTCCAGGGCACCATCAAGTCGTCGGTCGCCTTCGGCGCCCTGCTGTCGCGCGGCATCGGCGACACCATCCGCGTCTCGCTCTCCGCGCCCCCGGTCGAGGAGGTCAAGGTCGGCATCCAGATCCTCCAGTCGCTCAACCTGCGGCCGCGCAAGCTCGAGATCGTCTCCTGCCCCTCCTGCGGTCGCGCGCAGGTCGACGTCTACACCCTCGCCGAGCAGGTGACGGCCGGCCTCGAGGGCCTCGAGGTGCCGCTGCGCGTCGCGGTCATGGGCTGCGTCGTCAACGGGCCGGGGGAGGCCCGCGAGGCCGACCTCGGCGTCGCGAGCGGCAACGGCAAGGGCCAGATCTTCGTCAAGGGCGAGGTCATCAAGACGGTGCCCGAGAAGGAGATCGTCGAGACGCTCATCGCCGAGGCCATGCGCCTCGCCGAGACGATGGATCCGGTCGACGGCGGCGCCCAGGCCCCCCAGGTCACCGTCGGCTGACGTATCGGCGGCCACCGGCCGCGCCTCCTCCTCGAGACACGCCTCGACCGGAGACCGCCATGGCCAGCGCCCTCATCGCACCGCCCTCATCGTCCGCTGAATCGTCCGCTGAATCGTCCGCTGAATCGTCCACCGCATCGTTCAGTGCACCCCGCACACCGGGGCGCCCGTCCGTCGTGCGACCCGTCGCCGCCGGCCTCGCCCTGGGCCTGGCCTGGGGCGTCGTCGCCCGAGTCTGGATGCGCCTGCTGTCGGCCGACCCGCAGCTCACCTGGCGCGGCACGCTCGCGGTCGTCCTCTCCGCCGGGGTGGCCGGCGCCCTCATCGGTGCCGCCGACGCGGCGGGCCGCCGTGGCCACACCGGAGCCTGGCGCGCCCTGGCCCTGCCCGGGGTGGCCCTCTTCCTCGGCCCGGGCCTGCCGTTCCTGCCCGCCTTCGTCGTCGGAGGCTGGGGTATGCGTCGGGGCCGGGTCGGTCGCGCCGTCGCTGCCGGGTCGGTCGCCGTGGCGCCCCTGCTGCTGCTCCAGGCCGTGATGTCGGGCGACAGCGAGGGGCTCCTCGTCCCTGACGGCCCCGCCGACCTGCTCGTCGTCGTGGCGGGAGCCGGGCTGCTGGCGGTGACCTCCGCCTGGGCGGGGACGGCCGCGTTCGGACCGTGGACGTGCCACGCCACCTGCCGGTCCGCCGCGCTGCCCGCCGCCGACCGGGCCGCGACCTGACCTGACCGGCCGGGTCGGCGGGGGGCCCCCGACCCGGCCGGCTGGAGCGGGTCCGGTTCGTCGCCGCCGACCGGCGTACACCGGACTCGCGCCCGCCGGTCGGTGTGCACGGCGCCCGGATCGGGCGCTCGCGCATACCGTTCGGGCAACGGCGCGGCCCGGCGGTGGAAACTTCGCCCGACGCCAGGCAGGCTGTACCCGTGCTGCGCACCCAGTCCCCCGTGCGCGCCCTGACCATGGCCGACCATGACGAGGCGCTCGAGCTGTGCCGCCGTGACCCGGCCGCCAACGTCTTCGTCGCGGCCCGCATCGAGGAGGGGGCGCTGCGCTCCGCCCCAGGCTCGCTGCTCGGGTACCGCAGCGACGGGCGCCTGCGGTCCCTGTGCTGGGCCTCGGCCAACGTCGTCCCGGTCGAGTGCGACGCCGAGACCGCAGAGGCCTTCGCCCATCGGATCCGCAAGTGGCACAAGGGGTGTGCCTCACTGTTCGGCCCGTCCGAGCAGGTGCTCGCGCTCTGGTCGGTGCTCGAGCACTCGTGGGGCAAGGCCCGCGCGATCCGGCGGCGGCAGCCGCTCATGGCCACGTCGCGGACCTCGGAGGCGATCGGGTTCGACGCCGACCCCCGGGTGCGCTTCGCCCGCCTGGAGGAGGTCGACATCATCCTGCCGGCCGCGGCGGCGATGTTCACCGACGAGATCGGCTACCCGCCCTACCGCGGCTCGTCCCGTGCCTACCGCGCCCTCATCGCCGGGCTGGTGACCGACCGGCATACGGTCGTCTGGGTGGAGGACGACGAGGTGCTGTTCAAGGCCGACGTGGGCTCCGCCGCCGTCGACGCGGCGCAGATCCAGGGGGTCTGGCTGACGCCGAGGATGCGGGGCCTCGGGCTCTCGGAGCCACTCATGGCGGCGGCCACCGACCTCATCCTGGAGCACGTCGCTCCGCTGGCGACCCTCTACGTCAACGACTTCAACACGCCCGCCCGCGCGACCTACCGCGCCATCGGCTACCGCGAGGTCGGCACCTTCACCACCGTCCTGCTCTGAGCGCAGGGGCGGGGGACGCGGCGACGGCCCGCCCCCCACGAGGGGGACGGGCCGTCGGCGTCGGTGCTGGTGGTGCGTGTTACGACTCGGTCGTCTCAGCTCACTTGGTGAGCGCGGAGAGGGTCGGGTCGTTGGCGTAGGCCTCCGCAGCGTTCGCCTTGGTCACGATGACCGGGGCGAGGAGCTCGGCCGGGACGACCTTGACACCGTTGTTGTAGGACTTGGTGTCGTTGATCCCGGGGGGCGGGTTCTGACCCTTCTGGAGGGCCTGGACCATCTCGATGGTCTTGGCGACCAGGGCCCGGGTGTCCTTGTTGATCGTCGAGTACTGCTCGCCGGCCATGATCGACTTGACCGACTCCACCTCGGAGTCCTGACCGGTGACGATCGGGATCGGCTTGCCGGCCTGCTTGACCGACGTGATGATCGCGCGGGCGAGCGTGTCGTTCGGCGACAGGACGCCGTCGAGGGTCGTGCTCGTGTAGTTGGCCGACAGGAGCGTGTCCATGCGCTTCTGCGCGTTCTCCGCCTTCCAGCCCTGGGTGACGACCTGGTTGAAGCTCGTCTGACCCGAGGTGACCTTGAGCGTGCCGTCGTCGATCTTCGGCTTGAGCACGCTCATGGCGCCGTCGAAGAAGACCTGGGCGTTGGCGTCGTCGGGGGACCCGGCGAACAGCTCGATGTTGTACGGGCCGTTGGGCTTCTTGGCCTTCATGCCGTCCAGCAGCGCCTGGCCCTGGAGGGTACCGACCTTGAAGTTGTCGTAGGCGATGTAGTAGTCGACGTCGGCCGTGTTCTTGATGAGCCGGTCGTAGGCGATGACGATGGCGCCGGAGTCCTTGGCCGCCTTGACCTGCGAGCCGAGCTGCGCACCGTCGATGGCGCCGATGACGATGACCTTGGCCTGCTTGGTGATCATGGCCTGGATCTGGTTCTGCTGCTCCGAGACCCCACCGTTGGCGAACTGCACGTCGGCCTTGAAGCCGGCCTTCGTGAGCCCGTCGTTGAAGAGACCCTCCGCGAGGACCCAGTTCTCCGAGGTCTTCTGGGGGAGGGAGATGCCGATGCTGGCGTCGGCGGCGAAGCCGGTGGACCCGGATCCGCCCGTGGAGCCCGACCCGGCACCCGAGCCCGAGCTCGACCCGGAGTCAGCGGCGCGGCCGCAGCCGGTGAGGGCCAGGGCGGCCACCGCAGTGACCCCCACGACCTTGGCGAAGAGACGCATGTGCATGTTTCCTTTCTGCTCACGCCCCGGCGGGACGTGGGTTCTGGTGCGGCCGGTATGCCGCGAGGATGCGACCCGACGGGCCGCACCGGTGGGTGGTGCTAGCCGTTGCTGCCGATGGTCTCGTCGATCTTCGAGGTCTCGGTGGCGGCGCTGGGCGCCGACACCGTGTCGGCGGCGGCGTTCTTGGAGCCGCGGTTGCGCATGAGGAGTCCCGTGATCGAGGGCTTGCCCTGCGACTTGTTGTAGACGTCGAAGGCCACCGCGGCCAGCAGGACGAGCCCCTTGATGATCTGGGTCGCGTCCGCCCCGACGCCCTTGAGCTGGAGGCCGTTGTTCAGGACGGCCATGACGAGGCCACCGACGATGGAACCGATGACGGTGCCGACGCCGCCGCTGACCGCGGCCCCGCCGATGAAGACGGCCGCGATGGCGTCGAGCTCCCAGCCCACGCCGTCGAACGGGCCGGAGGCGTTGGAGCGGGCGACGAACATCATCCCGGCGAGCGCCGCGAGCACCGACATGTTGGCCATGACGAAGAAGTTGATCTTCTTGCTCTGCACGCCGGACAGCTCGGCCGCGTGGCGGTTGCCGCCCACCGCGTAGATGTGGCGGCCGATGACCGTCTTGGTCGAGACGAAGCCGTAGATGACGATGAGCGCGACGAGGATGAGACCGGCATACGGGAAGCCCTTGCGCCCGGAGGCGAAGAGCATCATGACCGCCATGATGGCGACGCAGATGAGGGCGAGCCGGGTCCAGGCGACCCACGCCTCCTCGACCGTCGCGCCGATGCTGACGAGCTGGCGACGCCCGCGCACGCTGCCGACGATGATGCCCGCGCAGACGAGGATCCCGAGCAGCACGGTCAGGTTGTTGTAGCCGGTGACCGGGCCCACCTCGGGGAGGGTGCCCGCGCCGATCTGCTGGAAGTCGGCGTTGACGGGCACCGTGTTGGACTTGCCGACGAACTGGTTGAACCCGCGGAAGATCAGCATGCCGGCGAGGGTGACGATGAACGCGGGGATCCCGACGTAGGCCACCCACATGCCCTGCCAGAAGCCGATGATCGCCCCCACGACGAGGCCGAGGAGGATCCCGAGCCACCAGGGGAGGGACAGGTCGCGCATGGCGATCGCCACGCAGATGCCGACGGCGGCGGCCACGGATCCGACCGACAGGTCGATGTGGCCGGCGATGATGACGAGCACCATGCCGATCGCCAGCACGAGGATGTAGGCGTTGCCCTGGATGATGTTGTTGACGTTGTCGGGCGTCAGCGTCAGCCCGCCGGTGATGATCTGGAAGAGGACGATCAGCGCGACCAGCGCGAAGATCATGCCCAGCTGGCGGGCGTCGCCGCCGAAGATCTTCTTGACGTTGTTCATGGGTGCAGTCGCTTTCTCGGGAGGTCCCGCGATCCGGTGAGGGTCATGCGCTGGCCTGGGTCGGCACGTCGGACCTCGACGAGGTCTTGGTCATGAGCCGCATCAGCGACTCCTGGTCGGCGTGGCCCTTCTCGAGGACGCCGGTGATCGCACCCTCGCAGATCGTGTAGATCCGGTCGGACAGGCCGAGCAGCTCGGGCAGCTCCGAGGAGACGAGGATGACGCCCTTCCCCTCGGCGGCCATCCGCTGGATGATCCCGTAGATCTCGAACTTGGCGCCGACGTCGATGCCCCGGGTCGGCTCGTCGAGGATGAGCAGGTCGGGCTCGGTGAACAGCCACTTGGCCAGCACGACCTTCTGCTGGTTGCCGCCCGAGAGCTTGGAGACGCCCTCGTCGACGGTCGGGGCCTTGGTGCGCATGGACTTGCGGTACTCCTCCGCGAAGCGGTACTCCTCGCGGTCGTCGACCACCATGCCGTGCGTGATGCGCTTGAGCTTGGCCGAGACGGTCGTGCGCTTGATGTCGTCGAGCAGGTTGAGCCCGAGGGTCTTGCGGTCCTCCGTGACGTAGGCCAGGCCGGCGTCGATGGCGTCGGAGACCGTGCGCAGCCGCACCTCCTTGCCGTGCAGGCGGACCGACCCGCTCACGAAGGTGCCGTAGCTGTGACCGAAGAGGCTGCGCATGAGCTCGGTGCGGCCGGCGCCCATCAGCCCGGCGAACCCGACGATCTCGCCGCGACGGACGAAGAAGCTCTCGTCCTTGCACACCAGCCGGTCCGGCACCGCGGGGTGGCGCACCGTCCAGTTGCTGACCTCGAAGAAGGTCTCGCCGAGCTCGGGCGTGTGGTCGGGGAACCGCGACTCGAGGTCACGGCCGACCATGCCCCGGATGATCCGGTTCTCGTCGACGCCGTCCGCCTTGACGCGGAGGGTCTCGACGGTCTGACCGTCACGGATGATGGTGATCGAGTCCGAGATCTTCTCGATCTCGTTGAGCTTGTGGCTGATCATGATGCAGGTCACGCCCTTGGAGCGCAGACCGGCCATGAGGTCGAGCAGGTGCTGGGAGTCGCCCTCGTTGAGGGCGGCCGTGGGCTCGTCGAGGATGAGCAGCTTGACGTCCTTGGACAGCGCCTTGGCGATCTCGACGAGCTGCTGCTTGCCGACCCCGATGTCCTTGATCTTGGTGTCGGGGTTCTCCGTGAGGCCGACGCGCGCCAGGAGCTCGGTGGCCCGCTTCCGCGTGGTCACCCAGTTGATGACGCCACCGCTGGTGACCTCGTTGCCGAGGAAGATGTTCTCGGCGATCGACAGCTCGGGGATGAGCGCCAGCTCCTGGTGGATGATGACGATGCCGGCGTGCTCGCTGTCGCGGATGTTGTTGAACTCCACGACCTTCCCCTCGTAGAGGATCTCGCCGCCGTAGGTGCCGGCCGGCCACACGCCGGACAGCACCTTCATGAGCGTTGACTTGCCGGCGCCGTTCTCCCCGCAGATGGCGTGCACCTCGCCGCGACGCACGGTCATGGAGACGTCGGACAGCGCCTTGACGCCGGGGAACTCCTTGCTGATGTTCCGCATCTCGAGGATGAGGTCGCCGGGGGCCGTTGCGGCCTCACCGTGCTGCTCGGCGGGATGCGCCGTGCGGGGGGAGGCGTCCTGGGGACGGGGTTCGGTGCTCATCGAAGCGTCGATCACTTCCTTGTGACGTGAGCGGAGCGGCGGACCGGTCAGGCGCGGAGTCGGCGGGACCGGTGCGGTCCGCCTCGGAAGCCGGCGCGCAGGCGCCGGAAAGCGAGGAGGCCCGATGATTCTGTCCCACGGATCGGCCGTTGCGTGAGCGTTCGGGTGGACCGGGGCCGTCACAAGGCCGTAACGATCGGCGTGTTCCGTGCCTCGGTGCCCGTCGCGCCGCCGCGACCGACATCGTTGTCTGACAACAAGCCAGTATTGAACACCATGGTCTCCGGGGCCCTCGACCCCAGGGCGGGGACCGACCCGGAACCCGTATGCGAGATAGCCCTGCAACACGGTACTTTTCGCCGACGCTCCTTGACGGGCGCTCGGGCCCCCTCGATAGTTGGCCCCTGTGCCAACGTTGTCGGGCGATGAGCCATCGCCGCCGTCCTTCGACGACGGCGCGCGGCCGACGATGGCCGATGTGGCCCGCCGGGCGGGCGTGTCGATCAAGACCGTCTCGCGGGTCGTCAACCACGAGGCCGGGGTCAGCGCGCAGACGACCGCCCGCGTGCAGCGGGTCATCGACGAGACCGGCTTCCAGCGGCACGCGGGCGCCTCGATGCTCCGCAGCGGACGCTCGCGGAGCATCGGCTTCGTCACCCCGGACCTGGCCAACCCCTTCTACTCGCAGATCGCGGCGGGCATCGAGCGGGAGGCCAGCCGGCGCGGCTACCTCCTCATCAGCACGTCGTCCCAGAGCTCGGTGGCCCACGAGGCCGAGCTCGTGGACGCGCTCGTCATGCAGCCGGTCGCCGGGCTGGTGCTCGTGCCGGTCGCCCACGAGCCGTCCGACGCTCTGCGTCAGGCCGCCCGTTCGGTGCCTCTGGTGTGCGTCGACCGGCCGGTGCCCGGGCTCGCGTCCGACACCGTGCTCAGCGACAACGAGGGCGGGATGCGCAGTGCGGTGGAGCATCTCGCCGCCCACCGGCACGACCGGATCGGGTTCCTCGGGGACGACCCGTCGATCTGGACCGCCCAGCGCCGCCGCGACGCGTTCTGCGCGGCGGTCGCGTCGGTGGGGCTGCCGGGACCGGTGCGGACCGCGCTGGGGCCCTACCCGCCCGGGCGGGTCGTGGCCCTCCTCGGCGAGTGGACGAGCGGTGACCAGGCGGTGACGGCGGTCGTCACCGGAAACAACCGGGTGACCCTCGACATCCTGACGGCGCTCGCGTCGTCCCCGACCCTGCGCGGGCGGCTCTCGCTCGTCGGGTACGACGACTTCGACCTCGCCGACGTCGTGGACCCGGCGGTCACCGTCGTGCACCAGGACCCCCCGATGCTCGGCGAGCGCGCCGTGCAGCAGGTCTTCGCCCGGCTCGCGGCGGGGGTCGGCGAGCCGACGACCGTCGTCGTGCCGACCCGCCTCGTCGCCCGCGCCTCGGGGCGCCCCCGCACCCCCGAGCCGCGCCGCGCGGCGCGTACGGTGGCCGCGACATGACCACCACTGCCCCGATGACCTGGCGCCTGGCCGGCCTGGCCGGCCTGTTCGTCGCGTCCGGCACCCTGCATCTCGTACGGCCTCAGGTCTTCCTCCCGATCGTGCCGCGCGAGCTGCCCGCCCGCGAGGAGCTGGTGTACGCGTCGGGGGTCGCCGAGCTGGTCTGCGCGGCCGGCCTCGCGCTGCCCGTGACCCGGTCGGCGGCGGGCTGGGGGTCGGCGGCGCTGCTCGTGGGCGTCTTCCCGGCGAACGTGCAGATGACGGTGACGGCGGTGAAGCGGTGGCGGCGGAAGCGGGACGACCCGCGCCGGCTGGCGTTGGTGGCCGGCACCGTGGCCCGGCTCCCGCTGCAGTGGAACCTCGTGCGGGTCGCCCTGAGCGCCACCGGCCGCTGAGGCCCCGGACCCGACTGCCCGTCATCGGACCCGGATGACGTTCCTTCGGCAGCCGAGTGCCATGACTGGCAGCCGAGTGGGGGGAGCCGCGACCGAAAAAGGGCGTCACCCGGCATACCGAGGCCCGGATATCCTGCGCGAGCCCCTGTTCCCCGTCCCGTTCGGAGCCCCTCCCGTGGCCATGCGCATGTCGTCGATGTTCCTGCGAACCCTTCGCGAGGACCCGGCGGACGCCGAGGTGCCGAGCCACCGGCTCCTCGTCCGGGCCGGCTACATCCGGCGGGTCAGCCCCGGCATCTACACCTGGCTGCCGCTGGGCCTGAGGCTGCTGCGGCGCGTCGAGGCCATCGTGCGCGAGGAGATGGACGCGATCGGCGCCCAGGAGCTGCTCTTCCCGGCGCTGCTGCCCCGCGAGCCCTACGAGGCGACCGGCCGCTGGACCGAGTACGGCCCCAACATCTTCCGGCTCCAGGACCGCAAGGGCGCCGACTACCTGCTCGGACCCACCCACGAGGAGCTGTTCACCCTCGCGGTCAAGGACCTGTACTCGTCCTACAAGGACCTGCCCGTCTCGCTCTACCAGATCCAGACCAAGTACCGCGACGAGGCGAGGCCCCGCGCCGGGGTGCTGCGCGGGCGCGAGTTCGTCATGAAGGACTCCTACTCGTTCGACATCGACGGCCCCGGGCTCGACAAGAGCTACGACCTGCACCGCGAGGCGTACGTGCGGATCTTCGACCGCCTCGGCTTCCACTACGTCATCGTCCAGGCGATGGCCGGAGCCATGGGGGGCAGCAAGAGCGAGGAGTTCCTCGCCACCGCCGAGAACGGCGAGGACACCTACGTCCACTGCCCGAACTGCGGGTATGCCGCGAACGTCGAGGCCGTGCGGGTGCCGGTGCCCCCCGTGCAGGACTGGACGGACACCCCGGCCGCCCACGTCGAGGACACCCCGGACACCCCCACCATCGCCACCCTCGTCGACCTGCTCAACGCCCGCTTCCCGCGCGCAGACCGGCCCTGGACCGCGGGCGACACGCTCAAGAACGTGCTCGTCACCGTCACCCACCCGGGCGGTCGCAGCGAGGTGCTCGCCGTCGGCGTGCCGGGGGACCGCGAGGTCGACGAGAAGCGGCTCGGCGCCCAGCTGGAGCCGGCGACCTTCACCGTCTTCGAGGACTTCGATGGCCACCCCGAGCTGGTCAAGGGCTACATCGGCCCGGGGGCCCTCGGGAGCGAGAAGCCGGCCGGCGTGCGCTACCTCGTCGACCCTCGCGTCGTCGACGGCACCCGCTGGGTGACCGGCGCCGACCGGCCCGGGCGCCACGTCGTCGATCTCGTCGCCGGCCGTGACTTCACCCCCGACGGGACCATCGAGGCGGCCGAGGTGCGCGCCGGGGACGTCTGCCCCAGCTGCGGGCACGCGCTCGAGGCGGCCCGCGGGATCGAGATGGGCCACATCTTCCAGCTCGGCACGAAGTACGCGGAGGCGCTCGGCCTCAAGGTGCTCGACGAGCACGGGAAGCTCGTCACCGTGACGATGGGCTCCTACGGCGTGGGCGTCTCCCGCGCCGTGGCGGCCGTCGCGGAGGGCAACCACGACGAGCTCGGGCTCTGCTGGCCGCGGGCCGTCGCCCCGGCCGACGTGCACGTCCTCGCCACCGGCAAGGACGACGCCGTGTTCCTCAAGGCGCAGGAGATCGTCGCGGGGCTGGAGGCCGGTGGCCTCGAGGTGCTCTACGACGACCGGCGCCAGGTGAGCCCGGGCGTGAAGTTCAAGGACTCCGAGCTGATCGGCGTGCCGACCATCGTCGTCGTCGGCCGCGGGCTGGCGCAGGGGACCGTGGAGGTCAAGGACCGTCGCTCGGGGGAGCGGCGCGAGGTCGCGGTGGACGCCGCGGTGCGGGAGGTGCTCGCGGAGGTCCGCGGCGCCCCCGGCGCCCCGTGACGGGGCCCTCCGGCGGGGGACGGGCCGACAGCGTGGGACGGGCGGGGCGGGCAGGTTCCGTGCGGGGCGTCATCTTCGACTGGGGCGGCACCATCACGCCGTGGCACCCGGTCGACCTCGACGAGCAGTGGCGCGTCTTCGCCCGCGAGTACCACCTCGACGAGCAGGAGGCCGGCGTCGTCGACGCGCTGGCCCAGCGGATCTGGGCGGCGGAGAGTGCCGGCTGGCAGCGGGGCCGCACCCACGGGGCCTCGGCGCGCATCGAGGACATCCTCGCCGAGGCCGGCGTGGTCGTCGGCGACCCCCGGGCGGCGGCGGGTCTGGCGGCCTACCACCAGTTCTGGGAGCCGCACACCTGGACCGACCCGCGCATCCGGCCGCTGTGGGAGGGCCTGCGCAGCAACGGGATCCGGGTCGGGGTGCTGTCCAACACGATCTGGTCGCGGGACTACCACCGGTCGATCTTCGAGCGTGACGGGGTGCTCGACCTCGTCGACGGTGACGTCTACTCGAGCGAGACGCCCTGGGTGAAGCCGCAGCGCGAGATCTTCCTCGAGGCGGCCCGGGTCGTCGACGTGGAGCCCGCGGCCTGCGTCTACGTCGGGGACCGCGGCTACGAGGACGTCCTCGGCCCGCAGTCGGCCGGGATGCGGGCCATCCTCGTGCCCCACAGCGAGATCCCCGCGAGCCAGCAGGTGGCGCACGACGCCGTCCCCGACGCGGTGGCGCACGACCTGCTCGACATCCTCGACATCGTCGGCGCCTGGGACCGGGGATGACCGGGGCGGTGACGGACCCCACGCTGCTCACCGTCCTGCTCATCGCCGTCGCCGGGCTCGTCGCCGGCTGGGTGGACGCCGTCGTCGGCGGCGGGGGTCTCATCCAGCTGCCGACGCTGCTCCTCGGGTTCCCGTCGGCGACACCCGCGCAGCTGCTCGCCACGAACAAGTTCGGCTCGATCTTCGGCACGGCGACGAGCTCGGTGACCTACTACCGCCGGGTGCGGCCGGACCTGCGGACCGCGTTACCGATGGCGGCGATCGCGTTCGTGGGCGCGGTGTGCGGAGCCTTCCTGGGCCTGCACATCCCCAAGTCGGCCTTCAGCCCGATCATCCTCGTCTGTCTCGTCGCGGTCGGCGCCTACACGCTCGTCAAGCCGGAGCTCGGCCGCACGACGGCGCTGCGCTTCTCCGGGCACCGCCACACGGCCACGGCGATGGGCACCGGCTTCGTCATCGGCATCTACGACGGGGCGCTGGGGCCGGGGACGGGGTCGTTCCTCGTCTTCACGCTCGTGGGTCTCATGGGCTACGCGTTCCTCGAGGCCAGCGCCAAGGCCAAGATCGCCAACGCGGCCACCAACCTCGGCGCCCTGGCGGTGTTCGCTCCCGGCGGGTACGTCATGCTGCGCGTCGGGCTGGTGCTGGCGGCGGCGAACCTCGTCGGCGGCTACCTCGGGGCGCGCACCGCGGTGCGGCTCGGCAGCGGTTTCGTCCGCACCGTCTTCGTCGTGGTCGTGTCGGCCTTCATCGTGCGGATCTCGTTGCAGCTGTTGGGGGTGTGGCCCTGAGATGGTGCTGAGATGAGCCTCCGGTGACGAGCACCGCGGGCGCGCCCGACCCCGCGTGGTGGCGGGAGCTGTCCACTGCGGCCGGCCTCATGTCGCTCGTGGTGGTGCTCGCCCTCTGGGTCGACGGCCAGGGTCCGCAAGAGCTCGGGTCCGTCACCGGTGCCCTGCACGCCACGGGCCGACTGCTGGCCCTGCTCGCGTCCTGGCTGCTGCTCGTGCAGGTGCTGCTCATGGCCCGGGTGCCGTTCCTGGAGCGCGGCTTCGGGCAGGACCGCATCGTGCGCCTGCACCGGGTCGCGGGCTTCACCTCGTTCTCGCTCGTCCTCGCGCACATCGTCGTGACGACCGCCGGGTATGCCGTCTCGACCGGCATGGGTGTCTGGGGCACCCTCGTCGACTTCGTCCTCAGCTACCCCGGTCTGCTCCTCGCGGTGGTCGCCCTCGTCGCGCTGGTACTCGTCGTCGTCAGCTCGCTGCGCCGGGCCCGGACCCGCCTGCGCTACGAGTCGTGGCACCTGCTGCACCTCTACGCCTATCTGGGTGCGGGTCTCGCTGTGCCGCACCAGATCTGGACCGGCCAGGACTTCACGAGCCATCCCGCCGCCGCGGCCTACTGGTGGGCGTGCTGGGCCCTGGCGTTCGGCGCGGTGCTGGCCTTCCGCGTCGGCCTGCCGCTCTACCGGTCGTGGCACCACGCCCTCGTCGTGAGCGAGGTGCGCCGCGAGACGATCGGGGTGACGTCGGTCGTCGTCGCCGGGCGCGCGCTCGACCGGCTGGGGGCGAGGGGCGGGCAGTACTTCGTGTGGCGCTTCCTCGGCCATCCCGGCTGGACCCGGGCGCACCCCTTCTCCCTGTCCGCCGCGCCCGACGGCCGGGCCCTGCGGCTCACCGCTGTGCACGTCGGAGACGGCTCGACCCGGCTCGACCGGCTCACGCCGGGCACCCGGGTCCTTGTCGAGGGGCCGTACGGGCGCCTCCACGCCGGAGTCCGGACGCGAAGGAGGGTGCTGCTCATGGCGTCGGGCATCGGTGTCACCCCGATGCGCGCGCTCGTCGAGGAGCTGCAGCAGGAGCCGGGTGACGTCGTCCTCGTGTACCGCGTGCACTCGCCCTCCGACGTGCTCTTCGAGGGGGAGCTCGCCCGGATCAGTGGTCGCACGGGAGCGCGGGTCGTCATCGTGCCGGGCCCCCGCCGGCGGGACCGCGCCAGCTGGCTGCCGGCCTCGGCCGGCTCGCTCACGGACCGGGATGCGCTGCTGCGGCTGGTGCCCGACGTGGCCGGCCGCGACGTCTACCTCTGCGGCAACGAGGGCTGGATGGAGCTCGTCCGGGCTGCGGTGGCCGACGCGGGGGTTCCGCCCGAGCGGGTCCATCTGGAACGGTTCGTCTGGTGAGGCGGATCGCGGCCTGGGCCCTCGGCACCGTGACGGTGCTCGTGCTCGCCTTCAGCTACCACACGTCCACGTCGAGCCGGTTCGCCGCGACCGCCCAGGTGCTCGCCGCCCGGGACCGCGCGGTGCAGCCCGCGAGCCTGGCCTCGGGGACCGTGGACGGTGACGTGGTCACCACGCGCTTCGGTGTCGTGCAGGTGCGGGTCGTCGTCACGGACGGCCGGATCGCCTCGGTCCAGGCCCTGCAGTCGCCCGACCGCGACCGGCACGACCAGATGATCAACGCCCGGGCTCTGCCCATCCTCGGCTCGGAGGTGGTGGCCGCCCAGAGCGCCGCCGTCGACGCGGTGTCGGGGGCGACCCTCACCTCCCAGGGCTACCTGCAGTCGCTGCAGTCGGCCCTGGACCGCGCCCACCGCTGACCGCGGCGAGCTGGGCCCGGAGCTGTTCGGGGTCCGTGGTCGGGCGGTCGCAGACGAACCCGCGGCAGACGTAGGCCGCGGCCCGCCCGTCGACGAGCGGCCGGTCGGCCAGCAGCGGTATGCCGGGGGCGTCGGGCCCCCCGGCGACGGCCACGAGTCCGGGGGAGCGGCTCTCCCGCACCACCCCCAGGAGGGCTGCCGCGTCGGGCCCCGAGCCGACGACGGCCACCTGCACGGGTCCGGCGGCGAGGGCCTCAGCCACGGCCAGGGTCCAGCCGGCGAAGCGGGGGTTGTGGGCGGCGACCCGGCGGCCCGACGCCAGGGCGCGGCGGGCGGCGTCCAGGTGGGCGACCGAGCCGGTGAGCGCGCCGTGGGCGAGCAGGGCGCCCGCGAGGGCGGCCTCGCCGGTGGGCTCGGGCCCCTCCCCGTCGGCCCGAGGGCGGCTGAACAGGGCCTCGGCGTCGTCGGCCGTGTCCTCGAAGCCGCCGTCGGGAGCGCGGAAGTGGGTCAGGGCGAGGTCGAGCACCTCGCCCGCGGCGTGCAGCCACCGGGCGTCACCCGTGGCCTGGTGGAGGGCGAGCAGGCCCTCGGCGAGGTCGCCGTGGTCGTCGGCCACCGCCGCGGCGGCGCCCACGCGGCCGTCGCGGGACGACCGGCGCAGCCGCCCGTCGACGACGTGGGTCTCGAGGACGAACGTGGCCGCCTGCTCGGCGGCCTCGACGTAGCGCGGCTCACCCAGGGCGGCGCCGAGGTCGGCGAGGGCCGCGACGGCCAGACCGTTCCACGCGGTGACGACCTTGTCGTCCCGGCCGGGCTGCGGCCGCTGCGCTCGGGCCGCGAGGAGCCGCTCACGGACGTCCGCCCACCACGCCGACTCCTCCGGGGTGGCCGGGTCGGCCGGCAGCTGCAGCGTCGACGCCCCGTGCTCGAACGTGCCCCGCTCCGTGACGTCGAGCAGCCGGGCGGCGCGCTCACCGTCGGCGTCGCCCAGGACGTCGGCGAGCTGAGCCGGGGTCCACGCATACGTGAGGCCCTCGATGCCGTCGGCGTCGGCGTCGAGGGCGCTCGCGAACCCGCCCTCGGTGGTGCCCAGGTCACGCAGGAGGAAGTCGGCCGTCTCCATGGCGACGCGCCGGGCGAGGGGGTCGCCGCTCGCCCGCCACCAGTGCAGGTAGACGCGGGCCAGGAGGGCGTTGTCGTAGAGCATCTTCTCGAAGTGCGGCACCAGCCAGGCGGCGTCGACGGCATACCGCGCGAAGCCCCCGGCGAGCTGGTCGTAGATGCCGCCCCGGGCCATCGCCGTGGCCGTCCGGGCGACCATGTCGAGTGACGGAGCGTGGCCGGTGCGCGCGTGGTGGCGCAGGAGGAACTCGAGGACGGTCGACGGCGGGAACTTGGGTGCTCGCCCGAAACCACCTCTCTGCGCGTCGAACTGGCCCTGCAGGGCGTGGGCCGCGGCGTCGAGCTGCTCGGTGGTCAGAGGTTCGGTGGTCAGAGGCTCGGCGCTGAGCGAGTCGCCGCGCGGGCGGGCGGAGGCCTCGCGCAGCGCCGTCGCGATGTGGTCGCCGCTCGCGAGCACCTCCTCGCGGCGCGTGCGCCACGCGTCGGAGACGGCATCGAGCACCTGCAGCAGCTGAGCCTTGGGGACGTAGGTGCCGCAGAAGAACGGGTCGCCGTCGGGGGTCATGAGCACGGTCATCGGCCAGCCGCCCTGGCCGGTGAGCGCGGTGGTCGCGGCCATGTAGACGGCGTCGACGTCGGGCCGCTCCTCCCGGTCGACCTTCACCGCGACGAAGCCGGCGTTCATCGCCGCAGCGACCTGGGGGTCCTCGAACGACTCGTGCGCCATGACGTGGCACCAGTGGCAGGCCGAGTAGCCCACCGACAGCAGCACGGGGACGTCGCGGAGACGGGCCTCGGCGAACGCCGCCGGCTCCCACTCCCACCAGTCGACGGGGTTGTCGGCGTGCTGGAGCAGGTAGGGGCTCGTCGCGGCGGCGAGGCGGTTGGGCATGGCGTCCACCCTGCCAGCCGGCCGCGCACCGGGCCCGTCAGTCGTTGACGGCCTTGAGGAGGGCGACGGCCAGGCCGGCGGGTCGCGACCCCGACGACCCCGACGACCCTGGCAACCCCGACGACCCCGACCCGCCGGCTGCCTCGTCGGCGGCGAGGTCGACCAGGCGCACGACGGACCAGGCCTTGGCGCGGTCCTCGTCGATGCCCGCCCGCTCGCAGACGACCTCGAGGCGGTGGCGCACCGACCAGCGGAGGGCCGAGCCGGTGCCGAGCTCGTCGGCCCGGTTCCACAGCAGCGGGGCGACCTCGAAGGCCCGGTCGCCGGCGAGCGGCTTGGGGTCGATGGCCAGCCACGCCCGCCGGTCACCCCGCAGGACGTTCTCGTAGTGCAGGTCGGTGTGCAGGAGCCACCCGTCGACGTCCGGGTCGGACGCGAGGTCGGCCGCGTAGCGCCGGGCCTGGTCGACGAACCGGCGGGGAACGTCCCCCGCCGGGGGCGGCGCCGTCAGCCGACGCTCGACGACGGAGCTGAGAGTCGGCGTGCGGGCGATGGCGGGCGCCCGCAGCGCGACCAGCAGGTCGCCGACCACGGCGCACGCCTCGTCGTCGGGCAGGGTCGTCAGGTCCACCGGGTCGAGCCGCTCGAGCAGCAGCGCGAACCGCCGGGGGTCCGCGCGCAGCAGCCGCACGGCGCCGTGCCCGTCCCAGTGCCGCAGGGCCAGGTGCTCGGCGACGGCTTCGTGGTGGGGCCAGCCGACCTTGAGCACGGCCGGCCCGGCATCCGTGGCGACGGGGACGACGACCGCACACCGGCCCCAGCGGGAGGGGCCGTCGGGCGTGAGCGACCACTCGTCGAGCAGGTCGCCCAATAGGCGCGGCAGGTGCCGGAGCCACTCGGCGCCGCTGACGGCATACGTGGGAGGGGTGCCGGTCGAGGCGCCCGAGGTGCCGGTGCGGTCGGGCGGGTAGGTCGCCACCCGCTCGGCGAAGGCCCCCGGCACGAGGTCGGCAGCGCTGCTCACGGGCTGCTCACGGGTAGGCGAGGCCCGGGAACGGGCCGGTCGCGACGCCCCAGCCGCGGGCCAGGCCGGCCGCCGCGACGAGCAGGCGCGCCAGGGGGACGACCGCGCTGGACCCGGTCGGCACGGCGGCCAGCGGCTCGAGCCCGCCCGCGACGAGGGTCGAGAGCACCTGCCCCGCCAGCCGGGTCGCCGCGTCGGCGTCGGTGACGGGGAAGGGTAGGACGTAACCGAGCGGGGCGGGGGGTGCGGAGGGGCCCGCCAGCGCGAGCAGCTCGGCCGCGCGGCTCTGCAGCCGGGTGTGCGTCGTGAGCGCCCGGCCGCGCACGTCGCCGCTGGTCTGGGCGGCGACGACCTGGAAGGCGTAGACGGCCGACCGGGTGCTGTCGAGCAGGGACACCGCCGCCGTGGCGGGCAGCGGGTCGCCGGTGGGCCAGCCGGTCGCGGCCCCGAGCTGCTCCGCCGCGATCGCACAGGCCGCGGCCACCGAGAGCAGCACCGGCCGGTCGGCGGCCGTCACCGTCGGCAACGGGCCCAGGAGCGTGGAGACCGCGGCCCCCTCGGCAGCCGCGAGGTCCGCGGTCGTGGCGGCCGGCGGGGCGCTGACCGCCGCCGTGGCCGTCGCGCCGCCCGTGGGAGTGGCTGTGGCGGTGTCCCCGGGCACGGGGTCCGTGTCGATGACGTGCAGCGGCACCCCCTGGCCGGTCAGCCGGGCCCTCAGCACCCCCGCCTGGGTCTGGTGCTGCGCGGCGAGTGCGGTGACGGCCGGCGACGGCTGCGGCACCCGCCCGGCGCGCTGGGCGAGGGCGGTCGTGAGGCGCACCGCGGCGACGAGGGTCGCCTCGTCGGGCACCGACTTGCGCTGCAGCAGGGGCAGGGCGGGGGCGTCGTCCTGCAGCCGGATGTCGCAGCCCGCGACGAGCACGGCGGGGGCGAGCAGGGACCACGCCCCCAGGCGCAGCACGTCGCGCCGGGCCGGCCGCGCGTCGGCGATCGGTTCCCCGGCCATGGGCCGATCATGGCACGGCCACCGGACGACGCAGCGGACCTCGGGACCCCGGCAGGATCGCTACAGTGGCCCTTCAGTCGAGAACACGGAGGTGGGCCATGGGCGAGGACATCGCCGCTGCGCTGGGCACCCCTCTGGCCGCCCTGGGGCTCGTCGCCGTCGACGCCACCGTCGGGCCCGCGGGCTCACGCCGCATCCTGCGCGTGCTCGTCGACCGCGACGTGAGCGGCCTCGACCCCACCGACACCAGCAGTCGGGTCGCCCCCCTCACCCTCGACGAGGTCGCCGACGCCACCGGCGTCGTGGGCGCCACGCTCGACGAGCAGGGCCTCATGGGCGAGCGGCCCTACACCCTGGAGGTCAGCTCGCCCGGCGTCGGGCGGCCGCTCTCCGGGTATGCCGCCCTGCGCCGCAACGTCGGTCGCCTCGTCACCCTGACACTGACCACAGGGGCGACGCTGACCGCCCGCGTGCTCGCCGTGACCCCGACGGAGCTCACGGTCGAGGTGCCCGCCGAGCGCAAGCGCCCCGCCGAGCGCAGCACGGTGCCGCTCGACCACGTGCGCTCCGGCGCCGTGCAGGTCGAGTTCGGACGGGTCGAGGAGCCGCCGGCCGGGGACGACGGCGCCCACCCGGGCGTTGACGAGGACAGCGACGACTCCGACGACGGCGAGATCGACGAGATCGACGAGATCGACGAGATCGACGAGATCGACGAGATCGACGACAAAACCGACAGCGAGACGGAGGAGGAGGACTGATGGACATCGACGTGGCCGCCCTCCGGGCACTCGAGCGCGAGCGGGACATCAGCCTCGGCGTGCTCATCCCGGCCATCGAACAGGCCCTGCTCGTGGCCTACCACCGCACCGACGGCTCCTTCAAGCACGCCCGGGTCGAGCTGGACCGCAAGTCCGGGCACGTCATCGTCTGGGCCCGCGAGGAGGGCGAGCTGCTGCCCGCTCCCGAGGGCGAGCGCCCGGAGCGCAGCGAGCCGGGCCCGGAGTTCGACGACACCCCCGACGGGTTCGGGCGGGTCGCCGCCGCCACCGCCCGCCAGGTCATCGTCCAGCGGCTGCGCGACCTCGAGGACGAGCAGATCCTCGGTGACTTCAAGGGTCGTGAGGGCGACGTCGTCTCCGGCGTCATCCAGCAGAGCCCCGACCCGCGGCACGTGCTCGTCGACTTCGGGGCCGTCGAGGGCATCCTCCCGCTGGCCGAGCAGGTGCCGGGGGAGCGCTACAAACACGGTGACCGCATCCGCTGCTACGTCGTCAGCGTGAAGCGTGGCCCGCGTGGCCCGCAGATCGGCTTGTCACGCACCCACCCCAACCTCGTGCGCACCCTCTTCAAGCTCGAGGTGCCCGAGATCGCCGACGGCACCGTCGAGATCGCCGCGCTCGCCCGCGAGGCCGGCCACCGCACCAAGGTTGCGGTCCACGCCAAGGTCGCCGGCGTCAACGCCAAGGGCGCCTGCATCGGCCCGATGGGCGCTCGGGTGCGGGCCGTGATGACGGAGCTGCACGGCGAGAAGATCGACATCGTCGACTACTCGCCCGATGCCGCGACCTTCGTCGGCGCCGCCCTCTCGCCCGCCCGGGTGCAGAAGGTCGAGATCGTCGACCTCGCGGCGCGGGCGGCCCGGGTGACCGTGCCCGACTACCAGCTCTCGTTGGCCATCGGCAAGGAGGCGCAGAACGTGCGCCTCGCGGCCAAGCTGACGGGGTGGCGCATCGACATCCGGTCCGACACCCAGCCCGTCGAGCCCGTCGAGCCCATCGAGGGTTCCGGTGACGCTGCGGGCGCGGGGACCGGTGGCGGAGCGGCCGAACGGTCCGGGCGGCCCCCGACGCGCATGGCCCCGGGGGCGCGGCCGCGGACCGGTCCGCCGGCCCGCCCCGCCCGCCGGCCCTGAGCCCGGGCGAGCACGAGGCCGAGCATGAGGCCTGGTCCTGGCCCTCCACCCAGGTCCTGAGCCCAGGCCCTGAGACAGCGGGTCGGATTCGGGTAGACTGATGCGTGACCGACCGGACTGGACCCCGCGACCGGGACCCCATGCGTACCTGTGTGGGCTGCCGCGTCACGGATAGCTGGTCGGCCCTCCTGCGGGTGGTTGCGGCGACGGGCGAGCACGACGGTGACGTCGTGCTGGTGCCGGACCCACGTCACCGGCTGCCGGGTCGCGGCGCATGGCTGCACCCCGACAGCACGTGCTTCGAGCAGGCGATCCGCCGCAAGGCGTTCACCCGGGCCCTGCGTCTGCAGGCCGGGCCGGACCTCTCCGCGCTGGCCGCCCATCTCGAGCGCCTCACGCCGGAGCAGCACCACCCGTCACCACCGCACCACCCTCACCGCAGCACCTCACCACTGTTCACGACAGACCAACCGAAGGCGGGTCAGACGCTGATGAGCACCCGATGAGCACTCAGCAATGAGCAAGTCCCCCCCCATGCGGAACACGGTCTGACCGAAGGAACCTCCTTCCGGGTCGGACCACCCGAGAAGGAGAAACGTGGCCAAGGTCCGTGTCTATGAGCTCGCCAAAGAGCTCGGGGTCGAGAGCAAGACGCTCCTGACCTACCTCAAGGACAAGGGCGAGTTCGTCCGGTCGGCATCGTCGACCATCGAGCCCCCGGTCGTCCGTACCATCAAGGAGACCTTCCCCCCGGAGCTGCGCGGCGGCTCGGGTGGATCGTCCACCGGCACCAACGGGTCGAACGGCTCGAACGGGGCCAACGGCGCCGCCGGCTCGACGCCCGGTGCACCCGCCGCCTCCCGGCCGGCTGCCCCCTCACCGTCGTCGCCGACCGCACCCTCGTCGGCCCCTGCGGCCTCCGCCGCTGCGGCGTCGCCCGCCCCGGCACCGTCGGCGTCGCCCGTCCGCACGCCCAGCGCGCCCGCTCCGGTGGCCGCCTCCGCGGCGCCCACCGCTCCTGCGGCTTCCCCGACGTCGACCACCGCCCCCGCGCGGCCCGGCTCGAGCGCTCCGGCCCCCGGCCCGCGCCCCGCAGCCACCCCGGTGCCCACCCCCGCCGCCCCCGGCGCCACCCCCGCGGGCGGGTCCTCGGCGCGCACCGGCGCTCCCGGCGACCCGCGCACCCAGGGTGTCGCCGCTCGTGACGGCGGCCGTCCGGCCGGTGCGCCGACCGCTCCGGGATCCACGGGCTCGACCGGCTCGACCGGCTCGACGGGCGGCGCCCCACGCCCCGCGCCGCGCCCGAACCAGCCACGGCCGGGCAACAACCCGTTCGCGCCCAGCCAGGGCATGGGCCGTCCGCCCGCCGCCCGCGACGCCGCATCGCGTCCCGGTAACAACCCGTTCGCCCCCAGCCAGGGCATGCCCCGTCCTCAGAACCGCACCGGCGCTCCCGGTGCGGCCGGACCGCGTCCCGGCGCCCCCGGCGCCGCGGGCCCGCGTCCCGGCGGACCGCGTCCGAGCCCGGGCATGATGCCCGACCGCTCGGCCGTGAGCCGTCCCGGTACCCGTCCGGGTGGCCCCGGCGGACGTCCGGGTGCGCCCGGCCGTCCGGGTGCGCCCGGCGCCGGCGGCGGCGGGTTCGCCGGTCGTCCCGGTGGCGGCGGCCGTCCCGGCGGTGCCGGTGGTCGTGGCAGCGCGCCCGGCGCGTTCGGCCGCGGCGGTGGCCGTCCGGTCCGTGGGCGCAAGTCCAAGCGGGCGAAGCGCCAGGAGTTCGAGCAGATGCAGGCCCCGACGATCGGTGGCGTGCAGGTCCCGCACGGCGACGGCTCGCAGGTCGTGCGGATGCGTCGTGGTGCGTCGCTGACGGACTTCGCCGACAAGATCAACGCCAGCCCCGCCTCGCTGGTCACCGTGCTCTTCCACCTCGGTGAGATGGCCACGGCGACCCAGTCGCTCGACGAGGACACCTTCCGTCTCCTCGGCGCCGAGCTGGGCTTCGCCATCGAGGTCGTCTCCCCGGAGGACGAGGAGCGCGAGCTGCTCGAGCAGTTCAACATCGACCTCGACGCCGAGCGCGAGGCCGAGGGCGACGACGAGCTCGAGGCCCGTCCGCCGGTCGTCACCGTCATGGGTCACGTCGACCACGGAAAGACCAAGCTGCTCGACGCGATCCGGTCGGCGAAGGTGGCGGAGGGTGAGGCCGGCGGCATCACCCAGCACATCGGCGCATACCAGGTCGTCACCGAGCACGAGGGCATCGAGCGCCCGATCACCTTCATCGACACCCCGGGCCACGAGGCGTTCACCGCCATGCGAGCCCGAGGCGCGAAGGTCACGGACATCGCGATCCTCGTCGTGGCCGCGGACGACGGCGTCATGCCGCAGACGATCGAGGCCCTCAACCACGCGCAGGCGGCCGACGTGCCGATCGTCGTGGCGGTCAACAAGATCGACAAGGAGGGGGCCAACCCCGACAAGGTGCGTCAGCAGCTCACCGAGTACAACCTCGTGGCCGAGGAGTACGGCGGCGAGACGATGTTCGTCAACGTCTCGGCGCGCACCGGTGAGAACATCGACGACCTCCTCGCGGCCGTCCTGCTCACCGCGGACGCGGCGCTCGACCTGCGGGCGAACCCGAACAAGGACGCGCGTGGCGTGGCCATCGAGACCCACCTCGACAAGGGCCGCGGTCCCGTCGCGACGGTGCTCGTGCAGTCCGGCACGCTCCACGTCGGGGACGCGATCGTGGCCGGGTCCGGCTACGGACGCGTGCGGGCCATGCTCGACGAGCACGGGGCCACCGTGTCGGAGGCGACCCCGTCGCGTCCGGTGCTGGTCCTCGGTCTGACCTCGGTGCCCGGCGCCGGCGACACGTTCCTCGTGGCGCCCGACGACCGGACCGCCCGGCAGATCGCCGAGCGCAAGGAAGCCGCCTCCCGGGCGGCGTCCCTGGCCAAGGCCCGCAAGCGCATCTCCCTCGAGGACCTCAACGAGGCGCTGGCGGCCGGCAAGGTCGACACGCTCAACCTCATCCTCAAGGGCGACGCGTCGGGGTCGGTCGAGGCGCTCGAGGACGCGCTGCTCCAGATCGACGTCGGCGACGAGGTCGACCTGCGGATCATCGACCGGGGCGTCGGCGCGATCACGCTGAACAACATCAACCTCGCCGTGGCGTCGGACGCGATCATCATCGGGTTCAACGTGCGGGCCGAGGGCCACAACGCCGACGTCGCCGACCGTGAGGGCGTGGAGATCCGGTACTACTCCGTGATCTACCAGGCCATCGACGAGATCGAGGCGGCGCTGAAGGGCATGCTCAAGCCGGAGTTCGAGGAGGCCCGTCTCGGTGAGGCGGAGATCCGCGAGGTCTTCCGGTCGAGCAAGTTCGGCAACGTGGCCGGCTCGATCGTCCGCTCGGGCGAGATGCGCCGGGGCGCCAAGGCCCGGGTGCTGCGCAACGGCACGGTCATCGGCGAGAGCGTCGAGATCGCCGGCCTGCGGCGGTTCAAGGACGACGTCACCGAGGTCCGCGAAGGGTTCGAGTGCGGTATCAACCTCGGCTCGTTCAACGACCTGCAGATCGGTGACACGATCCAGACGTTCGAGATGCGCGAGAAGCCGCGCGCGTAGCCGGCGTCAGGGCAGGCGGTGGGTCGAGCGACCCGCCGCCTGCCCCGCCTGTGTCCCGACCCTGACCGGTATGCCGCCCCCCTCACCGAAGGAGCACCCCTGCTATGGCTGATCCCGCGCGCGCCCGGAAGGTCGCGGACCGCATCAAGGTCACCGTGGCTGAGCAGCTCGAGTACCGCATCAAGGACGAGCGGCTCGGCTTCGTCACCATCACCGACGTCCGGGTCACCGGCGACCTGCAGCACGCGTCGGTCTTCTACACGACCTACGGTTCCGACGACGAGCGGGCGGCCACCGCGGCGGCGCTCGAGTCGGCCAAGGGCAAGATCCGCACGGCCGTCGGGTCCGCCCTCGGCATCCGGCTCACGCCCTCGCTCGAGTTCATCCCCGACGCCCTGCCCGAGGGCGCCGCCCACCTCGAGGACGTGCTCGTCGCCACGCGCGAGCGCGACGCCGAGCTGGCCCGGGTACGCGAGGGCAAGACCTTCGCCGGCGACGCCGACCCCTACCGCAAGCCCGTCGACGAGGCGGACGACGAGGGGGACGACGAGGGGGACGGCGGGGACGATGCCGACCCCCGGGCCTGAGGGCCTGCTCCTCGTCGACAAGCCGGCGGGCTGGACCAGCCACGACGTGGTGGCCCGGGTGCGCCGGGTGTGCGGCACCCGCCGGGTCGGGCACGCCGGCACCCTCGACCCCATGGCCACCGGGGTGCTCGTGCTCGGGGTCGGGCGGGCCACCAAGCTGCTCACCTTCCTCGTCGGCTGCGACAAGACGTATGCCGCGACCGTGCGCCTCGGCCAGACGACCGTCACCGACGACGCGGAGGGCGAGGTCGTCGAGACGTCGGACGCGTCCGGGGTGACGGCTCCCGCGCTGGCGGACGCCGTGCTGGCCCTGACCGGGCCCATCCAGCAGGTGCCGTCGTCGGTGAGCGCCATCAAGGTCGACGGCCGTCGGTCCTACGCCCGGGTGCGCGCCGGCGAGGACGTCGCCCTCCCGGCCCGGCTCGTGACGGTGCACCGCTTCGACGTGCTGGCGGTGCGCCCGCAGGGTCCGGTCGTCGACGTCGACATCGAGGTGGACGTCTCGTCGGGCACCTACGTGCGGGCCCTCGCCCGCGACCTCGGCGTGGCCCTCGGCGTCGGTGGTCACCTCACCGCGCTGCGGCGTACGCGCGTGGGCCGGTTCGAGCTCGCCGCCGCCACCTCGCTCGACGCCCTCGACCCGGAGCGGCCGGCGCCCGTGGTCCCGCTGGCCGAGGCGGCCCGGGCCCAGCTCGTCGCCCATGACCTCACCGAGGCGGAGGTCGACGCGGTCGGGCACGGCCGACGCATACCCTCGGCCCGCCGGGGCGAGACCGTGGTGGCGGCGTTCGCGCCCGACGGCACGCTGGTGGCCGTGCTCGACGAGTCGGGCGCCGAGGCGCGCCCGACCGTGGTCTTCGCCCCGCGCTGACCCGAGGCCGCCCGCGCGAACGGTGTCCAGCGCTCGTGGAGCCGCGCGCTGGACACCACGACGCGTGTCGCGGTGAGGCTTCAGCCGGGGGCGCGGGCCACCAGGAGGTCGCGGTGGATGCCGGCGTCGACCCGGTGCGCGAAGCGCTCGTAGGGACCGCCCTCGCGCACCTCCAGCCCCGCGTCGGCGCAGATGGCGGCGAGGTCCGGTCGGGTGAGGCCGTGGGTGTTCCAGGCGATCCCCAGGGCGCCGCCCGGGCGGAGCACCGACACCCAGACCGGGAGCGCCGCGGCCAGCAGGTCGGCCGGGCTGCGGTCGCGCTCACCCCGCGCCCGCCCGCCCGTGCGGCTGCCGTGGGCCACGCCGTAGGGCGCGTCGGTGACGACCGCATCGACCCGGCGTCGTTGGAGCAGCTCGGCGGTCGCCAGGGTGTCGGCGGCGAACACCTGGAGTGTCTGCGGGTCGTCGCGGCCCACCTGCGCGGCCAGCACCTCGGCCAGCCGCTGCCCCGACCGCCGCAGCGTCGTCGTCCCGATCCGGTGCTTCAGCCGCTTGCGCCGGAGCCAGGTCGTGAGGAAGGCGGCGTACGCCTCGACCTCCCGCTGCTCCACCTCGACGCCGACCGCGTCGTGCCCCAGCGTCAGCGCCCAGCTGAGCGTCGTCCCGCGACCGGCCAGCGGGTCGAGGACGCACAGCCGCCGGTCGCTGGGCCGCTCGATGGCGGCGAGGGTGACGTTGAGGAGCGTGTGGGTGAGCTGCTCGTTGGTCTTGCCGGGGTACTTCGGAATGGTCAGCAGGTCGTCGTCGAGGAGGCGGCCCGACGGGACCTCGAGCGGCCGCAGCAGGTCCCCCTCGCGGGCGAACACGGCATACGTCGAGGCGAGCGCGCCCAGCACCGCCGGGTCGACGTCGTCGGCCAACCGCACGCCGAGGTAGGGCACGCCCGCGAGCATGACCGGCTCCGCGGCCTCGAAGCCCGACGGGTGGGCCGTGGTGACGAGCACCTCGGCCTCCGCGGCCGTCACCCCCGCCGCCTGACCGGCATACACGCGGTTGCTCGACGGGCTGAGCAGGACGAGGTACTCGTGCACCGGGCCACCCTAGGCGGGGGCCACGCCGTGGCCTTCTAGAGTGTGCTCCGTGCAGGTGTGGAAGGGACTGGGAGACGTCCCGAGCGACCTCGACCGGACGGTCGTGACGCTCGGCAACTTCGACGGCGTCCACCGCGGCCACCGCGCGGTCCTCGGCCAGCTCGCCGACCAGGCCGCCCAGCGCCAGGCGGCGTCCGTCGTCGTGACCTTCCACCCCCACCCGGTCGCTGTGCTCTTCCCGGACCGCGCGCCGACCCAGCTCACCTCGCTCGACCAGCGGCTCGCGCTCATCGCCGCGAGCGGCGTCGACGCCACCCTCGTCATCGAGTTCACGACCGAGTTCGCCCACCAGAGCCCGCAGGAGTTCGTCGAGAGCGTCTTCGTCGACGCCCTGCACGCGAGCGCCGTCATCGTGGGGGAGGACACCCGCTTCGGCTGGCGCAACACCGGCAACGTCGACACGCTGCGCGAGCTCGGGACGCGCGACGACTTCGAGGTCGTCGTCCTCGCCGACCTCGGGGAGGGGCAGCGATGGTCCTCGACGATGGCCCGCGCCATGCTCGCCGAGGGTGACGTCGAGGGCGCTGCGACCGTGCTCGGCCGCCCGCCCCGGGTGTGCGGCACGGTCGTCCACGGCGACCACCGCGGCCGCGAGCTCGGCTTCCCCACGGCCAACCTCGGGCCCGAGGTCGAGGGCCTCGTGCCGGCCGACGGGGTGTATGCCGGGTGGCTGACGCGGCTCGACCTCCCCGCCGAGCCCACGGGCGGGTCGGACGGGTCGGGCGGGTCGGGAAGGTCGGACGGGTCGGAGGTGGCGGTCGACCGGGTGCTGCCCTGCGCCGTCTCGATCGGGACCAACCCGACCTTCGACGGCCATGAGCGCCGGGTGGAGGGCTACGTCCTCGACCGCACCGACCTCGACCTCTACGGCGAACGCGTCTGCTACGAGCTGGTGCGCCGGCTGAGGCCCACGCTGCGTTACGAGGGCATCGAGCCGCTCGTGCGCCAGATGAACGAGGACGTCGCCCAGTGCCGCGAGATCCTGCGCAGGGTCGTCCCGTCCTGAGGGGCGTCTGGAGCCGCACCGACTGGGGGGTCGTCATCGCGGGCCTCGGGCTGTCGCTCGTCGGCGCGTTGCTCGTCTGGTCGGCGACCCGGCACGTCAGCGGCAGCGCGACGCTGCTCAAGCACCTCGTCAACCTTGCCGTCGGGGTGGGCTGCTTCGCGCTGGTGACCCGCATCGACCACCGCGCCGTGCGCGCCTGGGCGCCGTGGCTCTACCTCGCGGCGCTCGGCGGCCTCGTCGCCGTGCTGTCGCCCCTCGGGTCGACGGTCAACGGGTCGCGGTCGTGGATCCAGCTGCCGGGCGGGTTCTCGGTGCAGCCGTCCGAGCTCGTCAAGGTCGCGCTCTGCGTCGGGCTGGCCATGATCCTCGCCGAGCGTCGCGACCGGGACCAGCCACCGGGCGCCCGCGACCTGGTGCTGGCGTGGGCCGTCGTGCTCCTGCCGGTGGGCCTGGTCATGCTCCAGCCGGACCTCGGGTCGGCGCTCGTGCTGCTCGCGATGGCGGTCGGGGTCGTCGCGGTCGCCGGGGCGTCGCTCCGGCTGCTCGCGGCGATCGGCGTCGTCGGCGTGGCCGGGGTCGTGGCCATGTTCACGACGACGGTGTTGAGCGCCTACCAGCGCGCCCGGCTCACCGCCTTCCTCGACCCGTCGGCCGACCCCGAGGGCATCGGCTACCAGACCCGTCAGGTGCGGCTGGCCATCGGCGCGGGCGGATGGTCCGGCCAAGGGCTGTTCCAGGGCGCCCAGACCCAACGGGGCGCGATCCCCTTCCAGCAGACCGACTTCGTCTTCTCGGTGGCGGGGGAGGAGTGGGGGCTCCTCGGCGCCGCCGGGGTCGTTCTCCTGCTCGGGTTCCTGGTCCTGCGCACCCTCGTCGTCGGCGCGCGCAGCGACCCGTTCGGGCAGCTCGTCTGCGTCGGGGTGGCCGTCTGGTTCGGGGTGCAGGCGTTCGAGAACATCGGCATGAACCTCGGGATGATGCCGGTCACCGGGCTGCCGCTGCCGTTCCTCTCCTACGGCGGGTCGTCGATGTTCGCCGCCTGGCTGGCTCTCGGGCTGGTCAACAACGTGCACGTCGCGCAGCGGATGCGGCGGTGAGGGCGGCCGATGGGCGAGGATGTCCTCTCCCGGACCGCGGGGGGGAGGGGGTGCCGTGCTCGCGACGCTGACGGCCGGCACGGTCGCCGCTGCTCTCGTCCTCGCCGTCCTCGCGGCCTACGTCGGCCGGCGCCGGGGCAGCCGGGCGGGGCTCAGCCTCGGGGTCCTGTTGCTGGCCGGCGCATGGTGGGCGGCGGCCTACGCTGCTGAGCTGGGCACCTCCGACCTCGTCGCCCGCGGCCACTGGGGCGACCTCAAGTACGTCGGCATCACCGTCCTGCCGCCCGCCTTCCTCGTGTTCGTCCTGCAGTACACCGGTCGCCCGGCGGCGGTCACGCTGCGCCGGGTGGCGTTGCTGGCGGTCGAGCCCGTGGTCGTCCTCACCCTGCTCGCCGCTCCGGCGACCCACGACCTCATCCGCTTCTACGCCGCCGACGCGGCCGCCCAGGAGATCCCGTCGGCCGGCTCGGGGCCCTTGTTCTGGGTCGTGCTCGGGTATGCCAACGTGCTCGTCCTGCTCGCGACGGTCGTCTTCGTCGGCAGCCTGCGCCGGCTCGCCCAGGCGTACCGGCTCGCGGCGTGGGCGCTGCTCGTGTCGGTGCTGCTGCCCTGGGCCGCCAACCTGCTGTTCAACTTCAACGTCGCCCCGTTCGACGAGGTCGACCTCACCCCGTTCGCCTTCATCCTCGGCAGCCCGGTGCTCGTTTGGGGGCTCTACCGCGAACGCCTCATCAACCTCTCGTCGATCGCCTGGGACGCGGTGGTCGGCACCATGGCCGACGCCGTCATCGTCCGCGACGCCTTCGGCCGGGTCGTCGACGTCAACCCCGCGGCCGCCGCGGCCCTGGGCCGGTCCCGGTCCGCCCTCGTCGGCACGGAGCCACCCGAGCTGGGGCCCCCGGGCGGCGGATCCGCCCCTGGCCCGACGCCCGCCCTGGTCCTGCCGGCCCCGGACGACGGCCCTGACCGCCCTCCGGAAGACCGGCACGAGCGGCACTACGAGGTGCGCCGGCACCCGCTGGGCGACGCCACCGGGGCCGCCGGCGACGTCGTCGTCCTCCACGACGTCACCGAGGCCCGGGAGGCGGAGGCCCGCCTGCGCCTGCTGCTGGCGGAGCGCACCCGGATCGCGCGCACCCTGCAGGACAGCCTGCTGCCCACCCGGCTGCCGGTCATCCCCGGCTGCGCCGTCGAGACGCTCTACGCCCCGGCGGACGACGACGTCGCCGGCGACTTCTACGACGTCTTCCGCGTGGACGCCAGCTCCTGGGGCGTCGTCGTCGCCGACGTCAGCGGCAAGGGGGCCCCGGCGGCGGCCTACACCGGCATGGTGCGCTTCACGCTGCGCACCCTGGCGGCCGGAGCGTCCTCACCCCGGGTGGTGCTCCAGGCCCTCAACGCCGCGCTCCTGCGCGACAGCGTCGACGACCGGTTCTGCACCCTCGTCTTCGCCATCGCCACGGTCACCGGCGACGGTGTCGAGCTGCGGGTGGCGCTGGCCGGCCACCACCCGCCGCTGCTGCGTCGGCGGTCGGGCCAGGTGGAGGTCGTCGGCACCCTGGGGACCGCCCTGGGGCTCGTGGAGGAGCCGCGTCTCACGGACACGTTCGTCCGGCTCGACCCCGGCGACCTGCTGTGCCTCTTCACCGACGGCCTCGTCGAGGCGCGCCGGGGCCCCCACGAGTTCGGCGACGACCGCGCCGTGCAGGTGCTGGCGGTGGCCGGCGAGGGCCCGGGCCCCGCGGTCACGGCCCTGGCCGACGCGGTGCGGGCGTTCCACCCCGGCCCGCTGCGCGACGACCTGACCCTGCTGTGCCTGGCCGCCGAGGCGCCCGCCCTCCCGAGCGCGCCGCCGACGGACCCCGGGTACCTGGCGGGGTCGACCCCACGCTGAGGGAGGGGTCGTCCTGAGGTCGGGGTGCACTCAGGCCGACCGGAGGCCCAGTCCCGGGGCGAGGTCGAGCAGCACCCCGCGCAGGTAGACCACGCTGGGGTTCGACGCCATGCTCCGCCGCCACGCCAGCGACACCTCGCGGGTGGGCACCGGGTCGCGCACGGGCAGCACGCGCACGGTGTCGGGCAACGGCTCGCGGCCCAGCCGGGGGATGAGCGAGACGGCGGCGCCGTGGGCCACGAGGGCGATGTGAGAGCTCCACTCGGCGGTCCAGAAGGACACCCTCGGCGGGCCGCCGACGTCGTGGAACATCCGGGTGAGCCACTCGTGGCAGACACTGCCGACCGGCGCCGACGCGAACACCTCGCCCACGAGGTCGGCCGGCGTCACCGACGTGCGGGAGGCGAGCCGGTGGCCGGCCGGGACGAGGATGTCGGCGACGTCGATGCCGACGGGGGTGGCCTCGACGTGGTCGGGCAGCGTGAGGGGCGCGTCGCCCCACTGGTGCACGAGCGCGGCCTCGACCTGACCCGCCGCGACCGCCTCCATGCCCTGGGGCGGGTCGAGCTCGACGAGGCTGAGGCGCAGGTCGTGCCCGTCCGCCGCCACGGCCGCGAGGGCGGGCGCCACGAGCCCGCGCACCGCCGTCGAGAAGGATGCGAGCCGCATCCGGCCCCCGACGACCGACCCGGCCGAGAGCAGGTCGGACTCGATCTCCTCCATCCGGTCGAGCAGGTCGGCCCCCCGGTCGGCCAGGCGCTCGCCGTGGTCGGTGAGCAGCACCCCACGACCCCAGCGCTCCAGCACGGGCGCCCCCGTCTGCCGCTCGAGCTTCTTGATCTGCTGCGAGACGGCGGACGGCGTGAACCCCAGGACGTCGGCGGCCGCGACGACCGAGCCGTGCGCGCGCACCGCCCGCAGCGACTGCAGGGCGACGAGGTCGATCATGTAGGGATGCTACCTGGTGGGACGGCTCAGTAGTCGCTGGTGCTTCATGGTCGGGCCCGGCAGAGTAGAGCCATGACGCCGCGCCACGCCCTCGCCGCGGTGGCGGTGGCCGTCATCTGGGGCGCCAACTTCGTCATCATCGACGCCGGCCTGCACGACATGCCCCCGCTGACCTTCGTCGCCCTGCGCTTCGTGGCCGTGCTGCTGCCGGCCATCTTCTTCGTGCGCCGCCCCGACGCCCGCTGGCGCGACATCCTCCTCGTCGGGCTCTTCCTCAGCCTCGGACAGTTCGCCCTGCTCTACCTCTCCCTGCACCTCGGCATGCCGCCCGGTCTCGCCTCGCTCGTCGTGCAGGCGCAGGTCATCTTCACCGTCGTCATCGCGGCGCTCGCGCTCAAGGAGCGACCCACCCGCCGCCAGCAGCTCGGCGTCCTCGTCGGGCTCGTGGGCCTCGCCGTCGTGGCCGCCGGACGCACGGCAGCGACGCCCCTGCTCGCCCTGCTGCTCTGCCTCGCGGGCGCCCTGTCGTGGGCCACGGGCAACGTCGTCACGCGCCGGGTGGGCACGGCGTCAGGCCTGTCGATGACGATCTGGTCGGCCCTCGTCGTCCCGGTGCCGATGTTCGCGCTCTCGCTGCTCGTCGACGGGCCGGCCGCGGTCGTCTCGGGCCTGCAGCACATCGACGGGGTGACGCTCGCGTCGACGGCCTACACGGCGTACCTCTGCTCGGTCTTCGGCTACGGCGTGTGGAACTCGCTGCTCGCGCGCTACCCGACCGCCAGCGTCGTGCCGTTCACCCTGCTCGTGCCCGTGAGCGGCATCGCGACCGCGTGGCTGGTGCGCGACGAGCGGCCCACCCTCGGCACCGTCATCGGTGGCGTGCTGCTCCTGCTCGGCGTGCTCGTCACCGCCGTCGGCCGCCGACGGCGCCGGGTCGTCGTCGACGAGCCCGCCACGCGTGACGGTCTGGTGTCGAAAGCGGGCTAGGCCTTCAGGCCCGGCGGGCGACCCTGAGAGGATCCTGGGACCGCGCCGGGGTCACGCCGGCGCCTCGCCTGCGGAGGAGCCCCCGGTGGCCCGATCGGCCGTGACCGACGAGACGGTCCGCCAGCACGTCCTCGACGAGCGCTCCCCGAGCGTGGGCCACCTCTACCGCAGCCGGGTGGCGGCGTCGGGCTCGCGCG
The DNA here is from genome assembly GCA_963795915.1 of uncultured Actinomycetota bacterium. Taxonomy (GTDB): domain Bacteria; phylum Actinomycetota; class Actinomycetes; order Actinomycetales; family Dermatophilaceae; genus Lapillicoccus. The sequence continues at coordinate 654,659 of CAWCJA010000005.1, forward strand.
AGGCCTTCCAGTTCTTCGTGCCGGGCCCGTCGGGCGAGCGGCTCGAGCACCTCACCTGGGAGCAGACCCGGGCCCGGACCGACCTGTGGGCCGCCGGGCTCGTCGCGCTCGGGGTGGCCCCGCAGGACCGGGTGGCCATCGCCTCCGCGACCCGGATGGAGTGGGTGCTCGCTGACCTGGCGGTCATGACGGCGGGCGCGGCCACGACGACGATCTACCCGACGATGCTCGACGCCGACGTCGCGTTCATCGTCGCCGACTCCGGCAGCCGGGTCGTCTTCGCCGAGGACGAGGAGCAGGTCGAGAAGCTGCGGCGGCACCGCAGCGAGCTGCCCGACGTCATGCGGGTCGTGACCTTCGACGGCGCGGCCGACGGCGACTGGGTCATCAGCGCCGACCGGCTGGCCGAGCTGGGCCGCGAGCGGCTGGGCGCCGACCCGGCGACCGTCGACGACCGCATCGACGCGCTGGCTCCCGACCACCTGGCGGTCATCATCTACACCTCCGGCACGACAGGGCGCCCCAAGGGCGTACAGCTCACCCACGACGCGCTCGTCTACGAGGGGGCGGCGGTCGACTCGGTGTCGCTGCTGACCGACGACGACCTGCAGTTCCTCTGGCTGCCGCTGTCGCACGTCTTCGGCAAGATCCTGCTCGTCCTGCCGCTGCAGATCGGCTTCGCCACGGCCGTCGACGGGCGCATCGACCGGATCGTGGACCACCTCGCGCTCATCCGCCCGACGTTCATGGGTGCCGCGCCGCGCATCTTCGAGAAGGCCTACGCGCGCATCGGGATGACCTTCGCCGGCGAGACGGGCGTGAAGAAGCGCCTCATCGACTGGGCGCTCTCGGTCGGGGGCCAGGTAGCCGCCGCGCGGGAGAACGGGGACGAGCCCGGGGCGGCTCTCAAGGCCCAGCACGCCGTCGCCGACCGGCTCGTCCTGAGCAAGGTGCGCGAGCGCTTCGGTGGCCGGATCCGGTTCTTCATCAGCGGGTCCGCGGCCCTCAACCCCGATGTCGCGCGGTGGTTCTCGTCGGTCGGGCTGCTCATCATCGAGGGCTACGGCCTCACGGAGACCAGCGCGGCCACGTGTGTCAACCGGCCGTGGGCGGGCCGCTACGCCTTCGGCTCGGTGGGCTGGCCCGTGCCCGGGACGCAGGTGCGCGTCGCCGACGACGGCGAGCTGCTCGTCAAGGGTCCCGGCGTCATGCGGGGCTACCACCGCCGTCCCGACGCCACCGCCGAGGTGCTCACCCCGGACGGCTGGTTCCACACCGGCGACATCGGGTCGGTCGACGACCGCGGCTTCGTCAGCATCACCGACCGCAAGAAGGACCTCTTCAAGACCTCCGGCGGCAAGTACGTGGCCCCGTCGGTCATCGAGACCCGGTTCAAGGGGATCTGCCCCTACGTCAGCCAGTTCGTCGTCGTCGGCGACGGTCGCCACTACGCCTCGGCCCTCGTCACGCTCGACCCGGAGGCCGTGTCCGCCTGGGCGGCCACGCAGGGGATGGGGGGCCACTCCTACGCCGAGGTGGTCGGCTCGGACGTCGCGCGCACGATGGTGCAGGGCTACGTCGACGAGCTCAACGAGGGCCTCAACCGCTGGGAGACGGTCAAGCGCTTCACCCTGCTGGAGCGCGACCTCACCGTCGACGAGGGCGAGCTCACCCCGAGCCTCAAGCTGCGACGGAAGGTCGTCGTCGAGCGCTACGGCCAGGAGATCGACCTGCTGTACCGCTGAGGGACCGGCGGCGACGCGCATACCGCCCGGTCGGCACGCGGGTCCGCCCGGTTGCGGGGGGCTGACGCGCCGTCCTCGTGCACACTCAGCGTGTGCAGCCGCAGGTGGAGGTCGACGACCTCAGGGTGAGCTTCGGCTCCGTCGTCGCCGTCGCCGGTGTCACCTTCTCCGTGCCGGCCGGGGGGGCGACCGCGCTGCTCGGGCGCAACGGGGCGGGCAAGTCCACGACGATGCGGGTCCTGGCCGGGGTGGTCCCGCCCACCGGGGGGACGACCCGGGTGGGCGGCGTCGACGTGGCCCGCGACCCGCTCGAGGCCAAGCGGCGCGTCGGCTACTGCCCTGACGTCGGGGGCCTCGTGCCCCGCGCCACGCCCTGGGAGCATCTCCAGCTGAGCGCGCGGCTGCGCGGGATGCGGGGCTGGGAGCCCCGCGCCCGTGGGCTCCTCGAGCAGTTCGACCTCGGTGGCGAGGCCCACCGGGTGACCGCCGGGTTCAGCCACGGGATGGGGCGGCGGCTGTCCGTGGCGCTCGCGGTGTTCCACGAGCCGCCCGTGCTGCTGCTCGACGAGCCGTTCGACGGCGTCGACCCCACCGGCGTCGACGCCACGCTGGAGGCGGTCGCCGACGCCCGGGCCCGGGGCGCGGCCGTCATCCTCTCGACCCACCTGCGCGACCTCGCCGTGCAGGCCTGCGACCACGCCGTCGTCCTGCGGGGTGGCCTCGCGGTCGCCAGCGTCGACAGCCACGAGATGGCCGGCGAGGGAGGCGCGCGTGCCTACCGGGCCCTCCTCGGCTGAGCCGGCCCCCACCCCCGCCCCCACCCCCGCCCCCGCGGGCGTGCGACGCGGCGCCGTCGCCGGTCCGGCGCGCTCGCTGGTCCTCCTGCTGCGGCTGCGCGCCGGTCACCTGACCCGGGGGCAGCGGGTGGGCCTCGCGGTCGGGGTCCTGCTCATGACCGGGCTCACGGTCGCGTCGGTCGTGCTGCCCGGGCGGCTGCGGCTCGAGCCCGACCTCGTCGCGGCGACCCGGCAGTACCTGCCCGCGGGCTTCCTCGCCTTCGTCGTCACCACCGCCACAGCCGTGCTGTTCTCCGGCGGCGGCCGGGAGGCCCTGCCCGCCGACCAGGTGGTGGCGTTCCCGGTCGGCCCCACCACCGACCACCTGGCGGGCCTGGCCATGGCGCCCCTCAACCTCGCCTGGCTCATCCAGGCCTGGACGCTGCTGGCGGCCGTGTCGGTCCTCAGCGCCGAAGGCCACCATGCGGCCGCCCTGCTGCCCGTCGTGCTGTGGCTGCTGGCCGGCACGGGGGTGGTCCAGCTGCTCTCGTGGCTCGTGGAGGACGTGCGCCGCGGCCCTCACGGCGAGCTCGTGGTCCGCTGCGCCGCAGGGCTGCTCGTGGCCGCGATGGTGCTCGTCGTCGCGACCGGGCACCTCCTCGCCGTGACCGCTGCCACCCCGGCAGGCTGGGCCGCCGCGCTCACCGAGCGAGGCGCGGCGGGGGACTGGCTGCCCTGGGGTCTCGGCTGCCTGGCGCTGGTCGTGGTGGCCGTGGCCGTCGTGCCCCTGGGCGCGCTCGCGGCCCGGCGCACGGGTCGGCGCCCGGCCACGACACAGGCCCGCGTCGAGACCCGCCGCTACGGCCCGCGCCCGTTCCCACGCAGCGAGCTGCGCGCCCTCGTCGCCCTCGACCGGGGGAGCGTGTGGCGGTCGGCACCACTGCGCCGGGGCCTGCTGCTGCTCAGCCTGCTGCCCGTCGTCGTCGCGTTCGCGGGCCGCCTCGACTGGCTCATGGTGCCGGTGCTGCCCGGGCTCGTCGCCTCCGGAGGCGCGCTGCTCTTCGGCGTCAACGCCTGGGCGCTCGACGCCCGCGGAGCGGTCTGGCGCGAGAGCCTGCCCGTGCCGGCCCGCACCGTGCTGCTCGCCCGGGCGTGGGTCCTCGTCGAGGTGCTCACCGTCGCCGCGCTCGCCACCCTGCTCATCTGTGGCCTGCGGGCCGGTATGCCGCGCAGCGCCGAGCTCGCGGCGGCCGTCGGGGCCATGGTCGTCGTCGTGCTGCGCACGGTCGCCTCGGCGCTGCGCTGGTCGGTGCGGCGGCCGTTCAGCGTCGACCTGCGCAGCGTGCGGGCCACGCCGGCGCCGCCGCTCGTCATGGTCGCCTACTCCGCCCGGCTGGCCGTGGGCGCGACGCTCACGGGCATGGTCTTCGCGGTGCTCGGCCGGCTCTTCCCGTGGTGGTGGGCGGCCCTGCTCGCGGTGGTCCTGTCGGCCACCTCACTGCTGAGCCTGTGGCGTACGGCGCGCCTCTGGGACCGTCCGGCCGTGCGGTCCGCGGTCGTCGAGACGGTGGCGAGCGTCTGAGCCGCTCCGTGGTTTGGGGGGCTAGGGGCCTCGGGGGCCGAGGGGGGCTCGGGGGCTCGGGGGCTAGGGGCAGGTGCTCGTCTGCGGCTGGCCGGCGAAGCGGTCCTGGGTCCACTGCTCGAGGTCGGCCGGAAGGGGGGACGCGGCGAGCAGCACGCCCATATGGGTGCGGCCGGGGTAGCTCGTGAAGCGCAGGGGCCGGCCGGCGGCGCAGAGGGACGCGACGTAGGCCTTCTCGATCGCCGGGCTGACGACCTCGTCGGCACTGCCCTGGCCGATGAAGAGCGGCGCGTTCCACGGGCCGTGCGGCACGTTCTGCGCCAGCCGCTGCGCGAAGACGCCGGAGGCCGGGTCGACGGTGAGCATCGGGTCGTTCCCGAGGGCGGCGCCGGTGAGCACCGTGACGAGCGTGCTGGGGTCGAAGGTGCAGCGGGCCGCCGCCTCCTTGACGAACGGCCGCGCCGCGGGGGTCACGGTCGCGTCGATGGTGATGTCGGGGTAGGTGCGGGAGTAGGCGGTGACGACGAACGAGATGCCGAGGCTGGCGCCGAGGTCGCCGGGGCTCTTCGCGACCGCCTCGGCGAGGGCCGGCGGGTCGCTCGCCGGGGAGATGGCGGCGATCCCGTCGATGGTGAGCTCGGGCGCATACGTCGGCGCGAGCTGCCCGGCCCACAGGGCGGCGTGGCCGCCCTGTGAGTGGCCCCAGACGACGGTCTGCGGTGACAGGTCGAGCTGGGGCACCTGGTGGGCCGCGCGCACGGAGTCCAGCACCGAACGGCCCTCACCCTGCCCGATGAGGTACGGGTAGCTGCCTCGCGTGCCCTCACCCGTGTAGTCGGTGGCGACGACGCCCCACCCGTTGCGCGCCAGCGCGGCCATCGGCGTCACCGTCTCGAACGGGACGGCGTTCGGCCCGAGGCTCGGGGCGCACGCCCGGGCCACCCCGTTGGTGCCGTGCGCCCAGGCGACGAGCGGCACCGGCTTCCCGTCGGCAGCGGTGGGCACGGCGACGACGGCACTGGCCAGCGCCGGCACCCCGTCGTCGGCGGTGGTCGTGTAGAGCAGCCGGTATGCGGTCAGGCCCGGCGGGAGGTTGCCGGTGTAGGGCTCGCTGCGCAGCAGCTGCCCGGGCCGGTCGGGCACCGAGGCGGGTGGGTCGTAGAAGCCGTCGACGACCGGCACGCCCTGGCGGAACTGGTGGCCGGCCGCGAGGGTCCCGACGGCGACGAGGACGAGCAGGACGGCGCCGCCCCAGCGCACGAGGCTCGGCCGTCCGCGGGTGCGGCCGGCCCGCTGTCGGGCGGGCCGGTCGGTGATCCCGCGCCAGAGCAACGAGACCCCGAACACGACGCACCGCATCCCGAAGAGGAGGGCGACGACGAGCAGCGTGGCGTCCGGCCAGAGCAGCGCGGCGCCGCCGAACGCCATCTCCGACAGGCCGAACAGCGCTCCGAGCACCCGCTCCGACGTCGTGCCGCGCTGCAGGTCGAGCACCCGCACGGCGCCGCTGACCACGAGGAGGAGGGCGACCGCCGGGCCGAGCAGGGTGAGGCTGCGGCCGAGCCAGACGAGCACGACGAGGCCGAAGAGGGTCCACAGCACCCCGGTCACGAGCGGCCGTCGGCCGTCGGCGGGGGTCCGCGAGGCGAGGTCGCCCACCCCGGAGACGACGCAGCTCACCCCGATGTAGAGGCCGAGGACGACGAGCGAGCTGAGCGGCCGCAGCACGAGGACGGCGCCCAGCACTGTGACGAGGGCCCCGGCGGCGACGAGCAGCCAACGCGGCACCGGCCCGGCCGGCTGCCCGGAGAGGCCGCGCACCCGCCGGTTCACCCGGCGGTACACGGTGTCGTCCATCGTCGGGCCCCCTGGTTCGGTCACGGTCCCGCGACTCTAACCAGGGAGGGCGGGTCCGGCCCGGACCGGCACCTAAACTGGGCGGATGCCGCATACCAGCACCCGCGGGGCGACCGTCTGGCCTGCTCTCGAGCCGTTGCTCGAGCAGGTGAGCAAGCCGATCCAGTACGTCGGCGGCGAGCTGAACTCGACGACGAAGGACTGGGACTGCGGGGGTTTCGGCCCGCAGGGCGACGCGCTGACCGTGCGGTGGTCGCTGATGTACCCCGACGCGTACGAGGTGGGGGTGCCCAACCAGGGCGTCATGATCCTCTACGAGGTCCTCAACGAGCGCCCCGACGCCCTCGCCGAGCGCACGTATGCCGTGTGGCCCGACCTCGAGGCGCTCATGCGCGACGCGGGGGTGCCGCAGTTCACCGTCGACGGCCACCGGTCGGTGCGCGACTTCGACCTCCTCGGCGTCTCGTTCTCGACCGAGCTGGGCTACACCAACCTGCTCACCGCGCTCGACCTCGCGGGGATCCCGCTGCACGCCGTCGACCGCGGCGACGACGACCCGGTGGTCATCGCGGGCGGCCATGCGGCATTCAACCCCGAGCCGGTCTCCGACTTCGTCGACGCGGCCGTCGTCGGCGACGGTGAGCAGGCGGTGCTGACGATCACCGACATCGTCACCGACTGGAAGGCGCAGGGCCGGCCCGGGGGGCGGCAGGAGCTCCTGCTGCGCCTCGCCCGCACCGGCGGGGTCTACGTTCCGTCGCTGTACGACGTGTCCTACCTCCCCGACGGCCGGATCCAGCGGGTGGCCCCGAAGCCCGGCCTGGCCGGCGTGCCGTGGCGGGTGTCGAAGCACACCGTCATGGACCTCGACGCGTGGCCCTACCCGAAGCAGCCGCTGGTGCCGCTGGCCGAGTCGGTGCACGAGCGGATGTCGGTGGAGATCTTCCGCGGCTGCACGCGGGGCTGCCGGTTCTGCCAGGCGGGCATGATCACCCGCCCGGTGCGGGAGCGGTCCATCACCGGCATCGGCGAGATGGTCGAACGTGGCCTCGCCGCAACGGGTTTCGAGGAGGTCGGCCTGCTGTCGCTGTCGTCGGCCGACCACTCCGAGATCGCCGCGGTGACCAAGGGTCTCGCCGACCGCTACGAGGGCACCCAGACCGGGCTGTCGCTCCCGTCGACCCGGGTGGACGCGTTCAACATCGACCTCGCCAACGAGCTGACACGCAACGGCCGCCGGTCGGGGCTGACGTTCGCGCCGGAGGGCGGGTCGGAGCGGATCCGCAAGGTCATCAACAAGATGGTGACCGAGGAGGACCTCATCACCACCGTCGCCGCGGCCTACGGCGCGGGCTGGCGGCAGGTCAAGCTCTACTTCATGTGCGGTCTGCCCACCGAGACCGACGAGGACGTGCTGCAGATCGCCGACCTCGCCAAGCGCGTCATCGAGACCGGCCGGCGCGTCTCGGGGCGGCGCGACATCCGCTGCACGGTCTCGATCGGCGGGTTCGTGCCCAAGCCGCATACGCCGTTCCAGTGGTGCAGCCAGCTCGGCGTCGAGGAGACCGACGCCCGGCTCGCCAAGCTGCGCGACGCCATCCGCGCCGACCGCCGGTATGCGTCCGCCATCGGCTTCCGCTACCACGACGGCCAGCCCGGGCTCGTCGAAGGCCTCCTCTCCCGGGGCGACCGGCGCGTGGGGCAGGTCATCGAGGCGGTGTGGCGCGACGGTGGACGCTTCGACGGCTGGAGCGAGCACTTCTCCTACGAGCGCTGGATGCGCTGTGCCAGCGAGGTGTTCGAGGAGCAGCCGGTGGACGTCGCCTGGTACACCACGCGTGAGCGTGACCAGGCCGAGGTGCTCCCGTGGGACCACCTGGACTCCGGGCTCGACAAGGAGTGGCTCTGGGAGGACTGGCAGGACGCCCTCGACGAGACCGAGGTCGAGGACTGCCGCTGGACGCCGTGCTTCGACTGCGGGGTCTGCCCGCAGATGGGCACCGAGATCGAGATCGGCCCCACCGGCAAGACCCTGCTGCCGCTGACGGTGCTGGGGTCCGGCCGGGCCGCGCTGTCGGAGTCCTGACCTACCGGCCGGGCGGGGAGTACGTCAGCGACGAGGCTTTGGCCAGGATGGCACCGAGGTCGCCCGACTCGATGAGCTCGTGGGTCTCCAGCGACGCGAACGCACCGGTGCCCGTCACCGCCACGCTGACCGCCGCCGCGGACGCGCTGTCGGGCGCCTCGAGGACGACGAACCCGTCCCAGGCCCCGAACATCAGGTAGTAGGACTCCATCCGCCCGCCGGCGGCCTCGCACAGCCGGGACACCACGGCCGCCCGGTCGCTCGGGTTCTCCATGAGGGCCTTGACGGTGGAGCCTCCGAAGCGGAAGAAAACGGCGTACTTGGCCATGTCGCACACTCCTTGCCACGGGTCGGGCCGACGGCGCTGTCGGCTCCGCACCAGTCTGCTCCCGGATGCGGGGGCGGACCCGCGGGTCGCCGAAAGCCGCGAGTGGGCGCGCTGTCGAACCCGTCGTTGCCGTTCGGACCGGGACGGCTGTCCCACTCAGCCGGCGTCGGGGGCCACCAGGACGGGCAGCTGCCGCTCGAACATCGCGTCGAACGTCAACGACGGGAGGATGTGACCCTGGGGGCGCGCCCCGTTGGCGACGCCGGCCGCCCACGTGGCGGACCGCATCCGCTGCAACGGCGTCCCGTGGTGCTGGTCGTTGGTGAAGGCGCAGTCACCGAGGTCGAAGAAGGTCTTCTCGGCCTGCAGGACCCGCTTGGTGTTGAGGGACAGCCCGTGGGCGTGGACGCTGAAGTAGGTGCTGAACGCGTCCGCCATGAGCTCGACGCGGCGGCTGGCCTCCGGCGCCGGTAGGGAGGAGTCGTAGATGCCGTCCCGGAACTGGACGTGGTGGCCGAACTCGTGGGCCAGGACGGCCTGGGGCCCGACGTCGCCGACCCCGAGCGCGTTGAGGGCGTCGACCAGCCCGTCGCCCACGATGACCTTGTCCGGCAGACCGCTCAGGATGGGGCTGGGGTAGATCTTCGGCGTGAACGCGAAGGCGTTCAGTGTCGCGAGCGGGTGGTTGCCTCCGGCGAACAGGCCTCGCCGCATCGCGGCGCTGATCTCGAGGGCCGCGCTCTGCGCTGCCGCGGGGCTGAGCCCGAACGAGGGCAGCGGCAGCTGGAGCACCCGGGCGACGCGCTGCGGGTCCTGCAGCATGTCGCCGTGCATGGCCATGAGCTGGATGTCGGCGGACGGGACATCCCAGAACCGCCGGAGGTCACGGAAGGTCTTCGTGACCGTCTTGGCGTAGTCGGGCCGCAGGCTGTACCGCGGGTCGGTGTCCGTGCCGAACATGATCGCGTCGAAGGTGGGGACGTCCAGCATCGCGGGGTACCGGGCCAGCAGGGCCCGCTCCTCCGCGGAGAGACCGCGGACGAGGCCAGCGACGTATGCCGTGAACTCGGTCGGGCCGCAGGTGTAGGCACGGGGGTTGATGGCCCGGTCGATGGCCGCCCGGACGGGGGACCGGTCGATCCCGACGAGGTCGGCCGCGGCGTAGCTCGCCTCGGCCGCGGCCCGGCTCGCCGTCGGTGAGGGTGCTGGGACGCCGGCCGCCCCAGCCGTCGACAGGGCGGGACCACCCAGCAGGAGGCCGAGGGCCGTCGCGCCCGACAGGAGCCAACGGAGGGGCGATCGTGTGGCGGTCAACCTGGTCCTCGTCCTCTGGTGCGGCGACGAGCGAGGAGCTCGGCGGGTGTGCCCCGTCGAGACCCGTCCCCAGGAGGCTGCTCCTGGGGACTCCGCCCGTTCCGGGCGATCGGGTGTCGGACGCCATTGTCGTGGGTGTGGGCCGTCTGTGGGCTCGCTTTGGACGGTGTTGGGCCACGTTCTTGTCGTCGTCGGCTACTGCTTCCACGGCTGGAGGAACTCCGCCAGCGCGCGGGCCAGGTCGGCGGAGAAGGGGTAGGCGAGCTGGTCGCCCAGGGCCGGGGTGTCGGCGCTGCCGACGTCACGCAGGATGTGGACCATGTTGGGGATGTGGACCACGTGAGCGACCCCGGGCGGGAACGCGGCAGCTACTGCCGCCACCCCTGAGCTCGGCGTGCCATCGCCACAGGGCGTGTTGAAGTCCTTCGACCCGCAGGTCACCAGCGTCGGGACCCGCACCGAGGCCGCCAGCGCCGCGGGTCGGATCGCGTCGAAGTCCTGTCCGTACCGTGTGCGGAAGGCGTGGGTGATCACCATCTGGGTGGGGTCGGCCGCGTAGAAGTTGCTCTGGATGGCGGACTGGTACTCGGCCGCGACACCGGTGGCGTTCCCCAGCGGCACCGGGCCGGCGACGGGGAAGGGTGGGGTGCCCTGACGGATCGCGTCGACGCCCGCCTTCATCCAGGTGACCAGCGTTGCCTCGTCCGCCGACGTCATCTGCCCGGCGGCGACCGCCGCGTCCATCTGTTCGGTCGCCTGACGGTCCACCACGTCGAGGATCTGCGCGTAGGAGGGCTCGACGAGGAGGAGGCCCGCGACGGCCGGGGCGTTGCCCGGCTTCTGCTGCACGGTCAGGGCCACGGCGCCGCCCTCACTGTGCCCGACGAGGAGGAGTCGGTGCCCGTCGACACCGGGTTGGGCGGCGAGATAGGCCAGGGCGTCGCGCGCCGGCTGGACCCGCAGCTGGTCGTAGCTGAGCCCCAGCATGGCGGTCGGGTCGGCGGCATACGGACCGAGACCGGTGACGCCGGTACCCAGCTTGTCGTAGCGGATCGACGCGATCCCCTGGGCGCTGAGCTGGTCCGCCAGCCAGGAGTAGGACCCGGTCGCGACCGTCGCCACGTTCCCGTTCCGGTCGACCCCGCCGGTCCCCCCGATGATCACCGCCGCCGGCACACCCGTGGAGCCCTGCGCCGGCGCCCGGAGACTCGCGTGGTACGTGACGCCGCTGCTCGCGAAGGTGACGTCCCGGTCCGGCTGGACGGACGCGGCGGTCGACGGGGACGACGGGGACGACCCGGACGACCCGGACGACCCGGACGACCCGGACGACCCGGAGGACGAGGTCGGGGACGCCGACCCGGATGACGGAGCGCCCGACGTGCCCGAGGCTCCCTGACAGGCCGCCAGGGCCAGGGTGGCGAGGATGGGCAGCCACGCGGCGCGGCGCACGGCCCGCCCTCGCGGTGTCCCTCGACGGCGTGCGGCTGCTGGTCTCATCGGTCGTCCCCCTGATCCGGCTCCGGATGGTGCTCCGTCGTGCACACGCCGACACCCCGGTCGCTCCCCGGGCGGTGGTTCCCTCCCGGGGTGTCGGTGGGTCGGGGCACAGACACGGGTGATCCTGCCAGCCCGTCGCCCCCGAGATCCGGCTATTCGGGAGGTTTCGCCCGGGATCCCTCGCCGTTCCCGGACCCGAGCGCCACGCCGAGCCGAGGGAGCAGACAGCGCACGTCCGCCTACTTCGGGGCGGCGGCGCGCAGCTTCTCCAGCAGCGGGCCGGCGGCCTCGCTGAGGAAGCGGTCCTGCTGCTCGTCGCCCACCTGCACGAGCGCGATGTCGGTGAACCCGGCCTCCCAGAAGGGCTTGACGGCCTCGACGATGGCGTCGAGATCCGGGCCACAGGGGATCGAGTCGGCCACGTCCTCCTTGCGCGTGAACTGCGACGCGGCCGCGAAGCCCGCCGTCGTCGGCAGGTCGGCGTTGACCGACCAGCCGCCGCCGAACCAGCGGAACTGCTCGTGGGCCCGGTCGACCGCCGCCTGCGTGCTGGAGGGGTCCCAGCTGACGGGGATCTGCCCGATGGCCCGGGCGCCGTGGCCGATCGGGCTGACGCCCTCGACGGCGTTCCAGGCGGCCAGGATGTCCTGGTCCGGCTCCGTGGCGATGAGGTGGTCGGCGAGCGCGGCCAGCGTCTCGACCGCCTTCTGACCGCCGACGGCGACGGCGATGTCGACGCCCTGCTCGGGCAGGTCCCAGATGCGCGCGGAGTCGACCTCGAAATACTCGCCGCGGAAGGTCACGAGCTCCCCCGTGTGCATCTGCCGGATGACCTGGATGGCCTCGGCGAGCATGGCCTGCCGGGTGTCGACCCCGGGCCAGCCGCCCCCGACGACGTGCTCGTTGAGGTTCTCCCCGGCGCCGACCCCGAGGGTGAACCGGCCGTCCGCGAGGATCTGGAGGGTCGCCGCCTTCTGGGCGACGACGGCCGGGTGGTAGCGCATCGTCGGGCAGGTCACGTACGTCATCAGCTCCATGCGCTGCGTCACCTGGGCGACCGCACCGAGCACCGTCCAGGCATACGGCGCATGGCCCTGGGCCGACAGCCACGGGAAGTAGTGGTCGCTGGAGACCGCGAGGTCGAAGCCGACGTCCTCGGCGGCCTGCGCGTAGCGCACGAGCTCCTTGGGGCCGCTCTGCTCGGTCATGAGGGTGTAGCCGAATCGCGTCATGCCCGGCCCGTACCCGCCGCACGCCGCGGAGGAACGCGGGTCGCCCGATGAGTTCCGGGCCCCGGCGGGGTCACCGTGGACATCGGTGACATGGGTGACACCGGTGTCATCGCAGACCCGAGCCGAGGAGCACCCCGACCATGACGACCCCCGTGACCCCGACGACCCACCAGCTCGAGACCGACGGCGCCACCATCGCCTTCGACGTCACCGGCCCCCTGCCCCCGGCCCCCGGCCACCCGACCCTCCTCATGGTCGGCCAGCCGATGACGGGAGAAGGGTTCCGCGCGCTGGGCTCCTCCTTCACCGACCGCACGGTGGTCACCTACGACCCGCGGGGGCTGGGACGCAGCACCCGCAGCGACGGGGTGCAGACCCAGACCCCGCAGCAGCAGGCCGAGGACGTGTATGCCGTCATCGCTGCGATCGGGGGCGGCCCCGTGGACGTGTTCGCGAGCAGCGGGGGAGCGGTCACCACCCTGGCCCTCGTGGCGGCCCACCCCGACGCGGTCGGGACGCTCGTCGCCCACGAGCCGCCGCTCATCCGGATGCTGCCCGATGCCGAGCGGGCCCTCGCGGCCGAGCGGGCGTTCCAGGCCGCCTACCGCGACCGCGGGCACGGCGCGGGCATGGCGCAGTTCCTCGTCATGACGTCGTGGCGCGGTGAGTACACCGACGACTACCTCGCGCAGCGCGCCCCCGACCCGCAGGCGTTCGGCCTCTCGGCCGACGACGACGGGTCGAGGGACGACCCGCTCCTGTCCGGGGTCGCCGCCGCGATCACCGACTACACGCCGGACGTCGACGCGCTGACCGCGGCGCCCACCCGCATCGTCGTGGCGGCCGGCGTCGAGTCGGACGACAGCTTCACCGGCCGCACCGCCGCCCAGACGGCCCGGGCCCTGGGCCTGCCGCTGACGCTGTTCCCCAGCCACCACGGCGGCTTCCTCGGCGGCGAGCACGGCTACGCGGGCCAGCCGGAGGCGTTCGCGGCGCGGCTGCACGAGGTGCTCGACGACGGCGCCCGCTGACGGGAACCCCTCGACCAGCTAGACCGGGTGGCCGATGAACGCGAGCGCCTGGCGCAGCAGCACCCCGTGGCCGCCGCGCATCTCGCCGAGGGCGGTCAGGCTGGCGGCCTCCTCCGGCGTCACCCAGGCCAGGTCGAGCGCGTCCTGCTGCGGCGAGCAGTCACCGAGCACGGGCACGACGTAGGCGAGGGAGACGGCGTGCTGGCGGGGGTCGTGGAACGGCGTCACCCCGGGCGTCGGGAAGTACTCCGCCACCGTGAACGGCTGCGGCGACAGCGGGATCCGCGGCATGGCGAGCGGACCGAGGTCCTTCTCGAGGTGGCGCAGCAGGGCGTCGCGCACGCGCTCGTGGTAGAGCACCCGCCCGGAGACGAGCTCCCGGTCGACGACCCCCTCGGCCGACGCCCGCAGCAGCAGGCCGATCGTCGTGACGACCCCGCGGTCGTCGACCCGCACCGGCACCGCCTCGACGTAGACGATGGGCAGGCGCTCGCGGGCGTCCCGCAGCTCGCGCTGGCTCAGCCACCCGCCCTGGGTCTGCGTCCCGTCGCTCATGCCCCCGTTTCTACCAGCCGGTCCGGGCTCGGCGGCGCGGTGGTCCACGCGCGCCCGAGCGGCGGGCGGCTCAGAGCACCTTCCCCGGGTTCATGATGCCGAGCGGGTCGAAGACGGCCTTGACCGCCCGCTGGCGGGCCATCTCGGCCACGCCCAGCTCCTGTGGCAGCCAGCGCCGCTTGAGCGAGCCGACCCCGTGCTCGCCGGTGATCGTGCCGCCGAGCCCGAGGGCCACCTGGACCAGGTCGTCGAACGCGAGCTCGGCCCGCTGCCGGCTGTCGGGGTCGCCGTCGGCGAAGAAGAAGCACGGGTGCAGGTTGCCGTCGCCCGCGTGGCCCGACAGCGTGACGTCGACCCCCCGGCGCGCGCTGATCTCGTGGCCGGCCCGGATGAGGTCGGCCAGGCGGGCCACCGGCACGCAGACGTCCTCGGTGAAGTGCGGACCCTTCGTCTCGTGCGCCACGTGCAGGGCGCGGCGGCCGGCCATGAGGGCGTCGGCCTCCTGTGCGTCGTCGGCGACGGCGACGTCGCTCGCCCCCGCGGCCCCGAGCAGCGCGGCATACCGGTGCACGTCCTCGGCCACGTGGCCGGGCCGGTCGGACTGCACGATGAGCACGGCGGCGCAGTCGGCCGGGAAGCCGAAGTCGGCCACGGCCTGCACGGCGGCGATGGTGTCGGCGTCGAGCAGCTCGAGCAGCGAGGGACCGTAGGCGTCTCGGCGCAGCGCCAGGATGCCCGCGGTGGCGGCCTCGAGCGACCCGAACGTCGCGAGCGCGGTGAGGGCCGGGTCGGGGGCGGCGACGAGCCGCACGACCACCGACGTGACGACGCCCAGCAGGCCCTCGGACCCGACGAACAGCCCGGTGAGGTCGAAGCCGGCCACGCCCTTGGCGGTGCGCCGGCCGGTGCGCATCGACTCGCCACCGGGGAGGACGACATCCAGGCCCCGCACGTAGTCGGCGGTGACGCCGTACTTGACGCAGCACAGACCGCCCGCGTTGGTCGCGACGTTGCCGCCGACCGTGCACCAGGCGGCCGAGGCCGGGTCGGGCGGGTAGGCCAGCCCGACCGTCGCCGCGGCGGCCTTGAGGTCGTTGGTGACGACGCCGGGCTGCACGACGGCGAACCGCTCCACCTCGTCGAGCTCGGTCACCACGTCGAGCGCCTCGAGGTTGAGCACGATGCAGCCCTCGCTGGCCGCCGACCCGCCGGCCAGACCGGTGCGGGCGCCCTGGGGAACGACGGGGATCCGCTCGGCCGCAGCGTGCCGGAGCACCTCGACCACGTCGCCGACGTCGCGCGCGCGGACCACGGTGAAGTCTTCCGGAGCCGTGGAGCCCAGGGACGAGTCGGTGCCGTAGGCCCCGGCGATCTGCGGGTCGGTGACGAGGGCGCGTTCGCTGAGGCGCATCCCCGCACTGTAGGCCGGCCGGTATGCGGTCGAACCGGGCGACTGCTCTCGCTAGAGTGGAGCCACAGGCGTCTGAGCCGTCATCAGCGGTGAGCCTCCGGAAGAACGGACCGACCGGCATACCGCGGGAGACCACGGGACGGCCCCGGTCCTAGTAGAACCGGACGGGTGGGTCCGTGATCGCCTTGGTCAAGAGCGGCCGGAGCCGTCCTCGCACATGGGGGGCGACCACGGCAAGCGGGGTGGTACCGCGGCGGCACTCGGAGGTGACGTCGTCCTCGTGAGCAGCACACGAGCGACCGCACCCGACCCGCAGGAGCCCTCCATGACCTATCCCCAGGTCACCACCGACGCCGGCAACCCCGGCGCGCCGCCCGCCGTCACCTCGAGCCCCCGGTTCCCGGAGATCGAGGAGCGCGTGCTGCGCTACTGGGACGCGGACGGCACGTTCGTGGCCTCGGTCGAGAACCGCGAGGCGGGCGAGAACGGCGCCAACGAGTTCGTCTTCTACGACGGGCCGCCGTTCGCCAACGGCCTCCCGCACTACGGGCACCTGCTCACCGGCTACGTCAAGGACATCGTGCCGCGCTACCAGACGATGCGCGGGCGCCGGGTCGAGCGCCGGTTCGGCTGGGACACCCACGGTCTGCCCGCCGAGCTGGAGGCGATGAGCCAGCTGGGGATCAAGACCAAGGAGGAGATCCTCGAGCTGGGCGTCGAGGCGTTCAACGCCACGTGCCGGGAGTCGGTGCTGCGCTACACGGGGGAGTGGCGCGACTACGTCACCCGCCAGGCCCGCTGGGTCGACTTCGACCACGACTACAAGACGCTCGAGCCGGAGTACATGGAGTCGGTGCTCTGGGCGTTCAAGCAGCTCTACGACAAGGGCCTCATCTACGAGGGCTACCGCGTCCTGCCCTACTGCTGGAACGACCAGACGCCGCTGTCGAACCACGAGCTGCGCATGGACGACGACGTCTACCAGAACCGCAAGGACCCGGCCGTCACCGTGGGCCTCCGGCTCGAGACCGGCGAGCTCGCTCTCGTCTGGACGACGACGCCCTGGACCCTTCCCGCGAACCTCGGGATCATGGTCGGCCCCGACATCGACTACGTCGTCGTCGAGTCCGACCTGCCCACCGGCACGACGGAGCGCTACGTCATCGGGGCGGCGCGGCTTGCGGCGTATGCGCGGGACCTGTTCGGCGCCGACGTCGACCTCGCCGGCCTGGACGACCGTGTCGTCGAGCGGTTGAAGGGTGCCGACCTCCTGGGCCGCTCGTTCACCCCGCCGTTCGACTACTACCTCGGCCACGCCCGCGCCCACCACGTCTTCCCCGCCGAGTTCGTCACCACCGAGGACGGCACCGGGCTGGTCCACACCGCAGGGGCCTTCGGTGAGGAGGACAAGGTCGTCACCGACGCCGCGGGCATCGAGCCGGTCATGCCGGTCGGCCCGGACGGCAAGTTCACCTACCCCGTCACCGAGTACGAGGGCCTGCTCGTCTTCGACGCCAACCCGCTCGTCATCGACCACCTCAAGGCCCGGACCCGCGGCGAGGGCGAGACCGGCGCCACCACCGCCGGGACGGTCCTGCTGCGCCGCGAGACCTACGAGCACGCATACCCGCACTGCTGGCGCTGCCGGCAGCCCCTGATCTACATGGCCGTCTCGAGCTGGTTCGTCGAGGTGACGAAGATCAAGGAGCGGATGCTGGAGCTCAACGAGGAGATCTCGTGGACGCCCGACCACATCCAGCACGGCCAGTTCGGCCGGTGGCTCGAGAACGCGCGCGACTGGTCGATCACGCGGAACCGCTTCTGGGGCAGTCCCGTTCCCGTGTGGCGCTCCGACGACCCGCAGTACCCGCGGATCGACGTCTACGGCTCGTTCGCCGAGCTGGAGCGTGACTTCGGGGTGGAGGTGACCGACCTGCACCGGCCGTTCGTCGACCGGCTGACGCGGCCCAACCCCGACGACCCCACCGGCCGCTCGACGATGCGCCGTGTGGAGGACGTGCTGGACGTGTGGTTCGACTCCGGGTCCATGTCGTTCGCCCAGGTGCACTACCCCTTCGAGAACGCCGACTGGTTCGGGCACCACTTCCCGGGCGACTTCATCGTCGAGTACATCGGCCAGACCCGCGGCTGGTTCTACACGCTGCACGTCCTGGCGACGGCCCTGTTCGACCGTCCGGCGTTCTCCTCGTGCGTCTCCCACGGCATCGTCCTGGGCTCCGACGGCGGCAAGATGAGCAAGTCGCTGCGCAACTACCCCGACGTCAACGAGGTCTTCGACCGCGACGGCGCCGACGCGATGCGCTGGTTCCTCATGTCCTCGCCGATCCTGCGCGGCGGCAACCTCGTCGTCACCGAGCAGGCGATCCGCGACGGTGTACGTCAGGTGATGATCCCGCTGTGGAACGCGTGGTCGTTCTTCTCGCTGTACGCCAACGCTGCTCGCGGTGGCGAAGGGTACGACGCCACCCGCTCGACGGCGTCGGACGACGTCCTCGACCGCTACCTCCTCGGCAAGCTGCGCGACTTCGTGGCGACGATGCAGGAGCAGCTGGACGCGTACGAGATCGCCAGCGCCTGCGACACCATGCGCGGGTTCCTCGACGTGCTGACGAACTGGTACATCCGCCGCTCGCGCGACCGCTTCTGGGGTGGTGAGGACGCCTCCGCCCAGGCCGCGTTCGACACCCTCTACACGACCCTCGAGACGGTATGCCGCGTCGTCGCCCCCCTCCTGCCCCTCACCACCGAGGAGATCTGGCGCGGCCTCACGGGCGAGCGCTCCGTGCACCTGACCGACTGGCCCGACGCGCAGGAGCTGCCCGCCGACGAGGTGCTGGTGCGCTCGATGGACCGCGCCCGCGAGATCTGCTCGACGGCGTCGGCGCTGCGCAAGGCCGACCGGCTGCGGGCCCGGCTGCCGTTGGCCTCGCTCACGGTGGTCACGGCGGATCCAGCTGCGCTGGAACAGTTCTCGGACTTGATCCGGGACGAGGTCAACGTCAAGGAGGTCCGGCTGGTCGGGCTCGACGAGGCGGAGGCGGCCGGGTTCGGCTCGACCCAGCGCCTCGTCGTCAATGCCCGCGCCGCCGGCCCCCGCCTCGGGCGCGACGTGCAGACGGTGATCCGCGCCAGCAAGTCGGGTGACTGGTCCGTGGACGACCACGGCGACGTCTACGCGGCGGGGATCAGGCTGGACCCGGCCGAGTTCGAGCTCGAGCAGTCCTACGCCGAGGGCAGGGAGAACCTGCACCACCGCCCGCTGCACGGAGGCGGACTCATCGCCCTGGACACCGAGGTGACCGCCGACCTCGCGCGGGAGGGCCTGGCCAACGACCTGGTCCGCGCCGTGCAGCAGGCCCGCCGCGACGCGGGTCTGCTGGTGACCGACCGGATCTCGCTGACGGTGACCGGTGACGCCGAGGTGTTCGACGCGACCGTGGCGCACCAGCGCCATCTCGTGACCGAGACCCTGGCGGCCCAGTTCGGGTCGTCGCCGAACCTCGACGACGTCCCCGCCGGCGACGGCGTGGCGGACGTGACCGTCGGCGACGGCCGTACGGCCCGCGTCCGGGTGCGGAAGGTGGGGTGAGGACAATGATGGACGTGACCGTGCGCCCGGCCACCGACGCCGACCTCGACGGCATCCTGGCCGTCGGGCACCGCACGTGGCCCGCCACCTACGAGCCCCTCGCCGGCGCCGACTACGTCGCCATGGGCCTCGGCAAGTGGTGGAGCGCCGAGGCGACCCGGCCGGCGATCGCCGCCGGGCGGATGACCGTGGCCGACCTCGCCGGTGAGGTGGTCGGCGTCGCGTCGGCCGGCCCGCACGACGGGCGGCTCGTCCTGTGGAAGCTGTACGTCCTGCCGGGCCACCAGGGTGAGGGAGTCGGGTCGGCCCTGCTCGGGTCGGTGCTCGAGGGGGCGCGGGGCCGCTACGCCGACGTGCGCTTGGCCTACCTCGACGGCAACGACGCGGCGCGGGGCTTCTACGCCCACCACGGGTTCACCGAGGTGGAGCGCGAACCGGGGTCGGGCGGCCTGCCCGACTCCATCTGGATGGAACGGCGCCTGGAGGACCCAGCATGACGAGCCAGAGTGGGCTGAGCACACCGGACCCCGCTGTCCTGCAACGACTTCTCGACGTCGAGGGCGCCATCCTGGCGCGCACGCCGGAGAGCGACGTCGACCCGTCGCTCGACACGGTCCGTGAGGTCATGGACCTCCTCGGCGACCCGCAGCACACCTTCCCCGTCATCCACCTGACGGGCACCAACGGCAAGACCTCGACGACGCGGATGGTCGACTCGCTGCTGCGGGCCATGGGTCTGAACGTCGGCCGCTTCACGTCCCCGCACCTGCACTCGTTCCGCGAGCGCATCACCATCGGCGGCGAGCCGATCTCGCCCGAGCGGCTCATCGAGGTCTACGACGAGGTGCTGCCCGTCGTCGAGCTCGTCGACCGGCGGGCCGTCGAGCGGGGCGGCAGCCGGCTCAACTTCTTCATGATGTCAGTGGTGCTCGCGTATGCCGCCTTCGCCGACGCCCCGGTCGACGTCGCCGTCGTGGAGGTGGGCCTCGGCGGCCGGTGGGACGCCACCAACGTCGCCGACGGCCAGGTGGCCATCGTCACGCCCGTGGCCATCGACCACACGCGGCTGCTGGGGTCCACCGTGGAGGAGATCGCCACCGAGAAGTCGGGGATCATCAAGCCCGGCGCGATCGCCGTGTCGTCGGTGCAGGAGCGCGAGGTCGCCGAGATCCTCCTCGAGCGGGCCGAGGAGGTCGGCGCCCGGGTGGTCTTCGAAGGAGTCGACTTCGGGGTGACCTCCCGGGAGGTCGCGCTCGGGGGGCAGCAGCTGTCGTTCGCGGGCCTCGCCGGCGAGTACCCCGAGGTGTTCCTGCCGCTGCACGGTGAGCACCAGGCCGGCAACGCGGCCACCGCGCTGGCCGCGGTCGAGGCGTTCATCGGCGGCGGCGAGCAGCGGCTCGACCCCGACGTCGTGCGGGAGGGCTTCGCGTCCGTAACGTCCCCGGGCCGGCTCGAGATCGTGCGGCGCTCTCCCACCGTGCTCGTGGACGCGGCCCACAACCCCGCCGGGATGACTGCGCTCCGGGCCGCGCTCGCCGACGCCTTCACCTTCACCCGGCTGGTCGGGGTCGTGGCGATCTTCGCCGACAAGGACCCGGCGGCGATGCTCGAGATCCTCGAGCCGGCGCTCGACCACATCGTCGTGACCCGCAACACCTCCCCGCGCTCGATCCCCCCGGCCCGGCTCGGCGCCATCGCCGTGGAGTACTTCGGGGAGGACCGGGTCACCGTCGTCGACATCATGCCCGACGCCATCGACGTCGCCGTGACCCTGGCCGAGGAGGAGGGCATGGGTGGTGGCGTCCTCGTCACCGGCTCGGTCGTCTCCGCGGCTGACGCGCGGCTCCTGCTGGGGGCCAACGACACCTGACCGGGCGGGACCGCACCGGGAGCGGCGACGCATACCCTCGTGCCATGGCCGCGCTCCCGCTCTACGGCGTCACCGGAACGTTCACGTGGCGGATGGGCGCGACCGTGCTCGCGGGCCAGTCGGTCATCGTCTTCTTCGGTGCGCTCGTCGCCCGGGGGATCGGCGCCGCGACCGACAACGGGTCGGCGTCGGCCTACCTGCTCGTCGGCAGCGCTCTGGCGCTGCTCTGCCTCGTGGCCGCGGGCCTCATGCGACGGCCCTACGGCGTGACCCTCGGCTGGCTGCTGCAGGTGGTGACGTTCCTCTGCGCGATCGTCCTGCCGATGATGCTGGTCGTCGGGGTCATCTTCACGCTGCTCTGGGTCGTGTGCCTCTGGCAGGGCCGGCGCATCGACGCCATCCAGGCGGGCCGGTCACACGCCTGAACGCCCGGTGGGCCGCCCGCTAGGCTCGCGACCGTGACGACGACGGAGCGCTCCCTGGTCCTGGTCAAGCCCGACGGCTTCTCCCGAGGGTTGACGGGGGAGGTGCTGCGCCGCATCGAGGCCAAGGGGTATGCCCTCGTGGCCCTCTCCATCCTGACGCCCGACCGCGAGCGCCTGGCCCGCCACTACGCCGAGCACGAGGGCAAGCCGTTCTACGAGCCGCTCGTGGAGTTCATGTCGTCCGGGCCCGTGACCGCCGTCGTCATCGAGGGGCACCGCTGCATCGAGGGGTTCCGGGCGCTGGCCGGGGCAACCGACCCGACCGCCGCGCTGCCGGGGACCATCCGGGGCGACCTCGGGCGCGACCGGGGCCTGAAGGTGCAGCAGAACATCGTCCACGGCTCCGACGCGCCCGAGTCGGCGGCGCGCGAGATCGGCATCTGGTTCCCCGAGCTCTGACCGCCCGGTAACGCCGTCACACCCGTCACATCCGCCTCATTGGTCACCCATCCGGCGACACTCCCCGGATGGGCTCGGACGGCGCTGAGGACCACCGGAGAATCCCCCGCATGACCGGCTGGCCGATGTTGGGGCGCGACCTCGCCGTCGACCTCGGCACCGCCAACACCCTCGTCTATGTCCGCGGCAAGGGGGTCGTGCTCGACGAGCCGTCGGTCGTCGCCGTCGAGGCCGGCACGAACCGGCTCGTCGCCGCCGGCACGCGGGCCAAGGAGATGGTCGGGCGCACGCCGGCCTCCGTGCGTGCGGTGCGGCCGCTGCGCGACGGCGTCATCTCGGACGCCGACCTCACCGAGCGGATGCTGCGCTGGTTCGTCGACCAGGTGCGCCCGTCGCGGCTCGTGCGCCCCCGTATGGTCGTCTGCGTCCCCAGCGAGGTGACCGGCGTCGAGCGGCGGGCCCTCGAGGACGCCGCCACCCGGTGCGGCGCCCGCCGCGTCGACATCATCGAGGAGCCGATGGCCGCCGCCATCGGGGCGGGACTGCCGGTCGACGCCACGGCCGCGTCGATGGTGGTGGACATCGGCGGCGGCACGACCGACGTCGCGGTGATCAGCCTCGGCGGCATCGTCTCGTCACGGTCGATGCGCATCGGCGGCGACGAGATCGACGAGGCCGTCGTCGCCCACGTCAAGAGCGAGTACTCCCTGCTGCTCGGCGAGCGCAGCGCCGAGGACATCAAGACCGCCGTGGGCTCCGCCTTCCCGCTCGCGGAGGAGCTGACGACGCGGATCCGGGGCCGTGACCTCGTGACCGGCCTGCCCAAGACGGTCGCGATCTCCTCGCCCGAGGTGCGCCGGGCCATCGAGACGCCGGTGATCCAGATCGTCGAGCTGGTGCGCGCCACGCTCGACGTCTGCCCTCCGGAGCTGGCCGGCGACATCCTCGACCGCGGCATCACGCTCACCGGCGGCGGCGCCCTGCTGCGCGGCCTCGACGTGCGGATGCGCCACGAGCTGGGGGTGCCGGTGCACGTCGCCGACGACCCGCTGCGCAGCGTCGTGCTCGGGGCCGGCCGCTGCGTCGAGGAGTACCAGGCGCTGCGGGGCGTGCTCGTGGACAGCCGTCGCTCGTGAGCCCGGTGGCCCGCCGCCGGCTGCTGGTCGCCGGTGTCCTCGCGACCCTCGTCGTCGTCCTGCTCGACGTCGTCGGCTCCGGGCTGCCCGGCCGGGCGCGTTCGTGGGCCGCGACGGCCATCGGGCCGGTGCAGCGGGCGGTGGCCGGGGCCGACCGCGGGCAGGACGCCCGCCTCGCGCAGGAGAACGCCGTCCTTCGGGCCGAGCTGGCGCAGGCGCGGGGCCGCCTCGACGAGGACGCCGCCGCCGGACGCGTGCTGGCGTCGGCATCGGGCGGCCCGGGCCGCCTGCTGGCCGCCCGCGTCGTCGGCGAGAGCGTCACGGCCACCGGCGGGCACCAGGTCACCCTCGACGTCGGCCAGCGCGACGGGGTGGAGCCCAACCTCACCGTCGTCGCGGCGGAGGGGCTCGTCGGCCGCGTCGTCACGGTGGGGGCGTTCACGAGCGACGTCCGGGTCGTCGACGGCAGCGACACGGCCGTGGCCGTGCGGCTCGGGTCGGGCGCCCTCGGCAGCGTCGGCGCTACGCCTCCCGCCGACCGGCCCGCCCGCCGGCCGGGCGAGCTCACCCTCACCCTGCTCGAGGGCTCCGCCGCGGCGCCGACCGTCGGCGACCCCGTCGTCACCCTCGGGAGCGTCGGGGGCCGGCCCTACGCCCCGGGCGTCGCCGTGGGCACCGTCACCGCCGTCGACCCGCCCCGCGGCCAGCAGCCCCGCACGGCGGTCGTGCGGACGGCGGTCGACACCGCCCGCCTCGACGTGCTCGCCGTCCTCCTTCCGGCGACACCCGGGGCGGCCCCCAGCGCACCGCCGAGCCCAGCGCCGGCGGCTGCGGCCCTCGGAGCGGCGTCGTGATGCCGCGCCTCAGCCTCCTGGGGCTGCTGCGGTCGGCGGCCGTCCTCGTGGCGGCCCTCGTCGTCGCGACCGCCCTGCCCCGGCTCGGGGTGCCGGCGCGCTTCGTCCCCGACCTCGTGGTCGTCCTCGTCGCCGCGTCGGCGGTGCTGCGCGGCCGGGTGCACGGCGCCCTCCTCGGGCTCGCGGCCGGCTGGGTCGTCGACCTCGTGCCGCCCGGCGGCTCGCCGCTCGGTCTCACCGCCCTGCTGTATGCCGCGGCCGGCGCCGCGGCGGGCACCCTGCGCCGTCCCGGTCGCGCCGGCGCCCTCCCTCCGGTGCTCGCCCTGGCCCTCGCCGCGGTGGTTGTGGAGGCCGGCCGGCTCGGGCTGGCCGTGCTCGCCGACGGCGTCGTCGACGTGCGCACGGCGCTCACCCGGGTGGCCGTCACGCTCCCCGTGGGGCTGGCCACGCTGCCGGTGGTCCTCGCGGTCGACCGCGCCCTCACGCGGCGCCGGCTGGCGTGAGCGTCCGGGCCCGGCGGCGCGGGCACCCGCGGCACCGGCTGCGGCTGGCCGTGGTCGCCGCCCTCGTCGTCTCGCTCTTCGGCCTGCTCCTGGGTCGTCTCGGCCAGGTACAGGTGGGGGCCGGCCTGAGGACGACGACCACGGCCGCCCGGGCGGTGGGCGCCGGCCTGGACGTGCACACCGTCACCACACCCGCCCTGCGCGGGCGCCTCCTCGACGCCCAGGGGGAGCCGCTCACCGCCAACACGTCCCGCCTCGTCGTGACCCTCGAGCGCCGCACCCTCGCCGACGCCCCCGACGGCGGGCGCGTCGTCGTCGACCGTCTCGCCGCCGCGCTCGACCGGCCCGCCCAGGCCCTGTGGGAGAAGACCTTCGTGTGCGGGTCGCCCGGGTCGACGCCGCCGCCGGCGTGCTTCGCGGGGTCGCCCTACGCCCCCATCCCGATCGCCGAGGGGGTCGACCCCACGCGCGCGCTCAGCCTGCTCGAGCAGCCGGAGAACTTCCCCGGCGTGGCCCTCACGACCGACTCCGGGCGGGCCTACCCCGCCCCTCAGGGGGTCAACGCCGCCCACCTCATCGGCTATGTCGACCGCGCCTCCGCGAGCGACGTCACCAGCGCGGGCGGAGCCGTGTCCGCGGGCGAGCTTGTCGGCCGCGACGGCCTCGAGGCGCAGTACGACGGCGTCCTGCGCGGCACCCACGGCACCTCGAGCGTCGCCGTCGACCCGCGCGGCATCGTCGCCCAGGTGCTCTCGGCGACGCCGCCGGTCCCGGGCCGTGACGTCGTCACCCACGTGTCGGCCCCGGTGCAGACCGCCGCCGAGCACGCGCTCGCCGACGCGGTCGCGGGCGCCCGCGGCCAAGGGTATGCCGCCGACTCCGGGGCCGCGGTGGTCCTCGACGTGACCGACGGGGCGGTCGTCGCCGCCGCCAGCTACCCGGCCTACGACCCCTCGGTCTGGCTCGGCGGGATCTCCCAGGCCAACCTCGACGCGCTGCGCAGCCCGGCCGCGGGCACCCCGCTCGTCTCGCGGGTCACCGGCGCGGTCATGCCCCCGGCCTCGACGTTCAAGGTCGTCTCCACGACGGCCGCCGCCGCCATGGGCGTCGACCTCGACGGCTCCTACGACTGCACGTCGTCGGTGCAGGTCGGGGACCGGGCGTTCCAGAACGACGAGTCGCAGGACTTCGGGCACCTGTCGCTGCAGCGCAACCTCGAGGTCTCGTGCGACACGATCTGGTACCGCTTCGCCTACGACGCCTGGACCCGGGGCGGGGGCCTCGGTGCGACGAGCGACGCCGCCGACCCCTTCGTCACTGCGGCGAAGGGCTTCGGGCTCGGCGCCCGCACCGGGGTCGACCTGCCGGGTGAGCTGGCCGGCCGGGTGCCCGACCGGGCGTGGAAGCGCGAGACCTGGGAGAGCACCAAGGCCCAGACCTGCTCTCGGGCCACGACCGGCTATCCGGAGGTGGCGACGGGCGACCCGGCCCGGGCCGACTACCTCAAGACCCTGGCGGTGGAGAACTGCCAGTCCGGGTGGCAGTACCGACCGGGTGACGCCGTCAACCTCTCCGTCGGACAGGGCGACCTCGCCGTGACGCCCCTGCAGCTCGCCCGGGTCTATGCCGCCATCGCCAACGGCGGCACGCTCTGGGTCCCTCAGGTGGCGGCCGCGACTCAGGAGCAGGACGGCTCGGCGCGGACGGCCATCGCCCCGGTGGCGGCCGGGACGGTCCCGCTCACCGCTCCGGTGCGCGCCTTCCTCCTCACCGCACTGCAGGGCGTCGTCACCTCGGGTACGGCGGCTCCCGCGTTCGCCGGCTGGGCCCAGTCGGACTACCCCCTGGCCGGCAAGACCGGGTCGGCCGAGGTCTTCGGGAAGCAGGCGACGAGCTGGTTCGCCTCGTTCGGACCGGTGAACCACCCCCGGTATGCCGTCGTCGTGATGGTCGCGCAGGCGGGCACCGGGGTGGGCACGGCCGCCCCGGCGTCGCGGGCGATCTGGGACGCGCTGCGGGCACGCGGCTGACCGGGCCGTTGCTGACCCGCCCGGGCCGGGCGCGGTTCATGCCTCCCCCACGGTCCGCCGGCGCTCAGAAGCGGCTCCAGGACGAGTTCCAGGCCTGCCAGACGCCGTCAGGGAAGAGCCCCCCCGAGGCGGTGACATCGTCGTCGGAGAGGAGCATCAGCTCGCTCTCACTGTCGACGACGACGTCCTTCGGGTAGTAGAGCTCCTGGCCGTAGCGCACCTTCGTCTCCATGTCCCAGTCACCGTCGACCGCGGAGTGGGTATACGGGTTGGCGATGCCCTGTGCCTCGGTGTCGCCCGTCGGCTTGGAGTTGCTCAGGGACGAATGCCCCTCCCACGACCCCTCCGAGGCCTCGTTCGCCTCCAACGACGTCGACAGCCCGTGGTCGCCGCGCAGGATCGCGGCGTCGGTGTTGCCGAGGTCCGTGCTCCCGGTCACGTCACCTAGCACCGTGTTCTGGGGGGGCAGCGAGCGGCTTGCTGATGGGCTCACCGCCTCCGCCCGTGACCCACCGCCGGTCGGGCCGTCGGCAATGCTGTCGACGTCGGCGACCTTGCCGACTCCGAGACTCCCGCTCTCTCCCTCGACCACGGCCAGACGCTTCGCGGGATCGGTGCCGGCATCGGCCGACGACGCCGTCTCGTCTGCGGGATCGGCCAGGAAGGCCTGCGCGTCCTGCGTGGCACTCTCCGCGATGTCGACGCCGGCGCCGAGCGCCGTGGCGCCCGCCGTCACCAGGCCGGCGGCCCCGGCAACGGCGCCGGCCACGGTCTGCACGGTGGAGATGGCCTGGCGCCCGCTCTTGGACAGGAAGTGCTTGCCGGTGACGGCGTCGTCGACGTCGTCGGCGACCTTCACCGCCGAGGCGACGAGCCCGGTGGCACTGGCCACCGCCCCGACCGCGCTGGCGACGGTGAAGGCCACGGTGCTCGCCGTCACCGCGCCGGCCTCGAGGCCGATGACGGCCGGGAGGGCGGTGGCCGCCGCACCGCCCGTGGCGATGGTGGCCACGGCGAAGACGATGGCCATGCCGATGTCGAGCAACAGGTCACGCAGGGACAGGTGCCCGGTGGGGTCGGAGTTGATGACCGGGTTGGTCGAGAAGGCCTGGTAGTGGTTGAAGACGTTGGCGGTGTCGCGGCTGGTGAAGCGGCCCTGGATCGGGTCGTAGCTACGGGCCGGCAACAACAGCAGGCCGGTCGTCGCGTCGGACATGGAGCTGAGGACCGACGCGCCCGTGTAGCGGAAGGGGTTCGTCCGCCCGCCGGCATCAAGAGCCGGCCGCGGTCCGGGCAGCGCCTGCCCGCTCGGGGACGCGGCGGTCCCGTAGTCCCCGTAGGCGTAGGTATCGGTCACGGCTCCGGTGGCGTCGACGAGCGCGGTCACCGAGGAGTGACGGTCACGCAGCAGGTAGCCGGTGCCGGTCCCCGTCGAGACGGGGGCCGGCGCTCCCTGGGGCACGGTGCCGGACGCCGTCGTGCCGGGCTGCAGGGTGCGCGCCTCCCGTCCGGCGGTGAGGAGGTAGGAGGCCGTCGTCGCGGTGTTGGCCTGGGTGTCGGCGCTGGCGCTGCCCGTGGTGTCGTTCGCGAGCGAACCGTCGGTGCCGTAGTGGAAGCTCGTCGTCGTCGTCGTCGACGTCGTGGTCGGCGTCGACGACGCCTTGATGACGTTGTGGCCGGAGCCCCCGTCGTTGACCTCCCCGTTGACCAGGGTGTCGTCGCCGGACCCGCCACGCAGGGTGTCCGTGCCAGGACCGCCGTCGAGGTAGTCGTTGCCGCTGCCACCGTCGAGGACGTCGTCCCCGCCCAGCCCGCACAGCACGTCGTCGCCCGACCCGCCCACGAGGTGGTCGGGCCCGTCGGTGCCCACGACGACCTGCTGGCCCGACTTTCCCTGTCCTGAGCCGTGGACGAGCGTGTAGCCGCCGTAGGTGCCCTTTCCCGTCCCCGCCTCGGCCATCGCCTGCTGGCACACGGCACCGCTCGGAGGCGCGCCGGTGTCCGAGGTCGTCGAGGTGGTGGACCTCCGGGTCCCGTCCGGCCAGTACGCATACGTCGCGGTCGTCCCCCCCTTGCTGGCCGAGAGCATTCGGCCGAACGCGTCATAGGTCATGGCCCACCCGCTGAGGGAGGTCAGGACCTGTCCGTCGCCGTCGAAGGACTGGGACACGGTCTTGCCGTCCGTGGTCTGGCTGGTGAGCTGTCCGGCCGGGTCGACCGCGTTGGCCGTCGTCGTCGCACCCGTCTTCGTGGTGACGATGTCACCGGCCGTGTCGAGCGTGTAGGTCGTGGAGGTCGACGGGGGTCCGGACCCGCGCTCGCCGGGGTACACCGAGGACCCGATGAGCCGGTTGTAGGCGTCGTACCGGTAGCGGGTGGTCCAGGTGGCCGTGGGTCGGGGTGAGCCCGCCGCGGTGGGGGTGGTGTCGATGCGGACGGAGACGTTGCCGTGGTCGTCGTAGGTGTAGGTGTGCGCCTCCACCAGCGCCCCGGACGCGGACGTCGTGCGCTGGCTGCTCAGCTGGTTGTGCGGTGTCCAGCCGTTCGTCGTGGTGACGCCGTTGGCCCGCTTGGTCGTCAGCACCCGGGACATGCCGTCGTAGGTGTAGGTGACCGAGGCGAGCGTCGTCCCGCCGCGGGTCTGCGTCGCGGTCCCGACCCGTCCCAGGCCGTCGGGCGTGACGCTGGTGACCGCGCCGGTGACGTCCGTCGTGCTCGCCAACAGCCCGTTGTCGAGGTAGGCCGCCGAGGTCGTGGTCCCGTCCGAGTACGCCCGCGACACCAGGTGCCGATCGGCGTCGTAGCCGAGCGTCATGGTGCTGGTGCCGTCGCTGATCGTGTGCACCTGCCCGGCACCGGGCTGACCGGCCGGCACGTAGCCGTAGGTCACCGTACTGGGCGCCCCGGTCCTGGGCCGGGCCGTGACCGTCGCCAACCGCCCGGTGGTGGCGTCGTAGGTGTCGGTGACCACGGTGCCGGAAGGCATGGTGCGCGTCGCGACCATGCCGTCGGGCGCATACGTGTAGCTGGTGGTTCGGCCGTCGGGGTCGGTCGACGTGACGACGCGACCCGCGGGGTCGTAGGTCAGCTTCGTGCCGTCGGCGCTGGAACCCGACTGCTGCTGTTGGCTGCTCGTCTGCTGACCGCCGAGCGCGTGGGTGCTGGACAGGCTCGTGGGACTCCCCGGGAAGGTCGCCGGATCGTCGGGCGTGACGGTCTGGGCGGTGGAGACGCCACCGGCGCCGGTGTAGGTGGAGCCCAAGGTCAGCTCGCCTGCAGTCTGCCCGGTCAGCCGACCCAGCCCGTCGTACTGGGACGTCTGGGTCGGGTCGGCGCTGCCGTCGCTGTAGGACCGCTGCACCGTGGCCGGGAGGTTGGCGTTGTCGTAGGTGGTCGTCCGCGTCATGGCGGGTGTCGTCGATCCGGCGGCCGCGACGGTCTGGGTGGTCGTGTGAGCAGCATCGTCGTAGGCCGTGCCGTGGCTGATCCCCGTGACGCCCACCTGGTCGACCTGACGGCCGAGGGCGTCGAGGGTGGTGGTGATCGTCCGGCCCCGCTGGTTGGTCGCGGTGATCGTCGTGCCGTCCAGGCTGTAGGAGTAGGCCGCCAGCTGCCGGGCGGTCGGCGAGCCGGTGAACGCCTGGCCGCGCACGTTGTCGGTGACCCGGGCTGTGCGCCCGAGGGCGTCGTAGGTCGTCTGCTGCACCCGCCCGTCGGGGCCGGTGTCGGTGCGGACCGCGGGGCTGGTGCCCGCGGCGGCGGTGTAGGAGGTCCGCGTCACCAGCCCGTCGGGGGTCGTCGTGCTGGTACGGCGCCCGCCGGCATCGTCGGTGTACTTCGTGATCCGGCCCGCGCCGTCGACGACCCGGACCGGCTGGCCGGTCACCAGGTCGAGCACCGTGGCCGTGCTGGTCGCGGACGAGGTCCCGGCCGCGGTAGTGGTCGTCACCGTCCGGGTCTTGGCCTTCGTGTCGACCGCGCTGGCGAACGTCGTCGTCACGGTGTCGGGTCCGCCGCTGTCGCCGGCCGGCTTGGCGCCGGGCGCCCACGTCATGGTCCGCTGGGTCGGCTGGCCGACGCCGTCGTACTCGTAGCTCGTGGACGTCCGGGCGGTCGCCGGCTGGCCCGGCCGCGCGACGGCGGTCGTCGTGCTGTGGATGCTCTTGTGGTCGCTGGTCAGGACGTTCGTCGTCTCGCTGCGGGAGCCGTCGGCGCCGGTGATCGTCGAGCCGGTGATCAGCCCGTAGGTGCCGTCGTAGGTGGTGACGGTGGTGGCGCCGTTCTCGTCGGTCGAGGAGGTCACGCGGCCGTGGTCGTCGTAGAGGCGACCCGCCGTGGCGGTACGGCTACCGGTCGCGAGCGTGGTGCCGCTGGTGTCGGTGGCGGCCGAGTACACAACGGTCGTGCTCTTGGGCCGCGCGTAGTTCGCGGCGACCACGGTCGCGGTGACCGGGAGGTACCCGTTGGTCTGCTTCTGCACGACGACCTGGCCGGCCTTGACGGTCCGGTCGACGAGCCGGTGCTCGGAGTCGTACGTCGACACGGTGGTGAGCGGGGCGCCGGGGCAGGACTGCGGCGCGGGCGGAGTCGTGACCACGCAGCTGCTGATCGCGGTGGAGTAGGTGTAGTCGCTGCCCGAGGTGAACAGCCGGTCGGTCTCACCACCGTTGTAGGTCGGGTAGCCCGTGTAGTTGTGGTCGCCGGTGTTCTCCGCCGGGTTCAAGGAGAACAGTCGAGCGGGGCCGACCACCACCCCGCCGGCGTCGACCGTGAGCAGCGAGTGGACCACGATCAGCCCCGGTTGGGTGGGGACCTCGGCGTAGCTGACGGTGGTGCGGGCCTGGGCCGCGGAGGTCACCTCGGTCAACAGCTCCGCCGTCGACCCGGGGAGCGGCCCGTACCGGAACCCGGACGTCGCACCCGTCGGGTCGGTCACGGTGTGCACCCGCTGCTCACCGTCCAGGGTGATCGTCGTGGTCGCGACGACCCCGTCGGAGCGGGCCGGCGCCGAGACCGTGACCGTGCCCGGGGAGTAGGAGAAGGTCGTGGTCAGGCCGTACCCGTCGACGATCGTCGACGGTCGCCACTCCCCGCCGCGGGCCGGCTCCCACGTCAGCTGGGTCCGGTTCCCGAACCGGTCCACCCGGTTCACCAGGTTGCCGTTCGCGTCGAACCCGTCGACCCGCCCGTCGTCGTAGGTGAGGGTGAACAGGTAGGGGCCGGTGGTGCGGGCGAAGGTGAGGTCTCGCAACGGGTAGTTCTCGAGGCCCGAGGGGTACGTGCCACCCACCCGGTAGGCGCCGCCGTCGGCCGGGTAGACGGTCACCGGCGTCCCCGGGTCGATGAACGAGGACCCGAGCGACCAGCCCGGCCCGAACCCCGACCGGTCCACCCCGCCCGCCGCCCGCGCCTGGTCCCACACCAGCGACCACGAGACGCCGGCCGAGCCGGGCCCGCCCACGGTGACCAGCGGCACCGACGCCGAGAACAGCCCCGTGCGCTCGTCGATCGATCCCGAGAGCCCGTCGCCCAGCCCGATGGCCCCGGATACCGGCCCAGCCGCGACCGCGGGCGCGGCCGTCGCCGTGATGAACGGGACGAGCACCATCGCCACGAGCGCGGTGGTGACCGCGAGCACCAGCGCTCTGGGCCGCCGGTGGCCCGCGAGCCTCACGCGCGCCCTCATCGCGCCGTCAGCCCGGCGAGAGACGTGAGCACCCCGTGGGTCACCAGCGTCGTGTCCACCTGCCCACCGGACGGGAACAACGAGGGATCACCCACCGTCGCCGTGCTCGCATCGGTCAAGCTCAGCGGACTGCTGACCAGTAGCACCGGAGGAACGGTGGGACTGTGCTGCAGGGGCAACGTCGATGCGGCGGTCGTGACTGGTATTGCCGTCAACAGCCCCACGACGGCCCGGTTGCCGGTGAAGGCGGCGTACATCGCCGGCACCACCGGCCCGGTGGCCGGGGTGGTGGGCGCCGCGAGCCGGCAGGCGCCGTTGGAGTAGTCCGTGCAGCCGGCCAGCCTCAGGCCGCCGGCGATGGTCCCTGCGGCCGTCGCGTACGTGGCGGACGGGCTGAGGCCGACGCCCGTCAGCGGGACCGAGTTCGAGGTCACGGCCGGGGTGGGGTCACCGAAGGAGACGTACGCCCAGATCGCCGGGGGCAGGGTGCTGGTCGTGGCCACATAGTGGAAGCCCTGGAAGACACCGGGTGCACCTGGGTCGGCGGTCCCGTTGTTGGGGTAGGCAGCCCCGGCGTAGGGGGTCACTCCGACAAAGTCTGGGTTGCCGCCGACGGGGAGCAGGTTGGTGACCAGCCGCTTGTCCGAGGCCCGCCGGTAGTAGACCCGGGCGTAGTGAGGATCGGTGAAGTCCAGGTCGCTACCACCGGCTGACTGCACCGCGACCTGCAGGGGAGCCTGGTCGATACCGGTGTCGACCATCTTCACGGTCGAGCCGTTCACCGTCAGCACGGGCCCCGCGCCGCCCGACGGTGAGTCCTGGGGCGCCGGCAACGCCGCGAGCGCGATCGGCGTCGACGGGGCGGTCCCGTCACCCATGGTCACGCGGAGATGGGTGTACGCCGTGGCCTTGGCGGCCTGTTCGTACCAGAACGTCGAGGGGCCGAGCTGGAGCGTCGCGGTGCTGCCCTGGGTGACGATGGTGGGCGCGATCGTGGGCACGATGGTCCCCGTCGTGGTCCAGTGGCCCCCCATCGCCGGGCAGCTGTTGGGGCCCTTGGGGGCCGTGGCCTGGCATCCCTGCACGACCAGGGGTGGCATCGTCATCTGGTCCGAGTAGGGCACGGGTAGCTGGTAGGTGGCGCCCGTGACGTCGAACCGGTAGACCGGCGGCCCAGAGGTCATGGCCGCCGTGGTGATCCTGGCGGCCGCCACGGTCGGTGCCGCCTGACTGTGGGTCGTCACCGGGCCGGCCGGCACGCCGATGGCCAGCTTCCAGGTGCCGAAGGCGCTACCCGCGGGGGACACCGGTGCGATGCCGGCGGTGGTGGCGCCCCCAGCCTGGTCCTTCACATCGATGGTCATGTCGTCGTGGAAGTTCAGCTTGACCAGACGCTCGTCCGCGGGATGGGCGACGGGCATGACAACGAGGTACCCCCGCCAGGGGTCACTGGTCTCGCTGGTCAGTGCGGACACGGCACATTTTCCGTCGGAGCCCGCCGTGTAGACCCCCATCGTGTAAAGGGACGTCTGGTGGGGCGCCAAGGTCACGGTCGGCGGGAGGGCCGGGGTGGTCCCGGCCGGGTCGGCCCAGGCCGGCGCGTACCAGCATCCCGAGAGCGAGTCGGAGGCCGCCCTCAGCCCGACGGTGACCGGTTCGTCGGAGCCGTTGCTGACCTCGACGCGCCCTTCCTTGATCCCCGGGAACCACGTCCGGAACGTGTTCCAGTCGGCCGTGACCGAGGTGTCCGTGCCCGTGCTCACCTTGAGCGCGGTCAGCGGGTCCGACGTCCCGTCCCACCGCAGCAACCCGCCGATACCGGCCCAGCCGGGCGCGGCAACCGTCTGGTAGGACACCGCGAAGTCCGTCCCGCCGTTCTGGTCGTAGAACTGGGGGATCGGGTTGATGGCCGCGACCCCGGCGACCGGGCTCGACTGCGCCAGCGTGGAGGTCATGTTCACCGGGTCGACCAGCCGCACGGTGCCGTCGTTGAGGCCGAAGGCCACCACCGCGCTCCCGTCCGGACGCTGCCCGAAGGCCGCCGACAGCACGCCGTAGCTGATCGAGATACCGCTCTGCTGACCCCAGGTGGTCCAGCCCGGCACCAACGTGCCGTCGGCGTTCACCTGCACCCCGTAGCCGAGGTTCCCGATGTCGAAGAGGCCGATGGCGAGATGTCCCGACCCGGCCGGGTCCCAGGCCAGGGCGGTCACCGGCGTCTGCGACCCGTCGCCGATGGCCATGCCGCCGAACGTGCTCGTGAGCTGTAGGGCACATCCGGCGCACCCGGGGTTGATGCGGTAGATCTGGACGCCGCCGTCGCTCAACCCGACCGCCAGGTACGGCGTTTGGCCCGAACCGGTGTTGACGACGCCGGTGGCCAGTGACGTGGCCTGGACGGCGCGCACCTCACCGCTGCACGAGTCCAGCTCACACCAGTTGATGGACGACGGCAGGCTGACCACCTGGGTGGCACAGCTCTGGCTCGCGCAGGAGCCGTCGGCGGGGAGCGCGTAGAGCAGGTTCTGGTAGAGCGTCCCCCCCGTCTCCGTCGTGTCGAAGGCGTTGCCCTTGGTCCCGGTCATGAAGACGTACCCACCCCCGCGGGCGAGGTACAGCGTCGCGAGGTGGAAGACGGTCCAGATGTTCTGGAAACAGCCGGTGCACGACTGTGAACCGGGCTGGCTCCACTCGGACCACGGGTAGGCCTGGTCGACGATCGGCTGCCCGTCGCCCGTCTGGACCTCGTAGTTCACCCCGCCGCCGGGCAGGGACAGGTCCGTGCTGGCGAGGTGGGGCAGTAGGGCGCCACCCCGCGAGGCCGCGTCGTAGATGGACAGGGTGCTGCCTTCCACCCGCATCCGCTGGTCGTAGCCCAGGCCCCGGAAGTCGCCGGTGATCTCGTCGCGGACGGTGCGGGGCATGGTGGCGGAGACGTCCGGTGCCGCGGGGGTGTCGCCGACCCCCGTCCCCGGACTGACCGTGTTCTTGCCGGGCCCGCCGTCGTTGACCTCCCCGTTCACCAGGGTGTCGTCGCCCGGTCCGCCGTGCAGCGTGTCCTTCCCGGCACCGCCGTCGAGGTAGTCGTTTCCGGGTCCACCGTCGAGGACGTCGTCCCCGCCGAGTCCGCAGAGCACGTCGTTACCGGGCCCACCGACGAGGTGGTCCGGGCCGGGCGTGCCGACCACCACGTCGGGGCCCGGCCCCCCTTGGGCCGGTGCCTTCACCAGCCGGTACGTGCCGTAGGTGCCCTTCCCGGTGCCGGCCTCGGCCATGGCCTGGGCGCAGACGTCGCCTCCCGTCGCCGGTGCCGCCGCTGGTGCGGCGCCCTTCGCCGCGGCCGGCGGCGACATCGCCAGCCCGGCCGGCACGACGAGCCCCACCGTCAGGACGACGACGGTCCACACCTGCTGGCGACGTGGTCGCCGGCCCCCCCCACGAACAACCACGATCGGCCCTTCCCCGCCCACGGCAGCCCACAGGTCCGGATGCCCGGGGCCGACCGGACCATCGTCACGGTGCGACCGGCCGGGCGCCCCGGGGTAAACCACCAGGTGAGGTCCGAGAACGTCCGCTGCGACGGGCCACAACCGCCTGCCGCCACGCGATAATGACCGGTCGTGGAGGCGATGAGCACGGCGGCGCAGGGCCGGCATCCGCTCATCGGCCGGGAGCCCGAGCTGCTCGCCATGAACGGCGCGCTGCTGCGGGCCCGCTCCGGCCAGTCGCAGGTCGTCGTCATCGAGGGGGAGCCGGGCATCGGCAAGTCGGCCCTGCTGTCGACCTTCGTCGAGCGGGAGGACCTCGACGGCACAGCGGGGGTCCGCTGGCTGCGCTGCGACGAGTTCGAGCAGACCCATCGGTTCGGCGCGGCCGCCCGGCTGCTCGGCGACGAGCAGACCGGCGCGTCCGAGGTCGAGGTGGGCCGCCGGCTCCTGGCCTGGTTCGGTGACCGGCACCACGACGAGCCAGGGGTCACCGTGCTCGTCGTCGACGATGCCCAGTGGATGGACCGTGCGTCGGCCCACGCACTGCAGTTCGCCGTCCGTCGCCTGACGGCTGACGGGGTGCTCTGCCTCGTCGCCCGTCGCCTCGTCCCGAACGGCGGCACCGACCTCCGGACCGACGACCCCGAGGCGACGACCGTCCTACGCCCGGGTCGGCTCGACGCCGGGTCGGTACGCGACCTGGCCCTCGGCCTGCGCGGCTGGCACCTTCCGGCGGCCCTGGCCGATCATCTTGTCGCCCGCACGAACGGCCTGCCGCTGCTCGTCGCGGCGGTCGTGCGCGGAGCGGAGGACGAAGGGCAGCTGGCCCTCACGACAGCGTTGCCGGGGTCGGTGGCGGCCACGGTCACCCGGATGCTCGGCTCGCTCGACCCGTCGGCCCGCCGGCTCGTCGAGTCGGCTGCCGTCCTGGCCGAGCCGTCGCCGCTGACGGTGCTCGGTCAGGTCGCCGACGTCCCGGACCCGTCCGCGGCCCTGACCGCGGCCGTCATCTCGGGCCTGCTGACGGAGGACGACGCGGGCGACGTCGACAGTGCCCACGACCTGCTGGCCGACGCGGTGCGGCTGTCCCTCACGCCGGTGCGCAGGCAGGAGCTGCATCTGACCGCCGCGCGTTGGACGACAGGTGAACGGCGCCTGGCGCACCGCGCGGCCGCCAGCGACCGGCCCGACCCGCACCTCGCCGCCGACCTCGTCGCCGCCGCCGAGTCCGCCCGCGCCGCATTGAGGTACGGCGTCGCGGCGACCCACCGGTTGGCCGCCCGGGCGGTCTCCCCCGACCCGACCCAGCGGGAGCATCTGCTCATCGACGCTGTGGTGGACCGGGTGGAGGCGGAGGACCTGGACGGCGCCGAGGAGCTCGCCGTGCTCGTCCGGCTCACGGCGCCCGGTGCGCGCCGAAGCCTGGCCCTCGGTCTGCTGGCCCGTGAACGCGGTGAGGTCGGCGCGGCGCGGACCCTGCTGCGGGCATCCCTCCAGGAGGCCGAGTCAACGGGTGACCGGGCCACGGCCACCTGCGCCGCCCTCGCGGGAGCCGTCCTGGAGATGCGGATCGGTGACGGCGCCGCCGCGATGGAGCTGATCGGCCACACCGAGCCGCTGGACGACTCCACCAGCGTCGAGGTCGCCACCGACATCGCGACCACGACGGGCATCGCGCTCTGGCTGCTGGGGGACATCGACGGGGCGGTCACGGCGCTCGACGCTGTCGAGCGCAGTCCCTCCGGGACGTCCTGGGAGGCCGAGCTGCTCGCCGTGAGCGGCATGATCAGGTTCTACGAGGGTCGGCCAGTTCAGGCGTTGGCCGACTTCGACGCGGCGGTGCAGATGATGCACCTGTGGCGCCCGTCGACGAACCAGAGCCGCATCTTCCTGCTGCGCTCCCTGGCGCGCTTCGCCCTCGGCGACTGGGACGGGGCCGCCGTGGATGCCGCTGCGGCGCGGGCGCTCGCCGCAGGCCCGACCCAGCTCTGGAGCGAGGCGCTGGCGCTCGCGGTCTCGGTCGACGTCGCCGCCCACCGCGGTCAGTGGTCCGTCGCCGAGGACTACCTCGCTCGGGCCACCGAGAGCGCGCCGGACCTGTTCCAGATCACGGATATCGTGGCCCGCCACGCGATCGAGCTCGCCCGGGCCCGAGAGGACCCCGACGGCGTGCTCACGGTGCTCGACCCGCTGTGGACGGACCTCTACATCGAGCGGATGTCACGGACCCGACAGATCCGACCGATGATCGTCGCGAGGATCGCGGCCTACATCGCCGTGAACCGGCTGGCGCACGCGGACCACGCCCTGCGGGAGTACGAGCAGCTGATGGCTCGTTGGCCGGGCGGCGAGGGGCCGGCCCAGCTGGGTCTGTTACGGGGCCAGCTGGCCGAGGCGAGAGGTGAGCCGAGCGCCGCGCGCGCGCACTACGCGGCGGATCTCGCCGACGCCCACCTCGAGCAGTTCCCGTTCGCTCGGGCGCAGCTGCTGGTCAGCTCCGGCCGGCTGGAACGCGCTCTCGGCCATCGCCGGGAGGCGGTGACCCTGCTGACCGAGGCGCGGGGGATCCTTGCCCGCCTCCGGGCCCGCCCGCTGCTCGAGCGCTGCACCCGGGAGCTCGCCGCCTGCGGCCTCCCGTCGCGGCTCGACGACCCGCTCGCACTCACGCCCCGTGAGGACGACGTCGTGGCTCTCGTCGTCCGGGGCTACACCAACCGGGAGGTCGCTGCGGAGCTCTTCCTGACCGTCCGCACCGTGGAATACCACCTGCGCAACATCTACGCCAAGCTCGGTGTCCGGGGACGTCAGGAGCTGCGGCGACTACGAGCTGGGCCCAGCCTGGACTCCTGACGGCGATTCCCCGCATACCGCTCCAAACACCGGCAATCTCCCTCTAGGGTCGACGCCAGGACACAGGACGCAGGTGCGGCCACCAGGTGGGGGGACAGCGGGTGAGGATCGTCGTCGACCGCGGCCGATGCACGGGCATGGGCATCTGTGAGTCCATTGCCCCGACCCACTTCGAGGTCGTCGACGACGGGGTCATGATGCTGCGGCGCGATCACGCCGACACCCTCGCCGCCCTCGCGGGCGTGGCGTCGTGCCCGGCGTCCTCGTTGGCCCTCACCCCCGGCCCGGCTGCATCGGCAGCGAGGGTGACCTCGCTGGTGTGGGGGGTCAAGGCGAGCTTCCTGGCCTACGTCCGCGCGGTCGGTGGGAGCGTCGTCGCCGACGAGGGCGCCCGCGAGACCGACGCCGGTTTCGCGTTCAGGGCGGCACCGTCGCACCCCGCCGACCTGGAGTGGCACTTCGCGGGACGGCTGTCCTTCCACGCCCACGACGGGCTCCTGGACGTCGTCATCGCCGACCCGTGGGTGTGCCTCGTCGATGCCGGCCTCGAGCTCAGTGTCCTCGACGGACGCGGGGCGCGGACCACGGTGGCGAGCGGGCCGTCCGACGGGCCGTTGGGGACGCCGGTCCCCGTCACCCTCGATCTCGGGGCGGAGCACCTCTTCGGCTCGACGTACCCCCCGGGGACGCCGCTGGCGCCCCTGCTGCTGTCCACGGAGATCTGAACGGGAGCCGACCATGTCCGCCTCACCCCAGCACCTCGTCGCCGACCGTCCGTTCAGCGACGAGGACCTGAGCAGCCACGCGTTCTGGGAGCAGCCCTTCGACGTCCGTGACGAGACCTTCGCCCGGCTGCGCCGGTCAGCACCGGTCAGCTGGCACCCGCCCCGAGAGACCCCGGAGGTGCCGCGCGAGTTCTGGCGACCGGGGTTCTGGGCCATGGTCTCCCACGCCGACATCACGACGGCCAGCCACCGCCACGACCTCTTCAGCTCGTCCCTCGACTCCGGGGGGATCCTCATGCGGGCCCAGCACCCGGCGTACCGGCCGGCCCCGACCTTCATCCTCATGGACCCCCCGGACCAGACCCGCTACCGGCAGGTCATGAGCAAGGCCTTCACGCCGAGGTCGGTGGCCCGGCTGACCGACCAGATCAACGCCCGAGCCGAGGACATCGTCACGAGCCTCGTCGGCGTGGGCGAGTTCGACGTCGTGCGCGACCTCTCCTCGCGGCTGCCGATGATGACCGTCGCCGACCTCATCGGCGTCCCGGACAGCCTCGTCGGAGCCTTCGTCACTGCCGGCAACAACACCGTGGGCGCCCACGACCCCGACGTCCTCCCGCCGGGAGTGTCACCGCTGGACTTCGTCCGCGACAACATGGCGACCCTGCAGCAGATCGGCGTCGAGCTGGTCGAGCACCGGCGGCGGCACCCGTCGGACGACGTGGCGACGGCGCTGGCGCAGGCGGAGTTCGACGGCAAGCCCATCAGCGACGCCGAGCTGGGCTCGATCATGCTCCTGCTGAGCATCGCGGGGAACGACACGACGAAGCAGACGACCAGCCACACGGTGCACTCGCTCTGGGAGCACCCCGACCAGCGGGACTGGCTCGCGGAGGACTACGACGGGCGGATCGGCGTCTCCATCGACGAGTTCCTCCGGCATGCGGCGACCGTCATCCACTTCGCGCGCAACGCGACCCAGGACACGGTGCTCGGCGGTCAGCACATCCGGGCCGGGGACCAGATCGTGCTCTTCTACTGCTCCGGCAACCGTGACGAGTCGGTCTGGGAGGACCCCGCCCGGTTCGACCTGCAGCGGCCGCGCCGGCCGCACATCGCTTTCGGGGGAGGGGGGATCCACTACTGCCTGGGCAACGGCATCGCCAGGACCCAGCTGCGAGCGCTGTTCTCGCAGATCCTCACCCACCTGCCCCACCTCGAGGTCGGCGAACCGGTCTACCTCAACAGCGACCTCTTCAACGCCATCAAGCGGCTCCCGGCGGTCGCCTGACGGCGGCGCCGGTGCCCCGGGCCGGGGTGGGAGGATCGCCGCCATGGAGAGCCCCGCGGACGCCCCGTCGCCCGAGGAACAGCACAACCGCGCTGTCCTCGACCGGGCCTGGCAGCGCAGCCGGGTGTCGTTGCGGGCCAGGGTCGGCCGGGTCAGGGGTAAGGCGTGGCACATCGGCCAGTGCGCGGTCGCGGCGGCGGTGGCCTGGCTAGTGGCCGCCGACGTCTTCCACCACCCGGCGCCCGTCTTCGCCCCCATCGTCGCGGTGGTGGCGCTGGGCACGAGCTACGCCCAGCGGCTGCGCAAGGTCGCCGAGATCACCATCGGGGTGGCCGTCGGCCTCGCGGTGGCCGACGCGTTCCTCAGTGTCTTCGGCAGCGGCGCGCTGCAGATCGGGGTCATCGTCGTCTGCGCGATGGCCGCCGGGCTGCTCGTCGGTGCCGGTGGCCTGCTCGTCACCCAGGCCACCGTGCAGTCGATCTTCGTCGTCGCGTTCGTCGCCACCCCGGGCGCGGCGCTGACCCGCTGGTTCGACGCCGTCATCGGCGGGGCGGTCGCCCTGCTCGCGGCCGCTGTCGTGCCCGCGGCGCCACTGCGCCGCCCGCGCACCCAGGCCGCGGTCGTCGTCGCGACGATCGCCGACCTCGTCCGGGACGCCGCGCAGTGCCTGCGCGACGGTGACGTCGAGCGCGCCGCGCGGGTGCTCGCCGCCGCCCGGTCCACCGAGACCCCGTTGCGCGAGCTGCAGGCGGCCGCCGACGAGGGGCTCGCCGTCATCGCCTCGTCACCGTTCCGCCGGGCCGACCGCGAGAGCGTGCGCAGCGTCGCCGACCTCGTGGAGCCGCTGGACCGCGCCATGCGCAGCACCCGCGTCCTGTGCCGGCGGGTCGCCGTCACGGCGAACCGTCACCTCGAGGTGCCGCCGGCGTATGCGCGGATGCTCGACGACCTCGCCGACGCGACGGACATCGTCGCCCGGGTGCTGGGGGAGAACACGGCCGCCGCCATGGGACGCGCCGGCATCATCGCCGTCGGCGAGCGGACCGCCGACCTTCCGCGTGGCACGCTCAGCATCGACGTCCTGCTCGTGCAGATCCGCTCGCTCATCGTCGACCTGCTGCAGGTGACGGGACTCGACAACGAGGCGGCCCTCGCCGTCATGCCGACGCTGCCGGAGCGGCACCCCGGGACCTCGGGGCCGGCTCCGGCAGCATGACGTCCGGCGGAACGACCGGCCTGACGACCGGCGTGGCTCAGCGGCCCAGGCGCTCGTAGACCTTCTCGGTGTCGGCCTTGGCGCCCTTCCACCAGGCCTCGTTGTCGCGGTACCACTCGATGGTCTGGGTGAGACCCGCGCGGATGTCCTGGTACTGCGGGCGCCACGAGGTCTCGGCGCGCAGCTTGCTCGAGTCGATGGCGTAGCGCAGGTCGTGGCCGGGCCGGTCGTTGACGTGATCGAACCAGTCGGCCGGCTTGCCCATGAGCTCGAGGATGAGCGCGATGATCTCGCGGTTGTTCTGCTCGCCGTCGGCCCCGATGAGGTAGGTCTCGCCGAGCCGGCCCTGCTCGATGATCGCGACGACGGCGTCGTTGTGGTCGTCGACGTGGATCCAGTCGCGGACGTTGGCCCCGGCCCCGTAGAGCTTGGGCTTGACGCCCTCGAGGATGCCGGTGATCTGGCGGGGGATGAACTTCTCGACGTGCTGGCGGGGGCCGTAGTTGTTCGAGCAGTTCGACAAGGTGGCCTGGATCGTGAACGACCGGATCCAGGCGCGCACGAGGAGGTCGGCGCTGGCCTTGGAGGCGGAGTAGGGGCTGGACGGGTTGACCGGGGTGGACTCCGAGAAGCGCTCCGGGTCGTCGAGCTCGAGGTCGCCGTAGACCTCGTCGGTCGAGATGTGGTGGATCCGCTTGCCGTGCTTGCGCACCGCCTCGAGCAGCCGGTAGGTGCCGATGATGTTGGCCTCCATGAAGGGCCACGGGTTGTCGAGGCTGTTGTCGTTGTGCGACTCCGCGGCGAAGTGGACGACGACGTCGGTGTCGGCGACGAGGCGGTCGACGAGGTCGGCGTCCGCGATCGACCCCTCGACGAAGGTGATGGCGTCCTCGACCGGGGCGAGCGAGGCGCGGTTGCCGGCGTACGTCATGGCGTCGAGCACCGTGAGCTGCCAGTCGGGACGGGTCTCGCGGACGCGCAGGACGAAGTTCGAGCCGATGAACCCGGCGCCGCCGGTGACGAGGACCTTCATGCGATGTGCTCCTTCGGATGCGGGTGGGACTGCTGAGGGG
This sequence comes from uncultured Actinomycetota bacterium, assembly GCA_963795915.1. Taxonomy (GTDB): domain Bacteria; phylum Actinomycetota; class Actinomycetes; order Actinomycetales; family Dermatophilaceae; genus Lapillicoccus. The sequence continues at coordinate 697,292 of CAWCJA010000005.1, forward strand.
TATGCGGACGGGTGGGCTGGATGTCGGTGCTCGGTGGGGTGTCGAGGGCCCGGATGCCGGTGGGCTCGGCGGTCGCGGCGGCGCTGCCGGTGGGGCCGGAGCTGAACTCGACCTCGAGGGCGAACCGCTGGGCGAGGTAACGGTGGTCGGCCAGGGCGAGCACGCGGCCGTCGGGGTCGCTCGCGAGCCGGCGCACGAGCAGCAGGGCGTCGCCCGGTGGCACGCCCAGGAGCTCGGCGTCCTGCTCGCTGGCCAGGCCGGCGGTGACGACCTGACGCACCGTGGCGATGCGGTGTCCGTGGCGGGTGAGGGTCTCCCAGATACCGGGGCGGGTCGCGGCGTCGCGGCTGACCGGCCCCGCGAGGTCGGCGGGCACCCACTCGCGCACGACGTCGAGCCCCTCGCCGTCGACGGTGCGCACCGACCGGGCGGCGAGGACGTCAGCCCCCTCCGCGACGCCGAGCGACGCGGCGAGCGACAGGGGAGCGGGGCGGTAGCCGAAGTCGACGACGCGCCGCTCGATGGTCTTGCCCGCCTCGGCGACAGCCGACGCGGCGTGCCGGAAGGAGCCGATGGCCAGGCGCTGGTGGAAGGCCGAGCCCGTGACGAACCACCCTGCCCCGTGTCGGGACTCGACGAGCCCCTCGTCGCGCAGGACCTCCAGGGCGCGCCGCACGGTGGGGCGCGACACGGCATACCGGGCGCAGAGCTGCGACTCCGAGTCGAGCGCGCCGACGCCGGCGTCGCCGCCGAACTCCCCCAGCGCGATGCGCTCCCGGAGGTCGTGGGCGATGACGGCGAACCGTGAACTTGTCATTGACTTGTAAGTTACCAGATGTTGCGTCGAGGCGCAGGCAGGCCCGCCCCCGGACGGGAGCGGGCCGGCCTGCGGTGGTGCGACGGGCGGTCGGGCCTCAGTGGCCCGTGACCGGCGCGTCCTCGGGAGCGGTCGGCAGGGCCGAGACCTTGGGGTCGCCCTCGTCGGCGAAGTAGTCGGCTGGGATGGTCGAGTCGACGCCGGCCGGCACCTTGGTGGCCCGCAGGATGAGGGTGAGCACCGCGGCGACGGCGACGTTGATGGCGAAGGCCGTGATGGCGATGTAGCCCAGCTGGCCCCACACCGGCACGGCCGCGAGCGACCCCCCGAAGTGCGGGGTCGCCGCGCTCGAGACGTTGTAGGCCGCGACCGTGCCGAACACCATGCCCACGGCCCAGCCGGCGAGCAGCGCCCACCGGTGGAACCAGCGGGTGTAGAGGCTGAAGACGATCGACGGGAACGTCTGCAGGATCCAGATGCCGCCGAGCAGCTGCAGGTTGATGGCGTTCTGCTTGTCCATCGTCAGGACGAAGACCAGCGCGAACGCCTTGACGAGCAGCGACGCGATCTTGGAGACCTGGGCCTCCTGCTTGGGCGTCGCGTCGGGCTTGATCCACTCCTTGTAGATGTTGCGGGTGAAGGTGTTGGCGGCCGCGATCGACATGATCGCCGCCGGCACCAGCGCGCCGATGGCGATCGCCGCGAAGGCGACCCCGGCGAACCACGAGGGGAACGTGTCCTCGAAGAGCTGGGGGATGACCAGCTGGGCGTTGGGCTTGCCGTCGAGACCGATCGGCTTGGTGCCGGCCGCGATGGCGACCCAACCCAGCAGGGCGAGGAGGCCGAGCACGAGGCTGTAGGCCGGCAGGATCGCCGCGTTGCGCCGGATCGTGTTGCGGCTCTTGGCCGACAGCGTCGCGGTGATCGAGTGCGGGTACATGAACAGCGCCATCGCGGAGCCGAGGGCCAGCGAGCCGTAGGCCCAGAACTGCGCCGCCGAGGGGATGAACGCGCCGGTGGGCGCCCCGGTCGTGGCGTTGGGCGTGGCCATCTTCTTCTCGGCCGCGCCGAAGATCGCCTCCCAGCCGCCGAAGCGGGAGGGCAGGACGATGATCGCCACGACGATGACGATGTAGATGAGGATGTCCTTGACGAAGGCGATGAGCGCCGGCGCCCGCAGCCCCGAGGTGTAGGTGTAGAGGGCGAGGATGAGGAAGGCGATGAACAGGGGCGCGTCGGTGGCGATGACGTTGCCGGACCCGCCCACGCCGGTGACCTCGAGCACGGCCTGGATGCCCACGAGCTGGAGCGCGATGTAGGGCATCGTCGCGACGAAGCCGGTGATGGCGATGGCGAGGGACAGCCCGCGCGAGCCGTGCCGGCCACCGACGAAGTCGGCCGGGGTGACGTAGCCGTGGCGGTGGCTCACCGACCAGAGCCGCGACATGAAGATGAAGATGATCGGGTAGAGCACGATCGTGTACGGCACCGCGAAGAAGCCGCTGACGGCGCCGGCGCCGAACATCGCGGCGGGCACCGCGACGAACGTGTAGGCGGTGTAGAGGTCGCCGCCGAGGAGGAACCAGGTGACCCACGTCCCGAAACTACGGCCGCCGAGGCCCCACTCGTCGAGGCTCTCCATGCTCTGCGGGCGGCGCCAGCGCGAGGCCCAGAACCCCATGACGGCGACCATGGCGAACAGGACGACGAGGACGATGAGCGCGACGACGTTGACCCCGGTGTTCATCGGCCGGCCTCCTCGTCCGAGTCGAGGAACTGCGAGCCGTCCTTCGTCATCGGCCGGTGCGGCCGGGCCCTGCGCACGATGACGTACGCCGAGTACGTGCAGGCGGAGCAGAGGAAGACCCAGAGGAACTGGTACCAGAAGAAGAAGGGGAAGCCCCAGAGCACCGGCTCCTTCTTCGCGTAGGTGTTGACGAGCATCAGCGCGATGACGGGCAGGGCCAGGAGCACGAGAGCGACGGCCAGCAGGCCGCGGTTGGCCGGGGGGGCGTCGTGGTGGAGTCGAGCGCCGGGTCGGGCGTCGTTCGACATGAGTACCTCCGCAGGGAACAGCCGGGGCTCCGGCGTCGTCGGGCCGCGTCAGTGCGACCTCCGGACGGGAAGGTACTCCGCCCGCGCTGCCGCGGCGTGCACTCCGCGCCGAAGGTGCCGACCTGTGATGTGAGCGGTAGTGGGGCGCCCCATAGGCTGGGGCCATGGCTGATTACGACGTCGTGGTGCTGGGTGCCGGTCCGGGTGGGTACGTCGCGGCGATCCGCGCCGCCCAGCTCGGCAAGAAGGTCGCCGTCGTCGAGGGGAAGTACTGGGGAGGGGTATGCCTCAACGTCGGCTGCATCCCCAGCAAGGCCCTGCTGCGCAACGCCGAGCTGGCGCACATCATCACCGCCGAGAAGAAGACGTTCGGCATCGAGGGCGACGCGACCATGTCGTTCGGCCCCACCCACGCCCGCAGCCGCTCGGTCGCCGACGCCAGCGCCAAGGGCGTGCACTACCTCATGAAGAAGAACACGATCGACGAGATCGACGGCTGGGGCTACCTCACCAGCCCGACCTCCCTCGACGTCAAGCCGGCCACCGGCTCCCGTGAGGAGACGGTGCGCTCGGTCACCTTCGACAACCTGATCATCGGCACCGGTGCGACGACCCGGCTCATCCCCGGCACCTCGCTGTCCGACCGGGTCGTCACCTACGAGGAGCAGATCCTCACCGACGAGCTGCCCGGCTCGATCATCATCGCGGGGTCGGGCGCCATCGGCGTCGAGTTCGCCTACGTCCTGAAGAACTTCGGCGTCGACGTGACCATCGTCGAGTTCCTCGACCGGATGGTGCCCACCGAGGACGCCGACGTGTCCAAGGAGCTGTTCAAGCAGTACAAGAAGCTCGGCGTCAAGGTGTTGCTCTCCACGAAGGTGGAGTCGATCGACGACAGCGGAGACACGGTGAAGGTCACCGTGAGCCCCGCAGCCGGCGGCGACTCGACCGTGCTCGAGGCCGACAAGGTCATGCAGGCCATCGGCTTCGCGCCGCGGGTGGAGGGCTACGGCCTGGAGAACACCGGCGTCGAGCTCACCGACCGCAAGGCCATCGCCGTCGACGCGCGGGGGCGCACGAACGTGCCCGGGATCTACGCCATCGGTGACGTCACCGCCAAGCTCATGCTGGCGCATACGGCCGAGGCGATGGGCGTCATCGCGGCCGAGACCATCGCGGACGCCGAGACGGTGGAGATCGACTTCGACATGATCCCCCGGGCGACGTTCTGCCAGCCGCAGATCGCGTCGTTCGGCTACACGGAGGCGCAGGCCAAGGAGCGCGGCCACGAGGTGAAGGTGGCGCAGTTCCCCTTCTCCGCCAACGGCAAGGCCCGCGGGATGGCGGAGGGCGTCGGGTTCGTCAAGATCGTCGCCGACGCCGAGCACCACGAGCTGCTGGGCGCGCACCTCATCGGCCCCGAGGTCACCGAGCTCCTGCCCGCGCTGACGCTGGCCCAGAAGTGGGACCTCACCGCCGACGAGGTCGCCCGCAACGTCTTCGCCCACCCCACGCTCAGCGAGGCCATGAAGGAAGCGGTCGAGGGCATCGCCGGCCACATGATCAACCTGTAGCTCTTTCCCGGTCCGGCCCAACCTCCGCCCGGGGCGCGCCACACTGGGGCATGGCGTTCGACGTCGCGGGCGAGGTGTACCAGCGGTTCATGGGTCGGTTCTCCGACCCGCTCGCGGTGCCCTTCGCGGACTTCGCGGGGGTGGGCCGCGGGTCCGGGCTACGCGTGCTCGACGTCGGCTGCGGGCCCGGTGCCCTCTCGGTGGAGCTCGTCGCTCGGGTGGGTGCCGAGCGGGTGGCGGCGGCCGACCCTTCGGCGCCGTTCGTCGAGGCGGCCCGGGAGCGGCTGCCCGGCGTCGACGTGAGGCAGGCGGGCGCGGAGGACCTGCCCTTCGCCGACGCGTCCTTCGACGCCGTGCTGGCCCAGCTGGTGGTGCAGTTCATGACCGACCCGGCGGCGGGGGTGGGTCAGATGGGGCGCGTCGCGCGGCCCGGAGGTGTGGTCGCCGCGTGCGTCTGGGACCACGCCGGCGGGCGCGGCCCGCTCAGCCCGTTCTGGACGGCCGCAGCAGTGCTCGACCCCGCCGCGCCCAACGAGGACGACCGGCTCGGGGCCCGCGAGGGCGACCTCGAGGGCCTGTTCCGGCGGGCGGGCCTCCAGGAGGTGACCGGCACCGGGCTGACTGTGAGGAAGCACTTCGACACCTTCGAGGCGTGGTGGCAGCCCTTCACCCTCGGGGTCGGGCCGGCCGGCGACTACGCCCGGACCCTCGACGAGCCCGGCCTCGCGGCGCTGCGCGACCAGTGCCGGGAGGTCCTTCCCCCGGAGCCCTTCGACGTCGACGCGACGGCCTGGGCCGCCCGCGGGGTCCGGTGAGCAGCGACGACCCTCCGCTCGATCTCGATCTCGAGGCGGCGCTCGCCCGCATCCCGGAGGGGTGGTCCCGCGTGCACGTCGGGGATCGGGCCTACGGGCTGACCCGCATGACGCATACCGGCGGTCGGTCGGTCAGCGTCTACGCCGAGCAGCTGGGCGGCTCCGACGTCGTCAGCGCCAACGTCTGGCGGCTGGACGGGGGAGCGGTGCTCAAGCCGTGCGAGATGCCGTTGGCAAAGGTCGAGGCGTTCCTGCGCGACTGGCGGTCGTGAGAGGGGCTCAGTGGCGGGCGACGATGGGCCAGACGTCGACCGCCTCCGCCGACACCGCGTGGAGCCGACTCCACATGTTCGTCGTCCCGCATGCATGGTTGGGGATGATCCGCACGAGGTCGCCCACCGCGAGCCGGTCCACCCCCGCCCCGGCGAGGAAGCCGTGCTCCTCGTTCGCCGTCGGGAAGGTCACGTCCGGCACGGGGTTCGTGTCGAGGTCGCACACCAGACCGGCTCCGACCTGGGGCGTCAGCGAGTCCGAGCTCATGGCCTTGAGCCCGGCGTCGATGATCGCGTGGCCCGGCCGCTGCCGGGAGACGACACGGGCGAGCACGGTGAGGGCGCACTGGTCGAAAGTGGCGCTGCCCAAGCGTACCTGGTTGGCGTCGAAGTAGACGTAGGTGCCCGGACGACCCTCGGTGACGCCCGGCGCGAAGGGAGCCGTCGTCATCCCCGGCGTGGATCCCACCGACACGGTGTCGCACGCGACCCCCGCCTCGCGGAGCGCGGCCGCCACGGCGGCGAGCGTGGCCCCGACGCCGTGTCCCGCGGTCTCCAGCCTCTCCCGGTCCGGACCGTAGGCGCCGAGGTGCCCCTCGTGGGTGAGCACGCCGACCACCCGCAGCCCGGGGAGCCCGTCGACGGCCCGTCCGACCTCGACGGCCCGCTCGGGCGAGACGCCCGTGCGGTGCTGTCCGGTGTCGACGTCGAGGAGGACGCGGACGTCGGCGCCCCGCCGCACGGCCTCCGCCGACAGGGGGCCGGCCACCGCGAGCGAGTCGGCGATGAGCGTGACGTCCCAGCGGGCGACCGCGTCGACGGCGAAGGCCACCTTGGCGGGGCCGACCGGCTGGTGGGCCCAGAGCAAGCCGGGGAAGCCGGCGGTCCCGAGCGCCTCCACCTCCGCCGGCGTCGAGCACGTGAAGCCGACGGTACCGGCCGCCCGCTGCCGGGTGACGACCTCGAGGCACTTGGACGTCTTGATGTGCGGGCGCATCCCGACGCCCTTGTCGGCGAGCGACGCGGCCGCCCGGCGGATGTTGGCCTCGCAGCGCGCCACGTCCACGAGCAGGGCGGGGGTGGGCAGCTCGTGCAGGTCCACGGTCACAGGCCGAGCCGCTCACGGTGGTCGCCGTGCAGGAGGTGGTCGAGGAGCTCGGTGCTCACCGCGGGCATGCCCTCGATGCGGTTCGCCGCGATCTCGCGCAGGCCGTCCTGGGCCTGCTGGGGCGTCCAGATCGGGTAGTCCGATCCGAACAGCAGCTTGTCGACGACACCCCACTCCTGGGCGCGGACCAGCGCGCGGTACCCGTCGGCCGGGCGGGCCCACGAGGCCGAGACGTCGGAGAAGACCCGCCGGTTCTTGCGGATGACGGTCATCGTCTCCCGCTGCCAAGGGTGTCCGAGGTGCGCGATGATCTGCACGAGGTCGGGGTGGCGCCGCGCGACCTCGTCGACGTAGATCGGGTTGGACAGCTCGAGCTTGCCGATCGGTGAGGGGGAGGCGCCCATGTGCCACAGCAGGATGAGACCCGCCTCGGTGGCGGCGCGGTAGAACGGGTCGAGGGCCTCGTCGCGGATGTCGTACAACCCGAGCACCGGGTAGCACTTGATGCCGCGCAGACCACGGGCGGCGCCGTCGCGCAGCTGCTCCAGGGCCGTGGGGTCGGTGGGGTCGATGGCCATGAACCCCACGACGTTCTTCGTGCATCGCCGGACGAACTCCGCGATGAACTCGTTGGGGGTGTCCATCCCGGCGTAGCGAGCGGTGATGCCGAAGACGAAGGAGAGGTCGACGCCGCCCTCCGTCATGGCGGCGTCGTACGCCTCCGGGGTGATGTCGGTCCATTCGTAGCCGTAGACCGGCTGCCAGTGGTCCTCCCACTCGTGTCCCCAGTGGCAGCTGTTCATGGCGTGGGTGTGGACGTCGATCAGCACGGGGTCATCACTACACGGAACATGATTTCACGTCAACCTTCCACCCGGGACAAGGACGGGTTAGGGTGTCACCTGAAACGGCGTTTCGTCTCGGGCGACGCCGGTCCCGCCCCCTCCAGCGTCGGAGCCGTCCATGACCGCGGTGTTCCCCGAATCCGTTCCCCGACCCACGGTGCCCCTCAGCCCCGGTGTGCGGGCCGGCGACCTCCTCTTCGTCTCCGGCCAGGTCGCGACGGCGCCTGACGGCGGCGTCTACCGAGGCGACTTCGACCGGGAGGTGGCGATGACGCTCGACAACGTCGAGGCCATCCTCGCCGCCGGCGGGGCCACGGTCGCGGACGTGGTCAAGGTCGGCGCCTGGATATCCGACGCCGGGCTCTTCGCCCGGTTCAACGAGATCTACGCCGAGCGGTTCGGCGACCCCCGTCCGGCCCGCACCACCGTCGTCGTCGGCTTCGGCCACCCCGACGTCCGCGTCGAGGTCGACGCCATCGCCCACCTACCCCGAGGAGAGCACGCATGACCACCGAGATCACCGACCTGGCCGCCCGGGCGGGGCACGTCGTCGCGGGAGCCGTCAACTCCGCCACCCGGGCCAACGGCGACCCGTTGACGATCGCAGCCGCGGACGGCGCCTTCGTCACGGACCTCGACGGGAAGCGCTACCTCGACTACCACGCGGCCTTCGGGGCGATCCTCCTCGGGCACCACGACCCGGTCGTCGACGAGGCGGTGGTCGACGCGATCCGGACGGAGCCCGACCTCACCGGGTGGGGGACGAGCACCCTCGAGGTGCGTCTGGCCGAGGCCGTCGTCGATGTCGTGCCCGGCATCGAGCGTGTGGTCACCGTGACCACTGGAAGCGAGGCCGTGGCGTATGCGGTGCGCATCGCCCGCGCCCACACCGGCCGGCGGCTCCTCGTCAAGGTGCAGGGCGGGTTCCACGGGTGGTCCGACGCAGTGGCGCGCAACGTCATCTCGCCGCCCGACCGGGCCTACGCCATGGACCCGCTGTCGGCGGGCATCCTCCCCGACGCGCTCGAGGCGACCCTCATCGCCGAGTACAACGACCTCGACTCCCTGAGGGCCCTCTTCGACGAGCACCCCGACCAGATCGCGGGCGTCATCGTCGAGCCGATTCCGCACAACGTCGGCGCACTCCTGCCCGCCCGCGGCTACCTCGAGGGTTTGCGCGAGCTCACGGCGGCCCGCGGGAGCGTCCTGATCTTCGACGAGGTCATCACCGGCTTCCGGCACGCCCTCGGCGGCTTCCAAAGCATCGCGGGCGTCACCCCCGACCTCACCACCTTCGGCAAGGCGATGGGCAACGGGTATGCCGTGAGCGGGGTCGGCGGGTCGGCCACGGTCATGCGGGAGGCCGAGCCGTCGAGGGGTGGCCAGGTCGCGATCATGGGCACCTTCAACGGCAATGCCGTCGCCTGCGCCGCCGGTCTCGCCACCATCGGCTACCTCTCGTCGCATCCCGAGTTCTACCAGCGCACCCATGCCCTCGGGCAGCGGGTGCGCACGGGACTGCAGGGCGTGTTCGACGACGCCGGGGTGGCCGCCCGCATCCAGGGCTTCGGCGGCACCTTCACGACGTACTTCATCCCCGGGGAGGCGCACGGGTACCGGGACCTCATGGCCAACGACGCCGCCGCGAGCCGGGCGTTCCACCGCGCGATGATCGACCGGGGCTTCCTCATGCTGCCCATCCCCATGAAGCGGATGCACGTGTCGGGCGCGTTCACCGAGGCTGACATCGACCGCACGGTGGACGCGGCCGCTGACGCCGTGCGCTCGCTGGTGGCCCAGGGCGCGCTGCCGCGTCGCTGACTGTCTCTGAAACTCTCTCTCACGCAAGGAGATCCATGCGTCTCAGCACCTACCGGCGTCCCGACGGGACCGTCGGACACGGCCGCGTCGTCGACGACGGCACCCGCGTCGAGGACCTGGGCGACGGTGACCTGCTCCCGGTCGTGGCGGGGGACGAAAGCCCCGACGCGCCGGCGCGCGCGTCCTACGCATGGAAGGACGTCACGGTGCTCGCCCCGCTGCTCGGGCCGCCGAAGGTGCTGTGCGTGGCGACGAACTACCAGGAGCACATCGTCGAGGGCGGTGGTGAGCGGGTCGACCCGGACCGCGTCTCGCCCAAGATCTTCATGAAGCCGTCGACCTCGGTCATCGGCGACGGGGCGACCTACGAGATCCCCGAGATCTCGGCCGCCGCGGACTGGGAGGCCGAGCTGTGCGTCGTCATCGGCACCGGGGGGCGGGGCATCGACGAGGAGCGGGCGCTCGACCACGTCTTCGGCTACGCCGCCAGCAACGACATCTCCCTACGGTCCCTGGCCGTCGGCTACGACCGTGACGTCAACGCGTGGGCGGGGTTCTTCGACTGGCTCGAGGGGAAGTGGTCCGACGGGGCTGCGCCGATCGGGCCCTGGATCCTCACCGCCGACGAGGTGCCTGACCCACAGGACCTGCCGGTGCGGCTGACGCTCAACGGCGAGCTCAAGCAGGACGGCTCGACAGCCGACATGATCCACGACTGCCGCCGCCTCGTGGCCTTCGCGTCGCGGCTGTGCACCCTGCAGCCCGGTGACGTCATCCTCACGGGCACGCCGGCGGGGGTCGGGGCGACGACGGGCACCTACCTCACCGACGGCGACGTCATGGTCGTTGACCTCGGCCCCGTCGGCCGCCTCACGACGCACGTCTCGGGTCGCTCCACGCCCGTGTGAGCGCCGGTCGACGGATCGCTCCACGGCCCGGTGCAGGGAGTGGCCCGCTCAGTGTGCCGGGTGGAAGCAGGCCACCTCGTGGGTGCCGCCCTCCGGCACGGCCAGCGTCGGCGTCTGCTCGCACTCGGGGGTCGCCTTCCAGCACCGGGACCGGAACCGGCAGCCGGCGGGCGGGTCGACCGGCGACGGCACCTCGCCGGTGAGGACGATGCGCTCCCGGCGCCCTCCTGAATCGTCGTGTCCGGGTGCGGCGGAGATCAGCGCCTCGGTGTAGGGGTGCTGCGGGGCGCTCAGCACGAGCTCCGCCGGCCCGCGCTCGACGATCTGGCCGAGGTACATGACGACGACGTCGTCCGAGACGTGCCGCACGACGGACAGGTCGTGGGAGATGAAGATCATCCCCATGTCGAACCGGTCCTGGAGGTCCCGGAAGAGGTTGACGACCTGAGCCTGCACAGACACGTCGAGGGCCGAGACGGGCTCGTCGAGGATGAGCACCTCCGGGTGGGTCGACAGGGCCCGGGCCGTCCCGATGCGCTGACGCTGGCCGCCCGAGAACTGGTGGGGGAACGCATACCGGTGACGGGGCTGAAGGCCGACCAGGTCGAGCAGCTCCTCGACCCGCGCCGTGATCTCGTCACGGGCCATCCCCTGCGCCTGCATGGGCTCCGCGACGATCTGGCCGACCGTGAGCCGCGGGTTGAGCGCCGAGTAGGGGTCCTGGAACACCATCTGGCAGTGTCGGCGCATCCGGCGCATGGCCTCGCCTGACAGGTGGGTGATGTCGTGGCCGAGCAGCCGGACCGTCCCCCCGGTGGGCTCCTCCAGCCGCATGACCGCCCGGGCCGTCGTCGACTTCCCGCACCCCGACTCGCCCACCACGCCGAGCGTCCGGCCCCGGTCGACCGAGAAGCTCACGCCGTCGACCGCCTTGACGGTCGCCGTGCGCAGGCCCAGGCGCACCGGGATGTGCACCTTGAGGTCGGCCACCTCGAGCACACGGGGGCTCGAGGTGGAGGGCGTGGACCCGTCGTACCCGCCGACGGCGATGCTCGTCACACCGCACCGCCGCCGGGGGCCACGGGGGACGCCGGGGCCAGGACGTCGAGGTGGGCGAGCTCGTGGGCCCGGTGGCACGCGGAGACGTGCCGCGGGCCGACGTCGACGAGCGGCGGCACGGTGGTGCGGCACACGGCGAGACCTTCCGACTCGGTGCAGCGGGGCTCGAACGGGCACCCGTGGGGGACGTCGAGCAGGTCCGGGGGCCGCCCCGCGATGGTGAAGAGCCGCTCGGTGCGCGGACCCCAGCCAGGACGGGCACGGATCAGCGCGCGGGTGTACGGATGGCGGGCGTCGGTGAAGATGGTCTCGCGGTCGCAGCTCTCTGCCGTGGTGCCGGCGTACATCACGAGGACGTCGTCGGCCACCTCTCGCACGACCCCGAGGTCGTGCGAGATGAGGATGAGGGAGCAGCCGCGGTCGGCACGGGCCTGGCGCACGACGTCGAGCACCTGGGCCTGCACGGTCGCGTCGAGCGCCGTGGTCGGCTCGTCCGCGACGATGAGCTCGGGCTCGTTGATGAGGGCCATGGCGATGACGGCGCGCTGGCGCATGCCCCCGGACCACTGGTGCGGGTACTGCTCGCTCCGGCGGGCGGCGTCCGGGACCCCCACCGACTCCAGGGTCTCGACCACACGGCGGCGCACGTCCTGCCGGGTCGCCGAGCGGTGGTGGTACGACACGGTGTTGCCGACCTGGGACCCGATCCTCTCGACAGGGTTCAGCGCCGTCATGGGGTCCTGGAAGACCATGCTGACCCGCTGACCGCGTACCCCCCGCATCTGCCCCTCGGAGAGACCCAGGATGTCGGTGCCGTCCAGCAGGACCTGCCCTCCGGTGACCCGCGCGTTGGCGGGCAGCAGGCGCATCAGGGTCAGCACCGAGACCGTCTTGCCCGACCCCGACTCGCCGACGATCCCCAGAGCCGCCCCGGCCTCGAGGGAGAACGAGAGATGGCGCACCGCGTGCACCGGCCCGTCGAGGGTGTCGAACTCGACGCTGAGGTCGCGGACCTCGAGCAGGCTCATCGGCTGGCCTTCGGGTCGAGGGCGTCGCGCATCCCGTCGCCGATGAAGATGACCGACACCGAGGTGACGATGATCGCCAGCCCGGGGGAGAGCCACAGCCACGGCATCGACGAGATGACGGTGAACGACTGGGCGCTCTGCAGGAGGTTGCCCCATGAGGCCTGGGGAGGCACGACGCCGAGGCCGAGGAAGGAGAGCGCCGCCTCGGAGAGGATGGCCGTCGCCACGAGCATGGCCCCGCTGACGGTCACCTGCGGGATCACCGCAGGCAGGAGGTGCCGCCGCATGATCGTCGGTCTCCGCGTGCCGGCCGCGGTCGCGGCCTTGACGAAGTCCAGCTCCCGCACGCTGAGCACCACCGAACGGGCGATGCGGGCGGAGGTGGGCCACGCGAAGGCCGCGATGAGCCCGACGAGCAGGCCGATCGACGGGCCGAGGATGCCGCCGCACACGATGACGACGAGGAGGGAGGGCACGGCCATGAAGATGTCCGTGATGCGCATCAGCAGGGAGTCCACGCGTCCCCCGGCGCTGCCGGCGACGACGCCGACGACCGTCCCCAGGGCGAGGGCCGAGGCCGCCGTGGCCAGGCCGACGAGGATCGACACCCGGCCGCCCGCGAGGAGCCGGGCAAGGACGTCCCGGCCGAGCAGGTCGGTGCCCAGGAGGTGCCCGTTCCCCGGCGGCTGTCGGCTGGCCGTGAGGTTCTGCGCGTCGGGGTCGATGCCGAGAAGCGAGGGACCCACGACGACGGCCACGACGACGAGGACGAGGACGATGACGGAGACCCGGGCGCCGAGGTTCGACCAGAACCGGCGGAGGGCGAGCTCGGAGGGGCTGCGGGGCGTCCGCGCCGGCTCGCCGGCGGAGGAGCGCTCCGCGGCGGTGTCGGTCGCGGTGACCTCGGCCCGGGCGGCGCGAGCGGCGCCGTCGGCACCGTCGGCACCGGTGATCGTGGGGTCGCTCACTGCAGCCTCACCCTCGGGTCGAGCACCGACAGGAGGATGTCGGCGACGAAGTTGCTGAGCACGACGAGCAGGGCGACGATCATGCCGAACGCGAGGATGATCGGGTAGTCGCGGAAGTCGATGGCGGCGAGGACGAGGGAGCCCATCCCGGGCCAGGAGAAGACCGCCTCCAGCACCACGGCCCCGCCGAGCAGGGTCGGCACGGAGATCATGACGACCGTCACCAGCGGCCCGAGCGTGTTGCGCAGGGCCTTGCGGCGCGCCTGCCGCCGGGTCGCGCCCTGGGCGAGGGCGGTGCGCACGTAGTCGGCGGACAGCTCCTCGAGGAGCCCGACGCGGACGTAACGGGTCATCACCGCGCACTGGACGACCGCCAGCACGCTCACCGGCAGCACGAGGTGGCGCAACAGGTCGACGGGCGTCCCGACCCCCGGGGTGCTCATCTGCGAGGAGGGGAGGACGCCCAGCCGGGCGGAGAAGACGTAGATGGCGACCATGCCGAAGAAGAAGGCCGGGGTCGACATGAGCACGAGCGACACCGTGCCGACGGCGTAGTCGACGACGGTGCCCTTGCGGGCGGCCTGCATCATCCCGAGGAGCAGCGCCAGCAGGTTGCCGATCACCAGACCCAGCCCCATGAGCTCGAGCGTCGGCACGATGCGCTCGCCCATGAGGGACGCCACGGGCCGGTTGTACTGGAACGACGTCCCGAGATCGCCCACCGCGATGTGGCTGACCCACCGCAGGTACTGCACCGGCAGCGGCTGGTCGAGCCCGAACTCCTTGGTCTTCGCCTCGATGAGGGGGCCGGAGTCACCGACGAGGTCGGGGGGCACGAGCGAGGCGAGCGGTCCCCCCGGCGCGGCGTGGCTCAGGGAGAACAGGGCCACGGACACGACGAGCAGGACCAGCACCATGGTGGTGAACCGGGTCAGGACGTAGCGCAGCATGCGGGTCTCGGGCTCCTCGCGGCATACCGGGCCGGTTCCGGTCGGCCCCGAGGTGGAGGGGGAGCCGACCGGAACCGGCGTGGTGGGTCAGACGACGGGCGTCACTTCACCGTCCAGTCCTGCACGGACGTCAGGGCGGCCGCCATGCCGTCGCCTCCTCGCACACCTCCGGTGATCTTCGGACCGAGAGCGTAGACGCGGGTGGGCTGGGCGATCCAGAGGTGCGAGACGTCGGCGTTCTCCAGCTTGCCGGCCTCGGTGAGCACCTGGTTGCGCTTCGTGTCGTCGGTGATCGTCGAGGCCTGAGCGAGGAGGTCGTCGACCTTGGCGTTGCAGTAGTTCGGGAGGTTCGCGCCCTTGGGGAAGGCGTTGGCGCACGTGATCATCGGGATGTTCGTCTCGGGGTCGGCGACGTAGACGCCACCGCCGTAGAGGAACGCGTCGTAGTCACCCTTGGTGAGCATGTCGGTCACCTGCGCCTGGTCCACGGGCTTGATCGTCGCCTTGACCCCGATGTCCTGGAGGTTCTTGAGGACCACCTGGTCGACCGAGGCCCGCTGGGCGTTGTTGTTGACCTCGCGGATGACGAACTCCTGGTTGAAGTCCCAGCCGCCCTCGGTCAGCAGCTGCTTGGCCTTCTGCGGGTCGTAGGCGTACGTGTTGAACCCGTCCTTGCTCACCTTCGGCGAGGTGAACGAGCTGTTGATGGGCTTGGCCGCCCCGGCGTAGACCGACGAGATGATGCCCTGCCGGTCGATGGCGGTGAGCAGGCCCTGCCGCACCGTGGGGTTCTTGAGGTAGTCCTTGCGCTGGTTGACGGTGTAGCGGTCGAAGCCGGGGACCTCGTTGCTGGCGGTCGTGACGCCCTGCATGCCCTGGACGGTCTTGACGTCGGTGGCGGCGACGAGCGTGAGGTCCATCTCGCCGGAGGACATCTGCTGTGTGGCGACGTCTTGGCTGACGAGCACCTCGTTGAGCTTCTGCACCGGGACCGGCTTGCGGAAGTTGGGGTTGCGGGTGAACTCCGCTCGCTGTCCCGGCGAGTATGCCGTGAGGGTGAACGGACCGAGGCCGGGCACCTTGCCCGGGGTCACCCAGATGGGGGAGGACGTGAGGGTGGCCGGGTCCTCCTTGCTGATGGCGTCCTTCTGCAGGACGTAGATCGTCGCGCCGAAGAGGGTGTACATGAACCCCACGTCGGGGGTCTTGAGGGCGATCTTCACGGTGTGGTCGTCGACCTTCGTCACGCCGGACAGCTCTTTGGCCGCGCCGGACTGCACCTCGTCGTAGCCGGCGATGGGCTTGAGCACCGTGGCGATGGGGGACTTGACGACCGGGTTGACGTAGAGGTTGAGGGTGAAGAGGACGTCGTCGGCGGTGAACGGCTTGCCGTCGGACCACTTCTGGTCGGCCAAGGTCAGCGTGAGCGTCTTGGCGTCGGACGAGAGCGCCCACTTCGACGCGGCCCGGGGCTCGAGCGTGCCGTTCGCCGCGATGTTGACGAGCTGGTCCAGCACGGGCGTGATGATCTGCCCGTTGCCGGCGGTGCCGGCGGCGACGGGGCTGGCGGTGTCGGGCTTCTGCTGCAGCCAGATGGTCAGGGACGTCGTGCTCCCCCCCGACCCGCCGGTGGCGGTGGCGCTCCCGCCGCTGCCGTCTGCGGCGGGCGGAGGTGAGCAGGCGGCCACGGCCAGGAGTCCCGCGACGGTGGTGCTGAGCACCACCGATGTCATGCCTCGGGTCACAGTCGGCTCCTTCGGATGGTGGGGTCGAGGGCGCGCACCATCGACCCGACAGGGGTCGGGGAGGACGGGCGACAGGGCCTGCGCGCCAGGAGGGCGACGGCCCGCGGTCGTGTCATCGTAGGAGGGTCGATCACAACATGGCAAGACGTTCCATGTTGCGAAATGGCGTCGGGGGTGTCGGGTCAGCCTCGCGGTCGGGGGGCGGCCGTCAGGGCGGCGACGATGGTCCGGTCGCGGGCCAGGGCGGCGGCCGTGTCCCTCAGCAGGTCGAGGAACCCCGGACGCACCTCGTCCGAGAACTCCCCGGCCGCCCCCGAGACGCTGAGTGCCGCGAGCGTCGTCCCGTCGACCGTCACGGGCACGGCGAGGCAGCGCAGCCCCTCGTCCCACTCCTCGTCGTCGTAGGCGTACCCCTGGGTCCGCACGGCGGTCAGGACGGGGGTGAGCTTCCGCTGGCTCGTGATCGTCGTGGGGGTCATAGCGGGCCAGGGCGGTGGGGGCACGTGGGCGCTCACCTCCGCCTCGGGCAGGGCGGCCAGGAGCACCTTGCCCAGCCCGGTCCCGTACGGGACGGCCCGGTCCCCGACGCTGGCGTCGTACCGGAGCGGGCGCACGGGGTGCTCGACCGCCACGTGGATGACGTTGCTGCCGTCGAGGACCGCGAGGTTCGCCGTCTGGCGGGTGCGGGCGGCGAGCGGCACGAGGTAGGGCCGAGCCAGGTCGGGGACACTCAGGGCGTCGACGAAGGCGTTGGCCAGGGACATGACCTTGTGACCCAGCCGGTAGGACGGCCGCTCGTCGACGCGGACGAGGTACTCCTCGTCGACCAGCGCGCTGAGCAGCCGGACGATCGTGCTCTTGGGCAGGCCACTCGACTCGTGGATCTCCGTGAGGGTGGCAGGCTCGCGTTGGGCACCCACCGTCTCGAGGACGAGCAGCCCCCTGGCCAGCGCATGCGTGTGGTAGTTGCTCTTGCCCCGCTCTTCTTCGGGCATGGGCGCCTCTCGTCCGGGTCGCGGTGCCTCATTGAAGCAGAGACGCGCCGTCGTCGCCGGGCGTCGCCGAGCGGTGCCTTGCGTGCTGCTGCTCCAACCTGGAATGGTGTTCCACAATAACCGGGAACTTCTCCAGGAGGACTACGCGTGCGCCTCGCCGTCGTCGGTGCCGGGTTCATCGCGGGAGCGCACGCCGCTGCAGCGGCGAGCCTGCCGGACGTCGAGCTCGTGGCGGTGAGCGACCGCGACGCAGCCGCCGCAGCCCGGTTCGGGGCGGCGTGGGGCGCCCGGGTCGTTCCCGACGCTGCCGACCTCCTCGCGGCCGACGACGTCGACGCCGTCGTCGTGTGCACGCCGAACGACACGCATGCCCAGCTCGCGCTGGCGGCTGCGGCCGCCGGGAAGCACCTGCTGCTGGAGAAGCCCATGGCCCTGTCCGCGGCCAGCGCCCGCTCCGTGGCGGACGCCTTCGTGGCCGCTGACCGCGTCCTCCTCGTCGGGCACACGCACCGGCACGCCGACTACGCCCGGCAGGTCCGCGAGGTCATCGCGTCCGGCCGGCTGGGCACCGTGCGCTCGGTGCGGATCGCCATCACGGGGGGCTGGATCTGGGGCGGGTGGTCGACCTGGGTGCTCGACCCGGCCCGCTCCGGGGGACACGCGTTCCACAACGGCGTGCACCTCTTCGACCTGGCCCGGTGGTGGCTCGGATCGCCGATCGCGTCCGTGTATGCCGTGGGGCAGCCCCTCACGTCCGCCGCGCTCGCCATCGACGACTACCTCTGCAGCACGCTCGTCGCGGAGTCCGGGGCCACGGCCGTCTGCGAGATCAGCCGTGGGGAGCGGCCGAAGACCACGTCGCTGTTCGAGATCGTCGTGCACGGCGACCGCGGGACCCTGCTGCGGACCCACGGGGACGAGGGGCTCGTGGCCTACACGACCGGCGCCTCGGGGCCGCGGGCCGTCGGGGGTGTGGACCCCTTCCGGCGCCAGCTCGCGATGTTCGCCCGAGCTGTGGCCGGTGGGGCTCCGCCCGACCCGGGTCCCGACCTCGCGGTGCACGCCACGGCGGTGGCCGAGGCGGTCGAGCGGTCGGCGCGCGCCGGCCAGAGCGTGGAGGTGGGTCGATGACGCGAGGGGTGCTCCTGGCCGGGACGGCCGGGGAGAGCGCCGGCCGGCACCACCAGCGCGACATGTTCGCGCCGGGTGTGGCGGCGAGCGAGGTGCTCGACGTGGCCGCCGTGTGGCCCGGGCCGCCCGGCAGCGACGGTCACGCCCGGGCGGCGGAGCTGGCGTCGGCCCTGGGCGTCCCCCTCGTCGCCGACCTGCCGTCCGCGCTCGAGGGTGCGGACGCGGTCGTCGCCTGCCTGGAGCCCGCCGGCCTCGACGTCCTGCTCGATGCCCTCGGTGCCCTCGATGGTCGCGGTGCCCCGGACGCCGGTGTCCGCCACGGTGTCCGCCACGGTGTCGGCTCCGGCGTCCCGGTCCTCGTCGACAAGCCGCTGCTCCTCGGCACCGAACGCCTCACCGCGCTCGACGGCGACCCGCGGGCGGCAGGGGTGCGGGCGGCATACCACTCGCGGTTCCACCCGGGCGTCACGTCCCTGGCCGGCATCGTCCGGTCGGGGGAGCTCGGCCTCCCGCACGCGCTGCACGGCGAGCTCCTCGTGCCCTTCGGCGACGGGCCGACGGCCGAGGGCGACCTGCGCCACGTGGGCGTGCTGGCGCTCGACGTCGTCGCCGCGGTGCTCGGCCCGCCGAGCGGCGAGGTGCACGCGGTCCGGACCCGGTCCGGCGAGCCCGCGACGGAGGCCTGGACGCTGACGGTGCGCTGGCACCCGGGCGTGGTCGTCACGCTGCTCGTCTCGCGGGGCCAGCCCGGGGTCGGCGGCATGGTGCACCGCTACCGCGTCATGGGCAGTGAGGGCCAGGTGCTCGTCGACCTCGCGGCACCGGGGCTGACGGTCGTGGGCGAGGCGACGCCGGTCGCCTACGGCCCCGGGCCGGTGCAGCTCGAGCTCGAGACACTCGCCCAGGGGGGGCCGGGCACCACGGTCGCCGTCCTCGCCGCCCTGAGCCGGCTCGTCGACGCGGCCGAGCGGTCAGCCGCGGACGGCCGGGCCCACCCCGTCGGCTGACCCGCCTCAGGCGGCGGCGTAGGGCCAGGGCGTCGGCTCGGCGACGAGGGAGCGGGCCTCCCGCACCGACCGGGCCGCGTTCCAGCCGATCACCCCACCCACGAGGTCGCCGTGCCGCTGCGCCAGGGCGAAGGAGGGGGAGTCGGGCTCGCCGGCGAGCCGTCGTTCCTCGCGGTCGGGGCCGGTGTCGCCGTAGGCCTGGACGCGCACGTCGTACTGGTCGGACCACCAATAAGGGACGAGGTCGAGCGGGTCGACATCGCCGAGGAGGTCGGCGGCCACCGTTCGGGCCTGGTCGCCGGCACTCTGGCGGTGGTCGACCCGCCGGGGCCGGCCGTCGCGTCCGGGCCACGCACAGACCTCGCCGACGGCGTGTACTCCCGGCGCCGCGCGTCCGCGGTGGTCGACGACGATCCCGCCGTCGACGGCGAGCCCGCTCGTCGCGATCCACTCGACCGCGGGCCGAGCGCCCAGGGCGACGACCGCCGCGTCGGCCCGCACGGTGCGGGCGCCGAGCGTGACGGTCACGCCGCCGGTGTCCGCGACGGTGCCGACGACGGGGTCGCCGGTCTCGAGGACGACGCCGTGGTGCTCGTGCAGACCCCGCAGCCGCCTGCTCACCGTCGAGCCGACGGCGGCGACCATCGGCTCGAGCGGACCGATGACCCGCACATCCCCGACGCCGACGGACCGCGCCACCGCGGCGACCTCGAGGCCGAGGAAGCCGGTGCCGACCACGGCGAGCCGGCTGCTGCTGCGCAGGACGGCCGCGAGCGCCCGGGCGTCGTCGAGGGTCCGCAGCGTGAGGACGCGGGGGCCCGGCCTCGCCCAGCCCGGGACGACGGCGTGGCTGCCCGTCGCGACGACGATCTCGTCGGCGGTCAGTGCGCTGCCGTCGTCGAGCGTCACCGTGCGGGTGCCGACGTCGAGGGCGCGGGCGGTCACGCCGAGGCGCAGGTCGAGGTCGAGGGCCGCCAGCGACGGTGCGCTCGCGAGTGCTGCCTGCTCGTGCGGCCAGGTGCCGAGCAGGACCTGCTTCGAGAGGGGCGGCCGGTCGTAGGGGAGGTGGGGCTCGGAGCCGACGAGGGTGATCGCCCCGTCGAAGCCGGCGCGGCGCAGCTCGTCGACGACCGTGAACCCGGCGGCGCCCGCCCCGACGACGAGCACCCGTCCGGGTGGTGTGCGCGTCACGGGACGACGTGGATCGCGCGCGCCGGGCAAACGCGCTCCGCCTGCACGGCGACGCCCACCTCGCCCGGCCCGGGCTGGCGCAGGAGGATGACCGTCCCGTCGAGATCGTCCTGGTCGAACAGGGCGGGAGCCGCGAGCACGCACTGGCCGCCGCCGACGCACCGGTCGACGTCGACCTCGACGCTGCTCACCAGGCCACCGGGAGGGACTCGACCCCGACGAGGTTGGTCCGCTTGAACGGCACCTCGTCGGGAGGGGTGCCCAGTCGCAGGGTCGGGATGCGGCGGAGCAGGGTCTCGAGCACGATGCCGAGCTCCAGCCGGGCCACGGGCTGCCCCAGACACTGGTGCGGTCCGAAGCCGAAGGCCACGTGGTGCCGGTTGTCACGGTGGATGTCGAACCGGTCGGGGTCCGGGAAGGCCCGAGGGTCCTTGTTGGCCAGGGCGGGTCCGACGATGAGGCCGTCCCCGGCGCTGACCGGCTGTCCCGCGACCTCGGTGTCCTCCTTGGCCGTCCGCACGAGGATGAAGAGCATGCTGATGTAGCGGAGCAGCTCCTCGATCGCGCCGGGCAGCAGGCCCGGGTCACGGCGCAGCTCCTCGAGCTGGTCGGGATGGGTCAGCAGGACGTACGTGCCGGTCGCGATCATCGTGGCCGTCGTCTCGTGGCCGGCGGTCAGGAGCAGCCGCAGGGCCGCGACGAGGTCCGCCTGGTCGAGGAGCCCCGGCTCGAGAAGGTCGCGCACGGCGGCCGAGATGACGTCGTCAGCGTCGGCGTGCGCTCCGCGGGCGCGGTCGACGAGCCCCGACATGTACGCCAGCAGGTCCTGGAAGGCCCGCTCGGCCTCCTCGGGGTCGCCGTCCATCCGGCTGCGCACCTCGGCCCGCTCCTCGTACCACTCGTGGTCCTCGTAGGGCACCCCCACGAGGGCGCACATCGTCTGTGAGGCGATCGGCAGGGCGAGGTCGCGGACGAGGTCCGCACGGCCGGGCTGCGCGAGCAGGGCGTCCACCGCGTGGTCGACGATCTGCTGCACCCGAGGGCGCAGGCTCTCGACGCGCCGGATCGTGAAGTAGCGGGTGAACAGCCGCCGGTAGTGCGTGTGGTCGGGGGGGTCCATGACCGTGAACGAGGTCTCGGCCCGCTCCGCGGCGGCCCGGTTCGCCGACCCGGCGAAGCGCCACAGGTCGGCGGAGCTGAACCGGTCTTCGGAGAGCACCGTGCGGATGTCGTCGTAGCGCGTCACGAGCCAGGCGGGCTGCCCGTCGTGGAGCTCGACGGGCACGACGGGACACGTCTCGCGGAGTGCGGTCTGGACCAGCGGGGGGTCCAGGGGGCACTCGCGGGCGGACGGGAACGACAGGCGGTGCGACGGCACCGCGCCATGCTAGGTCGCCCCTGTCCCTTGGTCAAGAAATGTGGAACGCTGTTTCACGAACGCGTCCACCGCCCCCGCGCCCCCTTGCCGAAGGACCTGTCCCGTGAAGCTGATGACGATCTACGCCCACCCGGCCGACACCATCACCAACTGCGGCGGTGCCCTCGCCCGGCACGCGGACGCCGGCGACGAGTCGGTGGCGGTGATCCTCACCCACGGCGGCCGGATCCACCCGAACGCCTACGCGGAGGAGTGGCGCAAGGAGCACCCGGACGAGCTCGTCGTGGCCTCGGGGCTCGCCGAGATCGCCGCCAACAAGCGTCGTGAGCTCGAGCGGGCGGCCGAGATCATCGGGATCCGCGACCTGGTCCTCCTCGACCACGACGACACCATGAGCACCGTGCACGAGGACGTCGTCGACGAGGTCGCCGAGCAGATCGCCATCCACGCCCCGGACGTCGTCATCGCCGACTACCCGGGCAACGCCGTGATGACCCAGTCGTCCCACACCATCGCCACGATGACCGCGCTGGCGGCGATGGACCGGGCCGCGACCTACCTGAAGAACCTCGACGGGCGGGCCGAGGTCAACGTGCGCCAGGTCTTCTTCACCGGTCTGCCCTCGATCGCGCCGGATGCCCTCGGTGGGTACGGCGTGCGCAACGACCTGCTCATCGACATCACCCCCGTGGTGGGCCGCAAGATCGCCGCGATGGACTGCTTCGCCAGCCAGGGCTATGACGGGCCGTTCGCGCGCAAGGTCGTCGAGAGCAACAACGGCGAGTTCGGGCGTCTCGCGGGGGTGAACTTCGCGGAGGGCTATGTGCGCTACCGCAACGAGACCCACGACCGCTTCCCGGTGACCCCGGCCGCCCTGGCGGCCGACCCGCTGACCCGGCACGTGGCGTACTCCCAGCTCGACGTACGCCAGGCCCACCCGGTCGGCCGGGCGGGCTGACCTACCCGGCGAGGGCCACGACGCGGCCGGGACGTCGGCCCGTCAGCGCCCCGTCACGCAGGACGAAGCGCCCTGAGACGAGGACGTGCAGTACGCCGGTGCTCGGCTGGTGAGGGCGTTCGAACGTCGCGGAGTCCTGAAGCACCCCGGGGTCGAGCACGACGATGTCCGCGACCGTCCCGGGCGTGAGCGTGCCGCGGTCGGTCAGGCCCACCCGCTCGGCCGGTGCCGAGGTGCACCGGCGGACCGCGTCGGCGAGATCGTCGCGGCCGTAGTGCGAGAGGTAGCGGGGGAAGCACCCGTAACAGCGGGGGTGCGGGGTGCCGCGTCCCGTCGGGCCGGAGGGGTCGAGGGCCAGCCCGTCGGACGCGACGACCGTGGCCGGATGGCGCAGGACGCGCTCGAGGTCGCGGGCGTCCCGCCCGAAATAGACGGCCAGCGCCGACGACCCGTGGCGCCTCAGCAGGTCGAGCACCACCTGGTCACCGGACTCGCCCCGGTCGGCGGCGATCTCCGTGACCCGGCGGCCGACCACACCGGGATCGGCCGGCTCCGGTAGCCAGCTCACGACGGTCTCGTCCCAGCCGACGGCCCGGTGGGCCCACTCCGCGATGAGCGCGCGGACGACGGCCGGGTCGTCGAGGCGCTCGCGGAGGTCGTCGTCCCCACCGGCCTGGAGGTGGGCCGGCACGGCCTGGGCGAGCGGCGCGTTGCCCGCCAGATAGGGGTAGATGTCGACGCCGACGTCGAGCCCGTCGCACCGCGCCTCGTCGACCATGTCGAGGGCGCGCTCCACCGCGCCCCAGTTGCGTCGACCGACGGCCGCGAGATGCGACACCTGGGTCCGGACACCGGTGGCCCGGGCGACCCGCAGGCACTGGGCGACGGAGTCCAGCAGGTCGTCCATGTAGTCGCGCACGTGCCACGCGAAGAGCCGGTCGTACGCGGCGACGGCGCGGCCGAGCGCGACCAGCTCGTCTTCCTCGGCGAAGCAGAGGGGGGCGTAGACCAGGCCGGTCGAGAGGCCCACCGCCCCGTCCCGAAGGCCCTGCTCGACCAGGCCGACCATCGCGCCGATCTCTGCCCCGGTGGCGGCCCGGGCGTCGAAGCCGACGACGGAGGCGCGGACCGGGCCGTGCGGGACGAAGGTGAGCACGTTGACCGCGGGCTCGGCGCGGCGCAGCGTGTCGAGGTAGCCCCCGACCGTCGTCCATCCGACGTCGACCGCCGGGTCCAGGTCGAGGTATGCCGCCGACGCCCGGATCGCGGCGAGGTCGGCGCCCGGGGTGCGGGGAGCGACACCGAGCCCGCAGTTGCCGACGACCTGGGTCGTCGTGCCCTGGGTGAGGGCGCTGGGGGCCTGCGGTGCGGACAGCAGGGTGAGGTCACTGTGCGTATGGATGTCGACGAAGCCCGGGCAGACGACGAGGCCGGTCGCGTCGACGACGATGCGTGCGTCGTCGTCGAGGTGCGCGCCCACGGCGACCACCCGGTCGCCGACGACCGCCACATCGGCCAGGACGGGCGGCGCGCCGGTGCCGTCGACGAGCAGGCCGCCCCTGAGAAGGACGTCGATCATGGCGCGTCCGGGTCGTGAAGGCCGAGGTCGGCGCGGCCGATGACATTGAGGAGCGGGCGTCCGGCGCCCCGTCGCTGTGCGTTCTCCAGGAACAGGTCCCAGATGCGCTGCTCGTACCAGGGACTGCCGTCTGATCCGGACACGTGGGCGGTGACCACTGCGCAGGGGGCGTCCCAGAAGGGGTCGTCGGGCGGCATCGGCTGACGGTAGTGGTCGTCGAGGGCGGCGCCCGCGAGGTGTCCCGACCGCAGCGCCGCGAGCAGCGCGGCCTCGTCGACGACCCGGGCCCGAGCCGGGTTGAGCAGCAGCGCGCCGCGGGGGAGGGCCGTGAGGGCGGCGGCGTCGACCAGGCCGCGGGTCCCGTCGTTGTCGGGAACGGCCACGACCAGAGCGTGGATGCCGGAGTAGAACGCGTCGCGCTCGTCGAACGTGAACCAGCGGTCCGGCACGGGGATGTCGGCGGGGGAGCGGTCCAGCGGGTCGAACCGGGCGCCGCGGTCGCGGTTGCGGCTGCGGGTCAGGACGTGGACGGGCATCCCGAGCGGCTGGAGCAGGCGGGCCACCTCGCGGCCGATGCTGCCGAAGCCGAGGAGTCCGACCCGCATACCCCGCAGCTCGGCCTGGTAGGCCACGGAGCGGTCCCAGCGGTGTTCGCGCTGCGCCGTGAGCTGGTCCGGGAGCCGACGCCCCAGGGCCAGCAGCATCATCACCACCCATTCGGCGATCGGCCGGTCCTGGACGCCGCTGCCGTTGGTGACGACGACGTCCGGCGACAGAGGTAGCCCGATCAGCTGCCGGTAGCCGTGCGACCCCAGCTGGACCCACCGCAGGCCGGTGAGGGCAGCGATGTTGGCGGGGGGCTGGTCGACGAAGAGCACGGTCGTGTGCTCGTCAGCCGTCCAGCCGGGGGTCGGGTCGACGACCGAGATCCTCGCGCCGGGCAGCGCGGTGGCGATCCGGTCGAGACGTGCGGCAGCGCGCGGCTGCGTGATGACGAGGTGGTCTCGCATCGTCAGCTCCTCATGATCTTGCCCGGCACGCTGGAGAACTCCTCGGCGCCGGGTCGGAACGGGTAGGCGTCCCGGGTCGCCGGGGTGAGCTGCACGCCCAGCCCGGGTGCGTCCGGTCGCAGGACCCGGCCGTCGCGCATCCGGAGGCTGTCACCCCAGAGCTCGGTATGCAGTGGGCCGGCGGCCGGGGGGATCTCGACGACGAGGGCGTTGTCGCAGGCGAACGCGGCATGGAGGTTCTGCATGACGCCCACCCCGCCGGACCAGGCGTGCGGGGCGACCTGCCGGCCGCGGGTACCGGACAGCCGTGCCACCTGGACGAACCCGTCGATCCCGAGCCACGCGGCGTCGGGCTGCGCGACCGCGAAGGCGCTGCGGTCCGCGAACGCCGTGAACTCTGCGACGGTCGACAGCTGTTCCCCGCCGGCGACGGGGATCAGGCTGCGGGCGGTGAGCTCGGCGTAGCCGGCCACGTCGTCATAGCGCAGCGGCTCCTCGAAGAACGTGAGGCCGAACGGCTCGAGAGCCTCGAGGACCGCGCCCGCCGTCTCGAGGTCCCAGCGGTCGGGGCCCTCGCGGTGACCCATATGGCCGTCGAGAAGCAGGCCGACCTCCGCGCCGAACGTGTCGCGCAGCAGGGCCGCCTTGCCGACCTCGGTGTCGACTGCACCGTGCACCCCGCGGGACGGCACCTCGTTGCGGGTCGCGGAGTCGAGGTAGCCGGAGCTGAGCTTCACCGCCCGGAAGCCGAGCCCGAGGTAGAAGTCGACCTTGTGGAGAAGGTCGTCCGGCGGCCACGGGGAGGGGCCGCCGGTCGCGTACGCGGGCAGGCTCGTGGGTGCGTCCGCGCGGAGCAGCCGGTGCACCGGCATACCGCGCACCTGGCCGACGAGGTCCCACAGCGCGCCCTCGATACCGGCCAGCACGCCCGCGCCGAGACCGACGCGGCCCCAGTACTGGATGCAGGTCCGCAGCAGCGCGAGCACGCCGGGCACCGAGAACTCCTCCTCGTCGAGGCCCTCGACGGCAAGGAGGACGGGCCGGACGTAGTCGACGACGAGGGGCACCGACTCGGGGAAGAAGTACCCGGCATAGGTCTCGCCGAGGCCCACGACCCCTGCGTCGGTCTCGATCTCGACGAGCGAGACCGTGCGCAGCTGCTTGAAGACCGATAGCCACGGGTCATGGGTGCAGGGACCGGTGAGGAGCACGGTCCGGACGTCGACGATGCGCAAGGCCCCCACGTTACTGAAACACTGTTTCATGTCAATGCCGTGATCAGGACGTGGCGGATCGGCCACGTCCGGAGGGCTGAAGCCTCGGACGTCCCCCCATTCGTGGTCGATCGGCTACGAACGGTCAGGGACCCTGTGGATGACGCCGGCGCGAGGCCGGCTGCAGGCGCGAGCGTCGATGCATGCAGAGCCCACCGGACGGCCGGGGTCCGTGGACCATCGGGCGCCTGACGCGCCGTGGGGTGAGCGACCACGAGCTGCGCTGAGCGCGGTATGCGCGGGTCTTCCACGGCATGTACGCGAAGGCCGAGAGCGCCCAGAGCCTGGCGGTACGGGCCGAGGCCGCGCTCCTGGTGGCGGGTGGTCCCAGCGGATCCCGACATCCACCTCACGCGCGGCCCGGGTCGCGCCTGCGGGTGTCGGGCATCGCCGCCCGGGTGCGGGCTGGGTCGAGGTCGACCCGTCGCGACGGCCTGCTGGTGACGACACCGGCCCAGACCTTCGTGGACCTCGCCCCGGAGCTCGGGCTGGTCGACCTCGTCGTGCTGGGGGACTCCTTGGTCCGCGCCGGGGTGGTGACTGTCGCCGAGCTGGTCGGCGCGGCCGCCGACGCACCGAGGCGGTCCGCCGCGCACCGCGGTGCCCGTCTGGTGCGGGCCCGGGTCGACTCCCCGATGGCGACCCGGCTGCGGCTGCTCCTCGTGCTCGCCGGGCTGCCCGAGCCGGTCGTCGATGTCGTCATCCGTGACGAGGGTGGCCGGGTCGTCTACCGGCTGGACCTGGCCCTCCCCGAGGTGCGGGTGGCGGTGGAGTACGACGGACGCCAGCCCCCGGAGAACACCCGGCAGTGGCGATGGGACGTCCAGCGCCGGGAGGAGCTGGAGGGAGACGGCTGGCGGCTCGTCGTCGTGCCGTCGGGCGACCTCTCCCGCGAGCCCGCGCGCACCCGTTTCCGGGTGGTGGCGGCGCTGGCCGAGCGCGGGATGCGGGTCACCGTCCGGTGGACCGAGTGGCAGCGGCACTTCGCCGCGTAAGGCTGCGACCGCGGGGTCGACGATTAGGGCACCGTCCTCGCCCCTGATAATCTGACCTACGCCGTCGAACGGCCGCGGATTCGAGAACGCCCAGGTGGATCTGCCCTGGTGCACCGCGCAACGAGACACAGAACAGGAGTCGGTAGCCCATGTCCTTGGACACTGACGTCAAGAAGACCATCATGACCGAGTACGCCACCAGCGAGGGCGACACCGGCTCCCCCGAGGTGCAGATCGCGCTGCTCACCCAGCGCATCAAGGACCTCACCGAGCACTCGCGCACGCACCGGCACGACCACCACAGCCGGCGCGGCCTGCTCCTGCTGGTCGGCCGCCGCCGGCGGCTCCTGCGCTACCTCGAGGCGACCGACATCGAGCGCTACCGCTCGCTGATCAAGCGTCTCGGACTGCGCCGATAAGGCGCACCCCACGTTTCCTGTGACCGGGCGGTCCCCGCTTCCCTGCGGCGGCCGCCCCTTCGCATGAAAGGCCCCGGGCACAACGACGATGCCCCGGTGCTGCAGAGCACAACCAAGAGAATGGAGGACCCATGGAGGGTCCAGAGATCACCTTCGCCGAAGCCGTCATCGACAACGGCCGCTTCGGCACCCGCACCATCCGCTTCGAGACCGGCCGGCTGGCCCGTCAGGCCGGCGGCGCCGTCACCGCATACCTCGACGACGACACGATGCTCCTGTCCACGACCGCTGCGGGGAAGCAGCCCAAGGACCAGTTCGACTTCTTTCCCCTGACGGTGGACGTCGAAGAGCGCATGTACGCCATCGGCAAGATCCCCGGCTCGTTCTTCCGCCGTGAGGGTCGCCCCTCCACCGACGCGATCCTTACCTGCCGGCTCATCGACCGCCCGCTGCGCCCGACCTTCAAGAAGGGTCTGCGCAACGAGGTCCAGGTCGTCATCTCGGTGTTCGCCCTGAACCCCGACCACCAGTACGACGTGCTCGCCATCAACGCGGCCAGCGCCTCCACGCAGATCTCCGGCCTGCCGTTCTCCGGCCCGGTCGGCGCGGTCCGCGTCTCGCTCATGGACGGCCAGTGGGTCGCCTTCCCGAACTTCTCCGACATCGAGAAGTCGGTCTTCGACATGGTCGTGGCCGGTCGGGTCGTGCCGGGCAAGAACGGTGCGGACGACGACGTCGCCATCATGATGGTCGAGGCCGAGGCCACCGACTCCACCTGGGACCTGGTCAAGCACCAGGGCGCCGGGGCGCCCACCGAGGACGTCGTGGCCCAGGGCCTCGAGGCCGCCAAGACGTTCATCGCCCAGATGTGCAAGGCCCAGTCGGAGCTGGCGACCAGCGCCGCCAAGCCGGTGCAGGACTTCCCGGTCTTCCTCGACTACGACGACGACGCGTATGCCGCCGTCGAGTCCGCCACCTCGGCCCACCTCGAGCAGGCGCTCCAGATCGCCGACAAGCAGGAGCGCGAGGACCGTCTCGACGCGATCAAGGCCGAGATGAAGGGCTCTCTCGAGGGCCAGTTCGCTGGTCGCGAGAAGGAGCTGTCGGCCGCCTACCGGTCGGTGCAGAAGAAGCTCATCCGCCAGCGCATCCTCACGGACGGCGTGCGTATCGACGGTCGTGGCCTGCGGGACATCCGCGCGCTGTCGGCCGAGGTCGAGGTGCTGCCGCGCGTGCACGGCTCGGCGATCTTCGAGCGCGGCGAGACCCAGATCATGGGCGTCACCACGCTGAACATGCTCAAGATGGAGCAGCAGCTCGACACGCTGTCGCCGACGACGCGCAAGCGCTACATGCACAACTACAACTTCCCGCCCTACAGCACCGGTGAGACCGGCCGCGTGGGGTCGCCGAAGCGGCGCGAGATCGGTCACGGGGCGCTCGCCGAGCGGGCCCTCATGCCGGTGCTGCCGACGCGTGAGGAGTTCCCCTACGCGATCCGTCAGGTCTCCGAGGCGCTGGGCTCCAACGGCTCCACGTCGATGGGCTCGGTCTGCGCGTCCACCCTCTCGCTGCTCAACGCCGGTGTGCCGCTGCGCGCTCCGGTCGCGGGCATCGCCATGGGTCTGGTGTCCGACGAGGTCGACGGTGAGACCCGCTACGCGGCGCTCACCGACATCCTCGGCGCCGAGGACGCGTTCGGCGACATGGACTTCAAGGTCGCCGGCACCAAGGAGTTCGTCACCGCCATTCAGCTCGACACGAAGCTCGACGGCATCCCCGCGTCGGTCCTCGCCGGCGCGCTGACCCAGGCCCGCGAGGCCCGGCTGCACATCCTCGACGTCATGGCCGAGGCCATCGACGTGCCCGACGAGATGTCGCAGTACGCCCCGCGGATCATCACGGTGAAGGTCCCCGTCGACAAGATCGGTGAGGTCATCGGCCCGAAGGGCAAGATGATCAACCAGATCCAGGACGACACGGGCGCCGACATCTCCATCGAGGACGACGGCACCGTCTACATCGGTGCGGCCGACGGCGCCTCCGCCGAGGCGGCGCGCGCGGCGGTCAACGCCATCGCCAACCCGACGATGCCCGAGGTCGGTGAGCGCTTCATCGGCACGGTCGTCAAGACGACGACGTTCGGTGCGTTCATCTCGCTGAGCCCTGGCAAGGACGGTCTGCTGCATATCTCCGAGGTGCGCAAGCTCGTCGGTGGCAAGCGGATCGACAACGTCGACGACGTCCTCAAGGTGGGCCAGAAGGTGCAGGTCGAGCTCAAGGAGATCGACCCGCGCGGCAAGCTGTCGCTCGCGGCCGTCATGGCCGACGGCGACGGGCAGAACGGCTCGCAGGAGTCGTCCGCCGTGGCGGAGCCCGCCAACGCCTGACGCACGACCCGAGGTGCTTCGGCACCGCCGGTGACGGCCCGGCATACCCCTGCGGTATGCCGGGCCGTTCCGCGTCCGCACGCCGGCGGGGCCCGTGACAGGGTGGGTCCATGCGCACCCTGGACCGCTTCTCCCTCGACGGTCGCGTGGCCGTCGTCACCGGTGGCACCCGTGGACTGGGGGCCGGGTTCGCCGAGGCGCTCGGTGACGCCGGCGCGTCCGTCGTCGTCCTGGGCCGGGACACGCAGGCGGCGGCCGTCGTCCTCGACCGGCTGCGCGACAACGGGACCGACGCCCACTTCATCGCCGCCGACGTCACCCAGCAGACGGACGTCTCGGCCGCGCTGGCCGAGTCGCTCGACGTCTTCGGGCGCGTCGACATCCTCGTCAACAACGCCGGTGCCTGCGTGCACGCTCCGGCCCTCGACGTGACCCCCGAGGAGTGGCGGCACGTCATGTCCGTCAACGTCGACGCGGTCTGGCTCTGCTCCCAGACGTTCGGGCGGCACTTCGTGGCGCAGGGCTCAGGCGCCATCGTCAACATCGGCTCGATGTCGGGGATGGTCGTGAACCGCCCGCAGTGGCAGCCGGCGTACAACGCGTCCAAGGCCGCGGTGCACCACCTGACCCGCAGCCTGGCCGCCGAGTGGGCACCGCACGGGGTGCGCGTCAACGCCCTGGCCCCGGGCTACATCAAGACCGACATGTCGCCGGTGGACGACCCGCAGTTCCGGCAGCACTGGATCGACGACGCCCCGATGCAACGCTACGGCACGGTCGAGGAGCTGGCTCCGGCCGTGGTGTTCCTCGCCAGCGACGCGTCGTCGTTCGTCACCGGCTCGGTGCTCGTGGCCGACGGGGGCTACACGGCCTTCTGAGCCGCGCTCAGGGCTGCTGGGTGGGCCGTCGTCGGTCCGCGAACCGCGGGTCGGTCTCCCACCACAGCCCCGGTGCGTCGTCGTCGTCACTCCGGGCCTCGTCGGCCAGCCGGTCGACCACGGCTGCCTCGGTGCGGTCGGCCCGCACCCATTCCAGCAGCACCGCCGCGAGGACCGGCAGTCCCACGATCTCGGCGACGAGCAGCAGGGCGCCCCCACCCAGGTGCTGTTCGAAGAGCAGGTCGCCCGTGGCCCCCGGCGCGAAGCCCGGGAAGCGCGGCAGGAGAAGGCTGTCCGTGCTGAGCAGCGCGACGCCCGGCACCGCGTCGAAGAGCCCGTCGACGAAGGCGAGCAGAGCCCGGACCCCCGGCGAGGCCCAGGCGGGGAGCAGCTCCGACATGAGGATGGGCAGGACGAACAGCAGGCCGGTCCCGACCAGATGCACGACAAGGGCCGTCTCCACCAGCGTCGACCCGACCGACGCCACGAGGTAGGGCGTGAAGAACACGACGGTGACGGACCCCACCGCGAGCACCGAGCTGACGGCGGGGAACATCAGCGCCCGCACCACGAGGCCGACCGGACCGCGGGGGAGGGCGACGTCGTCCCGGCCCTGGGCGCGGGCGCGCAGGCGCAGGGGGTCGCCGAGGGCCAGCCCGACGGGGGTCACGCAGGACAGGACGCCCACCTGGAGCGCGGCCACCCAGTAGGTCTCGCCCCGCATGACCTGCAGCGGACCGCAGACCGAGTACGCCAGGGTGCCGGCCCCGAGGGTGAGATAGAGGACCGCGCGTCCGGGACTCCAGGGCAGCCCGCGGGCGCGGGCGCGTCGCCACCAGAGCAGGTAGGGCGCCACGACGACCACCAGCAGGATGAGCCCCGGGGGCCACGGGGTCCACGCGGTGAGGAACGCACCGGCGCTGGTCGGAGTCACGGCTCAGGGTCGGGCAGTCGCCTGGGTACCTCGTGAACGATGGGTGAGTGCGCGATGGGTGGCGCCCGGCTAGTCCTCGTCGTCGGGCAGCAGCGCCCGGATCTGGTCGACCTCGGCCAACGCCGCCCGCAGCGTGCGCTCGGCGGACCTGCTGGCCGCGACGGCCTCGCTCTTGGCGTGGGCGAGGTCGGGGCGCTGGGCCCGGGCCGCCTTGAGCGACGCGTCGAGCTCGGCGATGCGGGCGTCGAGGTCGTCGAGAGCCTCGGTCGCCGCACCGAGCGCGTCCCCGGCGCGGGCGGCCGCCGACAACGTCTCGCGCGAGCGCTTCTCGGCGACCCGGAGCCGTTCCAGCAGCGCGGGATCGGGCTCCTCGAACTCCTCGCCGCCCTCCTCCTCGACCTCCTCGAGGTCCTCGAGGTCCTCGGCATCCACCTCGGCCTCGACGTCGTGCTCCTGCTCGCGGCCGCCGTTCGCGGCAGTGGCGCCCTTCCCGCCCTTGGTCTTCCCGGTGTCGTCAGCGTCGTCGGACCCGCCAGTGGCCCTCCGGGCGGCCCTGGTCGTCCCGCGACCCGTCCCGCCGCCCTCTCCGGTGATGACCCGTAATGCAGGGCGCCGGGCCGGCGAGGGGGCGGCGGTGGCCTCCGACAGGTCGACGTCACCGAACCCGGCATACGAGAGGGCCCTGGTCAGCTGCCCCGACCCCACCGCCTCCGCGGCGTTCGTGCTGGCCAGGGCGGCGACGAAGGTCTCGCGCACCTGGTTGGCGACCGGCGCCGAGAGGGCGCCGCCCGACCCGTCGATGACCTCGGCCGTCGCCCGGACGAGCTCGTCGACGAGGGTCGTGCGCTGGCGGCCCAGGGTCTTCAGCGTCGGGCCGTCCATGGCGTCCTGGGCCTGGTGCAGCGCGCCCGCGAGCTCGAGCAGGCGCTCGACCTCCTCCGGCCGCTGCCGGACGAGCTGGTTGACCGCCCACGCCGCCGCGGTCGGCTTGCGCACCGACGCGACCGCCTTGGCGAGGCCGGTGTCCTTGTCGGCCTTGGCCTGCGCGGCCAGCTCGCGGCGAGCGTCGAGGAACGCCTCGGGCGCCAGCCCGTAGAGCTGCGTCACCGCCTCGTCGAGGTCCATCAGCCGATGATCCCCTGCTCAGACGCGCGTCGCGTGCAGGAGCACCACCTGGTCGGGGAAGACGATCGGCGCCGCGACCCCCACGTCGGCCAGGACCGCGCCGGTGAAGACGGACCCGGGGAAGT
Source organism: uncultured Actinomycetota bacterium (assembly GCA_963795915.1). Classification (GTDB taxonomy): domain Bacteria; phylum Actinomycetota; class Actinomycetes; order Actinomycetales; family Dermatophilaceae; genus Lapillicoccus. Next base: position 730,646 of record CAWCJA010000005.1, read on the forward strand.
CCGGGCTCTCGCCCCACCAGCGAGCGGGCTGCAGCCCCACGGGCGGGGTGCCGACGACGACGGGCCGCACACGGTAGGACGCCTCGCGGTCGAGGTCGCGGAACCGCAGCCGAGGTCCGGGTGAGGCCGACGCGCTACCGACGACGGCCATCGCGACGAGGGCCTGCGCGCGGTCGTCGGCGACGACGCCGTGGACGAGGACGTTCTCGTCGAAGCCGTCCATCCGGACGATCTGGCCGCCCAGCAGCAGCGCCCGGTGCTCCTTGAAGAACGCGACCCAGGCCTCGAGGTCGCGCAGCTCCTCGGGGGACGCCTTGCCCAGGTCCCACTCGATGCCGAGGTGGCCGAAGACGGCCGTCGCCGCGCGGAACGACAGGTCGTGCACCCGCCCCGTCGTGTGCGACCGGCCCGAGGCGATGTGCGAGCCGAGGTACTCCGGGGGCACGAGCTGGGCGGTCCACCGCATCATGTGCTGGCGCTCCAGCGGGTCGATGCAGTCCGACACCCAGACGCGGTCGGCCCGCTCGAGCACGCCGAGGTCCACGCGGGCCCCCCCGGACGAGCACGACTCGATCTCGAGACCGGGGTGGGCGGCCTTGAGCTCGTCCACGAGGCCGTAGAACGCCAGGGTCTGCTCGTGCACGGCCGGCCGGCCGCCGTCGGTCTGGTTGCCCGCCTCGACGAGGTCGCGGTTGTGGTCCCACTTGACGTAGTCGATGTCGTACTCGCCGATGACGGCCGACATCTGGCTCCTGACGTGCTCGTAGGCGCCCGGCACCGCGAGGTCGAGGACCTGCTGGAACCGCGACTCGACCGGCCACTCCGCGCGGGCGGCCATGACCCAGTCGGGGTGGGCCCGGGCCACGTCACTGTCGGCGTTGACCATCTCGGGCTCGAACCAGAGTCCGAACTGCATGCCGAGGGCCCGGACCCGGTCGACCAGCGGGTGCATCCCGTCGGGCCAGACGTCGGAGGAGACGACCCAGTCGCCGAGCCCCGCGTGGTCGTCGCGCCGGGCGCCGAACCATCCGTCGTCCAGGACGAACCGCTCGACCCCGAGGGCGGCGGCGCGCTCGGCGAGGTCGATGAGGCGGTCGGCGTCGTGGTCGAAGTAGACGGCCTCCCAGACGTTGATCGTCACCGGCCGGTCGACGGGCAGACGGCCGGCCGGGCGCTCGCGCAGGTGCCGGTGGAAGCGGCGGGCGACGTCATCGAGGCCGACGCCGTAGGCGCCGTAGACCCAGGGGGACTCGTACGCCTCGTCCTCGGCGAGCACGACCTCGCCGGGCAGGAGCAGCTCGCCGCCTCCGAGGACGCGCTCGCCGCTGAACAGCCGCTCGGCGTAGTGGGTGTGGTTGCCGCTCCAGGCCGTGTGCACGGCATACACGGCGCCCTCGGCGAAGCCGAAGCCCGGCGTGCCCGCGTGCAGGACGTAGGCCGCGTCGGCGCCGGTGCGGCCCTTGCGTCCCTCGCGCACGTGGGTGCCGACGGTGAACGCCCGCCGCTGGGGCGCGCGCTCGCGCCCCCAGCGACCCGCGAAGTCGAGCAGCTCCCCGGCCTCGGCGGGCACCGGGTAGGCCAGGACGAGGTCGTCGAGCTGGTACGCCGCGGCGCCCCGGTTGGTCACGCGGGCCCGCGAGCGCACGATGCCGGTCGGCAGGAGCTCGATGGTGAGGGTGAGTCCGAGGCCGGCCTCGAGGTCCTCGGCGTCGACGCTGAGCACTCCGGCGCCCCCCGAGACGAAGCCGGTGACGGGGTCACCGTCCAGGGTCACCGCCGTCACCGTGAACCGGGGCGACCAGGCCCGCCCGCCCCGGGACCCTGACAGCCCCGGACGCCCGGACCAGCCGGTGTGGTGCTCGGGCAGCAGGGCGACCCGCGGGGGGACGTCGACGGTGTTGGGGCCGACCAGCTGATGCTGTGCAGCGACGACGTCGCCGGCCAGCTCGGCGTCGAGCCGGCCGAGGGCCGCGCCCCAGTGCGCGATGTCGGGCAGCCCGCCGTCGGGCACGGAGACGAGCAGGCCGACGCCGGCCGCTTCGAGCTGGACGACGACCGAGACGGGAGTGGAGGCCATGGGCGGGAAGTCTGGCACCCACCGGCGCCGGCGTCGTCCGGGGCCGGATGCCGGACCGCGTCAGTCGCGGCCGGCCGCCCGGGCGGCTTTGCTCTTCACGCTGGGCGCCAGCGGGATGCCGCTCGCCAGCAGCGCGCGCATCTGCGCCGGTGTCGCCGTGCCGGTGGCCAACAGGCCGATGGTGACCGGGTGGTCGGGCCGGTCGAGGGTCGTCACCGGCATCCCCGAGGCCAGCTCACCCGGGGTGACCACCCGGCACATCGCGCCGGTGCGGCCCGACGCGAGGAGCTCGAGGTCGAAGCCGGGCCGCTCCATCCGCAGGGCGAGGTTCTCGCACGGCGTCCGGATCCGGCGCACCTCCAGGACGAGGTCGTCGCCGAGCTGCCAGCGCTCGCCGAAGCGGGCACCGGTCACGTCCAGTCCCCGGGTGCGCACGTTCTCGCCGAAGAGACCCGGAGGGATCTCCCGGTCGAGCCGGTCGGCCCACCAGGCGGCGTCCTCGTCGGCGTAGACGTAGACCGCGCGGTCGGGGCCGCCGTGGTTCCGGTCGACCTGCTCGTCGCCGTCGAGCCCTGCCGGGCCGACGGGCACCGCGCCGGCGACCGGCCGCTTGTCGATCGCCGTCCGGTGGTAGAAGCCGTCCCGCAGCGCATGGACGACGGCCACCGCCGTGACGACGGGCGTGGCGGCGGGGGAGCCGGGGGCCTCGTGGGTGTCGGTGGCCGAGCGGTGGTCGGGGGCGTCGGACGTCGGGCTCATCACCCCAGCCTGGCACCGTCCGACCGAGGGTGCCCTAGGCTCGCGCCCGTGACCGAGTCCCTGGTTCCCGGCTCGCCCGACGCGCGTCCCTGGTCGGTCGCCGTCATCGGGGCGTCGGGGCGCATGGGGTCCCAGGTGTGCACGGCCGTCGAGGCCGCCCAGGACCTGCACCTCGTCGGTGGCTACGACCTCGGCGACGAGCTCGGCGACCTCGGGGGTGCCGACGTCGTCGTCGAGTTCTCGGTGCCGGACGCCTCGCCGGCCAACGTCGCCGCCTGCGTCGCCCAGGGGGTGCACGTCGTCGTCGGCACCACGGGATGGGACGACACCCGGCTGGCCGACCTGCGAGCCCGGCTGGGCGAGGCGCCGCCGTCCCGGTCGGGCACCGGCGTCGGCGTACTCATCGCGCCCAACTTCGCCATCGGCGCGCTGCTCATGATGGGGTTCGCCGCGCAGGCCGCCCGCTACTACGAGTCGGTCGAGATCATCGAGCTGCACCACCCCGACAAGGTCGACGCCCCCTCGGGCACCGCGGCCCGTACGGCCCGGCTCGTCGCCGCGGCGCGTGAGGAGGCCGGGCTCGGCACGGTGCCCGACGGCACCCGGCACGACCCCGACGGAGCGCGGGGGGCGCGGGTCGACGGCGTGCCCGTGCACTCCGTGCGGCTGCGCGGCCTCGTCGCCCACCAGGAGGTGCTCCTCGGCAACCCCGGTGAGCTCCTGACCATCCGGCACGACTCGTTCGACCGCACGTCGTTCATGCCCGGGGTCCTCGAGGGGGTACGCCGGGTCGCCGACCACCCCGGCGTCACGGTCGGCCTCGAGCACTACCTCGGCCTGGTCTGACCCTCACCCGGGCTTCACCCAGGGCGTCACGCACGGCCTTACCCCGGCTCGACCAGAGCCTTGCCACGGCCTCGCCACGGCCTCGCCACGGCCTCCCGGGCCTCGCCACGACTCAGCCAGCGCCTCATCCAGGGGCGACCTCCGGCGCGAGCAGGGTGCGTCCGTCGGCCGTCACGGTCCAGAACGGGTTGTGCGCGACCTCCCAGCAGTGGCCGTCCGGGTCGGCGAACAGCCCCGAGTAGCCGCCCCACTCGGTCGGGGCGCCGGCCCGGCGCACCGTGCCGCCGGCCCGGGCCACCTCGCGCAAGAGGGCGTCGACCTCGTCCGGGGACCCGAGGTTCTGGGCGAGGGTGATGCCGCCCCAGCCATCCCGGTCGTCCGCGACGCTGTCCGTCGCCAGCTCGTCGCGTCCCCACAGACCGAGCACGACCCCACCGAGCTGGAAGAACACGACCTCGTCGGTGGGTCCGGTCGGGCGCCAGCCGAGCGCCTCGTAGAACCTGCGAGCACGGTCGAGGTCGGCGACACCGAGGGTCACGAGACTGAGGCGCTGGTCCATGGCGGAACGCTAGCGCCGGGGTCCGACAGCGTCGGGGGATTCCGCGACTGGCGCCCCTGGCGCCCCTGGCGCCCCCAGCGGACCCCCGGTAACCCCGACAGCCCCCCGAGAACCCCCAAGACCCCGGTCAGCCGTCCGTCGGGTCAGCCCCAGCCGAGGTGCCGCAGCCCGGCGGCCGTGGCTGCCGCAAGGACCACCACGACGATGAACGGCGCGCGCAGCACCAGGGCCACCACGGCCGCCCCGAGCCCGGCCGTACGCGCGTCGACGACCAGGCCGTGGCTCGTCGAGGCGAACGTCTGCACCACGACGAGGGCGGTGAGCAGCGCGACCGGGAGCAGGGCCGTCACCCGGCGCACGCGCATACCGGACAGCCAGCGCTCCGGCACGAGGTAGCCCGCGAGCTTGAGCAGGTAGGCGCCCAGGCTGGCGGCGAGCACGGTGACCCACTGGCTCACGGCGCTGCCTCGCCCGCGACCGTCCGAGGGGCGCGCCGGGCTGCCCCCACGACGACGGCCGCGAGGGCCGCGACGAGCACCGGTATGCCGGGGGGTGCCGCGGGCACGAGGAGCGCGGCGACGACTCCGGAGACGACGGCCACGAGCACCGTCTCCCGGCTACGGAGCCGGGGCCAGAGCAGGGCCGCGAAGGCCGCCGCCGCGGCGGCGTCGAAGCCGTAGACGCGCGGGTCGCCCAGCGCATTTCCGAGCACGGCGCCGAGCAGCGTCGCGAGGTTCCAGCCGAGGTAGACGACCAGGCCCGTGGTCCAGAACCCCCGGCGCTGGGCCGACGGGGTGGTCTGGGCGATGGCGACGGCCGTGGACTCGTCGATGGTCAGGTGGGCGGCGAGCAGCCGACGCCGCCCCCGGACATGCAGCAGGCGGGCCACCTGGAGGCCGTAGAGCCCGTTGCGCACCCCGAGCAGGCTCGAGGTCGCGACGGCGGCGACCCCCGAACCACCCGCACCGAGCACGCCCGCGAGGGCGAACTGCGACCCGCCGCTGAAGAGCAGGGCGGACAGGACCATCGTCTGCGCCGCAGTCAGCCCCGACGCCACCGCGACGGCGCCGAAGCTGACGCCGTAGGCGCTGGTCGCCAGCCCGACGGAGACGGCCTGGCGGGTCACGGCCCGCCGCTGCCGGGCCTCGTCGGTCACCTCGACGCCTCCTCCGTCCGCCCCCACGGGCGGCATCGTCGCACGGTGGACCCGATGCCGCGTTGGGCATAACTCGCCGTTATGCTCGACCCGTGTCCTCGTTATTCACCTTCCCCCACCCCGTCAACGAGAAGGCGGCACGGTCCGTCGCCGGTCTCGTCGTCGTCACCGCCGTGCTCGCCCTGGTCCTCCAGGCGTCGTGGCTGGTGTGGGTGCTCGCCGCCGGGTTCCTCCTGCGCGTGCTGTCGGGACCGCGCTTCGACCCGTTCGGGCAGCTCGCGACGCGGGTCATCGCGCCGCGCCTCGGCGCCCCTCGGCTCGTCGCCGGGCCGCCGAAGCGGTTCGCCCAGGGCCTCGGCCTGGTCTTCTCCGTCGGGTCCGGGACGAGCCTGGCCCTGGGCGCGACGACGCTCGGCTGGGTCGTCCTCGGCCTGCTCGTGGTGGCCGCCACGCTCGAGTCCGCGCTCGGGTTCTGCCTGGGCTGCGTCGGGTTCGGCCTGCTGCAGCGCGCGGGCGTCGTCCCCGAGTCGGTCTGCGAGGCGTGCAACGACATCTGGGCGCGGCGGACCGACGCCTTCGTGCGCCCGCGGTCGACACCGACGCCCGCGTCTGAGCGGAACCCGCGGGTGCGGGGCGCCGTTGGCCGGTCATGACGACCCTGACCTGCCCGAAGTGCGGCTCGTCCATGCGCAGCTACGAGCGCAACCGCGTCCTCGTCGACCAGTGCACCGGCTGCGGTGGGCTGTTCCTCGACCGTGGTGAGCTCGAGTCGCTCGTGGCAGCCGAGAACGCCTGGCACGCCACGGCATCCGCGCCCGCACCGGCTGCTGCGGCGCATACCGGGGCTCCGCAGGACCGACGTCGAGACGACCGCTACGAGAGCCGGGGGTACGACCCGCGCTACCCCAGGAAGAAGAAGAAGTCGTTCCTGTCGGAGCTCTTCGACGACTGACGGTCAGCCGATCGCGCCGGCAACGCGAACCTCCCGCGCCGTGTCGTCCTCGTCGGGCCCGACGACCCGGTCGCGGTGGGCCCCGTCGGTGTCGAGTCCCGCGCTGCCGAGGAAGCTCCGGGTCGCCGTGTCATCGGCGAGCAGCCAGGCGCGCAGGGTCGTGAACCCGGATCCGCGCGCGGTGTCGACGGCGGCGTTGAGCAGGCGAGAGCCGTGGCCGGTGCCGCGCCCCTCCGGGTGCACCCCGAGCACGAGCAGCTCGCCGTCGTGATCCTGCGCGTCCGGGTCGCCGGAGGGTCCCACGGCAGCGAACCCCACGACCTGCTCCCCGGCGCAGGCGACGAGCAGCCGGTATGCCGCGGACGGCGGCTTCTCGAGCGACGCGCGCCAGGCGTTCGTGAAGCCGGTGGGCCGGAAGGAGTCGAGGACTGCGGACGGCACGACGGCGGCATACGCCTCCCGCCACAGGACCGCTTGGACCAGCCCCACCGCTGGGGCGTCGCTGGCCCGGGCGAGGCGCACGCTGGCGTCGGCCACGACCGGGGCCGGATCCTGGGACTGGCCGTGGTGGTCGTGGTGGTCGTGGTGGTCGTGCGGATGGCGGGGGTGGGGGTGGCTCACCCGCACCATCCTGACAGCGTGGTGCGGCGTCCCAGCCGACGGTCACGTTGCCCGCGTCGAGGTCCCCCGTGACGTCGGCGCCGTTGGCGGCAGGAGATGTGAAACATCCTCGATGGGCTGGACGCCCGCCCGGTTGTGCACGACACGCCGGGGTTGTCGGTGGTCCTCACTACAGTCGAACGTCCTGCCTATCTGCTTGAGTGCAGTGGTTGTTCAGTTGCCGCCGCCGAGTAGGTCTTTGAGCGGGTGGGGGTCGGTGTCGACGGCTTGTCGCAGGAGTCGGTAGAAGAGCAGCCCTCGAGCGCGGGAGGAGCGGCGGTTGGACCAGAAGGTGAAGTCGCCGAGTAGTAGGGCAGGTGCTGGTCGCTGATGCGGTAGTGCAGGCCCCGTGGTGCGATGCGCCGATCGCCCACCTCGACCACGTCGAGCCGTGCGCCCCCGGAGGGCCCACCACCGCGGACAACGGCCGCGGGACGTGCGTGCGCTGAAACCTCACCAAGGAGCTCCCCGGCTGGAGGGCGACGGTTGACCGGGCCCTCGATAGGGGCCGCCACCCTCACGACGGGGCCGAGCGCCGGGTCGTCGGGGCGCGATGACGGCTGGGCGACGTGCGGCTGGGCGACGTACGGCTCGCTGCCTGGGGCCAAGGCGCCGCCGGGGGAGTGGACGACGGTGCGATGGCGGCCACGCATCGTCACCACGACGACGCGAACGGGACACCATGACTCGGCGTGCACTCCGCCTCTTCTCCCGGGTCACCCGCCTCGTCCCGCTCGTGACGGGCAGGCGGTCGGGGCGACGGACGACACGTGGCACACCGTCCGGGACCCCCTGGCGGGGGCATCGGCCGTGACCGTGAGCGAGACGTGGGGACGTCGGCATGGCCACCGATGGCTCGGCGGTCGATCAGGACAGTGAGCTCGAAGGGAACTACGCGGCGCTTCTCGCCGGGTGAGCTGATGCTGATCTCCGGCACACGGTCGCGGGCTGGTCTCCTCAGGTCTGCGTGATGAGATGAGGCCATGGCTCGTCACTCCCGCCTGGCCGGCGCCCTGCTCGGGATCGGGCTCCTGGCCGGCGCGCCCGGGGTCGCGGCGTGCAGCTCGGCGCCCGAGACGGCGACAGGGAGCGCGTCACCGACGGAGGCCGTCGCCGGCTTCATGCACGCCCTGGGCGACAAGAACTCCGACGCCGCGTGCGCCCAGGTGTCGACCGGCGGCCAGCGCCTCCAGGACGCCGGCCTCGACCAGTGCAAAGAGGGCCTGGAGAAGGTCCTCGCCGCGCTCAACGACCCCACCGAGATCGCCAAGCTGAAGTCGGCCACCGTCACCGGCGCCACGGTCAACGGCGACAAGGCCACGGTCGCCAAGGCCCAGATCGTCGGGGTTCCGGACGGCTACCAGAACGACATCGACCTCGTACGCATCGACGACCGCTGGTACATCGACTCCAAGTCGTAGGCCGACGCCGGGCACGGGGCCGCCCTCATCCGCCCTGTCCCGCCCGCCGTCCCGCCCGCCGTCCCGCCCGCCGTGGCCATGGACGTGGCCGTGGCCGTGGCCGCTGCCCCGCCCGTGGGTGGGCCCGCTCCACCCCTCCGCTCCCAGCGCAGACCCGCTGATGTCGGTGCGGTGAGCGATACTGACCAGATGTACGGCAACGACGTCCTCGACCCGACCGAGCCGCTCAACGCCTCCGAGACGGCCGACTACGCCGCCGCTGCGGCGGCCACGAGAGCGGCCGACCACGTCGCGCACCCGACGTCGTTCGACGCCCTCGTCGAGGCCGACCTGCGGGTCGAGCCACGCGACGAGATGCCCGACGCCTACCGCTCCACGTTGGTGCGCCAGATCGCCCAGCACGCCCACTCGGAGATCATCGGCATGCAGCCCGAAGGGGCGTGGATCACGCGCGCTCCGAGCCTGCGCCGCAAGGCCATCCTCGTCGCCAAGGTGCAGGACGAGGCCGGGCACGGGCTCTACCTCTACTCCGCGGCCGAGACGCTCGGCGTCGACCGCGCCGAGCTGCTCGACAAGCTCCACAGCGGCCAGCAGAAGTACTCGTCGATCTTCAACTACCCGACGCTGACGTGGGCCGACTGCGGGGCCATCGGCTGGCTCGTCGACGGCGCCGCGATCATGAACCAGGTGCCGCTCTGCCGCTGCTCCTACGGCCCCTACGCCCGCGCGATGATCCGCGTCTGCAAGGAGGAGTCCTTCCACCAGCGACAGGGCTTCGAGATCCTGTGGACCCTCGTGCGCGGCACCGCCGAGCAGCAGGCCATGGCCCAGGACGCCGCCGACCGCTGGTGGTGGCCCGCACTGATGATGTTCGGCCCTCCTGACACGGGCGACGCCGCCGCGCCCGGTGGCCACACGGAGCAGTCGATGGCCTGGGGGATCAAGCGGTTCAGCAACGACGAGCTGCGCCAGCGCTTCGTCGACATGATGGTGCTGCAGGCCGACCGGCTCGGCCTCACGCTGCCCGACCCCGACCTGCGCTGGAACGCCGAGCGCGGCCACTGGGACTTCGGGCCCATCGACTGGGACGAGTTCTGGCGGGTGCTGCGCGGCGACGGACCCTGCAACAACGAGCGCATCGAGCACCGGCGCCGGGCTCACGACGACGGCGCGTGGGTCCGCGAGGCCGCCACGGCGTACGCCGCGAAGCAGGCGACCCGGTCACCGGCCGCCGAGCGCGAGGGCTCCGCCGCGTGACTGAGAGCCCCACCGAGGACCGGACCACGTCCGCCGCCGCGTCGGGACCGGTGTCGGCCGTCCCCTCGCCTGCGTCAGCCCCCGAGCGGTCGTGGCCGCTCTGGGAGGTCTTCGTCCGGGCCAAGCGCGGTCTGTCGCACACCCACGTCGGCTCCCTGCACGCCCCCGACGCGACGATGGCGCTCCGCAACGCCCGCGACGTCTACACGCGCCGCCAGGAGGGCGTCTCCCTCTGGGTCGTCGAGGCGTCGTCGATCACCGCGAGCAGCCCCGACGAGAAGGACGCGTTCTTCGACCCGGCGGCCGACAAGGTCTACCGGCACCCGAGCTTCTACGACGTCCCCGAGGACGTCGAGTACCTCTGACCCGTCAGCCGCCCCAGGTCGCGACGATCCGGTACGGCGGCACGAACCCCCGCACGACCGGATGCACGTGGTCGTCGCCGGCGGAGAGCCACAGCACGGTGTCGACCGCCACCGCCTGCGCGATGGCCACCGCCTTCTCGCGGTCGCGCCCGGCCGCCCCGCGGGTGATGTCGACCCGCCGCCGGAGGGCCCGCTCGGCGTCGCCGGTGGCCACCGCGTCGGGCCACCGGTTGCGCAGGCTGGCCGTCACCTCCCACTCCGGGTAGCCGGACGCGGGCAGGGGGTCGATGGCGACCCACCGGTCCGGCTCGTCGGCCCGGGTGTGCAGGACGTTCTCGACGTGCAGGTCGCCGTGGACGAGGGGCACCGGCCCGGACCACGTGCCCGGGTCGGCGGACAGCGTGGCCGTGGAGTCGAGCGCCCGGTCGGCCAGCGCCCGGGGCAGCGCCTGTGGGGTGCGGCCCCGCATAGCCGTGGTGCTGGCGTGCAGCCGGTCGAGCTCACCGGTCATGCTGCGCATCCGCAACGGGGCGGCGTGGGCGCAGATCCGGCGGACGGGCCCGCCCACGACCGCGCACGCCGCGTCCGCGTCCACGTCCACGTCCACGTCCACGTCGGGCATGGTCGCGAGCGTGCGGTCGGGGTCGAGCCGGTGCAGGAGCAGCGCGCCGGCGTCGAGATCGGCGTGCACGAGCTCGACGACCGCCGGCCCCGCAGCCGCGGTGAGGAAGGCGGGCTCCCCGTCCGCCCCCTCCTGCGGACCGAACAGCTTCAGCACCAGGGCGCGGCCGGACCGGTCCCGCACGGGGCGGACGAGCGACAGGAACCCGGCCGTGACCGGGCCGTCGGCGACGCGACCCCACCGCCGGTAGACCTCCTGTGCGAGGTCCGGCACGCCGGCGAGCCACCGCTGCTGAGCCGGGTCGTCCCGGGCCCGCTCGTGCAGCACGCCCGGCACGACCCACCCATCGGCATCCGGCACCGGGTCACCCTGACAGACCCCCGTCGGCGGCCCCAGCGGTTTTCGGCGCCGGCCGGGCGGGTCGTATCGTCAGCAGGATGAGCGAGACCACGGCGCCGGCGCCGTCCCCCGGACGGGCGCCCGACACCTCCGCCCCCAAAGGCGACGAGCTCACGGCGGCCTACCTGCTCGGCCTCGCCGACGACGCGCTCGTCTACGCCCAGCGCCTCGCGGAGTGGCTCACCAACGCTCCCCAGATCGAGGAGGACATGGCGCTCGCCAACATCAGCCTCGACCTGCTCGGTCAGGCCCGCGGCCTCTACCCCCACATCGGCGAGCTCGACGGCACCGGCCGCTCCGAGGACGACTTCGCGATGTTCCGCGACGAGCGCCAGTGGCACAACGTGCACCTCGTCGAGCAGCCCCGCGGCGACTACGCCGTCGAGACGGCGCGCCTGCTGTGGTTCTCCGCCTACCAACGCGAGCTGTATGCCGCGGCGGCCACCAGCGGCGACGAGACGCTGCGGGCGGTGGCGGCGAAGGCCACCAAGGAGGTGGCCTACCACCACGACCACGCCCACCAGTGGGTGCTGCGTCTGGGGGACGGCACGCCGACGTCGCACGAACGGATGCAGGCGGGGCTGGCCGCCGTGCAGCCCTACCTGGCCGAGCTGTTCGACGACGACGCGGTCTCGGTGGCGGCGGCCGACGCGGGGGTCGGGGTGCGACCCTCCAGCCTCGAGCGGGCCGTCCGGTCCCGGGTGGCCCAGGTCGTCGACGCGGCGACGCTGACGATGCCGCCCGACGCCCGGTGGCGCTCCCGCGGCGGCCGGCAGGGCCGCCACTCCCGCCCCATGGGGTCGCTGCTCGCGGAGATGCAGCACGTGGCGCGCTCGCACCCGGGGGCGACGTGGTGACGGCCGCCGGTCTGACCCGGGCCGCGCCCGCGGAGGTCGAGGCGGCGGTCGCGCGGGTGCCCGACCCCGAGGTCCCGGTCATCACCATCGCCGACCTGGGGGTGCTGCGCTCGGCGGTGGCCGACCCGGTGAGCGGGGTCGTCGACGTCGTGATCACCCCCACCTACTCCGGCTGCCCCGCCATGACCGCCATCGGGGACCACATCGCCCTCGTCGTGCGCCGGGCCGGGTGGGAGCCGCGGGTGACGACCCGGCTCAGCCCCGCCTGGACGACGGACTGGATGACCGAGGCCGGCCGAGAGTCGTTGCGCGACTTCGGGATCGCCCCCCCGACGCATACCGCAGAGGCCGGCCGGGCGACCGGCCCTGTGACCCTCGCACTGACCCGGCGCGTCGTCGCCTGCCCGCGCTGCGGCTCGCCCGACACCACCGAGCTCGCCCGGTTCGGCTCCACCGCCTGCAAGGCCCTGCGGCGCTGCGAGGCCTGCCGGGAGCCGTTCGACGAGTTCAAGACCCTCTGATGCCGCTGCTCGCCCCGAGGCCGGCCGTGCGCCGCCCGCGCTTCCACACGCTCACCGTCGACGGCGTCGAGCGCCTCACCGATCGCTCGGTGGCGGTCGCCTTCGCCGTCCCGGAGGAGCTGCGGGAGGAGTATGCGTTCGCGCCCGGCCAGCACCTCACCCTGCGGGCGAGCATCGGCGGGGAGGACGTGCGCCAGTCGTACTCGATCTGTCAGGCGCGGTCGGACGCCGGGGGGCCGACCCGCCTGCGCGTCGCCTCCCAGGTGGTCGAGGGCGGCCGGATGTCGACGTGGCTCAACACGGTCGTGCGGGCGGGCGATGCGGTCGACGTCATGACGCCGATGGGGTCCTTCACCTGCCCGGTGCGCCCCGAGCTGGCCCGCCATCACGTCGCGGTGGCCGCGGGGTCCGGCATCACCCCCGTGCTCTCCCTGGTCACGACCGTGCTCGCAGAGGAGCCCCGCTCGCAGGTGACGCTCCTCTTCGGCAACCGCTCCACGTCGTCGATGATGTTCCTCGAGGAGCTGGAGGACCTCAAGAACCGCTACCCCGGCCGGTTCCAGCTCGTCACCGTCCTCTCCCGCGAGCCCCAGGAGGTCGAGCTCCTCCACGGTCGGCTCGACCGCGAGCGGCTGGCCCGCATCCTCGATGCGCTCGTGCCGGTGGCCGGCGTCGACGAGTGGTACCTCTGCGGGCCGATGGGGCTCGTCGAGGGCGCGCAGGAGCTGCTGCTCGAGCACGGCGTCGACCCCCACCACGTCCACCACGAGATCTTCCACGTCGTCGACCCGGCCGACCCCGAGGGCACGCGCCGACCCCTCGTGGCGCCGGTCGCCGCCGACGCCCCGCCGGTGGCCGTCGTCACGGTGCGCCTCGACGGTCGTACGACGACCGTGCCCATGACGAGCGCCGAGGAGTCGATCCTCGACGCGACCCTGCGGGTGCGGCCCGACGCCCCGTTCTCGTGTACCAACGGGGTCTGCGGCACCTGCCGCGCCCACCTGGTCGAGGGGGAGGTGCGGATGGACCGCAACTACGCCCTCGAGCCGGACGAGGTGGCCCGGGGTGTCGTGCTGGCGTGCCAGGCCCATCCAGTGAGTTCTACGGTGACTCTCGACTACGACACGTAACCTGTGGCCGGGCGCGGTAGCACGGGGTGGGCCCGTCTCGGCAGGACACGACCCGAAGGAGGGCGCTGAGTGCGACGACGTGGTCTACTGCGCCTGCGCACCCTGGTGCTCGCGGTATGCGTGTGCGTGCTCGCGGTGTTCACGGCGGTGGTCCTCCCGCAGGAGGCGTCCGCTGCGTCGGCCTGCGTGGTCGGCCGCCATAACGTGCATGTGCGCGGCACGACGACCTGCACGGTGCGGGTGGCCGGGAAGCAGCGCACGTTCCTGCTGTCGGTGCCACCGGCGGACCAGCCGGCCCCGCTGGTCATCGCGTTCCATGGGCTGTTCCAGACCGCCCGCGTCTTCGCCAACCAGACCGGCCTCGTGCCGGCCACCCGCTCCGCCGGGGTCGTCCTCGCCATGCCCGAGAGCGACGGTCCGGCCTTCAACGACGGGCGCCTCGGAGCGGCCGGACCCAAGGACGACGCCTTCACGCTCGCCCTCGTCGATGAGCTCGTGGCTGCCCACGTCGTGGACGCGCGACGGGTCGTGGTCGCCGGCTACTCCAACGGCGCCGGCATGGCCATGTCCCTCGCCTGCGCCCACCCGGAGTCGATCGCGGCCCTCGTGTCCGTCGACGGCTCGCTCATGGCCGGGTCGGGCGCCCCCCGCCCCACCGCGCCGGTGCGCTCCTTCCTCATCCATGGCAACGCCGACAAGATCCAGCCGTGGGAGGGGCGCCCGGCCAAGGGCCCGATCCTGCCCGCCTACGTCTCCGTGCCCGCCACCGTCGCGGCGTGGGTCGACGTGGCCGGGGCCGGCCCCGCGTCGGTACAGCGGCTCCCCGGGAGCCTCGGACGCGCGCCGGTCGAGATCTCCACGTGGGCGCCCGGCAAGTCCGGGGTCAGCGTCGTGTCCTACGTCGTCAGCGGCATGGGCCACATCTGGCCCGTGGGCGAGTCCGACAACCTCGACGCCACGACCGTCGTCGTGCACGCGGCCACCACGGCCGTCTCCCCGGTCACCACCCGCAGCGCGCCACGGGTCAACCCGATGGCGCTCAGCCGGGCCGTCCTGCTGCACCACTGAGCCACCGGCACGGCGACTGCTACCCGGCGGAGACGGGCTCCGGCGCGGGGGTGCGGCGGTGCGGCCGGATGAGGAACGACACGCCCACCCCGGCCAGCAGCAGCACCAGCGAGAACGCGAGCGGGACCCGCCAGTTGCCGTCGGTGGCCCCGAGCATGAGCCCGAAGACCAGCGGGCTGAGCGTGCCGGCGAGCCCGAAGCCGGTGTTCATGAACCCGCTCGCCGCCCCGGCGTGCTCCGGCACCATGTCCATCGGCAGCGCCCACAGGGTCGAGTTGGTGAGCTCGAGGAGGAAGTAGGCCACGGCGAGGCTGACGGTGACGACGAGCAGCCGCTGCCCGAGCAGCGCCGGCACGAGGGCCAGCAGGGAGCCGCCGAGGCCGACGACGAGGGGCAGGAGCCGAGCGGTCCGGCGGCTGTGGCAGCGGCGCATGAGGTGGTCGGCCCACCAACCCCCGACGAGGTCACCGAGCGCCCCCGCCGCGAGCACGAGGCTCGTGTAGAGCGCGTAGGAGCCGAGGTCGAGCCCGAACGAGCTCTGGAAGACCGTGGGGAGCCAGGTGATGTAGACCCAGAGCAGCCAGCCGTAGCAGAAGTCGACGACGGCCACGGGCAGCAGCGCGGGCACGACGGTGCGCCACGGGGTCCTCGTGCGCCGACCGGTGGCGGCGTCCCCCCGGTCGAGCTCCTCCAGCTCGAGGCTCGTCACCGCCTGGTGGTCCTTCGGCCGGTCGCGGAAGTAGACGATCCACACGACGGCCCAGACCAGCGACAGGGCACCGACGATGAAGAAGCTCACGCGCCACGACGTCGCAGCGATGATGGCCCCGACGACCAGCGGCGCCGCGGCGCTGCCGAGCCGGGAGGCGGCGTGCACGAGTCCCTGCCCTGTGCCGCGCAGCTGCGCCGGCAGCCAGCGCGACATCGCGGTGGTCGCGGTGGGGAAGCCGGCACTCTCCCCGGCACCGAGGGCGAGCCGGGAGACGAAGAGGCTGGCGAGACCGGTGGAGGCGCCGGTGGCCACGGTGGCGGCCGTCCAGACGCCACCCAGCCACGCGAGGGTGCGGCGGGCGCCGAAGCGGTCGCCGAGCCACCCCCCGGGCATCTGGAGGAACGCATACGGCAGCGCGAAGGCGGAGAAGACGAGCCCCATCTGGGCGTCGGAGAGGTGCAGGTCGGTGTGGATGAAGGGGGCGGCCGTCGAGATGTTGCTGCGGTCGATGTAGGCGAGGGCGTAGAAGATGCAGAGCAGCACCATGACCTTCCCGCGCACGCGGTGGCGCAGGCGGGGCCGGGTCGGGGTCGCCGGGGTCCGTGTGTCCTGGACGCTAGGCATGGGTCACCTTCCGGGTGGGTCGGGGCCGAAGGCGCTTCCGCCCCGCCAGTGGCAGGGCGAGCGGGGTGCGGACGACGAGGGCGGCGAAGGCGTACGACAGCACGAGGGTCGCGGCCCAGGCGACGACGCCGGAGAGCGTCGGGTTCAGGAAGGAGTAGCCCCAGCTGAACCAGCGGCCCAGCAGGGTGTTGAGGAAGAGCGGATGCACGAGGAACACCCCGAAGGAGGCCACCGAGGCCTGGTCGACGAAGGTAGCCAGGCGGGTGCCCGGGCGGCGGCTGCGCGCATACAGGCCTCCGACCGCGTAGAGCCCCAGCGTCACGGCGATGGTCCAGGGAGCCACCGACGGCTGCAACGGGTCGAAGGCGCTGAACACCGACCCGCCGTCGCTCGGCACCTGCGCGAGGTAGACCCCGACGTGGACGGCCGCCGTGGCGACGAGCGCGGCGACCACGGTGCGCGGGTGGGTCGTCACCCACGCGTGGAACCGCTCGTGGTGCACGGCGGCCAGCGCGCCGGCGACGAAGTACAGCTGGTAGGTCGGCGCGAGGACGAGGGAGTTGGCCTGCACCGTGGCCCAGCCGCCCGGCCAGCTCGTGTAGTGCTCGGCGGCGAGGATGACGAGCTCGAGGGCGCCGCTGGTGAGCAGGAGCGCGAGATGGTGGCCGCGGGTGCGGCGCACGAGCCACACGAGCACGGGGAAGAGCAGGTAGAGCTGCAGCGACACGAGCAGGAAGTAGAGGTGGTAGTTCGCGGTGCCGGTGACGAGCTCGTGGCCGAGCTGGGGCACGTCGGCCCCGGTGGGGGTCCGGCCGAGCGCGACCCACCAGTAGATGACGCTCCACACGACGTAGGGCAGGCCCACGTAGAGGAACCGGCGGGGCCAGAAGCGGCGCAGGGGCACCGGCCTGCTGCCCTGCGCGTAGGTCAGGACGAAGGCGCTGAGCAGGAAGAACGTGCCGCGGGTGAAGTGCAGCAACGACACGAACGCCCCGCTGCCGATGTCGTCGGGGTTCATCGACCCGCTGACCGCGTGCACCCCCACGACGCACACGAAGGTGAGCAGCCGCACGATGTCGACCTCGTAGAGGTGCCGGCGCCCACGCGGTACCGGTTCCGGTGCTGGTGGCGCGGGTGAGGCCGGGGCGGTCGGGTCGTTCCGGTATGCGTCGGAGGCGGTGGGATCGGTGGTGGCGGTCATCGCGGGGGCGTCCCCGCGATGACGGCGTCGCGGTCGAGGTCGGCGACGAGCCGGCGCACCGGCTTGCCCGTGGGACCGACCGGCACCTCGTCCATGAGGACGTAGTCGACGGGGCGGTGCGCCCGGGGGAGCGTGACCGCACTCCGCTCGGCGAGCTCGGCGGGCAGGCCGTCCCGCACCGCGGCGGGGGCGTCCGGGGCGGCGACGAGGTAGGCCACGGGTACCTGGCCCAGCACGTCGTGCGCGCGGCCGACCACGACCGCCTCGGCGACCGCCGGGTGCGCAAGGAGGACCTCTTCGACCTCGCGGGGGAAGACCTTCTCGCCGCCGCGGTTGATGACGTCGCCCTCCCGGCCGGCCAGGGTCAGGAAGCCGTCGGCGTCGAGGGAGCCGAGGTCGCCGGTGTCGAGCCAGCCGTCGGCGTCGAACCGCTCGGTGCCGACACCGTTCTCGTACTCCCGGATGACGCCGTCGCCGCGGATCGCCACACGACCCACGCCGCCGGTGGCCGCCGTCGACCCGTCGTCGGCGACGACCTTCAGCTCGACGTCGACCGGGACCCCGACCGTGCCCGGACGCCGGCCGTCGACGGGGTTGGCGGTGATCTGGCTGCCGGCCTCGGTCATGCCGTAGGACTCGACGACCGGGATGCCGTAGCGCGCCTCGAACCGCGCGAGCACCGCCTCGGAGAGCGGGGCCGACGCGGAGCGGACGAAGCGCACGCCCTCGGGGGCGGTCGGTCCCTCCGGCGGAGCCGGCTCGGCGGCCAGGATGGTGATGATCGACGGCACGGCGTTGACCCACGTGGCCCGGCGCTGCGCGACGACGGCCCAGAACCCGGTGCGGTGGAAGCGGTCGTCGAGCACGATGGTGCCGCCCGAGACCAGGGGGGCCAGCAGGCCGACGACCTCGCCGTTGACGTGGGTGAGAGGCAGCGGGTTGACGCCGCGGTCGGCCGGACCGAGGCCGTAGGCGTGGGCCACCGCCCGGGCGACATGGAGCAGCTGTGCCTCGCCGAGCCGGATGGCCTTGCGCGGGCCGGTCGAGCCGGAGCTGAAGAGGACGCAGCCCCCCTCGCCGTCGGGCTCGGCCGACGACCCCATGGGCTGGCCCACCGGCGTCCAGTCGGCGTCCGCGAGCGGGACGAAGGGCCGGTCGATGTCGGGAGCGGTCGTCAGCGTGGTCACGGCCACCTCGACGCGGGCGAGGTCGGCCATCGACCGCAGCGAGCCCTCGGGGGCACGCGGGTCGAGCGGGACGACGGTGGCTCCGGCACCGACCAGCGACACGAAGAGGGTGCCGAACGCCAGGGGGTCGCCGGTCAGCAGGCCGACCCGTCGACCGGCGACGCCGTGGGCCGGCCAGAGGGCCGCGGTGGCCGCCAGCCGGGCCCGGTCCACGACCCGGTCGTCGCGGGCCGACTCCAGCCACGGAACCGTCCCGGCGTCGGCCGCCTGGGCCGCCACGATCCGGGCGAGGGAGCGCTCTCCCGTTGCTGACACGTCCCCCCCTGCGATCATCGGCCTCGCCCACCCTCCGTGGGCGTGCTCCACACATCCTGGCCGTCGACTGTGACACGCCTGTGCGCGCGGACCCGCCGGGCCGGGCCGCGCAGTGGCACCGCCCGCCACGACATCGTCGTCGTCAGGCGGGAGGTGCCACGTCCCAGTCTGCGCCCCGGCCGATGCGGATGGGACCACGGGCCTCCAGCGGGTCGACGGCGTCGCCCTTCTGGGTGGTGACGACGACACCGCGCGAGCGCAGGTCGGCGGCGACCCGGCGGGCATCGTCCATGACGGTGCGGAACCGGTCACCGGCCACCACGCGGGCCGCGTCGCTCGGGCAGATGGTCGACGACGGATCGCGACGCCGAAGCAGGGTGCGCATCACCGCCGCGAGGCGGGCGTCGAGGCCGTCGGCGCTCGGCTCCTCCCACCACGGCTCGCCGCGCTCGCCGAGGGCGACCTTCGCGTCCTGCACCCGGCGCCGGGCGGCGGCCACGGCCTCGTCGTCGCCCCGGTGGTCGCGCACGGCCCGCCGGGCGGCCATGAGCTCGCCGACGAGCTCGGCCCGGAGCCCCTCGGGGATGCCCGGGTCGCTCGCCCGCCACCGCCGCCCGTCGACGACGATGTAGCGGCCGCCGTCGGTCGCGTCGGCTCCGGGTTCCGCGTCGGCGTCAGCGTCGGTCATAGATGACCCATGCGAAGCCGTCGCGGGCCTCGCGGGCCGACTCCACCCATACGGCGTCGTCGATCGCCGGGAAGTGCACGTCGCCGGCCGGCTCCTGATCGACCTCGGTGATGAGCAGCCGGTGTGCCCAGGGCATGGCCTGCGCGTAGACCTGCCCGCCGCCGCAGACGAAGACCTCGTCGCTCGGGCCGGCGAGCGCGAGCGCCTCCTCGAACGAGTGCGCCACCTCCACGCCGGGATGCGTCCAGCCGGGGTCGCGGGTGACGACGATCGTGCGCCGCCCCGGCAGCACCCGGCCGATCGACGCGAAGGTCAGCCGGCCCATGACCATGGGGTGGCCCATGGTGGTGCGCTTGAAGAAGGCGAAGTCCTCGGGCAGGTGCCAGGGGATGTCGGGCCCGGCCCCGATGACCCCGTTGCGGGCCACCGCGGCGATCAGCGTCACCTGCGTCATGGGCGGGTCACCGGCGAGGACCTCCTCAGACCGCGATCGGGGCCTTGATCGACGGGTGCGCGTCGTAGCCGACCAGCTCGAAGTCGCCGAGGTCGAACGCGTCCAGGGCCCGGCCCGGCGCGATGCGCATGTGGGGGAGCGGGCGCGGTTCGCGGGTCAGCTGGAGCCGGGCCTGCTCGAGGTGGTTGAGGTAGAGATGGGCGTCGCCGAGGGTGTGCACGAGCTCTCCGGGCTCGAGGTCGCAGACCTGCGCCACCATCATCGTCAGCAGGGCGTAGGAGGCGATGTTGAACGGCACGCCGAGGAAGACGTCGGCGGAGCGCTGGTAGAGCTGGCAGGAGAGCCGCCCCCGCCCGCCCGGCTCGGTGGCCGGTGCGACGTAGAACTGGAACATCATGTGGCACGGCGGCAGGGCCATCGCGTCGACGTCGGCGACGTTCCAGGCCGAGACGACGAGGCGCCGGGAGTCGGGGGTCGTGCGGATCGCCTCGACGACGCGCGCGATCTGGTCGACGTGCCCTCCGTCGGGGGTGGGCCAGGAGCGCCACTGGTACCCGTAGACCGGGCCGAGGTTCCCGTCGGCGTCGGCCCACTCGTCCCAGATCGAGATCCCCCGCTCCTGCAGCCACCGCACGTTGGTGTCGCCGCGCAGGAACCACAGCAGCTCGCCGATGATCGAGCGCAGGTGCAGCTTCTTCGTCGTCAGCGCGGGGAAGCCCTCGCTGAGGTCGAAGCGCATCTGGTGGCCGAAGACGCTGAGCGTGCCCGTGCCCGTGCGGTCCGACTTCTCCACCCCGGTGGTCAGCACCCGGTCGAGCAGGTCGAGGTACTGGCGCACCTGCGAAAACTAGCACCGGGGTCGGACTCCGGCGTTGGTGTGACCCACGTCACACATGATGGGGCGCGCGGGCTGTAACGCCATCGGCCCCTGCGCCGATGGAGCAGGTGTCGTGGCGCTACCCGGACCCCCGAGCGGGTAGCGCCACGACATCGTCGTCTCCCGGTCCGGGTGGCCCCGATGGCCCCGCCGGGCAGCGTCTGACGTCGCCGTCGTCGATGGACGCGGGACGTCATGACCGCGGGCGATAGGTTGGCCGCATGACCGCCGCGTCCTCTCGCCGGGCCTCGCCGTTCGGGCGGGCCCTGACCGCCGTCGTCACGCCGATGCGGCCCGATGGCCGCCTCGACCTCGACGGGCTCCAGGACGTCGTCGCCTACCTGCTCGACCACGGCCACGACGGGCTCGTCGTCAACGGCACGACGGGGGAGTCCGCGACCACCTCCGACGTGGAGAAGGACCAGGTGCTGCGGGCTGCGCTCGAGGCGGCCGGTGACCGGGGGCGGGTGGTGGCCGGGGTCGGCACGAACGACACCGCGCATACCGTGCACCTCGCCCGGCAGGCCGCCGCGTCCGGCGCCCACGGGCTGCTCGTCGTCACGCCCTACTACAACCGGCCGACGCAGCCGGGCCTGGCCGCGCACTTCACAGCCGTCGCGGACGCGGTCGACGTGCCGGTCATGCTCTACGACGTGCCCGCCCGCACCGGCACCTCCCTCGCGGTGGAGACGGTGCTGCGCCTGGCCGAGCACCCGCGCATCGTCGCCATGAAGGACGCCAAGGGCGACCTCTGGGCGGCTACCCAGGTGCTCAGCCGCACCGACCTGCTCTGGTTCTCGGGCGACGACGTGCTCACCCTGGCCCATCTCACGCAGGGGGCCGTCGGCTACGTCGGGGTCGCCACGCACGTGGCGGGCCGGGAGTATGCCGCGATGCTCGCCGCGGTCGACGCCGGCGACCTCGCCACCGCCATCGCCGTGCACCGCAGCCTCGTGCCCGTCGTCGACGCCGTGATGAACACCTCCCAGGGGGCGATCATGGCCAAGGCGGCCCTGGCCGAGCTCGGCGTCATCGGCTCCGCCGCCGTGCGCCTGCCGCTGGTCGAGTCGCCCCCCGAGCACCTCGACAAGCTGCGCACCGCCCTGGCCACCTTCGGCGCGAACGCCTGACCCCAGGCTCGCGCCCGCTCCACACCCCTCCTGCCTCCTGATCGACCTGACCCGAAGGACCCTGACGTCCCTTGACCATCGCCCTGCCCAGCCTCTCGACCCCCCCGCCGACCCCGGCCGACGCCCTGCGCGTCGTCGCCCTCGGAGGCCTCGGAGAGGTCGGCCGCAACATGACCGTCCTCGAGACCCAGGGACGGCTGCTCATCATCGACTGCGGGGTGCTGTTCCCCGAGGACCACCACCCCGGGATCGACCTGATCCTGCCCGACTTCGCCTACCTCGAGGACCGTCTCGACCAGGTCGAGGCCATCGTGCTGACCCACGGCCACGAGGACCACATCGGCGCCGTGCCGTTCCTCCTGCGCCGCAAGCCCGACATCCCCCTCATCGGCTCCCAGCTGACCCTCGCGCTCATCGAGGCCAAGCTCAAGGAGCACCGGATCAAGCCCTACACGCTGACGGTCAAGGAGGGCCAGCGCGAGCGGCTCGGGGCGTTCGACCTCGAGTTCGTCGCCGTCAACCACTCCATCCCCGACGCGCTCGCCGTCTTCGTCCGCACCCAGGCCGGCACGCTGCTGCATACCGGCGACTTCAAGATGGACCAGCTGCCGCTCGACGGCCGGCTCACCGACCTGCGGGCCTTCGCGCGGATGGGGGAGGAGGGCGTCGACCTCTTCCTCACCGACTCGACCAACGCCGAGGTGCCGGGGTTCACGACGCCCGAGCGCGAGATCGCGCCGGCCATCGACAAGGTCTTCCGCCACGCGCAGCGGCGGATCATCGTCGCCTGCTTCTCCAGCCACGTGCACCGGGTGCAGCAGGTGCTCGACGCCGCCGACAAGGCCGGCCGCAAGGTCGCCATGGTGGGGCGCTCGATGGTGCGCAACATGGGGATCGCCGCCGAGCTGGGCTACCTCAAGGTGCCCGCCGGCGTGCTCGTCGACGTCAAGAAGCTCGACGACCTGCCCGACCAGAAGGTCGTCCTCATCTGCACGGGCTCGCAGGGCGAGCCGATGGCGGCGCTGTCGCGGATGGCCAACAAGGACCACCGCATCGAGGTGGGCGTCGGCGACACCGTGCTGCTCGCCAGCTCGCTCATCCCCGGCAACGAGAACGCCGTCTACCGGGTCATCAACGGCCTGATGATGCTCGGCGCCGACGTGGTCCACAAGGGCACCGCGAAGGTGCACGTCTCGGGCCACGCCAGCGCCGGCGAGCTGCTCTACTGCTACAACATCGTCAAGCCACGCAACGTCATGCCGGTGCACGGGGAGTGGCGTCACCTCGTGGCCAACGCCGAGCTGGCCGTCGCCACCGGAGTGCCGCGCCGACGGGTGCTCGTCACGCAGGACGGCGGCGTCGTCGACCTCGTGAAGGGGGTGGCGCGGCTCGTCGGAGCGGTGCCGTGCGGCTACATCTACGTCGACGGCTCCTCGGTGGGGGAGACCACCGAGACCCTGCTCAAGGACCGGCGGATCCTGCGCGACGAGGGGTTCATCACCTGCATCGTCGTCATCGACGCGGCCTCGGGCAAGATCGCGGCCGGCCCGGAGATCATGGCCCGCGGGTTCGTCGAGGACGAGGCGATCTTCGACGCGGTCATCCCCAAGATCGAGCAGGCGCTGGCCGAGGCGACCGGCAACGGGGTGCGCGACGAGTACCAGCTGCAGCAGGTCATCCGCCGCACGATCGGGGGCTGGGTCGGCGGCAAGATCCGCCGCAAGCCGATGATCATTCCGGTCGTCATCGAGGCCTGAGAACGATATGACGACCGGCTCCACGGTGGACGTCGACGTCTGAGACGGTCACCAGGGCCCCGACGATCCGGCCGCCTCCCACCCGCTCCAGGAGTACTGTCCCGAGCGGGAGGCCCGGATGGCGGCAGGCACGAAGGACGACCCGTGGGCCCTGACGACGGCCCCGGGCTCGTCGGCATACACGATGTGGCGCGACGACCAGGCCGACCCGCCGGCCCTCGTGTGCCAGGTGGGAACCACGCAGCTGCGCTACCACCTCAGCGCGGTGGACGACCTGCACGCGTGGCTCGTGGGCCATGGTGACTGGGTCGACCTGGGGGCGGCCGACGAGCAGAAGCCCGCGGCGGAGGACTCCGTCGAGGGCTGGGGCCGTTCGTCCGCCAACCCCGTCGGCGGCTGGTACGGGCTGCGCAAGGGCTACCGCGGGCGGTTCGGGATGTACCTCCCTCCGCTGCTCGAGGCCCTCGGGCTGGCCGAGCTCACCCACGAGCGGCGCGGCAACCGGGTGCGGGCCCTGCCCTAGCGTCCCGAGAGCGCCGGTCGGAGAGGCGGACGAGCGCCGCCTCCCCCTGCCGGCCGCGCCCGTCCGGAGGTGCCCCCGGGTCTCTCAGCCCCGTCAGCGGCGGACGAGGACGTTCTTCGCCGTGAGGTCGGGGCTCTTGGCGCCTCCGACGAGGACGGTCTGACCGGTCTTGACGTCGACGATCGTCGGCTTGGCGGCGTTGGGGTCCTTCGTCGCGCCCGGCGCCGTGGGCTCCCGTACGGCGGTCTTCGCGTCGACGGCGAACGTCATCGACGTTCCGTCGGCGGATGTGACCGTGATCGACGAGGCCGAGACCGCCTGCACCGTACCGAGGATGGCCTCGTGCGTGACGTAGGCGTTGGCGTCGCCCTTGGTGACCCACTCGGCGTGCTGGAAGTCCTTGAGCTTGCCCAGGATCTCGCGGGCCGCCGCGTGGTCGCCGTCCTTCGCGGCCTTGGTCCCCTTCGCGCCCTTCGCGCCCTTGGTGGCCTTGGTGGCGGTACCGCTGGGGGTGCCCGTGGTCGCGGTGCCGGTCGGCGTGCTCGCGGCCGCCGTCGTGCTGCTGGTGCCGGAGGTGCCGGCGGCGTGGGCGATGGCGACGCCGGTGGTGCCGGCGACCGCCGCGATCGCGACCAGGCCGCCGATGGCGAGCTGCTTCTTCATGGTGGTGCTCCTTGTTCGGCGTGGTGGGCCCGGTCCCCGCGTTCCCGCCGGGGGACCGGTAGACACCACCCTGACGTCCCCATGTTCGAAGGACGTCAGGCCCCGGTCAAGGTTGGCGCGGGATCCGCGCGCGCGTCACCAGGGACGCGGCAGCGACAGCTCCCGGTCGTCGCCCTCGGCGACCCATCCCTCGCTCGTGCGCGTGTACCGCCGGCTCGGTCCGTGGGCGGCCAGCTGCGCCACCGCGGCGACGAGCCGGTCGACGTGCTCGACCGTGTTGGCCAGACCCAGGCTGACCCGGACGGCGGTGGCCGGCACGTCACCCCAGGGGTCCTCGAGCAGCTCGTCGACGAGGATGTGCGCGCAGAACTTGCCGTCGCGCACCCCGATGCCGTGCTCCGCCGACAGGATGGCGGAGACGAGCGATGAGTCGAGCCGCTCGATGGTGAACGGCAGCACCCCCACCCGGTCGTGGTCGTCGCCGAAGATCGACCACGTGTCGACACCCGGGATCGCGGCCAGGCCGGTGCGCAGCCGGTCGAGCAGCGCCGCCTCGTGGGCCTCGATGGCCTCACGGTGTGCGGCGACCGCGGCGCAGGCGGCAGCGAGCGCGATGGCGCCGATGACGTTGGGGCTGCCGCCCTCGTGCCGCGCGGGGCCTGCCGACCAGGCCACCCCGGAGGTGGTCACCCGCTGGGTCGCGCCGCCACCGCGCAGGTAGGGAGCCGCTGCGTCGAGCCAGTCGGAGCGGCCGGCGAGCACGCCCGCGCCGAACGGGGCGTACAGCTTGTGGCCCGAGAGCACGACGTAGTCGACGCCGGTGGCCGCGAGGTCGATGCGCCGGTGGGGGGCGAGCTGCGCGGCGTCGACGGCGACCCGCGCCCGGTAGCGGCGGGACACCCGCACGACGTCGGCGACGGGCCAGATCTCACCCGTGACGTTGGAGGCGCCCGCCACGACCACGAGACGGTGCCGTGCGCCGGAGGCGGCGAGTGCGGTCTCGAGGTCGTCCAGCGCGTGCCCGACGCTCGAGGGCACCGGCAGCGTCGTCACGCTGACGCCCTCGACGCCGTGCCAGGGGAGCAGCGTGGAGTGGTGCTCGGTCTCGAAGACGAACACCTCGGTACCCCGCGGCAGGCAGCGGGCCAGCAGGTTGGTCGAGTCGGTGGTGTTGCGGGTGAAGACGACCTCGTCGCCGTCCCGGGCACCGATGAACCGGGCGACCTCCTCACGGGCCTGCTCGTACCAGGCGCTCGTGATGCGGCTGGCATACCCGTTGCCGCGGTGCACGGACGAGTAGGTCTCCAGGACGGTGTCGACGGCCGCCTTGACGCTGACCAGGGCGGGGGTCGACGCGGCGTGGTCGAGGTTGGCGTAGTCGACCTCGCCGGTGAGGGTCGGGACGCGCAGGCCGGCGCCGACGACGGCCGGCAGGGTGCCGGCGCCCTCGTCGTCGCGCACGACGTGCAGGCGGCTGGGGATGGCGGGCGCCGTGAGGGCGCTGCGGTAGGTGTACTCGCTGCGAGCGGTGGACATCGGGTGCTCCAGAGGTCGAGGGACCTCGGGGCGAGGTCCGCGCTTGCCCGACGCCGATCTGGACGTGGGCCAGGTCGTCACCCGGAGCACCCCACCGCGGAGGAGGGTTGCTGGCCAGCAAGCCGGGGCTGTGCGCTGGCACTCATGACCTCTGTCCACGGTAGAGGGCGCCCCCGCGCGATGTCCACCAGGCAGACAGGCCTCTCGCGATCTGAGACGCGTCAGTCGGCAACGGGATCGGCAGCCGGCAACGGTATGCCGTTGCGCGGTGACGATCTCGTTGCGTGCTGGGTCGCGTGTGACGCGTGAGTCTGAGGTGACTTTCGCGTAGCGTTCGCCGCATGGCGTCGCGTCCCTCGTCCACCTCCTCACGCCCGGCCACCGGGCGGGTGCCGACGCGCCAGCCTGCCGGTCGCGGCGGCCGTCAGGCCCCCCGCAAGCCCGCCCCGCGCCAGGGTCGCGCCCGCTCCGGCGGCCTGCCGCTGCCCCTGCGCGCCGTCCGCGGCACGTGGATGGGCGTCTCCCACCTCGCGGGGGGCGCCGTGCGCCGCGTCGGCAGCTCGGCCCGCGACCTCGAGCCCGAGCACCGTCGCGACGGCCTCGGCTTCGCCCTCATCGGCCTCGCCGTCGTCGTGGCCGCCCGCGAGTGGTGGGGCGTGCCCGGTGTCGCGGGCGACGTCATCCACGCGGTGGTCGCCGGCACCCTCGGCCGGGTCGGGTATGCGCTGCCCCTCGTCCTGCTGCTCTTCGGGCTGCGCGTGCTACGGGCTCCGGAGAACGCCTCGGTCACCAACCGGCTCCTCATCGGCACGACCGCGCTCACCTTCACGGCCTGCGGCCTCGCCCACATCGCCGACGGCATCCCCACCCCCCCGGCCGGTGCGATCCCGATGCGCGCCGCTGGCGGCATCATCGGCTTCCTCGCCTCGAGCCCGCTCGCCACGGCCGTCTCGACGCCCGGGGCCGTCGTCATCCTCGCCCTGCTCGGGATCTTCGGGCTGCTCGTCCTCACGGGTACGCCGCTGCGCCAGGTGCCGCAGCGGCTGCGCGACGCCCGCGACCGGCTCCTGCACGGCTCCGGCGACGGGACGAGTGACGACGCCGAGTCCGCCCGGTCGGGTGACGCCGACGCGAGCGCACCAGCCAAGCCGAGCCGGCGCCGCCGGTCGGCGGGGCTGCTCGACGCCGACGGTGAGCTGACCGGCGACGAGGCGTTCGAGCAGGCGGCCGTCGTGGCCGCCGACCGCAAGGCGAGCCGGCGCCTGCGCCCCGGCGAGCGTCGACCCGAGCGCGAGGCAAATGCCCCCACCGAGGGCGTCCCTCGCGCCCCGGACGCCGGCGCCGACCGGGGACCCGAGAGCACGCGTACCCCGGTGGTGGGACCCAAGCCCGCCCTCGTCCCGCCGCCGACGGCCTCGCTGCCGGCCCGGGTCGAGCAGCTGTCGCTCACCGGCGACATCGCCTACACGCTGCCCGACCAGGCCCTCCTCGCGCCGGGTGCCCCGCACCGCACCCGCAGCGCCGCCAACGACCGCGTCGTCGAGGCGCTGACGACGGTCTTCGACCAGTTCGAGATCGACGCGCAGGTGACCGGCTTCACCCGCGGGCCGACGGTCACGCGCTACGAGGTCGAGCTCGGCCCGGCCACCAAGGTCGAGCGGGTCACCGCTCTGTCGAAGAACATCGCGTATGCCGTGGCGTCCGCCGACGTGCGCATCCTCAGCCCGATCCCCGGCAAGTCCGCCATCGGCATCGAGATCCCCAACACCGACCGCGAGACCGTCTCCCTCGGCGACGTGCTGCGCAGCCAGGTGGCCCGCACCAACGAGCACCCGATGGTCATGGGTGTCGGCAAGGACGTCGAGGGCGGGTACGTCATCGCCAACCTCGCCAAGATGCCCCACCTGCTCGTCGCCGGCGCGACCGGCGCGGGCAAGTCGTCCTTCGTCAACTCGATGATCACCTCGATCCTCATGCGCTCGACGCCCGACGAGGTGCGCATGGTGCTCGTCGACCCGAAGCGGGTGGAGCTCACCGCCTACGAGGGCATCCCGCACCTCATCACCCCGATCATCACCAACCCCAAGAAGGCCGCCGAGGCGCTGGCCTGGGTCGTGCGCGAGATGGACACCCGCTACGACGACCTCGCCGCCTTCGGGTTCAAGCACGTCGACGACTTCAACAAGGCGGTGCGCTCCGGCAAGGTCAAGCCGCTGCCGGGATCCGAGCGTGTCATCACGCCCTACCCCTACCTCCTCGTCATCGTCGACGAGCTCGCCGATCTCATGATGGTGGCGCCCCGCGACGTCGAGGAGTCGATCGTCCGGATCACCCAGCTGGCGCGCGCCGCCGGCATCCACCTCGTGCTCGCCACCCAGCGCCCGTCGGTCGACGTCGTCACCGGGCTCATCAAGGCCAACGTCCCGTCGCGGATGGCGTTCGCGACGTCGTCGCTCGCCGACTCCCGCGTCGTGCTCGACCAGCCGGGGGCCGAGAAGCTCATCGGCCAGGGTGACGCGCTGTTCCTGCCCATGGGGTCGAGCAAGGCCATCCGCGTGCAGGGGGCCTGGGTCACCGAGTCGGAGGTGACCGCCGTCGTCAAGAGCGTCACCCAGCAGCTCAAGCCCACCTACCGCGAGGACGTCGTGGTCGCCGTCGCCAAGAAGCAGGTCGACGACGACATCGGCGACGACCTCGAGCTGCTGCTGCAGGCCACGGAGCTCGTCGTGACGACGCAGTTCGGCTCGACCTCGATGCTGCAGCGCAAGCTGCGGGTCGGCTTCGCCAAGGCCGGCCGGCTCATGGACCTGCTCGAGTCGCGGGGCATCGTCGGTCCGTCCGAGGGCTCCAAAGCGCGCGACGTGCTCGTCAAGGCCGACGACCTGCCGACGACGCTGGCCCTGCTGCGCGGGGACGACATCCCGGTGAGCGCCTCGCTCGACGACGTCGACGGCCATGTCGACGACGAGGCACCCGGGTTCGACGCCGGACCGGGGAG
Source organism: uncultured Actinomycetota bacterium (assembly GCA_963795915.1). Lineage (GTDB taxonomy): Bacteria > Actinomycetota > Actinomycetes > Actinomycetales > Dermatophilaceae > Lapillicoccus. The sequence continues at coordinate 759,960 of CAWCJA010000005.1, forward strand.
CCCTGCGGGCCCCGGCCGACCCACCCCCCGGCGCGAGTACGCCGACCCGCTGGCTGCGTCCGCGGGCGGCGCCGGAGCCGCAGCCGGGGACGACGAGGTCTACGACGGCGACGCCGACTCCGAGGACGCCTGGCAGCTGACCGGCCGCGACTGACCGGCTGACAGCCGACCGGACCGTGACGTCACGGACCGGGGTGATCCAACACGGAGTTCAGGTGTCCGTGCGGTCCTCGTGACGGACCGCGAGGACAGGGTGCGACGAAGGCCCCCCCGGCTCTCACGGGCCAACGCCACCGGCTTCGACGGCGTCTCCTCACGACCAGTCGCAGAACCACCTGTTCACGCTGCTGCACCGCGGCTACACCGGGGTGCACGTGGCCGGTGACGGGGACCAGGGCGTGGCCGAGTGCCCGTTCGACGTCTACCGGACCGGGGTCACCGACCCGGGGGCTGGCCCGCAAACAGGTGGAGCAGATCACCCAGGACACCGTCGGCGTCGCCGACTGAGCGGACGGCGACCTGCCGACGAGGTAGCCTCGGCCCCGGTCGCCCACCGTCGTGCGGCCGGGGAAGGTCCGCATGCTCGTCGTCCTGCTGCTCGTGCTCGGTCTCGCCGTCGTCGCCCTGTGGGCGATGCTGCTGGCTCTGGTGGGGCGCTCGACGTTCCCCGCCCGGGAGCGGCTGCCGCTGCGGCGCTGGTCGGTCGCCGACCTGCGGGCCAACATGGTCCGCGGCACCACCGCGCTGTCGACCGTCGAGACGGGTGTCCACCACCCTCTGCTCTGACGCCGGTGAGGCACGGCTGGGACCCGGATCAGACGCGGGTCAGCGCAGGTCAGGCGCAGGTCAGGCGCAGGTCACACGACGAGCCGGTAGCCCACGCCCGGCTCGGTGAGCAGGTAGCGCGGCGCGGCGGGGTCCGGCTCCAGCTTGCGGCGCAGCTGGCTGGCGTAGACGCGCAGGTAGTTGAGCTCGCGGCCGTACGCCGGGCCCCACGCGGCCCGCAGCAGGTCGGTATGCGTGACGAGGTGCCCGGGGCGGCGCGCCAGGGGCTCGAGCAGCCGCCACTCCGTGGGCGTGAGCCGGATCTCCGCCCCGTCGGCCGCGACCGCGTGCCGCTCGCCGAAGTCGAGGGTGAAGTGGTCGGTCGTCAGCACCAGGGTCTCGTCCGACGGCGAGGCCCCGCGGCGCACGGCGGCCCGGATGCGGGCGAGCAGCTCGTCCATGCCGAACGGCTTCGTCACGTAGTCGTCGGCGCCCGCGTCGAGGGCCTCGACCTTGTCGTCGGAGTCGTGGCGCGCGGAGAGGACGACGACCGGCACCCGGGAGACGTCCCGCAGCCGGCGCAGCACCTCCACCCCGTCGAGGTCGGGCAGGCCGAGGTCGAGGACGACGACGTCGGGGATGCGCTCACCGAGGGACTGGAGGGCCGACCGGCCGTCAGCCGTGAGCTCCACCTCGTAGTCGCGGGCGCGCAGGTTGATGCCGAGGGTGCGGCGCAGGTGGGCGTCGTCGTCGACGACGAGGACGACGGTCACGCCCGGCCGCCGGGGGCGGGGGACGAGGCGGGGGTTGATGCCGCGTCCCTCGAGGCGATGATCGGGGCAGTGGCCGGGGCAAGGCTCGGCTCGGGAGCCGGTGCACCGGCGGGGGAGGCGGCCGGGGCCATCGGCAGGTCGATGGCGATCGTCAGGCCGCCGCCCGGGGTGTCCTCGGCCCACAGGCGGCCGTCCATCGCCTCGGTGAGGCCGCGCGCGACGGCCAGCCCGAGTCCGACGCCGTCGCCACGCGGGGCGTCGCCACCGCGCTGGAACGGCGCGAAGATCCGCTCGCGCGCGGCGGCGTCGACGCCGGGCCCCCGGTCGACCACACGCACCTGCACCCGGTCGCCGAGCCGGCTGGCCTGCACGACGACCTCGCGGCGGCCGGGCGAGTGGCGCAGGGCGTTCTCGAGGACGTTGGCGAGCACCCGGTCGAACAGGCCGGCGTCGGCCCACAGGAGCGGCAGGTCCTCGTCGAAGCGGGTGCGCACACGGTCCCCCTCCGGGAGGGCCTGACGGGTCTGGCGCACGACCTCGGCGAGGGCCAGCTCGTCGGCGTGGGGGGCGATGCTGCCGGTCTGGATGCGCGACATGTCGAGCAGGTTGCCGATGAGCACCCCGAGCCGGTCGGCCGACTCCTCGACCGACTCCAGCAGCTGGGCCTCGTCCTCGGGGGAGAAGTGGACGTCCGACTGGCGCAGGCTCGACACCGCCGCCTTGATCCCGGCGAGCGGCGTGCGCAGGTCGTGTGACACGGCGGCCAACAAGGCTGTGCGCGACCGGTTGTCGCGAGCGAGGCCCCGCGCCTGGGCGGCCTCCTCGCCCAGGCGCCGCCGGGTCAGCAGCGCGGCTGCGTGCGACGTGAACGCGCCGACGAGCCGCTGCTCGCCGGCGGGGAGCACGGGGCCGACGAGCACGAGCTCCGACTCGTCGTCGACGGTCTGGCGCACGGCCGCGTCCGGCACGTCACTGAGGTCGAAGGACCCCACCGACGCGACGACCGTCCACGGGTCGCGGACCGAGGGCCGGGAGACGATGGCGGCACCGCGCATACCGAACGTCGAGCACGCCTGGTCGAGCAGGGCCGGCAGCGGGTCGGCCTCGGCGAGCAGCGACTGGGCGAGGGCGGCGAGGATGCGCGACTCGCGCTGGGCCCGCACCGCGAGGTCGCGGCGCTGGGCGGCCCGGTGCACGACGGAGGCGACCGACGCGGCGACGACGACGAACACGAGCAGGGCGAGGGCGTTCTGGGGGCTCTGGATGGTGAGGGTGCCGATGGGCTCGGTGAAGAACCAGTTGATGACGAGCGAGGCCACCACCGCGCAGACGAGCGCGGGCAGGAGGCCCCCGACCAGTGCCGTCGCGACGGTGAGGGCCAGGAAGATCAGCACCTCCAGCGGCAGCTCGTGCCGCCCGGTCGTCGCGACGAGGATCGCTGCGACGACGGCTACCCCGACGGTGGCGAGCAGCCAGCCGGCGAGCTGACGACGCGGGCCGAGGCCGGGCCCCCACCGGGGGACGAGGTCGCCCCGCTCCCGGGCGTGGCCGACGAGGTGCACGTCGAGGTCACCGGCGCCGGCGGCGACCTGCTCGCCGGTGCCGCGCCGCCACCACCACAGGCCCGACGACAGGCCCTGGTGCCGGCTCGTCCCCACGACGACCTGGGTCGCGTTCACCCCGCGCGCGAAGTCGAGGATGGCGTCGGCGATGTCGCTGCCCGCGACCTCGTGCATGACGCCGCCGAGGTCCTTGACCAGCCGCCGCTGGGCGGCCAGCGCCGCGGGGTCGGCGTCCACGAGGCCGTCCGGACGGCTGACGTGGCAGGCGAGCAGCTCGCTGCCGGCGCCACGGGAGGCGATCTGGCCCGCGCGCCTCAGCACCGTCTCGCTCTCGGGGCCGCCGGTGAGGGCGACGACGATGCGCTCGCGGGTGGGCCAGGGGGCCGAGATGCCGTGGGAGGCGCGGTAGCGCTCCAGCGTCTCGTCCACCCGGTCGGCCAGCCACAGCAGGGCCAGCTCGCGCAGGGCGGAGAGGTTGCCGGGGCGGAAGTAGTTGGAGAGTGCGGCGTCGATGCGCGAGGCGGGGTAGACGTGGCCGTGGGCCATCCGCCGGCGCAGCGACTCGGGCGACATGTCGACGAGCTCGATCTGGTCGGCCGAGCGCACGATGTCGTCGGGCACCGTCTCGCGTTGCGCCACACCGGTGATGGCCTCGACGACGTCGTTGAGCGACTCGAGGTGCTGGATGTTGACGGTGGAGATGACGTCGACCCCGGCCTCGAGCAGCAGCTCGATGTCCTCCCAGCGCTTGGCGCGGGCCGACCCGGGCGCGTTGGTGTGGGCGAGCTCGTCGACGAGCACGATGCCGGGGCGGCGGGCGAGCACCGCGTCGACGTCGAGCTCCTGCAGCGTCGTCCCCCGGTGCTCCACGACCCGGCGGGGCACCTGCTCGAGCCCCTCGGCCTGCGTGGCGGTGAAGGCCCGGCCGTGCGTCTCGAGCAGGCCGACGACGACGTCGGCGCCGCGCTCCGCCCGGCGGTGCGCCTCGGCGAGCATGGCGACCGTCTTCCCGACGCCGGGGGCGGCGCCGAGGTAGATCCGAAGGCGTCCACGGCTCACGTGCCCATTGTCGCCGTCATCGCGGGGCGGGGGTGGCCAGGGCCAGGTTGAGCGCGGTGACGTTGACACGCGGCTCACCGAGGAACCCCAGCAGGCGGCCTTTCGTCCGGTCGGCCACCAGAGCGGCGACCGTCGCGGGAGCCAGACCGCGGGCCGCGGCGACCCGGGCCACCTGCCACTGCGCATACTCGGGCGAGATGTCGGGGTCCAGGCCGCTCGCGCTCGCGGTCAGGGCGTCGGCGGGCGGGGGGCCGGCGGCACCGGGGTTGGCGGCCGTGAGGTCGGCGCGGGCCTTGTCCAGCGCGGTCGCGAGGTCGGGTGACGAGGGCCCGAGGTTGGACCCACCGCTGGTGCTGCCGGCGTACTCGCTGGCCGACCGGCGCCCCTGGAACCACTGCGGGTCCGTCACCTCCTGGCCGAGGCTGGTGGAGGCCACGACGGCGCCGTCGCGCTCGACGAGCGACCCACCGGCGCGGTCGGGGGCGACGACGCGCGCGACGCCGAGGACGACCGCGGGGTACGCGACCCCGCAGAGCAGGGTGAGGACGAGCAGCATGCGCAGGGCGGGCTGGAGCTGCCGGGTGAGGGCGGACAGTGCGGTCACGGTGGTCACGGCATTCCGGGGAGGAGGGAGACGACGAGGTCGACGAGCTTGATCCCGACGAACGGGGTGACGATGCCGCCGACTCCGTAGACGAGCAGGTTGCGGCGCAGCATCGTCGCGGCACCAGTGGGCGTGTAGCGAACTCCCCTGAGCGCCAACGGGATCAGGGCAACGATGACGACGGCGTTGAAGATGACGGCTGAGAGCATCGCCGAGGACGGGGTCGAGAGGTGCATGACGTTGAGCGTGGTCAGCCCGGGGAAGATCCCCGTGAACATGGCCGGGATGATGGCGAAGTACTTCGCCACGTCGTTGGCGATCGAGAAGGTCGTGAGCGCGCCTCGGGTGATGAGGAGCTGCTTGCCGATCTCCACGATCTCGATGAGCTTGGTCGGGTCCGAGTCGAGGTCGACCATGTTGCCGGCCTCCTTCGCGGCGGACGTGCCGGTGTTCATGGCCACGCCGACGTCGGCCTGGGCGAGCGCCGGTGCGTCGTTCGTGCCGTCACCGGTCATGGCGACCAGCCGGCCGCCCTCCTGCTCGCGGCGGATCAGGGCCAGCTTGTCCTCCGGCGTCGCCTCCGCGAGCACGTCGTCCAGGCCCGCCTCGGCCGCGATGGCCCGGGCGGTGAGCGGGTTGTCGCCGGTGACCATGACGGTGCGGATACCCATGGCCCGCAGGCGGTCGAAACGGTGGCGCATACCGGGTTTGACGACGTCCTTGAGGTGGATGACCCCGAGCACCCGGTCGTTGCGCGCCACGACCAGAGGGGTGCCGCCCGACCGGGCGATGCCGCCGACGATCTCGTCGAGCCCCCGCGGTGGCGTACCGCCCTCGGCGACCGCCCAGGCGACCACCTGGCTCCCGGCGCCCTTGCGGATCCGGGTCCCGTCGGGCAGGTCGACCCCCGACATCCTCGTCTGCGCGGTGAACTCGACGAAGGTCGCTCCCTTCGGTGCCCCGGAGTCGGACGCCGCGAGCTCGACGACGGACCGGCCCTCGGGGGTCTCGTCCGCGAGGCTCGAGAGGGAGGCGGCGTCGGTGAGCTCGGCCTCGTCGACCCCGTCCACCGGCAGGAAGGCCACCGCGCGCCGGTTGCCGAGGGTGATGGTGCCGGTCTTGTCGAGCAGGAGCGTCGAGACGTCACCCGCCGCCTCGACCGCCCGGCCCGACATGGCGAGGACGTTGCGCTGCACGAGCCGGTCCATGCCGGCGATGCCGATGGCGGAGAGCAGCGCGCCGATGGTCGTGGGGATGAGGCAGACGAGCAGGGCCACCAGGACGACGATCTGCTGCTGTCCGCCTGAGTAGGCGGCCATCGGCTGCAGCGCCATGACGACGAGCAGGAAGATGACCGTGAGGGTCGCCAGCAGGATGTTGAGGGCGATCTCGTTCGGCGTCTTCTGCCGCGACGCCCCCTCCACGAGGGCGATCATCCGGTCGATGAACGTCTCGCCCGGCTTGGTCGTGATGCGCACGACGATGCGGTCGGAGAGCACCGTGGTGCCGCCGGTCACGGCGCAGCGGTCACCGCCGGACTCGCGGATGACCGGGGCGGACTCGCCGGTGATGGCCGACTCGTCGACCGTGGCCAGGCCGTCGACGATGTCGCCGTCGCCGGGGATCACCTCGCCGGCCTCGACGACGACGAGGTCGCCCAGGCGCAGCTCCGACCCCGGCACCTGCGTCTCCTGGGTGCCCTGGACGTCGGTGCCGACGAGGCGGCGGGCCGTCGTCTCCGTGCGGGCCGCGCGGAGCGTGGCGGCCTGGGCCTTGCCGCGGCCCTCGGCGACGGCCTCGGCCAGGTTGGCGAAGACGACGGTGACCCACAGCCACACCGCCACCCCGACGGAGAAGACCGACGGGCGGCTGACGGCGAGGACGCTCGTCAGGAGGGAGCCGACCCAGACGACGAAGATGACGGGACTGCGCACCACGTGCCGGGGGTCGAGCTTGGCCAGGGCCTGGGGCAGGGCGGCGGTGAGGGACGAGAGGTTCATGACAGGGCCTCGGCGATCGGCCCGAGGGCCAGGGTGGGGACATAGGTGAGGCCGGTGACGACCAGGGCCACGCTGAGTAGCAACCCGACGAACAGGGGGGTATGCGTCGGCATGGTCCCGGCCGTCGCGGGTCGCCGCTTCTGGGTGACGAGCCGTCCGGCGAGGGCGAGCACGAGCACCATGGGCACGAACCGGCCGAGCGCCATGGCGAGGGCCAGGGTGAGGTTGAGGTACGGCTGGTCGGCGGACAGTCCGGCGAAGGCGCTGCCGTTGTTGTTCGCCGCCGACGTGTAGGCATAGACCATCTCGGTGAGCCCGTGCGGCCCGTCGGACAGGAGGGCGCCCTGGGCCACCGGGAGCACGACGGCGATGCCGGCGAGCACGAGGACGAGGGCGGGAGTCACCAGCGTGTAGAGGGCGGCCAGGGTGATCTCATGCCGGCCGATGGTCTTGCCCAGCAGCTCGGGGGTGCGGCCCACCATGAGGCCGGCGATGAAGACGGTGATGACGGCCACGACCAGCGCCCCGTAGAGCCCGGATCCCGTTCCGCCCGGGGAGATCTCGCCGAGCATCATGGTGAGCAGGAGGACCCCGCCGCCCCCCGCGCTGTAGCTCTCGTGCATCGAGTTCACGGCCCCCGTCGACGTCCCTGTCGTCGAGGCGGCGAAGAGGGTGGACGCCCAGATGCCGAACCGGGTCTCCTTGCCCTCCGTGCTCCCGGCCGCCCCCGAGCTCGCCGCCACCTCGGCCCAGGTGGTCAGGGCCACGGACGCGCCCCACAGGACCGCCATGAACGCGGTGATGGCGTGGCCCTGGCGGCGGTCGCCGACGAGGGTCCCGTAGACGCGGGGGAGGGCGAAGGGGATGACGAGGAGCAGGAAGATCTCGAGCAGGTTGGTGAGGGCGTTGGGGTTCTCGAACGGGTGCGCCGAGTTGGCGTTGAAGTAGCCACCCCCGTTGGTCCCCAGCTCCTTGATCGCCTCCTGCGATGCGACGAGGCCACCGGGCACGACCTGCGCGGCGCCCGTGACCCCGGTGACCGTCTCGGGGGCGGCGAGGTTCTGCACCACCCCGCCGACGACGAGCAGCACCGCCGCGATGGCGGCGAGCGGGAGCAGGACGCGGACGACCGTCCGGGTGAGGTCGACCCAGAAGTTGCCGAGCAGGCGGCCCTCGTGCCGGGCCAGCGCGCGGATCAGGGCGACGGCGACGACGATGCCCACGGCGGCCGACACGAAGTTCTGGACTGTGAGGCCCACGGTCTGGACGAACGCGGACGTGCCGGTCTCACCGGCGTACGACTGCCAGTTGGTGTTGGTGACGAACGAGATCGCCGTGTTGACAGCGGTGTCGAGGTGCATGGACTCGCCCCGGCTCCCCGGCAGCATGCCCTGCGCGACGATGACCACGAACAGGACCACGACGCCGGCGAGGGAGAAGGCCAGGACGCTCGCGGCATACACACCCCAGGTCTGCTCGCGCTCGGGGTCGACGCGACACAGGCGGTAGGCGAGCCGCTCCGCGCGCCCGTGGGACTCGCTCGTGTAGACGCGGGAGAGGTAGGAGCCGAGAGGGACGTGCGACGCGGCGAGCAGGGCCACCAGCACCCCGATGGTGAGCAGCCCGGCGGCGGTGTCGCTCATCAGAAGCGCTCCGGCCGCACGAGGGCGTAGACGAGGTAGCCGACCAGGGCGAGGCCGACGAGGCCCGCGACGATGTTCTCGATCACGCTGTCAGCCAACGCCGTTCGGCCAGAGCAGACCCCGCCCTTGACGGGCGGTTGACGCGTCTTGACGCGGTCTTGACGGCGACCGTCCGGCTGGGCGAAACCCCCGTGGTGGGGTGCGTCGCGCTGCTACCGTCGAACGGTTCGGTCTGTCCCTCCCGAGGAGGTATGCCGTGCCACCACCGCCTCCGCGTCGCGAGGACGAGCCCGTCGACGTCCGCCTCCTGCGCGCCGAGGACCTCCTCGTCGCGAGGCTGCGGGCCCCGGGCTGCCACGTCGAGGACGGCGACGACGGACCGGTGCTCGTCGTGAACGCCGACGCGCCTCCGGACTCCGCGTCCCTGGTGCTGGAGCTGCCGCCCCAGCACCTGGGCGAGCGGGCATGGCTCGAGGGGGTGACGCCGTCGGGGCTGGCCGGCCACCGCGCCGCCGACGTCAGCCGGCTCGTCTTCGCCCTCCCCGCCAACACCCGCGTGCCCTTCACGCTCGAGGGGGTGCTGGCTGTCCTCCCGGGCCTGCGCCTGCGGGTCGTCCCCCACGCCACGCCGGCGACAGCCGCGGGCCCTCCGCCCCCCGGCCCCGTGCGGGTCGGGCCCGGAGGTCGGCCGATCCGGCGCGGGCCCCGCCCACCCACCGGCGACGAGACCTCCATCGAGGTGCCCTACCGGCTGCAGGTGTCGCCGAGCGCGCTCGGGGCGTTCCGTCACGACGTGTCCCCGCTGCTCGCCCCCGGTGACGCGGGACGCACCGAGATGTGGCGCACCCACCTCACCGTTCGGGTGGAGGACGACCAGCAGCGGCTGGTGGCGCTCGACGACGCCGACGACACCGAGCGCATCGTGCGGGCCGTGTGGTCCCGCGACCTCGACCCCCTGGACGCCGCCAACGAGACCGACCCCGTGACGCCGCAGTCGCTCACACCCAACGAGCGCCGCGGTCTCGTGCGTCAGACCTCCGACGTGCGGCTGCCCGCCCCGCCGCGACCGCTCGACGTCCGCGCGTTGGCGCTCTCCAGCCTCGGAGCATGGGTGGACTGGAACGGGGCGTGGCTCACCGCCGAGGTCGGTGAGGGGGCCCCGCACACCGAGCTGCTCGACTCCTACCGCCACCAGGCCGTGATGGGCCGCGACCAGTACGTCAGAGTCAGCCGCCCGGGCTTCCTCTACCCCTTCGGGCACCGCGCCGCCTGGGTCACGGTCACCGAGCGCAAGGTCGAGAACCGCGCCGACGGCGTGGCGGCCCTGTTCCAGAGGTCCTTCCTCGTCCTGCGCCAACGCTCGCGCACCTACGCCGGCCACGACAGCCCGTTCGTGCAGGTCGTCCTCGAGCCGCTCGTCACCCCCGACCTCGACCCACACGCGACGTTCGACCACCCGTGGGTACCGACCCGGGGCGGCCCGGCCAACCCGGCTTCGTTCCCGTTCACCGTCATCGGGGTCGACCGCGCAGGAGCCACGTCGGTCGTCCCGGCGCCGCTCGTCTTCGTGCCCGACCAGGCCATGAACACCCCTGCCGGGCGGGCGACGGTCCAGGCCGACACCCAGGCGCAGTATGCCGTGGTCTCCCTCATCCCCGGCGGTGGCCAGAGCATCGCGCTCGCCCAGCCGGCGACCGCGGGCGACACGAGCCTCGAGGTCAACCGGCTCGTCTTCCGGGGGGATGTCGACCCCGTGGCCGGCACCTCTCGCCCGTCCCTCGTGGGCGTCAACGCGGTCGTGCCTGCGATGCGCCATCTCTCGCCCCAGGCGCCGGGTGTCGACCTCGTCTACGCGCAGCCGTTCCTCGCCGCCCCGGCCGGGTCGGGTGGGTTCGACGCCGGGAACCCCGGACAGCTGTTCGTCGCGCTCGCGGGGGCGCCCCCGGCGGTCGACTTCTCCGGCGGGTCCGACCGCTCGGGGGGCTTCCTCGCGCCGAACCTGTTGGTACGCGGTCTTTCCCGCAGTCTCGGGGCGGTCGGTGAGGACGGCACCCGGCCCGACTCGGGCCTGGCCCACGGCCAGTTCAACGCCGCCGCGTTCCTCGACGGCGCGCTGCCCCGGCTGTTCGGCATGTTCAGCCTGCTCGACCTGCTCGACGCGGTGGGCGTCGACCTCGCCGCGGCACCCCGGTTCGTCACGGAGGCGCTGGACACCGTGAGTGCGGTCGTCAGCGAGGCCCGGCGGCTGCAGGCCGCCGCCACCGCGGTCGGCCCGCGGCTTCAGGGGGAGGTCGACCGCGCGGCCCACGCCGGTGCGGCCGGTGCGGTCGCCGACCTCAAGTCCCGGCTCGACGCCGTCGTGGGTCCGCTGCTCGCCCACCTCCAGGCGCTGCTCGACGCGGTCGCGGCCCTGCCGGGCGGGGCGCTGCCGGGAGCGGCCGACGCGGTCACGGGGGCGCTCACCCAGGTGGCGGCCGACCTCGACGCCGTGCTCGCCCTCGTCGGGTCGCCCCGGCTGCCCGTGGCGGTGGCCGCCGACCTCGAGCGCCCGGCCCGCGCCCTCAGGACGCTGGCCGCCGCGGCCGACACGGTCACCGCGGTCGCGGACTTCGCGCAGCACCTGCTCAGCCCCGGCACCGCGGTCACCGCCCGGTTCGAGTGGCGGCCCGTCGTCCACACCTGGACGAGCGCCCAGCCGGTGTTCGTCGTCCACGACCCTGTGACCTGCCTGCGCCTCGCGGTCGAGGTGCGCGCCAGCGCCACCACCCCGCCGCAGGTCGACGTGGCGGCGGAGATCACGGATTTCGCGCTGCAGCTGTTGCCGGGTGCGCCGTTGATGGCGCTGACGTTCTCGCGCATCGGTTTTCGCGCGTCGTCGGGCCAGAAGCCGCAGGTGGACGTCGTCTTCGACCGCATCGAGTTCCTCGGGCCGCTGGGGTTCATCGACCGGCTGCGCCGGATGATCCCCTTCGACGGCTTCGCCGACCCGCCCTTCGTCGACGTGTCACCGGAGGGGGTCACCGCGGGCTTCGACCTCGCCCTGCCCAACGTCTCGGTCGGCGTCTTCTCCCTGGAGAACATCGCCCTCGGGGCCGACGCCCGGGTGCCCTTCCTCGGCGACGCGGTCAGCGTGGGCTTCCACTTCTGCTCCAAGGACTCCCCGTTCCGGCTCACCGTCATGTGCGTCGGCGGCGGCGGGTGGGTCGACCTCCGTGCCGCCCCGAAGGGACTGGTGCTGCTCGAGCTGGGGCTCGAGGCCTGCGCCTGCCTGTCGGTCGACCTCGGGGTCGCCTCGGGGTCGGTGTCGATCTCGGTCGGGGTCTACCTGCGGCTGGAGGGTGACAAAGGCCTGCTCACCGCGTACTTCCGGATCCGCGGCGAGGTCGACGTGCTGGGACTCATCTCGGCGTCGATCACCCTTGAGCTGTCCCTGACCTACCACTTCAAGACCGGCAAGCTCATCGGTCGGGCCTCCCTCGTCGTCGAGGTGGAGGTGCTCTTCTTCTCCGCCTCGGTCGAGATCGTCGTCGAGCGCAAGCTCGCCGGCTCCCAGGGCGACCCGGTGCTGCGCGACGTCCTGCCCCCCGCGCCCGACGGCACCAACGCCGACTGGTCCCAGTACTGCGAGGCGTTCGCCCCGCTGCCGGCATGAGCCCGATCACGGCCCACATGAGCCCGATAGCGGCCGAGATGAGCCCGGGATGAGCAAGGAGACCTGCTGATGGCCACCACCCGGGTCATGGCGACCACGCTGCCGTTCTCCCTCGCCGCCGACGCCCCGCGTCACGTCACGGCGTTCGTCACCCTCAAGCTCGACCCTGGCGACGCCGGGGCGGCGCCGGGGGAGGGCGCCGAGCTGTCGGCGTTCCCCGCCGCGGCCGACTGGGTCGGCACGGTTGCCCGAGGCGCCTGGGAGCTGCTGTCCGACGTCACCCCCGACCCGATGGCCCTCACGGTCGTCGCGGACCCGGACGCCCCCGCGGACCCCGCCGCCTGGGCGGCGGTGCTACCCCCGCATACCCCCGTGGCCGGCTTCCCCGCTCCCGTCGTGTCCGGTGCCGAGTGGGCGAGCTACCCGGCGCACCGCCTCAGTGACCGGGCGCTCGACCTGCACCTGGCGGGGGTCGCGGGCAGCCCGACGACCCGGCCCCGGGCCCTCAGCGACCCGGCCGTGGCCGCCGTGCTCGACCGGCTGACGCAGACCAGCGACACGGTGCAGCGGCTGCGCCGGATGGGCGCCGAGCGCGGCGCCCGGGCCGTCGCTCTGCGCGACCGGCGGCTGGGCGAGGCGTACACGAGCGTGGGCCTGAGGGTGGGCCGGCTGGAGGGGGGCTACGCGAGCACCGTCGCCGACCAGCCGTCGGCCCTCGAGGTGCTGCTGCAGGACACCGAGCTCGACGCCCGCGTCACCGCGATGATGGACGGCCTGGCCGCGTCCGACCAGAGCGCCGACCCCGTGGCGGGCACGATGGCCGACGCCCACGCGACCCGGCGCTACTACGAGCGCCCGGAAGAGCAGACGGAGTACCGGCCGAGACCGGAGGAGGGGGCCACGACCCCGCGTCCGACCCCGACGGTGCCTGACGTGCACGCCCGGCTGGCGTCGTTCGGGTCGACCCCCGTGCTGCTGCGGCGCCTCGGGCTCGCCGTCGACCTGCGCCTGGCCGACGCCGACCGCGCCCGCCTCGTCGGGGCCACGTGGGTGGCCGTACGGTTCGTGCCCGCGGGCGGCGCCGAGGTCACCCGGGTCGCCCCGCCCCGCACCCTCGTCGACGTGCAGGGGGACCGGTTCGACGCCGTGTCGTCCGACGAGTGGGTGGCCGGGGCGCTGCCGCTGGCCGACGCCGGCTACGTCCTCCTCGACCTCGACCCCGACGCGTCGGGCCTCAAGCTCGACCAGCACCTGCGGGGCCTGGTGCGCACGGTCGCCACGGAGGCCAACGGCGACCCCTCCTCCTCGGCTCCGGGGACGTTGCGCACGGCGGGGTTCGCGGTCGCCCGTAGCGACCGGGTCGCCGCGACGCGGGCCCGCACCGCCCGCGCGGAGTCGCTGTCGGCGCCCGACGACACCGACGACACGGGCGACACCGTCGACACGGGCGACACGGGCGACACGGGCGACACGGGCGACACGGGCGACACGGGCGACACCGGCGGTGACGGCCACGGTGGCGGTCAGGGCGGCCCGCCGGTGCTCGGCCCCACCGTCACCTACGACGACCTCGTGCGCGGTCTGCGGCTGGAGGTCTGGGACGACCGGTCCGGGGCGTGGCACAGCCTGCACGAGCGGCTGGTCAGCGTCGTCGCCGACGCCGGCGACGGGGAGCAGCCGGTGCTCAGCGACGCGCCCGACGTGGGGTTCCTCCAGCTCTCCGGGCTGAACCGGGTGCCCGGCTCGGCGGCGAACCCCTACTACCTGCACGAGGTCCTCGCCGGCTGGGACGGCTGGAGCCTGTCGGCGCCCCGGCCGGGGCTCACCATCGTGCACGGCCCCGACGGCAAGGAGTACCCGGTCCGTGAGCCGGACGACCCGCTCGTGACCGGGGTCCAGATCCGCACCCGGGTGCGCCCGGGCTCGCTGCCGCGGCTGCGGTGGGGGACCTCCTACTCGTTCCGGCTCGTGGGCGTCGACCTCGCCGGTGGCGTCGTGCCTCGACCGCCGGACCCCGGCCCGGGGGAGCCACCTGCGCCCGCCGCGGTCGCCGCCGCCCGGGCCCACCTCGAGGACCTGGCCCACCTGTATGCCGCCCGTGACGCCCGCGGCCTGCTCGCCGCCGTGCGGGGCGCGGTCCTCGACGCCCAGCCGCCCGCGGCCGTCGACACCGTCGACACCGTCGACACCGACGGCAGCGACGCCGGTACCCCCGACGCCGCCGATGACGCCCTGCTCGGTGGCGAGCTGTCCGGTGGCGGGCGGGGCACGGCCTCCGCTGGGGTCGCGGACTGGCTCGTCACGGGTGAGCGCGGGGTCGACGCCGTCGTCGCGGCCCTGCTCGCGGGGACCGCGCCCGACGGCCGCCCGGCCTCCTCACCCACGCGGGCCACCACACGGGCCGGTCGTGAGCGGGACCAGGTGGCGCAGGCCAACGCGACCCTGCTGCGCGCATACGACACCTGGCGGGTGCGACCGCAGCTGCAGGCCGAACCCGCCCTCTTCGCCCGGGCGGCCGGCGGCCCCGAGGCCCCGGACGCCCCGGAGGCGCGTGTCGTCACCGCGCCCCGGCCCTACCTGAGGTGGGCGCCCGTGCCCCCGCCGACGCTCGTCGCCCGCCACGTCCTCAGCACGGGGGAGCAGCTGTCGCGCCTCGTCGTGCGCAGCGGGGTCGACCCGGCGTCGCCCGACCACGTCGCCGAGTCGGCCCGCCACGTCGTGCCCGCCAAGACGACCCAGCTCGACGCCGAGACCGACGGCCGGTTCGACACGGCCATCGGGTCGACGGATGCGGCCGCCCAGCGGGTCGCCTACGCCGTCGCCCTCGCCGAGCGCGGGACCCTGCTCGACGAGGTCATCCCCAGCCTCGACGACGCGAACGCGGCGCGCACCCAGCCCGGCATGGTGCTCGCCTCCCGCCCCGGGGCCGACCCGGACGCCGCCGTGACGTTGGCCGCCATCACCAGCGAGCGCGACACCCCGCTCGGTGAGGGGCAGTACGTCGTGCACGCCACCGACGACCTCGTGCTGCCGTACCTGCCTGACCCGCACGCCGCCGGCGTCGCCCTCGTCTTCTACGACGCCGGGCCGCCGCACGCGATGGCCGAGCCGCGGGTGCTGCAGTCGGTCGTCCTGCCGTTCCCCGGGGACTGGCCGCGGGTCGAGCCGCTGCGCCTCGTGCTGCGGACGGGCGACACCCTCGGCGCCACCCTCGACGGGCGCGCGGTGGTCGTGACCGTCCCGCCGGGGGAGCAGGTGCGGGTGGCCATGTCCTCGTCGTTGCGCACACAGGACCTCGACCGGTTCGGCCTGTGGCGCTCCCACCTCGCCAGCGTCGCGCCCGGCGACGGCGCGGGCGGGCTCCCCGAGGACCAGCTGCTCGCCCTCGCCGTGCTCATGCGAGCCGCCGCGGCGGGCTGGATGTGGTGGCTGACCCCCTCGGTCGATCTGCGGCTCGTGCACGCCACCCCCGGCCCGGCCCGCGTGCCCCAGCTGCTGGGCCTGACCTGCCTGCCGCGCGTGCGGGGCCTCACCGTCGCCGTGCTGACGGGGATCGCGGACGTGCACGGAGCCAGCACCGACCGCCTCACCGTCACCGCCGCCTGGCGGGAGTGGGTCGACGACGTCGCCACCCCGGGGCCGGTGCAGGTCGACCGCGAGAACGTGGTCTGCGCCTCCACCGTGGGGGACGGCGAGCGCTACGGGCTGCTGTGGCTCATCGACCTCCAGCCCTTCGGCGACGACCCGTCGATGACGGCCCTCGCCGACGCGGGCGTCGGGCTGCACCGCGCTGTCGCGACGTTCCCCGACACCCACCGGCGCCGGCTCACCTGCACACCGAGCGGGGTGACCCGGTATGCCGAGCTGTTCACCGCCGCGGACCTGCCGGACCCACGGTCGGCGGCGGTCGCGGGTGCCTCCGTCGAGGTGGAGGTGCCGAGCTCGGAGCGCCCCGCCGCACCGGACCTCGTCGATGCCGTGCCGCTCATCCGCTGGGAGGCGTCGACGGAGCCCGACCAGCCCTTCGCCCTGCGCCGGGTGCGCCGGTCCGGGGTGCGCCTCTGGATGCGCCGGCCGTGGTTCTCCTCCGGCGACGGCGAGCTGCTCGGGGTGGTGCTCGCCGGCGCGGGCGGCGGACCCGACGGCTCGGTCAGCCTGTGGGGCCGGGACCCCGTCTACAGCGGCCCGACGGTGACGGGAGCCACCGCGCCGCCACTGCTCGAGCCGGGCCTGCTCCTGCTCCAGGCGCTCGCGCCGACGGCCATCCGCCAGCCCGCCCGACCCGTGCTGCCGGCCGCCACCGTGCCGCTCGTCGACGTCACGGACACCCCGGACGCCCGGGTGCTGGCCTACGAGCCCGAGTTCCACCCCGGCCGTGGCCAGTGGTTCGTCGACGTCGCCATGGATGACGGTCCCGACCTCTGGCCCTTCGTCCGGCTGGCCGTGGCGCGCTACCAGCCGAGCTCGGTCACCGGGTGCACGCTGTCGTCTGTCGCGCTCGCCTCGTGGGTGCAGCCGCTGCCCACCCGCACCGTGACCGTCAGCAGGCCGGACGCGAGCCACGTGCGGGTCACCTTGACCGGCACCGTCGCGCTGCTGCGCGCGCCGGGGCGCGGCGAGGGCGGGGGCGAGGTCATCCCGGGTGACGAGCTCGACGCCGACAGCCCGACCGGGGTGATGCGCAGGCTCGACGACGCCGTGGGCCGGACCCGCATCGTCACGGCATCCGTGCAGCGTCTCGGCGACGGGGCCTCGGACCTGCAATGGTCCACGATGGCCACGAAGCGGCTGCGCGTCGTCGGCCGGGGGCCCGATGCGTCGCTGCGCGTCACCTGGAGCGGTGAGCTCACCCTCGTCGAGCCGGTGCCCCTGGGCACCCCGGGCCTCTCGTCCACGTGGCGGGTGCTCGTCGAGGAGGAGGAGCTGCTCGACGCCGACGCCCCCGGTGTGCCGAACGCCGACGGCCAGACCGTCATCGTGCGGCGCACCGTCTACGCCGACACCGTCGCGCTGTAGCGGCATACCCGCCGCCGAGGGAGGGTCCGCGTCCAGTAGCGGCCGTGGACGAGTCCTCGCGGCTGCGCCGGGCCGGCCGCTTCCTGCGGGCCCTGGTTCGAGCTGCTATGCCTGTCGTTCACGACGCTGACGTCCACGGGGCTCTCCGACGTGACGCCGGTCCAGCCGCACGCCCGCTCGTTCGTCATGATCGAGCAGGTGCTGGGGCTCATGTACGTCCCGTTCATCGTCGCCCGGCTCGTGGGTCTGCAGATGCACTCCCGCGCCGCCGGGCCTGACGCTCCGGTCAGAAGGCTCAGCCCGCCGCCGCCTCGACGTCGCGCAGGAGCCGGAGCACGTTGCCGTGCGCCAGCCGGGCCAGGTCCGCGGCCGACCAGCCGCGCTCCGCCAGGGCGTCGAGCAGCCGCGGGTAGGTTGACACGTCCTCGAGGCCGACCGGCATACCGTCGGTGCCGTCGTAGTCCCCACCGAGGCCGACGTGCTCGATCCCGGCGACGTCCCGGACGTGCTCGACGTGGCGGACGACGTCGGCGACGGTCGCCGCCGGGCGCGGAAAGGCGGCGGTGTAGGTACGCAGCCACGGCGGGAACGCCACCTCGTCGGTCTCCACGACCCCGTGGGCCGCGGCCGCGAGCAGCGCCTCGGCCCGCCAGGTGGCGACGTCGGCGTTGACGAAGTCGGGCACGAAGGTCACGAGGCACACCCCGCCGGCCGCCGCCATCCGCTGCAGGACGTCGTCCGGCACGTTGCGCACCACGTCGGTCACGGCCCGGGCGCTCGAGTGGCTGAAGACGACGGGCGCCCGGGCGGCGTCGAGCGCGGCGTGCATCGTCGTCACCGCGACGTGCGAGAGGTCGACGAGCATCCCGAGCCGGTTGAGCTCGTGCACGACCTCGACGCCGAACGCGGTCAGGCCGCCCGGCACCGGCACGTCGGTCGCCGAGCCCGCCCACGGGGTGTTGTCGTTGTGGGTCAGGGTGAGGTAGCGCACGCCGAGCCGGTGGAGCATCCGCAGGACGCCGAGCGAGGAGCCGATGGAGTGGCCCCCCTCCGCGCCGAGCAGGCAGGCGACCCGGCCGCCCGCCCACGCCGCCTCAACCTGCGCCGCCGTCGTGGCGAGCACGAGGTCGTCCGGGTAGGCCGCGACGAGCCGATGCACGGTGTCCACCTGCTCGAGGGTCTGCGCGACCGCGTGGTCGGCGGGCGGGGTGCTGGGCACGAAGACGGACCAGAACTGGGCGCCCACCCCACCGCGCCGCAGCCGGGCCAGCGTCGTCAGCGGGCCGGCCTGCCTTGAGTCGTTCGCAGGGTTGTTCGCGGGGTCGCTCGGGAGGGCGTGCGGGAGGGCGTCCTCGGGCCGGCCGAAGGGGGCGACCTCGCCGCCGGCGCCTCGCCGCAGGGCCCACGGCAGGTCGTTGTGCCCGTCGATGACGAGCGGGAGGGGGCGCAGGGAGTCCGTCACGCGCCCGATGATGGCAGGGCAGGGGTCGGTGACCCCCGTAGACTCCGAACGTGACGGTCTCTGCCACACCGTGTCGCCGCGTCGCCCTCGTCACGCTGGGCTGCACGCGCAACGAGGTGGACTCCGAGGAGCTGGCCGGCCGGCTCCAGGCGCAGGGGTGGGAGCTGGTCGACGACGCGGCCGACGCCGACGTCGCCGTCGTCAACACCTGCGGGTTCGTCGAGCAGGCCAAGAAGGACTCCATCGACGCGCTGCTGGAGGCCTCGGACCTCAAGGATCCCGGCTCCTCGGCGCGCACCCAGGCGGTCGTCGCCGTGGGCTGCCTCGCGGAGCGCTACGGCGAGCAGCTCGCGACACAGCTGCCCGAGGCCGACGCCGTGCTCGGCTTCGACTCGTATGCGTCGATGTCCGAGCATCTGACGACCCTCCTCGCGGGGGGGACGGTGCCCTCGCACACCCCCTCCGACCGACGCCGGCTGCTGCCCCTGACCCCCGCCGCCCGACCGGCCCAGGCCGCCCGGGTCGCGACCCCCGGGCACGCCCCGATGACGGGCTCGCCCTCCCACGCCTACGGACCGCCCGTGGTGCGGGCCCGGCTCGACCACCGGCCGTGGGCCCCGCTGAAGATCGCCAGCGGCTGCGACCGGCGATGCTCGTTCTGCGCGATCCCCATGTTCCGGGGGGCGTTCCTCTCCCGGCGCCCCGCGGAGGTGCTCACCGAGGCCCGCTGGCTGGCCGGGGAAGGCGTGCGCGAGGTGTTCCTCGTCAGCGAGAACTCGACGTCCTACGGCAAGGACCTCGGCGACCTCACCCTGCTGGAGTCGCTGCTGCCCGAGCTGGCCGCGGTGGAGGGCATCGAGCGGGTCCGGGTCTCCTACCTGCAGCCGGCGGAGATCCGTCCCGGGCTGCTGCGGGCCATGGCGCAGACCCCGGGGGTCGTGCCGTACTACGACATCTCCTTCCAGCACGCCTCCGAGCCGCTGCTGCGCCGGATGCGCCGGTTCGGCAGCCGCGAGGCGTTCCTCGACCTGCTCGGGCGGGTGCGCGAGAGCGACCCGCACGCGGGCATCCGCACCAACGTCATCGTCGGGTTCCCCGGCGAGACCGAGGCCGACGTGGCCGAGCTGGAGGCGTTCCTCAGCGCCGCGCGGCTCGACGTCGTGGGCGTCTTCGGCTACTCCGACGAGGACGGCACCGAGGCGGAGACGCTCGACGGCAAGCTGCCCGCCGACGTCGTGGTTGAGCGCGTCGACCGGCTCTCATCGCTCGTCGAAGAGCTCACCGCCCGCCGCGCGGAGGAGCGCATCGGTGAGCGCGTCGAGGTCCTCGTCGAGGAGGTCGCCCCGGCCGAGGACGGCCCCGAAGGTGGCCTCGAGGTCACCGGCCGCACGGCATACCAGGGTCCTGACGTCGACGGCACCACGACGGTCCTCATCGGTGCCGCCGAGCCCGTACCCGCCGTCGGCGACCTCGTGGCGGTGACCGTCGTCGACAGCATCGGCGTCGACCTCGTGGGGCGCCGGCCATGACCCCGAGCGACCCGCGGGCGGTGGGACGGCGGGCGCCGAGCGCCTGGAACCTGCCCAACTACCTCACCGTGGGCCGCTTCCTGCTCGTCCCGGTGTTCGGCTGGCTGCTGCTGACCGACGGGGGCCACGTGTGGGGCTACCGCCTCGCGGCGCTGTGCGTGTTCGGGGTGGCCATGGTGACCGACAGCATCGACGGCGACCTCGCGCGGCGGCGCAACCTCGTCACCGACTTCGGCAAGGTCGCCGACCCCATCGCCGACAAGGCGCTCATGGGGATGGCCCTCGTCGGGCTGTCCGTCATCGGCATCGTGCCGTGGTGGGTGACGGGGGTGGTCCTCCTGCGCGAGGTGGGCATCACCGTCATGCGGTTCGTCGTGATCCGGCACGGCGTCATGCCGGCCGGGCGGGGCGGCAAGGCCAAGACCGTGCTGCAGACCGTGGCCGTGGGCCTGCTCATCTTCCCGCTCGAGTCGCTCCCGGCCGGCGGGGTGTGGCTCACGGCGGCGTACGTCGTCCTCGCCGCCGCCCTCGTCGTCACGGTGGTCACGGGCGTCGACTACCTCGTCAAGGCCCGTCGGCTCGTGGCGACGAGCGATCGCACCGCGGCGGCCCGGGCGGCGCGGCGCGCGGCCCGCGACCCCGAGTAGGGCCCGAACAGGTGCCTGGGCCAGGTGCAGGTGAGGCGGCGGTGAGCGATGTCGCCGGTCGGCTCGTCGGCCGGCTGGTCGGGCTGGGGCAGAGCGTCGGGTGCGCGGAGTCGCTGACCGGTGGGCTCGTCGTCGCCCGGCTCGTCGACGTCCCCGGCGCGTCGGCGGTGGTCCGGGGCGGGGTGGTCGCCTACGCCACCGACCTCAAGGCGAGCGTCCTCGGGGTCGACGCCGACCTCCTGGCGCAGCGGGGCGCGGTCGACGCCGAGGTCGCCCGGCAGCTCGCCCGCGGCGCCCGGCGGGTGCTCGGGGCCGACTGGGCGGTGGCGACGACGGGGGTCGCCGGGCCCGACCCGCAGGACGGTATGCCGGTGGGCTGCGTCTTCGTCGCCGTGGCCGGCCCGGGGGATGAGGTCGTCGTCGAGCGGCACGACCTGCCGGGCGACCGGGCCGCGGTGCGCGCGGCCGCGGTCGACGCGGCCCTGACCCTGCTGGGGCGCTGTCTGCCGACGGGGACGACGGAAGGTTCGACGGGCCCCCCGCGTTGATGCGGGTGGTCGTGTGCGGTGAGCACGGGTGGGTTTGGCGTGGCGTGGTGACGGGGCTGTCCGCCCAGGGCGGAACCGCGCGGCGCGGCCCGGACCGCAGCAGTTATGGTGAGAGGGTCGGACGACCAACGGTGAGGAGGGTGAGGATGGTCCTGCTACGACGTGAGCTGGGAGACGTGCTCCGCGACGAGCGGCGGCACCAAGGCCGCACCCTGCGCGAGGTGTCCCAGTCGGCCTCCGTGTCGCTCGGGTACCTCAGTGAGGTCGAACGCGGCGAGAAGGAGGCCTCCTCCGAGCTGCTCGCCTCCATCTGCGGAGCGCTGGGTCTCCCCCTCAGCGCCGTCCTCAGTGAGGTCTCGACGCGGGTCGCCCACACCGAGGCCATGAGCGCACCGGTCACCCTCCCGGTGGCCAACGTCTCGCGCGTCGGCGTCGTCGCCTCCGCGGCCTGAGCCGCACCTCTTCGCCGGCGTGGCTCGCTTCGCCGAGGTCACCTGCGCGGCGCTGAGCGTCCCGCTGCATACCCCGTTCGTCACCGCCCTCCGGCGCACGACGACGACGGAGACCCTCGTCGTGCGGGTGACGGACGGTGAAGGCCGGATCGGCTGGGGCGAGGCCCCGCAGGTCTGGCAGGTGACCGGGGAGTCGCTGGTCGGCGCGCGGGCGTGCGTGGAGCAGATGCTGGTGCCCGTGGTCGTCGGCCGCGACGTCGACGACTGGGCCGAGGTCCTCGACGCGGTGCAGGCGGTCGTGGCCCGCAACTTCGGCGCGAAGGCCGCGGTCGACGTCGCGGTGCACGACCTCGTCGCCCGGCGCTCGGGCGTGACCCTCGCCGGGCTGCTCGCGGGCGCGGTCCCGGCCCCGCCCGGGGGCCGGCGTGCGGGGCCGACCGAGGAACCGCCTGTGGGCCCTGCGTCGGTGCGCACCGACGTCACGTTGTCGGCCGGGTCGGCCGACGACCTCGTCGTGGCCGCCGTCCGGCGGGTGGCCGACGGGTTCGGTGTGCTGAAGATGAAGGTCGGTACCGACGCCGCCACCGACGTGGCCCGGGTCCGCGCCGTCCGGGAGGCGGTCGGCCCCGACGTCGTCATCCGGCTCGACGCCAACCAGGGGTGGACGCCGTCCGAGGCGGTCACGGTGGTGCGCGCCCTGGAGGACGCCGACCTCGGGGTCGAGCTCGTCGAGCAGCCGGTGCGGGGCGAGGACGTCGAGGGGCTGGCGTGGGTGCGGGCCCGGGTGGGTCTGCCGGTCATGGCCGACGAGTCGGTCTACTCGATGACCGACCTCGACCGGGTGGCCCGGCTCGGCGCCGCCGACCACGTCAACGTCAAGCTGGCCAAGTGTGGCTCGCTCCGCACCGCGCTGGCCCTGCTGCGCCGGGCGAAGGAGCACGGTCTGGGCACCATGGTGGGCTCGATGATGGAGTCGGCGATCGGGCTGGGCGCGATCGCCTCGGTCGCGGCGGCGCACCCCACCACCCTTGTCGACGACCTCGACGCCGCCTGGTGGGCCGCGGGCACTCCGGTCGTGGGCGGTCCGTCCTACGACGGCGACCGTCTCGTGCTGTCGTCGGACCCCGGCCTCGGCGTCACCGACCTGGTGTCGACGGAGCCGGAGCGGGCCGGCGGCTGAGGCCGGTTCGGCCGGTCCGGAGGGTCAGCCCGAGACCGGTCTCGTAGGGTGACTCAGGTCGGGAGTCAAGAGGGGGCGGGATGGCGCTGTCGGTGCTCTTCATTCTGGTGTGCACCGCGCTCGCCGTGGGGCTGTTCTACGCGATCCGGCGCTTCCTCGCCCCGCCCGGCGGTTTCTACCACGACGCCGAGGTGGCTTCGGGAATCTTCGGCGTCGTCGGCACCGGGTATGCCGTCGTCATCGGCTTCGTCATCTTCAGCGTGTTCGGCAGCTACGACGCGGCGCGGCAGAACGTGGCCCAGGAGGCCATCGCCATGCGTCAGCTGTCGTCGACCGCGGGCTTCTTCGACGCGTCCGACAGCCAGGCCCTGCGGGGTGAGCTCATCTGTTACGGCCGCGCGGTCGTCAACGACGAGTGGGTGACGATGCAGGATGCGCACGACAGCAGCCGGGTGACGGGCTGGGTCAACCGGCTCGACGACACGACGCAGTCGATGAACGTCGAGTCCGCCAAGAAGTCGGCCGCGCTGCAGAACTGGTTCCAGCAGAACCGCGACCGTCAGGAGGGGCGCCGCGGCCGGGTCGCCGAGTCCGCGCCGTTCGTGCCGACCTTCGTGTGGGTGCTGCTGGTCGTGCTTCTGGCGGTCGTGCTCTTCTACCAGTGTCTGTTCGCCGAGCCGCGCCGACCTCTGTTCGCCCAGGCCGTGGGGGTCGGGGCGATGGCCATCACCCTGGTCTCGGCGCTGACGCTGGTGTGGATGCTCGACCGGCCGTTCAACGACCGCGGCGCCATGCTCAGCAGCGCGCGCACCCAGACCGTCGTCACCGACCTGGAGCAGAGCTACACCTATCCCGCGTCGACGATCCCCTGCAACGCCGTCGGCGTCCCGAACGCCTGACCCGGCCCAGGTCGACTGCCTGACCCGGCGCGGGCCCTCCTGTGAACCAGCCGCTGCCGGCCTCGGGCTGGACCGACCGGTGCGGCTCAGCGCCGGCGGCTCCGGTCACCGGCCGCCGGACCGCCGCCACGCCGGGACGCGGAGCCCGTCGCGGTCCTCGACCCGCTCTTGCTGCCCGGGCCGCCGGTGCCGCCGGTGCCGCCGGTGCCGCCGGTGCCGCCGGTGCCGCCGGTGATGGTCGGCGTCGTACCGAGGGGGCGCTGAGGCCGTCCGTCGTCGGTCGGCCCGAGGCCACCCTGACACGCGGGGCAGTAGAACATCGTGCGCTCACGGGGCGCGTCGCCGATCATGGCGACCCGCACCGGACCGCCGCACCGCCGGCAGGGCCGCCCGGACCGGGCGTGGACGAACGCCGTCTCACCCCATCGGTCGCTGCCGGTGGTCGTCTGGATGGCGTGTCGGCGACCACGGTCGAGCAGCAGGTGTGCGCGCTCGACCAGGGACAGCATCGTCGCCTCGTCGAGCTCGGCGGCCGGGGTCCAGGGCGGCATCCGCTCCAGGAACAGCGACTCGGCGGCGTACAGGGTGCCGACGCCGGCGAGGTTGCGCTGGTCGAGCAGGGCCGCCCCGACCGTCGTGGGGCTGGCGCGCAGGCGGCGCACCGCCTCGGCGGGATCCCAGCCGGGGCCGAGCACATCGGGTCCGAGGTGGCCGACGAGGCTTGACTCGTCCGCTGTCGCCACGACGTGCAGGTCGCCGAGCCGGGCGCCGAGCGCCGTCCAGGTGGCCGTGCCGACGACCGCGCGCAGCTGGCGGTTGCCGAGCGCGCGGGCCGTTACGGCACTGGTCGCCTCGACCCGCCACTGGCCCTCCATGCGCAGGTGGGAGTGGATGGTCACGCCGTTGTCCATCCGCTGCAGGATGTTCTTGCCGCGCGAGACCACCTCGATGGTCGTGGACCCGCGGAAGTCCAGCGTCGACAGCTCCGGCCACCGGAGGTCGGTCGTCGTCAGGGGCTCACCCGCGAGCGCCTGGTGCAGGCGGCTCGCCGTCCGGAAGACCGTGTCACCCTCAGGCACGTCGGGCCCCGCCGTCGTCGCTCATCGGCGCAGCCGGAGCCCGCGGGGGGTCGCGTGGAAGCCGGCCCGGGCCAGCGCCTCCGCCACCGGATGGCCGGACCCGAGCACCTGGCTGCCGTCGGTGCGCTCCACGGTGAGGCGGCCCAGGGCGCCCTCGCGGACGGCGAGCGCCAGTGCGTCGGCGGCCCGTTGCAGGGCGTCGGCACTCACCGGCCAGGTCAGCAAGGACTTCCCGCCCCGCTCGACGTAGAGCACGAGGTCACCGTCGACCGACACGACCAGCGCGCCGGCCTTGCGCGCGGGCTGATGGCCTCGGGACCCCTTGCTGCCGCTGGAGGAGACGGCGCCGGAGGCGGTGTGGGCAGGGTCGGCCAGGCCCGGGCCGTCCAGGTCGTCGGACCCGCTGCGGTCCGGCCACGGCAGCGCGGCTCCGAACGGGTTGGCGGGGTCGCACGCCGCGAGAACGACGGCCAGCGGCTGGTCGTCGGAGCGCCGCGGGGCGTCGAGCGGACGGCTCTGGGCGCGCAGCCGGTCGACCGCACCCGTCGTCGCGAACTGCGCGGCCCCGAGCCCCTCGACGAAGTAGCCCCGCCGGACGCGGCCCGACTCCTCGGCCGCGGCCAGCACCCGGTAGGCGGCGGCGAACCCGCCGGGGACCGACTCCGACATCGCGCTCCCACGCGTCACGACCCCGTAGCGCTCGAGGAGGATCTCGGCGTTGGCGTAGGCGACGACGGTGGCGTCGACCTCGACCTCGGGAAACAGGGACCACCGGCCGGCGGCCGCCGGGGGACCTGAGCGGGCGGGGAAGGACGGCCGCCCGGGACGGCCCGCCCCGGCCCCGCGACCCGTGAGGCCGGCGCGCAGGGTCGGTCGGTCCGGAGCGCTCGGGACGGCACGCATCTCAGGGCGCATCTCAGGGCGCGCCTCGGGGCGCGCCTCAGGGCGCAACCCGTGGACGTCGGCGCTTCCGGCCGTGCCGCCCGGGTTCTCCGTGCCGTCGGCCGTGTCGCTGCCGTCGGCCGTGTTCCTGGGATCCCCACCGTCCCCGCCGTCGGCCGTGCTGCCGAGCCCGAGGGACCCGCCCCGGCGGGGGGCGAACCCGCTCAGCGGCCCGGGGCGCGCGGCATACCGGCCGCGGCGGGGGCCCTGTTGCGGCCGCCGGTGAGCCGTCCGGCCGCCGGCCATGAGCGCTCGGAGCGGGGCGAGGGTGTCGTTGGTGAGGTAGCCCCCCCACGTGAGGTCCCAGAGCGCCGTGAGCAGTGCGTCGTCATCCGTGCTGCCGATCGCGGTGGCGAGGGTGCGGAAGAAGTACGCGCCGCCGCCCGCGAGGGTCTGCAGCACCGCCTCGTGGGTCTCGGACAGCTCCAGCTCGGGGTCCGGGGCCGGCGCAGTGAGATGGGCGAGGTCGGCCAGGTGCAGCGACACCCACCCGTCGTCCCCGGGGAGCGAGCCGTGTCCGCGCCACACGACGTCGCCACCGGACATCAGCTCGTCGAGCATGGCCGGGGTGTAGCCCGCCACCCGCGACGGCAGCACGAGGGTCTCGAGCGCGCTGGCCGGCAGCACCGCGCCGGACAGCTGCTCGACCGCCCGGACCAGGCCCTCCTGGCCGCGCAGCGTCCCGCCGACGCCCTGCCAGGCGGGCAGGAAGCGGGCGAAGTCGACCGCGGTGACGGGCTCGACCTCGGCGCGCAGCGCGGCGAGAGAGCGTCGGCGCAGGGTCCGCAGCACCTGGGCGTCGCAGTGGTCCAACGCCCCCGATCCGGCCCCCGTGGGGTCGGGCCGCAGCTCGCCCTCGACGAGCCGGCCGGACCCGACGAGCCGTCGGAGGGCGTCGGCGACGACCGCCTGGCCGAGGCCGTACCAGTGGGCGACGTCGGCGGCCGGAAACGGGCCATGGGTGCGGGCGTAGCGCGCGACGAGGTCGCCGAGCGGGTCGCGCACCGGCTCGAGGAAGGTGCTCGCCACCCCGACCGGCAGCGACACGCCGAGGGCGTCGCGTAGCCGGCTGGCGTCCTCCATCGCCGCCCAGCGCTCCTCGCCCGCCACGCGCACGCGGATGACCTGGCGTGAGCCCTCCAGCTCGACGAGCCAGCCGCTGACCGCGCGCGTGGGCGCCTCGTCGTCGGCCAGGGGAGTCGTGCGGGCGACGACCGCGTCGAGCGGCAGCGGCCCGAGCGAGCGCAGCAGGTCGACGACGTCCTCGGCGTCGCGGCACCGTCGTGACGGGTCGAGCCGCTGCAGCTCGGCCTCGGTGCGGGTGACCGCCTCGGGGTCGAGCAGGTCGCGCAGGCTGAGGCCGTCCCCCCGCCCCAGGAGCTCGGCGAGCAGGGTGGGGTCGAGCGACAGGGCGGCGGCCCGACGCTCGGCGAGCGGGGAGTCGCCCTCGTAGATGTACTGGGCGACGTAGCCGAAGGTGAGGGACCGCGCGAACGGCGACGGGTGGGCGGTCTCGACGTCGACCGTCGCCACCTCGCGCGAGCGGATGCGGCGCATGAGCTCGACGAGCCCGGGCACGTCGAAGACGTCCTGGACGCACTCACGCACGGTCTCGAGGATGATCGGGAACGAGGGGTACTGGCTGGCCACCTCGAGCAGCTGGGCCGAGCGCTGCCGCTGCTGCCACAGGGCCTGGCGCCGGTCTGGCCGCCGCCGGGGCAGCAGGAGGGCGCGGGCTGCACACTCCCGGAACCGCGAGGCGAAGAGCGCCGACCCGCCGATCTGCTCGGTGACGAGGTCGTGCACCTCCTCGGGGTCGAGCAGGACGAGGGACATCAGCTCGGCCAACCCGGGCGCGCCCGAGCCGTCCGGCTGGCCGTCATGCGAGTCGGACCCCATCCCGTCGAACTCGAGGTCGGGCAGCCGGAAGACGATGCCGTCGTCGCCGTGCATGGCCTGCACGTCGACCCCGAAGCGCTCCCGCATCCGCGCGGACACGCACAGCGCCCACGGCGCGTGGACCGGGGCGCCGAACGGGGAGAGCACCGCGACCCGCCAGTCACCCAGCTCGTCGCGGAACCGCTCGACGACGATGGTGCGGTCGCTGGGCAGGTGACGGGTGGCCGCCTTCTGCTCGTCGAGGTAGGCGAGCAGGTTGTCGGTGGCCCACTCGTCGAGCCCGGCCAAGGCGACGCGTTCGCGGGCCTTGGCCGGGGACATCGCCCCGACCTCACGGACGAACGCTCCGACCGCCTGGCCCAGCTCGGACGGCCGACCGAGCGAGTCGCCCTTCCAGAACGGCAGCTTCCCGGGCAAGCCGGGGGCGGGGGTGACGAGCACGCGGTCGTGGGTGATGTCCTCGATGCGCCAGGACGAGGTGCCGAGGGTGAAGATGTCGCCGACCCGCGACTCGTAGACCATCTCCTCGTCGAGCTCGCCGACCCGGCGTCCGGTGCCCTCCGCCCCCGCGAGGAACACGGCATACAGGCCGCGGTCGGGGATGGTGCCTCCCGAGGTGACGGCGAGGCGCTGTGCCCCGCGCCGGCCCGTCAGCGTGCCGGTGATCCGGTCCCACACGAGCCGGGGCCGTAGCTCGGCGAACTCGTCGCTCGGGTAGCGGCCGGCGAGCATGTCGAGCACCGACTCGAGGACCGAGCGCGGCAGCCCGGCGAAGGGGGCCGCCTTGCGGACGAGTGCCTCGAGGTCGTCGACAGCCCAGTCGTCGAGGGCGCACATCGCCACGATCTGCTGCGCCAGCACGTCGAGCGGGTTGGCGGGTACGTGCATCGACTCGATCGCGCCCGCGCGCATCCGCTCGACGACCACCGCCGTCTGCACGAGGTCGCCACGGAACTTGGGGAACAGCACACCCCGCGACACGGCGCCGACCTGGTGGCCGGCGCGCCCGACCCGCTGCAGCCCACTGGCCACGCTGGGGGGAGACTCCACCTGGACGACGAGGTCGACCGCGCCCATGTCGATGCCGAGCTCGAGGCTGCTCGTGGCAACGACCGCCGGCAGCAGCCCGGCCTTGAGGGCGTTCTCGATCTCGGCCCGCTGCTCCTTGCTCACCGACCCGTGGTGGGCCCGGGCGAGCACCGGAGGCGCGCCGCTGGACGAGCCCGCCTGCGCCATCATCTCGGCCGGGGTGCGGGAACGCCGCGCCCCCGCGGATATCGCGGACGTCTCCTGCGCTGAATCGGCCGCCCCGGATCCCTCGGCCGCCTCGGCCGCGGCGGTGAGCCGCTCGTCCCAGATCTCGTTGAGCCGGGTGGTGAGGCGCTCGGCGAGCCGCCGGGAGTTGGCGAAGACCAGCGTGGAGCGGTGCGCCGCGACGAGGTCGACGATCTTCTCCTCGACGTGCGGCCAGATGGAGGCCCGCCGCTGCTCGCCCGCCGCGGGGCCACTGAGGTCCTCGGTCACCTCGCCGAGCGCCGACATGTCGGCCAGCGGCACGACGACCTCGAGGTCCCACTCCTTCGTGGAGGGGGGCTGCACGATCTCGACCGGGCGACCTCCGGTGAGGTACCGCGCGATCTCCTCCACCGGACGCACGGTGGCGGACAGGCCCACGCGCTGGGCGGGCGTCGGCAGGATCGCGTCGAGCCGCTCCAGGGTGAGCGCGAGGTGCGCGCCACGCTTCGTGCCGGCGACGGCGTGGACCTCGTCGAGGATGACGGTCTCGACGCCGGTCAGCGCCTCGCGGGCGCTCGACGTGAGCATGAGGAAGAGCGACTCGGGGGTCGTGATGAGGATGTCGGAGGGCGCCTTGGTGAAGGCCCGGCGCTCGGCGGCCGGTGTGTCACCGGACCGGACCGAGACGGAGATGTCGGGTGCGGTCAGCCCGAGCCGGGCGGCGGCGTGGCCGATGCCGACGAGGGGGGAGCGCAGGTTGCGCTCGACGTCGACCGCCAGCGCCTTGAGCGGCGAGACGTAGAGCACCCGGCAGCGCTGTTGCTTCGACACGGGCGGCGCGCCGCTGGCGAGCCGGTCGAGGGCCCACAGGAAGGCCGACAGCGTCTTGCCGGACCCGGTGGGCGCGACGACGAGGGCGTGGTGCCCCGAGCTGATGGCGGACCACGCCCCCTCCTGGGCCGGGGTCGGCGCGGGGAAGGACCCCCGGAACCACGCGGCGGTGGCGGGGGAGAAGCGGTCCAGGACGTCGGTTGCCATCAGGTGGTCCACCCTGCCATCCGCCACCGACAGCCGCCCGTGCCAGACTCCACTGGTGCGGCTCAGCCACTTCTGGATGCTCATGGACGACGAGTTCGGGCCCGGGTATGCCGCCTCCCTGGCCCACGACCAGGCCCTCGACGCGCTCGGCGGCCGCACCGCCACCGAGGCCCTGGCGGGCGGCATACCCCCGCGCGAGGTGTGGGTCGCGCTCTGCGACGCCCTCGACGTGCCGCCCGAGCGCCGGCACGGCAAGGAGCCCGCGCCCCGCAAAACCGGTTGAGGTGGTGTCGGGGGCGACCGTTAGCGTGGCGAGGTGACCCCGACCACCCCGCCGACCGCCGGTGAGCGCCTCCACCCCGGGGCCGCTCCCACGGACGCCGGTCCTGACGGTGGCCCACACGCTGACGTGCTCATGCGGGCTCGGGGCCTGACCAAGACCTTCGCGGAGTTCACCGCCGTCGCCGGGATCGACGTCGACGTGCGGCGGGGCGAGGCGTTCGGCTTCCTGGGCCCCAACGGCGCGGGCAAGTCGTCGACGATGAAGATGATCGGCTGCGTCTCCCCGGTGACCTCGGGTGAGCTGCGGATCTTCGGCCTCGACCCGCGCTCCGACGGCCCCGAGATCCGGGCTGGCCTCGGCGTCGTCCCGCAGAAGGACACTCTCGACGAGGAGCTGACGGTCGAGGAGAACCTCTGGATCTATGGTCGCTACTTCGGCCTCTCGCGGGCGGAGGTGCGTCGCCGCACCGTCGAGCTGCTCGACTTCGCCCAGCTCACCGACCGTGCGCACGACAAGGTCGAGCCCCTGTCCGGCGGCATGAAGCGGCGCCTCACCATCGCGCGGTCGCTCATCAACGAGCCGCGCATCCTCCTGCTCGACGAGCCGACCACGGGCCTCGACCCGCAGGCCCGGCACGTCCTCTGGGACCGGCTGTTCCGCCTGAAGCGCCAGGGCGTCACGCTCATCATCACCACCCACTACATGGACGAGGCCGAGCAGCTCTGCGACCGCCTCGTCGTCATGGACGCCGGCCGCATCGTCGCGGAGGGCTCCCCGCGCCAGCTCATCGAGCGGCACTCCACGCGCGAGGTGCTGGAGCTGCGCTTCGACGTCGCCGAGGAGCCGACACCCGCCGAGCAGACGGCCGCCCGTCTCGACGGGATCGGCGAGCGGGTAGAGGTGCTCGCGGACCGCGTCCTCGTGTATGCCGCCGACGGAGACGCCGCACTCGCCGCGGTCGCGGCCCGGGGGCTCGACCCGGTCTCCTCCCTCGTGCGGCGCTCCTCGCTGGAGGACGTCTTCCTGCACCTCACCGGCCGCTCGCTCGCGGACTGACCTCGTCATGGCGTACGACGTCCGGCCCTCAGCGGCACCGCAGGACCATGCCCCCGACCATGCCCCCGACCGTGCCCTCGACCATGCCCCCGACCATGCCCCGGAGCCCGACCCGCGGCGGCCCCCTCGCGCGCCCTGGCGGTTCATCTACGAGTACCACCTGCGCGTCTACCGGCGCACGTGGCGCGGCAGCGTCACGACGAAGATCCTCATGCCGCTGCTCATCCTCCTGTCGATGGGCGTCGGTCTGGGGTCGCTCGTCAACTCCTCCGCGGGGGGCATCACCGTCGGCGGCCGCACGGTCCCGTACGTCCTGTTCCTCGTGCCCGCCATCCTCGCCGTCCAGAGCATGACCACCGGCATGGGGGAGTCGTCGTGGCCGGTGCTGGGGGCGATCAAGTTCTTCGGCGGCTACCACGCCATGCTCGCCACGCCGGCCCGGGTCGGCGACATCGTCAAGGCGCACTGCGCCTACGTCGCGACGCAGGGCCTGCTCTCGGCGGTGCTGTTCATGGTCGTGGTGGTCCCGTTCCGGGGCTTCGCGTCGTGGGACGCCCTGTGGTGCCTGCCCGTCTCCGTCCTCACGTGCCTGGCCTTCGCCACCCCGGTCATGGCTCTCACGTCCCGGATGGAGGACGAGTCCGGCTTCAACGTCCTCTTCCGCCTCGGGCAGACGCCGCTCATGCTCTTCTCGGGCACCTTCTTCCCGATCGACCAGCTCCCCGGCTGGCTGCAGCCCGTCGCCTGGGTCACCCCGCTCTGGCACGGGGTCGAGGCCAACCGCGCTCTCGCGCTGGGCACCGGCAGCCTGGCCGGAGTGCTCGGTCACGTCCTCGTCCTCGTGGTCTTCACCGGGCTCGGCTGGGCGCTCGCCCACCGCGGGCTCACCCGGCGGTTGGCGCCATGACCGACCTGCGCCCGGCCCCGCACCCCGGTCCTCACCCGGCGCCGGACCGAGCCCCGCATCGAGGGCCGCACCGGACGCCCCGACCGTGGGTGTCCCGCCTCTCCCGGTGGGTGCCCGTGCCCGCCGGAGCGGGGCTGGCGCGGATGATCGTCGAGCGCAACATCACCGCCTTCCGCCACGGCTGGATGACGTTGCTCACCGGCTTCACCGAGCCCGTGTTCTACCTCTTCTCGCTCGGCATCGGCCTCGGCGCCCTGATCCGCACGGTGACGACCGACGGCGGCACGACCGTCCCCTACGCGCAGTTCGTGGCCCCCGCGCTCCTGGCCGCGTCGGCGATGAACGGCGCGGTGTTCGACGCGACCTTCAACGTCTTCTTCAAGCTCAAGTACAGCCGGCTCTACGACTCCGTGCTCGCGACCCGGATGGGGCCGCGCGACATCGTCGTCGGCGAGATGTCGTGGTCGCTCCTCCGGGGCACGTTCTACTCGGCGGCCTTCCTGCTCGTCGCCTGGCTCGTCGGTGCCGTGACGACCTGGTGGGCGCTGCTGGCCCTGCCCGCCGCGACGCTCATCGCCTTCGCGTTCTCCGCGGTGGGGATGTTCCTCACGACCTTCATGCGCTCATGGGTCGACTTCGACTACGTCAACCTCGCGATCCTGCCGATGTTCCTCTTCTCGGCCACCTTCTTCCCCCTCTCGACCTACCCCGGTGCCCTGCAGTGGCTCGTGCAGGTCACCCCGCTCTACCAGGGCGTCGCCCTCGAGCGCTCGCTCATGCTCGCTGAGGCCGGGCCCGGCCTGCTGTGGCACGTCCTCTACTTCGCCGTCCTCGGGGGCATCGGGCTGGCGGGGACGGGGCGCCGGTTCGAGCGCCTGCTTCTCTCCTGAGACGGTGCTCGCCGCGAGGCAGATCACTCGGCTGGGACGACCACCTGCGCCACGGCTCGGGCCGTGCGCGATCCGCCGTTGATCCGGCGCTCGAGGTACTCCGCCACCTTCGACAGCACGAAGTTGAGCACGACGTAGACGAGAGCGATGACCAGGTAGGTCTGGATGAGGTAGCCGGTGAAGGCCGTCAGGTTCGTGGCGGTCTTCATCAGCTCGGGGTAGCTCGCGGCATACCCCAGGGTCGTGTCCTTGAGCAGCGCGACGAGCTGGGTCACGAGGGCGGGGATGACGAGCCGGATGGCCTGCGGGAACACGACGTTGCGCAGGTTCTGGCTCTCGGTGAGGCCGATGCTGAGCCCTGCCTCCGACTGGCCCTTGGGCAGGGAGGCGACCCCCGCCCGGAAGATCTCGGCGAGCACCGCGACGTTGACGAGGATCATCGGGATGACGAGCTTCCAGAAGATCGGCACGTTGACGCCGACCGCGGGCAGCCCTCCCACGAACAGGTAGACGAGCAGCAGCAGCGGGGTGGAGCGGAAGACCTCGATGTATGCCGTGGAGAGCCACCGCACAGGGCGCGTGCGGCTGAGGCGCAGCACCGAGAACAGCGCCCCGGCCGGGATGCTGACCACGGCCGCCACGCCGGCCGCCTGCAGGGTGCTGCTCAGGCCGCCGAGGATGTACTGAAGGATCGGCAGCTCGGTGAACTGCGACCACTTCTCGGCGGCCAGCTGCCCGTGCGCCCCGAACTCGACGAGCACGAAGGCGAGCAGCCCGAGGAGCACGAGCACGGTGACCGCCGTCGTGACGCGGATCCGGGCTCGGGCCTTGGGGCCCGGCTCGTCGAAGAGGACGCGGACGGCGCTCATCGCTGCACCGCCAGGCGCCGCTCGAGCCGCGCGCCGACGCCCCCGCTGAGCAGGGCGATGACGATGTAGATGACCGCCGCGATACCGAAGAGGGTGAGCCCGCCGGCGTACTGCAGGTTGAGGTACTGCACCCGGTAGGTGAGCTCGTCGACGTTGACCGCCGCGGCGAGCGACGACCCCAGCAGCTGGCCGATGAAGATGTTGACGAGCGGCTGGATCATCGAGCGCAACGCCTGCGGCAGCACGACGTAGCGGATCGACTGCGTGAAGGTCAGCCCGATCGACCGGGCCGCCTCGGCGTTGCCCTCGGGGACGGCGTTGATCCCCGAGCGCAGCGCCTCGCACGTGAACGCGCCGCCGATGAGCATGAGGCAGATCACCGCCGAGGTGAAGAGTGGCAGCCGCAGACCCACGTCGGGCAGCCCGAAGACGACGACGATGAGCAGGGAGAGCAGCGGCATGTTCCGGAAGATCTCGACGTAGACCGCCCCGACCGCGCGCAACGGTGGCACGGGACTGACCCGCATGACCGCCGTCACCGTGCCGATGACGAGCGAGCCGGCGAAGCCCAGGGCCGTCAGGAGGAGCGTGAAGAGGAGCGAGTGGCCGAACTCGCCGAGGTGGTCGAGGAAGATGTCCACGGGTCGGGCCCGGACGCCGGTCGGCCGGGGCTCAGGCCGCGATCGCCGGCGGCTTGGTGTTCGTGGACTTCAGGACGGTGCCGACGGTCTGCGACCACAGCTTCTGCCACAGTCCGGCGTCCTCGATCGTCGTCAGCCACGCGTTGATGAACGCCTTGGCCTCGGGCGTGGTCTTCGTGCAGCCGATGCCGTAGTTGTCGGCCGAGAACGGCTCGCCGACGACCTTGACGCTGCTGTCCTTGAGGGCGGTCGAGAGCAGGATCGACTGGTCGAGCACGTAGGCGTCGCCGCGCCCCTGCTTCAGCGCCGCGACGCACTGGGCGTTCTCGGTGAAGAGGATCGGCTCGATGCTGGGCTGCTTCTCCTTCAGCGCGGTGATCGCCGTGGAGTTCGACTCGGTGATGACCTTCTTGCCGGCCAGGTTGTCGACGCTGGTGATGTCGGTGTTGGAGGCGTTGACCATGATCGACGTGCCCGAGGCGTAGTACGGGCCCGCGAAGGCGACCTTCTCGGCCCGCTTGGCGGTGATGGAGTACGTCGCGACGACGACGTCGACGCTGTTGTTCTGGATCAGCGTCTCGCGGGTGTCGACCGTCGTCTGGGTCAGCGCCCACTTCGTCGGGTCACCGATGATGTACTGCGCGAGCATCTGCACCATGCCGGCGTCGAAGCCCTGGGTCTTCCCGGTGGTGGGGTCGAGCAGGCTGAAGAGCGGGCCGGAGTCGGTGCCGCCCCACTTGAGGGTGCCGCGGTCCTTGATGGCCTTGGCCCAGGCGTTGCCGCTGATGGTCGCCGCGTCGGCCTTGGGCGCACTCGCGACGAGGGCGTCGAAGGCGTCGGCGTTGGCCGCCGCGGTCGCGCCGCCGCCGATCTTCGACGACGCTTCGCCGCCGCTGGAGCACGCGGCCAGGCCGAGAGTGGCCCCGGTGCCCAGGACGAGGCCGAAGGCCTGGCGACGGCTGAGGTCGGGCAGGGGGAGGGAGGTCAGGGGGGGTATGCGGTGGCTCATCGGCACTCCTTCACGGGGGTCACGTTCTTGTCGACACTATCCACTCAGCCGGGGCCCGCCGCGCGTCCGGGTGTTCACCGGGTGAGACCGGTGCGTCCGCGTGTCGTGCTCGATCTCGAACACGTGTTCGGTACGTTGTCCACACGGAGTGACCACGTCGTCCCACGATCCACAGGGCCTGCTGACCGGCCCGCGGATGTCGGTGGTCCCTCCTAACGTCTGACCCGACGGACCCCGACCGGCAGCACGGCGGGCGCGAGGCGGGTCGCAGGTAGACGGCCGAACTTCTCAACGAAAGCTAGGTGGGTGACATGGCGGCAGGTGTGCCGGATCGCGAGAAGGCGATCTCCATGGTTCTCGGTCAGATCGAGAAGCAGCACGGCAAGGGCGCGGTCATGCGCCTGGGTGACGACGTCCGGCCCCCGATCGCGGTGATCCCCACGGGGTCGATCGCGCTCGACGTGGCCCTCGGCATCGGCGGTCTCCCGCGCGGCCGCGTCGTCGAGATCTACGGCCCGGAGTCCTCGGGCAAGACGACGGTCGCCCTCCACGCGGTGGCCAACGCCCAGAGGGCCGGCGGCATCGCCGCCTTCATCGACGCCGAGCACGCGCTCGACCCGGAGTACGCCAAGGCGCTCGGGGTCGACACCGACGGCCTGCTCGTGTCGCAGCCCGACACGGGGGAGCAGGCGCTCGAGATCGCCGACATGCTCATCCGGTCCGGGGCGATCGACATCATCGTCATCGACTCGGTGGCGGCGCTCGTGCCGCGAGCCGAGATCGAGGGCGAGATGGGTGACAGCCACGTCGGCCTGCAGGCGCGCCTCATGTCGCAGGCGCTGCGCAAGATCACCGGTGCCCTCAACAACACCGGCACGACGATGATCTTCATCAACCAGCTGCGCGAGAAGATCGGCGTGATGTTCGGTTCGCCCGAGACGACGTCCGGCGGCAAGGCGCTGAAGTTCTACGCGTCCGTGCGGCTCGACGTGCGCCGCATCGAGACGCTCAAGGACGGGTCCGACGCGGTCGGCAACCGCACGCGCGTCAAGGTGGTCAAGAACAAGGTCTCGCCGCCGTTCAAGCAGGCCGAGTTCGACATCATCTACGGCCAGGGCATCTCCCGCGAGGGTGGCCTCATCGACATGGGCGTGGAGCAGGGCTTCGTCCGCAAGGCCGGGGCTTGGTACACCTACGAGGGCGACCAGCTGGGCCAGGGCAAGGAGAACGCCCGCGGCTTCCTGCGCGACAACCCCGACCTCGCCGACGAGATCGAGAAGAAGATCAAGGAGAAGCTCGGCGTCGGGCCTCAGGTCGACAAGCCGGCCGTCGCGGACGTGCCGGTCGACTTCTGAGCGGCGTGAGCCGGCTCGGCGAGGTGACCGACACCAGCCAGCAGGAGCGGCTCGCCGCCGCCGCGAGGGTGCTCGCGGCGGCGGAGCGCCGGGCCTCCGGTCACCGCGTCGGCGCCGCGCCACGGGGCCGTGCCTCGACACCGGACGACGCCGCTCCACCGGACGGCCCCAGGCCAGCGGACAGCTCTGCTCCACGGGACGGGGCCGGACGGTCCGACGGTGCCGGACGGTCCGACGGGGCCGGTGGCCGAGCGTCGCGCCGATCCCGGGGTCGGTCGGCGCCACCGCCGGACCCGGCGGGGGCCGACCCGGGCGCCGACCCCGAGAGCGTGGCGCGGGCGATCGTCCTGCGGCAGCTGTCGATGGCGCCGCGCAGCCGTCAGCAGCTCGCCGACAAGCTGCGGGCGCGGGGCTGCGCCGACGACGTCGCCACGCGTGTCCTCGACCGGATGACCGAGGTCGGGCTCGTCGACGACGAGGCGTACACCGCGATGCTCGTGCGCTCGCAGCAGGCGGGCCGCGGTCTGGCCAAGCGCGCCCTGGCCCACCAGCTGCGCGGCAAGGGCGTCGCCGACGAGACGATCGAGGACGCCCTGGGCGCGATCGACCCGGAGTCGGAGCGGGCTCTCGCCGAGCAGGTCGCCGCGAAGGCCATGCGCCGCCTCGCCGGGCTCGAGCCGACGGTGCAGGCACGCCGTCTGGCCGGGGTGCTGAGCCGCAAGGGCTACCCCCCGTCGGTCGTCTACGCCGTGGTGCGCGACGCCGTCAACGAGGCCCCCGAGCACCAGCGCGACTGACCGCCGAAACCGAGTAACTCGCAGGCAACACGGGGGAAACGCGGTGGTCCTACGATCAGCCCGTGGCCGACCTGTTCGAGGACTACCGCCTGGGCACCTCCTGGGACGAGATGCTCGGTGCACCCGACGAGGCCCGCGGTCCCTACCGGGCCGTGCACCACACGCTGCGCGCCATGCACCCGGAGGCCCTGCGGGAGCGGGCCGACTTCCTCGCCCGCAGCTTCCTCGACCAGGGCGTCACCTTCGACCACGCCGGGGAGGAGCGGCCGTTCCCGCTCGACGCCGTTCCGCGGGTCATCTCGGCCGAGGAGTGGGCCGTCGTCGAGACCGGGGTCGAGCAGCGGGTCCGGGTGCTCGAGGCGTTCCTCGCCGACGTCTACAACCACTCCGACAGCGAGCCTACCGCGGTCAGCCAGGGCGTCATCCCGTGGGAGCTGGTCACCAGCTCGCCGCACTTCCACCGCGCCGTGCACGGCATCCGGCCGGCCAACGACGTGCGCGCCCACGTCTCGGGGATCGACCTTATCCGCGACGAGGCCGGCACCTTCCGGGTGCTGGAGGACAACGTCCGGGTGCCGTCCGGGGTCAGCTACGTCATGGCCAACCGCCGGGCCATGACCAACGTCTTTCCCGAGGCCTTCGCCACCTTGCGGATCCGCCCGGTGCACGACTACCCGCGCATGCTGCTGTCCGCGCTGCGCGCGGCCGCGCCGGACGGGACGAACGACCCCACCGTGGTCGTGCTCACGCCCGGCGTCTTCAACAGCGCCTACTTCGAGCACACCCTGCTCGCCCGGACGATGGGTGTCGAGCTCGTCGAGGGCCGCGACCTCATCTGCTCCGGCGGGGTCGTCAAGATGCGCACCACCCAGGGTGAGCAGCAGATCGACGTCATCTACCGGCGCATCGACGACGAGTACCTCGACCCGGTTCATTTCCGCGGCGACTCCATGCTCGGCGTCACCGGGCTCGTGGCCGCCATGCGGGCCGGCCGGGTGAGCGTGGCCAACATGATCGGCAACGGGGTGGCCGACGACAAGCTCGTCTACAGCTACCTGCCGGCCCTCACCCGGCATTACCTCGACGAGGACCCGATCCTGCCCAACGTCGACACCTACCGCTGCACCGACCCGGACTCCCTGGCCTACGTCGCCGCCCACCTCGACGAGATGGTCGTCAAGCCGGTCGACGGCTCCGGCGGCAAGGGCCTGGTCATCGGCCCGGACGCCGACGGCCCCACCCTCGACGCGCTGCGTCAGCGGCTGCTCGACGACCCGCGGGGCTGGATCGCCCAGCCGGTGGTCCAGCTCTCGACCGTGCCCACCCTCATCGACGGCCGGCTGGCCCCGCGGCACGTCGACCTGCGGCCCTTCTCGGTCAACGACGGCACGACGGTGCGGGTGCTCCCCGGCGGCCTCACCCGGGTCGCGCTGCCGGAGGGACAGCTCGTCGTCAACTCGAGCCAGGGCGGCGGGTCCAAGGACACCTGGGTGCTGTCCGACCTCAAGGGCCACGCCCCGCGCCGGCCGAGCCAGCACGACGTGCGCGAGATCGTCGTCATGGCGGCGCCGGACACCTCGCCGGAGGACCTCCTCGGCGGTCAGCAGCAGCAGCAGCAACAACAACGACAGCAGCAGCGCGACCTCGAGCAGGAAACTCCGTGCTGAGCCGCATCGCCGAGTCGCTGTTCTGGATCGGCCGCTACGTCGAGCGCGCCGACGGCACCGCCCGCATCGTCGACGCCGCCCGTCTGCAGATGCTCGAGGAGTCGGGCCAGTCCGAGGAGACGACGGCCCGCGTCATCCTCCAGGTCATCATGGGTCTCGAGGCCGACGATGCCCCGGTCTCCTACGCGACGGTCTGCCAGCGTCTCGTCCTCGACGACGAGCACTCCAGCTCCATCGCCGGCGCCTGGCGCGCCGCCCGCGAGAACGCCCGCCGGGCCCGCGAGACGGTCTCCACCGAGCTGTGGGAGGCGATCAACACCGCCTGGAACCGCTGGGGCGGCTTCGAGACCGACCAGGTCACGGCTCGTCAGCTGGCGTGGGTCCGCGAGCGGGCGGCGCTCGTCAGCGGGGTCGCCGACTCGACGATGAGCCACGACCAGGCCTGGGGGTTCCTCGCCCTCGGCCGCGCGCTGGAGCGGGCCGACATGACCGCCCGCCTCGTCGCCACCGGTGCGCTGCCCCACGCGGGGCCGCCGTGGTCGACGATCCTGCAGAGCTGCGGCGCCCAGCAGGCCTACCTGCGCACCAACCGCGGGCTCATCCGCGACGACCGGGTGGCGGCCTTCCTCGTGCTCGACCGGCAGTTCCCCCGCTCCGTCCTCTTCGCCCTGTCGGAGGCCGAGCGGCGGCTCGAGTCGATCGACCCGGCCACCGAGCGGATGGGCATCCCCGACGAGGCGCGGCGCCGGCTCGGCCGGATCCGCACGAGCCTGGAGTACCGCCCCGTGTCCGACGTCATGGCCGACCTGCCCGCCCAGATGCGCCGGGTGCAGTCGGCGGTCACCGGTGCGTCCGACGCCGTGGGCCGGCGCTACTTCCCGGTCGAGACGGTGTCGACGTGGGTGGAGGAGTTCGCGTGACCACCGTCGCGGGTCCCGGCGAGGTCCGGCGCCACCGGATCGTGCACAAGACGTCGATCGGCTACACCCGTCGGGCGACGGCCTCCTACAACGAGCTGCGGATGACCCCGTCCACCGAGCCGGGCCAGACGACGCTCGAGAACCGGCTGCGGGTGCGCCCGATGACGTGGAGCCACGTCTACCGCGACTACTGGGGGGCCCACGTCACGGCCATGGAGGCCGTCGGCGAGCACACCCAGCTCGACATCGAGGCCACGAGCACCGTCGAGCGCGCCAACACCGTCACCCTGCCCGAGGGCGCGTCGTGGGACGCCCTGTCCGAGCCCCGGCTGCGCGACCGGCTGGTGGAGTTCCTGGGCCTCGACGACCGCGTCCGCCCCAGTGACGAGCTGCTCGAGCTGGCCCACGAGGCCCGGGGGCCCCGTTCGCCGCGCGACACGGCATACCGCGTGGTCGAGGTCGTCCGTGAGCGGATGACCTACGAGACCGGGGTGACGAACGTGCACTCCAGCGCCCGGCAGGCCTGGTCCGAGGGGCGAGGCGTGTGCCAGGACTTCGCCCACGTGACGATCGGGGCGCTGCGCGGGCTCGGTATGCCGGTGCGCTACGTCAGCGGCTACCTCGCCCCCAAGCGCGACAGCGAGGTGGGGGAGAGCAGCAAGGGCGAGAGCCACGCCTGGGTGGAGTTCTGGGACGGCGGCTGGGTGCCGTTCGACCCCACCAACGGGGTCTTCGTCGGCCTGGACC
Source organism: uncultured Actinomycetota bacterium (assembly GCA_963795915.1). Taxonomy (GTDB): domain Bacteria; phylum Actinomycetota; class Actinomycetes; order Actinomycetales; family Dermatophilaceae; genus Lapillicoccus. The sequence goes on from CAWCJA010000005.1 coordinate 801,086, forward strand.
ACGTCATCGTCGTCCGGGGGCGCGACTACAGCGACGTCCAGCCGTTCAAGGGGGTCTTCGCCGGTGCGGCGGACTCCACCCTGACCGTCGAGGTCGGCTTCACCCGGCTGCGCTGAGCGACCGCCCGCACCGGTCCGTCGCCAGTCCCCCGCCGGGAGCGCATACCCTGGTGGGCGCCATGACCAGCACCCTGAGGACCTACGACGTGCGCACCCACGGGTGCCAGATGAACGTGCACGACAGCGAGCGGCTGGCGGGCCTGCTGGAGACGGCGGGCTACGTCGACGTCAACGGGCTGGCCGGCCCGGACCGGCCCGAGACCGCCGACGTCGTCGTCTTCAACACCTGCGCCGTGCGCGAGAACGCCGACAACAAGCTCTACGGCAACCTCGGCCAGCTCCGCCCGGCCAAGCTGCGTAACCCCGACATGCAGATCGCCGTTGGCGGCTGCCTGGCGCAGAAGGACCGCAGCACCATCGTGGACCGGGCCCCGTGGGTCGACGTCGTCTTCGGCACCCACAACATCGGGTCGCTGCCGGTGCTGCTCGAGCGGGCACGGCACAACCAGCGGGCCGAGGTCGAGATCCGCGAGGCCCTGGAGACGTTCCCCTCGACGCTGCCGACCCGGCGCGACAGCGCCTACGCCGGCTGGGTGTCGATCTCGGTGGGCTGCAACAACACGTGCACGTTCTGCATCGTGCCCAGCCTGCGGGGCAAGGAGATGGACCGCCGCCCCGGCGACGTGCTCGCCGAGGTGCAGGCGCTCGTCGACCAGGGCGTCGTCGAGGTGACGCTGCTCGGCCAGAACGTCAACACCTACGGCGTGGAGTTCGGTGACCGGCTCGCGTTCGGCAAGCTGCTGCGCGCGTGCGGCGAGATCGCCGGGCTGGAGCGCGTGCGCTTCACCAGCCCGCACCCCGCGGCCTTCACCCCCGATGTCATCGAGGCGATGGCCGAGACCCCCAACGTCATGCCCAGCCTCCACATGCCCCTGCAGTCCGGCTCCGACCGGGTGCTCAAGGCGATGCGTCGCTCCTACCGCAGCGCGCGTTTCCTCGGCATCCTCGAGGAGGTCCGCGAGCGCATCCCGCACGCGGCGATCACGACCGACATCATCGTCGGGTTCCCCGGCGAGACCGAGGACGACTTCCAGGGCACCCTGGCCGTCGTCCGGGCGGCGCGCTTCTCGAGCGCCTTCACCTTCCAGTACTCCATCCGCCCCGGCACGCCGGCGGCGACGCTCCCCGACCAGCTGCCCAAGGCCGTCGTGCAGGAGCGCTACGACCGGCTCATCGCCGTCCAGGAGGAGGTGTCCTGGGCCGGCAACCGGGCCCTGGAGGGCACGGAGGTCGAGGTGCTCGTCGCGACGGGCGAGGGGCGCAAGGACCGGGCGACCCACCGGCTGTCCGGGCGGGCCCGCGACAACCGGCTCGTGCACGTGGGGGTCCCCGACGGCGCCGAGACCCCGCGGCCCGGCGACGTCGTCACCGCCGAGGTCACCTACGGGGCGCCCCACCACCTCGTGGCCGACAGCGGCCCGGCCGGTGGCGCTTACCGGGTGCGGCGCACCACCGGGGGCGACGCCTGGGCCGCGCTCCAGGACCGGGGCCAGGCCAAGCCGGCGGTGTCGTTGGGTATGCCGATGGTGGGCCGCCCCGGGGCCGTCGCCACGGCGACCGCCTGCGCCGCGCCCTGACCGCGCCACCCCACGACCGCCACCCCATGACCGCCGCGCCCTGACGGCGGCCCGTCAGTCGATCGAGCCCTCGTCCTGGCCGGTCACGTAGCCGTCCACCGTCTCACCGCTGGCGTCGGCCGCGCTCCCGTATTCATCCGTCTCCGGCGTCTGCGGGCCGCGCTCGCTGGCGTCCATCAGGTCGTCCAGGTCGACGTGGGCATGGCTCTTGTCGTGGGTCGGCTCGGACTCGGGCTGGATCATCTGCTCACCGTACGGGTGGGCCGTCCCCCCATCAAGGCGAGGGCCCGATGGCCAACGGCCCGCCGCGGCTGGTTGACTTTCCGTCATGAGCGTTCGACCCATCGTCATCGTCGGCGAGCCGGTGCTGCACCGCCCCGCCGCCTGGGTCGAGCGCTTCGACGGCGCCCTGCGCGAGCTTGTCGCCGACATGCTCGACACCATGGACACCGCCCACGGCGTGGGCCTAGCGGCCCCGCAGATCGGGGTCGCCCTGCGCGTGTTCGTCTACGAGATGGCCAACGGTGACGGCGTCCCGGCCCGTGGCGTGGTCGTCAACCCGATGCTCACCCTCGGCCGGATCCCCGACGAGCGGCCCGACCCCGACGAGGAGAGCGAGGGCTGCCTCTCGGTGCCCGGCGAGCACTTCCCGCTCAAGCGCGCCGACCGGGTCACCGTCACCGGGGTCGACGCCGACGGCGAGGAGGTGCGGTTCGACGCCACCGGCTGGTTCGCGCGCGTCATGCAGCACGAGTTCGACCACCTCAACGGGCTGCTCTACGTCGACCGGCTCGAGGGCAAGTGGGCCCGACGGGCCAAGAAGGCCGTCCGCGCCGGCGGGTGGGGCAAACCGGGTCACACCTGGATGCCCGGCGTCGACGTCGACCCGTTCGGTCACGACGACCCCGACGACCCCGACGAGTCCGACGAGTCCGACGAGGCCGACCGTGCCGACGAGGACCGGGCCCACCGCCACGTCGACGCCACGGGTCACGACGACCGGCGTGTCTGAGCCGGCGGCCTGGCCGCCCGTCGTCGCCGTCGTGGGTGCGACGGCGACCGGCAAGTCGGCGCTGGCGCTCGACCTGGCCGAGCGGTTGGGTGGCGAGATCGTCAACGCCGACGCGATGCAGCTCTACCGGGGCCTCGACATCGGCACGGCCAAGCTGCCCCCCGGCGGGCGGCGCGGCATACCGCACCACCAGCTCGACGTCCTCGAGGTGACCGACGAGGCGAGTGTGGCTGCCTACCAACGGTGCTCGCGCTCCGACATCGGGGCGGCGCGGGGCCGTGGTGCGCTGCCGGTGCTCGTCGGCGGTTCCGGGCTCTACGTGCGCGCGGCCCTCGACGAGCTCGACATCCCCCCGACCGACCCGACCGTGCGGGCCCGTCTGCAGGCGGAGCTGGAGGAGGGCGGTGTGGGGCCCCTCCACGCCCGCCTGCTGGCGCTGGACCCGGTCGCCGGGGCCGCGATCGAGCCGCGGAACGGCCGGCGCATCGTGCGCGCGCTCGAGGTCGTCGAGCTCACCGGTCGGCCGTTCTCGGCCACCATGCCCACCCGCCGCCACCTGCGGCCGACCGTCCTGCTCGGCCTGGCTCTCGACCGCCCGACCCTCGACGCGCGCATCGACCGCAGGGTGGCCGCGATGTGGGCGGCCGGCCTCCTCGACGAGGTGGAGGGTCTCCTGGCCCGCGGGCTGCGTGAGGGGCGCACCGCCGCCAAGGCCCTCGGCTACCGCCAGGCGGTCGACCAGCTCGACGGGCGGCTCACCGGGGCCGAGGCGCAGGAGGAGACCGCGCGAGCCACGCGCCGGTATGCGCGGCGCCAAGAGTCGTGGTTCCGCGCCGACCCGCGCGTGGTCTGGCTGCCGGCCGGTGACGGCGGGGCCTCGCTCCTCGACCAGGCCCTCGCCGCGGTGCAGATGGCTGCGAGGATGGCCCCGTGACCAGCATGACCGCCGTCCCGTTCACCAAGGGCCACGGGACGCAGAACGACTTCGTCCTCGTGCCCGACCTCGACGGGTCGCGGCCCCTCACTGCGGCCACCGTTCGCTTCCTCGCGGACCGGCACGCCGGGATCGGCGGCGACGGCGTCATCCGCGTCGTGCCGACCGCCCACGCCGACGAGCCGGCCGTGCGCGAGCAGGCGGGCGAGGCGACGTGGTTCATGGACTACCACAACGCCGACGGATCACCGGCGGAGATGTGCGGCAACGGTTCTCGCGTCTTCGCCGCCTACCTGCGGCGTGAGGGCCTGGTCGACGACGACGAGTTCCGCATCGCCACCCGCGGCGGTGCGAGGGTCATGACGGTCACCGGCGACCACTACGCCGTCGATCTCGGCCCCTGGTCGGTGGTCGACCCCGCCGGGGCCCGCTCCCGCGGCTTCGACGCGACGGTGCGCACCCGCGGCGGCGTCGAGCTGCCGGCCCTGCGCGTCGACGTGGGCAACCCGCACACCGTCGTCATCCTGCCGCCGGACATCGACCTCGACGGTCTCGACCTGACCGAGCCGCCCGCCGTCTCGCCGGACCCGCCGCACGGCACCAACGTCGAGCTCGTCCGGGCCCTCGGGCCCGGCCACATCGCCATGCGCGTGCACGAGCGTGGCGTCGGCGAGACGCGGTCGTGCGGCACGGGCGCGGCGGCCGCCGCCCTCGCCACCCGGTGGTGGGAGGGCGAGAGCGAGAGCAACACCCAGTGGGTCGTCGACGTGCCCGGGGGCCGGGTGGGGGTCCGCGCCCTCCCGGGGGGGCGGGTCGAGCTCTCGGGGCCGGCCGTCCTCGTGGCCGACGGGACCGTCAGCCTGCCGGGGTGACCCGCAGCACGCGGAAGCCCTTGGCCACGGCATACCGGGTGCACGGCATGGCGAGGTCGGACTCGACCCAGCGCTGGAGCGAGTCGGCGCCGAGGTTCTTCTGCACGACGAGGTACGCCGCAGCGCCCGGCGCCAGACGTGGCAGCCATTGCCGCAGCATGGCGTGCAGCTCGGCCTTGCCCACGCGGATGGGCGGGTTCGACCAGATTGCCGCGAACCCGACCTCCTCCGGCACCGACTCGGGGCGGAGGGCCACGACGTTGGCGAGACCGTTGGCCGCGGCGTTGGCGCGGGTGAGGTCCAGGGCCCGCTCGTTGACGTCGACGGCATACACCGTCGCGTGGGGGGAGCGGATGGCGAGGGCGAGGCTGACCGGACCCCAGCCGCAGCCGAGGTCGAGCAGGTCACCCTGGGCCGGCGGGTCGGGCACCTCTCGCAGCAGCACCTGGGTGCCCGAGTCCACCCGGCCGGGGGAGAACACCCCGCCGGCGACCGCCACGGAGAGTCGGCGGCCGGCGAGCTCAACGGCCATGGGGCGCCGGTCGGCGGCCGCGGCCGGCTCCGGGGTGAAGTAGTGCTCGCCGGACATGAGGTCGACGCTATCGGGAGGTCAGCGCCAGCCAACCGAGTAACCGCTCACTCGACTGACGCCGACACCGGCGCGATCCGCGGGCTCGGGCGATGTCCCCCAACCCATCCGCGGCGAGGGCGGTCGCACCCGTTCCCCTCCCCGCTCGGACCACAGGACGATGATCTTCCCGACGGAAGCACACGTCATCACGGGCGATGGCACGCATTGACACCTAGGCTCGACGTTAATACAGTTCGCTACGCTGAAGGGCTTGCCAGCAGTTGGGCGCTGTCCCACGCAGTGACGGGCGTGTGCGACTCGTCCACCGGCGCGGCGGTCAAGAACACCGAACAGCCAGGAGATCAGAGTGATGAAGACCAGTTTCCGTGTTCTCGCCTTAGGCGCCGTGATGGCCGTGAGCGGGGTGGGCAGCGGTACGGCTCAGGCTTACGCCGTGCAGAGCAGCGCGACCATCACCTCGGTGGCGCCGATGGTGGTAGCCGCTGACGGCGGGAACACTTCTACTGGCGGTTCGAACAACAACGGCGGTGACAACACCTCCACCGGCGGCTCCAACAACAACGGCGGAGACAACACGAGCGTCGGCGGCTCCAACAACTGCGGTGGCGATAACACGAGCGTGGGCGGTTCGAACAACGGCTGCGCCTCAACTCCGACCACACCTCCGACCACTACCACCACGCCTCCGACCACCACTACCACCACGCCTCCGACCACCACTACCACCACGCCTCCGACCACCACTACCACCACGACCTCGTCCCCGACGACGTCCCACACCACCTCCGCCCCGACCCCGGTGCACCCCACTCCCACTCCGGCGACCCTCATGCCGACCAACGACGTCCAGAACGTCGCGTCGGGATGGCAGCCGACCAACTCCGTGAGCGTCGCCTCTGTCGTCCTGGCGGTCATGGCTCTCATCGGCGGAGCCGCTCTCGCGTTGGCGGTCACGGGACGCACGCCCTGGGTCAAGCGCGCTGGATCCTAACCGACCGCCCGGCACACGCGCCCCTTCGCGGTATGCCATCGCGGCGGCCTGCCTGGTCGTACTAGCCGCGATCGCCTTCTGGGGCCTGAGCCGCATAGCCGACGCCGGGTCCGTCGGCAGTACCACGGCGCGCTCAGCGCCGATGGCGTCCGGCGGGGAGAGCTTGCCGGTCGCCGCGAGCACTGCGAGCCTGAGCCAGGTGCCGGCCCCCCAGCCGGCGCCCGGTTCCGTCCAGGCGGTCGCCCCAGGCGAGGTGACGGCGTTCCGGGCCGAACGAGACGGGCGGGCCTTCATTGACGCTGCGTCGTCGGGTGTGGCGACGTACGGTCCATCTCCGGCCTGCGATGTGCCGGAGTATCCCTGCTACGTTCCTCCCGTGCTGGACAAGGTCGCCCGGATGGACGTCGGCACCGTCCCCAGCGTCCCGAGCACCAACACCTGCTACATCACGGGTCACTCCAACTGGCGTCAGCCCGACGATGCGCACGTCGGTGTCTTCAGCAAACTACAGAGCACGCAGGTCGGAGACACGTTTGTCGTCACGACGACGGAAGGCGTCTTCTCCTACACGGTCACCAAGACTATTCCTAGCCTGCCGTTCGACCAGTTGCGCAATGACCTCGACATCAAGTCGGTGAGACCCAACACGTGTGTGGTCATCAGTTGCCATATCGATGGGCGGGGCTATTCCGGAAATTTTGTTGCCTTCGCCACGCTGACGGCCTCGAAGGCACGGGCCTCGTGACTGTGGCGGGGATGCGTCACTACGGCGGGAATGCTTCGGTCGACCTCGGAACCGGCGGCGGCCCGCAAGGCGAGGTCGGGTTCGCCGAAGAGACATACCGGCACGGCGTAACGGTCCCGGACGGCATAAAGCCCTCGGCGCGGGCGTTCTCCTTCTGTCACGCTTGGGGCATACGCCGACCAGCGTGGAGTGTCATCCCTCGATCTCAAGGACACCATGTCACGACGTTCAGAACTGCTCGCCGAGCGGGCTGAGGCCATCAGTGCCGAAGCCGACGCGTTCGAGGAGGGCTACCTGGCCGACGACGCCGGAGCCGACGGCGAACAGCTCGACCGGGAGGAGCGCGCGGCGCTCCGCCGGGTGTCGGGACTCTCCACCGAGCTGGAGGACGTCACCGAGGTCGAGTACCGCCAGCTGCGGCTGGAGCGGGTCGTCCTCGCGTCCGTCTGGACCGAGGGCACGCTCGAGGACGCCGAGAACTCGATCCGCGAGCTCGCGGCCCTCGCCGAGACCGCCGGGTCGGAGGTGCTCGACGGGGTCATCCAGCGTCGCCAGCGCCCCGACGCCGCGACGTTCCTCGGCAAGGGCAAGGCGCTCGAGCTGCGCGACATCGTCGTGGCCGAGGGCGCCGACACCGTCGTCTGCGACGGCGAGCTCACCCCCGGTCAGCGCCGCGCCCTCGAGGACGTCGTCAAGGTGAAGGTCATCGACCGCACCGCGCTGATCCTCGACATCTTCGCCCAGCACGCCAAGAGCCGGGAGGGCAAGGCCCAGGTCGAGCTGGCCCAGCTGCAGTACCTCCTGCCGCGCCTGCGCGGCTGGGGTGAGTCGATGTCCCGCCAGGCCGGTGGCCAGGCCGCCGGCGGTCAGGGCATGGGCTCGCGCGGCCCCGGTGAGACGAAGATCGAGCTCGACCGTCGTCGCATCAACAGCCGGATCGCCAAGCTGAAGCGCGAGATCGCGCAGATGAAGACGACGCGCGACACCAAGCGCCACAGCCGTAAGGCCGGTCACGTGCCGAGCGTGGCCATCGCGGGCTACACCAACGCGGGCAAGTCCTCGCTCCTCAACCGGCTCACCGACGCCGGTGTGCTCGTCGAGAACGCGCTGTTCGCCACCCTCGACCCGACGGTGCGCCGGGCCGAGACCCCCGACGGTATGCCGTACACGCTCGCCGACACGGTCGGCTTCGTGCGCTCGCTGCCGACGCAGCTCGTCGAGGCGTTCCGCTCGACGCTGGAGGAGGTGGCCGACGCCGACCTCCTGCTGCACATCGTCGACGGCAGCCACCCCGACCCCGAGGGCCAGATCTCCGCCGTCCGCGCGGTGCTGGCCGACGTCGACGCCGCCGACGTCAAGGAGGTCATCGTCATCAACAAGGCCGACGCGGCCGACCCCGAGGTCGTCGACCGGCTGATGCGGCACGAGAAGCACGCCGTCGTCGTCTCGGCCCGCACCGGCCTCGGGCTGGCGGGGCTGCGGGACCTCATCGCGGGCGAGCTGCCGCGGCCCGACCTCGAGGTCAAGGCGGTCCTCCCCTACGAGCGCGGTGACCTCGTCAGCCGGCTCCACGAGGAGGGGGATGTCCTGACGACCGAGCACCGGGCCGATGGCACCTTCGTGCACGCCCGGGTCCACCCGCCGCTGCTGGCCGAGCTCGAGGCGTACGCCGTCTGAGCCGTCCTCCGGACACCGGGCCCACACCCGGAGAGAGCCCCGGCCGGGACGGCCGGGGCTCTCTGTCAGTCCGGACGGGCCGGACTCACGACGAGGTCACGGGAGGTCAGGGGAAGACGGTCCCGTTCCCCGCGTCGTTGGTGAACGTCAGCGCGGTGTTCTCCGTGCAGACGCTCTGCCGTCCGGTGTGGGCCGAATCGCCGGTCGCGTACGTCACGGTCCAGTAGACCGTCCCGTTCGCCGAGACCGCCACGGAGGTGTTCGCCGTGCCGACGGTCACCGAGTGGGTGCCGCCGACGGCGGTCTTGGTCTCCTTGTAGAGCAGGCCACCGTTGCCGACGGTGTCACCGGCCGCGGTGCAGCTGCTCAGGGAGTCGTACATCCGGAAGACGACGGTCCCGCCGCTGGGCAGGTTGTCACCGGTGACCGACGACGTGAGGGTCGCCGAGTCGTTGGGGTAGACCTGCTGCGCGGTGCTGATCTGCGTCGGGATCTGCCGCACGACGACTGCCTCGTTGGTGTCCTTGCAGTCACCGTTGTGGGAGACGCCAAGGGTGTTCGGCGAGTCTCCGGTGTACGAGGCCTTCCAGTAGTAGGTCCCGGGAGCGTCCGGCGTGAAGCTGACCGGCCCATAGGTCGCGTTACCGGTCACCGTCACCGACTGCGGGTTGGTGCCGGTGCCCGTCGCCGCGGTGGAGCAGTCGCTCTTGACGAGGGTGAAGGTGATGCTGCCACCGGCCGCCCCACCCGGCGCCGCCGGGTTGATGGATTGGTCGGAGCCCACGCCGCCGGAGCCCTGGTGGTTCGCGGTGTTGCCCAGCGTCGCCGTGTCGGTGACCGGGTTGCCGAAGTCGACGGGGCCTGAGCCGGCCTGGGTGCTCAGGGTGGGCTGCTTCGGGGTGACGGTGAAGCACTCGCCGGTGCTGTCATCCTTCGACCCGGGCACTCCTGCAACGGAGTCGCCGGAGAACTCGGCGCGCCAGCAGTACCGCCCGACCTCGGTGACGGTGGCCGGCGTCGAGGAGAAGGTCCCCGCAGCGTGGATGGTCTGCGTGGTGCCGATCTGGTCACCGCCGGTCGTGCAGGAGCCGGTGGAGGCGAGCGCCGACGGCCCGCAGATGAAGAACGTCAGGGTGCCGGTGAAGGCCGAGATCCCCGTGACGCCGATCTTGGCGCTGTCGGTGACGCTGAGGGTTCCCGAGGCGGGGATCTCGGAGGTCGTCACGCTCGGTGTCGTCACCGTCGTCGAGGTGCACTCACCCAGGTTCCCGAGGGAGTAGTCGAAGAGCGTCGCCGTCAGCGACTGCGATGAGCGCGTGTCACCGGTGAAGACGTTGAAGCACTTCCCGCCGAGGTTGTTTGCCGTGAGGTCCAGCCCGCCCTCGTAGAACTCCGAGGTGAGCAGGGAGTGTCCGACGCCGCCCTTGGCGTTCGACGTCAGCCAGGGCGTGGTGATCGACGCTGTGTTCACCGTCGCGCAAGCACCGTCTCCCGCGACGGTTTGCGGGGACCGGCAGTCCACGCCGTGAACCAAGGGCGTGGTGCCCAAGGTGCCGGGGTTGCTGCCGTTCCAGCGGTAGACGTCGACGGTGCTCACCGAGCCGCCCGAGGTGAAGGCCGACACGATGAGCAGGTCGCCGTCCTGGTGCGCCCCGGTGAACGTCGCCGTGCTGCTGTTGTCGTTGCAGCCGACCTGGTCCTGGAGGAACCAGAAGGCGACGTTGGCGTCACCGGTGTTGGTGTTGCGCTCCAGCCCGAAGTAGAGCAGCTGGTGCCCGTTGGGCGCCGTGTAGGCCGCGGCATACGTGTTCATCACGTCGACCTTGCTGTTCACGTTGTTCGAGGCGGTGCACTGCCAGCCGCTGATCGGCAAGGTGTCCTTGCTGCCCGTCGTGAACGTCGTGGGGTCGCTGGTGTTGAAGGACCCGTTCGCGTTGGTGCCGAAGTCCTTGGAGAAGACGGATGCCGTAAACCCCGACGGCAGGGCCAGCTTGCCGCCGCTGGCGTTGAACAGCGAGTCCCAGTCGACCGACTGCGTTGTCCCGCCGACAGTCGTGGTCGTTGACGCCGAGACGTCGCCGTCCAGCTGGAAGACCCCGTCGTGCACCGCGAAGGCGGTCGGTACGTTCGTGGCCAGGATCAGCGCGGCTCCCACCGCGACGGAGGCCGTCAGGGCCATGAGCGTCCGCCTACGCGGACGGAAACGGTTTGTGCGCATGGTGGTTCCTTCTGGAGAGCAGAGGCACATCAGGAAGGGCCGGTGCCCCGAGGTCGGTCCATGGGACGTCGACCGCAGGGGTCGGTCCGCACGGACCGGACGCTCGGCCGCGTGTGGTCCATGGCGTGGTGGACCCACGCCGGGTGAGGTGGCGCGTGACGAGGCGCCGGCTCGGCCGGAACGGCTACGAAGGACGGGGCACGTGGCCCCCAGGTCGCGTACGGGACGTCCGGTCCGACGGCGCGCCGGAAGCGAGATGGTCGAGCATGTGTGGCTCCGCTGGTGAGTGCGACGCTCCCCGTCACCGCGAGCGGCCCGTGTCCCCCCGGACACAGGTGCCCTGTCTCGATAGTCGCCCTGCAACGACGTTCAGGCAATAGTCAGGATTGACTACCCGTCACCCAATCAGATTGTGCCGCAACGCATCTCACGCGGATGGTATCGACCGTAAGGTCCGGTTTGCCGGGCGTTTCCTCGCCGTCGCGGTCAGTCGACGCTGATGGCGTCGAGGCGTTCCCGAAGGAACTCCGAGGCCACGACGGGTGGTGGTCGTCCCGGACGCCGACCGGCGGCCGGAGCGCCTCGACGACGGTGTCCCGGTCGGTCTCGTAGAAGTAGACGAGCGACACGAGGTCCTCGTCCGGCGCATCGGCCTGGGGCGGGAGGACGCGATGCCGGTTGGACACCCACCGGTCTCCCGTCCAGCGGGCCAGCAGGTCACCGGTGTTCACCGTCAGCGCGCCCTCGACGAACGGGGCGTCGACCCAGCCGCCGTCGGGCGTCCACACCTGCAGCCCACCACGGCCCGCCTCACGGTCGAGCACGGTGACCGTGCCGAAGTCCGTGTGCGGACCGAGGCGGAACTGGCCGTCCTCGGGCGGGCCGGTGAGCGCCATCGGCGGGTACCAGGTGATGTTGAACGTATGCGTGGACGCGGTGGTGTGCCGTGTGAAGAAGTCGGGCTCGACGCCGACAGCCACCGCGCACACGTGGAGCAGCTCGTCGGCCAGCCCCTTCATCGTGGCCAGGTAGTCGGTGACCGCCCGTTCGAGCTCGGGCACCTCGGCCGGCCAGACGTTCTCCTGGAACCAGTAGCCGTCCCACGGAGCGGTGGCGCCGTCGGCCCCGACGGAGAACGACTCCTTGAGGTCCGGCGCGGACGCCGGTGCGTCTTCGGCGTAGGGGTCGGCGTAGGCGTTGGCCTCAACCCCGGGCGGCAGCCAGCCCCGGCCGGCCACGGAGACGGCGTACCGGCGCTTGGTCTCCCGGGGGAGCGCGAAGAAGGCGCGCGCCGCGGTCCGGACGGCATTCCGCTCGGCCGGGTCCACCCCGTGCCCGGTGACGACGAGGAAGCCCACGCGGCGCAGAGCCGCGTCGACCTCGCGGGCCACGCCCTCGCGGTCGCTGCCGTCGAACCAGCCGGTCAGGTCGACAGTCGGAACGGCGTTGCCGTGCGCCGTCATTCGTCCACCCCGATGTCCTCGTTCCACAGCGCGGCGTGGCCGGCGATGAAGCCGGTCATGAGCGTCACGCACTCCGGGTCGTCGAGCACGACCACCTCCACGCCGTGCTGGGCGAGCCAGTCGTGACCACCGTGGAAGGTGCGCGCCTCGCCGACGACCAGGCGGGAGATGCCGAACTGGCGCACGAGACCGCTGCAGTACCAACAGGGGGAGAGCGTCGTCACCATCGTCGTGCCTCGGTAGGACGACTGCCGCCCGGCGGCCTTGAACGCCGCCGTCTCGCCGTGCACCGAGGGGTCGTCGTCCTGCACGCGCCGGTTGTGGCCTCGTCCGAGGACGGTGCCGTCGCGGCCGACGAGGGCCGCCCCGATGGGGATCCCGCCCTCAGCGAGACCGACGCGGGCCTCCTCGACCGCCACGGCGAGCCAGTCGGCATACGGCTGCGAGCCGAGGTCAGGGGACGAGCCGGTCATGCGCGCCGGCCTCCGACGAGCGCGAGCCCCCGCGTCGGCGGGACGAGGCGGACGACCAGGAGGTAGAGGACGGCGGCGAGGGCGAAGCCGACCGGCGCGGTGAGGTCACCCACCTGGGGCACCGCGCTCGGCACGGGCCCGACGTACTTCTGCTGGTTGCAGAAGAGGCCGATCGACACCACCATGGCCACGCCCATCGCCACCGGTCCGGCCAGGTTGCGGTAGCCACGGTCGACCACCAGGGCGTCGACGTCCGCGTCGTCGTGGTGCCGTCGCAGCCACCAGTCGACGAGGACGACCCCGAGCCAGGGGGCCACCCAGTAGGCGATGACGAGGAGGAACCCCTCGTAGGTGGCGGAGTTGTCCAGACCCGCCCACGCCACGAAGAAGCCGATGACCCCGAGGACCGCGGCCACGGCGGCGCGGGCGCGGTGCGTCCGCAGCGGCACCCCGGCCGCGATGAAGGACAGCGACCCGGAGTAGACGTTGAGGGCGTTGGCCGAGATGGCGCCGAGCACGACGGCCAGCAGGGTGAGGTTGCCGAGCCAGCCGGGCAGCAGGTTGGTGAACGAGCTGGGGTCGAGCGCGGTCTGGCCTGCGCTGACCACTGCGGCGCCGGCGGTCTCCAGGAGGGCGCACGACCAGAACACGCCGAGCCCGGCGAAGAGGCCCGCCTTGGCGCCGGAGGTGTCCGGGGGGAGGTAGCGGGTGTAGTCACCGGCATACGGGTTCCAGCCTGCGGCGTAGCCGTACGTCGCGCCGAGCATGATGAGGAAGCCGCCCAGGCCACCGGGCTCCTGGGGCGTCACCCCGAGGTCGCCCTTGCCCAGCACCAGGACGCTGGCCACGACGAAGACGACCGCCAGCACGGGGAAGGCGAAGCGCTCGAACGCCTGCACGAGGTTGTGCCCGAAGAACGCGAGGGTCAGCTCGACGGCCACGACGACGACCAGGCAGAGCACCGCCGGAACGGCCCCGAGCAAGGCGTGGAGAGCGAGGGCGCCGCTGACGCTGTTGACGGCGAACCAGCCGATGCCGGCGACGAGCGCGTTGATGCCGGCCGGGAGGATGTTTCCCCGGAACCCGAACGCGCTGCGGCTCAGCACCATCTGCGGCACGCCGTGCCGGGGTCCACGGGCCGACAGCAGGCCCTGGGTCGCGGCCCCCACGGCGGTGCCCAGGATGATGGCGAGGAACGACTGCCAGAAGGTCAGCCCGAACGCGAGCGGTCCGAGGATGCCCACCGCCACCGTGGCGAACTCCATGTTGGGGCTGGTCCAGGTCCACAGCAGCTGGATCGGGCGTCCGTGCCGTTCCGAGAGCGGGATGACCTCCACGCCGCCGGGCTCCACCGCGACGACCCGGTCGCCGTACTGGTGCTGGAGTGACTCGACGGAACGGTCGGTGAGCGCCATGGCGAGGAGCGTGCCACGGCCGTGTTTCCCGGGTGTGAACGTGGTCTCGCGGGTCGGACACCGGGGGCGCTGGCAGAGTGTGCGGGTGAGCTCACCCAGCGCCGGCCGCCCACGACCAGAGCCGTCCGCCGAGCACGCCCGGCTGGCCGAGGCCCCGGACGACTCCGACGCCTGGCGCCTCTGGGGTCCCTACCTCGCCGGCCGTCAGTGGGGGACCGTCCGCGAGGACTACTCGGAGGACGGGAACGCCTGGGACTTCTTCCCGTTCGACCACGCGCACCGCCGGGCGTACCGCTGGGGGGAGGACGGTATCGGGGGCCTCTGCGACCGCTACGGGTTCCTCAACCTCGCCGTCGCGATGTGGAACGGGCAGGACGACCGGCTCAAGGAGCGGCTGTTCGGTCTCAGCAACCCGCAGGGCAACCACGGCGAGGACGTCAAGGAGTACTGGTGGCACCTCGACGCCACCCCCACCCACTCCTTCGCACAGATGCTCTACCGGTACCCGCAGTCGGCCTTCCCCTACGACCGGTTGCGACAGGAGGGATCGTTGGCCGTCCGGTCCCGCGACGAGGGGGAGCTGGAGCTCAGCGACACCGGAGTGCTGGACGAGGACCGGTTCTTCGACGTCGTGGTCACGCACGCCAAGGCGACGCCGACCGATGTCGTCGTCACCATCACGGCCACCAACCACGGGCCCGACCCGGCGCCTCTGCACCTCGTGCCGCAGCTGTGGTTCCGCAACACGTGGGCCTGGGGCCGGGACGGGCGCACTCCGTCGATCCACGCCCTCGGGTGGCCCAGCGTCGACGACCACGCCGTCGTCGCGGTGCAGGCGGAGCACGAGCAGCTCGGCCGTTACGTGCTGTTCGCCGAGGGGGAGCCCGAGCTGCTCCTGTGCGACAACGAGACGGACGCCGAGGGCCTGTGGGGCTCGCCCAACCGGTCTCCGCACCCCAAGGACGCGGTGGACCGGGCCGTCGTGCACGGTGACCGCTCGGCCCTGGCGACCGACGGCACGGGCACCAAGGCGGCCTTCCACTACACCTTCGCGTCCGTGGCGCCTGGAGCGAGCGTCTCCGTGCGGCTGCGGCTCACGACGCCGCCGGCGGCCGACCGCCCGTTCGTCACCGCCGGGTCCGTGCTCGCCGACCGGCAGGCCGACGCCGACGCCTTCTACGCGGTGGTCATCCCCGAGGGCGTCCCGGACGTCGACCGGCATACGGCCCGGCGCGCGTTCGCCGGCATGCTCTGGAGCAAGCAGCTCTACCGCTACGACGTCGAGGACTGGCTCGAGGGCGACCCCGCGTCGCCGCCACCACCGGCGTCCCGTCTGGCGCCGGAGCCGCACGGCCGCAACACGGCCTGGCGGCACGTGTCCCTCGCCGACGTCATCTCCATGCCCGACGAGTGGGAGTACCCCTGGTTCGCGACGTGGGACCTCGCGTTCCACGCGGTGACCCTGGCCCACGTCGACCCCGCCTTCGCCAAGGCCCAGCTGCTCCTGCTCTGCCGCGAGTGGGCCCAGCACCCCAACGGCCAGCTCCCGGCGTACGAGTGGTCGTTCTCGGACGTCAACCCGCCCGTGCACGCCTGGGCGGCCTGGCAGGTCTACCTGCGCGACGGGTCCTGGGACCGCGACTTCCTCACCCGCATCCTCACCAAGCTGCTGCTCAACGTCTCGTGGTGGGTCAACCGCAAGGACGCCGAGGGCTCGGACCTCTTCGAGGGCGGCTTCCTCGGGATGGACAACATCGGCGTCTTCGACCGGTCCAAGGAGGTACCGCACGGGTGGCGCCTCGAGCAGTCGGACGCGACCGCGTGGATGGCGTTCACCTGCCTGTCGATGATGCGGATCGCCCAGGAGCTGGGCCGGCACGACCACGCGTTCGACGACCTGGCGACGACCTTCCTCGAGCGGTTCCTCGCCATCTGCCGGGCCATGGGCGACTTCGGCTCGCAGGGCGTCTCCCTGTGGGACGACGACGACGGCTTCTTCTACGACGTGCTGGCGGGGCCGCAGGGCGAGCTCGAGACGATGCGGGTGCGCTCGCTCGTCGGGCTGCTGCCCCTGCTCGCCGTCGCCAACTGCCCCGCCTGGGCCCTCGACGAGCTGCCCGACTTCGCCGAGGCGCTGCGCTGGCTCTCCCGGCACCGGGCCGACGAGGTCGCCAGCCTGACGTCCACCCACCCCGCCGCGGGGGACGCGCTGACCTTCGCCGTCGTCGACCCGACCCGCGCGTCCCGGCTCCTCGCCCGCCTCCTGGACGAGGGGGAGTTCCTCTCCCCCCACGGGATCCGCTCCCTGTCGGCCGCTCACCGAGACGGCGTCACGATCGACGTCGCGGGCATGTCGATGTCACTGCGCTACACCCCGGGGGAGTCGGACAGCGGCCTCTTCGGCGGCAACTCGAACTGGCGCGGGCCGGTGTGGATGCCGCTCAACCTCCTGCTCGTCGACGCCCTCCACACGTATGCCGCCGGAGCCGGCGCCACGACGAAGGTCGAGTTCCCGACGGGGTCGGGCGAGCGGCTCGGCCTGCACGCCGTCGCCCAGCGCCTGGAGGACCGGCTCGTGGCCCTGTTCCGTCCGGGTCCGGACGGGCGCCGCCCCAGCGACCCGCGCGACCACCTGCCGGGACCCCTGTGGACCCAGCACCCGACGTTCAGCGAGTACTTCCACGGCGATACCGGCGTAGGGCTCGGCGCGTCCCACCAGACCGGGTGGACGGCGCTGGTCGCCCACCTCATCTGCACCCCGCAGGAGGCCTACGACCCGCTGGAGGCCGACTCGGACGCCGACTCCGGAGCCGGGCCAGGAGCGGATTCGGGAGCCGGACCGGAGGCCGCGCTCGGCGTGTAGCGCCACGCATACGAGCAGAAGGTCGTGACCGCACAGAGGTAGAGGACGCCGAGGAACAGGTGCGGCCCGACGACCCGCAGCAGACCGAGCACCGCCTGGAGGACCCCGCCGGCGGCCAGCCCGGCGGCGACGACGAGCGGCCACTGCGGTCCGCCCTGCCGCCGCAGCCGGGCCCCGATGACGGTGCAGGCCACTGCGACGAGGACGACGAGCCAGGCGTTGCCCTGGTGGATGGCCTCCAGCACCTCGCTCTTGGGGCGGGCGATGAGCGAGGCGCCCAGGCCCGCGCCGAACCCCGCCTGGGCCACCGCGACGGCCAGCAGGACGGTCGACCCCGTGCGCAGCGCTCGTTCCACGGGCGAGAGTCTAGGTCGGCCGCTCGGCAGGGACTGCCGGCCGACGCGAGGATGGGGCCATGGGTTCCATCGAGGTCGGTTGCGGGTTCGAGCAGGTGGCCGGCCCGCTGCGGCTGCGCCGTCCGACGCCCGCGGACGCCGACGCCTACCGGCTGCTGCACACCGACGCCCGCACCTACGCCCACGCGCCGGAGTCCCGGCCCGACGCCCTGGCGTGCCGCATCCGGCTGGCCGGCGACATCGAGCACTGGCGGGAGCACGGCTACGGCTACCTGGCCGTCGAGGAGGCCGCGACCGGACGGGTCGTCGGGTGGGGCGGGGTGCGGTCCTCCCCGGAGGACGACGCGCTCAACCTCTACTACCGCGTGAGCCACGACGTGCTGGGCCGCGGCTACGGGCGGGTTCTGGCCCGCGCCGTCACGGTGAGCGCGACGGAGGTGCTGCCGACCCGCACGGTCCGCGCCTCGGTCCGCACGACGAACCCCGCCTCGCGGCGCACGGCGCTCGCGGCCGGGCTCGTCCCGGTCGGCGTCGACACGCGGCCCGCGCGGGCCGGCGACCCGGCGGGCGCCGTCTCGGAGCTGTTCGAGCTGCCCCGCGTCGAGGCGGTGCGCACGGTCGACGACGACCTGCGCGAACAGCTGCTGGACCTCTGGGTGCGGGTGAACGACGGGGGCGGCTCCGTGGGCTTCCTGCCGGGAGCGTCGCCGGCCGAGGTCGAGCCGGTGCTCGACGGCCATCTGACCGAGACCCTCGAAGGCTCGGCCCTGCTCGGTGTGCTGCGCGAGCCGGGCAGCCGCGTCGTCGGGTTCGGTTGGTGGCGAACACGACCCGAGCCGATGTATGCGCACGTCGCCACCCTCTGGCGGCTGCAGGTCGACCCCGACCTGCGCGGTAGAAACCTGGGGCGCCTGCTCCTCGGCGGCCTGCACGCCCTGGCCCGCAGCCTGCCGGGCGTGGAGCTGCTGCGCCTCGACTACCGCAGTGGAGCCGGGCTCGGGGACTTCTACGAGCGCGCGGGCTGGGTGGAGACGGGTCGGCAGCCGGCCGGGCTGCGGATCGGGCCGGGGGACTACCGCGACGACGTCGCGATGATGCGCCGCGTCGACGGCCGGCCACTGGTCGGCGGCGACCGCACCTGACCGGGTCGCACGTGACCGGTCGCACCTGACGTGTGGCACCTGACCTGGGGCACCTGACCCGGTGTCACCTGACCTGCAGTCAGGCGGCAGGCATACCGTGTCGAGGGTGAGCATCCGCCTGGGCTACCAGATCCCTAACTTCTCCTACGGCACCCCCGTGGCCGACCTCTTCCCGACCGTCGTCCGGCAGGCGAAGGAGGCCGAGGGCGCGGGCTTCGACGCGGTCCTCGTGATGGACCACTTCTACCAGCTGCCCGGCATCGGCTCGCCCGACCAGCCCATGCTCGAGGCCTACTCAGCGCTGTCCGCCCTCGCCACGGCGACGTCGCGTGTGCAGCTGTCGGCGCTCGTAACGGGCAACACCTACCGCAACCCCACGCTCCTGGCCAAGGCGGTGACGACCCTCGACGTCGTCAGCGGTGGCCGCGCGGTGCTCGGCATCGGAGCGGGCTGGTACGAGCTGGAGCACCAGCAGCTCGGCTACGAGTTCGGCACGTTCACGGACCGGTTCAACCGGCTGGAGGAGGCGCTGTCGATCGTCACGCCCATGCTGCGTGGGGAGCGGCCGACGGTCAACGGTCAGTGGTACCGGACGGAGTCGGCGATGAACGAGCCGCGCCTGCGCAACGACCTGCCGATCCTCATCGGGGGCAGCGGGGAGAAGAAGACGTTCGGCCTGGCCGCCCGCTACGCCGACCACCTCAACATCATCTGCGACCCCGCCGAGCTGCCGGCCAAGCTGGCGGCGCTGGAGGAGCGCTGCCGTGAGGTCGGCCGGGACCGGTCCGAGATCGAGACCAGCTTCCTCGCCTCGGTCGCGCTCGGTGACGACCGGGACAGCGCCCTGCAGGCGCAGTCCGCGGCCCTGCGGGAGCGGGGTGTCGACCCCGGCCAGATCGACCCGCAGCGGCTGGAGGCGATGATGTCGCGGATGTTCGCCGGGCCGCCCGCGGAGGTCGCCGCCGACATCAAGCGACGGGTGCTCGACGCGGG
This sequence comes from uncultured Actinomycetota bacterium, assembly GCA_963795915.1. Classification (GTDB taxonomy): domain Bacteria; phylum Actinomycetota; class Actinomycetes; order Actinomycetales; family Dermatophilaceae; genus Lapillicoccus. The sequence continues at coordinate 820,528 of CAWCJA010000005.1, forward strand.
CGTCGACGGCGTCGTCATCAACATGATCGCCGACGGGCACGTGCCCGGCCGGGTCACGCAGGCGGGCGAGGCGCTGCGGTCGGTCCTCGGCTGAGTCGGCCCTGGCCCGAACCCGAGTCGGGTCAGGCGGACCGGGACCGCCGCATCGACCTCGGCCCCTCGGGGGCTGTGGACGGTCCCGGGAAGGCCCGCGTCGCGGCATACCCTGGGGCCGTGCCACCCGATCTCGACGCGCTGCTCCGGGCCGCCGTGGCCGGGGTCGGGGGCAGCGAGCGGACCGGGCAGGTGGAGATGGCGCACGCCGTCGAGCACACCATCGAGACCGACGGGCACCTGTTGGTGCAGGCGGGCACCGGCACCGGCAAGTCCCTGGCCTACCTCGTCCCCGCGGTGCGTCATGCGATGGCCACCGGCCGGCCGGCCGTCGTCGCCACCGCCACCCTCGCCCTGCAGGCGCAGATCGTCGACCGCGACATGCCGCGGCTCGCGACCGCCCTGGCCCCGCTCGTCGGCCGCCGACCGACGTACTCGCTCGTCAAGGGCCGGCGCAACTACCTGTGCCTCAACAAGCTCGACGGGGGGTTCCCCGACGAGGAGGACGGGCTGCTGACCGTCGGCCAGGTCGACCGCGGCGCGTCCCGCCTCGGGGAGGAGGTCCTCCGGCTGCGCACGTGGGCCGAGTCGACCTCGTCCGGCGACCGCGACGAGCTCGTGCCCGGCGTCAGCGACCGCGCCTGGCGCCAGGTCTCGGTGTCGGCCCACGAGTGCCTCGGCAGCACGTGCCCCCTCGTCGCCGAGTGCTTCGTCGAGCGCTCCCGGGAGGCGTCGAAGGACGTCGACGTCATCGTCACGAACCACTCCTTCATGGCCATCGACGCGTTCGAGGGCCGCCAGATGCTCCCCGAGCACCGGCTGCTCGTCATCGACGAGGCCCACGAGCTCGTCGACCGGGTCACTTCTACGATCACCGACGAGCTGTCGCAGGGCCTGGTCACCAGCGCGGCCCGACGGGCGGCGCGCTTCGCCGAGGGGGCCGAGGAGGTCGAGGACGCCGCGGTCCTGCTGAGCGGCGTCCTCGACGAGCTGCCCGAGGGGCGGATGCCGGAGCTCTCCGAGGGCCTGGTCCTCGCCCTGAGCCGGGTGCGCGACACGACCCGGGCCGTGCAGTCCGAGCTCAAGCCCCCGGCGGGGGAGCAGCCCGACGGGGCCCGCCAGGTCGCCCGGGCGGCCGTCGACGAGATCTACGAGAACAGCGCCCGCATCCTCGAGCGGCGCGACCTCGACGTCGTCTGGCTCAGCAAGGACCCCCGCCGCGGGCCCGTGCTGCGCGTCGCGCCGATGAGCGTGGCCATGCTCGTGCGCGAGCGCATCTTCGGCGACCGCACCGTCGTCCTCACCAGCGCCACCCTCGAGCTCGGCGGCAGCTTCGACGCCGTCGCGGGCACGATCGGCCTGCGCGGCGAGGGGGCCCCGGACTGGCGCGGGCTCGACGTCGGTAGCCCCTTCGACTACCAGCGCCAGGCGATCGTCTACGTCGCGAAGGACCTCCCGGCGCCCGGTCGCGACGGCACCTCACCGAAGGTCCTCGACGAGATCGAGGCCCTGGTGCGCGCCGCCGGCGGCCGGACGCTCGGGCTGTTCTCCTCGACCCGCGCGGCGCAGAACGCGGCCGAGCAGCTGCGCGCGCGGTTCAGCAGCGACGGCACCGACATCGACATCCTGTGCCAGGGCGAGGACCAGATCGCCACGCTGGTGCGGCAGTTCGCCCGGGAGCCCACGACGTGCCTGTTCGGCACCCTCACGCTGTGGCAGGGCGTCGACGTGCCGGGCTCGTCCTGCCAGCTCGTCGTCATCGACCGGATCCCCTTCCCCCGCCCCGACGACCCCCTCGCCTCCGCCCGCTCCGAGGCCATCGCGCGCATGGGGGGCAACGGCTTCATGGCGGTCTCGGCCACGCACGCGGCACTGCGGCTCGCCCAGGGCTCCGGCCGGCTCGTGCGCCGGGGGGACGACCGGGGCGTCGTGGCCATCCTCGACTCGCGCATGGTCAGCGCGCGGTATGCCGGGTTCCTGCAGCGCTCGCTGCCCCCCTTCTGGCCGACCACCGACCGCGACCAGGTGCTCGCCGCCCTGCGCCGACTCGACGAGGTCGCGCCCCCGCCGCTGCCGGTCATTGACCCGGCCCTGCGCGGGCTCGTCGGCGCGGTCGACCCCGTCGACCCCGCGTCCGCGGAGGCCGCCAGCGTCGGCCGTGCCGGGGAGGGGTTCCTCGCTGACCCCGGCGGCCCCAGCGCTGACCACCGCCCGGTGGCGGGCTCGCCGCCCGTGGCCCCGTCGGCGCGCACCGCGGTCACGGTGGGCCACGCGTGGACGGCCGACCAGGACGCCGAGCTGCGCGACGCCGTCGAGGCCGGCATCGACCTGGACGACCTCGTGGAGCACCTCGAGCTGCCGGTCGACGCCGTCCGTGCGCGTCTGACCCAGCTCGGCCTCGAGCTGACCGACAGCCCCCGCCTGCTGTGAGCCCTCGCCGGCTCCTCTGGCCTCCGGGTGATGTCCGGGTGACGCACGGGTGGGGAGTGGGGGTCGGCAAGGCGCCCGGGCGACTCCCGACGCGTCCGACCCGTCCGACCGGGCATCTCGCCGGCCCGCCGGCCGTCGGTGTCGCGTGACAGGGTGAGCCCGTGAGCCCGACCCCCGCCCTCGTCCTCGTGCGGGGTCCCGAGGAGCTGCTGGCCGAGCGGGCCGTGAGGGCGACGCTGGCCGAGCTGAAGCACCAGGCCCCCGACCTCGAGGTGGTCCGGCTCCCGGCGGCGGGCTACGAGCCGGGCCTGCTCGCGCTGCATACAAGCCCGTCGCTCTTCGGCGAGGACAAGGCGGTCGTCGTCGAGCGTCTCGACGACGCCTCCGACGAGCTGCTCGACGACCTCACGGCCTACCTTGCGGCGCCCGCCGACGACGTCAGCCTCGTCGTCACCCACGCGGGGGGCCAGCGGGGCAAGCGCGTGCTCGACCAGCTGGTCAAGCAGAAGGCGCACCTCATCGAGTGCCCGACCATCAAGACCGACCGCGACAAGAGCGACTTCGTCGCCAACGAGTTCCGCCGGCAGGGCCGCAAGGCGACGCCGGAGGCCGTCCGCGCGCTGGTCGAGGCGCTGGGGCGGGACGTGCGCGAGCTGGCGTCCGCCGTCTCGCAGCTGGTGTCCGACACCGAGGGCGTGGTGGACGACCGGCTCGTCGAGATCTACCACGGAGGCAAGGTCGAGGCGACGGGCTTCCGGGTGGCCGACGCCGCGGTCGCGGGCCAGACGGGGGAGGCGCTGCGGATGCTGCGCCACGCCATCGCCACCGGCGTCGACCCGGTGCCCATCGTCGCCGTGCTCGCCTCCCAGCTGCGCCAGCTCGTCAAGGTCGGGTCCGCCGGCCGCGGGGGCTCGCAACAGCTGGCCAAGCAGCTGGGCATGGCGCCGTGGCAGGTCGACAAGGCCCGCCGCCAGCTCGGTTCGTGGACCGCCGAGGGCCTCGGCCGGGCCATCCAGGCGGTCGCGGCCGCCGACGTGGAGGTCAAGGGTGGCGGCCGTGACCCTGTCTACGCCGTCGAGCGGGTCATCCTCACCATCAGCCGCGCCCGGCACGGCGACTGACGGTCGGGTCGGCCGTTTTGGGCCGGACCGAGCCCCGCTGGTAGATTGAGCCGTTGCGTGCGCGCCCCGGTCGTGCGCGCACGTCTTCGCTCCACCTCAGGGCGCGTCACCCACGGTGTCCCCACGCCGGTCCCGGCGCGCCGCTGCCGCCCTCTAACGGCAACCATCCGACCAGAGAAAGTTCCTCCACGTGGCAAACATCAAGTCGCAGCTCAAGCGCATCAAGACCAACGAGAAGCGCACGGAGCGCAACAAGGCGGTCAAGAGCGAGCTCCGCACCTGGGTCCGTCGGTTCCGCGAGGCCGCGGACGCCGGTGACAGGACGGCGGCGCAGGAGGCCCTGCAGAAGGCGTCGACCAAGCTCGACAAGGCCGTCTCCAAGGGCGTCATCCACCAGAACCAGGCCGCCAACAAGAAGTCGGCCATGGCCAAGAAGGCCGCCGCGCTCTAGCTCCACCAGCGCGTATGCGTCGGGCCCGTCACCTCCTGGAGGTGGCGGGCCCGACGCATACCGCGTGCGCTCGTCCCGCCGCCCGTCTAGCCGACGCGGCGGATCGCCTCGGCCACCTCGTCGAAGCGCGGCTGTGGCAGCACGGCTCCCTCGCGCCGGATGGCCTCGGGGTCGACCCGGATGATCCGGTTGACCCGCACCTCGCTGGGGCGGCCGCTGCGGTCCCAGCCCCCGGAGCCGATGTCCACCCACTCGCGCCCGGCACGGCGCTCCTGGCCGGCGTCGCGGTCGTGGTCCTGGCTCGTCAGCATGACCCCGAGCAGCCAGTCGCCGTCCGTGCCCACGAGCAGGACGGGGCGGTCCTTGCCGATGCTGTTGTCCTCCTCGAAGGGCACCCAGGTCCACACGACCTCACCGGGGTCGGGCTGCCCGTCGGGCTTCGGCGCGTACGCGATCGCGGGCACCCCGTGGAAGTCCCCGGGGTAGGTGCGGTGTCCCGTCGGTGGGGCGACGCCGCCGTCGGGGGAGGGCCGGCGCGACGTCGGGGCCGGAGCCGGGCGCCGCTCGGGGCGCGTCGCAGGGCCGGACCCGCCGCCGAGGACGCGCTCGAGGACCGTGCGGAGGCGTTCGACGAGGGTGGGCACGAGCCCCACCGTAGCCGTCATGACCAGCGCCGGCGGTGCCGCAGCAGCGCGAGGAAGGCGTGGGCCATCAGCAGCTGGTGCCGTCGCAGTGCGGGGGTGCAGCCCGGTGGCGGGGCGTGGCGGTAGTCGCCCAGCATGTAGGCGGCGATGGTGGCCAGGAAGGCGTCGAGGTCCTCGGGGTCGGTATGCCGCGTCAGCGGCGAGGAGCGCACGAGGGCGTCGGTATCGACCCCCTGCGCCGCCATGAGGGGGAGGAGCCCGACCCAGTCGACCCAGGCGGCGGCCGTCCCCACCCAGTTCCAGTCGACGACGACGGCCGACCCGGGCGCCCCGTCGGTCGCCGTGACGAGGAGGTTGTCGGGGCGCAGGTCCCCATGGCAGACGGTGTCGCCGCCGAACCGGCCCTCCGCGCCGAGGACGAGCGCGCCCACCTCGGGCCCGTGTGTGGCCAGCCACGACGGCAGCTCGGGGTCCTGGGCGAACGTCCCCTCGGCGAGGGCGCGTCCGACGGCGAGGATGTCCGGGTCGGCGGACATGCGGTGGGCCAGGTCGCGGCCCCCGATGGTCGAGGGGGTCCCGAGCTCGGCGACGGTGAGGCACGCCCGGTGCACGGCGTCGACCTCGGCGGGCGTCCACGGCGCGCCCGGCATGCGGCCCGGGACGACCGCGACGACGAGCACGCTCCAGCCGTCGACCCGCTCGAACCCCACCAGCGCCGGCGCCGGGACTCCGGCGGGCAGCCGCGCCAGCACGGACGCCTCCTGCTCGAGCGCGGCGACGACGTGGGGCTGGTCGGGTGCCCCGGCCTTGACGAAGACCTCGTGCCCGTCCCGCAGCGCGACGCGACCCGCGAAGGCGCCGGAGAAGCCGCTGCTCACGGGCGGGTCGGCGGCCACGACGATGCCGCCGGCCACCCGCGCCGCGGCCGCCCGGACGGCCGGCGGCAGCCCGTCCCACGCGGGCCGCCGCGACGTGTGCCGGTAGTCCACGTCCGGGAGCCACACCGAGGTCATGGGCCAGTGTCGGGGGTGGGGACGAATCCGGGCACCCGGTTTGTTGGCCCTAGCATTGTGCGAGGTCGACGTGGACCGTGACCGCACCGCCTGCTGACGACGCAACCCCCACGAGAGACCTGATGACCGACACCCTGGCTCCCGCCAGCGCCTCCACGCCCGCCTACGACGCCCCCGACGGGCGCCGGTCTGCCACGCCTCGGGTCGGCCTGGCCCTCCTCGCCCTGGCCACCGGCGGGTTCGCCATCGGGACCACCGAGTTCGTGACGATGGGCCTGCTGCCCGAGGTGGCCGCCGGCACCGGCACCGACATCCCCACCGCGGGCCACTACGTCTCGGCCTACGCCCTCGGGGTCGTCGTCGGGGCGCCGCTCGTCGCGGTGCTCGCCGCCCGCCTGCCTCGCAAGGCCGTGCTCATCGCCCTGATGGCCGCCTTCACGCTCGCCAACACCGCCTCGGGGTTCGCCCACGGCTACACCGAGCTCATGGCCGCCCGCTTCCTCTCCGGCCTGCCGCACGGGGCGTTCTTCGGCATCGGCTCCGTCGTCGCGGCGTCGCTCGTGGCGAAGGAACGGCGCACGTGGGCGGTGGCCATGATGCTCATCGGGCTCGGCACCGCCAACATCGTCGGGGTGCCTCTGACGACGCTGCTCGGGCAGCGTCTCGGCTGGTCCGTCCCCTACTGGGTCGTCGGCGGCATCGGCCTGCTCACGCTCCTGGCGCTCTGGGCCTGGGTGCCCCGCCAGCCCCGACCCGAGGAGGCCTCCATGCGCTCGGAGCTGACGGCGCTCACCCGGCTGCAGGTGTGGCTCGCCCTGCTCGTCGGCGTCGTCGGCTTCGGCGGGATGTTCGCCACGTACGCCTACATCACGCCCACCATGACCGAGCTGGCCGGGTTCTCCAGCTCGTTCGTGCCGGTGGTGCTCGCGGTCTACGGCGTGGGCATGGTGAGCGGGATGCTCGTGTCGGGCCGCGTGGCCCGGTTCGGCATCCTGCGCGGCATGATCGTCTCGCTCGGCCTCATCGCGGTGATGCTCGCGGTCTTCGGCTCGCTCGCCCACATCGGGTGGCTCGCCGTCGTCCTGGTCTTCGTCCTCGGCTTCCTGCCCTCGATCCTCGTGCCGCTGCTGCAGACCCGGCTCATGGACGTCGCCCACGAGGGCCAGTCCCTCGCTGCGGCGCTGAACCACTCGACCCTCAACATCGCCAACGCGATCGGCGCCGCGCTCGGCAGCGTCGTGCTCAGCGCGGGTCTCGGGTACGAGTGGCCCAGCCGCGTCGGTGCCGTCCTCGCCCTGCTCGGCGTGGGGATCGCGGTCCTGTCGGCCGTGCTCGGCCGGCGCCGCGCATACGCTCTGGAGGCATGACCCGCCTCCACCAGGCGCACGCGGCCGCCCGCTTCGCCGGCGGCCTCTACCGGGAGCGCTGGAACCGCTGGTCCGCCGCCCGCTTCCGTGGCGACCAGCTGGCCCGCCTCTCCCTGCGGGAGGGCCGCCGCGACCCCTATGCGGTCTACGAGGACATGCGCGCGCTCGGGCCGATGGTGCCGACCCGCCTCGGCAACTGGGCGACGACGAGCCACCCCGTGTGCAAGCAGGTGCTGCGCGGCCGGCAGTTCGGCGTCCGCGAGGAGGACGGCACCGTGCCGGGGGCGACGCCCCAGGAGTTCGACCTGTCGTTCCTCAGCCTCAACCCGCCCGACCACGAGCGCCTGCGCCGGGTGGCCGCGCCGGCCTTCAGCCCGAAGATGATGAGCCGGTATGCCGCGACGGTCGACACCACTGTGGGTCACCTGCTCGACGCGGTGGCGCGCCAGGGGTCGTTCGACCTCGTGACCGACCTCGCCGCCCCGCTCCCGATCGCTGTCATCACCGCGATGATGGGCGTGGAGGGCGGCGACATCGCGGCGTTCCAGCGCTACGGGGCCGCCCTGGGCGGTGCGCTCGACGGCATCACGTCCATCGGCCAGGCCCGTCGGGTCATCGAGGCCAACATCGAGCTGGAGCGGCTGTTCGAGCGGCTCTTCGAGGAGCGGGCCCGGGAGCCGCGGGAGGACCTCGTCAGCGTCATCGTCGCCGAGCGCGGGGGGTCCATCGAGCCGCACGAGATGGTGCCGATGTGCTCCCTGCTCCTCATCGCCGGCTTCGAGACGACGGTCAACCTCATCGGCAACGCCACGCGCGCACTGCTGGCCCATCCCGACCAGTGGCAGCGGCTCAAGGACGACCCCTCGCTGGCGCCCGCCGTCGTGGAGGAGGTCCTGCGGTGGGACCCTCCGGTGCAGGAGACGGCCCGGATCTCGTTCCGCGACACCGAGGTCGGGGGAGTGCCGGTGCGCCGCAACCAGGCGGTGGTGCTGCTCCTGGCGGCGGCGGGTCGCGACCCCGAGGTGTTCCCCGACCCCTCGCGGTTCGACATCGGGCGCACCTCGGCGTCGGACCACCTCGCCTTCTCCAGCGGCGTCCACTACTGCCTGGGCGCGCCGCTGGCCCGGCTGGAGGCGGTGGCGGCGGTCGCCGCCCTGGCGCAGCGGATGCCCGGGCTGCGGCACGCCGGCCGGGTCGTCATGCGGCCCTCGAGGCTCATCCGCGGTCCGCTGCACCTGCCCGTCGCGGCGTGAGCCTGCTGTCGGTGGGAGTCCCTAGGGTCGGGCCATGAGCCCGCAGCCCGTCGTGCCCGAGGAGAACTTCAGCCCCGTCTGGGCCGACGACCCCCGCCCGCCCCTGCCGCTGACCGGCTCCGACCGTGAGCTGCTCGAGGCCTACCTCGAGCACCACCGGGCCACCTTCGCGCTGAAGTGCTCGGGTGTCTCCGACGCCGACCTGTCCCGGCGCACCATGCCCCCTTCGACGATGACGCTCCACGGGCTCCTGCGCCACCTCACCGGGGTCGAGCGGTGGTGGTTCCAGGTCAACTTCGCGGGCGACGACGTGCCGATGCTCTACTACTCCGACGACGACCCCGACCAGGACTTCGAGCGGCTCGACGGCGACGTCGCGCAGGCCTGGGCGCAGTGGCACGCCGAGTGCGCGCGGTCGCGCGAGATCGTGGCCGCCCATTCCCTCGACGACACCGGCACTCGCGTACGCGACGGCGCGGCGTTCTCCTTGCGCAGCGCCCTTCTGAAGATGGTGGCGGAGTACGCCCAGCACAACGGCCACGCCGACCTGCTGCGCGAGGGCATCGACGGCGCCGTCGGCGCCTGACCCGCAGCGGAAGGAGCACGCGATGGACAGGCGAGAGACGAACCGGGCCGTCATCGAGCAGTTCCGCGCCGGCGGCCCCGTCAAGGGGATGCAGCGCGACCGGCTGCTGCTCCTCACCACGGTGGGACGCCGGTCGGGTCAGCCTCGCACCAGCCCGATGATGGTCCACCGGGAGGCGGGGCGGGTCTACGTCATCGCCTCCAACCTCGGCGCGCCGCAGGACCCGGCCTGGTGCCTGAACCTGGAGGCCGACCCGCGGGTGCTCGTCGAGCTGGACGGTGAGGGGGACGGCCAGGCGTATGCCGCGTCGGCCCACCCGGTCACGGGCCCCGACCGCGCCGAGCTGTGGGCGCGCATGGTGGCGCTATACCCCTTCTTCGCGGACCACGAGCACGCCGCAGCCCCACGCGTCATCCCGGTGGTCGAGCTGCGCCCCGCGTGACCGCCGCCCGTGGCGAACGGGCGAGGAACGGGCGACGACCGCGAGCAGCCGAGCGGGCTTTCGAGAATCGACCTGTGCGCCCGTTGTGAGGTCGTAGCATCGTCAGGCTCGTCGACAACGACGCCGGCGGGTCTTCGCCGTAGCAAGGGAGCATCCCGATGAGCCCACGACACGGACGACGTCACGGCTGGAGGGTCGCCCTCGCCGCTGCTGCGGCAGTCGCGGTGACCGCTGCTCTTCCCGTGATGGCCTCGAGTGCCACCACCTCGACCGCCGACGCCAACCCCACGGCCTGCGCCCAGCGGGTGAACAACAGTCCCCAGAAGCTGGCCGACTGCGTCAACCGCGACGACCTGTGGGCCCACATGCAGGCCTTCCAGCAGATCGCCGATGCGAACCCCGGCGCTGACGGGCACCCGTCACGCAGCTCCGGGGAGCCCGGATACAAGGCGTCCGCCGACTACGTCGCCGGGGTCATGCGGGCCGCCGGCTACAGCGTGACCCTCCAGGAGTACACGTTCCACTACTTCAGCTTCGTGGGCACCCCCGTCATGCAGGAGGTGTCGCCCACCCCGCACTCCTGGGTGGTCGGTACGGACTTCAACCCCGGCCCTGCGGCCGGGTCGGCCACCGCCACTCTGCAGCCCGCAGGTGGCATCGTCGTGCCCGCGTCCCCGGCGCCCAGCTCGGCGAGCGGATGCTCGTCGAGCGACTTCGCCGGGTTCGCCGCCGGCAACATCGCCCTCGTGCAGCGCGGCACGTGCACCTTCGCGCAGAAGGTCGCCAACGCCGAGACCGCAGGAGCGTCGGCGATCGTCATCTTCAACGAGGGCAACCCCGCTCGCCAGAGCCTCTTCTCAGGGTCCCTGTCCGGGACCGAGCACATTCCCGTCCTGTTCGTCCCGTACGCCGTGGGCGTCCAGCTGCTCGGACAGTACGTCCCGGGTTCGGCACCGGTCCTGACCATCGACGTCCAGGCGATCGACGACCCGCACCGCGCGGACTGGAACGTCATCGCCGAGTCCCGCAGTGGCGACCCCGACAACGTGCTCGTCGTCGACGCCCACCTGGACGCGATCTACGGCGCCGGCATGCTCGACAACGCGTCCGGGTCCGCCGCGGTCCTCGACATCGCCCAGCAGCTGCGGAACACCAACACCCGCAACAAGCTGCGCTTCATCTGGTTCGGTGGTGAGGAGCTGGGTCTGCTGGGCTCGCACTACTACGTCGACACCCTCCCGGCAGCCGAGCTGGCCAAGATCAAGTACGACCTCGACGCCGATGTGCTCGCGACCCCGAACTATGTCGCCGGGGTCCTCGACCCCAAGGACGGGGTGCAGCTCTTCACCCGCACTCCGGGGACGCCGATGCCGCCGAGCATCTTCGGCCCCTCGGCGATCGCCCGGGACGCCGGCATCGGCTACCTGGACTCCATCGGGAAGAACCACATCCTCTTCTCGGCTGACGGCACCGACGCCTTCGTGTTCCAGCAGGCGGGCGTCCCGGCGAGTGGCGTCCTCACCGGGCAGGACTGCTGCAAGCTGCCCACCGACGTCACCCTCTTCGGCGGGTCGACCGGCAACTTCGAGGGGGCGGTGCCCGGCACCGACGGCGGCTGCGTCGACAACCCCTTCCGGTGGTGCGACAACCTGGCCAACAACGACCCGGTGGTGCTGACCTGGATGTCCAAGACGTTCGCCACGATGGTCGGGCGGATGGCCTACGACACCCAGGTGTTCACCTCTAGCCAGAGCGCGGGTGGGCATCTGGGAGCAGGGTCCGGCGCCCAGCCGTCGGCTCGGAGGGCCGCGGTCAGCAGCTGACCTCCTAGCGGATACGCACGAGGCGCCGTCCCGCATCGGGGCGGCGCCTCGAGGCCGGCCGGTCAGTCGTCGGGCGGGGGAAGGAGCACGCCGAACCCGGAGACGGCCAGGCGCACGAGCACCTGCCCCGGGGCCGTGAGGTCGGCGATGCGCGCGGCGCACAGGACCTCGAGCTCGGCGAGCCGGGCGGCATACGCGTCCGGCCCGTGTGTCCTGGCCTCCTGCAGCTGCACGGTGTTGAGCCAGACCTTCCCCCGGGCCTCCGCGAGGAAGCGCCGCGAGGCATAGCGGTTGAGCGGGCGGAGCCCGCGGTCGACGAGGGTCCGGGCCGATGCCGTCGACAGCTCCCGCTCCTCCGCCGCGACCCGCGTGGACAGGACGCCGTCGATGCGGGCGTGGTCCCGGCGGCTGCGGGCCACGAGCTCCGGGTCGGCGAAGTCCGCGTCAGAGATGACCGCGAGGAGGGCCTGAGGGAGGTCGTAGTTGATGTGCGCGTTGATCCCCAGCAGCACGTGCCGCAACGGGGGAAAGGCCTCCGGAGCGGCGAACGCCAGCCGCCAGGGCCGTGGCACCCGGGCCTGCCCGGAGAGCCGGGCGTCGAGGGCCGAGAGGTAGAGGCGGGCGAAGGCCTCGTCCCACCTCGCGACCCAGGCCGGGTCCTCGAAGCGGTTCTCCCCCAACGCCGCTGCCACGGCCTCCGTCGTCCTCAGGTAGGTGGCGAGGAACGCTCGGTGCGGCCCGAGCATCTCCGGCTCCGCCAACCGCTCCCGGAGGTGGGCCACGACGAGGGCGACCCCGTCATCCGGCGGTGGGTGGTCGGGGCCGTTCACGGAAAGCTCCTTCGCATCAGCCCTGCCGTGCCTAGTCTGGACGTACCGGGGGGTCCGTGCGGGCGGTTCCCACGATCGCCCCGCCGAGGGGTGGAGCGGGCCCGATGGGCGGACCGAACCGAGGTGCCACCATGGCCGCCACCGGACCCGTCGGACCCGTCAGACCCAGTGGACGCGGTCGGCGGGTCAGACCCACGAGGAACGCCGACCACATCGGGAACGCTCCCGCCGGTCGGCCGCTGAGGGAGGACCAGGTCCTGCGGGGCACGAGGTGGCTGTCCGCGGTCATCGTCCCGTTCCTCGTCGTCGCGTTCGTGCTGCTCTACCTCTTCCCGGGCGAAACCCAACGTCTGTGGGCGTGGACCATCACGCCCACGATGACGCCGATGACGCTTGCCGCGGCCTACCTCGGCGGCGCGTACTTCTTCGTGCGGGCGGTGCGGGCTCGGCGGTGGAGCGCGATCAAGACCGGACTCCCTCCCGTTATCGTCTTCTCGGCGCTGCTGGGGGTCGCGACGGTGCTGCACTGGGACCGCTTCAACCACGCGCATCCGGCCTTCTGGGTGTGGACGGCCCTCTACGCCACCGCCCCCGCCCTCGTCGTGTGGGCGTGGCTGGCCAACCGGCATACCGCCGCCCCTCGGGCCGGGGACGACGAGCGCCTGGGCGCCGTGGCCCGTGCGGTCGCGGCGGTCGCGGGAGCCGGGAGCGGTGGGTGGGGGGTGGCGATGTTCGTCGACCCGGCGTGGGTCATCCCGGTCTGGCCGTGGACGCTGACCCCGCTGACGAGTCGCGTCATGGGTGCGGTCTTCTGCCTCGGCGTGGCCGGCGTCCTCATCGCGGTCGCCCCTCGCTGGGTCGCGGTCCGGCTCATGCTGGAGACGGCCGTCATCATGCTCGTGCTCATCCTCGTCGCGGCGCTGCGGGCCCGGTCGGAGCTGGCCTTCGACCGTCCGCTCACGTGGGGGTTCCTCGGCGGGTCGACGGCGCTGCTGGGCGCCGCGGCCGGCCTCCGCTGGACCGATGCCCGCCGGCATCGTCGCGCCGGGACCGGCCCGTGGACTACGTGACGAGCGAGAGCAGCACCGCGATGATCACCGTGCTGAGGAGCCAGCCGAGGATCGTCTGCACGCTGACCGTGCGGCGCATCGAGGAGGAGACGACCATGACGTCCTGGGGCCCGAAGGCGACGGTCCCGCCGATCGCCACGTAGACGTAGTCGGAGAAGACGGGCTGCTCGTCTCCGAGGAACTCCAGGCCGCCCTGGGTGATGTCCTGGCGGGCGTAGTGCAGCGCGAAGCTGAAGGTGATGACCGCCGCGCAGCTGAAGACGGTGAGGGCCGCGAACACGATGACGAGGCCGGGGGAGTCCTGCCGGTTGAGCGTGGCCGTGATGACGGCCAGGAACGCCCACACGGAGATGGCGAGCGGCCAGCCGAGGCTGCCGCCCCCGGCCAGCAGCCAGCGCCGCCAGCGCGCCGTCGGCAGCGGGGAGCCGAGGATCCGCCGGACGAGCTCGTCGTGGTCGGCCCGGGAGAACGCCCGGATCCCCAGCCAGAGGTAGCAGATGGCGAACCCGACCCAGCCGATGAGATTGGCCCCGAAGTCCTCCTCGAGCGCCAGCTCGGCGGGCGTGAGGTCGCGCTGCCACCCCACCTCCTCGGCGACCGCCTGCGCGATGGCGAACAGCAGCTGGAGGACCAGGCCCAGCCCGACGGCCGCCCACAGCCGGTAGACGTCGGAGCACGACCGCGGGATCCGACGCAGGGGCGCGGGAACCGGTGACGGTTCACCGGAGCGCTCCACCTCGCGGGTCATGTGGTCCTGGGCTCGGGTCGTCGGACGTCGGGACACCTCATTGTGGTGGTCCTGAGCCCCGGTGGGCCGGAACGCGTCGAAACCGCAGTGTCGTCGAAGAACGGCACGGTCCGGTCGGCGGTGGACGGCGTCCGCGTGCGCTACCCCGGTGACCGACGGCGGCCTCGTCCAGCGGGACGTGGTCGTCGCGCTGGTCCTGATCGCCGCGCTGGTGGCCTGGTGGGCCTGGTCCCCGGTCCGGCTGCCCGGTCGCCATCGGTACCCGACCCTGGCGAGCACCGGGCCCCGGCCGGCGAGGCCCCGGGGGTGGCCGCCACCCGGCATACGGTCCTCGGCTGGTCGGGGCCGTCCGGCCCGCGTGAAACACTTGGGCGGTGTCACCACTGGCCCGAACGGCGCTCGCGCCCCACGCGACCCCTCCGGACCTCATCCGCAACTTCTGCATCATCGCCCACATCGACCACGGCAAGTCGACCCTGGCCGACCGGATGCTGCAGCTCACGGGCGTCGTCGACGCGCGGGCCATGCGGGCGCAGTACCTCGACCGGATGGACATCGAGCGTGAGCGCGGCATCACGATCAAGAGCCAGGCCGTGCGGATGCCGTGGGCGCTCGACGGGGTCACCCACGCGCTGAACATGATCGACACCCCGGGCCACGTCGACTTCACCTACGAGGTCTCGCGCAGCTTGGCCGCCTGCGAGGGTGCGGTGCTGCTTGTCGACGCCGCCCAGGGGATCGAGGCGCAGACCCTCGCCAACCTCTACCTGGCGATGGAGAACGACCTCACGATCATCCCGGTGCTCAACAAGATCGACCTGCCCGCGGCCCAGCCCGAGAAGTACGCCGACGAGCTCGCCGGCCTCATCGGCTGCGAGCCCGAGGACTGCATGCGCGTCTCGGGCAAGACGGGCGAGGGCGTCGAACCGCTGCTCGACCGGATCGTCCGCGAGCTGCCCGCCCCCAAGGGCGACCCCAACGCCCCCGCTCGCGCGATGATCTTCGACTCCGTCTACGACAGCTACCGCGGCGTCGTGACCTACGTGCGCGTCATCGACGGTGACCTCAACCCGCGCGAGCGGATCACCATGATGTCGACCAAGGCCACCCACGACCTGCTCGAGATCGGTGTCATCTCACCGGAACCCGTGCCGTCCAAGGGCCTCGGGGTCGGCGAGGTCGGCTACCTCATCACCGGGGTCAAGGACGTGCGCCAGAGCCGCGTCGGCGACACCGTCACCAACGCCGCGAAGCCGGCCACCGTCGCGCTGGGCGGCTACCGCGACCCCAAGCCCATGGTCTTCTCCGGTCTCTACCCGATCGACGGGTCCGACTACCCCGACCTGCGCGACGCCCTCGACCGCCTCAAGCTCAACGACGCGGCCCTGGTCTACGAGCCCGAGACGTCCGTGGCGCTCGGCTTCGGGTTCCGCGTCGGGTTCCTCGGCATGCTGCACCTCGAGATCATCCGCGAGCGGCTCGAGCGCGAGTTCGACCTCGACCTCATCTCCACCCTGCCCAACGTCGTCTACGACGTCACCCTCGAGGGCGACCGCCACATCGAGGTGACCAACCCCAGTGAGTTCCCCGACGGCAAGATCGCCGAGGTGCGCGAGCCCATCGTGCGGGCCACGGTGCTCGCCCCGAGCGAGTTCATCGGCGCCATCATGGAGCTCTGCCAGCAGCGTCGAGGCACGCTGCGCGGCATGGACTACCTCTCGCCCGAGCGGGTCGAGCTGCGCTACACCCTGCCGCTGGCCGAGATCGTCTTCGACTTCTTCGACCAGCTGAAGTCGCGCACCAAGGGGTATGCGTCGCTCGACTACGAGCCCGACGGCGACCAGGCGGCCGACCTCGTGCGCGTCGACATCCTCCTGCAGAGCGAGCAGGTCGACGCCTTCAGCTCGATCGTCCACAAGGACAAGGCGTATGCGTACGGCGTGCAGATGGCCTCGAAGCTGCGCACGCTCATCCCACGCCAGCAGTTCGAGGTGCCGATCCAGGCGGCTATCGGCTCGAGAGTCATTGCGCGAGAGACGATCCGGGCCATGCGCAAGGACGTGCTCGCCAAGTGCTACGGCGGTGACATCACCCGCAAGCGCAAGCTGCTGGAGAAGCAGAAGGAGGGCAAGAAGCGGATGAAGATGGTCGGCCGGGTCGAGGTGCCCCAGGAGGCCTTCATCGCCGCGCTCTCCAACGACGCCGAGGTCGCCAAGAAGTAGCGGTCGTCCGGGCTACCCATGGGCGGACCCGTGGCGGCCCCCTCGTGGCCTACCCGGTCGCGGCCGTCGGCGACCCGACCAGGGCCTGCACCTGGGCCAGAGCGGCTTCGGTGGCCGAGGTGCGCAGCTCGGGGCCATAGTCCATGGGCTGCGCATGGACGAAGGCGATGTCGGTGATGCCGATGAAGCCGAAGATCGCCCGCAGGTACGGCTCCTGGAAGTCGTACGGCTGGAGGAACCCGCCGGGGGAGTAGTCCGAGCCGCGCGAGGTCACGCAGACCATCGACTTCCCGTGGACCATGGGCAGCACCTGTCCCCCCTCGACGCGGAAGACGTAGCCCGGCTGGACGATGCAGTCGATGTAGTACTTCAGGGCGTACGGCACCGAGAAGTTCCACATCGGCGACGTGATGAGGTAGCGGTCGGCCCCGAGGAAGCGCGCGATGGTGCGTTCGATGTGACCCCACGACAGGCGCGCGTCGTCGTCCCCCGGCTGCCCGGTCATGAGCATGTACTTCGCCCGGATGTTGCTACCGGCGACCGCGGGTAGGTCGTGGGTGAAGAGGTCGATCTCGTCGACCTCGAGGTCCGGCTGCTCCTCGCGCAGGGCCTCGATGTACGCGTTCGACACCGGCAGGGTGTGGGACAGCTCGCCCCGGGGCGTCGCGACGATGTGCAGCAGCTTCATGACCTACTCCAGCTTCGGCAGGCCCCGAGCGGATGAGGAGGCGCCCTGCCAGCGCCGGAGTGAGGACCCGAGCGGTCCGGTGTCGAGGGGCGGTCCAGCGTCAGACCGCAGTCGCGTCGGGCGACGTGTCCCCAGGGTATTGACGCCCACTCGGCACGGCCATGACCCGATCGGATGGTCAGGACCAGGCGAGGACACCCTTGACGACGGTGAACGCCGCCCCGGCGAGCGCCAGCCCGATGGCGAGCCGCCGGGCGGTGCGGTGGTCGACGTGCCGGGCGAGCACCTCCCCGCCGAGCAGCCCGACGACGAGCCCGCCGACGGAGAGGGCGAGGGCCGCCGTCGAGATGCCGTGCAGGCCGCCCTTGGCGGCGAGGGACGCGAGGTTGGTGACGACCGCGTAGACCTGGAAGGTCGCGACGAACCGCCGGTGCTCCCAGTCGGTGCTCACGGCAAACAGGACGACGGCCGGCCCGCCGACCCCGGCGGTGACGTTCATGAACCCGCTCGCCGCCCCGGCGCCCACTGCCCCGGCGCGGCCGCGCACGAGTCGGGCCCGCGAGCTGAGCACCACGGCGCCGAGGGCGAGCATGACCCCTCGGCCCCGGTCCCCCTCTGCGGCTGGGACCGGATCTCGTCGGTCGTCACCGACGCGCCGCCGCCGGCGGAGATCCTCGCGGGACTCCCGCGGCTCGCCCGCATCCTCGAGATCGCCGAGCCCGACGCCGCCCCCCTCGCCGAGTAGCGCGGGCCTGGCCGGCAGGCCTTCGAGGGACGCGTCAGTGGGCCCGGAGGCGGGTGCGCAGCGCGTCCGTGTCGGCCTCGGACCACTGGTGCCGCCGTAGCCACGCCTCGACGCCGGCTCCGTCATCGAGGGCGGAGAACGCGTCGATGAGGCGGCGCATCGTGTCGGCCCGGGGTGACTGCTGGGCGACGGTCTTGCCGACGAGGTTCGCGGCGTAGGCCGGGCGTCTCGAGAGCCGCTCCATGATGAGCGGCACCCGCTCGGCCGAGAGGGCGAAGTCGGCGACCACGGCATCGGGCTCGGCGCCGGCGAGCAGCAGGGCCAGCCCGACGACCGTGCCGGTGCGGTCCTTGCCGGCGGCACAGTGGACGACGGTGGCGCCGCGGCTCGTGGCGATGGTGCGCAGCGCCGCCACGATCGAGTCGGGGCGTTGGTCGAGGTAGCCCAGGTAGTGCCCCGACCAGTAGTCGTCGTGGTTGTCGCGGCGCAGCCGCGTCGGGCGCTCCGCTGCGGCCGCCGGATCAGCGACGCCTGAGTCGCGGCGCTCCCACGGCAGGACGCTCTCGCCCCCGGGGATGCCGCTCTCCTGCGTGTCCTCGGTGAACAGCGAGAGGTGGTGCACCCGCACGGCCGGCTCGGCGACCAGCGGCCCGTCACCCTCGGTGACGACCTCGACCCGGGTGCGCAGGTCGACGACGTCCGTGACGTGCAGCTCGTCGACGAGCCGGCGGACCGAGGCCGGCGGCAGCTCCTGGAGGTTGTCCGACCGGATCAGCCGGCCCGAGGCGATGACGCCGCCGTCGGTCGTCGGCAGCCCACCGACGTCGCGCATGTTGACCACGCCGTCGAGGTCCAGCCAGCGCGCGGGGAGAGGGGACGTCACGGCGGCGACGATACGGGTCCCCCCGACCAGGGAGAATGCGAGGTATGCCGAGTGCGCTGCCCGAGGGCGACCCCGCCCCCGCGTCGGGGGAGCTGCCGGAGCCGGCGCTCGCGGGGCTCGGCTCGGTGCCCTTCGGGGTCTACCTGCACGTGCCGTTCTGCAGCGTGCGCTGCGGCTACTGCGACTTCAACACCTACACCGCCGCCGAGCTCGGTGACGGCCAGGTCGAGGGGGCTGGGCGCGACACCTACGCCATCGCCGCACTGCGCGAGCTCGACCTCGCGGCGGGCGTCCTCGGTGGCGGGGCACCCACGGTCGACACCGTCTTCGTCGGCGGTGGCACGCCCACCCTCCTGGCCGCCGACGACCTGGTGCGCCTCGTCGACGGCATCCGCGAGCGGTGGGGCCTGGCCGACGGCGCCGAGGTCACGACCGAGGCCAACCCCGACTCGGTCACCCCGGAGAGCCTGGCCCGGCTCGCGGCCGGTGGCTTCACGCGGGTCAGCCTCGGCATGCAGAGCGCCGTGCCCCATGTGCTGCGGGTGCTCGAGCGCACCCACGAGCCCGCCAACGTCGCGCGGGCGGTGCGGGCCGCCCGGGAGGCAGGCCTCGACGTGAGCCTCGACCTCATCTACGGCACCCCGGGGGAGTCCCTCGACGACTGGCGCCGCAGCCTGGACGCGGCGACCGCCCTGGAGCCGGACCACGTCTCGGCCTACGCCCTCGTCGTCGAGGCGGGCACCCGGCTGGCGGTGCAGGTCCGCCGCGGCCAGGTGCCCGCCCCCGACGACGACGACGAGGCGGCGAAGTACGAGCTCGCGGACGCGACCCTCGGTGCGGCCGGCTACTCCTGGTACGAGGTCAGCAACTGGGCTCGCGAGCCCCGGTTCCGCTGTCGCCACAACGAGGGGTACTGGGCCGGCGGCGACTGGTGGGGCATCGGGCCGGGCGCCCACAGCCACGTCGGCGGGGTGCGCTGGTGGAACGTCAAGCACCCGGCGGCGTATGCGGCCCGGGTGGCCGAGGGCGTCTCACCGGCCGCTGCGCGGGAGGTGCTGACCCCCGCGCAGCGCCACGACGAGTGGGTGCTGCTGCGGACCCGGCTCGTGGGCGGCATCCCGGTCGACGGGCTCGAGCCCGCCGGCCGCACCGCTGTGGCCGGTCTCGTCGCCGACGGGCTCGTCGAGGGGCCGGCGGCCGTGCGCGACCGCACCGTGCGGCTGACCGGTCGGGGTCGCCTGCTCGCCGACACCGTCGTGCGGCGGCTGCTCGGCGTCGGCTGACCCACGCTCGCGGCGACCCTGTCGGAGCGGGTCGGTAGGTTGCGCGGTGATGGCGACGCAGCAGAGTGACCGGCTCACCCGACGGGGTGTCCCGGTCGACCCGACCCTGCGGGTGCTGGCCACCGCCACCCTCGTCAACACCATGGGCAACGGCGCCGTGATGACGACGGCGGCGCTCTACTTCACCCGGGTCGTCGGGGTGACTCCCACCCAGGTCGGTCTCGCGCTGGCCGTCGCCGCCGCCGTCTCGCTCGTCTGCCAGGTGCCGCTCGGGCACCTCGGCGACGTCCGGGGTCCGCGCGAGGTGCTCGTGCGCCTCACGGCCGCCGCGGGTGTCGCCACCCTCGGGCTGGTCCTCGCCCGGTCCGTGCTCACCCTCGTCCTCGTCCTGGCCGTCGAGGCGTTCTTCGACCGGGGCGCCAGCGCGGTGCGCTCGGGCTACATCGCCCGCGTCGCCACCGGCGGCCGTGGGGTCTCGTTCAAGGCCTACCTGCGCTCGGTGACCAACGTCGGCATCTCGGTCGGCGCGCTGCTCGGTGGCCTGGCCCTCGCGGTGGACCGGCCCTGGGCCTACCTCGCGGTCTTCGTCGTCAACGGCGCCACCGTCCTCGGCTCCGCGGTGGTGCTCCGCCGCCTGCCCCACCTCCCGCCGGTGCCCGCCCGGGCCGAGGGCGAGTCGCGCTGGGGGGTGCTCCGCGACGGCCCGTTCGTCCTCGTCTGCATCCTCACCGGCCTCTACGCCATCCACTTCTTCGTCATCGAGCTGGCCGTGCCGCTGTGGATCGCGGGCCGCACCAGCGCGCCGACGTGGCTCGTCGCCGTGACCATGCTCGTCAACACCGTGGCCGTCGCGCTCTTCCAGGTGCGGCTCTCGCGCGGCGCCGAGACCGTCCCCAAGGCGGCCCGGCGGATGGCCTTGTCGGGCCTGTGGGTCCTCGGCGGCTTCGCCCTCTTCGCGTATGCCGCGGGACTGCCGCCGTGGGCCGCCACCGTCCTGCTCGTGGCCGGGGCAGCCACGCATACCGTGGGGGAGATGGTCGGTTCCGGCGGTCAGTGGGGTGTGCAGATGGGCCTGGCGCCGATGGAGCGCCAAGGGCAGTACCAGGGCCTGGCCGGGATGAGCTTCTCGCTCGCGTCAGTCGTCGCCCCGCCGCTGGTCGCGTGGCTCTGCATCGGCTGGGGCCAGCCGGGCTGGCTCGTCATCGGCGGGGTCGTCCTGCTCGCCGCCGTGCTCAACGTGCCGGCCAGCGCCTGGGCCCTACGCACCCGGGTGCGCTACGGGGTCACCACGCACAGCGGGTGACCCCGGAGCGCCGAGGGTCGGCTCAGACCGTCACGTGCAGGACCGTCAGTGCAGGACCGGGATGGAGAACGGGTAGGAGTACGCCTCGCCGCTGCTGGCCCGGACGGCCCCGCGGATGTGGCAGAACAGGGCGGCGACACCGGCGATGACCCACAGGATGATGGCGATGGGGAAGAGCACGACCGTGAAGAGGCAGACCCAGCCGGCGATGATGAGCAGCCACACGGCGAGGTTGAAGTTGAAGGCACCCGCCGCCGCCTGGCGCACCATGGGGCTGCGGTCCTTGTAGACGAGGTAGACGACGAGCGGTCCCACGATGCTCAGCCACCCGACCGAGACGACGGCGGCGATGAGGGCCGACAGGTGGGCGAGGATCGCCACGGTGCGCTCGGAGCCCGTGGCGAGACCGCCGGCGGGCGTGTGGTTGGCGGGGGGCTGGCTGTAGCTCATGGTTCCGTCCTGGTGAGGTGGGGGCCCGGGTGCCCGGGCCTTCGACCAGTGTGACGTGGCCGGCCTCCCTGGCGTTCCGAACTCAGGGGCGACGGGCCGCAGTTCCGGGGCGGCTCAGGGTGGTCCCGGACGACCCGGGCCGCTCCGCGCCCGCGTCCGGCACCGTGACGAAGTCGATGAGCTCCTCGACGCTGGCCAGGAGGGTCGGCTCGAGGTCGGCGTAGGTGCGCACCCGGCCGAGGATCCGCTTCCAGGCCAGGGCGATGTCGGTCTGGGTCTCGTGCGGCCAGCCGAGCGCGGCGCAGATGCCGTGCTTCCACGACTGGCCGCGGGGGATGACGGGCCACGCGGCGAGGCCGAGCCGTTCGGGCCGCACCGACTGCCAGACGTCGACGTACGGGTGGCCGAGCACCTTGACCGTGCCGCGCGTGCCGGGGAGGGACCGGACGGTGTCGACGATGCCGGCCTCCTTCGTGCCCGGCACGAGGTGGTCGACGAGGACGCCCATCCGGCGCGTGCGGTCGGGCCGGAACGCCGCGATCGCCCCGGCGAGGTCGTCGACCCCGTCGAGCAGCTCGACGACGACGCCCTCCACGCGCAGGTCGTCGCCCCACACCTTCTCCACGAGCTCGGCGTCGTGCCGGCCCTCGACGAACAGCCGGGAGGCGGCGGCCACGCTGGCCCGGGCGCCCGAGACGGCGGTGGACCCGCTCGCCGTCCGTGACCCGGCCCGGCGCGCCGCCTGCAGCGCGGCGGAGGCCGCCTGCCGGGGCGGGGTGAGCACCACCGGCGCCCCGTCGAGCAGGAACCCCGCGCCCAGCGGGAAGCCACGGGTCCGGCCCCGGCGGTCCTCGAGGTGCACGACCTGCATCCCGCCCGCCTTCTCGACCCGCACGACGGCGCCGCACCACCCGGTCTCGGGCTCCTCCACGACGAGGCCGGGCTCGGCCGCGACCTCCCGGGCGCGAGGATGGCGAGCGGCGCGCCAGTCGCCGGCGAGGACGTCACGGCCGTAGCGGTCACCGGGAGGGGGCACCGGGCGAGGCTACGCAGCGGCATACCGGGCGCGGGGGCGACGCGCCGCGCGGAGGGGCACGTGGGCGACGACGACGTAGACTTGGCACTCGGCTGGGTCGAGTGCCAACCGGTGGGATGCCGGGCGAGGGAGGTGGAGCGTGAGCGAGGAACGTCGGCTCGCCGTGCTGCGGGCCATCGTCCAGGACTACGTGCAGACGTCCGAGCCCGTCGGCTCCCGGGCGCTCGTCGAACGCCACCAGCTCGGGGTGTCGGCGGCAACGGTGCGCAACGACATGGCCGTCCTCGAGGAGGAGGGCCTCATCCACGCGCCGCACACGTCGGCCGGGCGGGTGCCCACCGACGCCGGCTACCGCGTCTTCGTCGACCGGCTCAGCGCCGTCAAGCCGATGTCGGGCGCCGAGAAGTCGGCCATCCGCACCTTCCTCGCGGGGGCCGTCGACCTCGACGACGTCGTCGACCGCACGGTGCGGCTGCTCGCCACGCTCACCCGCCAGGTCGCCGTCGTGCAGTACCCCAGCCTCACCCGGTCCACCGTGCGCCATATCGAGCTCGTCCCGCTGGGGGCGGCCCGGCTCATGGTGGTCCTCATCGTCAACACCGGACGGGTCGAGCAGCGCATCGTCGCCGCCGGCAGCGACCCCACCACCCCCGCGGGTGAGGCGTTCGTCGCCCGGCTGCGCACCGCGCTCAACGGCGAGGTCGTCTCGCGTCCCTTCTCGGAGGCTGCCGCCCGCCTCGACAGCCTCCCGGAGCAGTTCGACCCCGGCGACCGCGACACCGTGCGCGCCGTGGTGCAGGCCCTCGACGACGCCCTCGTGGAGGAGCGGGAGGAGCGGGTCGTCCTGGCCGGCACGTCCAACCTCGCGCGGTTCGGCACCGACTTCCCGCACAGCATCGGCCCCGTCCTCGAGGCGCTCGAGGAGCACGTCGTGCTGCTCAAGCTGCTGGGCACCCTGGACCACGACCGGGGCGACGGCCGGGTAGGTCGGGCCGCCGACGCGGTGGCCGTGCGCATCGGGCACGAGAATCCGCACGAGGGCCTCGCCTCGACGTCCGTCGTCTCCACCGGGTATGCCGCGGGCAGCGAGGTCGTCGCCGGCCTCGGGGTGCTCGGCCCGACCCGGATGGACTACCCCACGACGATGGCGACGGTGCGCGCCGTGGCCCGCTACGTGTCGGAGATCCTGGGCCCCTAGCCTGGTCCGCCGCTGTGCCCCCCGCCTCACCCGCATACCTGTTCGATCTCAGCATGAACCCCTGATGACGCTGCCAGACAAGGACTTTCGTTGAACGACTACTACCAGGACCTCGGGGTCGCCAAGACCGCCACCGAGGAGGAGATCAAGCGCGCCTACCGCAGGCAGGCGCGGCGGCTGCACCCCGACGTCAACCCCAGCGCGGACGCCGAGGAGCAGTTCAAGAAGATCTCCCAGGCCTACGACGTGCTCTCGGACCCGGAGAAGAAGCGGGCCTACGACATGGGTGCCGACCCCTACGCCGCGGCGGGCGCGGGGGCCGGCTTCGGCCAGGGCTTCACGTTCAGCGACGTCATGGACGCGTTCTTCGGGGGCTCCGGTGCGGCCTCGACGCGGGGGCCGCGGCAGCGCCAGCAGCGCGGCCAGGACGCCCTGGTGCGCCTCGACATCGACCTGTCGGCGGCGGTGTTCGGCTCCGACCAGGAGCTCACCGTCGACACGGCGGCGGCGTGCGGCACGTGCGGCGGCTCCGGGGCCCAGCCAGGCACCGGCACGACGACGTGCAACGTCTGCGGCGGGCGGGGCGAGGTGCAGAGCGTGCAGCGCTCGTTCCTCGGCCAGGTCATGACGAGCCGCCCCTGCGGGGCGTGCCAGGGCTTCGGCACCGTCATCCCCAACCCGTGCTTCGAGTGCTCCGGCCAGGGTCGCGTCCGCACCCGCCGCACCCTCAAGCTGCGCGTCCCCGCCGGTGTCGACAGCGGCACCCGCATCCAGCTGTCGGGCGAGGGCGAGGTCGGCCCGGGTGCCGGCCCGTCCGGTGACCTCTACGTCGAGATCGCCGTGCGGCCGCACGCGATCTACACACGCCGCGGCGACGACCTCCACTGCACCGTCGAGCTGCCGATGACCGCGGCCGCGCTGGGCACGACCCTGTCGCTGTCCACCTTCGACGGCGAGCGCGACCTGGTCGTCGCCGCGGGCACCCAGGCGGGCGAGGCGCTCACGCTGCGCTCCCTCGGCGTGACCCACCTGCGCGGCAGCGGTCGCGGCGACCTCATCGTCCACACCAACGTGCAGACCCCGGTCCACCTGACTCCGGAGCAGGAGGACCTGCTGC
The DNA here is from genome assembly GCA_963795915.1 of uncultured Actinomycetota bacterium. Taxonomy (GTDB): domain Bacteria; phylum Actinomycetota; class Actinomycetes; order Actinomycetales; family Dermatophilaceae; genus Lapillicoccus. The sequence continues at coordinate 845,324 of CAWCJA010000005.1, forward strand.
GCCAGCTCGCCGCGCTGCGGGGCGAGGAGCGCCCGGTGGGGACCCTCGCGCCCCTGGAGAAGGGCATTCTCGGCAAGCTCAAGGACGCGTTCAAGGCCCGCTGACCGTGACCCACCGGATGTTCCTCGTCGACGACCCCGGCTGGCCCCACGCCGGGGCGGGCGACGAGGTGCGGGTCTCCGGCTCTGAGGGGCGCCACGCGGTGTCGGTCGTGCGTCTGCACGAGGGCGAAACCGTGCTGCTCGGCGGTGCCGGCCGGCGCGCCGAGGCCGTCGTCACGCATACCGGGCGCGACGCCTTCTCCGCCCGCCTGGTCTCCGTGCACGAGGACGTGCGAGGGGGTCCCCGCTTCGTGCTGGTGCAGGCCCTGGCCAAGGGCGGCCGCGACGAGCAGGCGGTCGAGGCGGCCACGGAGCTCGGGGTCGACGAGGTGGTGCCGTGGCAGTCGTCGCGCGGCGTGGCCGTGTGGCGGGGGGTCGACCGCGAGGCCAAGGGCCGGCAGCGGTGGGCCGCGGTGGCCACCGCGGCCGCGAAGCAGTCCCGCCGGGCCCGGGTGCCCGAGGTGGCGCCCCCGGCCGGTATGCGTGAGGTCGCCGACCGGCTCGCGGCGGCGGACCTCGCGCTCGTGCTGCACGAGGAGGCCACCGGGCCGCTGGCCACCGTGGCGCTGCCGGACGCGGGGGTGGTCGTGCTCGTCGTCGGCCCCGAGGGCGGCATCGCCCCGGCCGAGCTCGAGGCCTTCACCGGGGCGGGGGCGCTCGCGGTGCGGCTCGGTGGTGAGGTGCTGCGCACGTCCAGCGCCGGGCCGGCCGCCCTGGCCGTGCTCAACGCGATGGGCCGCTGGCGGTAGCGGTCCATGGGCGCCTGGTGTCCCGGTGGCCCGGACCGACGCTTGACCCGCCCGCGGGGCTCCAGGAGGATCCCGGCATGGCCGACGACTGTCTCTTCTGCGGGATGCTGGCGGGCACGGTGCCGATGGACGTCGTCGCCGAGACCGGGCTCTCCATCGCGTTCCGCGACATCAATCCGCAGGCGCCCACCCACGTGCTGGCCATCCCGCGCCGGCACGTCCCCACGCTCGCGGCGCTGGCCGACTACCCCGAGGAGCTGGCTGACGTCGTGGCCCTCGCCGGGTCCGTCGCCGAGGAGGCCGCGCTCAACGAGGGGTACCGCCTCGTGGCCAACACCGGCCGCGCGGCGGGGCAGACCGTCTTCCACGCCCACCTGCACCTGCTCGGCGGCCGGTCCCTGGCCTGGCCCCCGGGCTGAGGGGGCTGCCGGGCAACGGCCTCGGCGGTGGGCCGGCGTCGGTGGCCGACCGTAGACTGGGAGCACGATGAGCGACGCCGACCAGCCGACAGACAGCACGGACCCCGCGGGCAGCGTAGGCGCGGGCAGCACGGGCAGCACGGTGCCGACGCACATGATCACGATCCCCCGGGCGGTCGCCATGGTGACGCTGCTCGGTCCCCGGGACGAGCTGCTGCGCACCATCGAGCGCGCGTTCCCGCTGCTCGACGTGCATGTGCGCGGCAACGAGATCTCTCTGCGCGGCGCGAGCGCCGAGGTCGTGCTCGTGGAGAGCCTCATCGACGAGCTGCTCGTCATCATCGGCGCCGGGCAGCCGCTCAACCGCGACGCCGTCGAGCGCTCGATCGCCATGCTGCGCAGCCAGACCCTGGAGCGGCCCGCCGACGTGCTGACGATGAACATCGTCAGCAACCGCGGCCGCACGATCCGGCCCAAGACGCTGAACCAGAAGCGCTACGTCGACGCCATCGACCAGCACACGATCGTCTTCGGCATCGGCCCGGCCGGCACCGGCAAGACCTACCTGGCGATGGCCAAGGCGGTGGCGGCGCTGCAGGCCAAGCAGGTCAACCGGATCATCCTCACCCGCCCGGCGGTGGAGGCGGGGGAGCGGCTCGGCTTCCTGCCCGGCACGCTCAACGACAAGATCGACCCCTACCTGCGCCCCCTCTACGACGCGCTGCACGACATGGTCGACCCCGACTCGATCCCCCGGCTCATGGCGGCGGGCACCATCGAGGTGGCGCCGCTGGCCTACATGCGCGGTCGCTCGCTCAACGACTCGTTCATCATCCTCGACGAGGCCCAGAACACCTCCGCCGAGCAGATGAAGATGTTCCTCACCCGCCTCGGGTTCGGCTCCAAGATGGTCGTGACCGGCGACGTCACCCAGGTGGACCTCCCCGGGGGCACGGAGTCGGGGCTGCGCCAGGTGCGCCGCGTCCTCGACGGCGTCGACGACATCCACTTCTCCGAGCTGACCTCCGTCGACGTCGTGCGGCACCGGCTCGTCAGCGCCATCGTCGACGCGTACGAGGTCTCCGAGGCCGCGCGCCGGCCGGCCGACCACGGGCGTCGCAGTGACCGGGGCGAGCGCGGTGACCGGGGGGACCGGCGGGCTCGTCGCGACGAGCCCCGCGGGCACCAGGACGAGCCGCGGACGGGCACGTCGTGAGCGTCGAGGTCCTCAACGAGACGGAGTACCCGGCCGACGCCCCCGAGCTCGTCGCCCTGTCGCGCTACGTCATGGGCGAGCTGCGCGTGCACCCGCAGGCCGACCTGTGCATCACCCTCGTCGACGAGCCGGCCATGGAGACGCTGCACGTGCAGTGGATGGACCTGCCCGGTCCGACCGACGTGATGAGCTTCCCCATGGACGAGCTGCGCCCCGGACGTGACGAGCAGGAGCCCCAGGAGGGGGTCCTGGGCGACATCGTCCTGTGCCCGTCGGTGGCCGCGAAGCAGGCCGGCGAGGCGGGCCACGCCACCGAGGAGGAGCTGCTCCTGCTCACGACCCACGGGATCCTGCACCTGCTCGGGTTCGACCACGCCGACCCCGAGGAGGAGCGCGAGATGTTCGAGCTCCAGCGTCAGCTGCTGCTGACCTTCCTCGCCACCCGCGGGCGGGGGACCTGAGTCCGCCATGGTGCCCCAGATGGTGCTGTTCGCCCTCCTGAGCATCGTCGTCGCCTTCCTCCTGGCCGCGTCCGAGGCGGCCATCTTCCGCATGTCGCGCGTCCGCGCTGCCGAGCTCGCGGCGGAGGGCCGTTCCGGCTCGCGGTCGCTGACGACGGTGGTTGCGGACTCCGCGGCATACCTCGCCGTCCTCGCGTTCCTGCGCGTCGTGGCCGAGGCGACGTGCGCGGTCTTCATCACCGCGGCCGTCCTCGACCTCGTCGCCAGCAAGAACCTCTCCCTGACGATCGCGATCGTCGTCATGGCCGTCGTGTCGTTCGTCATCGTCGGCGTCTCCCCGCGCACCCTCGGCCGCCAGAACTACGACTCCGTGGCGCTGTGGGCGGCCCCGGTCGCGGTCGGGCTGCGGAAGGTCCTCGGCCCGGTGTCGCGCGTGCTCGTGGCGCTCGGCAACGCGGTGACGCCGGGCAAGGGCTATCGCGACGGCCCGTTCCAGAGCGAGGCCGAGCTGCGCGACCTGCTCGACATCGCCGGTGACTCCGCCGTCATCGAGAACGACGAGCGCGAGATGATCCACTCCGTCTTCGAGCTCGGCGACACCGTCGTACGCGAGGTCATGGTGCCGCGCACCGACATGGTCGTCATCACCTGCGAGAAGTCCCTGCGGCAGGCCATGTCGCTGTTCCTGCGGTCGGGGTTCTCGCGGATCCCCGTCGTCGGCGACGACAGCGACGACACCCGCGGGCTGCTCTACCTCAAGGACGTCGTGCGCCGCACGTATGCCGACCCGGACTCCGCGCACACGCCCGTCGAGCAGGTGATGCGGCCGATGCACTTCGTCCCCGAGAGCAAGCCCGTCGACGACCTGCTCAAGGAGATGCAGCGCGACCAGAGCCACTTCGCGATCGTCGTCGACGAGTACGGCGGCACGGCGGGGCTCGTCACGATCGAGGACATCATCGAGGAGATCGTCGGGGAGATCGCCGACGAGTACGACCGGGAAGCGCCCGGGGTGGAGGAGCTCGCCGACGGGTCGGTCCGCGTGCCGGCCGGCATGAGCATCGACGACCTCGCGGACCACTTTGACGTGACGATCGACGAGGAGGAGGTCGACACCGTCGGTGGGCTCCTAGCCAAGGCGCTCGGGCGGGTGCCGATCCCCGGCTCGCACGCCGGCGTCTCGGGGCTCTCCCTGACGGCGGAGAAGATGGCGGGCCGGCGGCACCGGATCGCCACGGTGCTCGTGCGCCGCCTCGAGCCGCACCCCGACGACGCCGAGGCGAGCACCCCCGCCGGTCGTCGCAGCGCAGAGAAGGAGCAGGTCCATGAACGGTGAGCCGAGCAGTCGTCCGAGGGCTGAGCCGATGGGTGCCACGAGCAGGGAGCCAAGGGCGACGTCGGCGGACCCGGCAGACGGTGGTGCGTCAGGGGAACCGGAGTACCGCGCCGGGTTCGCCTGTCTCGTGGGCCGGCCCAACGCCGGCAAGTCGACGCTGACCAACGCCCTCGTCGGCCAGAAGGTGGCCATCACCTCGTCCAAGCCTCAGACGACCCGGCACACGATCCGCGGCATCGCCATGAGCCCGCACGCCCAGCTGGTGCTCGTCGACACCCCGGGGCTGCACCGCCCGCGCACCCTGCTGGGTGAGCGGCTCAACGACCTCGTGCGCGCGACCCTCCTCGACGTCGACGTGGTCGGGTTCTGCCTGCCCGCCGACCAGCGCCCGGGCCCCGGTGACGCCTACATCGCCCGCGAGCTGGCCGAGCTGCAGCGAGCGAAGCGCAAGCCCGTGGTCGCGATCGTCACCAAGAGCGACCGGGTCGACCGGCGAGCGCTCGCCGAGCACCTCATTGCCGTCGACCAGCTGGGCGCGTGGGACGAGATCGTCCCCTGCTCGGCCACCCGCGGCGACCAGGTCGACGTCGTCCGCGAGGTGCTGTCGAAGCATCTGCCCGTGTCGCCGCAGCTCTACCCCGACGGCGTCCTCACCGACGAGTCCGAGGTCGTCATGATCGCGGAGCTGGTCCGCGAGGCCGCCCTGGAGGGGGTGCGCGACGAGCTGCCCCACTCCCTCGCCGTGGTCGTCGAGGAGATGGTCCCGCGCGCGGACCGGCCCGACGACGACCCGATGCTCGACGTGCGGGTCAACGTGTTCGTCGAGCGGCCCAGCCAGAAGGCCATCGTCATCGGCCGCGGGGGGAGCCGGCTGCGCGACGTGGGCACGACCGCGCGACAGGGCATCGAGGCGCTGCTGGGCCAGAAGGTCTACCTCGACCTGCACGTCAAGGTCGCCAAGGACTGGCAGCGCGACCCCAAACAGCTGCAGCGCCTGGGGTTCTGAGGCGCGCGGACTCCGTCGTCCGCGCCAGCCACCCGTCGGCGCCGCAAGCGCTTCTTCTGCGCTAGGCCTTCTTCGTCGACGTCGTCTTCTTGGCCGTCCCCTTCTTGGCGGTCGACGTCGAGAGCACCTTGACGGTGACCCACGCGTCGTGCACCGCCGTGGCCTGGCTGCTCGTGTCCCCGAAGCGCGCCTTGGCCGCCGCGACCGTGAGCGCGGCGAAGCCGGCGAAGTCGATGTCCTTGGTGATGTCCGCACCCGTCAGCACGTCGTACCAGACGAGCCCGGCGCCCTCCCACGACCGGCCACCGATCGCGGTCGCCGCGAGGTAGAACGCCCGGTTGGGGATGCCCGAGTTGGTGTGGACCCCGCCGTTGTCGTGCTGGGCGTCACTGGGGAGCTGGACGTAGCCGTCCATGTCGGCCGGCTGGGGGTCCTTGCCGATCACCGGGTCGTCGTAGGCCGTGCCGGGCGCCTTCATCGAGCGCAGCGCCACGCCCTGGACCTTGCTGGTGAACAACCCCTCGCCGATGAGCCAGTCGGCGGTGCCGGCGTCCTGGCCGAGGGTCAGCTGCTTGACCATGGACCCGAAGCAGTCCGAGAGCGACTCGTTGAGCGCCCCGGACTGGGCGACGTAGGTGAGCCCCGCCGTGAACTGGGTGACGCCGTGCGTCAGCTCGTGACCGATGACGTCGACGCTCGACGTGAAGTCGTTGAAGTAGGTGCCGTCGCCGTCGCCGAACACCATCTGCTTGCCGTCCCAGAAGGCGTTGTCGTAGCCCTGCTGGTAGTGCACCGACGCGACGAGCTCCATGCCCCGGCCGTCGAGCGAGTTGCGCTGGAACCCGTCCCAGTAGAGCTGCCAGGTGCCGCCGAGGCCGTCGTAGGCCCGGGTCGCCGACGCGTCTGCGGTGGCCTTGCCCCCCTCCTTGCGCACGAGCGTTCCCGGCAGGCTCGACCCGTGCTTCGCGTCGTAGATCGTGCGGTGCACCGCCGCCGTGGCCGGGGCGGCCGTGGCGTCGCGCGTGCCGGCGACGCCGGGGAGGGCGCCCTCCCCGGGGTGTCCGGGCACCCCCGGCATGGGGCCCCGGAGGTCGCCGCGTCCGCGCTCGGCGAACACCTCGCGCTGCTGGCGCAGGTCCACGTCCGCGAGCAGGGTGCGCTGAGCCGCCTGCGCCGCCTCGTCGGGGACCTCCGGATGCTCCGGGCCCGCGCCCTCGGCGATGCGCTGCAGCAGGTAGCTGGGGACGATGGTGCACAGCGGGCGGGGCGACAGCGGGTTCGAGGTCATGTCTCCACTGTGGTCCTGACCACCGACACAGGCAACGCCTGGAGCGCGGCACACGGCCAACTCCCAGCCGTCGGACCGGCCTCCTAGGGTGGCCGGATGACCGCCACCCCGTCCGCGACCGCCCCCCAGCGGGCCACCCTCCTGCCCCGCACCGACCCGGCCGACGTCGGGGTCCCGGTCGCCGCGCTCGACGGCCTGCTCGACGAGCTGGCCGCCCGTTCGCTCGAGCTGCACAGCCTCATGGTCGTGCGCCACGGGCGGGTGGCGGCCGAGGGCTGGTGGGCGCCCTACACCCCCGAGCGGGTGCACCTGCTCTACTCGCTGAGCAAGTCCTTCACGTCCTCGGCCGTCGGGTTCTGCGTCGCGGAGGGCCGGTTCGCCCTCGACGACCGCATCGTCGACCTCCTGCCGGACCACGTGCCCCACCGCGTCGACGAGCGGGTCGCCCTGCTCACCGTCCACCACCTGCTGTCGATGTCGACCGGGCACCGCGACGACACGCTGGACCCCGCGTGGCTGCTCGAGCCCCACGACCTCGTCAAGGGGTTCCTCCGGATGCCGCCCGAGGAGCCGGTCGGGTCGCGCCACGCCTACAACAACGCCACGACCTACGTGCTGGCGGCGCTGGTCGAGCGGCACTCCGGCATGCCGCTCCTGGACTACCTGCGCCCACGGCTGCTCGACCCCCTGGGCATCTCGGCGGCCCACTGGGACGTCGACGAGCACGGCCAGGCGATCGGCTTCTCCGGGCTGCACCTGCAGACCGAGTCCATCGCCGCCTTCGGGCAGCTGCTGCTGCAGGACGGGCGGTGGCAGGGGGAGCAGGTGCTTCCGGCAGGCTGGGTCGCGCTCGCGACCCGCTCGCACATCGACAACGACAACGACCCCGCGCGACCGGTCGACTGGCGCCAAGGCTACGGCTATCAGTATTGGATGGCCCGCCACGGCTTCCGCGGCGACGGCGCCTACGGCCAGTTCTGTGTCGTCGTCCCCGAGCTCGACCTCGTCGTCGCGACGACGGCCTGCGTCGAGGACATGCAGGCGGTGCTCGACGTGGTCTGGGACCGGCTGCTGCCCGCCCTCGACCGGCCCGACGGCGGGGGGTATGCGGCGTCGCTCCCCCTCCGCGACCGGCTCGCCGCCCTGGCCCTCCCGACGGTCGACGCAGGGGGTTCCGGCGACCGCGGCCCGGCCGGCGATGTCACGTTCACCGTCGCCCCGGACGGGCCGGCCGATGCCGCTGCCCCGTTCGCGGCGGGCACCACGCTCACCGTCGGGGCCGACGACGGCTCGGGCGACCGCCTCCTCGTCCTCGAGCTGCCGTCGGGTGCGGGTGGCCCGAACCGGATCGAGGTCCCCTGCGGCCGCGACCGGTGGGTCGAGGGGAGGCTGAGCGGCCCGGGCACGGCCCGGTACGCCCGAGGTGTCCCGTCGGGGGAGCCGACCCCCGTGGTGTGCCGGGGCGGGTGGACGGACCCGGAGACGTTCGAGGCCGACCTCGTCCTCATCGAGACACCGCACCGGATCAGGTTGGACGGCAAGGGATCTCGCCTGGAGGCGACATGGAACTGGGCGCCCCTCGCCGGAGCCCGGCTGGAGGCGCACCTGCCCGGCTGAGCGGCTAGGGGGGTGGGGGCGCGTCCTGGGGCCCCGCGGACCATCCGCTGACGACCGACGACGACCCCGTGCCGCGTCCGTGCCGTCCGGCGACGTCCGGTGCGGCGGGTCCCCCGCGTCGCGCCGCACGCCGCGCCGCCCGACGGTCACCCCACCCGGGGTAGCGCACCCGCACCGCCCCTGCCGCCGAGCTGCCGTGCAGCACCAAGAGCGGGCATCCGGGCCGCGGCACCTCGTCGACCCGGCTCGACACCGTGCCCATGCCCTTGCCCACCCGGTCGGTGTTCGCCCCCCAGCCCTCGGGCACGACGAGGACGACCGCGCCCAGCCCACCGAGCACAGCGATGTCGACGACCGGGTGCGGGCAGACGGCCTGCTGGAAGTCGAGCTTCACGGTGCCGAGACCGGCGTTGAGCCGCAGGAAGGCGGGCACCGTCCAGATGCCGCGGCGCACATGGCTCGACATTCCGGCGGTGAGGGTGAGCCGCCGGTCCGGTCCCGTGCCGAGGGACGAGCTCGGGGCCGGGGCCGGGGCCGGGCGTCCTCGCAGCAGCTCCGTCGACGGCGGGGCGATCGGCAGGTCGACCACGAGCGCGTCGAGGTCGGCGAAGGTGCGGGCCGCGCGGGCCATGGACATCCGCTCCTGCAGCTCGTCGGGCCGCAGCCGGCCCTCGGCGTACTGCTGGCGCAGGGCGAGCACGACCTGCTCGCGCTCCTCGTGACCCACGCGCAGCGACCCCGCGTCCACCATCCCGCCATGCTAGGCGAGGGGCTGGTCTCAGGATGCGGGCGCGCGAGGGGCGGGGTGGACGGCCGGCGCGCACGCGGCATACCCTCCTTCCGTGCGTTCGGCGCTCCTCCTCCTTCGCTGCCGCGACGAGGCCTAGACACTCGGCCTCCCTCGTCGCGGAGTTCGTGCTGCTCGGCTGAGTGCCACCAGCGACACACGAGGACGTGAGAGAAGTGCTCCACCCCCAGACCCCATCGGGTATGCCGTTCGGCAAGTACCAGCCGTACCACGAGCAGATCGCCGTCGAGCTGCCCGACCGCACCTGGCCGACCCGCCGGATCACCAAGGCCCCGCGGTGGTGCGCGGTCGACCTGCGCGACGGCAACCAGGCGCTCATCGACCCGATGAACGCCGAGCGCAAGAAGCGGATGTTCGACCTGCTCGTGCGGATGGGCTACAAGGAGATCGAGGTCGGGTTCCCCTCGGCGAGCCAGACCGACTTCGACTTCGTCCGCGAGCTCATCGACGGGCACCACATCCCCGACGACGTGACCATCCAGGTGCTGACGCAGTGCCGCGACCACCTCGTGGAGCGCACCTTCGACGCCATCCGCGGCGCGAAGCAGGCCATCGTCCACTTCTACAACTCGACGTCAGTCCTGCAGCGCCGCGTCGTCTTCGGACTCGACCAGGAGGGGATCATCGACATCGCGGTGCAGGGCGCGCGCCTGTGCCGCAAGCTCGAGGAGACGGTGCCCGACACGGACGTCTACTACGAGTACTCGCCCGAGTCCTACACCGGCACCGAGCTCGACTTCGCGGTGCGCATCTGCAACGCGGTCATCGAGGTCATCGACCCCACGCCGGACCACCAGATGATCATCAACCTTCCGGCGACCGTGGAGATGGCGACGCCGAACGTCTACGCCGACTCCATCGAGTGGATGGTGCGCCACCTCGACCGGCGCGAGTCGGTCGTCGTCTCGCTGCACCCCCACAACGACCGGGGCACCGGTGTGGCCGCGGCCGAGCTCGGCTACCTCGCCGGTGCCGACCGCATCGAAGGCTGCCTGTTCGGCAACGGCGAGCGCACCGGCAACGTCTGCCTGGTCACGCTGGGGATGAACCTGTTCTCGCAGGGCATCGACCCGCAGGTCGACTTCTCGCACATCGACGAGATCCGCCGCACGGTCGAGTACTGCACGCAGCTGCCGGTGGGGGAGCGTCACCCCTGGGGTGGCGACCTCGTCTACACGGCCTTCTCGGGCTCGCACCAGGACGCGATCAAGAAGGGCTTCGACTGGCTGGCCAAGGACGCCGCCACGGCCGGGGTCGGCGTCGACGACATCCCGTGGGCGGTGCCCTACCTCCCGATCGACCCGCACGACATCGGCCGCACCTACGAGGCGGTCGTCCGGGTCAACAGCCAGTCCGGCAAGGGGGGCGTGGCCTACATCCTGCGCTCCGAGCACCAGCTCGACCTGCCCCGGCGCCTGCAGATCGAGTTCTCCGCGGTCGTGCAGAAGAGTGCCGACCAGGTGGGCGGCGAGGTCTCGCCCACGCAGCTCTGGACGACGTTCGAGCAGGAGTACCTCCCCTCGCCCGGGGACTCCTGGGGCCGCTTCGCCCTGCTCGGCTTCCACTCGGACTCGACCGTCGACGGCGGGAGCCGGCTCTCGGTGCGGCTGACCGACCACGGCAAGGAGGTCGTCGTTCAGGGGTCGGGCAACGGGCCGATCGCCGCGTTCACCGCGGCTCTTGCCGAGCTCGGCGTCGACGTGCGGGTGCTCGACTACCAGGAGCACGCGCTCTCAGCGGGCGGCGACGCCCGTGCCGCAGCCTACGTCGAGTGCGCCGTCGGGGAGCGGGTGCTCTGGGGCGTCGGGCTCGACTCGTCCATCGTCACCGCGTCCCTCAAGGCCGTCGTGTCGGCGGTCAACCGCGCGGAGCGCGACGCCGTGGTCGCCGCGTGATGCGCCTCGTCGTCGGGGGCTACGGGCCGTCGGTGGGAGTCGTCGACCTCGACGAGCACGGTTGGGGGGAGCCGGTGTCGGCGGCCCCGGCCTCCGGTGCCTCCTGGGTGCTGCCCTCGCCCGACGGCCGTCACGTGTATGCCGCTCTGGAGTCTGCCGAGGGCGCGGTGGGGGCGTGGGCGGTCACGGCCGACCAGCCGTGGCCGCCGCTGGGCACGCGGAGCACCGGGGGCGCCGACCCGTGCCATCTCGCCCTCAGTCCGGACGGCCGGTGGCTGCTCGCCGCCAACTACACGTCGGGGTCGGTATGCGTCCTGCCGGTGGCGGCCGACGGGTCCCTGGGGGAGCGGGCCGACCTCGTCGTCCTCAAGGGGCCGACCGGGCCGATGCCCGACCGTCAGGACGCGGCGCACGCGCACGAGGTGGTCTTCGCGCCCGACGGCACGGTGTTCGTCTGCGACCTCGGGCTCGACGTCGTGCACGCGTTCACCCTCGACGCGGCGACCGGCCGGCTCACGGAGGCGGCGCGCTCGCCGTTCCCGCCCGGCACCGGTCCACGCCATCTCGTCCTGACCGCCGACGGCACGACGGCCTACGTCGTCGGCGAGCTCTCCGGGGCGGTCTCGGTCTGCCGGGTCGTGGGCCCGCACCTCGAGGTGCTGCAGACCGTGTCGGCCCGGGCCGAGGACGCAGCCGGCGAGAACAGCGCTGCCGAGCTGACGTTGAGCCCCGACGAGCGCACGCTCGTGGTCTCGCAGCGCGGGGACGACACCGTCGCCACGCTGGCGGTCGACCGGCATACCGCCCGACTCGTGGCCGTCGACCCGTGCGGCGGCTCGTGGCCGCGCTGGATCGGCCGCGTGCCGGCCGGATCCGACGAGCTGCTCGTCGTCGCCCACGAGCGGTCCGACTCGCTCACCGTGCTCCGCCGGGTGGGTGCCGGCTGGGCCGTTGAGTCGACATCGACCTGGGAGCGCCCCACCTGCGCCGCCGTCCTCCCCCGGGTTTCCGCCTAATAGGAGCGCAGCGCACGGCTGGGCCGAGATGAGGTGCGGGGCGCACGGAAATCCGTGCGCCCCTCTCCTCATGACCTCTGCGGCCTCCGATTCTGCCCAATAGGAGCGCAGCGCCCGGTCTAGCGCGAGGTGCAGATCTGCTCCCCGAACACCCAGGCGCATCGGGGAGGGTTCGGGTCCGGCGGCGGCATGGCGCTGGCCGACCCGGCCGACAGGCCGAGAAGGGCGGTGCCGGCGACGAGGGCGGCGACGAGGCTGAGGACGGAACGGCGCATGAGGTTCTCCCCGTGCTGGAGCTGAAGGGTTCGTGACCCTGCCGCCGACGGCGACGCGGCTAGGGAGGGCGAACCCACCTCGCCGATACCGGTCGGGCCGGACCTCACAGCGACCTCCCAGGACAGTGGTCGCGGGGGTCAGCGCACCCCACGCACCCGGAACTGGATGGAGACCCGCGGGCCGACGACCTTCGTGGTCTTGGGGATCGCGTGGTCCCACGTGCGCTGGCACGAGCCGCCCATGACGAGGAGGTCACCGTGTCCGGCGGGGATGCGCACCGTCGCGGCGCCGCCGTCGCGAGGCCGCAGCAGCAACGGCCGCGGGCTGCCGACGGAGAGGATCGCGACCATCGTGTCCTGCGTCGTCGACCGGCCGATCCGGTCGCCGTGCCACGCCACGCTGTCCCGCCCGTCGCGGTAGAGGCAGAGCCCGGCCGTGACGAAGCGCTCGCCGAGCTCGGCCTCGTAGTGGTCGCTGAGCCGTTCGCGGGCCTCGACGAGCAGCGGGTGGGGGAGCGGCTCCCCTTCGCCGTAGAAGCTCAGAAGCCGCGGGACGTCGACCACCTGCTCGTACATCTGCCGCCGCTCCGCCCGCCACGGCACCTCGTGCAGCAGCATCTCGAGCAGCGGGTCCGCACCGGCCAGCCAGCCCGGCCGTACGTCGACCCAGGCCCCGGCACCGAGAGGACGACGGACCATCCCCGCGGACACCTCGCCGAGCGAGGTCTCCTCGGCGAGGTCGAGCAGCGAGCCCTGGAGCGTGAACGCCATGCCCGGCAGCATACGCCGAACTAGAACAGATGTTCGAGAGAAGCCGTGGCCCGGGCCAGCGCGCCGGGACGGGCTGCGCGCGGGGCGCTGGGGGAGAATGGACCGGTGCCGCTCTACCGTGACGAGGCCGTCGTCCTGCGCACCCACCAGCTGGGTGAGGCCGACCGCATCATCACCCTCCTCACCCGCGACCGGGGCCGGGTCCGGGCGGTGGCCAAGGGGGTCCGGCGCACGACCTCGCGCTTCGGGGCGCGACTCGAGCCGTTCATGGTCGTCGACGTGCAGTGCTATGAGGGCCGCAACCTCGACACCGTCACCCAGGCGATGAGCCTGGCCACCCACGGCGAGACGATCTGCCGCGACTACACGGCCTACACTGCGGCCACCGTCATGGTCGAGACCGCCGAACGGCTCACGGAGGAGCACGAGCCGTCGACGCAGCAGTACCTTCTGCTGGCCGGCGCCCTGCGCTCGCTCAGCGGTGGCGAGCACGACCCGAGCCTCGTCCTCGACGCCTACCTCCTGCGCTCGCTGGCCATTGCCGGCTGGGCGCCCAGCTTCTACGACTGCGCCAAGTGCGGGTCCCCCGGGCCGCAGCGGGCGTTCAACGTCGCGGCCGGCGGGGCGGTCTGCAGCGTCTGCCGCCCCCCCGGGTCGGGCGCCCCCGACACCGAGACGCTGCGACTGCTCTCCGCCCTGCTCACCGGCGACTGGGTGCTCGCCGACGGATCCGACGACCGCCACCGCCGGGAGGGCAGCGGCCTCGTGTCGGCGTTCCTCCAGTGGCACCTCGAGCGTGGGGTGCGCTCCCTGCGGCACGTCGAGCGCCAGGTCCGTCCCGCCGCGCCGGTCCAGCGGGTGCTGGGGGCATGACCGCGCCGACCCCGGGCCGGTATGCCGCGCCGTTCCCACACCCGAGCGGGGCCCGGCCCCCGCAGATCCCGGCCGCTCGGCTGCCGAAGCACGTCGCCATCGTCATGGACGGCAACGGCCGGTGGGCCAACGCCCGCGGTCTGCCGCGCACCAAGGGTCACGAAGCGGGGGAGGCGTCGCTCCTCGACGTCGTCGCCGGGGCCGTCGAGGTGGGGGTCACGCACCTGTCGGCCTACGCGTTCTCCACCGAGAACTGGCGGCGCTCGCCCGACGAGGTGCGCTTCCTCATGGGCTTCAACCGCGACGTCATCCGCCGGCGCCGCGACGAGCTCAACGCGTGGGGCGTCCGGATGCGGTGGGTCGGTCGCCGGCCCCGTCTCTGGCGCTCCGTCATCAAGGAGCTCGAGGTCGCGCAGGAGATGACCCAGGACAACACGGGTCTGACCCTCTACTTCTGCGTCAACTACGGCGGGCGGGCGGAGGTCGCGGACGCGGTCGTGCGCATCGCCGAGGACGTGCGGCTCGGGCGCCTCAAGCCCTCGTCGATCGACGAGCGCACGGTGACGCGCTACCTCGCCGAGCCCGACATGCCCGACGTCGACCTGTTCGTCCGCTCGTCAGGGGAGCAGCGCACGTCCAACTTCCTGCTGTGGCAGTCGGCCTACGCCGAGATGGTCTTCCTCGACACGCTGTGGCCGGACTTCGACCGGCGCAACCTCTGGGAAGCCATCGAGACGTACGTCGCCCGGGACCGTCGCTACGGCGGCGCGGTCGACCGGTCCACCGCGCCTCGATGACGAAACCCTGACGCCGTTCCACGGCCTCCTGGGAGGGGCGGGGGACGGCATACGCTGCGACCCATGCCGAGCACCGCGCAGGACACCCTCAAGGACACAGCGCAGGACAGAGCGCAGAACACAGCGCAGGACACAGCGCAGGACACCTGGGACGTCATCGTCATCGGGGCGGGACCGGCGGGGGAGAACGTCGCCGACTACGCCATCCGGGGCAGCAGCCGCACGGCGGTGCTCGTCGAGGCCGAGCTCGTCGGCGGGGAGTGCTCCTACTGGGCCTGTATGCCGAGCAAGGCGCTGCTGCGGTCGGTCGAGGTCTTCACGGAGGCCGAGCACCTGCCCGGCGTCGAGACCCGGCTGAGCACCCGCGGCATCGACGTCAAGGCTGTGCTGGCGCGCCGCGACGCCTTCACCCACCACCTCGACGACGCGAGCCAGGTGCAGTGGGCCAAGGGCGCCGGCATCGACGTCCTGCGGGGGCACGCCCGCATCAGCGGGCCCCGCACGGTCACCGTGTCGGACGGCGACGGCCCGGCCCGCACCATCACCGCCCGGCACGCCGTCGTCGTCGCCACCGGGACGACCGCCGCGGTGCCCGACATCCCCGGGCTGCGCCAGGCCCTGCCCTGGACCTCGCGGGACGTCACGAACCTCCACCAGGTCCCCCGGCGGGTGGCGGTCCTCGGCGGGGGCGTCGTCGCCTGCGAGTCGGCGACGTGGCTGCTGGGACTCGGCGTCGAGGAGCTGACCCTCATCGAGCCCGGCGACGGGCTCCTCGGGCGCGCCGAGCCGTTCGCCGGAGAGCTCGTCCGCAACGCCCTCGTGGCCAGCGGGGCCAAGGTCATGCTCGGCACCTCACTCACCCAGGTGAGCCGGAAAGGCACCAAGGACAACGGAGTCGGCCACATCAGCGGAGGACCGCTCACGCTGCACACCGGGCGCCGTCGCTCGATCACCGTCGACGAGCTCGTCGTCGCCACGGGTCGCACCCCCGCCACCCAGGACCTCGGGCTGGAGTCGATCGGCATCGCCGACTCCGTCGCGGCGGGGCACGGCTACCTCCGGGTCAACGACCAGCTCCAGGTCGAGGGTGTCTCGGGCAAGTGGCTGTATGCCGTGGGCGACGTCAACGGCCGCGCGCTCCTGACGCACATGGGCAAGTATCAGGCCCGCATCGCGGGTGCCGTCATCGCCGCCCGCGCCGGCGAGAAGGAGCGGGCGGCGGGCAAGGACTACCGCGACCGGGCGAGCGAGCGGGTCGTCCCGTCGGTCACGTTCACCTCTCCCGAGGTGTCCAGCGTCGGGCTCACCGAGAAGGCGGCCCGGGAGGCCGGCGTCGACGTGGAGACGGTCGAGTACGACCTGGCCAACGTGGCCGGCGCCTCGCTGCTCGCCGACGGGTACGTCGGGCGGGCCAAGCTCGTCATCGACCGCGACCGCGACGTCCTCGTGGGCGCCACCTTCGTCGGGGCGGGCCTGTCCGAGCTCCTGCACTCCGCGACCGTCGCCATCATCGGCGGGGTCACCCTCGCGGACCTCTGGCACGCGGTGCCGTCCTACCCGACCGCCAGCGAGGTGTGGCTACGCCTCCTCGAGGCCCGCCGCGGCTGAGCCGGAGCCCACCGCGACGGCGCCCGGGTGCGGCGTGGACGCCGCCGGCCACCAGGGCGTCTCGAGGAACCCACGCTTGATCGTCAGCAGCTCGACGTTGGCCTGCCAGTCGCGCACGCCCTCGATGCGGCCCAGACCCCGCGTGACGAACTGGTAGACGTCCTCGGTCGTCGGGAGGATCACCTCGCAGACGAGCGAGCCGTTGACCGACGCCGCGAGGTAGCGCACCCCCACGTAGGACGCCAGCCGGTGGGCGACATCGTCGAGGCGGGACGGCTCGACGGAGATGGTGAGGATGATCTCCGACTCGTACCCCAGGGCGGAGGCCGCCACCAGGGTGAGCACCCAGGCGCAGCCGCGCTCGCGCATGGCGTCGAACCGTCGGCGCACCGTGCTCTCGTTGACACCGAGCCCGTCCGCGACGGAGCGCAGGCTCATCCGGCCGTCGGCCCGCAGCTCCTCGAGGATGAGCCGGTCCACGTCGTCGAAGTGGTCGGGGGAGCAGACGTGGGGCTCGGCCAGCAGCGGTGCGTCGGTGTCCGCGGTGGGCGCGGCGGCCGTGTCGGACAGCAGCCGCTGCGCCCAGCCCTGGCTGACCTTGTAGGTGTGGAGGACCAGGTCGCTGACGCAGACCTCGACGCCCTCCACGGCCTGGATCTCGTTGATGAGCCGCACGTGCACGGACTCCGACTTGCGGCACACGAGCTCCGCGAGCAGGTCGCAGCCGCCGGTCACGAGGCAGAGGAACCGCAGGTCCTCGCGCTCGGCGAGGGCCCGGGCGACCTTCATCTGCGTCCCCGGGGCGCAGCCGATGCGCAGGACGAAGAGGTCGGAGTCGCCGGGGGAGTTGATGTCGCTGCTGACCCCGACCCGCACCACTCCGGCGGCGAGCAGCGCCTGGCCGCGGCGGGTCGCCGTCGCGACCGACGTGCCGGTGCGCTCGGCGATCTCGGTCCAGCTCGCGCGCCCGTCCGCCTGCAGGGCCGCGATGATCTTGCGGTCCAGCTGTCCGAACCGGGTGGGCGCGAGGGGCACCTAGGCTGCTCTCTCCTTGGCGGTCGCCTCGGCCAGGAACGAGCGGACCAAGGCCTGGAACGTGTCCGCCTCCTCGATCTGAGGCGAGTGACCCGACTGCTCGAAGATCTCCAGCCGAGACCCCCCGATCAGCGACGCGATCGTAGCGCTGCAGGCCACCGGGGTGATCCAGTCGCCACGCCCGACCGTGACGAGGGTGGGGCAGGTGACCCGGTGCAGCTGGTCCTTGATGTCGTAGGTCGGCATGTTGTGGGTGAAGGCCCAGTTGTGGGTCTCGTAGCGGTAGGTGGTCGCCTCGACCTTGCGCTGCACGGCCGCGGGGTCGTAGACGTGGTCGTAGAGCGGCAGGATCTCGGCCCAGCACGCCCGGAGGTCGTCGTCGTCGAGGGTCTTGCCGTCCATGATCCGCTCGAAGCGGCCCAGGTCGAGCTCGACCCGGGCGCTGGCCAGGGCGTTGGCGCGGGCCATCTCCTCGTTGGCGTGGTCGGCGGAGGTGTCGCGCAGCACCATGGCGATGAGCCGCTCGGGGTGGCGGATGGCGTACTCCATGCTGATGAACCCCCCGTAGGAGCCGCCGGCCATGATGAAGCGCTCGGCCCCGGCCCACTGCCGCAGCCCCTCGACGTCGGCCGCCCACTGCTCGTGGGTGAACGGACCGTTGCCCTCGCTCCGCCCCGAGCCGCGGGCGTCGAAGACGACCACCCGGTAGGTGTCACTGAGGGGGCCGAACGTGTTGCGCGGCTCGGTCAGCGTGCCGAGCCCGGGGGCGCCGTGGTGGGCGATGATCAGGGTGCCGTCCTCCGGTCCCATGACCTCGACGTTGAGGCGGTTGCCGTTGATGGTGACGAACACGATTGCTCCTGAAGGGTTTCGGGGACGGAATGGTCTAGGCGCGACGGGGTCAGGCGGCGATGACGATGTCGTCGAGCGCCTTGGCGTAGCTGGTGAGGGGACGGGCTCCGTCGGCGGTGATGACCATCGAGTCGGAGACGCGGTAGCCGGCGTGGCCCGGCACGTAGATGCCCGGCTCGTTGGAGACGACGAACCCCTCCTCGAGCACCGTGTCGTCGCCGTCCTCCAGCCACGGCGGCTCGTGCATGCCCACCCCGATCCCGTGGCCCTGCCGGTGCTGCAGGTATGCGCCGAGCCCGGCCTCGCGGATCACGCCCAGACAGCGGGCGTTGGCCTCCGAGCAGGTGACTCCGGGAGCCAGGGTGTCGACCCCCAGCTGCTGCGCGGCGCGCACCGCCTCGTAGTAGCGGACCTGGTCGGCGGTGGGCTCGCCGAGGATGAACGTGCGCTCGCCCTCGACGAACCGGCCGCCGACGGCGCATCCGAGGGAGAGCATGAACGTGTCGCCCTTCCGGAGCCGGTAGGACGACGGGAGCCCGTGCGGCTTGGCGCTGTTGGGACCGGCATACACGAGGCCCCCGGCGAGGAACCCGATGACGACGACGTCGTCGTGCTCGGCGTACATCGTCCCGGTGCCCGTCCGGCCGACGTGGGCGGCGAGCTCTGACTCGCTCGGCAGCGGGCCGCCGGCGGTCACCGCCTCGCGGACCAGGGCGATGCCCGCCTCGAGCATGAGGTCGGTGATGCGGGCGGCCTCCTGGTGCAGGGCCAGCTCCACCGGCTCCTTGACGTAGCGGGCGTGGGTGACGACGTCGGTGGGGACGAGCTCCACGTCGGGGACCACCCGCTGCAGGAGCCGCCAGCGGGCGACGCTCATGCTGGGGCCGAACCCGACCCGGCCGCCGCCGGCTAGGCGGGGGCCGAGCACGGAGAGCGGCTCGACGACACCGGGGTACTCCGGGTAGGTGACGACGTCCGCGGCGGCGTGCTGCCACCGCGCGTGCTCCTCCTCCAGCCGGGGCACGAGCAGGACGGCGGGGGAGTCGACGCCGAGGTGGACGACGACGGGACGCTCCCCGGGGTGGTGGAAGAACCCCGTGAGGTAGGCGACGTCGTCGGGGTGGTCGAGCACGACCGAGGGGAGGCCGGACTCGGCCAGCCGGGTGCGGACCCGGTCCTGCACGCGGGCGTAGAAGGCGGCGTCGAGCCGCTGGGTGAACCCCATGGTGGTGTCCTCAGTCCCGACGGGTCCGGGGGTTCCGGGCGTCGTTGTAGGCGATGGCGATGAGGGTCGCGGCGACGACCAGGGCGAGGATGGCGAGGGAGGGGAACAGCGCCGTCCACCACGCGCTCGTCATCGAGCCGGACTGCTGCGACTCGTAGAGGATCCGTCCCCACGACCAGCTCGTCGGGTCACCGAGCCCGAGGAACGACAGGCCGGCCTCCGACAGCACGGCGCGCGACGCGGTGAGCACGACGGTGACGGTGATGACCGGGGCCACGGCGGGCAGCAGGTGCCGGCGCAGGATCCACGGGTGTCCCCCGCCGAGGACGCGGGCCGCGTCCATGTAGGGCAGGCCGACGACCGAGAGGGCCTGCGAGCGAACGACTCTCGCGACCTCGGGCCAGGAGAAGAAGGAGATGACGAGGATGATCGTCGTCACCGACGGCCCGGCCAGCGCGGCGACGAGGATCATGAGCGGCAGCACGGGCAGCGACAGCGAGAGGTCGACGATCACGCTGAGCACCGTGTCGACCTTCGCGAAGTAGGCGCTCAGCATGCCGACCAGCACGCCGATGGAGATGGCCAGCAGCGAGGCGCACACGCCGACGGTCATAGAGATGCGCGTGCCCCACACGACCTCGGCGAAGACGTCCCGACCGAGGTTGTCCGTGCCGAACCAGTGCTGCGCCGACGGCGCCTGGAGCACGTCCTGGCTGAACCCGGACGGGTAGGGCGCGATGAGCGGGGCGCACAGCCCGACGAGGATCAGCAGGAGCATGAGGACGGCCGCGCCGACCCCCATCGGGTTGTGGCGGAAGGCGTACCAGGTGGCGGCGGCCGCCCCCTCCTGCTGGCCGATCGGCTCGGACTCGACCTCGGTCGTGAGGATGGCGGTCATGCGGTGCGCACCCGCGGGTCGAGCAGGCCGTAGGCCAGGTCGGTGAGCATGTTGGCGACGACCACGGTGGCGGCAAGGATGACGAACGCCCCCTGCAGGACGGGGAAGTCGAGCCGGATGACGGCGTCGAAGATGGCGCGGCCCACACCGGGGTACGCAAAGATCGTCTCGGTCAGCACGGCCCCTCCGACCATGAAGCCCAGCTGGAGGCCGAGCAGGGTGGTCGTCGGCAGCAGGGCGTTGCGGAGGCCGTGCTTCCACACGACGAGCCGCTCCGGCGTGCCCTTGGCGCGGGCCAGGACGCAGAAGTCCTCGCCCAGGGCGTCGATGAGGGTCGAGCGCAGCGTGAGCACGTAGCTGCCGAGGGCGACGAGCACGAGGCTCGCGCAGGGCAGCAGCAGATGGCGGAGCACGCTGAGGTACCACTCGGGCCCGTAGACGTCCTCGTCGACGGACCCGCCGATCGGCAGCAGCCGCAGCTGCAGACCGAAGACGTAGAGGAAGAAGATCCCCACGCTGGGGACGAAGAGCGACTGCCCGACGACCCCGATGACCTGCACGACCCGGTCGGTCGCGCGGCCCGCGTGGGTCGCCGCGAGCACCCCCAGGGGGATGCCCACGGCGACCGTCACGAGCAGGGCCGAGCCGGTGAGCAGCAGCGTCCAGGGCAGGCGGGCCAGCAGGACGGAGGTGACCGGCTCCGACTGGCTGAACGACGTGCCGAGGTTGCCCTGGACCAGCTGGGCCAGGTACTTGCCGTACTGCACCGGCAGCGGGTCGGTGAGCCCGTACTTCGTGAGCAGGTCCTGGCGCATCGCCGCGTCCATGTTGGTCGAGGCGATGGCCTGGGCCGGGTCGCCCGGCAGCAGGCGCAGGAGCAGGAACGTGATGGTGACCGCGAACCACAGGGTCATCAGCCCGTAGGCGATCCGGCGCACAGCGAACCAGGCGAGGGGTGGCATACCGGTCGCTACTTCTTCTTCACGTTGGCGAGCGAGGCCGGGTCGATGATCGAGAGCAGCTCGCTCGGCTTCGTGACGAACCCGCCGAACTTGTTGCTGTAGGCGACGTTGAGGTTCTGCACGTACATGATGTTGTCGATCATGTTCTCGTGCACGTAGGACGCGGCCTGCTGCACGAGCGCCTTCTGGGCGGCCGTGTCGACGGTGCCCTGGGCCTTCTGGATCGCGTCGGTCAGCTGCGGGTCGTTGACCTGCGAGTAGTTGATCGCGCCCTTGGGCAGGTACTGCAGCGCCATGTTGGACACCGGCTCGTCCATGATCGCGAACGACCCGGCGTAGATGTCGTAGTCACCCGCGTTGGTCTTGGCGAGGTAGGTGTTGCGGTCCAGGCCCTGCAGGTTGATCGTGATGCCGGCCTGCGCCGCGCTCTCCTTGACCAGGGTGGCCCAGGCCGAGATGACCGGGTCCTGCAGCGAGTAGATCATCGTCAGCGAGAGGTTGCTGACCCCCGCCTGGGCGAGCAGCTGCTTCGACAGGTTGGTGTCGAACGTGTACTCCTTCAGGGCCGGGTTGGCGAACTGCTTGAGGGAGTCCGTGATCGGGCTGTTGTTGGCCGTGACCGCCTGGCCCTGCACCGCGACCGACCGGATGGAGCTGTAGTCGACCGCGTGGGCAAGCGCCTGCCGCACGAGCGGGTTGTCCATCGGCTTGCGCGTCATGTTGTAGGTCATGTGCGTGAAGCCGAGCCCCGGCACCTCGGCCACCGTGATGCCGTCCGTGCTCTTGAGGTTGGCCACCTGCGCCGGCGGGAGCGCGTTGGCGATGACGTCGACGTCGCCCTTCTTGAGCGCGAGGATCTCGGTGTTGACGTCCGGGTAGACCTTGAAGACGACCTTGGAGAGCGTCGGGGTGCCCCCGGGCGCCATCGGGTAGGGCGTGACCCGCTCCAGGGTGTAGCTCTGGCCCTTGGCGATGCTCGTCAGCTTGTAGGGGCCGGCGCTCACCCAGTTCGCGTTGTTCGGGAAGTCGTCCATCTTGGGGTACTTGCTGAACACGTGCTCCGGCACGACGGTCATCCAGAACCCGACCTCGGGCACGAGGATGCTGTCGGGCTGCTTGAGCGACATCTCCACCCGGGTGGGGGAGACGGCGGTCGCCTTGTCGAGGTTGGTCATGAAGCCGTTGACCACGCCGCCCTTGGGGTTCTGGGTCTTGATCGTGTTGATCGTGTAGGCGACGTCGGACGCGGTCAGCTTCTGGCCGTCGCTCCACTGGAAGTCGTCACGGATGTCGAAGTAGCCCGTCTTGCCGTCGTCGCTGTAGCCCCACTTGGTCGCGAGGTACGGCTGCTTCGAGCCGTCGGCGTTGATGCTCAGCAGCCGGGGGTACATGAGGTCGGTGACCCAGCTGTCGGTGCGGCTGTTGCCGAGCATGGGGTTGAGGTTGACGACGTCGGTCGTCGTCGCGATGTTGAGGACGTCGGAGCCGCCGGCGGCGGCGCCGCTGGTGCCACCGCCACCACTGCTCGACGTGGGGGCGCTGGGGGCACACGCCGCGACGAGGGCGACCAGGGCGCCCGCGCCGACGACGCGGACGAGGTTGACGAGCCGGGGAGTACGCATCAGACCCACACTTCCTCGAGGACACGGACGATGTTGCCGCCGACCACGGCAGAGATCTCGCTGTCGGAGTAGTCGTGCTTCACGAGCCAGCCGATGATGTTGTAGAAGCACTCGGCCGGGTTCTCCAGGCCGTCGACGTAGGGCTGCTTCTCGTACTGGACCATGCCGTGCGCCTGGCCGATCGAGAGGTTGCTGCTGAACGCGTCGTGCAGGCCCACGTGGTCGCCGAACAGCGTGTCCGGGCCGAACGCGACGTGGTCGATGCCGACGACGTCGACGAGGTGGGTGAAGTGGTCCATGACCGACTCGAGGGAGTGGGCCGGGTGGGCCTCCGACAGGGTCGTGTGCGGCGCCGCCTCGAGACCGATGACTCCGCCCCGCTCGGCCATGGCCTTGATGACGGCGTCGGGCTTCATGCGGTTGGTCGGCCAGACCTCACGGGACCCGCAGTGGGTCATGAAGATGGGCTTGCTCGAGTGCTTGATGACGTCCATCGACGTGACGTCGCCGGAGTGGGAGATGTCGATGGCGAAGCCCAGCTTGTTCATCCGGGTCACGGCACGCTCACCGAAGTACGTGAGGCCACCGTCGCCGCGCTCCTTGAGGCCGCTGCCGAGGTAGTTGGCCTCGGAGTAGGCGATGCCGATCTGGCGCACGCCGAATCCGTAGAGGATATCCAGCCGGTCGACCTCGTTCTCGATCATCGTCGCGGCCTCGAGCGCGAAGACGAGGGCCATCTTGTCCTGTGCGTGGGCGTCGCGGATGTCCTGCAGCGACTCGCCCTTGACGAGGTAGTCCTGGTGCGCGAGGTCGGACATCCGCATCCCGAGGTCGTGCAGGACGTCGACCCACTTCCAGCCGCCGTCGCTGCTGATGCAGCAGGTGCCGTCCATGACGTTGTCGAAGACCGCGGTCATCCCCGACCGGGACAGTCCCTCGAAGCCCGTGAGCTCGCGGCCTGTGCGGATGTACTTCTGCATGTCGCGCTGGAGGTGCTCGGGGAAGACCGAGGGGTGGTCGTGCAGGGAGATGACGACGTTGTCGCGCAGGAGCTGCTCCGTGCGCCGCGCCTGGTCGCCGGAGAGGTCGAGACCGGCATACGCCGGGACGCGACCCACCTCCTTGGCCATGGGGATGTCGGGGTAGTCCACCCCGGCCTCGAGGTACTCGTACGAGCGGTACTGCTTGTACTGGCTGGACGGTTCGAGCACGAGCTCTCCTTCGGGGCCGGTGGGGCCGGTGACGCGGGTGGGGACGGGGTCGGCGATGCGGGACATCGGCCGTGACGGTCGGAGTCTTGCAAGTTTGCGGCGTGATCGTCAAGGCGATAGACAAAGTTCGGCATAGCGCTAGGGTGGGTGACGTAATTCAGCACCCCGTCCCGTCCCGAGGAGCTCCGTGGCCGTCCGTCATGCGCGTCGCGTCCCCGTCGCCGACCCCCGCCCGACCCGCGACGACGCCGTCCCGGCCCTGCGCCTGTCGGGCCTGTCCGTGAGCTTCTCCAGCCGCCGGGGGCCGGTGCCCGCCGTGCGCGACGTCAGCCTCGACCTGGCGCGGGGGGAGCTGCTCGCCCTGCTCGGCGAGTCGGGGTCCGGCAAGTCCGTCACCGCCCGCGCGGTCATGGGCCTGCACGACCCACGCACCACCGAGGTCACGAGCGAGGTCATCGAGGTGGCCGGGCACGACCTGCGCACTGCCTCGCCCGAGCAGCTGCGCCGGCTGCGCGGGTCGACGATGAGCCTGGTGTTCCAGGACGCCCTCTCGGCGCTGAACCCCGTGCTGACCGTCGGCGACCAGATCGGTGAGCTCTACCGGCAGCACCGGGGCCTGAGCCGCAAGCAGGCCCGTCTCCGCGCCGTCGAGATGCTCGAGCTCGTCGGCATCCCCGGCGCCCGCGGACGCGTCGACAGCTACCCGCACCAGTTCTCGGGGGGCATGCGCCAGCGGCTGCTCATCGCCATGGCCATCGCCCTCGAACCCGAGCTGCTCATCGCCGACGAGCCCACGACCGCTCTCGACGTCACCGTGCAGGCGCAGATCCTCGAGCTGCTGGACCGGCTGCGGCGGGAGCTGAACATGGGGGTCCTGCTCATCACCCACGACCTCGGCGTCGTCTGCGAGGTCGCCGACCGGGTGGCGGTGATGTACGCCGGTCGCATCGTCGAGCGGGCCGACGCGGACGCGCTCTTCGACCGCCCCGCCCAC
The DNA here is from genome assembly GCA_963795915.1 of uncultured Actinomycetota bacterium. Taxonomy (GTDB): domain Bacteria; phylum Actinomycetota; class Actinomycetes; order Actinomycetales; family Dermatophilaceae; genus Lapillicoccus. The sequence continues at coordinate 870,359 of CAWCJA010000005.1, forward strand.
CCCTACACCGAGGCCCTGCTCACCTCCGTGCCGACGGTCGGCCACATCGGGTCGGAGCTGCCGGTCATCCCCGGGAGCCCGCCCGTCCCGACCGCCCTTCCCTCGGGCTGCCCGTTCCACCCCCGCTGCTCCTGGGCGGTCGACGCCTGCCGTGACACGCGGCCCGAGCTCGTGACGGTGGCCACCGGGCGCCAAGCCGCCTGTCTGCGCACCCAGGAGGTCCTCGATGCCCACCGCTGACGTCGTGCTCGACGCGAGCCACCTGTCCAAGACGTTCCACGTCGGGCGGGCCGGGTTCGGGCGCACCCGGGTCAGCGCCGTGGACGACGTCAGCCTCGTCGTGCGCCGCGGGGAGTCACTGGGCATCGTCGGGGAGTCGGGCTGCGGCAAGACGACGCTCGCGCGGATGCTCGTCGGCCTGGAGCGTCCCGACTCCGGCTCGATCACCATCGCCGGCCGCGACATCGGCACGCTGGGGCGTGGGGGCCGCAAGGCCCTGAGCCGCGACGTCCAGATGGTCTTCCAAGACCCCTACACCTCGCTCAACCCGCGGCTGACGGTCTTCGACCTCGTCGCCGAGCCGCTGGTCGTGCACCAGACCGCGCGCAGCGCATCGGCGCGCCGGGAGCGGGTCGCCGAGCTGCTCAGCCTCGTCAACCTTTCGCCCGACATGATGAGCCGCTTCCCGCACCAGTTCTCGGGCGGTCAGCGCCAGCGCATCGGGATCGCCCGGGCCATCGCGCTGGAGCCGACGGTCCTCGTGTGCGACGAGCCGGTGTCGGCGCTCGACGTCTCGGTGCAGGCGCAGGTCATCAACCTGCTGCGCTCGCTGCAGCACCAGCTGCAGATCGGTCTCGTGTTCATCGCCCACGACCTCGGGGTCGTGCGCCACGTGTCGGACCGCACCGCGGTCATGTACCTCGGGCGGCTGGCCGAGACCGCCACGACCGCCAGCCTGTTCGACGCCCCGTCGCACCCGTACACGCAGGCCCTGCTGTCCGCCTCACCCCACGTCGACCGGCAGCGGCGTCGGCGCATGGGCGGACGCATCGTGCTGGCGGGCGACCCCCCGTCGCCGACGTCACCACCGAGCGGCTGCCGGTTCCACACCCGCTGCCCCCTGGCCACGGAGGTCTGCGCCGAGACGCAGCCGGCCCTCCTCGAGGTGCGCCCGGGTCATGCTGCCGCGTGCCACCACGCCGACCGGGCCCGGGAGCAGGCCGCCGCGGCGCTCGCCTGAGCCCAGGTCGATAGCGTGGCGTCGTGCGGATCGCCACGTGGAACGTCAACTCGGTCAAGCAGCGCAAGCCCCGGCTCCTGGGGTGGCTGGACGAGCGGCAGCCCGATGTCATCTGCCTCCAGGAGACCAAGCTGAGCGACGCCGCCTTCCGGAGCGAGGTCGGGGCCGACCTCTCGGACCGCGGCTACGAGGTCGTTCACCACGGACAGGGTGGCTTCAACGGCGTCGCGCTGCTCTCCCGGGTGGGCCTGGACGACGTCGTGCTCGGCGTGCAGGGGGCGCCCGGCTTCCCCGAGCCCGAGGCCGAGCAGGAGGCCCGAGCCGTCGCGGCCACCTGCGGCGGTGTCCGAGTGCACTCGCTCTACGTCCCGAACGGACGGGAGCCCGACTCCGACCACTACGTCTACAAGCTGGCCTGGCTGGACGCGCTCCGCAGGGTCGTGGCGGCCGGCCCCGCCGAGGTCATCGTGTGCGGCGACATGAACATCGCGCCGGCTGACGCCGACGTCTTCGACCCCGCCGCCTTCGCCGGGCACACCCACGTCACGGCGCCCGAACGGGAGGCGCTCCGCGGGCTGGTGGAGACCGGGCTGCACGACGTCGTGCGGGAGCGGTGGCCGCAGGAGCGGGTGTTCACGTACTGGGACTACCGGGCGGGCATGTTCCACCAGGACCTCGGTATGCGCATCGATCTCGCCCTCGCCGGGGCGCCCGTCGCCGAGCGCGTCCGGGCGGCGTGGGTGGACCGGCAGGCGCGCAAGGGCTCCGGGCCGAGCGACCACGCCCCCGTGATGGTCGACCTGGACGAGGCCCCGGACGGCGACATCGGCCCGATGGTGCCGCCGCCGTCGGCCCCCCGCGCCCCCCGGGGCGGGTCGACGAAGGTGCCCCGGTCCTAGGCCGGCCGGCGCTACCACCCGCATCACGACGACCACCCGAGGAGCAGCGATGACGACCACGAGCGCGAGTACGAGCACGAGCACGAGCACGAGTCAAGACGCGGGCCGGGAGGCGGTGGCCGACCTGACGGTCGAGGAGAAGGCGTCGCTGACCAGCGGAGCGACCTTCTGGCATACCGAGGCAGCAGGGGCGGTCCCCGCGGTCATGGTGAGCGACGGCCCCCACGGCGTGCGCAAGCAGCGGGAGGGCGGCGACCACCTCGGCCTGCAGGAGAGCGAGCCGGCGACGTGCTTCCCGCCGGCCGTGACGCTCGGCTCGACGTGGGACCCCGACCTGCTCGAACGCGTGGGACAGGCGCTCGGACGGGAGGCCCAGGCGTCGGGCGTCGGCGTCCTGCTCGGCCCGGGCATCAACATCAAGCGCTCCCCGCTGTGCGGCCGCAACTTCGAGTACCTCTCGGAGGACCCGTTCGTCAGCGGCACCCTGGGCTCGGCGCTGGTGCGGGGGCTGCAGAGCGAGGGCGTCGGCGCGTCGCTCAAGCACTTCGCCGTGAACAACCAGGAGGGGGACCGGCTGCGGGTCAGCGCCGACGTCGACCCCCGGCCGCTGCGCGAGATCTACCTGCGCGGGTTCCAGCGCGTGGTCACGACAGCCCAGCCGTGGACGGTCATGTGCTCCTACAACCGCATCAACGGCGTGTATGCGTCGCAGAACCCGTGGCTGCTGACGACGGTGCTGCGCGAGGAGTGGGGCTTCGACGGTCTCGTCGTCTCCGACTGGGGCGCGGTCGACGACCGGGTCGCCGGCCTGCGGGCCGGTCTGGACCTCGAGATGCCGGCGAGCGGTGGCCGCACCGACGCCGAGATCGTCGCGGCGGTGCGCTCGGGCGAGCTGGACGAGTCGGTGCTCGACACCGCGGCGGGTCGGGTCGCCCAGCTCGCCGCCCGGGTCGTCGCCGGGCGCCGGGACGGCGCCACCTACGACGGCGACGCCCACCACGCCCTGGCGCGCGAGGCCGCGTCGGCGGGGATCGTGCTCCTGCGCAACGAGGCCGGCCTCCTCCCGCTGAGCCCGTCCGCCTCGGTGGCCGTGGTCGGCGAGCTGGCCCGCACCCCGCGCTACCAGGGCGCCGGCAGCTCGCAGATCAACCCCACCCGCCTCGACAGCGCCCTGGACGCGGTGCGCGAGCAGGCCTCCGGCGACGTGCTGTTCGCCCCCGGCTACCTGCTACCGGGTGGCGGCGCCGGGTCGACCGAGCCGGCCGGGTCGAGTGACCTGCAGAGTGAGGCGGTCGCCGCCGCGGCGGCCTGCGACATCGCGGTCGTCTTCGCCGGGCTGCCCGACACGGCCGAGTCGGAGGGGTTCGACCGCGAGGACATCGAGCTGCCGGCCGACCAGCTCGCGCTCATCGAGGCGGTGCTCGCCGCCAACCCGCGCACGGTGGTGGTCCTCTCCAACGGCTCGGTCGTGCGGCTGTCGTCCTTCGGCGAGCGGGTGCCGGCGGTCGTCGAGGGGTGGCTGCTGGGGCAGGCCGGCGGCGGCGCCGTCGCCGACGTCCTCTTCGGTGTGGTGAACCCCTCCGGGCGGCTCGCCGAGACGGTGCCCGTGCGACTCGAGGACACCCCGGCCTACCTCGACTTCCCGGGCGAGCTCGGGCACGTGCGGTACGGCGAGGGCCTGTTCGTGGGCTACCGGTGGTACGACGCCCGGCGGATGGACGTCTCCTACCCGTTCGGCCACGGCCTGTCCTACACGGCGTTCGACTACAGCGGGCTCACGGTGACAGCGACCGCGGGGGGCGGGCTGGCCGCCTCCCTCGTCCTCACCAACGCCGGACCGCGCGACGGTGCCGAGGTCGTGCAGCTGTATGCCGCGGTGCCGGGCTCCGCGGTGGTCCGCGCCCCACGCGAGCTGCGCGCCTACGCGAAGGTGTCCGTGCCGGCGGGGGAGTCGCGCACCGTGGAGCTGGCCGTGGCCCGGGACGACCTGGCGTACTACGACGTGCGCGTCGAAGGGTGGGTCGTCGAGGGCGGGACGTACGTGGTCGAGGTCGGCGCGTCGAGCCGCGACATCCGGCTGACGGCTCAGGTCGAGGTCTCCGGTGACGAGGTGCGCTTCCCCCTGACGCGCGACTCGTCCATCGTCGAGGCCTTCGCCGACCCTGTCGCCGGACCGGGGATGCGAGCCGCGCTCGCCCGGTTCCTCGGTGACGACGAGGACCCCGAGCTGCTCAAGGTCATCGGGACGTTCCCGGTGGGACGGGTCGCGTCGTTCCCCGGGGTGGACATCGAGCCCGACCGGCTCGACGCCATCCTCGACGGCCGGTCGCCGGAGACGCTCGCATGAGCGACGACCCGACGCGGGGCGCGTCCGGACCGACCGGGCCCGCCGAGGCCGCGGACTACCACGTGGCGCAGCAGCGGCAGCGCGACGAGCGGGAGTCGGCCAAGGCGCAGGTGCTCGTCGACCGCTTCGTCGCGCAGGCGCGGGAGCGGGGCCTGCCGACCGAGCCGCTCACGGCCCGCCCGTGGTCCGGGAGCGGCCGCTACCGGACGGACGTCGTCGGCTGGTACCTGCGCCGCGACCGGGGTCTCGGGGTGAGCGAGGACGGGCGCTACTACGTGCTCGTCGTCGCGCCCGAGCGGTTCGGGCGCTGGCGCACGGTCCACCTCGAACCGACCCCGCCCCCATTGCAGACCGGCAAGGGCGGGCGCGACGGCGACTCGGTCGCCCTCGACACCCTGCTCGCGCTGCGCCTGGACTGGACCGACTGACCGCTCCCTGGCGGGGGCGAGAAGGCGCGGGGCGGGCTCAGCGCGCGCAGTCGGCGCAGGTGCCGAAGATCTCGAGCGTGTGCGTCACGTCGCGGAAGCCGTGCTTCGCGCTGACGCTGTCGGCCCAGCGCTCGACCGTCGGACCCTCGACCTCGACGGTGCGGCCGCACGAGCGGCAGACGAGATGGTGGTGGTGGGCGCCCGTGCTGCACCGCCGGTAGACCGACTCCCCGTCACCGGTGCGCAGGACGTCGACGTCGCCGTCCTCGCTCAGCGCCTGGAGGGCGCGGTAGACGGTGGCGAGCCCGACCGGGTGGCCCGCCGCGCGGAGCCGGGCGTGCAGGTCCTGCGCGGAGGTGAAGTCGGTCGTGTCGCCGAGGGCGTCGGCAACGGCGAGCTGCTGCTTGGTCAGCCGCCGGGCGGGCTGGGTGCCGGTCACGGTCGGCTCCTCCCGTCCGGCTCGGGCGCGCTGCCGGGTGCTGGGCTGGTCGGTCGACCGGACACGGGAGCCGTTGTCGTGTGGGCGTGCTCGTCGTAGTGGCCCTCATGCGGGGCGTGCCGGTGGCCGTCGTGGAGGTAGTCGACATGGCCGCCGTGGGGGAGCGCCTGGTGCCCGCACGCGGGGCCGTGCTCGTGCGGATGCACCTCCGCCCGCGCGTGGCGGCGGGCCCGTAGGCTCGTGAAGACCGACCGGCCCACGGACGCGAGGACGAAGACGCCGATGGCGAGCACGACGATGGTGCCGCCGGAGGGGGTGTCGGCCTCGTAGGAGACGACGACGCCGCCGACGGCGCAGACGACGCCGATGGCCACGGCCCAGCGCAGGGTGGAGCGGAAGCTCGTGCCGAGCAGCTGGGCCGCCGCGTTGGGCACGATCATCAGGGCGCTGATGAGCAGCAGGCCGACGATGCGCATCGAGACGACGACCGTGACGGCGGTCAGCACGGCCAGGGCGATGTTGAGGGCGAGCACCGGCAGGCCCATGGCCCGCGCATACTCCTCGTCGCTGGCGACCGCGAAGAGCCGAGGGCGCAGGACCGTCGTCGTCACCAGCACGAGCACGCCGAGGATGGCGAAGACCACGAGGTCCCCGCTGCGCACGGTCGTGATCGCCCCGAAGAGGTAGGCCGTGAGGTTGGCCGGGGTGCCCTGGGCCGACTTGCTGATGATGACGACGCCGGCGGCGATGCCGCCGTAGAAGATGACGGCGAGGGCGACGTCGCCCTGCGTGCGGCCGGACGCGCGGATCAGCTCGATGACGACGGCGGCGATGACGGCCGCGACGAGGGCGGCCCACACCGGCGAGGTGTTCAGGACGAGGCCGACGGCGACCCCGGCCAGGGCGACGTGGCCCATGCCGTCACCGATGAGCGAGAGCTTGCGCTGCACGAGGAAGACGCCGACGAGGGGGGCGACGAGGCCCACCATGACGGCGGCCAGCAGCGCGCGCTGCATGAAGTCGTACTGCAGCAGGTCAGTCATGGTGCACGCCTCCCGTGACGGTGCGCGGGCCTTCACGCCGGCCGTGCCGGTCGTGCTGGTCGTCGGGCTCGTCGTCGTGGTGGTGGGTGAGGTGGTCGTGGAGCACCGAGGCACTGCGCCGGCGGAAGGCGTCGCGGCTGCCGTCGAAGGCCACCCCGCCCCCGTCGACGACGACGACGCGGGTGACGACGTCGGCGAACGCGTCCATCTCGTGCGTGACGATGAGCATGGTGACGCCCTGGGCGGCGAGGCGGCCGAGCACCTCGGCGAGCACGTGCTGGTTGGCGGTGTCGACGCCCGCGGTGGGCTCGTCCATGACGAGTACCTCGGGCTGTGCGGCCAGAGCCCGGGCGATGAGCACCCGGCGCTGCTGGCCCCCGGAGAGGGTGTTGACGTCGGCGCCCGCCCGGTCGGCCAGCCCGACGACCTCGAGGGCCCGGGCGACGACCTGCCGGTCGGTCGCCGTCGATCGGGCCCACCACGACCGGCGGACGAGCCGCCCGGTCGAGACGATCTCCTCCGCGGTGGCGCGCACCGAGCCGGTGAGGGTATGCCGCTGGGGCACGTAGCCGAGCCGGGCGTGGTCGGCGAACTCCCCCAGGCTCTCCCCGAAGAGGCAGACGTCGCCCGCCACCACGGTGCTCAGGCCGAGCAGCCCCTTGACCACCGTGGACTTGCCGGCGCCGTTGGGCCCGAGGATCGCGACGACCTCGCCGGCGTGCACGTCGAGGCTGACGTCGCGCACGACGGTCTGGTCGCCGTAGCCGAAGGCGGCGTGCGCCATCGAGACGACGGGGACGTCGTGCCGGGTGGTCACGAGCAGCCCTGCCCGGCCCGCAGCGTGGCCAGGTTGGACCGCATGACCTCAAGGTAGTCGTGGCCCGCCGATGCGGTGGTGAGCCCCTCGATGGGGTCGAGGGTCGCCACCCGCGCACCGGTGCTGCGCGAGACGGTCTCGGCGAAGGCGGGCTCGACGAGGGTCTCGGCGTAGATGGTCCTCACCCCGTGGGCCCGGACGAAGTCGGCGATCTCGGCCAGTCGGGCGCCCGAGGGCTCGACGTCGGGGGAGAGCCCGGCGATGGCGACCTGGGTGAGCCCGTAGCGCTCGCTGAGGTAGCCGAAGGCCGCGTGGCTGGTGACGAGCTCGTGCTGGGTGCAGGTGGCCAGCCCGGCGCGCAGGTCGGCGTCGAGGGTCCCGAGGGTGGCCGCGAACCGGGTGGCGTTGGCGGTGTAGTCGGCGGCGTGGGCCGGGTCGGCCTGGGCGAGCCGGGCCCCGATCGCCGTCGCCACGGCGGCGTACCGCTGCGGGTCCAGCCAGAAGTGCGGGTCCCGGGCCCCGTCCGGCGCTGATGCCGATGCCGTGGTCGCGGCGGCCGATCCGGGCGTCGAGACCGCCGGGCCGGGGGCGTTGGGGTCCTCGCCCTCCGCGGGGGCGGCGAGGTCGAGGTGCGCGGTGGGGGCGACGTCGAGGGCGTGGCTCGACCCCTCCTGGTCGACGGCCGTGTCGACGGCGGGCTGGAACCCGCGGGCGTACACGACGAGGCCGGCGTCGGCGACCGCGGCGACGTCCTGGGGGCTCAGCTCGAGGTCGTGGGGCTCGGCGCCCGGCTTGGTCAGGCTGGTGACGGACACGTGCGACCCGCCGACCTGCTGGACGGCGAACTGGAGCGGGTAGAAGGACGCGACGACCCGGACCGCACCCGGTTCGGCCTCCGTCACCGGTCCGACCGCTGCGGAGCCGGACCCCCCCGAGCAGGCCGACACGAGGGCGAGCGCACCGAGCGCGGCGGCCACGGCGAGCCGGCGGCGGAAGGGGGTGCTGCGCATACCGCCAGTGAAGCGAGAATGAGAATGATTGTCAAAAGCGCCGGGGCTGACCGACTACCCCTTGGGGACCGCCTGGACGACCGCGACCGCCACGACGAGGGCCAGCACCGCCAGCCGCATGGACTTCTCGGGCAGGCTCAGCCGGGGCCAGGTCAGGTAGACGAGCGCAGCGACGACGAGGGCGACGAGCGCGGTGGCGAGGAACCCCCATCGCGGCACGACGATGCCGACGACGAGCAGGGCCAGCGCCGCGAGGAAGGGCAGGGCCCGGGGCAGCCGGTTGAGGCGGTCGAGGACGGGGTATGCCGCGTGCTCGACGCGGGAGCGCAGGGGCAGGGCCACGGCGACAGGGTACGGGGGGCCGGGCCGATAGCCTGAGCGCCATGGCCAGCCTGACGTCCCCCGGGACCACCGTCGACACCGTCGTCAGCCTCTGCAAGCGCCGCGGCTTCGTCTTCCCCAGCGGCGAGATCTACGGCGGGACGCGCTCGGCGTGGGACTACGGCCCGCTCGGGGTCGAGCTCAAGGAGAACATCAAGCGCCAGTGGTGGAAGTCGATGGTGACCCAGCGCGACGACGTCGTCGGCCTCGACTCCTCGATCATCCTGCCCCGCCAGACGTGGGTCGCCTCCGGCCACGTCGGCACGTTCTCCGACCCGCTCGTCGAGTGCCTCTCGTGCCACAAGCGGTTCCGCGCCGACCACCTGCAGGAGGCGGTCGCCGCCAAGGCCTCGGCCAAGGGCGCGGAGGTCGACCCGGACTCGGTGTCGCTCACCGAGGTCGCATGCCCCAACTGCGGCACCCGGGGCCGGTGGACCGAGCCGCGCGACTTCAACATGATGCTCAAGACCTACCTCGGCGTCGTCGAGGACGAGTCGGGCCTGGCCTACCTGCGCCCCGAGACCGCGCAGGGCATCTTCCTCAACTTCCTCAACGTCATGAACACCGCGCGCAAAAAGCCGCCGTTCGGCATCGCCCAGGTCGGCAAGTCGTTCCGCAACGAGATCACCCCGGGCAACTTCATCTTCCGCACGCGCGAGTTCGAGCAGATGGAGATGGAGTTCTTCGTCAAGCCGGGCGAGGACGAGGAATGGCACCAGCGGTGGATCGACGAGCGCACCGCGTGGTACGTCGACCTCGGGATCGCCCCCGACCACCTGCGGCACTACGAGCACGCCAAGGAGAAGCTGTCGCACTACTCCAAGCGCACCGTCGACATCGAGTACCGCTTCAACTTCGCCGGCTCGGAGTGGGGTGAGCTCGAGGGCATCGCCAACCGCACCGACTTCGACCTGACGACCCACTCGACGCACTCGGGCACCGACCTCGTCTACTTCGACCAGACCACGGGTGAGCGCTACACGCCCTACGTCATCGAGCCCGCGGCCGGCCTCTCCCGCTCGCTGATGACGTTCCTCGTCGACGCGTACGCCGAGGACGAGGCGCCCAACACCAAGGGCGGCGTGGACAAGCGGGTCGTCCTGCGGCTCGACTCGCGGCTCGCTCCCGTCAAGGCGGCCGTCCTGCCGCTCTCGCGCAACGCCGACCTCTCGCCGAAGGCGCGCGACCTCGCCGCCCAGCTGCGCCGGCACTGGAACGTCGACTTCGACGACGCCGGGGCCATCGGCAAGCGCTACCGGCGCCAGGACGAGGTCGGTACGCCGTTCTGCATCACCGTCGACTTCGACACCCTCGACGACCACGCCGTGACGGTGCGCCAGCGTGACTCCATGGCCCAGGAGCGGATCGCCCTCGACCAGGTCGAGGGGTGGCTGGCCCAGCGCCTCGTCGGCTGCTGACACATACATCCGGTCGGGTGTGGGGGGTGAGGGCGCGCGTGACAACCGTCATGGGCAGGTGGTGACGAACGGGTGAGGTATCCCGCCGCCGCGCCGGGCATGCTGGACGGCATGACGACAACACCCACCACGACGGCCGTCCAGCCACGCGCCGCCGGGGGGCTCGGGGGAGGGGCCGCGATCTCGGCGGCCGGGCTACGCAAGGACTTCGGGTCGGTGCGCGCCGTGCGCGGCATCGACCTCGAGATCCAGCCCGGCGAGATCGTTGCCTTCCTCGGCCCCAACGGCGCCGGCAAGACGACCACCATCGACATGATCCTCGGTCTGTCCGAGCCCACCGCCGGCACCGTCCAGGTGCTCGGCCAGTCGCCGCGCAGCGCCATCGCCCGTGGCCTCGTCGCCGCCGTCATGCAGACGGCCGGCCTGCTCAAGGACATCACCGTCCGCGAGACCCTCGAGCTCACCGGCTCGCTCTTCGTGCACCACGCCTCGGTCGACTCGGTCATGGAGCGGGCGGGCATCTCCGACATCGGGGGCCGCCGCGTCACCAAGTGCTCGGGCGGCCAGCAGCAGCGGCTGCGGTTCGCCATGGCGCTGTTGTCGGAGCCGGAGGTCCTCATCCTCGACGAGCCGACCACCGGCATGGACGTCACGGGCCGACGCGACTTCTGGGCGGCCATCCGCCAGGACGCGACCCGGGGGCGCACGATCCTCTTCGCGACGCACTACCTCGAGGAGGCCGACGAGTACGCCGACCGCATCATCCTCGTGCGCCAGGGCCTCGTCGTCGCGGACGGCACCGCCGCCCAGATCAAGGCGATGGCTGCCGGCCGGACCGTCCGCGCCACGGTGCCGGGCGCGAGTGCCGCCATGTTCGCGGACGTGCCGGGCGCCGACTCGGTCGAGGTGCGCGGCGACATCGTGCGCATCCACTCCGGCGACTCCGACGCGGTGGCCCGCTACCTGCTCACGCAGACCGGTGCGCACGACCTCGAGATCCAGTCGCGAGGCATCGAGGACGCCTTCATCGCGCTCACCGCGGATGCGCCCGACGCTGCCGCCCCCACATCGGAAGAGGTCGCGTCATGACCAGCACCACCGAGACCGGGAGCACCGGCAATGCCCGCCGCACCGGCGCCTCGACGCATACTGAGGCGGCCGCGCGGCGCGTCCCCGCCCTCGGGGGCTTCAGCACCACCCTCCTGCGCATCGAGCTGCTGCGGGTGCTGCGCAACCGCCGCACGATGATCTTCACGCTCGTCATGCCCGCGGTGTTCTTCTTCCTCTTCGGCGTGGGGCAGGAGTACTCGTCGCAGAACGCGGGCCACGGCAACGTCGCGGCCTACATCATGGTGTCGATGGCGGCCTACGGCGCGATGATCGCCGCGACCGGCGGTGGGGCGATGGTCGCGACCGAGCGGGCCCAGGGGTGGAGCCGGCAGCTGCGGCTGACGCCGCTGTCGCCCGTCGTCTACGTCGCCGTGAAGATCGCCGTCGCCATGGTGCTCGGGGCGCTCGCCGTCATCGTCGTGTTCCTCTGCGGCCGCTTCACCAACGCCCAGATCGACGGCCTGGGCCTCTGGGTCGCGACCGCAGCCATCGCCTGGACGGGGTCCGTCGTCTTCGCGTCGTTCGGGCTCTTCATGGGCTACCTGCTGCCGAGCGAGAACGTCATGCAGTTCATCGGCCCGGGCCTGGCGCTGCTGGCCTTCGCGGGCGGCCTCTTCGTGCCGCTGCAGGACGGCTCGACGCTGCAGACCATCGCCCAGTTCACGCCGATGTACGGCATCTCGGCGCTGGCCCACGCGCCGCTCACGGGCGACCCGTTCCGCTGGGCCTGGCTGCTCAACGTCGTGGCGTGGCTCGCGATCTTCGGCGGCGGTGCCGTGTGGCGGTTCCGCAAGGACACGGCCCGGGTCTGACCGTGCCGGACGAGAACGCGGCGGACCGGCCGGGGCGGGGTAGCGTCAAGCGCATGTCGGCCTTCGAGCCCTGGGGGGACACGCGCTACGAGACCCGGTTCAGCTGGTTCGCCGCCCTCGGCGCCGGCGTCTGGCTGCTCTTCCTCGCCCCGGCCGTGCAGGAGGCGTGGGACGAGCGCGGGGCGCTCGTGGGCTGGCTCGGGCTGCTCGACATCCTCGCCTTCTCGGCGCTCTACGTCTGGTCGTTCATCTGGGCCCGCCCCCGCCGCCAGAGCGGTGAGATCTGGCGCCGGGTGCTGCCGGGGTCGGTCGCGGTGCTCGGGCTGCTCGTGGTCCTCGGCGTCGGCATGGTGCTCACCGTCCACTCCTTCGGGCTCGGCTCGGCCGTCTACATCGGCGTCGCGGCCGTCACCCTCCTGCCGTGGTGGGCCAGCCTGCCGGTCGCCACCCTGTTCGCCGTCGGAGCCGAGGCGCTGGCGCGCACGGTGCCCGGCTGGCAGGGCGCCGACGGGGTGGCCCTGTCGGTGGCGCTCGCGGTGTTCGCGGTCCTCAGCATCTGGACCGCGATGCGGCGCAGCCGCGACCTCGTGGCCGCCAAGGAGGAGAACGCCCGCCTCGTCATCGGCCAGGAGCGCGCCCGCATGGCCCGTGACCTGCACGACATCCTCGGCCACTCGCTCACCGTCATCGCCGTCAAGGCCGAGCTCGCCGACCGTCTGGTCGACGTCAGCCCCGACCGTGCCCGGGCCGAGATCCTCGACATCCAGCGGCTCTCGCGCGATGCCCTGCGCGACGTGCGCCTCACGGTCGACGGGGTGCGCGACCTCACCCTGCCGGGGGAGATCAGCCGGGCCCGGGCCGCGCTCGCCGCGGCCGAGGTGCACGCCGAGCTGCCGGGCTCGACCGACGAGGTGCCCAGCGAGCTGCGCGAGCTCTTCGCGTGGACCCTGCGCGAGGGGGTCACCAACGTCGTGCGCCACAGCGCGGCCCGCTCGTGCACGGTGCGGTTCGGTGCCGACCGCATCGACATCGTGGACGACGGGCGCGGTATGCCGGTCGGCGCGGGCGACGGCGCGGGGCAGGACGGCCACGGTCTCTCGGGGCTGCGGGAGCGCGCGGCGGCTGCGGGGGCCCGCGTCCTCGTGGACGCACCGACCGGTGGGGGCTTCCACCTCGCCGTCGTCCTCGACCGGGCGGGCCGTGGCCGCGACACCACGGCGGCCCCGCCACCCGCGGAGGCGGCCGAGCCCACCCGGACCACTGACGCCGGCCGGACCACCGCGGCCGACGAGACCACCGGCGCCGGCGTGACCACCGGGCCCGGCGTCCCCACCGGCTCGCCCACCAGCGTGCCCGCCCGGTGACCATCCGCCTGCTCCTCGCCGACGACCAGGCGCTCGTTCGAGGCGCCCTCGCCACGCTGCTCGACCTCGAGCCGGACATGACGGTGGTCGCCGAGGTCGGTCGCGGCGACGAGGTGGTCGAGGCCGCCCAGCAGTCCCAGCCGGACGTCGCCCTGCTCGACGTCGAGATGCCGGGTGTCGACGGCATCGAGGCGACCCGGCGCCTGCGGGCGGCGCTGCCGGAGGTCAAGGTCGTCATCGTCACGACGTTCGGACGGCCGGGGTTCCTGCGGCGGGCCCTCGTCGCCGGGGCGAGCGGGTTCGTCGTCAAGGACACCCCGGCGCGCCAGCTCGCTGACGCCGTGCGCCGCGTGCACAGCGGCCTCCGGGTCGTCGACCCGACCCTGGCCGCTGACAGCCTGGCGGTGGGGGAGTCCCCGCTCACGGCCCGGGAGGTCGAGGTCCTGCGCGCGGCCCGCGACGGGGGCAGTGTCAGCGACATCGCGGCTGCCGTCTTCCTCTCGGAGGGCACGGTGCGCAACCACCTCTCGTCCGCGATCGGCAAGACCGAGGCCCGCAACCGCGGCGACGCGGTGCGGGTGGCCGAGGACAACGGCTGGCTGTGACGACGGCGCCGGTCCGGCTCGTGCTCGTGCATGGGTCTCGCCTGTCCCGCACCCAGTGGGCCCCCCAGCTGGACCGCATCGAGGGCGGGCCCGACGCGGTGTGCTCGCGGCTCGAGATCGTCACCCCCGACCTCCCCGGCCACGGCGAACGGGCCGACGAGCCGTTCACCCTCGAGCGGGCCGTCGGCGCGGTCGCCGCCGCGGTCGAGAGCGGCCCGGCCGACCGGCCGGTGGTCCTCGCCGGCCACTCCCTCGGCGGCTACGTCGCCCTCGCCTACGCCGGTACCTTCCCGCGCCGCCTCGCCGGTCTGGTGCTCCTGTCGTGCGCCGCGGTGCCGCGCGGGCCGGGCGCGGCGGCATACCGGGGGGTCGCGACCGTGACCGACCGCCTCGGCCCGGCCCGCATGACCCAGGTCAACGACTCCGTCCTGGGGCGGCTCTACCCGCCCGACCTCGTGGCGGGGGTCGTCGCCGGCGGCTACTGGTTCGGGCCCACGGGCGCGGCGTGGCGCGAGGTCATGGCCCGCTGCCGCCCCTCTCTGCTGCGGGAGGTGAGCGCGCCCGTCCTCGTCGCGGGCGGCGTCTACGACCAGCTCATGGTCGACGCGCCTCGGTATGCCCGGGCCGCCCCCCACGGGCGGGTTCGGTGGGTGCCGCGGGCCGGCCATCTGGTCGGCTTCGACCAGCCGGACGTCGTCACCGACCTGCTCGTCGGGTTCGCCCTCGGCGGCACCGACCCGAGCAGGGATGGGAGACTGGGCCGGTCATGAGCCCCACCGCCACCCTCGCCCCGCCCCTGCGCATCGGCCGCCACGCCATCGGCTCGCCGGTGGTCCTGGCCCCCATGGCCGGCATCACCAACCGCGCGTTCCGGCGCCTCTGCCGTGAGTCGGGGTCGGCGGGCGGAGCGGGCGACACCGCGCTCTACGTCAGCGAGATGATCACCTCGCGAGCCCTCGTCGAGCGGCACCCGGAGACGATGCGGCTCATCGAGCACGACCCCGAGGAGCACCCCCGGTCGGTGCAGCTCTACAGCACCGACCCGGCCACCGCCCGTGCCGCGGCGCGGCTCCTGGTCAGCGAGGACCGCGCCGACCACATCGACCTCAACTTCGGCTGCCCCGTGCCCAAGGTCACGCGCAAGGGCGGCGGGTCGGCCCTGCCGTGGAAGCGGGACCTCTTCCGCGCCGTCGTCGGTGCCGTCGTCGACGAGGGCGCGCGCGCTGACGTGCCCGTCACGGTGAAGATGCGCAAGGGCATCGACGACGACCACCTCACCTACCTCGAGGCGGGCCTCGCCGCCCAGGACGAGGGCGTCGCCGCCGTCGCCCTCCACGCCCGCACCGCAGCCCAGGCCTACTCCGGCACGGCCGACTGGGCCGCGATCCGCCGCCTGAAGGAGACCGTGACCCGGGTGCCGGTGCTGGGCAACGGCGACATCTGGTCGGCCGACGACGCCCTGCGCCTCGTCGCCGAGACCGGCTGCGACGGGGTCGTCGTGGGACGGGGATGTCTCGGGCGCCCGTGGCTGTTCGCCGACCTCGCCGCGGCGTTCGCGGGCTCGCCGGTGCGGCTCGCGCCGACCCTGGGCGAGGTCTCCGACACCCTGCGCCGCCACGCCACCTACCTCGTCGAGTTCTACGACGACGAGGGGCGCGGCTGCCGCGACATCCGCAAGCACATCGCCTGGTACCTCAAGGGCTTCCCTGCCGGCGGCACCCTGCGCACCTCGCTCGCGCTCGTCGACTCGCTGGCCGCCCTCGACCGCCTGCTCGCCACCCTCGACCGGGACGCCCTGTGGCCGGGCGACCCTGCCGAGGGTCCTCGGGGTCGGGCCGGGTCGCCGCGCCACGTCGTGCTGCCCGAGGGCTGGCTCGACTCCCGGGAGCTGTCGCCCGAGCACGCCGCGCAGGTCGCCGCCGCCGAGGAGCACCACTCGGGCGGCTGAGCGGATCGCGTGACGCTGTCGGCGCCGGCCGCTAGCGTCTCGCCATGGCGGCACACCCCGGCGGCACCCCCGAGCGGCCCGCGATCTACTTCGACGGTCCGCAGGACTTCCGGGCCTGGCTCGAGGAGCATCACCAGAGCGAACCCGAGCTGTGGATGGGGCTGAACAACAAGGACGTCCCCGACCGGGGACTGACCTGGGAGCAGGCGGTGCCGGAGGCCTTGTGCTTCGGGTGGATCGACTCGCGCGCCGAGCGGGTCGACGAGCGGTCCCGGCGCCAGCGCTGGACCCCTCGCCGGAAGACGAGCACGTGGAGCCGCGTCAACCTCGACCACGTCGAGCGGCTGACGGCCGAGGGCCGGATGCGTCCCGCGGGCCTCGCCGCCTGGGAGGCCCGGCGCGAGGACCGTCAGGGCACCTACACCTACGAGCAGGCGGGTGAGCTCGTGCTGCCCGAGCCGTATGCCGCGCAGCTGGCGGCCGACCCGGCCGCGACGGCCTTCTGGGCCGAGACGACCCCCAGCTACCGCAAGATCTGCGTGCGCTGGGTGACGTCGGCCAAGCAGCAGGCGACCAACGACGCCCGGATGGCGACGCTCGTCGGCGACTGCGCGGCCGGACGGCTCATCCCCAGCCAGCGCTACGGCACGGCGCCGGGCTGGGTCGCGCGGGCGGCCGCCGCGGCCGCTGCCACTGCCGCCGCGGGGGGCTCGGGGACCACCAGCCGACGAGGGGAGGGAGCACTAGGCTGACGCTGTGGCGTGGTTCTCCCGCAAGGATCGACCGTCCGACGCGCAGGACGCGGCGCCGGACGCCGCCGACGAGGGCCCGAGCGAGCCGATCCTGCGGCCGGTGCTCGAGCGGCTCGGCGTCGAGGAGCAGCAGCGCGTCGCCGCGGGCCGTGCCGCTCTCGAGCGTGCCGGGGTCGACGTCGACGACCTGGCCGCGCTGGGCGCGGCCTATGACGCTGCGCTCACCGCCTGGCAGACCGCGCGACGCGGGGAGCGCGAGGACGAGCGCGCGCTCGTCGAGCGGTTCAGCATCGGCATCGGGGAGCACCTCCACCGGCATACCGACCTGCACTGGTCCCGGGTCACCGACGCGTTCGGCACCGACCTCGCGGTGGCGGGGGGCAAGGACGAGTTCGTCGTCGTGCCCGGCAACCTCGTGGCGGCACGCTGGATGAACGCCGAGGCCGGCTGGGTGCCCGGCGTCGTCGGCCACCTCGTGCGGGTGCGCGCCGACCGCTGAGCCACCCGACCGCTGAGCCACCCGACCGCCGAGCAACCCGGCCCCTGAGCAGCCCGCCCACCGGGCGGTCCGCCCGGCAGGACCGGCCCGGCCGACGGGGCTACTGCGAGACGCGGACCGCGGTGCCGTAGGCGACGACCTCCTGGTAGCCCTGTGACACCTCGTTGGCGTCGAAGCGCATCGCGAGGATCGCGTTGGCGCCGCGGCTGGTGGCCGCCTCCACCATCCGCTGCATGGCCTCCTCACGGGTCTGCATCAGCTGCTTGGTCAGCCCCTTGAGCTCCCCGCCCACGATGGCCTTGAACCCGGCGCCGAGCTGGGCGCCGATGTTGCGCGACCGGACGGTCAGCCCGGTCACCTCGCCGAGCACCTCGTCGACGCGGTAGCCGGGAAGGTCGTTCATCGTGGAGATCATCATGGGTCGGAGCCTGTCACGACGGGGCAGCCGGCGACATGGACTTGGGTCCACCCCGTAGGTTTCGTCCCATGGCCACGCACGTCGGCGGATACGGCCCGCTCGACCGCGAGCGCTGGGTGGCCGAGGACCCCGCCCTCAGGCGGGCCGACCGAGACGACTTCGCCCGCGACCGGGCCCGGGTCATCCACTCGGCGTCGTTGCGGCGGCTGTCGGCCAAGACCCAGGTGGTGCAGCCGGGCAGCGACGACTTCGCCCGCACCCGGCTGACCCACTCCCTCGAGGTGGCCCAGATCGGCCGGGAGTTCGGGGCCGTCCTCGGCTGCGACGCCGACCTCGTCGACACCGCGTGCCTCGCGCACGACCTGGGGCACCCGCCGTTCGGGCACAACGGCGAAGAGGCGCTGGCGGAGATCGCGGCCGGGATCGGCGGGTTCGAGGGCAACGCGCAGACGCTCCGGATCCTCACCCGGCTCGAGGCCAAGCGGTCGCATCCGGACGGCCGCCCGGCCGGGCTCAACCTCACGCGCGCCAGCCTCGACGCGGCGACGAAGTACCCCTGGCCGCGGGACGGCTCACCCGCGCCGGGCCGCAAGTTCGGCGTGTATGCCGACGACCGGCCGGTCTTCGACTGGTTCCGGGAGGGCGCACCCGCGGGAGCGCGGTGCCTCGAGGCGGACGTCATGGACTGGGCCGACGATGTGGCCTACTGCGTGCACGACGTCGAGGACGCCATCGCCTCCGGGGCCATCGACCCGCGGCTGCTGCACTCGCGGACCGACGTCGCCGTGGCCTTCGCGGTGGCCCGCACGGCCTACGCCCCGGACCTCACCGAGGACGACTTCGCCGCCGCGCTCGACCGGCTGCTCGCCACGGGCAGCATCCCGGCGCGTCACGACGGCAGCCGGGCCGACCTGGCCGCCCTCAAGGACATGACGAGCCGGCTCGTGGGCCGCTTCGTCCTCGCCGTCGAGCAGGCCACCCGGGAACGCCACGGCACGGGCCCCCTGCGTCGCTACGACGCTCGGCTCGTCGTGCCCGACGAGGTGCGGGCCGAGGCCTCGGTGCTCAAGGCCGTGGCCAACCACTTCGTGATGTTCGCCCACGAGCGCATGACGGTGATGACCCGCCAGCGCGAGGTGGTGGCCGAGCTCGTCGACCTCTTCCGGGACGACCCCGCCCGCCTCGACCCCGACCTCCGGGCCGACCACGAGGCGGCGCCGGACGACGCCGCAGCGCTGCGGGTCGTCGTCGACCAGGTCGCCTCCCTGACCGACGCCCGGGCCATCGGTCTCGCCGCCGCGACCCGCTCTTGAGCGGGCGGCAAGGTCCGGCGCATACGGTGACGCCGTGAGTGCAGCCAAGACCGCCACCGGGTTCGTCGTCGTGGCCGCCCTGCTCGGCGGCGGCGCCTACGCGGGTGACCGCTACGCCGAGGCGCAGGCCGAGACCTACGCCCGGCAGGTCGTCTCCGACAGCATCCCCGTCACCGCCACGCCGACCGTCGACATCCTCGGCTTCCCCTTCTTGACCCAAGCCCTGCGGGGCACGCTGGACCACATCACCGGCTCGGTCGCCGGCGCCACCCTCGGCGGGATCCCGGTGACCGACGTGCGGCTCGACGCGACCGGGGTGCTCATCCGCCCGCCGGCCGGCCAACAGCCCCGGGCGGCGCACGCCACCGTCGCGGCGACGATCCCGACGACGTCGATCGAGCGCATCGTGCAGGACCGCACCGGCTTCGCCACGAAGCTGGCCGTCGCGGGCAACGCCCTCACCGCCTCCGCGACCGTGCTCAACCTGCCGCTCGAGCTGGCCCTCGTGCCCCGGGTCGCGGACGGCCGGCTGCTCGTCGACGTGCAGAGCCTCAAGCTCAATGGAGCGACGGTCACCGCGAACCAGCTGCCGAGCGCCTTCCGCAGCCGGCTGCAGGGCCTGGAGGTGCCGGTCGCCGGCCTGCCCAAGGGCCTGACCCTCAGCAACGCCGTCGTCGCCTCCGACGGGGTGCGCATCACCACCGACGGCACCGACGTCGAGGTGCCGCAGACCACGGGAGCCCCAGCGGCGGCACGGCCACCGGCTGACGGGGGACAGCCCGGCGGGGCCCGGGCCCGCGCGACCTAGACTCGGTGCGTGGCGGGACGGATCATGGCGGACGACCTCGCCGCCGTCAAGGAGCGCAGCTCCCTCGAGGACGTCGTGCGCGAGCACGTCACCCTCCGACGCTCCGGCACGAGCCTCAAGGGCCTGTGCCCCTTCCACGACGAGAAGAGCCCGTCCTTCAACGTCAACCCCGTCACCGGGCACTACTACTGCTTCGGGTGCGGCGAGGGCGGCGACGTCATCTCGTTCGTGCAGAAGGTCGAGCACCTGACCTTCACCGAGGCGGTCGAGCGGCTCGCCCAGAAGCTCGGGCTCGAGCTGCGCTACGAGGACGGCGGGGCGCGCTCGCGGGACGACGTCGGCATCGGGCGCCGGGGCCGGCTCGTCGAGGCCCACCGGGTCGCCCAGGAGTTCTACGCGGAGCAGCTGCTGGACACCGGCAACACCGCAGCGCGGGTCGCCCGCGACTTCATGCGGGCCCGTGACTTCGACGGGGCCGCGGCCACCCAGTTCGGCGTCGGGTATGCGCCGCGCGGGGGTGAGGACCTCGCCCGGCACCTGCGCGGCAAGGGGTTCACGGACGACGAGCTCGTTGCGGCCGGCCTGGTGGGCCGGGGGAGCCGCGGGCTCTACGACCGGTTCCGGGGGCGCCTGGTGTGGCCCATCCGCGACATCACCGGCGACTGCGTGGGGTTCGGCGCGCGCCGCCTCTACGAGGACGACCGCATCGAGGCGAAGTACCTCAACACCTCCGAGACGGCGATCTACAAGAAGTCCACCGTCCTCTACGGGCTCGACGCCGCCAAGAAGGCCATCGCCCGCGACCGCACGGCCGTCGTCGTCGAGGGCTACACCGACGTCATGGCCTGCCACCTCTCCGGCGTCGAGACGGCGATCGCCACCTGCGGGACGGCGTTCGGCGTCGAGCACATCAAGATGCTGCGGCGCATCATGCGCGACGAGGCCGAGCTGGCGCCGGCCAGGGTCATCTTCACCTTCGACGGCGACGCGGCGGGTCAGAAGGCGGCCATGCGGGCGTTCGGCGAGGACCAGCGCTGGGCCGCCCAGTCGTTCGTGGCCGTGGAACGCTCCGGCAAGGACCCGTGCGAGCTGCGCCAGGCGGAGGGCCCCGACGCGGTGAGCGCCCTCGTCGAGGACGCGGTCCCCATGTTCGAGTTCGCCGTCCGCACGACGATCGGGCGGTTCGACCTCGACCGCCCCGAGGGACGCATCCAGGCCCTGCGGGCCGCCGCCCCCATCGTCGCCGGCATCCGCGACCGGTCGCTGCGTCCGGAGTATGCGCGGGTGCTCGCCGGGCAGCTCGGCGTCGAGGTCGAGCAGGTCACCGCCGAGGTCGCCCGGGCCGGGAAGGCGGCCGCCCAGCCGTCGGACGACCGGCGGCACGCCGAGCCGTCAGAGGCCTCGCTCGAGCCGTCCAACGCCGAGCTGCGCGACGCCATCGAACGGCCCGACCTGCGCGACCCGGTCGTCTTCGTCGAGCGGCAGCTGCTCCAGGTCGTTCTGCAGTTCCCGTCCCTGCTCGACCCGGAGGCGGTCGACGCGCTCGCCTCGGACGCGTTCAGCGCCCCGGCCCACCGTGCGGTCTGGGACGGGGTCTCCGGAGCGGGCGGCATACCCGCCCGGTCGGCGGCCGGGTCGGCGGCGGCGTGGACCGACGCCGTGGTCGCGGCCGCCCCGGCGGCGGTGCACCCCCTCCTGGCCGAGCTGGCCGTCGCGCCGCTGCCGGTCACCGTCGACCGCACCACCGGCCTGCCCAGCCGCCGGTACGCCGCGGAGCTCGTCACCCGCTTGCACGAGGTCGTGCTGACCCGCCAGGTGGCGGACGCCCTCGGCCAGCTGCGGCGCATCGACAGCGCCCCCGACCCCGACCCCGACGTCCGGCGTGGGCTGGGCACCCGGCTGCAGGTCCTGCAGCGCGAGCTCGCGGCGATCCGCGACACCCAGGAGGCGTGATGCAGAACCCGTTCCGCGGTCGACGGGCCGACGACGTGCCCGTCGACGTCGCCGCAGCCATCGGCGAGGTCGACGGAGGACGGGTGCTCTCCGCGGCCCCCGAGGCGGACTCCCGGGCCTGGCTGGTAGCGGGCCGCTACGACCTCAGCCTCGTCGACCCGGGCCTTCCCACGCCGCTCGTGTGGTCGCGGCCCTGGCACGAGGTGGACGCCGGGTCGTGGAGCCGCGACGCCTCCCAGCTCACCGTCACCTGGGTCGACCGGTCACGTCCCGGTCAGTGGCGCCTCGGCGACGGCCAGCGGGAGCGCTCGTTCCTGCAGACGCTGCGCGAGCGGGTCACCGCGAGCGTCGTGCTGAGCGAGGAGCTGGCCCTGTCCGGCCGGCGCACCGGCCGCGCCGTGATCCGCCAGGACCTGCGTACGGGGGGGCTCGTCGAGCAGGTGGTCCTCGGCCGGGGCGTCCGGCCCGACGAGGAGGTCTCGGCCGCCTCGGCCCGCGCGCTCGAGTGGCTGCGCGAGCAGGTCGGACTGCCCCGGGTGTGACCCGGCGGCCCCGCCCGCCCGGCCCGCGTCCGCCGGCCGATTCCGTGGGAGGGCCCCGCCTTTGCTACTGTTTCCCGGCGCGAGCACGCAGTCCCCTGTAGCTCAATTGGCAGAGCAGCCGACTGTTAATCGGCAGGTTCTTGGTTCGAGTCCAAGTGGGGGAGCCAGTCGTCACCGGCCGCCCCGGAGGTCCTTCGGGTGGGCGTCTAGGGTGCCGACATGACGAGCAGCCCCGGCCCCGCGGGCGACCCTGCGGAGCGCCTGGCGCGGCGGGTGCTCGCGGTGGCGGCGCTCGGCACCATGCTGACGCTCGTCTCCTTCACGGCCCCGGTCGCGACGGTCAACGCCATCAGCCAGGGTCTCGAGGCCGATGTCGCCGGCCGCACGTGGGTCCTCAGCTCGATGAGCGTGGGGCTGGGAGCGGCCCTGCTGAGTGCCGGCACCCTTGCCGACGACCGTGGCCGCCGCCGGACCTTCGTGGCGGGGCTGCTGCTGCTGGCCGCCGCCTCCGTCGCCGGCGCTGCGGCGCCCTCGGCCCCCGTCTTCGTGCTGGCCCGGGTGGTGCAGGGGGTCGGAGCGGCGGCCGTCATCGCCTCCAGCCTCGGGCTCGTCGCCCACCAGTTCCCGGTCGGCCCCGCCCGCGCCGGAGCGAGCGGGGTGTGGGGGGCCAGCGTGGGGGCCGGGATCTCCGTCGGCCCGATCCTCGCCGCCGGGCTCGACCAGCGCTGGTGGGCCTACGGCTCGTGGCGTGACGTCTACGTCGTCATCGCGGTGGCCGCCATCGGGCTGGCCTGGTGGGCGCACCGCGGCGTTCCCGAGTCGCGGGCCGAGGAGGAACGGCCGCTGGACCTCCCGGGAGCGACCCTGCTGGGTCTTGGCGTGAGCGCCCTGCTCGCGGGCCTCGTCGAGGGCCGACAGGGGTGGACGCGCCCGGTCGTACTCACGCTGCTCGTCGGCTCGGTCGTGCTGCTCGCCGGGTTCGTGCGGGCCGAGCTGCGCTCGGCCGCCCCCATGCTCGACCTGCGTCTCTTCCGGCGACCGGCGTTCGTCACCGCCACGGTCGCGGCCTTCGCGACCGGTGCGGGGGCGATCGCCCTCTTCTCGTTCCTGCCGGGCTTCGCCGGGCAGGCCCTGGGGATCGGCGCCGTCGGGGGCGCCCTCTTCATGTCGGCGTGGTCCGTCACCAGCGTCGTGACCGCCCTGCTGGCCCGCCGGCTGCCGGCCCGGCTGTCGGGCCGCACCCAGCTCGGGCTGGGGCTGCTGGGGGTCGCCGTCGCCCAGCTGACGATGACGCGGGTGACGCCGGGATCCACCGGGGTGGCCTTCGTCCCCGGACTCTTGCTCGCGGGCGTCTTCAGCGGCGTCGTCAACGCCGCCCTGGGCCGCGAGGCCGTGGCCAGCGTCCCGGAGGGGCGGGCGGCCCTCGGCAGCGGGGCCAACAACACGGCCCGCTACGTCGGGTCGGCCGTCGGCGTGACCGTCGTGGCGGTCGTCGTGTCGTCGTCGGCGACGGCCACCCCCGGGGTGGACGGGCTCGTGCACGGGTGGAACGCCGCAGCCGTCGTCACCGCTCTCGTGTCGGTAGCCGGGGGAGTCGCGGCGCTGGTGGTGCGCTCACCCCGAACGGGAGGCCGCCTGACTACCGAGGGGCGAGCGCGTTCGTGACGCCACGCGCACGGATGGTCGTGCGCGTGGCGCCATGATCGTGCCCGCAGCGGTGGTGGTCGGGGCGTTGGTATGCGACCGGCGCGGTCAGTGGGCCGTCACCGCTGCGTCGGCGGGGGCCGTGGTGCCGGTCGGACCGCCGCCCCCTGCGGCGAGCGCGGCCCGGCCCCGACTGCGCAAGCGCCGCTCGACCGCCGCCGCGATGGTCGTCAGCGTGTAGTTGATGAGGATGAAGATCAGCGCGATGACGAACATGGCCGGCACGATGTTGGACCACGTCGAGCCGATCTGCTGGTAGGTGTTCAGCAGCTCGGGGTAGGTGATGATCTGCCCCAGCGCGGTGTCCTTGAGGACGACGACGAGCTGGCCCACGAGCGCCGGCAGCATGGCCGTGACGGCCTGCGGCAGCTGGATCGAGCGCAGTGTCTGGCCCCGGGTCATGCCGATGGCCAGTCCTGCCTCGGACTGGCCCTTGGGGAGGCTGCCGACCCCCGAGCGCAGCAGCTCGGCGACCACCGACCCGTTGTAGAGGGTGAGCCCGATGACGACGGCGGCGAGCGAGTTCAGCTCGGCGACGAAGATGTTGTAGTAGGCGAAGTAGAAGAAGGCGCCCAGCATCATGACGAGCACCGGCACCGACCGGAAGAGCTCGACGACGACGGTGCAGAACCAGCGGACGACCGCGACCTGCGACATCCGGCCCATGCCGAAGACGAACCCGAACACGATGGCGAGGACGATGGAGATCGCCGCCGCCTTGAGGGTGTTGAGCAGGCCGGGCAGGAGGTAGTCGACCCACACGTTGGCGTCGATGCCGTTGACGGGGATGCCGACGAACGGCTTCCACTTGTCGGCCTCGAGCTGGCCGGTGGAGCCGAGCTTGAGCAGCGCGAAGACGACGAAGACGGCCAGGACGAGCGCGCCGATGAGGGCGCCGATCCGGTGTCGGGCACGCGCCTTGGGCCCGGGACTGTCGAAGAGCACGGAGTCGCTCATCGCTTCACCGCCAGGCGCGAGGAGAGGAAGCTGGTCAGCAGGCCCATCGGCAGCGTGATGACGACGAAGCCGAGCGCCACGATGAGGATGATCGGGCCGAAGAGGTCGATGCGGTCCTCCAGCATGGTGCGTTGCAGACCGGCGATCTCGGCCACGCCGATGGCGGTCGCGACGGTCGTGTTCTTCGTGAGGGCGATGAGCGTGTTGCCGAGCGGGGTGACGGCGCCGCGGAACGCCTGCGGCAGCATGACCTCTCGCAGGCTCTGCCCGAAGGTCAGGCCCACCGACCGGGCGGCCTCCGCCTGGCCCGGCGGCACGGTGTTGACGCCGCTGCGCAGCGCCTCGCAGACGAACGCGCCGTGGTAGACCGACAGCCCGATGATCGCCCAGTAGATGTTGTCCCGGGCGATGTCGCTCGTGAAGCTGAAGCCGAGGTTGACGATCATGACGATGTTGCAGGCGATGATGATCAGTGTCAGCGGGGTGTTGCGGAAGACGTTGACGTAGAGCGCACCGACCTTCTGCAGCAACGGGATCGGCGAGACCCGGAGCACCGCGACGATGGTGCCGATGACCAGCGAGCCGATGGCCGCGAAGAAGGTCAGGACCAGCGTGAGGCCGAAGGCTCCGAAGATCGGGTACGTGGCGAAGAGCTCACCCACGAGGGGCACCTTTCCGTCGGTGGTGCAGAGGAGGTGCAGCGCCGACCGGTATGCCGGGCGCCCTGGTGAGCACCCGGCATACCGGTGGAGGTCAGGAGCAGGCGGCGGGGGTCGGGGGGTTGCCGGCGCCCGGCTTGAACCCGGCCGGGCCGAGCCACTTGTCGACCGACTTCTGCCACTCGCCCGAGCTGATGAACTTCTTCAGTGCATCGGTGACCTGGGTGCAGAAGGCGGTGTCGCCCTTCTTGACCCCGACGCCGTAGTTCTCGGTCGAGAAGGTCTTGCCGACGACCTTCAGCTTGCCGGCGTTGGCCGGCTGCGCGGCGTAGCCGGCGAGGATCGTGTTGTCCGTGGTCAGGGCATCGACGCTCTTGGCCTTCAGGGCGTCCACGCACAGCGTGTAGGTGTTGTACTCCTGCAGGTTGATGCCGGGGTACTTGGTCTGGAGGTTGGACGCGGACGTCGAGCCCTTCACCGAGCAGAGCTTCTTGCCGGTGAGGGAGTCGGGGCCGGTGATGCCCGTCTCGTCGGAGCGCACGAGCAGGTCCTGTCCGGCGATGAAGTACGGCCCGGCGAACGAGACCTTCTCCTTGCGGGCGTCGGTGATCGAGTAGGTGCCGACGATGTACTTCACCTGGCCGCTGGAGATGAGCGTCTCACGCTGTGAGGACACCGCTTCGACGAACTCGGGGGTGAAGTTCAGCTCCTTGGCGACGTAGTTGGCGACATCGACGTCGAAGCCCTCGTAGGTGGAGCCGCTCTTGAGGCCGAGGCCGGGCTGGTCGAACTTGATGCCGACCTTGACCGACTGGCCGGAGCCGCCGCCCGACGAGCCGGCGGTGCTGCCGCCGCCGGCGGCACTGGGGCCCCCGGCCGTGCCGCTGCCGCAGGCGGCGAGGCCGAGCGCGGCCACCACCGCGATACCGGCGGCGCTGATGCGTCCGTACTTCATGGGTGTTCCTCCTGGTTGGTTTCCCGAGAGGGGCTCTCGGGACGGGGGCCGCTCTCGGGGTTCCGTCGTTCCCCGCGGCCGTGTCGGGGCTGTCAGTGGGTGAGGATCTTGCCGAGGAAGTCCTTGGCCCGGTCGGTCTTGGGGTGGTTGAAGAACTCGTCGGGAGTCGCGTCCTCGAGGATCTCGCCGTCCGACATGAACACGACCCGGTTCGCCGCCCGTCGCGCGAACCCCATCTCGTGGGTGACGACGATCATCGTCATGCCCGACTTGGCCAGCTGGGTCATGACGTCGAGGACCTCGTTGATCATCTCGGGGTCGAGGGCCGAGGTGGGCTCGTCGAAGAGCATGACCTTGGGGTCCATGGCCAGGGACCGGGCGATGGCGACGCGCTGCTGCTGACCACCGGACAGCTGCGCGGGGTACTTCTCGGCCTGGTGCGCGACGCCGACGCGCTCGAGCAGCTCGCGGGCGCGCTGGTCGGCCTCGGCCTTCTTCTGCTTGCGCACCTTCATGGGGCCGAGCGTGACGTTCTCGAGGATCGTCTTGTGCGCGAAGAGGTTGAAGCTCTGGAAGACCATCCCGACCTCGGCGCGCAGCCGGGCGAGCTCCTTGCCCTCGTCGGGGAGGGGGACACCGTCGATACGGATCTGGCCGGTCTCGTGCGTCTCGAGACGGTTGATGGTGCGGCACAGGGTCGACTTGCCCGAGCCGGAGGGGCCGAGCACGACGACCACCTCGCCCTTGGCCACCGTGAGGTCGATGTCCTTGAGCACGTGCAGGTCACCGAAGTGCTTGTTGACGTTCTCGATCTGCACCATCGGCTGCCCGCCGGTGGCGCGGGACGGCGTGGACGTGGGCTCGGCGTCGTGCTGGGGGGCGTCGCTCATGGCCAGAACCTACCGGGCGGTGGGGGTGCCGAGGTCCCCCCAGGCGTATTGGTCACCGAATCGTGAAAAAGGTCTGGGTGCCGGCTGGACGTTCGCCGCGCCGTCTCCCGCCTTCCTGCCGCCCTCCTCCCGCCCTCCTCCCGCCCTCCTCCCGCCCTCCTCCCGCCGTCCCGCTGCGGTTCGAACCGCGGTCGAGGGGGTAGGTGGGCGGCATGAGCGGAAGCAACGACCAGCAGGACCAGCAGATCGAGACGGTGCGCTCGATCATCAAGGACGTGCGCACGTGCATGTTCACCACCACCGACGCGGACGGCGCCCTGCACGCGGCCCCCATGACGACGCAGGACACCGAGTTCGACGGTGACGCGTGGTTCATCGCCGGGGTCGACTCCGAGACGGTGCGCAACCTCACGGCCCGGTCGCAGGTCAACGTGGCCTATGCGGGAGCCACCGCCTGGGTCTCGCTGAGCGGCACGGCGGCCGTGGTCCATGACCCGGCCAAGAAGAAGGAGCTGTGGAACACGTTCACCGAGGCGTGGTTCCCCGACGGCGAGGACGACCCCAAGGTCGTCACGGTCAAGGTCAGCGGGCAGTCCGCGCAGTACTGGGACAGCCCCGGCCGCCTGGCCATGACGATGTCGATGGTCAAGGCCCGCGTCACCGGCGACACCCCGAACGCCGGCGAGAGCGACACCGTCGACCTCTGACCCGGGGGCGCTCGTCGCCCTTCGTCCCACACCCAGACCCCCCACACCCCACGACTCCCCGGAGGAACACCCCATGAGTGACCAGAACAGCGGCCGTCTGGCCGGCAAGACCATCGCCTTCGCCGTCGCCAACGAGGGCATCGAACAGGCCGAGCTCGAGAAGCCCTGGGACGCCGTCAAGGCGGCCGGCGGCAAGCCCGTCCTCGTCTCCATGGAGAAGGGCACCGCCCAGGCGTTCAACCATCTCGACAAGGGCGACACCTTCGCCGTCGACGCGACGTTCGCGGACTCCCACGTCAGCGACTTCGACGGTCTCGTGCTGCCCGGTGGCGTCGCTAACCCCGACACCCTGCGCACCGACCAGGACGCCGTGTCCTTCGTCAAGGGCTTCGTCGAGGCGGGCAAGCCGGTCGCGGCCATCTGCCACGCGCCCTGGACCCTCATCGAGGCCGGCGTGCTCACGGGCCGCACCCTGACGTCGTGGCCGAGCCTGCAGACCGACATCCGCAACGCCGGGGCCACCTGGGTCGACGAGGAGGTCGTCCGCGACGGCCAGCTCGTCACGAGCCGTAACCCCGACGACCTCCCCGCGTTCAACCGCGAGATCGTCAGCCTCTTCGCGGGCGACCAGGCCCGATAGGTCCGCCCGTCGCTCGGCCGCGGTGGGCGCCTCAGACGACCTCCGCGAAGAGGTCCAGGTAGGCGTCCACCATCCGCTCCTGGTCGAACCGGGCCACCGCCGTCTCGCGGCAGGTGGCCCGGTCGATCTCGTCCAGGCGCCCGACGGCCGCCACCGCCTCGTCCACCCCATCGACGAGGAAGCCGGTGCGGCCGTCGTCGAGCAGCTCGGGCATCGACCCGCGACGCTGGGCGATGACCGGTGTCCCGGTCGCGAGCGACTCCACGACCGACAGGCCGAACGGCTCGTCGAAGTCGATGAGGTGCAGCAGGGCCGCCGCCCCGCCCAGCAGGGCGTCCCGCTCCGCCGGGCCGACCGGCCCCAGGTAGCTGACGGCCTCCCCGTCGACGAACGGACGCACCTCGCGCTCGAAGTAGCCCTCGTCCTGCACGATCCCCGCGATCCGCAACGGCATACCTGCCCGTCGGGCCACCTCGACGGCGTGGTGCGTCCCCTTGTCGGGGTGGATCCGCCCGAGGAACAGCAGGTATGCCTCCCCGGAGGGCTCGGTGACCGGCGTGAACGCCGCGGTGTCGATGCCGTGGTGGATCGTCGCGGCATACGCGAGGTCGGGGTGCCGGTCGGCGTCGCTGATGGCGACGTAGTGGCCGACGTCGTCGAAGGCGCGGTAGACCGGCACGATGCGCTCCGACGAGAACCCGTGGACGGTCGTCACCACCGGGGTCGGCACGAGCCGGCTGTAGCTGAGGGGCATGAAGTCGAACTGGTTGGAGATGACGTCGAGCTGCGAGGCGTGCTCGAACGCGGCGGAGAGGTGCAGGGCCTCCCAGACCTTGACGTCGAGGCTGCGGTCCTCCTCGTAGCCGGTGGGGGCGGACCCGACGAGCCGGGCGGTCGTGACCGAGTCGGCGGTGGCGAAGAGGGTCACCTCGTGACCGCGCCGCACGAACCCCTCGGTCAGCGTCGAAGCCACCTGCTCCCACGGCCCGTAGTCGCGCGGGGGCGTGCGATGGGCGATGGACGAGATGAGACCGATCCGCATGCGCTCACTGTGGCCGATACCATGCGAAGCGTTGCACCCGACACCGCGGTCGGCAGGACATCACCTCGGCGCGCACTGGTTTCGGGCCGGCGAGGTGTCGCCAGGGGTCTGTGGGGGTAAGCAGAGCCCGACGAGCGTTCCGGCACGGTCCCGTTCCTGGACGGGACACGGGTCGGCGCTCCCGAGCAGATCGGCACCTCATGACCCACTTCGGCATCGTCAGCACCTACCCGCCCACCCAGTGCGGGCTCGCCACGTTCAGCGCGTCGCTGCTGCGCCACCTGCGCTCACCCGTCGACCGGGTCGACGTCGTGTCGTCGGTCGACGCCTACCAGCCGGACGCCCCCGCCGAGGTCGTCTACCAGTGGACCAAGGGGTCGTCCGCCCAGACCGCCGAGGCGGCCCAGGTGCTCAACCGGATGGACGTCGTCGTGCTGCAGCACGAGTTCGGGATCTTCGGCGGCGCCGACGGGCGCGACGTGCTCCAGCTCGTCCGGGCCCTGACGGTGCCCGTCGTCGTCGTCCTGCACACCGTGCTCGTCGAGCCCAGCCCGTCGCAGCGGGCCATCGTCGAGGAGCTGGCCGCGCGTGCCGGAGCCGTCGTCACGATGACGCGCACAGGCCAGGACCGGCTCGTCGCCCACTACGACGTCGACCCCACGCGCCTGCGCGTGATCCCCCACGGCGCTCCCGACAACCGCCCGCGCGGTGACCTGCGCGACGCCGGCGCAGGGTCTCTTCCGGCCGCCCTCGGCCGTGGTCGCACCGTGCTCACCTGGGGGCTGATCGGCCCGGGCAAGGGCATCGAGTGGGGCATCGACGCGATGGCCCAGCTACGCGACCTCGACCCGCCGGTCAGCTACCACGTGGTCGGCGAGACCCACCCCAAGGTCGTGGAGTGGATGGGCGAGCAGTACCGCGAGAGCCTGGTTGCGCGCGCCGCCGACCAGGGGGTGCCCGACCGGGTGCGGTTCGTCGACCGCTACATGGGCACCGAGCAGCTGCAGGAGCTCGTCCGCAGGGCCGACGTCGTGCTCCTGCCCTACGACTCCCGCGACCAGGTCACGTCGGGGGTGCTCGTCGAGGCGGTCACGTCGCTCAAGCCGGTCGTGTCGACCGACTTCCCCCACGCCCGCGAGCTGCTGTCGAGCGGCGCCGGGCTCCTCGTGCCCCCCCACGACCCCACGGCGATCGCCGACGCGCTGCGCCGCGTCTTCACCGAGCCCGGTCTCTACGAGTCGCTCACCGCCGAGGCGGGCCGGATCGCGCCGACCCAGCTCTGGCCGGCCGTGGCCGGCGCCTACCGTGACACCGCGCACACCGTGCTGGGGCGGCGAGCGCTCGCGTCATGAGTCCCGGACCCGGGGGTCCGATCTCGTATGCGCACCTGCTGCACCTCAGCGACGGGGTGGGGGTCTTCGAGCACGCCGAGCTGCTGACGCCGAGGCTCGAGCACGGGTACTGCGTGGACGACGTGGCCCGGGTCCTCGTCGTCGTCGCCCGGGAGCCGCGCCCGACACCGCAGCTGATCGACCTCGCCCGCACCGCCCTCACCTTCGTGCTCGACGCGGTGACCGACGACGGTCGCGTGCACAACCGGCGGGTCCACGGCGGTGGTTGGACCGACCGCGCGGGCGTCGAGGACTGCTGGGGCCGCGCCCTCTGGGGCCTGGGAACGGTGGCGGCCCGCATGCCGGACGTGCTCCCGGAGGCGGCCGAGGCGGCATTCCTGGCCTTCGGGAGGGTGGCGCGTCGGCGCTCGCGCGACCGGCACGCCATGGCCTTCGCGGCCCTGGGTGCGGCGGAAGTGCTCTCGGCCGAGCCCCGACACGCGGTGGCGGCCCGGCTCCTCGATGACGCCGCGGACCTGCTCGATACTGCCGCCATGGTGTGGACCCCGCCCGGAACGACCTGGCCCTGGCCCGAGCCGCGGCTGCGCTACGCCAACGCGGCGCTGCCCGAGGCGCTGATCGCGGCCGGAGTGCTGCTCGGCGACACGGGACAGGTCGACCGCGGGCTGCGCCGGCTGGAGTGGCTCGTCGACCTCGAGACCGCCGGGGAGCCCGGTGCCCGCTACCGGTCGGTGAGCCCGGCACACGGCTGGGAGCCGGGCGAGGCGCGACCGGGCTTCGACCAGCAGCCCATCGAGGTCGCGGCGCTCGCCGAGGCCTGCGCGCGGGCCGGCGACCTCGTGCGTGCGCGCCCGGAGGCGGCGGTCACGAAGGGGCCGCGCGACTGGGACGCCGAGGTGCTCTGCTGCGAGGCGTGGTTCCTCGGGGCCAACGACGTGGGCGTCCCGCTGGTCGACGAGCGGAGTGGCGGGGGCTACGACGGGCTGATGCCGCACGGGCGCAACGAGAACGAGGGCGCCGAGTCGACGCTGGCGCTGCTCTCGACCCTCCAGCAGGCGGACCGCGTCCGCGCCTACGCGTGAGCGCGGTCGACCCGGCCGACGACCTCGTCGTCCGCCGGGGCTCCCCGGTGCTCCTGCCCGACCCCGCCCGCGTGCTGCTGCGGCCCTTCCTGCCCGGCCAGGAGCTCGTGGCGCTCGGCGTGTCCCGGGCCGAGGCCGTGGTCTCGCGGGTGCTCGCCCTCGACGACGCGACGGTGAAGCGCGCCCTGGACGACGTCGTGGCGCGCTTCGCCAGCCGACACGACGACGTCCTCTCGACGTTCAGGGCCCATGCGGCACTCCTGCCCGCTGATCTCGACGGGGTGGGCCGGCTCACTGGTGCGCAGACCGACCTCGTGGGGGCCTTCGTCAGCCAGGAGTACGCGGTGGAGGCGGCAGCCATTCTCAACCCCTCCCTCGTCGCCCACCCCGACCAGAGCGGGCTCGAGCCGGGTTCGCTCCGCGTCGTCATGGCGGTCCGCGCGGTGGGGGAGGGGCACATCTCCAGCCTCGAGCTGCGCACCGGCGTTGTCTCCGGCGACGGCACCGTGGTGCTTGATGCCCCCGGGGAGCAGCTGACGCGGGGCACGGTGTCACGGGTGCCTCTGACCGTGGGCTTCCTGGCCGCCGCCCTGCGCGACGTGGAGGCGTGGCCGGAGACCAAGTCGGTCGTCCGGCGGCTCCCCGACCCCTTCACCCCCGAGGACCTCGACGCCGCCCTGCACCACGTCGAGCTGGCCTCGCCGCAGGGGCGCAACAGCGCACCGTTGAACCGGATCCGCGCCATCGCGGAGAGCTGCTACCGCGTCGAGTTCCCCGCCGGGAGCGCTCTGTCCGAGCGGGTGCTCTTTCCGGTGAGCGCCGACGAGCGGGGCGGGATCGAGGACGTCCGGTTCGTGCGGTTCACGGGGGCCGACGGGGCGGTGAGCTACCGCGGCACCTACACGGCATACAACGGTGCGGTCATCGCCCCCCACGTCATCGAGACGAGCGACTTCCGGACCTTCGACGTGCGTAAGCTCGTCGGCGACGTCGCCCACGACAAGGGGCTCGCGCTGTTCCCCCGGACGATCGGCGGACGGCACTGGAGCCTCGCCCGATGGGACCGGGAGAACCTCGGCCTGGCCCACTCCGCCGACGGCGTCGCCTGGACCAAGGCGGCGACCATCCAGCGGCCCCGGGAGCCGTGGCAGCTCATCCAGCTGGGCACGTGCGCCCCGCCGGTGGAGACCGAGCACGGCTGGCTGGTCGTGATCCACGGCGTCGGCCCGGTGCGGCGCTACTCCATCGGGGCCATGCTGCTCGACCTCGACGACCCGAGCCGGGTCATCGGGTCGCTCAGCGAGCCGCTCATGTCACCGACCCCCGACGAGGCGGTGGGCTACGTGCCCAACGTCCTCTACACGTGCGGCGTCATCGTCCACGCGGGCCAGGTCGTGCTGCCCTACGGCTGCAGCGACTCCTCGATCCGCTTCGCGACCGTCGACCTCGACCGGCTGCTGGCGCGGCTGCTGACGGCGGCCGGCTGAGGACGTCCGGTCAGGCCGCCCACCCGCACTCCCACGGCTGGAGGCCGCGCTGGGCGTAGAGCCGGTTGGCGACGGTGATCTGCTCCTCCCGCGAGGCCAGGTCTGGTCGTGAGGCGTAGTCCCCACCGGCGACGCTGAACCACGTGGGGAGGTTGAACTGCAGCCCCCCGTAGTAGCCGTTGCCCGTGTTGATCGCCCAGTTGCCACTCGACTCGCACATGGCGATCCGGTCCCACATCGCCGCGTTCGCGAGGTTGAGCGGCGGCTTGCCGGACACCGGCTGCGGGGGCGGGGCAGGGGTGGAGGTCGGGCCGGTGCTCGGCCGGGGCGCGGGCGCCGTCGTGCGGACGGGGGTAGGCGTAGGCGTAGCCGTCGGCGTGGGCGCCGAGGCGGCGGCCTGCCGGGCGGCAGCAGCCGCGGCTGCCGCTGCGGCGGCGTCCCGGGCGTTGCGAGCGGCCTGCTCGGCGGCCTGGGCCTGCTGCTGGCGGGCCGCCTCCTGCGCGGCCTGGGCGGCCGCCTGGGCCGCGGCCTGCCGAGCTGCCTCCTGGGCGGCGGCGATCGCGGCCTGACGCACGGCCTCCAGCCGGCGGGCCTCCTCCTCCGCGGCGAGGCCGGCCTGGCGCTGCTGCTCGAGGTCGGCGGAGGTCTGCCGCAGGGCCGCCAGCTGCGCGACCATCCCCTGCATCTGGTCCTGCAGCGCGCGGGTGCGGGACGCCGCCCGGTCGGCGTCGATGCGGGCCTGGGCGGCCGCGAGGTCGGCGGCAGCAGCGGCGTCGTGCTGGCGCGCCAGCGCCTCCTGGGCGGCCTGGCCGGCCTGGTCGGACAGCCGCCGGGCCGACGACGCCTCGGTGACGAGGTGGGCCCGCTCCTCGCCCACCGCCTCGATGCCGGACGCCCGGTCGAGGGCGTCCTGGGGTCCGCCGCCCCCGAGGATCAGGTCCAGCGTCCCGAGGGTGCCGCTGCCCTGTTGGTACACCTGGGCGGCATACATCGACAGGCCGAGGTCGGCGTCGTCGGCCGCGGCCGCGGCTGCCCGGGCGGCAGCGAGGGCCGTCGCGCTCTGGGCCGTGCGCTCCTGCAGCTGGTGCTTGGCGCTGTTGGCCGCCATGTCCGAGGCGGCGGCGGTGTCGCTGAGGTCGGAGAGGGTCGCCCGCGCCGCCGCCAGCTGGGCGTCGAGGCCCGCGATCTGGTTCGAGACCGAGCCCACTGCCGAGGCCGCGGCTGCGACCTCCTCGGCGGAGGGGTAGGCCGGGCCGCGGTCGGCGTACGCCGCAGGGGCGAGGACCACGCTGCAGAGGAGGGTGACACCCGCGCCGGCTGCGGCGGCGGTCCGCAGCCGGGAGCGACGGGAACGGCGACGTCGATGGGGCGCGGTGACGAGACGACTCGGCGCCACGGCGACCTCCCTGCCCGGGTCGAGGACGGCCTGATGCCGTCCCCGAACCGCTTCACGCTAACCGTGACGTCACGCAGGCAACAGAGGTGTACACCTATCACTCGTATAACAGAAGGTCACGATTCGGCGGCGGCGACGCGCCGTCCACCTCCGCATACCAGCCCCGCTTGACTGCCAGTCGTGCTCCTTGACTGCCGTTAGGACGGCAGCCAAGAACCACGACTGGCAGTCAAGCGGCGACCCACTGGGCCCGAGGGCGGGCATGTCGTCGCGGTGACGGGGGGACCACTTCCTCTCGCTGTCGCCCACCCTGACCGACGTCGACCGCGCTCACTCGCGCGTCACCTGTGCGGGGTCGTAGTCGTCACGCAGTCCCTTGAACGCCGGGTGCCGCAGGCGGCCGTCGCGGGTCCATTCGGTGTAGTCGACCTCGGCGACCAGCTCGGGCCGCACCCACACGGCGTCCTTGGCGTCCGCGCGGGGCACCGGCGTGCTGAAGTCGGGAGGCCCCTCGGTCGTCAGCCCGTCGAGCCGGCCCTGCAGCATGGCCAGCGTCGTGGCGGTGAAGCCGGTGCCGACCCGGCCGGCGTACTCCAGGCCATGGTCGCCGTTCACGGCGAGCAGCAGGGCCCCGAGCCGCCCGTCCCGGGCGCCCGCCCCCCGGGTCCATCCCGCGACGAGGACCGAGGTGCGCCGGATGTTCTTGATCTTCAGCCAGTCCCGGCTGCGCCGGCCCGGAACATACGTACTGGTGCGGCGTTTCGCGACTACGCCCTCGAGACCCTGCTCCCGGCTGGACGCCAGAATGGTCGGCCCGTCGCCCTGCACCGCCGGGGGAGTACGCCAGGCGTCGCCGTCCAGCTCGAGCTCTTCCAGGACGCGGCGCCGGTCGTCGTACGGCCGGTCGAGCAGCGAGGTGTCGCCGCGGTGCAGTACGTCGAAGACCATGAGCCGCACGGGGGTCGACGACACGAGCCGGGCCGAGGGGGAGCGCACATGCATCCGGCCCTGCAGCAGCCCGAAGTCACTGAGGCCGTCGGCGCGGAACGTGGCGACCTCGCCGTCGAGGACGACCCGGCGGCGGCCCAGCTGCGCCCCGAGCGGGGCCAGCTCCGGGTAGGCCGCACTCACGTCGTTGCCGTTACGGCTGACGAGACGGACCCGACCCGACTCCACGAAGGCCAGGACGCGGACGCCGTCCCACTTCACCTCGTACGCCCACCGCTCGTCGTCGTCCGGGAGGGCACCGGGCGTGGCGAGCATCGGGCTGAGGTCGGTGGGCAGAGCGGCCATCGGCCGATCATGCCGCGCCGCAGCCCGGTTCGTCGCGGCGAACTCCGGCGGTCGGCGGTCGGCGGGCGGTAGCTCGGCGGACCCGGTCAGGTCCGCACGTCGACGAGCAGCCGCCCGCGCACCGCCCCGGACTCCATGCGACGGTGCGCGTCGGCCATGTCGCCCAACGTCATCCGCTCGCTGATGCGGGTGGTGAGCCGGCCCTCGGCGAGCATCCGGTTGACGAGCCGGGCCGCCGCGGCGAACTGCACGGCGGGGGCCCGGCTGATGACGAAGCCGAGCACGCTGACGTCCTGCGTGTAGAGCGGGAAGAGCGGCACGACGGGTTCGCGCACCGACGCGGCGGTGACGAGCACCCTGGCCTCCGGGGCGAGCACCCGCCCGGCGAGCGCGAAGTCGTGGTGGCCGGCGGTGTCCCACAGCACGTCGACCCCACCCGGCGCCACCGCGGCGATGGCCTCGCCGAGGTCGGGGTCGGCGTAGTCGAGGACCGCGTCGGCCCCCGCAGCGCGACAGGCGTCGTGGTCGCGGGGATGGGCCGTCACGACGACCCGGGCCCCGGCGTACGCCGCCATCTGGACCGCCGCGGTGCCCACGTTGCCCGCCCCGCCGCCGACGAGCACGGTCTCGCCGGCCAGCAGCCGGGCCCGGACGAACCAGCCCAGGTATGCGGTGGCGGCCGGGTGCGCGACGGCGACCGCCACGTCGGGGTCGACGCCGTCGGGCAGCGGGTAGAGGCGGTCGGCGGGGACGACGACGTACTCCGCCGACGGTCCCTGCCGCCCGTCGTGTCCGGCGCTGTTGCCCCAGACCCGGTCGCCGACCCGGAACCCCTCGACGCCGCCGCCCAGGGCGGCCACGGTGCCGACGAGGTCGCGGCCCACGACGAAGGGCAGCGGGATGGGGGTGCGGTAGCGGCCGGAGCGCACGTAGGTGTCGACCGGGTTGACCGACACGGTGTCGACGGCGACGAGCACCTCACCGTCGGCGGGCCGGGGGTCGGGCCGGTCGCCGACGACGATGGTGTCGGCCGGACCCAGCTCCGTGATGTAGGCGGCACGCATAGGCGCACGGTAGTCCGGCCGCCGCCGCGGGGGGCAGCTCCGGCGGCGCCCGGCGTCAGGGCGTCGGTCCGTCGACGCGGGAATGGCCGTGGTGGCGGTCCTGCTGCCCGGCGCGCACGACGGCGACGGGGCAGTGGGCGTCGTGCAGGACCCCGTGGCCGACCGCTCCGAGCAGGGCGCCCCCGAGGGGCCCCCGGCGCTGGCCGCCGAGCACGAGGAGGCGCGCCGATGCGGACGCCTCCACCAGGGCGTCGACCGGGTGGTGACGCACCGTGACGCTCTCGACCGGGACGTCGGGGTACTTCTCCGACCAGCCGGCGACCGCCTCCGCCGTCACGGCCAGCTCCTCCTGGCCCAGGCGCGCGTTCGACTCCTCCGCCGCCAGCCCGGAGATCACGCCGGCGACGTACTCGACCTGGTAGGAGTGCAGCACCGTGAGGCCGAGCCCGTGGGTCGACGCGTACGAGAACGCATACGCGACAGCCTCGCTCGTCCACGGGGTGCCGTCGACCCCGACGACGACCCTCTGGGCGGAGGGCACCGGCGGGGCGTCCGCGCGGACGACGACGACCGGGCAGGCGGAGTGGGCCGTCACCTCCAACGACGTGGCGCCGAGGAGGAACGCGGCGAGGGGCCGCAGCCTCCGCGAGCCGACGACGACGGTGTCGGCGTGCCGCGACGTGCTCGTGAGCGCCGTCGTGGCCGGCCCGATGTAGGACGTCGTCGTCACGGTGATGGTGGGGTCGACGGCGGCGACCCGCTGGGCCGCGGCCGACAGGACCGCGGCGCAGTGGTCCTCGACCGTCGCGGCGGCCAGACCCAGGGTGTCGAGGTCGTAGCTGGGGTTCCACGCGCTGACGAGGTGGAGAGGGACGTGCCGGGCCGACGCCTCGCGCGCGGCCCACTGCAGGGCTGCATCGCTGGTGGCGGATCCGTCGACGCCGACGACGATCGGCGGGTGGGCCAGGACTTCGCTCATGGCGCTCTCCTCGGTGGTGTGTTTCAGGACGTGGGAACGGTGGTGGGGGTGGCTGCGGTGGTGGTGGGCGCCGGGTCCGGCTCGAACGGGCGGACGACGACGACGGGGCAGTGGGCTCGGTGGAGGATGCCGCGGCTGACCGAGCCGAGGAGGAGCCCGCGGAACCCGCCTCGGCCGCGGCTGCCGACCACGACGAGCGCGGCGCTCACCGAGGCGTCGGCGAGCACGTCGGTCGGGCGACCGGGCACGACCCGCGTCTCGACGTCGACGTCGGGGTAGGTGTCGCGCCAGCCGGCGATGGCGGCCGACGTGATGATCTCCTGCTCGACCTCGAGCTCGTCCCACGTCTCCACGAGCACGCTCATGGCCACCCGGCTCGTGTAGATGCGGGTGTCCCAGGCGTGCAGGACCGTGAGGCCGACCCCGAGCCGCGACGCCGCCTCGAAGGCGTAGGCCGTCGCCTGGGCCGACAGCTCGGAGCCGTCGACCCCGACGACCACCCGGCCCGCCGGCGCCGAGGCCCGCCGGACGACGACGACGGGGCAGGAGGCGTGGGCCGCGAGCTGCGTCGACGTCGAGCCGAGGAGGGTCTCGCCGACCGGGCCGAGGCCCCGGGTGCCGACGACCACGGTGTCGGCGTCCCTCGAGGCGGCGATGAGGGCCGACGCCGGCTGCGCGTGCACGACCCGCGTCTCGACGGCGACGGACGGTGCCGTGGCCCGCACGTGCGCCGCCGCGGTGACGAGGGTGGAGCGGCTGGCGTCCTCCAGCCGCTGCCGCACGGGGGCGGTGGTCTCGGCGCTGTAGTCGACCAGCCAGGCGGCCAGCAGGACCATCGGCCGCCCCCGTCGGGCGGCGTCGTCGACGGCCCAGTCCAGCGCCTCCCGGCTGCTGTCGGAGCCGTCGACCCCGACGACGACGGGGGCCTTGCGGGTGGCGGTCATCGTGGTGCTCCTCGGTCTGGGGAGGGCTGGTGCGGTCGGCGGCCGGTGGGTCACTCGGCCGTCGGCTCCAACCTCGTCCCGACCCGGGCGCCGGGCCAGGGACCTTCGGCCCGTCCGTACGCCGCGTCGGTGGCCGAGGCTGGCGCAGTGAACAACCACGTCCGGCGCCGGCGGGCCCATGCGCGGGCCCTGCTCCTGCACCCGCCCCGGCCTCTCGGACCGCGCATCGCCGTCCTCACCACCGATGCGCAGGCCCGGTCCGCGGCGGCCCAGGCGCTCGACGAGGCCGGGCTGCTGCCGGCCAGCGTCACCCAGCACACGGAGATGCGCACCCGGCTGGTCGCCCCGGCCGTCACGCATACGGGAGGCTCGGTCACGTGCCCCACCGCCGGAGCGAGTCTCGGCGTCGTGCTGGCCACCCTCGCCGAGGACCCCGGGGTGGACGCGGTGCTCGTGGTCGTCGACCCGGCGGCCTGGACCGGCGGGCAGCTCGCTCGCATCATCGACGGCGTCAGTGCCCGGTTCCCCCGGACCACGCTCGTGGCCGTCGGCCCGGTCGCGGGCGCCCCCGACGCCACCTACGGCGACGTGCCGACCTACCCCGACCTGCCGCACGCGGCGCAGGCGCTGGCGTCCGCCCTGCCCGCCCGCTGAGGGGACCCACACGTCGGGGCCAAAGTCCCTGCCGCAGAGCGCATCTGCGCACGAGAGTCGAAGAGCCGCCAGACGACGGCCTTGCTCGACGGAGGCACATCATGAGCACCGCGTCTCGCCATCGGACCAACTCCACCTCGGACCCGGCCCGTCCGGTCACCACGGAGACCGGCGGTGATGCGCACCTGCTCCGACGGGTCCTTGCGGTGCTGCGCGTGAGCCTCGGCTGGGTCTTCCTCTGGGCCTTCCTCGACAAGACGTTCGCGCTGGGCTTCGACACCGGCAGGAACCCGACGACCGGCGTCGTCGACCGCTTCGGCAGTGAGGCGTGGGTCAACGGCGGCTCGCCGACCTCGGGCTTCCTCGGCAAGGCGACCAAGGGCCCGCTCGCGGACTTCTACCACTCCTTCGCCGGTTCGGCCTGGGCCGACTGGCTGTTCATGATCGGCCTCGCCGGCATCGGCCTCGCCCTCGTGCTCGGCATCGGGATGCGGCTCGCCACCGTCGGTGGGGTCGCCCTCCTCGTCCTCATGTGGAGCGCCGTCCTCCCGCCGGCCAACAACCCGTTCCTGGACGACCACCTCATCTACGCCGTCGCCCTCGTGGCCCTGCTCCTGGCCAGGGCCGGTCACACGTGGGGGCTCGGGCGGGCATACGACCGGCTGGGCCTGGTCAGGCGGTACCCGATCCTGCGGTAGCGACCGCACACCAGGGGACAGGGGCAGGCCTTCCGGGGCCTGCCCCTTCCGTGCCCCCCACTCACCCCAGCCCCCGGCTCACCCCTACCCCGGATTCACCCATGGGGAGCGCAGCGCCCGGTTTCGGCGGACGGGACGGGGCGTCCGATGGACGAGCGTCTGCGCAGACGGTGGTGCGGGCCCGGTCGTGACGCTGCGGGCCCGGTTGATCCTGCGCGCAGCGTCACGGCCGTGCCCGCAGCCCAGGGGTATGCCGTTGCCCGGCAGGGATGCCGTTCCCGCACGATCCTGGGGCTCAGCTCGAGGCGGCCGCTGCCCCTGCCGTCGAGGGTGCCGGTGCCCCGCTCTGGGGGTGGACGACGGCCACGGGGCAGTGGGCTCGGCGGATGGCCTCCCGCGACACCGAGCCGAGCAGGAGCGACCAGAGGGCGCCCAGGCCGCGGCTCCCGACGACGAGCAGGCGGGCGTTCTCACTCAGCCGGGTCAGCTCGTCCGCGGCGTAGGCCTCGACGACGTGCGTGCGGACGTCGACCTCGGGGTGCTCCGCGGCCAGCGGCTCCACGATCTCGGCGAGCATCCTGCGGGCGCTGGCCACGACGACCTCACTCGTGTGCTCCGCCTGCACGAGGGCACCGAGGTCTGCGGTGTTGAGCCGCCACGTGTGGACGACGGTGAGCCCGCAGTGGCTGCGGCTGGCCTCGGTGAAGGCGAAGCAGACGGCGGCGGCGCTGACCGGTCCCTCGACCCCGACGACCACACGGGTGTCGGGCAGGGACCGGCTCGCGGCCTCCCGGACGACGACGACGGGGCAGGCGGCCCGAGCCGCGCTGGCCGCCCCGGTGGAGGGGGAGAAGACGCGGTGCAAGGGGCCCAGCCGGCGAGCCCCCACGACGAGCACCTGGGCCTGCTGCGCCTCGTGGAGCAGCACCGCCCGCGTCGGACCGCCGAGGACGGCCGTGTGGACCTCGAGTGACGGGTCGAGAGCGTGCACCTTCTGCACCGCCTCGTCGAGGTGGCTCCGGGCCACCGCCTCCCGGGCCGCTCGGGCTCGTCGGTCGGGTCCGCCGCCCCGGCCCCCCACCGGGGCGGCGACGATGTCGGCCGGGTAGGCCGCGACCAGTCGGAGCGGCACGCCGGTCGCGCTCGCCCGCTCGACGGCCCACTCCACGGCCGGGTCAGTGCTAGGGAAGCCGTCGACGCCGACGACGACCGCCCTTTGGTCGGTGGTGGCAGTCATCCGTGGGCCTCCTGGTGCGCCTCGTGGTCCGGTCCCTCGATGGTGAGGTCCGGCTCGCCCGCGGCCCAGGGCCGTTGGTCCCTGTCGGCCCACCCCTCGGCGTCCGATCGTCGAGGGATGAGCGAGCAGCGAGCACCCGGTCCACGTGACCCCTTCGGCCTGGTGGGGGTCCCGTGGGTCCACCGACCAGCCACCCTGACGGGCCCACAAAGGGCCCTCTGGCGTCACGCCTGGGCCTACGCGGTGACGAGCGCGCTCCTCTGCGTGCTCTGGCAGGCCACCGACACGGCATACTTCACGCCACTCCTGCCGGTGCTGGCCTGGGGAGCCGGGGTGGGCGCGCACGCGTGGTGGGTCTTCGCGACCCGGCCCGGCCGAGCCGATGGGAGCTTCCGCGCGCGGCTCTGACGGCGCGCCCGCCCCAGCCGGATGACCCCGCGGCTCAGCGGGGGTCGAGGGGGACGACGAGCATGTCGGAGAGTCCCGTATGCAGCAGCCGTGCCGCCAGGGACGCGGGCTCGAGGGCGCCGACGGACCCGGGGTGGCGGGCGGCACCACCTGATGTCGTGAGGAACGACGGGTGGACCGACGAGTGGTGACCGACGACGGCGAGGTCGCGGGGGCCGCAGTGCCAGCGCAGGGCGCCAAGTGGGTCGTGCCCGACGGCCTCCACGCGCACGTCGATGAGGGTCGTGCCCCCGTCGCCCGAGCAGGCCTCCTGCGCGGCCTGCCGGGCCAGCGTCAGCTGCTCGGCTCGTCGCGGCAACCCGACGGGGCCGGAGACGGCGCAGACCGCCACCACCGGCCACGCCCGACGGCGGGCCTCCTCGAGCGCATACCCCGCCACGACGGCGTCGTCCGGGGCGCCGGAGAGCCCGACGACCACATGGGGGTGAGGGTGGGCGCCGGGGCGCGCCGCGGGGTCGTGGCCCACGACGAGCACCGGAGCGGGGAACCGGGCCGCGAGGTCGGCGGTCACCGACCCCGGAGCCAGGGCGGGTCGGCCCCCGCGGTCGTAGCAACCGACCACCAGCAGCCGCGCATGCGTGGCCAACCGAGCAACCTCGCGCGAGTCATGCTGCGCCGCAACGGTGTTCACGACGAGATCGGGGGCGAGCCGGCTCGACTCCAGGACGGCCCGAGACATTGCGACGGAGGGTGGGGCGGGGTCGGGGTGACCTACAGGTGACAGGGCCGACGTGAGCACGAGGACGGTGAGCTCGAGACCCATGGCCCGCGCCTCGAGGGCGGCCGCTCCCACCGCACGTCGGCTGTCCCACGAGCCGTCGGTGAGGACGACGACGACGGGGAGGTCCACGGGGTCAGGGGTCATGCTGCCGCTCCTTCGGGGAGGACGAGCTGCTCGGTCGCTCCAGGATGTTGCCGGCGAGGGGGACCCGGCGGGGCCCTTGGTCCTGCCCTGGTCGCGGCCGGGGTCGAGTGGAGGCGCCGGCGGTGACCGGCGATAACCGGTGACCGGCGCAGGGGACCAAGGGCCCTGCTGGACGACGTCGTTCGCCCGGAGGCTGGTGGGACGGCGGGCGAGGACCGCACCGCCGCCACAAAGAGGGAGGCGCCATGACCCGGTCGCTGGTCGACACGGTGGTGGTGGGGTTCGACGGCTCGGCCGGCGGCACCCACGCGCTGGAGTGGGCGGCCCAGGACGCGCAGCTGCGTGGCCTGCGCCTGCACGTCATCCACGTGTGGCAGCCGCCGCCGATCCTGCACCCGGGGTTCCCGACGCCGGCGATGCCCGACACCACGGGGATCCTCGACGAGGCGATGGCGCGGGTCGGTGCGGTGGCGCCGGAGCTGCGGGTGCGCATCGAGTCGCTCCCGGGGCCGGCGGCCCTGGCCCTCGTCGACGCGTCCACCGACGCCGACAGCATCGTCGTCGGGGCGCGCGGGCACCGGCGGCGTGGCCGTGGGTTCGGCTCCACCGCCTGGCAGGTGGCGACCCACGCGCTCTGTCCCGTGGTCGTCGTCCCCGACGGTGCCGACACCACGGACGAGGGCTTGGATCCCGATGTGGCGCAGCATCTTCCGATCGTCGTGGGGGTGGACGGCTCGCACGAGTCGGACACCGCCCTGCGGTATGCGTTCGAGCGCGCGGACCGCACGGGCGTCGAGCTCGTCGCCGTCCACGCCTGGTCGGTCGACGACCCGGCGGAGGTCCGGCTCGGCGAGGCCTGGGGCGGACAGCAGGCCGTGTGGGCCGCCCGGCAGACGGCCTCGCTCGACGACTGGCTCGCCCCCCACGTGGAGCGTCATCCCCACGTCACCGTGCGGCGGGTCTCGGTCCACCGCCACCCCGTGCGGGCGCTCGTCGAGGAGAGCAGCGCGGCGGCCATGGTCGTGGTGGGGAACCGCGGCCGCGGCGGCTTCCGGGGCCTGCTCCTCGGGTCGGTGGGCATGGAGCTGCTGCACGAGGCCCCGTGTCCCGTGGCCGTCGTGCGCTACTGACCGGCTCGCGTCGGTCCAGCGCGGCCACCATGCCGGACCCGTCGGCCCCGTCGGCTCTCTCCTCCCTGAACGGACCGTCCCCCCATAGCCCGGGGGCGAGTCGGCCGGCGGAGGTCCGCGAGACCCACTCGGCGGTCGTGCTGCTCATGGGCGAGTACGCCTACAAGACCAAGAAGCCGGTGGACCTGGGGTTCCTCGACTTCTCGACCCCGGCCCTGCGCGAGCAGGCCTGTCGCCGCGAGCTGGCGGTCAACCGCCGGATCGCGCCCGACGTCTACCTCGGTGTGGCGGAGGTGCGCCTGCGGCCGGCGGCCGATGACGCCGACGGCCCCGGGCCCCCGCCCTGCGAGCACGTGCTCGTCATGCGTCGGATGCCGGACGACCGCCGCCTCGCGCGGCTGGTCCGGGAGGGGGTGGACGTCGGCCCGGACCTGCGGCGCCTGGCTCGCA
This sequence comes from uncultured Actinomycetota bacterium, assembly GCA_963795915.1. Taxonomy (GTDB): domain Bacteria; phylum Actinomycetota; class Actinomycetes; order Actinomycetales; family Dermatophilaceae; genus Lapillicoccus. Next base: position 915,158 of record CAWCJA010000005.1, read on the forward strand.
TCATGGCCGCGTTCCACACCTCCGCCCGGACCAACGCGGAGATCGCCGCGTGCGGGTCACCGGCGGCTCTGGAGGGGCGGTGGCGAGCGAACCTCGCCACGCTGGACCGCGCCGCCATCTCCGCGCCGTCCCGCGACCGGCTCGACGAGATCCGATGTCTCGCCTTGGACTTCGTCGCCGGCCGGCATCGGCTGCTCGAGGCCCGGATGGCGGCCGCCCGGGTGCGCGACGGCCACGGTGACCTGCTGGCCGACGACATCTTCTGCCTGTCCGACGGCCCACGGGCGCTCGACGCGCTCGACTTCGACGACCGGCTGCGCTGGATGGACGTCCACGTCGACGACGTGGCCTGCCTGGCCATGGACCTGGAGCGCCTCGGTGCACCGCATCTCGCCGACCGCTTCTTACGCGACTACGCCGAGTTCTCGGGCACGCCGGCTCCGGACAGCCTCGTCCACCACTACATCGCGTACCGGGCCGTCATGCGCGCGATGGTAGCGGCGATCCAGGCGGCCCAGCAGGGGAGGCCGCTCGACCACCCTGCAGAGCCAGGGCCGTCGACGCCTGAGGCCGACGGTCTCGACCCGGTGGACCAGCTGCTGCAGATCGGGCTCGACCACCTGCGGGCGGGGCAGGTGCGGCTGGTCGTCGTCGGCGGCGGTCCCGCCAGTGGCAAGACCACCGTGGCGACGGCCGTGGCCGACCGCTTCGACCTGGCCGTGCTCTCCAGCGACCGGGTCCGCAAGGAGATGCTCGGCATCGACCCCGAGTCCCACCGCCCGGCGGCGTTCGGCCGGGGCATCTACCGCGCCGAGGTCACCGAGCACACCTATGAGTGCCTGGCGGAGCAGGCGGGGGGGATCCTGGCCATGGGGTGTTCGGTGGTCGTCGACGCGACCTTCGCGGCCGCCCGGCACCGCCGGCTGCTGGCCGACGTCGCGACGCGCACGCATACCGCCGCCACCTGGGTGCGGTGCCGGCCGCCGGACGCGGTCGTCGCGGCCCGCCTGCGACAGCGGGCCCGGCGGCTAGACCCGAGCACCGACGCCGACGCCGCCGTCGCGGCCCGGCTCGCGCGACAGACCGACCCGTGGCCGGGTGCCACGGACCTCGACACGAGCCGGCCGGTCGGGGACTGCGTCGACGCCGTCGCCGCCCTGTGGTGAGGCCCCGTGTTGTGCGGCTTCGTGGTGGTGAGGCCCCCCACCCCTTGTCCGCGGGTTCTAGCGATCCCCCTTGTCGGGCGGGGGGCCCTCACCACGGCCTCAGTGGGCGGTCGGCGACCGCACCACGGCGACCGGGCAGTGCGCCCCGTGCAGCACCGTGGTGCTGACCGAGCCGAGCAGCGGCCCCCGCACGACGCCCAGCCCGCGGCTGCCGACGACCACAAGGGCGGCGCGGTGGGAGCGCACGAGCAGGCTGGGGCCCGGCTGCTCGGTCGTGACGTGGATCCGCACGTCGACCGACGGGTACACCTCGCGCCACGGGGCGGCGGCCGAGACCGCCAGGTCCCGGTGGTGGCCCGCAGCCGCGGCGCGCACCTCCTCCGCCACCGTGGGGACGAGCTCGGCGGTCTCGCGGAGGTTCGGCTCCCACGACGAGACGATGTCGAGGGGCAGCCGGCGACGGGCTGCCTCCGCGAACGCGAAGCCCAGGGCGGCCTCGGACGTGGCCGACCCGTCGAACCCGACGACGACCGTCTGGCCGGTGGGGCGCTCGTGAGCAGTTCCCTCGCCGGTATGCGCGTGGTCGGCCGCCGTGGCCATCGTGGCCGGACCGCCGTGCTGCTCGGACGCCGTGTCGCGGACGACCACGACGGGGCACCGGGCATGGGTGGCGACGTGAAGGGATGTTGAGCCGAGGAGGATGCTCCCGACCACGCCTCGGCCGCGGGCGCCGACCACCAGGGTGTCGTTCTCGCTGCCGGCGGCGGCGAGCGCGGCGGCCGCGGGGCCGGTGGTGGTCGCGCCGGAGACCGGGAGGTCGGGCGCCATCGCGCGCACACGGGCGAGCGCCTCGTCGACGACCCAGACCTCCTCGTCGACCTCGGTCGGCACGACCATCATCGGGGACCAGGCGGTGACGATGGTCTCGCGGGCGTGCATCAGGTGGAGGGGACGCCCCTGGGCCTGGGCGTCGGCGACGGCCCACTCGAGGGCCTGGTCGCTGTGGCCCGACCCGTCGAGGCCGACCACGACGCGGCCGACACCGTCGGCCGGTGCGGCGGGCGCGCCGAGGGGCTCGCCCGTCGGCGCGACGGCCGGTGCGGCGGATGCGGTCGGCGAGCCGGTCGTCCGGAGCGAAGGGGTGGGATGGATGGTGGCGGATCTGGTCATGGCTCAATCGTCATGCGGTGGAGGCCTGTTCACGGGGGCCGAAGGTCCCGTGACCACCGGTCGAGGGTGGCCCGACCAGCCGCTCGTCACCCACGGGAATCGTGAGGACCGGGCACTCCGCCGTCGTCAGACACCGGGCCACCAGCGCACGACCGCCCTCCGGTGCCTCTCCGACGACGAGGAGCAGTGCGCCGTGCGACCGTTGCCGGACCACGGATCCGACGTGTCCGCGCACGACCTCGAACACACTGTGGGTGCGCGGATGCCCGCGCAGGGCCCGCAGGCCGGCCCGGAAGAGGATCTCCTCGGTCAGCGCGCACCCCTCGTCGTCGGCCTGACCGCGCATGACCTCGAGGAAGCGCACCGGAACCCCGCGCCGCGCCGCCTCGTCGACCGCGACCCGCGCCACCCGCGGCGCGGTCCCGCCGTCGTCGAGCACCGCGACGACCTCAGGAGGACGTCGCGAGGGGTAACCGTGGTCGAAGGAGTCGCGTTGCGGGGCCATGGCAGCAACGATGCGGCGGCCCGGCTGCTGCTCGCAGGGTCGAAGGTCCCGACGGCTCCCCGGCCCCGTGTGTCTTTCGGGCTCGACGGCGCCGGAGGCCGTGCGGGCCCATCCGAATCCGCCTGAACCGCGACGGATGGCGCCCGACCCCATACCATCGAGAGGGTGGGTACCTCGGGCACGAAGCGGCCGGCGGCCTCACCCTGGCCGGCCGCTCGGTCGCTCGACCTCGAGGACCTGCTCGACGAGCTGCGCGCCCGTGCCTTAGTGGCCCGGCACTCGCAGGAGCGCATGGGCCAGCTGCTCGAGGCCGTCGTCGCGGTCAGCGCCGACCTCGAGCTCTCCGAGGTGCTCGGCCGCATCGTCGAGTCCGCCGTGCGCCTCGTGGACGCCCGCTACGGCGCGCTCGGGGTCATCAGCGCCGACGGCGAGCGGCTGGTCGAGTTCATCACGCACGGGGTGAGCGACGAGCAGCGCGCACAGATCGGGCACCCGCCCCACGGTCGCGGCGTCCTCGGGCTGCTCATCCGGGACCCCCAGCCGCGCCGCCTGGCCGACATCGCGCATCACCCCGACTCCTACGGCTTCCCCGCGAACCATCCCGAGATGCATACCTTCCTCGGCGCCCCGGTCCGCATCCGCGACGAGGTGTTCGGCAACCTCTACATGGCCGAGAAGCTCGGGGCCGAGGAGTTCAGCGAGGAGGACGAGAGCATCCTCGTCGCCCTCGCGGCCGCCGCCGGCGTGGCCATCGACAACGCTCGGCTCTACCACGCGAGCCGCCAGCAGCAGCGCTGGTCCGACGCGGTAGCCGAAGTGACGCAGGTGCTGCTCGAGCAGGAGGACGAGGCCGCCGCGCTGGCGCTGGTCGGCCGGCGGGCGCTGGGGCTCAGCGGGTCGTGTGCGGCCTTCGTGCTGCTGCCGGGCACGAACGGCGAGCTGGAGGCCCGGGCCGTCGTGCGGGCCGACGGCACCGGGCCCCCCCGCGGGGTGGCCCGGTTCGAGGCCCCGCTATGGCAGGAGGTGGGCTCGGCGCGGCAGCCCCTCCTGCTGTCACCGAGCGTGGGCGAGGGCGTGACGGCGTGGCGGCAGGAGGTCGTCGCCGCGGTCGGGCCCGCCGGTGATGGGACGGCGGCCGTGCTGCCGCTGCCGCCGGGCCGGGGCAGCGTGGGCCTGCTCGTCGTGCTGTGGGACCCCGACGCGGGCAGCCTGCCCTCGGAGTCGATGTCGATGCTCACCGACTTCGCCCAGCAGAGCGGGCTCGCCCTGCTCGCCGGACGTTCGCAGCGCGACCGGGCCCTCATGGCCATGCTCGACGACCGGGACCGCATCGCCCGCGACATGCACGACCACGTCATCCAGCGGCTGTTCGCGACGGGCCTGTCGCTGCAGGCCGCCTCCCGCATGGCCACCCACCCGGTCGTCCAGACCCGGCTCGAGGGGGCGGTCGACGACCTCGACGCCGCCATCAAGGAGATCCGCGAGGCGATCTTCCACCTGCACCGCACGGTGCGGCCCGACGAGACGACGCAGCGGCTCGGGGCCCTCGTCGAGTCCTTCTCCGAGGGTCTCGGCTTCCTCCCCGGGCTCGACGTCGACGGCCCGGTCGACACCCTCGGTCCCGCGCTGGCGTCCGATGTCATGGCCGTCGTCCGCGAGGGCCTCGCCAACGCCGCCAAGCACGCGCAGGCCACCCGCGTCGACCTCACCGTGGAGGTCCGCCCCGACTCGGTATGCGTGACGGTCACCGACGACGGCGGGGGCACCGACCCGCGCGACGCCCGGGGAGGGCTGGTCAACCTCGAGGAGCGAGCGGCCGCCCGCAACGGCTCCTTCGACGTCGAACCTGCGGTGCCGCACGGCACGTCCCTGCGGTGGACCGTGCCGCGGTGACCCGGCCGGCGGGACCATGGTCCCTGCGCACGGCCTTGCGGACCCCTCAGGCTGGACGTGAGCCGCCGGTGAGCGGCCCCGCCCACCGAGGTCCCGAGGAGCCGTGATGCTGGTCGAGCAGATCATGACCACACCGGTCGTCACCGTGCGCGCGGACGCCTCGCCGACCCTGGCCGTGCGGCTGCTCGCCGAACGGCACCTGACCATGCTGCCCGTCGTCGACGGCGTGGGCCGGCTCGTCGGGGTCGTCACCGAGGCCGACCTCCTGGCGCTCCCCACGCCCCCCGACCCCCGGGCGCACCTCCGCCCGGCGTCCGTCGCCCCGGATGGTCCCCGCCCGCGGACCGTCGCCGAGCTGGCCACGACCGACCCCACGACGACGTCGGAGCACGTGGACGTCGCCGAGGTCGCGGCCCTGTTCCGCCGCAGCGCGTGGAAGTGCCTTCCCGTCATGCGGGACGACCGTCTCGTGGGCGTCGTGAGCCGCAGCGACATCATCAGGGCCCTCGCCCGCGACGACGACGACGTCGAGGACGACGTCAACGCACTGCTCGCGGAGCTGGAGCCCGGGTGGCGCGCGAGCGTCTCCCGCGGCGTCGTGACCGTGACGGGTGCCGGGTCCGACCGCGACGCGGACGCTGCCGCCTCCGTCGCCGCGACCGTCACCGGTGTCCGCGGCGTGCGCGTCGTCGACACCACGACCGCACGGTCGTCGGCGCCGACCGGAGCGGAGGCACTGACCGACCTCCCGCAGTCGTGGGTGTGTCCACCATCGAGCGCATCAGGAGCCGACCAGCTGTGACCATCAAGGTGTTCCTCCTCGACGACCACGAGATCGTCCGCCGGGGGCTGCGGGAGCTGCTCGAGTCGACCGACGACATCGAGGTGATCGGTGAGTCCGGTTCGGCGAAGGAGGCCGCGCGACGCATACCGTCGCTACGACCCGACGTCGCGATCTTCGACGCCCGGCTGCCCGACGGGTCGGGCATCGACGCCTGTCGTGAGGTGCGCTCGGTCGACCCGCGCATCAAGGGGCTGGTCCTCACGTCCTACGACGACGAACAGGCCCTGACGACAGCGGTGCTCGCGGGTGCGTCCGGGTTCCTGCTCAAGGACGTGCGGGGCAACGGTCTGGTCGACTCGATCCGCCGGATCGCCGCCGGTGAGAACCTCCTCGACACGTCCCGGGCCCGCGACCTGGTCGAGACCTGGCGCATCCACGGCGACGACGACCCCCGGCTGCGGGTCCTCACCCCGCAGGAGCGCCGCATCCTCGAGCACATCGCCGCCGGCCTCACCAACCGCCAGATCGGCGAGCAGATGTTCCTCGCCGAGAAGACCGTGAAGAACTACGTCACCTCGGTGCTCGCCAAGCTGGGCATGGAGCGCCGCACGCAGGCGGCCGTGTTCGCGGTGACCCACGAGGGCGGCGTCGACCCGCGCCACCGCGGCTGACGGGACCTTCGGCCCTGTCCGGGGCGATGGGCGGGCGCGACGCTTGGACCATGAGCCGCACGCAGACCACCACCGCTACCACCACGGCCACCACCGCGACCGAGGTCCTCTCGCCCCGCGAGTGCTGGGAGCACCTGCGGCGGGCGGTCGTCGGACGGCTCGCGGTCGTCAGCGGCGGACGCCCCGACATCTTCCCCGTGAACTACGTCGTCGACCACGGCACGGTGGTGTTCCGCACCGCGGCCGGGACCAAGCTGGCGGCGGCCCGCACCATGGACGTCGCCTTCGAGGTGGACGGCTACGACGCCGACACCGCCCAGGCCTGGAGTGTCGTCATCAAGGGCGACGCGAGCGAGATCTGGGAGGTCGACGAGACGATCCGCGCCCTGCGTCTGCCGCTCTTCCCCTGGCAGGGCGACCGCAAGCCGCACTTCGTGCGTATCGCTCCGCTCACCGTGACCGGTCGGCGGTTCGTCGTCAGCGGGGGGTTCAAGGTGGCCGGTGACGCTGTTCCTGGGGAGCCGTCCGACACGGTGGACGCGCCTGACGCCGCCCGCCCGACGACAGGCGCGGAGACCGGCGCGGAGACGGGCGCGGAGACGGGCGCGGAGACGGCCGACCTCTCCGACTAGCTTCTGTCGAGAAAGTTCTGTCGATGAGGTTGAGCCGAAGAGGCTCTGCCGCAGGCGCTTTCGCCGTCCAGAGGACCGCTAGACCTCCGTCGACAGGTGGGGGAGCTCGCCCGTCAGCTCCACCTGCTCGGCGACGTCCCGCAGCTTGCGGTTGAGGTGGCTGCTGGCCTTCCGCAGGGCGGCGAACGCCTGCTCCGCGGTCATCTTGTGGTGGGCCATGAGGATTCCCGTGGCCGTGCCGATCTGGCGGCTGCTCGTCAGGGCGGCCTGGAGGTGGGCCACGTCGTCGGCGTGCACGGTCGCCTCGACCGCGAGGCCCGCGAAGGGGGCCAGCATCGACGCCACCGCGACGTCCTCGTCGTCGAACGCGCCGGGCGTCGTCGCGTAGAGGTTGAGCGCGGCCTGGTCGTTCGACCCGACCGGCAGATGGACGCCGATGATGCTGCGCACGGGCGTCTCGGCGACACAGCGGGCCGAGAACCGGGGCCAGCGGCTCTCGGTGCTCAGGTCGTCGACCAGCACGAGTGCGGCCGAGGTCGCGGCGTCCAGGCAGGGCCCCTCGTCGGAGTCGTACTGCAGGGAGTCCACCGACAGCGGCACGTCGTCGGTGGCCGCCACCGTGCGGGGCCGTCGTTGCGGCCGCAGCAGCGTGAGCGCCCCGTGCGACGCGTGCGGTATGGCCGCCACGGCCACCTTGACGAGGCGCTCGGGGTCGGTCACGCCGCCGTCAGGCGCCGCCAGCTCCCGGGCGAGGTCGGCGAACTGGGCGCTCAGGGTGTCCGATGCCGACGGATCCGACACCTCGTCGTCGATCAGCACTACGGGCTCCTTGGCGTGGTGCTCCTCGACCGCGAGGTCGCGCAGAGCAGGACTCAGTAAAGCATCAGTGGGGCGCCCCGTGCGGGGGAGACGGCCACGAGCGCGGGGGCGGGCGCCGCCGGCGGAGGGTGCGCTGGCACTCCTCGAGGTCGGCGAAGGTGAGCGACCACGGCAGGGCGGCGAGCCGGCGCAGGATGGGCGAGGGCGAGCCCCGGTGGACCAGCAGGGCCAGGACCGTGTCGGTGTCGGCCGGGAAGTCGCTCTCGTCGAGCCACACCTGCAGGGAGGCCAGCTCCTCGCCGCTCTCCTCGGCGCTCTCCCCGGTGGGCTTCTGCGAGGCCTTCTGGGTGGCCTTCCGTGAGGTCTCCGAGGGCTCCGGCCGCGTCCCGTGCTCCGTCATGACGCCTCGAGGACGAGCCGGTCGTGCAGCTGCCGGTGCACGCGGCTCAGCAGCCGCGAGACCTGCATCTGGCTCACCCCGAGCATCGAGCCGATGTCGGTCTGGGTGAGCCCCTGGGTGTAGCGCAGCGCCAGCAGCCGACGGTCGCCGTCGGCCAGCTGGTCGATCGCCCAGCCGAGGGTGAGCCGGGTGTCGAGCAGGGAGAAGGCGTCCACCTCGTCGGGCACGGTATCCGCCAGCGTCGCCGGCCCGTCCGCGCGCAGCGGGGTGTCGGTGGACTGGACGTGGTAGCCCTGCCGAGCCTGCCGGGCCCGGTCGAGCTCCCGCCGGGTGATGCCGGCGTGCCGGGCGACCTCGTCCTCGGTCGGCTCACGCCGCAGCTCCTGACGCAGTGACATCACCGCGTGGTGCACGGCCAAGGTCTGCTCCTGCACCTGTCGGGGCGGTCGCACCATCCAGCCGTGGTCCCGGAAGTACCGCTTGACCTCCCCGGTGATGGTGGGGACGGCGTATGCCGCGAACCGCCGGGGGTGCTCGGCCGAGCGGTCGGACGTGGGGTCGCCCGTCGTCCGCGCCGGCGCGCTCGCGTCCTCCGGCGCGGGGTCGGACTGGAAGCCGAGCACCGCCTTCCACAGTCCCAGGAGGGCCACCTGGTCGATGTCGTCGTCCTCGATCCCGCGCCCGTGGTAACGGCGGGCGACCCCCAGGGCCATGTCGACGTTGAGGGCGGCGGCCTCGTGGCGCAGCCGGTCCTTCCGGGACGGCGACCGCTCGGCGGCGGCGTCGCGTAGCAGCTGCTGGGTCTGGCGCTCGCGGGCTGCGTAGGGGTCGGTGTCGTACGCGTCGCGGTCGCCCAGCTTGGTGTCGAACAGGTCGGTGTCGAACTGGTTGGCGTCGCCCAGGGTGGTGTCGTCCCCGGGGCGGGAGCCACGGGGGGACGGCGGGTCCGGTGGGGCCTGGTGAGCCCCGGGGTCCCGCGGAGCAGTGTCGTGGTCGTGATGCGGACGGAACGGGCGGGCCATGGCGCCACCTGTCTGGGGGCCAGCCGCTGGTTTCGAGCTGGGTCCTACCTTTTCGACCCAACCACACAGGGGGGTCTCTGGCAACATTCCGCGCACGGCCGACGCTCTAGAATGGACCGGCTCCAGATGGCCGTCGAACCCGTGCGGACCACCTGGCGTGTGTGCGTGGAAGGACCCGTGGTGGGCACCCCTGGTGTGACGGCTCGACCCCAGCCGTGCGACGACGGTGCGGCGCAGCCCTCGTCGGCGAGGCCGAGGGACATGACGGACCCGGCTGAACTCGCTGACCCGGCGGAACTGGCTGACCCGGCTGACCCCACCGACCCCACCGACCCCACCGACCGGGCCGATATCGGTGCGGTGCGCGCCCGGTTCGGCCGCCTCGCCCGGGAGCTGTCGTGCGACGGTGCCCGTGCCCTCACCCCCGACCGGCTGGTGCGGCTCGTGGCGCGGGTCCTGGGGGCGGCCGAGCACTGCGGCCTCACCCTGCACCGCGACGGGCACCTCCCGCATACCCTCGCGGCGACGGACGAGGTGGCCCACCACCTCGAGCAGCTGCAGGCCGCCGTGGGGGAGGGGCCGAGCCTGGACATCCTCGCGCCGGGTGCCCACGCCCCGCAGGTCGTCGTGGTCGACGACCTCGCCCAGGCCTTCGGCGCCTGGCCCACGTTCGCCGCCCGCTGCGTCGCGGAGACGCCGGTCCGCAGCCTCATCACCGTGCCCCTCGACCTGGGGGGCGCCCAGCGGGCCGCCGTCACCTGCTACGCCGCCCGTCCGCAGGCCTTCCTGCCCGCCGACGTGACGACCGGCCTCCTGCTGACCCCCTTCGCCACGGCCGCCGTGCGGTCCGCCCTCGACCGCCGGCAGGCGGACGAGCTGCGCACTGCCCTGGACACCAGCCGCCAGGTGGGGACCGCCATCGGCCTGCTCATGGCCCGCCGTCTCGTGACGTCCACGCAGGCCCTGCAGCTGCTCACGGACGTCGCCGCCCGCCGGGGTCAGGACCTGTCCGAGGTGGCCCTCGAGGTGACGGCGAACGGGGACCTGACGACCGAGCGGCTGGGCGACGCACCGACGGGGCGCCCCGTGGGGGCGCCGGATGCCGTCAGAAGGCCTGGGGTCGCAGCCGGCGGGTGACCATGGCCATGACGGGGAACGCGGCGGCAGCCGTGGCCCACGTCAGCGGGTCGACCGGGGCGGTGAGGAGCAGGTCGCGCAGCAACGGCCACCACGCCCCCAGGGCCAGCAGGAGCGCGGCGCCGGCGATGGCACCGGGGAGGACGAACCGGCCGGAGCCGCTGCGGGGCGCGGCGGCCCGTCGGGCGCGCACCCCCCAGGCGACCCCGAGCTGGCCCGCGCCGAGGGTCAGCATGAGGGCGGTCTGCGCCGCCACTTCCGGGGCCCGGAGGGCGGCCAGGAGGCCGACGCCGGTGAGCACCACCGAGACGAGGGCGAGCCGCCACCAGAGGCCACCCCCCACGACGGCCTGCTCCGGATGCCGCGGGCGGCTGTCCATCGTGCCGATCTCCGCCGGCTCCACGCCGAGGGCGGTCCCCGCGAAGGAGTGGGTGACGATATTGACCCACAGGAGCTGGCCCGCCAGCAGGGGGAGCGGGAGGCCCACCAGGGGTCCGACAAGCATGGCGAGGATCTCCGACGCCCCACCCGAGAGGCCGTAGAGCAGGAACCGGCGGATGTTGGCGTAGACCCGACGCCCCTCCTCGACCGCGGCGGCGATCGTCCCGAGATCGTCATCGGCCAGGATGACGTCAGCGGCCTGCCGGGCCACCTCCGTGCCCCGCCGGCCCATGGCGACGCCCACCTGGGCGGCATGCAGAGCGGGCCCGTCGTTGACCCCGTCGCCCGTCATGGCGACGACGTGGCCCTGGGCCTGCCAATGGCGCACCAGCGCGAGCTTGTCCTGCGGCGTGGCCCGGGCCACGACCGCGGGCACCTCCGGGGCGAGCACGGCGGCGGCGGCCGTGACCGCCGCCCCCTCCCGCTCTGTGAGGATCCCGACCTGGCGCGCGACCGCCGCCGCCGTCGCCGGATGGTCTCCGGTGACGATGACGAGCTGCATCCCGGCCTTCCGGCAGAGGTCCACCGTCGCCCGGGCCGTGGTCCGCGTCGGGTCGTTGAGCGCCACCAGGCCGAGGAGGTGCAACGTGCGGGGTTCCGCCCCGCCACTGTCGGTCTGGGCCACGGCGATGATGCGGGCTCCCGCCGCGGCCAGCTCGGCCGCGGTCCGGTGCGCCTCGGCGCGGACCGAGGCCGGGTCGCCGACCTCGCCGAGGAGGACCTCCGGAGCCCCCTTGGTGACCGTCCGGCTCTCCGTGCCGCGCCGACAGGTCACGGTCATCGACCGCCGCACCCGGTCGAAGCCCTCCTCGCCGACACGCACCCAGGCGTTGCGCACGGACCGGGCGTCGACACCCGCGGCCGCGGCCGCGGCGATGAGCGCGACCTCCATGGGGTCCCCGTGGGCCGGACCGGCGGGGCCAGTGGTCGTCGCCCCGGTCGGCTCGGCGTCGTTGCAGAGGACGGCGGCCTCCCACAGGCTCCCCGGCCGCACTCCGTCCGGGGTCCACGCGTCCGCGACCCGCATCGACCCCTCGGTGAGGGTCCCCGTCTTGTCGGTCGCGAGGAGGGTCACGGAGCCGAGGGTCTCGACGGCGGCGAGCCGGCGGACCACAGCGTGACGGGCGGCCATCCGGCGCGCCGCGAGGGCCAGTGTGATGGTGACCACGGCCGGCAGGGACTCGGGGACCGCGGCCACGGCGAGGCTGACGGCCGTGAGCACCATGGTCTCGAGGGGGCGACCGGCCGCCAGCCCGATGACGAGGACGACGGCGCTGAGCACGGCCACCGCCGCGGCGAGCTGGAGCGAGAGCCGGCGCATCCGGCGCTGCAGCGGTGTAGAGACCACCGCAGTGGTCATCGAGGTGGCGATCCGGCCGAGCACACTGCCCGTGCCCGTCGCCGTCGCCACCGCCCGACCGTGCCCCCGCAGGACGGCGGTGCCCGACCACAGCTCCGCCTCCGAGCCCTCGTCAACGGCGGCCTTCTCGACCGGCATCGACTCGCCGGTCAGCGCCGACTCGTCGACCGCCACGTCGACGCCGTCGAGCAGGCGGCAGTCCGCGGGCACCATGTCACCGGCCCGGAGCAGGAGGAGGTCGCCCCGCACCAGGTCCGCACTGGGCACCGTCGTGGCGGCGCCGTCGCGCACGACGCGGGACCGGCGAGGGACGAGGCTCTCGAGGGCCCGCGCATCCTGGTCGGCGCGCACCTCCTGGCGCACGGCCAGCGTTGTGTTGACCAGCACAACGAGCGCGATGATCGCGGAGTCGGCGACGTCCCGGCTGAGCACCGTCATGACGAGGGCACCGAGCAGGACGAGGACCAGGGGGTCGCGCACCGCCGCCCCGACCCGACGCAGGAGCGGCGTGGCGGGCGGAGGCGGCAGGGCGTTGGCGCCGTCCTGCTCCAGCCGCTGGCCGGCCTCGGCGACGGTCAGGCCGGCCTCCGCGACGTCAGTCATCCCCGCCGCACAGAACGGCCGCACCGCTGTAGCGCCCGGCGGCGAGGTCGCGCAGGGCGGTCGTGGCCTGGGCCATCGGGTACTCCGTCGTCTCGGCCCGCACGCGGTAGCGGACGGCGAGGCGCAGGAACGCCTCCCCGTCCTCGCGCGTGTTCGCCGTCACCGACCGCAGCCGCCGCTCCTGGAACAGCTCGCCGGTGTAGTCCAGCGCCGGAACCGCTGACATCCGGATGCCGGCCACGGCCAGGGTGCCGCCGCGGTCCAGGGCACGAAGGGCGACGGGCACGAGCTCTCCGGCCGGGGCGAAGATGATCGCGCCGTCGAGCGGTTCCGGAGGGGCGTCCTCGGCCGACCCCACGGAGTCCACGCCGAGCCGCCGGGCCAGGCGCCGGTTCTGCTCCCCCCGGGTGAGCACGTGGACCCGCAGCCCCTGGTGCAGGGCCACCTGAGCGGTGAGGTGCGCGCTGGCCCCGAACCCGTAGATGCCCAGCCGACCTCCGGGGGGCACCTCGGCGAGCCGCAGCGCCCGGTAGCCGATGATCCCGGCGCAGAGCAGCGGGGCCGCCTGCACGTCGTCGACCTCGGGAGGCAGGCGGTAGACGAACGCTGCGTCGGCGACGCACGCCTGTGCATACCCGCCGTCGACGTCCCATCCGGTGAAAGTCGGTGCGAGACAGAGGTTCTCGGCACCTCGGCGGCAGAACCGGCACCAGCCGTCGGTGCCTCCCAGCCAGGGGACCCCTACCCGCTCGCCGACGGCGAGACGCACCACACCCGGGCCCAGCATCGCGACCCGCCCGACCACCTCGTGTCCGGGGACGACCTCCGGCCGCTGCGGCGGGAGGTCGCCCTCGGCGAGGTGCAGGTCGGTGCGACAGACCCCGCAGGCCGTGATGTCCACGAGCACCTGCCCCGGACCGGGTGTCGGGCGCGGCCGCTCCAGCCGGACCAGTGGGTGGTCGCCGATGGGCCCGGGGTCACGCACCGCCCAGACCGACATGAGGTCGCCGTGGCGGCCCGCCTCGGCCGCCGCCTCGGCCCGCCGTTGCAGCTCTCGCGAGATGATCATCGTGCCTCCGGTGCTCGTCGGGCACGCCGCGGTGCTCGCCCCACCAGCAGATCGCCTCGCCGGGTCACAGGCGAGGGCCCAAAGTCCCGGCCGAGGCGCTGAACCGGCTGGCCCGTCGGTGGATCCGATGGGTATGCCCGCGACGTCGGTGCGCTGTCGGCCCGGGGCCGGGGACGAGATGGGGGACCGCCGGGGAGCGGAAGAAGATGCGCTTGCCCAGCTCGACGAGGCCGAGGTAGAGAACGACCATGACGAGCAACGCGGCGTAGAAGCCGGGGGGAAGCGGCTCGAAGCCCAGCCGCTGCGCCACCGGTGACAGCGGCAGGAGGGCGCCCACGACGACGACGGCGACCGAGGCCACCGTCATGGTGCGGCTGGGTCGGCTGTGCCAGAACGGCATCCGGCGGGTGCGGATGACGAAGATGACGAGCACCTGGGTGGCCAGGGACTCGACGAACCACCCCGACCGGAACAGCTCCGGGCCGGCGTGGAGCACGAGGAGCATGACCGTGAACGTCGCGAAGTCGAACAGCGAGCTGACCGGCCCGAAGAAGAGCATGAACCGCCGGATGAACGCGAGGTCCCAGTGGGCCGGGGCCAGCAGCTGCTCCTCGTCGACGCGGTCGGTGGGGATGGTCATCTGGCTGGTGTCGTAGAGCAGGTTGTTGAGCAGGATCTGCGACGGGAGCATCGGCAGGAAGGTCAGCACCACCGACGCGGCCGCGGCGCTGAACATGTTGCCGACGTTGCTCGACGTGCCCATGAGCACGTACTTCATCGTGTTGGCGAAGATGCGCCGGCCCTCGGCCACCCCGTCGGCCAGCACGTCCAGGCTCTTCTCCAGCAGGACGACGTCCGCGGCATCGCGGGCCACGTCGGTCGCCGTGTCCACGGAGATGCCGACGTCGGCCTGGTGCAGCGCCAGCGCGTCGTTGACCCCGTCGCCGAGGAAGCCGACGGAGCGGCCCTCCTGCCGCAGGGCCCGGACGATCCGCCCCTTCTGGGCCGGGGACACCCGCGCGAACACGGTGCCGGCTCGCACCGCCGGGACGAGGGCGCTGTCGTCGAGGGCGTCGATGTCCGTGCCGGTGAGCACGGTGCCGACGTCCAGCCCGAGGCTCTCGCAGAGCTGCCGGGCGACCTGGGCGCTGTCACCCGTGGCCACCTTGACGACGATGCCGAGACCGTGGAGCCGCCGCAGGGACGCGGCGGCCGACGGCTTGGCTGGGTCGCCGAAGACGAGGTAGCCGTCGAGCTCGAGGTCGCACTCGTCCTGCGGCGACGGGTCGACGAGGTCGGTCACCGGGCGATGGGCCACGGCGATGACCCGCCGCTCCTGCGCGTACAGCTGCGCCAGGGTCGCGGCGGCCCCCGGCGGGACCGCGCGACAGGCAGGAAGGACCGCCTCGGCCGCGCCCTTGACGACCAGGGTCCGCGCGCCGTCCGCGCTCCGCACGACCACCGAGCTCAGCCGGCGGTCGTGGTCGAACGGCCGGCCACCGAGCCGGTCCGGCAACGCGGGGGAGCCGGGGCCCCGGGCCCGCCAGAGGCATACGTCGACCGGGTTGCCGCCGACCACCTGCCCGTCGGCGAGGTCGACGTCGCTGGCCCACACGCTCAGCTCGAGCACCCGCGGGTCGTCGATGCCGTCCTGGTCGACGGCGGCCACGAAGCCCAGCGTCCCCTCGGTGAGCGTGCCGGTCTTGTCGGTGACGAGGATGTCGAGGTCGCCGAGGTCCTCGATGCAGACCAGGCGCTTGACGAGGACCTTGCGCCGCGCGAGGGCGCGAGTCCCCGCGGCCAGGCTCGTCGTCACCACCGCAGGGAGCAGCTGGGGCGTGACGCCGACGGCGATGGCGAGGGCGAAGAGCAGCGACTCGAAGAAGTGCCGCCCGAGCAGCAGGTGGGTCCCGAACACGAGTGTGCTGAGGGTCGCCGCCACCACGAGGAGGAGCATCGAGAAGCGCCGAAGGCCCGCCTGGAACGTCGTCTCGGGCTGCCGGTCACCGAGTCCCGCGGCGATGAGCCCGAACTCGGTGTCACGTCCGGTCGCGACGACGACCCCGCTGCCGCGGCCGGCGTGGACGACCGTGCCCATCAGTGCCATCCCGCCCGCCGGACCGGTAGACACCGGTGCGAAGGTCGAGGCCGTTCTCGGCGACCCACCGACGGTCTTGGGCACCGGCCGTGACTCGCCGGTGACCATGCCCTCCTCGCACTCGAGGTCCGTCGCCGAGACCAGCCGCAGGTCGGCGGGGACCACCGTGCCCAGTGAGAGGTGGACGAGGTCGCCCGGCACGAGGTCGACGACGCTGACCGGCTGCACCTGGCCGTCGCGCACCACCAGCGCGCGGTGCTCGATGCGCGAGTGCAGGGCCTGGCTCGCCCGCTCGGCGCGGTACTCGTTGAGGAACCCGAGCCCCACGCTGGCGACGAGGATGACGGCGATGATGACGGCGTCGGTCTGCTGCCCCAGCCCGTATGCCGCGGCGGCGGTGACCATGAGCAGCACCAGCAGGGGGCTGCGTAGCTGTCGGGCCGCCACCTGCAGCGCCCGGGCCCGGTGGTCCTTGACGGCGTTCGGCCCGTGGGCCGCGAGCCGCCGGGCGGCCTCCACCGACGAGAGCCCGTCGTCGCCCATGGGCTCGAGCACGGCTGCGTCGACGGTTGCCCGTGGTCGGTCCACCGGCTGATCATCCGGCTCCTTGGACGGGGCAGCCAGGGACGAATGTCCCTCCGTGACAGCACGGTCGAGACGTCGTGGCGGCCGGAACGTCACTGACCGGGACCATGGTCTCTGGGACGCCGATGCCGGCGGGCGGACGATCCGCGTGTGCGGCGACGACACGGCGCCGCCCGTGACCGCAGATGAACAACCGCCGAGGAGGCCCCGATGAGCACGTCGTCGCTACCAGTGGACCGCGGGCCGACGGACCGACGAGGCTTGCGGGTGCTCGATCTCGAGGACTGTCTCTCGCGGGCGGCCCACCAGTCGGTGGGGCGCGTGGCCTTCGTGAGCGACGGCGACATCGTCGTCGTTCCCGTCGCGTATCTCGTTGACGGGGTGGGCATCTCGTTCCTCACGACGTACGGCTCCAAGCTGCAGGTCGCGGTGGACCGCGGCCGGATGGCCTTCGAGGTGGACGAGGCGCACGCTCCGACCCGCTCCGGCTGGAGCGTCCTGTTCCAGGGGAGTGCGTCGATCGTCGACGACCCGGCCCGGGCGGCCGCGCTCGACGCTCGGTCGTCGGGCCTGTGGGCGCCCGCGGACACGCCGATGTCGTGGGTGCACCTGCGCGCGGACTCCGTCTCGGGCCGCGAGATCGGCGGGCGGGCGTGAGGGCGAGCCCCGGCCGCGGCCCCACTGAGCGGCCGGGTGGAGGCGAGACGGCGACCGACCAGGTGTGAGCCTGCGACCTCCGGGGTACAACGTTGCTACCCAACGGTGCCCCCGGGCTGCACACAGCACGTCACGCAGACGGGAACCTCTGTCAAACCACGGCAGGCGGCCGCCGCCCAGTTCCGGTCGACTCTCCGACCGATTGCGGCCGGCCCGGTCGCTGGGGACCGCGCACGCCGAACCGGCGTCGTGTCGTGACGAAAGGGTCCTCCCATGTCAGATCTGTCCGACGAGCTCTCCCCTCCCCAGGTCCCGTCCGAGCCCTGGCTCGGCGAGCCCTCCACCTCCACTCCCACTGGCCCACCGATCGCCCCCGCCTCCGGCTTGAGCAGCTCCGGTGCCTCGAACGGCTCGACGACGGACACGGCCACCGAGCAGGCCAAGCAGGTGAAGGACCAGGCCGTCGACACCACCAAGCAGGTGGCCGGAGTAGCCGCCGAGCAGGCGCAGAACGTTGCGTCCGAGGCCAAGGCCCAGACCCGCAACATCGTGGGCGAGGCCCGCCAGCAGCTCACCGACCAGGCGTCGACGCAGCAGAACAATGCGGCCTCCTGGCTCTTCTCGATCGTCGACGAGCTCGAGCAGATGGTCGGCCGCACCCGGAGCTCGGCCGGCTCGAGCCCGTCCTCAGCGCAGCCGGGCGCGGCGACGGCTCTGGTCGAGCAGGCGTCCCAGCGAGCCCATGGAGTGGCGACCTGGCTTCAGGACCACGAGCCGGAGGACCTGCTCGCCGAGACCGGGCGCTTCGCTCGCCGTCGACCCGCGCTCTTCCTCGGTATCGCGCTGGCGGGCGGCATCCTCGCCGGGCGCCTCACCCGTGGGCTGACGGCCGACTCCGGTGCCGACGACACGACGGCGGTCGGCGCCGACGGCACTACGGCGGTCGGTGGGACCGACACCACCGGCGTCGGTGCTCCGGCGGCCGCATACGAGGCGGCTCTGCCGCCGGCGTCGGCATCCGTCGAGCCGGTCTACACCCAGGACATCATGGAGCCGGTGGACACCGTCGACGTCCTCGGCGACGTGGAGCCCGCGGAGGCCTACGACCCGTTCCAGCCCGGTGACCGCGGGTACCGGGACGACGCTGGTCGGCGATGACCGTCGACGACGGTCGTCGGCCGTTGGTCGGCGCCCGTGACGGCAGAGGGGGTGCGACGGCGGCCACGACCGTCACTCCTCCGGGAGACCGGCCCCTCGGAGAGGTGTTCAGCGCCGTCACGGCGGACCTGTCCGCCCTGATCCGCCAGGAGGTGGCGCTGGCCAAGGCCGAGGTCCGCCAGAGCGCCACCCAGGCGGGCGCGGGGGCCGGGAAGCTGGCCGGGGCCGGCGTCGCCGGTCACATGGTGCTCCTCTTCGTCTCGATCTCGGCGTGGTGGGGCCTCGGGCAGCTGGTCGGCAACGCCTGGTCGGCCCTCGTCGTGGCGGCGTTCTGGGCCATCGTCGGCGCCGTCCTCTACACCTCGGGCCGCCGTCAGCTGGGCGAGGTCAACGGCCTGCCCCAGACCACCGAGACCACCAAGCAGATCCCCCCCGCACTGGCCGGACATGAGGAGACATCATGAGCAGCAACGACATTCCGACGACGACGTCGAACGACCCGGACGAGATCCGCCGGCAGATCGAGGCGACACGAGCCGACCTGAGCAGCAACGTCAACGCGTTGGCCGAGAGCGTGCAGCCGAGCAACATCGCCCGCCGCCAGGTCGACCGGGTCAAGACCGGCGCGGTCGACCTCAAGGACCGCGTCATGGGCAGCGTCGATGAGCTGTCGCCCTCCAGCGACGGCACGGTCGGCGACGCCCTCGGCAGCGTCAGCGACGCCGCAGGGTCTGCTCCGTCGGCCGTCCGGAGAAAGACCCGCGGCAACCCCATGGCGGCCGGGCTGGTCGCCTTCGGGGTGGGCTGGCTCGTGGCGTCTCTGCTCCCCGCGTCGGAGGCGGAGCAGCAGGCGGCGACGGCGCTGAAGGACAAGGCCCAGCCGCTGACCGACCAGGTGACCGAGGCGGCCAAGGACGTGGCCGGCAACCTCAAGGAGCCGTTGCAGCAGGCCGTGGCCGAGGTGAGGAGCACCGCCTCCGACGCCACGTCCACCGTGAAGGACGAGGCTGCCGGTCAGGCCCAGGGCCTGTCCGGCTCGGTCCAGGGCGCGGCCGACGAGGTCCGCCGCACAGCCCAGTCCTGAGTGGGGGGAGTGGGCGGCCGACCATGTCGGCCGCCCACTCCGCCGTGTTCCGAGACACTGACCGGGGATGGGCGGTGTGACCCTCGCCGATCGGGGGTAGACCCGGGCATGCCCGACGACGAGACCCCACAGCCGACGCTTGCCCCCGAGCGACCGGAGGACGGGACGCACCCGGTCGTCCCCCGGGCCCCGGCCGACCCCGACGACCCGGCCGCCGACGCGGTCGACCTGGACGAGCCGCTCAACCCGGCGTGACCCCCGGCCGACGTCAGCCGGCCGGCGGTCGCCGGACCTCCGAGCCGATGGCGCCCACGTCGTCACCCTGCGAGCCAGTACCGGCAGCGCGGGTGTCCGTCCGCGCGGCCTGACCCCTGGCATACCGCCCGACTGGACACCCGGGCGGGCTCGGCAGAGGGTGGAGACATGGACTACACCCAGCTCGGCCGTTCCGGCCTTCGTGTCTCGCGCCTGTGCCTCGGCACGATGAACTTCGGGCAGGTGACCGACCAGGCCGACGCCCACGCGATCATGGACTCGGCCCACGACTACGGCGTCAACTTCTTCGACACCGCCAACGTCTACGGCGACAAGGGCGGCACCGAGAGCATCGTCGGGCGGTGGTTCGCGCAGGGGGGCCAGCGGCGGGAGCGCACCGTGCTCGCCACCAAGGTCTACGGCGACATGGCCGAATGGCCCAACAACGGGAAGCTCTCGGCGCTCAACATCCGCCGCTCGCTCGACGCCAGCCTGAAGCGCCTCCAGACCGACTACATCGACGTCTACCAGTTCCACCACGTCGACCGTCAGACCCCGTGGGACGAGATCTGGCAGGCGATGGAAACGGCTGTCGCCCAAGGCAAGATCCTGTATGCCGGGAGCAGCAACTTCGCGGGGTGGCACATCGCGACCGCCCAGGCGGAAGCCCGCCGCCGCGGTTACACCGGCCTCGTCAGTGAGCAGTCCATCTACAACCTGCTCACCCGCGACATCGAGCTCGAGGTCATTCCCGCGGCCCAGGCCAACGGCCTGGGCATCATCCCCTGGTCGCCGCTGCACGGCGGACTGCTCGGTGGCGTCCTCGGCAAGGAGCGGCAGGGCCAGCGTCGCGGGGAGGACCGCCTCGTCGCCCTGCTCGCCGAGCACCGCGACGCGATCGAGGCATACGAGAAGCTCGCGGCCGACCTCGGTCACGAGCCGGGCGACCTCGGCCTGGCGTGGCTGCTGCACCAGCCGGCCGTGACCGCGCCGATCGTCGGGCCGCGGATCCAGGACCAGCTCGACAGCGCGGTGCGCGCCCTGGGGGTCACGCTCGACACCGAGACGCTGGACCGGCTCGACGAGATCTTCCCGGGCCGCAAGACCGCCCCCGAGGACTACGCCTGGTAGCGATGCCGGCGAGGGACACGGGAACGGACCGGACGGTCCCGTGACCGCTGTTACGGTCGCCTGATGCCCACCACTCACATCGTGCTCGTGACCTGGCGTGACGGTGCCGCCGAGCAGGCCGAGCGCGGGATCCGGCCTGCGGTGGCCGACTTCACCTCGACCGTCCCGGACGTCCTGGGGGTCGTCGAGGGCCATTCGACCAGCCCGGAGGGCCGCGAGGACGGCTTCGACTACGGGTTCGTCGTCACCTTCGCCTCGGCCGCGGCCCGCGACGTCTACCTCGACCACCCGGCTCACCTGCCGGTCTCCGCGGTGATCCGGGCCTCGGCCGAGCGGATCCTGGTCTTCGACGTCTGACCTTCCCGAGCCAGCCGATGGCCACGGTCGTCGCGGCTGCAGACGACAGCGAGTGCTCTGAGCAGTTCGGCATCGGCTGAGACCCGCGGCGGCCACGGCGATGCCGAGCACCCGCTTGGACACAAGGGGCATCTCCCTCGAGTCAGGCGAGGGTGAGGAAGAGCTTCTCCATGGTGGCCTGGTCCTCGGCGCTGATGCTCGTGGTCGCCACCCTCATGATCCGGCGCTCCCTCCGTGCGGGGAGTGGTCAGGACTACGGCGCGCCGGAGCGGACTTAGCCCATGGTGACGTGGCGTCCGCCGAGCTGCGCCTGCCCCCGCGTCGCGAAGGTCGTGGTCACCGCGACCGCCGTCGGGCTGCTCACCGGGTTCGTCGGGGTCGGCGGCGGCTTCGCTCTGGTCCCGGCCCTCGTCCTGGCGCTGGAGTTCTCGATGCCGGTCGCGGTCGGCACCTCCTTGCTGGTCATCGCCGTCAACAGCACCACGGCATTGGCCGCCCGCGCGGCCAGTGGCATGCAGGTGGACTGAACCGTCAGCGTGACGTTCACGGCTGCTATCGCCGGCAGCCTGCTCGGCGGACGCGTCTCAGCCCGGGTCTCTCCTCGGTACCTGGCCGGCGCCTTCGCCCTTCTGCTGGTCGCCGTGGCCCTCTACACCGCAGCCCGGAGCCTTCCCGCCCTGATCTGACCCGCCGCGTTGGAGGTCTCGCATCTCTGAGACTTCGAGCGCCTCCGGTGCTTGGGCTGTGAGTCAGCGAGCCGGCTGCGGAGATGAGAACTTCCGGCGCCAGCGGGCCACGCTCTGTGCTGGGATGCCGACATGGCGGGGCTCCCGATCACCGATGACTCGCTTCTGGTCAGAACCGTCTTCGCTGACCAGGCCGCCTGGCAACGGATGGTGGAGGCCGCTCTTGCCGACAGCGAAGACGGGTTCCGCGCCTACCTCACCGTGGTGGATGACGACACCTTCGAGGGGGCACCCTGGGAGCGGCTCCGTACGGCGGCGCTCGCGGCCCGTCGGCATGCCGCGGTCCTGTTCGTCGGCGACGAGGAGGCGATGACCGAATCGCATCCCGTGCAGGTCGTCGATCTGAGCGCCCGGGCCCGCCCTCCCTTCAGGTGCGTCGCCGGCGAGCTGTGGGCGGTCGAGAACAACCTCAACCTCGCCAACATGGACTGGGAGGAGTTCGCTACCGCAGTCGACGGCGAGGGCGTACACAGGGGGTTCGACTGACGTCCGGTCCGCTCGCCGCTTGTGGACGGTACCTTCTGGCCGCCGCCACTGATCTACGAGGTCGCGCCCTGTTCTTCGCCGTCGGCCGCGGCCTCGTTCGTGCTGCCGGGGGGTCCGGCCCCGGCTGGCCTGGGCTGCTCGAGGGGTTGCGGACCCATCTGGTCGAGGCGTCGACGGTCCTGATCGGCCTCGTGCGCCCGAGAGCTGCCGTGCCAACCGTCGGAACGGCAGCGTGCGATCTCGACGCGGGCAGCCCCACCTTCTAGAGTCGCCATTGAGGGCCGTGCGATGCCGCTTGCTTCGAGGCGCGCGAGGACGGCTCGGAAGGAGCGCAGCCATGGCGACGGCGATACGGCGGATGATGAGCCTGGCCAACAAGGCCATGGCCGGCATCTACCGGGGCTCGGGAGGTCGGCTTCTCAGCTCGATGCGGGGGACGCCGGTCCTGATTCTGACGGTCCCCGGTCGCCGGTCCGGCCTGCCGCGCTCGACACCGGTCGGCTACTTCCCCTACGAGGGAGGCTGGCTCGTCGTCGGCTCGGCCGGTGGGTTGCCGCAGGAACCGGACTGGTTCCAGAACCTCCGCACAGCTGAGCGCGCCACGGTGCAGATCGGCACCCTCACCACGGAGGTGACCTGCGACGTGATCGGTGAGCCTCTCCGCACCGACCTCTACCGGGACGTCGTCGTGAAGAGCTCTCCGGGGTTTGCCGGGTACGAGGCCAAGACGGATCGCGTCATACCGGTTGCCCTGCTCCGTCCCGTGGCCTGACACCACTGGCACGGCGGGCTCGAGTCCCGTGACTACGGCACGGGGGGCGCCCCGCGGTGATAACGGTCCTCCACTCCCGCGCTCAGTCGCGTACCTGCGAGACATGTTGCAGCGCACCATCGAACCCGTCCTTCGACGTCGCGTCGGTCATGCGTTTCATGGGAGGGCGAGGGTAGCGTCCTGAGCACGCAACGGGAGGAGACGTCGTGCGCACGTGGCTGACCGACCGATGGGGTTTATCCGTTCCCGTTGTGGCGGCGCCGATGGCCGGCGTCAGCACAGGTCGGCTCGCGGCCGCGGTGTCCGCATCCGGCGGGCTGGGGATGCTGGGCGTCGGGCCCACATCGACGGTGGAGTGGGTGCGAGAGCAGTGCGCGGTCGCACGTGCGGGCGGCACGTTCGGGGTGGGGCTGATGGCCTGGGCGCTGGCCCTGGACGATGCGCTGGTCGATGTCGTCGTCGGTGAGGCGCCGGCCCTGGTGTCCGTGAGCTACGGCCCGTACGAGCGGTGGATCCCTCGGCTGCAGGCTGCGGGCATCGTCGTGGCGACCCAGGTCGGCACACTGGGGGAGGCTGTTGCGGCCGAGCAGGCGGGTGTCGACCTGCTGGTGGCGCGCGGTGGTGAGGGCGGCGGTCACGGCCGGAACGACGTCTCCACGCTGCCGCTGCTTCAGGAGGTGCTCGATGCGGTGGAGATCCCGGTGCTCGCGGCCGGAGGCATCGGGACGGCCCGCGGCCTTGCCGCTGTGCTGGCCGCGGGTGCGACGGGCGCGTGGGTGGGGACCGCGTTCCTCGCTTGCACGGAGGCGGCCACCTCCGACGGCGCGCGGGAGCGGCTGCTGGCGGCGGGGGACACGGGCACGGCATACGGGCGCGTGTTCGATGTCGGCCAGCGCCTTGCGTGGCCGCCCGAGTACGGCGGTCGCGCCTTGCGCAACGCGTTCTTCGACCGTTGGGCCGGCCGCGAGGATGAGCTCGCGGTGGATGACGTGGCGGCGGCCGAGCTGGGGGCAGCCCGGACGAACGGCGACGTCGAGATCGCCTGCGTCTATGCCGGTCAAGGCGTGGCTCTGCTGCGTGGCGAGGCGGCGGCTGCCGACGTCCTGGGTCGGTTCGCCGGCGCCGAGGACCTGCTCGACCGGGCCGCACGTGGCTGAGACGACGCTTCTGCTCAGGTGCGCACGATCAACCGGTGCGTCGGTCGCGCCATCCAACGGACGGACCCGGGTCCCCGAATGACGGTTCGTCGAGCGCTCGGCGCGATTGGACGCTAGCCTCGCTGGGTTTCCAGCAGGGCGGTGTTCGTGAGGGGCCAAGATGCGTCGTCGGAGTGTGCTCTACCGAGCGGTGGTCGGATTCACCGGGGCCCTCGTCCTCCTGGGGCTGCTACCTGTGACCGCCGACGCGACGCTGGCGCGGACGTCGGTCCCGTACATGGGGTGGAGCTCGTACTACCAGGTCGGCAGTGAGGTACCCGGGTCCAACAACGTCACTGAGCCGACCATCACGTCGGTAGCGCAGTCGCTGGTCTCGACCGGTCTGGCGAAAGCCGGCTATTCCATCGTGTGGCTCGACTTCGGTTGGGCGAGCGGTGCCCGCGACGGCAGCGGCGCGCTCGTCGTGGATGCGACGCAGTGGCCGGACGGGCTTGCGGCGGTGACCACGTACCTCCATGGGCTGGGACTGCAGGCCGGGATCTACACCGACGCAGGCACCAGCGGCTGCTCGGGGCAAGGGGTCGGCTCGTACGGTCACTACCAACAGGACGCCGACCAGTTCGCCGCCTGGGGTTTCGACGCCGTCAAGATCGACTTCTGCGGCGCCGGCCAGGAATGGTCCGACGTGCCCCCCAACGACCCTCGAACGCTGTACACGCAGTTCTCTAACGCACTGGCCAGCACCGGCCGTCCGATGGTGGTGAACGTCTGCAACTTCTGGACCCCGGGCCAGATCAACGGGGCGGCCCCCGCGTTCGCAGACTCCTCATGGGACACGTACTCGTGGGCGCCGGCCATCGCGCAGAGCTGGCGCACCGATACGGACATCGGTTTTCCCAGGAAGCCCGACGGCACGGGCGGGATCCAGTTCGTCAACGTCCTGCGGAACCTCTCCCATGACACCGGCACGTCGTCGGACGCCTCACAACCGGGCATCCAGACGGCCGCCGGCCCGGCTGGGACTCCTACGACCTCACCGCTTGCGTGGGGGCACTGGAACGACCCGGACAACCTCGGGCCCGGCCTCGGAATGACGGACACCGAAGCGCAGTCGCAGTTCTCGATGTGGGCGATGGTCGCCGCCGCGCTCATCCTGGGCAGCGACCCCCGCTCGCTGTCGGCCACCAGCCTCAGGATGCTGACCAACTCCAGCGTCATTGCTGTCGACCGGGACTCGCTCGGTGCTCAGGGCTATCTCCTGTCGCAGTCCGGTTCAGCACAGGTGTGGGTCAAGCCGCTCGCAGGCGGCGCTCGCGCCGTCGCGCTCCTCAACACCGGATCGAGCCCCCAGCAGATCTCTACGACCGCGAGCGCGATCGGAATGTCGAAGGCCAGTCGTTACTCCCTCGTCAACCTGTGGACGAACCAGGCGTCACAGACGAAGAACACCATCAGCGCCTCCGTGCCGCCGCACGCGGTCGTCCTCTACAAGGCCTCCGGGGCGTAGTCAGCCACCATGTCGGCGGTCGGGGCGGAGCGCGCTCGCCACGCGGTCGCTGCACCTCCGCTCGCGAAGAGCCCCGTGGGGTGTGGAGACGGTTCCGTGGCGCCGACAGCCCCGCGTCAGGACACGCGCGGGGTATCAGCGTCGGTCGTCCGGCAGTCATGAGGTCGTGATCCGTGCGCACCGTCGTGGTGACCGGGCTGGCCTGGTCGAGCTGCTGCAGACCCGCATGCCCCAGGCGGGCGAGCAGCGGGTGGCATCGATGCTGGGCGCCGCCGACCGTGCCGTGCAGCTCGAGCTCGTGGACCAGCGAGACGGTGCCGTGGTGGCCCGGGGCTCCACGTCCACCCGTCCCGGCATGGCCGGTGTCTGACACGGAAGCTTTCACCACGAGGTCGTTGCCTCAGGGATTCCCACGTATCGGCGAGGGCGGGGGCGTAGCGTCGGTGGCGTGCCGGGGCGGGCCGTTCACTGCCAGGAGGAGCAATGCGAGTTCCGTCACGGCGAGGGTCTATCCGGTCGGCACGGCTGCTCCTGGGCGCGGTGGTTGTCGCCCTCGTATCCTGGGTGCTCTCGCCTCCGGCAGCGGCGGTGTCACCGAACGCGACCTACATCGTCATCCTGAAGGCGGGGGCGGGTGTCGACCCGGCGGCGGCTGCGGCCGACGCGGCGCATCAGTCGGGCGGCGTGGTGGGCTTCATCTACCGGCACGCGGTTCAGGGCTTCTCCCTGACCGCCTCCTCGGGGGCGGCGGACGCCCTGCGCCACAACCCCCACGTCGCGTCCGTGACGGTGAGCGGGATCCGCACGATGACGTCGACGACGCAGCCCAACCCCACATGGGGCCTCGACCGGGTCGACCAGCGGGCCCTGCCGTTGGACTCGTCCTACACGTATGACGCGACGGGGGCCGGAGTGGTCGTCTACGTGCTTGATACCGGAATCCGGTTCAGCCACGTCGACTTCGGCGGTCGTGCGTCTGCCGCGTTCGACGCCATCAATGACGGCACCGCCGTCAACGACTGTCAGGGACACGGCACGCACGTGGCCGGGACGATCGGGGGCACGACCTACGGGATAGCGAAGGATGTGACCCTGAGGTCGGTGCGCGTCCTCGACTGCACCGGGAACGGCACTGACGCCCAGGTCATCGCGGGGATCGACTACGTGACGGGCCAGAAGCAGGCCAACCCGACTGTGCCCGCGGTCGCCAACATGAGCCTGGGCAGCCCTGCCACCGGCACCGCACTCGACGACGCGGTCCGCGCGTCGATCGCGGTCGGGGTGACCTACGTCTTCGCAGCGGGCAATGACAGCGTCAACGAGTGCACGACCTTCTCCCCGGCCGACGTCACCGAAGGCATCACCGTCGGGGCCAGCACGAAGTCCGACGCGCAGGCGTTCTACTCCAGCTTCGGCCCGTGCCTCGACGTGTACGCCCCGGGCGGCGACGGGCTCTTCACCGGCATCGTGTCCGACTCCAACGCCAGCGACACCGCGACCACGTCGAAGAGCGGCACCTCCATGGCGGCCCCCCACGTCTCCGGCGCCGCCGCCATCCTCCTCCAAGGCACCCCTACAGCCACTCCCGCCCAAGTCGCGACCTGGATCACGGGAAACGCCACCCCAGGGAAGATCACGTCCCTCGGAGGCGGTTCCCCGAACCTGCTCCTCTACACCCGCCTGGGAGCGCCCCCGCCACCTCCCTCGACGACCACCCAGGCGAGCATCACCGGGTCGGGAACGAGGAACAAGCGTTCCTGGACCGCCACGGCCACCGTCCGCGTGACCGACAGCTCGACCGGCACGGTCGTGTCCGGAGCCACCGTCACGGTCCAGCCGTCAGCCGGTGCCAGCGGTACCAAGACGTGTACGACGGGTACCTCAGGCACGTGCTCCGTCGCGACATCGCTGTCCCTCAACGTCACGTCGGTGACCTTCACCGTCAGCAACGTCGTCAAGACGAGCACGTCCTGGAACGGTAGCCAGGTCTTCACCGTCGTCAACCGACCGTAGGCGCCCAACCCGTCAGGCAACGGGGATGGACGAGGTACACCGCGCTTTCCACACGGGCGGGCACGTCCCCAGCGGGCGGATCTCGGCGGCCGGACGCGGGTCCAGCCGACTGGCCTGTTACGGGCCCTCGCCAGGGGTCAGCCGGCATACAGCCGGGCTTGCGGTGGCCGTGGCCTGAGCTCGAGGCCCGTCTACCTCACCCAGAGCTGGGAGAGAGCCGGGCCCACACCACCGCGCTCCTGGAGGTTTCCCAGGCGCTCGGACGTGATGTCCAAGCGGTTGTGGTTGCCGAGCGTCAGGAACGCCGCATCGTCGGTGAGTCGGCGGTCGACCTCGGTCCAGTCGGCGAGCGCCGCGTTGGGGTCGGTGGAGCCCAGCTGGTACGCGGTCTGGGCCAACGCGTCGACCGATGGGTCGCAGAACTGGTTCATGTTCGGGGTGCGGCAGGATGCCTGGCTGTCGTAGAACGTGGCTGGGTTGGGGTAGTCGGGGAGCCACCCCCACATGGTGAAGATCTGGTAGCCGGCCAGGACCGGCGAGTATGGGTCGTCGCCGCCGGGCGGGATGTCGTCAACCGTCACGGTGTAGCCCAGGTCGCGCAGGACCGTCGCGATGTAGTCCGGGAACTGCTGGTACAGGCCGACGGCGAGCCGGTGGATGGTAATGGGGATCTGCGTGGTCCCGGACTGGCGCACCAGGAGTCGGGCCTTGTCCATGTCGGGCCCGGTGTACGGACCGTCCGCCCGGCCGGTTTGGTAGGGGCAGTAGGGCCGGTACGCGGGGAAGCTGGGCGGAAGCAGCTGACAGCTCAGCGTCGCTGCGGCACCACCACCCGGGTAGAGGGCGACCAGCGCTCTGCGGTCTACCGCGTAGTTGAGGGCTTGGCGCACCTCTTTGTGGTCGAACGGAGGTTGTTTGCTGTTGAGGTAGACGTACTGGGCGTTCTCCTGATAGCTCACGTGGGCACGCGTGGGGAGGGTGGACGTGAGGTCGAACCGGGTCTTGCTCTGGGCGAGATCGGCCCTTCCGGTCAGCACGGCGTCGACGGCGGCGGCCTCGTCCTTCTCGACCTGGATCCGGATGACGTCCGGGTAGCCGGCCGGCTGCGCCGCGACCGACCATGGCGAGAAGTGCGGGTTGCGCACCAAGGTCAGCGAGCCGTCTGTGCCGAACTCCTGGATCTGGTAGGGACCAGTGCCCGGCAGGGGGGTCCTGCCCATATCGGTGTCGGGGGTTCCCGGCGGGCTTGGCACCACGCGGCCGGCCAGCTTGTAGACGAAGTTGGCGTCGGGTGCGGTGAGATGGAGCGTGAGCCGTCCGGTGGCATCGTCGGCGATGACCCCGCGGGACAGGTCGCAGAGGCTGAGGATGCTGGGGACGTTGATGCAGCCCTCCGCACCGACCAGGTTCGTCGGCGCCGGGAGGCTGTCGCCCTGCAGGGCTCGTCGCAGCCCCCGGGCGAAGTCGGAGGCCAGGACCGTTCGGCCGTCCGAGTAGCTCACCCCCTTCCGAACCGTGAAGATGTACGTCTTCCCGCCGTCAACCGGGCGCGGGAGCTCAGTGGCGAGGTCCGGAACGAGGATCCCGGCAGACACCGGACCGCCCCCTTGCACCGTCACCAGACCGTCGTAGACCGGGGTCAGGGCCTGCCCGGCGTCGGCGTCGTAGGAGAAGGCCGGGTCGATCGTCGTGATGGGGTTGTCGAAGGCCACCGTCAGCGTCCCGCCAACGTGCTCGGATCCGGCGAACGCCGAGGAGGCCACCCAGACCTGGTCGCCGACGAGGGCGAGTCCCTTCGGAGAGCTGCCGACGCTGACCGTCGTCACGGAGTTCGCGCCGGCGTCGATGAGGGAGAGCGAACCGGAGTTCGTGTCGCTGACCCACACGGATGCGTCGACAACCGCCAGTGACGAGGGACTGTCGCCGACGATGATCCTCGTGACCCGGCCGGAGGCGCGGTCGATCCTCGACACGCTCTCCGAGAGCTCGTTGGCGACCCAGACGTCGGTGGGGGTGACGGCCAGGGCGCTCGGCCCGGCATCGACGGGAAGGTCCGGTGCCGCCCGTTCGCCGGTGCGCGTGTCGATCTGGCTCACGGTGGCGGTTCCGCGGTTCGCCACCCACAGCGACGTGCCGTCGATCGCGAGCGCGCTGGGGCCGTCCCCGACCGCGAGCGGGGGATCGGCCTTGTCGGTCTTGGGGTCGATGCGCTGCAGGGTGTTGTCGGCACTGTTGGCCACCCAGACGGCGTCTGCGGTGGCCACCACGGATACCGGCTGGTTGCCGACCGTGATCCGGTCCACCACCTTGTTGGCCGCAGCGTTGATCCGGGTGACCTGGCGCGCCCCGAATGCCGCGACCCAGATGTCGTTGCCCGAGGTGGCAATGGCCTTCGGAGCATCACCGACGTCGGGGATGGTCTCCATCACGCGCCGGGTGTCGGGGTCCACCCGTGTGACCGTCGACGTGGTCTCGTTGAGGATCCACACCGAGCCCGCCGCCTCCGCCAGCGCCAGGGGGGCGGCCTCCACGGCGACCGCCACGCCGGCGAGGCCATGTGTCCCGATCGGCCCGACGCTGTTGGCGGGGACCGGCGTGATGGTCTGGCTGTGGGTCGCCCAGAAGCCGCCACCCGCCAGCAACCCACACACGAGAAGGGCGACGGCGGCCGCGGAGAGCCGGCCCGAAGGCAGTCGACCGCCCTGCCCCACCAGCCGCGGCCTCGGCGATGGCGGCCCTGGTGGCGCTCCCACCGGGGGCGCCGAGGGGGTCGGCGTCGCGACGGCGTTCGACGTCGCGGTCGCGGACTCGTCGCCTCCCGCTCCGGAGAGGGGCACGGATGCCGGAACGGCGGCGCTCGTCGGCTGGTCGAGGGCCGGGTCCTGGCGCAGCATACGTTCGTGGAGGGAGCGGAGCTCCTGCGAAGGTCGCACTCCCAGCTCGTCGTCGAGCGTGCGGCGCACGTCACGGTAGGCGGCCAGAGCGTCGACCTGCCGACCCGACTGATAGAGCGCCAGCATCCGTAGGGCCCAGAGCCTTTCCCGGAGGGGATGGTCGCTGCACAGCGCGTCGAGCTCAGGGAGTGCCGACCTGGCGTGGCCGAGTGTCAGTTCCGAGGCCGCCCAGTCCTCCCAGACGGCGAGGCGCATCTGGGTGATGCGGCTCGTTGCTGGCTCGATCGTCGCGAGCGCGGACAGGTCCGACAGCACGTCCCCACGCCACAGTCCGAGCGCCGCCCTCAGACTCACGGCCGCCCGCTCGGGGTCGCCACCATCGAGCTCTGCCCGCCCTCGCCGCGCCAGCTCCTCGAAGCGGTCAACGTCGACCGCGTCGTTCGGTACGTCGAGCCGGTAGCCGCCACCGGGCAGCGACACGATCACCTCACCGGGCGCGCCCTTGGCGCGATGCGGCTCCACAGCCGACCGGAGGTGGAAGACGTACGTCTGAATCGTCGATACGTGGCCCGGCGGCGGGTGGTCTCCCCACAGCACGTCGGCGATGCGGTCCACCGACGCGGTGTGCCCCCGCTCGAGCACCAGCAACGCCAGAACGGCCCGTTGCTGGCGCCCGCCGAGGGGAAGGACCCTTCCGCCGCGGCGAACGTCGAGCGGGCCGAGAATGCCGATGGTCAGCTCGTCATCGGTCGGCCGACCCGCTGTCGATATCGCCATGGTCACCGTCTCTGGAGTCAGGCTCAACGCTACTCGCGAGGCGTGGAGGCATCACCGCCTTTTCACGGTCCTCCCCCGAGGTGGTCGTGCGCGCGCGGCGACAACGATCGGCGTGGACTCGTCGCGGGGGTCCAAGGCGACCTTCCAAGCGGCGACCAAGCGGGTTCCGACCCGGACGCTCTTGCCTGGAGGCATCCGAAAACCCATCGTCCGGACCTTTTCGCCGGACCGCCTTCAGGAGTAGCTCATGTCCGCTCGCACCACTTTCCGTCCGTTGGTCGTCTCGGCCCTCCTCGTGGGCGGCTGGCTGGTCGCTACCGCGTCCGCCGCGTCGGCACGGGTGGCGCCCGACCCGCCCCTCATGCTGGCGCCATCCGGCACAGCGCAGCTGGCCGTCGCCACCACGGACAGTGCATCCGTGCTTCCCTACCTGCTGGTGGCAGCCGTGGCCTGCCTGGTCACACTCGTGGTCACCCTGGGCAGCCAGCTCCTTCGGCGCCGCCTCCAGCGTCGCGACACCATCGGCCTCGCCGCCTGACCGCTTCCTCCCCGGTGAGGCCCCCGGGCCGTCTCCGAGCTGCCCGCTCCGGGTGACTCGGTCGGCTCAGGGGCCGCCGAGGCCGGGCGAGTGTCCTTCACCCGGGCACCGGTCTTCGCCAGGCAGACCGAGGCGGGTATGCCTCCGCGCCCGAAGGCGTTGCTGCAGTCCGCGATCGGCGGACCCGCGGGCAGGCTCCCTGGTCGCACTCGACCGACGCGGTCGATGTCGTGCTCCCCTCGCCTCACGGGCCACGGACGGTCTGGTTTACCGCACCGGCCACAAGGGCACGTGGCGGGTATGCGCTTGCGGGACCACGACAAAGGGGACCTTGCCCTTGCCGCCCTGACGCTGACCGTCGCTGCGGCGGCAGCGGTGAGCGAAGCAGCGCGCCGTTGTCGTCGACGTCGCTCCTCCGGGCGCGAGCTGCGCCCGGCGTCTCGGTAGTGGTCGCCGGTCAGAGGAGTCCGTGAGGACCGCTTTCCCTTCGCGGTGAGCAGGCGCCCGGCGGATGGTCCTCGACCGGACCGGTCGAGCCTGGACCGGTCGAGCGTGCTCAGGGCCGGACGATGTCAGGCGTGGAAGTCCGCGCCGGCCGTTGCGGTGAATGAACCGGGTCCGGATGGCCGTGCCGAAACCGATCGAGGCCTGCACGAACAAGGTGATTCCCATGCCGAACAGCACGGTGTGCGGGGCGGCGAGGTCGAAGGTGTTCGCGGCGTCGAGGCCGGTGCGGTGTTCCCCGGTGAGGTGCAGGTTGTTGAGCTGCTGCACCTGAGAGGACCCGTCGTAGACGTGCACGGTGCGCACCTCACAGTTCTCGGCCTTGTAGAGGACGAACAGGCGTTGCACCGTGGTGCGCACGTCTCCGGTGATGACGGGGGTGGGGATCGGGATGTGGAACCAGCTGCCCTTGCCCGGGGTGAGCGAGGCATCGCCGCCCCATCCGAAATGCCCTACGGACAGGAAGTTCTCGGGACTCTCCACCTGCACGGCGTTGCCGTGCACCCAGCTCGCATGTCATGCCATGGCACGGTCCTTCCATCGAGGGTGTGGAGGGATGGAGGCCGGGAGGAGGACGGTGATACCCCCGCCGTCTCGGGGCACGGGCGGGTCGCGGCGCCGAGTCCGGCGCATTGCGCCGTCGCCCGTGCGCGTTGCCTCATCCTTCGCCGCGCATCGGGACTGTCGGGCCGCTCTCGGGCCCCCTGGGGTAGAGATGACCACGGGCGGGTGGGGCAGGTCGGGCTTGAACCGACGACCGACGGATTATGAGTCCGCTGCTCTGACCGGCTGAGCTACTGCCCCCAGGAGCGCGCCGAGCCTATCCGGTGGAATGGGGACGTCCGCCCATCACCCAACGGGCCGCCCGGCGGAGGGCAGCCGCGGGGCACAGGGCTCCCGCAGCGCAAGCCCATCCGGCGCCCAGACAGGCACAGCCCGCTGCGACCCCACCGAGGTGATGCGGACAGGGCGCCCCCGTGCCATGGGGGGTGACCCATCCCCCACAGAAGGAGAACTCCTCCGTGTTGAGCACCAAGACCATCATCATCGCCGGCGCCGGACTGGCGGCCGCGGCCGGCCTGGCCCTGGCCGGCGCGTCCCTCGCCGGCGCCGAGAGCGCACCGACGGCGGCCGCGGCCGGCCACGGGTACGGTCACGGGACGGGCGCCACGGACTACCGCCAGCGCGCCCAGGGCGGGGAAGGAGGTGGGGCCAGCAACGGCAACACCGACCCGAGCAAGCCGATGCGCTCCGACGAGACGCTGCTCAGCGGCGACACGGCGGCCAAGGTCACGGCGGCGGCCCAGGCCAAGGAGCCCGGGGCCACCATCGAGCGGGTCGAGACCGACTCCGACGGCGTCTACGAGGCGCACATGGTGCGGGCCGACGGGACGCACATCATCGTGCAGGTCGGGGCCGACTTCGCCGTGACCAACGTCGAGGAGCACGCCGGCGGTCCCGGGGGCGGGAAGGGCGGCCCCGGCGGGGCGTCGGGCAGCACGCCGCCGACCGGCGGGACGTCCGGCGGCCAGGCGCCCGCTCCCTCAGGGACGGCCGCCGGCTGACCCCACCGGCCGGCGCGCCCTCGTCTCCCCCCGCGAGGGCGCGCCGCGCCGCCCACCCCGCGCCGCGCCGCCCACCCTGCGCCGCGCCGCGCCGCCCACCCCGCCCGCGCACCGCAGCACCGGGCCGCGCAGACGACCGTGAGAGCACGTGGCGGCTGGGACGGGTGGTGACTGATGGTGCTGGCGGGCCGGATGAGGCAGACTAGGGGGAGCACGCGGCATACCGCCGGTTCTGCAGCGAGGTTCGTGGGGAAGACGTCCCTCGCACAAGAAGGAGAACCGGATGGCACCGCGCCATGACGCGACGCCGCACACGACCCGGGGGGTGGTCTACATCCACTCCGCCCCGGTCTCGCTGTGCCCCCACATCGGGTGGGCGCTCGAGTCGGTGCTGGGCCGCCGGATCACCCTCGACTGGACTCCGCAGCCGGCCGGCCAGCGGCTGGTACGCGCCGAGCTGTCCTGGTCCGGCGCCGCGGGCACGGGGGCCCGGATCGCCAGCGGCCTGCGCGGCTGGGACCACCTGCGCTACGAGATCACGGAGGAGCCGTCACCGGGCACCGATGGGTCGCGGTGGTCGCACACGCCGGGGCTCGGCATCCACCACACCTGGGTCTCGGCGACCGGCGACGCCCTCGTCCACGAGGACCAGGTGCGCGCCGCGGTCGCCCGCTCCGCCGGCGACGCCGCCACCTTGACCGCCGAGCTCGACGCGGTGCTCGGCGCCGCGTGGGACCGCGAGCTCGAACCCTTCCGTTATGCCGGTGACGGGGCCCCTGTGCGCTGGCTCCACCAGGTGGGCTGACGCAGGCGAGATGACGCAGCCGTGACCGAGGCCGACGCGCGGAGCCTCAGGCGTTGGTGAAGACGAGCGCCACGTTGTGGCCGCCGAAGCCGAACGAGTTGTCCATCGCGGCCAGGTCGCCCTCAGGCAGGCTCCGGTGCTCGCCCCGCACGACGTCGAGCGGGATTGTGGGGTCGAGCTCGTCGATGTTGATCGTGGCCGGGGCCTTCCGGTCGCGGATGGCGAGGATGGTGAACAGCGCCTCCAGCGCCCCGGCGGCACCCAGCAGGTGACCGGTCATCGACTTCGTCCCGCTGACCGGGATGCCCGCGGCGGTGTCGCCGAACGCGCGCACGATGGCGTTGCCCTCGGCGACGTCGCCGACCGGGGTCGAGGTGGCGTGCGCGTTGATGTGCTTGATGTCGCCTACGGTGAGGCCGGCGCGCTCGATGGCCTCGAGCATGGCGCGGGAGGCCCCGGCGCCCTCGGGCTCGGGCGCGGTGATGTGGTGCGCGTCCGACGACATGCCGACGCCGGCCAGCACCGCGTAGATCTGGGCGCCACGGGCCTTGGCGTGCTCCTCCGTCTCGAGCACGACCACGGCCGCCCCCTCGCCGAGCACGAACCCGTCCCGGGCGGTGTCGTAGGGACGCGACGCCTTGGTCGGGTCGTCGTTGCGCGTCGAGAGTGCCTGCATTGCCGCGAACCCGGCGATCGGCAGGGCGTGGATCGCGGCCTCGGTGCCACCCGCGACGACGACGTCGGCGCGGCCCGAACGGATCATCTCCGCCGCATACCCCATGCCTTCGGCCCCGGACGCGCAGGCACTGACGGGGGTGTGGGCGCCGGCCCGGGCCCCGAGCTCCAGCGAGACGGCCGCCGACGGGCCGTTGGGCATGAGCATGGGCACAGCGAGGGGGTAGACCCGGCGCGGGCCCTTCTCTCGGAGGTTGTCCCACTGGTCCAGCAGCGTCCACACGCCACCGATGCCGGAGCCCATGACGACGCCGAGCCGCTCGGGCTCCACCTCGGGCTTGCCGGCGTCCTCCCATGCGGCCCGCGAGGCAATGAGCGCGTACTGGGACGACGGGTCGAGCCGCTTGATCTCGTGGCGGGCCAGTACCTCGCCCGGCGGCACGGCCAGCTGTGCGGCGAAGGTGACGGGCAGCTCGTACTTCGTCACCCAGTCGGCGTCGATGGTGCGGGCGCCCGAGCGGCCGGCGAGGACGCCCTCCCACGTGTCGGTGATATTGCCGCCGAGGGGGGTCGTCGCGCCGAGGCCGGTGACGACGATGCGCTGGTCGCGGGGGGACGACATGAGAGCTCCTTGGGCGTCGTTGCGAAGGGCGGTACGACCAGCAGCGTATGCCGCACGGCCGGTCACGCGCCTCCAGGACGGACGACGGCGGGGTAGGACGATCCGGGTGAGGAACCGTTCTACCCCGCCGTGAGGGCTACCCGCGAGTCACCGCGGCGCCGTCGTCCAGCCGGCGTGCGTCAGCGGGTCAGGCCTGCGCACCGTGGATGAAGCTGACCGCGTCGCGGACCGTCTTCAGGTTCTTGACCTCGTCGTCCGGGATCTTGACGCCGAACTTCTCCTCGGCGTTGACGACGATGGTCATCATCGACAGCGAGTCGATGTCGAGGTCGTCGGTGAACGACTTGTCCGGCTCGACCTGGTCGGTCTCGATGCCGGTCTCCTCGTTGACGATCTCCGCGAGGCCGTCCAGGATCTCCTGCTCGCTCTGCGCCATGGGTGTCGCTCCTTCTGTTGGGGTCTGGGTCGTGCACGGGTGAGGCTAGGGGATGACGATGACCTGCGCGGCATACACGAGGCCGGCGCCGAAGCCGATCTGGAGCGCGAGGCCGCCGCTGGGGATCTCCTTCTGGCGCAGCATGCGCTCGGTGGCCAGGGGGATCGACGCCGCCGAGGTGTTGGCGGTCTCGGCGATGTCACGGGCGACGGGGATGTCGGCCGGCAGCTTGAGCTGCTTGATCATCGCGTCGATGATGCGCATGTTGGCCTGGTGGGGGATGAAGGCGTCGAGGTCGTCGATGGTGATGCCGGCCTTGTCGATCGCCTGCTGCGCGATGGGGGCCATGCCCCACACGGCCCAGCGGAACACCGACTGGCCCGCCATGCCGATGGCCGGCCAGTCGGTGCCAGCGAGGCTCTTGGCGTCGTCGCGACCCTGGTGGAAGTCCGTCCACGGGTCACGCTGCGAGATGAACTTCCACTTCTCGCCGTCCGACCCCCAGATGGTGGGGCCGATGCCCGGCCGGTCCGACGGGCCGACGACGGCGGCGCCGGCGCCGTCACCGAAGATGAACGCGGACCCCCGGTCGTCGTAGTCGGTGAAGTCCGACAGTTTCTCCACACCCACGACGAGGACGTACTCGGCGCTGCCGCCGCGGACCATGTCGTTGGCGATCGAGATGCCGTAGCAGTAGCCGGCGCAGGCGGCCGAGACGTCGAAGGCCGCGCAGGTCGACCCCAGCCGGTGAGCGAGGATCGGCGCCGCGGCGGGCGTCTGGTAGGGGTGGGTGACCGTGGCCACGACGATGGCGCCGAGCTGGGAGGCGTCGATGCCGGCAGCGGCGAGCGCGTCGCGGGCGGCGGCCTCGGACATGTCGACGACGCTCTCGTCGGGTGCGGCCACCCGGCGCTCGCGGATGCCGGAGCGCTCGCGAATCCATTCGTCGGACGAGCTGATCCTCTCGACCAGCTCGCTGTTGGGCACGATGCGCTCGGGCCGGTAGCCGCCGACCCCCCAGATGCGGGCGTGCCGGGCGCCGTCGCCGGTGATGAGCGTGCCGGTTCCCTTGGGGCGCAGCGTGGGGCGCTCGGTGGTGGTGTCGGACATGTCAGGCCTCCGCAGAAGTGGTGGATCCGGCCTCGGTCAGGAGGGCGCGGGCGGCGTCGAGGTCGTCGGGGGTCTTCAGGGCCACGCTCTGCACGCCCTTCATGCCCCGCTTGGCGAGGCCGACGAGGGTGCCGGCCGGGGCCAGCTCGATGAGGTGGGTCACGCCGAGGGCGGTCATCGTCTCCATGCACCGGTCCCAGCGCACCGGGTTGCTCACCTGGGTCACGAGGCGGTCGAGCACCTCGCGTCCGGCGCTCACCTGCGCGCCGTCGGCGTTGGACAGCAGGCCGGTGGAGGCGCCGGAGGGCGTCATGCGCGCCGCCGCCTCCCTGAGGGCGTCGACGGCCGGGCCCATGTGCGTGGTGTGGAAAGCGCCGGCGACCTGCAGCGGGATGACCCGGGCCTTGGCGGGCGGGTCCGCGGCGAAGGCGGCGAGCTGCGCAAGCGTGCCGGCCGCGACGACCTGCCCGCCGCCGTTCATGTTGGCGGGGGTGAGGCCGTGCCGGCGCAGCGCCTCCTGCACCTCGTCGGCGTCGCCGCCGAGCACGGCGGACATGCCGGTGGGGGTGACTGCGCTGGCCTCGGCCATGGCTCGGCCGCGCAGGCTGACGAGGGTCATCGCGTCCTGGGGGTCGAGCACGCCGACCGCCGCGGCCGCGGTGATCTCGCCCACCGAGTGGCCGGCCACGACTCCGACGCTCGTCGCGACCGTCTCGGGCCGCCCGGCATACAGCGCCTCGAGGGCGAGCAGCCCGGCGCCGACGATGAGCGGCTGGGCGACCGCGGTGTCACGGATGGTCTCCGCGTCGGACGTCGTGCCGTGCTGCACGAGGTCGACGTCGGCGGCTGCGGAGAGGGTGGCGGCGCGGGCACGCAGGCCGGGGAGCTCGAGCCAGGGGGTGAGGAAGCCTGGGGTCTGAGCCCCTTGGCCAGGACAGACGATGGCGAGCACCCGCTCACCCTGTCACGGCGGGGTGGCCCGACGGCGTCGGCGAACCTCACGAACTATCCCCCGCGTCGTTGGAGGTTTCCTCCAAAGGCCGTCCTCAGGCGCGTGGCCGCGGGGATCGGGTGGGAGCGCCGGCGCGCCACTCGACCGGCGGGGTGTCCGACAACCGCCCCACCGCGAGCGCGACCGCCACCGTATGCGCCTCGCGCGCCTGGGTGAGGTCGTAGCCGGTGAGCTCGGCGATGCGCCCGAGCCGGTAGCGCACGGTGTTGGCGTGGACGAAGAGCGCGCGGGCCGTGGCCTCCAGCGCCCCACCGTGCTCAAGGTAGATGGAC
This sequence comes from uncultured Actinomycetota bacterium, assembly GCA_963795915.1. Classification (GTDB taxonomy): domain Bacteria; phylum Actinomycetota; class Actinomycetes; order Actinomycetales; family Dermatophilaceae; genus Lapillicoccus. Next base: position 954,046 of record CAWCJA010000005.1, read on the forward strand.
GCCGTCTCCATCAGCGCCGGGTGGGCACCCAGAGGGTGGTGGACCCGGTCGGTCAGCACCCGCCGGGCCGTGCCGTCGCCGGCGAGCACCCGTTCGGGCAGGAGGTCGTCGGCGAGGACCGGCCGGGGGGCGAAGGGCCAGGCGGGCGCGGCGGCGAGCCCGCTGAGGGCGGCGCGGGCGGACCGGCCGGCCGCGAAGAGATGGGGCACGGTGGGTCCCAGCACCACCGGGCCGGGCCCGAAGTGGTCGGCGAGCTCGGTGACGACGGCGAGGGCGTCCGTCGTGCCGCCGAGCACGACGACGAGGCGGCGGCGCTGCACCGCCGCGAGCGCCACGGCGCCGAGCCGGGTGACCGCGCGGCGGATCGCGTCCACGGCGGTGGCGGTGGAGCCGCGAGGGGTCGAGCCGGCGACGACGGTCACCGACGCGACCGAACCCCAGCCGAGCGCGGTCGCCCGCGACTGCATCGAGTCGTCGGCCTCGGCCCGCACGACGGCGTCGACGACGAGCGCCTCGAGCCGGGCGTCCCAGGCACCGCGGGCCTCGGCGGCGCCCGCGTAGACCTGGGCGGCGGAGAAGGCGACCTCGCGCGAGTAGCGCAGCACGGCCTCCCGCAGCGCGGCCTCGTCGCCGGGGGAGGCGAGGGTGAGGATCTCGGCCTCCACCTCGTCGACGACGGCGCGCACGATGTCGAGGGTCTGGCCGAGGCTCACCGACCAGGTCAGCTCGCGCGGGGCCCGCCCGAACACGTCGGCCGTCACCCGGTGGTCGATCCCCCCGGCCCGGCCCCCGGTGTCGCGCAGCCAGCTGACGAACCCGCCCACACCCGCCTGGGCGACGAGGCCGATCCACGAGCGGTCGGCGGCCGAGAGCGCGCGATACCAGGCAAGGTCGGCCTCGAGGCGGCGGATGGCCGCGGTGCCGAGAGGGTCGGCGTGCCGCGCGACCCGGTCGCTCGTCTCCGGGCTGACGTCCACGGCGTCAGCCTATTTGTATGCCGCCCACAAAGGCAGGCTCGACCTGTGCCCTGGTAAACCGACGCGTCAGTCGGTGCCGCCGTCCATCGCCGAGCGCTCCTGGGCGGCGTCGACGCCGGACCCCGCGCCGGAGCCGGCCGCGCCCGCCGCGATCGCCTCGGCGCCACCGGCCTCGAGGTGCCCGATGAGGGCCTCGGTGTGGCCCCCGGCGAGCTGGCCCTGGGCGGCATACAGCTCGAGCTTGGAGCGCGTGTCGGCGATGTCGAGGTTGCGCATCGTGAGCTGACCGATGCGGTCGACCGGCCCGAACGCGGCGTCCTCTGTGCGCTCCATCGACAGCTTGTCCGGGTGGTAGGAGAGCGCGGGGCCGCGGGTGTCGACGATCGAGTAGTCGTCGCCGCGCCGCAGCCGCAGTGTCACCTCGCCGGTGACGGCGCTCGCGACCCACCGCTGCAGCGACTCGCGGAGCATGAGCGACTGGGGGTCGAGCCAACGCCCTTCGTAGAGAAGGCGACCCAGGCGGCGGCCCTCCTGGTGGTAGGTGGCGATGGTGTCCTCGTTGTGCACGGCGTTGAGCAGGCGCTCGTAGGCCGCGAAGAGCAGCGCCATGCCGGGCGCCTCGTAGATGCCGCGGCTCTTGGCCTCGATGATGCGGTTCTCGATCTGGTCGGACATGCCGAGGCCGTGGCGGCCGCCGACCACGTTGGCCGCGTGGATGACGTCGGCGGCGGAGTGCAGCTCGCGACCGTCGACGGAGACCGGCCGGCCCTGGCGGAAGCCGATGGTGACGTCCTCGGCCTGGATGGCGACGGAGGGGTCCCAGTGGGCGACGCCCATGATCGGGGTGACGACCTCCATCGACTCGTCGAGGTGCTCGAGGGTCTTGGCCTCGTGGGTCGCGCCGAGCATGTTGGCGTCGGTGGAGTACGCCTTCTCCGTGGAGTCGCGGTAGGGCAGGCCGTGCGCCACGAGCCACTCCGACATCTCGGTGCGACCGCCGAGCTCGGTGACGAAGTCAGCATCGAGCCACGGCTTGTAGATGCGCAGGCCCGGGTTGGCGAGGAGCCCGTAGCGGTAGAACCGCTCGATGTCGTTGCCCTTGTAGGTCGACCCGTCGCCCCAGATCGACACGTTGTCGTCCTGCATGGCCCGCACGAGCAGCGTGCCGGTGACGGCCCGCCCCAGCGGTGTGGTGTTGAAGTAGACCTTGCCGGCGCTGCGGATGTGGAACGCACCGCACGCGATGGCCGACAGCCCCTCCTCGGCCAGGGCTTCGGTGCAGTCGACGAGGCGCGACAGCTCGGCGCCGTAGGCCGCGGCGCGGCCCGGCACGGAGTCGATGTCGGGCTCGTCGTACTGGCCGAGGTTCGCCGTGTAGGTGCAGGGCACGGCCCCCTTGTCGCGCATCCAGGCGACGGCCACGGAGGTGTCGAGCCCTCCGGAGAAGGCGATGCCGACGCGCTCGCCGACGGGCAGGGAGGTGAGGACCTTGGACACGCAGCCAGCCTAGGGGGGACACCGGACGGGACGGCTCGGGGGTTCGAGGCGCGCGCGGCCCGCCGGAGGGGTAGGAACGACCCATGACCTCGACCATCGGACGCGGGCTCCTCGCCGGAGCCGCCGGCACCACCCTGCTCAACCTCGCCTCGTATGCCGACCTGGCCATCACCGGGCGCGAGGCCAGCACCGCTCCGGCCCGGACGGCGCAGCGGGCGCTCGAGCGACTCGGCGTCGCGGCGCCGTCCCGTGGTCCGGCGCACGACGCCGTGGGGGCGGTCGCCGGGATCGCCACCGGGCTGGGCATCGGGGTGCTGGCGGCGGGGGCGCGTCGCATGGGCGTTCGGCTGCCGCGGCCGGTGGGCGCAGCCGTGGTGGGGGCGCTCGCCATGGCGGCGAGCGACGCGCCGATGTCGGCGCTGGGCGTCAGCGACCCCCGGAGCTGGAGTGCCGCGGACTGGACCCGCGATGTCGTGCCGCACCTGGCGTTCGGCGTGGGGGTGCGGTGGACGCTGGACGCGACCGAGCGGAGGCGGGTGCCGGTGGCGGCGGTGGCGGTTGACGCCGAGCCGGTGGACACCGGTTCGGTGGCCCCGGGGGGTCCGCCGCGGGTGTCGGCTCCGGTGGGGCGCACGCTGACGAAGAGCCTCCTGGTGGGGCTGGCGGCGGGTGGGCGCTCGACCTTCGGGCTGGCCGCTCCGCTGTTGACGTCCAATGCCACCCCTGGGCGGGTGCTCGGCGTCGGGGCGGTGCTGGGCGAGATGGTCATCGACAAGCTGCCCAGCACTCCGAGCCGCCTGGAGGCCGGGCCGCTCGGGGGCCGCGTCGCCGCCGGCTCGGTGGGCGGAGCCACAGTGGCGGCGCGCAACGGGCACGGGGGACTCGCGGTCGTCGCGGCGGCCCTCGGTGTCGCGGGGTCGGTGGCCGGCTCGGTGATCGGTGCCGCGTGGCGCGAGATCGCCGCCGACAAGGGGTATGCGTGGCCCGCCGCCCTCGCCGAGGACGCCGCCTCCCTGGCCGTGGCGGCATACGCCCTCGGCTGACGTCAGGAGAGCCGGACGTCACCTCCCCGGTTGACGTTCAGGGACCCAGGGGGTGAGCAGCGTCCGGACCTGTGGACGCTGCTCACCCCTTGGGTCCGAACAACGGGGTTGTGAGGTGAGCGACCGGGCGAGCCCCCTAGGAGTCGCCTCCGGCGTTGCCGCTCGTGCCGGCGGTGACGTCGTGGATGCGGTACTTCTCGGCGGCCTTCGTGGCGTAGTCGGCCGGCACCTCGCCGCGCTTGGCCAGCACCTGGAGGGTGCGCACCGCGAGGGAGGGGCCGTCAATATGGAAGAAGCGCCGCGCTGCCGGGCGGGTGTCGGAGAAGCCGAACCCGTCGGCGCCGAGCGACATGAAGTCGCCCGGCACGTACTGCGCGATCTGGTCCTGCACCGCGCGCATGTAGTCCGACACCGCGAGCACGGGCCCTGGTGCGTCGGCGAGCTTCTGGGTGACCCAGGGGGTGCGCGCCTCCTTGCCCGGGTCGAGGAACTCCTGCTCGTCGGCGGCCAGCCCGTCGCGGCGCAGCTCGCTCCACGACGTCACCGACCACACGTCGGCGGCGACCCCGAAGTCCTTGGCCAGCAGCTCCTGAGCCTCGAGCGCCCACGGCACCCCGACCCCGGACGCGAGCAGCTGCGCCCGCGCCGGCGTGTGCTGCCAGCCCTCGGTCTCGGCCGGCGCCAGCAGGTACATCCCGCGCACGATGCCCTCGGCGTCGACGCCTTCCGGCTCCTTCGGCTGCACGAGCGGCTCGTTGTAGACCGTCAGGTAGTAGACGACGTTCTCCGGGTCGTCGCCGTACATCCGGCGCAGGCCGTCCTGCACGATGTGGGCGATCTCGTAGCCGTAGGCCGGGTCGTACGACACGACCGCGGGGTTCGTCGACGCCAGCAGCGGCGAGTGACCGTCGGCGTGCTGCAGACCCTCACCCGTCAGCGTCGTCCGCCCCGCCGTGGCCCCGATGAGGAAGCCGCGCGCCATCTGGTCGGTCGCCGCCCAGATCGAGTCGGCCGTGCGCTGGAAGCCGAACATCGAGTAGAAGACGTAGATCGGCACCATCGGCTGGCCGTGCGTCGCGTAGGAGGTACCGGCGGCCGTGAACGCGGCCAGGGACCCCGCCTCGTTGATGCCGAGGTGCAGGATCTGGCCGTTCTTGGCCTCGCGGTACGCCAGCATCAGCTCGGCGTCGACCGGGGTGTAGTTCTGCCCGTGCGGGTTGTAGATCTTGATCGTCGGGAAGAACGAGTCCATGCCGAAGGTCCGCGCCTCGTCGGGGATGATCGGCACCACGCGGGCCCCGAACTCCTTGTCGCGCATGAGGTCCTTGAGCAGCCGGACGAACGCCATCGTCGTGGCGATCTCCTGCTTGCCGGAGCCCTTCTTCAGCTGCTTGTAGGCCTCGTCGGCCGGCAGCTTGAGCGACTCGTGCTGGACGCGCCGCGACGGCACGTCGCCCCCGAGGGCCGCCCGGCGCTCCAGCATGTACTGGATCGCGCGGTCGTCCTTGCCGGGGTGGTAGTACGGCGGCTGGTAGGGGTTGGCCTCGAGCTGCTCGTCGGTGATGGGGATGCGCAGCTCGTCGCGGAAGGTCTTGAGGTCGTCGAGGGTGAGCTTCTTCATCTGGTGGGTCGCGTTGCGCCCGGCGAAATGGCTGCCCAGGCCGTAGCCCTTGATCGTCTTGGCGAGGATCACCGTCGGCTGGCCGGTGTGGTTCATCGCCGCCTGGTATGCCGCGAAGACCTTCCGGTAGTCGTGGCCACCGCGCTTGAGCTTCCACCAGACGTCCTCGTCGGACCACTTCTCGACCATCGCCCGCGTGCGCGGGTCACGCCCGAAGAAGTGCTCGCGCACGTAGGCGCCGTCGTTGGCGCGGAAGGTCTGGTAGTCGCCGTCGCTGGTGCTGTTCATGACGTGCACGAGGGCGCCGTCACGGTCCGCGGCGAGCAGCGGGTCCCAGCCCCGGCCCCAGATGCACTTGATGACGTTCCAGCCGGCGCCCCGGAAGAAGGCCTCGAGCTCCTGGATGATCTTGCCGTTGCCGCGCACCGGGCCGTCGAGCCGCTGCAGGTTGCAGTTGATGACGAAGGTGAGGTTGTCGAGCTCCTCGTTGGCTGCCAGCTGCAGTAGTCCGCGCGACTCCGGCTCGTCCATCTCGCCGTCGCCGAGGAACGCCCAGACGTGCTGGTCGCTCGTGTCCTTGATGCCGCGGTTGGCGAGGTACTTGTTGAACTGGGCCTGGTAGATGGCGTTCATCGGGCCGAGGCCCATCGACACCGTCGGGAACTGCCAGAACTGCGGGGCGAGCCGCGGGTGCGGGTAGGACGGCAGGGCCTGGATCCGGCCGTCGACGATGTGGCTCTTCTCCTGCCGGAACCCGTCGAGCTGGTCCTCGGTGAGCCGGCCCTCGAGGTAGGCCCGCGCGTACATGCCGGGGGACGCGTGGCCCTGGAAGAAGACGTGGTCGCCGCCGCCCGGGTGGTCGGGGCCGCGGAAGAAGTGGTTCATCCCGACCTCGTAGAGCGTCGCGGCGCTCGCGTAGGTGGAGATGTGTCCGCCCACGCCGACGCCGGGGCGCTGGGCGCGGTGCACCATGATCGCGGCGTTCCAGCGCAAGTAGCGGCGGTACTCCCGCTCGACGTCCTCGTCGCCCGGGAACCACGGCTCCTGCTCGGGGCTGATGGTGTTGATGTAGTCGGTCGCGGTGAGCGAGGGGACCCCGACCTGCATCTCGCGCGCCCGCTCCAGCAGCTTGAGCATGACGTAGCGGGCCCGGGTGCGCCCGGAGCTCTCGATGACACCGTCGAGCGACTCGAGCCACTCCAGGGTCTCGTCGGGGTCGGTGTCGGGGAGCTGGCTCGGGATGCCGTTGAGGATGGGTCCGGCTTCCTGTCGTGCCACGGTCGTTCCTTTCACGTGGCCACCGCGTCGTGGCCCCAAGTCGAGGGCAGGGTGCTGCTGGGTCGATCCTCCCACCGCGGTGGGGTCTGCTGTCACGTGCGTCCGGCGGCCACGGGGGTGCGGATGCGCTGCTCGCCGGCGTAGACGGTGAACCGCGGGGGCCGCAGGAAGGCGGCCAGGGTGAGGCCGACGTCGGCGGCGAGGTCGACCGCCAGGGACGACGCGGCGGAGACCGCGGCGACGGCCGGCAGCCCCGCGGCATACGCCTTCTGGACGATCTCGAAGCTGGCCCGGCTGCTGACGACGAGGACGTGGCCGCTCAGCGGCAGGCGGCCCTCGCGCAGCGCCCAGCCGACGACCTTGTCGACGGCGTTGTGGCGGCCGACGTCCTCGCGGACGACGAGGGTCTCGCCGTCCGCGGTGAAGAGGCCGGCCGCGTGCATCCCGCCGGTGCGGTCGAACCCCTTCTGTGCGCTGCGCAGCCGGTCGGGGAGGGCGACGAGCACGGACGGCTCGAACGACGTCGGGTCGTCGGCGACGGCATACCGGCTCGTCGTCTGCAGCGCCTCGATGGCCGAGGTGCCGCAGACACCGCACGCGCTCGTCGTGAGGAAGCGGCGGGCGGCGGCGTCGGGGATCTCGAGTCCGGCGCGCAGGGTGACGTCGACGACGTTGTAGGTGGGGGAGCCGTCCTCGCCGAGGTCGAGGCAGTGCATGAGCCGGGTGACGTCCTCGGCCGAGCGCACCAGGCCCTCCCCGTGGAGGAACCCCAGCGTGAGGTCGAAGTCGTCACCGGGCGTGCGCATCGTCACCGTGAGGGCCGAGCCGTCGACCCGGATCTCCATCGGCTCCTCGACGGCCAGGGTGTCGGGGCGGCGCACGGTCTCTGGTGTCGCGTCCGCGCCGACCACGTAGCGCGTGGCGGCGACCCGCTGCGTGACCCGTCCCACGTGTCCACTCTAGGCGGGCCGCCCGCGGTGCGCGCGTCCCACCGCAGGCCCCTCGGTGGTCCTGGGGGCACCGGACGCACTACCGTGGAGGCCAGCCGCAGGGACACGCGGCTGGACAGTCGTACGAAGGGGATTGCACCGTGGGCCCGACCGCGTCAGCGGCCTCACCCGAACCGCCGGGTGGATCGGCTCTGGCCTCCACCCTGGGCAAGCTCGGGTTCGCCCCGGGGCAGGTCGTCCAGGAGCTCGGCTGGGACTCCGACGCCGACGAGGACCTGCGCCTCGCGATCGAGGACGTCACGACCACCGACCTCGAGGACGAGGACTACGCCGACGTCGCGGATGCGGTCATCGTGTGGTTCCGCAACGGCGACGACGACCTCGTCGACAGCCTGGTCGACGCGTTGACCAACCTCGCCGAGGGCGGGTTCGTCGTCCTGCTCACGCCCAAGGCCGGCCAGCCCGACCACGTCGACCCCAGCGACATCGAGGAGTCGGCCGTGACCGCGGGGCTGCACACCGCGGGTGCCGCCAACGTCAGCCCGGAGTGGGGAGCCGTCCGGCTGGTCTCGCCCAAGGGCGCCCGACGCGGCTCAGGCGGCTCCAGCGGCTCGGGCGGCTAGGCCTACCCGCCCCGCTCGAATGGCTTCAGCCGGCCGGGCTGGCAGGATGTCCGCATGGCCACCCCCCTCGCCGTCGGCGACACCGCCCCCTCGTTCCACCTCAAGAACCAGTACGGCGAGACGGTCTCCCTCGAGGACTTCCGGGGGTCGAAGGCGGTCGTCCTCGTCTTCTACCCGTTCGCCTTCTCGGGCATCTGCACCGGCGAGCTGCGCGAGATCCGTGACGGTCTCGAGGACTTCGAGGGCGATGACATCCAGGTGCTCGCCGTCTCCTGCGACGCGCTGTACTCGCTGCGGGCGTGGGCCGACGCCGAGGGCCACTTCTTCCCACTGCTCAGCGACTTCTGGCCCCACGGCGAGACGGCCAAGGCCTACGGGGTGTTCTCGGAGGAGAACGGGTTCGCGATCCGCGGCACGTTCCTCGTCGACCGCGACGGCATCGTGCGCTGGACCCTCGTCAACGGGCCGGGGGAGGCCCGCGACTTCAGCGGCTACCGGGCGGCGCTCGCCGAGCTGCGCGGCGCGCCGTCGGAGGACGCGCGCGTCTGAGCGTCTGACACACTTGGCCCGCCTCGACGCCGCACCTTCCCGGCGACGCAGAGCGGGCCTGTAGCTCAGCTGGTAGAGCACCGCGTTTACACCGCGGCTGTCGTCGGTTCGATCCCGGCCGGGCCCACCGACATCATTGCAGGTCAGAGGCCTGCAGCCCTCAGGGACGCAGGGGCGGCGAGGCCGCTAG
>CAWCJA010000006.1:0-18982 GCA_963795915.1 uncultured Actinomycetota bacterium
ACGTCACCATCACCTCGTGCTCGGACGAGGCTCGGAGCACCGTCCTAGCCATCCCCGCGTCGCACGACCGCCGACACACGGTGCACGAGCTCCTCAGACCTCAATGTCAGACCCGTGCCAGAGACAGATACCGGCAGGACGGTCCGGCACTGTCGACGACAGGGCCCCCTTCCTCGTCCCGATGTTGACCGCTCACCCCGGGGAATCGAGGGACCCATCATCACCAGCGAAAGATAGGTAGTGGCGCCGTCGGGATATGTAGTTCTTCCGATGTGGGTCCGGGTGCGGGATACGGATCGTGGAGTGGTCGGCAGCTCGCCGGCGACGACACAGGAGAAGAACGATGAACACTCGCACCGCCACTCGTACCGCTGCTGCCGGCCTGCTCGCCGCCGCCGCGGTGCTCGCCACCTCGACCGCCCAGGCGGTGCCGCTCTACCGGCCGGACCCGGTGACCGTGATGCGCCCGGTCCAGGCGGACCTGCGCGTGACGGTCCTTCAGCTGCTCGACGAGGGTCGGCAGGCCACGACCGTCGCTCAGCGCCGGCTCCTCCACCATGAACTCGTGCAGTCGGTGCTCGACGGCGAGTGACGGCCGTGCAGACTGCGGATGACCGGCCGGCGACTACGCTGGGCGGTCATCGAAACCGACGTCGAGCCACCCGAGACACCCTTGGGCCGGGGCGAGGAGCTCGCCCGGTGCGAGATGCTGCTGTCGGCGCTGGTCACGGATGGCTCGCCGTCGGCCCGCGCGCTGCTCGTCGCGGGTGAGGCGGGCATCGGCAAGACCACCCTGGTCCGGGCCTTGGTGGACCGATCCCGCCGGGCTGGGGCGGCCGTCGGCGTCGGCCACTGCGTGGACGTCAGCGGGGCGCTGCCGTTCGGCCCAGTGCTCGAGGCGGCATACCAGCTCGCCAGCCCTGATATCGCGCTGCCGGACGCCGCCGCTGCCAATGCCCTCGGACTGCTGGTCAACCTCGTTGCCGACCTCGCCGACCGGGCACCGGTGGTCCTCGTCCTCGAGGACATGCACTGGGCCGACCAGTACACCGTCGACTTCGCGCGCGCGTTGGTCCGCAGTACCCGCGCGCGAACCCTCGTGGTCATGACCTACCGTTCCGACGACGCCTCGCCCACCCTGCGGGACGCTCTGGTGGACCTGCGCCGGGCGGACGGCGTCACCCTCCTACCCCTCGGACCGCTTCCTCCGGCTGCCCTGAGCGACCTCACCACCCGACGCCTCGGTCGCGATCTCGACGCCGACGCGATGACCGCGCTGGTTCGTCGCTCGGAAGGTAACCCGCTCTACGCGGAGGAGATCCTCGCCGCCGACAGCACGGGCGTACCGCCGTCGCTGGCCGACCTCTTGACCCGACACGTGCGCGAGCTGAGCGCGGAGACCCGCTGGCTGGTCCGGCTGGCGGCGGTGGGCAGCAGCATCGTGGACGTCGAGACCCTCGGCGCCGTGGCGGACGTCGAGGTCGAGCGACTCGAGGCCGGGCTCCGCGAGGCGCTGGACGCGAACGTCCTCGTGCGACAGGGCGCCCGGCTGGCGTTCCGGCACGCGCTGCTGCGCGACGCGGTGTACGAGGACCTGCTGCCGACCGAACGGGTACGGCTGCACCAACGGTATGCGCGGGTCCTCGCCACCCGGCTCGACTCGCGGACCAGCGCCGCTGAACGGTGGCCGCTGGCCGCCGACCTCGCCTTCCACGCGGCCGCGGCCGGTGACGCGGCGACCGCACTGCGCGCGCACCTCGACGCCGGAGAGGCGGCCCGACGGTTCGGGGCCCGAACCGATGCCGCGGCGCACTACGAGTCTGCGATGGAGCTGTGGGGCCACGTGCCCGCGGCCGACCGTCCGGCCGGGATCGCCGCGACCGACCTGCCCTGCCGGGCCGCGGACTGCTTGCTCACGCTGTTCGAGCCGCAGCGAGTTCGTCGGCTCCTGCGCACGGCCCTGGCGATGCTGGACGACACGACCGAGCCGCTGGCCGCCAGCCGCGTCTACGCCATGGTCGCCAGCCTGCCGCACTACCCCGCCGACGTCATCAGCGACGACGAGGCCGCCGCCCGCGCGGTGTCGCTGGCCGGCTCCACCCCCAGCCGGGAGCGGGTCCAGGCCCGGCTCGCGACCGCCCACGTCGCCGAACGAAGATTCCGGTACGCCCCTGTGCTCGACGAGGTCGCTGCCACCCGCGCCGCGCGGGCCGAGCTCGGTGACCAATCGGAGCCCCCGGAGGACCGAGACCTCGAGAGCACGGCGCTGTGGTACCTCGGTCGCCCGGCCGAGGCGATCGCAAACGTCCGGGTGGCGCGTGCGCAGTTCGCGCGGAACGGGGAGACCGGCGCGGCGCTGGAGCTTGGGCCCGAGGAGGCGTGGATGCTGATGCAGTCCGGGAACGTCGACGAGGGAGCCGTCCTGGCTCGATCGTGCCGGGCCGCTGCCGAACACGCGGGCCTGCCGGTCACCGCCGCGTGGGTCGACCAGAACGAGGTGTTCGCGCTGGTCCAGCTGGGACAGCTGCACGCGGCGCTGACCCTCTTCGAAGAGATCCGCTCGCGCGGCCTCTTCGAGTTCAAGTGCCACGAGCTGGGCAGCGAGGTGCACCTCGCGCTCGGCGACATCGAGCAAGCCTGGGACCACGACACCAGGACCATCGCCACCCACCCGGACCGCAACTACATGCCCAGAGAGGACGTGGCGGTTCGCCGGGCGGCGATCCTGGGCGCACGCGGAGACACCGGCGCCGAGGCGCACTGGGCCAACCGGTTCCTCGTGGCCGTCGCCGACTCGGACTCACCCCTCCTCGCCGCCGTCGGGGCCTACCTGGGCCTGCGCGTTGCCCAGATCGCCCGGTCGCCGGAGCTCACCGGGCGGGCCTTCCGGGCTCTGGAGTTGGGCGGCGCCCTGCGGGCGCCGTCGTGGGACCGCACCTGGCACGCCACATACCTCCACTACGCCGAGGCCTTCGCGGCACGGTTCGACGGTAGGACGGCGCTCGAGGAATGGGCCGCCGGCGTCGAAGGGGCGAACCGGTTCGGCGCCTACGTCGCCCTGCAACCGCGGCTCGAGCTAGCCGTCGAGCACCTACGGGCCGGGGACCGTGCCACCGGTAAAGAACAGCTGGTGACGGTCTGGGCCGACGCGCAGGCGATGGGGGCGGGCTGGTACGAGCGGCGAGCCGCGGCTCTGGCTACACGGAACCGAGTGCCGCTGCCGGTCGCGGGCCAGGCGACCGGGCCGATGCACCGGTTGACCGCTCGTGAGCGGGAGGTGCTCGCCCTGATGACCGACGGGGCGACGGACCGCGAGATCGCAGCCACTCTCGTGATCAGCCCACGAACCGCCAGCATCCACGTCGGCAACATCCTGGCCAAGCTCGACGTCCCGAACCGGGGCGCCGCGGCCGCCCTGGCCCGCCACCTTGGTTGAGCTACCCCAGCCGGGGCGGCGGCGGCCATGGACTCATCACCGCACCATCGCCTCTACGCGGCGGTGTGACCGTGCCGCTTCGCGGCGGTGTGACCGTGCCGCTTCGCGGCGGAGTGGGTCACCTCCGAACCGCCCTGCTCGCGGCTACAAAGCAGTCGACCAAGACCGGCCCGCCGCAGAACGCGGCGAGGCACAGGGACCCCTTCACGTTAGCCCGCTGCCGATTCCGGGTGGGGTCCGCTGGCGGCGGTTGGATGCACCCGCGATTTCCCCCCGCAGGCGCTTGCCCTGCGCCGGCCTCAGCGGGCGAGCCGGCCGGCCAGCACCGGCTGCCCTGGGCCGGCCAGCTCCCCGATCGCGCTTCGCCGGCCGGTGATCGCCATCAGCATGGCCTCTTCCGGTCCGGTCAGTTCCGGTCCTGAGCCGTGGGTCCAGTCCAGGTCGGTCGGGGTCAGGCGTACTCCGCGGGCGAGGCGCCACGCCGGCAGTTCGGGGCTCCAAACGCTGGCCCCCAGGACCCACCGCAGGCGTTCGGCAGGGATCCGGCGAGGCATACACAGGGGGCGGCGGATGTCCTGGTGATGGATGGTGACGTCAAGGAGCGCTAGCCGGCCCCCGAGAGTGGTGGCCAGCCCCTGTGGCATCAGATGACTTCGCAGCCGGTGCAGAAGCTGTTCGGTAGTCAGGTCGGCGACCTCGTCCACAGCCACCTGGTTGGCATGGACGAGCCGGCCCCGGATGGCGCGGTGAACCATGCCCAGAAGACTCACCCCGTCGAAGCTCATCACGTGAGCGACGACATCCCGTACCCGCCAGTCCTCACACAGCGACGGCGCCTCCCACTGCCCAGGCGTCAGATTCTCCAAGAGATCGGCCAGGTCGTGCGTTCGGCGGTGGCCATCTCGAGACCGTCCACGCCATCACCTCCTCAGACCCGTCGGTGGACATCAAGTCTGTCGCCAGCTCCCGTCCGGTGTCCACGACGGCAGGGCGACGCTGCAAAGGAAGTGCACCCTGGGGGGTCGTCGCGTCGCGTCGTGAGTCGGCGCGCTTACCGTCCTGACGGACGCCTTGCAGGCGGCGGTAGGACGCAGGTCAGCCGCAAAGGCAGGCCTGGGCTCTGTGTGGCTATGGCGCCGGCTCTGGCCGCGGGGGCGGTTCAGTGGCAGTTGGGCGTGCGTCTCCCATAGCCCGGTACTGGTGTAGCGCTTTCCCGATGCGACTACTTCCATCGGGTGAGAATCTCTTCACGGTTGAATGCGGCACGCGCCGCGAAGAACAGGGCCACGACCAGGATGAGCAGGCCTGCCGCCAGTGCGAGCATCGAGGCCGGGTCGAGGGTGAGGATCCCGATCTCGGATAACACGTAGATGGCAGCGAACGGGATCACGATGAGCGCCCCCAGTTGCTGGGCGGACCGAACATCGGTCGATCGGGCTGACACCAGCACGCTCACTTCGGCGCTGACCGTGGCGACCAGGGGGACCAGCAGAAGCATCGCGAGTAACGCGGTCGTGTTGGGGAAGAACCAGTAACCGAGCGTCCCGTGTGCCTGGATGTCGGTGATCGTCATGAAGACGGTCACGCCAACCCACATCGATCCCACCGAGGGAGCGACGGCGGCCAGCGCCTTACCGAGCAGCACGTCGATATCGGTCACGGGAGTGGCGAGCAGCGGCTCAAGGCTGCGTTCCATCTTCTCGCCCACGAGCGAATAGGCCGCGATGGTCGTCGGCAGGGTGGCCGCCCCGATCACGAAGAAGAACTGGAATGAGGTCAGCAACCGCGCGAGAACGTCCGGGGACGACAAGCCCCCGGACTTACGCCCGGTGACCACCAGGACGAGAGGCAGGCCCACCCCGACCAGGAGCGGGAACGCCACCAAGGCGGCCACAATGCTGCGGCGCCGCCAGGTGACCGCCAGGTCCTTACCGGCAATCGTCCACACGTCCGGGTGCATCACGCCAGGTCTCCCAGAATCGTCAGGTAGGCGTCCTCCAGGGACTCTTCCGAGGCGGCTACGCCGGTCACTCGTGCCCCCGCCCCAACGAGCGCAGCGACCAGGTCGGCCGACGTGGTCGTCGGGGACGCCAGCGTGAGCTCGATCCGCTTCCCCGTCACGGTCACCTCCTGCGCACCAATCTCCTGCAGGAGCGCCAGGTCGGTGTCGCGCACCGTCTCGAGCTCGATCGTCAGCGTGCGCGATGGCGTCATCGCGGACCGCAGCTGGTGGGGGGTGCCGACTCGCAGCAGCTGGGTACGCAGGATGCCGACCCGGTCGCAGACTCGTTCGGCCTCCTCCAGTCGGTGCGTGTTCACCACGACGGTGCGCCCTTGAGCCTTGAGTTCCAGCAGCACGTCGCGGACCACCGCCGCCGCTTCGGGGTCGAGATTCGCCGTGGGCTCATCGAGCAGCACCACCTGCGGGTCGTGGATCAAAGCCCGCGCCAGCGCCAACCGCTGCTTGAGCCCCTTCGACAGGCTCGACGCCGGGGCGTCGCGCCGCTCCCACAACCCCAACCGGGTCAGTAGCACCTCCGTTCTCTCGCTTCGGGCCGACTTGCTCATCCGGTACAGGCGGCCGAAGAAGTCCAGCGTCCGCACCGCCGACAAATCTCCATACAGACCCGCCTCCTCGGGAAGCACGCCCACCAGCCTCCGCACCTCACCGGCTCGTGAGGGGTCGGTCACGTCCAGTCCGGCGACGACCGCGCGACCGGAGGAGACGCCGATCAGACCGGCCAGCATGCGTACGGTCGTCGTCTTCCCGGCCCCGTTCGGCCCCAGCAGACCGAAGATCTCACCGTCGGCGATCTCCAGGTTCAGGTCATCCACCGCGAGGGTCGGACCGAAGCGGCGGGTGAGGCCCTCCGTCAGAATCATGCCAACCCCATCCCGCCACATCAGACCAACCCAGCATGCCCCGATACGCGCGATCGCGGGGCCGTCCACCTGAGGAGACGCCGGATGGACCGGCGGATGGCCGCGCCTCCGACGGTCGATCGACACCCTGCCGCACTCCGACCGGCGGGTCCAGGCATCCGCGTGTCGACGACACTCGCAGCACACCGCCTTGGGGGGCGCCCGCGGCCCTTCCGACCATCGTCCGCGTCCTTCTCCGGTTTCCGCGCCGATCGGGACTGCCACTCCCTGCCGGCGGGCGACGGGCCGGCCGGCCCTTGGCAGTCGGCGGATGTCCATTTCGCGGCGAAGGGACGCAGCTCGTCGCTGGCGACTTGTTCGGTACGTACCCGCCTGATCGGCGGGAAGAGCACACGCGTCGTTGCGTTGTCGGTTGGGGAAGCGTGCTTTCGCCTCGTCAGTGAAGGGTTCGTACAGGTTTACCCGGATGCCGTCGGGGTCGCGGGCCTGAAGGCGCGGTTGCTGCCCCGTGGCAGGGTGACGGGTTCTTGAACCACTTTGCCTGGCGTCCGATTTTGGCCCGGTGGGCGTCGACGCTTTCGCCGTTCCAGGATCGCGCTGGTGTTGTCAGCGGCGGCCGCTCATGCCAGCGTGCTCAGGAGGCGGTGGGGGCGGCGGGGAACCCGAGTTGCAGGAGCAGGGCCAGACGGTCGGGGACGCCCCAGTGCTGCACCATCTGCCCGTCGGTGTAGCGGGCGATGTCGATGACGGTGATGTCGAACGCCTTGCCGGTGGGGGGTCGGCCGAGTTGGCCGTGGGTGTCGGTGCCGGTGGCGCGCAGCCTGACCCAGACGGTGTCGCCGGTGACGCTGGAGTCCTCGATGGCCAGGTGGAAGTCGTCGGCGCCGGCCCGCAGCTTGCGGACGACCTGGGCGACCCCGGCGGGGCCGACGGCCCGGGCCGGTTGCTGGGGTGACTCGAACTGGTGCTCGACGAAGTTCGGTGCGACCAGCTCCTCGAGGACGTTGAGGTTGCCGGCGTTGAAGGCTTCGTCGATGAGGCGGGTGAACAGGGTTAGTGGGTCGCTCATGGTTCTCACTCCGGTCCCGGGCCTTCGGCGAGGCGGGTGAGGGTGCACCAGCGGAACGTTGCCCCGCGCAGGGGGCCTCCGCCGGCTGTTGTCGACTCCGTGGTCGACGACGTCCAGGCAGGCCCGAAGACGGCCCGGACGCCGGTGTCGTCGATGCCCCTGGGGCCGACTCCGGAGCGGGGCGAGACGGTGTGCAGCAGCACGACGGCGCCGGCACTGGTGTGCCGGGTGACCCAGCCGGCGAAGGCGGCCCGCTCCGGGTCGGACAGGCCGTGGAAGCAGCCGACGTCGAGGATCAGCTGGTATTGCTCCTGGCCGAGCAGGTCGTCCAGGTGGGCGACGTCGCCCTGGACGAACCTCGTCCGGTCCGAGACGCCGGCGGCCTGCGCCCGGGCGCGGGCCCTGCGCAGGGCCTGGGCGACGCCGTCGACCCCGGTGACCGTCCACCCGTGCTCGGCGATGGCGACGGCCTGTCGGCCGGTGCCGCACCCGGCGTCCAGGGCCCGGCCGGGCGGCCGGGCGGCCAGCACCTGGGCCAGGGGCCCGTCGTCGCGGTTCGCTTCCCACGGCGTGACACCCAGGCGGTACAGGACAGGGTAGACGGTGGCCATGACGGCTTCCTTTCAGTGACGCTTGCGCTTCAGGGCGGCAACTGGGGTGGGTCGGTGGCTGTCCGGGTCGGCTCCCAGCCGGCCGGGCCGCTTCGATCAAACGGCTCGACTCTTCCCCGGACGTTGCCCGAGGAACGCCCGAGGAAAGCCCAAGGAAAGCCCAAAGGAACGCCCGTGGAGCCGCCGCTGAGCGCCCGCGACAAGGACCGGCGGGGTACCGCTCCCTGCTGACCGCCGCGACAGGTCGTCAGGTCGTCAGGTCGACAGGAGGGATCCGGTGGCGTCGATGATGTCGAGGCGGTTGACGGGGGGTTCGCCGTCGGGGCGGAAACCCATCTCCTTGAACACGCTGCCGACGGCGGGGTGGATGCGCTCTTCGAAGGCGCGTCCGCACGCTTCTTCCGATTCCCAGACGTCGACGTACCGCAGGCCACCGTCGTCGCGTCGAACGGCCAGGTGCAGCAGCGAGCCGACCAGCGGTTCGCTGCCGAGGCGGTCCATGATCTTGCGGTAGGTCGGCTCGTCGATCGGGACGTCCTGGGTGAATGCGTAAACCATCATGGGCCTCCTGATATAGTTCATCCGAAGGCATTCGGATGAATAGGAAGACTGTGACACCGAAGGCGCAGAAGGTCAACACCCCCCGCAAGTACGACGCACCCCGCCGCGCCGAACAGGCGGCTCGGACCCGCCGGGTGATCCTGGCCGCGGCCCGGGACCTGTTCGCCACCCGCGGCTACACCGCGACCACGATCGCCGCCATCGCCCAACAGGCCGGCGTCGCCGTGGACACGATCTACGCCACGATCGGACGCAAACCGGCCCTCATGCGTGAAGTGGTCGAATCGGCGATCTCGGGGACCGATCATCCACAACCGGCCGAGGAGCGCGGCTACGTCCAACGCACCATCGCAGCCCCGACCGCGGGACAGAAATTCGCCGTCTACGCCGAAGGACTCGTCGCGGTCCAAGCCCGGCTGGCCCCCACCTTCGTGGCGCTGCGCAACGCTGCCGCGAACGACCCTGAGTGTGCCGCGCTGTGGGCCGAGATCAGCCAGCGCCGCGCGGGCAACATGCTGCGCTTCGCCGCGGACCTGCGCAGCACCGGCGACATCCGCCCCGACCTCACCGATCAAGACGTCGCCGACATCATCTGGAGCATGAACGCCGCCGAATACTTCGACCTGCTCCACCAACGTGGCTGGACCAGCGAACGGATCCGGACCTGGCTCTGCGACGCCTGGACACGGCTACTACTCACCTGAACAAGCACAACCGGGCCCCTGAGCTCACCTCGAGTTCAAGGCTCACGGACACACTCTCGCGCCGCCCACACCGAACGACAGCCCCGGCGCCGAGCGCAAGAACGCGATCCGCGACCAGAGCAGGCCGCCCGCAGTCGTTGCTGAGCGGGGACACCTCGGCGATCAGGCCGTTCGCAAACCGGACCCACCAATCCGACCGGGCTCGACAGCGCGCACCAACTCTTGAAAGGCAAAAGCGTGCGCCGACAGGCGGCGGAAGGACGCGGGTTCTTCGCCGCCCGTGCTCTGATGTTTGGCTTCGGTGGCAGACTGATTTGATGCGTCAAGGTTTCGTCCACGAAGCGGTCCTCGCCCTGGACAATGACGCCGACGACAGCGCTCCCGGCGCTGCGGTGACGGTCGCCTTGTGCGGACACTGGGAGCATGAACCACCCTGTCCGCTTGCTCCGCATCACGTTTGCACCGAACGAGTCGAGGACGGTCTGCGCCTCCGGGTTCTGTTCGCCACTGGCGCTGAGAACGAAGCGGAGGTACGCCGCCGGGTCGACCTGGCGTTGGAGGGCCAGTGGCCCTTGCCCGAGGGGGTCACCGTCTCATGGCGACTGCGGCGCAGCTCGCCTAGCGTCGCCTCCCCTCTCGAGGCGGACCACATAGAACGCCTGGTCCTTAGTTGATCCCGAGCTGCCTGTTACCGGCCGCCCGGCTCCCGCGACGGGACGCCGGCTACGGGTCGTGAGACCGTGCCGCTTCGCGGCGAAAGGAAACCCCCAAAACCTGCTGAAGCCGCGCCCTTGATTCCATAGAGGCGAAGGCGGCAACACGGTCTCGGCCTGCTTGTCGCGCGTGATGCTTGACGGTCGTGTGCCAGTTGATGCGTGACGTTCGGTTTGTGTTACGGCGCCTGGTTCGACGATCGCGCGCTCGACCCGTTTCGGCCCGACGCATCTCGGCGGCGCCAGCCGGTTGCCTGAACCGACTGCCGCTCTTGGGGGCGTCGGATGGGCGACACCGATCAGGCCGCCCAGCAAGCCGACGAGGGTCCCCGCCAGGGGCCCGACGATGGTCAGGTGGGTGGCCGCCGCGGCTAGGAAGTCGCCGACGATGAAGGTGTCTAGGTCCGCGGCGCCGCTGTGTGCGTACTCCCGCAGGTTCTGGGGGTCGGCGCGCAGGACGGGGAGGCTGGTCAGCGAAACAGTGATGAGCGTGAGGAAGCCGACCAACCCGCTGACGATCCCGCACCACAGCCCGGCTCGGCCACCGGTAGTCACCCGTCCGCTGTCGACGGCCGCACAGAGGCCCGCGACGCCAGGGACCGCAAAAGCGGCGGCGGTCGATGCCAGGTAGGGACCAACCGTC
Organism: uncultured Actinomycetota bacterium; assembly: GCA_963795915.1. GTDB lineage: Bacteria > Actinomycetota > Actinomycetes > Actinomycetales > Dermatophilaceae > Lapillicoccus. The sequence goes on from CAWCJA010000006.1 coordinate 10,621, forward strand.
CAGCTGCCCAGGGAGTAGGCAAAATCGCCCAGGGCGATCTCGACCACCCAGAGCCCGCCGGCGATCAGACCCCACCGGGTCCCCTGGTGCAAGGCAATAGCGTCCGATGCCGTACCCGGACGAGTGCCTCGTACCGCCGCGAAGACCGCCAAGCCCAGCGCCACCACCAGAAGCGTTCCGAACTCCACGCCAGCAGTGGTCAGGCTCACGTTGGCGGGGTAGCGCACCAGCGCGTAGACCGCGAGTAGGGCTGCACACGCAGCGGCGCTAGACAGCCCGAAACGGGTCCGCCTATACCTGACCAACACGTCTCGACGATATCCGCGACCCGGCCAAAGCCGGCGCGCTTTACACATTTCGACCGCCAAAACCGCCCGCCAACTGCACGCGAAGGCCACGGCCAGACCAAGCCCAAGGACTTGACCGCGGACGGCTCGAGTGCCGAGCCGGGTGCGAAGTCTCAACGGAGACGAATCTGTCAAGAGCGTCAAGACAGGTCTCGTCCCGTCAGCGTCGCCTCGGCTCGGTGGGCGTAGGGCCGGTTGGACGCAGGGGCAGCGCACTGCGGGTTCGAGCTGGTCGAGGGCCGCTGCTGTGCCACATTCGTCGCGTTGAGACATCACCTTCGATCCGCGGCATGAGCGCGAGTGGCGACCAAGTGTTCGGTTGAGGGAGAGCTATTTGGAGGCCAGTTCGAGCCAGGAGAAGTCGCCGGTGAAGCGTTGCTCGCTCACCATCGAGGTGTTGGCCTTGACCCACGCGCCGAGCGCCGCGTCAGCGGCCTTGGCGTGCTCCTCGGATTCCCATTGGCTGACCGAGACCACTTGGTTGTCCTGGAACATGACGCCGTAAGAGATGTATCCGGGGGTGCTGGTTACGATCGGGATGACGCCGGCGCGGGCCTTGGCTTCCAGGGTGTCCCGGTCTTCGGTGTGCGTGTAGATGACCACTCGTCCGTACATGGGGTGACTCCTTGTCAGCACTGACATCACGGTGGAACAGACGTCTTCCCGGGTCAGTGCCCCGAAGGTAGTCCGCCAGCCGTGCCCTGGGATGCGGTTCCGTTGCAACGTCAGCCACCTGGCAGAGAGGTTCACGAGCCTGGCGCGGTGCTACCGGTCGTAAACGGACCCGCTGGCAGGGGTTGCGCGCGTGCGGCGGGCCCAGGGTGATCAGACGACGGTGAAGATCTCGATCTGGCGCGGGCCGGCGACGCCTGCCGTGGCCATGCCGTCCTTGAGTTCCGGGTCGTTCGGCGAAGGCGGCCGCCTGGTCGGTGGTGGGGAAGTCGTGGGTGACCAGGACGTCGTTGCCGTGGTCCGCGTGCTGCCACACCGGGGGCGCCAGTGCAAACGTCGTGAAGCCGGTGTACGCGGTGACCCTTCTCGTCACAGGCGTCGTCCCCGTGCCCCTGGTCGCGGCATCACCTCATGAGTTTCCGACTCACCGGATTTCGTCGCATGACGCCAGGCAGCGGTAACGAATTCATCGGACCGTCGCGGCCGGGCCGTCCCCTCGAGGTGCCTGGGCGCCTACCGGCGGATCGAGCCCCTTCCTCGCTGGCCCGGAGCGGAGCCGGCCTCCAGGTGTCGCGACGGTGACGTCAGGTCACTGCTAGGTGGCCGGCATGGGCTATGGCGTCGGCTGCCCGTACCTCAACGATGAGAGGCGGAAAGGTGAACCCATCCCGACATGAATCTCGGCCGTGACTGCGCTGCACAGTTCGGCGACCCATACATCATCCGGACGTTCACCGCTGCTTACAGCCGGGCAGCGCCGCTCCGTCCGAACCCTGTTGGCGGACCCGGGGTGATTGCGGATGGCGAAGGCGGGCCGCGCGACGATAGACAGTCCCCATCGGCCGTACCTCGGCCACCGTTGAGAGGGCTGGGTTCGATGAGCCGCCCACACGTCCAACAGCCTAGGGTTCCGGCGAGTTCCGGTCCGTGCGTGATCCGCTGGTGGCCGCTGGTAGCGGTCATGTCCGTGAACTATGCGTGGCAGGTGCCGTACGCCGTGCACCAGTACGGGCGCCGCTGGGATTCCATGGCTGGCCTGTCGATCCCGTTGATCCTGACTGGCGTCTGGTTTGCGGTCGCGATGGTCGCGACCGTCCGCGGCCGGCGGGGCGGCCGCACGGCGCTGGCGTCGTTCCTGGTCACCGAGGTCGCGTTCTACGCCGTCCACAACGCGAGCGGCGCGTTCGGGGCCGACCTGCCGGTGGACAACCCGGTCCTGCTGATCGCGTCGGCGCTCGGCTACGCCAGCACTGCGGCCGCTCTCGTCTATCTCGTCCTAATGACCCGCACCCGGCGTGCCGAGCGTTCTTCATCGGCCCGCAGCGGGCGGGGGTGAGGGCGAGGTGTCTGACCGGGTGTGGAGTGTGGCGAGGTTCGCGGCCCTGGATCTGTACGGCACGAAGGGGACGCCCCGGCGCCGGCGCCTGGTGCTGACCGAGTTCGTCGGGGGCACGCTTGGGATATTCGCGCTCGGCGGCTTCCTGCTCAGCAGAGGCGCATGGGGGTGGGGCGGGTGGGCGCTGGGCTGCGCCTTGAACTACGCCGCGTTGACCGTTCACGCGGTCCGGCTCCGCAGGACAGGCCGGCTGAACGCGGCGGTCGCTGGGCTGGATCTAGTCTCGGAACTGCGCCGCTACAGCCTGGCCCAGGTCCTGTTGTTCGTCCCCGGGGTGGTCGCACTGGCCGGGCTCGCAGAAGCTGCGGCAGCTCGTAGCCGCCGGCCTTGAGCGTCATAGTGAGTGTCACGCTTGGCGGTGAGACATCGGCCAGCCGGCGACCCATCCCTGGCTCGGGCCCGACCTTCGTTCCGGTCGCGCTTGGCGGCCAAAGTCGGGGGGGTGCCGACGGCGGCGTAGAAAGCCGATTCACGACAGGCGACCGGGGACTGCCTGCTCTTCGTCGCGCAGGAGGTCAGTCGGGCGGTGCCAGTTTGGCTCGCATCGTCGCGGGGTCGTCATCCCACAGGCTGGCATCGACCCGCGCTACCACCACGACGTCCTCCATTTGGGCAGTGCGGATACGCATCTGTTGCTCACGCGCTTTGGCACGCAACTCGACGCGCAAGTCGTCCGCAGCCTCGGCGGGCACCCTGCGCGCTGACTGACCAACCGCTTCGCATTCGCCGAGCATGGCATCCGCAGTGCTCCGCACGTCCACAGGCTCACGCTCGCACCGCCCCAGCGCCTGGGCAAGACCAACTCACCGGCAGGGCCGGTCGTCCCGCCCTCAACGCCGCAGACATCCAGGCGAGCGGAGCCGCCCCCACGCGGGAGATCCGGGCGTTGCCCCCGTCGCGATGAGCCCGGTCTGTTCGCGGCGGTGCTGAAGATCGAGACTGGGCGTTGCTGGATGATGCCGTCGAGGGTGATGTCTACGAGCTCGTTGTAGAACGCGAAGGCCGGGGGACGCCCCGAAAGGGCCCTCCCTCGCAGCGGCGGTGATGGAGCACGCCAATGAACGTTCACCCATGTCCATTTGGCCCGGGCAACGCTCGCTCCTTGCAGACCCGGTCATCATCGATACGCCGACAGGCGGCGAATTGGGGCACCTATCCAACGTCCGACTCGCGCCAAATCCGGTAGACCCGAGGAGACTGTTGGCCATGACTGCTGACGAGGTAGACGCCTACCTGACCGGGCTTGAGGAGCCGAGACGGAGCACACTTAAAGCGCTACGCCGATCGATCCTGGCTGTCATCCCGGGCGCCGAGGAAGGCATCTCTTACGGCATGCCCGCCTTCCGGGTCGACGGGAAGGTGGTCGCAGGCTTCGCGGCATTCAAGAACCACCTCGCCTACCTGCCACACAGTGGCGAAGTGCTCGCGGTGCTCGGCGACCGCCTCCAGAAATACGAGTGCACGAAGAGCTCGCTCCACTTTCCGATCGACGAACCGCTGCCAGATGACTTGGTCAGCAGCCTCGTGGACGCGAAGCTCCAAATCCTTCACCGCTGAGGTGCGGCAGGTATCCCCTCGGAGTGAACTCCACGGCGGGTGCCGCATCGCGGTATGAGCGGGCGTTGTGGGAGTGAACTTTGGCGTGGATGCTCCACGGGCCGAGGGCTTGTCGCGCTTTTTGAGGTTCAGAGGATTCCGGTGGCGGCCGCGTGCCAGATGGTGGGCACGGAGGGCCTGAAGCCGAGTGAGCGTAGCCGTGAGGAGTCCATCCGGCCGCCCCAGGGGTGGGTCAGAGGCTCGGAGGAGCCCTCGATGGGTTGGCCGGCGATCATGGCCATCTCGAGGACGGTGACCGGTGCGTCGTCGGTCACGTTGACGATCTGGCGGTCCGCGGCGCCGTTGAGGGCCAGGTCAACGACGACCGCCACGTCGTGGTGGTGAGCCACGGAGTAGGTATGCGCGGGGTGCAGCGCGAACCGCTTGGCCAAGACCGGGATGGAGGCGAGGTGTCCGTCACCGTCGCCGTAGACGAACGGCAGCCGCAGGATCGACCACGTCAGTGCGCTGTGCCGTACGAGCTGTTCGGCGGCCAGCTTGCTTGCGGGGTAGGCGGCGGTGGGGGAGCAGTGGTCGTCCTCTCGGCTTGGCTGCGAGGCGTCCTGGTTGTAGACGTTGCCGGTGCTGGCCATCACCAGCCGGGCCCCAGCCGCTCCCCGCTCGAGCGCGTTCAGCAGGTTGCGGGTCCCGTCGAGGTTGGCGGCCCAGATCGCGGCGTCGTCGCCCGTGCGGAACAGGGCAGCGAGGTGGACGACTGCGTCAACGCCCTCGACGGCCTTGCTCAGCGCGGCGGTGTCCTCGAGGTCGCCGGAGATGGGCGTGACTCCGGTGGGGAGCGGCATGTCCCGTCGCATCAGGGCGCGGCAGTCATACCCCTGGGCGACGAGGCGTGGGAGCAGTCGGGAACCGACGAGGCCGGTGGCGCCGGTGATGAGAACTGTGGGCATGAGGAGGCCTTCCGCTGATCATCAGTATTACTGACGATCAGGCTAGCACTAAGATTGGCTGGTGAATCCGAAGGCTGAGCTGGGGCCGCACCTTCGGGCGCGCCTGAGCTACCTGCTCAAGCGGGCGTTCCTTCGTCTCGAGGACCTTCACACCACGCACCTGGCTCCGTGGGGGATCAACGCCCGAGAGCTGGCCGTCCTCCTGCTCCTCGATGCCCGGGAGCCTGAGTCGCAGCAGCAGGCGGCAGAGCGACTTGGGGTGGACCGAACGACGATGGTGGCCCTCCTCGACGGCATGGAGCAGCGGGGACTGATCGAGCGGCAGGCCGACGTGACGGATCGGCGGCGCAACGTCATCGTCCTGACCGCGGCCGGCCACCGGACGCTCGTTGGAGCGAAAGGGGCCAGCGACGACGCCGAACGCGAGCTTCTCGGCGACCTCTCCGAAACGGACGCCCGAATCTTCCGCACGCTGTTGGGTCACATCGCTCCCGGCTCCAAACCGGAGCACTGACAAGCCGGCTCGTCACGGCCCCGACAGCGGTTCAGTCGGGCGACCCCCGCCCCGACAGCGGCATCCGGTTGATGGGAAGTCGTCGTCCGCGGTCCTCGAGTGGGCATGCGGTGGAGTCAGACATCGGCGTTTAAGGAGCACGTAGCTGGTCGGGATTGTGGCCGCTAGGCGGGTTCAGAAACTAGTGTCGGGTTTATGAGGAGACGGGCTTTCGTCACGCTCAACCGTGTCATGAACACGGTGGTCTCGCGGGTGAAGCCTCGTCGGTTCCGAGGGGCCGACCTGCTGCTTTTGACCACCACGGGACGGAAGACCGGCAGGCAGCGCACGACGCCGGTGCTGTACCTCGCCGACGGGCAGCGATGGATCGTCGTTGCGTCCAATGGCGGCGCTGACTGGGAGCCAGGCTGGTGGCTGAACCTGCGCGAGGGCGGCACGGGGGTGGTCGAGGTCAGCGACGTCCGGGCGACGGTGAGAGGGACCGAGGTGGACGGGCCGGAACGTGAACAGCTCTGGCGGCGGTTGAACGCCGAGGTGTTCGACTATGAGGGGTATCAGCGTCAGGTCGGACGTCGACTCGCGGTAGTCGCCCTCAGCGCCGTGCCACGCTGATCCAGGGAATCTCTTCGCGGGTGTTCACCCGATTTCACGATGCATAGGCTGGACGGGCCATGCCGGTTCGGTTGCGTGGCACCCGTGCCGCGCTCGCCGTGCACCACAGGGGCGAGGGTACGAGCGTGCAACCTCGCGGTTAAGGCTCAGTTGAGCCCGGCGACCACGTCGCAACTGGTCAGCGACCTGCAACTGTTGGGATACCTCGAGCGCTGGCCCGACCCAGCTGGCTGCCAGCCCAACGATCTTCCCCGCCTCCACGGGCGCCAAACCCTCCCGGACGCCGGCAACCGGGTCGCCGAGATCGAGCACCACTGGCCCCAGCTGGTTGGAGACCCACGCTTCAACAAGCCTGCACCATTGTGGAAGACGATCCTGGACAAGCCGGCAGCATGCCCGCCGACTGACCCCTTCGCAGAAACGCCGTGTCGGTCCTAATACGCCGACTCGCGGCGGTGTGACCGTGCCCGCTTCGCGGCGTAAGCGATCGTGGAGTGGGTGATGACTGCGGCGGTTGTGCCTGTCGACGGCGTTCGAAAATGAGGCCGAAGCGACGGCTTGGCCTGAATTCGAGGGTTGCCGACAAGCCCGATTGGGCGCGATGCAGTTCGACAAGTCAGGCTTCGGCTGGCGAGGGTCCGGCTAGTTTGCTAGGTCCCGGTCATTCATGGGGTCGGCTGATCGCGGACCTGAGGGCCGCTTCGTTCGGTTGTCTGTAGGGGCGTGCCGGAGGTCCGCGTGGCGCTGCGGGGCGGGTCTGCGAGGTTCCGGTGGTGGGCGGTCAGGGTCGGTCGCCGGGTTCAGGTGGGGGCGGGGATCGCGGTGATGGAGTCGAAGACGGCCTTGAGCTGGGCGGCCCACGGCCATGACCTGGGCAGCCGTAGTCGGCGTTGTCGACCGCTTCGGGTGAGGCGGGCGGGGACGTGCAGCAGCCGGTAGCGCAGCGCCTTCGGCTCGCACGTCTTCAGCGTGTCGGGCAGGGCAAGCAGTCGGAGCCAGGCGGTGAGGTCGGCGGCGAGGGTGACGACCTGGAGCCAGGCCTGGTTGATCGCGAACTCGCGGGACGGGAACCGGCCGAGGCCGGATTTTGGCGTGCCGGATCCGGTCTTCGACGCGCGCGTGGGCCCGGTGCCGGGCTTCGAGGAACGCCAGCTGACCGGTCCTCGTGTTGGTGGCCACGGCTCGGTACCGCCACCCGTCGGCCTCTTCGAACAGTGACAGCTGCGCCCCGGGGTGGGTCGTTCCCGGCGGACGATGACCCGCATCCCGGCCGGCCAGCGGGTGGTGATCGCGGGGTCCAGCAGGTCGGTGACCTCAACGACGTCCCCGCCGTCGCGCAGGTCGCCGGCGGCGTCGACCGCTGGCAGCCACGCCCTTGCGGGCACCTGTTCGATGGCGGTCCGGACGTGGTCGGTGACCGCGAACCCGACCGAATACTCAAAGTGACCGGCCCCGCTTCGCGTCCTGGGCGGTCAGCCACTCCAACAGCCCATGCGACGCGCCGGCGCCGTCGGCTCGCACCAGCAGCCTCTTCCGGTAGGCGGCCGGGACCTGCGCGATCGCGGCGGTGAGGACGGTGATGTGGTCAGCGGTGGTGTTCGAGCCGGCGTTCCCGGGCCGCAGCATCGCGGCGAGCATCTCCTGGGTGTTATCGCACCACACGCCGATCGGGTGGTACCCGAACCCGCCCTTGAACGTCGCCGCCGCCGATTCTTTCTCGGAGTGGACCGTGACCAGGGTGGCATCGACGTCCAGCACCACGGTGTCACCCAGGTCGGTGTCGGCGACCTTCGAGGCCGGGAGCCCGCCGCGGCTGGCGAGCTGGGCCCACACGTGCCGACGCACGGTGGCACGGGCCTTCTCCACCCGCTTCATGGCTGCCGGAGTCAGGTCGTGCAGGGTCCGCCACACCGTCGGCGCGGAGGCGACCGGCCCGAGGACCTGACGTTGGTGACGGAGCACGTCGATGTCAGCGATCGCTTCACCGCCGTCCGAGAGCAGCACCGCCAGGTCGACGAGAACCCGACCCCGGTCGTGGACCGGCCGGAACGACCGCCTGCCCAACGCCGTCGACAGGCCACCGGTGAGCCCGACCCGGTCAGCCAGCAGCCGCGTCGCGACCGACCCGGCATGGGCCACCACACCGGTCCCGTCGGCGGTTACTGACAGACCCGTCGACCACGCCTTATGCTTCACTCGCGAAGTGCCTTCCGAAACGACGTCCTGAACCCTAGAGAAGTCCAGTATTTCGTTACGCGACAGGCACTTTCGCGCGTCCAGACGCAGTGTCAGATCACAACCCGTGAACGATCCGGGC
>CAWCJA010000007.1:0-66484 GCA_963795915.1 uncultured Actinomycetota bacterium
ACCTGCTCACCGAGAAGCAGACCGCCCGGCTGGAGGCGCTGTTCGCCGTCGAGAAGCACGTCGAGGTCGAGGCCACCTGGGGCATCTATCAGCGGATGATCGGCGCCTACCGCCACCCCGACAAGACCCAGGGCGGCGAGCTGATGCGCAAGGTCATCGACGACCTCAGCCACGACGTCCCGACCGACCTGACCGAGCTACGACGGCTCGGCCGGACCCTGAAGCAGCGAGCCGAGGACGTGCTCGCCTACTTCGCCCGACCCGGCACCTCCAACGGACCCACGGAGGCGATCAACGGCCGGCTCGAACACCTCCGCGGCTCCGCCCTCGGCTTCCGGAACCTGACCAACTACATCGCCCGATCACTACTCGAGACCGGCGGCTTCAGAACCCACCTACACCCCCAAATCGGATGAGCCCCTTATGTACTCGAAGTCCACCTCGACGTCTGCGCATCATGCCACCCTAAGATGAGTGGACGACGAGGCTAACCCGGCTCCATTAACAAAGGAATCGGGCACCAGAAAGATGCTGAAGTCTGTTGGGTCGGCGTCTCTAATATAGCCTTAATTGATCCCCGCCAGCTGGGGGACTTTGTCGGCTCTTCACAGTTAGGGGTGTAGCGGTCGCAGGCGCGTCGGTCGCTGGGTAGGGGTCGAGGTCTCCCGAAGATGGCAGTTCTCACACCGCCCATCTGGAAGACCTCGACGTGCTTGACGCTACCTTCGCTTGCCCTGACCTGACCACGTTCTGCCGTCTTGACGAGCTCGGACTGGAGGTGACCGGGCAGCGGCTCGAGCCCGGCCGGGCGGTCCTGGCTTGCCGGGTCGTCGATCTCGATCGGTGGTGCCGCCGCTGCGGGTGTGAGGGCCAACCTCGCGACACGGTGACGCGTCGCCTGGCGCACGAGCCGCTGGGTTGGCGCCCCACGACGTTGGTGGTCACGGTCCGCCGCTACCGGTGCACCGGCTGCGGGCAGGTGTGGCGCCAGGACACCAGCCGGGCCGCGGAGCCACGGGCCAAGCTCTCGCGACGGGGTCTGCGATGGGCGCTGGAAGGCCTGGTGTGTCAGCACCTGAGCGTCGCTCGGATCGCCGAGGGCCTCGCGGTGGCGTGGAACACCGCCAACGACGCCGTCCTCGCCGAGGGCCGACGGGTCTTGATCTGCGACCCGGCCCGGTTCGACGGCGTGCAGGTCATCGGGGTCGACGAGCACGTCTGGCGGCACACCCGACGCGGCGACAAGTACGTCACCGTGATCATCGACCTCACCCCGATCCGCAACGGTACCAGCCCTGCTCGGCTCCTGGACATGGTTGAGGGCCGCTCCAAGCAGGCCTTCAAGCAGTGGCTGGCCGCCCGCCCACAGGCCTGGCGCGACCGGGTGGAAGTCGTCGCGATGGACGGGTTCACCGGCTTCAAGACCGCCGCGGCCGAAGAGCTGCCGAAGGCCGTCGCCGTCATGGATCCGTTCCACGTCGTCCGCTTAGCCGGCGACGCCCTGGACCAGTGCCGCCGTCGGGTCCAGCAGGACCTCCACGGCCACCGCGGCCGTGCCCGTGACCCGCTGTACCGGGCTCGGCGGACACTACACACCGGCGTCGACCTGCTCACCGACCATCAGCGTGCCCGACTGACCGCCCTGTTCGCCGTCGACGAGCACGTCGAGGTCGAGGCCACCTGGGGCGTCTACCAGCGGATGATCGCCGCCTACCGCGACCCCGACCGCGCCCGCGGGCGAGCGCTGATGACCTCTCTGATCGAGTCCGTCGGCCACGGTGTACCTGCCGCCCTGAGCGAGCTCTGCCGGCTCGGGCGGACACTGACCCAACGCGCCGACGACGTGCTGGCCTACTTCGACCGGCCCGGCACCAGCAACGGACCCACCGAAGCGCTGAACGGTCGCCTCGAGCACCTGCGCGGCATCGCCCTCGGCTTCCGCAACCTCACCAACTACATCGCCCGATCACTACTCGAGACCGGCGGCTTCAGAACGCAACTACACCCTCAACTGTGAAGAGCCCCTTATGTACTCGAAGTCCACCTCGACGTCTGCGCATCATGCCACCCTAAGATGAGTGGACGACGAGGCTAACCCCGGCCCCATTTAAGAAGGCATCGGGCACCAGAAAGATGCTGAAGTTCGTTGGGTCGGCGTCTCTAATATAGCCTTAATTGATCCCCGCCAGCTGGGGGACTTTGTCCGAAATATGTGTAAACCGTACGTCGATAGGGGGTTGCCCTTCGCTAACCTCATGGGGCGTAAGCAAGACCCAGGACCTTATCGGCGGCCCAGGTGCCCATGGCCCCCAATTCCGACGAATTGTAACTCGTGTGGTTGGAGAAATGAAAGCCCAATCCTGGTGAACAGACCGGGTCGTGGTTGTGGCAGAAAGCGAGCGTTTTCCCCGTCACGGAGGGAGGCAACGGGCCTGAATCACTTCCTGGTGCCGTCTTGGTCCATAATCCGTCAGCGCTATCGACGCCTGCGCCCGCCAAATAGTTCGCGTAAATTGTTGGGTCGTTCTCCCATGTTTCCTCCCGAGCGTGGCCGACCTTGCCTGGATCCGCCAGCAGGAGTGTAGCGACGATGTGATTGGCTGCGACGGCATTGTGAGAGGTATTGTCCAGACCCTGAAGAGCTAAATGAATGGCGAGAGCGCCCTGTGAGTAACCAGCCAGGACGATTTTCTCCGTCGGGCAGTGCGACTCCTCATCCAGCACCATCTCAACGATCTTGTTTACCCCATCGAAAGTGCTGGAATAGAACTCTTGATTGACGTAGTTGGCCCAGTCCGTTGCCGATGCGGCCTCATATTGCACTGCTAGTACTTTAACATCATGATCATAATATCCGTAGGGTGCAAGCCCTTTCTGTAATCCTTGTAGCATAAGCGGCAATCGCAGCCCGAGGCCGTCGCTAGGTCCGGAAAACGAGGGATAGAGCCCTTGAGGCAACTCACCCGAGCCACGAGCCCCGATAAAGGCAACAGGTGCGCATGTGTAATCGACGGGCGGCACATACGGGGGTGTGCTGGCGGGACGGGTGGGAGCTATGAATCCGACCCACGGCGTGACTAAGACGCCACCACCTGAAAACGGAACGCCGGAGCCGAACGGTGCGGGCCCTGAGGCCGAGCCCCAGTCAACGTTCGATGCATCAACGAAACCATCACCCGCAGAAACGCCAAAGGCTGAAGTCACCACGGACCCATGGAAGGAGACAGCCGCGTCATCGTTGACCGTCAGAGCGACGTTCGCGTATCGGACCTGCGTACCTACCAGCGCGCTAGTGCCATTAGCAAACACGCCGATGCCGTCCCAGTCGCCTGCCCTCGGACTGCTAGCAGCACCGTCACCATTGGTGTCCCCGCCGACCGAGTCATCCAGCAGCGAGGTAAACACCACCGGCGCCGCCGCCGTCCCTCTCACCACCAAAGACCCCTCAACGGTCAACCCGCTGCCACAGGCCCAACTCTTGATGACCGCCCCGGCGTTGATCGTCAACGTGACCCCGGCCGGAACCGTGAAGTTCGAGCATCCCCCTTCAAGGACGGGGATGAGGCTACCCGACCACGGCAATGTCGAATCAACGGTTTGAGTATCCGACGCCAGCACGACCCCATTCACCGCGTTACCGGATCCGGAGTTGCCGTCCAGCCTGCCCAGGTCCACATTCGAGCTCGCCACGGAAATGGCCCACCAGGCAGAGTCAGTGACCAAGTTGCCCGTAACCGTAGGCAACCCCGTCGCCCGCGACACCCGAATACCGCCGTTACCGCCGGAATGCGCCACGATCGAGTTCGTCACCGAGATCGACCCCTGTGCGAGAAAACCCCCCCCGTCGGATACCGGATCGATGCATTATCGATGACCACCGACGACCCCGCCGACCCCGAAATGCCGTCCCAGTCGCCTGCCCTCGGACTGCTAGCAGCACCGTCACCATTGGTGTCCCCGCCGACCGAGTCATCCAGCAGCGAGGTAAACACCACCGGCGCCGCCGCCGTCCCTCTCACCACCAAAGACCCGTCAACGGTCAACCCGCTGCCACAGGCCCAACTCTTGATGACCGCCCCGGCGTTGATCGTCAACGTGACCCCGGCCGGAACCGTGAAGTTCGAGCATCCCCCTTCAAGGACGGGGATGAGGCTACCCGACCACGGCAATGTCGAATCAACGGTTTGAGTATCCGACGCCAGCACGACCCCATTCACCGCGTTACCGGATCCGGAGTTGCCGTCCAGCCTGCCCAGGTCCACATTCGAGCTCGCCACGGAAATGGCCCACCAGGCAGAGTCAGTGACCAAGTCGCCCGTAACCGTAGGCAACCCCGTCGCCCGCGACACCCGAATACCGCCGTTACCGCCGGAATGCGCCACGATCGAGTTCGTCACCGAGATCGACCCCTGCTGCGAGAAAACCCCCCCCGTCGGATACCGGATCGATGCATTATCGATGACCACCGACGACCCCGCCGACCCCGAAATGCCGTCCCAGTCGCCTGCCCTCGGACTGCTAGCAGCACCGTCACCATTGGTGTCCCCGCCGACCGAGTCATCCAGCAGCGAGGTAAACACCACCGGCGCCGCCGCCGTCCCTCTCACCACCAAAGACCCGTCAACGGTCAACCCGCTGCCACAGGCCCAACTCTTGATGACCGCCCCGGCGTTGATCGTCAACGTGACCCCGGCCGGAACCGTGAAGTTCGAGCATCCCCCTTCAAGGACGGGGATGAGGCTACCCGACCACGGCAATGTCGAATCAACGGTTTGAGTATCCGACGCCAGCACGACCCCATTCACCGCGTTACCGGATCCGGAGTTGCCGTCCAGCCTGCCCAGGTCCACATTCGAGCTCGCCACGGAAATGGCCCACCAGGCAGAGTCAGTGACCAAGTTGCCCGTAACCGTAGGCAACCCCGTCGCCCGCGACACCCGAATACCGCCGTTACCGCCGGAATGCGCCACGATCGAGTTCGTCACCGAGATCGACCCCTGCTGCGAGAAAACCCCCCCCGTCGGATACCGGATCGATGCATTATCGATGACCACCGACGACCCCGCCGACCATCCTCCCTCCCCCCCCCCCCCCCCCCCCCCCTTCCCCCCCTCCCGAGCTGACCGTCGGTGACAGTGGCCGGCGCGGGTCGACCCGCCTCACCCAGCCGAATCACTACCGCGCCGCCATAGTCCGGCGTCACACCAAGGCCGGGTCCAGGTCAGGCGCCACACTCGTGGCTCGAGACCGCGGCCCGGCATGACCGGTCACTGGACCCGGCGCCGTCACATCCGGCAGCGGCGGTGTCGTGGCGGTGGTGGTGGCGGGGGCCCCGTAGTTCGGGACGGCGTCGCGGGTGAACACGGCGTAGGCGTAGCCGGTGGCCGGGGTCAGCCCGGTGTCGGTGTAGCTGGTCGCTGAGGCGTCCAGGGTCGCGACGAGCTGACCGTCGGTGACCGTGGCCGGCGGGGTCGACCCGCTCGCCCGCCGAATCACTACCCCCGCATAGTCGGCGTCACCCGGCCGGGTCCAGGTCAGGCCCGCACTCGTGCTCGAGACCGCGGCCGCGGACAGACCGGTCACTGGACCCGGCGCCGTCACATCCGGCAGCGGCGGTGTCGTGGCGGTGGTGGTGGCGGGGGCCCCGTAGTTCGGGACGGCGTCGCGGGTGAACACGGCGTAGGCGTAGCCGGTGGCCGGAGTCAGCCCGGTGTCGGTGTAGCTGGTCGCTGAGGCGTCCAGGGTCGCGACGAGCTGACCGTCGGTGACCGTGGCCGGCGGGGTCGACCCGCTCGCCCGCCGAATCACTACCCCCGCATAGTCGGCGTCACCCGGCCGGGTCCAGGTCAGGCCCACACTCGTGCTCGAGACCGCGGCCGCGGACAGACCGGTCACTGGACCCGGCGCCGTCACATCCGGCAGCGGCGGTGTCGTGGCGGTGGTGGTGGCGGGGGCCCCGTAGTTCGGGACGGCGTCGCGGGTGAACACGGCGTAGGCGTAGCCGGTGGCCGGAGTCAGCCCGGTGTCGGTGTAGCTGGTCGCTGAGGCGTCCAGGGTCGCGACGAGCTGACCGTCGGTGACCGTGGCCGGCGGGGTCGACCCGCTCGCCCGCCGAATCACTACCCCCGCATAGTCGGCGTCACCCGGCCGGGTCCAGGTCAGGCCCACACTCGTGCTCGAGACCGCGGCCGCGGACAGACCGGTCACTGGACCCGGCGCCGTCACATCCGGCAGCGGCGGTGTCGTGTAGGTGTAGGTGGCGAACACAGTGTCGGGGTTGGCCCCGGCGGCGGTCCTGACTTTGACCATGGCGGGACCAGGCGTATGCGCCCGCGTCGTCACGACGAGGCTGGTTGTGGTGCTGGACGTGATCGTGGCGTTTGTCCCGCCGATGTCGACCTTCACGCCTTTGCTGAACCCAGCTCCGGTGATCGTCACAGCGGTACCGCCGGACGGGGGGCCCGACCGCGGGGTCATTCCGGTGACGATTGGGGCTCTCGTCGCTCTTAGCGTTGTCAACGTTGTTGAGGCAGATGCTGAGTAATGGGCAGCACTGTCATGCGTGAACAACGCATACGCGTAGGTCTTTCCTGGCGCTGCGGAGGTGTCGACAAAGGCGTTGGTAGGAGCCGCGACATCTCCAACCAGCACCCCTTCCCCCGGGGTGCCCGGTGGGGTTGAGCCGGTCGACCTCCGAATTGCGACGCCGGCGAAGGATGGGTCCGCCGGGTTGGCCCAGGCCAGACCGACGCTCGTGGTGGCGGCGACGCTTGACAGCGAGGTCACCGGGCCAGGTGCGGGGACCGTGACGTACAGGAAGCTGGCGGGTTGCGAGGTGCCGCCAGCAGCCGTCACCGTCACCTGAACGGACCCCTGGCTACCTGCGGGTGCAAGCGTCGAAACGGAGGTCGCCGTCGACGCGGTCACCACAGCTACTGCTGACCCGAAGGTGACCCGGCTGAGCTTGCTGAATCCCGTCCCGGTGATGGACACCGCCGTCCCGCCGACCGTCGGTCCGCTGGACGGAGTCAGAGAAGTGATGTGGGGGGCTGCGGCCCGCGGCGCGGGTGCAGCCTCCGAACTCGGCAACGCAGTCGCCTCTAGGCCCACCACGCTCAAAGCGACCGCGGCCACTGCCGCGACAAGCTGCACGAGTACTCGACCCGGCTCTCGTGAATTCATTGCGCTGCGCTGCCCATCCGAAGCGGTGAAGACGCCGTTGAGCGTCAATCAGCACCCGGCACGGGTCGCTGCGCCTTGCAGTCTCCGGGACGCAGTCCCCCGGGCCCATAGTCCAAAAGGACCAAACGTCCGTTGTCTCACCAAGCCCTTATCACGGCCATCGACGACCGAGACCAGCTCGCCATGCACGCAAAAGGGCCGACAACCCCTGATGCCGCCGTCGCCTGGTGTTTCGGCGAGCTCAGAGGCGTACGCGCGCAGTGTCGAGTCGATGGTGTCGTTGATACGCATTATCGGCCACGTCAGCACGCTGGGGTGGCTGGGCATCGGTTGCAGTCCCAGCTGTGTCTGCCAGTGGCGGGCCAGCCGGCGGTGCTCGCTCTTCCACCGACGAGATTGCGAAGGGGTCAGCTCGCCGTCCGCGTCGCTCAACTCGGCGGCGGCATCCCGACGCAACAGCGGGGCCGCCTTTGGAGCCACCAGCGTGCTGGCGTCGTCCAGCAGCGCGATGCTCTGCGCAGCACCCCAGGCGCCCAGGCCGTGCCCCCACATCACCGGAGTAATCCTGACTCCCCGCAGCAACAACATTGACCGGCACGACTCCGCGTTGGCCACAACTGGAGCAGCTTCGAAGACCACACCTCGGTCCTCGCCGTGGCTGACCAGCTGGTCGACCAGGTCGATGAGGTCCTCGGCGGCAGCGTCAGCGGCCCCCCGCAGATCCGCCCCGTCCTGCAGCAACCCGCGGCCGGCTGCAGCGCCCATCGTGTCGTCCAGCCGCGCCGTCATCACATTCTGGTAGCCGACCACCGCCACCCCGTCACCACCCAGAACCAGTCCGTGCCCGGCCAGCGCCTCGAACACAGCCTCACGCCCGCTCACGTCGTGGGAAAGGTGCCGGCCCAGCGCATCACTCACCGACGTGAACGTGTCGTCCGACCATTCCACGCCCACCCAGACGGTCCAATGGTTATGGCCCGGATCCCAGTCCAACCCGTCCCAGCTGCCACCACAGATCCGGAGACTGGCACGACTCGGCCGGGGAAGCCTCAACCGCCCCGTGTGGCAACACGGCGGCAGATCGCCGGGGTAAGCGATCAGCTCCATGTCCTCGAACATGAGGCCACCATCCCACCCAGAGAGGCTGTCCCAGGGCGTGCACGACAGCCGACGCCCAAGGGGCAAGTCGGCGAGCCCAATCGACCAATACGAGCGGGCCCGACGAACGACGCACCACCACGCCCGCCTTCTTAAACATGACCGGTAAGAAGTCAGTCTCACGCGCTCAATCCCGTAACCCCCAATAATGTCCATACACACACCTGGCGCGGAGTCTTGCCTCGGGCGGCCCGAGCTCACGACTACCCTGCCGGGGTACACGAGATGGAGGCGGGTTCACTCACCTCCGGGGACCTATGCGAGACCCTGCAGGTATCTCGTCCCGTCGCACAGAAGCTCCTGCGGTCAGGAAGCCGGCTCGGCGTCCAACTTTCGGGCCTCGTGAAGGTCACACCTATGCCGACGTTGACACCTGGGTACACGGCCAGCACACCAACACCCCGAGTACGGGATTCGCACCAACCCCTCCCCGCTGCCGGCAGACCGTAAGCGGCCCCTGCACCTGACAGACCCACGTCGAGACAACCGCACTCGCCGAGCGGCGTCACTTGATCGGTGACCACGGAGGTGACCCTCTTTTCCGGCTCCCGTTACCTTCTTCGAACCCTCAGGTTGGGGGTGCAGGCCAGCGGCTCCGGCATGACTCTTGGCTCCTGTTCGGATGATCACAGAGGTGCTGTCACCGGTGTCGTCGGACGTTTGTGGGCTCATCCGATTTGAGCATCTCGGCGCTGGCGCGCACCGTGGGTCGGGAAGATTCGGGGTGCGGCGGTTGCGTCATCAAGCGCGACGCCTGAAAGTAGCCGGTTGTGACCAAGCTCAACGGTGATGTCCAGGTCTGCCCATTTGGTTACCTCTTGATTAAGGAACTCGGCAAGTGGATCGCCGTCGCCGCTCCCCACGATCTTCTGCTCAAACACGGGTGCCGGGGCCACAACCGGAACCCCCCTGCTCCGGGGCTCGAGGCGACGAACCAGGCCTGCCAGTGATCGGCTGCTTGATCAGCAACGCTGCAACAGCCACGATGGCGGCCACGATGCCGGCTATCACGCCGCTTCGTACACCGAACAGATCCAGACCTGGCCGCGAAAACGGGCGCACGGTCGGCTCCCGATGCCGTCCGGGGCTCTTCGGAGGCTTGTCCCCGCCCATGGCCGTGACTGGAGGGGTTGCGCCTTCCTTGGCACACTTGAGTCTCGCGAGAGTGGCCTTGACCCCGCACTTGAATACGACAGGACTGGCGGGCGTTCGTTTTCGGCGTGTGGCGTGCCTCGCCTTTCCTAGGCCGCAGCATCGGCCTGAGACCGCCGGATGCGTCTGCTGGGGTCGAGTCGCCATGCGTTATTCCAGCTGCGAGTGGGACGTGTCAACGGCGGGTGAAAACTGACCCCTGATCGTCGGGTGAAATGCGACCCCGCGGTGCCAAATAACCCGAGTCCACTCAAGAACTGAGCATGCGACGGGTCCCAGCGTGTCGGCCCCTGCCTCCGAAACTGTCTCACTTTTCGGTCCGCAAACATCAAGATCGACGAGTAGCCTCATCGGGTTGACTCGCCGGGTGTACATCTCCGGAGGGAAGGGTCGGACCTCTCCTTTGTGCAAGCTTGCGGCCCGGCGGGAGTCACTAGATTCAGCGCCAAGGCCCTGAAGATGTCCAATAACGAAATGGTATTCAGCAAGAATGAGCTAGACACCTTCGGAAGCGTCGGGATGTTGTCAGATGGAGATTCCATCACCACAGAAGGTCATAGGTGACGCTGCGTTGTCAATTGGCGTGCCGGCAATCATCATCGTTATCTACTGGGGTCTGTCAACGCTCAAGTCCTGGTTAGACACGGTACGAGGCGCGGCTCGCTGGTCTCGGCGCGGTTTGGACGCCGTAGGAACCGGTTACAGAACGTTGCGGACGTCTACCTGGGGCCAGCGGTGGGCTCTCTTGGTCATGACTCTTTGCACGCCGCTCATTCAGCTATTGTATGTCGCCTTTTGTTTTGTCGCGGGCTACTATGCCAACATGTTTGTCGACTCCGACAAGGATCGATGGAACAGATCATTGGAGATCGTCCAGACCCATCCGACTTCGCTACTGGATCGAGAGGTTTTTCTGTCGCTATACAACTATGACTTTACCGTTTCGAAGTACTTCATGTACGCCGGCGCCGGCGCCATTCTTTTTAGCTACATGCTTGCATTTTCTGGGAAGTCGTCCATGACACCGGGTTGGATCTTGGCCACACCGACCATTATACTGTTTTTGCTGACCGGATGCCTCCTTATAGTGGTGTTGATCTTGCTTGTGATACGCACTGTGATCAATGTTGCCTCTGGGAATCCTGACTGGGGCACTCTGGTTTCTGGGTTCGTTCTTGAGGGCTTGGTCGCGTGTGTACCCTCATTCATATTTACGGGTCTGTTCTCAGCTACCACTCTTGGGTGCACCGGCGCTTCAGAAGACTTGATCAAGGCTTGGAAGGGCAGCCGCTGAGGTGCACCTGGTCTCCCCGGGCACCCCTTTCGGTTATCGGGCTTGGGCAGCATGGTGGGGACGTTGTGGCTGAGGTCGTCGATGACGGCCCGCACGTGCTGTCGTCTTGTCGGGGTGGCGGTGGGCGCCGATCACCCGCTGACAGATGCCCCAACGTCGCTGGACCTCCACGTGCTCCTCGATTGCGAACAGTGCCGCCCTAAGCCGTCCGACCATGCGCCGAAATGGGGCGCACGCATTGACGCCGTCGGGGCGAGCGTCCGCTTCTGCCGCTGTCGGGACGCCTTTCTATGCCGCTGTGGGGACCGCCCTATGCCGCGATCCGCGTGCTTCACTTTGCCCGGCGAGCGGGGCGACCATCGCCAATATTGGCGGGCGGTTTCTGTGGGTTCGCGACGAACGTCGGCCTCCCCCTGGAAGTTTGGGATCCCGTGCCGGAGTCAGCCCTCGTCCCCCTAGGTCCGGAGAATCCTTTACCGCCACCCGGCTCACAGGAACCCGCGGTGCCCCATGATCGTCGCGAGCGCGGTTTGCGCTGCTGAGGTGCAGTCGGCAGGCGGCCCAAGGGGTGAGAGCCGAGTGCCGCTGTCGTTCAGAGCGAACTGCTGCAGCTCCATGAGCCGGAAGTCGACGGCGATGGCGCGTACCTCGATGCCGGCGTACCCGCTGTGGACGTCGATGGTCCCTTCCAGCCGTTGGGCGACGTAGCCCTTGCTGCCCTGCCGTACGGTCCCGTGAGGGCGCGGTCGGCGCATACGCGGCTGGCCCAGATTGCCAGCCCGTGTGTGTCGTCCGGCGGTGAGGGCCTGGAACTGTGTCTTGACCTCGAACGCAATGAGTGAACCGTCCATTACCGCCACGATGTCGAGGTCCTGGGCGGCTCCGTCACGCGGCATGCCAGCGTCGCCCGTTGTAACGAGGGTGACGCCGAGTTCGTCCACGAGGAAAGTGGCAGCGGTTTCCTCCCCCAGTGCGCCGATCTGGGCGCCAGTCGCCCCGTTGAGGAGGACGGCGAGCTCGACCTGCTCGGGCCCGACCGGAAGGTCGTAGCGGTTGAGGAACCGGCGCACCTCCCATCCGTGCTCGTCTCCCACGCCGAGGTCAAGCATGGCGGGGACGTCGGAGTTGTCGACATAGTGTGGGCGCGCCATGAGCACCGCGTCATGGGCGGCGACAGCTCGCGTCTCGAGGGCGCGGTATAAGCGCCCCTGGCGTGACCACCCGCGGTTAAGGGCCCGGTCCTGTGCGAAGATGTTTGGGCCGAACTGCCCGCCGCCGCTATAGGGCACGAAGTGGCCGCGGTCAACTGGACGTGCTCCCCGATGCTCGCTCAATGGATAGCCAGCCTGGTACCCGCTGTCGCGACCCTCGGTCGGCCGCTGCGGTTGTGCCACGACCACAACCGTCCGCTCGGCCCGGGACCCGCCGTGAAGATCGAACAGGAACTTCGCCGGGCCGTCCTCGAATTCGACCAACTCGGCGTCAGGGCAGATGGTTGAGTAATCAGGGGCGACCCGGTCCAAGACCGTCGACCAGACGTGGTCTCGCGTCCCTGGTCGCCCCTGGGTTCGAAGAGCCGAATCGACATATTCCGCGGTGACATCTTCGGCGGGCGGCGGATCGGGCCACACGGTTCGAATGTCGCCCACCTTGGAAGTGTGCCAGGCCAGCCGGAGGCCCCGCTTCAATGGCCGCGCTTGGATGAGAGTGCGTTGCCCATAGATCCAGTCCGCGGGGAAGACGATCTGGCGCTGACCGCGCCCGGTAGTCGGACTGCAGATGGAGTTAGAATAGCTTGCGGCGGGAGCCTCGCCAAGGCGCCCGCTACGCATCACTCACGTTGCTGGTGTGCAGCCGCGCGACAAGCGTAAAATCCGCGCAGACAGGGCGCCCCACGCCTCGACTGTCAACCAGCGTCGCTTCGATCGGGCGGCCCGCGGTCCCATCTCAGAGGTTCAGCCGGTAGTCCGGCTATCCGGGCGTCTTCGCCTCTGGCGCGTGGCGTTGGGGGCCGTAAACCCGGGAAGCGGAGAGCGGCCGCCGCCGACGCTCCGAACGCCGGTTGAAGGTCTCATGACCGTTCTCGGCATAAGGTTTCGTCATGGCCGGGGGCGGGGGAATGACAGCAGTCTTGGACCTGATCGCGAGAGTCATGAGCAGGCTGGCGTGGGTCCCCTCGATCCTGACCATTCTCCTTCCCGTGGTCGCTGCGACTCTCTTCGTGTTCAAGGGCGACAGCACAAGCGGCATCAATTGGTGGATAGTCGGAACGGGGGCCTTCCTCCTCCTCCTGAATGCTGGCGCCCAGGCAGTCGTCGCGTGGTGGAACCGCCGAGACGAGGAGGCCGAGATCAGTGCAGCTAACAGCCTTCGAGTGGCCATCAAGGATGCGCTCCAGCCCCTCGCCGGACTCCTGGCATCGATGCCGTACGAGAACAAGAGCGGGCGGTTGGCGTTGCTTAAGCCTTCGGCGACACAAGCGGTTGGCGCACTGACGCTGCTCAAGAAGGACGTGGACCGCGCGAGGGCTGTGGTCTACGCCCTCGATCCTTCACGGACTTCAATGTCCCCTCTTGCGCACGCTGGGCGGGGTACGACGCCTTCAGGTTTCACGCTCGGTAACGTGAGGGGAGATCGCGCCATCGCGCTGGTGACCTCGGGGGGACACCTTTTCGTGCCGGATCTAGACGCGGTGAACAATGAAGAGTGGGCAGGATCGGGCAACGACTACCGCACATTCATATCTGCCGCGATTACGAACGGTGAGTATTCGTACGGGATGCTCACGCTCGATGCGCCAAAGGCTGGAGACCTATCGGAGAACGATGAGCACACCGTCCTCCTCATGGCGGACCTCCTGTCCATCGCGTTCGCAGAGGCTGACCGCTGACCGCTGACCCGGAAGACACCCCCCACTGTCAGCAGGTCGTGACATGGTTTCCTCTGGTAGTTCCGCTAGGCTCAGATCGAGCAGGAGGTGCAGCATGACCATCAACGTCGATGTCCCAATCGGCAAGATCAGAGTGTCCAACCCTCACAGGCCAGTCCTTCCTGACCTGACCAGCCCGGCCGTTGTGAAGCGCATCTGGGATGAAGCCGATCGTGCGGTCCGACGGGACCGGAAGCGACGGTCTCGCCTACACCGTCGTCGGCAGGTGGCCTAAGCACTCCCTGTCTCTCGCCTGTGCAGCCTCCCCCGTGTAGGCCTGCGCTCACCGGCATCCTTCGCGCTGGTGGATCTCAGAACAGAGTTACGGGCTGCCACGGGGGCACGGGGCTGCATCAGTCGTCACTTTGACGCCCTCTATCCTCGACCCAGGCCGTTACCACCTGACGCTGCGCTCGGGCGGCCTGCGCCAACTGCTTCGCCGGTCGGCATCCGCAACGGCAGCGCTAGGTCGCCAGATGTCGCGTTCCGCCCGACAGGCAAGGGTCTGAGGCCCCACACAGCCCCTTAGGTACGTCCTCACATGCCGCTGTCGGGGCGCTCGCCCGGATCTGCCGCTGTCGGGGCGGGACGCCCGACCGTGCTCACTCGTGCATTCTCAGCACCCAACCGGCAGCGTCGAACGCCCCCTCGGTGCGCCTGAAGAGCTCACTTCGCGACGCCTCGCTCATCTTCGGTGCCGTCGCGGCAAAGACGTGAACGTGCGCGTTCATTCGTGGCGTCCATTCAGCGTCGACCTCCACAACCCCGCCCCCAGGATCCCTAACAACCACACGGTCACGCCTCAAGGTGACCTCGTACCCAAGGGACGAACCCACCCGGTCAAAGAACCAGTGCTTCTTGAACGTCTCCGTCACCACTACCACCTATCGACGTCGAAGGACCTCAACTCCCCGGCCCGGCCTAGCGAGTGGTCGGGCGCCCTCCGTGAATACGACGTGCGGACTACCTTTATGGCTCACCACATCCCCCATCGACGAAACATCCGCCCGTTACGGCGGTCATCGTGCTCGGCCGCTCAGCGTCCCGAGCACGGACGCCCACACCGTCATGACCTGATGATTCCAGCGATACAACGCCCTGTCATGCCGCAGGTCGGGCGTTTGGAAGGTGGCCCACACCGCCGCGAAGCGGCACGGTCACCCCGCCGCCTGTCGGGCTAACGCTTCATCTCAGACATCTAAAGCGGGTGATCCGCAAGGTCACGACGCGCGCAGGCCTGATGCCAGGCAGGCAAGCCTCCAAGCCCAGGCTTCGCTCGGCCGCCACCCTCCGGGTAGCGAGCGGGAACGAACCCGTCCATGGGACTATCGGCTCCGTGACAGCGATGCCCCCCATTGGTCCGCGTTCGGAGGGTGGCCGTTGAGATGGCCGTACCCTACCCACCCGACGGCGCGGCTTCCTATAGCCAAGAGATCGACTACCGCGTAGCGGTTGCCAGCAGCATCATTCAGGCCACTATCGACGATCTCCCGAAATGGGAGACCATTTCCGAGCGGCTCTCAGGCCAACTCGGTCTCGATCTCGCGAATGCCCGCGACCGTGCCGTGGTCCAAGACGCCTTCCTCAAGGCTGAACTCGACCTCGAGTGGACAAACGCTATCGTCTACGAGCAGGACCACTTTCGCCGTCCAGGCGGTGCTACCGATCCCGCGCCGGTTCCCCCGGAGAGGCTACGGGAGGTTGCTGACGCCGTTTGGTCACTTGGCTGGCCCAACCCCGGCCGCAAACCGAGTCGCTCGATCCACGAGTGCTTCGTGGCCCTTGGCGGCCGCTACCGCCACTGTGACGTCTACTGGGCAATGCACAAGTACCTGAAAGGCAATCGCCTTCGCGTTGTCCGTCGTAATTGGATGCTGCTGAAGGACGTCGAGGCGGTGCTCGCCGACCCCACACTGACCTCGGACGAGCGCGAAGAGCTCGAGCGCGAACTAGAGAAGGACCTGGTCCAGGCGTACCTCGCCTGGTTGGACCGCCCCGACGTGCGCAAACATCTATTCAGCAACGGGCGGGAAGCGGACTTGTACGACCGGGAACGCCAGCTGATCATCGAGGCGAAGGCGAATCACCGCGATGACGTCATGGTTGCGCATGGGATGGGCCAAGCCATGTATTACCGGTCCTTGGGCCAACTGGGTCCCGACGATCGAATCGCCGTCCTGCTCCCAGGACCCCCCAGGGAGGAAGTCCTCCGTCTGCTCTTCCATTACGACGTCGGGCTGATCTATCTCGACGGCGAGACATTCAAAGAGCAACTCACCTAACTTATTCGTCTCGCGCACGCTAGTTAGCACTAGGCCCAACTGCTGAGCCTAAGCATCCCCGGACGCACAAGGCTCCGCGGCCTGCACTGCCGCCAACCGCTAGATCAAGCGACGGTGGCGCGGGGTGCGTCCAACCGCCGCGAATGGGGAGGGCGACTGGGGGTGCTATGCGGCTTTGCTTAGATGTTCCAGGATGTCTCATCTCACGTTGTGCGGCCCGCTGATGCTGTTGTCGGCTCGCCGCTTCACACGGAACTGCCGTGTGTCGAGATCGTGGAGAACGTAGGCGACGTGAATCCGCGGAGTCACGGTCGTCGCAATGGTTGCCTCGGTATGGCCGTGCAGTTTCGATCGAACGTGCGAGAAGTGCACCAGGTACGGGTGCTGCACGTTGCTGTTGACGAGCTTCCGGTCATCGCCCGAGAGGTGGACGCCGCCGTAGCCCAGGCCGAGCTCGACCACGATTGGAGCCGCAATCCTTCCCTGGGTGAACTGTTCAAACAGCGACGACCTGCTTCAACTGAGCCGGGGACAGGATGGCGATGTCGAAGTTGCCGCGACGGTTGTTCTTGTCGGGACGCGGCAGGGTCTCAGGCCACTCTTTGTGGACCACCCTGCTCCAGTATCCAGTGCTCCCCAAGGGGTACAGCTGTCCAAGATCAGGGTTGCTGACCAGGATTTGGTAGAGCTCCGCATGGAGTGAGTGCTCGACCCGATGCGCCAGGGGGTGAGCGATGTACCGGTCAACGAGATCGTCAATCGCGCGCTCAACCACGGGAACAATATGGTGCACCCAGGGATCGTCCAGGGGCGGTTCTGGGATGGACGCCAGGCGAGCGCCTGGAGCGGAGGTCGGCGGCGAAGAGTCGGGGATCATCAGCACATCTTGGAACACCGCAGTCACCGTGCTCGGGAACCGGGAAACGGGCGCCCCGCAAAGGTCTTAGCAGCGAGCGACCGGGCCAGGGCTCAGCCAGCCAGTCAGGCTACGGACTTAAATGGCCGCTCCTTTCCGCCCCCTGTGGGGCGCCGGCCAACATCCGCTCTTGGCCGCCGAGCGCGCGGCCGATCAGCCCGATGAGCACGCGCCACGGGACACCGCGGGCGACATTTCGTCATGCTCTCGGTCTCTGTCGTTGCGGTGATCGTGCTCATCGCTCGGGCGTTTTCGAGCATCGAGCTGTCCTTCATCCTCGCCGGATAGTTCGACCTGGAAGCCGGCTTCTACAGGTTAGGGGCCGGCTTTCACCAGGAGTGCTAAGGCACCTCAGAACTGCACCGACGTGTAAGCACCTGGAGGCTGGTGCTGGTCAGCACCTGCGGAGGTGGGATCCGGTCGACCCCGCGACCTTACCGACGGGCGCCAGGTACCTTCCGCGCATGGCCAACTACACCGTCCCCGTCCAAGGCAGCACCGACGAGTTCACCCGCTTCGCTGACGAGCTCGTCGACCAGCTGGACCTTGAGCTCGGCTCGTTCCCGTGGTGGCACGGTCACACCGACTACCAGCGCCTAGCGCTCATCGCGGACTACCTGGTTCAGAGCACGACCGGGGTAGCCGATGCACTGGCCGACGCTGCTCTGTGCGCCGCCGAGCACCGTGAACAGCTGTTCGCCGACAACGACTGGTTGGTCAAGGCCGGCCGGTCAGTGTTCGACAAGGACCCGAGCGCCAGCGACGAGGACTTCGTGAAGGGGTTCCGGCGGGGTCCTCGTGAAGAACGCCGGCAGCGTCGAATGTCCACCAGCGCGGTAGACACGATGGTTCACCTCGTCCAAGCACTCGACAGGCTCGCCGCGATGTTGGTAATCGTCTCGGGGGTCAGCAAGGAGGTGCTCAAGATCGGATGGCCCGCTGCGGAGCGGCTCGCCGTCGACGACGACACCAAGGGCAAGATCTTCACTGCGCCGATGGTGGCAGGACGCGATGCCCAGCGGGCTCTATTGGGAACCGCACACGAGTGGCAGGCCCACGGACCGACCGACTGGCTTCCGTGGCTGCTGGAGACCCGGCACGCAGCAGCGCACCGTGCGGCGACGTCCACGTGGAACCTCACGACCGTCGACAAGCGAGGTCGAATGACCGGGTCATTGCGCCCCTTCTTCAAGCATCCCAGCGTCAGCGAGATGCACTCCATGACGTTCGGCCCAGACGAAGGCAGCGTGTCCGTGGCCATGAGAAAGTCCCCGCAGGTGGCCAGGTAGCGGTCCCCGCTGGTGGCCAAGTAGAAGTCCCCATCCCTTGCTCGTCGTGTCGAGCCGGAGCGTGAACCCCTGGACGGTGTGGTGGCGGTGTCGAAGCCAGTCACCTCACCGTCCAGGGGGCTCCATTGAAGTCTGCGAGGGACCGTATGAGCATCATTTCCGCCTACCAGCAGGTCGGTACCTACCGGGGAGCCGCCGTGTTGTGCGGCACGACCCATAAGACCGTCAAGCGCGTGATCGGGCGGTTCGAGGCTGAACAGAACGGGTTCGCCCCGGCTGTCCGAGTGGCCCGGCGACGTAACTTCGAGGACGTCGCGGCGCTGGTTGCTGAGAAGGTCGCGGCGTCGAAGGGTCGGATCAGCGCGAAGCGTCTGCTGCCGATTGCCCGGACCGCGGGCTATGCGGGGTCGGACCGCAACTTCCGTCGCCTGGTCGCGGCGGCGAAGAAGGACTGGCGCGGTGAGCACCACCGCGGCCGCCGCCCAGGGGTGTGGTCCCCGGGCGAACACCTGGTCATCGACTGGGGCGTTATCGGCGGCGTCCATGTCTTCGTCGCCGTACTGGCGTGGAGCAGGTGGCGGTTCGTGCGGTTCGCCGCCGACGAGAAGGCGTCGACGACGTTCTCCATGCTGGCGGAGTGTTTCGTCCTGCTCGGCGGTGCACCGAGGGTGGTGCTGGCTGACCGGATGGGCTGCCTGAAGGGTGGGGTGGTCGCGAACCGGGTTGTCCCGACACCGGATTACGTCCGCTTCGCCACTCATTACCGGTTCCGGCCCGACTTCTGTGAGGCGGCCGACCCGGAGTCCAAGGGCATCGCGGAGAACCTCGTCGGATACGCCAAGGACGACCTCTTGCGCCCGCTGCTGCTCGAGCACGGAACCGACCTTGACGTGGGAAGGTCCAACGCGGCTGCCGCCGCGTGGTGCGAGGAGGTCAACGCGCGACGTCACTCCGAGACCTGCGCGGTCCCGACCGAACGCCTGGCCACGGAGCGGGATCTCCTCACCGCGTTGCCGTCGCTGCAGCTGCGCATCGGCCCTGCCCCGGTGACCCGGAAGGTCGACCGGCTCGCCACGATCCGATTCGGCTCAGCGCGCTACTCCGTCCCCACCAGGTTGATCGGTGCGAGCCTGCAGGTCGTCGTCGACGGGGACCGGCTGCTGCTGGCGGACCCCGCCACCGGGGAAGTCGTCGCCGACCACCCGGTCGTGGCGCCCGGTGACGCGTCCATCGCCGACGCCCACTACGGCGGCCCGCGGCCGGCGCCACGCCGGTCGCTGCGCCCCAGGAGCGTTGCCGAGAAACAGTTCTGTGCCCTCGGTCCGGCCGCGGTCGCGTTCATCACCGGCGCCGCCGCAGCCGGTCACACCCGCCTCGGACCCGAGCTGGCCGAGCTCAACACGATGGCCGCCGCCCACGGCGAGACCGTGTTCGTCGCCGCACTCGAGCGGGCCACCGCGTTCGGGCGGTGGCGGGCCAACGACGTACGTTCCATCCTCGCCGCCGGGGCCGGAACCCCGCATCCCCGCCCAGCCGGGGATGCCCTGGTCATCGACCTACCCCTCAGCCCAGGGCGGCCGCTGAGTGACTACGCCCCCGAAAGCGGCGGCCAGGTCACGGCTTCCGAGATGTCACGGTGACCGCCAAGACCGCGCCCGAGCTGCCCGCCGACCTGCTCGTCGGGCTACGCCGGCTGAAGTTGTCCACCATGCGCCAGCTCGCACCCGAGCTGCTGCTGACCGCCAAGACCCAACGATGGGCACCCGAGGAGATCCTACGAACCCTGGTCGAAGCCGAAGTCGCCTCCCGCGACGCCTCGAACGCCGCCGCCCGCCTCAAAGCCGCCACGTTCCCCGTCCTGAAGACCATCGACGAGTTCGACATCAACGTCTCCTCGATCCCACCGCCGACGTGGGCGTACCTGACGTCGCTGGAATGGATCGCGGCGAGGGAGAACGTCGCCCTCATCGGACCCGCCGGGACCGGGAAGTCGCACACCCTGATCGCCCTTGGCCACGCCGCCGTCACCGCGGGGTACAAGGTCAAGTACGCCGCCGCCGCGGACCTCGTCGAGACCCTCTATCGGGGCCTTGCCGACAACAGCGTCGGTAAGTCCATCGAGACCCTCCTACGCAACGACCTGATCCTGGTCGACGAGGTCGGGTTCGCCCCCCTGGACGACACCGGTGCACAGCTGCTGTTCCGCCTCGTCGCCGCCGCCTACGAACGCCGGTCCCTCGGCATCGCCTCGCACTGGTCGTTCGAGGACTGGGGACGGTTCCTGCCCGAACACACCACCGCCGTCAGCCTCCTCGACCGGCTCCTGCACCACGCCACCACCGTGGTCACCACCGGCCAGTCCTACCGGATGCGCGACGCCAAAACCCGGACAGGAGGCCGCCCCAGCACCTGAAAATCACCGCAAGGGGTGGGGACTTTCAGTTGGCCACCAGCGGGGACCTCAACCTGGCCATTGACACAGATGTGGACTGGGGCGAACTAAGCGGATTCAACGTCTGTGGCGGAAGGAGGGGCTGCGCGGGCCGTGCGGACCAGGAAACGACGACGGGTTACCGCCGACACCACGCAGCGGCTGCACGCTGAGCGTCCGAACCAGTGGGGGCGCTGGACTTCCAGTCCGACGCGACCACCGACCGGCGCCGCCTGAAGTCACTGCACATCGTCGACAAACACGACCCGTGAGGCCTAGCGATGCGGGTCAGCGGGGCAACACCCGCACGACGTTGCCGCAGGAGCGCCCTCTCCTCCGCAGCGGCGGCACCACTGGTCCGGCTCGACGACGGTGCAGGCCAGCACCGCCCGGTCGGGTTCGAGTCGCTGGCCCACGACGGCCAGGCCGATGCCGTCGAGTCGAGCGAAGGCGGTCAGATCAGGGCGGCCGAAGCCGGCCGGCGGGGTAGCGTCGGGCACGTCGAGGTCTTCCGGATGGGCAGTGTGAGAACTTCCATCCTCGGGAGACCTCGACCTCTACCCCGGGACCGACGCGCCAGCGGGCGCTACACCCTCGTCTGTGAAGAGCCACTCGACGTGCCACCGCAGACGAACATGGAGGGACCATGCGCTACTGGCTGTACAAGAACAACAGCGCGGAGGGCGGGCCTGCGGGCTACCGTGGTGACTGGCTGCGCGAGGTGTTTCAAGACAACGGCGTCAAGGGCTGGGGCGGCCATTACTCGTCGACCTCACCCGTCGTCTGGAGGTTGTTGAGCGAGGACGTGTCCGTGGGCGACGTTGTGTGGCGTACCAGACGGACACCCAGGAGGTCGTGGGGTTCTGCGTGGTGCACGACCTGACCGGACCTAACGACAACCTCGAACTGCAGCTTCGCCCTTTGGAGCGAATCGCACCGATCAAGATCCACAAGGCAAAAAGGGCACGCCCCTCGAAGGCAGCGTGGCCCTGAAGAGCCGCTACATGCTGAGCGAGATGAGCGCGGCCGAGATGAACGACCTTTGCAGCCTCACGGGCGCTAACCGCTCCAGGCTTGGGTTGTTGCGCACGGGGGCCCGCGATCGAGCGCATGGGCGTTGAGTTCGTCGTTCCCAAACTAAACGCGGCAGTTGTCAAGAATCATGACCGACAATGTGTGCCGCATGAGATTCGGTTGATCAGATACTGGCTGTTGGTATCGTCATCTTCGCTGCCAGACCTGAGAGGCATACAGAGGCGAGTGCGGATGTTGGCGTCTCCCTTGGTACAGTCGCCACGGCCGTCGTCGCCATTCTGGCAGTAGTCATCACAAAACAGGATATTTAAGTTGCCACAAGCGGCGGCTGGATAATCCCGGTGCGATTTTCTTTATGCTTCCTCACTCACGTTTTGGTGGACAGCCGACTACTCGAACGGCGTAAAGGGAAGCTGCACGTTCAGAATGCGAATAGGCCCCCATGCCGGGTTTGGCTCGTATACCTCAAGGACCACGACACTCATGTGCCTGGACTCTTCACATTTGGCGCAGGTCCGGTAGGCCCCACTGAGTCCCCGCGGTCTGTTAGCTTGGGTATGCTTTCTCCATCTAGCACAACGGAAATAGTGGACCCAACCGTCGGTCCTGGCCCCGCTTGATGGGGTTGGGGACGGGCTGGGAACTCGCTCCGTGGCTAAACCGGAGCTTTGCTGTTTCGAGGCCCAAACAATCGGGTTTGGTTCCGTTCCAGTAGCGGAAGAGTTGCACTTAGCCTTCCTGATGAAACCCAGTGACGTCAGCACTATTTTTGGTCTGAGCGAGAATGTCGTACGGGGCTTACGGTTGTTGGCCGATTACTTAGATGAGATGAACCCTCTAGTTGGAGCATCGACCGGAGCCGCGCCGGTCTGTTCCAAGTTTAGTAGATTGTAAGCACATTATCTCGAGCTGAAAAAATGTAGGCGCGCAGTTTTTGGGCATATCTACGCATCTATTCGCGCCCTGCCTGACCCCATGCCCGCGCAAGTAGCGGCGCGTTCCTAGCGACCCGTCACCGACGTTGGACGCTGAACAACACCAGCAAGTTGCCGAAGGAAGGCGGTGATCTGAGAGCGCAGCCGCCGACGTAACCGTTTTGTGCCGCGCTGATCTTCTTGCGACTAGGACCCCTGGTCCCACCCGGTGCACTTCTTGGCGAAGCCTCAACACAAGGATGGGGCGGCTGGATGCCAGTCGGTCAACTGACGTGAGTGGGACTAGCGTCAAAGGGGACGGAAGCGGCAATGTCCGTCGCATCCCCGAAGGCCCCCCGAAGTGACCGCTGCCTTTGGAAGTTCGTAGATTCACGTCATGGATGGTTTGAAGCCGGGCTGTTGAGTCTTGTACACCTAGAATTCCCAGATATTGTAAAGATCTTCGATAGAGCGTCGAATTGCCGGGTCTGAGCGTCCACCAGTTTGTTGGCCCTGGGCAACCCGCAAGTACGGTCCAGGCAGAGCTTCGCCCCATCATTACCGGTCATCCCTGCCACTGAGGGTCGGGTCGCGTTCAGCGACAACATCTGCGCGGCGCTGCGAGCTCAGATCGCGGGGGTGTTGATCGGTCAGCGACCGGGGCCGTCGGCCGCGGACAGTCTGGGCGCCTACCTCGCCTACGAACCCAACGCCTGGACGTGGCAACTCCGAGCGCCACTGCGTCTCGAACATCCGCTCGCCCGGCGGGCTCTCCTACGATTTCGTCAGCAGCACCCTCGCGGCCGTCGTCCATGCCTCGCGAGCACTCCACGCCAGTGGCGTGGTGTCAAGCAGGACGGGCCGCGCAGGCCGTGAGCCGGTGGCTAACCGGCCGTCGTGTCGACGCCCTCGCCGTCGGCCGGCCTCCTCGAACAGCGGCCCCGTCGTGCGATGAGTCGTGCGATAACTCTCGGTCAGCAAGGGTCAATGTCCGGTTTGTGCGGTCACTTGAGATGTCGCACGAGTTATCGCACGACGGCCCTCCGGCGACCTCCAGCAACAGCAAAACCGCAGGTCACACGCCTGTGACCTGCGGTTTTGGGAGGTGGCCAGGGGCGGGGTCGAACCGCCGACCTTCCGATTTTCAGTCGGACGCTCGTACCAACTGAGCTACCTGGCCGGGCCTGACCCGAGGTGGCGAGACCTCGGACAGACGAACGCCGGATCGCTCCGGCGAGCGCCAACTATACCCAAGCGGAAGCGCCCGCCGACCACTCCGAACCTAGGGCGGCCGGCGGGCGCCAGCCAATCAACGAGCAAGCAGACAGAGCCTCAGCCCTGCGCCAGCTTCGCCACGTCGTCCCACTTCTCCCACGTCTCGATGCGGGACTGGTAGTCGGCCTTGGCCACGTCGATCGGGGTGTTACCGAAGAACACGCGCAGCGGCGGCTCCTCGGCATCCACCACGCGAAGCAGCGCCGCCGCAGACGCCTTCGGGTCCCCAGGTCCGCCGGACCCGGCCCGCGCCTTGCGCTGCTGCTCCATCTTCTCCCGCGCCTCGACATACGCCGGCAGCGACTCGGAGCGCTTCGACGACGGTCCGGCCCAGTCGGTCGCGAACCCACCGGGTTCGACGATCGTCACCTTGATGCCGAAGTCAGCGACCTCTCCGGCCAGCGCCTGGCTGAAGCCTTCGAGCGCCCACTTCGACGCGTGGTACGCCCCGATGCCCGGGAACGCCGTGATGCCACCGATGGACGACACCTGGATGATGTGGCCCGAGCCCTGCTCGCGCAGGAACGGCAGCACCGCCTGGGTCACCCAGAGCGCGCCGAAGAGATTGGTCTCCATCTGCGCGCGGATCTCGTCCTCGGTCAGCTCCTCGATGAAGCCGAAGTGCCCGTAGCCCGCGTTGTTGACGACGACGTCGAGCCGCCCGAACACCTTCTGAGCTCCCTGCACCGCTGCGAACGCGTCGTCGCGCGACGTGACGTCCAACTCCAGCGGCAGGATCGCCTCGCCGTACTTCTCCACCAGGTCGTCCAGGGTCGAGATGTCGCGGGCCGTCGCGGCCACGCGGTCGCCGCGCTCGAGGGCGGCCTCCGTCCACTCGCGGCCGAAGCCTCGCGACGTGCCGGTGATGAACCAAGTCTTTTGCGTCATGACGGCGGCAACCACCCTCCGCGCCCCTGGCATTCCCCTCCGCCCGACATCCGGACCGGAAGCCCACGGCATACCAAGGGTTTACCCAGGGTCGGTCCGCCGTTCACCCAACCAGCGGGCGCGAGGAGTTGGCTCAGCCCATGACCCCCCGTCGCACCACCTCCGCCGCCGCCCTGCTCGCCCTCGCGCTCGGCGCGACCGTTGCCACGGCGACCCAGGCCTCGGCCGCCGACACCCCGCCCGGCCAGGACAAGGCCGGCCACTACGGGTTCGCGATCATCGGCGACATCCCCTACGGCGCCGACCAGATCGCCACGTTCCCCGGCTGGATCAACCAGATCAACGCCGCCGACCCGGCCATGACCTTCCACGTCGGCGACATCAAGAACGGCTCCAGCCGCTGCGACAACCCCTACTACGCGATGATCCGCACCGACTTCGACCGCTTCGTGAACCCGCTCATCTACACCCCCGGCGACAACGAGTGGACCGACTGCCACCGCGCCAACAACGGGGCCTACAACCCGCTCGAGCGCCTCGCCTACGACCGCAGCGTCTTCTTCGACAAGCCGGGCACCACCCTCGGCCAGAACCCCATCACCGTGAAGTCGCAGGTCAACGCCGGCTTCCCCGAGAACGTGCAGCTGCGCCGCCAGGGCGTGGACTTCGCGGCCATCCACGTCGTCGGCAGCAACGACGACCTCCAGCCGTGGCTGGGCATCGGCTACACCGCGCCCACGCCCCAGCAGGTCGCCGAGGAGCACGCGAGGATCGCCAACGCCATCGCCGTCGTCCACGACACCTTCGCCCAGGCCAAGCAGCGCCACGACCGCGCGGTGATGGTGCTCCAGCAGGCCGACATGTTCGACCCCACCTACACGCCGAACTACGCCACCGACATCTCCGCCTTCCAGCCCCTCGTGCAGGCGCTGGTCACCGAGTCGGCGGCCTTCGACGGTGACGTCTACCTCGTCAACGGCGACAGCCACGTCTACAACAGCGACCAGCCTCTTGCGGCCGGCTCGAAGTGGCTCGGCATCTATGGCGTCGCCGGCTCGGCCGACAACCTGCGCCGCATCACCGTCGACGGCTCCAGCAACAACAAGGACTGGCTCAAGGTCACGGTCAACCGCCCCGGCGCCGCCCAGACGCTGAGCTGGGAGCGGGTTCCCTACACTTCCTGACCATGCCTCAGGTGAGCAGGGTCGGCGTTGTCGGGTGCGGTCTCATGGGGGCCGGCATCGCCGAGGTATGCGCGCGAGCCGGGCTCGACGTCGTCGTCGCCGAGTCGTCGGACCAGGCCGTCGAGGCCGGCCGCGCGCGCCTGACCCCCTCGCTCAACCGGGCCCAGGAGCGCGGCAAGCTCGACGACGCGCAGGCGGTGCTCGACCGCGTCCGGCTGACGACCGACCTGCACGACCTCGCCGACCGTGAGCTCGTGGTCGAGGCGATCGTCGAGGACGAGCAGGCCAAGGTCGCCCTCTTCAGGCAGCTCGACGAGATCGTCACGAGCCCCGAGGCGATCCTCGCCTCGAACACCTCGTCGATCCCCGTCATGAAGATCGCCCGGGCGACGACGCGGCCCGGCTCCGTGCTCGGCATCCACTTCTTCAACCCGGTGCCGGTGCTCTCCCTCGTCGAGCTCGTGCCCTGCCTGCTCACCGACGAGGGCACCACCCACCGGGCGCGGGCCTTCGTGCAGGACACCCTCGGCAAGCACGCCATCGAGGCACCCGACCGGGCCGGCTTCGTCGTCAACGCGCTCCTCGTCCCCTTCATCCTCAGCGCGATCCGCATGGTCGAGTCCGGCTTCGCCTCGGCCGAGGACATCGACGCCGGCCTCGTGCGCGGCGCCGCTCACCCGCAGGGCCCGCTCGCGCTCGCCGACCTCATCGGTCTCGACACGACCCGGGCGGTCGCCGACTCGCTCTATGAGGAGTACAAGGAGCCGCTGTATGCTGCCCCGCCCCTCCTCAGCCGGATGGTCGACGCCGGCCTGCTCGGCCGCAAGTCCGGCCGGGGCTTCTACGACTACTCCTGACCCCCCGACACCCCGGCCCCGCGGCCGGACGCCCCGCACCGGATGATGTCGGCGTGACCATTCCCGCTGACATCCTCGAGCTCCTCCGCGCGCCGAGCCCCTGCTTCATCACCACCCTGATGAAGGACGGTTCGCCTCAGACCACCCAGACGTGGGTCGACACCGACGGAGAGCACGTCGTCATCAACACCGTCGAGGGCTTCCAGAAGGTCCGCAACGTCCGCCGAGACCCCCGTGTGAGCGTCGTCGTCAGCGACTCCCGCCAGCCCTTCCGCTACGCCGAGATCCGCGGTGAGGTGGTCTCCATGACGACCGAGGGCGGGGCCGAGCACATCGAGCAGCTGTCGAGGAAGTACACCGGCGGCCCGTACCAGAACTACGGTGGGCGCCCGCAAACACGGGTCATCCTCACGATCCGGGCCGACAAGACCCACATCATGGGCTGAGCGCTCGCTCAGCCGATCTCCCGTGCGTCGAGCTCGGGCGCTCGACCCACGGCGGGGCCACGCCGCTGCTGGAGCCGCTCGGCGACCTCGACAAGGGTGCGCTGCTGCGCGGCGGTGAGGGGGTCGAGGACGTAGTCGCGCACGGCCGCGACGTGGCCTGGGGCGGCGGACTCGACCAGCGCATACCCCTCGTCGGTGAGGCGGGCCAGGGTGTAGCGGCCGTCGGTGGGGTCCGCCTCCCGCACCACCCAGCCGCGCTGCTCGAGCCGCTTGACGACGTTGGACAGTCGGGACAGCGACCCGTTGGTGACCGACGCCAGCTCGCTCATCCGCAGCGTGCGCTCGGGCGCCATCGACAGGTAGCTGAGCGTGAGGTAGTCGAACAGGGTGATCCCGCTGTCGCGCTGCATCTGCGCGTCGAGCGGGCCGGGGACGCGGAGCACCATCGATATGACGGCCCGCCACGCCAGAGACTCCTCCTCGGTGAGCCAGCGCGTCTCCATATCGGCACCCTAGCCACGGGGTGGACGTCCATCGGAATAACTTCACGAATGAAGTGATTGGACGACGTGGACCCGCCCCCTCACCTCACCAGGAGACCACCGATGACCCTCTTCCGCTTGGACGCCAGCATCCGCGTCGACGGCTCCACCAGCCGGGAGATCGCCGACATCGTGGAGCAGGAGTGGCTGGCCGCCCACCCCGGCGACCGCGTCGTCCGCCGCCACCTCGGCACCGACCCCCTCCCTGCCGACGCGTGGCCCGAAGCGGTCGCCGCCTCGATGACGCCGGCCGAGGACCGCACCGTCGCCCAGCGTTCGGCTGCCGCCCTGGCCGCGACCCTCGCCGACGACCTGCTGGAGGCGGACGCGATCGTCCTGGCCGTTCCGCTCTACAACTTCGGGCCCTCGCAGCACATCAAGGCCTGGATCGACCTGCTCTTCACCGACCCCCGCACCGGCGTCCGGTCGGAGTTCCTCAAGGGCAAGCCGGTCGTGCTCGTCACGGTGCGGGGCGGGGCCTACGGCGTCGGTACCCCGCGCCACGGGTGGGACCACTCGACCGGCTACCTCGAGCGCATCCTGCGCGACGTCTGGGCCGCCGACCTCACCGTCGTCGAGCGGGAGTTCACCTTCGTCGGGGTCAAGCCTGAGCTCGACGAGTTCACGGACCTCGGCGCGCAGATGCACGCTGATGCCCGCGCCGCAGCCCGCCAGGCCGGTCGCGCGCTCGGCGTCGCCGCCGCGGCCTGACGGGAACGCATACCCCCGGGGGGTAGACTGGCGTGATGAGCGACGTCGAGCCCGTCACCCCCGGGGACCCCGCGCCGGAGACCTACGGCTACCACGACACCAAGGCCGCCCACCTGAAGCGGCTGCGGCGCATCGAGGGGCAGATCCGTGGGCTGCAGCGGATGGTCGAGGACGACAAGTACTGCATCGACATCCTCACCCAGGTGTCCGCGGCCACCAAGGCCCTGCAGTCGTTCTCGCTCGAGCTGCTCGACGAGCACCTCGAGCACTGCGTCGTCGACGCCGCCCGCCGCGGGGGGCCGGAGGCCGACGAGAAGGTGCGCGAGGCCTCCGAGGCGATCGCCCGCCTCGTGCGTTCCTGACCGGCCGGACCCTCAGAGGTAGCGGGTCGGGTCGAAGTCGGCCAGCGGGATGATCCGGATGCGGGGGAGCACGGCCGTGAACGCGCCCACCTCGTCCTCGAGGTCGTAGAACGACAGGCCCTGCTCCTGGAGCCCGGCGAGCTCGACGCTGACGAACTCGCGCAGCCCGAGCACCCCGACCCTGCGACCGTCGTCGAGCAGGCGGCGCAGCTGGGGCACGAAGTCGGCGTCGTGGCTCGCGAGGAGCACGTCGCCGCGCCCGGAGTCGAGGATGGCGTCGAGCGTGCGCTGGATGCCGATGTCGACGACCTTCTCGTTCCGGTCGCCCGACCCGGCGAGGGGGATCGGCTGGTAGCGCAAGGCCATGAGGGCCTGCACGAACGGCAGCGGCAGCTGGCCCGTCGTCGCGTTGAGGAAGAACAACGGCCGCACGGTCTGCCCCCAGACGGCGGCGCTGAAGTCGCGCACCCGCTCCCACCGCGGCCGCTCCTCGGGGTGCGGGCGGTGCCCGAGCACCTGGATGCCGAGGGTCGCGTCGATGTTCTCGCCGTCGACGAGCAGGTAGGTGGGGGTCTCGTCGCTCACGAGAGCCACTCTGGCGTATGCGCGCGCCCGCCGGTAGCGAGCCGCGCCCGGCCCCCTGCCCGGCCCCGACCCCGGCTCCGGCCCTGCTCAGGCGTGAGGGCGGTCAGGCGTTCTCCTTGCGGAACGTCGACGTACCCCACCAGACCGCGGCGAGGAACAGCACGAGCGTCCAGCCGACGCCCCAGGCCATCGAGCTCGTCGCGAAGGTGCCGCTGAACGAGCCGCGCACGGCGTCGACCACCCACCGGGTCGGCATGAAGTCGCTCGCCCGCAGCAGCCAGGCCGGGCCGATGGTCATCGGCAGCAGGATCCCCGACAGCAGCAGCACCGGCATCATCACCATGTTGATGACGGGCGCCATGACGTCCTCGCTCTTGGTCGACAGCGCGAGCGCGTTGGAACCGGCCGCGCAGGCGGCGCCGAGCAGCAGGGTCAGCGCCACCCCGAGCACGATGCCGCGCACCGGGGCCCGCATACCCACGACATAGCCGAGCCCGACGAGGATCAGCGCCTGCACGAACAGCTGCAGCACGTCGCGCATCAGCCGGCCGGTGAGCAGCGCCGTCCGACTGGCCGGCGTCACCCGCTCGGCCTCGATGACGCCGTCGCGCCACTCGGCGATGAGGCTGAAGCCGGCGAAGAACGCGCCGAAGATCCCCAGCTGCACGAGCAGGCCCGGCACGAAGAACGTGTAGGCGTTGTCGGCGCCCAGCTGGTCGGCCAGCGGCTTGAGCAGCGGGCCGAAGAGGAACAGGTAGAGCACCGGCTGCAGCATGCCGATGATGACCCACGCGGGGTTGCGCAGGTTCATCCGCATCTGGCGGCGGAAGACGATGTAGCTCTCACGCAGGAAGGTCATGGTCGCTCCTTCGGAAGGGGGTCAGGCGCCGTCGCGCAGGGAGCGCCCGGTGAGGGTGAGGAAGACGTCGTCCAGGGTCGGGCGACGCACCTCGATGGACGTGAGGGTGATGCCGGCCTGGTCGAGCTCGCGCAGCAGACCGGGGATGACGACGCCCGCGCGCTGCACCCGACCGCGCACGTGCTGCCCCTCGACCTCCACCTCGTCACTCGACACCGAGCCGGCGGCGATGACCGCCGCGAGCTTCTCGGCCGCGGTGCTCACGTGGTCGGGGTCGGCCACCTCGAGGTCGACGAGGTCGCCGGACACCTGGGCCTTGAGGTTGTCGGGGGTGTCGCTGGCGACGATCGTGCCGTGGTCGATGACGATGATCCGGTCGCTCAGCTGGTCGGCCTCGTCGAGGTAGTGCGTCGTGAGGAATACCGTGGCGCCGCGGCGCGTGCGCAGGTCGGCGATGTGGGTCCAGAGGTTGGCCCGCGCCTGCGGGTCGAGACCGGTCGTCGGCTCGTCGAGGAAGACCAGGGTCGGCTCGTGGATCAGGCCCATGGCGATGTCGAGCCGCCGCCGCTGGCCGCCGGACATCGTCTTCGGCTGGCGGGTCCACAGGCCCGTCGAGCTCGAGCTGGTCGAACAGCTCCTGCCCGCGGTTCTTGGCCTGGGCGGACGTCAGGCCGTAGAGCATGCCGTGGTCCATGACCTCGTCACCGGCGCGCGCGGTGCCGCCGGTCGAGCCGCTCTGCGAGACGTAGCCGATGCTGCGACGCACCTGCTCGGCCTCCTTGACGACGTCGTAGCCGGCCACCGTCGCCGTGCCCGCGGTCGGCCTCAGCAAGGTCGTCAGCATCCGCAGCGTCGTCGTCTTGCCGGCGCCGTTGGGCCCGAGGAAGCCGACGACCTCCCCCTCGGCGACGTCGATGTCGACGCCGTCGACAGCGCGCACCTCGCTCTTCGTGCGTCCCTGGCGCGTCTCGAAGGTCTGCACCAGCCCCCGGGCATGGATCACGTCGGCTCTCCGTCTCTGCTTCTGGACCAGCGGTTGTCCGCCCGGTGGTGAGACCACCGGTGACCCCTGAACTCATCGTGCCCCGGACCACCGACACCCCGGGCCGGTATGCGTGGTCCCGACCCCGCGCGTGGGGACCGGTGCGCACACGCGGCGACCCGGCATACTCGCTGCCGTGGCGAAGCGCTGGCCCGGCTGGGTCTACGACGAGGGCGAGGAGCCCGATGCCCGCTTCTCGCTGGCCAACGAGCGCACGTTCCTCGCCTGGGTGCGCACGGCGCTCGCCCTCCTCGCGGGCGGGGTGGCGCTCGAGGCGCTCAAGGTCTCGTTCCCGAGCGCCGCCCGGCAGGTCGTGTCGGTGCTGCTCATCCTGTTGGCGCTCTGCGCCGCGGTCACCGGCTGGGTGCGCTGGGCCCGCTCGGAGCGGGCGATGCGGCTGCAGCGGCCGCTGCCGGGGTCGCTGCTCATGGGGTTCCTCGTCGGCGGCTTCGTCGTCGTCGGCATCGTCATGCTGTTCGTCCTGCTGCAGTCACCGTGAGCGTGACGCCGGCCCGCGACCCGGGCCTGCAACCCGAGCGCACGGCACTCGCCTGGCAGCGCACGGGGCTGGCGCTCGCGGGTGCCTCGGTGGTCGTGGCCCGGCTCACCTTCAGCACGGTGGGAGTCCTGGCCTTCGTGGCCGCTGTGAGCGGGCTCGCGCACGCCGCCGTGGTCTTCGTCGTGCAGCGCCGGCTCTACCGGACGCGTGCCTCGGGGCGCGAGACCGCGCACTGGCCGACCGGTGTGCACGCGGCGCTGCTCGCGGCGCAGGTCGTCCTGCTCGGTGGTCTCGAGCTGTGGCATCTGCTCGACCAGGGGTGAGCCCGGTGGGAGATCCGGGTGCTGCGGTGTGAATGGAGGGCGACCCCGACCGGGCTCGAACCGGCGACCTCCGCCGTGACAGGGCGGCGCGCTAACCAACTGCGCTACGGGGCCACGGTCTCGCGGGAGACCGAGGGTGGTGCGGGTGGATCTGGGTGGATCTGGGTGGTGCTGTCGTGCGTATCCCCAACGGGATTCGAACCCGTGCTGCCGCCGTGAAAGGGCGGAGTCCTAGGCCGCTAGACGATGGGGACCCGGATCCGTTCGAGGACGTCGTGAAGCATACGGGGACGGGCGGCGGGCGGCCAAATCGCTCCGTCGCCCGCTCAGCGACCCTCAGCGACCCTCGGCCGCCCACGCCAGCACCCGCTCCACGGGCCACGTCGTGACGATCCGCTCGGCGGGGATGCCGAGGCGTTCGGCACGCTCGCAGCCCAGCGCCTTGAAGTCGAGCTGCCCGGGGGCGTGGGCGTCCGAGTCGATGGTGAAGGTGCACCCGATGTCGCGCGCCAGCTCGATGAGGTCGTCAGGCGGGTCCTCGCGCTCGGGGCGGGCGTTGATCTCGACGGCGGTGTTGCTCTCCAGGCACGCCTCGAAGACGGCCTGCGCGTCGAACTCCGACTGCGGCCGGGTGCCGCGGCTGCCGGTCACCATCCGTCCCGTGCAGTGGCCGAGCACGTTGACCCGCGGGTTGCGCACGGCGGCGACCATGCGCCGCGTCATCGGGGCCGCGTTCATCCGCAGCTTGGAGTGCACCGACGCGGTGACGATGTCGAGCCGGCCGAGCATCTCCGGCGTCTGGTCGAGCTCGCCGTCGTCGAGGATGTCGACCTCGATGCCCTTGAGCAGCCGGAACCGGTCACCCAGCGATGCGTTCACCTGGTCGACGATCGCGAGCTGCTGCTTCAGCCGTTCGACCGACAGTCCGTGGGCGACGGTCAGCCGGGGCGAGTGGTCGGTCAGCGCCGACCACTCCTGGCCCAGCTCGACGCAGGTCAGCACCATCTCGTCGATGGGGGAGCCGCCGTCGCTCCAGTCGGAGTGCATGTGCAGGTCGCCGATGAGCGCGGCATACAGCTGCGCCCCACCGCGGGTCAGGGGCTCGGACTCCTTCTCCTGCAACGAGCCGAGGTACGCCGGCAGCTCGCCCAGCGCGGCCTGAGCGATGACCGCGGCGGTCGAGTCGCCCACCCCGGGCAGGTCCTTGAGGGTCTTCTGCTCCGCGCGCTGCACGACATCCGCGGGCGGCAGGCCCGCCACCGTCTTGGCCGCCTTGCGGAAGGCCTCGACGCGGTAGGTGCCAGCGCGCGAGCGCTCGAGGAGGAACGCGATGCGGCGCAGGGCGTCGACGGGGGCGACCGGGGCCGTCAGCGGGGGGACGAGGAGCACGCGGGCCAGTCTGGCACCGTGCGCCGACGCCGTCCGGGGCTACGGCGTGCCGCTCGGGCTCGGGGTACCCACCTCCTGCACGACCGTCACTCCGTCGCCGTAGCGGACCTTGAGCACCTGCAGCTGCTCGGCTGTGACGAGGTTCGTCACCGGGAGCACCACCCGGCCGTCGGAGCCGCATGTGAGCGAGCCCACCGCATACCCCTCGCGGGTGAGGGTGTCGCGGTCCGCGGCCACGCGGGCGAGCGTGGCTTGGCACTGCGCCGGGCTGTAGCCGGCCGGTCGGGTGCCCGCGTCGGCGGCGCCCGGAGCCGCGGCCTCGGCGCCCTGGGGGCTCTGGGAGGCCGCGACCTTCGACGCCGACCCGGCGCTCGCGGAGCTCGCCGTGCCCGACGTCGAGAGCCGCCCCACGGCCGGGACCGCCAGGGCACCGACGGCGACAGCGGCTGCGGCGCCGACGAGCCCGCGCGTCCACGCCTGCCGCCGCTTGAGGCGCTCGCGGCCGGCGCGGAGCACGCGCAGCTCGAAGCCGTCGTCCGGCGGCTGGAGGTCGTCGACCTCGTGCAGCCGGGCCCGTAGGAGGTCCTCGCCGCTGGGGGTCACGCGATCACGTCCTTCTCGTCGTCGTCGGTCAGCTGGCTACGCATCGCCGCGAGGCCACGCGAGAGCTGGCTCTTCACCGTGCCTTCGGGCAGGCCGAGCTCCTCGGCGATCTGCGGCACGCTGAGGTCCTGGTAGAAGCGGAGCACGAGCACCGCGCGCTGCTTGCCGGGCAGCTCCCGCAGCAGCCCCGACAGGGTCACGGTGAGAGCCGTGTCGCGGTCGTCGGTGGGGTGCTCCGGCACCTCCTCGAGCGTCACCTCGCGCCGCCACTTGCGCTTCTCGTTGAGGTAGGTGCGCAGCATGGTCGTGCGGGTGTAGCTGAACGCCGCCTGCTGCGCCCCGATCCGCGGCCAGGCGACGTAGACCTTGGCCAGCGACTCCTGCACGAGGTCGTCGCCCTGCGACCAGTCGCCGCAGAGCAGGTAGGCCGTGCGGCGCAGGGCGAGAGAGCGCTCGCGGACGAACGCCATGAACTCGGCGTCCCGCGTCGTCGCGCTCACCCGTGCCTCCGTGCCTCCGTGCCTTTTGTATGCCGGGGAGCCATCCTCCCCTCAAGGTCAGGACACGCGCCGGAGGGCTTTCGTTCCGCTCAGGTGGCGGGAACCGGCCCGACCAGCTGGCCCGCGATCTGCGCGTAGCAGAGGTCGGCCCCACGGCTGCTGGCGCTGAGCGACACGTCGCCCGGCCCGGCCTGCATGCGCTGGGCGGCACCACCCGGAGCGAGGACGACGTCGACCCGTGTCGTCGTCGTGAAGGTCAGCGTGGCCGTGATCTTCTTGCTGCTGTCCTTCTTGCACCCCAGGTTGACGTTGGTCACCGCCGGGGCGGCCGGTGCCGGGGGTGGGGTGCTGGGGGGCGGGGCCTGGGTGGTCTTCGGCGCGGGCGGCGGAGTGGTGGTAGTGGCCGGCGCGGGCGGCGTGTCGACGGTCTGGGCCGCGACGGGGGCCGTCATCGTGGGCTGCTCACCGGGCGGCAGCGTCGCGGTGTTGGTCCACGTGCCGACCGTCGGTGGGGCAGCGACCGTCGTCGACGGGCTCGGGGCGGCCGCCGACGGGGAGTCGGTGGCCGTGGTCGTCGTGACCGCCGTCGCCGTGCCGGTGATGGTCGGGCGCGACAGCGAGCTCATCACCCAGAACATGGCGCCCACGAGGACGACGGCCACCACGCTCAGGCCGACGCCCAGCATGACGTTGCGCCGTGTCTCGTGGGCGTCGCCGTCGAAGCTCATCGAAGAGTGTCCATCGTGAAAAGTGCCGTTCCTCAGGTCGGGTCGGTGCCCCTCGCCGTTCTGCAGCGTCCCAGGATAGGGGAGTCCGGCGGTGGTAGGGCGGACCGAGGTCACACCACCGATGCGGTTGCCACCGACGACGTGCGGTCACGCGCGCTGACGCGGCACGCGACCCATGAGGTAGAACTCCGGGTTCGGCATGAGCCCGGTCACACTCGCGATGCGGTTGCTGAGGCCGAAGAACGCGGTGACCGCGGCGATGTCCCAGGCGTCCTCGTCACTGAAGCCGTGCTCGGCGAGGCGCGCATAGTCGGCGGCACCGACCTCGTGGCTCTGGGCGTTGACCCGGTGCGCGAAGTCGAGCATCGCGCGCTGGCGCGGTGTGACGTCGGCGGTGCGGTGGTTGACGGCCACCTGGTCGGCCACCAGCGGAGCCTTGGCGTAGATGCGCAACAGCGCGCCGTGGGCGACGACGCAGTAGGTGCACCGGTTGGCCCCCGAGATGCTCGTGACGACCATCTCGCGGTCGGCCTTGGTCAGGCTC
Source organism: uncultured Actinomycetota bacterium (assembly GCA_963795915.1). GTDB lineage: Bacteria > Actinomycetota > Actinomycetes > Actinomycetales > Dermatophilaceae > Lapillicoccus. The sequence goes on from CAWCJA010000007.1 coordinate 35,920, forward strand.
GTCCCCTCGCGCCCGTCACCCATGAGCGCGTCGTGGTAGGCGAAGAACGCCCGGAACTCCGCGGGGCGGCGGGCCAGCAGCAGGAAGACGTTCGGGACGAACCCCGACCTCTCCTGCACCTCGAGGATGGCGGCCCGGATGTCGTCGGGCACGTCCGCGAGGTCGGCGTACGGGAAGCGGGGAGGCTGCGGCATACCCGCATCCTCCCCGCTCCGGTGTCTCCAGGAGGCGGTCAGCGCAGCTGGAAGTACGCGCTGAGGGTGGAGTGGTCGGCGGTCGTCGCCGTGAGCCTGTGGCAACCGGGTGTGGTGGGCGTCTTCCAGTTCAGGTAGAACGCGTCGATGCTCGACGCGTAGCCCAGGGTCGTCCGGCCCGGGGTCGCCGCCGGGAACGAGGCGCCGGTGGCGGTCGCCGTGGCCGGCGTCGCGGTGCACGTCACGGGGGTGAGGGTGACCGTCGCCCCCAGCGCGGCCGTGGTGGTGACCTCCGTCCCGTTCGGCCCGAACGCCGTGAAGGTCAACGGCACGGTGGAGCCGCCGTTCAGCCGGTTCCAGGCGCCCATGACGACCGGTGCGTTGTAGCCCGTGAACGTGAAGCCCTTGACCTGGAAGGTCGTCGTTCCCGTGCCGGAGAGGTGGTTGCCGTCCCCGGGGAAGGTCGCGCTCGCCGTGGCGGTGCCGACGAACGTGTTGCCGGTGTAGGTGACCGGCGCGGTCGTGGCGAGCCCACCGGCGCCAGTGACGGCGGCGGTGCAGGGCGTCACCGCGGCTCCCGTGTAGTCCGCCGAGGGTGGGCAGGCGACCGTGACGACGACCGGTGCCGGGGTGATGTCGAAGGACCCGCTGCCGGTCGACCCGAGGTGGTTGCCGTCGCCACTGTAGGCCACGGTGAACGTCGCCTTCGGACCCGTGCCCGTGACGTCGGTGTTGTGGGCATAGGACGCGAACAGGCTGGCCGGACCCTGACCGACTCCGACGCTGGTCACCGTGTAGGTGCACGGGGCGAGCGCCGCGCCCGTGTAGACCACGCTGGCCGGGCAGGTGACCGTCGTCGTGCTCGGGGCCCGGGCGATCGTGAACGTCGTCGTGCTGCTGCCCGGCAGGTGCCCGCCCGTACCGTCACCGGCGTACTCGGCGCTGGCGGTGGCGGTGCCGGCGTCGGTGTTGTCCACGTACGTGACCGGCACGGAGGTGGAGAAGGCTCCGCTCGTCGCGGTGGCCGTGCAGGGCGTCACGGGTGAGCCGGTGTAGACGGAGCCGGCGGTGCAGGTGAGGACGACCGTCGTGGCACTGCCGATGAGGAAGGAGGCGGACCCGCCGGCGCCTTCGTGGTTGGTGTCCCCTGGGAACATCGCATAGGCCAGGGCCTTCCCCGGCCCGACGTTGTGTTCGTACCGCACGTCGAGGGCGTTGGTCACCCCGTCGTAGGTGAGCGTCGCGGTGCAGGGCTCGACCGCCGCGCCGGTGTAGGCGACGACGGTGGGACACCCCAGGCTGGCCGAGGTCGGCGCCTTGGCGATGGTGAACGACCCGAAGTTGATGCTTGCCGCGTATCCCGGGACATCGCCCATCCCCGCGCTGACGTTGACCGTGCCCGCGTCGGTGTGGTTGTAGGGGTAGCTGACCGGCACGTCCCAGGTCTTGGACCCGTCGGCGGCGCTCACGGTCGCCTGGCACGGCGTCTGTGGCTGTCCGGTGTAGCTCACGGGGCTGGTGCACTGGATCCGGGTGGTCGTCGGGACGGGCGTGGTGTCCGCCCGGGCGCCGACGGCGCCCGTGGTGAGGAGGAGGAGCCCGCCGAACGTGGCGGTGACCATGCGGCGGAGCGAGGACGGCTGGCGTGCAGAGGGCATGACGTACCGATCGTCGGTCGGGATGATGTTGGGCACGGTAACGACGGATATCGCCCGTTGTGGTGGGTTTGTCATCTCTTGACCGACGGGGTAAGCCTTTAGGCTGAGCGCGTCATGGACCTCGCTCTCGCCGCAACCGTCTTCCTGACGATCTTCGTCGTCGAGCTGCCCGACAAGACGTTCATCGCGACCCTGGTGCTCGCGACCCGCTATCGCCCGCTGCTCGTGTGGATCGGGGTCGCCAGCGCGTTCCTCGTGCAGACCGTCGTCGCTGTGCTCTTCGGCGGTCTCATCAGCCGGCTGCCCGAGAGGCCGGTGCACATCCTCGTGGCCGTCCTCTTCCTCGTGGCGGGCATCCTGCTCATCCGCGGGGCGGGCGCCGCGGACGCCGAGGAGGCGGAGACCGAGGAGGAGTTCTCCGGTAAGGCGACCGCTGAGGCGTCCGGCTGGAAGGCCGTCTCCGCGAGTTTCGTCATCCTCTTCCTCGCCGAGTGGGGCGACCTCAGCCAGCTGGCGACGGCGGGCTTCGTCGCACGGCGCGGTGAGGGGTTCAGCGTCGGGGTCGGCGCCTTCCTCGCGCTCGCGGTCGTGTCGGGTCTGGGTGCCCTCATCGGCCGCGCGCTGCTGAAGCGCCTGCGCCTCGCCGTGATCCGCCGCACCGGCGGAGTGATCTGCCTCGTCTTCGCCGCGCTCATGACAGCTGAGCTGCTGGGTCTGGCGCTGCCGGAGTGGTTCCCCGTCTGACCGACCGCCCTGCGCGCCGCAAGGTGCGCACGCATACCCGCTCCCCGGCATGCCCCCGACAGTCCGGTCGAGGTATGTGTCGGCGCACTACGCTTCCGGTGAGCCTGCCGATGAGTCCGCCGTCGAGCCACAGGAGCGCCCATGTCCTTCGTCACCCGCGGGTTCTCCGGCCGCCGCCGGGACCGGGACCCCCGGCTCCCGCCCGGGCAGACGCTCGTCGAGGACTGGCCGGTGCTGTCGGCCGGCCCCACTCCGGACATCGCGGCCGCCGACTGGTCCTTCACCATCGCCACCGAGGACGGCACGGTCCACCGGTGGTCCTGGGACGAGCTGCTGGCGCTCGGGGTCGAGGACATCACCACCGACATCCACTGCGTCACCCACTGGTCGAAGCTCGGTATGACGTGGCGCGGAGTGTCGCTCGACCGGCTCTTCGAGGGGGTCGAGACGAGCCAGGACTACGTCATGGCGCACAGCTACGGGGGGTACACGACGAACGTGCCGCTCGACGAGCTGCTCGACGGGCAGTCGTGGGTGGCGGTGGAGGCCGAGGGTGAGCCGCTCAGCCCCGAACACGGCGGCCCCGCGCGGCTGCTCGTGCCCAAGCTCTACTTCTGGAAGAGCGCGAAGTGGGTGCGCGGCCTGACGATGATGGCCTCCGACGAGCCGGGCTTCTGGGAGCAGTCGGGCTACCACCTGCACGGTGACCCGTGGACGGAGGAGCGGTACTGGTGAGCCGCCGGGCGGCGTGGCACGTCGCGACGGTCGCCGCTGTCACCGCCGAGACGCCGTCGGCACGGCGGCTGGTGCTCGACGTGCCGACCTGGCCCGGAAACCTCGCCGGTCAGCACGTCGACGTGCGCCTGACCGCCGACGACGGGTACCAGGCCACCCGGTCGTACTCCCTCGCCTCATCCGGCCCGGACGCCCGCCTCGAGCTCGTCGTGGCCGAGGTGGTGGACGGCGAGGTGTCGCCGTTCCTCGTCCACGACGTCGCGGTCGGCGACATCGTCGAGGTGCACGGCCCTCTCGGCGCCTACTTCGTCTGGACGCCGCCCGCCGCGGACGACGCGCCGCCGCGACCGGTACAGCTCGTCGCCGGCGGCTCCGGGGTCGTCCCGCTGCTCGCCATGGCTCGGGCGCACGTGGGTGCGGGCGACCCGACGCCGTTCCGCCTGCTCTACTCGGTGCGGAGCCCCGCGGACGTGTTCCTCCGTGAGGAGCTGGTAGCGGCGAGCTCCGGCCCTTTCCGGCTCGACCTCGTCTACACGCGCGTCGCCCCGGACGGCGACGCCCGACCGCCGGGCCGGCTGACCCGCGCCGCGGTCGAGTCGCTCGTGGTGCCGGCCGACGAGGCGCCGCGCGTCTTCGTCTGCGGCCCGACCGCCTTCGTCGAGGCGGTCGCCGGCTGGCTCGTCGACCTCGGGCACCGACCGGCAGCGATCCGCACCGAACGATTCGGAGGCTCCTGATGACCCACCTCGACGGCAATGCGGTGGCCGGCGCCTTCGCCGACCTGCTGGCGTTCGACGTGACCGGCGCCCGGGCCCGGTGCGCCGGATGCGGTTCGGTGGCCGTGCTGGCGACGGCGATGGTCTACCGCAGCGACGTGGGTGTCGTCGTGCGGTGTGCCGGGTGCGACGCCCCGCTCGCGACCATCGTCGAGGCGGAGGGACGGATCTGGTTCGGGCTCAACGGGATCAGCGCGATCGAGGTCAGCGCGTCCGACGGCGGATGAGCCGGCCCAGCACGCCGAGCACGGTGCGACCGGGCAGGGTGTAGGCCGCCGACGCGTCCGGGAAGTAGCCCATCTGGCGCATCGCCGAGGCGGCGTCGAAGTAGAAGTGGTCCTCCTTGAGCTTGCCGTCGCGCAGCTCGACCATGCTCATGGCCGTGATCTCGATCCGCCGACCGGTGGCGGGGAGGCCGAGCATCGGGCCGAGGTGGGTGCCGCGGATGAGGTACTCCTCGGCCACGTAGCGACCGCGGGGCACGCGCAGGGTGATGACCAGCTCGAGGTCGGGCAGCGCCCGGAACAGCTGCTCGAGGAAGGCGCGCACCTCCCCCTTGCCGTCGTAGACCTCACCCATCGCGACGTTGCGCCACACGATGTCGTCGCAGTAGTACTCGAGCATCCGCGGCACGTCGCGCTCGTTCCAGTGGGGGAAGACCCCCTCGAACGCCGCGAGGTTGGCGGCCTCGTGCGGGAGCAGGTCGGTGGACGGCCCCCACTCGGGCTCGCCGACCCGGGAGTGCTGAGCAGGCGCGTGCTGGGCGGGGGCGGGGGCGGGGGCGGTGGTCACGGCGGTCATTGCGGAGGGGCTCCTCGTGGGGTGGTCATGGCGTCGAACGTCAGCCGCGAGGAGGGCGACCGGGCCCGGGAGATACACGCATACCCGTCCCGTATGCCGCGTATCACGCAGCGCCGCAACGGCTCCCATCGGCTGTCCGCTCCAGCCCCCGTCACCGCCACCCGGTGTCCGGAACCCGACCAGGGAGATCCTGTGCCTGCCTTCAGCTCCAAGGACCAAGCCGCCGCCGTCTTCACCCAGCTCTTCGAGATCCTCCTCGAGGACGACCGCTTCGCCACCACCGTCCGCGCCGAGAAGCTGTCCGTGCTCTTCAAGCACAGTGACCCGGAGCTCACCGTCTTCCTCGCGCCCGACGGTGTCGTCGTCGACGAGGTGCCCTACCCGCCGTCGATCACCATCCAGATGTCGTGCACCACCGCCGACGCCCTGTGGGCCGGCCGGCTGCTCATGCCGATCGCCCTCGCGACCCGCAAGATCAAGATCAGCGGCAGCGTCGCCAAGGTCATCGAGTTCGTGCCCATGCTCCAGCCCGCCTTCGACCGGTACCCGCAGATCGCGGCTGACGCCGGCGTCCACGCCTGAGCCGGGGGAGCGACGCGATGACCATCACCCTGGAGGCCCCGGCCGACACCCCCCTCGACATCCCCACCCTCACCACCCTGCCCGCCGAGGTCGAGGCGCTGCGCCAGACCGTGCGCACCTGGGCGCAGGAGCGGCTCGCTCCCGCCGTGCAGCGGCTCGACGCCGCCGACGCCGCCGACTTCGACTGGGACCTCGTGCAGGAGGGCCACGACCTCGGCCTCACCCGGCTCGTCGTGCCGAAGCAGTTCGGCGGCCTCGGGTACGGCGAGTTCGGCGTGGCCGTCGCCCTCGAGGAGCTCGCCGCCGTCGACGCCGGGATGGCCCTCGTCTTCGGGGCGACCATGCTCGGCCAGGCCCCGGTGCTGCTGTCGGGTGACCCGCGGCTGCAGGCCCGCTTCCTGCCCCTCTTCAGCGGCGACGAGGCCGTGCTGGCCTGCAACGCGATCACCGAGGACAAGGCCGGCTGCGACCTGCTCATCCCCGAGAACGCGGAGTATGCGCGGGACGTCATGCAGGCGCGCCGGGAGGGCGACCACTACGTGCTCAACGGTGCCAAGAAGTTCATCACCAACGGCAAGGTCGCCAAGTACGGCACCGTCTTCGCCAACATCGAGGGGCACGACGGGGCGTCGATGCTCACGTGCTTCGTCGTCCTGCTCGACAGTCCTGGCATCACCCGGGGCGCCGTGGCCGACAAGATGGGCTACCGCACCTGCCTCGGCACCGAGCTCTCCTTCGACAACGTCGAGGTGCCGGCCGAGAACGTCGCCGGCGGGGAGGGTGGTGGCGTCTACGTCAACATCGCGCAGATGAACATGGCCCGTGCGGCCGTCGCGGCGATCGCCACCGGCGTCGCCCGGGGCGCGCTGGAGCAGGCCGTCGCCTTCGCGGGCGAGCGCATCCAGGGCGGAAAGCCGTTGAAGGACCACCAGTTCACCGCCCGCAAGCTCGCCGAGATGGCGGCCAAGGTCGAGGCGTCCCGGATGCTCTACCTGCGCGCGGCCTACCTCGCCGACACCCAGATCCCGGCCCCGGTCTACGAGACGGCGACGGCCAAGCTCTTCGCCGACCAGGTCGCCATCGAGGTCTGCACCGAGGCCATGAGCGTCATGGGCGCCCGCGGCTACCTGCGCGACCACGGCATGGAGAAGCGGCTGCGCGAGGCCCTCGGGTCGCGCATCTACGAAGGCACCGCCGAGGTGCTCGCCCTGGCGATCACTCAGTCGCTCTACGAGACCGACGACTTCTGAGCCGAGACGGCCGACCGGTTCCCGCGCGCATACGCGGGGGCCGTCGGCCACCGGGGACAGCCCCACCGGTCACGTATCTGCTCGGCCGCCCCGCGGTCCTTGCTGTCGCGACCACCGAACCGCCCACCGGACCACCCGCATCCCACCCGCCCCGTCCCGAAGGAACCCGTGATGTGCACGAACTCTGGATCGCATCTGGAGCACCCCTCCGACCGGTTCGCCGCTGATGTCGTCTCGTTGAACCGGGACCTCAGCTTCGCGAACCTGCCCCACCTCGCCCGCCGGGACCCGTCGATGGCCACCTACATCGCGGAGCGCGGCGACGGACTGGTGACCCTGTCCGTGCCGACGCGCCACCTGCCGCACCGCTACCTCATCGGGCTGCAGGGCTTCCGCCTCGCGCAGTACCTCCAGCTGGGCTGGGCCTGCTCGAGCGTGGCCTACCGTCAGGCCATCTTCTGCGAGCCGATCGGCGTGACCCACCCGGACGACGAGCACATCATCACCCTCAGCCCCACGGGCCGGATCCTCGGCTACGTGAGCCTCGCGACGAACGGGGACGAGGAGTCGAGGGACCTCTTCGACCCCGCTCGCGCGGCGTTCCCGGTGGAGGAGGCGCACGCGGTCAACATCTTCGACCGCGTCGCGCCCCTCACGGGGACGGGCAGCCACGAGGTGCGCGAGCTCAAGCGCTTCGTCCACTCCCGCACCCTCACCGACAAGACCCAGCGGCTGCGGGTGACCCTCGAGCTGCTCCACGGGCTCGGGCAGGCCGTCGCCGCCGCGACGCCCGCCGTGCGCACCCTCATCGGCGACGTCGAGGAGCACGTCGCCCTGCGCCACCTGCTCATGGCCGGGCTGGAGGTGCAGCTCGTCGAGGGCACCGCCCCCCAGCTCACCGCCGACGACCTGCTCGCCCACGCCTACACCGAGCGGGCCAGCGTCAAGCCGTTCGTCTCGCACCTGCCCGACGCGGCCTTCGCCACGCAGCAGACCGCGATGCTCCAGGAGATGCTCGAGTCCCCGGACCTGTTCCAGGCCAACACCGAGCTCTCCGCCGCCCGCCCCGGCCGCCTGTCGCGGGTGGAGGGCGAGCGTCGTGCCGCATGACCCTCGGGTGACCCGCTACGGGGCACTCGTGGCTGCGGTGCTCGCCGTCGTCGCGCTCGCGGCCTCCGCCGGGCTCTATCTCGCCGGCCGGGGCGGTCCCCCCGCCGCGGACTGCGCGTCGGGTCGCACGCCTTTGCGCGTCGTCGCGGCCCCCGACATCGCCCCGGTCGTCGCCACCGTCGCGGGCCGGCTCACCGCCGAGCCGACCGTATGCGTCGACGTCATGGTCACGGCCGCCGCCCCGGCCGACGTCCTCACCCAGCTGCAGACCGGCTCGATCCAGCCGCCGGACGTCTGGATCCCGAGCTCGACCCTCTGGCTGACCCGCGCCAAGGACGACAAGGTCGCCGCCGCGACCGACGCACCGCCCGTCGCGACGAGCCCGCTCGTCCTCGCGGTGACCGCCGCAGAGGCCGCCGCCCTCCACCCCAACGGGCGTCCCAGCGTCGGGGACCTCGTCGCCGCGGCCGGCACGGCGACCCCCGCCACCGTCCTTCTCGCTCCCGAGCGCCTCGCGCCCGAGCGGGTCGGCGCCATCCTCGCCCTGCGCGACGCCACCGCCGGACGGCCGGACGGCCGCGGCGCCCTCACCGCCCTGCTGCGCGGCGCGTCGGTCACCGACACTGCCACCGGCACCTCCTCCACCGCGACCGCCGTCAGCGCGGCGGCGGCCGGCCCGAGCACCAGCGCCCGGCCCATGTCCGAGCAGGCCGTGTGGGCCGGCAACACCGGGGCCGGCCCCGCTCTCGTGGCCATCTACCCCAGCCAGGCGTCCTATGACTACCCGTATGCCGTGCTGTCGACCGCGCCGGCCGTGCAGACCGCCGCCGGGCGGCTCCTCGACCGGCTCACCCTGCCCAGCTCGCAGCAGGCGCTGCGCTCGGCCGGCTTCCGCGACGCCCAGGGCGCCCCGGGCTTCGACCTGACCGCCGCTCGCGGCGTCGACGGCAGCCAGGCCAGCAGGGCCACCCGGCTCGACGCGACCTCCCTCGACGCTGCCGAGAAGACCCTCGCCGCCGTGCGGCAGGACGCCAAGCTGACGACCGTCGTCGACGTCTCCGGCTCGATGGCGTGGGGCATCGACGGCAAGGGCAGCCCCGGCCCCTCCCGCATGGACATCGCCCGCGCGGCGGCCCTCGAGGGGCTCGCCCTCTACCCCGCCACGACGCAGGTCGACCTCTGGGCGTTCTCCGAGAAGCTCGACGGGCCGACGCCCTACCGCACCGTCGTCCCCACCGTGACCCTCGACCCGGCCGGTCAGCAGCGGCTGCTCGCCGGGCTCGCGTCCCTGAAGCCCACCGGGGGCACCGCCCTCTACACGACGACCCTCGCCGCCGTGCGGGCCGCCCAGGCCTCGTGGGTGGAGGGACGGGTCAACGCGGTCGTCGTCCTCTCCGACGGGGCCGACAGCGAGAACGTCCTGTCCCTCGACCAGACCGTGGCCACCCTGCGGGCCGAGGCCCGGCCCGACCGGCCCGTTCCGGTCATCACCATCGCCTTCGGCCCGGACGCCGACCGCGCCGCGATGGCGGCGCTGAGCGCGGCCACCGGCGGCGCGGCATACCGGGCCACCAGCCCCGACCAGATCCACCAGGTCTTCCTCGACGCGGTCGGTCAGCGGGCCTGCCGTCCGGCCTGCGCCGCCTGACCCTCTGCCACCCCCACCGACATCCCCCTCCCAGGAGCACCCATGTCCCTCACCCTGCCCGCGACCCACAAGGACCTCGACGCGGACACCTTCTACGCCGAGCTGACCACCCGCAACCGCGGCTTCGTCTCCGACCGCGCCCAGGCCCGGCTGTCCGCCCTGCCGGTGCTCGTCGCCGGGTGCGGCTCCACCGGGGGAGCGGCCGTGGAACCGTTGGTACGCCTCGGAGTCCAGCACTTCGCGCTCGCCGAGCCCGGCGCATACGAGCTGAACAACCTCAACCGGCAGAGCGCCTTCCTCGACGAGATCGGGGAGAACAAGGCCGACGTGCACGCCCGCCGGGTCGTCGCCGTCAACCCGCACGCCGAGGTCACGGTGCACCGGCAGGGCATCACGGCCGACAACGTGCTCGACCTCGTCACCGCCTGCGCCGTGGTGGTCGACGGGGTCGACGTGACCGAGCCCGCCGGCTGGGTGGCCAAGTGGCTCCTGCACGAGGCGGCCGCGCGGGTCGGACGGCCGGTCATCTCCGGCTACGACATGGCCGGGACGCAGTACATCCGCTACTACGACTACGCCGCGGGGAGTGCGCCGTTCGACGGCCGCATCGACCGGGCGATGCTCGACGAGGCGATCGCGACCGACGCGACGTGGGACCTGCTGCGGCGGGTCGTCCCGATGCGCGTCGTGCCGGTCGAGATGCTCGAGTCGGCGCGGCGTCTCCTCGCGTCCGGGGAGGACGGTCTGCCGCAGCTCGTCTACACGAGCCTCTTGTACGGCGCCGTCGCGGCGAGGATGGTCGTGTCCGTGAGCGAAGGCTCGCGTGTTCGCCGGCACACCCTCATCAGCGTCGACCGCGCCGTCTCGACCGGCCCGGCCCGATGGCGGTCCGCGCTGCGCAAGCCCGTCGTCGCCGCCCTGGCCTTGCGCGAGCTCGCCGCCAGCCGCGGAGCCGCCAGCCATGCCTGACACCGAGGTCACCGAGGTCTCCGATGCTGTCGAGGTGGCTCAGGCACCGGCTCACCGGGATGACGTTGGCGAGGAGCCGTCCGCGGCTCCCCGCCCGGCGCGTGAGCCGCTGGTCGACCGGGCGCTGGCGCGGTTCGTCGCGCTCCTCGGCCGGCTCCGTTGGCCCGTCGTCGGTCTCTGGCTGGTGCTCCTGGCCGTCGCCGGGGTCGTCGGCGCCCCCCTGCCGACCCTGCTGTCCGGGGGCGGGTGGAACGTGCCCGGCTCGGAGAGCGACGCCGTCAACCTGGCGCTGCAGCACGGCTTCGTCGCCCGCGGCGCCAGCGACATCACCGTCGTGGTCCACGACCGCTGGTACACCGCCGCCCAGCCCGGCTTCGAGAAGCGGGCCGAACGCGTCATCACCGAGGTCGCCTCCAACCCGGATCTCCGGGTCTCGAGCCACCTCGGGTACGCGTCGACCACCGGTGAGCTCCGGCAGGGCTTCGTCGGCCGGGACGGTGCGACCTCGATCGAGGTGCTCGGGCTGGGCGTCGACGACGGGCTCGCCCGTCAGCTGCTGCCCCACCTGCAGAGCGACCTCACGGCGACGTATGCCGCGCAGGGCCTCGACGTGGCCCTCGTCGGGACCGCGTCGTTCTGGGGAGAGGTCAACGCGCTGAGCGAGTCCGGCCTGGCCCACGCCGAGATGCTCACGCTGCCGTTGATCCTGCTCGTGCTCGTCGCCATCTACGGTGGGTTCGTCGCGGCCCTCACGTCCCTGTCGGTCGGCGTCACCTCGATCGTCGGCAGCTTCGCCTTGCTGACCGTGATCGCGCGGCATGCCGAGCTGTCGATCTTCGTGCAGAACACCGCGACGATGCTGGGACTCGGTGTGGGAGTGGACTACTCGCTGTTCGTCATCGCGCGCTTCAAGGAGGAGCTGGCCAAGGGCCGCACCGTCGACGAGGCGCTCGCGGTGACCCTGAAGACGAGCGGCGAAACGGTGGTCTTCTCCGGCATCACCATCGTCGCCGCGATGAGCACCCTGTTCCTCGTGCCGCTGGGCGTCATCACGTCGATCGCCCTCGGGGCGGTCGTCGTCGTCGCGTTCTCGATCCTCACGTCCGTGTTGCTGCTGCCGGTGCTCCTCCGGCTCCTCGGCCACCGGATCAACGCCGGCCGGGTCCGGCTGCGGCGCCGGCGCTGGCCGGAGGGCCACCCCGGCGCCCGGCGGCGCGGGGTGCGGTGGGACGCCATCGCCGCGCGGGTGATGCGCCACCCGCTCGTCTTCCTCGGTGGCGCGCTGCTGCTCATGTTGGCGGTGGCGGCGCCGGCCCGCGACCTGACGACCTTCACGCCGGACGCCCAGATCGTGCCGACGTCGTCCGTCATCCGCCAGGGCTTCGACCGGATGCAGTCCGAGTTCGGCGCCGGGTCGACCGCGCCCATCGAGGTGCTCGTAACGTCGAGTGCGCCACTCGACACCCAGGAGGCGTCCGCAGCGGTGGGGCGGCTGGCGGACCGGCTCGCTGCGCTTCCCTCCGTGGCCCGCGTCGACTCACCGCTGGTCGTACTCCGTGGGGTGTCGCCTCAAGCCCCGTTGGCCGCGCTCGATCCCGCCGTGCGGGCCGAGCTGCCCTCTCCCGTCAAGGAGCTGGTGGGTCACTACGTCTCGGACGACGGCCGGATGCTGGTCCTCGACGTCGTATCGTCGGGCCACGCGGCGGACCCGCAGACGAGGGAGCTCTTCGCGGCGACCCAGGCCGCGGCGGCCGCGGCCGGCATACCGGGGGCGACCGTGCGCGTCGGGGGCGAGACCGCCGAGGGGCTGGCCAACAACGGCGTCATCGGCGACAGCCTGCCCCGGGTCATCGGCGTCATGCTCGTCGTCATCTACCTGCTGCTCGCCTTCACCTTCCGCTCGGTCCTGTTGCCACTCAAGGCGATCCTCATGAACCTGCTGTCGGTGGGGGCGACCTTCGGGATCCTCGTCCTCGTCTTCCAGCGCGGCCTCGGCGCCGGGCTGCTCGGGGTGGAGGGCACCGCCAACATCCAGAACTTCATCCCGATCCTGCTGCTGGCCCTGCTCTTCAGCCTCAGCACCGACTACGAGGTGTTCCTGCTGGGGCGGGTGCGTGAGGAGTTCCTCAAGACCGGCGACAACACGCTGAGCGTGGCCCGCGGGGTGGCGGGCACGGCCCCACTGATCTCGGGGGCGGCGCTGCTCATGGTCGTCGTGTTCGGCGGGTTCGCCCTCGCCGGAATCCTGCCCATGAAGCAGCTCGGCTTCGGCATGGCCGTCGCCATCGCCCTCGACGCGACCATCGTGCGGCTCGTCATCGTGCCCGCCTCGATGCGGCTGCTCGGACGGTGGAACTGGTGGATGCCGGGGCTGGGGCTCCCTGGCCCCCGCAGCGCCGAGAGGGTGCCTGAGGTGCCTGAGGTGCCTGGGGTGCCTGGGGTGCCGTCCGGGGGATCCCGGAGGTGACCCGATGACGAGTTGCACGGGGTCCATGAGGTCGGTATGTTCAGGGCTTGTCCAGAGTTGGTACAAGGTGTGGCCGTCGGCCCGCCGCGTGAGGAGCCACCGCAGATGATGACCGTGCTGCTCGTCCTGGTCTTCGCCCTCGCGGTGGTCGCATTGCTCGTCGCGACCCCGGTGCTCGAGCGCTGGGCCACCACGGCGCCGAGCCCCGTCGACGCCGCTCCCGCCGAGGCGATGGACGTCGCGCGCCAGGTCTGAGCCAGGCTCAGGGTGGGTCTCGTAAGGGAACGGTAAGGGTCCCCGCCGATCAGGGGAGTGACGAAAGCGCTGTCCACTAGCGGGATTCGGTCAGTCAGGGCCGGGTATGCGTCCTGTCGAGGGCGCCCTGGCAGGCGCCCGACCACGGACCCCTCCCGAGAGGACTGCACCATGCCCACACTCGACGCCACAGACGATGGCCGCCCCGAGGTCGCTCTCCACTACGAGGACACCGGCGGGGCCGGACGCCCCGTCGTCCTCATCCACGGCTGGCCGCTCAGCGGCGCCGCCTGGAAGGACAACGTGCCGGCTCTCCAGCAGGCGGGCTACCGGGTGATCACGTACGACCGCCGCGGTTTCGGTGACAGCGGCAAGCCGCTGACGGGCTACTCCTACGACCACCTGTCCGACGATCTCGCCGGTCTGGTCGAGCGGCTCGACCTCCACGACGTCACGCTGGTCGGGTTCTCGATGGGCGGGGGCGAGGTGGCCCGCTACATCGCCCGCGAGGGCGAGAGCCGGCTGCACAGCGTGGTCTTCGCGTCGGCGGTGTCGCCGTTCATGCACCAGACCGGCGACAACCCGGACGGACCGCTCTCCACGGGGCTGGCCACGAAGATGACCGCCGGCCTCACCGCCAACCAGTCGTCGTTCTACGACGACTTCATGACGCAGTTCTTCACCGCCGGTGACCGCCTCATGGTGACGGAGGAGCAGCGCCAGGAAGCCCTCGCGTTGACCACGAAGGCCGCCAAGCCGGCTGCGCTCGAGTGCATGGCCGCTTTCGGGTTCACCGACTTCCGGGACGACCTCACCAAGGTCACCGTGCCGACCCTCGTCATCCATGGCGACACCGACGGCACGGTCCCCTTCGAGGGCTCCGGCGCACGGACGCACGCCGCCATCGCGGGCAGCCGCCTGCACGTCGTCGCGAACGGCCCGCACGGGATCAACGTCAGCCACGCCGAGGAGTTCAACCGCGTCCTGGTCGACTTCCTCGGGCAGGGCGGCTCCGGAGCGGCCTCGGTCTGACCGAAGCACCGGCACGTCAGACACCAGGAGCGCAGCGCACGGGTTTCCGTGCGCTGCGCTCCTGGTGTTCGGGCGGCCGTGCGCTGCGCCCCTATTGGGGGAACGGGTGTGCGCCGAGGGTGGGTGCCCGGGCGGCCCGGCGGTGGCGCGCATACGGTGGGGGATGTGGATTACAGATACCTCGGAAACAGCGGGCTCAAAGTCTCGGAGATCACCTACGGCAACTGGCTGACCCACGGGTCGCAGATCGAGAACGACGCAGCGACGACGTGCGTCCGGGCGGCGCTCGACGCCGGCATCTCGACGTTCGACACCGCGGACGTCTACGCCAACACCAAGGCCGAGACCGTCCTCGGCGAAGCCCTGAAGGGTGAGCGGCGCGAGTCGCTGGAGATCTTCACGAAGGTCTACTGGCCCACGGGTCCCGGCGGCAAGAACGACGTCGGCCTCTCGCGCAAGCACATCATGGAGTCCATCAACGGCTCACTGACGCGGCTCCAGACCGACTACGTCGACCTCTACCAGGCCCACCGCTACGACACCGAGACGCCGCTCGAGGAGACGATGCAGGCCTTCGCCGACGTCGTGCGCCAGGGCAAGGCGCTCTACATCGGGGTCAGCGAGTGGACGGCCGACCAGATCCGCGAGGGCGTGCGCCTGAGCCGCGAGCTCGGCTTCCAGCTCGTGTCGAACCAGCCGCAGTACTCGATGCTGTGGCGCGTCATCGAGGGTGAGGTCGTGCCGACGTCGAAGGAGCTCGGCGTGTCGCAGATCGTCTGGTCGCCGGTGGCCCAGGGGGTGCTCACGGGCAAGTACCAGCCGGGCCAGAAGCCGCCGGAAGGGTCGCGGGCGACCGACGAGAAGGGCGGCGCCGACATGATCCAGCGCTTCATGAAGGACGACGTCCTCACGCGGGTGCAGGGCCTCAAGCCCGTCGCCGACGAGCTGGGCTTGACCCAGGCCCAGCTGGCCGTCGCGTGGGTGCTGCAGAACGAGAACGTCGCGGCGGCGCTCATCGGCGCGTCGCGGCCGGAGCAGGTCACGGAGAACGTCGCGGCGGCTGGGGTGACGATCGCGCCGGAGCTGATGACCCGCATCGACGAGATCCTCGGTGACGTCGTCGTCGACGACCCGGGCATGACGACCAAGAACGCTCCGCAGAAGCGCCCCGCCTGACGCCGCGGTCGGCCCACCGCTGAGGGCTGAGGAGGAGCGCAGCGCACGGGTTTCCGTGCGCTGCGCTCCTCATGTCGTCAGGACCGTGCTCTCCTCTCCTCTTGGGAGAAAAGGAGGGGGGCGGGGGGACGCGGTCAGAAGCCGGCGGGCGCGTGCGGGCGGTAGGGGGCCTCCAGGGTGGCGACCTCGTCGTTGGTCAGCTCGACGTCGAGCGCGGCGATGGCGTCGTCGAGGTGGGACACCGTCGTCGCGCCCACGATGGGGCCGGTGACGACGGGGTTGCGCAGCACCCACGCCAGCGCGATCTGGGCGCGGGGGAGCCCGCGCTGCTCGGCCACCTGGCCGACGGCGTCGACGACGGCCTTGTCGCCGTCGTCGTAGAGCGTCCGGCCGAAGCCGTCGGTCTCGCTGCGCATCGTCGTCGTCCCCCACTCTCGGGTGAGCAGGCCGCGGGCCAACGGGCTCCAGGGGATCACCCCGACGCCCTCGTCGGCGCAGAGCGGGAACATCTCGCGCTCCTCCTCCCGGTTGAGCAGGTTGTAGTGGTCCTGCATCGACCGGAACGGCGTCCAGCCGTGGGCCCGAGCGGTGTGCTGGGCCTTGGCGAACTGCCACGCCCACATGCTCGAGGCGCCGAGATAGCGGGCCTTGCCGGCCCGGACGACGTCATGCAGGGCCTCGAGAGTCTCCTCGACCGGCACGGCGGGGTCCCACCGGTGGATCTGGTACAGGTCGACGTAGTCGGTACCGAGCCGCCGCAGGCTGTGGTCGATCTCCGCGAGGATCGCCTTACGCGACAGGCCCTGTCCGTTCGGTCCCTCGTGCATCCGGCCGTTGACCTTCGTGGCGATGACGAGCTCGTCGCGCCGACCGTACTCCGCGAGCGCGCGTCCGACGATCTCCTCGCTGCTGCCGGCCGAGTAGACGTTGGCGGTGTCGAAGAAGGTCACGCCCGCCTCCAGGGCCCGGCGGATGATCGGGCGGGAGGCCCCCTCGTCGAGCGTCCACTCGTGGTTGCCGCGCGAGGGCTCGCCGAAGCTCATGCAGCCCAGCACGATCCGCGAGACGTCGAGTCCTGTCGATCCCAGCTTGACGTAGTCCATGGCCCCATCCTTCTCGCCCGGCGAGCGGGTCGCGCGGCGGCCTGCCGACACTCCTGCCTACAGTGAAGGCATGAGCGACTGGAACGACAAGGTCATCGCCGAGTTCCGTGAGAACGGCGGGCGGGTCGGTGGTGCGTTCGACGGCTCGCCCCTCCTGCTCCTGCACACCACGGGGGCCAAGAGCGGCGCCGAGCGGGTGAGCCCGGTGATGTACATGGCCACCGACGACGGCTGGGCCGTCTTCGCCTCCTACGCCGGTCAGCCGACGAACCCGGCGTGGTACCACAACCTCAAGGCCCACCCCGAGGCGTCGATCGAGGTCGCGGGCGACGGCGACACCGGCAGCACCGTGGAGACCGTTCCCGTGACGGCCCGTGAGCTCGAGCCCGAGGCGCGGGAGCCGGTGTGGGAGGAGCAGAAGCGCCGCTACCCGGGCTTCGCCGAGTACGAGGAGAAGACCGACCGGGTCATCCCCGTCCTGCTGCTGACCCGTCGCTGAGCGCTGCCGACCGGCCCTACCTCTGGCCGGGCCACCCCGTGTACGCCTCGGCGAGGTAGCGGGACCCCGCCTCCGACGTCGCGACGCTCTCGATCTCGGCCTGCTGGCGGCGCACGTCGAAGGCGCTCTGGTCCGGCGCCCGGTGGAGCATCGTCGTCATCCAGTAGGAGAACTGCTGGGCCCGCCATACCCGGCGCAGCGCGCGAGGGCTGTAGTCGTCGAGCCGCGACAGGTCGTTCCTGCCGAGCGCCTCGGCCAGCACCTCGGACAGCAGGGCCACGTCGGCCAGCGCGAGGTTGAGCCCCTTGGCCCCGGTCGGCGGGACGGTATGCGCGGCGTCGCCGGCCAGGAGCACCAGCCCGTGGCGCATCGGCTCGCACACGGCGCTGCGGAAGCGCAGCACCGTCTTCTCCTGGATCGGGCCCTCCTTCAGCGTGAAGCCGTCGGGGCCGCTCACCCGGGTCTGCAGCTCGTGCCAGATGCGGTCGTCCGACCACGCCTGCGCGTCCTCGTCGGGGTCGCACTGGAAGTACATCCGCTGCAGGGTGGGGGTGCGCTGGCTGATGAGCGCGAAGCCAGCCGGAGACGCGGCATACACGAGCTCCGGTGCGCTGGGCGGGGCCTGGCAGATGATGCCGAACCAGGCGTAGGGGTAGTCGCGGGAGAGCTGGCGCCGGCGGTCCTCGGGGATCAGCTGCCGACAGACGCTGCGCGACCCGTCGGCCCCGACGAGGACCCGCGCCTGGAGGGTGGCCGGGCGGCCGGCGGCGTCCGTGACGTCCACCGACGGATGCTCGGCGGCCGACGCGTCGACGACGACGTCGGAGACCCCGAAGCGCACGTCGCCGCCGTCGCGCTCGCGGGCGTCGGCGAGGTCCGCGAACACCTCGGTCTGGGGGTAGAGCCAGACGGCGCTGCCGACGGCGGCCTCGAAGTCGATGCGGTGCGTGACGCCGCCGACCCGCAGCCCGACCCCGTCGTGCCGGTCGCCCTCGCGCAGCACGCGGTCGGAGACGCCGCGGTCGACGAGCAGGTCGACGCTGCCGGCCTCGAGGATGCCGGCGCGGACGGTGCCCTCGATCTCCGCCCGGGTGCGGTGGTCGACGACGACCGAGTCGACCCCCTCCTGGGCCAGGAGGTGGCTGAGCATGAGCCCGGCCGGCCCGCCCCCGACGATGGCCACCTGCGTCGACACCAGCGAACGGTTCATCGTTGCCTCTCCTCGGCGGGCCCCCGCGTCCTGAACGGGACTGTCTCGATCCTGCCCCCCTGCGCCACACTGAGCCCGTGCGTGACCAGCGTCTTCTGCTCATCTCGGTCTGGGTGTCGGCCGGGTTCGCCGTGGTCTCGAGCGTCTGGGGGATCCTTGCCGGCTCGAGCATGATCGTCTTCGACGGCCTCTACTCGTTCGTCAGCGTGGGCCTGTCGATCGTCGCCGTCCTCGCGCTGCGGTTCTCGAACCGCGGCGCCGACGAGCGCTTCCCATGGGGGCGAGAGGCGGCCGAGCCGGTGGCGGTCGTGCTCAAGGCCGGCACCCTTGGGGCCCTGTGCCTGTATGCCGCGGTGCAGGGCGTCGTCGACATCGTCCACGGCGGCCGCGAGATGGCCTTCGGCTGGGCCGTCGCGTATGCCGCCCTCACCGCCGTCGTCGTGCTCCTCGTCGGGCTGCTCCTGCGGCGGGGCGCCGGGTCCGACCTCGTGCGGGCCGAGGCCGCCGAGTGGCTCGCCGACGCCGCGCTGTCGGGGTTCGTCCTCGTCGGCTTCGTGGTCGCACTGGTGCTCGACCGGAGTGGCCGAGGTGACCTCGCGGCCTACGTCGACCCGGGGATGGTCGTCGTCGGGTCGCTCGTCTTCCTCCGGGTGCCGGTGCGGCTCGTCGTCGGGGGGATGCGCGAGGTCCTCGCGATGTCACCGCAACCCCCGGTGCTGGACGACCTGCGAGCGATGGTCGAGGAGGTCCGGGAGCGCTACGGGTTCGCCGAGGCCGTGCTGCGGGCGACAAAGATCGGCGGCCGGGTCGACGTGGACGTCGTCTACGTGGTCGATGCCGCGTCACCGGTCTCGTCCATCGCGCAGTGCGACGAGGTGCGGGCCGACCTCGTCGAGCGGCTGGCCCCGGAGGGCTACGACCGCGCGCTCACCGTCTCGTTCACCGCCGACCGCCGGTTCGCGGTCTGAGCCGGCGCTCATCATGGAGGGCGGACCTACTCTTGACTCGTTCCAGATCATGGGTCAGGCTCGGAGGGTGCCGGCCACCCTCGACGCGACCGATGCGCTCCGGCGGGCCGGTCTGCGGGTGACCCGGCCGCGGACCGCCGTCCTCACGGCCGTCGACGCCCACCCGCACGCGGAGACGGACGTCATCATCGACGCGGTGCGCCTCGACCTCGGCGGCGTCTCGCACCAGGCCGTCTACGACGTGCTGCGGGCCCTCACGGCAGCCGGCCTGCTCCGGCGCATCCAGCCGTCGGGGTCGGTGGCGCGCTACGAGTCGCGCGTCGGCGACAACCACCACCACGTCGTCTGCCGCTCGTGCGGCACCATCGCCGACGTCGACTGCGCGGTCGGCGAGGGTCCGTGCCTCACGGCCGCGGACGACCACGGCTTCCACCTCGACGAGGCCGAGGTCGTCTACTGGGGCCTCTGCCCCCGGTGCACCGCCGCGGCGTCCGCGCCCCCGCGGCATACCGACCTCGCCGACCTCAACGAACCCCATGACCTCACCGACCACCGACCCAGCCACGATCCGGAGGGACCGTCATGACCGACACCAGGACGACCGAGAAGGACATGAACGACCAGGAGGCCGGCGGCTGTCCGGTCGCCGGGGGCCAGCTCGCGCACCCCACCGAGGGGGGCGGCAACACCGAGTGGTGGCCCAACCAGCTCAACCTGCGGATCCTGCGCAAGCACCCCGCCGTCGCCAACCCGATGGGCGACGACTTCGACTACCGGACGGCGTTCCAGAGCCTCGACCTCGAGGCCGTCGCGGCCGACATCGACAGCGTCCTCACGACCTCCCAGGACTGGTGGCCGGCCGACTTCGGCCACTACGGCGGCCTGATGATCCGGATGGCCTGGCACAGCGCCGGCACCTACCGCGTCACTGACGGCCGGGGCGGCGCCGGCGCCGGGATGCAGCGCTTCGCCCCGCTCAACAGCTGGCCCGACAACGGCAACCTCGACAAGGCCCGGCGGCTGCTGTGGCCCGTGAAGCAGAAGTACGGCCGCCAGATCTCGTGGGCCGACCTCATGGTGCTCGCGGGCAACCGGGCGCTGGAGACGATGGGGTTCACGACCTTCGGGTATGCCGGTGGGCGCGAGGACGTCTGGGAGCCGGACGAGGACGTCTACTGGGGTCCCGAGCAGACCTGGCTCGGCGACGAGCGCCACGAGGGGGGAGACGGGTTCCCGCGGCTGGAGGCCCCGTTCGGCGCCTCGCAGATGGGCCTCATCTACGTCAACCCCGAGGGCCCGAACGGCAAGCCGGACCCGCTGGCCGCCGCCTCCGAGATCCGGCAGACCTTCGGCCGGATGGCCATGAACGACGAGGAGACCGTCGCCCTCATCGCAGGCGGGCACACCTTCGGCAAGACGCACGGTGCGGCCGACCCCCACCAGTTCGTCGGGCCGGAGCCCGAGGGCGCCGGTCTGGCCGACCAGGGCTTCGGGTGGATCAACAGCTACGGCAGCGGCAAGGGCCGCGACGCCATCACGAGCGGGCTCGAGGTCACGTGGTCGGCGACCCCCACGCGCTGGAGCAACGCCTACTTCGACAACCTGTTCGGCTACGAGTGGGAGCTGACGAAGAGCCCCGCCGGCGCGCACCAGTGGCAGCCGAAGGACGGCGGCGGGGCCAACACGGTGCCGGACCCCGAGTCCGGTGAGCTGAACCGGCCGCCGACGATGCTGACGACCGACATCTCCCTGCGCGTGGACCCCGTCTACGAGCAGATCTCGCGGCGGTTCCACGAGAACCCCGACCAGTTCGCCGACGCGTTCGCCCGCGCCTGGTACAAGCTGACGCACCGCGACATGGGCCCGATCCAGCGCTACCTCGGGCCGTGGGTGCCGCAGGAGGAGCTGCTGTGGCAGGACCCCGTCCCTGCGGTCGACGGCGCCCCGCTCGACGCCGCCGGCTTTGCGGCGGCCCAGCAGAAGATCCTCGACAGCGGCCTCACGGTCGCACAGCTCGTCAAAGCGGCGTGGGCGTCGGCGTCGACGTTCCGCTCCAGCGACAAGCGCGGGGGCGCGAACGGCGGGCGGATCCGGCTCGACCCGCAGAGCGGCTGGGAGGTCAACGACCCCGCCGAGCTGGCCACGGTGCTGCGTGCCCTGGAGGGGGTCCAGTCCGAGCTGAGGGCCGCAGGGACGACGGTCTCGATCGCCGACCTCGTCGTGCTCGGCGGGTGTGCGGCGGTCGAGAAGGCCGCGCGCGACGGCGGTTTCGACGTCCACGTCCCGTTCACCCCGGGTCGTGGCGACGCCTCCCAGGAGCAGACCGACGTCGAGTCGTTCGGCTACCTCGAGCCGGCGGCCGACGGGTTCCGCAACTACATGGGCAAGGGCAGCCGTCTGCCGGCGGAGTTCCTCCTCGTCGACCGGGCCAACCTGCTCGGCCTCAGCGCGCCCGAGATGACGGTGCTCGTCGGCGGTCTGCGGGTGCTCGGTGCCAACGCCGGCGGCTCAGCGGCGGGCGTGCTCACCCACAACCCGGGGGTGCTCTCGAACGACTACTTCGTCAACCTGCTCGACATGGGCACGACGTGGTCGGCGGTCGGTGAGGACAAGGCCCACGCCGACACCTTCGAGGGCCGCGACCGCCGGTCGGGTGAGGTGCGGTGGACCGGGACGCGGGCCGACCTCGTCTTCGGGTCCAACTCCGAGCTGCGGGCACTGGCCGAGGTCTACGCGAGCAACGACGCCAAGGAGAAGTTCGTCCGCGACTTCGTGGCTGCGTGGGACAAGGTCATGATGGCCGACCGCTACGACGTGCGCTGACGCTCGGCGGCAGGCGGTCCGCACATCTCGAACCACAGGGATGTGCGGGCTGCACCCGTCGCCCTTCGGCGCCCCTCCACGGATCCAGCACACGTCGTGAGAGCGCGCTCCCGTCAGTCGGACCGCCCCTCGGTGGCGGGGGTCCACCGCAACGGTGGAGCGCCGTCGGCCGGGGTTCAGCCGAAGACGGGCGCGTCCACCTCGTCCCAGGTCCGAGCCGCATAACGTCGCAGGCGACATTGCAAGGTAGCCGAGCACGTGCACCGCAGAATCTTCGGCCCGTCAGCCAGTCCGGTGAATGATCACCGTAGACCTGGCGCGTGCGGTAGCCGCATCGGACGTCGCGTGCCTGACCCCCCTTTCGACCTTCTCTTTTGACGCTCAGCCCATACACAGAATGCGGTTCCGGGGGGCGATTTCTGCGGTTTCTGATTCCGGAGGACAGTGCGCCCTCCACCGTGGTACAAATCACCTGGCCCTCTATGGGCAGGGGACGACTCGGCAAGGTCACATTCCACGTGATTTAACAGGGGCTCACTGGACGTCGAGCTCAACGGAGAGGCAGTTCAATGGAAAAGCAGCGCATTCGTCGCATCCTGATCGGTGTCGCACTTGCGGTCCCGGGCGGAGGCATGATCGTTCTGGCCACCTCGGCAGCGGCTCACGCCGACTCGGTCTCAGGTGGCTCAGGCACCGACACCTCGGCGACCTCGACGACCAGCGGGTCCACGGGGACGAGCAACAACTCGGGGACGTCGACCACCACCGGGAGCTCGACGAGCTCGGGCACCAGCGGTGGCAGTGGCACGACTTCTAGTGCGACGGGTGCTCCCTCCGGGAGCAGCGGCGCGGCGAAGAGCACCACCACGACGACGTCCAACAGCGGCACCGCCGGCAGCGCCACGAGCAGCCCGGCTTCCGGGAACACTGGCACCTCGAACGCCGCAGGTGGCAGCGGCGGTGGCACTGGTGGCGGGTCAGGTGGTGTGCGCGTCACTTCCACCACGGGGAGCTCCGGTGCGGCCACAGGCGCCGCAACGGGCGGCAACAGCGGGGCCGCGACCTCGCACTCGACCGGGAGCGCCACGTCCGGCAGCACCGGCAACACGTCGACGACCTCCGCGGCCAAGGGTGGCAACACCGGTGCGGCGACGTCGAGCCCCTCCGTGTCGGGCTCCGCGGGGAGCGGTAACACTGGCAACTCCGGTAGCACCGGTGCCGCGGCCGGCACCAGCGCCACCCACAGCGGCACGACCGGTAACGCCGGCGACGTGTCTTCCAGCGGAGGCAGCGGTGCGGCGAACTCGGCCACGGCCGGCGTGAGCGGGAACACCGGATCCAGTGGCCAGTCCGGCGCTGCGAACGCCAACGGGACGAGCAATGGTTCGGCCAATAGCGGCGCCAGCACCACGCAGTCGGCTGCCCAGGGGGCCGGCTCCGGCTCGAGCGGAGCCGCCACCAGCAACAACTCCACCAACGCCACCAGTGGCGCGGGCGGCACAGCCACGTCCAGCCCCGCATCGGGCTCGACGGGCGACGCCAACGCCTACGGAAACTCGGGCAGCACCGCCATCCTGGCCGCGACCGGCGCCACGACGCCCGCTGTGTCAAACAACGGTTCGTCGGGTGCCAAGCGGAACGTGGGCGACGCCGCCCTGATCGCCGCGGCCGGCGACCCCGGCAGCGGGGGCTCCGGTGGCGTGAAGATCACCGCCATCACCGGAGACTCCGGCAACGCGACCGGCTCCGCAACCGGCGGCACCTCGGGTGCCGCATCCGCCACCTCGACCGGGTCTGCCATGTCGGGCAGCACGGGCAGCACGGCGACGATGTCGTCCGCCACGGGTGGAAACACCGGGGCAGCGACGTCCAGCCCGTCGGTCGAGGGCGCCGCAGGCAGTGGCAACACGGGCAACAGCGGCAACACCGGGGCGGCCTCGGGCACCAGCTCGACGATGTCGGGATCCACGGGCAGCGGCGGCAGCGACTCGGTCGCCGGTGGAAGTGGCGCCGCGAACTCCCTCACGGGCGCGGCCAGTGGCAACACGGGCGCGAGCGGCAACTCCGGCTCGGCAACGACGAGCGGGGCGGCTGACGGCTCGGCCACGAGCGGTAACAGCACGACGAGCTCCGCGGCGTTCGGTGGTGCCTCGGGCAACAGCGGCGCCGCGACCTCCAACAACAACGCATCGGCCACGAGCGGCCCCGGAGGGGCCGCGACCTCGTCGCCCACCTCCGGGAACACGGGCGTCGCCAACGCCGGGGGCTTCTCCGGAAGCACCACCACCGGCGGGTCCGGCGGCGTCATGATCACGGCCCGCTCCGGGAACTCCGGATCGGCCACGGGTTCCGCCACCGGCGGCAACTCGGGCGCGGCCTCGGCGGATGCCCAGGGCACCGCGACCTCGGGCAACACCGGCGACACCCACACCTCCTCGTCCGCGACCGGAGGCAACACCGGTGCCGCGACGAGCAGTCCTTCGGTGGCCGGCCTTGCCGGCAGCGGCAACACGGGCAACAGCGGCAACACGGGCGCCGCGACGGGTTCCAGCACCACGGCCTCCGGTGACACCGGCGGCACGGGCACCGGACCGACCACAGGCGGCAGCGGTGCGACCGGCTCGCTCACCTCGGGTGTGAGCGGCGACACGGGCAGCAGCGGCAACTCTGGGGCAGCGTCCACCTCCGGGACGGCGACTGGAACCGCGGCCAGCGGTAGCAGCAACACCGGCTCGTTCGCGCTCGGGGGTGCGTCGGGGAACAGCGGCGCGGCCAACGGCAGCGGGACTGCAGTGGCCGCGAGTGGTGCCGGCGGATCGGCTGACTCGAGACCGACCTCCGGTGACACGGGCGCCGCCAACGCGTTCGGCTACTCGGGTGCCACCACCACGGGTGGGTCCGGCGGCGTGATGATCTCGTCGACCTCGGGCAATTCTGGCGCGGCCAAGGGTACGGCTACGGGCGGAAACTCCGGTGCGGCCACCGCGTCCGGCACGGGCTCGGCGACCTCCGGCGACACCGGCAGCACGGACACCTCGTCCACGGCCACCGGTGGCAACACCGGCGCGGCGACCTCCAGCCCCTCGGTCAAGGGTGCGGCCGGGAGCGGCAACACGGGCAACAGCGGCAACACCGGAGCAGGCTCGGCGGCTAGCACGACGGCCTCCGGGATGACAAGCGCCGGAGATGGGTCCACGACCGGCGGAAGCGGCCTGGCCGGCTCCGCCACGCAGGGGACGAGCGGTGACACCGGAAGCTCCGGCAACTCAGGGCGGGCATCGGCCAACGGCTCCGCCGACGGCGTCGCAGTCAGCGGCAACAGCCAGACCAGCACGGTGGCGGCCGGCGCCGGCTCCGGAACCAGCGGAAACGCGCTGGGCCTTGGTGTAGGTGTCGCGGGAAGTGGCGATGGTGGTGGAGCTAC
This sequence comes from uncultured Actinomycetota bacterium, assembly GCA_963795915.1. GTDB lineage: Bacteria > Actinomycetota > Actinomycetes > Actinomycetales > Dermatophilaceae > Lapillicoccus. The sequence continues at coordinate 61,344 of CAWCJA010000007.1, forward strand.
TGCCTCACCCACCTCAGGCACGACCGGCGATGCCAACGCGGCCGGATTCTCCGGAGCGACGACGACGGGCGGCTCGGGTGCGGTCAGCATCCGGTCCACCTCGGGCAGCTCGGGGGCAGCGACCGGTGCGGCGACCGGGGGGAACTCCGGCGCAGCTACGGCCTCGGGCGTGGGGACGGGTGTCTCCGGGAACACCGGCGACACCTCCACCCACTCAGCCGCGACCGGTGGCAACTCCGGCGCGGCCACCTCGAGCCCTTCAGTCATGGGGGCTGCCGGCAGCGGCAACACGGGAAACAGCGGCAACACCGGTGCCGCCTCGGGCACCAGCTCGACCGCCTCCGGCGACACGGGGACGATGGCTGACCCCCCGACCACCGGCGGATCCGGATCTGCTCTCTCGGACACCCGGGGTCGCAGTGGCAACACCGGTGACTCCGGCAACTCCGGGGCGGCCAACGTGACCGGTTCGGCGTCGGGGACCGCGGTCAGCGGCAACTCCTCCACCGGTTCCGCCGCGCTCGGCGGCCCTTCCGGCAACAGCGGCGCTGCCCTCGGGGCGGGGATCGGCCTGGCCGGCAGCGGTGCCGGCGGGGGCGCGACCTCCACGCCGACGTCAGGTGACACGGGCGTGTCCAACGCCTTCGGTAACTCGGGCGCCACAGGATCAGGCGGCACAGGTGGCGTCAGCATCTCCTCCACGTCTGGCTCGTCAGGCGCAGCGACCGGGACGGCCACGGGTGGCGCATCTGGTGCGGCGTCGGGGACCGGTACCGGGACAGGCGTCTCGGGTGACACCGGTGCGACCTCTGCCAGCTCCACCGCCACCGGCGGTGACACCGGTGCGGCCACGTCCAGCCCAAAGGTCGAAGGACTGGCCGGCAGCGGCAACACAGGCAACAGCGGTAACACGGGTGCAGCCACCGGCAGCAGCACCACGGCCTCGGGTGACACGGGAGGCGGCGCAGCCGACCCCACCTCGGGCGGTAGCGGAACCGCGATGTCGGACACCCGCGGCCGAAGCGGGGACACCGGCGAGTCGGGTAACTCCGGCTCCGCGACGGTCCGCGGAAACGCCACCGGAACCGCCGTGAGTGGTGACAGCACCACCGGGGCATCGGCCGTCGGGGCAGCGTCCGGCAACAGCGGCGCCGCTGCAGGTCTGGGATTCGGCGCCGCCGGCAGTGGCGACGGAGGTCAGGCGACGGCCGACCCGCTCTCCGGCACCACCGGTGACGCGAACGCGGTAGGTGCTTCTGGTGCCTCGTTCCTGGGTGGCTCGGGTGCGGTGAACGTGTCGTCGACCTCGGGTGGTTCGGGCGCGGCGACGGGTACGGCCAAGGGTGGCGCGTCGGGTGACGCGACCGCGTCGGGGACGGGGACGGGGGTCTCGGGTAACACCGGTGACACCTCGGCGTCCTCGGTGGCGGTCGGTGGTGACTCGGGTGCGGCGACGTCCAGCCCGTGGGTTGCGGGTGCGGCCGGCAGCGGCAACACCGGCAACAGCGGCAACACCGGCGCAGCCTCGGGCACGAGCCACACGATGTCCGGTGACACGGGATCCAACGCCGCCGGCGCCACGACGGGCGGCAGCGGAGACGCCCAGTCGCTGACGCGCGGCCGCAGCGGCGAGACGGGATCCAGTGGGAACTCGGGCAACGGGTCCGTCAGCGGTACTGCCTACGGTGTAGCCCAGAGCGGTGACACCACCACGGGGTCGACGACCAACGGAGCCGCTTCAGGCGCCAGCGGCGATGCCGCTGGCCTCGGGTTCGGCTTGGCTGTCAGCGGTGACGGCGGATCCGCCGACACGTCCGGCACGTCGGGTGACTCGGGTGTCTCGAATGCTGCGGGCCTGTCGGGCGACTCGTTCCTGGGTGGCTCGGGCGGGGTGACCGTGGCGTCGACCTCGGGGGCCTCCGGCGCTGCGACCGGGACGGCCACGGGTGGCGCGTCGGGTGCCGCGTCGGGCACCGGGACCGGGACGGGGGTGTCGGGTGACACCGGCAGTACCTCAGCGGACTCGGCAGCGGCCGGTGGCAACACCGGTGCAGCGACCTCCAGCCCTCGGGTCGAGGGTGCGGCCGGCTCCGGGAACACCGGGAACAGCGGCAGCACCGGCGGTGCGACGGCGACCAGCGACACCGCCTCCGGGGACACCGGCACCTCAGCCGACCCGCCCACGACGGGTGGTAGCGGGGCTGCCGGGTCGACGACGCGGGCGCGCAGCGGTGACACCGGCCGGTCCGGTGCCTCCGGTAACGCGACGGTCGACGGTTCGGCTTTGGGCGTGGCCTTCAGCGGCAACAGCTCGACGAACTCGTCGGCGACGGGCGGGGCCTCCGGAAACAGCGGCGCTGCCTCCGGCATCGGATCCGGCACGGCGTCGTCCGGCTTCGGAGGGGACGCCTCCGCGGACCCGTTCTCCGGGTACACCGGTGACGCGAACGCGGCGGGTGCTTCTGGTGCCTCGTTCCTGGGTGGCTCGGGTGCGGTGAACGTGTCGTCGACCTCGGGTGGTTCGGGCGCGGCGACGGGTACGGCCAAGGGTGGCGCGTCGGGTGACGCGACCGCGTCGGGGACGGGGACGGGGGTCTCGGGTAACACCGGCGACACCTCGGCCAGCTCGGTGGCGGTCGGTGGTGACTCGGGTGCGGCGACGTCCAGCCCGTGGGTTGCGGGTGCGGCCGGCAGCGGCAACACCGGCAACAGCGGCAACACCGGCGCAGCCAAGGCCAACAGCGCGACGACCTCCGGCGACACCGGCAGCGGTAGCGGCTCCACGTCCGGTGGCAGCGGCGAGTCCGGGTCCTTGACCCAGGGCCGCAGCGGCGACACCGGCAACAGCGGACGGTCGGGGAATGCCTCGGTTGGTGGCTTCGCCATCGGCCTGGCCGGCAGCGGTGACACCTCCACCACCTCGAGCGCGCGGGGAGCCTCCTCGGGAACCTCTGGTGACGCCACGGGCTCAGGTACTGGCAACGCCGGGAGCGGTGACGGCGGATCCGCCGTCGCTCTGGGTGAGACGGGTCAGTCGGGTGACACCGGTGACGCGAATGCTGCGGGCCTGTCGGGCGACTCGTTCCTGGGTGGCTCGGGCGGGGTGACCGTGGCGTCGACCTCGGGGGCCTCCGGCGCTGCGACCGGGACGGCCACGGGTGGCGCGTCGGGTGCCGCGTCGGGCACCGGGACCGGGACGGGGGTGTCGGGTGACACCGGCAGTACCTCAGCGGACTCGGCAGCGGCCGGTGGCAACACCGGTGCAGCGACCTCCAGCCCTCGGGTCGAGGGTGCGGCCGGCTCCGGGAACACCGGGAACAGCGGCAGCACCGGCGGTGCGACGGCGACCAGCGACACCGCCTCCGGGGACACCGGTAGTGCCGCCGACGGACCCACGACGGGTGGTAGCGGGGCTGCCGGGTCGACGACGCGGGCGCGCAGCGGTGACACCGGCCGGTCCGGTGCCTCCGGTAACGCGACGGTCGACGGTTCGGCTTTGGGCGTGGCCTTCAGCGGCAACAGCTCGACGAACTCGTCGGCGACGGGCGGGGCCTCCGGAAACAGCGGCGCTGCCTCCGGCATCGGATCCGGCACGGCGTCGTCCGGCTTCGGAGGGGACGCCTCCGCGGACCCGTTCTCCGGGTACACCGGTGACGCGAACGCGGCGGGTGCTTCTGGTGCCTCGTTCCTGGGTGGCTCGGGTGCCGTGAACGTGTCGTCGACCTCGGGTGGTTCGGGCGCGGCGACGGGTACGGCCAAGGGTGGCGCGTCGGGTGACGCGACCGCGTCGGGGACGGGGACGGGGGTCTCGGGTAACACCGGCGACACCTCGGCCAGCTCGGTGGCGGTCGGTGGTGACTCGGGTGCGGCGACGTCCAGCCCGTGGGTTGCGGGTGCGGCCGGCAGCGGCAACACCGGCAACAGCGGCAACACCGGCGCAGCCAAGGCCAACAGCGCGACGACCTCCGGCGACACCGGCAGCGGTGGCACGGACACCGTGGCTGGGGGCAGCGGCGCAGCCAACTCCCTGACGCGGGCCGTGAGCGGCGACACCGGAAACAGCGGACGCTCGGGTGACGCCAGCGTGTCAGGCAACGCCGACGGGTCCGCAACCAGTGGGGACAGCACGACGACCTCCTCTGCCGCGGGCGCCAGCTCCGGTGCGAGCGGCGACGCCTCGTCCACCAACGACGCCACTGCCACCAGCGGTAACGGAGGGTTCGCCGACGCGTTCCCGACGTCGGGTGACAGCGGAGCGGCCAACGCCATCGGGGCCTCCGGTGACTCTGGTCTCGGCGGGACGGGCGCTGTGTCCGTCTCCTCGACCTCAGGGGACTCCGGCGCCGCAACGGGGACCGCGACCGGTGGGAACTCCGGTTCAGCGTCCGCCGATGCGGAGGGCACGGCAACCTCCGGTGACACCGGGTCGACTTCGGCGTCGTCCTCGGCCACCGGTGGCACCACGGGAGCCGCGACCTCCAACCCCTCCGTGGAGGGGGCGGCCGGCTCCGGGAACACCGGGAACAGCGGCAACACCGGCGCGGCCGGCGCCACCAGCTACACCTCGTCCGGCGACACGGGTAACGCCGGTCCCGGTGACGCGGTGAGCGGCGGCAGCGGAGCGGCTGACTCCACGACGACGGCCCTGAGCGGTGACACCGGCAACTCCGGACGCTCCGGCGATGCGAACACCTCCGGCTCAGCGACCGGGACGGCCTCTAGCGGAGGCAGCTCCACGGGGTCGACGGCCACGGGGGCGAGCTCGGTGGCAGCGGGTCGGCGACGGCGGACAACACCGTCGACGCGTCCACCGGTGACGGTGGCTCGGCGGACTCCTCCCCGTTGTCCGGGGACTCCGGTGACGCCAACGCTGCCGGCGTCTCAGGCACCTCCGCAGCCAACGGCACGGGGGCTGCGTCCATCAGCTCCACGACCGGCGCCTCAGGTCACGCCACGGGCGATGCCACTGGTGGCACCTCGGGTGACTCCTCCGCCACCGGAACCGGCACGGCGACGTCGGGAGGCACCGGGGACACCTCGGCAACCTCCGATGCCACCGGCGGCAACTCCGGGTCCGCCACGGCCAGCCCCTCGGTTCGGGGCGAGTCCGGCAGCGGCAACACGGGCAACAGCGGCAGCAC
>CAWCJA010000008.1:0-25145 GCA_963795915.1 uncultured Actinomycetota bacterium
CGTGCCGACCGACGGCTCGTTCCCGCGCCGGGTCAGGCGCTCCACGACGAGCCCGAGCCGTAGTCGAACACCATGATCCGGCCGCTGTCCTCGAGTGTCCCGTTGACGCCGTACTGTCGTCGCGAGCCGCTCCACCAGACGGGACGGCCGGCGGCCGAGTAGATCACCATGTTGCCGTCGTCCTGCACGACGACGCGAGAGCCGGCCACGGACGTCATGGTCGCCCAGCGTGGTCCGCCACCCACGACGTACTCGACGAGGTTCCCGTCGGTCTGCATCACGAGCCGGTACGTGCCGTTCGCCGACGTGACCGACTGCCTGCTGGTCAGCGTGGTGAACCCGACCGGGTGGTCCAAGCGCCAGACACCAGCATCGACATGCCCGTCACTGTCCCACCGGGCCCGCCCGTCGGACGCGTAGAGGACGAGGTTGCCGTCGTCCTGGATGTGGAGGTCGTTCCCCGCGCCAGCCCTGGCGGTCGACCATTGCGGCAGCCCGTTGGGGCCGACGATCACCATGGCTCCTTGCTGGTTCTTCAGCACCGACCCGGCCGCGTTCGTGCGAGACGACCAGCGGGCGAGGTTGCCCGGAACGTAGACCACAAGGTTGCCGTCCCCCTGCATGACGAGCCGGTACTTCCCGGATGGTGAGGAGGCCGAGGCGGCCGGGGACAGGGCCGGGGGCACCAGCCCCGACACTCCCTCGACGACCTCGCACCCGAGGTCAACCTGCGGGGGCGGTTGTTCCGTGACCATCCGCCAGTCGCCGGCGTTGGCCACCTGGACGCACACGGTGCGCCGGTGGATGTCGGGGGCCAGGGTGACGACGAAGCCGTGGTCCCCGTAACCCGGATAGGCGGCCGCCGCCGCCGCACTGGGTTGCCCGGCCCGTAGTCCAGGGCGTTAACGCGGATTGTTCTTGTTGTTGCGTCCGGTCACGTGGAGAGGAGCACTGTTCCGTCCAGGCGGTAGACCACGACCTTCCCGGTGTTCGTGACCGCGGTGAACGCTCCCGGGTTGTCGTCGGTCCCGGACTGCCACGTCGGCGTCCCTTGGGGCGAGTAGACGACGAGGTTGCCGTCGCCCTGCTGCACGACCCGGGAGCCGGGCACGAAGGTCAGGGTCGCCCACAGAGCAGGGCCGGCGGGTCCGTACTGGACGAGGTTCCCGTCCGGTTGCATGGCCAGGCGGTATGCCTGGTCGGGCGAGGTCGCGACCTCGCCGGCCGCCAAGGACGTGACGAGGGTCTTGTTCGGGGCGAAGAGCACGGTCGGGTGGCGCGTGTAGCCCTTGCTGTCCCAGAGCGCGCCGCCGGACGGGGAGGTCAGCACGAGGTTCCCGTCGTCCTGCATCTGGAGACGCGCATACAGGCCCGACGTGTTGCTCGCCCACCGGGGCGAGCCGTCCGTCCGGTCGTAGACCACGGCGTTGCCGTCGCCCTGAACGACCAGGTAGCTGCCCGGCACGGCGCTCGACGACGCCCAGACGGCGCCCGAGGGCCCATACACGACGAGGTTGCCGTCCACCTGCATCGCCACCCGGTACTGCCCGCTCGGAGACGTCAGCGTCTGCCCCGCGGACAGGGTGAGCGAGGCCGGGCTCGTCGTCGAGACGTAGGCGGCGGCCATGGCGCCGAGCGAGGTCAGGAGGGGGTAGAAGGCCGTGCCGGGGCAGTCGGTCGAGTCGACGTCTCGGTGCCCGGAGGTGGTCCGCACGGTGACCGCGGTGCCAGCGGGGTAGGACGTGTAGGGCCCGCCGCCGGAGACGAGCACCGTGATCGCCCGGGGGTCGACCCTGTCGAGGCTGAGCTTCCAGCCGATCACGGCCGCGTAGGCGGACTGCATCGCGGCTGTCGGGAGGGCGGTCGTGAAGTCACCGATGCCCGAGACGCCGAACGTGGACGTGTTGAACCCCCCGGCCTGGGCGCCGATGACGGCCCGGTCGACACCACCGGCACGCCCCTCGAAGATCTGCCCGAAGCGGTCGACGAGGAAGTTGTAGCCGATGTCGCACCAGCCGTTGCCGTTGACGTGGTACGCCATGATCCCCCGCACGATGGACGCCGAGTCGGCAGCCGTGTACGCGTTGGAGTTCACCGTGTGGTGGACCAGCCCCGCCTTGATGGAGCTGGAGTAGGTCGGGGTGCACGTCACGAGGCTCTCGTCGGCCCCCCACTGGGCTCGGCTGATGATCGCGGGCCTCCCCGCCGGGGCCGCCGCCACGGCCGCGGTCCCGGCCTGCGCGTCGGCGGTCGAGGCGGTGGCGTCGACGGTGACGAGCTCGACCTTCGCCGGCGCGGCCCCGGAGGCGGAGTCGACCCGCACCTGCAGTCCGTCCGCGCCGGCCGAGGTGATCGGCTCGGTCGACACCGTCGAGCCGGCGGACCGCGCGTCGGCGCTCGCGCTGTCCGCCCCGTCGGAGACGTCCAGCCGCTGCCAGTCCGACCAGGCGCCCCGCTCCCGCAGTCGCACCTGGACGACGAGGTCGCGGGGGGAGCCCGTAGCCCCCGTCCAGGAGACACCGGCGGCGCTGAAGCGCGACAGGGTGAGCGGGGCCGTGAACACGGTCGGCCGCTGGGCGGCCGACGCCCGTCTCCCGCTGCCCCCGGCTGCCGCACCGGGGGACCCGGATGCCGACGATCCTGAGGCGGCTGAGGCGGCTGAGGCGGCTGAGGCGGCTGAGGGGGATGCGGAAGGGGATGGAGAGGGGGATGCGGACGCGGCCGGGTCGAGAGCCGGCGGAGCGGTGGCCAGCGCGGCGGTGTCGACCCCGGTGAGGGCCTGCCGGTGGACCCCGGGGCGGACCGGATGAGGCGCCGCCGGGGCCGCGTTCGCCGCCGAGGCCACGGAGACGCCACCGACGACACCGACGACACCGACGATGGCCACTGCGCCCACGGTGAGGGTGGACATGAGGGCGCGAGCGCCGCGAGCGACGACGACGGGACGAGGAGGCTGCATGGAGGGCACCTGGGCGTGAGGGAGAAATCGGACAGAGGATGACCGACGTCACTTTAACCTCAGATGGCTCACCTATCACAGGGGTAACACCAGATCCGGCAGCGACACGGGTCGGAGCCACCGGAACCGGGGGTCGCGCCGGGTTGGGTAGCCTCCGCGCATGAAGATCCTCGTGCTGGGAGGCGGTGGGATGCTCGGTCACGCGCTCGTCCCGACGCTGCGCGCCCGAGGTCACGACGTGGTGGCCGTCCCGCGTGCCGAGGTCGACGTCGTCGACGCGGCCCGCGTCGCCCAGGTCGTCGACGGGTCGGACGTCGTCGTCAACGCGGCGGCCTGGACCAAGGTCGACCTGGCGGAGGAGCACGAACGCGAGGCGTTCGACGTCAACGCCACCGGCGCCGCCCACGTCGCGCGGGCCTGTGCCGGCGGCGGCGCACGTCTGGTGCACATCTCGACGGACTACGTCTTCGACGGAGCTGCCGCGACGCCCTACGCGGAGGGCGACCCGTTGCGGCCGCGCACGGCCTACGGACGGACCAAAGCCGCCGGGGAGTGGGCCGTGCAGGCACTGGCCCCCGATGCGCTCGTCGTGCGGACCGCGTGGCTCTACGGCCCGGGTGGCCCCAGCTTCGTGCGCACCATGGCCCGTCTCTCGCGCGAGCGGGACACGGTGTCGGTGGTGGACGACCAGAGGGGGCAGCCCACCACGACCGTCGATGTCGCCCGCTTCGTGGCCGATCTCCTCTCCTCGTCCTCCGCCACCGGCGTCTTCCACGCGACCAGCGAGGGGGAGACGACGTGGTTCGGCCTGGCCCGGGCCGTGTTCGAGGAGCTGGGCCTCGATCCCGGGCGTGTGCAGCCGACGACGAGCGCCGCCTTCGAGGCTGCTGCGCCACGACCCGCCTACTCGGTGCTGGGCCACGACCGGACGCTCGCGGCCGGGCTCGTCCCCCTCCCGCACTGGCGCGACGGCCTCAGCGCCACGGTCGCCGACGTCGTGACCGGGTCGCTGTGACCGGGACGGTGCGGCCGGCGTCGGACCCCGCCCCGGCGGCCGTCGCGGGGCTGGTGTCCGTCGTCCTCGTCAACTACCGCGGAGCCGATGACACGATCACCTGCCTCCAGGCCCTGGCCGGTCTCCCGTGGCCGGCCGAGCGGCTGGAGGTCATCTGTGTGGACAACGGGTCAGGGGACGGGTCGCTCGAGCGAATCCGGGCGGCCGGCACCGGGGCCGTGGTCGTCGACTCCGGCGCCAACCTCGGCTTCGCGGGGGGCTGCAACGCGGGGGCGGCCCTCGCTCATGGGGAGTACCTCGCGTTCATCAACAACGACGCCCGACCCGACCAGGGGTGGATCGCCGCGGCGGTGGCGGCGTTCGAGGACGACCCAGGGTTGGCCGGGGTCGCGTGCAAGGTGCTCGACTGGGACGGCACGCACGTCGACTACGTCGACGGGGCCATGACCTGGTTCGGCTTCGGCTTCAAGCCCGGGGTCGGGCAGCGACCGACCGCCGACGCCGACGAGCCCCGGGACGTGCTGTTCGGCACAGGGTCGGGGGTCTTCTTCCGGACCGAGACCTACCGGGAGGTCGGGGGGTTCGACGACAAGTTCTTCATGTTCTTCGAGGACGTCGACCTCGGTTGGCGGCTCAACGTGCTGGGTCATCGGGTGCGCTACGTGCCGGGCTCGGTGGTGTTCCACCGCCACCATGCGTCGATGAGCCACTACGGGAGCTTCCGCGAGTCGTACCTGCTCGAGCGCAACGCGCTCATGGCGATGTACAAGAACTATGACGAGCGTTCCCTGGCGGTATGCCTCCCGGCGGCCATGGCCCTCGCCGTACGACGGTCGGTCGCCGCCGGAGGGGTCGATGCGCGGATGCTCGACCTCCAGCGGCGGCCGGGCGGGGACGACGACCCCGAGGTCACCGTGCCCAAGGAGGCCCTCGCCGGAGCGCTGGCGCTCGACCACTTCGTGGAGCAGCTGCCCGCGCTGGCGGCCGACCGGGAGTCGATCCAGTCCGGCCGGCGACGGGACGACCGCGACCTCTTCCCGCTCTTCCGGCGGGCCCTCGAGCCGGCGTTCGACACGCCTGGCTACCTCGACGCGTACTCGGAGGTGACCCACGTGCTCGGTGTCGACCAGCACTTCGCCGGCCGTCGCGACATCCTCGTCGTGACCGAGGAACCGCTCGGCCCGAGGATGGCCGGTCCGGGCATCCGGGCCACGGAGGTCGCCCGCGTCCTGTCCGGCGAGCACGACGTCACCCTCGCCACGCTGCGTGGCTGCGACCTGACGGAGACGGGGTTCCGGGCCCTCGCGACGAACGGCCGGGGCCTGCGGCGACTGGTCGAGCGCAGCGACGTCGTGGTGCTGCAGGGCTCGGTGCTGACCAAGCATCCCTGGCTCGCGGAGTCCGACGCCGTGCTCGTCGCCGATGTCTACGACCCGTTCCATCTCGAGACCCTGGAGCAGGAGCGGGACCGCACTCTCGACGAGCGAGCCGTGGTGTCCGCGGCGACGGTCAGCGCCCTGAACCTGCAGCTCTCCCGTGCCGACTTCCTGCTCTGCGCGTCGGAGAAGCAGCGCGACTTCTGGCTGGGGCAGCTCGCCGGTCTGGGGCGGGTCAACCCCTACACGTACGACGACGACGAGTCGCTGCGCTCGCTCATCGACGTCGCCCCGTTCGGTCTGCCCGACCACCCGCCGGCCCAGGCTCGACACGGCATACGGGGCCTCGTCCCCGGGATCGGGGCCGACGACAAGGTCGTCCTGTGGGGCGGCGGCGTCTACAACTGGTTCGACCCGCTCACGTTGATCTCGGCCGTCGACGTCGTCCGGCGCTCCGTGCCCGAGGTGCGGCTCGTCTTCATGGGGATGAAGCACCCCAACCCCGACGTCCCGGAGATGGCCATGGCCCTGCGCGCTCGCGAGCGCGCCGCCGAGCTCGGCATCGAGGGCACCCATGTGTTCTTCAACGAGACCTGGGTGCCCTACGCCGAGCGGGCCGACGTCCTGCTCGACGCCGATCTCGGGGTGAGCTGCCACTTCGACCACGTCGAGACCGACTTCAGCTTCCGCACCCGGATCCTCGACTATATCTGGGCCGGTCTGCCCATCGTCTGCACGGAGGGGGACGCGTTCGGCGACCTCGTCGAGCGCGAGGGGCTGGGCGCAGCCGTCCCTCCCCAGGACGTCGACGCACTCGCGTCCGCCATCACCCGGCTGCTGTCGGACGGGGCGGCCAACGACGAGGCGCGCTCCAGGGTGCGGCAGCTCGCGGTGCGCTACTCGTGGACGCGCACCCTGGAGCCGCTCGCCCGGTTCGTGCGCCGCCCGCGCCGCGCCGCCGACCACCTCCGCCTCGCGTCCGGGGTCGGGGCGGGCCGCACCGGGCCTCGACGGTCGGCCTTCAGCGCCGGCACCGACCTCGCCCTCGCGCGCGAGTACCTCGCCGCCGGTGGGGTGTCCGAGCTCCTGCGTCGGGCCCGGGGCCGCGTCGACCGGGTGGTGCGCGAGAGGTCGTGACCGGCCCTCATCCGGCGACTGGCCCTCAGCCGGCGAGCGCGTGGTCGTAGGCCCGCACGGTCGCCTGCGCGCAGGCCGACCACGTGAAGCCGGCGGCATGCTGCCGCCGTGACTCCGGCGTACCGACCGGGTCGTCGAGGCTCCGCTCCACAGCCGCGAGGAACTGCTCGGGCGAGCGGGGGTCGGCGAAGGCGGCCTGGTCACCCAGCACCTCACGCGTCACGTCGAGGTCGGAGCAGACGACGGCAGTGCCACAGGCGAGGGCCTCCAGCGGCGGCAGGCCGAAGCCCTCGTCGATGGACGGGAAGAGCAGGGCCGTGGCCTGCGCCACCACCTGCTGCAGACGCGCGAAGGGCACGTGGCCGAGGAACCGGACTGCTCGCTCAGGCAGCCCGCCGAGGTCGAGGGCGTCGCCCCACCCCTGCCCGCCCGCGAGGACGAGCGGAGGCAGCTCGACCCGGCGGGCGGCTGCCAGCCGGTAGACGTCGAGAAGCAGCCGCAGGTTCTTGCGCGGTTCCAGGGTGCCGACGGCGAGGAGGTATGCCGCAGGCAGGTCGGGCGCGCCCACCCCCTCGCCCTCCACCCTGTCGCCCTTCTTCTGGTGGCCCATCTCGAGCCACGACGGCTCGACGCCGAGAGGGGTGGGATGGATCCGCGAGCCGGGGATCGCGTAGGCGTCGGCGACCTGTGCGGCGACGGCGCGGCTGGGGGTGCAGACGACCGCTCCCCGCCGCAGCGCGAGGGAGACCAGGTCGCGGTAGGCCAGCGACGCCCGCGCCACGGTGTCGGGGTTGCGGAGGTAGCCGAGGTCGTGGATGGTGACGACCCCCCGGGCGCGACGGAGCGGGGGGACGACGAAGTTCGTGCCGTGGAAGACGTCGACGGGGCCGGTGAGCAGCTCGGCGGTGGGCTGGGCGGTCCGCAGCCACGCGGCACGCAGGGCCCGGGCGGGGACGGGGCGGCTGTGCACGTCGACCCCCGCCGGCAGCTGACTGGCCAGCCCGCCCGCCCCGCGGGCGGTGAAGGCCGTGGCGACGACCCGGACCCGGTCGGGCCCCACCACGGCGAGCTCGCGCACGAGGTTCGCGGTGTAGGTGCCGACGCCGGTGCGGGGACCGAGCAGCGGGGTGGCGTCGATGCCGACCTTCACGAGCGGGCCAACGGTCGGCTCGGGACGCCCCGCCAGTCCCGGAGCACGACCGCACGGCGCTCGCGGGTGACCGTGCGCCGCACGCTCATGAGGGACGGGGCCAGACGCGCCGCGGACAACAGGGCCCGCAGCCGGACCCGGGGCGAGAAGACAGCGTCCGGCGGAACCGGCCGGCCGCGGAGGCGGGAGGCGCTGAGCGACCCGGTCGTCAGGACGTACCGACCGGTGGCCGCAGCCACCGTCGACAGCGGAGCGCATCGGGCGAGGGTGAGCAGCCGGTTGCGCTCGGTGTGGAAGGCGAAGGAGGCCGAACCCGGCTCCGACGACGCAGCATGACGGTGGCGGACCACGGCCCGGTGGCAGTAGTCGACCTCCCAGCCGGCCAGCCGCAGCCGCCAGGACAGGTCGGTGTCCTCGTAGTACATGAAGTAGCGCGGCTCGACCCCGCCGACCGCCTTGACCGCCAGGGTGCGGTAAAGGCCGGCCCCTCCCGACGCGGCGAAGACCGCGGTGTCGGTGGCGAAGCGGTCGTCGTCGACGTCACCGAGGCCGCGATCGGCTCCGTAGCCCGTGGACAGCAGCACGACGCCGGCGTTGTTGATCGTGTGCGTCTGGTCGGCCAGGAGCATCCGCGAGCTCACCGCGGCGACCCGGGGCCGCGCCTCGAGCTGGGCCACCCCCTCGGCCAGCCATGCGGGGTCGGCCTCCGCGTCGTTGTTCAGGAGCGCGAGGTAGCGGGTGTCGACGTGGGGGAGGGCCGCCCACACTCCGCCCGCGAACCCGGTGTTGCGGTCGAGGACCACGACCTCGACCTCGGGGTGGTCGGCGAGCAGCGCGGCGGTGCCGTCGGTCGAGGCGTTGTCGACGACGACGACCCGGTGCGCCAGGGTCTGGTGGCGGAGGGACTGCAGACAGGGCTCGAGAAGGTGCCGACCCTGCCAGGTGACGACCACGACGGTGACGAGGGGCTGCTCGGTCACCCGGGCTCCCTCCCCTCGGTCCGGACCCTCGGTCCTGCTGCTCGCCGTGCGGCGGCGGCACTGTGGCAGAGTCACCCTACCGACGCGAGGACACGCCGGCCGTGCGCGAGACACGTCGCGACGGCTCGCCGACGCGGGCCGGCAGGACCATCACACGAGCATCATTCGAGCCGACGCGAGGTGCAGCCCGATGACACCTCGCTCCGCCTCGGTCACCCCCGATCAGGTATGCCTGCTCGCCACCCAGCTCGCGGCGCGCGTGCCCGGCGGCATCGGTCGCTACACCGCCGAGCTGTGGTCCGCTCTCGACGCCGGCCGTCCCGACGGCGCCGAGCTGACGTCCTGGTGGCCCACGCGACCCGATCCGGGCCAGGCGGCGGCTGTCCGGGCGAGCTCCCCGCGCATCCCGCTCCCCGTCCCGTTGCTGGCGCGGCTGTGGGAGGCGGGCGCCCCCCCCTACCCCGCCCGCCGCGGGGTCGTCCATGCCCCGACGGTGCTGATGCCCCCCCGTCGCCGAGGGTGTGCCGGTGTCGTCACGGTGCACGACGTCGTCCCGTGGACCCATCCCGAGACGCTGACGAGACGCGGGGTCGGCTTCCACCGGCGGATGGGGGCGCGGATCGCCGCCGAGGCGGACCTCGTCGTGACGCCGACGGAGGCGGTCGCGGTGCAGGTCCGACGTCTGCTCACGCCCGTGGCGCCGGTGGTCGCGGTGCACTCCGGGGTCTCCCGGCTCGACGCACCCCCGGACGGCGACGGGCGCCGGCTGCGCCTGGGGGTGGGGTCGGGGTACGTCCTCTTCGTCGGCACGGCCGAGCCCCGCAAGGGTCTCGACCTGCTCGTCGAGGCCATGGCGGACCCTGCCCTGCGGGATCTCACCCTCGTCGTGGCCGGCCCGCCCGGATGGGGCGACATCGACGCCGCCGGGCTCGCCGCACGGGCGGGGGTCGGTGCCCGCACGCTGGTCACGGGCCGGGTCAGCGACCTCGACCTCGCCGCCCTCTACGCGGGAGCCCGGGTCCTGGCCATGCCGAGTCGCGCCGAGGGGTTCGGCTTCCCCGTTCTCGAGGCCATGGGGCTCGGTGTGCCGGTCGTCACGAGCGACGACCCCGCCCTCGTCGAGGTGGGGGGTGGGGCGGCCTTGGTGGTCCCGGTGGGCGACCCCCGCGCCCTGGCGGCGGCCCTGGCCGAGGCCGGCCTCGAGCCGCGGCGACGGGCCGAGCTGGCGAGCGCCGGCCCGGTCAGGGCGGCGGGCTTCTCCTGGACGACGACGGCACGGACCATGTGGAGCCTCTACGCCGACGTCGCCCGGAGCGCCGATCGCCGGTGAGCCGGGCGCGGTCCCTCCGCTGAGGAACTGGAGACATCGGACATCACGACCTGGTCACGGAGGGACCGCTCGGCCCGGCGGCGGGCCATGATAGCGCCCGTGCAACGAATGGGACTGGAGCGACGCGCGAGACCCCTGGTGCTGTCGAGGCGTCAGGACCCGGTCCCGCCGCCCGGACCCGGACGGTGGAGACGCGCTGTGGCCCGTCTCGTGGTGGCGGCGACCCTCGTCAGCGGGGCCCTCGTCCTCACCGGGCCGGCCGCCCACGCCGAGGAGGTCTACACCCGCCCGGACTCCGGCTCGTGGACCCTCCAGGGGCACGGCTACGGGCACGGCCACGGGATGTCCGCCTGGGGGGTCGCGGGCGCGGCATACCAGGGGATCGGCTACCAGCAGATCCTCTCCACCTACTACCCGGGTACGGCCATCGCCGGCGTCGGCAACGAGACGGTCCGGGTGCGGCTGTCCGCCGATCCCGCTGCGCTGCGCGTCAGCCCCACCGACGGGCTGTCGGTCGTGGAGAGCAGCGGCAACCGCACGGTCCTGCCCGGCGCGGTCGACCAGTGGCGGATGGTCCCCAGCGGGTCCGGCCTCCAGCTGCAGTCCCTCCAGAACGGCGCCTGGAACCTCGTCCCGCTGAGTGGGTCGACGACCCTTGCATCCGGCGCTCGGTTCGAGGCGAGCACCCCCATCCGGGTGTGGCGCGCGGACGACACCTCCAGCGGCTACCCGGGAGCGGTGACGGCATACACCTCGGGCTCGACCGTGACCAGCGTGCTCGCGGTACCGGTGGAGACCTACGTCCGGGGCGTCCTCACGAAGGAAGCCGTCCCCTCCTGGCCGGCCGAGGCCCTGCGCTCCTTCGCCGTCGCGATCCGCAGCTTCGCCATCCTCTACGTCCGCCGCGCCGGCGCGCAGTACGACATCTGCGACACCACCAGCTGCCAGGTCTACGGCGGCACCGTCTCGTACTCGTCCTCGGGAACGGCGACCAGCCTCGAGTACGCCAGCAACGCCACGGCCACGTCCTCGACCGTGGGTCAGATCCTGACGTACCAGAACGCCGTCGCGACGACCCAGTTCTCCACCTCCAACGGCGGGTGGTCCACGGACGGCGGGCTGCCCTACCTCCCGGCACGAGCCGACCCCTGGGACGGGACCGCACCCGGCGACACCGTGCACTCGTGGCAGGCCACCCTGCCGACGTCGGCCCTGGAGAGCGCTTTCCCGTCGATCGGGACCCTGCAGCGTCTCGTCATCACCAGCCGGGACGGGAACGGGGACTGGGGCGGCCGCGTCACCGGCGTCCGGCTGGAGGGCAGCGCCGGCACGGTGACGACCACGGGCCAGGCGATCGTCGCCGCGCGGCCCTACACGGGGTCGGGTTCCGGAGGCCTCCTGTCGTCGTGGTTCTCCCTCGGCGACCGGCCGCCGTTCGGGTTCCTCGAGACGACCTCGTCGCCGGTCGGGGGTGCGCTTCGGGTCACCGGGTGGGCCATCGACCCCGACACCACCGCTCCCGCAACGGTCTCCGTGAGCGTCGACGGGGGCGTCGTGGGCACCGCCGGCGCGGGGCTCCCACGGCCGGACGTGGGGGCCGCCTACCCCGGCTCCGGGGACAACCACGGGTTCGACGTCACGGTGGGCGCCCCCGCGGGCACCCACTCGGTCTGTGTCGACGTGCTCAACGTCGGACCGTCGGGCCCGACCCCGGTGCGGCTCGGCTGCTCGACGCTGAGCATCGGCAAGCCGATCCCGCCGGTGACCTACCCCAGCGGCGGTCCCGTGCTCACCTCACCGGGCGGGGGGTACCGCCTGGCGGTCCAGGCGGACGGCAACCTCGTCGTCTACAGCGCGGCGGGGCAGCCGCGCTGGACCTCGGCCACCTCCGTGCCGGGCTCGTTCCTCGCGGTGCAGAGCGACGGCAACCTCGTGCTCTACGACCCCTGGAGCTCTCCGGTGTGGTCGGCCAACGTCAACAGCCCGGGAGGTGCCCGGCTCGTCATGCAGGACGACGGCAACCTCGTGCTCTACGACGCGTGGGGCGCGGCGCGATGGGACAGCGGTGGGTATGCCCGTCAGCAGGCGGTCTACTTCCCGGCGAAGCGGATCATCACCCTCCTTCCCTCGGGAGCCTCCGTGACCTCGCCGAGCGGTGCCGCACGGCTGACGATGCAGCCGGGCGGGTCCGCGGTCGTCACCGACGCGGGCACCGGAGCCGTGCGGTGGTCCAGCGGGACGTCGGTCGCCGGGTCCTTCCTCGCCGCCCAGACCGACGGGAACGTCGTCGTCTACACCGCGGCGAACCGGCCGGTGTGGACGGCCAACGTCAGCTCCCCGGGCGCCCGGCTGGTGTTCCAGGACGACGCCAACCTCGTGGTCTACGACCTCTCCGGTCGGGCCGTATGGGACTCCATGGGGTACCTCGGCCGGCCGGGGATCCGGCTCGGCTGAACGCGGGACGTCCCGCCACGGCGCGCCCCGGTCCTGAGGGCCGGGGGCGCCGTGGTGGATGGCCTACTCTGGGGTCACCTCGCCGCGGTCAGGTCGTCGTGCGGGGTCGTCGAGCCGCGGACCCCGTCCGGCCACAAGGATGAGGAGCATGACGCAGACACTGCAGGGGCGCACGTCCCGGCCTGGGCGCGATCCCGAGAACGGGTCCGAGCCGGCTCCCCCCTCAGACGGCGACCGTCGGTCGGTGCTCGCCATCGCCGGCACCGGAGTGCTGGTCCTCGTGCTCTCGGTCCTCACCGTCCTGCGCTACACGGTGGACTACCTGCAGGCCGACGGCGTGCAGCAGTCGACGATGTCGGTCCAGGACGTCGACCTGTTCTTCTGGGGACAGAACCGGTTCGCGGCCTTCGTCTCGGCGCTCGCCAGCCCCATCGCGAACCCCGAGGCCAACCTGTTCGCCTGCCTGCTCATCAACGCGGTGTCCTTCCACGTCTTCCTGCTCGTCGTGGCCCGCATGGGGACGCGGGTCGTCAGTGGGACCCGCCGTCCGGCCGTCACCGTGGTCCTCTTCCTCGCGCTGGCCGCCGCCGCGCACCTGCTCATCGCCCCCCCGGCGCTGCACATCCTGTCCTTGGAGAGCCAGCCCTACTCGATGTCGTGGGCCCTCACCTTCGGCGCCTTCCTGCTGTGGAAGCGCGACCGCTGGTGGTTCTGGGCGCTCGCGGGGCTCATGGTGTTCGCCGCCGCCGGGCTCAACCAGTCGACCATCGTCGTGGCCGCGTTCCTGGCGGTCGTCGAGATGCTCCGTCGCCGGCAGTGGGTCCGATGGGTCCTCTTCGGGGTCGTGTGGGCGGTCAGCCTCGGCGTCTGGGGCCTGCTCTCCGCGAAGTTCGGCGGCACGGCCGGACCCATCCCGGACGCCAACACGGAGTACTTCAGCTTCAGCATCAGCACGGTGACGAGCGACGCCGCCAAGTCGGTGGCCTCGATCATCGGGGCCGTCCGGATCCTGCGGGTGCTCGTCGTATCCGTCGTCGCCGCGCTGGCTCTGCTCCTGCTCAACAGCGAGCGTCGGGCCGTCATGGCGCAGCGGCTGGCACTGGGCTTCGTCTTCACGGCCGGCTACTGGGCGCTGTTCACCGGGAACCCGTGGGTGTCGCTCAACGGCTTCGCGCTGCGCTACTTCTTCCCGGTCATCCTCTTCATCGTGCTCTGTGTGGGCGCCCCTCTGGGGGCCGTCCTCGCGGGCACGCTCGAGCCCGAGCGGGTCCTGCATCCGCGGGCCATCGCCCTGCTGGACCGGGTGCGGTCGGGCACCCCACGGATGGCGGCGGCCGGCTTCGCCCTGCCTGCCATCGTGCTCGTCGCCGCGCTCGCCGGCCCCCTCCACCTGCCGTGGAACGCCACGGTCCTGCAGGAGACCCGAGCCACCGCCGACTACGCGCGGGCCAACGGCGCGACCTACATCAGCGGGTACTACTGGGACATGTGGCCCACCCTCTGGGGAGCCCTCGAGGACGGACGCCACGCCTCGTTCGTCACCGGCTTCAAGAGCGGTGGTGACCCCGCGGCCTACAAGGGGGCGTTCGAGAGCGAGCTGGCTGCAGGCCGTCGACCGGCGGCCTTGTGCGTCAACCAGACGGTCTCCTTCTGCCAGACCTACCTGGACTACTGGACCCGGGCGGGGTGGCGCGACACCGGCCGTACCTGCCCCGTCCCCGGCGACACCCCCCTGCTGGGCAGCCCGCCGCAGCGGTCCTGCCTGGTGCTCGAGTACACCGGCTGACGCAAGGGTCGTGCCGGGCTCCGACGAGCCCCGGGTCAGTTCCGGGTCAGGGCGCCGACGTCGACGCGGCCCAGGGTCGGGCGCAGGTTGACGAAGCCGATCTCCGCCCCGTGGGCCGTGACGATGAGCCGGGCGGCCTCCCGCAGCCGGTGGATCTCGGCGCCGGCCCCGTCGGCCAGCGCCCCGTGGATCGTGTACGAGCCCTCGCCGAGGGCGACGCGCGGGATCTCGAACTCGAACTGTCCGGTACCGGTGAGGGACGGCAGGCTCACCCCCATCAGCTTGCTGTTGGTGCCCCAGATGCTCTGACCACTCGCGGACTCGAAGCCCATTCCGAGGATCCAGCGGGTGAGCGGCTGACGGGTCTCCACGGTGACCCGCACCCGGAGGGGCTCGCCGGCCGCCACGGACTCGACGACCCGGCCGTCGTACACCGCCTCGACGGCAACGACCTTGGCTGCCGGCTCCGCCTCCTCGCCGTGGTCGACGTTGGCCCGGCCCAGCTCCTCGGCGCGGATGTGGTCGAACTCCGACCGCAGCACCCGCAGCGCCTCGGACGGAACGTCGTCGGCCTTGACGTGACCGTGCTCGAGCACCACGGCCCGGTCGCAGACGTCGGCGACCTGGTCGAGGCCGTGCGTGACGAGGATGATCGTGCGTCCCTCGTCCTGGAAGGTGCGGATGCGGTCCATGCACTTGCGCTGGAACGGCTCGTCACCGACGGCCAGGACCTCGTCGACGAGCAGGACGTCGGGGTCCACGTGGACGGCGACGGCGAAGGCCAGGCGCACGTACATACCGGACGAGTAGAACTTGACCTGGGTGTCGATGAACTTCTCGACGCCGGAGAAGTCGACGATGGCGTCGAAGTACCGGTCGGTCTGGGCTCGCGACAACCCGAGGATCGAGGCGTTGAGGTAGACGTTCTCGCGGCCGGTGAGGTCGGGGTGGAACCCGGCCCCGAGCTCGAGCAGCGCGGCCATCCGCCCGCGCGTGTGCACGGTGCCGGAGGTGGGCTGCATGATGCCGCCGATCATCTTGAGCAGCGTGCTCTTGCCCGAGCCGTTGGGGCCGATCAGCCCCACCGTGCTTCCCGACTCGATGTCGAGCGAGACGTCACGCAGGGCCCAGAAGTCCTCCTTGTGACGCTGGCTGCGGCCGAAGTTGACCACCCGCTCCTTGAGGGACTTCTCCTTGCGGATGACGAACCGCTTGGAGAGGTCGCGGACCTCGACGACGACCGGGTTTCCCATCAGAGCTCCTGCGCGAAGTTGCCCTGGAGGCGCGCGAACACCCGCTGGGCCCCGAAGACCGCGACCACGCCGACGACGAGCGCCACCACCAGGCTGAGTCCGAGCCCACCGGGAAGCGGTTGGCTGTCGCCCTTGACCCAGAAGGTGCGTTGGAAGCCCATGATGGCGAGCGTCATCGGGTTGGCGAGGTAGAGCCTCTCGAACAGCGGGTTCGACACGGCGTTGTTGACCAGCTGCCAGGAGTAGACGATCGGGCACGCCCAGAAGGCGATCATGAGGCCGATCTCGACGAGGTACTGGATGTCGCGCAGGTAGACGTTGACCGCGGAGAGCAGCAACGACCAGGCCAGCCCCCACGCGACGACCACGCCCAGCGAGAGCGGCAGGTAGAGCCAGCGCACGCCGGTCGGGATGTCACCCGAGATGACGGTGGCCACCGTCAGGATGGCGACCTGGATGGCGAAGCCGAACAACGAGGAGCCCAGGCTGCTGAGCGGGAAGATCTCGCGGGGGACGTAGACCTTCTTGATCAGCCCGGCGTTGCCGACGATCGAGCCCGTGCCGTTGGTGACGGTCTCGGCGAACAGGTTCCAGGCGGTGAGCCCGGTGTAGATGAAGATCGCGAAGTCGGGGATGGACCGCGAGGCGCCGAGGAACTTCCCGAGGGCGATGTAGTAGATGAGCAGCAGGGCGAGCGGCCGCAGGAGGCTCCACACGAAGCCGAGCGTGCTGTCCTTGTACCGGGCCTTGAGCTCGCGGCGGGTGAGCATGCCCAGCAGCTCGCGGTGGGCCCAGATGTCCTTGACCTGACCGAGCCAGCCGTCGGTGAGCCCGGAGCGGGGACCGGTGGTCCGCAGGGGGACGAGAGCCAGCCGGGCCGCCCGATCCTCGCTCAGTTGTGTCGTCACAGCTTCGTACCTTCCGCATCCCGGCCCGGTCGGCTCGACCGCTGTCTCGCCAGTGAATCTACCGGCCCTGGCTGGACGCCTCGTCCGTGTGCGCCAGTGCCCACAGCCGGTCGCCGTAGTCGTCCCAGCTGTCGGGAGTACGCCCGGCACACTCCTCGACGAGACGGGCGTGGACCGCGTCGTCGGTGAGCAACGTGCGGATCGCGTCCGTGAGCGCGTCGTCGTCCCGGGGGTCGACGAGCAGCGCACCACCGTCCTGGGCGATCTCCCGCATGCTCCCGAAGGAGGAGGTGACCGCCGGCGTACCCGCGGCGATCGACTCCGCCACGGGCAGCCCGAAACCCTCGTTGAGCGACGGGAAGACGGTGAACCGCGCCAGCCGGTATGCCGCCCACAGCAGGTCGTCACCGAGCTTGCTCACCGCCTCGACCGGCCGGCCCTGGCTCTCGAGCTGGTGCAGCCGGGCCGTGAACTCCTCACTCCCCCAGGAGTTCCCACCGACGAAGGTCAGCGAGAACCGGGCCCCCTCCCGCCAGAGACGTTCGGCAGCGTGGATGATCGCGAGGTGGTTCTTCCTCGGCTCGTGGCTGCCGACGCACAGGACGAACGGCAGGTCGCCGACGAGGAACCGTCGGCGCGCCTCCTCCAGGTGGGCGTCCGTCGTCTCGGGCACCTGCACCGGGAGGGAGAGCGAGACCACCTCCGGACCGGGTAGCCCGGCTCCGGCCAGCATCCGGCGCCAGCCCCCGTACTCCGTGGCGGCCGCCTGCGAGATGGCGACGACGAGGTCGAAGTGGGCCACGGCGGCGAGGTTGAGCGCGAACACGGCCGGGAACCCGTGCGCCGTCGTCTCGGGGGAGGTCAGCGGCACGCAGTCGAAGCCGATGACGACGCAGCGCGTTGAGGTGAACCGGGCCAGCGCGTTGAGGGAGAGACAACGGCGGGGCTGGATCGCGAGCTCGGGCAGCAGGTACGTGCAGTGCCAGGGGATGAGGACGGTCTCGGGGCCGCTCCGCCGGGTGGCCGCTCCGCCGGGGAGGCCGAGGGCCAGGTCGCGCTGAGCGTCGTCCAGCCGGTACATCGCGTCCATGTCGGCGGTCCACCCGACCGTCGTGAACGGGTGGCGGCCCTGCCAGCTGCGACCGGCCATGCGGGCGACGCGCTGGATGCCGGTGCCGAGGGGGTGGAGGACGAGGTCGCCCATGTCCACCACGGTCACCCCGGTGACGACTTCCACCGCGCGGCTGACTCTGGCCGGCGTCGCCGCCTTGCGGGCGGCACGGAACACGGCACTCGGGCCGTGGGTGGCCATCCCGCGGTGGGCGTCCACGACCTCGTCGGGCGCGGGGAGGTAGGCCCCGAGCACGGCGAGCGTCAGCCATACCGTCTCGCGCGACGCCCCCTCGAGGTGTCGGCGTACGGCGCTGACGTTGCGGGCGTGCTCGGTCGCGGCGGGGGTCCCCAGCGTGCTGGCGAGGGTCGCCATCCGGGCCCGCCAGGCCTCAGCGGGCACGTGGGGCCGCAGTGGGAGCAACCGTTTCGCCGGGGTGCGCTTGACGCCGGCCTTGACCAGCCGGCGGGCGGTCAGCGTCATGCTCACGGGGACTCCTTCGTGACGAGAGCGGACCAGACGTCGTCGGCATACTGCGCCCATGTCTGGACGGGGTAGGCCGCCGCCTCGGCCCGCAGCCGGGCCATGAGCGCGTGGTCCGTGAGCATGGCGCGCAGCCCGTCGGTCACCGCCTCGTCGTCACGGGGGTCGACGGTGAGACACCCACCGCGGCGGGCGATCTCGGCCTGGCTGCCGTAGCTCGTGGTGAGGACCGGCGTACCGCAGGCGAGCGACTCGGCGACCGGCAGCCCGTACCCCTCGTGCAGCGAGATGAACACGGTGAAGGACGCATCGCGCAGCAGCGTCCACAGGTCGTCGTCACCGACCCCGCGCAGTCGCTCCACCGACACCCCGAGCCCACGGAGGTCCTCGAGCTGCTGGTCCACCCGGGTCGTGTCCCAGCCGGGACCGCCGACGATCTTGAGGTCGAAGCGCAGGCCCTCGCGCCAGAGCCGCTCCGTCGCGGAGAACATCGCGGAGTGGTTCTTGTGGGGCTCGAGCCGGCCCACCATGACCACCAGGGGCCGCGACGGCTCGTGGCGCCGATAGGCGGAAGGCGCCGCCGGGACCGTCGCCGGCGTCGGCACGTTGAGCACGATGGGACCCTTGAGGCCCTGGGCCGCGATGGCGTCGACGTACCCGCCGAACTCGGCCTCCGAGGAGGTGCTGATCGCGGCCACCCGGGTGGCGTACTTGATGACGCCGAGGTACTCGGCGAAGCCGTTGGGCTCGCCGAACGGCCTCAGGTCGGCACTGACGAACGGGATCGCGTCGTACCCGATGGCGACGACGTCGTTGCCCGACATCTCCGCCAGACCCGTGAGCCGGGGGCACCGGTCGGACAGCGGCACCTCGGCGAGCATCACGGTGGCGTGCCACGGGACGATGAGCTCGGTGCTCGCGTCGGCCCGGGCCTTGGTCTGCGGGTCGGTGGGATGCCGCGGCGTCCGGCCCCAGCGCACCGCCCGGTCCTCCTCCTCGGAGGTCAGCGTGCGCAGCGACCCGGCCGGGCTGGTCCAGGCGGCGAGGGTCATCTCGTGCTGTCCGTGCCAGACGCTGACGATCTCGCGGACCACGCGCTGGATGCCGTTGTGCAGGTCGATCTGGGCGGACATGTCGACGTCGACGACGACCCCCGAGACGATCCGGGCGGGCCGGTGGACACCGTGGGCCAGCGCGATCACGCGGGCCCGGTCGAGGAGGGCGAGTGTCAGGCCCACCTCGTCCTCGAGGTCCCGTGCACGCAGGAGGTGGCGGATGTCCTTCGAGGTCGGGTAGGCCCCGGCCAGGAGGGTGACCACGAGCCAGGCCAGCGCGGCATCGCGGGTGCGGAACAGCTCCGCGACCAGTGCCGCCAGGCAGGCGTCCGCGTCGGTCCGGGCATCTCCCGTCGCGGGCGGCGGGTCGCTGAGCACAGCGGTCGCCCCGGCCCGCAGTCGTTGGGCCACCAGCTCCACCGCCGGCCCCTCCACGGGGGTGAGGACCGTCATGGGCGCGTCAGCCGACGGGCGACGCGGAGGGGAGCGGTGACCCGCCACGACACGGTATGCCGCGTGGCGTCCAGCTCGCGCTGGAGTGCGTCGATGCGGTGCAGGTCCGCGCGGTGGTCGTGGTTGACCATCGTGGAGTCCGCCCAGCGGCTGAGCGCGGCCGTCCGCCAGCGGACCGCCAGCGCCGTCAGGTCTGCGGTGCGCTCCTCCAGACGGCGGGTCAGCGTCGCCGCGACGTCGCGCTGCCGCTCCAGATCCTGCCGGAGCTCGTCGATGAGCCCCCGGTCGTTCTGCTGCGTCATCGTCTCGAAGACGTCGTGAGGACAGGCGGGATACGAGAGGTCGTGAAGGAGGTCGAGGTGGTCCCCGGAGACGTAGAAGCGGGACAGTCCGTCGAACAGGCAGAACTGGTAGCCGGCGTCCGTGAGGATGTGCTCCCACCGGTCGTGGGTCTGGCGCACGTCGCGCGGGGCCGTCGACTCGACCACAACGACCCAGGGTCGCCAGCGGGTGAAGTCTGCACTGCGCAGGACCGCGTCCTCGGCGCCCTCCACATCCACGGAGAGGAAGTGGACCTCCTGCCCCTCCCAGCCCTGCTCGGCCACCAGCCGGTCGAGCCGGACGGCGGGGACCTGGAGGTCCTGGACCTCGAACCCCGTCCCCCGGTGCGTCGCCCCCACCTCGTCGACGATCGACGACAGTCCGGTGTCGGCGATCGCGTGGAGGGTGACGGCCTCGACGTCGGCGTCGGTGACCGCCGCCTGCACCACGACGTCGCGCGGCCGCTCCGTGGCGAACGTCGTCGCCAACGCGGGGACCGGCTCGACGGCGATCCCGTGCCAACCGCGGTCGTAGAACGCGCGGCTCACGGAGTCCACCGTCGGGTGGTTGGCCCCGATGTCGACGTAGCGGCCCTCCGCCACGCCCTTGAGCGCCCGCCAGAGGACCACGTCCTCCCGGTTCTGCGCGAAGGAGACGAAGGTGGAGGGGTTCGACACGCGATGCATGATGCCAGACGCTGCGGACGCCGGCCGACGCCGAACCGGTACGCTTCCACACGCCCTGTCGCCACCCAGAACGAGGATCCATGCCCCGCGCGCTCATCACCGGAATCACCGGCCAGGACGGTCTCTACCTCTCCGAGCTGCTGCTCGAGAAGGGGTACGAGGTCTTCGGCCTGATCCGGGGGCAGAACAACCCCAAGCGTGAGCTGGTGCAGAACACCGTGCCCGACGTCACGCTCCTGACGGGTGACCTCACCGACCTGTCGTCCCTGATGCGGGCGATGCACACGTCGGCTCCGGACGAGGTCTACAACCTCGGAGCGATCTCGTTCGTGGCGTACTCGTGGGAGAACGCCATGCTGACGACCGACGTCACGGGCAAGGGCGTCCTCAACATGCTCGAGGCGGTGCGCCTCTACAGCAACGACGACCCGAGCCGAGTGAAGTTCTACCAGGCGTCCAGCTCCGAGATGTTCGGCAAGGTGCAGGAGGTCCCCCAGCGCGAGACCACCCTGCTGTGGCCGCGCTCGCCCTACGGCGTGGCCAAGGTGTTCGGCCACTACATGACCATCAACTACCGCGAGTCCTACGGGATGCACGCGTCGTCGGGGATCCTCTTCAACCACGAGTCCCCCCGCCGGGGGCCGGAGTTCGTCACCCGCAAGATCTCCAGCGCCGTGGCGCGGATCGCCCTCGGCCTGCAGGACAGCCTGTCGCTGGGCAACCTCGACGCCCAGCGCGACTGGGGCTTCGCGGGTGACTACGTCGACGCGATGTGGCGGATGCTGCAGCAGCCGGAGGCGGACGACTACGTGGTGGCCACGGGCGAGACGCACTCGATCCGTGAGTTCCTCGACCTCGCCTTCGCACACGTCAACATCGACAGCTGGGACAAGTACGTCCTGCAGGACCCGCGGTTCTTCCGCCCGGCCGAGGTGGAGCTGCTCATCGGTGACCCGACGAAGGCCCGGGAGACGCTGGGCTGGACGCCGAGCGTCGACTTCCCCGGCCTGGTCACGATGATGGTCGAGAGCGACCTGCGGTTCCAGCGGGAGACGCCCGCGGACCACTCTTGAGCCGCGTCCTCGTCACCGGGGTCACCGGCCAGGACGGCACTCTCCTGGCCCGGCGGCTCCTCGCTGACGGCGACGAGGTGCACGGCCTGACGCTGTCGACGCAGGGCACCGACGAGTGGCGCGGACGGCTCGACGGCCTGGCCGGGGTGGTCCTGCATATCGGTGACCTCGCCGACGCGGCCAGGGTCGCCGAGGTCGTCGGCGAGGTGGAGCCCGACGAGATCTACAACCTCGCCGGGCAGACGTCGGTCGCCGCGTCGTGGGACGACCCCGTGACCACCCTGCGCTCCACGGGAGTGGGTGCTGTGTCGGTGTTCCAGGCCGCCCACGACCTGCAGGAGCGGGCGGGACGGGCGGTTCGCGTGGTGCAGGCGTCGAGCGCGGAGATCTTCGGCCAGGCCGAGCAGACCCCCCAGACGGAGGAGACACCCCTCGACCCGGTGTCGCCGTACGGGGCGGCCAAGGCGCTGGCTCACCAGATGGCCCGGATCTATCGCGGCCGTGGGCTCTTCGTCGCGACCGGCATCCTCTACAACCACGAGTCGACGCTGAGGCCGCCGTCGTTCGTCACGCGCAAGATCACGGCCGCGGCCGCGCGGATAGCCGTCGCGGGTGGCGAGCCGCTGGCGCTGGGCAACCTCGATGCGTCCCGCGACTGGGGCTGGGCCCCCGACTACGTGGACGCCTTGGTGCGGGCGGCCAGGCACCACACCGCCGACGAGTTCGTCGTCGCTACCGGCCACACGCATACGGTGGGCGACTTCGTGCGGATCGCGTTCCAGCGGGCCGGTATCGACGACTGGCAGCGCCATGTGGAGATCGACCCTCGGTTCGTCCGTCCGGTCGACGCCGCCGTGCAGGTCGGCGACGCCCGCAAGGCCGAGCGGGAGCTGGGCTGGCGGGCGACGACGACCTTCGAGGAGCTCGTCGGCCGGATGGTCGACCACGACCTCGCGCTGGCCCGCGGGGACTCCGCTAGCTGAGCCGGTCGACCGCGTCGGTCCGCAGCCGCCGGGCCAGCCGCAACGCCTCGGCCCGCGTCTCCTGACGCCATCGTCGCGGCAGCGACCAGCGGGTGCGCTCGAGATGCTCCCGCATCCGGGCTCCGGCAGTCGCGGAGCCGTGGTCTCGCCGCAGCGCCTCGGCCGCCCGCCGGCCGACCTGGGCGGCGGTCGACGGGTCCGCCACGATCCGTCGTAGGGCGTCGGCGGCGACGTCGAGGTCAGGATCCGCCCAGGGGGTGCCGACCGGATAGGGGTCGCAACCGGGAGGGACCGGGACCAGCGTCCAGGGCACGACGTAGGCGGTGTCCGTGGTCATGAACTCCGAGACCCCGCCGTAGCCGGTCGCGACGACGGGCCGCCCGGCCGCCATCGCGTCGGCGACCGTCAGCCCGAGGCCCTCCGAGCGGTGGAGGGACAGGTAGGCGTCGCACCGGCGCATGAGCGCCTGCAGCTGGTCGGTCGGCAGGTGCTGCTCGAGGAGCAGGATGTCGGGGTCGTCGGCGGTGAGCAGCCGGAGCCGTTCGGCGTCCTGCGGCCGGCGCTGCGCGTTCATCGACTTGAGGACGAGTACCGGCCGGGTCGCCTGCCCGCGCTCCCGCGGGAAGGCGCGCTGGAACGCGGCCACGGCTCCCCACGGGTTCTTGCGTTCGGCGGTGCTCAGGTAGTCGAAGACGAACAGGACCATGGGCCGGTCCTGAGGCACTCCCAGCCGGCCCAGCAGTCTCGCTCGCGTGGCTGGGTCGACCTCGACCGCTGAGGGCCGGACCAGGGGCGGCGTCATGGTGACCACCGGGACGGGTGAGTGCGGGGCGATCGCCCGGCGGACGAACTCGGTGGCGACCCACACCTCGTCGACCGAGCCGAACCCCACGTGTTGGCTCGGCGGGAACGACTCGACCTCCCAGTACCAGTAGCCGATCCGCCGGGTGCCGGCCCAGGCGTCGCCGGCCTCCGCCGTCACCGACGGCACCTGGGCGGCGTTGACGCACAGGAGGGTCGTGTCGAACCCGAGGGCCGCCGGTGGGGACGCTCCCTCTCCCGGCCCGGCAACCCCCAGCGAGCGGCTGCTGAGGTCGGTCGCCACGGACCGGACGGCCACCGGGACCTGGGCGGCCTGCAGGGCCGAGCCCACCAGTCTGGCCGACTCGCCGATGCCGAGCTCGCCCGACAGGTAGCCCACGAGGTTGACCCCGGCCCCTCGCGGCCGGAGTGGCCGGAGAGGTCGGACCCCTTCCGTCGCGCCGTCGCGCCGGGCCGCGCGCGCCTCGTGGGTGGACGCGACCGCAAGGGCGAACAGTGCGGGGTCGGCCCCACCCTCGCCGGACCCGTGACGCGAAGCCCAGGCCACGAGCCGGGCGGCGTCGCGGCCCGGCACCGCGGGGAAGGCGGCCTGCAGGTCGGGCCGGGCGGCGTGGACGCCGGCGAGGTAGCGGGGGACCCCGAACGGGTCCCCCGCGGGCACCGTCTCGACCAGCCACGCCGCCAGCTCCTTCGCCCCCTCGGGGTCGAACGGGTCGGGCGGGGCCGCACCGTGCCCCTGGGCGGCCCGCCGACCGGCGGCCCGCACCAGGGTGCGAACCACCCCCCGGTAGGGGCCACCCAGCGACGTCGTCGTGAAGGGCCCGGGGTGGTCGGAGTCGGCGGGGTCGTCGTCGTCGGCGCGCTGCCGGAGCAGGGCGGCCACGAGGTCGGCCAGCTGCGGGTGGTCGCTGAGCCGTGCCGTCGGCGCTGCGCCGCCCGCGGCGAGCAGCCAGGGGGTGGCCGGGTCGGCCCGGCTGAGGTCGAGCAGGGCCACCGGCTCCCCGTCGACGAGCACGACCGGTCCCGGAGCGGCGTCGACCGCAGCGCCGGCCGGAAGCGTGTCGGGCCCCAGCACGAGACCCGCGCCCCGGACGGCGTGGTGGGGATGCAGGCCCGCCAGGGCGTCGACGGCCGCGCCGTTCCCGATGTCGCGACCGGCCAGTCGGACCCAGTCGTCGGCGACGTCGAGAGCCTCGGGCCCGAGCACCAGCAGGTCGGGGTCGTGGACACCCGCCGCCTCGGCCGCGGATCCTTCGTCGACGATGAGCCCGTCGGCCCGGCTCGCCAGCCATGCCGATCGGACCTGGGAGGCCCACCGATGCCCACCGGGGCTGTCGCCGAGCCGCTCGACTGCGGCCAACCGCCCGACGTCGGCCAGCCACCCGAGGCCGCCGGGCCGCCCCGGGGCGCCGAGCACCTGCATACCGGGTCGCAGCGTGAGGACCCCGCTGCCCTCGGCGACCAGTGTCCGGGCCAGGCGGGAGAGCAGCCAGGTGGACAGCTCTCCCGGGTCGAGCACAGCGGCGCGCCCTCGGACGTCGGCGGCGCTCACGGCGAGGTCGGCCGGCTGCACCACCCGCTCTGCGTCCACGGGCCGGTAGCAGGAGCACAACGAGGCGACGACGATGCGCGCGTCGGGGCCGAGCCCCGCGTAGGCCGAGCGCACCGTGGCCCGGGCCGCCGGCACCTCACCGTGCTGCACCACCAGGGCGAGCGTCTGCAGTGCCCGCCCGTCCACGACGGTCATCCCGTCGACGTCATGGTCGCCGCTCGGAGCCGGCGGGGCTCATCGAGAGGTAGACCAGGCGCA
>CAWCJA010000009.1:0-213378 GCA_963795915.1 uncultured Actinomycetota bacterium
AGGCCAAGATGGCAGGAAGTTGCCACATTATTGGTGTCCACTTTCTGGGGGGGTGCGTGCTTAGGGGGGTATGACAGAACAACCTCGGGGCCCGAGAACGAGCCCACATGACGGCGAACACCATCAGGCTCGCCAGACGGAGCCGACGTGTTGTCGCAAAGCGTCGGGACTCGCGGGCATCAACGAAGAACTGGTCGTAGCCTCTGGGTACGTATTGCCTGACGCGACCCTGAGCCTGCTCGCAGACCTCGTTGTGAGTCTGGCAGTGGAGGGAGCGAAGACGGAGGCGGCGTGAACCGGGTTGTTTTCTACGGCCGCGTGTCGACTGAGGATCAGCAAGATCCTGAATCGTCTCGCGGCTGGCAGCTAAGCCGCGCTCGGCAGTTGGTCGAGCCGGCCGGCCATCGGATCGTCGACGAGTACTTCGACGTAGGCACCTCGAGATCGTTGCCGTGGAAGCGCCGCCCCGAGGCTGCTCGCCTTCTGAGGGCACTTTCGGATCCCGAGAGAGGCTTCAGCGGGGTCGTGATCGGCGAACCTCAACGCGCCTTCTATGGCAACCAGTTTGGCCTGACGTTCCCCGTCTTCACACACTACGGAGTTCAACTTTGGGTTCCTGAGGTTGGAGGGCCGATCGATCCCGGGTCTGAGGCGCACGACTTGGTTATGACGCTCTTCGGAGGCATGTCCAAAGGCGAGCGGAGCCGCATCCAGCTGAGAACCCGCACCGCGATGCAGGACCTAGCTGCTCGTACAGATCGATTCCTCGGCGGTCGGCCGCCGTATGGCTACCGCCTCGCCGACGCTGGACCGCATCCAAACCCAGGGCGCGCCGCGGCCGGCCAGTTGGCGCACCGTCTGGTGCCTGATGAGGTTGCGGCGCCAGTCGTGCGGCAAATCTTCGAGATGTTTATCGACGGGGTGGGCGTACGAGGCATCGCCCAACGTTTGACAGACGAGGGGATTCCCTCGCCCAGTGCCCACGACCCTGCGCGCAACCCTCACCGGGACCCTAAGGGCTGGGCGTTCTCAGCGGTGCGGGCAATCCTGCTCAACGAGTCATATACCGGCCGACGTGTGTGGGCTAAGCAACGCAAGGTCGAGGAGTTGATTGACCCAGACGACGTGGCGGCCGGAAGTCAGACCCGGCTCCGCTGGCGTCCCGAAGAGGAGTGGGTGCGACCGGATCACCGCACTCACGAAGCACTTGTTTCGGATGACGTGTACCTCGCCGCCCGGGGACGCCTCGCCTCCGGCGAGCGTGGATCTCGCAAGCCCCGAACCAGTGTTCACGCGTATCCCCTCCGAGGCATCATCTACTGCGCTATCTGCAGCCGACGGATGGAAGGAACCTGGCACTCGAGGAAAGATGGCGTCAACGGCCGAGCGCTGTATCGATGCGCTCTTCGCAGCCACCGAGCCCTGATCGACGACTTCCCCGACCACCCCAGGACTCTGTACGTGCGCGAGGATGCGATCCTCGCGCCCCTCGACAACTGGATCGCGACGATCACGTCACCCGAAGCCCTCGCTTCGCACCAGCCTTCGGCGCCCCGTGCCTCAACCAACGATGCGGTGCAGGCCAAGCTCGCCGATGTTGACCGCAAGATCGCGGCCCTCATTTCCGCAGTGGAGGCAGGGGCGGACCTGCCTCAGCTCACCGATCAGCTACGCCGTCGCTCAGTCGAACGAGCGGGACTCGAAGCCCAGGTGCGCGCACTTCCACGCCAACGAGATCTCAGCGGCGAAGAACTGCGGGCCGCCATCGAGCAGCTGGGCGGCGTTGCGAGCATCCTCTCGACGGCCGACGCGTCGGCTCGGGCCAAGATCTACGAGTCCCTCGGAATTCGCCTCGACTATGACCACAGGAATCGTCGCATCAGCGTGAGCGCCCTAGGGGCATGTGTACTTAATCGTGTCCGGAGGGGGACTTGAACCCCCACGCCCGTTAAGGGCACTAGCACCTCAAGCTAGCGCGTCTGCCATTCCGCCACCCGGACAGGGTGTGTCGTGAAGGTCTCCGATGAGCCCCTCAGCGCGCCGAAACGGTAGCACGCAGGCCGCCTCGCCCACGAACCGGTGGAGCCCTCCGCCGGGGGTCCTACGCTGCACGTCGGGCGCAGCGCCGGGGCGGGCGCGGCATACCTCGGGCGCCGGGAGGGCCGAGCGCCGGGGAGGAGGCGAGACGTGGACCGCTGGCCGGGGTCGAGCAGCCTCGTCGTCGCCGTGCCGGCCCTGGAGCAGTGGGTGCGCCGCCGCCACGCGCACTACGACGCCGCGTACGTCTCGGCCGACCGGACCTTCGCCCACGCGCACATCACCCTGCTCAGCCCCTTCGTCGCTCCGCACGAGCTCACCGCGGGCCTACGCGACCGGCTGGCCGCGGTGATGGCCGAGCACCGCCCGTTCGGCGTGCGGCTGGAGCGCGTGGAGGCCTTCCTGGACGGGATCATCCATCTGGTGCCGGAGCCCGACGGCCCCCTGCGCCGGCTCACCGCCGACCTGGCGGCGGCCTTCCCCGACCACCCGCCGTATGCCGGTCGGTACCTCGACGTCCGCCCTCACCTGACCCTCGACCTGGCGAACCCCACGGCGAGCCCCGAGGTGAGCCTGGCCACGACCGTGCGGTCGCTGGGCGACCGGGTGCCCGCGCAGGCGTGGGTGGAGGAGGTGCGGCTGTCCTGGTACGAGCAGGACGGCTGCCGCACGCTGGCGGCGTGGCCACTGGGGTCCGCCGTGGCCCGTGATCCGGGTCGGTCAGGAATCGAGAAGCCCACGGCGGCCCGCAGGTCCTAGCCTGGCGAAGAGGCGGCCGTCGGGCGCGCCGGACGACCAAGGAGCGGCGATGGCGACGAAGGCGACGACAGTGACGACGGAGTCCACGAAGACGACGGACGGCGAGACCGGTCAGACGGGCGGGACCGGCTCGGGCTTCTCAGCCCAGGAGCGCGCCGCGATGAAGGAGCGCGCCGGTGAGCTGCGGGCCGAGGGGAGGAAGGGGGCCAAGAAGGCCGACGGGCTGCAGGCCGTCCTCGACGCGATCGCGAAGATGGCTCCGGAGGACCGGGCCCTCGCCGAGCGGGTGCACGTGACGGTCACCGAGAACGCCCCCGGGCTGCTGCCGAAGACGTGGTACGGGATGCCGGCGTACGCCAACGAGGACGGCAAGGTCGTCGTCTTCTTCCAGGACTCCGGCAAGTTCGGCTACCGCTACTCGACCGTCGGCTTCCAGGACGTGGCCCACCTCGACGACGGTGACCTGTGGCCGGTGGGCTATGCCCTCCAGGCGTGGAGCCCCGCCGTGGAGAAGGCGCTCAGCGCTCTGGTGCGGGCTGCGGTGGCCTGACGCCGGGCGCCTCGTCCTTGAGCAGCTCGTACGTGCGCGCCACGCCGGGGGTCCCGTCACCGACCGGGCGACCGGCGACGAAAAGCCTGATGAGGTGGGCCAGCTCGTCCGGATGGCTGAAGTTGACCGCGTGCGCCGCGCCCTCCACGACGACGACCAAGGCGGCGCTGCGGCTCTCGCGCACGGTGCGCTCCAGGCGAAGCGCCCCCGGCATCAGGGGGTCCCGGTCGCCCACGACGGTCAGCGTGGGGATCTCGAGGTCGAGCAGGCGCTCCAGCGACGGGTACTCGCGCAGGGCGGCGAACAGCCGCTTGGTGCTGCGCACCCCGAACCGCCCGTAGTCGAGCGCTGCGACGGGGATGAGCCCCGGCGGCTCGCGCAGGCTGTCCACGGCGATCTGCTTGAGGGCACGGGGGAGCGGCTGGTTGAAGACGCCTCCGGCGGGCGAGACGAGCACGGCCCGCTCCAGCCGCTGCGGATAGAGGCGCGCGAACTCGGTGATGACCGCGCACCCCACCGAGTGGCCCACCAGGGTGGCCGAGGCCAGCCCCCGGTCGTCGAGGAAGGCGGCTGTGACGTGGGCCAGGTCGCGGATGTCCAGGGGAGTGGCCGGCCGCTCACTGCGACCACATCCCGGCAGGTCGGGGACGAGCACGTGGAACCCCGAGGCCAGGCGCTCGGCCGTCGGCACGAGGTAGCGCCCGGACATCGCGAAGCCGTGCAGGTGCACCATGGCCGGGGCGTCCGGCTGCGTGGGGTCGGACTCGCGGTAGAAGATCCGGGTCCCACCGACCGTGGTCCGGTGCTCGCTCAGCGGCGACACCGCCCGGGCGGCCCGCCCCGGGCGGCGGGCGAGGCCGGGCGTCATGCGGCCAGTATGCGTCCCCGCACCGTGGACGGGCGGTCCGCCGCCTGCGCAGATCCTGGATAATCCTCATCGGAACCTCCGGGACGCACGGTGGCCGCGACGTGGCGGTCACGGCCCGCGCGATCGAACGCCACCAACACGCCAGAGCCGGTGCGCCTCCGGTCCGGTCCCGCTGGTGGTGTCGTGCTGTCGGTGAAGTGCGTGTGGTCGGTTGGTCGTGTTGGGTCGAGACGAGGGTTGAACGTGAAGGCTTTGCTGCTGGAGAACATCCACCCGGTCGCCGTGGAGGCGCTGCGCCGGAAGGGCTTCGAGGTCGAGACGAGGGCGGGCTCCCTGAGCGAGGGCGAGCTGCTCGACGCGCTCCCCGGCGTCTCGTTGTTGGGGATCCGGTCGAACACCAAGGTGACGCTCCGCGTCCTCGACGCCGGCAAGGACCTGCTCGCCGTGGGGTGTTTCTGCATCGGCACCAACCAGGTCGACCTCGTCGACGCGGCGGCCCGGGGCGTGGCCGTGTTCAACGCCCCGTTCTCCAACACCCGCAGCGTCGTCGAGCTCGTGCTCGGCGAGATCCTGTCGCTCGCGCGCCGCCTCACCGAGAAGACCCAGCGCATGCACGATGGCATCTGGGACAAGTCGGCCAAGGGCAGCCACGAGGTGCGCGGTAACACCCTCGGGATCGTCGGGTACGGCAACATCGGCACCCAGCTCTCCAACGTCGCGGAGGCCATCGGCCTGCGCGTCGTCTTCTACGACACCGCCGACCGCCTGGCCCACGGCAACGCCCGGCGGGTCGGCTCCCTCGAGGAGCTCTTGTCGGTCTCGGACGTCGTCAGCCTCCACGTCGACGGGCGCCCCGGCAACGCGGGCCTCTTCGGCGCCGACCAGTTCGCGCTGATGAAGCCGGGGGCGGTGTTCGTCAACGCCTCGCGGGGGATGGTCGTCGACGACGAGGCGCTGCGCGACCACATCCTCTCCGGGCACCTGTCCGGCGCGGCGATCGACGTCTTCCCGGCCGAGCCCAAGGCCCAGGGCGACCCGTTCGAGTCCCCGTTGCGCGGGTTGGACAACGTCATCCTCACGCCTCACGTCGGCGGGTCGACGCAGGAGGCCCAGGAGGAGATCGGCGTTTTCGTCGCGACCAAGCTCTCCACCTTCGTCACCGCCGGGGCCACGGCCCTGTCGGTCAACCTGCCGGAGGTCAGCCCCTCCTCGCCCGCCGGCGCGTTCCGGATGGCCTACCTGCACACCAACGTGCCGGGCGTCCTGGCCTCGATCAACCGGCTGCTCGCCGACGCCGGCGCCAACGTCACCGGCCAGTCCCTGCACACGCGCGGCGAGCTGGGCTACGTCGTCACCGACACCGACCAGCCCGTGCCCGACGCCACGCTCGCCTCCCTGCGCCAGGCGCCGGAGGCCGTCTGGCTCCGCACCTGGACGAGCTGAGCGGCTCCATGACGGACACGATCAGCGACACGACCACCGACGCCGCCCTGGACGAGCTCCGTCGGGCGCTGCCCGGACGGCTGCTCACCACCGACGACGAGGTGGCCCCGTTCAGCGGCGACGCGTCCCGGGCCGCCCCCGAGGGCCGCCCCCTCGCGGTCGTCACCGCGACGAGCACCGACGACGTATCCCAGGCCCTGCGGTGGGCCGGCGCGCACCAGGTCCGGGTGTCGGTCCGGGGGAGCGGCACCGGGCTGACCGGCGGGGCGGTCGCGTACCCGGGCGGTCTCGTCGTCTCGCTGGCGGGCCTGAACCGGGTCCTTGGCCTCGACCCCGCCAACCGCCTGGCGGACGTCGAGGCCGGAGTCCTGACGGCCGAGATCGACGACGCCGCAACGGCATACGGGCTCATGTATGCGCCCGATCCCGCGAGCTACCGCGAGTCCACCATCGGCGGCAACATCGCGACCAACGCCGGCGGCCTGCGCTGCGTGAAGTACGGCGTGACGGCCGACAGTGTCGCCGGGCTCGAGGTCGTGCTCGCGAGCGGCGAGGTGATCCGCACCGGCGGCCGCACGCGCAAGGACGTCGTGGGCTACGACCTCACCCGGCTGTTCGTCGGGTCCGAGGGCACGCTCGGCATCGTCACCGCGGCGACCGTACGGCTGGTGCCACGGCCGACGGGGGACTCCGTGACGTTCCGCGCGGTCTTCCCGACCCTGGAGTCGGCCGGGGCCGCCGTGACGGCGGTCATGGCCAGCGCGGTCGTGCCCGAGGTCATGGAGCTGATGGACCGGCTCAGCGTCGACGTCGTCGAGAAGCACTACCCGACCGGGCTGAGCATCGACGGCGCCGCTGCCGTGCTCGTCGGTCAGCTCATCGGGCCCCGCGCCCGCGAGGACTCCGCGACCGCCGCCGCCGTCTGCCGCGCCGCCGGCGCGATCTCGGTGGAGGAGGCGGACGGTGACGTGCTCCTCGAGGCGCGCCGCATCTCCGGGCGGGCGCTGTCGGCGGAGGGGCTCCGGGTCTCCTCGGACGTCGCGGTCCCGATCGCCCGGCTGGCCGACATGTTCACGGCCATCGAGCGGATCAGCCGGGAGGAGGGCGTGGTGATCCCGACCTTCGCCCACGCCGGCGACGGCAACCTGCACCCGTCGGTCATCGTCGACCCGGCCGACCCCGCCGCCCGTAAGCACGGTGAGGCCGTGCTCGACCGCGTCAGCGACGCGGCCCTCGCGCTCGGGGGCACACTGTCGGGTGAGCACGGCATCGGCTCCCTGAAACGGCACTCGCTGCCGAAGCAGCTCGACGCCCCGACGCTGGCCGCCCACCGGCTGGTCAAGGACGCGTTCGACCCGCAGCACATCCTCACGCCCGGCCGGGGCATCTGAGCGACGCGCCGCCGGCGACCGGGAACAGTCCGTCGGCGACGGTGGTTGTCCCCGGCATGAGCACTGTGCAGGCCGTCTGGAACGGTCAGGTCATCGCCGAGTCCGACGACACGGTCGTCGTCGAGGGCAACCACTACTTCCCGCGTGCCGCGGTCTCGTCCGAGGTGCTCGGCGACAGCGACACGCATACCGTGTGCCCGTGGAAGGGCACGGCGTCGTACCACTCGGTCACCGTCGACGGTCAGACCAACGCCGATGCGGCCTGGTTCTACCCGGAGCCGAAGCCCGAGGCCGAGCAGGTTCGCGACCGGATCGCCTTCTGGCGCGGGGTGACGGTGCAGCCCGTCAGCTGACGCCGCGCAGGCGCACCCGTCCGACCAGCTCGTCCACGCTGCGCGCACCGGTGAGCTGCATGGTGCGGCGCAGCTCGGTCGCGAGGATGTCGACCGCGTGCTCGACGCCGCGCTGCCCGCCCGCCATGAGGCCGTACAGGTAGGCGCGACCGACGAGGCACGCCGTCGCCCCGAGCCCCACGGCGGCGGCGATGTCGCCACCGTTGGTGATGCCGGTGTCGACGTAGACCTCGACCCGGTCACCCACGGCCGCGACGACCTCCGGCAGCAGCTCCAGCGGGGTCGGCGCCCGGTCGAGCTGCCGTCCGCCGTGGTTGGACAGCACGACGGCGTCCGCGCCCACGTCGGCCACCCGGCAGGCGTCCTGCGCCGAGAGCACCCCCTTGACGACGAGCGACCCCGTCCACTCGCGCCGGAGCCACTCCAGGTCGGCGAGGTCCAGCCCCGGGTCGAACATCCGGGCCACGAGCTCGGCGACCGTGCCGTCGAACGACGTGAGGCTGGCGAACTCCAGCGGCCGGGTCGTCAGCAGGTTGAACCACCACGCCGGGTGACGCGACATGTCCGCGACCGTGCGGGCGCTGAGCGTCGGGGGGATCGTCAGCCCGTTGCGGCTGTCCCGCAGCCGGTTCCCGGGCACCGATGTGTCGACGGTCAGCACGAGCGTCCCGAACCCGGCCTGCCGCGCCTGGTCGACGAGCCGGCGGCTGGCCTCCCGGTCGTTCCACAGGTAGAGCTGGAACCAGTGGTCGCCCCCGGGGGCGGCGTCGGCCACCGCCCGCGGAGTCGTGGTGCCCATCGTCGACAACGCATACGGGATCCCCGCCGCTCGGGCGGCCCGGGCGACGGCGGGCTCACCCTCGTGCTGCATCATCCGCGTGAAGCCGGTCGGTGCCAGCACGAGCGGGAGGGCGCTGGGCCGCCCCAGCACGCGCGTGCCCAGGTCGACCGCGGAGACGTCCACGAGCGCCCGCGGCAGGAACTCCACCCGCCGGTATGCCGCCCGCGCCCGGTCGAGGCTGACCTCGCCGTCCGCGGCGCCGGCGACGTAGTCGAAGACCGACCGGGGGGAGCGCCGGCGGGCGATGGCCTCGAGGTCGCCGATGGTGTGGGCCCGGGCCAGCCGCCGGGCCACCGGGTCGGCCTCCCGCGGCCGAAACCGGACCAGGGGGGCGAGCTCGCTCCAGCGGGGCAGACGCCGCTGCACGGGCGGGGTGGGGTTCGGGCTGGGTGAGCCGTCCATCCCCGCAGGGTAGGCGTCCCGGGCGCCGGACCACGGGTGGGGGACGGTCGGGGGCCGCTGGGTACCGTGGAGGACCAGAGCGCGCGGCACCGGCCGTGCCCCCAGGGCCGGTGAGGAGCGAGGAGAGCAGATGCGCGTCCTCGTCGCGGGCGCCTCCGGGTACGTCGGCTCCCGGCTCGTGCCCGAGCTGCTGCGGCGCGGCCACGAGGTGGTGGCGACGCATACCCGCAAGCAGCGTCCCGCGTTCCCGTGGGCCATCGGCGTACCGGAGGTGACGTGGCGGCACGTCGACGCCCTGGACATGGGCGAGCTGCTGCGCGCTCTGGACGGATGCGATGCGGTCGTCTACCTCGTGCACGGCCTCAAGGAGATGGACTTCGCCGCGACCGACCGTGAGGCGGCCGAGAACATGCGCGACGCGGTCGACCACCTCGGGGTGCCGCGCCTCGTCTACCTGTCCGGCATCATCCCGACGGTCCACCCCGGCGACCTGTCCGAGCACCTGTCGTCCCGGCTGGAGGTGGAGGAGATCCTGGCCACGTCGCGCGCCGCGACCCTGTCGCTGAGGGCGGCCGTCGTCGTCGGGTCGGGCTCCACGAGCTTCGAGGTCATCCGGCGGCTCACGGAGCGGATGCCGCTGGTGACGGCGGTGCCCGGCGGCATGCGGACCACGCGCGTGCAGCCGGTAGCCATCGCCGACGCGGTGTACTACCTCGCCGAGGCCGTCGAGAACCCCGACGTGACAGGGCATCTCGACATCGGCGGGCCGGAGGTGCTCAGCTACCCCCAGCTGCTGAACCGCTATGCGCGGGTGGCCGGGATCCGGCGGGTGCAGGTGCCCGTGCCCTCCCTGCCGTCCGACCTCCTCGGCTGGGTCGCCGGCCACATCACCGACGTCGACACCGACACCGTGCAGTCGCTCATGGCGAGCCTGCGGGACGACATGGTCGTGCGGACGACGGCGGGGCCGCGGCTCGGCGACCCACACCACGCGCTCGTGCCCCTCGACGAGGCCATCGCCCGCTCCCTCGTGCCGTATGCCGCGGAGACCGACGGGGCCCGGCCCGGGGCCGACCCGGCCGCACCGTCCGCCGGTGACCCGGGCTGAAGGGGCTGACCCGGGATCACCCGGCGTGGGCGCCAGGTGCCGTCGGGCGGGGATGAGAGGGTCGGGGCGTGAGCTCCGCCGTGCCCTCCGCCGACCCCAGCACGGCTTCTCCGGCGGTCCGCTCCGCCCTCGTCGCGGTCTTCGCCGCCTTCATCGGCGCGGGGTTCGTCGGGGCCAGCTTCGCCTCGCGGATCCCGCAGGTCCGTGACCGGCTGCAGCTGACGCCCTCGCAGCTGGGGCTCGTCCTGCTCGCGCTCGCCGCCGGGTCGCTGCTCGCGCTGCCCCTGAGCGGCCTCGTGGTCCACCGGGTCGGGACCCGTCGGACGGTCGCGCTCATGGCCCTCACGGCCGCGGTGGGGGTCTCGGTCGTCGCCCTCGGCTACGAGCATGGCGTCTCGTTCGTCCTCGTCGGGCTGTTCCTCCTCGGGTTCGGCAACGGCGCCTGGGACGTCGCGATGAACGTGCAGGGCGCCGACGTCGAACGACGGTGGGGCCGGGCGATCATGCCCCGCTTCCACGCCGGCTTCAGCGTCGGCACCGTGGTCGGAGCGCTCCTCGGCGCCGCGATGGTCGCGCTGTCCGTCGGCGTCACCGCGCACCTGCTCGTCGTCGCCGCCCTCGTGGCCGCCGTCGTGCCGCTCTGGGTACGCCGCTTCCTGCCCGACGCCCAGGAGGAGGTGGCCGACACGCCCGCGGAGAGGGGGTCGGTCTTCTCGCGCTGGCGCGAGCCGCGCACCCTACTGGTCGGGCTCGTCGTCCTCGCGTTCGCGTTCGCCGAAGGGGCGGGTAACGACTGGATCGGCATCTCGCTCATCGACTCCTACCGGCTGTCGCCGTCGGTGGGCACGCTCGGCTTCGCGACGTTCCTCGCGGCGATGACGACGATGCGCTGGTTCGGCACCGCGCTGCTGGACCGCTACGGCCGCGTCGCCGTCGTGCGGGCCATGGCGGTGCTCGCCATCGTCGGCCTGGTGCTGTTCGTGTTCGGGCCGGCGCCGTGGGTCGCCTTCGCGGGCGCCGTGCTCTGGGGCCTCGGAGCGGCGCTCGGCTTCCCGGTGGGGATGAGCGCGGCGGCCGACGACCCGACGGCCGCGGCCGGACGGGTCAGCGTCGTGGCGTCGATCGGCTACTGCGCGTTCCTCGGTGGCCCCCCGCTGATCGGCTTCCTCGGCGACCACGTCACGGTGCTCAAGGGTCTGCTCGCGGTCGTCGTGCTGCTCGGCCTGGCCGTCCTCGGCACCCCGGCCATGCGGCCGGCGGCGCCGTCGGAGCACAGCGTCTCCTGAGCCATCCCGCCCGCCCGGGCAGCGCGTCCGCCGGCGGGTTGGTCGCCCTCACGGCGGTCGTCCGGACTAGTGGCTGGTCCCCGGGCAGCGCCCAGCGCCCAAAACGGCCCACGACGCTAGACGCCAATGTCGTTGTCCTGCAGCCCTGTTGACCATGTCATCAGACCGTGTGCGCCCCTTGGACCCGGAATGACCCGAACGAACTAGTCCGAATAGCCGTAATTGACCATCTGGGTGGCCTTACGACGCATACGTCCTTAACGTCCCTTTCAGCGGAAATCACCCGGATCGGGCGATGGTCGGCCCGGGCGCGGGTGGTCCGGCCCCACGACAGGAAGAGGCGCTGATGTATGCGAAACCGATGGTTCCGGTGGCCGGCGGGGCAGCTCTCGCCGCGACGGGTGTCTACACCGGAACGGCCGTGATCGTGGCCGTCGTGGCCGTCGTCGTCGGTCTGGTGCTCATCCGGGTGGCGTCCTTCCGCCGCGGCCGCCCGGACGGGAAGTGACCGCTGTGAGCCGAGCGACCGTCGTCGCGGCCGGGGGGCGGGACCCGCTCCCCGTCGAGGACCTCGTCCGTCGCGGCGCGATGGGTGCTCTGCTGGCGGTCGCCGTCGCTCTCGTGGCCTTCCAGGAGGGGTTCCGGCACCTCGAGGTGGGCCTCGCGTCACTGTTGTTCTCGGGCGGCTCGGTGACGACCTACGCCGGCCCGGACGACATGGTGGTGTTCCTGCTGCCGGGCGGGCGGGGGTTCGCGCTGGAGATCACCCCTGAGTGCACCGCGGCGTTCCTCATCGCTCCCTTCGCGGTCGTCGGGGCCGCGATGCTCCTGCGCCGACGGATCGACCCGTTCCGCGTGCTGGCCGGGGTCGGCCTCGCCGGGCTGCTGCTCGTCCTGGCCAACCAGCTGCGGGTGGGGGCCATCGCCGGACTCGCCGTGGCCTTCGGTCTCGAGCGCGGGTACGAGTGGGGGCATCTCATCGTCGGGTCGGTCATCAGCGTCGTGTTCCTGGGGATCAGTGCCGCCGTCCTGCTGGCCGTCGTCTCCTACGGCTACCGGGGTCGGCACGAGGGCAGGG
The DNA here is from genome assembly GCA_963795915.1 of uncultured Actinomycetota bacterium. Classification (GTDB taxonomy): domain Bacteria; phylum Actinomycetota; class Actinomycetes; order Actinomycetales; family Dermatophilaceae; genus Lapillicoccus. The sequence goes on from CAWCJA010000009.1 coordinate 12,117, forward strand.
CGTCATGAGCGACCAGGTGTCCATCGGCATCGGTCTCGCGCAGTCGATCTCCCTCTTCCTCACCGTCACGTTCCTCTGTTACGTGGCTACCATCGTCATCCCCTACCTACGGCACCGGCCGGCGCCCACCGGCTCGCCGGACGCCTACGACTGGCACTTCTTCGTGCCGGCCCGGGACGAGGCCGCCGTCATCCACAACACCGTCGACATGCTCCGGCTGCGCTTCCCGGCGGCGCACGTCTGGGTCGTCGACGACGCGAGCCTCGACGCCACCCCGGACATCGTGCAGGGGATGGCGGCGACCGACGCCCGGGTGCACCTGGTGCGGCGGCAGCTGCCCGATGCCCGCACCGGCAAGGGCGACGCCCTCAACAGCGCCTACGACGCCCTCAACGAGCACCTCGCCGACCGGGAGCGCTCGGGACGGAACGTGGACCGATCCCGGGTGGTCATGGGCGTCATCGACGCCGACGGTATCCCGGCCGACAGCTGCCTCGCCGTCATCTCCGCCGACCATCTTCTCGGCCGCGACGACGTGGGCGCCGTCCAGATCGGCGTTCGCATGGTCAACCGCAACGAGCGACAGCCGTTCCCGGATGCCGGCGTGATGGCCAACGTCGTCGGGCGCCTGCTGGTGCGGATGCAGGACCTCGAGTTCCGGGGGCCGATCTCGGCCATCCAGCTGGTGCGGCAGCACACGCGCACCGTCGGTCTCGGCGGCAACGGCCAGTTCACCCGGCTCTCGGCCCTCGACGTGGTGGCCGGCGCGGCGGGGGAGCCATGGCACGGCTCGCTCCTGGAGGACTACGAGCTGAGCCTGCACCTGCTCATGGCCGGGTTCACGAACGAGTACACGATGGACACCCTCGTCGACCAGGAGGGCCTGCCCAGCCTGCGCCGGCTGCTGACCCAGCGCACGCGATGGGGACAGGGGACCATGCAGTGCAGCAGCTACCTCCCGGCCCTCTGGTCGTCCCGGCACGTCACGACGGTGGGTGCCCTCGAGGCGAGCTACTACCTCATCCAGCCCTGGCTGCAGCTGCTCGGGTCGCTCCTGTACCCGATCCCGGTGGCCGTCCTCGCCTACAACGTCCACCAGCAGCCCGAGTCACTCCGGCAGTTCGCCGCCCACGGCGGCTGGATGCTCGGTCTGCTCTACCTCGTCCTCGGCCTGGCCCCGTTCGTCCTGTGGGGACCGCTCTACGCCCGCCGCTGCGAGCCGGGGGTCGGGCCGGCCCGTGCGCTGGGCTACGGGTTCGCCTTCTCGCTCTTCATCACGACGACGTTCTACATCACCTGCTGGCGGGCCTTCTTCCGCATCCTCGGCGGACGCCGTGGATGGGCCAAGACCCGCCGCAACACCGACGTCCGGCCCGGCCCGGTCGCCCTCGAGGCGTAACGACGCGCCCCTCGCGCGCCCACTCGCGTCATCTCTCGAATATCACGGTAGGGGAAAGGATCCACCATGTTCAGCTCACCCGTTCAGCCCTCCAGGACCGTCATGAGGCGGGGGCGTCTCACCGTCACCGCACTGGGGTTCGTCGCGGCCGCGTCGGTCGTGCTCGCACCCGCCGCCTCCGCGGCTCCCGGACAGACGAGCTCCACCGGACTCAGCTGCGGCGGGCTCGTCACGTGCGGTCCGTTCGCCGCGAGCGCCTCTCCTGGTGGCCCCGCGAGCAACTCGACGGCGTCGGCCAACGTCGCCAACCTGGTGACCACAGGGGTCATCAACACGACGGCCACCAGCACCGGCGCCACGGCCAGCGTGGCCAACCTCAACGCCGTGCTCAGCGGGCTCAGCACGTTGACCGCCACCACGGTGAGCTCCCAGTGCACGGTGGACCCCGCATCGGGAACGGTGTCCGGCACCACGTCCATCGTCGGTGGGCAGGTCGCCCTGCTGGCGGGCAGTCCCGTCACGATCGCCACGGCCCCGGCGCCCAACAGCACGGTGAGCCTCCTGGACCCGGCGGTCGCGTCCATCGTGCTCAACCGCCAGACCACGGCCCCGGACGGCACGCTCACCGTGGACGCGATCTACGTGACGCTGCTGAACAGCCAGACCATCACGATCGCCTCGTCGACGTGTGGGGTGCCGGCCCTCGCGACCCCGGTCGTCGCTCCGGCGGTGGCCCTCGGCGGGGGGCTGGCGGCCGTGCTCGTGGCTCCTGTCGCCGGGGTCGCCTTCTACCGTCGGCGCCAGGCCGCGGCCCTCGGAGCCCGCGCCTAGCCCTGAGCGCGAGACCGGCCACTCGACCGACGGAGCCGCGCAGGAGACCTGAGTCTCCTGCGCGGCTCCGCCGTCAGCGGGGGACGAACTCGGGCAGCCGGGTCCCCACGCCGAGCAGCTCGGCGATCGCGGCGACGCACCGGGGCGCGGCGTGTCCGTCGCCGTAGGGGTTCACGGCGGTGGCCATGGCGGCATACGCCGCGGGGTCGGTGAGCAGGCGCACGGTCTCGCGGACGATGGTGTCGGTATGCGTCCCGACGAGCCGCACCGTGCCCGCCTCGACCGCCTCGGGTCGCTCGGTCGTGTCCCGCATGACGAGGACCGGCTTGCCCAGGCTGGGTGCCTCCTCCTGGACCCCGCCGGAGTCGGTAAGCACGACGTGGCTGGCGCACAGCAGATGCGCGAACTCCGCGTAGCCGGCCGGCTCGGTCAGCAGCACGTTGGGGACACCGCCCAGGGCCGGCCCGATGACCTGACGGACCAACGGGTTCCGATGCATCGGCAGGACGACGAGCAGGTCGGGGTGGTCGGTGGCGATGACCCGGATGGCCGCCATGGCGTCGCCCATCCGCTCACCCCACGACTCGCGCCGGTGACTGGTCACGAGGAGCAGCCGACGACCGGAGCCGACCGCGCGGGCGACCGCCTCGTCGGTGAAGCGCACCGGTCTCGCCCGGGTGGCGTGGAGGGCGTCGATGACGGTGTTGCCGGTGACCGTGATGCTCGCGGGGTCGATGCGCTCCGCCAGGAGGTGGTCACGGGAGGTCGACGTCGGAGCCAGGTGCAGTGAGGAGATCGGCGCGGTGAGCCGCCGGTTCGCCTCCTCGGGGAAGGGCGAGGTGATGTCGCCGGTGCGGAGTCCGGCCTCGAGGTGCACGACCGGGATCCCCTGGTAGAAGGCGCTCAGCGCGGCGAAGAACGCACTGCTCGTGTCTCCTTGGACGACCACTACGTCGGGCCGGTCCGCCTGCAGGAGCGCGGATGTCGCCCGCAGCACCACGGCCCCGATGTCGGCCAGGGTCGACCCGGGAGCCATGAGGTCCAGGTCGTGGTCGGGCACGATCCCGAAGGAGCCGTGCACCTGGTCGAGCATCTCGCGGTGCTGACCGGTGACGGCGACGACGGGCTCGAGGTCGGGGTGCTCCCGGAGCGCCGTGATGAGGGGAGCCACCTTGATGGCCTCCGGGCGGGTGCCGTAGACCGTCATCACACGGAACATGCGTCTCCTCGCCGGCGGACGGACGCCCCCGACACTAGCGCTCGTGTGAGGCGTCCGGCTCGTCCGTGTGGCGGAACACGCCGCCCTCCGTGCCGTCGGAGCGCCGCCAGGCGACGACGAGCTCGTCCCGGGTCCCGAACCGCACGAGGTGGCGGCCGACGACGTCCTCCATCCGGGTCACGAGCTCCGTCGACGCGGGTGCGGACGCGGCCTGGGTGGGATCCGGGGCATCGGCCACCAGCTCGAGGTGCAGGCCGTCGTCGCCGGCGAGCAGGTCGCACCGGCCGCCGTCGAAGCGCACGACGCCGCGCCGGGTCGCGTCGTCCCACGTCGTGTCGAGGCGGCGGGCGAGGTGGGCGGCCAGCTGCTTGGCGTAGCGGTCGGGCCGGTCGGTGGCGACGACGGCGGTGCTGACGGGCGGGGCGCTCTCCATGTCCTCAGTCTGCTCCACGCCCGGTCGTCGCTGTCCGTTCAGTAAGCCGAAGCCGGGTCGCTCTCGGCCGGCGAGCCCGACATCACGCCGTCGTGGTGGCGCATCGAGCGCACCGCCATGACGAGCGCCAGGGCCAGCAGGACCAGGGCGGTGAGGAGCGCGGCCCGCAGGGCCGTGCCGGCCCCGGAGCCCGGAGCGACCGACTGGTAGACGGTCATGAGCACAGCCGCGCCGATAGCCGCGCCGATGCGCTGACCCGTCTGCAGGGCGCCGCCCGCCGCACCACCCATCGCCGGGGGGACGTCGGCCAGCGTGAGGGTGATGTTCGGCGACACGACCGCACCACCACCGAGGCCGGTGAGGAGCAGCACCGGCACGAGCACGACCGCCAGGTCACCGCGTCCCCGCGAGGCCGCGAAGACGGCGAGCAGCGCGACCCCGGTCATCATCGTCACGAGGGCGGCCACCGTGAGCTTGCGGCCGATCGTCGGGACGAAGCGGCCCGCGAGCGGCGCACTGACCGCCGACCCGATCGCGAACGGCATGAGGAGCAGCCCGGCGGCGAGGGGCGCCAGGCCGAGGGCCGTCTGCAGGTGCACCGAGAGCACCAGCAGGAGCCCGGTGAACCCGGTGAAGTAGAGCGCGCCGACGACGAGCCCGTTGACGTACCCCGGCAGCGTCCTCAGCAGGGTGAGGTCGAGCAGGGGCGGGCGCTGCTCGCGGGCGAGCCGCCGCTCCCACTGCACGAACGCATACGCGAAGGCCGGGACGCCGACGAGCAGCACCAAGGGCCACCGCTGCCCGCCCTCGATGCTGACGACGGGGTAGAGCAGGCACATCACCGCCCCACCGAGGAGAGCCGCCCCGACGACGTCGATCCCCGCCCCGCCCGGCTCGGGACGGTTGCGCCGCCGCGGGACGAGCCGGGCGACACCGACCAGCCCCAGCACGCCGATGGGGATGTTGACGAGGAAGAGGTAGCGCCAGCCCTGCTCCGCACCGGCCGCAGCGATGATGAGGCCGCCGAGCACGGGCCCGGCGGCTGACGACACCGACACCGTGAAGCCGAACAGCCCGAAGGCGCGGGCCCGTTCGGCGCCGGTGAACAGCTGTTGGATGAGCCCCGAGTTCTGCGGGGTGAGCAGGCCGGCCATCGCTCCCTGCAGGAGCCGGGCCGCGACGACGAGACCGATACTCGGGGCGAGACCGACGGCGGCGCTGGTGACGACGAAGCCCACGAGGCCGAGGAGCATCATCCGGCGCCGCCCGTAGGCGTCGCCGAGCCGGCCGCCGGCGACGAGGGTGAGGCCGAAGGTCAGGGCGTAGCCGGAGACGACCCACTGGATGGTGCCGGACGAGGCGCCCAGGGCCTGCTGCATCGAGGGGATCGCGACGTTGACGATCGAGACGTCGAGCAGGGCCATGAAGCCGACGACGAGGGAGACGCTGAGGATCCGCCACCGGTGCGGGTGCGGGGTGTCGACGCTGTCGGCGGGTCGCTGGTGGCCGGTGGTCGGCTGCGCCAGGTCCTCGCTCACCGGTCCACCATGCAACACGCCACGGACAGACGCACGACCGGGGCCGCGGACGTCAGCGCAGGGGCAGCGGCGGCTGCACCCACCATGGCCCGTCGACGGTCTCGATGCGCACCACCCACTTGACCCAGTGGTAGCCGCGACGTCCCGGGACGACGAGCCGCGCGGGTGCGCCGTGGCCCTGCGTCAGGACCTGCCCGCCCACCGCCGTGGCGAGGAGGAGGTCGTCCGTGAGGGGCAGTCGACGCGCATACCCCGTGGCACTGGTGACGAGCACGGTGGCGCCGGAACCGGCCCCGGGGAGGAGCCGGCTGACGCGCACGCCCGACCACTCCTGCTCGGTCCACCACCCGCCGGTGCAGTCGAGCACTGCGGTCACCGTGTCGGACCGGCCGAGGTCGGCGAGGCCCCACTGGCGCTCGCCCGCGGTGTCGCTGACCGTGAGGCGCCAGGCGTCAGGGTCGACGTCGGGCACGGAGTCGAGCAGCCACTGGGTCACGGGGACGGCCTCGACCGAGCCCGACGGCAGCCGGAAGGAGCCGGTCGCCCGGCGCCGCCCCTCACGGTCGATCGCGGCGGCCGCGCCCTGGGCCCCGACGCCCGCGACCCCGGCCACGGCGACGACCGCGCCGGTGCGAAGCAGCGTGCGCCGCCCCCAGTCGGCCCGACGGACCCGGGTGGGCCGCTGACCGGCGTGCACGAGGGTGAGGACCGTCGCGACGAGTGCCGCGCCCACGTGCACCTGCAGGGTCGTGACCGGCAGGGTGCCCGCGGTGAGGCCGGCCACCTGGGCGAGCCCGCTGAGCAGCGCCGCCACGAGGAGCCACGTCAGGGCCACGGACAGGCCTCGGCCGGGCCGCGTGACCCGGCGCAACCCCCGGCGGACGACCGGATGCTTCCAGGGCACGAGGGCGAGCAGCCCCAGTCCCAGCCCGCCGTGCAGCACCGCGACGAGCCAGGTCGGGCCGCTGCCGACGAGGAACAGGCCGAAGCCCGAGAGGGTCGCGAGCGGGACCAGCACGCCGAGCGCGAGGTTGGCCCACCGACCGGTCACCCCGCCACGGTATGCCGCCCACGGCCGGTCCCGTGCGGGGGCCCGACGCCCGTGCCAGGCTGGGTCCAGGACGAGCGGAGAGGCGTCATGGCGAGCGACGACCACGACCCGGACCAGCGGCGCCGCGACGACGGGGACGCGAGCGACCCGGACGGCGCCGACCGTGACGAGAGCCCCACCGAGCGGGCGGACCGCAACTGGAACGAGCTGCTGCAGGAGCTGCGGGTCACCGAGACCGGGGTGCAGATCCTCACCGGGTTCCTGCTGACCCTTCCGTTCCAGCAGCGGTTCGGCGAGCTCGGGTCCGGACTGCGCGTCGTCTACCTCGTGGCGCTCACCCTGGCCGTGACGTCGACGGGGCTGGTCGTCGCCCCGGTGGTCTGGCACCGTCTGCTGTTCCGCCGGCACGCCAAGACCGAGCTCGTGTCGGCCGCCGACCGCATCACCAAGGCGGGGCTCGTCACGCTCGGTCTCACGGTGGTGGCTGCGGTGGCCGTCGTGTTCGGGTTCGTCGCCGGGCCGGTCGCGGCCACCGTGGCGGGGGTGACCGCGTTCGCCTTCTTCCTCGTCCAGTGGCTGGTGGTGCCGCGGCGGATGGCGCGCCGGCTCGTCCGCGCCCGCCCGCGTGTGGGCGACTGACGGCGCGGGTATGCGGTAGCCGTAGGCGGCGCCGCCCGGGCTCCGACACGTCCGAGGAGGGCCGATGGCCGCCGGCTCGTTGTCGCGTGAGGAGTACCCCGGGGCCGCACCGTGGGTGCCGCAGGAGCACACCGTCGACGCCCTGACGGCGGCGGCACCGGGCTGCCGGGGGTGCGAGCTCCACCGTGACGCCACCCAGGTCGTCATGGGTCGCGGCGACCCGGCGGCCCGCATGATGATCGTCGGCGAGCAGCCGGGGGACAGCGAGGACCGTGAGGGCAAGCCCTTCGTCGGTCCGGCCGGTCGCCTCCTCGTCGGCGCCCTCCGCGACGCGGGCGCGGACCCGGGCGCGGCGTACGTCACCAACGCCGTGAAGCACTTCCGGTTCACGACCAAGGGCAAGCAGCGCATCCACGCCACCCCGTCGCGGTGGAACGTCACCGCCTGCGGGCCGTGGCTCCTGGCCGAGCTCGACGCGGTGCGACCCGAGCTCGTCGTCGTGCTCGGCGCGACGGCGGGGCAGTCCCTGTTCGGGCCGAGCTTCCGCGTGGGCGTCTCACGCGGTCGGGCTCTGGAGGCACCCGCCGGGTGGTCGGTGCCGGGCCGCCCTCCGATGTTCCTCGCCACCGTGCACCCCTCGGCGGTGCTGAGGTCGCGGCAGCGCGACGACGACTACGCCGCTCTCGTGGCTGACCTCCGGGTGGCCGTCGCCCTCCTGGGCTGAGGCTCGCTCGTCGCCGTCGTCAGGCGGCGGCGCACTGGCTGAGGTCGGTCTCGGCCAGCGGCTTGCCCTGGGCGATGACGTAGGTGACGAGGAGGACGACGTCCTGCGTGCCCTCGTTCTTGCCCTGGTGCACGTAGTGGGCGCCCTCGACGATGGTGTCGCCCGCCGAGTAGACGTGGACCCCGCCGGGGTAGATCGGCGCGTAGTGGGTGAGCGTCCCCTTCTCCACGACGGCGAGGAGCTGGCCGTCGTGGCAGTGCAGCCCCGTGCCGGCGCCCGGGTGGATGGTGATGCGGCGGAAGACGACCTGGGCCGGCCCCGCGACCGCGACGTCGACAGCGGAGGGGTCCGACCCCGTGGCCAGCTCCTCGACGACGACGGGGGCTGAGGTGGTGGACGTGGCGGACGCGGCGGGCGCGGTGGAGGTCGTGGACGAGGCGGGCGCTGCGGTCGTCGCGACCCCGCTGCCGCCCGCTCCGGTCTGCGGGGAGGCGCAGGCGGTCAGCCCCAGCCCCAGCCCGAGGACGAGCGTGGCGAGGGCAGCGCGGTGGGCGCGGGTCGGTGCGGTCAACGAGGGCTCCGGGAGGTGCGGGGGACAGGCCCGCGTCGAGCCCGGATCATCGTGGCAGAGCCGCCCGGCCGTCGAGGAGGAAAGTCCCGATTCGTCCGGGTCAACCGTGGACCCGGCCCCCTCGGAAGGACGGCTGTGGGTGGTGCCGTCAAGACGGCGTCAAGACTCCGGATACGCGGGCGCCACGGCGTTTCAATGAGGGATGTGACCCTCCAGTCCACGGCGACCGCTCCGCCGCTACCCACCGTCAGCAGTGCCCCGGCTGCCCTCCCGGTGGCGATCGAGGCGCCGGAGTCGCTCGGCTACCGGCTCAAGTGCCGGTTGCTCGGACCGCCGCTCACGAACGTCGAGCTGACGAACGAGCGCCTGAGCAAGACCCTGGCCCTCGGCGTCCTCTCGAGTGACTGCATCTCGTCCTCGGCCTACGGGTCCGAGGAGATCCTCCTCATCCTCGTGCCGCTCTTCGGCCTCTCCGCCTACACCCTGCTGCTGCCGATGACCGCCGTCGTGCTCGTGGTGCTCGTGCTCGTGACCCTCACCTACCGCTGGGTCGTCACCACCTACACCGCGGCCGGCGGGTCCTACGTCGTGGCGCGCGAGAACTTCGGGCCCGTCGTCGCCCAGGTCGGCGCCGTGGCGCTCATGCTCGACTACATCGTCACCGTCGCGGTGCAGGCATCAGCCGGGACCGCCGCGGTCACCAGCGCCATCCCGGCCCTCGCCGACGACCAGCTCTGGATCACCGTCGGCGTCGTCCTCGTGCTCTTCTACGGCAACCTGCGCGGCCTTCGCGAGGCGGGGCGGCTGTTCGCGTTCCCCACCTACTTCTTCGTCGCCTCCATGGGCGTCGTCATCGGGCTCGGCCTCGTGCGCGAGGTCATGGGAGACCTGCCGCAGTACGACCCCACGACCGCGCCGGGCGCGTTCCCCATCGGCACCGGCAGCCCGCTGCTGGCGGTCGGCGCCGTCTACATCCTCATGAAGTCCTTCGCCAACGGCGGCTCGTCCCTCACCGGACTGGAGGCGATCTCCAACGGGGTCAGCACCTTCAAGAACCCCCAGGGGCTCAACGCCCGCAAGACCCTCGTCATCATGAGCGCGCTGCTCGGCACCCTCGTGGCCGGCGTCTCCTGGCTGGCCCACGAGACGCACGCGGTGGCGTACGAGAGCGGTTCTCCGACGGTCATCTCGCAGGTGGCCCGCGCGGTGCTCGGCGACTCGCTGCTCGGCCACGTGATGTTCTTCGTCGTCCAGCTGGCCACGATGCTCATCCTGTGGACCGGGGCCAACACCCCCTTCAACGGGTTCCCCTACCTCGCGAGCTTCGTCGCGGCGGACGGCTTCCTGCCCCGCTGGCTCACCAAGCGGGGGCACCGGCTGGCGTTCTCCAACGGCATCGTCGTGCTCGCGGTGGTCGCCCTGACCCTCATCCTCGTCACCGGGGCCCACGTCGACGAGCTCGTCGCGTTCTACGCCATCGGCGTCTTCACCGGCTTCACCCTCGCCGGCTTCGGCATGGCCCGCTACTTCACGACCCACCGGAACGGACGCTGGCGGCTCAAGGTCGTCACCAACACGGTGGTCGGCTCGGTCGCCGGGCTCGTCGTCCTCATCTTCGCCGTCACGAAGTTCACCGAGGGCGCCTGGCTCGTCGTGGTCGTCTTCCCGCTCCTCGTCGTCCTCCTGCTGCGGCTCGGGCGTCTCCAGCGGCACGAGGCGGCGCTGCTGCGCGCCGTGCCCCAGCGCGTACCCCGCCCGCTCACCGGCGCCAGCACCGTGGTCGTGCTCGTCGACAACGTCGACCTCGCCGTCCTGCGCGCCCTCGACCACGCGCGGAGCCTGCGGCCCACCACGCTGCGCGTCGTCCACTTCGTCATCGACGCCGACCACGCCGCAGCGCTGCGCGCCCAGTGGGACGAGCTGGTCCACGTGCCCGTGCCGCTGGAGGAGGTGGACTGCCCGGACCGGCGCCTCGGGCGGGCCGCGCTCGAGCTGACGACCCGGGCCATGATGGCCGGACCGCCCGGCGGCGTCGTGACCGTGCTCCTGCCCCGGCGCCAGCACGGCCCGCTGCTCGGCCGGATGCTCCACGACCGCACCGCCGATGCGATCGCCGCGGCCGTCTCGCAGGTGCGGGGGGCGGCCGCGACGATCGTGCCGTTCGACGCGCGCACCCCGTCGCAGCCGGTGCCCACCGGTGCCGCCGGCATGTCAGCACGGCCCGGAGCCCCGCGCCCCTGGCATCCCGAGGCCGCCGTGGCCCGCGTCGAGCCCGGCAGGGCGTCACGGGCGCGGCGGCTGGAGCCGGTCGACGGCGTGGTCCCCATCGCGGAGGCCCCCCACCGCCGGTCGGCCGTCCTCCAGGGGCGGGTGCGCTCCGTCGAGTCGTCCTCCATCGGGGACAGCCCGACCTTCCGCGTCGAGCTCTGCGACGCGACCGGAGGCGTCATGCTCCTCTTCTACGGACGGCGGCGGATCGAGGGCTTCGAGCCCGGAGTGGCCGTGCGGGTGCACGGCCGGGTGGGCGACCGCCACGGCTACCTCGCGATGTCGAACCCCTCCTACGAGCTGCTGCCCGCCGACGGTGCGTGAGACGCGCGCGGACGGGAGATGACGGCCGCAGCGGGGGTGCGGTTGGATTCGGGGCATGGACGTCAGCGCTGACCGGCAGGAGCTCTTCGAGCTGCGGGTCGAGCGGCACCGCCGCGACCTCGTCGAGGCGCTGGAGATGCTCTTCGGCCTCGACGCCGCCCTCCCGCTCGCGGACCGGCTCGTCGCCCTCGCCCGGTCCGCCTACGAGGATCGGCCCCACGACCTGCACGTCCTCGACCTCCGGCGCTCGCTGCAGCCGGACTGGCTCCAGCTGCCGCGGATGGTGGGATACGCGGCCTACACCGAGCGCTTCGCCGGCACCCTCTCCGGGGTGGAGGAGAAGATCCCCTACCTGCGCGAGCTGGGGGTGACCTACCTGCACCTCATGCCTCTGCTCGACCCCCGGCCCGGGGACAACGACGGTGGGTATGCCGTCCGCGACTTTCGTCGCGTCCGCTCCGACCTCGGCACCGTCGACGACCTCCGGGCACTGTCGAAGACGTTGCGCGACAACGGGATCAGCCTGGTCCTCGACCTCGTCCTGAACCACGTCGCCCAGGAGCACGAGTGGGCGGTCAAGGCCCGGGCCGGCGACCAGCGCTACCGGGACTACTTCTACGTCTTCCCCGACCGCACCCTGCCGAACGCCTACGAGCGCACCATGCCGGAGGTCTTTCCCGACTTCGCGCCCGGCAGCTTCTCGTGGGACGCCGACATGGGCGGCTGGGTCTGGACGACGTTCAACTCCTGGCAGTGGGACCTCAACTGGACCAACCCCGACGTGCTCGTCGAGTTCGCCGAGGTGATCCTGTTCCTCGCCAACCTCGGCGTGGAGGTGCTGCGGCTCGACGCGATCGCCTTCCTGTGGAAGCGGATGGGCGGCACGGGCCAGAACGAGCCGGAGGTCCACGCCATCACCCAGGTGCTGCGCACCGTGGCCCGGATGGCCTGTCCGGCGCTCGCGTTCAAGGCCGAGGCCATCGTGGCGCCGCACGACCTCGTGCAGTACCTCGGGGCCGGGCGTCACTACGGCAAGGTCAGCGACCTCGCCTACCACAACACCCTCATGGTGCAGATCTGGTCGATGCTCGCCACGAGCGACAGCCGGCTGGCGGCGCATACCCTCGAGGCCCTGCCGCGCGCCCCCTCGACGTCGGCCTGGATCACCTACGCCCGGTGCCACGACGACATCGGCTGGGCCATCACCGACGAGGACGCGGCCGCCGTGGGACTGAGCGGCTACTTCCACCGGCGGTTCCTCTCCGACTGGTACTCGGGGCTGTTCGGCGGCTCGCCGGCCTGGGGCCTGGTGTTCCAGGAGAACCCGGCCACCGGTGACCGCCGCATCAGCGGCACCGCGGCCTCGCTCGTCGGGCTCGCGTCGGCCGGTGGCCCCGAGGAGACCGACCTCGCGCTCGGCCGGTTCTTCCTGGCCCACGCCGTCGTCTACGGGTGGGGCGGCATCCCGGTGCTGTGGAGCGGCGACGAGCTCGGCACCCCCAACGACCCCGCCTGGGCGCAGGAGCCCGGTCACGAGACCGACAACCGCTGGGCCCACCGCCCCCGGCTGGACTGGCGCAGGGCGGAGCAGCGCCACGACCTGCGGACCGTGCCCGGGCGGGTCTTCACCGGCCTGGCGCACCTCGCCGCGGTGCGCGCCTCGCTACCGCAGCTGCACGCGAGTGTGCGCAGCGAGGCGCTCAGCGGCCACGACGGCGGCCTCCTCGCGACCGTGCGCCGGGCCCCGATCGGCCCACTGGTCGGGCTCTACAACGTCACCCGCGAGAGCCGCCCGTTCCCGATCGACCGGGTGCGCGAGCTGGGGCTCGACCGGCCGTGGGACGCGGTCTCGGCGCGGTTCGTCGAGCCCGACGCCGCGGGGCTGCTCTGGCTGACGCCGTATGCCGCGTGGTGGCTGGTCGACCCGCCCGCCTGAGCGGGAGCCCCGCCAGCGCCCCGATGGCCTCTCGAGCTGAAGCCACCGGGGCTCGGTCGACGCTGGTCCGGACCTCGTAATCAATCGGCCGTACAAGGAGACTGCCCCGTTATCGCGGGCTCAACCCCCGAAACGCCCATGGAGTCGACCTGTTGTCCGCGGGGTGGTGCGCGGGGTGGCCACCGAGTAGCCACCGGGTAGCCACCGGGTAGCCACCGGGTAGCCACCGGGTAGCCACCGGGTAGCCACCGGGTAGCCACCGGGTTGTCCCCGGACCAGGCGAGCCGGACCGTGGGACAGCCGCCGGGTGCGCCTGCGACGGAGCGGACCGGCCCGACAATTTGATGTTATTGTCGTTAACATGAAATCGGCGCGGCCGTACGCCATGGACAAGCGGGCCGCCGCCGCGGCGGCCACGGGGGAGCGCATCCTCGAGGCCGCGACCGGTCTCTTCGCCGTCCTGCCCTATGCCCAGCTGACGTTGGCCGCCGTGGCGCAGGCGGCGGGGGTGACCGTACAGACGGTCATCCGCCGGTTCGGCGACAAGGAGGGGCTGGTGGCCGCGTGCACGGAGCGGGCCGCGCCCCGCATCCAGCACCAGCGGGACGCCGCCCCCGTGGGCGACCTGTCCGGAGCCGTCGACAACCTCGTGGCCCACTACGAGGAGGCGGGGGCCATCGCGCTCCGACTGCTTGCAGAGGAGGCCACCGCGCCCACCCTCGCCGTCCTCGCGGCGCAGGGACGTGCCTACCACCGGGCCTGGTGCGAGCGGGTCTTCGCGCCCACGCTGCTGTCGCTGCAGGGGCACATGCGCGCGAGACGGCTGGCCCAGCTCGTCGCCGTCTGTGACGTCCACACCTGGGCGCTGCTCCGGCGCGACAGCGGACTGAGCCGCGACGAGGTGACCGTCGCCCTGACCGAGCTGCTGAGCCCCCTGGTCGATCCGCCACCCGCGGGTCGTTCCGTCCCCTGATTCGTCACCCCGTCCGACCCGTCCCGTCCAACCCTCCTTGGAGCAGCCATGGCCACCGTCCTCGCCTACACGTCACCCGCGCTCGGCCATCTGTTCCCGATGGTGCCGTTGCTGGTCGAGCTGCGGCGCCGCGGTCACGACGTGCACGTGCGCACGCTCGCCTCGGCTGTGGAGCAGGTGCGCGCCCTCGGCATCGAGGCGACCCCCGTGGACGAGCGGGTCTCCCAGGTGGTCCACCCCGACTGGGAGGCGCGCAACCCCCGGGCCGCTCTGCAGGTGGCGGTCCGGACCTTCGGTGAGCGCGCCGCCCTCGACGGGCCGGACCTCTCCGCGGCCATCGCCCAGGTGCGACCCGACGTCGTCGTCGCCGACATCAACGCGTGGGGTGCATCGCTGGCCGCCGAGGCCTGGGGCGGCCCGTGGGTCTGCTTCAGCCCGTACACCCCGCCGATCTCCTCCGCCGGGACCCCGCCGTTCGGGCCGGGGCTCGCTCCCCTCGCGGGCCTGCGCGGGCGCCTCCGGGACGGCCTGGTGCGACCGGTGGTCATGGGCGCCGCCGAGCGCGTCATGCGGCCGACGATGAACGCCCTGCGCGACGGCTACGGCCAGCCGCACCTGCGCACCGCTGACGAGTTCTTCGGCCGGGCCCCCATGGTCGTCACGACGGCCGAGCCCCTGGAGTACGCCCACCCGGACTGGGCCGGCCGCGTCCACCTCGTCGGCGCCCTGCCCTGGGAGCCCCCCACCACGACGCCTGCCTGGGTCGAGGCGATCGAGGGGCCGGTCGCTCTTGTGACCACCTCGTCGGAGTACCAGGCCGACGAGCAGCTCGTGCGCACGGCCTTCGCTGCCCTCGCCGACGAGCCGTGGACGGTCGTGGCGACGATGCCGGCCGGGGTCGCCGACGTCGGGCCGATGCCCGCCAACGCCCGTCTCGTGGACTTCGTGCCCCACTCGCCCCTCCTTGACCGGGCCGTCGTGGCGGTGACCCACGGCGGCATGGGAGCGACCCAGAAGGCCCTGGCGCGTGGCATACCGGTATGCGTCGTGCCCTTCGGGCGGGACCAGCTCGAGGTCGCCGCCCGGGTCGTCCACGCCGGGGCGGGCACGTCGCTCGCGGTCAAGCGGCTGTCTCCCGCGGCGCTGCGCGCCGCGGTGCGCGAGGCGGCCGGGTGCGTCGAGGGAGCGCGCCGGGTGGCGGAGGGGTTCCGCCGGGCGGGGGGCGCGCCGGCGGCGGCCGACGTCCTCGAGGCTGTGCTCAGCCCGGCACCCAGCGCCCGGACCGCATGACCGACACCGGCTGCAGGGCGTCGTCGACGACGAGGACATCAGCCCGGCGCCCGGCCTCGAGCGCCCCCCGGTCGGTCCACCCCATGGCGTCCGCGGGCGTGCGGCTCGCGGCGCGCACCGCGTCGGCCAGCCTCACGCCGGCCGACTCCACGCACCAGCGGACGACCTCGATGGCGGTGGCGACGCCGCCGGCGATGGCGCCACTCTTCGCGAGCCGGGCGGTGCGGCCGTCCACGACGACCTTCCGGCCGCCGAGCGAGTAGGTGCCCTCCGGCATCCCGGACGCCGCCATCGCGTCGGTGATGAGCGCGATCGCGCCGGGTCCGACCACCTCGAAGAGCATGCGCACGGTCTCGGTGTCGAGGTGTACGCCGTCGCCGACGACCTCCAGCACCGCCTCGCCGCGCGCCGCCGCCCCGAGCGCCGCCGCGACCGGGCCGGGGGAGCGGTGGTGCAGCGGCGGCATCCCGTTGAAGACGTGGGTGACCAGCGGCAGCCCGCCGCGGGGAGCCCCCTCGCGGACGCGGGCCAGCGCCTCCCGAGCGGTGCGTGCGTCGGCGTCGGTGTGACCCACAGAGGCGAGCACCCCGTGCTCGGCGAGCCGGGCGACCAGCCGGTCGGCGCCCGCGCGCTCGGGCGCGAAGGTCATCTGGGCCCAGCCGTCACCGGTGGCCGTGGCCAGGGCGTCGACGAGCCCCGGGTCGGGGTCGCGCAGGGCGCTCGGGTCCTGGGCCCCACAGCGGGCGACTGAGAGGAACGGGCCCTCGAGGTGGATGCCGGCCAGGTCACCCTCACGCACCAGGGCAGCCAACGTCGTCGCGCCGGCCACCAGCACGTCGCCCGGCGCCGACACGAGTGACCCGACGAGGCTCGTCGTGCCGTTCCTCAGGTGGTGGCGGGCGGCCGTGCGGGCGCCGGCCTCGTCGGGCCCGAACTCGCCGCCCGCCCCCCCGTGGCAGTGCACGTCGACGAGGCCCGGAAGGAGGGTGCGGCCGGTGGCCCAGCCGTCGGGGGTCGTCGCCCCGGCCGCGGCGGGGGCGGCACCGAGGTCGTCCCGCCGACCCACCCAGACGATGCGCTCGCCGGCCACGACGACCGCACCGTCGGCGACGACGGCCGTGGGCGTGACCACCCGCCCGGTCAGCAGGGTCGGGGCGTCGTCGGGCGCGGGGGTGCCGGTCATGCCGCCCATGATGGCGGCGGGAAGGCCGGTGGTGCGGTCGGGGTAGGGATCTCGGTGCCCTCAGCGCCCCTCGGTGCCCCTCCGTGCCCTCCGTGCCCCTCCGTGCCCCTCCGTGCGCCGGAGGGCGCGAACGGACGGCAACTAGGGTGGAGCGATGGCTGACGAGACCCTTACGGCAGCGGACGAGGTCGCCCGCATCTGTGCCGACCTCATCCGCATCGACTCGACGAACTACGGCGACGGGTCCGGACCCGGCGAGCGCAAGGCCGCCGAGTACGTCATGGACCAGCTGACCGAGGTGGGGCTCGCCCCGGTCATCGTCGAGAGCGCGCCCGGGCGGGCCTCGGTCATGGTGCGGCTGGAGGGCGCCGACCCGTCCCGGCCCGGCCTCGCCGTGCACGGTCACCTCGACGTCGTGCCCGCCAACGCGGCCGACTGGCAGGTCGACCCCTTCGGCGCCGAGGAGCGCGACGGCTGCATCTGGGGGCGCGGCGCCGTCGACATGAAGGACATGGACGCGATGGTCATCGCCAACCTGCGCCAGCTCGCGCGCAGCGGCGACCGGCCCGCGCGGACGACGACGTTCGTCTTCTTCGCCGACGAGGAGGCGGGCGGCGACTACGGCAGCCACTGGGTCGTCGACCACCACCCCGAGTGGTTCGAGGGCGTCACCGAGGCCGTGTCGGAGGTCGGCGGCTTCAGCGTCACCGTGCCCCGCGCCGGCACCGGCGAGCCGACCCGCGCCTACCTGCTCCAGACCACGGAGAAGGGCATCGCGTGGCTCCGCCTGCACGCCCGCGGCCGCGCCGGCCACGGCTCGGTGCCCAACGACGCCAACGCCGTCGTCCGGCTCGCCGGGGCGATCGGCCGGATCGCGGCCCACCCGTGGCCGCGCGAGTACATCGCCTCCGTCACCGCCCTGCTCGACGGGCTCAGCGAGCTGACGGGCACCCCGTATGCGCCGGAGGACCCGAGCCCGCTGCTGCGCCATCTCGGCGGCGCCGCCGGCTTCGTGCTCGGCACGCTCTCCGACACCGCGAGCTTCACCATGCTCGACGCCGGCTACAAGATGAACGTCATCCCCGGGTCGGCCTCGGCCTCGCTCGACTGCCGCTTCCTGCCCGGACACGAGGACGACCTCATGGCCACCGTCCGGGAACTGGCGGGGGAGTACGTCGAGGTCGAGGTCGAGCACCGCGACATCGCGCTCGACGCCCCGCTCACCGGTGACCTCGTCACCGCCATGACCCAGTCCCTGCTCAGCGAGGACCCCGACGCGACGGTGCTGCCCTACGCCCTCTCCGGCGGCACGGACAACAAGGCGCTCAGCCTGCTCGGCATCACGGGCTACGGGTTCGCGCCGCTGCGGCTGCCGCCCGACCTCGACTTCGCCCCGATGTTCCACGGCATCGACGAGCGGGTGCCGGTGGAGTCCCTGCGGTTCGGGTCGCGGGTGCTGGGCCACTTCCTGCGCCACGCCTGACCCGGCCAGCGTGACCCGGCCAGCTTGATCCGACCAGCCTGACCCGACCAGCCTGACCACCTGCCTCCTCAGCCGGTGCGCTGCACCCGGACCACCTTGCGGCGCAGCCACGCCCGACGGGTCCCGCCGACGTAGAGGACCGTGCGGGCGAGCTCCCAATGGGCATACTCCGCATGGTCGCCGAGGGAACGGCGCATGTCGCTCCGGGACACCTCGCGCCCGAAGGTCAGGACCCGGTACTCGTACTCCACGCTCTGGCTGGCCATCGCTGCCTATTCTGGCCCACAGCCGATACGGTCGTGCCATGACCGACGACCCGCGCGCCGCGCTCACCGCCCTGACGGCGGCCTTCGAGCGTCACCTGGAGGTCGCGACCACCCGCCGCAACCCCGACGACCAGGCGGTCATGACGGCCGCGGAGGACCTCGCCGACGCCTTCCTCGACTACGACGAGGCCCTCTTCGACGCCACCGGGGTGACCACCCCCCTCGACGGCCCGTACGACGACGACGACCTCGACGACGAGGACGACGACGACGACGACGATGACGATGACGACGACGACGACGATGACGATGACGATGACGATGACGATGACGATGACGATGACGACGACGACGACGACGAGGTGGACGACGACGACGACGACGACGACGACGACGACGTGGACGAGGACGACCTCGACGACGACGACATCGAGGGTGACGTCATCGAGGACGAGGTGCCGCCCGCGGGCGGACACGCCGGCGCCGGTGCTCCTGGTGGCGTGGCCGGACCCGGCGCATCCCGTCCGCTCAGTCGCTGACCTCGTCGAGGGCCCGCACCAGCTCGCCCGGTAGCGCGAGGTCCTCGCTCGCGAGGGCCGCCCGCAGCTGCGGGACGGTGCGCGACCCGACGACCGGTGCCGTCACGCCCGGGCGGTCGCGCACCCACGCCAGCGCGACCTCGGTCGGCGTCACCCCCAGGCCCTGAGCGGCGGTGGACACCGCCTCGGCCACGGCCAGCTCGCGCGCTCCGAGCCGGTCGGCCGCGAAGTGGGGGAACTCGCGCATCGCCGCCCGCGACCCGGCGGGCACGCCGGACCGGTACTTTCCGGTGAGCGCCCCGCCGGCGAGGGGGGAGTACGCCAGCCCGCCGATCCCGAGCGCGACCGCGGCCGGGAGGGCCTCCAGCTCGGCGTCCCGGGCGGCGAGGGAGTACTCGAGCTGGTGGGCCACGAGGGGCACCCGCGCCGACTCCAGCAGCGAGAACGCCCGGGCCGACTGCCAGCCGGCGTAGTTGGACACCCCGACGTAGCGCGCCCGGCCGGACGTCACGGCATACTCCAGCGCCCCCAGGCTCTCGGCGAGCGGAGTGTCGTCGCTCCAGGTGTGCACCAGCCACAGGTCGACGTGGTCGGTGCCGAGGCGGCGCAAGGAGGTGTCGAGCTGGTCGAGCAGGGTGCCGCGCGACGTGTCGACGACCCGCTGGCCGTCGCGACGCTCGATGCCGGCCTTGGTGCAGATGGTCACCTCGTCGCGGGCGACCACCTCGCCGAGCAGGGCCCCCAGCAGGCTCTCGGCCGCTCCCTGGCCGTAGCTGTGCGCTGTGTCGACGAGCGCGCCCCCGGCCTCCACGTAGGTCGTCAGCAGGTCGCGCGAGGTCTCGGCGTCGACGACGCTGCCCCACAGCATGGTGCCGAGAGCGAGCCTCGACACGCTCAGGCCGCTGCCACCGAGCCTCCGCCGCTGCATACCCGTCACGCTATCCACCAGACCCGCGCACGCCGGGGCGGCCCGCCGATAGCCTTCGCGCCATGGCTCCCCCTCTGCGCCTCGGACTCAACCTCGGCTACTGGGGGGCCGGCAACGACGCCGACAACCTCGCCCTCGCCGTCGAGGCCGACCGGCTCGGGTACGCCTGCGCCTGGGTGGCCGAGGCCTACGGCTCCGATGCGCCCACCGTGCTCTCATGGGTGGGCGCGCGCACGAGCCGCATCGACATCGGCGCCGCGGTCATGCAGATCCCGGCCCGGTCACCGGCCATGACGTCCATGACCGCCGCCACCCTCGACACGCTCTCGGGCGGCCGGTTCCGGCTCGGGCTCGGCGTGTCCGGCCCGCAGGTGAGCGAGGGCTGGCACGGGGTGCGGTTCGCCGACCCGCTGGGGCGCACCCGCGAGTACGTCGACATCGTGCGGATGGCCCTCGCGCGTCAGACGGTCGCGTATGCCGGTGAGCACTTCACGCTGCCGCTGCCGGACGGTCCGGGCAAGGCCCTGCGCCTCACCGTGCACCCGGTCCGGCCGGACGTGCCCGTCTACCTGGCGGCAGTCGGACCGAAGAACCTCGAGCTGGCCGGCGAGATCGCCGACGGCTGGCTGGCCATCTTCTTCAGCCCCGAGCACAGCACCGACCTGCTGGAGGCTGTGCGCACGGGGGCCCGGAGGGCGGGGAAGGGCACGGCCGAGGACCCGCTCGCCGGGTTCGACGTCGTGCCGACCGTGCCCGTCGTCGTCGACGAGGATGTCGAGCGGGCGGCCCGCGCCGTCGCCCCCTACGCCGCCCTCTACGTCGGCGGCATGGGCTCGAGGGAGCAGAACTTCTACCACCGCCTGGCCTGTCGGATGGGGTTCGAGGAGGACGCCCGGCGGATCCAGGACCTCTACCTCGCGGGGCAGCCGCGCGACGCGGCGGCCGCCGTGCCCTTCGAGTTCATCGATGCGACCAGTCTCATCGGGTCGCCCGAGCGGATCGCCTCCCGGATCGGGCGCTACGCCGACGTCGGCGTGACGATGCTCACCGTCTCCTCCTTCGCCGAGCGCCTCGAGGACCGGCTCGACATGCTGCGGCTCATGGCCGAGATCGTCCCGCCGCCCGCCTGACCCGCCGTCCGCCTGACCCCCCGCACCAGCCGGACCCGCTAGCGTGCGGGACCGACCCGCCCCCCGCCCGTAAGGCAGCGCCCCACGATGTCCGACCTGACCTACCTCTCCTCCGTCGTGCTCGGAGTCGTCGAGGGGCTCACCGAGTTCCTCCCCGTCTCCTCGACCGGTCACCTCACGATCACCGAGAAGCTGCTGGGCCTGCGGGTCGACGCGCCGGAGGTCACCGCCTACACCGCGATCATCCAGCTGGGTGCCATCGCCGCCACCCTCGTGTACTTCTTCCGCGACATCGTGCGGCTGGCGACGGCCTGGTTCCGGGGCCTCACCAGCGCGGACGCCCGGCAGCACCACGACTACTCGCTCGCGTGGGCGGTCATCGTCGGCTCGATCCCGGTGGCCGTCGTCGGCTTCGCGCTGAAGAAGGTCATCGAGGGCCCGCTGCGCAGCCTCTGGGTCGTCGCCGCCGCCCTGCTCCTCTGGAGCGCGGTCATGTGGGTCGCCGAGACCCGGCACGCCAAGCTGCTGCGTGACCGCGGACCGGACGGCGACCGGGGCGAGGGCACGGTGACGGTGCGCGACGGTCTCGTCATCGGCCTCGTGCAGTGCTTCGCGCTCGTGCCGGGCGTCTCCCGCTCCGGCGCGACGATCTCGGCGGGGCTCTTCCGCGGTATCGACCGGGTGACGGCCACGCGGCTCTCGTTCTTCCTCGCCATCCCGGCGCTGACGGCGGCCGGCCTCTACGAGGCGGCCACGACCGACCTGTCCAACCTCGGCAAGGGCCAGATGGGCGTGGGGATCCTCGTCGCCTTCGTCGTCGCGTACGCCTCGATCGCCTGGCTGCTGCGGTTCGTCGCCACCAACACCCTCAAGCCGTTCGTCTGGTACCGCGTCGTGCTGGCCGTCGTGCTCATCGCCGTGCTCGCGACGGGCGCGCTCGCCGCGACCTGACCGGCCCTCGCCGGCCCTGACCGACCCTCGCCGGCCCTGACCGGCGGGCGGTCAGAGCCAGCCGGAGCGCTTGAAGGCGCGGTACAGCCCCACGCAGGCCGCGAGCATGACGGCGACGACGACGTAGTAGCCGTAGTAGATCTCGGTGTCGCCGGCGGTGAACGACAGCTCCAGCTCGGGGATGGTGTGGAAGTTCATGCCGTAGATCCCGGCGATCATCGTCGGGACCGCGGCGATGGCGACCCAGGCGGAGATGCGACGCATGTCGTCGTTCTGCTGCACCGAGATCCGGGCCAGGTGGGCGTTGAGGATGTCGGTGAGCAGCCGGTCGTAGGACTCGACATGGTCGTTGACCTTGAGCAGGTGGTCGCGGACGTCGCGGAAGAACGTGAGGACGTCGGTGCCGTCCCGGTCGACGATGGCCCGGTGCGGCTGCACGAAGAGCCGCTCCATGGCGTCGGCCAGCGGGTTGGACGCGCGCCGGATCTCCAGCACCTCGCGCTTGAGGCGGTAGATGGCGGTGGCGTCGACGTCGCGCGCCCCGACGAAGACGGCCTGCTCGATGCGCTCGAGGTCCTCGTGGATCTCGGCGTCGACGAGCGTGTAGTTGTCGACGACGGAGTCCATGACCGCGTGCAGCACGGCGGCCGGGCCGATGCTGAGGTGCTCGGCGTTCTCCTCGAGGCGGTGCCGCACCCCGATGAGCGGGTTGGCCTCGCCGCGGCGCACCGTGACGACGAACCGGTCGCCGAGGAAGACCATGACCTCGCCCGTCTCGACGTCGGAGGTCTCCTCGAGGTAGCGCAGCGTCTTGAGGACGACGAGCAGGCTGCCCTCGTAGTGCTCGATCTTCGCCCGCTGGTCACCGCGTACCGCGTCCTCGACGGCCAGCGGGTGCAGCTGCAGCTCGGCGTTGACGAGCGCGAACTCGGCATCGGTCGGGTCCTTCAGGCCGATCCAGAGGAAGCCGTTGCCCTCGGTGCGCAGCCGCTGCAGCTCGTCGCTGAGGTCGTGACAGACGAGGCGGTGGCCCTGGCGGTAGATGGCCTGGTCGACGATCATGACGGGCTCATTGGCGGTTCACGGCCCTACTCCACCACGGCCGGCCGGCCGGGTCCACGACCGCCGGCGCGACGGGCACCACCTAGAGTGAGGCCGTGCCCACGGTCCTGCTCGTGCGCCACGGGCGCACCACCGCCAACGCCTCCGGAGTGCTGGCCGGGTGGACGCCCGGGGTCGGCCTCGACGACCACGGCCGGGGTCAGACGACGAGCCTCGGGGTGCGGATGGCGGCCGCCGGCGTGGTCGTGCGCCGCATCGTCGCGTCCCCCCTCCAGCGGTGCCAGGAGACGGCGGCGATCCTCGTCGAGCAGGCCGCCCCGGGCATACCGGTGGAGCCCGACGACCGGCTGGGGGAGGCCCGCTACGGCGCCTGGACCGGCCGCAAGCTGAGCGAGCTGGCCAAGGAGGACCTCTGGCGCGTCGTGCAGGACCAGCCGTCCGCGGTGCGGTTCCCCGACGGCGCGGACTTCCCGGGCGAGACGATGTCGGGCATGCAGGCGCGCGCGCTCGACGCGGTCCGGAGCATCGACGCGCAGGTGGAGGCCGAGCACGGCCCCGACGCCATCTGGGTGGCCGTGTCGCACGGCGACGTCATCAAGGCGGTGCTCGCGGACGCCGCGGGCGCGCATCTCGACCAGTTCCAGCGCATCCAGGTCGACCCGGCCTCGGTCTCCGTCGTGCGCTACACCGCCCGCCGGCCGTTCCTCCTGCGCAGCAACGACACCGGCGGCGACCTGGCCTCCCTCATCCCCAAGCCCGCTCCCGAGAAGGCGGACGGTGACGCCGAGGCAGCGGGCGACACCGCGGGGGACACCGAGGGGGATGCCGCCGTGGGCGGTGGGGCGGGCTCGGCCTAGGCCGGTCGGTTAGGTTAGAGGTATGCCCGTGCACGACTTCGACCCGCCCGACCGGTTCGTCGTCGGCACCGTCGGCCCGCCCGGCCAGCGGGTCTTCTTCCTCCAGGCCGGTAGCGGCCGCCGGCTCGTCTCCGTGTCGTGCGAGAAGGAGCAGGTGCGCGTCCTCGCCGACCGCGTGGACGACGTGCTCGACGAGTTCGCTGAGGGGAGCCAGCCGGGCCCCGAGGACAACGAGCCGCTGACGACGCCCATCGAGGACGAGTTCCGGGTGGCCACGCTCTCGTTGGCCTGGGACCCCACACGTTCGGTCGTCGTCATCGAGGCGTTCGACGCCGACCTGCCCGAGGCGGGCGACGACGACGACGAGGCCACCGAGGTGCCCCCGGAGTTCCTCGAGTCGATGGCGTCGCGCACGTCCGTCCGCGTCGTGCTCAGCCCCGAGCAGGCCCGCAGCTTCGTGCGCCGGGCCCAGGCGCTCGTCACCGCCGGCCGCCCCCCGTGCCCGTTCTGCGGGGGACCGCTCGACCCCACCGGCCACGTCTGCCCGCGGGCCAACGGCTACAAGCGCTGACCGATGGACGGACCCCGTTCGGCCGCGGAGGTCGACGTGGTGGTGGACGCGCTCACCCGCGGCGACCTCACCGTCGTCGGCCAGATCACCGAGTCGTCCAACATCGCGGTGCTCTGCGAGGTCGAGGGTGAGGCGGCCGAGCCGGCGGCCGCGCTGACCGGCGGTCCGGTGCACGTGATCTACAAGCCGGTGCGCGGCGAGCGCCCGCTCTGGGACTTCCCCGACGGCACGCTCGCCGGCCGTGAGGTCGCGGCCTTCGAAGTGTCCCGGGCGGGCGGCTGGGACCGGGTGCCGCCGACCGTCCTGCGCGAGGGCGCGCTCGGCCCGGGCTCCGTGCAGCTGTGGATCGGCGACCCGTTCGACCCCACGACGGAGGGGCGGCCGGTCGACCTGTGTGCCCCCCGGCGCGTGCCGCCGGGCTGGCTCTCCGTCATCGACGGCGAGATCAGCGGGGGCCGGGCCGTCAGCGTCATCCACGAGGACCGGGACGACGTGCGCGACGTCGCCCTGCTCGACGCGGTCGTCAACAACGGGGACCGCAAGGGGTCCCACCTCACCCGCGACCGCACCGGCGCTCTCTGGGGCTTCGACCACGGCGTGACGTTCAGCGCCGAGCCCAAGCTGCGCACCGTGCTCTGGGGGTGGGCGGGGGACCCGTTGCGTGACGTGGACGTCGACCGGCTCGACCGGCTGCAGACCCTGCTCTCCGACGCGACGTCCGCGCTGAGCGACGACCTGGCGCGGCTACTGCCCGCCGACGACGTGCGGGCCCTGCGCCGCCGGGTGGCCAAGCTGCTCAGCTCGCGACGTCACCCGCGCCCCAACGGCGGGTGGCCGGCGATCCCGTGGCCGGCCCTCTGAACGGGCTCATCTAGGCTCACGGCGTGAACTCCTGGCCCTCGCCGTTCCTGCCCGCGGTGCCCGGGTCGGGCCAGCCGCTGCGTCTGCACGACACCGCCTCCGGTGAGGTGCGCGAGGTCCGTCCAGGGCGGTCCGACGGGCCGGCGACGCTCTACGTGTGCGGCATCACGCCCTACGACGCGACCCACATGGGGCACGCCGCCACCTATGTCACCTTCGACCTCGTGGGCCGGGCCCTGCGCGACGCCGGGCACAACGTCGTCTACGTGCAGAACGTCACCGACGTCGACGACCCCCTGCTCGAGCGGGCCGCGCGCGACGGCCGCGACTGGGTCGAGCTCGCGCAGGAGGAGACCGCGCTGTTCCGCGAGGACATGACGGCTCTGCAGGTCATCGCGCCCGACCACTACGTCGGCGCCGTGGAGTCGATCCCGCGCATCGTCACCGCCGTCGAGCAGCTCGAGGCCGCCGGGACCGCCTACCGCGTGCCCGTTCCTGAGGGTGACGGGGCCGCCGACGGAGCGGCCGACGTCTACTTCACGGCCACCACGCAGCCGGGGTTCGGGTCGGTCTCCGGGATGGACCGCGCCGAGATGGAGACGGTGTTCGCCGAGCGTGGGGGCGACCCGGACCGCCCCGGCAAGCGCGACCGCCTCGACCCGCTGCTGTGGCGCGCCCGCCGCGACGGTGAGCCGTCATGGCCCGGAGCGACGCTCGGCGACGGCCGACCGGGGTGGCACGTCGAGTGCGCCACGATCGCCCTGCAGCACCTCGGCGTCCCGTTCGACGTCCAGGGCGGCGGCACGGACCTCGTCTTCCCGCACCACGAGATGAGCGCCGGGCACGGCGAGGCCCTCTCCGGCCACCGGCCCTTCGCGCAGACCTACGCGCACCAGGCGATGGTCGGCTACGACGGCGCCAAGATGAGCAAGTCGCGGGGCAACCTCGTGCTCGTCTCCGCGCTGCGGGCCGCCGGGGTCGACCCGATGGCCATCCGGCTGGCGCTGCTCGCGCACCACTACCGCACCCCGTGGGACTGGACCGACCAGGTGCTCACCGACGCGCAGGAACGGCTCGCCCTCTGGCGCGCGGGCCTGTCGACGAACGGTGGACCCGACCCCAGGCATACCCTCGCGGCGATGCGCGACCGGCTGGCCGACGACCTCGACGCGCCGGGGGCGATGGCGGCCGTGGACGCCTGGGCCCGTCGCTCGCTGTCCGAGGGCGGCGACCTCGAGGGCGCGCCGGGCATCGTCGGACGCGCCTGCGACGCGCTGCTGGGGGTGCGGGTCTGAGGGCCAAGGACCCACAGGACGCCGCGGCGGTCAGGCGGGCGGAGGCTTCTCGTCGCCCCGGCGGCGGAGGTAGCGCTCGAACTCGCGGGCGATCGCGTCGCCGCTGGCCTCGGGCAGGTCGGCCGTGTCGGTCGACTCCTCGAGGGACTGGACGTACTCCGCCACCTCGTCGTCGGACTGCGCCAGCTCGTTGACCCCGCGCTCCCACGCCCGCGCGATGTCGGGGAGGTCCGCCATGGGGATGGCGATGTTGAAGAGGCCCTCGAGCGCGTTGAGCAGGCCCAGCGTCGCCTTGGGGGAGGGGGAGCTGCCGGCGTAGTGCGGCACGGCCGCCCAGCAGCTGAGCGACGTGAGCCCGGCCCGGTGGGCGGCGTCGGAGACCACGCCGATGATGCCCGTCGGGCCCTCGTAGCCGCTGGACTCCACGTCGTAGCGGTGGATGACCGCCTCGTCGTCGGACGTCGTGGTGACGGGGATGGGGCGGGTATGCGGGACGTCGGCGAGCAGGGCCCCGAGGGTCACGACCGTGGAGACGCCCAGCTTCTGGGCGTACTCGAGCAGCTCGATGGTGAACGAGCGCCAGCGCGTGGACGGCTCGATCCCCTCGACGAGGACGATGTCGCGCGGCGGGGAGGTGAACCCCGTGTCGCGGGCCACGAGCAGCCGGGTCGTCGGCCAGACGATGCGGCGCTGGCTGTCCTCGCGGACGACCTTGGGGCGGTTGACCTGGAAGTCGTAGTAGTCCTCGGGGTCGAGGGCGGCGACCGCCTCGGCGTTCCAGACGGCCGAGAGGTGCTCGACCGCAGCCGATGCCGCCTCGCCCGCGTCGTTCCAGCCCTCGAAGGCCGCGATGAGGATGGGGTCACGCAGCGGGGCGACGTCGTCGAACTCGAGCACGGTGACCTCCCTCTCGTCGGGGCGGCGACGAACCGCTGGCTCCACCCTATGCCGGACGCCGCCCGGCGTCGGGCCGGGCGGGGTGCGCCGCGGAGACCCGTGACCGGGGACGCGTGACGTCCGCCCTAGACTTCCGGCTCGTGACCCCCCCGCCCGAGACGACCCCCTCGGCGCTCCCGGCCGCGGTGCTCTGGGACATGGACGGCACCCTCATCGACAGCGAGCCGTACTGGATCCTCGAGGAGCACGCGCTCGTCGAGTCGTTCGGCGGCCGCTGGACCGACGCCCACGCGCACGCGCTCGTCGGCAACCCGCTCGAGGTCTCGGCGCAGTACATCATCGACCACTCCCCGGTGCGCGCGAGCGTCGCGGAGGTCGTCGACCGGCTCATGAACGGCGTCATGGACCGGATCCGCGTCGAGGTGCCCTGGCGCCCCGGCGCCCTCGACCTGCTCACCGGCCTGTCCGCCCTCGGCGTGCCCAACGCGCTCGTCACCATGTCGTGGAAGCCGTTCGCCGACCTCGTCGTCGAGCTCGTGCCGCCCGGCTCCTTCGCCGTCGTCGTCACCGGTGACGCGGTCGACCACGGCAAGCCGCACCCCGAGCCGTACCTCACGGCGGCCCGCCTGCTCGGCGTCGAGGCCGCCCACTGCGTGGCCATCGAGGACTCCCCGGCCGGGGTCGGCTCGGCCGTGGCCGCCGGCGTCCCCACCATCGCCGTCCCGCACGTCGTGCCGGTGCCGCGCCATCCCGGAGCCGTGCAGCTCCCGTCTCTGCACGGGCTCGGGCCGTACGACCTCCTCGCCGCCGTGGCGGGGGTCTCGCTCGCCCGCCGCGGCTGACATCGGCGGGTTATCGGCGCTGCACGCGGGTAAGGCAGGGTCACCCGAGTACAAGGAGGCGTCCATGTCCAAGGACCTCAGCAACAGCGCCAACCGCGACCAGCTCCCCTCGTCGGACTTCGCGCTGCCCGACGAGGAGAAGTACCCGATCCCCGACATCGAGCACGCCCGCAACGCGCTCGCCCGGGTCGCCCAGAACGGGACGAAGGACGAGCAGAAGACCGTCCGGGCGGCGGTCGAGAAGCGGTACCCCAGCCTCAAGAAGGACGACTAGCGTCCCGCGACGGGACGGCGGTGGATCCGTCCCCTTCCTGGGGGTCGGATCCACCGCGGCGGCTGGTACCCGTCAGTCGCCCAGGGATGCGGCGACCTCGCGGAGGTGCTCGATGCTCGCCCGGATGTCGTCGAGCGGCGCCCGCACCGCGGCGTCGGTCGCCGGGTCGGCGGCCAGGATGGTGTCCTGCTCGAGGACGTACCACCCGGCATACCCGCTCGTCTCGAGGGCGGTGACGATGGCGGGCACGTCGACGTCTCCGGCGCCGAGGGGCTGGTACATGCCGGCCCGCACGCCGTCGGTGTAGGTCAGCTCGCCCGCGCGCACTCGGTCGGCGACCGCGGTCGCGACGTCCTTGAGGTGGACGTGGCCGATGCGCGTCGGCGCGCGGCGGGCGACGGCCACGGGGTCGCCCCCGCCGATGAGCAGGTGGCCGGTGTCGAGGCAGAGCGCGACCCGGCTGCCGTCGAGCACGCGGTCGGTCTCCTCCCCGCTCTCGACCATGGTGCCGACGTGCGGGTGCAGCGTGGCGCGCAGTCCACGGGTCGCGGCCGCCTCGTGGAGGCGGTCGAGGTTGCGCAGCAACGTGTCCCAGCCGGCGTCGTCGAGCACCGGACGGGCGTCGTAGCCCTCGGCCCCCGTCGCGGCGGCCAGGACGACGGTCGAGGCATGCGCCTGGACGAGGGCGTCCATCGCGCGGTCGACCTCGGGCACGGGGTCGTGGCCGGGGTCGTGCAGCACGACGGGCACGAACTGTCCCACCGCGGCCAGACCGTGCGTGGCCAGCAGTGCGGCCCGCTGCCGGGACATCTGGGGCAGGAAGTCGTCGGGGCCGAACTCCGTGGCGCTGAGCCCCACCTCGCGCATCTGGGTGAGCACGGTCTCGGGGTCGTACTGCCAGCCCCAGCCGGGCACCTCGCACACCCCCCACGAGATGGGGGCGCCGGCGACCCGGTCGAGCAGCGGCGGGCGGTCGTGCTGGGGCGCGACCTGGGGAGCGGTGGCGGACATCGGTTTCCTCCGGTGACGGTATGCGGGGTGGGAGCCACGCCCAGCGTGGTCGAGTCGCGCCGCGCTGTCAATCAAATGTCCTGACAAAAGGACCGGCGCGCCGCTCAGAGGGACCCGTCAGTCGGCGACCTCGACGCGCCCCGCCTCGGACGGGTCGACGGCCAGCGTCGGGGCGGCCACCGGCAGGGGCGGGGGCGTGCCGCCCCACGCCGGGCAGAGGGCCTTGTAGTCGCACCAGTCGCACAGGCGTGAGGGCGAGGGCCGCCAGTCGCCGGTCGTCGCCGCCGTCTCGATGGCGTCCCACAGCGCCTTCACCTTGCGCTCGGTCGCGACGAGGTCGGCCTCGTCGGGGGAGTAGCGCAGGATCTCGCGGTCGCCCAGGTAGACCAGCTGGAGCAGGGTCGGCACGACGCCGCGCGACCGCCAGAGCACCAGCGCGTAGAACCGCATCTGGAACAGTGCCTTGCTCTCCACGTGCTCCGAGGGCGAGCGCCCGGTCTTGTAGTCGACGACGCGCATCGCTCCGTCGGGCGCGACGTCGAGGCGGTCGACGTAGCCGCGCAGTGTCAGCCCGTCGACCTCGGCCTCCACGTAGAGCTCGCGTTCGGCCGGCTCCAGCCGGGTGGGGTCCTCGAGGGTGAACCACGAGTCGACGAGCCGCGCGGCGTCGGCGAACCACGACGAGCGGTCGGGTCCCTCGAGGCCGTCGTCGGACACGAGCGCGGCGAGGCCCGGCTCGGCCGTCACGAGCCGGTCCCACTCGGGGGCGAGCAGGGCGACGGCCCGCTCGGGGGTGCGGTCGGCCGCCGGGAGGTCGAACAGCCGTTCCAGCACGGCGTGCACGAGCGTGCCGCGCGCAGCAGC
This sequence comes from uncultured Actinomycetota bacterium, assembly GCA_963795915.1. Lineage (GTDB taxonomy): Bacteria > Actinomycetota > Actinomycetes > Actinomycetales > Dermatophilaceae > Lapillicoccus. Next base: position 42,327 of record CAWCJA010000009.1, read on the forward strand.
AGGCGAGGGGGCGGACGGGAGCCGGTCGACGACGCGGAAGCGGTAGAGCAGGGGGCAGGCCATGAAGTCGGACGCCCGGCTGGGGGAGAGCGCCCGTGAACGCCCCCGCGGGCGCTCGGGCTCGCCGGTCTGGTCGTCGGCGAGCCCGGGTGAGGGTCGCGGGGCGACAGCGACGGACGGGCCCATGTCCGGGACGGTAGGCGCGACCTCCGACACCGGACGGTCGCCGCCCCGCAGCCGTCCCCACCAGCGCCGCACCTGGGCGCGCAACCCGCGGTCAGGCATACGGACCCACGATGGAGAGGCTGCGGACCGGGATCAGTCCTCGGGCTGGTAGCCGAGGTTGGGCCCGAGCCACCGCTCGGCCTCGGCCATCGTCCAGCCCTTGCGCTCGGCGTAGTCCTCGACCTGGTCCTGGCCCAGTCGGCCGACGACGAAGTACTGCGACTGCGGGTGCGAGAAGTACCAGCCGCTGACGGCGGCGCCGGGCCACATGGCCATCGACTCGGTCAGCGTCATCCCGGCCCGCCGCTCGACGTCGAGCAGCGACCACAGGGTCTCCTTCTCGGTGTGGTCGGGGCAGGCGGGGTAGCCCGGCGCCGGCCGGATGCCGGTGTACTTCTCGGCGATGAGGTCGGGCCCCGTGAGGTGCTCGTTGGGCGCATACCCCCACATGTCGCGACGGACGCGCTCGTGCAGCCGCTCCGCGAAGGCCTCGGCGAGCCGGTCGGCGAGCGACTCCAGGAGGATCGCGTTGTAGTCGTCGACGCCGGCCTTGAACTCCTCGGCGCGCTCGGCGACCCCGTGGCCGGCCGTCACCGCGAAGGCCCCCACGTGGTCGCGCAGCCCGGTCTCCCGGGGCGCGACGAAGTCGGCCATCGCCCGGTTGGGCACACCGTCGCGGTGCTGACCCTGCTGACGCAGGGTGCGCAGAGTGGCCGCCAGGGTGGCGCGGGTCTCGTCGGTGTAGACCTCGATGTCGTCGCCGACCGCGTTGGCCGGGAAGAGCCCGACGACCCCGTCGGCCCGCAGCCACCGCTCGTCGGTGAGCCGGTCGAGCATCCGCTGGGCGTCCTCGAACAGCCGCGACGCCGCCTCGCCCGTCGTGGGGTTGTGGAGGATGTCCGGGAACCGACCCCGCATCTCCCAGGCCAGGAAGAACGGCCCCCAGTCGATGTAGTCGCGCAGCTCGGCCAGGGGGTAGTCGTGCAGGGTGCGCACGAACTGGGTGATCTCGTGGCGCTTGACGCCGGACTGGCGCTGCAGCAGCTCCTTCTCCTGCTGGGCGATGACGTGGGGGACCGGCGGCCGGTATGCCGCCCAGTCGACCGGGGTCGCGTTGGCGCGGGCCGCGGCGAGGCTGGTCAGCGGCCGGTCGGTGCTCTTGGCCGCGTGCCGGGCCCGCAGGCTGTCGTAGTCGGTCTTGACGCTCTCCAAGAGCTTCGGCCGCTGCTCGTCGGAGAGCAGCTGGGCCACCACCGGCACCGAGCGCGAGGCGTCCTTCACCCACACGACGGGCCCGTGGTACTTCTCGTCGACCTTGACGGCGGTGTGCGCCCTCGACGTGGTGGCCCCGCCGATGAGCAGCGGGATGTCGAAACCCTGGCGCTCCATCTCCGAGGCCATCGTCACCATCTCGTCGAGCGAGGGGGTGATGAGCCCGGACAGGCCGATGACGTCGGCCTTCTCGGCCCGGGCGGCGTCGAGGATCTTCTGCGGCGGCACCATGACGCCGAGGTCGACGACGTCGTAGTTGTTGCACTGCAGCACGACACCCACGATGTTCTTGCCGATGTCGTGGACGTCGCCCTTGACGGTGGCCATGACGATCTTGCCCTTGGCCCGCTCGACGTCGCCGGGCTTCTTCTCGGCCTCGATGAACGGGATGAGGTAGGCGACCGACTTCTTCATGACGCGGGCGCTCTTGACCACCTGGGGCAGGAACATCCTGCCGGCGCCGAACAGGTCGCCGACGACGTTCATGCCGTCCATCAGCGGGCCCTCGATGACCTCGATCGGGCGGCCGCCGCGGGCGGCGATGTCCTGGCGCAGCTCCTCGGTGTCGACCTCGGCGTACTCGTCGATGCCCTTGACGAGGGCGTGGGTGATCCGCTCACCGACGGGCAGGGAGCGCCACTCCTGCTGCGCCTCCGGCGTCTGCTCCTGGCCGGTCGTGTCGAAGCGGGCCGCGATCTCGAGCAGGCGCTCGGTGGAGTCGGCGCGGCGGTTGAGGATGACGTCCTCGATGCGCTCGCGCAGCTCGGGGTCGACCTGGTCGTACACGACGAGGGCGCCGGCGTTGACGATGCCCATGTCCATGCCGGCCTGGATGGCGTGGTAGAGGAACACCGCGTGGATCGCCTCGCGCACGGAGCTGTTGCCGCGGAACGAGAAGCTGACGTTGGACACGCCGCCGGAGACCAGGGCGCCGGGCAGGTTGGCCTTGATCCAGCGGGTCGCCTCGATGAAGTCGGTGCCGTAGGCGGCGTGCTCCTCGATGCCCGTGGCCACCGCGAAGACGTTGGGGTCGAAGATGATGTCCTCGGCCGGGAAGCCCACCTCGTCGACGAGGATGTCGTAGGCCCGCCGGCAGATCTCCTGGCGCCGCTGCAGCGAGTCGGCCTGGCCCTGCTCGTCGAACGCCATGACCACGACGGCCGCGCCGTACTTGCGGCACAGCCGGGCGTGCTCGACGAACGGCTCGACGCCCTCCTTCATGGAGATGGAGTTGACGATCGGTTTGCCCTGCGTGCACTTGAGGCCGGCCTCGATGACCTCCCACTTGGAGGAGTCGACCATCAGCGGCACCCGGGAGATGTCGGGCTCGCTGGCGACGAGCTTGACGAAGCGGTCCATCGCGGCGACGCCGTCGATCATCCCCTCGTCCATGTTGACGTCGATGACCTGCGCGCCCGCCTCGACCTGCTGGCGGGCGACGTTGAGGGCGGTGGGGTAGTCGCCCTCCTTGATGAGGCGCCGGAACCGGGCCGACCCGGTGATGTTGGTGCGCTCGCCGACGTTGACGAAGAGCGAGTCCTCGGTGACCGTCAGCGGCTCGAGCCCGGACAGCCGCAGCGCCGGCACCGCGGGGGCGGGGACGTGCGCGGCCTTGCCGTCGACGCCCTTGGCGAAGGCGGCGATGTGGTCGGGGGTCGTGCCGCAGCAGCCGCCGACGATGTTGACCAGGCCGCTGGCCGCGAACTCCTCGATGACCTCGGCCATCTGCTCGGGCAGCTCGTCGTACTCGCCGAACGCGTTGGGCAGCCCCGCGTTCGGGTAGCACGAGATGAACGTGTCGGAGACGCGCGCGAGCTCGGCGACGTAGGGCCGGATCTCGTCGGCGCCGAGCGCGCAGTTGAGCCCCACGGCGATGGGCCGGGCGTGGCGGATGGAGTCGTAGAACGCCTCCGTCACCTGTCCCGAGAGGGTGCGACCCGAGGCGTCGGTGATGGTGCCGGAGATGATGACCGGCCAGCGCCGCGCATACTCCTCGAACAGCGTCTCGAGCGCGAAGATCGCGGCCTTGGCGTTGAGGGTGTCGAAGATCGTCTCGACCATGAGCAGGTCGGCGCCGCCGTCGACGAGGCCCCGGGCCTGCTCGAGGTAGGCCTCGACGAGCTCGTCGTAGGTGACGTTGCGGGCACCCGGGTCGTCGACGTCGGGGGAGATCGAGGCCGTGCGGTTGGTCGGGCCGAGGGCCCCGGCGACGTAGCGCGGCCGGTCGGGCGTGCGCTCGGTCATCGCGTCGCACTCCGCCCGGGCCAGCTGCGCGGCCGCGAGGTTCATCTCGTAGGCCAGGTCGGCCATGTCGTAGTCGCGCAGCGAGATGCGGTTGGCGTTGAAGGTGTTGGTCTCGACGAGGTCGGCGCCGGCCGCGAGGTACTCCCGGTGGATGCCGGCGATGACGTACGGCGCGGTCATGCTGAGCAGGTCGTTGTTGCCCCGCAGGTCGCTCGGCCAGTCGGCGAACCGCTCGCCCCGGTAGTCGGCCTCGGCGAGCCCGGCCCGCTGGATCATCGTGCCCATGGCACCGTCGAGCACGAGGATGCGCTCGGCGAGCAGGGTCCGCAGGGTCTCCGAGGCGTCGGGGCGCAGGTGCTGGTCGGTCACAGTGGCCTTCGGGTATGCGTGGATGAGCGTGGGTCGCGACCTCCCAGTATGACAACCTCCGCACAGCGCACGCACGGAGGTCTCGCTCCCGGCATGACGTAGTGTCGCGACATGACCGCCGGACCCGGCTCGTCCTCGCGTGGGACGCGGGGCACCAGCGGCAGCCCCTACGGGTGGCGGCTGGGGGCGCTCGCCGGCATCCCGGTCTATCTCGGCCGCAGCTGGCCGGTCATCGCGCTCGTCATCGTCGTGACCTTCGGCCCGCAGGTGCGACAGAGCACGGGGGCCTCCGGCGGCACCTTCGGGTACGCCGTGGCCGTCGCCTACGCGATCCTGCTGCTCGTCTCGGTGCTGGCGCACGAGGCCGCGCACGCCCTCGTGGCCCGCCGGTTCGGCTACGAGGTCGACCGCGTTGTCGCCGACCTCTGGGGCGGCCACACCGTCTACGACACGTCGGCGTCGCGTCCGGGGGCCAGCGCGGCCATCGCCGTCTCGGGACCCTTGGCCAACCTCGTCATCGCCGGCCTCGGGTACGCCGTCATCACGGCCGTCGCACCCGAGGGCGTCGCCGGGCTGCTGCTCGGGGCGGTCATGGTGACCAACCTGTTCGTCGGCGTGTTCAACCTCCTGCCCGGGCTGCCGCTCGACGGGGGGTTCGTCGTCGAGGCCCTCGTCTGGAAGGTGACCGGCGACCGCAACAAGGGCCTCATCGTGGCGGGCTGGCTGGGGCGCGTCCTCACCGTCGGCGTGGTCCTCTGGCTCGTGGGCCGCCCACTCCTGCAGGGCGACCCGCCGTCGCTGTTCACCATCGTCTGGTGCGGCCTCATCGGCGCCTTCCTGTGGGCGGGGGCGAGCAACGCCATCCGATCGGGCACGGCGCGACAGGCCATCGCGCGGGTGCCCCTCTCGTCGGTGCTCCGGCCCGCCGTGGTGCTGCCCTCCGCCGCCCCGATCGCGACGCTCGCCGGCCTGCTGCAGCCCGGCGACGGCCCGGGGGGCGGGGCAACCGGGGGGCCCGGGGGGTGGTCCGGCGGTGCTTCCACGCCGGGGGTGCCGCCGGTCGTCGTGGTGGTCGGCCCGGACGGCCGCCCGCTCGGCGTGGCCGACGTGCGGGCGGCCCGGGCCATCGACCCGGCGCGGTGGTCGCAGGTGTCCGTCGAGGCCGTCGTCGGGCGGCAGCCGGACGGCTGGGTCGTTGTGGTGCCCGACCGCGCCGTCGACGTCTCCACCGTCGTCGCCTCGATCGTCGGGCGGGGGGACATCCCCCCGACGATGGTCGTCGTGACCCCGCAGGGCGAGGTGCTCGGCACCGTCACGCTCGCCGACCTCAACACCGCGTTCACCGCCTGACGCCGAGACGCCGGCGACCGGGTCGTCCCCACCCCTCGGCCGTCTCGTCCCGTCGTCCACAGGCGGTGGAGAGGTTCTGGCGAGCCTGACCGTCGGTGGCGTTGGCTCGCTCTCGTCACCGGTATCGGTGGCGCCGAGACGGGGGAAGGAGCGAGCGATGGCGGGACGGCGCAGCGCGGCGGACGTGGAGCAGGACGCCGCCGCCGAGGAGGTGGGCGTCAACGAGGTGCGGCTGGTGGGGCGGGTCAGCGGGGAGCCCGAGACGCGGTCGATGCCGAGCGGCGACGAGGTCGTCCTGCTCCGGGTGGTCGTGCGCCGGCCACCCGAGCCGGTGAGGGCGCGGTCGGCGGCGAGGACGCCCGTGGTCCCGGGGGACGACCCTCCGGCGCGCACCCCACCGCGGCCCACGGTCGACACGATCGACGTGTCGTGCTGGACGGCGGTGACCCGCCGGGCTGGGCTGCGGCTGACGGCGGGCGACGCCGTGGAGGTCGAGGGGGCGCTGCGCCGGCGGTTCTACCGGGCCGGTCCCACCGTGCAGAGCCGCTACGACGTCGTCGCCGCCCGGGTCAGGAGGGCGCCCGGCGCGCGACCGTAGACTCGGCCGCCGTGACCCCTCAGGACGACGGCCGGCCCGACCCGGACAGCGCGGACGACCCGGAGGGTGTGCCCCAGACGGTCACCACGGCCCCCGCCCCGGCGGCCCCGGCGGCCCCGGCGGCCCCGGCGGCCCCGGCGGCCCCGGCGGACCCGGTCCCGGCGGACCCGCGACCGACCGGGCTGCCGCTGGCGCACCGCGGGGTCTTCGCCGTGGGCGACCGGGTGCAGCTGACCGACCCCAAGGGCCGGCTGCACACCATCACCCTGGAGCGGGGCCGGGAGTTCCACACCCACCACGGCCGGCTGGCCCACGACGACGTCATCGGCGCGCCCGACGGATCGGTGGCGGTCAACTCGTCGGGTATCCAGTACCTCGCTCTGCGGCCGCTGCTCGCCGACTACGTCATGTCGATGCCGCGCGGGGCGGCCGTCGTCTACCCCAAGGACGCCGGCCAGATCGTCATGATGGCCGACATCTTCCCGGGCGCGCGCGTCGTCGAGGCGGGGGTGGGCTCGGGCGCCCTGAGCATGTCGCTGCTCCGCGCGGTCGGCACCGAGGGCGAGCTCGTCTCGTTCGAGCGTCGCGAGGACTTCGCCGACATCGCTCGCGGCAACGCGCGCGCCTTCTTCGGGCACGACCACCCGGCCTGGCGGGTCGTCGTCGGCGACCTCGTCGAGTCCCTGCCGACCGCCGTCGAGGCCGGCACCGTCGACCGGGTCGTGCTCGACATGCTCGCGCCGTGGGAGTGCCTCGAGGTCGTCGGCGACGCCCTCATCCCCGGCGGCCTGCTCATCTGCTACGTCGCCACGACCACCCAGCTGTCCCGGGTCGCCGAGGCGATGCGCGACCACGGGGGCTACACCGAGCCGAGCGCGTGGGAGTCGCTCGTGCGCGGCTGGCACCTCGAGGGGCTCGCCGTCCGCCCCGAGCACCGGATGCACGGGCACACGGGCTTCCTCATCACGACCCGCCGCCTGGCGCCCGGCGTCCGCCCGCCCGACCGCACCCGGCGGCCCGCGAAGGGCAACCGCGAGGCGCCGGACGCTGCGTCCGACGCCTCAGCCGGGTCGGACGAGGCGGACTGGACCCCCGCCGACCTCGGCGAACGTCCACCATCTGAGAAGCGGATCAGGCGTGTGCGCCGGACTGTGACCGAAACCTCCGAGGAGTAGCGGAAGTCCCGGGTTAGGGTCGAATCACCGTTCGTCTCGGACGGGACCCTGCGAGCCGCCAGGAGGTGTCCGATGTCCGACCTGACCCCCCGCGAGCCCGATGACGTGCGCGCCCGATTCGACCAGCCCCACTCCGCTTCGGCCGACGAGCTGTCGCGTCAGCGCGACCTGCTCAGCGACGAGGTCCGCGACCTGCGCGAGCAGCTGCGGCACACCCCCGGGCGGGCCCGTGAGCTCGAGAACCGCGTGCTGCAGCTGCAGACCTCGCTCGCGACCCTCTCCACCCAGAACGAGCGCCTCGTGCGCACCCTCAAGGAGGCGCGCGAGCAGATCGTCACCCTGAAGTCCGAGGTCGACCGGCTGGCCCAGCCACCGAGCGCCTATGGCCTCATCCTCGAGTCCTACGACGACGCGACCGTCGACATCCTCACCTCGGGGCGCAAGATGCGCGTCGCGGTGAGCCCTGCCGTGGACCCCGCCACGCTGGCGGCCGGCCGCGAGGTCATGCTCAACGAGGCGCTCAACGTCGTCGCCACCTGCGGCTTCGAGCGGGTCGGCGAGGTCGTCATGGTCAAGGAGATCCTCGACGACGACCGCATCCTCGTCGTCGCCCACGCGGACGAGGAGCGGGTGTGCCGGCGGGCGGAGTCGCTGGAGGGTCAGCTGGTCCGGGTCGGCGACGCGCTCATGCTCGACTCGCGGTCGGGGTTCGTGTTCGAGCGGATCCCGAAGGCGGAGGTGCAGGACCTCGTGCTGGAGGAGGTCCCCGACATCGCCTACGAGGACATCGGGGGCCTCTCCGGCCAGATCGAGCAGATCCGCGACGCGGTCGAGCTGCCCTACCTGCACCCCGAGCTGTTCCGTGAGCACGAGCTGCGGCCCCCGAAGGGCGTCCTGCTCTACGGCCCGCCCGGGTGCGGCAAGACCCTCATCGCCAAGGCGGTCGCCGCGTCGCTGGCCAAGAAGGTCGCCGAGCGCACGGGCCAGTCGACGGAGAAGAGCTACTTCCTCAACATCAAGGGCCCCGAGCTGCTCAACAAGTACGTCGGCGAGACCGAGCGGCACATCCGGGTCATCTTCCAGCGCGCCCGCGAGAAGGCCTCCGACGGCACCCCCGTGGTCGTGTTCTTCGACGAGATGGACTCGCTGTTCCGCACCCGCGGGTCCGGCGTCTCGAGCGACGTCGAGACGACGATCGTGCCGCAGCTGCTGTCCGAGATCGACGGCGTCGAGCGGCTCGAGAACGTCATCGTCATCGGCGCCTCGAACCGCGAGGACATGATCGACCCCGCGATCCTGCGGCCCGGCCGTCTCGACGTGAAGATCAAGATCGAGCGGCCCGACGCCGAGAGCGCCCGCGACATCTTCACGAAGTACCTCACCCCGACGCTCCCGCTGCACGAGCACGACCTCGCGGAGAACGGCGGCAGCCGCGCCGCGACCGTCGAGGGGATGATCCAGGCGACGGTCGAGCGGATGTACTCCGAGATCGACGAGAACCGGTTCCTCGAGGTGACGTACGCCGGTGGCGACAAGGAGATCCTCTACTTCAAGGACTTCAACTCGGGCGCGATGATCCAGAACATCGTCGACCGGGCCAAGAAGATGGCGATCAAGGACTTCCTCACCATCGGCCAGAAGGGCATCCGGGTCGACCACCTGCTCGCGTCGTGCGTGGACGAGTTCAAGGAGAACGAGGACCTGCCCAACACGACCAACCCCGACGACTGGGCGCGGATCTCCGGCAAGAAGGGCGAGCGGATCGTCTACATCCGCACGCTCATCAACGGCAAGGACGGCACCGAGCCCGGCCGGTCCATCCACAACGTCGCCAACACGGGCCAGTACCTCTGACCGTGCCCTGACGGTCGGCCGCCTCGACCGACTCGGGCACGAGTCGTCGACGGGGCTCAGAGCAGCGTGTAGCCGCCGTCGATGACGACGGTCTCGCCCACGACGAAGCGCGAGCCGGGGCCGGCGAGGTAGGCCACGAGCTCGCCGAGCTCGTCCGGCTCACCCATGCGGCCGGCCGGGGTGCGCCGCAGCCACTCGTCGCGCATCTCCGGCTCCCGCGCCGCCACGGCGCGGGTCATGTCGGACGCGAAGTAGCCAGGCGCGATGGCGTTGACCCGCACGCCGAGCGGCAGCCACTCGACGGCCAGGCTCTTGGTGAGCATCGACACCGCCGCCTTGGAGGTGTTGTAGGCGGCCTGCTGCTGCGGCACGTTGACGACGATCCCCGACATCGAGGCGACGTTGACGATGCTGGCCTCGACCCCGGCGTCGACGGCCCGGCGCGCGACCTCGCGGCAGACGACGAAGGTGCCGGTGAGGTTGACGTCCATGAGGCGCCGCCAGTCGGCGGTGGAGGTCTCCAGGGCCGGCCGGTCCATGGCGATGCCCGCGGCGTTGACGAGCACGCTCGGCACGGCGAGCTCGGTCGACACCGCGTCGAGCCCGGCGGCGACCGACGCGTCGTCGGTGACGTCGACGCGCCGACCCAGCACCCGCCGTCCGGTGCTCTGGGCCAGAGCGGCGGCGGTGGCCTCGACGTCGTCGAGGAGGTCGAACAACGCCAGGTCGGCTCCGCGCTGCGCCAGGGCCCGCGCCATGGCCAGGCCCAGCCCGCGCCCACCTCCGGTGACCACGGCCACCCGGCCCGCGAACACACCCCCGGCCGCTCCAGCACTCATGTCCGACACGGCAGGCAAGGTAGCACCGGCCGCGTCCGTCAGCGCCGGACGACCCGCGCCGCCACCGCCCGCCAGCCGAGCAGGAACGCGGCGAGGACCAGCGTGGCGACGAGCACGAAGGTCAGGGCCGTGCCCGCGCCGGTCACGACGCGCAGCAGCATCCCCACGACCACAGCCGCCACGACGACGGGTATGCCGGGGCCCACGGCGGTGGGCCAGCGGCCGGACCGCAGGTGTACGACGGCCCACCCGACCGCCGCCCCCACGAGGAACGGCCACGCGGTGCCGAGTACCCCGAGCACGGGGCTGGTCTCCTCGTGGCTCGCGCGGCCGACCGCGGCGAAGACGACGATGAGCAGGGCGTCGAGCCCGGCGGCGGCCCAGAGCGGCATACCGGCGCGGTTCAGAAGGGCAGGCGCGGCTGGGGCGGCGCGTGCGTGGGGTCGACGCCCTCGAAGAGGGAGGACACCGAGCGGCCCTGGTGGATGCGGGAGATGGCCTCGGCGAAGAGCCCGGCCACCGAGCGCACCTGCAGCTCGGGCCAGCCGTCGGGCCGGGGCACCGTGTCGGTGGTGACGACCTCGCTGATCATCGGATGGGTGCTGAGCCGCTCGACCGCCTTGCCGGCGAACAGGCCGTGGGTGCAGGTGACCGAGGCCTCCGTGCAGCCGACGTCCTCGAGCCGGTCGAGCAGCTCGACGATGGACCCGCCGGTGGCGATCTCGTCGTCGAGGACGATCGCCCGCTTGCCCGCGACGTCGCCGACGATGGCGTCGATGACGACCCGGTCGTCCGAGAGCCGCTGCTTGCTGCCCGCGGCCACGGGCAGGCCCAGCAGCCGCGCGAAGAGGGTCGCCGTCTTGGCGTTGCCGAGGTCGGGGGAGACGACGACCGTGTCGGTGAGGTCGCGGCCCCGGTAGTGGTCGGCGAGGATCCCGATGGCGGTGAGGTGGTCGACGGGGACCGAGAAGAACCCGTGCACCTGGGGCGCGTGCAGCGCCATGGTGAGCACCCGGTCGGCGCCCGCCGTGACGAGCATGTCGGCGACGAGGCGCCCACCGAGCGAGATCCGCGAGGCGTCCTTCTTGTCGGACCGGGCGTAGGCGTAGTGGGGCATGACGACGGTGATCTGGCGGGCCGACGCGCCCCGCGCCGCGTCGCACATGAGGAGCAGCTCCATGAGGTGCTCCTGGGTGGGTGGCACCAGCGGCTGGATGATGTAGACGTCCTGCTGGCGGCAGTTCTCCAGCAGCTGCACCTGGATGCAGTCGTTGCTGAACCGCTTGATGTCGACGGGGGAGCGCCGCACGCCGAGATGGCCGCAGATGCGGTCGGCGAGGGCTGGGTGGGCGTGTCCGGAGAACACCACGACGTCGTTCACGGGCGGCCTTCCCAGGGCGGCGGCGGATCCTGCGCTCACTGTAACCACACCCGGCCGCCCCCGGGCCGCTCGGACCTCCCCACCTTCAGACGGCTACGCGGCCGGGTCGGCCAGGTGTCGGCGCAGCTCTCCGGCCAGCTCGAACCGGGCCTGGGCCGCCTGCGGCACGACCCCGGGGATGCTCATGAACCCGTGCGGGGCCCCGGCGTACCGCGTGACCCGCACGGGGACCCCGGCCGCGGCGAGGCGCGCGGCATACCCCTCGCCCTCGTCGCGCAGCGGGTCGAGCTCGCCGGTCTGCACCAGGGCGGGCGGCAGCCCGGTGAGGTCGGCCGCCCAGAACGGCGAGACGAGCGGGTCCTTGACGTCGAGGCCGCTCCTGGCGAGGTAGTGGCCGAGGTAGCCGACGATGTCGGCCCGGGTCAGCATGGGGGCGTCGGCCAGCTCGTCGACGGAGGGGTGGCTGAGGGTCGCGTCGGTGCCGGGGTAGAGCAGCGCCTGGTGGGCGATGCGGGGTCCGCCTTCGTCCCGGACCACGAGCGAGGTGACGGCCGAGAGGTTGGCCCCGGCGCTGTCGCCGCAGACGGCGAGCCGGCTCCCGTCGGCCCCCAGCTCACCCGCGTGCTCGGCGACCCACCGCACCGCGTCGACGGAGTCGAGTACCGCCTGCGGAGCCGGGTGCTCGGGGGCGAGCCGGTAGTCGACGCTGACGACGACCGCGCCCACGGCGTCGGCGACGAAGCCGCAGAGGGCGTCGTAACCGCGGGGGTTGCCGAGCACCCATCCGCCGCCGTGGAGGTAGACGACGACGGGGAGGGGGCCGCTCCCCACGCCGCCCGGCCGGTAGACGCGGGTCGGCAGGCTCACGCCGTCCCGAGCGGGCAGTCGCGACTCCCACACGGTCACCCCGCGTGGCACGGCTCCGGTCACCCAGGAGACCGGCGGCACGGCCGGCCACGCGAGGTGGCGCGCCTGCTCCCGCTGCTCGTGGGTGAGGTCCGCGACCGGGGTGCGGCCGGCGACCCGGTCGTAGACGGCGGTGAAGGCGCGGGTGCGCAGGGGCATCCGGGGGGAGCGAGGCATCCGGGGGGACCGAGGCATACGGGCCAGTGTGCGCGACGGCCGGGTCGTCCCGTCGCCGGGCCGTCGGGAGCCCCCCATAGGCTGGCGGGATGAGCGTGCGCCGCGTCATGGGGATCGAGACGGAGTACGGCATCTCCGTGCCCGGTGACCCCACGGCCAACCCGATGATCCTGTCGGGGCACGTCGTCAACGCGTATGCGAGTGGTCACGGTGTGAGGTCGGGCCGGGCCTCGTGGGACTACGCCGACGAGGCGCCGCTGCGCGACGCGCGGGGGTTCGAGATCAGCCGGGCGCTCGCCGACCCGACCCAGCTCACCGACACCGAGGACCCGACCCTCGCCAACGTCGTCCTCACCAACGGCGCCCGGCTGTACGTCGACCACGCCCACCCGGAGTACAGCTCGCCGGAGGTGACCAGCCCGCGGGCCGCCGTGACGTGGGACCGGGCCGGCGAGCTCGTCATGCTCGAGGCGGTGCGCCGGCTGACCGGCCGGCCCGGGCTGCCGGAGGTCAACCTCTACAAGAACAACACCGACGGCAAGGGTGCCTCCTACGGCACCCACGAGAACTACCTCATGCGGCGCGAGACCCCGTTCGCCGAGATCGTGCGCCACCTCATCCCGTTCTTCGTCGTCCGCCAGGTCGTCACCGGGTCCGGGCGCGTCGGCATCGGCCAGGACTCGCGCACCCCGGGGTTCCAGCTGAGCCAGCGGGCCGACTTCTTCGAGGTCGAGGTGGGCCTGGAGACGACGCTCAAGCGCCCGATCATCAACACCCGCGACGAGCCGCACGCCGTGGCCGACCTCTACCGGCGGCTGCACGTCATCATCGGCGACGCCAACCACGCCGACGTGGCCAACCTGCTCAAGCTCGGCATGACCTCGCTCGTCCTGGCGGTCATCGAGGACGGCGCCATGACGCGCGACCTGACGCTGAACAGCTCGGTCGCGACCCTGCACGCCGTCTCCCACGACCCGACCCTCGCCGCGCTCGTCACCCTGCGCGACGGCACCCGCATGACCGCGCTCGAGCTGATGTGGGTCTACCACGACCAGGTCGCGGCCTACCTCGACGTGCGCGGCACGGCCGACGACCCCGACACCGCCGAGGTCATGCGGCTGTGGGCCGACGTCCTCACCCGGCTCGGCACCGACCCGGCGTCCTGCGCCGCCGACCTCGACTGGGTGGCGAAGCAGCAGGTGCTCGAGGGCTACCGCGAGCGCGACGGGCTCGACTGGAGCGACCCGCGGCTGCGGGCGGTCGACATCCAGTGGAGCGACGTGCGCCCGGAGAAGGGCCTCTACCACCGCCTCGCCGAGCGTGGTCGCATCACGCGGCTCGTCGACGCCGAGGCGGTACAGCGGGCCGTCACGCAGCCCCCGGAGGACACCCGGGCCTGGTTCCGGGGCACGTGCCTCGACCGCTTCCCGGCCCAGATCGCGGCGGCGTCGTGGGACTCCGTCATCTTCGACGTGCCCGGCCGCCAGGCCCTGCAGCGGGTGCCGATGCTCGAGCCCGAGCGGGGCACGAAGGCGCAGGTCGGGGCGTTGCTCGACCGCAGCCCTGACGTCGCCACCCTGCTCCGTGAGCTGGACGCCGCGTCCGGACCGGCATCGGGTTAGGTTTGAACCGGCGCCCCGGCAGGGGCGTGAGGAACCGCGAGGATCCCCGTGGGGACAGTGGAGGCACACGTCATGGCACGTCAGGAGCAGAGCAGCCCTCAGCGCCGCGAGGGGGAGCCGGACCCCGCGCCCGACGACGCCGCGGTCGCGCCCGAGGCCGCCGCCCGGAAGGAGGCCCTCGACGACGACATCGACTCGGTCCTCGACGAGATCGACGGGGTGCTGGAGGCCAACGCCGAGGAGTTCGTGCGCGGCTTCGTGCAGAAGGGCGGCCAGTGAGCCCTGCCCACCCCGACCTCGGCGGTTCCGGCCGGCTGCCGGATGCGTTCCGCGTGCCGGGGTCGTCCTCCTTCAGCGAGTTCGTGGGCCAGGTCGCGCCCGATCTGCTGCCGGGCCGGCGCCCGCTGCCGGCCGGCGCGAGCCTCGACGCGCCGCACGGCACGACGATCGTCGCCCTCGAGTTCGCCGACGGCGTGGTCATGGCCGGTGACCGCCGCGCGACGATGGGCAACCTCATCGCCAACCGTGACATGGAGAAGGTCTTCGCGGCCGACGAGTACGCCGTCGTCGGCATCGCGGGGACGGCGGGCCTGGCCATCGAGCTCGTGCGGCTCTACCAGGTGGAGCTGGAGCACTACGAGAAGATCGAGGGCACGCTGATGTCCGTCGAGGGCAAGGCGAACCGCCTGGCCAGCATGATCCGGGCCAACCTCGGCCACGCCATGCAGGGCCTCGCTGTCGTCCCGCTCTTCGCCGGCTACGACCTCGGGAGCGCGCTCGGCGGGTCGGGCGGCGCCGGTAGCTCGGGCGGCCCGGGCGCCGCGTCGGGTGGGTCCGGCGGGTCCGGTGGCCGGATCTACAGCTACGACGTCACCGGCGGCTGCTACCGCGAGCACGACCACCACAGCATCGGGTCCGGGTCGCTGTTCGCGCGCGGCTCGATGAAGAAGCTGTGGCGCCCCGGGCTCGACGCGGAGGCGGCGGTCCGGGTGGCGGTGGAGGCGCTCTACGACGCCGCCGACGACGACTCGGCCACGGGTGGACCCGACCTGGGCCGGCGCATCTGGCCGACGCTCGCGGTCGTCGACGCGGAAGGGGTCCGCTTCGTGCCCGACCCCGTGCTCGCCCAGGTCGTGGAGGCCGTCGTCGCGGCCCGCCAGGGCAACCCCGGAGGTGCGCGATGAGCATGCCGTTCTACGTCTCGCCCGAGCAGCTGATGAAGGACAAGGCGGACTACGCGCGCAAGGGCATCGCCCGCGGCCGGTCCGTCGTGGTCCTCGCCTACGACAAGGGGATCGCCTTCGTCGCCGAGAACCCGCAGAGCCTGCGCAAGATCTCGGAGATCTACGACCGCATCGCCTTCGCCGCGGTCGGCATGTACTACGAGTTCGAGAACCTGCGGGTCGCCGGCATCCGGTATGCCGACCTGCGCGGCTACTCCTACGACCGCAGCGACGTCAGTGCGCGGGGGCTCGCCAACGCCTACGCCCAGACGCTCGGCACGGTGTTCACCCAGGAGCCCAAGCCCTACGAGATCGAGCTCGTCGTGGCCGAGGTGGGGGTCGACCCCGAGCACGACCAGATCTACCGGCTGACCTACGACGGGTCCGTCGCCGACCAGCACGGCTTCGTCGTCATGGGCGGGGCCAGCGTGCAGGCCGAGACGGCGCTGCGCGAGCGCTGGCGCGAGGGGCTGGACCTCTCCCAGGCCCTGCGGCTCGCCGTCGACACGCTCGCCGCGGACCCCAACGGCGGGGAGCCACGCAGCCTCACCGGCGCCCAGCTCGAGGTCGCGGTGCTCGACCGTCAGCGGCCGAGGCGCACCTTCCGTCGCATCGCCGGGCGGCTGCTCGACGACCTGCTCAGTGCCGACAGCGCTGTCTCCGACGCCCCGCTGACCGACGACGGCCGGCCGGGCCACCACGACGTGCTCACCGGCCAGCAGACCGCCGTCCCGGAGACGCCGGGCACCGACCAGCCGCCGCGGGCCGAGGCCGACCCGCTGCCGCCCATCGACCAGGAGGACCCCTCAGCATGACGACCCCGATCTACGACGCGCCGGTGACCCGCCTTGGCGGCAGCCCCGCCGACCTGCACGACTACGCCGACCAGGCGGTGCTCGTCGTCAACGTCGCGTCCCGCTGCGGGCTCACGCCGCAGTACGCCGGACTACAGCGCCTGCAGGAGCGGTTCGGGGGCCAGGGGTTCGCCGTCCTCGGCTTCCCCTGCAACCAGTTCGGCCAGCAGGAGCCGGGTTCGGCCGACGAGATCGCGGCCTTCTGCCAGAGCGCCTACCAGGTGGGCTTCCCGATGTTCGACAAGGTCGAGGTCAACGGAGCCGGCCGGCACCCCTTGTATGCCGCCCTCACCCAGGTCGAGGACGCCGACGGCGTGGCCGGTGACGTGCAGTGGAACTTCGAGAAGTTCCTCGTCGGCCCCGGAGGGGGCTCGGTGCAGCGGTTCCGGCCCGGCGTCGAGCCCGAGGACCCGCGCGTCGTCGCGGCCATCGAGGCGGCCCTCCCCGCCACCTGACGGTCGGCCGCCGGTCGCCGCCAGAGGGCGGCGCCGTCGGAGCCGGTCAGTGACCGGGGTGGACGGCCTCGCGGTCGAGCTGGGGCGGTAGAGACATGACCTGGGTCGGCGCCGGGTCGGTGCGGACCTCCGACGCGGGGTCCGCACCGTGGCGCGGCTCCTCCACCGTCCGCTCCGGATCGCCCTCCGCGTGCGGCTCCTCGACGGTCCGGTCCTGGGCGACCTCGGCCTGACCGTGGTCCGACGGCTGCTCGCCGACCACCCCGGCGATGTACGCGGCGATCTCTCCGAGCCGGCCGTGGATCTCGTCCCGGTGGCCGACGGCGGCCGCGCGGGCCGCCTCGGCCTCGTGGGCGTGCTGCTCGGCGTCGGCGTGCGCCTGCCGGCGGATCTCGTCGGCCTCCTGCTCGGCCTCGGCGCGCATCCGCTCCCGGTCGGCCTCCGCATGGCTGCGCAGGCCGCCCAGCTCATCCTCGAGGGCGGCCCGACGGGCCGTGACCTCGTCGAGCCGGGCCTGCTCGCCGGCCAGCTCGGCGGTGAGCGCCCGGGCCGCCTGCTCGCGGCGCGCCGCGATCTCGGTCTCGGCGGCGGCCCGCATCTGCGCGGCCTCCTCCTCGGCCAGGCTCAGCATCGAGCCGATCCGCGACCCGAGGTCGCCGTACCCGTGGCCGCCCGAGGCGGGCGTCGCGGGCGCTGCGGAGCGGCCGGACTGCTCCAGCTCGGTGATGCGCTGCTGCGCGGCCTGGAGTGCGGCCTGGAGGTTCTGGTGCTCCTCCTGCATCCGGCTCAGCTCGATCGTGCGGTCGGCCGCCGCACGCCGGGCCACGACCAGCGAGGTGTGCAGCTCCTTGATGGCTTCGGCGACCTGCTCGGGGTCGGCGCCTCGCAGGACGGTGCGGAACTGCGGCGGTTCGATCATGGTTGGGTCCTTCGGTTGGGCGACCACGTGATCGTAGGGACGACGGCGGCCCCGCGCCCGCGGAGGGCTACCCCCCCGATATCAGCACGAGCTCGTCCTCGCGGTCCAGCCCCGCGCGCCGACCGGTGCGGCCGAGGCCCAGCTCGCGCTCCCAGGCGAGGGCGTCGGCGAGGGTCCCGTCGAGGTCTCGGGCGGTCAGACCGGCCGCCTGCGCCGACGCCGTCGACCGGGCGCTGAAGCCGGCCCAGTCCGGGTCGTGCAGCCACAGCGGCAGGGACCGGGGCCCCATGTACTCCTCCACCCCGGCCGCGACGAGGGCGGCGTCGGACACCGGGACCAGCTCGCCGGTGAACCCCGACACCCTCTGAGCCGCCGCGAGCACGTCGCCCAGGACCCGACGGGGACCGTAGGCGTCGACCGTGCCGGTCAGCCCGCCCAGCCCGGCCCGCAGAAGCCAGGCTGCCAGGTCGACGACATCGAGCATCTGGGCGGGCGCATCGAGGTCCTCGGGGACCAGAACCGGCCCCCCGTCCTTTCGGGCGAGGGCGAACCGCCCGGGCCAGTAGCCGAAACGGTCGCTCGGGTCGCCTCCACCGACGATGAGCCCGCTCCGGGCGACGAGCAGGGCGTCGCCGCGCTCCGCCCGGCAGACCGCCTCGCAGGCGACCTTGCCCGGCCCGTACTCCTCGGGCGTCGCCTCGTCGCCCGTCAGCGCCGGGGGCAGCGCTGGCAGGAGCTCAGCGTCGGTCCCGGCGCCAGGGGTGGAGTGGTCGGCGTAGACCGACCCGGTGGACACGAAGACCCAGTGCCGCGCCCGGTCGGCGAGGGCCGCCAGGGCGGTGCGCACCTGGCCCGGTTGACGCGCCACGTCGACGACGAGGTCCCAGTCGTGCTGGGGGAGCGCGGCATACGCGTCGGGGTCGGTGCGGTCGGCGGCGACGAGCGTGGCGCCGGGCGGGACCGAACCGCTCCGGCCGCGGGCCAGGCACGTGACGTGGTGGCCGGAGGCGAACGCCTGTCGGGCCACTTCGCCCCCCAGCCAGGCCGTTCCACCGAGGACGAGGATGCGCATACCGCCACCGTGCCAGCGCCGGCTCGCGCGCGCCCCCGCGTTCGCTCTCGGCTCAGCGTGGCGGCATACAGTGAGGTGATGGAGCGGCGGATCTTCGGGATCGAGAACGAGTACGGCGTCACGTGCACGTTCGACGGCCAGCGCCGCCTCACTCCCGACGAGGTGGCCCGCTACCTCTTCCGCAAGGTGGTGTCGTGGGGCCGCTCGAGCAACGTCTTCCTCGGCAACGGCTCCCGGCTCTACCTCGACGTCGGCTCGCACCCCGAGTACGCGACCCCCGAGTGCGACGACGTGCGCGAGGCCGTCGTGCACGACAAGGCGGGGGAGCGGATCATCGAGGGCCTCGTCGAGGACGCCCAGCAACGCCTGGCCGAGGAGGGGATCCCTGGCGAGATCTACGTGTTCAAGAACAACACCGACTCCGCCGGCAACTCCTACGGCTGCCACGAGAACTACCTCGTGGGCCGCGCGGGGGAGTTCCAGAAGATCTCCGACGTGCTCATCCCGTTCCTCGTCAGCCGCCAGATCACCTGCGGCGCCGGCAAGGTCGTCACGAGCAGCTCGGGCGCGAAGTTCTGCGTGAGCCAGCGCGCAGACCACATCTGGGAGGGCGTGTCGTCGGCGACGACCCGCAGTCGGCCGATCATCAACACCCGCGACGAGCCCCACGCCGACGCCGAGAAGTACCGCCGGCTGCACGTCATCGTCGGCGACTCGAACATGTCGGAGACGACGACGCTGCTCAAGCTCGGGTCGGCAGACCTCGTCCTGCGGATGATCGAGGCCGGCGTCGTCATGCGCGACATGGCCCTGGAGAACCCGATCCGGGCGATCCGGGAGATCAGCCACGACATCACGGGCACCAAGACGGTGCGCCTGGCCAACGGGCGCGAGCTGTCCGCCCTGCAGATCCAGCGGGAGTACTACGAGCGGGCCGTGACGTTCGTCGACCGTGAGGGCATGACTGCCCCGGTGCAGAAGCAGGTGCTCGAGCTCTGGGGCCGCACCCTCGACGCGGTCGAGACGGGCGACCTGGCCCGGGTCGAGACCGAGATCGACTGGATCATGAAGTACCGCCTCATCTCGCGCTACGCCGAGAAGAACGGCCTGCCGCTGAGCGACCCGCGCGTGCTCCAGATCGACCTGGCGTACCACGACATCAACCGCCGGCGGGGCCTGTTCTACCTCCTGCAGCGGCGCGGTCTGGCCGCCCGGGTCTGCACCGACATCGAGACGTTCCACGCCAAGGTGCGCCCGCCGCAGACGACCCGGGCCAAGCTGCGCGGGGACTTCATCCGGGCCGCCCAGGCCCACCGACGCGACTTCACCGTCGACTGGGTGCACCTCAAGCTCAACGACCAGGCCCAGCGCACCGTGCTCTGCAAGGACCCGTTCGCCGCGGAGGACTCCCGGGTCACCCGGCTCATCGACAGCATGTGAGGCGGCCGGAGGCCACAGAGCACCGGGTTACAGTGGCGTCCGCCTGAGCCCCACCTCCCATCGAGCCCGCCACAGGGCCCCACCCGAAGGTTCCTCTCTCGTGCGCCCTCCCCGCGCGGCTGCCGCCGCCGCCCTGCTGTCCCTCCTGCTCGTGCCCGCCCTCGCGGCGTGCTCGTCCGACTCCGGCACCGCCTCCGGTGGCGCCACGACGGCGGCTCCGACGCCCGGGTCGAGCGCGAGCAACCCCGTGCACACACCGGCCAACTCGGCCGCCGACCTCGCGGTCCTCGACGGGATCACGGTCACCGGTGACGACCCCGCGGTGACACCCAAGCTGACGATCCCCAAGCCCCCCGTGCAGGTGAGCGCGACGACCGTGAAGACCCTCAAGGAGGGCACCGGCAACGCGAGCGGCGAGGGGGACAAGGTCACCGTGCGCCAGGCCCTCTTCCTCGGCACGGACGGCAAGCAGCTCGACAGCAACTTCGAGAGCAAGGACACGGCCTCCTTCCTCCTCTCGCCCACGGGCAACACGATCCCGGGCCTCATCACGGCTCTCACCGGCGTCAAGGCCGGGTCGCGCATCCTCTACGCCATCCCGCCGCAGGACGCGTTCGGCTCGACCGGGCGCACCGAGGCCGGCATCTCCGGCAGCGACGACCTCGTCGTCGTGGCCGACGTCGTCTCCGTGAGCCGGCCCCTGCCGCAGGCCACCGGCACCGACGTGCCGCCGGTCGCCGGCCTGCCCACGGTCACCTTCGACGCCACCAACGGGCCCACCATCACGGTGCCCAAGACGGCGGCCCCCACCACCCTGGTCAACCAGAACCTCATCGACGGCGCCGGCCCGGTCGTGGCGAGCGGCCAGACGATCACCGTCCACTACACCGGCGCGCTCTGGAGCGACGGCACCGTCTTCGACTCCTCGTGGCCGCGCAAGACGCCGGCGAACTTCGTCATCGGCCAGGGCCAGGTCATCCCCGGCTGGGACAAGGCCCTCGTCGGGAAGAAGGTCGGCTCCCGGGTGCTGCTCGTCGTGCCCCCGGCGGACGGCTACGGCGCCCAGGCCAACGGCAAGATCCCGGCGAACTCGACGCTCGTCTTCGTCATCGACATCCTCGACGCGGGCTGACCCCGGGCCATGGCGGCCGACCGGCGCACCATCCTGGCCACCTCGGGCGGCTGGGTCCACGGCCGCCGCACGCGGTTCGAGGTCGGACCGCTGACCGAGTATGCCGTCGAGCTGGCCGGCGTGAGCGGCCGCCGACCACGGGTGTGCCTCGTGGCGACGGCGTCGGGTGACAGCGCCGAGGTGGTGACCGCGTTCTACGACGCCGCGCGGTATGCCGGGTACGAGGGCTCGCACCTCGCCCTGTTCCCCATGCCGAACCTGCCCGACGTGACCGGGCACCTGCTGGAGCAGGACGTCGTCTGGGTGTGGGGCGGCAGCGTGGCGGGCCTGCTCGCCCTGTGGCGGTTGCACGGCGTCGACGCCGCGATGCGCACCGCATGGGAGGCGGGCGTCGTCCTCACCGGGGTATCGGCGGGCTCGATCTGCTGGCACACCGGCGGGCCCACCGACTCGTTCGGCCCCGACCTCCGCGCCGTCACCGACGGGCTCGGACTGCTGCCCTACGGCAACGGCGTGCACTACGACTCCGAGCCGGGCCGCCGTCCGCTGCTGCACCGGCTCGTCGCGGACGGCACGCTGCCCACCTCGTACGCCACCGACGACGGGGTCGGGCTCCTCTACCGGGGCACCCAGCTGGTCGAGGCGCTGACCGAGGTCCCCGGCCAGGCGGCATACCGGGTCGAGCGGGGACCCGGTGGCGACGCCGTCGAGACCCGTCTCGAGGTCCGACGGCTCTGACCGCGCCTGATCCGGCCCCGACGCAGGCCTCGCTCGACAACGGCCCGCTTCACCCGACAACCGTTGTCCAGTGAGCCTCCCTTTATCGGGTGACCCGATCAAGGGGAGGCGGGTGGGGCGGTGGGGGCCGGGGCGGTCGACCCGCATACGGCAGACTGGCCGTATGGCTCTCGACCCGCAGCGCAGCAAGCCCGAGCTCGACTTCCCCGGCGACGAGGCGCCCGGCGACCTCGTCGTCGAGGACCTCATCGACGGCACCGGTGACGAGGCACGCGCCGGGTCCACCGTCAGCGCGCACTACGCCGGATGGGCGTTCTCGACCGGCGAGGAGTTCGACTCGTCGTGGAACCGTGGGGCGCCGCTCGACTTCCCGCTGGGCGCCGGCCGGGTCATCCAGGGCTGGGACCAGGGCATCGCGGGCATGCGCGTCGGCGGGCGCCGCAAGCTGACCATCCCGCCCCACCTCGGCTACGGCGACCGTGGCGCGGGCGGCGTGATCAAGGGCGGGGAGACGCTCATCTTCGTCGTGGATCTCGTCGACGTCCGCTGATCCTGCGCCGAGCGAGGCTCGACACGAGAGGTTCTTGGCCAAAGCCTGACCCAGACCCGTGACATTTGTCAGGGGTCGACACGGGGGGGCTCGGGTTCGAATGGCGTGTCACTGAGCCGGTGGCCAGACGTCGGGGGGCGTGCGGCCGGCTCGATCTCTCTCGCGTTGGAGGACTCGTGCCTTTCCCCACCCGCTCGGCTGCGGCCGCGCTCGGTGCCGTCGCCCTGGCCTGTGCCATGACGGCTGCTGCCACCAGTTCTGCGGCTGCCGCACCCGGCAACGGCAAGAACGCCCTTCCGGACAGCGTCCCCCTGTGGGCGAAGTCGGCCCACAAGGTCGGCGCATCGAACAAGAACACCGTCGTCGACTTCCGGGTCTACCTCGACAACAAGGGTGGTGACGCCGCCGCGGCCTACGCCACGGCCGTCTCGACCCCGGGCAACGCGCTGCACGGCAAGTTCCTCACGCCGGCGCAGTACGCCGAGAAGTTCGCGCCGAGCCAGTCCGACGTCGACAGCCTCTCCTCCTGGCTGACCTCACAGGGCCTGAAGGTCGGCTTCGTGCCCGACAACCGCAAGTACGTCGAGGCCTCCGGCACGGTCGCCCAGGCGGCGGCCGCCTTCGGCACGTCGTTCTCCGACTACACGGTGCAGGGCCAGCAGCTGCGCGGCAACGACTCGCCGCTGCTCGTGCCCAGCACCCTCAACCACGTCGAGGGCGTCATCGGCCTCGACGAGACGATGATGCTGGCCAGCCCGCACGCGACCTACCAGCCGCCGGCCGGCTTCCGCGTCGGCAAGCCGTGCTCCGACTACTGGAGCCAGAAGGTCGTGCCGGGGGCCGTCAACCCCGACGGGGGCACCCCGACGCCCACCCTCGACGGCACGGCTCTCCCGACAAACCCCAGCGCGTATGCGCCGTGCGGCTACGCGGGTGCGCAGCTGCAGGGGGCTTACGGCGTCGCCGACGCGATCAAGGCCGGAGACGACGGCTCCGGGGTGACCGTGGCCGTGATCGACGCGTTCGCGTCGCCGACGGCGGCCGCCGACCTGGCGCAGTACTCCAAGGTCCACGGGCTGCCCGCCCCGAAGCTCACCGAGCAGGTCGCCCCCGGCATCTACAACCACCCCACGACGAAGAAGTTCGACCCGTCCGGGTGGGCGGGTGAGGAGCAGCTCGACCTCGAGGCCGTGCACACCATGGCTCCGGGCGCGGACATCCTCTACGTCGGTGCGGCCAACAACGGCCAGCCGCTGGACGCTGCGCTCAACAGCGTCGTCGTCCACCACAGCGCCGACATCGTCACCAACTCCTACGGCTTCGGCGGAGAGGCCCTGCACAACGGCATCATCAAGCCGCAGGTCGACATCCAGATCCAGGCTGCGGCCGAGGGCATCAGCGTCTTCTACTCCTCCGGCGACAGCGGCGACGAGACCGGTGGGGTCGCCGGCGCGACCCCGTCGCCCGACTTCCCGGCGTCGAGCCCGTACGTGACCGCCGTCGGCGGTACCTCGCTCGGGGTGCGCCAGGACAACTCCCGCGAGTTCGAGGTCGGCTGGGAGACGGGCAAGAGCACTCTGCTGGCCGGTCCGGCGTGGTCCGCCAAGGTCTACCAGTACGGCAGTGGCGGCGGCACCTCGCGGCTGTTCGCCCAGCCGGCGTACCAGAAGGGCGTCGTCTCGGCGATCAGCACGACGAACCGGGTGGTCCCCGACGTCTCGGCGCTCGGTGACCCGACCACGGGGATGGCCGTCGGCCAGACCCAGACCTTCCCGGACGGCGTGAAGTACGACGAGTACCGCATCGGCGGGACGAGCCTCGCCTCTCCGCTGTACGCTGGCATGTGGGCGCTGGCCGTGCAGAAGCACGGGGCCTACGGTCTTGCCAACCCGGCGCTGTACGCCACCCGACAGGCCTCGTACGACATCCAGAAGGCCCCGCTGACGCCGTACCCGGGCGCAGTCCGAGTCGACTACAAGAACAGCGTGGACGCCAAGGGCGGCTACACGTACTCGGCCCGCTGGTTCGACTACGACACCCCGCTGACGATCCACGTCCGGGACGGGTACGACGACGTCACAGGCATCGGCTCGCCCAACGGCACTGCGTGGCTCTCGGCGGTCATCGCCTACAAGTAGCACCAGCCCTGCACCAACCAGTGGGCCCGGACGCGACCAGCGTCCGGGCCCACCGGCATACCCGGATCGGTCGTCGGCGTCGGCGTCGGGGCCGCGGGAAAAGAGGCGCGGAGGCGTACTGGTGTTCGGGTAGCGTTCTGCGTCATGGCCGCCTCACCGACTCCCGCGCCGGCCCCGTCGTCGGCCCCGTCGTCGGCCCCGTCGTCGGCCCCGTCGTCGGCCCCGTCGTCAGCCCAGGTGAAGACCGAGCGGCTGCTCAACCTTGTCATCGCCCTGCTCGCGACCCGGATGCCGCTGTCCAAGGCCCGCATCCGCGCGGCGGTGCCGCAGTACCACGGGACCGCGTCCGACGAGGCCTTCGACCGGATGTTCGAGCGCGACAAGGACGAGCTGCGCGAGCTGGGCATCCCGCTCGTCACGGCGGTCATCGACCCGGTCTTCGACGACGAGCTGGGCTACCGGATCGACAAACGGGAGTATGCCCTGCCCGAGATCGCCTTCGAGCCCGACGAGGTGACGGCCCTGTCGCTGGCGGCCCGGACCTGGACGCGAGCGAGCCTGGCCGGCTCGGCCGCCTCCGCCCTGCGCAAGCTGCGGGCCGCGGGCGTCACGATGGACGAGCGGTCGCTCGTCGGCATCGAGCCGGTCGTCCGTACGACGGAGGAGGCCTTCGAGCCGCTGCGCCGGGCGGTGCGCGACCGTCAGGTCGTGCGCTTCGGCTACCGCAAGCCGGAGGGGGAGAGCGCGACCCGGCACCTGCAGCCCTGGGGGCTCACCCAGTGGCGCGGCCGGTGGTACCTCACCGGGCACGACCTCGACCGGGGCGCTCCCCGGGTCTTCCGGTTGAGCCGGATCGACTCGGCGGTGCGGGCGAGCGGCGCCGTGGGGGCCTACGAGATCCCGGCCGACCACGACCCCCGGTCGATGGTCGAGACCACGCAGGTCTCGACGAGCCCGGCACGCCCGGCGGTGCTGCGGGTGCGCGTCGGCAGCGGCAACGCCCTGCGCCGACGGGCCGTCGGCGCCCCCGTGGAGGAGGGCGCCTGGACCCGGGTGCAGGTCGAGTTCCAGGATGTCGACCGGCTCGCCGACGAGATCGCCGGCTACGGGCCCGACGTCGTGGCCGAGGCACCCGACGACCTGCGCGAGGCGGTCGTGCGGCGTCTGCGGGGCGCCGTCGCCGCGGGAGCATCCGCCCGATGAGCGTCCGTCGGCCGCCCGAGTCCGCCACGAGCCGGCTGTCGCGGCTGCTCGACATGGTCCCGTGGCTGCTGGCCCACCAGGGCGTGCCGCTCGAGACCGCGGCGGCCGAGTTCGGCGTCACGACCGACCAGCTCGTGGCCGACCTCGAGCTGCTCTTCGTCTGCGGGACCCCGGGGGGGATGCCCGACGACCTCATCGAGGCCGACTGGGAGGAGGGGCGGGTCTACATCGGCAACGCCGACGTCATCGCCCGCCCCCTGCGCCTCTCGGTCGACGAGGCGCTGGCCCTCATGGTCGGCCTGCGCGCCCTCGCCACCACGCCGGGCCTCGCCGACCACGACGCCGTGGCCCGCACCCTGAGCAAGCTCGAGGAGGCCACCGGCGCGGTGGGCGCCTCGAGCTCGCGTGTGCAGGTGTCGATCGGCGACGGTGCCCGCGAGTCGGTGCTGCGCCGAGCCCGCAGCGGCGTCCAGGACCACCGCCGCCTGCACCTGGCCTACCTGGTGGCGACGCGCGACGAGGTGACCGAGCGCGACGTGGACCCGATGCGCGTGGTCTACCTCGACGGTCACTGGTACCTCGAGGGCTGGTGCCACCGGGCCGAGGACGTACGGCTCTTCCGGCTCGACCGGGTGCAGTCCCTGGACGTGCTCGACGTCGACGGCACGCCGCCCCCGCAGGCCCAGCCGCGGGACGTGGCCGAGGCGCTCTTCACGCCGGGTGAGGAGGACCTCGAGGTGGTCCTCGAGACCGACCGGGCGGGCGCCTGGGTCGTCGACTACTACCCCGTCGACCACGTCGAGCCCCTGCCCGACGGCGGCCGGCGGGTCACGCTGCACGTGTCCGACCCGGCGCTGGTCAGGAGACTGGTCTGGCGGCTCGGCGGGCACGTCCGGGTGGTGCGGCCCGTTGACCTGGCGGACAGTGTCACCAGCGGCGCCCGACAGGCGTTGGGCGCGTACACAGAGGGTCCCGGCACGATCGACGCGTAGACTCAAGCGCACTACCGACTCGGAAGGCTTGTCAGGACCATGTGGAGAGACCTCCTTCAGCCCAGCCACCTCCTCATCGTCGGGGTCCTGGTGGTCATCCTGTTCGGATGGAAGAAGCTGCCCGACGCCGCCCGCAGCGTGGGCCGCTCCATGCGCATCTTCAAGTCCGAGGTGTCGGAGATGAAGAACGACGGCAAGGAGACACGGCCCAGCCCGGCGGCGAGCGACACCGTCAACGGTGACGTCGTCCCCCCGCAGCCGACGTACACCCAGCCGCAGCCGACGCAGGCGCCGTACGCGCCCCAGAGCGGGCAGCCGGCGTACACCCCGCCCCAGCCCGCGCAGCCGCAGTACGTCGCGCCGCAGAACGGCCAGCCCCAGTACGCGCCGCAGACCGGCCAGCCGCAGTACGCGCCGCAGCAGCCCGCCTCGCAGGCTCAGCCGACCCAGGCGCAGCCGGAGCGGCACGACTCCGCGAACCCGGCGCTCTGAGCCCCCTAGCCCCCTCGTCCCCTCGATCGGTCCGGCCCTGACCCATGGCCTTCAAGCGGTTCCGCAAGCAACGCGACCCCGAAGGTCGGATGTCGCTGGGCGACCACCTGCGCGAGCTGCGGCGACGGGTCATCATCGCCACGGTGGCGGTCATCGTCTGCTCGGCGGTGGGCTGGTGGAAGTACGACTGGATCTTCGAGAAGCTCATCGCCCCGATCAAGCTCGTCGCCGCGGAGCGTGGTAGCTCGATCGCGACGGTGAACTTCACCGGGATGACCGACGCGTTCAGCATCCTCGTGACCGTCGGCCTCTTCGTCGGCGTCGTCATCTCCTCACCGGTCTGGCTCTTCCAGGTCTGGGCGTTCATCGTGCCCGGCCTGACGACGCGGGAGCGGCGCACGGCGATGCTCTTCATCGGGGCGGCGGTGCCGCTGTTCCTCGGTGGGTGTGCGCTCGGCTACTTCACGCTGCCTCGGGCGGCGACCGCCCTGCTGTCGTTCACCCCGACCGACGCGACGAACATCCTGCCGGCCGACACCTACCTGAACTTCGTCCTCAAGTTCATCCTCGCCTTCGGCCTGGCCTTCCTGCTCCCGGTGTTCCTCGTCGGCCTCAACGCGGCCGGCGTCCTCCCGGCGCGGGTCATGGTGCGGGGCTGGCGCCCGGCGGTGTTCCTCATCTTCCTGTTCGCCGCGATGATGACCCCCTCGCCGGACCCGTGGTCGATGATCTTCCTGGCCCTGCCCATGGTGGGCCTCTACTTCGCGGCCGTCGGGGTGAGCTTCCTGCTCGACCGGCGCAAGGCCCGGCGCACCGACGCCGTCGCCCCGTGGCGGAACCTGCCGGACGACCAGGCCTCAGCGATCTAGCCCGTGGCGCGCGACCTGGCACTACCCCGGGTCGGCCTGCTCACCAACCCGACGGCGGGCCAGGGCCGTGGGGCCGTGATGGGCCAGCGGACCGCGTCCGCTCTGCGGGCCGCCGGGCACACGGTGCTCGACCTCTCCGGCCCCGACGCCGCGACCGCCGCCGCGCGGGCCCGGGAGGCGAGGGACGCGCATACGGTCGACGTGCTCGTCGTCGTGGGTGGCGACGGCATGGCGCACCTCGGCGCCGGGCTCTGCGCGGAGTCGGCGCTGCCGCTGGCGATCGTCGCGGCCGGCACCGGCAACGACAACGCCCGCGAGCTGGGGCTGCCGGTCGGGGACCCCGAGTCCGCGGTGCGGCTGGTGACGGCGGGGCACCTGCGCACCGTCGACCTCGGGCGCTGTGTCACGTCCGACGGCCGGCCCCGATGGTGGCTCGGGGTGCTCGGCGGCGGCTTCGACTCGGTGGTGGCCGAGCGGGCGGGGCGGATGTCCTGGCCCCGGGGACCGATGCGCTACAACCTCGCCATCGCTCGCGAGCTGCCGACGTTCCGCCCCATTCCCTACGTCGTGGTGCTCGACGGGGTACGCCGCGAGACCGACGCCATGCTCGTGGCGGTGGCCAACGGGCCGGCCTTCGGCGGGGGGATGCGCGTGGCGCCGGACGCGCGGTACGACGACGGGCTGCTCGACGTCGTCGTGCTCCACCGGGTGTCCCGGGTGCAGTTCCTGCGGGTCTTCCCGCGGGTCTACGCGGGCACGCACACGAGCCATCCGCAGGTCGAGGTGCGGCAGGCCCGCACGGTGCGGCTGGAGGCGGCCGGCATCGTCAGCCAGGCCGACGGGGAGCGGTTCGAGGCGCTGCCGGTCGACCTCGACGTCGTGCCCGGAGCCCTGCGCGTCATCGCGCCGCGCCTCCCGTAGCCTCACGACATGGCCGGCGCCGAGCTCGCGACGTTCACCGCGTCCCTGGACTTCCCGCTCGACCCGTTCCAGGTGCAGGCCTGCTCGGCGCTCGAGGCCGGCCACGGGGTGCTCGTCGCAGCCCCCACCGGGGCGGGCAAGACGGTGGTCGGTGAGTTCGCCGTGCACCTCGCCCTGGCCACCGGGCGGAAGGCGTTCTACACGACGCCGATCAAGGCCCTGTCGAACCAGAAGTACGCCGACCTCGTGCGCCGCTACGGTGCGGCGAACGTGGGGCTGCTCACCGGGGACTCGTCGGTCAACGGCGAGGCGCCCATCGTCGTCATGACGACCGAGGTGCTGCGCAACATGATGTACGCCGGGTCGGGCACCCTGCGCGGGCTCGGCTACGTCGTCATGGACGAGGTGCACTACCTCGCCGACCGCTTCCGCGGGGCGGTGTGGGAGGAGGTCATCATCCACCTGCCCCCCGACGTCCTCGTCGTCTCGCTGTCGGCCACCGTCTCCAACGCCGAGGAGTTCGGCGCCTGGCTCAGCGAGGTGCGCGGCGACGTGCAGGTCGTCGTCTCCGAGCACCGGCCGGTGCCGCTGTGGCAGCACATGATGGTGGGCCGGGGGATGTACGACCTGTTCGTGGACGACATGTTCGACCCGTCGAACGCCCCCGACGGCGCGGTCGAGCGGATGCGCGACGACGCGCCGACACGGGTGGCCCCGGAGCTGATGCAGGCCATCGGGTCGGCCTCGCGGCGCAGCACCGACGTGGACGCCCCCCGGGGGAGAGGGCGCCGCGGCCACGGCGGCCCCGGCCGGCCGGGTGGCGGTGGGGGGCACGGGGGCCACGGCGGCCAGGGCTTCTCGCGCGGCAGTGGGGGCGGACGTCCCGGGGGAGGGGCGACCCGGGCCGAGGTCGTCGACCGTCTCGACCGCGACGGGCTGCTGCCGGCGATCACGTTCATCTTCAGCCGGGTCGGGTGCGACGCCGCGGTGGGCCAGCTCCTCGCGAAGGACGTGCGCCTCGTCAGCGACCAGGAGGGGGCGCGCATCCGGCGCCTCGTGGAGGAGCGGGTCTCCGGTCTGGCCGACGAAGACCTCTCCGTGCTCGGCTACTGGGACTTCGTCGACGGCCTCAGCCGCGGGTATGCCGCCCACCACGCCGGGATGCTGCCCACGTTCCGGGAGATCGTCGAGGAGCTGTTCACCGCGGGGCGCATCCGGGCCGTGTTCGCCACCGAGACGCTGGCGCTCGGCATCAACATGCCCGCGCGCACCGTCGTGCTCGAGCGGCTCGTGAAGTTCAACGGCGAGGCCCACGTCGACATCACCCCGGCGGAGTACACCCAGCTCACCGGACGGGCCGGGCGCCGCGGCATCGACGTCGAGGGCCACGCCGTCGTCCTGTGGAACCGGGGCCTCGACCCGCTCGCCGTCGCCGGGCTCGCGTCGACCCGCACCTACCCGCTGCGCTCCAGCTTCCGGCCGACCTACAACATGGCGGTCAACCTCGTCGCGCAGTTCGGCCGCGAGCGGGCGCGCGAGCTGCTGGAGACGTCCTTCGCCCAGTTCCAGGCCGACCGGGCCGTCGTCGGGTTCGTGCGCACCCTGCGCCGCAACGAGGAGGCGCTCGCCGGCTACGCCGCGTCCATGCACTGCCACCTCGGCGACTTCGCGGGCTACGCCGCCATCCGCGATGAGATCCGCACGCTCGAGAAGGACGCCGTCCGCGCACGGGCCGCGAGCGTGCGGGCCGAGGCGGCCATCAGCCTGGAGCGGCTGCGGGTCGGCGACGTCATCCAGATCCCGGCCGGGCGGCGGTCGGGGTATGCCGTGGTCGTGCAGGCCAACGGGGGCGGCAAGGGCGAGGCCGCCTCGCCCGCGGTCGTGACCGAGGACCGGCAGCTGCGCCGGCTCACCGTCGTCGACGTGCCCACGCCGGTGGAGCCGGTCACGACCGTGCGCCTGCCGAAGAACTTCAACGCCAAGAGCCCGAAGTCGCGACGCGACCTCGCCACCTCGCTGCGCATCGCCGTGCCCCACGACCCGCCTCCCACGCGGGGGTCCGCGTCGGCCCGGCACGGGGACCGCGACGTGGCCCGGCTGGAGGAGCTGCGGCGCCAGATGCGCGCCCACCCCTGCCACGCCTGCCCCGACCGGGAGGAGCACGCCCGGTGGGCCGAGCGCTGGTGGCGGCTCTCCCGGGAGACCCAGGGTCTGCAGCGCAAGGTCGAAGGCCGCACGCACTCGGTGGCGCGCACGTTCGACCGCATCTGCGTCCTGCTGGAGGATCTCGGCTACCTCGGCCCCGACGGGCTGAGCGTCACCCCACGGGGGGAGCAGCTGAGGCGGCTCTACAGCGAGAAGGACCTGCTCGCCGCGGAGTGCCTGCGGCACGGGGTGTGGCAGCGCCTCGACGCCCCCGGGCTGGCCGCGGCCGTGTCGACCCTCGTGCACGAGCCGCGCCGCGAGGGTTCGGAGCTGAGCCCGCGCATGCCCACCGACGACGTGGCCGAGGCGTGGCGCACCATGGTGCGCCTCTGGAGCGGCATCGAGGACCGCGAGCGCGAGAGCGGGCTGCCGCTCACCGGGGACCCCGACGGCGGCATCGCGTGGATGGTGCACCGGTGGGCGGCGGGGCAGCGCCTCGAGCTCGTCCTGCGCGACAGCGACATCGCCGCCGGCGACTTCGTGCGCCGCTGCAAGCAGATCATCGACCTGCTCGACCAGATCGCCGACGCCGCCGCCGGCAGCGGGTCCCCTCAGCTGGCCGCCACCGCTCGCGCGGCGGTGGACGCCGTCCGACGTGGTGTCGTCGCCGCGGATCGGGTCGACTGAGGCGGCTGGAGACGCTGCTGCGGCATACCCGTGCGGTGACGGCCGCAGATGCGGCTATTCTGCCGGGGTGACCACGTTCCGCATCCGCGAGGCCGCCGAGCTGCTCGGCGTCAGCGACGACACCGTGCGCCGGTGGGTCGACGCCGGCCGTCTGCCGGCCACCACCGAGCCGGGCGGTCGCACTGTCGTGCGCGGCGACGACCTCGCGGCGTTCGCACAGGAGCAGGCCGCCGCGGCCGACCGCCCGGCCCCCGGTCCCGTGCGCTCGGAGTCGGCGCGCAACCGCTTCGTCGGCCTCGTCACCCGCGTGGTCCGCGACACGGTCATGGCCCAGGTCGAGCTGCAGTGCGGCCCCCACCGGGTCGTCTCCCTCATGAGCCGGGAGGCGGCCGACGAGCTCGCGCTCGAGCCCGGCGTGCTCGCCATCGCGGCCGTCAAGTCCACGCACGTCGTCGTCGAGGTCCCGGAGCGGGCATGAGCCGGTCACCGTCCCGCCCCCCGGCTGTCGGCGCGGGGCTCGCCCTCCTGCTGGTCCCGCTGCTCGCCCTCGCCGCCTGTGGCTCGACGGCCACCCCGACCGCCCCCGCCGCCGGGGGGACGGCGGGGGCCACCACCTCGGCGGGCTCCGCCGCCGCGGTGAGCGGCACCGTGAACGTCTTCGCCGCGGCCTCCCTGCAGGAAAGCTTCACGACGCTGAAGAAGCAGTTCGAGGCCGCGCATCCGGGCGCGACCGTCACGGTCAACTTCGGCGCCTCGTCGTCGCTCGCCCAGTCGATCGTCGCCGGCTCTCCGGCCGACGTCTTCGCCTCGGCCAGCCAGACGAACATGGACCAGGTCGTCCAGGCCAAGGCGGCCACGACCTCGACCCCCTTCGCCAAGAACGTCATGGAGATCGCCGTGCCCCCGGCCAACCCCGCGGGTGTGAGCGGACTGGCCGACCTGGCCAAGCCGGGCATCAAGGTCGCGCTGTGCCAGGCCCAGGTGCCGTGCGGGTCGGTCGCGGCCAAGGTCTTCGCCAACGCCAAGGTGGCGGTGACGCCGGTGAGCCAGGAGGCCGACGTCAAGTCGGTGCTCACCAAGGTGCAGCTCGGCGAGGTCGACGCCGGCGTCGTCTACGTCACCGACGTCAAGGCGGCCGGGGCCAAGGTCACGGGCATCACCATCCCGGACGACGTCAACGCCTCGACGTCCTACCCCATCGCCACGCTCACCGCGGCTCCGAACGCGGCGGCCGCCGCTGCGTTCACCGCCTACGTGCTGTCGAGCGACGGCCGGTCGGTGCTGACGGCCGGCGGCTTCGCTGCGCCGTGAGCCCGTCGCCGGCCCGGCGCGTCCCGAGCCCGGTGCCGTGGCCGCTCGCCGTGCCGGCGGCGCTGGCCGTGCTCTTCCTCCTCGTCCCCCTGGCCGCCCTGCTCGTCCGCACGCCCTGGTCGGGGCTGCTGCGCATCCTCGACAGCACCGTGGTGCTCGACGCGCTGCGCCTGTCCCTGCTCTGCGCCAGCGCCGCCACGGTGATCTCGCTCGTCCTCGGGGTGCCGCTCGCGTGGGTGCTGGCGCGGTCACGGGCGCGGGGGGTCACTCTCCTGCGGGCCCTCGTCACGCTGCCCCTCGTGCTTCCCCCGGTCGTCGGGGGCGTCGCGCTGCTGCTGGCCTTCGGCCGGATGGGGCTCGTCGGCCGCTACCTCGACCTGGGGTTCGGGCTCACGCTGCCGTTCACGACCCTGGGGGTCGTCGTCGCCGAGACCTTCGTCGCCATGCCGTTCCTCGTCGTCACCGTCGAAGGGGCGTTCCGCAGCCTCGACCGCGGTTACGAGGAGGCGGCCGCCACCTTGCGCGCCTCGCGGCTCACGACGTTCCGTCGCGTCACCCTCCCGCTCGTCGGCCCGTCGCTCGCGGCCGGATCGGTGCTGTGCTGGGCCCGGGCGCTGGGGGAGTTCGGCGCGACGATCACCTTCGCGGGCAGCTTCCCCGGCCGCACCCAGACCATGCCGCTCGCCGTCTACCTCGCCATGGAGACCGACCCCGAGGCGGCCATCGCCCTCTCGCTCGTGCTCCTCGTCGTCTCTCTCACGGTCCTGGCCCTCCTGCGCGACCGGTGGCTGCGCGGGGCCGGTGCGACGGGCACCGCGGCCGGAGGGGCGTGGTGATCCCGGGTATGCCGTCCGGCCTGAGCCTCGACGGCCGGGTCGAGCGGGGCGGGTTCGCGCTGGAGGTGGCCACGACCGTCGCCCCGGGCGAGGTGGTCGGCCTGCTGGGGCCCAACGGGGCCGGGAAGTCGACCCTCCTTCGCGTCGTCGCCGGGCTGCAGCCCCTCACCGGGGGGGTCCTGCGCCTCGGCGGCACGGTGCTCGACGACGCCTCCGACGGCACCTGGGTCCCCGCCGAACGGCGCCCGGTGGCGCTGGTCTTCCAGGACTACCGGCTGTTCCCGCACCTCGATGTCCGTGACAACGTCGCGTTCGCCGCTCGCTCGCGCGGTCTGGGGCGGGCGGCCTCCCGCGCGCAGGCCGAGCCGTGGCTGGAGCGCCTCGACCTGGTCGGCCTCGCCTCGCGCCGGCCGGCCCAGCTGTCCGGCGGCCAGGCCCAGCGGGTCGCCCTGGCCCGGGCGCTCGCCGCGGAGCCCGACGTGCTGCTGCTCGACGAGCCGCTCGCGGCCCTCGACGCCCGCACCCGGTTGGACGTGCGCGCCTCGCTGCGCGAGCACCTGTCCGACTTCGGCGGACCCTGTGTCGTCGTCACCCACGACCCGCTCGAGGCGATGGTCCTCTCCGACCGCCTGCTCGTCGTCGAGGACGGTCGCGTGGTCCAGGAGGGGACCCCGGCCTCGGTCGCGCGCCACCCCGCCACGGACTACGTCGCCCGCCTCGCGGGCCTGAACCTGTATGCCGGCCACTACGACGCGCATACGCACGCCGTGGCGCTGGACGGTGGGGGACGCCTGGTGGCGACCCCCACCGACGGCACGAGCCTGGGCTCGGGCCGGGTGCTGGTCGCGCTCTCCCCGTCGGCGGTCAGCGTGCACCGGGAGCCGCTCGACGGGGCGTCGCAGCGCAACGTCTGGCGCGGCACCGTCGCCGGTCTCGAGCTCCTGGGCGACCGCGTGCGGGTGGAGGTGCGCGGTGAGCCGGGGGCGGTCGTCGACGTCACCCCGGCCGCCGTCGCCGACCTCGGACTCGAGCGTGGGCGCGAGGTGTGGCTCGCCGCCAAGGCCACGGAGACGCTCGCCTACCCGGAGCGGACGGGGTCGGGGGCCTGAACGGTCCCGATGGTGTCGCGTTCGTCCACTAGCCTCGGTGGGTGGATATGTCCGCCTTTTCCGGCTGGCCGACGTGGGTCGTCCTCATCGTGTTCTCGTCGCTCTTCCTCCTCATCATGTTCGGTGCCCGGTTGCTGCTGGCCCGCAGAACCCACGGGCAGCGCCAGGAGGAGCTCTCGGACCTCGCCGGCTCCCTCAACGGGCCGGTCGGGGCCACGTTGGCGTTCCTTGTCGGGTTCGCCGTGTCGATCACCTGGACGACGATGTCGACCGCCCAGACCGACGTCGAGCGTCTGGCCGCCCAGGCGCAGCAGACCGCCCTGCTGGCGGGTGGCTTGGCCGACCGGTCGGCCTCGGCCACGCTCAGTGCCGACCTGGTGGCCTACCTGAGCACGATCGCCGAGAAGGACAGCGTGGTCCTGGCGAGCGTGGAGACGACGGAGATGCCGTCCTTCCCCGCCCTCGAGAAGCTCCAGGCCGATGTCACCACGCTCGTGCGGTCCGACACGGCCGGCCAGGACGCGACGACCTTCCGCTCCGTGCAGGCCGACATCGTCACCATGGCCGGCACCCAGGCCGAGCTCAACGCGGTGGCCCGACGGGGCCTGCCGGACATCGTGCTCCAGCTGCTGCTGCTCACGGGCTGCCTGTCGGCGGCGACGGTGGGCATGCTCGCGGTGAGGGTCCACCGGCCCTACCTCATCGTCGGCTGGGCCTTCGTCATCGCCATGGGGCTCACGGTCGTCATCGCGATCTACAACCCGTTCGGCGGCTCGGTGTCGATCACCTTCGACCCGCTGCTCGACGCGGCCGCCCGCATCCGCTGACCCCTGGCTACGGTGGGCGCATGACCGCGACCGAGGCCTACCACGACACCTCCGGCTGGGACCCTCGTGACGTGCGCTCCGGTGGCGCGCGGATGGTCCCGGTCACGACCCCGAGCGGCGAGTTCCGGGTCTGGACCAAGCGGGTCGGCACCAACCCCGACCTCAAGGTGCTCCTCCTGCACGGGGGCCCAGGCGCCACCGACGAGCTCTACGAGGGCTTCGACACCCGCTTTCCCGGCGCCGGCATCGAGTACTACTACTACGACCAGCTCGGCTCCCTCCGCAGCGACCAGCCCGATGACCCCTCCCTGTGGGACCTCGGGCGGTTCGTCGACGAGGTGGAGCAGGTGCGCCAGGCCCTGGGCCTCGACGCCAGCAACTTCGTGCTCCTCGGCCAGTCATGGGGCGGCCTGCTCGCCATGGAGTATGCGGTCCACCACCAGGAGCACCTCAAGGGCCTCGTCATCTCCAACATGATGTCGAGCTCGCCGCTCTACAACGCCTACGCCCGCGACGTGCTCATGCCCACGATGGACCCCGAGGTGCTCGCCGAGATCCAGCGCCACGAGGACAACGGGACCACGGACGACCCGCGCTACGAGCAGCTCCTCATGGAGCACCACTACGCCCTCCACGTCTGCCGCCTGCCCCTCGACGAGTGGCCGGACCCCGTGCATCGCTCGCTCGCCCACATCAACCCCGCCATCTACGTCCCCATGCAGGGGCCCAGCGAGCTCGGCCTGCGCGGCACGCTCGAGGACTGGGACCGCTCGGGCGACCTCGAGCGCATCGACGTGCCCACCCTCGTCATCGGCGCGACGCACGACACGATGGACCCCGAGCACCTGCGGTGGATGGCCGGCCAGCTGCCCCAGGGCCGGTACCTGCACTGCCCGGAAGGCAGCCACCTCTCACAGTTCGACGACCCCGAGCACTACTTCCCGGGGCTCATCGCCTTCCTCCAGTCGCTCTAGCAGCCCGAGGTCCCGCCGTCCCCGGGGTATGCGCGTGGCAGGGTGTCGTCATGATCCGCACCGTGGTGCTGGGCCGGGCTCGGCCGGACGCCGACGATGCCGAATGCGCCGAGGTCGCCCGCGTGCAGGTCGAGATCCCTTGATGCGCGCCGAGGCTCGCACCCCGCGACGGCCGGAGCGTGCTCCGGACGACGTGCTCGTCCACCTGCGCCGCGCCCGGGACCTCGCCGATCGCGAGTACGCCGGCGAGCTCGACCTCGCCCGCCTGGCCGCGGCGGCCGGCCTGTCCAAGTACCACTTCCTGCGGCTCTTCAAGGCGACCTACGGGCTGACCCCGGCGGAGTACGTGTCGAGGCGGCGGATCGAGCGGGCCCAGGATCTGCTCCGGGTGACGAACCTGACCGTCACCGAGGTGTGCCACGCCGTCGGCTTCAGCTCGCTCGGCTCGTTCTCCAGCCGTTTCCGGGCCATGGTCGGGGAGACGCCGTCGTCGTTCCAGGAGCGCTACGCGCGCACCGGTACGCCACGCATACCCGGCTGCTACGTCTTCATGTGGGGCCTCGCCGAGCGGTGGCCGCCCTCCGCAACGCAGGAGAAGCAACCGGACCCACCGGCCTCGTAGCCTCGTCGCATGATCAAAGACATCAGCATTGTCAGCGTCTTCGTCAAGGACCAGGACGAGGCCAAGAAGTTCTACACGGAGGTCATGGGCTTCGAGGCCGGAGACGACGTCACGCTCGGCGAGGGCTACCGGTGGTGCACGGTGGTCAACCCGCGCCAGCCCGAGCTCATGGTCAACCTCACCATCCCGGGGCCGCCGTTCGACCCCGAGCTCGTCGAGGCGATGAAGCGCAGCCAGGACGCCGGTGGGCTCAACGGCCTCGGGTTCTCCGTCGACGACTGCCACCAGACGTACAAGGACCTCGTGGCCAAGGGTGTCGAGTTCGTCCAGCCTCCGTCGGAGCGGCCCTACGGCGTCGAGGCGGTAGGCCGCGACAACTCGGGGAACTGGATGGTGCTCGTCGAGCAGAACAACGCTGCGGTGACCTCGGCGGACTTCGACGGGTCCTGACCGCCTCCGTCGCGCGCCCGTCGCGCGTCCGTCGGGCGTCCGTCGGGCGTCCGTCGGGCGTCCGTCGGGCTCAGCAGCGGGCGCGGTCGTCGGCCTCGGCCAGGATCGCCCGCACGGTGGCGTCGACGTCCAGGCCGGACGTGTCGAACCACCAGCCCCGCGTGGCGAACCCTTGCCGCATGGTCGCGCGGAGGCCGTCATAGCCGTCGAAGGCGAACCGCTCCTCCTGCGCCCGTTGCCGGTCCCGGGCCCGGCAGACGTCCGCGCCGGGGTCGAGGACGACGAGCCGCAGGGCCGACCCCAGGGCGGTGCGGAAGGTCTCCAGCTGCTGGGCGTCGGGCAACACCCAGTCCACGACCGCGGTGAAGCCCGCTGCCATGACGTTGCGGGCCAGGGCGCAGAGGTTGTCGTTGCAGAGACGCACCTGGCGGTCCGCCTCGTCCCGGGGTTCGCCGAGCGGCCAGACGTACCCGCCGACCACTTGCTGGGCGATCGTGTCGCCGCTGAGCAGGGCCGAGCGCGAGAGGGAGCGAGCCACGGCGGCCGTCACGGTGCTCTTCCCGGCGCCGGGTGGGCCGGTCACGACCAGGCAGACGCGACCGTCGTCGAGCCCCGAGGCCCGTTCGACGGTCGTGGAGCTCACGCCGAGCCGGTGGACAGCAACGGGAGGGGGGAGGGGTTCCACGAAGCGGCACGCTACGGGTCCGGACCGCTGTGGCCCAGGGGTTATCGGCGTGCGGCCGGGGCGCTCGGGTCGCTGCGGCTCAGTCGTCGGCGGTGTCGGTGCAGCCGCACGACTCACGCACGACGAGCGTGCCGTGGAGGCGGGTGACCGGCCCCGTGGCGGAGTCGGGCGCCAGGCCGAGGGCGTGGGCGACCGCGAGCCGCGCGATCTCGGCGATGGGCTGCCGCAGGGAGGTCAGCCGGGGCCGGCTGAAGGCGGACTCGACGCTCCCGTCGAACGCCACGACGGCGACGTCGCCCGGCACGTCGAGCCCGGCCTCGTGCAGGGCGCGCAGGACGCCGATGCCCAGCAGGTCTGACGCCGCGAAGATCGCGCGCGGGGGGGCGTGGGTGGTGAGGAAGCTGCGCATCGCCTGGTAGCCACCGTGGCGGGTGAACACCGTCTC
Source organism: uncultured Actinomycetota bacterium (assembly GCA_963795915.1). Classification (GTDB taxonomy): domain Bacteria; phylum Actinomycetota; class Actinomycetes; order Actinomycetales; family Dermatophilaceae; genus Lapillicoccus. The sequence continues at coordinate 81,428 of CAWCJA010000009.1, forward strand.
GATCACCGGGCCCGGGTCGAGTCCCGCGTCGGCCAGGGCGCGGGCCCACCCCAGCCGCCGGGAGTCGACGTGCTGGGGGAGCACCGGGGGACCGGTGACGATCCCGATGTCCGGGTAGCCGTGCTCGACGAGATGGCGGGTCACCTGGTGGGCGCCGTCCTCGAGGTCGGTGGTGACCGAGGCGATGCCGGGGACGGTGATCGCGTCGTCGATGAGCACCCGCGTGGTGCTGCCGACCGCCATGCGGGTCAGGGAGAGCGGGTCGAGCGTGGTCGCGGCAATGATGCCGTCGACCCGCCGGCCGATGAGGTTGACGGTGATCGACCGCTCGCGCACCGGGTCGTCGCCCGTGCCCGCGACGATGAGGTCGAAGCCGTGGGCCGCGGCGGCCAGCCCGACGGCGTCGCTGAGCTCGGCGAAGAACGAGTTTTTGAGGTCGGGGGCGATGAACCCCAGGAGCCGCGGCGACCCGGTGGTCAGCGCCCGCGCGTTGGCGTTCGGCTCGTAGCGCAGGTCCGCGATCGCCTTGCGCACCCGGTCCGCGGTCTGCGGGGCGACCCCCTTGGGCCCACCGTTGATGACGTAGCTGACGACGGCCGTGCTCACCCCGGCCAGGCGGGCGACGTCGGTCCGCGTCATTGCGGCTGTCGCCACTCGTCCCTCCTCGGGCCCGTCGGGGGCGCATCTACGCGCAGAGATCACCGTAGCGCTCAGGGAACTCGCAGCCTAGAGGCTGTATCCGGAAAACCTGGCGCTGGATAATCTACCCGCGTAACCTCATCCCTACGAGGACCGCAAGACGGCCTGGAGCGCACCACCCGGCCGAGGTCGGCAGGAAGAGGACGAAGGATCGTGGCCACGCAACCTGTCGTGCGGAACGGCGCGCGCGCCGACCTGGACGGCTTCCCCCGGATCGGCTACCTCGCCATCCGGGCGCTGCGGGACGCGGGCTACGGCAACCTGCGGCAGCTGGCCGGCGTGCCGCGCCACCACCTCGCGCAGCTCGACAACGTCGGTCCCAAGAGCCTGGCCCTCATCGAGGCGTCACTGCGCCAGCACCGCCTCGGCCTCGGGTCGGCGGCCCAGGTCCCCTGAGCCGCCCGGCCATGGTGCGGTGGGGGAGGGAGACAGGAATCTCGGCACCCGGCTCGGGTCAGTCGATCCCGAACGCGGTGAGCACCCGGTCGAACGACGGGGCCACGCCGTACTCGGCGGCCACCTGGCTCATCAGCCGGGCGTCGGCGACGGCGGTCGGCAGGGCGAGGTCGACGTCGGGCAGCGGAGCGTCCCGGGCGACGCGCACGACCAGCGGGGCGACGTCGAGGTAGGACGAGGCCGCCTCCAGCCGCGTGCGCTGGGCCCCCTTGATGGCCGGGTCGCCGCCGTCGACTGCCGCCCGCAGACCCGCGAGGTCGCCGTAGCGTTCGATGAGCGTTGCCGCCGTCTTCTCCCCGATCCCCGCCACCCCGGGCAGGCCGTCGCTCGTGTCGCCCCGCAGGATCGACATGTCGGCGTACGCGTCGCCGTTCACCACCGCATACTTCTCGCGCAGGAACGCCTCGTCGACGACGTCGGCGTTCCGCACGCCGCCTCGGGCGGTGTAGACGACCCGCACCTGGTGGGCGTCGTTCACGAGCTGGAAGAGGTCGCGGTCGCCGGTGACCACGTCGACGGGGCGGATGCCGTGCGACGACGTCGCCAACGTGCCGATGACGTCGTCGGCCTCGAACCCGTCGGAGCCGAGCCGCGGGATGCCCAGCGCCTCCAGCGACGCGACGATGGCGGGGATCTGCGCCTCGAGCGGGTCGGGCACCTCCTCCTCCCACTCGTCCTTCGCCACGACCTCGGCCACCCGGTGGGCCTTGTAGGAGGGGATGGCCTCCACGCGGAAGGCCGGACGCCAGTCGTTGTCCCAGCACGCCACGAGATGCGTGGGCTGGAAGCGCGTCGTGAGCGAGGCGATCATGTCGAGGAACCCACGAATCGCGTTGTTCTGCTTGGCTTCCGGGTCGCTGCGCTCGTCGGGGACGCCGAAGAAGGCCCGGAAGTAGAGGCTGGCGGAGTCCAGCAGGAGGAGCCGCTCGTCGGGGTGGCGCATGCCCGGGAGCCTACGACCCGTGACGACGGCCGCGTCCGACCCGGCGGCGGGGGTGTCCGCCACTACCCTGTGGTCGTGGAACGCCTCGACCGACGCCTCGTCGACCTGCTGACCGCCGACGGACGGATGAGCTTCACCGACCTCGGCAAGGCGACGGGTCTGTCGACGTCCGCCGTGCACCAGCGGGTGCGCCGGCTCGAGGAGCGCGGGGTCATCACCGGCTACCACGCGTCCGTCGACCCCGAGGCGGTCGGCCTGCCCCTCACGGCGCTGATCTCCGTGACCCCCCTCGACCCGGCCGCCCCCGACGACGTCCCCGAGCGGCTCACCGACATCGTCGAGATCGAGGCCTGCCACTCCGTCGCGGGGGAGGAGAGCTACGTGCTCAAGGTGCGGGTCGCCAAGCCGGGGGCCCTGGAGGACCTGCTGGCGCGGATCCGCGCCGCCGCCAACGTCAGCACCCGCACGACCGTGGTCCTCTCGACCCCGTGGGAGGGCCGGGCCACGCCGGGCCCGGCCGACTCCTGACGCGCCAGGCTCAGGTCACCGCGCGATCGGGGCCGTCCGCCCACGGGTGAGCGCGAGCAGGTCACCCGGTGCCAGCTCGACGTCGAACCCGCGACGCCCGCCCGACACGAACACCGTCGGGTATGCGGTCGCCCCGGCGTCGAGCACGGTGGGGAGCAGCCGCTTCTGGCCGATCGGGCTGATGCCGCCCACGACGAAGCCGGTGACCCGCTCGGCCGTGGCCGGGTCGGCCATGACCACCCGCTTGACGCCGAGGGCGGCGGCGAGCGCTTTGAGGTCGAGCTGACGGTCGACGGGCACGATGCCGACCGCCATCCCGTCGCCGTCGACCAGCAGCGTCTTGAACACGCGCTGCGGCGCCACCCCCAGGGCGGCCGCCGCCTCCAGCCCGTACGACAGCCCGGACGACGGCGCGGCCGGGTCGTGGGCGTAGGAGTGGGCCGTGAAGGCGATCCCGGCGCCGACCAGGGCCGTGGTGGCCGGCGTCCCCGCCTCTGCGGTGCGTCGTCTCGCCACGAGCAGCGAGTATGCCCGGACCGGCAGGGACGCGCGGCTCTTGGCATGCTGGCGACGTGTCCGCCCCTCTGCTGTCCTGGTCTCAGGACGTCGCCTCCTGGCGGCGAGCCGTCGTCGACCTCTACACCGCCGTCCGCGCCGAGCCCGACCCCGCCACCGCGCACGCCCTGTGGGTCGCTCGTCGTACGGAGCTCTTCGACCGCCACCCCGCGTCGGCCCGACAGCCGGGACAGTCGCTGAGGCACGCGGCCTACGACCCGGCATACCGGTTCATCGTCACCCCGGACCCGGCCGGGAGCCAGATGTGGCGGCCGACGACCGGAAGCGACGGTGAGGTGCCCTTCGAGCGGGCCGGGCGCCTCGACCTGCCCGGTCTGGGGGGCCTCGACGTGTGGTGGCTGCGCTCCTACGGCAACGGGATCTTCGTCCCGCTTCGCGACACGACCGCCGGCCGGGGTACCTAGCGCGCGGGGCGCTATCTCCTCGACACCGTCAAGGGCGCCGACCTCGGGCGGGAGGGCGACGCCTGGGTCGTGGACCTCAACTTCGCCTACAACCCCTCGTGCGCCTACGACCCGGCGTGGGCGTGCCCGCTGGCTCCGGCCGGGAACCGGTTGGACGTCGACGTGCCGGTCGGCGAGCTGGAACCCGACCCAGGAACTGCTGATCCTCAGTCGAACACGCCCGCGTAGGCGTTGAGGGCCGGCTGGCCGCCGAGGTGGGCGTAGAGCACCGTGGCGTCGCGGGGAATCCCGCCGGACGTGACGAGGTCGATGAGCCCGGCCATCGACTTCCCCTCGTAGACCGGGTCGATGATCATGCCCTCCAGCCGCCCGCTGAGGCGGATGGCCTCCACGGTGGAGTCGACGGGGATGCCGTAGAGGTCGCCGGCCCATCCCTCGAGCACGGTGACCTCGTCGTCGCGGATCTCCCGGCCCAGCTCGATGAGCGCGGCAGTGCTGCGCGCGATCCGCGCGACCTGCGCCCGCGTCTTGTCCAGCGTGGCCGACGCGTCGATGCCGAGGACCCGGCGCGGGCGCCCGGTCACCGCCTCGAGCGCCGCGAAGCCGGCCACCATGCCGGCGTGGGTCGAGCCGGTCACCGTGCAGACGACGACGGTGTCGAAGAAGACCCCGAGCCGCTCCTCCTGCTCGGCCACCTCGAAGGCCCAGTTGGCGAACCCCAGCCCGCCGAGCGGGTGCTCGGACGCGCCGGCCGGGATGGCGTAGGGCGTGCCACCCGCGGCCTCCACCTCGGCCAGCGCCTGCTCCCAGGACGGGCGGATGCCGATGTCGAAGCCGCTCTCGTCGAGGCGGACGTCGGCGCCCATGATCCGCGACAGCAGGATGTTGCCGACCCGGTCGTTGGCCGGGTCGTCCCAGTCCACCCAGCGCTCCTGCACGAGCCGGCACGCGAGACCGAGGTGGGCGGCGACCGCGGCGACCTGGCGCGTGTGGTTGGACTGCACCCCGCCGATCGACACGAGCGTGTCGGCTCCCTGGGCCAGGGCGTCGGGGACGATGTACTCCAGCTTGCGGGTCTTGTTGCCGCCGAAGGCCAACCCGCTGTTGACGTCCTCGCGCTTGGCCCAGACCGTCGCCCCACCGAGGTGGGCCGTGAGCCGGTCGAGGCGGTGGACCGGGCTCGGCCCGAAGGTCAGCGGGTAGCGCGGGAACTCGTGCAGTCTCATGTCCGGAGTCTGCCCGACTCCGGCCGACGAGCTGCCCGGGTCACCCGGCCTGGGTCAGGGCCAGCTCGCGGCTCGACCGGGCGCCGGCCACCGCGGCGGTATGCGTGTGTGCCCCGTCGGCCTGCTCGCGCCACCAGCGCTGTCCCGCCTCCGGCAGCGTGTCGATCGGGTCGTAGTAGACGTAGTCCCGGCGCAGCGCCGTCTCGTCCGCGCCCTCGATGGACGTGCGGTAGTTCTTGCGCCACAACGAGATTCCGCGCTCGGTGTCGTAGGACTCGTTCTGGTGCACCCACCGCTTCCCGACGAACGGCACGTCGCACACGATGCGCGGTGTGGCGAACCCCGGCAGGTAGCCCATGATCGCGTGCTGCAGGTGCTGGGCGTGGGCCAGCGACACCCGCCAGTGCTCGCTGAACGGGATCATGTCGCACATGTAGAAGTAGTACGGCGTGATCGACCCCCGGTCCTGCAGGGCGAAGCACAGGTCGAGCAGCTGCTCGGGGGTGTCGTTGACACCGCGCATGAGCACACCCTGGTTGCGCACGTCGCGGACGCCCGCCTCGAGCATGGCCCGGGCCGCGTCCGCGACGAGCGGGGTCACCGACTGGGCACTGTTGACGTGCGTGTGGATGGCCAGCGACACCCCGCGGGACCGCGCCTTCCGGGCGACCCGACCGACGCCCTCGACGACGTCGGGGGAGAGCCAGTGCTGCGGCAGACCCATCAGGGCCTTGGTCGCCAACCGGATGTCGCGCACCGTGTCGATCTCGAGCAGCCGGTCGAGGAAGGCCTCGAGGTTCTTCCACGGCATGTTCGCGACGTCACCGCCCGACACGACGACGTCGCGCACGGTCGGGGTCTGTGACAGGTAGGCCAGCATGGCGGCATACCGGTCGACCGGCTTGCCGGCTAGCTTGAGCTTGAGCACCTGCGGCGTGGAGTTGCCGACGAGGTCCATCCGCGTGCAGTGGCCGCAGTACTGCGGGCAGGTCGGCAGCAGCTCGGCGAGCACCTTCGTGGGGTAGCGGTGGGTGAGGCCTTCGGCGACCCACATGTCGTGCTCGTGGAGGCTGTCGCGGGCGGCGTGCGGGTGCGAGGGCCAGTCGCTGCGCCGGTCGGAGAAGACCGGCAGCATGTAGCGGCGGACCGGGTCGGCGCGGAAGGCGGCGGTGTAGGCCGCACCCGCCGCGGGCACCGGGGTGTCGGTGGCGGGCACCATGGTGTTGAGCATCTGCGGGGGGACGAGCATCGACATCGTGGCCCGCTCGGCCTGGTCACGCTCGAGGTCGTCGTAGAGGTCGTCGAGCAGGAGGTCGCCCATGACGTCGCGCAGCTGGCGCACGGACTTCAGGCAGTGCGCCCGCTGCCACTGCACGTCGGCCCACTCGGTGGCCGTCACGCGGGCCCAGCCGGGCAGGCGGGTCCAGTCCGGCTCCACCAGCTCGCGCTGACGGTAGGCGTAGGGCTGCTCGATGAGAGTGCTCACACGTGGAAGGATACGGGAGCAACTGCGGCGGATACGTCAGGTGACCGGAGGTTCTCCGGTCAAGACCCGTGATGTCAGGAGATTGTGTGCGTCAGGACGTGTCGTCGCCCCTCGGGCTGCACCGGGTGGTCCGTTCCCCGGGGGCCCCGGTGGTCCTGCCCCAGGCCGCAGATCGGCTCGACGCCCGCCCCGAGATCTGGCCCGACGAGGTCCGCATCGACGTGGAGGTGCTCAACCTCGACGCCGCGTCCTACCGTCAGCTGGAGCAGAAGCACGGCGGGGACGGCGCCGCAGTGCGCGACGAGGTCTGCACCATCGTTGCCGCCCGCGGCAAGATGCAGAACCCGGTGACCGGGTCCGGCGGCATGCTCGTCGGGACGGTGGCCGAGGTCGGCCCCGACAGCCCGCTCGGCCTGTCCGTCGGCGACCGCGTCGCCACCCTGGTCTCGCTGTCGCTGACGCCGCTGCGCATCACCGACGGCCTGCGGCGCTGGGACGGGCACGGCGAGCAGGTGCCCGCCGACGGGTACGCGATCCTCTTCGGCCGCTCCATCGCCGCCGTCCTGCCCGACGACCTCGACCCGCAGCTGGCCCTCATGGTCATGGACGTCTGCGGCGCCCCCGCTCTCGTCCGCCGTGTCGTCCTGGCCCACCCCCGGGCCGATGCCGCATCGATCGGGCCGGTGGTCTGCGTGCTCGGGGCCGCGGGGAAGTCGGGGTCCTTGTCGCTGGCGGCCGCCCGCGACGCGGGCGCGGCCCACACCATCGGCGTCGTCCCGGTCGAGGCCGAGGCGGCCCGACTGTGGGAGAGCGGTCTCGCGGACGAGGTCGTCGTGGCTGACGCGCGCTCCCCGCTGGCCCTCGCCGACGCCGTGCGGGCGGCGGGCGGTCCGGCCGACGTCACGGTGGTCTGTGTCGACGTGCCCGGCTGCGAGCAGCCGGCCATCCTGGCCACCGCCGATGGCGGCACCGTCGTCTTCTTCTCGATGGCCACCAGCTTCTCCGCCGCCGCGCTCGGCGCGGAGGGGGTGGCCGCCGACGTCACGATGCTCGTCGGCAACGGCTACGTGCCGGGTCACGCGGCCTACGCGCTCGACCTGCTGCGCCGCACACCGGCCGTGCGCACCCTCTTCGAGGCCCGCCGGTAGCGCGTCGCTGAGGTCCGGGGCGGCAGCTGCTCAGAGAGAACGCCGACGCGGTCCTCGGGTTCCTCCTCGGCTTCCACGTCATCTGGAGGCTGTGGGTCAGCCACCACCGGGTGATGGAGTAGTTGGCCCACGACGACCGGACCGTCGTCAACCGGCATCGGGTCTGGCTGCTGGCCATCGTCTCCATCGCCTTCACCACCCAGCTCATCACGCCCGGGGGGCCGGGGGCCGGCCGGCGCGCAGGATGGGCGCGGCCCGCGCCCGGGCCGCCGCGGGCCGGCGCCGCCGAGGGCTACCCCAGGCCCAGCAGCGCGTTCTCGACGACCTCGGACAGTGCGGGGTGGATCCAGTACTGCCCCTTCGCCATGTCGTCGGCGCGCTGGCCGAAGCTCGCCGCCTGGATGAGGGGCTGGATGAGGGTCGACGCCTGAGGGCCCATGAGGTGGGCGCCGAGCAGCAGCATCGTGTCGGGGTCGACGATGACCTTGCACATCCCCGTCGTGTCCTCGAGCGCCCAGCCGTACGCCACGTCGCCCACCTTCTGCTCGTAGGCGAGATAGTGCGCGCCCGCCGCCTTGAGCTCCTGCTCCGTGCGACCGAACGCGGCGATCTGGGGGTGGGTGAAGACCGCGTGCGGCACGAAGCGGTGGTCGCTCCGCGTCAGGGCGTCGGGGTGGAGGAGGTTGTGCTTGACCACCCGCATCTCGTGGTTGGCCACGTGCTTCAGCTGGTGGTCGCTCGAGATGTCCCCGAGCGCGAAGACACCGTCGACGGGGGTGCGCTGCTCGGCGTCGACGACCAGACGCGCGTCGGCATGGCACGGCAGCCCCGCGGCGGCGACGTCGAGCCGGTCGGTGTTGGGCACCCGGCCGACCGCGATGAGCACCGCGTCGGTCTCGACCGTCCCGTCGGGCTGCCCCGGCGTATGCGTGGTGAGGGTCCAGGTCGCCCCGTCGCGCCGGGCCGCCGTCACCGTCGTGGCGAGACGGACGTCGTAGCGGTCCTGCGCGATCGCGGTGAACGCCTCCGCGACCGACTCGTCCTCATGACCCAGCAGCCGGGTGCCGCGGTGGAGCCATGTGACGTGGCTGCCCAGCGCGTCGAGGACGTGGGCGAACTCGGAGGCGATGTAGCCACCGCCGAGGATGACGACCCGCTCGGGGAGGGCGTCCATCCGCATGATGGTGTCGCTGGTGTGCACGCCATGCTCGGGGTCGACGCGGTCGAGACCGGGGATCTCCGGGAGCCGCGGCCGGCCCCCGGCCGCGATGACCCACCGGTCGGCCGTGACGGTCACCCCGGTGCCGGTGTCGAGGGTCATCGGCCCGGTGAACCGCGCGGTCCGGTCGTAGACGGTCACGTTGGCCGACTGGCGACGCCAGGCCTCGCCGCCCTGGGAGATCGCGTCGACCCGCTGGAAGATGCGGTCGCGGATGGCCGGCCAGTCGGCGCGGGCACGATCCACGTGGACCCCGAGACGTTCGGCCTCGTGCGCCTCGACGACCCGGTCGGAGGGCAGCACGAACATCTTGGTCGGGATGCAGCCGACGTTGAGGCACGTGCCGCCGAAGGCCCCCTGCTCGACCAGCCCGATGTCGAGCCCGCCCAGCTCCGGACCGATGATCGAGTTCCCCGACCCGGTCCCGATGATGACGAGGTCATGGTGTCGGGTCTGCATGGGTGCAGCGTAAGCAGCCAGATGACGATGCCGGCCATCGGCATTCACCGGGGTCCGCCCTGCCGCGCGGGGCCGGGAGCGGCGCGCCCCCTAGGCTCGCCCGCGTGAGCGCGAGCACCCTGTACCGCGGCGGTGTGCTCCTCTCGCCCACCGGCGGAAGCGAGCCCGCCACCGCCCTCCTCGTGCGGGACGGCCGGGTGGCGTGGCTGGGGCGGGAGGCCGACGCCCCCTCCCACGAGGGGCGGTCGACGGTCGACCTCGACGGCGCCCTGGTCACCCCGGCCTTCGTCGACGCCCACGCGCACCTCTCGCACACCGGCGCGGGGCTGCGCGGCGTCGACCTCTCGGGGGCCCGGTCGCTCAACGAGGCCGTGTCCCTCATCGAGACCGGAGTGCGCCGCACCGGTGGCCGTCCGGTCTGGGCCTTCGGGTGGGACGAGTCCGCCTGGCCGGAGCGTCGGCCCCTCACCGCGCGCGACCTGGACCGGGCGGCATACGGCGGTGTGGTGTTCGCGGCCCGGGTGGACGGGCACTCGGCCGTCGTCTCGTCCGCGCTCGCGGCCGCGGCGGGACTGCGACCCGGCGACCACGACGCCGGTCTCGTGCGCACGCAGGCCCACCGGCAGGCGCGGGCCGCCTTCGAGGCGAACCTGCCGGCCGGCCAGAACCGGGCGGACGTCGAGGCCGCCCTGCGCCTGGCGGCGTCGCGCGGCATCGCCGAGGTGCACGAGAACGCCGGCCCGGTCATCAGCTCCGCCGCGGACCTCGCCGACGTCCTGTCCGTCGCCGCCTCGCCGGGGCTCCCGCGGGTCGTGCCCTACTGGGCCGAGCTCGTCGGGTCGCCCGAACAGGCTCGCGGGCTCGTCGAGCAGCACGACGCCCACGGACTGGCCGGCGACCTCAACGTCGACGGGTCGATCGGCTCGCACACCGCCCGGCTGCGGCAGGACTACGCCGACGCCCCGGGCGAGCGCGGGCAGGCATTCCTCACCCGGGAGCAGATCCGCGACCACGTCACGGCGTGCACCCTGGCGGGCGTTCAGGCCGGCTTCCACGTCATCGGCGACGCGGGGGTCGACACCGTGCTCGACGGGTTCGAGGCGGCCGTCGGGATGGTCGGGGGGTCGGCGGTCCAGGCGGCGGGTCACCGCCTGGAGCACGTCGAGATGGTCGCGGCCGACGGCGTGCTGAGGCTGGCCCGGCTCGGCATCGTCGCCAGCATGCAGCCGGCCTTCGACGCTGCGTGGGGAGGGGGGCAGGGGATGTATGCCGAGCGGTTGGGTGCCGGCCGGGCGGCGGGGATGAACCCGCTCCGCGCCATGGTCGACGCCGGAGTGCCGCTCGCGCTCGGGTCGGACTCCCCGGTGACGCCCTTCGCGCCGTGGGAGGCCGTGCGGGCTGCCGTCCATCACCACGACGAGGAGCAGCGGCTCACGCCCGACGACGCCTTCGACGCGCATACCGCCGGGGGGCTGGTCGCCGGCGGGGGGAGTGGCGGGCGGCTCGACGTCGGCTCGCCGGCGACGTTCACGGTGTGGGACCGGTGGTCGGCCTGGGCCGACCACCGGGGCCGGCTCGTCCGGCCTCCGCCGACGGGGGAGGCCCCCCGCGCCCGCCGGGTCGTGCGCGACGGTGTGGTGATCCACGACCAGCTGGGTGACTGACGCGGATGTGACGCAGGACTTGCGGCGAATGACGCCTGGCACGGGAGGATCCACGGTGTCGGTACGCTGACACGGTGACTTCTCCCGCCCGTCTCGAGCTCGACCCGGCCCTCGTGCGCCGGGCCCGCACCCTGGCGCGTCGGGCCGGACGCCCCGTGGTGCGGATGGCCCAGCAGCACACGACGGTGTCGGTGGAGCGCGCGACCCTGCGTCTGGCCGGGCTGGCGGGGGCCGACCACGAGCGGGTCCCGTGGGTCAACCACCTCGTCCAGGCCGTGCGCGACCAGGTGGGGCTCGAGCACGGCATCACGACGCCGGTCTGGGACGCCCTGCGCCGCGGGGAGGCGGACGACCTCCTCGTCCTCGCCCAGAAGTCGGCGGCCGGCTCGGTCTCGTTCCGGCTGCCCGAGGGTCGCGACCTCACCTCGGCCCGCCGGGCCGCCCGGTCGGCCGTGTCCACCGGCATCCGCGCCATCGACCGGCAGCGCACCGCGCGCGAGCGGCTGGTCCGCCGGCTCGGCGACCCGCCCCGCCGGCCCTGGGTCTACCTCATCGTGGCCACCGGCGACATCGACGAGGACATCCCGCAGGCGCAGGCCGCCGCCCGGGAGGGCGCCGACGTCATCGCGGTCATCCGCTCGACCGGCCAGTCCCTGCTCGACTACGTGCCCGAGGGTGCGACGCACGAGGGGTATGCCGGCACCTACGCCACCCAGGAGAACTTCCGGCTCATGCGAGCCGCGCTCGACGACACGAGCCGCGAGGTCGGCCGCTACGTGCGGCTGACCAACTACGCCTCCGGCCTGTGTATGCCCGAGATCGCCACCCTGGCCGGGCTGGAGCGCCTCGACATGATGCTCAACGACTCGATGTACGGCATCCTCTTCCGCGACATCAACCCGGTGAGAACCTTTGTCGACCAACGGTTCTCGCGTCAGATCCACGCGCGTGCGGGAATCATCATCAACACCGGCGAGGACAACTACCTCACGACCGCGGACGCGGTGGACGCCGCGCACACCGTCACCGTGAGCCAGCTGCTCAACGAGTACTTCGCCAAGGAGGCCGGTCTGGAGGACTGGCAGCTGGGCCTCGGCCACGCCTTCGAGATCAACCCCGAGGTGCCCGACTCGTTCCGGTTGGAGCTGGCCCACGCCATGCTGGCCCGGCAGCTCTTCCCCGACGCCCCGCTCAAGTGGATGCCTCCGACGAAGCACATGACCGGCGACGTCTTCCGCGGCTACCTGCTCGACGGCTTCTTCAACCTCGTGGGGGCGATGACGGGGCAGGGGATCCTCCTTGTCGGGATGATGACGGAGGCGGTGGTCACCCCGTTCCTGTCCGACCGGGACCTGGCGCTGCAGAACGTCCGCTACGTCATGAACGCCGCGGGTGGCCTCGTCGAGGACTTCCGCCCGCCGCGGGACGGGTTCATCCAGACCCGAGCCCGCCACGTGCTGGGCGAGGCGGTGGACCTGCTCGAACGTGTCGTCGACGACGGGCTGCTGCCGGCCATCGGCGACGGGACGTTCGGGCTGATGAAGCGCCCCGCCGACCGGGGGAAGGGACTCGACGGCGTCGTCGGCAAGGCGCCGGACTACGACAACCCGGCCGTCGCCCTCCTGGAGGAGGGAGCGTCGCGATGAGCCCCATGCATACCGAGTCCAGCGCCCCGGTCGGCCCCCTCGTCCGCCCCTACGGCGACACGACCGGCGACGGCATGGTGCAGGTCTCGTTCACGCTGCCGGTCCCGTACGCCGACAACCCCAAGCGGGCGGAGGGAGCGGCGCTGCAGCTGGCCCGCAAGATGGGGCTGGAGCCCGCCTTGCTGGTGCACGCCAAGGCGATGGGACCCGACTTCACGTTCTTCGTGGTCTACGGCTCGGTCACCCACCTCGTCGACCTGCGGGACGTCACCGTGCTCGAGCGTGAGTACCCCCTGCTCGGCGCCAAGGAGGTCAACCTCGCCATCAAGCGGAGCCTGCGCCGCAAGCTCGTCGTCGTCGGGGCCTGCATCGGCACGGACGCCCACACGGTGGGCATCGACGCCATCCTCAACATCAAGGGCTTCGCGGGGGAGAAGGGGCTGGAGTACTACCGGGAGATCCGGGTCGTCAACCTGGGGGCCCAGGTGCTCGTGCCCGAGCTCGTCGAGCAGGCGCGGGCCGAGCAGGCCGACGCCGTCCTCGTGAGCCAGGTCGTCACCCAGAAGGACGCCCACCTGCACAACACGGAGCAGATGTCGGCGGCCTTCCGGGAGGCGTACCCCGCCGGCCGGGTGCCGTTACTCGTCGTCGGCGGACCCCGCTTCGAGGAGGGCTCGGCCGCGGGCCTCGGCGTCGACCGGATCTTCGGCCGGGGGACGACGCCCGGTGAGGTGGCGTCCTACCTCGTGCACGCCCTGGTCACCGAGCCGTCGAGGACGGCGTCATGAGCGACGAGTGGGTCGGGACCGTCGTCGTCCACCGTCGCTACGTGCCCTACAGCCACGCCCACTACGCGGGCAACCTCGTGGACGGCGCCTACTCCCTGGCCGCGTTCGGCGACGCGGCGACCGAGCTGTGCATCCGGACCGACGGCGACGAGGGCCTGTTCGCGTCCTACAGCGACGTCCAGTTCCGGGCGCCCGTGCGGGCCGGCGACGTCGTCGAGATCGAGGCGCGGCTCGTGCGGGCCGGCCGGCGCAGCCGCGAGATGGAGTTCGTCCTGCGGGTGGTCGGCCGGGGGGCCCCGGACCGCGGCCCGTCCGCGGCGGACGTGGTCGACCCGCCGCTGGTGGCCACCACCGCGCGCGGCACCTGCGTCGTCCCCTGAGGGCCCGCGGGTCGCACGCCAGGGAACGTGGTCGATCGTCGTCCCTCTGAGGTCCGCGATCGACCCCACTCAGGCGCAGCTCCCGCCCACCACGACCAACGCGGGCGTCACCGCAGACCGGCATGATGCCCGTATGAAGCTCAGCGCGTGGCCCACGGCCACCCACCCCTGGCCCGTCCTGCGTGACCTCGCGCTGCACGCCGAGGGCGCGGGCTACCACGGCGTCTGGGTCATGGACCACTTCATGGACAACACCGAGGTGGGCGGCGGCCACGTCCTCGAGGGGTTCTCGGTGCTGGCCGCGCTCGCCGCCGTGGTGCCCCGGGTGCGCCTGGGCTCCCTCGTCGCCGGCAACCTCTACCGGCATCCTGCGGTGCTGGCCAACCAGGCGGCCACCATCGACGTCGTCAGTGGCGGCCGGTTCGTGCTCGGGCTCGGGGCGGGGTGGCAGGTCAACGAGCACCAGCAGTACGGCATCGACCTGCCGGCCCCGGGGCCCCGTCTGCGGCAGTTCGAGGAGGCCTGCCGGGTCGTGCGTTCGCTGCGCGACGATGCGGTCACGTCCTTCGAGGGACGCTACTACCGGCTCAGCGACGCCCGGATGGAGCCCAAGCCCGTCGGTCCGATGCCGCTGCTGGTCGGGGGAGCAGGGGAGAAGGTCATGGCCGGGATCGTCGCCCGCCAGGCCGATGAGTGGAACGTCTGGGGCGACCCCGAGCTGTTCGCCCACAAGAGCGCGGTGATGACGCGCGCCTGCGAGGAGGCCGGCCGCGACCCGGCCACCCTGTGGCGCTCGGCGCAGGCCCTGGTCCTCGTCGGCACGGAGCCGGAGGCCGAGGGTGGGGGGCGGTCGATCGGCGGGTCGCTCGAGCAGCTGCGCGACACTGTCGGGCGGTATGCCGCCGCCGGTCTCGACGAGCTCATCGTGCCCGACGGACACCTCGGAGGGGAGCCCGCGCGGTCCCGTGAGCTGCTCGACGTCATGGCCTACGACGTGCTTCCCGGCGTCGCCTGACCCGACCGACGGTGGCCTCTGACGGTCGCCGGCGAGGGCGGCGCCGGTGACGACGGCGTGTCGGCCGACGACACGCCGCGATCCTGAAAATTTGCTGTGGTCGGCCGGGTCTGCCGCTCCCCGAACCCGTCGTCCTGACCTGCGGGAACGCGCGTTTGTGCAGGTGAACGCCGGGTTGACAGCCGGGGGCCGCTGAGTAACTTAGGCGCCGGTGGTCCACCGTGGACGGTCAGCCCACGAGGCTCGGGGAAGTGGTTCGGGAGGGGGTTATCGGCGGCGTGCGCGCGCAGCCGCCGATCCACGCCAGGCTCTCCTGACGGATCATGAGCCCGACCTCGCACGGCTGACCGGTGGACACCACGACGGCCCGCGACACTCAGTAGACAACAGCATCGATGCTTCCAGCCGGGAGGCACGGTGTTGGTCCCAACGGCGTCACGGGCCGTCGTGGTCCCACCCGGCGCTCACCGGGCGACCACCCGGCGACCACCGGCGCTCACCCGGCAACCCAGGTCGGCCGGTTACCGTGAGCGCGTGCCGCTCCTTCGACGCCTCGTCCTCGCGGTGCTGTCGGCGGTCGCCCTCTGCCTCGCCTTCCCCGACGCCGGAGTGTGGGTGCTGGCGCCCGTCGGGGTCGCACTGCTCGCCGCCGCGACCCGGGGGGCGAGCGTTCGTGTGGGTGCGCTGCTCGGGTTCGTCACCGGGGCGGGGTTCTTCGGTTACTCGCTGAGCTGGGCCGGCATCGTCGTGGGCGTCGTGCCTTGGGCCGGTCTCGTCGTCCTGCAGAGCCTCTTCCTCGCCGTCCTCGGCGCGGTCACCGCGTGGGCGCAGGGGCGCCCGCTCCGCCGGGTGCCGCTCCGTCCCTCGTCCCTCAGGGACCTGCGTCGCTCCGCCGATGCCGACAGCCGGGTGTCGGCATCGGCCACGGCCGTCCGGCCGCTCGTCGTCGCGCTGGCCTGGGTCGGGCAGGAGGCGCTGCGGGACCGCATCCCGTACGGCGGGTTCCCCTGGGTCCGGCTCGCGTTCAGCCAGGCCGACAGCCCGCTCGGCCGGCTCGCGGCGCTGGGCGGCGCCCCCCTCGTGACCTTCGCGGTCGCCCTGGCCGGCGGGCTCCTGGCGGCCGCGGCATACCGGCGCGCACCGGTGCCCGCGCTGGTCGCCCCGGCGGTCTCCGCCGTCGGCGCCGTCGCAGTCGTCCTCGTCGGCCTCGCCGTGCCGCTGCCTGTCGACGGGGCCCCGAGCAGCGTCATGGCCGTCCAGGGGAACGTCGCGCGCCCTGGGCTGGAGTTCAACGCCGAGCGCCGGCAGGTGCTCGACAACCACGTGGACGCGACGCTCGCGGCCGCCCAGCAGGTGGCGGCCGGCACCCGAGCGCGCCCCGACGTCGTGGTGTGGCCCGAGAACTCGTCCGACATCGACCCCACCCGCAACCCCGATGCCGACGCCCGGATCACCGAGGCCCTCGACGCCGTCGGGGCCCCCATCGTCGTGGGTGCCCTGCTCGAGCAGCCCGCCCCGGACGTCTCCAACGTGTCCCTGCTCTACACCCCGGGGCAGGGCATCACCGACGAGTACGTGAAGCAGCACCCGGTGCCCTTCGCGGAGTACATCCCCTCGCGTGACTTCTTCCGCCGGTTCAGCGACAAGGTCGACCTCGTGCGGTCCGACTTCGCGCCGGGGGACCGGCCGGTCGTGTTCCGCGTGCCGTCCGCCGCCGGCGGGACGATCGTCGCCGGGCCGTCGATCTGCTTCGAGGTGGCCTACGACGACCTCGTGCGCGACAACGTGCAGCTCGGCGCCAACCTGCTGCTCGTGCAGACCAACAACGCGACCTTCGGCTACACCGCCGAGTCCACGCAGCAGCTGGCCATCTCGCGCCTGCGGGCCATCGAGCACGGGCGGTCCGTCGTCCACGTCTCGACGGTCGGTGTCAGCGCCCTCATCACCCCGGACGGAACCGCCCACCAGGAGAGCGCGTTGTTCACACGAGCGGTCCTGTCGGGGTCCCTGCCGCGACGAACCACCCTGACGGTGGCCACGGTGGTCGGGCCCTGGCCGGAGTATGCCGCGTGCGCCCTTTTCGTGGTCCTGCTCGGCCTGGGCCTCGTGCGGCGCACCGGCGGCACCGGCCCCCGAACCCGTAGAGTCGATGCCCCCCACCCCACGACAGTCACTCCGGAAGGACCCCAGCAGCGTGAACCAGTCCGCCGCCCGTGAGCCCCTCAGGCGCGTCGTCGTCCTCATCCCGACGTACAACGAGCGGGAGAACCTGCCGCGCATCGTCGCCCGCGTCCGCGCGACGACGCCCGACGTCGACATCCTCGTGCTCGACGACGCCTCGCCCGACGGCACCGGTCAGGTGGCCGACGGGCTGGCGGCCGAGGACGGCCACGTCATGGTCCTGCACCGCACCGGTAAGCAGGGGCTGGGGGCGGCCTACCTCGCCGGGTTCGCGTGGGCCCTGGAGCACGGGTATGACGCGGTCGTGGAGATGGACGCCGACGGGTCCCACCAGCCGGAGCAGCTGCCGGCGCTGCTCGAGGCCGCCGAGCGGGCCGACGCGGTCATCGGCTCCCGCTGGGTCAAGGGCGGCACCGTCGTCAACTGGCCGACCTCGCGAAAGGCGCTGAGCGTCGGCGGCAACGTCTACGTGAAGGTCATGCTCGGGATGCCCGTCAAGGACGCCACTGGGGGCTACCGCGTCTACCGCGCCTCGGCGCTGCACCGGATGGACCTCGTGTCGGTCGACACCCAGGGCTACGGCTTCCAGGTCGACATGACCTGGCGCGCCGCCCGGGCGGGGCTGCGCATCGTCGAGGTGCCGATCGAGTTCGTCGAGCGCACCGTGGGGGAGTCGAAGATGAGCGGCGGCATCGTCAGCGAGGCCATGATCAGCGTGACCAAGTGGGCGGTCACCCACCGCGTGGAGGGGCTGAAGGGCATGAGCCACGAGCGCCTGCAGCGCCGGGAGGAGAAGGCATGGCACCGGCTCTAGGTGGCCCGACTGCTCGCCCACGGCGCCGACGCGCGCGTCGCTGGTCGGCGCTGCTCGTCCTGCTCCTGCTCGTCGTGCCCCTGCTCGAGGTGCTCGTCATCATCGCGGTCGGCCGGGTGCTCGGCGGCTGGCCGACGTTCGGTCTGCTGCTCGCGGAGTCGGCCTTCGGGGCGTGGCTCGTGCGCCGGGAGGGCGGCCGTGCCTGGGGCTCCCTGCAGGAGGCCCTGACGACCGGACGGATGCCGTCGCGTCAGCTCGCCGACGCGGCGCTCGTCCTCGTCGGCGGCGTCCTGCTGCTCGCGCCGGGCTTCCTCACCGACATCGCCGGGTTCCTGCTCGTCATCCCGCTGACCCGCCCGGTCGCGCGGCGTCTCCTCGAGGCGGTCGTCGCCCGGCGGCTGCTCGGGGGCGTGTACGCGCCCGCCGCCGGTCTGTTCCGACCCGGTCCCGGTGGTCCTCGTCGTCCTCACGGTCCTGCGGGTCAGGGCTCCGCCGCCGACGACGTCATCGAGGGTGACGTGCTCTGAGCCGCGAGAAGGCCCGGTCCTGTGGACCGGGCCTTCTGCGTGTGGGGAGCGGTGTCGCTCAGGCGCTGCGCTTCGTCGTGGGCTTCTCGCCGCGCGCCGCCCGCAGCAGGGTGAGGCGCTCCTCGAGCAGCTCCTCCAGCTCAGGGATGGAGCGCCGCTCGAGCAGCATGTCCCAGTGGGTGCGGACGTGCTTGGTCTCCTTGGGTGTGGGCTCGGGGCCGTCGAGCAGCTTGGCCTCGTTACCGCAACGGCACTCCCACGTCGAGGGCACATCGGCCTCGACGCTGAACGGAAGCTCGATGCGGTGTCCCTGCGGGCATACGTAGGTGGTGATGCGGCGCTCGCTCGGCACCACGCCCACCTCGGACTCCATGCTGAAGCTGCTCAGCCGGGTCCCACGAAGTGTTCGGTCAGCCATGTCCTCTTCCCTCCGGTCTCACGTCGCCGACGGGGTTCCCCATCTCGTCGTGACTCATTCGGTTCCAACGTGGCGCGTGGATGCCTTGTTCCGAGGTCGGCGACGGGAAAGGGGGTTCGAGACAACTTTGTGATGCGGATCACGAGCGCCGGGCGGGCGGTGGCGTCAGATCACGCGGGGGACCGGGTTGCCGGCCGCGATGATCCCCTCGCGCATGCGGACGCGGGAGAGCAGGACGCCCCCGAGGACGAAGAACACGACGAGCGCGACGATGGCCCAGCGGTAGGAGTGCGAGAACTGGTAGACGAGGCCGAAGGCGAGGGTGCCGAACCAGCTCGTGCCCCGTTCCATCGCTTGGTAGAGGCTGAAGAACTCCGCCTCGCGGCCGCGGGGGATGAGCTGGCTGAAGAGGGAGCGCGACAGCGCCTGGCTGCCGCCGAGGACGAGACCGATGGCCAGGGCCAGGGCGACGAACAGCACGAGGGAGCGGGCCGGCACGAAGAAGGCGACGACGACGATCACCGTCCAGATGCCGAGGCTGACGAGGACGGTGCGCCACGCGCCGACACGAGCGGCGACGCGGCCGAACAGCACCGAGCCTCCGAAGGCGACGAACTGCACGAAGAGGAAGATCCCCAGCACCGTCTCCTGCGAGAACTCGAGCTCCTCGATGCCGTACAGGCTGGAGTTGCCGATGACGGTCTGGATCCCGTCGTTGAAGAACAGGTAGGCGAGCAGGAAGAGCATCGTCTGCGGGAACAGCCGGAGCTCGCGGAACGTGTCGGCGAGCTGGGCGATGCTCCCCCCGACGACGCCGCGCGCGCGGTCCACCGGCGGGGCGAGCGTGCCGCCGACGTGCCGCAGGCCCCGGACGGGGATGACCGTGAACAGGCCCCACCACAGGCCGGCGGAGGCGAGGCTGATCCGGGTCGACGTTGAACGGTCGAGCCCGAGCCGTGCGTGGAAGAGGTCGAGCAGGAAGTTCAGGGCCAGCAGCAGCCCGCCGCCGAGGTAGCCGACTCCCCAGCCGCGGGACGAGACCCGGTCGCGGTCGTCGGGCCCGGCGATGCGCACGAGCAGGGAGTCGTAGATGACCAGCGAGCTGCCGAGGGCGAGGTTGGCGATGATGAGCAGCACGACACCGAGCTGCCAGCTCGTCCCCATGACGAAGAACATCGCGGTGGCCGCGGCGGCGCCCACCCAGGCGAACCCGGCGAGCATCCGCGTCGGATGCGGGCTGCGGTCGGCGACCCCACCGACGACGATGAGCACGAGCGCGGAGACGATCGTCGACACGGTGGCCGTGTAGGCGTACAAGGAGCCCGGGGAGACGGGCACCCCGAGCACCGAGAGCGTCTCGGTGCACGTGGCCCCGTCCGCGAGGTCGGGGCACGCCGCGGCGGTCGCCACCGACGTCAGGTACGGCGCCATGAGCACCGTCGCCGTGGTCGTGACGTAGGCGGAGTTGGCCCAGTCGTAGACGTACCAGCTGCGCTGCTCACGGGTCTCGCGACCGGCCGGCGGGCTCGGGACGACGACGACGTCATCGGTCATGGGGGGAGCGTGGCACACGGGTCGTCCCGCGTGCCGACGACTGGCACGATGCACCCATGACCGCCACGGCCGCCCCACCCCGCGGTACGCGCGGCACCCGTCTCGTGCGCTCGGACCGGGTCGTCATCGGGCTCTCCGTGGGCCTCATGGCGGTGGCTGGAGTCCTGCACTACGCGGGCGGGCTCGGGGTGTTGGCCTTCCTCACCGCGGCCGGGGCGGTCGCGGTGCTGGCCTCGCTCGTCGGCCGGTCGGTGGAGCAGCTCGGCGACCGCTTCGGGCCGGGTGCGACCGGAGTCCTGCAGTCGGCCCTCGGCAACCTGCCGGAGCTCTTCATCTCCCTGTTCGCCCTCAAGGCCGGCCTCGTCGCCGTGGTGCAGGCCGCCCTCATCGGCTCGATCCTCGCCAACCTCCTGCTGGTGCTCGGCCTGTGCTTCGTCGTCGGAGGCCTCAAGCACGGCACCCAGAGGCTCGACAGCGCCCGCGCCCACGGCATCACGGTGATGCTTCTCGTCAGCGTCGCGGCGATGGTCATGCCGTCGGTGGCGCACCTCATCCACGCCCCCGCCGCGCAGCACGAGACGACCCTGTCGGTCATCGCCTCCGTCGTGCTCATCGGCCTTTTCCTGCTCACTCTTCCCGCGTCGCTCCGGCAGGGCGACAGCGCGGGCAGCCCGGGGGAGACGGAGCCGCCGCGGTGGAACCTCGTCTTCGCGGTCGTCATGCTCGCCGCCAGCGCGGTGGCGGCGGCCTTCGTCTCCGACTGGTTCGTGGCCGCCCTCGAGCCGGCGATGACGTCCTTCGGCATCTCGGAGGCCTTCGCCGGGCTGGTCGTCGTCGCCATCGCCGGCAACGCCATCGAGAACGTCGTCGGGGTGCAGCTCGCCGCCAAGAACCGGTCGGAGTATGCGTTCGCGGTCGTCATCAACTCCCCGCTCCAGATCGCGCTGGTGCTGGCCCCGCTGCTCGTCATCCTCTCGACCGTCCTGGGTTTCGCGCCGCTCACCCTCGTCTTCTCACCCCTGCTCGTCGTCTCCGTCGCGATCGCGGTCCTGCTCAGCGCCTTCATCACCTTCGACGGCAAGTCGACGTGGATCGAGGGGGCCGGGCTGATCGCCCTCTACGGCGTCATCGCCGCGACGTTCTGGTGGGGCTGACCCGAGCTGACCCGAGCTGACCCAGGCTGACCCGGACCGACCCGTCGCGACCAGGGCTGGCTGCGCGGCCGGGCGGGCCGTGGGAGACGATGGGGGCACAGCCCGCCGACCGGCGCGCCCCGACGTCAGGAGAGACCGTGCCCACCGTGTCGAGGACCTTCCAGGTCACCCCGCCGCCCGCAGCGGTCATCGAGTACCTCAAGGACTTCTCGCACGCCGAGGAGTGGGACCCCGGCACGGAGACGTGCACCCAGAACGGCGCCGGCCCGGTTGCAGTCGGCACGACCTGGCACAACGTGTCGAAGATCGCCGGGGTCAAGGCCGAGCTGGAGTACGAGCTCAAGGAGCTGACCGACGAGCGGATCGTCCTCGTCGGCACGAACAAGAGCGCCACCTCGACCGACACGATCACCGTGCTCCCGAGCGGCACCGGTAGCGAGATCACCTACCGGGCCGACCTCGACATGCACGGGGCGGCGGCCCTCATGGCTCCGGCCATGAAGCTCATCTTCGAGAAGCTGGCCGACGACACCGAGAAGCAGCTGTCCGAGGTGCTCAACCGCCGCTGAGCCCGGCCTCCGTCGGCGGCGGGTCGTCTGGGCGGGCGTGCCGGGCCCGGGCGACCTACGCTCGGTGAGCGGGGCGACGAGCCCCCACCGACCAGTCAGGAGCACCCGTGCCCACCTACACCCGTGAGACCCGCGTCGGCATCGACGAGAAGGCTGCGTACGCATACCTCTCCGACGTGCAGAACCTTCCGTCGTACTTCCCGCGCATCACCGAGGCCAAGGAGAAGGCGGGCGACGAGGTCGAGACCACCGCGGTCATCGAGCCTCCCGGCGAGGACAAGCAGACCGTGCACGGGACGGCGTGGTTCAAGCACGACGACGCCGCGAAGGCGATCTCGTGGGGCTCCGAGGGCCCGAACGACTACCACGGCGAGATCGACGTCGACGCGGACGGAGACGCAGCGAGCGTCGTGCGCTTCACCCTCCACACCGAGAGCGGCCACCCCGGCATCGAGGAGTCGATCGATGAGACCCTCGCGACGATCAAGGGCCGGCTCGAGGGCGACCAGGGCTGACCGGTGTCCGACGGAGCCCGCGCGCGCCTCGAGACCGAGCGCACGCAGGTCGCCGAGCGGATCCGCGCGATGGGGGCGGACATGGACGCCCTCGTCGCGGCGTCCCGCGACTCCAACGCCGACGACGAGCACGACCCGGAAGGGCCCACCATCGCCTACGAGCGGTCCCAGCTGGCCACGCTGCTCGACCAGGCCCGGGCGCACCTGCAGGAGGTCGAGGCGGCGCTCGGTCGCCTGGACGCGGGGACCTACGGCACCTGCGTCGTCTGCGGTGAGCCCATCCCGCCCGCGCGGCTCGAGGCGCGTCCCAGCGCCCGGACCTGCGTCCGGCACGCAGTGACGTAGGCCATGCTGGGCCGACGCCCCTCGGACGAAGGAGTCCCTATGTCGCAGAGCCCCACCACCGCCCACAGTGCTGACGTCGTGCGCTTCGACGTCCCGAGCGTGGGCGGGGTGACGCTCAAGGCCTACCGCTGGGACCCCTCGGGAGAGCCGCGCGCGATCGTGCAGCTGAGCCACGGGATGGGTGAGCACGCCCTGCGGTACGCGCCGCTCGCCCAGCGGCTCGCCGACGAGGGCTACGTCGTCTACGCCCACGACCACCGTGGGCACGGGGCGACGGCGGGCTCACCCGACGCGTACGGGCTGCTCGGCGAGACGGGGTGGGACGAGCTGGTGCGGGACCTCGGCCGGGTGGGGCAGGCGGCCAAGGACGACCGTCCCGGGCTGCCGCTCGCGCTCGTCGCCCACAGCATGGGCTCGTTCGCCGCTCAGCAGTTCGCCCTCGACCACAGCCGTGACCT
Source organism: uncultured Actinomycetota bacterium (assembly GCA_963795915.1). Classification (GTDB taxonomy): domain Bacteria; phylum Actinomycetota; class Actinomycetes; order Actinomycetales; family Dermatophilaceae; genus Lapillicoccus. The sequence continues at coordinate 104,600 of CAWCJA010000009.1, forward strand.
GTCGGCGCTCGTGCTGTCCGGCACTGCGGCCATCGACCTCATGGCGGCCGGGATGGACCTCGACGCCCCGATGGACCTGAGCGCCTTCAACGGTGCCTTCCAGCCGCAGCGCACCGACTTCGACTGGCTGACCCGTGACGAGGCTCAGGTGGACGCGTACATCGCGGACCCGCAGTGCGGGTTCGGGATCGACGTCCCCGGCAGCCGCGCCATGTTCGCCGGGGCCACGCCGGTGGCTGACCCCGAGCGGCTCACCGGTATGCGCCACGACCTCCCGGTCTACGTCGTCGTCGGGACGATGGACCCGGTGAACAACGGTCTGGCCTTCGCCGAGGAGCTCGTGCGGCGCTACGAGGCGGCCGGGCTCGAGGACGTCACCTTCGTCAGCCACCCGGGGGCGCGGCACGAGGTGTTCAACGAGACCAACCGGGACGAGGTCGTGGCCGGGCTCGTGGCCTGGCTGGGGGAGCGCCTCGGCTGAACCCGGGCCGACGCCCTCCGGCTAGGGTCCTCGCGTGTTGCTCACCATCGAGCGGGTCGCGCTGCTGAAGCGGGTGTCCCTCTTCGCCCGCACGCCCGACCGGGTGCTGGCGGGCATGGCGCGCACGCTCGTCGAGGAGTCGTTCCCCGCCGGGACCACGATGATCGCCGAGGGTGACGTCGAGGACTGGCTGCTCGTCATCATCGACGGTCGCGTCCGCGTCACCCACTGGCAGGGCGTCACCGAGCTGGCCCGCGGCGCCGTCGTCGGCGAGCTCGCCGTCCTGGCGGGGGAGCGGCGGGTCGTCACCGTGGTGGCGGTGACCGACGTGCACGCCTTCCGGTTGAGCAAGGTCGACTTCGACGAGGCCCTGCGCACCCGGCCGGAGATCGCCCAGGGGGTCATCGCCGAGCTCGTGCGGCGGCTGCGCACCCGCCCGTCGGCGTGACGTGCCGATGAGCCGTCAGGTCCGGCTGCTCGGGACCCTGTCCCTGCTGCTTGGACTGACGGTGGTGTTCCTCGTCGTGCCGTCCAGCGCGATCTTCCTCGACGCCTACGGCGCCCCCCACCTCGCCTTCGTCTACCTGGGGGTGGCCGTCGTCGGCCTGGCCGTCTCCCGGGTGCTGAACGTCCTCCAGTCCCGGCTGTCCCTGACGGCCGTGGCGGCGTGGTCCATCGGCGCCTACTGCGCGGTCGTCGTGATCGGCTGGGGACTGCTGAGGGTCGGGGGTCCGGGGTGGGTCTCGGCCGCCGAGCGGCTGGTCGTCCTGCTCGACCCGCACGCCGAGAGCGCCGCTCTCGCCGGCCCGCTCCGAGCGGACGCTGAGCGGACCGCCGCCGACTGGGTCGAAGAGCTGGTGACCGACTCCGAGGGTTTCTGGGGCGATCCGTGGCTTCGGGCCTGCGCCATCCACGCCGCACCGAGTGTCCTCGGGACGCCAGGAGCGGTCGGAGCCATCAGGGCCTGGGTCGACGACGAGGACCCCACCGTGGCCGAGACGGCGCGATGGGTGTCCAGGGACGCGCTGCTCTGAGCCGCGTGGGAGTACGGGCTGTGGCCCGCCCGGTTCCCCGACCGGACGGGCCACCTTGCCCAGAACGTCCCCCGACGTCCTGGGCGTGCCCCCGTGCCCCCCTTGTTTCCCCTGCGTCTCTATTCTCGGCGGCACGGCCCGACGTCACCGTCAACCGACCGGGCCGAGGACGGGACGACGTCGGTGTCCCCCGATCGGGGGACGGAGGCGGACACGACGCGGTCCACGCCGTGCAGCACGCGGTTGCCTGGCTTCCTGGTCGACGCAGAACGACCGGGTACACCCAAACCTCACACCTCTGATGACGAGCACGCCTACGCTCTGGGTCGGCAGGGGCGTCATGGCGAGTGGGCCTGGGACACGGACTCAGGAGTGCCGGCGTGCGTCATGCCTTCACCCACACGATGAGGAGCTCGTCATGACCATCTCACGCCGGTCCATCGTTGCCGGTGCGGCCTGGGCGGTCCCGGCCGCCCTTGTCGGCGCCACCGCCACCGCCGCTCCGGCTCGTGCCGCTGCGGCCCGCATCTACCAGCCAACGATCAGCTACTTCTCGACGCCTACGGAGACGTTCGTGACGGTGGCGTTCTCTGACAGCCAGCTGGTCGAGGCTCAATACGTCTTGACGGTCACGCACGTCAGCGGATCCGGTGAGAGCTCCCTGCCGGCTCCCAAGACATTTCACGTCGGCTACGAACCCCAGCTGATCTTCAGCGTGCGCAAGGTCGGCACCTACACGGCGCACTTCACGGTGACCGCTGGGGGCGCCACGGTGTACGGGCCCTCGGCCTTCGCGTTCTACCACCCCGGGTTCTGAGCAAACGCCGATAATCAGCATTATGTCACTTGAACCCACCCGGGACCGGATGAGCTGTGCCCCGGCTCCTCTCCCGCGGCGGGGACGAAGAACGAGTGCACGTGGTGGTGAGTCAGGGTGGGGACGTCGAGCAGGAAGTCCTGGTCCTCGGCGTACAAGACCATCGTGTCGATGTCCGGTCCCGCAAAGGCCCGGATGGCGGCTTCGTCATCCCAGACGCTGTAGGCGATGACCTCGGCCCGTGGTGTCTCCCTCCCACCGTCCGTACCGTCGAGGTCCCGGGTGAGGATCATCGAGACGCGGCAGCCCGGCGCCTGTCGGTACTCGGCCACCCCGGTGGCGTCCACGTAGGTCACGTAGTCGGCCCGGCGGTCACGGGCGACCACTCCCCTCCACACGCGGGCGATCACGTCACACCCCCGCCGCTGCCGAACGCTGCTCTGAACCGCTCGAGCGCGCTGCGTCCGTCGTGGTCCCGCGGCGGGGCGTCGAGATGCAGGACGCGCAGCTCGTCCATGACCTCCTCGACGAGCGCCGGGCTCACCCCGCCCCTGAGCGGCGGCCCGATCGACGACCCGTCACCGGCGGAGCCCCAACGGCCTCCCCAGCGGCCCAGGGCATACAGGACCGGCACCGTCTGGATCCCCGCCTCGGTGAGGCTGTAGCGCGCCCGCTGTCCGCGGGCGGCGGTGCCGCGGGTCAGGATCCCGGCCTCGACCAGCCGCACTAGCCGGTCGGCCAGGATGTTCGAGGCGATGCCTTCGGGTGAGCCCAGGAGCAGTCCCCGGAAGTAGCGACGGTCGTCGAGGATGACGTCGCGGAGCACGAGGAGCGACCAACGGTCGCCCAGAACCTCGACGCCCGCGCTGATCGGGTCTCTCGCAGGTGGGTCCACTGCTCCTCCTTGACAGCCGGTTGCCGCCCAATATAGTGATTGCAGATTGCAACCGCTACTGACGACGGAGGAGCAGATGGGCCGGTTCGTCTACCTGATGAACGTCTCCCTCGACCTGCGCATCGAGCAGGTCCCCGGGGACCATGGCGCGGGCGAGTGGCTGCGCATCGACGAAGAGCTGCACCGCGAGTTCAACGCTCAGGCACGAGCCCTGACCATGCTCGTGCACGGCCGGGTCATGTACGAGATCATGGAGGAGTACTGGCCCCGCTCGCGGGTGGACGCGTCGCTCCCCGACGTCCTTCGCGAGTACGGCGAGATCTGGGTGTCCAAACCCAAGGTGCTTGTCTCCCGCACGCGAAGCACCGCTGACTACAACACCCGGATCGTCAACGGGGACAATGCTATTCAGCAGCTGGCCGACCTGCGGGCCGAGACCGACGGTCCGATCGGGGTTGGAGGGGCGACCCTCGCCACCCAGCTGCTCAGGGCCGGCCTGCTCGATGAGCTGCTGCTCACCACCCACCCGTCGATCCTCGGCTTCGGTCGGCCGCTGTTCGACGACGAGGACCGCCCCGTCGACCTGGACCTGCTCGAGCGCCAGACGTTCGGCTCAGGAGTCACGATGCACCGGTATGCCGTCCGCGACACGGAGGCCGCATGAGCCTCCCCGCCACGATCAGCGTCACGCCGGTCGTCGTGGCACAGCTGTTGGCCGACGACGAGCGGCTCCCGGTCTATGTCCACGTCATCGACCACCCCGAAGGTCGGATCCTCGTCGACACCGGCCTGGCCGAGCGACACCCACTGGTGGACGACATGGACCCGGTGCTGGTCAACCCCGGGGCCGTCGGCGACCTCGACGTCGGCACGATCGACATCGTCGTCAACACCCACCTGCACTTCGACCACTGCGGCGGCAACCATCTGTTCGCCGGCCGTCCGACCTACGTCCAGCGCCAAGAGCTGGACGACGCCGTGACTCTGTGCGGCTACACGATCCGCGAATGGGTGGAGTGCCCAGGCGTGACGTACGTACCGGTCGAGGGCCAGCACGAGCTGTATGCCGGGGTTCGGCTTCTGCCCGCGCCCGGGCATACGCGAGGGTCCCAGGTCGTCGTGGTCGAGTCGGGCGGGGCGGTCGTCGTCATCGCGGGCGACTCGGCCGTGTCCTTCTCCGAGCTGGACCAGCCGCAGACCGAAGGTCAACACCTGATCCGTTCGTTGAACCCCGACGCGGTCTGGCTCTCGCACGCCCGCGAACCGTGGCGACCGGCCGGCGCCGGCCGCTCGCTGGTCTGAGGTCGTCAGGAGCCCCGTTCGGCCGGCTCGGCCCCGACGACGCGGTACCTCGACAGGACCGAGCCGGACGGTGACACGGTCGTCGCGAGGTTCTCGAGACGGGTTGCGGGTAGGCCGTCCAGCAGGCGTCGACCCGTCCCGGCCAGCGTTGGGAACACGGCCAGGCGCAGCTCGTCGACGACACCGGCCGCCAGCAGGGCCTGCGCCACCGAGATACTGGCGTGCACCCCGATGTCACCGCCCGGCTGCTCGCGCAGCTGCCGCACGAACTCGACGAGGTCGCCGTCGATGGCGCTCGCGTCGGCCCACGGCCGGTCCAGCGGCGTCGATGTCATCACGTGTTTCGTGACCCCGTTGATGAACGAGGCGAACGGCTCGATGTCGCTCCCGGGCCAGTAGCCGGCCCACTCGTCATAGCTGCGCCGCCCGAGCACCACCGCGTCCTGGGTGCCGATGACCTCGGCCAGGTTGGCGTCCATGGCGTCGTCCCAGTCGTGGAAGAACCGGTCGGGCTTCTCCGCCACGCCGTCCACCGACAGCAGCTCGTACACGACAACGGTGCGCATTCCAGGTCTCCTCGGCTCGGTGGTCGCTCTCCCCTATGGACGACGCGCAGGGGCGAGACTCATCGGCCGCTCAGTGCCAGTTGCTGATCTGGAGGTCACGCGGTGCCGGCGCGCCCTGGCCGGTCTCGACCAGGTCCTTGAGGCTCACCAGGAAGGTGGCCCACTTGGTACTGCAGTGGTGCATGAACTCCCCCGGTTCCGCCCAGCCGCGATGGGCGAACAGCACGATGGTGTCGTCGCCGTCCTGGCTGAGCTCCCAGTGGATCGTCGTCCCGACCCACTCTGGCGGGCCGTCGACGACGCGCCAGACCACGCGCTCGTCGGGCGCCATCTCGATGACCTCCATGTCGAACCCGCCCACCGGTGGGAAGCGGAACTGCACGACTCCCCCGACGTCGGTGCTGCCCGCCGTGCTGTCCGTCCACCACCCGGCCAAGCCGGCGACCGTCGTCAGCATCTCGAAGACCCGTGTCGGCGTGGTGGTCCGCGTTCCGACCCGATGCAGGATGTCGACCATGGCTCAGCCCTCCTGCTCGGTAGTGGCGCTCTGGGCCTGTTGGATGGACTCGGCGATGGCGGCGATCCGGCGCAGCCGTGCATCCCAGACCGACCCGACGCTGGCGAGCTGCGCCACGGCGCGAGCCAGCTGCGCGTCGTCCACCTGGTAGAAGCGCTCGCGCCCCTGCGCGCTCGAGCGCACCAGGCCTGCTCGGTCGAGCACCTCGAGGTGCTTCGCGACGGCCTGCCGCGTCACCGGCAGCTGCCGGCTCAACGTCGTGGCCGTCGACCGGCCACCACTCAGGAGCAGGTCGACGAGACGGCGCCGGGTCGGCTCCCCGATGGCGGACCAGAGGTCGTCGTCCACCGGGTGGCCGAGGGTGCCGCTCACCCGCGCTGCGCCGGTCATGACCGCACACCGACCGACGCGGCATACGGGGTGAGGCGCGCAAGGTGGTGGTCCCACCCGGTCTCGTGGTCGGCGTAGAGCTCCTCGAGCTGCGCGACCTCCCAGCCCAGCTCGCGGTACCCGGTCTCGCTCATCGTCAGGAGGGTGCCGGTGCCCGAGGGCGTCAAGGCGAAGGTGACGAGCAGTGAGTTGCCCTCCTGGGCCCGCTCCCCCGCCGGGTGGGTCCACCGGAAGGAGAAGGTATGCGGGGGGCTCGCTTCCACGACCGTGATCGGCACGACGACGGTCGCCTTCTCGGCCCCCACGTCGTGGAACACGAGGTCGCCGGTCGCGCCGGCATTCGGCTCGAGGTGGGCGTCCTGGGCCCACCACTGGCTCAGGTGCTCGGGCCGGCTGACGACGTCGTAGACGATGTCCGGCGACGCCTCGACGTAGTGCTCCCTGCGGATGGTGCCTGTCTCCATGGTCTCTCCCTGGTGCAACGGTTGGTTGCACCAGGGTAGGACGTCCACCCCCCGGGATGCAACCATCGGTTGCTTCAGGGAGACACCATGGAGACTCGGATCAGTCGTCGGCGCGTCGGAAGCCCGCCTGCTGCGCTGCCTCGGCGTCGGTGAACCACACGTGCGGCTCGGCGTCGTCGTAGCGCGGGTGGGCGGTGTCGACGAAGGTCTGCGTGTCGCGCCAGGCCTTGACGGGGTGACCGAACGGCATGGCGTTGTCGTCGTGGGGCGCGGCCGAGCCGACCCCGTACCCACCGTCGCGGATCTCCTCCACGCTCGAGGTGCGCCGCCCGCCGCCACCGGACTCGCCGGTGTCACTCGAGTCCGGGTGCACCCCAGCGGTTCCCGGGCCGGCGCCGTCGACCAGCGTTCCCTCCGCGGCCCAGACCTGCGGGCCGCCGGTGTCCTCAGCCGTCCAGTCCCCGCGCTGTCGGAACTCCTCACCGGCCGTGACGTCGTGCTTCTCGGGGTCGTGCTCGGCCGCGAACTCCTCCGCTGACGGCCGCTGCTCCTCGTGGTCGTCGTGCCCGTCGTGGTCGTCGTGCCCGTCGTGGTCGTCGTGGTCGTGCCCGTGGTGGTCGTGGTCAGAACGGTCCCCGTCGTCGTCCCCGGCAAGGTTCCGCTCAGCCGGCGTCTCGTCCTGCGCCGAACGGCCACCGTCCTCGGCGCGGGGGTCCTGCATCCGGTCGCGGTCCGGGTCGACCCCGGCCGGCCCGGTCGGACCCGTGTCGTCGTCGCTCCGGGCCTGGGCCCGGTCGGCGTCCCGCGCCTCGGGGTTGCTGGGGGTGGTCACGTCCGGCGTCTCGCTCGGCTGTGTGGGCGCCTGGCCCAGGCCGCCACCCTCGTCGAGGCCCGACCCCTGCGTGCGCTGCTCGCCCATCGCCTGCTGCTGGCCTGCCGTCTGCTCGTCCACGGAACGCTCCTCACTCCAAGGCGGCGACGTTGCCGCTCGAAGGTCACGTGCCCCGATCCGAGCCATCGGAAACGTGGCGCGTTCCGCGGAGCCGGCGCCCGCCGAGGCGCGCGGTCTACGCTGGGCGTCCCATGGGCCCGCATACCGTCGAGACCGTCTCTCCGGTGCTACGGCTGAGCGAGCGGGACACCGTGCTCGTCGCCCGCGCCGACCTCTCCCCCGGCGCCGTGCTCTCCCCCGGCGTGACGGTGCGCGACAGCGTCCCCCGCGGGCACAAGGTCGCCGGGCAGCCCGTCACCTCCGGCGACCCGGTGCTCAAGTACGGCCAGGTCATCGGGTTCGCCACCACCGACATCGCGGCCGGCACGCACGTGCACACGCACAACGTGGAGTACCGCGAGTTCGAGCGCACCGCGGTGGCGGGCTCCGCGACGCGGCCGACCGTGTACGTCCCCGCCGAGGAGCGCGCCACCTTCCGCGGCTACGTCCGCGGCGACGGCCGGGTGGGCACGCGCAACGAGATCGTCATCGTCGTGTCGGTGAACTGCTCGGCGACGGTCGCCAGCCGCATCGCGGCCCACTTCGAGACGAGCGGCGAGCTCGACGCGTACCCCGATGTCGACGGGGTCGTGGCCCTCACGCACTCCTACGGCTGCGGCACGGCCGGCCGCGGCAACGCGGGCTTCGACCTGCTCCAGCGCACGATCATGGGGTATGCGGACCACCCCAACGTCGGTGGGGTGCTCATGCTCGGGCTGGGCTGCGAGGTCAACCAGCTGTCGGTGCTGCGCGACTGGGGCATCAGCGCCGACAAGGCGGTGGACGCCATGACCATCCAGGAGATCGGCGGCACCCGGCGCACGGTCGAGGCGGGCATCGCGGCCATCCGGGCCATGCTCCCCGTCGTCGACGCGTGGACGCGCCAGGACGTCTCGGCCGCCGAGCTGGTGCTCGCCATGGAGTGCGGCGGGTCCGACGGCTGGTCCGGCATCACGGCCAACCCCGCCCTCGGGACCGCCGCCGACCTGCTCGTCGCCCACGGCGGCACCGCCGTGTTCGGCGAGACGACGGAGATCTACGGCGGCGAGCACCTGCTGACCCAGCGGGCCGTGAGCCAGGACGTCGCCGACCGCCTGGTCGAGCGGGTGCGCTGGTGGGAGGAGCGCGTGCAGGCCGACGGCACGTCGATCAACAACAACCCCTCCCCCGGCAACCAGGCCGGCGGCCTCACGACGATCCTCGAGAAGTCCCTGGGCGCCATCGCCAAGGGCGGCACGACCAACCTGTGCGACGTCGTCGGGTATGCCGACCGGGTCACCGCCAAGGGCCTGGTCTTCATGGACACCCCGGCCTACGACCCGGTCAACGCGACGGGCCTGGTCGCGGGCGGCGCCCAGCTGCTGGCCTTCACCACGGGCCGAGGGTCGGCGTTCGGCTGCAAGCCCGTCCCGAGCCTCAAGCTGGCGACGAACTCCGGGATCTACCACCACATGATCGACGACATGGACGTCAACTGCGGGCCGATCGTCGAGGCGGGGGTCCCGGTGGCGGAGGTGGGGCGGCAGATCTTCGAGCATCTGCTGCGGGTGGCGTCGGGCGAGCGCACGAAGAGTGAGGAGCTCGGCTACGGCGACCACGAGTTCGCCCCGTGGCAGCTCGCCACGACCCTCTGACGGCCGGCCGAGAGGAACCGTCGTGGACCTGCCCGTCATGCCGCCGGTCAAACCGATGCTGGCCCGGCTGGCTCGGGAGATCCCGCCCGGTCAGCTCTACGAGCCCAAGTGGGACGGGTTCCGCGCCGTCGTCTTCCGGGACGGCGACGAGGTGGAGATCGGCAGCCGCAACGAGCGGCCGATGACGCGCTACTTCCCCGAGATCGTCGCGGCGGTGCGCACCCAGCTGCCGCCCCGATGCGTCGTCGACGGCGAGATCGTCCTCGTCGACCCGGCGCGAGGTGGCCTCGACTTCGAGGCGCTGCAGCTGCGGCTGCACCCGGCCGCCAGCCGCGTGGCCCTCCTGGCCGAGCAGACCCCCGCCAGCCTCGTCGTCTTCGACCTGCTGGCCCTGGACGACGAGGACCTCACGGGGATGCCGTTCGCGGAGCGCCGCCGCCGGCTCGAGGTGGCGCTGGCGGACGTGCAGCCGCCGGTCCACCTCACGCCGGTCACGGGCGACCCGGAGGTCGCGGCGCGCTGGTTCGTCGAGCTCGAGGGGGCCGGGCTCGACGGTGTCGTCGCCAAGGACCCGGGGCAGGCCTACCAGCCCGACAAGCGGGTCATGACCAAGGTCAAGCACGAGCGCACCGCCGACTGCGTCGTCGCCGGCTACCGTCCGCACGCCAGCGGGCCCGACGCGGTGGGCTCCCTCATGCTCGGCGTCTACCGCGACGACGGCACACTCGCCTCCATCGGCGTCATCGGCGCGTTCCCCATGGCGCGCCGCCGGGCCCTCGTCACCGAGCTGGCGCCCTACGTCACGACGTTCGAGGGTCATCCGTGGAACTGGGCCGCCCACGTCGCCGACCTCACCCCCGCGCAGCGTCGGGGGGCGGGCAGCCGGTGGAACGCCGGCAAGGACCTGTCCTTCGTGCCCCTGCTTCCCGAGCTGGTCGTCGAGGCGAGGTACGACTACCTCGAAGGGGGGCGGCTGCGGCATACCGCCCAGTTCGTGCGGTGGCGCCCCGACCGCGACCCGCTGTCGTGCACCGTTGACCAGCTCGAGCGTCCGGTCACCTACGACCTCGCCGACCTGCTCGGCCCCTGACGACTGGCCGTCGGACGGGTATGCCGCCGCGGCATGGGCATCCGCTAGCGTCACCACCATGTCGATGAGTCTTCCCGCCCCCCGCGTGCTCGGTGACGTCCTGCCCGGCGGACTGGTCCGCGACACCGCCCTCGTCGCCGGCGGTGCTGCCCTGACCGCGCTCGCGGCGCAGGTGGCGATCCCCCTGCCGTTCAGCCCCATACCTCTGACCCTGCAGACCTTCGCGGTCGTGCTCGTCGGCGCCTCACTCGGCACCCTGCGCGGCGTCGCCTCGATGTTGCTCTACCTGCTGGTCGGCCTGGCCGGCGCGCCGGTCTTCTCCCACGGCACCTCCGGCTGGGGCGGCGCGTCGTTCGGCTACGTCCTCGGCTTCGTCGTGGCCGCCCTGGTGGTGGGTCAGCTGGCTGAGCGGGGCCTCACGCGCACGCCGCTGCGCACGGCCGGGGTCATGGTGCTGGGCAACCTGGCGATCTACGCGGTGGGCGTGCCGTGGCTGATGAACGTCGCCCACGTGGACCTGCCGAAGGCGCTGGCCCTCGGTGTGGTTCCCTTTCTCATCGGCGACGCGATCAAGGTCGCCGTGGCTGCAGGCCTCTTCCCCGCAACGTGGCGGCTCGCCGGCCGACGCTGACCCCTCGGCGCCGCTCGGCACCCAACCCTCCAGGGCCCACGTGCCCCACAGCTGAGGCGGTCCGATGCACCTGAGTCCCTCCGACACCGAGAAGCTGCTGCTGTCCGTGGCCGGCATGGTCGCGCGTGACCGCCTGGCTCGCGGGGTCCGGCTCAACTACCCGGAGTCCGTTGCGCTGCTCAGTACGTGGGTGGTCGAACGCGCCCGCGACGGCGCGGGCGTCGCCGAGCTCATGGAGACCGGACGCGCCGTGCTGACCCGCGACCAGGTCATGCCCGAGGTCGTGGACATGCTCACCGAGGTGCAGGTCGAGGCCACGTTCCCGGACGGGCGCAAGCTCGTCACCCTCCACCAGCCCATCGCCTGAGGAGGCCCTCGTGGCGACACGCAGCAGTGGTCCGGGGGCGGTGCGGGTCGCCCCCGGCACCGTCACCATCAACGCCGACCGCACCGGCGACGAGCGTCTCGAGCTCGTCATCGTCAACACCGGCGACCGGCCCGTGCAGGTCGGGTCGCACGTCCATCTCCCCGACACCAACGCCGCGCTCGACTTCGACCGCGCGGCGGCGCACGGGTTCCGGCTCGACATCCCGTCGGGCACGTCGCAGCGCTTCGAGCCCGGGGCCTCGCGCACCGTCTCGGCGGTCGCGCTCCGCGGCGCCCGCCGGGTGCCGGGGCTGCAGGTCAAGGCCGAGAAGGAGGCGGACCTCGATGGCTGAGATCGGCCGCGAGCGGTATGCCGCCCTCTACGGCCCGACGACCGGTGACCAGCTGCGCCTCGGCGACACCGACCTGTGGGTGCAGGTCGAGGACGACTACACCGTGGGCGGCGAGGAGGCCGTCTTCGGCGGCGGGAAGTCGATCCGTGAGTCGATGCTGCAGTCGGCGCGCTCCCGCGCCGAGGGGGCGCTCGATACCGTCATCACCAATGCCGTCGTCCTCGACCACTGGGGCATCGTCAAGGCCGACGTCGGCATCCGTGACGGCCGCATCGTCGCCCTCGGCCGCGCCGGCAACCCGGACGTCTCCGACGGCGTCCACCCCGACCTTGTCATCGGCCCGTCGACCGACGTCGTCAGCGGCGAGGGCCGGATCCTCACGGCCGGCGGCATCGACAGCCACGTGCACCTGCTCTCGGCCTCCCAGCTCGTCGAGGCGATCGCCACCGGCATCACGACGGTGGGCGGCGGCGGCACCGGCCCGTCGGAGGGCACGAAGGCGACGACGGTCACCCCCGGCGCCTGGCACCTCACCGCGGTGCACCGGGGGCTGGATGCGGTGCCGCTCAACGTCTTTCTCATGGGCAAGGGCAACACCGTGAGCATGCCGGGGCTGCGCGAGCAGGCGCTGGCCGGCGCCGCGGCCTACAAGGTGCACGAGGACTGGGGCTCCACGCCCGCCGCGATCGACGCCGCCCTCCGCGCGGCCGACGAGATGGGCCTGCAGGTCGCGCTGCACTCCGACAGCCTCAACGAGGCCGGCTACCTCGAGTCGACGCTGCGGGCCATCGGCGGCCGGTCGATCCACGCCTTCCACGCGGAGGGCGCGGGCGGTGGCCACGCGCCCGACATCATGCGGGTCGCGGGCGAGGCGTACGTCATCCCCGGGTCGACGAACCCCACGCTGCCGCATACCGTCAACACGGTGGCCGAGCACCTCGACATGCTCATGGTCTGCCACCACCTCAACCCCCAGGTGCCCGAGGACCTCGCGTTCGCGGAGTCCCGCATCCGTGAGACGACCATCGCGGCGGAGGACGTCCTCCACGACATGGGCGCCATGTCGATCACGTCGTCGGACGCCCAGGCGATGGGCCGGATCGGTGAGGTCATCACCCGCACGTGGCAGGTCGCCCACGTCATGAAGGGCCGGCGCGGGTCGCTGGGCGAGAGCCTGCCGGCCGACAACGAGCGGGCCCGGCGCTACATCGCGAAGTACACGATCAACCCCGCCGTGGCCCACGGGCTCGACGACGAGATCGGCTCCATCGAGCCCGGCAAGCTGGCCGACCTCGTGCTGTGGGACCCGCGCTTCTTCGGGGTGCGGCCCGATGTCGTCATGAAGGGCGGGGCGCTCGTCTGGGGGGCCCTGGGCGACCCCAACGCGTCGATCCCGACTCCCCAGCCGGTGCTCATGCGGCCCACGCTGTTCGAGGGCAGCGCCGCCGACCATGCGGTGACCTTCGTCGCGCCCGCGGCGCTGGACGACGGGCTCGCGGGCCGGTTGGGCCTGCGCCGGCGACTGCTGCCGGTCAAGGCGACCCGCGAGGTCGGCAAGGCGCAGATGGTCAACAACGACGTCTGCCCCGACATCCGGATCGACCCGGAGACGTTCCGCATCGAGGTCGACGGCACGGAGGTACTGCCCTCCCCGGCCGACCGCCTGCCCCTCGCCCAGCTCTACTCGCTCTTCTGACGGCGGCCGCCGTGACGCGTACGCCCGCCGCCGGGACCGCGACGGTGCACCCCGACCTACTGCTCATGCTCCTCGCCGACGCGCGGCTGCCGACGTCCGGGCATACCCAGTCCGGGGGCCTCGAGCCGGCCCTGCTCGGCGGCCTCGACCCCGTGGAGCTCGTGGCCTACTGCCGCACGCGGCTGAGCACCGTGACGCGGACCGAGGCGGCGACCGCGGTGGTATGCCGCTCGCAGGCTCTGGCGGGGCACGGCACCGACGAGGTCGAGCGGGCCTGGGCGGCGCGGACCCCCAGTGCCGCCATCCGGGACGCCTCGCGGGCGCTCGGGCGGGCCTACCGCCGGCTGGCCCTACGCCTCTGGCCCGAACCCGGCCCGCTGGTCGAGCTCGCGGCCGTGCGGGCCCCGGCCCGGCCGCGGGTGCTCGGGCTCGTGGCCGCCACCACAGGGATCGAGGCCGACGCCGTGGCGCGGCTCGTGGCGTACGACGACCTGCAGTCGGTGCTGGCGGCCTCGCTCAAGCTCCTACCGGGTGACCCGGCCGACGCGACCGCCCGGCTCCTGTCCCTGGGCCCCGACATCGAGGCGCTCGTCGCTGCCACCAGCGGGGTGACCGAGCCGGACGACATCCCGGCCTGGTCCGCCCCGCTCCTCGAAGGCTGGGCCGAGGCCCACACGACCGCCGACCGGAGGCTGTTCCGTGCCTGATCTCCTGACCGACCCCCACCTCACCCGCCCGGTTCCGGCCCCGGCCCGCGCCCTCCGGCTGGGCGTCTGCGGGCCGGTCGGCACCGGCAAGACGTCCCTCATCGGGCTGCTCTGCCGTGAGCTGTCCTCGTCGTTGTCGATCGCCGTCGTCACCAACGACATCTACACCGACGAGGACGCCCGGATGCTGCGCAGCGCCGGAGTGCTCGACCCGGAGCGGATCCGGGGCGTCGAGACCGGCGCCTGCCCGCATACGGCCATCCGCGACGACATCACGGCCAACCTCCTGGCCGTCGAGGACCTCGAGGCCGACTTCGACCCGGTGGACCTCGTGCTCGTCGAGTCCGGGGGCGACAACCTCACCGCGACCTTCTCCCCCGCCCTCGTCGACACCCAGATCTTCGTCCTCGACGTCGCGGGCGGAGGCGACGTCGTGCGCAAGGGTGGCCCGGGCATCAGCCGCGCCGACCTGCTCGTCGTCAACAAGACCGACCTCGCGCCCTACGTCGGGGTCGACGCCGACCGCATGGTGCGCGAGGGCCGTTCGGCCCGTGACGGTCGCCCGGTGGTCGGTCTTTCGCGGAGCGACCCGGAGTCCGTGGGCGTGCTCCTCGACTGGGTGGCCGGTCAGGTGGCGGCCTTCCGTGGCGGCGACCTCGTGCCCGTCGACCCGGGACCCATGGCGGGTCACACGCACGGGCACGACCACGGGCACGACCACGACGCGGCGGCCGGATGAGCCGGACGAGGCTCGCGGTGTCGGCGGACCCCCGAGGGGGGCGAGCGCGCGTCGACGTCCGATCCGACGGACCCAGCGGACGGGGGCACCTCGCGGTGCGCGTCCTCGCGGCGACGACCGACACGGTGCGCGTCGCCATCGTCGCCGAGGGAGCCCTGCTGCTGGCCGGCGACGACGTCGCCCTCGACCTCCTGGTTGGCCCCGGCATCCGCCTCGACGTGGTCGAGCCGGCCGGCACCGTGGCCTACGACATGCGCGGCGGTCAGGCGCGGTGGACCGTGACGGCCGAGGTCGGCTCGGACGCCCGGCTGCTGTGGCGGGCCGAGGCCTTCGTCGTCTCGACCGGCGCGGACGTGGCCCGAAGCCTCGACCTCCACCTCAGGGAGAGGGCGGTCGCCGTGCTGCGGGAGACGCTCGTGCTGGGTCGGTCCGCCGAGACCGGGGGGCGGCTCAGGCAACGCCTGCGGGTCACTGCACCGACGGGGCCGGTGCTCGCTGAGGATCTCGAGGTCGACGGCGCCACCCCACAGCCGGGGGTCCTGGCGGGGTCGAGGGTGGTCGACACGGTGTCCGTCCTCGGGAGGCGAGCGGACGGCATACCGACACCGCGGGGTGCGCACCGTCTCGAGCTGGACGAGGAGGGCACGTTGCTCCGGGCGCTGGTGACCGCCGTGCACCTCTCCCCCCTCGACCCCGCGTGGCATGAGGCTGCGCTCGGCGCCGGCGATCCTGCTGACCTGGGCGTGTCGTCCGTCTGACCGCCGGCCACCCACCAGATCCCCGGTCGACCCCGCGAATGCGGTGGGCCGGATGGGGATCTCGGGGTCCGATGGGCATCCGGTGGTCCGGAGACGGTCAGGCGTCGCCGGAGAGGAGCCGCTCGAAGGGGGTGACGTCGTCGAAGGGGTCGCGGCTCGCGACGCGGGGTGCGCCGACGACGAGGTCGGCCAGCTCAGCCCCCGCACGGTGGATCCGGGAGGCGAGCCCGGCGCCCACCTCTGCACTTCCCCAGTCGCTCGACGCCGCGAAGACCGCGGTGGGCGCGACCCGGGCGCGGGCGTACGCGAACACCGGACGCACCGCATACTCGAGCGCGAGCGAGTGTCGAGCGGTGCCTCCCGTGGCCCCCAGCAGGGTGGGCGTGCCGTCGAGGGCGCCCGGCTCCAGCACGTCGAGGAACGACTTGAAGAGCCCGCTGAACGAGGCGCTGAAGATCGGCGTCACGGCGATGAGCCCGTCGGCGCCGCGGACGGCGTCGAGCACCTCCCGCAGGCCGGCCGGAGCGAAGCCGGTGAGCAGGTGGTCGGTCACGGCGTGGGCGTGATCGCGCAGCTCGACGGTCTCGACGACGACATCCTCCCCACGGGCGGCGAGTGACGCGCTGGTCGCGGCGGAGAGCCGGTCGGCCAGCAGCCGCGACGACGACGGGACGCTCAGGCCGCCACTGACGACGACGATGCTGCGGGTGGTCACGAGGCCTCCCGTGCGAGCTCGGGCTCGCGGGCGGCGGCCACCAGCGAGGTATGCGTGGGGGCGTCCGGGACGCCCGGGGCGCGCAGCGCGGCGAACTCCCGGCGCAGCACGGGCACGACCTCCTCGCCGAGGATGTCGAGCTGCTCCAGGACGGTCTTCAGCGGCAGGCCCGCGTGGTCCATGAGGAACAGCTGACGCTGGTAGTCGCCGACATAGTCCCGGAAGCCGAGGGTGCGCTCGATGACCTGCTGCGGGGACCCCACGGTGAGCGGGGTCTCGCGCATGAAGTCCTCCAGCGACGGGCCGTGGCCGTAGACGGGCGCGTTGTCGAAGTAGGGCCGGAACTCGCGGATCGCGTCCTGGCTGCTCGTGCGCATGAACACCTGTCCGCCGAGGCCCACGATGGCCTGGTCGGCCCGGCCGTGGCCGTAGTGCTCGAACCGGCGCCGGTAGAGCGCGACCATCTGCTGCGTGTGCGAGGCGGGCCAGAAGATGTGGTTGGAGAAGAACCCGTCGCCGTAGTAGGCCGCCTGCTCCGCGATCTCGGGGCTACGGATCGAGCCGTGCCAGACGAACGGGGGGATGCCGTCGAGCGGGCGCGGCGTGGAGGTGAAGCCCTGAAGCGGGGTGCGGAACCTCCCCTGCCAGTCGACGACCTCCTCGCGCCACAGCCGGTGCAGCAGCGCGTAGTTCTCGATGGCGAGCGGGATGCCTTGGCGGATGTCCTTCCCGAACCAGGGGTAGACGGGGCCGGTGTTGCCGCGGCCCATCATCAGGTCGTTGCGACCGTCGGAGAGGTGCTGCAGCGTGGCGTAGTCCTCGGCGATGCGCACCGGGTCGGTCGTCGTGATGAGCGTGGTGGCGGTCGACAGGATGATCCGCGACGTCTGCGCGGCGATGTAGGCGAGCGTCGTCGTGGGCGCGGACGGCACGAACGGCGGGTTGTGGTGCTCCCCCGTCGCGAAGACGTCGAGCCCGACCTCCTCCGCCTTCTTGGCGATCGCGACGGTCGCCTTGATGCGCTCGTGCTCGGTGGGAGTACGGCCGGTCGTGGGGTCCATGGTGACGTCGCCGACGGTGAAGATGCCGAACTGCATGTCTGCTCACTCCTCAGTGATTGACGATTCAATCATCTCAACGCGGGGGTGGGGTCACCCATTCCGTACCCGCACCGGGCTCGCGTACCGCAGCGAGGGGGATGTCGTGCGCCACACCGAAGTCCTCCCACTCCCCCGCCGTGCGGGTGCGGAAGACGGCCGTGAACTCCTCGGCGGTGCCCGACACCCCGAGGCTGCGCAGGGCGCGCTCGCGGAAGTGCGGCTCGAGGGCGGCCAGGGCCACCCACCCGTCCGAGGCGGCATACAGCGCGTAGGCCGCGAGCGCGCCGCCGAGGGGCGTTCGGGGGCCGGTCAGCCCCCACCGCAGCGTGCTGGTCATGGCCCGGCACGCCTCGGCGAGGGAGACCTCGGCGAAACCGGCCCGGCCGGTGGTCGCCCGTTGGAGCAGCAGAGCGAGTGCGGCGGTGACGGCGCGTTCGGCGCCGGCGAGGTCGGCCAGCAGCACGGACGGCAGCTGGGGTGGGGTCAGGGCGCCGCTCTCGGCCTGGTACGTGAGGTCGTGACCGGCCCGGTCGGCCGCGCTGCCGGACGACCCGACGACCGCGACGTGGACCAGTCGTGGGTGCCGGTCGTGCAGGTCGGCCCACCCGAGTCCGAGACGGGTGAGAGACGCCGGGCGCGACGACGTGAGCAGCACGTCGGCGTCGTCGAGCAGGCCGTCGAGGCGGTCGCGGCCGTCCGTCGTGCGCAGGTCGAGGGTGAGCACCTGCAGCCCCGCAGTCAGCTCGTCGTAGGCCGCCGGAGCCACCGCCCGCAGCGGGTCGCCCGACGGGGGCTCCACCTTCGTCACGTGGGCGCCGAGGTCCCGAAGCCGCGCGGCGGCGACGGGCCCGGGCAGGTTGCCCGCCGTGGTGACCACCCGGGTCCCGGCGAGAGTCCCGGCGAGAGTCCCGGCGAGAGTGTCGGCGAGGGGCTCGTCGGGGGCCGAGGTCGCCGGGTCGGGTTCGGGCATACTGCGCAGTCTGTCCTGCCGGGTCCGTGGAGAGGAGCCCGTGTCGTGTTCACCATCGCGCACATGAGCGACCTGCACGTCGGCGGACGGCCGGAGTCGGTGGCGCGGGCCGAGCGGGTGCTCGCGCACGTGGTGGCGATAGCGCCCGACGTCCTGCTCGTCACGGGCGACATCGCGGACCACGGCACCGACGGCGAGTATGCGGCCGCGCGCGACCTGTTGTCGGCGTGGAGCGGTCCGATGCTCGTCGGCACGGGCAACCACGACGTGCGGCAGCCGTTCGCCCGCCACCTGCTGGGGTCCGAACGCTCGGGCCCGCTCGACCAGAGCCTCGACGTCGGCGCCCACCGGTTCCTCATGCTCGACTCGCTGGTGCCGGCCGTCGACGGAGTCCGGCAGGACCACGGGCTCCTTGCGCCCGAGACGCTCGCCCGGCTGGACGACGAGCTGGCGGCGTCGCCGGCCCTGACGTTCGTGGCCCTCCACCACCCGCCCACCATCGTCGGGATCGAGCGGGCCGATGCCATCCGGCTGCGCAACGGCGACGAGCTCGAGCGTGTGCTGGCCCGGCATCCCCACGTCGCCGCCGTGCTGGTCGGTCACCACCACACCATGTGCGCGACGACGTTCGCGGGTCGGCCGTGCCTCGTGGGCGGGGGCGTCGTCTCGGGGGTCACGCTCGACCAGGAGCCGCTCGACCACCTATGGCTCGACGCGCCGCCCAGCCTGGCGGTGCACCTCGTGGCCGACGACGGGCGGCTGACGACCTTCTGGCGGGCGCTCCCCTGAAGGCCGCCGCCCCCGCCCCCGCGCGCGGCTAGGGTTCGGCCATGAGCACGCCTCCTGGCACGGGACCCGCGGCGCTGGAGCCGCTCGACGAGAGCTTCGGGTCGGTGATGGTCGTCGTGGCGCACCCCGACGACATCGAGTACGGCACGAGTGCCGCCGTCGACCGCTGGGTCAACCAGGGCAAGACGGTCACCTACCTGCTGGCGTCGCGGGGCGAGGCCGGGATCGACTCCATGCATCCCGACGAGGCCGGCCCGGTGCGGGAGGCCGAGGAGCGGGCCGCGGGCCGGGCCGTCGGGGTCGACATCGTGGACTTCCTCGACTTCCGTGACGGCGTCATCGAGTACGGCGTGCCCCTGCGGCGGGAGCTGTGCCGGGTCATGCGGCTGCGGAAGCCGGACTGCGTGGTCGCGCAGGGCCACGACGTGCGTTTCATGAACCGGCTCAGCCAGTCGGACCACCGGGCGGTGGGCCTGGCCACGCTCGACGCGGTGCGCGACTGCGGCAACCGCTGGATCTTCACCGACCTCGAGGAGGAGGGCGTGCAGCCGTGGACCGGTATCAAGACGGTCCTCGTCGGCCAGTCCCCCGTGGCGACCCACTTCGTCGACGTCGCCGAGCACCTCGAGCCGGCCGTCGCCTCGCTGGAGGCCCACCACGCCTACAACGATGTCCTGCCCGACGAGTTCCCGAAGCCCCGTGAGCTGGTGACGATGATCCTGGGTATGCCGCAGCGCGCCACCGGTCTGCCCTACTCGCTCGCCTTCGAGCGGCTCGAGGCCTGAGTTGCCGGAGGTCTCGCCCAAAGATCGGTTCGTCACCGTCTACGGGCGCAACCCGGTCATCGAGGTGCTCGACGACCACTCGCTCGTCGTCGACAAGGTGGTTCTCGCCCACGGTGCGCGGGGCCCGCAGGTGGGCGAGATCCTCGGCCTCGCCCGGGACCGCGGGGTACCGGTGCAGCGGGTCGACGCAGAGCGGGTCAAGAAGCTGGCCGGCAACGGACGGCAGGACCAAGGCGTTTTCGTCGACGTCGTCGCGCCCCGGATGCGCCCGCTGGCCGATGCCGTGGACGACCCGGCGCTGCGCCGGGTCGTGCTGCTCGACGGCCTGACGACGCCCGCCAACGTCGGCATGGTGATCCGCACAGCGACCGCTGCGGGTGTCGACGGCATCGTCGTCCCACGCCGCGGCGTGGCCTCCATCGACCCGATGGTCGTGAAGGCGTCGGCCGGCGTCGCCTTCCGGGCGCCCATCCTCAAGTGCGGCACCGCAGCCGAGGCGGCGACGATGCTCCGGGTGGCCGGGTTCCACCTCGTGGGCCTGGCGGCGGACGCCCCGCAGACGATCTTCGACGCCCCGTGGCCGGAGAACGTCGTCGTGGTCCTGGGGTCGGAGACCTCCGGGCACAGCCCTGACGTCGCCGACCAGATGAGCTCCTGGGCGTCCATCCCCATGGCTGGCGGGGTCGAGTCGCTCAACGTCGCGGCCGCCGCGGCCGTCGTCTGCTTCGAGCTCGTGCGGCGATCACTGGCCTGAGGCCACCGCGCTCCGATGGAGCCGGCCCCTGGCCCACCGGACTCAGATGTTGCCGGGGAATCGGCCGGGCTGACCTCAGAGCTCGGCACCATCTGAGCTCGGTCGGCGCTCAGAGGACGAACGTGCCCGTTCCGAGCTCGTGCACGGACCCGCCGACCCGGATGGTGCCGTCGGCGTCGAGGTGCAGGTGCAGCTGCGACGGGCGCTGCAGGGCGTCGCCCTGGCGCACGACCCGGTGCAGGTCCCGCTCGCCCTGGGCGTGGAACCAGCCGGCGAGGTTGGCGCACGCCGACCCGGTGGCCGGGTCCTCCACCGCGGCCGCCCCCTGCGTGAAGAAGAGCCGCGCCTCGATGGTCTCCTCGCCCGTCTGCGCCCAGACGTAGGTGAGCGACTCGCCCAGCCGCGACGAGGCATACCGGCGCAGGAGTACGGGGTCGCCCTGGGCCCGCCGGACGGCGCCGACGGAGGCGAGCGGCACGATCAGCTGCTCCGCCCCGGTGTCGACCCAGAGCGGCGCGCGACCGGGGGCGAGGTCGTCCGGCTCCAGACCGACCGCGCTGGCCAGCTGCGCCGGGGACGCCTCGACCGGCCGGGTCGCCGGGCCGCTGGCGGTGGTCAGCACCCACTGGTCGCCCTCCCGCACGACCGGCACCCGCCCGGCCGTCATCCGCAGGGTCACCGCGTCCCGCCCGCCGACGAGGGACGCGACAACCGCTGCGGTGCCGAGCGTGGGGTGACCGGCGAACGGCAGCTCGTAGGCCGGCGTGAAGATCCGCACGTCGGCCTCGGCCGGTGTCGCCGGATCGCCGCCACCCTCGACGTGCGTGACGAACGTCGTCTCGCTGAGGTTGAGCTGGCGGGCGATGGCCTGCATCCGGCCGTCGTCGAGGCCGGCGGCGTCCTCGAACACGGCGAGGGGGTTGCCGGAGAACGGGTCGTCACCGATGGTGAAGACATTGAGGACGCGGTAGGCGAGGTCCATCCGGCCAGCCTGCCAGACGGGTCCGGCGCCCGGGCCAGCCCTAGAGTGACCGCGTGAGCGTCACCGCGTCGGGACCGCCCGAGCCCCAAGGCCACCTCGTCCTCCTGCGCCACGGCGAGACCGAATGGTCGAAGTCGGGGCGGCATACGGGAGTGACCGACCTGCCGCTGCTGCCTGAGGGTGAGGCGGCGGCTCAGCGCGTCGGCCTCCTGCTGAAGGACTGGACGTTCGACCGGGTCCTGGTCTCACCCCTGCAGCGCGCCCGGCGGACGGCCGAGCTGGCCGGGCTGACCGACGTCGAGATCGACCCACGCCTCAAGGAGTGGGACTACGGCGGCTACGAAGGCCTGACCACGAAGGAGATCCGGGCGCAGCTCGGCTACATGTGGACGGTCTTCGAGAACGGCGTCGTGCCGGGCGACACCCCCGGCGAGACCGTGGAGTCGGTGGCGGCCCGGGCGGCGTCCGTCCTGTGGGACATCATGCCCACGTTGCAGGACGGCAACGTGGCCCTCGTCGCGCACGGCCACTATCTGCGCATCCTCGCCGCGGTCTTCCTGCGACAGGAGGTGCGGATGGGGGCCAAGCTGCTGCTGGACGCGGGGTCGCTCAGCGTCCTGGAGTGGGAGCGCGAGCAGCCCGCGATCCGCACGTGGAACCGGCCCTCTCCCGAGCAGCGCTGACCCTCACCGGGTGCGCGTACGGGGCGGCCGCACCACCGTGACGTCCCATCGCCGGGGTGGCGCGAGGGCGATGGGTGCTCCCGGAACGTCAGCGGCGGCAACGGGACTCGCGTCCTCCGGCCAACCGGCCGCACCGCCGTCGCCGAACACGGCATACGACGTGGCGTCCCCCGTGCTGAACCTGGGCCCGTAGGCGACTCCCCCCAGCCCCTCGGCGTCGAACGCGCGGGCCCACGCCTGCGGCACGGCATACGGGACCATCGACTCGAGCTCGCGGGTGACCCCGAACGCGCTCGCCGCACTCGCCTGGAGGTCGGCGCAGTCGCGTCCCTCGGGCAGCTGCAGCGCGGAGACGACCGCGCCCGCGAGCAGCGACGAGGGGACGGCGGGGCTCCCGCCCAGGACGACCCCCAGCCGCTCGCGGAGGGCCGCGAGCGCCGTGTCGGCGAGGTAGCAGGTGCCTCGGGGCACGAGGAGGTCGAAGCGGCCACCGCCGTCGCTGCTGAACCACCAGGGGCCGAGGCCGGCCGTATGCGCGCGGTACAGCGGGTGCTCGGGCGTGAGGGACAGCGTGGGGAAGCCGTGGAGCGAGCCGCTGGGAGGCTGCTGCGCGACGACCTGGCGGCTCACGTGGACCACGCGCGGGCGTCCGCCGTGGCAGCAGCGACCACCCGGTCGACCGACTCCCGCGACGAGCGGTGGAACACGAGGTGGTCGACCGCGCTCTCGCCGTAGAACGCCTCGCTCGGCGTCGTGAGCCAGAGGCCGACGGCCCACCCGTCCGCGCCGGCGCGGCCGAGGATGCCCACGACGTCGATGACCCCGGGCCGCACCTGGCCGGTGCGCCCGAACTGCAGGATCGGGTAGAGCAGGTGCCCGTCGGAGGTGCGGCAGGCCAGGAGCGTCCCGCGGCGGACCCGGTCGGCGAGCGCCTGGCGGCTGACGCCGAGCCACTGCATGAGCCCGGCGGTGTCGTAGAACGGCCCGAGCGCGGCGTCCCACGGGTGCACGCTCGGGAGCGCGGCGACCATCCGGGCGGCGAGGTCGTCGAGGTCGCCGAGCGAGGTCAGGCTGCGCCCCTGTTCCGCCAGCTCGTCGGCACGCCGGGTCAGCTCGCGCTCCACCCGGTCGAGCAGCTCGCCCATGGTGGCGGCGTTCTTCTCGGTGATGGGGGCGACGTGGTCGGTCATGGCTTCTCCGTGTACGTCAAGGGCGTCAAGGGCAACGACGTCAGCGTACGCCTGTCCCCCGACAGAGTCCTACCGAGCACCGACGAGCCGCAGCTCACTGTCCGGCAGGCTCAGGGCCGCCTCGGTGAGGGCGCGGAGCCGGGTCAAGGTCCACCGCGCAGCCGGGTCGCCGCCGGCCAGCAGCAGGTCGCACTCCACCATGAGGTCGAGGGCGTCGTCGGCGGTGAGCACCCGGGTGCCCTCCGGCGTGACCGAGCGCAGCAGGGGCAGCGGCTCCGGGCTCGAGCGGAGCGCCACGACGACGGCGTCCCAGTCCGCCTCAGCCCCTCCGACCGCACGGTTGCCCGTGTAGATGGCCATGGTCAGAGGCACCGATACTCCTCGTCAGCGCGGAGGGGACGACGAGGAGAGTCGACCACAGTCGGGCCCGTCAACGGCTCCTTCCGTCGTCCGGTGCGGGCTGGTGACTCGGGGCCTGGCGTCGGCGGCGGACGAGCAGCACAGCCCCGAGGGTCACCACGGCAGCCACTACGACCGCGGGCACGACCCCCGACGGCCCCGGGTTGCTCGCCGGGGGTGGTGTCGCAGCGGATACCGGGCCCACCGTCGCGGTACCCGGCCCCGGCGCAGAGCCGGGCGTCGACCCTGACGTCGACCCTGACGTCGACCCGGGCGTCGACCCTGACGTCGACCCCGATGTCGCCGTGAAGGCGAACGTGCCCGAGACAGGGTGTCCGTCGGCCGAGGTCACCCTCCAGCGCACGGTATAGAGGCCGGCCGGGCCACCCCGGACACGCTGACGCACCGTCCCGTCCACCAGGCTGGGCGCCCCGTCCTGCAGGGGTGAGCCCGAAGGGTCGAGGACGACGATCTCGGTGCCCACCGCGAGCGCCGGCTCGTCGAAGGTCAGCACCACCTCGCCGGGCACCGCCCGGACCGTGGCGCCGTCGGCGGGCGTGGTGCCTCGGAGGACGTCGTGGGCGAAGGCGATGGACGGGCTGCCCGCGGCCCACCCGAGTGCCCCCAGGGGCACCAGGACCAACAGGGTAGCCAGGACCAGCAGGGCGTCAGCCGAGCGGGACGACGGGAGCCGTCGCCGTGCTCCGGGATCAGCCATCGGTCCGGGCTCCCGAGACGGTGGCCCGACGGCGTCGCACGAGGACGAGGGTGAGGGCGCCGAGCCCGGAGAGGAGACCGAGCCCACCAAGGACCCGCGCGACCGGGTCGGCGCTCGTCTCGGTGACGGAGCCGACCGCGCTGGTCGGGTCCGGTGCGCCGGCTGCCGGAGAGGCGGCCGCGGCGGTGGTCGCCGCCGTCACGACGAACGCCGGTGCCGGATGCTCCGGTTCCGCGCCGCCGGCAGGGGTGGACTGGTCCCAGGAGGTGACCGTGCCGTCGGAGTAGGTCTGGATGGCCGGCAGCTCCACGGTGCCGGGCGGCGGGAGCGGACCGGCCGAGATCGAGAACTCCTGGTACTCCCCGGGGTCGATCTGCACGCCCGGGTCTGCCGTCCACGTCACGGTGCGGGCGGCCTTGGTGACGGTGGTGCCGTCGACGACGACCGGAGCCGGCAGGGGCGCCTCCGTGGTGACCGCCTGCCAGCCGGGCACCGGTTTGGTGCTCACGGACAGGAAGGGCCGGTCGGCGGGAAGGGTCACAGCGACCTTGACGGTGCCTGCGGTGGCGGACTCGTCCGGGACCCGGAACGTCAGCGCGCTGAACGTTCCGGTGACCGTGGAGTCCGGCCGCACCCGGACGTGGGCGCTCGCTGCGCTCTGGGTGAGCGCCACGAAGGCCACGGCGGCGACCACGGCGGGCAGTCCGCGCCTCAGCAGCCGAGCGCCGCGCCGACGGCCCGCTCGGGTCTGAGGTCGGGACCGGGTGGGGCTGGTGGGGCTGGTGGGGCTGGTGGGGCCGGTCGGGGGCAGTGCTGTCGTCATGGGTCGTCCTCACGTTCGAAAGGGGGAAGTCGAGGCAGGTCTCACCGACCGGCGCCGAGGCCACGGTGCAGACCCGGCGGCCCGACAGGGGTCGTCGACGGGGTCTCCGGCGCGCAGGGACGCGTCGCCCCGCGAGCCACAGGCCGCAGGAGCGGGACCGGCCTGCCGCGAGCACACCTCGGCCCGTCCGGCACCCCGCGGCGCCGGACGGTCAGGTCAGTGCGAGCCGCAGGGGCGGTCCCCGGGGTGCTGCGGGCCGCCGGGGAGAGCGTGGCCGCAGGCGCACCGAGCGGGCCCACAGGGCAGCGCGAACACCCAGCGAAGCGGGGCCGGTGCCCGGGAGGCCCAGGAGCCGCGCCACGACCCGCCAGAGCCACGTCTCTCCCCGCCACAGCAGCAGGACGACAACCACAGTCGCGACACCGTGGGCCAACAGCATCGGCAGGTCCGGCATCGCGGGCATGGACATCCCGGGCATCGACATCCCGACCGTGGACGGCACACCGGAGGCGGCGGGCGGGAGCACTCCGCCGATGCCGGCGGGCCCCGACCCGCACGCGGCGCCTCCGCCGAGCAGTCTGTGGCCCAGCGACATGCCGGTGGTCGCGGGCATGCAGATCACCGCGCCCGAGACCGGGAGGGCAAGGTGCATGAGCGTCTGCTCCGCGACGACGGTCGCGGCGAGCACCCACAGCCGACACCGCCGGCGTGTCAGGAGGAGGGCGACCGCGAGAGCCGCCGTCCCGATGAGGGACAGCCCTCCGGGCGAGGGCATCGCTCCACCGCCCACGACGTGGGCGCTGAGGGCGAGCGCCAGCGACGCTCCCGCGAGGGTGGTCACACGAAGCAGCCGGGCCGCGCCCGAGAGGGGCGGCCGCGAGTCACCCCGCATGACCGGCACCGCGCCAGTATGCCGGTACACCCAGACGGCACCCTGGCGGTCTCCGCGAGGCTCCCGCCATCCAGGGCGCCGTCCTGGTCAGGCCATCGGCCAGGTGTGCACCGGCTCGTTGGCGTGCATGTTCTCGGCGTAGCGGACCAGCATCTGGCGCAGCGCCTCCGGACGGTCGAGACCGCCCTCCTCCAGGCGCCGGGTCGTCTCGATCTGCCACGACGCGCCGTTGCGGCCGCTCAGGCAGCGGCCCTCGATGACCGAGAGGTAGCGGTCGCGCACCTCGGGCGCCACGCCCCACTGGGTCAGCCCCTCGTGCGCCATCGGCAGCAGCTGGCGCAGGACCAGCTCCGAGACGGGCACCTCACCGCGACCGGGCCAGTAGAGCCGCGACTCGATGCCGTCGCGCGCTCCGGCGAAGAAGTTCTCCTCGGCCGCCACGAAGCTCATCCGGGTCCAGACCGGGCGGTCCTCCTGGGCGAGCATCCGCAGCGCGCCATAGTAGAACAGCGCGTTGGCCATGGTGTCGACGATGCTCGGCCCGGCGGGCAGCACCCGGTTCTCGACCCGCAGGTGCGGCTGGCCGCCGGGGGTGTCGTAGATGGGCCGGTTCCAGCGGTAGACGGTGCCGTTGTGCAGGCGCAGCTCGGCGAGCTGGGGGACGCCACCGCCCTCGAGCACCGCCTGCGGATCCTCGTCGGACAGCTCCGGGAGCAGCGCCGGGAAGTAGCGCACGTTCTCCTCGAACAGGTCGAAGATCGACGTGACCCAGCGCTCGCCGAAGAACACGCGGGGCCGCACGCCCTGGTTCTTCAGCTCCACCGCACGCGTGTCGGCAGCCTGCGTGAACAACGGGATCCGCGTCTCGTGCCACAGCTGGCGCCCGAAGAAGAACGGGCTGTTCGCGCCGACCCCCAGCTGCGGGCCGGCCAGCACCTGCGCCGCGTTCCAGTGGCTGGCGAAGCTGTTCGGCTCCACCTGCAGGTGCAGCTGCATCGAGGTGCAGGCCGACTCGGGAGCCAACGAGTCGGCATACCGGTCGAGCCGCTCCCCCGACGAGCCCTCGATGTCGAGGTAGATGTCCTCGCCGCGCGCGGCCAGCACCGCGTCGTTGAGCGCCTGGTAGCGGGTGTTGGCGCTCATCCAGTCGCCCTCGAAGTGCTCCGGCATGACCGTGGGCAGGATGCCGATCATGAGGATGTGCGAGCCGACGTCGTTCGCCTTGCGCTCGGCCTGGTTGAGCGAGGCCCGCAGGTCGGCCTCGAGACCCAATGCCGTGTCACCCTCCAGCGTGCGCGGGCTGACGTTGAACTCGATGTTGTAGCGGGCCAGCTCGGTCTGGAACTCAGGGTTCTCGATCGCCTCCAGGACCGTGGCGTTGTCGAGCTGGGGGCGGTACTCGGGGTCGACGAGGTTGAGCTCGATCTCCATCCCCGTCATCTGCTGCTCGAAGTCGAACTGGCTGTGCGCGAGCATCCGCTCGAAGACGTCGAGGCTCAGACGCACCTTCTCGCGGTACTGCTGCCGCTGCTCACGGGAGAAGCTCGCGGCGCTGACCTCGGTTCCCATGCAGCGCAATGTATGCCGTGCCGGGCCACCGCGCGACGACCTGCTCGCTCCCTGGCCCGCAGTGAGGGCCTCCGGCCGAAGCACCGGAGGGACGTGACCCGGCGAACTAGGTTGGTGGGATGGGAGACCACCGCTTCGCAGGCATACCCGCGATCCTCCTCGCCACGAGCGAGGGCACCCGCGCCGCCGTGGACGAGGCCTTCGCCTCGCGCTACGGCCACGACTACGACCTGCACCAGTTCACCTCGGCCGACGCCCTGCTCGACGCCGCCCGCGAGCTGACCGTCGACCAGCGGGGCATCGCGCTCGTGGCCGTCGACGCCGACCTGCAGGACGGAGACGGGCTCGCGCTCCTCGACACCGTGCACACCGTGAGCCCCACGTCGCGTCGCGTCGCGCTCCTGCAGCCCCGCGGCTACGGCACGCGGATGGCGCAGATGCGCTCGCTGCTCGCCGAGGGCCGCCTCGACGCCTGGCTCGCCATCCCCACCGCGGCCCGCGACGAGGAGTTCCACGCCGCGGTCGTGGAGATGCTGTCGGACTGGATCTGGTCGACGAACGCGGTCGAGGTCGACGGGGTCCAGGTCGTCTCCGACACCAAGTCGGCCGAGGGGGCCCGCATCGTCGACTACCTCCAGCGGATGGGGCTCCCCCACCGGCGATACCACGCCGACTCCCCTCTCGGGCGGGCCGTCGTGGCCGCGGCCGGGCCGGACGCGCGGTTCCCCCTGGTGCGGACGCCGACGAAGGGGGCCTTCGCCCGCGACGACGGGGACGGCCTGAACGTGCAGCCCGACGAGGTCATGAGTGCGCCGAGCCTGGCCGACCTCGCCTACCGGATGTACGGCTCCGCGGCCGACCTCGACCCCGACTTCGTCGCCGACCTCGTCGTCATCGGCGCCGGCCCGGCCGGGTTGGCGGCCGCGGTCTACGGCGCGTCCGAGGGCCTGACGACGGTGGTCCTGGAGTCGGAGGCCATCGGCGGTCAGGCGGGCACGAGCTCGATGATCCGCAACTACCTCGGCTTCCCACGCGGCATCTCCGGTATGCGTCTCGCCCAGCGGGCGCGCATGCAGGCCCTGCGGTTCGGGGCCCGGTTCTTCGTCGGGCTGCCGGTGGAGTCGCTGGAGCCCGGGACGCCCCACACCATCCGGCTCGAGGGCGGCACGACGGTCCGGGGCCGGGCGGTCGTCATCGCGTCCGGGGCGGCATACCGGCGCCTCGACGTCGAGTCCGTGGAGGGCCTCGTCGGCCGGGGCGTCAACTACGGGGCCGCCACCAGCGTCGCCCGCGACCTGACCGGCCGCGACGTCTACGTCGTCGGCGGGGGAACTCGGCCGGCCAGTCGGCGGTGCACCTGGCCCGCTTCGCCAAGGCGGTCACCATCGTCATCCGGCGTGACTCGCTCACGGCGACGATGTCCGACTACCTCATCCGGGAGATCACCGCGAACCCCGTCATCACCGTGCGCCCCCACACCGAGGTCATCGGCGCCGACGGCGAGCGGTGGCTCGAACGGCTGACGCTCTGCGACACCCGGGACCGCACCGAGGAGGTCGTCGAGGCGAGCGGGCTGATGCTGCTCCTCGGGGCCGACCCGTGCAGCGAGTGGCTGCCCGACGAGGTCGTCCGCGACGCCAAGGGGTTCGTCCTCACGGGTCGGGACGTGCCTCAGGAGCACTGGCGGCAGGACCTGCCACCGGCAGCCCTGGAGACGACCCTGCCGGGCGTCTTCGCCGTCGGGGACATCCGCACCGACTCCATGAAGCGGGTCGCCGCCGCCTCCGGCGAGGGGGCCGCGGCGGTGCCCCTCGTACACGCCTACCTGGCCGCTGCCGCCCCCGTCCCGACCGGCTGACCGGACCGCCGGGCCCCGGCTGCGCGTCGGTCCCGGGCGGTGTCGGACACCCGTCCTAATGTCGGGGTGTGCGGCTGATCCACACCTCCGACTGGCACCTGGGACGCGCGTTCCACGGGGTCGGACTGCTGGACGCCCAGGCCCGGTTCGTCGACCATCTCGTCGAGACGGTGCGCAGTGAGGCGGTCGACGCCGTGCTGGTCTCCGGCGACGTCTACGACCGGGCGCTGCCCAGCCCCGCGACGGTGGAGCTGCTCTCCGAGACGGTCACCCGGCTGGTCGACGCGGGGGCGCAGGTCGTGCTGTCCTCGGGCAACCACGACTCCGCGATCCGGCTCTCCTTCGCCTCCGGCCTGCTCAGCCGGGCCGGCCTGCACATCCGATCGTCGCTGGCCTCGGTCGGTGTCCCCGTCGAGGTCGAGGGGGTGTGGGTCTACCCGCTGCCCTACCTCGAGCCCGCGACGAGCGCCGACACGCTGGGCGCGACCGAGCGCACCCACGCGGGCGTGCTGCGCGCCGCGATGAGCCGGGTCGAGGCCGACCTGGGCCGCCGCTCCGGGCCGTCGGTGGTCATGGCCCACGCCTTCGTCACGGGCGGGGCCACGAGCGACTCCGAGCGCGACATCAGCGTCGGCGGGGTCAGCGCCGTCCACCCCTCGGTGTTCGCCGCCGCCGACTACGTCGCCCTCGGCCACCTGCACGGCGCCCAGCACGTGGCCGACGGGGTGCGCTACAGCGGCTCCCCCGTCGCCATGTCGTTCAGCGAGCACCGCCACACCAAGGGCAGCTGGCTCGTCGACCTCGACGCCTCCGGATCGGCCGACGCCCGGTTCGTCGCCGCCCCCGTCGACCGGTCGCTGCGGGTGCTGCGCGGTGACCTCGACGACCTGCTCGCCGACCCCGCGCTCGACGACGCGGCCGCGGCATACTGCCAGGTCACTCTCACCGACCCGGTCCGGCCGCTCGGGGCGATGGACCGGCTCCGCCAGCGCTTCCCCCACACCGTGCACCTCGTCTTCGAGCCGCGGGGCGGTGTCGTGCCCATCAGCTCGTATGCCGTCGCGCTCGGCCGCCGCGTCGACGACCTCGACGTGTGCTGCGACTTTCTCGCCCACGTGCGCGGTGGCCACCCGGCCTCGGCGGAGGAGCGAGCCCTCTTCGAGCAGGCGGTCGAGGCGTCCCGGGTCGAGCGGGCCCAGCGCCTCGACGAGCTGGGAGCCATGCTGCCCGGCCTCGGTGACGAGCTGTTCCGCACGGGGGTCGCGTGAAGCTCCACCGGTTGGAGGTCACGGCGTTCGGGCCCTTCGCGGGCACGGTGGAGGTCGACTTCGACGCCATCGGGGTCAACGGGCTCTTCCTCGTCCACGGGCCCACCGGGGCCGGCAAGACGAGCCTGCTCGACGCCGTGTGCTTCGCCCTGTATGCCGGGGTGCCGGGCGGCCGCCCGGGGGGCAAGGCGCTGCGCAGCGACCACTCCGGCCGCGACGCGGTGCCCGTCGTCCGGCTGGAGTTCGGCGTGGGGGCCCGGCGGTTCCGGATCACCCGCTCGCCGGAGTTCCTGCGCGCCAAGAAGCGAGGGCACGGCGAGACCAGCTCGCCCGCGCGAGTCGTCCTCGAGGAGCACGTGGTCGGCCGGTGGACCGCCCGGAGCAGCCGGGCCGACGAGGTCGGTGAGATCGTCACCGAGGTGCTGGGGATGGGGCTGGCCCAGTTCAGCAAGGTGGTGCTGCTGCCCCAGGGCGAGTTCGCCGCCTTCCTGCGCGCCACGGCCGACGAGCGGCGCACGCTGCTCGAGAAGCTCTTCGACATCTCGACCTACTCCGGCGTCGAGGCGTGGCTCGTCGAGCGCCGGCGGGTGCTCGCCGGTGAGCTGGGCGACGCCCAGAGCTCGCTCGGGGCCGACCTGGCCCGGCTGGAGACGGTGCTCGCGCAGGTGCCCGGCGACGTGCTGGGTGACCTGGTGGGCGACACGGTGGGCGATGGCCCGCTCACGGACTGGACCGGCGTTCCCCCGGCGTCACTGCCGGCCCAGGTGAGGGCCGTCGCCGAGCGCCTCGACGAGCACGCGGTCGGTGCTCTCGTGGCCGCCAGCGAGGCCGAGCGCCGGGCCGCTGCCGCGCAGAACGCCGCGACGGAGGCGGCGGGGTGGGCCGAACGGCGTCGACGGGGGGAGCTCGCCCAGCAGGAGCTGGCCGCGTTCGACGCCGACCCCCAGCGGTGGGCCGGCCTGCGGAGCGCCGTGGACGCGGCCACCCGCGCCGACGTGGTCTCGGGTGACGTGCGCGCCCTGACCCGCCTGCGCGAGCGCCGCGCCTCAGCCGACCGTCGGCGTGAGCGCGCGCAGGAGGCGCTGGGTCGGTCCGGGGTCACGGCGTGGACCGCGGACTCCGTGCACGGCTGGGTGCGCACCCTGGAGGAGGACGCCGCTGTGCTGGACGCCGCCCTCGCCCGGAGCCGCGGCCTGGAGGCGGACCGGCGCCGGCTCGCCACCCTCCAGGCGGGCGTCGTGGCCGTGGGCACCGACGCCGAGCGGCAGCGTCACCAGGTCGTCGTCGCCGAGCAGGCCCTCGAGGCGGCCACCCTCGACGTGACCCGCCACCAGGAGGCGGTCGCGGCCCTGGCCGTGGCCGACGCCGACGTGGCGGTGACGGCGCGTCGCCACCAGCTGGCGACGGAGATCGACACCACCCGCGACCGTGTGCGAGGCGCGCGCGACCGGGTGCAGGTGGCCCGCGGCGCGGAGCAGTCCGCCCGTGAGCGCCACCAGACGCTGCAGCAGGCCCGCCTCGACGGGATGGCCGGTGAGCTGGCCGGGCGGCTCGTGGACGGCTCACCGTGTGACGTGTGCGGGGCGACCGAGCATCCCCGGCCCGCGACCAGCGCGGACCCCGTGAGCGCCGAGGCCGTGGAGGGGGCCGCCGCCGGGTGGCAGTCGCTGCGGGAGGTCACCCAGCGCGAGGACGCCGTCCTGGCGGGGCTCGAGCAGCTCCGCGCCACCCGCCAGGCCGACCTCGAGGCCGCCCTCGCGGACGGGGAACCGAGCCCTGGGGGCGGCGACGCCTCGACCGCCCTGACGGACGGGGAACCGACTCTCGCGGGCGGCGATGCCTCGACCCCCGAGCTCGGCGCCCGCGCCCGCACGGCCCGGACCCGACGCGACGCTCTCGCCGCAGACGTCGAGCGGCTCTTAGGGGCCGACGCCCGGTGCGTCGCCGCCCGCGCTGCGGTGGCGGTGGCGCAGGCCGCCGCGGAGTCGGCCTCACGGACCCTCTCGGTGCGCGAGGGCACTGTGGCCGAGCTCGCGGAGCAGGTCGCCCGGCTCAGCGACGAGCTGGGGTCCGTTGTCGTGACGCACGCGGCCTCCTGCTCCTGTCTCGGCCCCCTCGCGGCCGGCGCGCCGGCCCCGCCGATCGCGGAGGCGACCGCTGAGCACACGCGGCTCGTCACCGGTGCCCGCGAGCTTGCCGACGCCCTGACCGCGGCGGACGACGCGCGGTCCGAGCTGTCGTCGGCGGAGGCCGCGACGCTGGTCATGATGCAGGACAACGGGTTCGCCTCCGTCGAGGAGGTCGCTGCTGCGCTCGTCGACCGGTCCGCTCTGGCGGAGCTGCGGCGTCAGCTGCGCGCGCTGGACGACCGGCGGGCGGCGGCCGAAGCCGTGCTCGCCGACGAGACCGTCCGGGCCGCCCTCGAGCGCGAGCCGGCGGACCCGGCGCAGGCCGCCGCGGCGGCGGACGCGGCACGAGCAGACCTGCGTCGTGCGCAGCACGCCCAGACCGGGGCCGAGACGTCGGTCCGCGCCCTGGCCCCCGTCCGCGGCTCGATCGAGGCCCGGGTCGCGGCGCTGGCCCCGCTGGTGGCCGAGCACGCCCGGGTGGCCGAGCTGGCCGACACCGCAGCGGGCACGGGGGGCCAGAACACCTTGCGGATGCGGCTGACCGCCTTCGTCCTCGCGGCCCGGCTCGAGAAGGTCGCGGCACTGGCCAACGAGCGCCTGCGGGTCATGGGTGACGGCCGCTACCAGCTCGCCCACTCCGACGACCGGGCGGCGGGTGGCCGGCGCAGTGGGCTCGGTCTCGTCGTGCGCGACCAGTGGACCGGCCAGGTGCGCGACACCGCCTCCCTCTCCGGCGGCGAGTCGTTCATGGCGTCGTTGGCCCTGGCCCTCGGGCTGGCCGACGCCGTCCGCGAGGAGGCCGGCGGGTTCGACCTCAACACGCTCTTCGTCGACGAGGGGTTCGGCACGCTCGACGACGAGAGCCTGGAGCAGGTCATGGCCGTGCTCGACGGGCTGCGTGACGGCGGCCGGTGCGTCGGGGTCGTCAGCCACGTCTCCGACCTGCGCTCCCGCATCCCCGTGCAGATCCGGGTCGACAAGACGTCGACCGGGTCAGGCGTGACGGTGATCGGTCTCACCGCTCCCGCGGCCTGACCTCAGGGACGGCGACGTCCGTCGACGGGGGCGTCGGCTTCAGGCCGCCTGCGGGGCCGACGGTGCCACCGCTCGCGCAGCCCCGGGCCGGCGCGTGGTCGACACCGCGGCATACCGGGGCGGTGTCATGACGGAAGGGCCACCGGAGGCTGCGAGGGACATCGCCGTCCCGCCGGCCAGGGCCCCGATCCGATGGCGCGATAATGCTGTCCACGCCGGGACGGCAAGCCGCAAGGCCGACGCCGGGCGTCCGGCGACGGCCTCCACGAGCTGCTCCCCGAGTCCGTCCCCGGTGGCCCAGACCCCCGGGGCCAGGGCGAGCGCGAGGCGGTCCGGCCCCGGCAGTGACTCCAGCCCGGGGAGGGCGACGGACCGGGGTCGGCCGGTCGCGAGCACCAACCCGGTCGGCAGGATGCTGCCGTCCGAGAGGGTGACGTGACGGCGGCCGACCCCGACCAGGTGGGCCCCCGGGTGCACGACGACCCCGAGCCGCTCGAGGTCACGTCTCCGGTGGTTCTCGAGAGCACCCGGCCGGTCTGTCCCCGGCACGAGGTGGACTCGCCGAACGGCCGTCGTACGCCGCGCGGCGAGGGCGGCAGCAAGGTCGACGCTGTCCTGGCCGGCGTGCACGACGAGGAGGTCGGCGGGGCGACGGGCAGCGTCCGCGTCCTCGAGCAGCCGCAGCCGGGCGACCAGGCGCCCCAGGTCGCCCGAGCCCCGCATGACGAAGCCGTGCTCGGTCAGGCCGGGCAACGGCGCGGGCTCGGCACGGTCGGCCTCGACCACCAGCTCGTCGTAGCGCAGCGCCTCCACGGACCCCGAGCCGGCGGCGCTGACCCGCGCGTACGTGACGATCCGGCGGCTGCGGTCGACGTGGGTGACCATGGCCGGGACGACGACGGCCAGCGGCATGGCGACCCGCAGCGGCATCCTGATCGCCGCCAGGGGCACGGTCTCGGTGACCACGTCGCGGACGAAGCCCGGCAGGCTGAGGTGGTCGTGGGGGTTGACGACGACGACCTCGAGGCGACCCTGGCGGATGGCCCGTCGGCACCGGCGGACGAGCACGGCGTAGGCGTCGACGGTGGAGGGCCCGCCGCCGACGAAGACGATGCGCTGCCGCGCGCTCATGCTCCTGCTCCCCCGTGCTGAAGAAGCGGCCGCTCAGAACGCCTGGCGCACATGGGCTTTCGATCCGGTCAAGGCCCAGGGTCTCCGGGCGTCTGAACAGCAGGAGGGGCGGGCGGGCGGGCTGATACCGCCACCGGGTGCGACGGCCTGCGCCGTCGCACCCCGGCGGTCAGTCCTCGAACGCCTCCGGCGGCGGGCAGCTGCAGATGAGGTGCCGGTCTCCGTAGGCGCCGTCGATGCGTCCCACCGGCGGCCAGTACTTGTCCGGGGCGTGCACACCGACCGGGAACGCCGCGGCCTTGCGGTCGTAGGCGTGGTCCCACTCCCCCGCGACGGCCAGCGAGGTGTGTGGCGCGTGCCGGAGCATCGAGTCGGCGACGGGCACCTCGCCCCGTCCGACGGCGTCGATCTCGCCGCGGATGGCGATCATCGCGTCGCAGAACCGGTCGATCTCGCCCTTGTCCTCACTCTCGGTGGGCTCGACCATGAGCGTGCCGGCGACCGGGAACGACATGGTCGGCGCGTGGAAGCCGTAGTCGACGAGCCGCTTGGCCACGTCGTCGACCGTCACGCCGGTCTCCTTCGTGATGCCCCGCACGTCGAGGATGCACTCGTGCGCGACGACGCCGCCGGGGCCCGAGTAGAGCACCGGGTAGTGGTCGCGCAGCCGGGCCGCGATGTAGTTGGCGTTGAGCACGGCCACCTCGGTGGCGCGGGTCAGGCCGACGCCACCCATGAGCCGCACGTAGGCCCACGAGATCGGCAGGATCCCCGCCGACCCGTAGGGGGCGCCGGAGATCGGTCCCACGCCAGTGGCCGGGCCGGCCTCGGGCGCCAGGGGGTGGTTCGGCAGGAACGGTGCCAGGTGAGCGCGCACGCCCACCGGGCCGACACCGGGCCCGCCGCCGCCGTGGGGGATGCAGAAGGTCTTGTGCAGGTTCAGGTGCGAGACGTCCGCCCCGAACTTCCCGGGCTGGGCGAGACCGACGAGCGCGTTGAGGTTGGCACCGTCGACGTAGACCTGGCCGCCCGCGTCGTGCACCAGGGCGCAGAGCTCGCCGATCGTGTCCTCGTAGACCCCGTGAGTCGACGGGTAGGTGACCATGACGGCCGCCAGCTCGTCGCGGTGCTGCTCGACCTTGGCCCGCAGGTCGTCGAGGTCGACGTTGCCGCTCGCCTGGTCCGTGCCGACGACGACCACCTTGAGGCCGGCCATGACGGCGGACGCGGCGTTGGTGCCGTGGGCGCTGGCCGGGATGAGACAGATCCGGCGCCGGCTCTCGCCGTTGGCCTCGTGGTACGCGTGGATGGCCAGCAGCCCCGCCAGCTCACCCTGCGACCCCGCGTTGGGCTGGAGGGAGACGGCGTCGTAGCCGGTGATCTCGCAGAGCCAGGCCGACAGGTCGGCCACCAGGCTGCGGATGCCCTCGGTCTGGTTGGTCGGCGCGAACGGGTGCAGGTTGGCGAACTCCGGCCACGTGATGGCGACCATCTCGGTGGTCGCGTTGAGCTTCATCGTGCAGGAGCCGAGCGGGATCATCCCCCGGTCGAGGGCGAAGTCCCGGTCGGACAGCCGGCGCAGGTAGCGCAGCATCGCCGTCTCGCTGTGGTGGGTGTGGAACACCGGGTGCGTGAGGTAGTCGGAGGTGCGCGACGCCCCGTCCCACCAGGTGGAGTCGCCCTCGTCGGGGTCGGGCTCCCCGCCGGCCACGCCGAACGCGGCCCAGACGGCGAGCAGGTCCTCGCCGGTCGTCGTCTCGTCGGTGCTGATGGAGAGGGTGTCCTCGTCCACGCGGTGCAGGTTCACCCCGCGGGCGGCGGCCTCGCCGAGCACATCGTCGGCCTGCCCCGGCACGCGCACGGTGACGGTGTCGAAGAACGCCTGCGTGACGACGTCGACGCCTCCGCCGCGCAGACCCTCGGCGAGGGAGCGCGCATACCCGTGGGTGCGGCGGGCGATCTCGGCGAGCCCGTCGGGCCCGTGCCACACGGCATACATGCTGGCCATGACCGCGAGCAGCACCTGGGCGGTGCAGATGTTGGACGTCGCCTTCTCGCGCCGGATGTGCTGCTCACGGGTCTGCAGGGCCAGGCGGTATGCCGGGTCCCCGGCGCTGTCGACCGAGACCCCGACCAGGCGGCCGGGCATCGAGCGCTCGAGGCCGGGGCGGACGGCCATGTAGCCGGCGTGCGGGCCGCCGAAGGCCATCGGCACGCCGAAGCGCTGGGTGTTGCCCACGGCGATGTCGGCCCCCCACTCGCCGGGGGCGGCCACGAGGGTGAGTGCGAGCAGGTCGGCCGCCGCGGTGACGAGGGCGCCGTGCTCACGGGCCGCTGCGGTGAGGGCGCGGAAGTCGCGGAGCTCGCCGTCGGCTCCGGGGTACTGCACGACGACCCCGAAGACGTCCCGGCCGCCGGCGGCAGCGCGCAGGGCCTCGGCCGAGCCGACCCGGGCGAGGTCGGCCTCGACGACGTCGATGCCGAGTGGAAGGGCGCGGGTGCGGGTCACGGCCGCGGACTGCGGGAGGGTATGCCGGTCGAGCAGCAGCACGGCGTCGGCCGCCGACCGCGACGTGCGGCGCATGAGGGTCATCGCCTCGGCGACGGCCGTGCTCTCGTCCAGCAGGGAGGCCCCGGCGATCGGCAGACCGGTGAGGTCGCTGACGACGGTC
Organism: uncultured Actinomycetota bacterium; assembly: GCA_963795915.1. Lineage (GTDB taxonomy): Bacteria > Actinomycetota > Actinomycetes > Actinomycetales > Dermatophilaceae > Lapillicoccus. The sequence continues at coordinate 142,493 of CAWCJA010000009.1, forward strand.
TGGAAGTTGAGGAGGGCCTCGAGCCGGCCCTGGGAGATCTCGGGCTGGTAGGGCGTGTACGCGGTGTACCAGGCCGGGTTCTCCAGCACGTTGCGCTGGACCACCGGCGGGGTGAGCGTGCCGTAGTAGCCGAGCCCGATCATCGACCGCAGCACGGCGTTGCGGCCGGCGAGACCGCGCAGCTCGCGGACGACGGCCGCCTCCGAGGGCGCGGCGTCGAGGCGCAGGGCGCGCTGCACGCGGATGCTGCCGGGCACCGCCGCGTCGACGAGGGCGTCGAGGGACGGCTGGCCCACGACCTCGAGCATGGAGTCGATGTCGCTCGGGGAGGGACCGATGTGCCGGGCCACGAACGGGGCGGCCTGGGAGGTGTCGACGTGCAGCGGACCGGTGCCGGCGTCGCGGCCGGCCTCGGACCGGGTGCCGGGGTCGCGGTGCAGCGTGCTGTCGGGCCCGGGCCCGGCGGTGGCGGGCTCGGTGGGGTGCTCGGCGGTCTGGGTCACGTGGACGGCTCCTGAGGGTCCCTGCGGATCACGGCTCGGTAGCCCCCTCTGTCACCCACGGCGTCGCGGCTCCAGAGTTGCCTCACCCGCACGGTCCTGGCGCCTGAGAGGTTCCGGGGTGTTGCCCCTTCGGCGCCCCGGCTGGCGGCCAGCTCCGTGCGCTGACGCCCCGAGGGCTCTCCCGTGCGGGTTCTTTCGGCGCTTGCCAATCTACCAGCGGCGAGTGTCGGCCACTCGTCCGCGACCGTGTGCGGTGGGTCTCGTGGGTCTCGTCGGCTCGTGCGGGCTGGGTTGAATCAGGAGATGCGCTGCTGGCGGCGGGCGCTGAGCTCGTCGCCGGGGTGCGAGACCGGGCTGTCGTCCTCGGCGCGCTCGCTCGGCAGCTGGGCCAGGGACCCCTCGACCTCGCGCCACACGCGGCCGACGGCGATCCCGAAAACACCCTGACCGCCCTGGAGCAGGTCGATGACCTCGTCGGGCGAGGTGCACTCGTAGACGCTGGCGCCGTCGCTCATGAGGGTGATCTGGGCGAGGTCCTCGACCCCGCGCAGGCGGAGCGTCTGGATGGCGATCCGGATCTGCTGCAGCGAGACGCCGGTGTCGAGGAGTCGCTTGACGACCTTGAGCACAAGGATGTCGCGGAAGCCGTAGAGGCGCTGCGTGCCGGACCCGGTGGCCGTGCGGACCGAGGGCTCGACGAGGCCGGTGCGAGCCCAGTAGTCCAGCTGGCGGTAGGTGATGCCGGCCGCCTTGCAGGCGGTGGGGCCGCGGTAGCCGGTGTCCTCGCTCAGCTCTGGCAGGTCGTCGTCGAAGAGCAGCCCCTGTGCCGCTGCGGGAACGTGCGTGCTGCGCTGCTTCGCATCTCCCGTGGCGATCACGGTGTCCTCCTGAGGTCCTGCTCCTGGGCGGCCACCGCTGGGGGTCGAGGCCGTGCTGCACCGGTCCGGGCGAGACCACCGCTGTAGTTACACGCGCGTGCTTCGCGGGCCGATCTCCTGACGGTAGGTCGGAACGGGCCCAGGGTCAACTACCGGTCGACGGTGGGCTTGTCGGCGTGTCGGGACAACGTCACAACTCTCACCCTCAGGTAGAGACTCAGGGCTGCTGTCCGGTACCCTCGGTGGGCTCGGCCTGACCGGGGCTCTCGAAGTCCTCGGCCGACACCTGCTCGAGGAACTCGCGGAACCGCTCGACCTCGTCGTCCTCGTCGGGTGTCAGGGCTACGCCCGCCTCCTCGAGGACCTCCTCGGCAACCACGATGGGCGCCTGCGTGCGCAGGGCCAGGGCGATGGCGTCGGAGGGGCGGGCGCTGATCTCGTCGGTGCCGTCGATCACGAGGACCGCGTAGAAGACCTTGTCCTTGAGCTCGACGATCCGGATCTCGGTGACCGAGTGGCCCAGTGTCTCGATGACGTCCTTCAACAGGTCATGCGTGAGCGGGCGCGGTGGCTCGACACCCTGCTGGGCGTACGCGATCGCCGTGGCCTCCGCGGCCCCGATCCAGATGGGCAGGTAGCGCTCACCGTCGCGCTCACGCAGGAGCACGATCGGCTGGTTCGTGGGCATCTCGACGCGAACCCCGAGGACATCGACCGGTTTCACACCACCACCGTACTTCGAGCGGAGGTCGCGCGTCAGTGGGGTCTCGCGGACGTACCTGCCGTCGTCAGCGGCGGTGCAGCCCCGCGCGGACCAGGGCGGTGTGCAGGGTGACGCAGAGGCGCAGGACCTCGGGGGTGGGGTCCTCCGGCTCGGTGCCCTCCTCACCCGCACGGGCCGTCCGGCCCACGGGGCGATGTGGCCTCACCAGCTGCTGCACCAGGCCGATCTCGCGGTCGGCGGCAGTGCGGAAGGGGCGCAGGTGGCGCGGTTCGACGCCGTATGCCGCCAGCGCCGCCGCCGAGCGGGCCACGGCCAGGGCGTCCTCGTCGAAGTGTCCGGCGGCGTCGGGCCGCACGAGCCCGAAGTTCTCCAGCGCGTCGAACGTCGGGCGGTCGAGTCCGGCGGCGTCCCGCAGCTCGCGCGACGTCAGCCGCAGCGTCGGTGGTGCGGTCAGCTGCGCGGCGGTGGGCGCGTCCGGGTCGGTGGAGGTGTCGGGCACCCGGGGCCGACCGCCCTCCTCGGCGGAGGGTTCCGTGGGGGCGAGACCGCGGTCCAGGGCGTCGAGGGCGTCCCGGATGACCTTCAGGGGCCAGAACCGGTCGCGCTGGGCGGTGAGGATGTAGCGCAGCCGGTCGATGTCGCCGTCGGTGTAGGTGCGGTATCCCGATCCCGTGCGATGCGGCGTGACCAGCCCCTCCGCCTCGAGGAAGCGGATCTTGGAGATCGTCAGGTCGGGGAAGTCCGGCGTCAGGGCAGCGAGGACCGCCCCGATCGTGCGGCGACCACCCGGTCCTGCGTCGCGAGCCGCTGAGCCCGCGTCGTCGGAGGACCGCAGGCTCACGCGGTGCGGCCGCCTGCGTAGAAGACGAGCCGGAACTTGCCGATCTGCACCTCGTCGCCCGTGCGGAGAAGGTGGTGGTCCACGAGCTCACGGTTGACGTAGGTGCCGTTGAGCGACCCGACGTCGCGGACGGCATACCCGTCGGCCTCCTGGGCGAAGACCGCGTGCTTGCGCGAGACGGTCACGTCGTCGAGGAAGATGTCGCTGTCGGGGTGGCGACCGGTGGAGACCTCGGTGTCGTCGAGGAGGAAGCGGGCGCCCGTGTTGGGGCCGCGCAGGACGATGAGCAGGCCGGTGCCGGGGCGCAGCGCGTCGATCGTCGCCTGGTCCTCGGCGTTGAGCCCGCGGCCGTCGACCTCGACGTTCTCGTGCTCGCCGACGCCCTTGAAGCGCATCGTCGTGGGCTCACCCTGGCGACCCACAGCGGGCGTGCGCGAGGTCTGGTCCGCCGACTCCACCGGGGTCTCCTGATGGGGCGTCTGGTCGGGCGTCTGGTCGGTCATGGCCGCCTCTCCTTCGTGTCAGCCGGGGCTGCCTGGACTGACGACACTAGTGGATGCCTACCCGACGCTCTGACGGTATGTCGCGACGTCCATGAGACCGTCGAGCGCGGCGCTCGCGTCCCCGGCGACCTTGAGCTCGTACATCCACCCGTCGGCATACGGCGCGGAGTTGACGAGCTCGGGCGCGCTGTCGAGGGCACTGTTGACGGCAGTGACCTCACCCGAGAGCGGGGCGAACAGGTCGCTCACGGACTTGGTGGACTCCACCTCGCCGCACGTCTCACCGGCGGTCAGGGTGTCCCCCACCTTCGGCAGCGACACGTAGACGACGTCGCCGAGCGCGCCCTGGGCGAACGAGGTGATGCCGATGCGCACCGTGCCCGCGGCGCTGTCGAGGGCCTCGACCCACTCGTGGTCGAGGGTGTAGCGCAGCGTCTCGGGGTAGTCCGTGTCACTCGTGTCGCTCATCAGGGGTCGCTTCTCTCTAGGGGGTGGCGGGGCTGCTAGGGGCCGGCACGGGCTGAGCGTAACGAGGCGTCTGCGGCGTCTGCAACGCGTCGATCCGCACCGTGTCGAGCTGGTCGACGGTGGCCGTGGCGTTGGACCGGCGCAGGGTCTCGACGATGCCACCGGGGATGTTGAGGGCCGACGCGAGGGTCGCCTTGTCGCCGATCGCGAGCACCGTGAACGGCCGGGTGAGGGTCTGCCCGTCGACCTGGATCTGGCCGTTCGTGGAGCTGAGCCAGGAGCCGGCGACGACGCGGTTCGCGCCGTACTGGACGACCTCGGCGCCGGCGTCGCGCAGCTCCTGGAGCAGGTCGATGAGCAGGGGCGCCGAGACCTTCTGGTCGGGGTCGCTGATCGTGATGCGGATGCCGGGGCCCTGGGCGGGAGCCGTGCCGGCGAGGATGCGTAGTGCCTCGAGCTGCTTGGTCGCCTGGTCGATGGCCGCCTGGCTGTTGTTGGCTCCCCCGGCGAGGGCGTCGCGCTGTTGCTGCAGCTCTCGGGCCTGCTGATCGAGGCGCGTGGAGCGCTGGCTGACGTCGTCGAGCAGCCGCACGAGGTCGTCCTGCCGCAGCGTCTCCAGCCCGGCCCCCTGCGTCTGGCGCACCTGGGTGGCGATGGCGAAGCCGAGGGCCAGGGCGAGCACAGCGGCCAGCACCTGGGCCTTGGTGCCGCGGGGCGCACCCGCGCGGGCGAGTCGGCGCCAGGCCGAGGGGCTGCGGGAAGTCTGCTCGGCCACGGTCAGGCCTTGAAGAGGTGGCGCCGGATCGAGGCCACGTTGGAGAAGATCCGCACACCGAGGACCACGACGACCCCGGTGGAGAGCTGGGTGCCCACGCCGAGCTGGTCGCCGAGGAAGACGATGAACGCGGCCACGACGACGTTGGAAAGGAAGGAGACGACGAACACCTTGTCGACGAAGATCCCGTCGAGCACGGCGCGGACGCCGCCGAAGACCGCGTCGAGCGCGGCGATGACGGCGATGGGCAGGTAGGGCTGCAGGCCCACGGGCACGGAGGGGTGCAGGAGCAGGCCGGCGACGACCCCGACGAGCAGGCCGATGGCGGGGATCATGACGTGGGTCCCTTCGTGCTGGGTGCCGTGCTGCTGCTGGTGGTGGGGGTGCTGGCGGACCCTGAGGGTATGCCGGTGGGCACCGGCTGGGCGTAGACGAGCGACACGGAGGAGCTGCGGGGCACGACGACCTGGGCCGCGGTCGTGACCGTGGACGGGATCGAGTAGTTGTCGCCGAGCGACTTCAGGTACGGCCCTGAGGAGGTCGTGGCAAAGCGGGTCTGCAGGTCGCGGCCGTCGCCCACCGCCGTGACGGCGTAGGGCGGGCTGAGCGGCCGGTAGTCGACGAGGATCGCGTCGCCGGCGAAGCGGATGGCCGAGCGGGCGGTCAGCCGTTGACCGTTGATCGAGATGGCCTCCGCCCCGGCCTGCCACAGGCCGTTGCAGAGGATCTGCAGGTCGAACGAGGTGACCCGGCCCTTGGGGAACCCGTTCGCGTCGCGCGGGTCACCGGCGGCGCTGAGGGCGCGGGCGTCCGGGGCGTCGTCGACGGTGAGCACGAGGCCGGGGCCGGCGACGGCCACCTCCCCGGTCAGTACCTCGAGCCGGTTCAGCTCGGCCGACAGCTGGGTGGCCTGGCTGGCCAGGGCGGCGGCCTGGGCGCCCTGGATCTCGCTGCTGAGGCTGCTCACCTGGGCGGCCAGCTCGTCGCCGCGGGCCTGCCGGGACTGGATCTGCTGGATCAGCTGCTCCTTGTCCCGCGACGCGGTCGTCCCGCTCGGCCGCAGGGCGAGCGCTGCCGCCACGAGGAGGAAGCCCACGAGCAGGGCGGAGAGGATGACGACGGGACCGCGGGTGGAGGTGCTGCGCGGGAGACCGGCGGCCTCCCGTCGGTCGGCGGCCGCAGCATACGACGGGTCGAGCGGGCGGTCCATGAGCTGCTGGAGCAGGCTCATCGAGCCGTACCCGAAGCGACCCCGCTCGCGAGGGTCCGGGTCAGGAGCGGCGTGCGGGACGGGGCCGGTGCTCATCGGCCGGCCCCGGGGGTCGGGGGCCGGCCGGCGCGCAGGATGGGCGCGGCCTGCACGGCATACATCACGGCGGCGAGCCAGTAGAGCCCAGTCCCCCACCAGGCGAAGCCCCAGCCCAGCGGGCGCGAGAAGGTGCCGAGCGGGTTGTCCAGCGTGCTGAGCAGGAGGATCGGGAAGGCGTACAGGAGGTTGAAGGTCGCCGCCTTGCCCACGAAGTGGACCGGCAGACCCGTTTGACCGACCCGCTTGAGCAGGACGATGACGACGCCCATGAACAGGTCACGCGCGACGAGCACGACAAGCAGCCAGAGCGGGATGACCTCACGAAGGGTCAGGGCGATGAGGGTGCTGAGGACGTAGAGGCGGTCGGCCAGCGGGTCGAGCAGCTGGCCGAGGCGGGAGACCAGCCCGAAGCGCCGGGCGATCTTGCCGTCGAGGTAGTCGCTGATCCCCGACGCCGTCAGCAGCGCGAACGCCCAGATGTCGTGGTGGTTGAAGAGCAACCAGAGGAAGACGGGAACGCCGACCAGGCGCAGGGACGACAGGACGTTGGGCAGGGTCAGTATGCGGTCGCTGACCTGGTCAGCGTCCGGGTGGGCACTGCGCGGCTGCGCCTCCCGATCCCCCTGTGTCACAAGGGGAGCCTAGCCGCGGGCGGCTCGGCTCAGCGCCGCCGGAAGCGCCGGTCGACGCCCCAGCCGCCGCCGCCGAGACCGGCGAAGGCAAGGCCCACCGCGGCGACGAGCAGCTCGAGCTCACCGGAGAACCCAGGCTGCCCGGAGGTGAAGAAGTCCCCGCTGCGCCACTTGACGTAGACCAGGCTGCCGATGGCAAGGACCGCGATGGCGATGCCGGCGACGCGCACGAGGGCGCCGATGATGAGCAGGAACGCGCTGGCGAACGCGACCGCGCCGACGACGACGGCCAGGACATCGGGGCTGGGCAGCCCGACCTGCACGAACTGCGCTTGGGTGACGTCGAGGTGCTGCAGGATCTGCAGCCCGCGGATGGCGAGGATCACGGCAGTGACAAGCCGCAGGATCAGCAGGCCGACGGCCCCGTCGAACCGGTCGACGACATGGCGGACGCGCTCGGGCCCGGTGTCCTCCGGGTCCTCCCACTCGGCAGTCGAGCCGACACCGGTTGTGGTGACGCCCCGAGACACCGGCGCCGTCACCGTGGTCGGCGTCGATGACCCGAAGGGGCGGAACTGGCTGGTACGGGCCGGCTCCTCGGGCTCGGACAGGGTCCGCTCACCGGGGGCCGGCTCGGTCCGGCGCTCGGACGGTGTGCTGCTCATGACGACTACCTCCGGGACCAAGCGTACGGGTGGTCCCACTGTGCCGGAGACGTACCGGTTCTCGACGGAGGCTGGCCGACAACGTGATGCTCCAACTCCCAGTTCAGGTGGCCTTACGCGCGAAGTTACCGACACAGTGACCATTTATTGGTCAAGAAGAACCTGCTTTGGACGCACTGTGGACGCCGCGAGCTGATCAGGCGCTGAAATCCTTGACCGATTCCTGACCCGCTATTCCGTTCTGGACGGCTCTGAGGTGGAACGTGTGTCCACCCTTCTGACCATTGAACTGTTGACCGGTTGAACAAGCGCTCCATGTCCCCGTAGCTTGGGCCCCCGTGGTGGTGATCTGGCACTCGTAAGTCACCGCGAACGTGCTTCCGCTCACGACACTCCAGTTGACTGTGATCTTGTTCCCCGTACCTACGGTGATGACAAGCCCCTGCGGGGCCGCCGGCGCAACGGTGAAGGTCTGCTGCTTTTGGGGGGCGGCGGCGTAGGTGGTGTTGCCGGCCTGGTCGGCGTTGATAAGGCAGGTGCCGGCGGCGATGAAGGAGACGGTGCTGCCGCTGACGGTGCAGATGGTGCTGCTACCCGAGGAGAAGGTCACGGGGAGGCTGGAGCTGGCCGTGGCGGTCACGGTGTAGGTGGCGCCGCCGACGGTGGCGGTGGCGGGGGCGGTGGAGGTGAACGTGATGGTTTGTGCAGTGCCATTCACGGTGAAGGTCTGCTGCTTTTGGGGGGCGGCGGCGTAGGTGGTGTTGCCGGCCTGGTCGGCGTTGATCGTGCACGGGCCGGCGGCGATGAAGGAGACGGTGCTGCCGCTGACGGTGCAGATGGTGCTGCTACCCGAGGAGAAGGTCACGGCGAGGCCGGAGCTGGCCGTGGCGGTCACGGTGTAGGGGGCGCCGCCGACCGTGGCTGAGGCGGGGGCGGTGGAGGTGAACGTGATCGACTGTGCAGTGCCATTCACGGTGAAGGTCTGCTGCTTTTGGGGGGCGGCGGCGTAGGTGGTGTTGCCGGCCTGGTCGGCGTTGATCGTGCATTGCCCCGCGGCGATGAAGGTGATGGTGGCGCCGTTGATCCCGCTGCTGGTGCACACGCTGGTGGTGGCGGAGGTGAAGGTCACGGGGAGGCTGGAGCTGGCCGTGGCGGTCACGGTGTAGGTGGCGCCGCCGACGGTGGCGGTGGCGGGGGCGGTGGAGGTGAACGTGATGGTTTGTGCAGTGCCATTCACGGTGAAGGTCTGCTGCTTTTGGGGGGCGGCGACATAGGTGGTGTTGCCGGCCTGGTCGGCGTTGATCGCGCACGGGCCGGCGGCGATGAAGGAGACGGTGCTGCCGCTGACGGTGCAGATGGTGCTGCTACCCGAGGAGAAGGTCACGGCGAGGCCGGAGCTGGCCGTGGCGGTCACGGTGTAGGGGGCGCCGCCGACCGTGGCTGAGGCGGGGGCGGTGGAGGTGAACGTGATGCTTTGGCCGGCGGGGTTCACAACCTGGCTAAGCGGAGCAGACGTGGATCCGGTGAAGCCGGTCGTGCCTGCATACGACGCAGTAATGGAATGCCCCGAGCTGACCGACCCGTATGAGAGCGAGCAGGTAGCCGAGCCGGACGCCAGGGTCTGGGACCCCCCCGAGCACGTGATCGGGCTGCCTCCGTCCTTGAACGTCACTGTTCCAGAGGGAGTTCCGGACGACGCGGAGACCGTCGCGGTGTAGGTCACGACCTGACCGACGACCGAGGGGTTGGACGAGGAAGCGACAGTGGTTGTGGTGTTGAGGGTCCCCACCACGGTGACGTTGCCGCTCGAAGGGCTCAGAGCGGTCCAACTGTGGTAGACGGCCGTGACGGCGTAGGAGTAGGTGCCATCCGGCACCGAAGAGTCTGTGCAGGAAAGGGACGTGACCAGGGCACCAGCCGAGCTATTGCATGCGGCGAGGACGCTTAGGGTGCTCGTATTCTTCCGGGTCACGTAGTAGCCGGTAGGAGCAGGCGCGCCGGAATTCGAGACCGATGCTGGCCAGGACACCGTGACGGAACTCGAGCCTGCCGAGGTAGATGCAGACACGGACGCGGGTGCGTTGAGAGTGGCGGTCATCGCGGCAGCGGAACCACTGCCGGTCGTTGTCCAGTACGCAAACGCTGCGCCACTCGCCACTACCAAGGCAGCGACCACGGCGAAGAACACGGCGATGCCCCGAGGCGCACCGAGAGTCGATGCGCGCCCAGAGTCGGCCACCGGGGTGGTAGCGCTAGTCATGTCAGTTATGCGCCGTTCCTGAATAGGTGAGAGCGAAGCTGCCGCCCTTGCACGCGTCCTGGTTGGTCGAAAGGTCCTTGAGACGGATCTGCGGGGTGGTTCCTCCCTGAGCGGGGAGCATCACACTGCCACCTGCCGGGACGATGACACTTTGAGCCGTCGAGATATTGGACTGCTGGAGCTCCAGGTTTGTTGCGCTTGCGCAGCCCGGCGGATCCTGCGAGGTGTTGACGCCGACCGCAAGGCTGTCCACGTAGATCGCGGCCGGGTTGGGGTTCGTGAGCGTCACCGTGATGGGCTTCCACGTGCCGAGGGTGAGCCCGGTGACGGAACCACTGATCTGGAACGGCATGCCAGAGGTGGGGAGGCCCTTCTGGTATTTGAAGCTGTAATAAGTGCCCGCCGAAGCGTTCCCTGCGGCATCGAGCGCCCTGACTCCGAACTGGTGCTGACCGTAGTTGCCCGTCTCAATCACCCAGGTGTACGGCGACTGGCAGGTGAACCACGCGCCGTTCTCGGTCGAGCACTGGAAGGTCAGCCCGCCCTCGCTGCCCGTCCACGCGAACGTGTTGGTGGCGTTGTACGTCGGGTCAGTCGGCTTCGTGGTGATGGCAGGCGCGGCCGACGCCACGGTGTCCACAACCCACGCGTACGTCGCCGCCGCGCTCGTGTTGCCGGCGGCGTCGACGGCCTGCACGCCGAACGTGTGCGAACCCTGGCTGAGCGAGGAGTAGCTCTTCGGGGTGGTGCACGACGCGTACGCCCCACCGTCGAGGCTGCAGCGGAAGGCCACGCCCGGCTCGCCGTCGGCAAAGGTGAACGTGGGGCTGCTCGTGGCCGAGAAGTTGGCCGGCTTCGACGTGATGATGGGAGCCGGCGGCGCGATCGTGTCGACAGTCCAGGTGTAGGAGGTGGTCGCGCTCTGGTCGCTGCCCTGGATGGCCTTCACGTTGAACGTGTGCGAGCCCTGGCTGAGGGAGGAGTAGGTCTTCGGGCTCGTGCAGGGGGCGAAGGCGGCGGCGTCGAGGCTGCACTGCATCGTCGTGGCGTTGGCCGTCGTCATCGTGAAGGCCGCCGACGTCGAGGCGGAGTTCGTGGCGGGACCCGAAGTGATGACCGGAGCGGGAACCGTTGGTTTGGACGTTGCCGCACCGGCGCCGAGAATGAGGCCGACGGCAGCAATAAGCACACCGATCAGCAGCAGGACGATGGTCCTGGTGCTCGTCGCTGTCCTCATGGCAGGTGGCTCCTCAGATGTAGGTCAAGCGGGGGCTGGCTGCGGAACGCCGCGATGGTGGGGCGGCTCAGATGAGCCGCCCCACCTTCGTTACGACCGCGTCAGTTGCTGGTCAGGTTGAGCGTGATCGTCGCGCCCTTGCACGGGTCCTGGCTGACTGCGGTGTCAGCGAAGGAGACGGTGCCGCTGCCGGCGAGCGCCTGGGCAGTTGCCCCAGCCAGAACGCGCGTCTTCGACGACACATCGGGCATCGTGAAGTCGGCGACGACACAGGTGGAGTGGGCGGTGTCGACCGAGACGCTCGCCAGGTGAATGGTCTCCACCCACAGGCTGGAGCTACCAGCGTTGTCGGCGGTGAAGGTCACGGGCGAGGACCCGCCGGGGGTGAGCCCGGCGTTGAAGGCGGCGTGGAGGACGACGTTGCCGTTGCTGGCGGCGTTGGTCGCAGTGCCCGTGCCCTGGCCGGTGGTGGTCCAGTAGGCGTAGGCGCCGGCGGCGGTGCCGGCGACGAGGAACCCCGCGGTGATGGTGGCGGCGGTCTTCTTCTTCATGCTGAGCTTCGTGCGCATCGTGACAAGCCCCTTCTCGGGTCATGGGTGAGGGTGGTGAAGGAGAACGAGACGAGGCGTCGGTTGCGGTGCGGGTTCCCCCGCGGCGGTGCTCGTCCGTGGCCGCGTCGTGCGGCATGTGAGGACGCTCCCATGGGCCCCCGGAGGCTCCACATCAGTCGATGGGTCAGCCAGGACCACCGGAACGTGCACGGGGAAATGTCCGAAAGGACGATCTGGTCCTGGGCGCAGGCGGACGGCAGCGAAGGTCAAGACTCTGTATGAGTTCCGTGCTAAACCGTCAATGACGGCAAAGAGGGCGTATTTTCCGATCTAGGACATACAGACCATCTGCAGTCCCTTGATCGTCCAAGCCAACCGTCGGAACCACGCTCCTAGCGTGACCGAGCCGGTGTGCGCGACCGTCCGAGCTACGCCCTCGAAGCCGGATACAGCGTTCCTGCTGAAGACAGCACGTCGAACGCCGGCACGAGGTTGTGCAGACCAGTGGGACGCCGAGACCTGTTCCGGACCCGCCACGTTCGTTCCTATGGGGTTGGTGTCGCGGCCATTCGCCCTTGTGATCTGCCTCCCCGCGACCGGGATCCATCACTGCAAGGCGACCTCATGGTTCAACGAGTCATCCATCTTCCCGCGCCATCGAAACGGATCCGGCGGCTCATCAGTCGTCGCTGGACCGTCGCACTGGCCCTCCCGCTCATCGCGCTCATGGCGGTGGCCGTCGGCATCCGTCCAGCGGCCGCTGCGGTGCCATCGGTCGACCTGGGCACAGCCGCCAGCTTCGCAGTGTTGGCCGGTCAGGACGTGACCAACACGGGGCCTAGCGTGATCAACGGCAACCTTGGCGTCAGTCCGGGGACGGCCGTAACTGGGTTCCCCCCGGGAACGCTCAACGGGACGCTCCACAGCGCCGACGCGGTGGCCTTGCAAGCCAAGAATGACCTGACCACCGCGTACAACGACGCCGCCGGCCGGACTGGGGGCACCGCCGTGGCGACCGAGCTCGGCGGCCAGACCCTCGTGCCCGGTCTGTACACGGGAGCCACCCTGGGCATCACGGGAACCCTCACCCTGGACGCTAAAGGTGACTCCAGCGCGGTGTTCATCTTCCAGTCGAAGAGCACCCTGATCACCGCCTCGGCTAGCAAAGTCCTACTCGTCAACGGGGCGAACCCGTGCAACATCTTCTGGCAGGTCAGCAGTTCCGCCACGCTGGGAACGAACAGTGTTTTCGTGGGGACCATCATGGCCGAGGCTTCGATCGCGGCTCAGACCGGCACGACCGTCAATGGCCGTCTCCTCGTCCGCAGCGCAGAGGTAACACTGGACGACAACGTCATCACGGCGAACGACTGCGCGACCGCCACGACCACGACGTCGACGTCATCGAGCAGCACGAGCAGCAGCACGACCAGCTCGCCGACGACTACCGCCACGTGGTCGACGTCTACGTCGCCGACGAGCACGACCACGACGTCGCCGACGAGCACGACCACGTCGCCGACAAGCACGACGAGTACGACGTCTCCCCCGGTGACGACGACCAGCACCACGACGCCGGTCACGACGACCAGCACCACCACGCCGGTGACCACGACGTCGACCACGACCCCGGTCACGACGACCACCACCACCCCGGTGACCACGACCTCGACCACCACGCCGGTGACGACAACGTCCACCACGACCCCGGTCACGACAACCAGCACGACGCCCGTAACGACGACCTCGACCACCACGCCGGTCACGACGACCAGCACGACGCCCACCATCACCGCGACGTTCACGGGTACCACGACGACGACCACCGCGCTCGTCGCCACCTCGAGCACGACGGCTCCCGTCGTGATCCCGGCCGCTGGTGCACCGCATACCGGAGACATGGGTGCTGAGCTGCCGGCCAGCCCCCTGAACGCCCTCCTGGCGCTCGGTCTCTTCGCCTCCGCCGGTGCGATCGCCCTACGGCTCGGCCGCAGGACGGGCCGCCACTAGGCCAGCAAGGACGGACCAGCTCGTGACCACTCCGTCCATGGACGCCACCCACGCCGACCTCGGCGTGGGTGGCGTCCGGCCGTCGCCATGGAGCCCGCGATGAGCCGCCACGGGTCGGATCGGGTGCTGCGCCGGCCACGGTGGACGTCAGCGGTGGCGGTGGCCGGGATCGCGGCCCTCGTCGGCCTAGGGGCCTCACTCGCGGTGTGGCACCCGATCGTGACCCCGTCCGCCGCGTCGCCCCTCCCCACGTCAACGGCCCCGCCGGCTCAGGACCTCAGCACCCCGACCACCCCGTCGATGTCGGCTCTGAGCTCGGACCCGTCCACCACGAAAGGAGCACTGGCGGGCTCGAGCACCACGGCCACCGCGACGAGCCGGCCCGCCACGATGCCTCCGGTCGCGGGGGTCGCAGCCCCCCCGCCCACCGTGGTGGCCGGCGCATCCAGCGGAACCCGAACTCCAGCGATCGCCGCCGGGCAGCCCTGCCGTCCTGTCCGTTTCAGCATGGCGCCCCTGGGGATCGACGCGACCGTGGTGACACTGTCGCTGACCGCAGAGGGCGACCTCGGCACGCCCAGCGACGCCGACCGCCGCAGTGCCGGCTGGTTCCCCAGCGTTCTCGCCGGCTCCGCCCGCGGCACCGTGCTGATGGACGGCCACACCTACCACGACGGCTCCGCGATCTTCCCGACGACGTTCAAGCGGCAGGTGCAGCCCGGCATGCTCATGCGGCTCGCCTGCGCGGACGGCCACGCGTTCAGCTACCGGGTCACCGAGGTGGTCACCGACCTCACGCCGGCCAGCTACCCGGGCTTCGTGCAGGGCCGGAGCCTGTATGCCGCGGACGGTCCCGCGCAGCTCGTCATGGTCACGTGCACGGACTACCTGCCCGCGCAACGGGTATGGGCCAACCGGGCCGTGGTCGTCGCGGTCCCGGTCTCCTAGCCTCCCCACGCCAAAGGGCCGCGCGCAGGGGCCCTCAGGTGGCGCTGAGCACCAGCTCGGCAGCCCGCTCGCCGATGACGATGGCGGCGGCGTTGGTGTGGCCCCGGACGATCTGAGGCATGACCGAGGCGTCCGCGACCCGGGGGCCCTCGACGCCGCGCACGCGCAGCTCCGGGTCGACCACCGACCGTTCGTCGCGACCCATCCGGGCGGTGCTCGTCGGGTGGTAGAGGGTATGCGCGTAGCCGTCGACGATGCGCTCCGCCCGTTCGTGCGGATCCATCGTCTCAGCGCCCTCCGGCACGACGTAGGTGCCGTCGGTGACCGCGCGCAGGGCCGGCGTGGCGAGGAGCTCCTCGCAGACGCGCATACCGGCCAGCAGGGTGCGCCGGTCGTGGCCGTCGGCGTCGCTGAGGTAGCGCGGGTCGATCGCCGGATGGTCAAAGGGGTCGGCGGTGCGGAGGGTGACCGTGCCGGTGCTCCGCGGCCGCAGCAGGATCGCGCCGACGGTGACCCCGTGCCTGGGCGGGGGGACGAGACCCTCGCCCACGTAGGCGACGGGCGCGAAGAGGATCTCGAGGTCGGGCAGCGCCAGGGACGGGTCGCTGCGCACGAAGCCGTAGGCCTCCGCCACGTTGGACGTGAGCATCCCCCGGCGCCGGGCGAGGTAGTCGACCAGCTCGCGGGGCTTGGTGGCGTCCGACAGTGACCCGCCCGAGGTGCCGACGATGTGGCCCGAGATGAGGTGGTCGCGCAGGTTCAGACCCACCTCAGGACGGTCGGCCACGACCGGCAGGCCCAGCGAGCGCAGGTGGTCGGCGGGGCCGATGCCCGAGAGCATGAGCAGCTGCGGGGTGTTCACCGCTCCCCCGCACAGCACCACCTCCCGGCGTGCGTGGGCGACGCGGGTGCGACCGTCCTGCACGTACTCGACCCCGGTCGCCCGTCGGCCGTCGAGGAGCACGCGGGTGACGTGCGCCCCGGTGGCGACGGTGAGGTTCCGCCGACGTCGGGCCGGCTTGAGGTATGCGGTGGCCGTGCTCGACCGCGCACCGCGGTGCTGGCTCACCATGGTCTGCGTGAACCCTTGCGGCGACAGGGAGTTGGCGACCTCGAGGGGGTAGCCGGCCTGGCGAGCGGCCTGGAGGAACGCGGCGGTGTGGGAGCGGGGGTCCCGTTGCGGCTCGACGCTGACGGCGCCGTCCGCGCCGTGGTCCGGGTCCGACTCCGAGTCCGCGGGTGCGACGGTGCGCTCGACCTTGAGGAAGAGCGGGCGGAGGGCCTCCCAGGACCACTCTGGTCCGGCGAGCTCGGCCCACTCGTCGTAGTCGGCGGCGAAACCGCGCACCCACATCATCGCGTTGAGGCTCGATGAGCCGCCGAGCACCTTCCCCCGCGGCCAGTAGACGGTGCGGCCGCCCAGCTGATCCTGCGGCTCGGTGTCGTAGGACCAGTCGAACCGCGAGCGGAACAGCCGGCTGAACGCCGCCGGGACGCGGAGGTTGGTGTCCTGGTCCGGCCCGCCCGCCTCGAGCAGGAGGACGGACAGCGTGCCGGACTCCGTCAGACGCGCGGCGAGAGCGGCACCGGACGACCCGGCCCCCACGACGACGACGTCGTATGCGTCTGCGGCTGCTCCGCTGCCCACCGGTCCCCTTCCCTCTTCTGCGGGAACGCTATCGCCCGAGGCCGCCGGCGTCGGCGACACCTCGTGGCGGCCGAAGCCTGACGGCCCGACGCCCTCGCTGGGCGCTAGGTTGGGGTGTCGCGGCAGGCGTTCACCGTCGCGAGGAAGGCGAGGCAGGCCGTGCCGGCTCAGCAGCCCGCGTGGGCAGACGCATACCAGGAGGGCGTGCCGCTGCACCTCGACTACGGCGACACCACGGTGCTTGACCTCTGGGAGCGCACCGTGCAGGCCTACCCCGACCGGCCGGCGTTCGACTTCCTGGGGAGCATCACCACCTACGGCGAGGCTGCCGATGCGGTGAGTCGCGTGGCGCACGGCCTGCACCGGCTCGGCGTCCGCCCCGGCGACAACGTCGCGCTGGTCATGCCCACCTGTCCGCAGCACCTCATCACCTTCTTCGCGGTGCTGCGGCTGGGCGCGACCGTCGTGGAGCACAACCCGCTCTACACCGCCGCCGAGCTGCGCCACCCGTTCGCCGACCACGGTGCCCGGGTGGCCGTCGTCTGGGACAAGGTCGTGCCGGTCGTGGAGCAGCTGCGGGCGGGGTCGCGGCTCGAGCATCTGGTGGCCGTCGATATGACCACCGAGCTGCCGTGGACCAAGCGGCTGGCCCTGCGGATGCCGGTCCGCAAGGCGCGAGCGGCCCGTGACCAGCTGACCGCCCCGGCGCCCGAGGCGACGTCGTGGGAGTCGCTCTCCTCCGGGCCTCGCGTGGGGCCGGACCACCCTCGCCCGGACCGGGAGGACGTCGCGCTCCTGCTCTACACCTCCGGGACGACGGGGGTGCCCAAGGGCGTGCCGCTGCGGCATCGCAACCTCGTGGCCAACGTGCTCCAGGGGCGAGCCTGGGTCCCGGGTCTCGAGGAGGGCACCGGGTCGGTGCTGGTCGCCCTGCCCCTCTTCCACGCCTACGGAGTGACGGTCAGCGTGCTGCTGGGCGTCCGCCTGGCGGCGAAGCTCGTGCTGCTGCCGAAACCGGAGATCGGCCTGATCATGGACGCCATCGGCCGGGAGGTGCCGAGCTTCGTCCCCGCCGTCCCGCCGATCTACCAGCGCATCGTGGACGAGGCGGCCCGCCGGGGCGTCTCGATCCGGGGCATCCGCTACGCGTTGTCGGGGGCGATGCCGCTGTCCGCCGCCCTCGTCGAGACGTGGGAGGCCGCCAGCGGGGGGCTCCTGGTCGAGGGCTACGGGCTGACCGAGACGTCTCCGGTGATCGTGGGCAACCCCATGACGACGGCGCGGCGCCCGGGCTCGATCGGCGTTCCCTTCCCCGACACCGAGATCCGCATCGCCGATCCCGACGACCTGGACCGGGAGGTGGCCCAGGGCGAGCGTGGCGAGCTGCTGGTGCGCGGACCCCAGGTCTTCTCGGGCTACCGGGGCGTCCCCGAGGAGACGGCTGCGGCGTTCCACGACGGCTGGTTCCGCACCGGCGACGTCGTCACTATGGCGCCCGACGGCTTCCTCACCATCGTGGACCGGATCAAGGAGATCATCATCACCGGCGGGTTCAACGTCTACCCCTCGGAGGTGGAGACCGTCATCCGGACCCACCCCGCGGTCGAGGACGTCGCCGTGGTGGGGCTCCCCACGCCCGACGGCGGCGAGGAGGTCGTCGCGGCGGTGGTCCTGAGAGACGGCACGGCGGTGTCCGCCGACGACCTGCGGGCGCACGTGCGGCAGGGGCTGACGCCCTACAAGGTGCCGCGCCGGGTCGTCTTCGTGGACGGGCTGCCGACCAACCAGATGGGCAAGACGGTGCGGCGTGAGGTGGTCGCTCGTCTCACGGCGTCAGGAACAGGCGACTGACGGCCGCCGGGCCCGAGCCCGCGTGACGCGGTATCGGACCCGGCTGACCTGCCACCATCGGTCGGGCTGACAGGATTTGAACCTGCGACCCCTTGACCCCCAGTCAAGTGCGCTACCAAGCTGCGCCACAGCCCGTGGCCGGCCTGACAAGGCCGTGCTCCCCCGCAGGAGAGCGAGCGAAAGGCTATCGCACGGCATACGAGGCACCGAAATCGGCCCGTATGCGGCGACTCACCTGGCGCCCGAGGCGCAGCAGGAGGATGGTGGACGGCCATGGAGCCGGACTCTGAAGACCGCGTCACCGACGAGGACGCCGACCAGGAGGCCTTCGACGAGCGCACCACGATCGGCCACGAGATCCAGGCCGCGTGCGACCGGGTGCTGGCCGAGGGGCTCGGCACCGACCGGGTCGCCATCCGGGCGCGGCTGCAGGAGGAGCTGACCCGGGCGGGGCACTGGCCGCAGCCGGAGCCGTGGATGGAGGCCGTCGTCGAGGAGACGCAGCTGGGCCACCACTACCAGGTGATCTGAGCGACGACCCCGCGGCGACCCGAGGAGCCACCCGAGCAGGGAGCCGAGCGAGCTACTTGCGTCGCTTCTCGCGCACCCGCACCGACACCTCGATCGGCGTTCCCTCGAACCCGAACTCCTCGCGCAGCCGGCGCTCGAGGAACCGGCGGTAGCCGGCCTCGATGAACCCCGACGCGAAGACCACGAAGCGCGGCGGCTGGGTGGCCGCCTGCGTCGCGAACAGGATGCGGGGCTGCTTGCCCCCGCGGACCGGGTGCGGGTGGCTGGCGACGATCTCGCCGAAGAAGGCGTTGAGCCGCCCGGTCGGCACGCGGTACTCCCACGATGCCAGCGCCGTCTCGAGCGCGGGGACGAGCCGGTCGGTGTGCCGTCCCGTGCGGGCCGAGAGGTTGACCCGCGGCGCCCAGGGGATCTGGACGAGCTCGCGCTCGATCTCGCGCTCCAGGTAGTAGCGGCGCTCCTCGTCGAGGGTGTCCCACTTGTTGTAGCCGACGACGAGCGCGCGGCCGGAGTCGATGACCTGCTGGATGACGCGGATGTCCTGCTCGGCGATCGGCTCCCCGGCGTCGATGAGGACGACGGCGACCTCCGCCTTCTCCAGCGCGGTCTGGGTGCGCAGCGAGGCGTAGAAGTCGGCGCCGCGGGTCTGGTGGACCCGGCGCCGGATGCCGGCGGTGTCGACGAAGCGCCAGGTCTTGCCACCGAGCTCGATCAGCTCGTCGACCGGGTCGCGGGTCGTGCCCGCGACGGCGTCGACGACGACCCGCTCGGTGCCGGCCAGCTGGTTGAGCAGGGACGACTTGCCGACGTTGGGGCGGCCCAGCAGGGCCACGCGACGTGGCCCGCCACGCGCATACGCGCCACCGGCCGACGACACCTCCGGCAGCACCTCCAGCACGGCGTCGAGCACGTCACCGCTGCCCCGCCCGTGCAGGGCCGAGACGGGCCAGGGCTGCCCGAGCCCGAGGTTCCACAGCGCGGTCGCGTCGGCCTCGAAGCGCTGGTCGTCGACCTTGTTGGCGACGAGGACGACCGGCTTGCCCGACCGGCGCAGCAGCCGCACGACGCCCTCGTCGGTGTCGGTGGCGCCCACCGTGGCGTCGACGACGAACAGCACGACGTCGGCCAGGTCGACCGCGACCTCGGCCTGCTCGGCGACCCTGAGGTGGATGCCCTCGGCGCCGACCTCCCAGCCACCGGTGTCCACGAGCGTGAAGCGGTGGCCGGCCCAGTCGGCGTCGTAGGCCACCCGGTCGCGGGTCACGCCCGGCACGTCCTCGACGACGGCCTCACGGCGCCCGAGGATGCGGTTGACCAGCGTCGACTTGCCGACGTTGGGGCGGCCGACGACGGCGACGACCGGCAGCGGACCCGACCCGGAGCCGCCCAGGACCCCGGCCGCGTCACCCTCCAGCAGGGCCCGGTCCTCGTCGCTGAGCTCGAAGTCCTCGAGGCCGGCGCGTAGGACCCGCTCCATGCCGGGCTCGTCGGAGAGCTGGTCCGCCGCGGCGTCGGGGGCGGCGGCGGAGCGCTCAGGGGTGATGGGGTCGGTCACGGGAAACAGCCTCGATCGGTATGCGTTGCGGGGCGCGCGCGTGGTCCGCGCGGGCCTCCGTTCACCTCTATGAGGTACGCCGCGGTCGCACTTCCGACCGCCGGGCGCCCATCAGGTAGAAACGGGGGGACCCGCCATTGTCCCTCAGACCGGGGCGTGGTCGTGCACGACGGCGAGCACGGCCGCGATGGAGCCGGCGAGGTCGAGGCCGGACGTGTCCACGGTGACCACGCCGTCGGAGGCGGTCGTGAACTGCGACACGGTCGAGTCGTCCCGGTCGCGGCGCACGATCTGGTCACGGGTCGCCGCCAGGCTGGCCGCGTCCGTGCCGCCGTGCAGCTCCTGGGTGCGCCGGGCGAGCCGGGCGACCTCGCTGGCCGTCAGCAGCACGCGGACGTCGGCGTCAGGGGCGACCACGGTGGTGATGTCCCGCCCCTCGGCCACGCAGCCCCCGGTCCGTGCACTGCAGTCGGCGATGATGTCCCGCTGACGGGTGCGCATCGTCGCGCGCACCGCGAGGTTGGTGGCCACCGCCGAGACCGCGGTCGAGATCCGGGTCTCCCGGATGGCGGCGGAGACGTCGTGGCGGGCCACCCGCACCCAGTGGTCCGCGGGGTCGGTGCCGATCTCGAGCGGCAGGGCCTCGGCCGCACGGGCCACCGCGGCCCGGTCGTCGAGGGCGATCCCCTGGTCGAGGCACCACCAGGTCAGTGCGCGGTACATCGCGCCGGTGTCGAGATAGCCCACGCCCAGGTCGGAGGCCACGGCGCGGGCGACCGTGGACTTGCCCGACCCGGAGGGCCCGTCGATCGCGACGACGCGAGCGGGACGGGAGCCGGACGGCGAGGTCCCAGAGTCGGTCACGGGCGACGACTCTAACCGACGGGCAGCCCTCGGATCAGTCGTGCACGCGCCAGCCGCGCTCCTCCAGCGCGGCCAGCAGCCGCTCCAGCGCCGCCGGAACGACGGACACCTCGGCGAGCCCGAACGGCTGGCCGAGACCGTGCTCGAGGTGCAGGTCCTCGAGGTTGACCCCGGCCTCCCCCATGTCGGTGAAGAGCTGTCCGAGGGCACCGGGGCGGTCGGGCACGACCACGACCACGGTGGCGTAGGACGTCGGGGCCGCCCCGTGCTTGCCGGGGATGCGCGCATACCCGACGTTGCCGTTCGCGACGGTGCGGTGGACGACCTCGAGGGCCCCGCGGCCGTCCCCCGCCGCCAGCCCGTCGAGCGCGGTGATGACCTCGTCGAGGTCGGCGCGCAGGGCGAGGAGCACCTCGCGCACGGCGGCGGCGTTGCCGGCCAAGATCTGGGTCCACAGGCGGGGGTCGCTGGCGGCGATGCGCGTGACGTCGCGCAGCCCCTGGCCGGCGAGCGCCA
Source organism: uncultured Actinomycetota bacterium (assembly GCA_963795915.1). Lineage (GTDB taxonomy): Bacteria > Actinomycetota > Actinomycetes > Actinomycetales > Dermatophilaceae > Lapillicoccus. The sequence goes on from CAWCJA010000009.1 coordinate 163,762, forward strand.
CGGCCGGGTCGGTGGCGTCACGCAGGCGGGCGGCGACGAGGCTCGCGGCGAGCTGGGGGACGTGGGAGACGGCGGCGACGGCGGCGTCGTGCTCCTTCGCGCCCATGACGGTGACGGCCGACCCCGCCGCGGTGGCGACCCGGCGCACGACCTCGACCGCCTCCGGACGGCTGCGGTCGGTGGGGACGACCACCCAGGCCCGGCCGTCGAAGAGGTCGGCCCGGGCCGCCCCGGCGCCGGAGCGCTCCCGGCCGGCCATGGGGTGCGACCCGACGTAGCGGCCGAGGTCGCCCCGTCCGGCACGCACGGCCTCCAGCACCGCCCCCTTGACCGAGGCGACGTCCGTCACGACGGCGGCGGGCCAGCGGGCGAGGGCGTCGAGAACGGCCGCGGCCGCCACGTCGGGCGGCGCGGCGACGACGACGAGATCGGGGTCGGGGTCGCCCGCCGCGGCGATCGTCCCGGCCCCCAGGTCGCGGGCCAGGCGCTCGGCGGTCGGTGACGGGTCGGAGATGGTGACGTGGAAGCCCTTGCGGCACAGCGCGATCCCGAGGCTCGTCCCGATGAGGCCCGTGCCGACGACCCGGACGTGCTCGCTCATCGGCTCACATCCCGGCGGCCTGGTAGAGCCGCCCCACCTCGTCCTGGGTGAGCCGCCGGGTGCGTCCGGACTTCAGGTCGCCGAGCCGGATCGGGCCGACCTGCACCCGCAGCAGCGTCTGCACGGGGTGGCCGACCGCGTCAAGCATCCGGCGCACGACGTGCTTGCGCCCCTCGTGCAGGATGAGCTCGACCAGCGCGCGCCCCGGCTGGGAGTCGACGACCTTGAACGAGTCCACGGCGACGGGGCCGTCGTCGAGCTCGACGCCGTCGCGCAGCCGCTTCCCGAGGTCGCGGGGCACCGGGCCGGGGATCTGGGCGATGTAGGTCTTCGGCACGCCGTATGCCGGGTGCTGCAGCCGGTGGGCGAGGTCGCCGTCGTTCGTCAGCAGGAGCAGGCCCTCGGTGTCGGCGTCGAGCCGCCCGACGTGGAACAGTCGCTCCGGCCGGTTGCCGACGTAGTCGGCGAGGGAGACCCGGCCGAGCTCGTCGTTCATCGTCGACACGACGCCGAGGGGTTTGTTGAACGCGAGGTAGACCCGCGACTCGTCGAGCTGCACCCGCACCCCGTCGACGTGCACGGTCTGCCGGTCGGGGTCGATCCGCACCCCGAGCTCGGTGACCACCTGGCCGTCGACCTCGACCCGGCCGGCGGTGATGAGGTTCTCGCACACCCGGCGCGAGCCGACGCCGGCGGCCGCGAGCAGCTTCTGCAGGCGGACGCCGTCGGGGTCGTGCACGTCGACCTCCGGCGCCTGGGGGCGCGGAGGCAGCTTCGTGGGCTGGCTCTTCTTCGTCGACCCGGCGAACCGGGGCCCCGTGCCCTTGGCCGGCCCGGCACCCTTGTTCGGCCCCGCGCCCTTGGCGGGGCCGGACCGGCTCTGCGGGCGGCCGGCCGAGCCGCCGGAGCCACCCGAGCCACCCGAGCCACCCGAGCCACCCGAGCCACCGGGTCGGGGCTTGCGGCCGCCGGGACCCTGACGGCCGGGACGGTCGTTGCGGTCGTCACCGGGGGTCATGACCGGCCCCGTTCGGCCAGGTCGTCGAGGGCGTCGACCTCGGGCAGGAACGGCGCGAGGGCGGGCAGCTCGTCGAGCGAGCCGAGCCCCATCCGCTCGAGGAAGGAGGAGGTGGTGCCGTAGAGGATCGAGCCGCCCTCCCCCGCCTCGTCGAGCTCCTCGATGAGGCCGCGGGTCAGCAGGGTGCGCAGCACGCCGTCGACGTTGACGCCTCGCACCGCACTGACCCGCCCGCGGCTGACCGGCTGGCGGTAGGCGATGACCGCCAGCGTCTCCAGGGCCGCCTGGGTCAGGCGGGCCTGCTGGCCGTCGAGCAGGAACTTCTCCACGAAGGGGGCGTAGTCGGACCGGCTGTAGACGCGCCAGCCACCGCCGACGTTGCGCAGGGTGAACCCGCGGTGCGCGGCGGCGTAGTCGTCCTCGAGGCCGGTCAGGTGGCCGAGCACCGTGTCGACGGGCAGCTCCAGGGCCGAGGCGAGCGCGACCTCGCTGACCGGCTCGTCGACGACCATGAGCACCGCCTCGATCGCCGAGCGGGCGCCACCGGGCACGGTGTCGAGGTCGAGCCGCCCTCCGGTGTCGGCGGGGGCGGGGGCGAGGTCGGTCACGGGGCGTCTCCTGAGGTGACGAGGGGCTCTGAGGTGGGGTCGGTGGTCTCGTCGAACTCGTCGCCGAGGTGGTGCGGGCCGTCGGCTCCGATGTCGCCCTCGTCGCTGCCGGTCCAGCGGACCGTGAGCGGACCCAGCGCCTCCGGCTGGTCGAAGGCGATCGCCGCCTCCTTGAACAGCTCGAGCAGGGCGAGGAAGCGGGCCACGATGACGAGCGTGTCGTCGGCGTCGGCCACGAGGTCGCGGAACGAGCAGGCCCGGTCGCGCCGGAGCCGGGCCACGACGATGAGCGCCTGCTCGCGCACGCTCACCTGGGGGGCGTGCAGGTGGTCGAGTCCGACGCTCGGCGGCACCTTCGGGGTCAGCGCCCGGGCGGCGACCATGGCCAGCTGCTCCGGGGTGATGCCGAAGACGAGCTCCGGCAGCAGGCGGGCGAACTGCGGCTCGAGCCCGGCCTGCCGGGGGGTCATCCGCCCGGCGGTCTGCATCCGGTTGCCGAACGCGTGGGCGATGTCCTTGAACGCGCGGTACTGCAGTAGGCGGGCGAACAGCAGGTCGCGGGCCTCGATGAGGGCGAGGTCCTCCTCGTCGGCGGCCGCCGACTGGGGCAGCAGCCGGGCCGCCTTGAGGTCGAGGAGGGTCGCGGCCACGAGCAGGAACTCCGAGGCCTGGCCGAGGTCCCACTCGACGTCGGACTCGCGGGCGGTGCGGATGTGGGCGATGAACTCGTCGGTGACCTGCGCCAGGGCGATCTCGGTGATGTCGAGCCGGTGCTTGGAGATGAGCCCCAGCAGTAGGTCGAACGGCCCCTCGAACACGTCGAGGTGCACCTCGAACGGCGTCGGCCCACCGCGTCGCGTGAGCACCCCACCGGGGGTGACGTCACCGGACGGGAGCGCCGATGACCGGTCGCTCATGACCTCAGGCCGCCCCGCCGCGGGCGATGAGCTCGCGGGCGAGCTGACGGTAGGCCGCGGCCGCGCCGTGCGCCGAGGCGTACGTCGTGATCGGCTCGGCGGCCAGGCTCGCGTCGGGGAACTTCACCGTGCGGCTGATGACCGTGTGGAAGACCTGCTCGCCGAAGTGGTCGACGACCGAGCGGACGACCTCGCGGCTGTGCAGGGTGCGGCTGTCGAACATCGTCGCGAGGATGCCGTCGACCTGCAGGCGCGGGTTGAGCCGGTCGGTGATCTTGTCGATGGTCTCCACGAGCAGGGCCACCCCACGCATCGCGAAGAACTCGCACTCCAGCGGGATGACCACGCCGTGTGCCGCCGTCAGGGCGTTGACGGTGAGCAGACCGAGAGAGGGCTGGCAGTCGATGAGGATGACGTCGTAGTCGTCCATGACCGGCCGCAGCGCCCGGGCGAGGATCTGCTCGCGCGCCACCTCGCCGACGAGCTGGACCTCGGCGGCCGAGAGGTCGATGTTGGCGGGCACGAGGTCGAGGTTCTCGGTGCGGGTGTGCTGGATGATGTCGCGCACGTCGTGGCCCCGCTCGACGAGCAGGTTGTAGATCGTCACGTCGAGCTCGTTGGTGCGGATGCCGAGGCCCACGGACAGCGCGCCCTGCGGGTCGAAGTCGACGAGCAGCACCTTGCGGCCGATCTCGGCCAGGGCCGCGCCGAGGTTGATCGTCGTCGTCGTCTTGCCGACGCCGCCCTTCTGGTTGCACATGGCGATGACCCGGGCCGGGCCGTGCGACGTCAGCGGCTGCGGCTCGGGGAAGTCGGGCATCGGCCGGCCGGTCGGGCCCAGGGCACCCACCCCGGCGCGCTCCGTGCCCGGCAGGGGGTCCTCGTGGTGGTGCGTGTCGGCCGGCGGTGCGAACTCGCGCGGGTTCACCTCTGCGGTCACAGGTGTCTCTCCCGATGGTCGAGCAAGATGGTCGGTCAGCCTCGCGCTGATCGTCGTCACGCTGCGCGGAACCCTATCAGCGGGCCCGGGGGTGAGCCCCCGCGTAGACCTCCCGAAGCCGCTGCACGCTGACGAGCGTGTAGATCTGGGTCGTGGTCACCGAGGCGTGTCCGAGCAGCTCCTGCACGACCCGCACGTCCGCTCCCCCGTCGAGCAGATGCGTGGCGAACGAGTGCCGGAACGTATGCGGGGACACGTGACCCGTGAGCCCGGCCCGGCCCGCGGTGGTCTGGAGGGCGCCCCACGCACTCTGCCGCGACAACCGGGCCCCCCGCTGGTTGAGGAACAGCGCCGGGGTGCCGCGGCCCCCGGCGGCGAGGGCGGGGCGCGCCCGCACGAGGTACGTCGAGACCGCGTCCACGGCATACCGGCCGAGGGGCACAACGCGCTCCTTGCCGCCCTTGCCGAGCAGGCGCACGGAGGCCGGCCCGTCCGTCGGGGAGCCCGAGCCCGCGGGGTGCGCGCCGAGGTCGAGGTCGTCGACGTCGAGCCCCACCGCCTCGGAGATGCGCGCGCCGGCGCCGTAGAGCACCTCGAACAGCGCCCGGTCGCGCAGGGACACCGGGGTGTCACCGACCGAGGCCGCCTCGAGCAGCCGCTCGACGCTCTCGACGGGGATCGCCTTGGGCAGCCGGCTCGGCGTCTTCGGCGGGGAGACCGCCCCGGCGGGGTCGGTCGTCACCTCGCCCTCGAGGGCGAGGAACCGGTGCAGACCCCGGACGGCGACCAGCGTGCGGGCGGCCGATGAGGCCGACAGGGCCGGCCGGTCACCGGAGCCCTCGCGCAGGGCAGCGAGGAAGTCGGTGACGTCGCGCTCGGTGACCGCCTCCGCGTCGTCGATGCCGCGGTTGGCCAGGAAGGACCGGTAGCGGGCGAGGTCGCGGCGGTAGGACAGGAGGGTGTTGCGCGCGGCGCCGCGCTCCACCTCGAGATGGTCCAGCCAGCCGGCCATGCTGCGGTCGAGCGGCGAGCCGGGACGGGCGGCGGCGCTCAGCTGAGCACCTGGTCGAGCGCCACCGACTCCAGCCCGTGCGCCTGGGCGACCGGCCCGTAGACGACCGCGCCGTCGTGGACGTTGAGGCCCAGCCCCAGCGCGTGGTCGCGGGCGAGCGCGTCGCGCCAGCCCCGGTCGGCGAGCTCCACGGCGTACGGCAGGGTCACGTTGGTGAGCGCGTAGGTGCTCGTGTGGGGGACGGCCCCCGGCATGTTGGCGACGCAGTAGAACACCGAGCCGTGCACCGGGTAGGTCGGGTCGGCGTGCGTCGTGGGCCGCGAGTCCTCGAAGCAGCCGCCCTGGTCGATCGAGATGTCGACGAGCACCGAGCCGGGCTTCATCCGCGACACCAGCTCGTTGCTGACGAGCGTGGGGGCCTTGGCGCCCGGCACGAGGACGGCGCCGATGACGAGGTCGGCGTCGATGACGGCCCGCTCGACCTCGTAGGCGTTCGAGGCGACCGTCTGGCAGTGGCCCTGGTAGATGGCGTCGGCGTGGCGCAGCTTGCTGATGTCCCTGTCGAGCAGCAGCACCTCGGCCTGCATGCCGAGCGCGATGGCGGCGGCGTTCATGCCCGACACACCGGCCCCGATGACGACGACCTTGGCGGCGTAGACGCCCGACACCCCGCCCATGAGCACGCCGCGGCCGCCCTGGGCCCGCATGAGCGTGTGGGCGCCGACCTGCGGGGCGAGCCGGCCCGCGACCTCCGACATCGGGGCGAGCAGCGGCAGGGAGTGGTCGGCCAGCTCGACGGTCTCGTAGGCGACGGCGGTGACCCGGCGCCGGGCGAGCTCCTCGGTGAGGGCGCGGTCGGCGGCGAGGTGGAGGTAGGTGAAGAGCACCTGGCCCTCGCGCATCCGGTGGTACTCCGGCGCGATCGGCTCCTTGACCTTGAGCACGAGGTCGCCCTCGGCCCACGTGGCGTCCGCGTCGGGCAGGATCTTGGCCCCCGCCGCCACGTAGTCGTCGTCGGTGATGGAGGAGCCGACGCCGGCGTCGTGCTCGACGAAGACGTCGTGGCCGTGCCGGGTCAGCTCGTGCACCCCCGAGGGCGTGATGGCGACGCGGAACTCGTTGTTCTTGACCTCACGGGGGATGGCGACCTTCACCTCGCCGAGACTAGCCCGCACCGTCCCGTCTGGTGAGACAGTGCGCCGAACCCCGCCGCACTAGCGTGGGCCTGCCGGTGCGCTCCGGCGACCCACGCCTCGGGAGGACCCGATGAAGCTGTACGCCGACACTCCCTCGCGCCGCACGCGCCAGATCGTCGCCGACGTCGTGCTGCTGTGCTTCGTGGCGGTATGCGCGTGGCTCGGACGGGCGGTCAGCGACGGGATCGGCGCCCTGCGCGGCCCCGCCGACAGCCTGACCTCGGCCGGGACCGGGTTCCGCGACAACATGACCGGCGCCGCCGGCAACGTCGGCGGTCTGCCGCTCGTGGGCGACACCCTGCGCGGACCGTTCGACTCGCTGTCGGGCACGGGTCAGCAGCTCGCCGACGTCGGGGTGAACCTCGCGTCGACGGTGACGACCATCGCCCACGTGACCGGCCTGCTGGTGGCCGGGGTGCCGATCCTCCTGGCCCTGCTCGTCTGGGGCGTCGTGCGGGTCCGGTTCGTGCGGCGGGCCACCGCGGCGCAGCGGCTCGCCCACGCCCCCGGCAGCCAGGAGCTGTTCGCCCTACGGGCCCTGAGCCGGCAGCCCCTGCGCCGGCTCGCCGCTCTGGGCCCCGACCCCGCCGGGGGGTTCCGTGACGGCGACCCGGCGATGGTGCGGGCGCTGGCCGCCCTCGAGCTGCGCTCGTGCGGCATCGAGCCCGGAGCCCGGGTCTGAGCGGTCAGCCGACCCGCGACACCGTGGGGTGCAGGTCCTCAGGTGGGCACACCCAGGTCTGCGCGTCGGCGCCGACCTGGTCGCCGGAGCGGATGTCCTTGACCTGGTCGGCCCCGGTCTCCCGGTCGGCTCCTGGGAACCAGACGTAGGGGATGCCCCGACGCTCGGCATACCGGATCTGCTTCCCGAACTTGTCGGCGCGGGGGGCGACCTCGCAGGCGACACCCCGGCGGCGCAGGGCGGCGGCGACGGTGACCGACCGGGCGCGGTCGTCGTCGTTCGTCACCGCGACGAGCACGGCCGACGGGGTGGAGCGGGAGGCGGCGACCAGGCCCTTGCCGAGCAGCAGGCCGAGGATGCGCGAGACCCCGATGGAGATGCCGACGCCGGGGTAGGTCCTACGCCCGTCGGAGGCTAGTGCGTCGTAGCGGCCGCCCGAGCAGAACGAGCCCCAGGACTCGTGACCCAGCAGCTGGGTCTCGTAGACGGTGCCGGTGTAGTAGTCGAGGCCGCGGGCGATGCGCAGGTCGGCGACGATGCGCCCGGGAGCCTGGGCCATCCCCGCCGCGATGACGTCGGACAGCGCCGTGAGGCCCTCGTCGAGGGTCGGGTGTGTGACACCGAGGGCCCGCACCCGGTCCACGAAGGACAGGTCGGCGGTGCGGATCGCGGCGAGCGCCAGGCACTGGTCGGCCTGCTCCTGCGTGGCGCCGGCCTCCAGCAGCATCGCCGTCACCGTCTGCGGCCCGATCTTGTCGAGCTTGTCGACGATGCGCAGGGTTTCGACGATCCCCACCGCGTCGGCGAGGCCGACCGCCCGGTAGAACCCCTCGGGGATCTTGCGGTTGTTGACCTGGATGACGAACTCCCCCACCGGGAAGCGCGTGAACACGTCGGCCACGACGAGCGGCATCTCGGCCTCGAAGTGGCCCGCGAGCTCGCCCACGTCGACGACGTCGATGTCGGCCTGCGTGAACTCGCGGTAGCGCCCCTCCTGCGGCCGCTCCCCCCGCCAGGCCTTCTGGATCTGGTAGCGCCGGAACGGGAACTGCAGCCGGCCGGCGTTCTCCAGCACGTAGCGCGCGAACGGCACGGTGAGGTCGAAGTGCAGCCCCCAGCGGCTCTCGTCGTCACTCCCCCCGCCGGCCAGCCGCGATACGGCGTAGATCTCCTTGTCGGCGTCCTCCCCCTGCGCGCTGAGTCGGTCGATGGGCTCGATCGAGCGGGTCTCCACCGACGAGAACCCGTGCAGCTCGAAAGTCTCGCGGATGACGTCGAGGAACCGCTGCTCGACGATGCGGTCGGCGGGTAGGTACTCCGGGAAACCGCTGATGGGGGTCACCCGGTCGCTGCGGGGGGACGGGCTGCTCACACCGTCAATCCTTGCAGGTAGGGGTTGTCGGCCCGCTCGCGCCCGATGGTCGTGCTCGCGCCGTGACCGGGCAGGACGAGGGTCGCGTCGGCCATCGGCAGGACGACGTCGCGCAGCGACCGGGTCATCGCGGCGCCGTCGCCGCCGACGAGGTCGGTGCGCCCGATCGACCCGGCGAAGAGCACGTCGCCGCTGAGGCACGTGGCCACGAGGTCGGTGTCGTCGCCGAGCTGGTCGGGCAGGTCCGGGAGGGTGAACATCACCGACCCCTCGGTATGCCCGGGGGCATGCTGCACGCGGACGGACAGACCGGCGAGGGTCAGGGTCCTGTCGTCACCGAGCTCGACGACCTCCTGCGGCTCGGTCCACGTGGCCCGCCGGCCGAACTGCTGCTCCAGCATGGCGACGAGCCCACCGTCGAGCATGGCGATGGGGTCGTGCAGCCGGTAGCGGTCCTCGGAGTGGATGTAGGCGGGGATGGGAGGCGTCGCGACGCCTCCGGTCGACCCGCCACAGACCGGCGTCACGGCATACACGTGGTCGAGATGTCCGTGGGTCAGCAGGACGGCGGCCGGCCGGAGCCGGTGCTCGGCCAGGACCTCGGCGACCCGGTCCTCGACGCCGATCCCGGGGTCGACGACGAGGCACTCCTCGCCGGGACCGGTCGCGAGGACGAAGCAGTTGGTCCCGAAAGCGGCGGCAGGGAAGCCGATCGTCAGCACGGACGGAGCGTATCCGGGGCCGCCAACCGTCACGCAGTCGTGACCGGTGTGGCACGCGACGCCGGGAGGCGTTGCCTAGACTGGCCCACTGTCCCGGGCCCGCCCGCCGAGCCCAGCCGGCGGCAGCGTGTCAGGAGGGGTCGTTGACCAGGGAGCAGGACCGCGCCCGGGAACGGCGTCGCTGGGAGAAGCGCGAGCAGCGGCTCGCCGAGAGAAGGGCTCAGTCGGTGCGTGACAAGCAGGCCATCCTGGCCGTCGTCGGAGTGCTCGTGGTGGTGATCGGGTTCGTCTGGCTCGCCAACGTCCTCACCAACCGCACGGACACGGCCACGCCGGACGCGAGCCCCACGGCGGCCGCGACGAGCGAGCCCACCTCCGACGCCACGACGTCCGCGACGCCCTCGGTCTCGCCGACCATCCTTCCGGGCTGCACCGCTCCTCCCGCCAACCAGACAACGGTGAAGAAGCCGGCGACGCAGCCCGACGTCGAGGCCGCCAAGGGCAAGACGTTCGTCGCGACGGTCAAGACCACGTGCGGCGACATCACCATCGACCTCAACGGCAACGCCGCGCCGGCGGCCGTGGCCTCGTGGATCCTGCTCGCCAAGGACGGCTACTGGGCCCCGAGCCCGTGCCACCGCCTGACGGGCGACGCCCAGGGGATCTGGGTGCTCCAGTGCGGTGACCCGACGGGCACCGGCAGCGGCCCCGGCCCGGGCTACCACTTCGGCGTCGAGAACGTGCCCGGCAACGACATCTACCCGCGCGGCTCGCTGGCCATGGCCCGCAAGTCGGGCGACCCGAACAGCAACGGCGACCAGTTCTTCATCGTCTACAAGGACACGACACTGCCGAAGAGCGGTGACGGCAACGGCTACACGATCTTCGGCACGGTGACCCAGGGCATGGACATCGTCGACAAGATCGCCGCCGCCGGCATCAACCCGAGTGACCAGACCTCCCCCCTCGCCCCGATCGACATCCTCAGTGTCGACGTGCAGCCGAAAGCCTGACGCGTGAGCGACGAGACCCAGACCCAGACCCCGCCTCAGCCGGATCCCGAGACGACCCCGGTGGCCGTCACCGAGCCGGAGCCGACCCCGGAGCCCGAGCCGACCCCGGAGCCCGAGCCGACCCCGGAGCCCGAGGCGGCCCCCGAGCCCGAGGTGGTTCCAGAGACCACGGTCTCCGAGCCGGAGCCGACCCCGGAGCCCGAGGCTGCCCCTGAGGTCGCCACCGCAGAGCCGACCCCGGAGCCCGCGGCGGCGGCGGAGCCCATCCCGGTGCCGACGCCGACCCCCGTCCAGGGCGGCCCGGGCGTGCCGACGCCGGCGATGTTCGCGCAGCGTCACGGCGCCCCCGACCGCACCTCGGCGTTCGGGCGGGTGGCCGACGACGGCGTCGTCTACGTCACCACGGGTGAGACCGAGCGGGCGGTCGGCTCCTACCCGGGCGCGACTCCCGGAGGGGCCCTGGCCTACTTCGGCCGCAAGTACGACGAGCTGCTCGCGGCCGCCGACCTGCTGCACCAGCGGGTCACCCAGACCGACATCTCGGCCAAGGACGCGCAGGAGGCCTTCGCCAAGCTGAAGGAGCAGACGCACGAGCCCAGCGCCGTCGGCGACCTCGCGGCCCTCGAGGCGCGGGTGGCCGAGATCGGCACCGCCGTCGAGGCCCGCCGCGCCGCCGACGCCCAGCAGCGCGCCGCCGCCCGCGAGGAGGGCCGAGCCATCCGTGAGGGCCTCGTGGCCGAGGCCGAGCGGATCGCCGGCCAGCCCGAGTCCTCCATCCAGTGGAAGACGAGCGGCGCGCGTATGCGTGAGCTGCTCGAGGAGTGGAAGACGCACCAGCGCTCGGGCCCGCGCCTCGACCGGACCACGGAGTCCGCTCTGTGGCAACGCTTCTCGGCCGCGCGGAACGGTTTCGACCGGGCCCGCCGCGTGCACTTCGCCCAGCTGGATACCCAGCAGTCCGAGGCCAAGGCGGCCAAGGAGAAGCTCGTCGCGGAGGCGGAGCGGCTCTCCACGAGCAAGGACTGGACGCCCACCGCGGGCGCGTTCAAACGCCTCATGGACGACTGGCGGCGGGCGGGCCGGGCCGGCCGGTCGGACGACGACGCCCTGTGGGAGCGGTTCAAGGCTGCGCAGGACACGTTCTTCGCGGCCAAGGACGCCGTCGTGGCCCAGGAGGAGGAGGGCTTCAAGGCCAACCTCGAAGTCAAGGAGCGCCTGCTCACCGAGGCCACCGCGATCCTCCCCGTCACGGACCTCGAACGGGCCAAGAGCGCCCTGCGCAGCATCCAGGACCGCTGGGACAAGGCCGGCAAGGTGCCCCGCGCCGACCTCGAGCGCACCGAGAAGGCCCTCCGCCGTGTGGAGCAGGCCGTGCGCGACGCCGAGGACAAGCGCTGGTCCGGCAGCAACCCGGAGGCGGCCGCCCGCGCGCAGAGCATGGCCGACCAGCTGGAGACGGCGATGGACCGGCTACGCGACGACCTGGCCAAGGCCCAGAAGTCCGGTGACGCCAAGCGCATCGAGCGGGCGCAGAGCGCCCTCGAGGCCCGTGAGGCCCTGCTGGCACAGGTGCGCGGCGGTCTCGACGAGTTCGGCCGCTGACCTCCCGTCATCCCCGCCCGCCCCTTCATCCCGTCATCCCCGACCGAACTCAGATGGTGGCCGGTTCCAGCGCCTGAGCGCCGGAAAACCCGGCACCACCTGAGTCCGGTCGTGGAAAGCGGGTGACCGGGGCTGGGGGTCCGTCGGGGACTGGGGAGCTAGGGCTGCTCAGTGGGCTGGGGCTTGCCGCCCGTGATCCGGTAGACGTCGAAGACGCCGTCGATCTTGCGCACCGCGCGGATGACGTGGTCGAGGTGGGACGGCTCCCCCATCTCGAACGTGAAGCGGGACAACGCGACCCGGTTGCGTGAGGTCTGCACCGACGCCGACAGGATGTTGACGTGGTGGTCCGATAGGACCCGCGTGACGTCGCTCAGCAGCCGGTTGCGGTCGAGCGCCTCGACCTGCAGCTGCACGAGGAACACACTCGACGCGGACGGCGCCCACTCGACGTCGATGAGCCGGTCCTGCTGGCGCAGCAGGGAGTCGGCGTTCGTGCAGTCCTTGCGGTGCACGGAGACCCCGTTGCCGCGGGTGACGAAGCCGAGGATCGGGTCGCCCGGCACCGGCGTGCAGCACTTGGCCAGCTTGACGAGGACGTCCTCCGTGCCGACGACGACGACCCCGGGGTCGCCGGCCCGCCGGGCCTTGGACCGCGTGGGCAGGGTCGCCTCGGCGAGGTCCTCGCTGGCCCCCTCCTCGCCGCCGAACGACGCCAGGAGCCGGTGCACGACGTGGGCCGCGGAGACGTGACCCTCCCCCACTGACGCATACAGCCCGTCGATGTCGGCGTAGCGCAGCTCGCCCGCCACCCCGGTGAGGCTCTCGACGCTCATCAGCCGCTGCAGCGGCAGCTTCTGCTGCCGCATCGCCTTGGCGATGGCGTCCTTGCCGCGCTCGATGGCCTCCTCGCGCCGCTCCTTGGAGAACCACTGGCGGATCTTGTTGCGCGCCCGGGCGCTCTTGACGAAGGTCAGCCAGTCGCGTGAGGGGCCGGCGCCATCGGCCTTGGAGGTGAGCACCTCGACGACGTCGCCGTTCTCGAGCACCGACTCCAGGGGCACGAGGCGGCCGTTGACCCGTCCGCCGATCGTGTGGTGCCCGACCTCCGTGTGCACGGCATACGCGAAGTCGACCGGCGTGGACCCGGCGGGCAATGAGACGACCTCGCCCTTGGGGGTGAAGACGTAGACCTCGCCGCCGTGCATCTCGAAGCGCAGGGAGTCGAGGAACTCGCTCGGGTCCTCGGTCTCCTTCTGCCAGTCGAGCAGCTGGCGCAGCCAGACCATCTCGCCGCTGTTGCCGACCTCGCCCGACGTCGTCGGCACCTTGCCGGCCTGGCCGTCCTCCTTGTACTTCCAGTGCGCGGCGACGCCGTACTCCGCGCGGCGGTGCATCGTATGCGTGCGGATCTGGATCTCGACCGGCTTGCCCTCCGGGCCGATCACCGTGGTGTGCAGCGACTGGTACATGTTGAACTTCGGCATCGCGATGTAGTCCTTGAACCGGCCGGGCACCGGGTTCCACCGCGCGTGCAGGGCGCCCAGGGCCGCGTAGCAGTCGCGCACCGTCTCGACGAGCACCCGCACCGCGACGAGGTCGTAGATCTCCTCGAAGTCGCGGCCGCGCACGATCATCTTCTGGTAGACGGAGTAGTAGTGCTTCGGGCGGCCCGTCACCGTGGCCTTGATCTTGGCGCCGCGCAGGTCGTCGGACACCTGGGTGCGCACCCCGGCGAGGTACTCCTCACGGGCCGGCGCGCGCTCGGCGACGAGGCGGACGATCTCGTCGTAGACCTTGGGGTAGAGGGTGGCGAAGGAGAGGTCCTCGAGCTCCCACTTGATCGTGTTCATGCCGAGCCGGTGGGCCAGCGGGGCGTAGATCTCGAGGGTCTCGTGGGCCTTGCGCTGGGCGGACTCCCGCGAGACGTAACGCCAGGTGCGGGCGTTGTGGAGCCGGTCGGCGAGCTTGATGACGAGCACGCGGATGTCGCGGGCCATCGCGACGATCATCTTGCGCACCGTCTCGGCCTGCGCCGCCTCGCCGTAGGTGACCTTGTCGAGCTTGGTCACGCCGTCGACGAGGCCGGCGATCTCGTCACCGAAGTCGCGGCGCAGCTGGGGCAGCTTGTAGTCGGTGTCCTCGACCGTGTCGTGCAGCAGCGCCGCGGCGAGGGTGGCCGGCGTCATGCCCAGCTCGGCGAGGATCGTCGTCACGGCGAGGGGGTGCGTGATGTACGCGTCCCCGGACAGCCGCATCTGCCCGCGGTGGTACTCCTCGGCCACGAGGTAGGCGCGCTCGATGACGCCCAGGTCGGCCTTCGGGTGGGTCGTGCGGACCGTCTGGAGGATGGGCTCGAGGACCGGGTTCGCCGGCCGGGGCCCACCGAAGCGGGCGAAGCGCGCGCGCATCCGAGCCGGCGTCGCCAGGGGCGCCGTCGTCGTGGCCGGGTCCGAGCGGACCTCCTCGCTCATGACGGGAGTGTAGTCGGCGACGACGGTCTGCCCGTCGGGCCGCCGCCGTCAGAGGGCGACGATGGCGTGCAGGTCGTAGTCGGCGACCTGGCGCCGACCACCGAGGAACGTCAGCTCCAGCACGACGTCGATGCCCGTCACGGTCGCGCCGGCGCCCTCGACGAGCCGGCAGGTGGCGGCCACGGTGCCGCCGGTCGCGAGGACGTCGTCGATGACGAGCGCGCGCTGGCCCGGCTGCAGGGCGTCGCGGTGCATCTCCAGCACCGCGCTGCCGTACTCGAGGGTGTACTCCTCGCGCAGCGACGGACCGGGCAGCTTGCCGGACTTGCGCACGGGCACGAACCCGAGCCCCATCCGGTAGGCGACGGCCGCGCCGATGACGAACCCGCGGGCCTCGATGCCGACCACGGTGTCGACGCGACCGGCATACCGGCCCTCGATGTCGTCGACGACCGCCGCGAAGGCGGAGGCGTCGGCCAGCAGCGGGGTGAAGTCCTTGAACAGGACACCCGGCTGCGGGAAGTCCTGGATGTCGCGGATCCGGCTGAGGACCAGCTGGTCGATCGGGAGGTCCGCCACCGGCGTCAGCGCTTCGACCGCGGCGGCCGGCTGGGCTGGTTGCGCGGGCCCTTGGCCGCCCACTTGTGCACCTCGCGGGTGGGCGCCGTGCGGGGCGCATCCACGGGGGTGTCGCCCTCGACCGAGGCCAGGTCGACGACGGAGGCCCCGGCCTGGGCCGGGTCACCGGTCTCGATGTCGCTGTCGCCGGGCCGGTCGAGCACGGCCGTGGCCGTGGGCCGCGCGGCCGGGCGCCCCTTGCGCGCCGACCCGTCGGTCGTGATGCCGGCTGCGGCGACGCTGGACCCGCCCGCGTCACGGGACTGCGACCGCAGGGCGGCCTTGTCGAGGTCCTTGACCGCGGCCTCACCACGGCGCAGGTCGACCAGCAGCGGCGTCGCGATGAAGATCGAGGAGTAGGCACCGACGGCGATGCCGACGAAGAGGGCGAGGCTGAGGTCGAGCAGGGTGCCCGGGCCGAGCAGCGTGAACCCGACGACGAGGATCGCCGCGATCGGCAGCAGCGCCACGACCGTCGTGTTGACCGACCTCACCAGCGTCTGGTTGACGGCGAGGTTGGCCGCCTGCGTGTAGGTGCTGCGGCGGGTGAGGAACGCCTCGGCGGTGTTCTCACGCACCTTGTCGAAGACGACCACGGTGTCGTAGAGCGAGTAGCCGAGGATGGTGAGGAAGCCGATCATCGACGACGGCGTGATCTCGAACCCGAACAGGGCGTAGACGCCGACGGTGATGATGAGGTCGTGGATGAGGGCCACGAGCCCGGCCAGCGCCATCTTCCAGGTGCGGAAGTACGCCGCCATGACGAGCGAGACCAGGATCAGGAAGACGACGAGGCCCTGGATGGCCTTGCTGCTGACGGACTGCCCCCACGACGGGCCGATGAGCGAGGCGCTGACGTTGGTCGTGCCGACGTTGAACGTCTGCGCGAGCGAGGTCTTGGCCGCGTCGTTCTTGTCCCCCGCCGCCTCGGTCTGCACCCGCACCGTGTTGCCGCCGATGACGGTCGTGACGATGTTGCCGGGGATGCCGGCCTGGCTGACGGCCGCCCGGGCCTTGTCCTCGTAGCCCTGGGTCGAGGTGACTCCGGAGATCCGGTACTCGGACCCGCCGCGGAACTCGATGCCGAAGTTGAGCCCCCGGGCGAAGATGCCGAGCAGGGCGAGGGCGATGAGCACGCCCGACACGGCATACCAGGTCTTCTGGCGACCGATGAAGTCGATGGACCGCTTGCCGGTGTAGAGGTCGTTGCCGACCTGGGCGAAGTTCGGCATGTCAGGCCTTCTTCTCGGTCATCCGCGCGGGCGTCGGGGTGCGGGAGCCGGAGGGGCTGCCGGGGGTGCTGGCCGCGGGGTGCGGCGTCCGCGGGGTCGAGAACTTGCCGCGGCCGACGTAGCGCGGCTTGGCGCCGAGGCGCTCGGGGTCGAGGCCCGACCACTTGTGGCCACCGCCGAAGAACGCGGTATGCGCCAGGATCGCCACGACCGGGTGGGTGAAGAGCACGACGACCGCGAGATCGATGAGTGTCGTCACCCCGAGCGTGAAGGCGAAGCCGCGGACGTTGCTGGAGGCGAGGAAGTAGAGCACGGCGGCGGCGAGGAAGTTGACCGCGTCGGCGGCGAGGATGGTGCGCCGGGCCCGGCGCCAGCCGGCCTCGACGGCGGCGACGAGCGGGCGGCCGTCACGCACCTCGTCGCGGATACGTTCGAAGTAGACGATGAACGAGTCGGCGGTGACGCCGATGGCCACGATGACGCCGGTGACCCCCGCCATGGTCAGACGGAAGTTGTAGGACCAGCCGAGGAAGGTCAGCACGCCGTAGGTGAGCATCGCGGCCACGACGAGCGACGCGACGGTGACCAGACCCAGCAGGCGGTACTGCAGGAGCGAGTAGATGACGACGAGCAGCATGCCGATGAGCCCGGCGAACAGGCCGAGCTGCAGCTGCTCGCTGCCGAGCGTGGGGCTGATGTCGTCCTGCGTCTGCAGCGTGAACGACAGCGGCAGCGCGCCGAACTTCAGCTGGTTGGCGAGCGACCGGGCCGACGCGATGGTGAAGTTGCCGGTGATGCTGGCCTGGCCGTTGGTGATGGCCGACTGCGTCGTCGGCGCCGAGATGACGAGCTTGTCGAGGACGATGGCGAACTGGTTGCGCACGCCCTGCAGCGTGATGAGCCGGCTGGTGACCGCGCCGAACTTGGCCGCGCCGTCGCCGGTGAACTTCAGCTGCACCTCGACGACGCTCGTCGGCTGGCCGTTGGCCGAGGTCTGGTAGCCGGCGGAGGCATCAGCGATGTCGGTGCCGTCGACCTCGACGGGCCCGAGGATGTACTTCACCTTCTTGTCGTCGGAGCAGGTGACCAGTGGCTTCGCCGGGTCGTCGACGACGGCGTTGACGGCGTTGGGTTGCGAGCAGTTCAGCTTGGTGAACTGGTCGAGGATCTCGGGCGTGATCCAGGCGGTGTCGCTGGCGTTGCTCGGCGTCGCCGTGGGGGTCGAGCCCGCCGCAGTGGTCGGCGTGCCGGTCGCTGCGGTGGTGGCCGCGGCGCCGCCCGGAGCGCTTGTGGCCGACGTCGAGGGGGTCGGGTCGTCCTGGAGGAGCGCCTGCGGGATCGCGTCGTTGGCGGCGCTCGAGGTGCCCTGGGTGGCGGTCTCGCTCGGGGCGTCGGGAGTGAAGACCGGGGGCGGCGTCGTGGCGGTCGACGTGGTCGCCGTACCGGTGGCCGTGCCCGTGCCGGTGGTCGACGTCGCAGTCGGCTGCGGCGAGCCGGCGTCGGCGGTGAGCACGGCCCGGAACCGCAGCTGCGACGGCTTGCGGATGGCGTCGAGGGTGGCCGCGTCGGGCTGGCCCGGGATCGACACGACGATGTTGCGCCCGCCCTGGGTGGTGACCTCCGCCTCGGCCACGCCGTAGGAGTCGACGCGCTGGGCGATGATGTCGCGCGCCTTGTCGAGCTGGCCCTGGCTGACCTGGGCGTTCGGGTCGGCCAGGACCGGCTCGAGGGTCATCTCGGTGCCGCCCTCGAGGTCGAGGCCGAGCTTCGGCGTCAGCTGCCCGTTGCTCCAGGTGTGCGCCGCTCCCACCGCCCCGAAGAGGGCCAGGACGACGACGACCAGGGCGAGGAGGACGCGGCGCGGGCCGCGGGTTCGAGCGTTGCGGGCCACGGGCTACTTCTCGGCGTCGGGACGGGGGGTGTCGGCCGGCGTCGTCGGCTCGGGCGTACCCGTGCCGAGCGGCCGTCCGGTGGTGTCGACCTTGGTGGCGATGGCGCGACGGTCGAAGCGCACGGTGGTGCCGGGCGCGACCTCGAGCGTCGCGACGACCTCGTCGAGCGCGACGATGCGGCCGAAGAGGCCGGACGTCGTGCAGACGTCGTTGCCGACGGCGAGGCTGTCCTGGAGGGTCGCGACGGCCGACTGGCGACGCCGCTGGCTCCAGAACATGAAGCCCAGCAGGATGATGAACATCGCCGGCAGCAGCACAGCGCCAAGCCCGTCAGTCATGCACCATCGTCCTTCGTCTGAGTCGGCGGGGAACCGCCCGGACAACGTCCTCGGCTCCACCGGAGTGCCGACCACCGGGTCGACGTGCCCGCGAGAGTCTAGGTGAGACTCGTGCGGTTACCAAAGATCCCAGTATGCCCCCGGGCCGGGTCGCGCCTCGGGACCCGGCCCACTCCGGTCCGGCGCGGTCTCCCGGGTGACCGTTCTCCGCTCGTGTCGGTGTGGTGTCGGCGTGGTGGCGGTGTGGGTGGCGGTGTGGTGGCGGCGTGGGGGCTTCGAGGCCGGGACGGTCCGGACCGTGGCTCAGCCGGAGAAGCGGCCGGGGTCGTCGGTGGACAGCGGGAGCATGGCGTCGGTGCCGGCCGAGGGCACGACCCCGACCCCACCGGCGGAGCGCGGCGGCACGAGGCCGAGGTGGTCCCAGGCCTGCTGGGTGGCCGCGCGACCGCGTGGGGTGCGCACGATGAGGCCCTCGCGGACGAGGAACGGCTCGGCGACCGTCTCCACGGTGTCGGCCTCCTCCCCCACGGCGACGGCCAGGGTCGTCAGACCGACCGGGCCACCACCGAACCGGCGGCACAGTGACTCCAGCACGGCCCGGTCGAGGCGGTCGAGGCCGCGCTCGTCGACGTCGAAGAGCGCCAGGGCCACGCGGGCCGCGTCGAGGTCGACGACGCTGCGGCCGTGCACCTGCGCCCAGTCGCGTACGCGGCGCAGGAGCCGGTTGGCGATGCGGGGCGTGCCGCGCGACCGGGTGGCGATCTCCTCGATCCCCCGGGTATCGGCCTCGACCTCGAGCAGCCGGGCGCTGCGCCGCAGGATGGTGACGAGGTCGTCGACGGCGTAGAAGTCCAGGTGTCCCGTGAAGCCGAACCGGTCGCGCAGCGGCGCCGGGAGCAGGCCGGCCCGGGTCGTGGCACCGACCACGGTGAAGGGCGGCAGCTCGAGCGGGATGGCGGTGGCGCCGGGGCCTTTGCCCACGACGACGTCGACCCGGAAGTCCTCCATCGCGAGGTAGAGCATCTCCTCGGCCGGTCGCGACATCCGGTGGATCTCGTCGAGGAAGAGCACCTCGCCCTCCATGAGCGAGGACAGGATCGAGGCGAGGTCGCCGGCGTGCTGGATGGCCGGACCGGAGGTGATGCGGATCGGCTGCTCCAGCTCGGCGGCGACGATCATGGCGAGCGTCGTCTTGCCGAGCCCGGGTGGCCCGGAGAGCAGGACGTGGTCGGGAGGCGTCCCGCGTCGCTTGGCCGCCTCGAGCACGAGCCCGAGCTGGTCGCGCACCCGCCCCTGGCCGGGGAACTCGGAGAGGCGCCGGGGGCGCAGGGCGGCCTCGATCTGCCGGTCGCCGGCGTCGGGGCGGGCGTCGACGACCCGCGTCGTCACCTCGAACGACCCGTCGTCCATCCGCCCGTCGTCCATCCGCCCGTCGGCCATGGGTCCGAGGGGGTCGGCAGAGCCGCCGGAGCCCGCGGTCACCGGCCCAGCTCCAGCAGGGCCGCCTTGAGCAGCGCCGACACCGTGGCACCCTCGGCGGCGAGCGGGGCGACGGCCTCGACAGCGTCGTCGGCCTGGCGGGCGCTCCAGCCGAGCCCGACGAGCGCCTCGCGCACCTGGCCCTGCCACGCGGCGGTCGCCGGGCGGTCGGCCGCCGTGGTGGGCCCGGAGGGCATGCCGATCTTGTCGCGCAGCTCCAGGACGATGCGTTCGGCGCCCTTTCGGCCGATGCCGGGCACCTTGGTCAGCGCCACGAGGTCACCGGTCGTCACTGCGGCGCGCACGGCATCCGGGCTGTGCACCGCCAGCATCGCGAGCGCCAGCCGCGGCCCGAACCCCGTCACCGTCAGCACGGTCTCGAAGACGGTGCGCTCGTCGTCGTCGGCGAACCCGAAGAGGGTGAGCGACTCCTCGCGCACGACGAGCGTCGTCGACAGGGTCCCCGGCTGGCCCGTGCGCATACCGGCGGCGGTGCGAGGGGTGGTGTTGACGAGCAGGCCCACCCCACCCACCTCGATGACGACCGAGTCGAGCCCGGCGCGCAGCACCGTGCCGCGGACCGACGCGATCACGCCGGCCTCACGCCGCGGGCGGCCGAGGCCGCCATCGCCCGGTCGATGCGCTCCTGGGCAGCGCCGCGCCACAGGTGGCAGATGGCGAGGGCCAGCGCGTCGGCGGCGTCGGCCGGACGCGGTGGCGCGGGCAGGCGCAGCAGGCGCGTCACCATGGCCGTCACCTGGGCCTTGTCGGCCCGGCCGTTGCCGGTCACCGCCGCCTTGACCTCGGTGGGGGTGTGCAGGTGCACGGGTATGCCGCGGGAGGCGGCGCAGAGCATCGCGACCGCCGAGGCCTGGGCGGTGCCCATGACGCTCGCGACGTTGACGTCGGCGAACACCCGTTCCACGGCGACGGCGTCGGGGCGGTGCCGCGACATCCACGCGTCCATCTCGGACTGCAGGGCGAGCAGGCGCATCGGGGTGACCATCGTGGGCGGCGTGCGGATGACGGCGACCTCGATCATCCGGATCGGCCGGCCGGGGAGTCCCTCGACCACGCCGATGCCGCAGCGGGTGAGGCCGGGGTCGACACCGAGGACACGCATCGGGCTGCCACCTTTCCTGCTCGTCGGTGGTCGTCAGAGCCTCGAGACGTCCCTGGGACCGAACGTCTGTTCGGACCCGACGCTACTCGCGGATGTCTCCGTGCCCTCGGCAACGCGCCGAGGCACCGCCGCCGCGCCACGCACGGCGCCCTTCGACAGGGCCGGCGCGACCCGTGAAGACCCCTGACGACCTACTCGTCGCCGTCGAGCTCCTGGAGCACGTCGTCGCTGATGTCCCCGTTGGCGTACACGTTCTGCACGTCGTCGCTGTCCTCGAGCGCGTCGATGACGCGGATCATCCGGCGCGCGCCCTCGATGTCGAGCGGCACCTGGAGGTTGGGCACCCACGCGGCCTCGGCCGACTCGTAGTCGATGCCGGCCTTCTGGACCGCGGTGCGGATGGCGACGAAGTCGGAGGCGTCCGACACGATCTCGAAGGTGTCGCCGTTGTCGTTGACCTCCTCGGCCCCGGCGTCGAGCACGACCTCCAGGAGGTCGTCCTCGGTCAGCGAGCCCTTCGGCACCGTCACCACGCCGCGGCGGTCGAAGACGTAGGCCACGCTGCCCGGGTCGGCGAGCTGGCCACCGTTGCGGGTCAGGGCGGTGCGCACCTCGGCGGCCGCGCGGTTGCGGTTGTCGGTGAGGCACTCGATGAGCACCGCGACCCCGCCCGGCGCATACCCCTCGTAGGTGATGGTCTGCCAGTCCGAGGCCCCGGCCTCGGCGCCCGAGCCCCGCTTGATGGCGCGGTCGATGTTGTCGTTGGGCACGGACGTCTTCTTGGCCTTCTGGACGGCGTCGTAGAGCGTCGGGTTACCGCTGACGTCACCGCCGCCCGTGCGCGCCGCGACCTCGATGTTCTTGATGAGCTTGGCGAAGATCTTGCTCCGCTTCGCGTCCTTGGCCGCCTTCTGGTGCTTGGTCGTTGCCCACTTGGAGTGCCCACTCATAGTTGCCTCAGCCGGTCCTTATGCATCGTGTCTACACATCGTGACGAAGAGTCCGTGGACTCGCGTGTCCCCGGTGACCTCGGGATGGAACGAGGTCGCGAGGAGGGGTCCCTGACGAACAGCGACGATCCTACCGGCGGCGACACCGGCCTCCACGCGGGCGAGCACCTCGACGTCCGGCCCGATGTCCTCGACCCACGGGGCGCGGATGAAGACGGCCCGCACCGGGGTGTCGAGCCCGGTGACGGCGATGTCCTCCTCGAACGAGTCGACCTGCCGCCCGAAGGCGTTGCGGCGCACGGTGATGTCGAGACCGCCGAGGGTCTGTTGGCCGCGGCTCGGCTCGACGAGCCGGTCGGCGAGCATGATCATGCCGGCGCAGGACCCGTAGACCGGGAGCCCACCGGCGATCCGCTCGCGCAGCGGCTCGAACAGGTCGAAGGCCCGCACAAGCTTGTCCATCGTCGTCGACTCGCCGCCGGGGATGACGAGCCCCTCGAGGCCGTCGAGCTCTCGGGGGCGGCGGACGGTATGCGCCGTGGCACCGAGCGAGGTGAGCACCCGCACGTGCTCGCGGACGTCGCCCTGCACGGCGAGCACCCCGATCGTCACGCCCGCCTCAGACACGCCCAGGACGGTATCCCCTTTATCGGGTCACCCGATAAAGGGGCGCTTCGCTGGAGAACCGTTGTCCAGCGAAGCGGACCATTATCGGGTGACCCGATAAAGGGGAGACGGGCTTCGGTAGCGTCGGGCGGGTGACCACTGACCGCGAGCTCCTCGAGCGGGCCCGCGCCCTCGACGCCGAGCACGCCGACGCGTACCGGCCCGAGCGCTTCGACCTGCCCGCCGACACCGTCTACCTCGACGGGAACTCGCTCGGCGCGCTCCCCCGCGCGGTCCCCGCCGCGCTGGCGGACGCGGCGACCCGCCAGTGGGGGCAGCGGCTCATCCGCTCGTGGAACGAGGCCGACTGGTGGGGGGCGCCGGAGCGGGTCGGCGACCGCATCGGCGCGCTCGTCGGCGCGGCCCCCGGGCAGCTCGTCGTCACCGACTCCACGTCGGTCAACCTGTTCAAGGTCTACGTCGCCGCGGCCCGGATGCGCCCGGGGCGCACGGTCGTCCTCACCGACCCCGCGTCGTTCCCCACCGACCTCTACGTGCTCGACACGGCCGCCGAGCTCGCGGGCCTCACGGTCGAGCGGGTCGCCCCGGGTGACGCGGCCGACCGCGTTGCGGGGAGCGACGACGTCGCGCTCTCGTCCTACTCCTCCGTCGACTACCGCACCGGTGAGCTGTGGGACCTTCCCGCCCTCACCGCCGCGGCCCACGCGGCGGGCAGCCTGGTCGCCTGGGACCTGTGCCACTCGGCGGGCGTCGTCGACCTGCGCCTCGACGCCGACGGCGCCGACTTCGCCGTCGGCTGCGGCTACAAGTACCTCAACGGCGGGCCCGGCGCCCCGGCCTACGTCTACGTGCGCCACGAGCATCAGGCCGCCTTCCGCTCGCCGCTGACCGGCTGGCAGGGGCACGCCCGCCCGTTCGCCATGGAGGGCGGGTTCGAGCCCGCGCCCGGCATCACCCGGGCCCGGGTCGGCACCGGACCGCTGCTCAGCCTGCTCTCCCTGGAGGCCGCCCTGGGCGCTTACGACGGCGTCTCCCCCGCGGCGCTCCGGGCCCGCTCGCTCTCGCTCACCGGCTTCTTCATCGACGCGCTGGCGCAGCTCGGGGCCGCCGTCGAGGTGGTCACCCCACGCGAGGACGACCGCCGCGGCTCGCAGGTGGCGGTCCGGCACCCGGAGGCGTACGCCGTCGTGCAGGCCCTGATGGCCAGGGGGGTCATCGGTGACTTCCGCGAGCCGGACCTCGTGCGGCTCGGCTTCGCCCCGCTCTACGTCTCACACGACGACGCGCTCGCCGCCGCGGTCGCGGTCACCGAGGTCGTCCGGAACGGCGAGTATGCGTCAAAGCAGTTCCGCACCCGGGCGACGGTCACGTGAGCGCGCCCACCACGGCCGTGCGGGCGGCGGCCGAGGCATTCGTCGCGACCCTCGACCCCGAGGGACGGCGCGTCGCGTCCGCCCCGTTCGACACCGGCGACCGTCGTGAGTGGACCTACCTGCCCGGACCCCGTGCGGGCGTCGCCGTCGAGGACCTCGACGATGCCGGCCGGGATGCCCTCGACGCGCTGCTGGACGCCACGCTGAGCGCCGCGGGGGCGGCTCGGACCCGGGCGGTCATGCAGCTCGACGACGCGCTCCGCGACCTCGAACGCGGTCGCGGCAAGGGCGGCTGGGAACGTCGAAGCTCGGGGCGCTACTGGGTGCGGGTGCTGGGTGACCCGTCCGGCCCGCCTGACCAGCCGTGGGCCTGGCACCTCGGTGGCCACCACGTGGGGATCCACGCCACGGTCGTCGGCGCGGTCGTCGCGCTCACGCCGTGCTTCCTCGGCGCCAACCCGGCGGTGGTCCCGAGCGGCCCGCACGCGGGTCTGCAGGTGCTGCGCGAGGAGGAGGCGCTGGCCCGCGACCTGCTCGGGGCGCTCGGCCCCGACCAGCGGACACGTGCGGTCGTCTCGGCCACCGCCCCGGACGACATCGCCACCCGGCACGACCCGGTGGCCGACCCCGGCCTCGTGCCGAGCGGCCTGCGTCACGACGACCTCGACCCCGGGCAGCGGGACCGGCTGGACGCGCTCGTGCGCTGCTACCTCGACCGGGCGCCGGCTGAGGTGGCCGACCAGGCCTGGCACGTGGCGACCGAGGCCGGGCTCGCCGCGGTCACCTTCGCCTGGGCCGGGCCGACGGAGCCGGGCGCCCCGCACTACTACGCGGTGAAGGGCCCGACGTTCCTGCTCGAGTACGACAACACGCAGGACGGCGCCAACCACGCGCATACCGTCTGGCGCGACCTGCGGCGCGACTGGGGCGAGGACCTCCTCGCGCAGCACCACGCGGCCGACCACCGCTGAGTCGGCTCGCTCAGCGGTGGGTGGCGAGTGCACCGGGCGGGAACCTGCCCGCGGGACTCCCCAGCCAGGCCCTCAGGTCACCAGCCGCGCTCGGCCAGCCGGTGCGGCTGTGGGATCTCCTCGACGTTGATGCCGACCATGGCCTCACCGAGACCGCGCGAGACCTTGGCGACCATGTCGGGGTCGTCGTAGAAGGTCGTCGCCTTGACGATGGCCTCGGCGCGCTCAGCGGGGTTGCCGGACTTGAAGATGCCCGAGCCGACAAAGACGCCCTCGGCGCCCAGCTGCATCATCATCGCCGCGTCGGCGGGCGTGGCGATGCCGCCCGCGGTGAAGAGGACGACGGGAAGCTTGCCGAGAGTGGCGACCTCCTTGACCAGGTCGTAGGGGGCCTGAAGCTCCTTGGCGGCGACGTAGAGCTCGTCGGGCGAGAGGCTGGTGAGCCGGCGGAGCTCACCGCCGATCTTGCGCATGTGGGTCGTCGCGTTGGAGACGTCGCCGGTGCCGGCCTCGCCCTTGGAGCGGATCATCGCCGCGCCCTCGGTGATGCGGCGCAGCGCCTCGCCGAGGTTGGTGGCGCCGCAGACGAAGGGCACGTCGAACGCCCACTTGTCGATGTGGTTGGCGTAGTCGGCCGGGGTGAGCACCTCGGACTCGTCGATGTAGTCGACCCCGAGGCTCTGGAGCACCTGCGCCTCGACGAAGTGGCCGATGCGGGCCTTGGCCATGACGGGGATCGACACGGCGGCGATGATGCTGTCGATCATGTCGGGGTCGCTCATCCGCGAGACGCCACCCTGGGCCCGGATGTCGGCGGGCACCCGCTCGAGCGCCATGACGGCGACGGCGCCGGCGTCCTCGGCGATCTTGGCCTGCTCGGCGGTGACGACGTCCATGATGACGCCGCCCTTGAGCATCTCGGCCATGCCCCGCTTGACCCGGCTGGTGCCGGTCACGGTGGCGCTGGAGGACGGGTTGGGGCTGTCGGCAGTGGTGCTCACACCCCCATCGTAGAACCGTCGGGGAGGCGTCTCAGCCGCGCAGTCCCGGGGGCAGCTCGTCGTCGAACTCGATGGTCGTCGGCAGCTCGGCGTGGCCGGCGAGGCGGAACCACCGCACCGTCGGCTTGCGCCGCACCCGCAGGACGTCGGTGACGGCGTCGTTGTGGAACCGCCGGGCCAGCTGGACGCGCATACCCGCCTCGCGCACCCGCACGAGGAGGTCGGCGGCGGCCCCGTCGTCGCCCCGGAGGTCCTCGACGACCATCGGTCCGAGGGCCACGTGGAGCGCGTCGGTGAGGTCGGACTCGACGGCCTCGCGGTCGCTGTCCCCCTCGCTCGTGGCCAGGGACTCCGCAGCGGCGGCGGCGAGGATGAGCCCGGATGCCGCGTCGAAGTGACCCGTGTTGGCCAGCTCCAGCGTGGCCTCGGCGCGGCGGACGAGCTGCGCGTCGAGGGCCGCGGACGTCGACTCGATGCGCCCGTGGAGGCGGTCGAGCCGGGCGGCGCTGTAGGAGAGGTACCACGCGAGGACGACGACGAGGACGACGACGAGGGTGGCCCACTCGAGTCCGCTCATCACCTGCTCACCGCTCGCTCCCCCGGCCGGCCCGCAGCAGGCGTGACCACCGCGACATGCCCTCGGGGGTCGGTCGCACCCGGCCCGCGCCCTCGGTGATCGTCTCGTAGACGGCCATGACGTCGGAGGCGACGACCGACCAGTCGAAGCGGTTCGCGTGCTGTCGCCCCCGCGCGGCGAGGGCCCGGCGGCGGTCGGGGTCGGCGAGCAGGGCGAGCAGCTGGCGGGCGAGGTCCTCGGGGTCCTCGTTGGTGAACGTCGCACCGGCCGCGCCGCCGTCGAGCACCCGCACGAAGGCGGGCAGGTCGCTGGCGAGCACCGGGGCGCGGGCGCTCATGGCCTCGATGAGGATGATGCCGAAGCTCTCTCCTCCGGTGTTGGGCGCCACGTAGAGGTCGACTGAGCGCAGCAGCCGGGCCTTGTCGACGTCGCTGACGGCGCCGAGGAACTCGCACGCGGCCGCGACCCGGGGCTCCATCGCCGCCGTCACCTCGCTCGGGTCGCCCGGCCCGGCGACGAGGACGCGCAGCCCGGGCAGCCGGTCGAGGACGCGGGGCAGTGCCGCCGCGAGCACCGGCAGCCCCTTGCGCGGCTCCTGCATCCGGCCGAGGAAGGCGATGGTGGGCCGGTCAGGCGTGCCGACCCAGTCCTGGTGCGGCTCGGCCCGGTCGAAGCGGTCGACGAAGACCCCGTTGGGGATGACGACGGCGTCTCCGCCGACGTGGGTGCTGATGGTGCGCCGGGCGTCCTCCGAGACCGCGATGCGGCCGGTGATCTTCTCCATGCTCGGCCGGATGATCGGGTTGGCCGCCTGGTAGGTGCGCGAGCGCAGGGTCGAGGAGTGGAAGGTCGCGGCGATGGGCCCCTCGGCGGCCCAGAGGGCGAGGACGGCGACGCTCGGCGTGAACGGCTCGTGCACGTGGATGAGGTCGAACTCCCCGGCCTCCAGCCAGCGCCCGACCTTGGCCGCCGCGACGGGGCCGAAGTTGAGCCGGGCCACCGACCCGTTCCACGGCACCCCGACGGCACGGCCGGCGGACACCATGTAGGGCGGCAGCACCGTCTCGTCGACCGCGGGGGCGAGCACGCTGACGTGGTGGCCCTTGGCGAGGAACACCTCGGCCAGGTCACGCACGTGGTACTGCACTCCGCCCGGCAGGTCGAACGAGTAGGGGCAGACGACCCCGATCCTCACCGCGCGCCCCCGCGGCCCTCGCCCGGCGTCCCGTCGCGCCCGGCGAGGTCGTCGCGCTCGTCGCGCTCGTCGAGGTCGTCGAGGTCGTCGACGAACACCCGCTGCAGCATGTGCCAGTCGGACGTATGCGCGGTGATGGCGGCCCCGAGGTGATCGGCGCACGCCTGCACCATGACGGCCACCTTCTCGCGCGTCGTGCCCGTGGTCGGTGCCTCGACCCGCTTCATCTCGATGACGACCCGGCGGCCACCGGGCACCCCCGGCGCCGGCTCGGTCGTCATCGACGCTGCGACCAGCGGGGCGCCGGTCAGCAGGGCGAGCACCGCCGGGCCCTTGGCCATCCGGGCGCGGTGCCCGCAGAGGTCCACCTCGACGCCGTTGTGGGTGAGGTCGCGGTCGGAGACGAGGGCCACGAAGTCGCCCCGCCCGATCGCCTGCTTGAGGCCGACGAACGGGTCGGGTCCCCCGGTGAGCGGCAGGATGGTCATGCCGAGCGACTCGCGGAAGGCCAGGAAGTCGCGGAAGACCTCCTCGGGCTCGAGCCGCTCGACCACGGTCGTCAGCGGGGCGAGGTGGGTCGACGACCACGCGCCGGCGGTGTCCCAGTTGCCCATGTGGGCGGTGAAGGCGATGGCTCCGGTGCCGGCGGCGACGCCCTCGGTGACGGTCTCACCGCCGGTGATGCGCACCATCGTGCCCAGCTCGTCCTGGGTGCGGTCCTGCAGCCGGAAGGCGTCGCAGTAGTAGCGCATGTAGGAGCGCATGCCCTCCCGCACGAGGGCGTCGAGGCCGGCCGCATCGAGGTCGGGGCGCACCGTGGCGTAGTTCGAGCGCAGCCGCGCGACCCCCTTGCCCCCACGGCGCGTGGTGGCGTCGGCGATGGTGTCGAAGAGCCGGTATGCCGCCGCCTCCGGCATCGCGCGCACGCTGGCGAAGCCCGCCCGCAGGCCCAGGCTCTGCCCGGCGTCGACGATCCGGGAGGGCAGGGCGCGGGTGGCGGTGCGGAGGTCGGCTGCCGTGGTCACGGCGTGGACACGCCGGGGGTGTGCTGGCTCCCGGCCGTCGGGACCTGCCGTCGGACGGCGAGCATCCGCTGCACCACCGTGATCAGGCTGGCGACGGCCAGGAGGCCGAGCACCACGATGAGCAGGACGACGGACACGCCGAGCCCGACGAGGAACGTCGCGAGGAGCACCGCGAGCAGTCGGTCGGCCCGCTCGGCGATGCCGACGTTCGCCGTCATGCCGAGCCCCTCGGCCCGGGCCTTGGAGTAGCTGACGACGAACCCGAGGATGAGGCAGGCCAACGCGAACCCGGCGGCGAGGAGGTTCTCGTGGGTGCCGGCGAAGTAGAGCACCAGCGCTCCGAAGATCGCGGCGTCGCCGATGCGGTCGAGCGTGGAGTCGAGGAACGCCCCCCAGGACCCCTGGGTTCCCGCCATCCGGGCCATGACGCCGTCGACGTTGTCGCCGAAGATGAACAGGGCGATGACGATCGTGCCGAGGAGGAACTGGCCGCGCGGATAGAAGGCGAGGGCTCCGACGCATACCCCGACCGTGCCGACGACGGTCACGACGTCCGGGCTGATGCCCAGCCGCAGGAAGAGCCGGGCGATCGGCGTCATGACCTTGGTCCAGGTCTCGCGCAGGAGTCGGTTGAGCATGGTGTGGGCCAGCCTACTGGCCCGAGGCCCCCGGCCAGGCCTGCGTGAGGCGCGTCCGCACGTCGTCGAGCAGCATCGGCAGCGCCTTCGTCTGCGCGACGATGGGCAGGAAGTTCATGTCGCCGCCCCACCGCGGCACCACGTGCTGGTGCAGGTGGGCCGCCACGCCGGCCCCGGCGACGGCCCCCTGGTTCATGCCGAGGTTGTAGCCCATGGGCTGTGACGCGGCGTCGAGGGCGCGGATGGCCTGCTTGGTCAGCAGCGTGAACTCGGTGGTCTCGTCGTCGGTGAGGTCGACGTAGACCGAGACGTGCCGGTAGGGACACACGAGGACGTGTCCGGGGTTGTAGGGGAACAGGTTCAGCACGACGTAGCACGTCTCGCCCCGGTGGACGATGAGCCCCTCGGCGTCGCTCTTGTCGGGCGCGGCGCAGAACGGGCAGCCCTCCCCGGCCTCGGCGCTCGGCTTGTCGCCCCCGATGTAGACCATCCGGTGCGGCGTCCACAGCCGGTCGAAGCCGTCCGGCACGGCGGCGAAGGAGGCCGGGGACTCGCCCACCGCCGTCTCGTCGTCGCCCGCGGCCATGCGCCCGATCCTATGCGCGGGGTGTCCACGGCCGGCCCGGTCGGTCAGGTCGAGCGGCCCTCGCGCATCGGGTGGCCGTTGCGGCCGTTCCTCCAGGCGACGACCTCGGCGACGACCGAGAGCGCCATCTCCCCCGGCGTCTTCCCGCCGACGTTGAGGCCGGCAGGCAGGTGTAGGCGTTCCAGGACCGCGCCGTCGAACCCCTCGCCGGTGAGCAGCTCCAGCACGGCGGCGGTGCGCGGCCGGCTCGCGAGCATGGCGACGTAGCCGGCCTCGCCGCGTAGCGCGTCGCGCAGCAGGTCGTAGGCCCCCGGCGCGTCGTGGTCGGCGACGACGACGGCGTCACGGGGCCCGGGTGGGCGCTGGGCCAGGCGCTCGCGCGGCGTCCCCTCCGGGTCGTCGTCGCCGAGGACGGTGACCGGCAGCCCGGCGACCGTGCCGATGGCCGCCATGGCCTCGGAGACAGGGTTGCGCGTCGCGACGAGGAGGAGTCCTTGGGCCTGGTGGGTGTCCGCACTCATGTCCGTCACCCTGACAGACCCGCGGGCGCCCGGACAGGTCGAGTCTCGGGTGATCCAGGGGCAAGCGCCGGTCGGACGACGGGCGCGGGTCTACACTCCCGATGCCCGTTGGCCCGGGCGCAGGCCACGAGACAGGAAGCACACCGTGACGAGCACCCAGCCGGTCGACCGGGGCTCGCTGCGACGGGACCCTCGCTATGACGGCCGCCGCGTCGTCGCCTTCGCCGTCGGTCTGCTGGTGGTCTACGTCGGTGCCGTGGTCGTCCTGCGTCCCGGACCGGCCGACCTCGTCGAGGTAGCCATCCCGGCGATGTTCGCTCCCACCGTCGGCGCCGTGGCCGCTGTCGTGCTCGCCCACGGGCGGGTCATCCTGGGGCGACCGACGTGGCACCTTCTGCTGGCGTTCCTGCCCCCGCTTGTCATCCTCGTCACCACCGGGGTCGTGTCGGCGGTGGGTGCTGTCGAGGTGCACCCCGGCCGCCTCGGGACGCTGCTGCTGCTGAGCCCGGTGCTGGCGCTGGCCGGTTCGCTCACGGCCGTCGGCGAGGAGGTGGGATGGCGGGGCTTCCTCTGGCCGCTCCTACGAGGGCGCTGGGGGTTCTGGTGGTCGGCCACGGTGATGGTGCCGGTCTGGTGGCTCTACCACCTGCCCGCCATCCTGTGGTGGGGCTACGGCTTCCTCGCGGGGCTGCCCGCGTTCACCGTCGCGATCGTCGGCTTCATCCTCTTCGTCGGGGTGCTGACCGAGCGCAGTCGTGGGATCTGGGCGAGTGTCCTGGCCCATGGTGCGTGGAACGGGATCGTGGCCGCCGGCTTCGTCGCCGCTCTCGGCGCCCATCACCCCACGTGTGGGACCACGGGATGTGCACCGTTCAGCGACGAGGCGCAGCTGTTCACGGGCCCTCAGACCCTGCTGGGCGAGTTCGGCTGGATCGCAGCCGTCACGATGCTGGTGCTGGGCGTCCTCGCCGCCAGGTGGCATCTGCGCCATCCCGTGGCGGTCGCCACCGGCTGACGGAACCGCGCCTCTCGGGGTCGGCGCCTTGCCGACGAAGGATGTTCGCCGGACGATGCAGACGTGACCACCACACCATCCGACCCGGCCGCCCGTCCGGTCGTTCCGGTCGGCCGCCTCCACCACGTCGTCCTCGACGCGCGCGACCCCGGCGGCCTCGCCGGGTTCTGGTCCACGCTCCTGGGCCTGCCCGTGACGTATGCGTCGGACGACTGGGTCGTCGTGGCCCGGGACGACCACACGTCGGGGATGGCCTTCCAGCTGGCTCCCGACCACGAGCCGCCGGTGTGGGGCGACCCCGCCCGCCCCCAGCAGCTGCACCACGACGTCTTGGTGGACGACGTCGAGAAGGCCGAGGAGCAGGTCGCCGCGATGGGGGCCACCCGGCTCGCCTCGAGCGACGGGTCGGTGTGGGCCGACCCGGCCGGACACCCGTTCTGCCTCGTGCCGAGACCGGGCTGGGCCCCGCCGGTGGCGGCGCAGGACCCCCGGTGAGGGGCGCCGACGTCTGGGCGCGGGAGCGCTCCCTCGCCCGGACGACCGTCGGGTGGGGCGTCACCGGCGTCGCGGCCGGCCTGGCACTGGCCACGTCCGCCGACCCGTGGCGCCGGGCCTTCGGGTGGCAGACCGCCGGCTGGGGGGCCGTCGACCTGGGCATCGCGGCGGTGGCGAACCGGCTGCAGACGCGGCGGATGGGACGGCTCCCGGACCCCTACGCCGCCGCCGCCCTCGAGGCCGAGCGGGTGACGCTGCGTCGCGTCCTCGTCGTCAACACCGTGGCCGACATCGGCTACGTCGCGCTGGGCGTCGTCCTGGCACGTGACCCTCGGCCTCGCGTCTCCGGCTCAGGTGTCGCCATCGTGGTGCAGGGTGCGTTCCTCGCCCTGCACGACGGGTTCCACGCCGCAGGCGCCCGATCGACCTAGCCGCGCGCGTCGCCGGCGGCGACACTGGCCGGGTCGCTCACGTCGACCCCGGCGGCCGCTGCCGCAGCCGCCGCCCGCGCAGTGGTGAGGTTCGGGGCGAGGAAGGACTTCGGCTGGATACGGGCGTCGAGACCGGCATACCCGCGCTGCTGGGTCGCCAGGCGGTCGGCCGACGCCTCGGCCGTGGCCACCACCGCAGCCGTGACCGCGACGGTGCTGCCGGTGAGCTTCGGTGCGACGAGCGGGGTGTAGCCGGACGAGTGGCCGAGCCGGTTGGGGTGGTACGACTCCATGACCGGGTTGGAGAGGCCGTTGAGCCACTCGGTCGGGTCGCAGACGGCGTGGCCGACGAACGCGGCAACGGGGTTGGCCATGGCGAACCCGGCCGACGCCGCCGCCGTCGCGGTGACGCTGTCGAGCAGGTCGGCCGTCGCGTTGAGCCGCGACTCCTCGGTGGGCGAGAACCACGTCAGCGCGTTGCAGTCCGTGCCGTTGAAGAGCCGCGGGTAGCCGACGACGACGACCTTGGCGTTGGGCGCCTTGGCCTTGATGCCCGAATAGAGCGTCGTCAGGGATGCCGGCAGGGTGTTCCGGATGTAGGCCTGGGCCTTGTCGACGGCCGCCCCGCAGTTGCTGAGCCAGCTCGGCTGGGCGCAGGTCGTGATGACGTTGGTGAACCCCGCGTCGTTGCCGCCGACGCTGATCGTCACGTAGGACGTCGAGCTGGTCAGGGCGCTGAGCTGGGCCGACGTCACGTCGGCGACCGTGGCCCCGGAGCAGGCGCGGAAGTTCAGCGCATACCCGGTCGCCGCGGCGATGAGCGAGGGGTACGCGTACACCGAGCGGTAGCAGGTCGACCCGTCGGCGAGGTAGCTGCGGGTGCCGACGCCCGACGAGTACGAGTCGCCCAGCGCGACGTAGGACGGCGCGGCGGCCTCGGCCGGGGCCGCGAGCGCGGTGGCGACCAGTCCCCCGGTCGCCGTGAGGGTCAGCGTGGTGGCCAGGCTTCTGACGAGGGTGCGGTGACGGGACATGAGCCCTCCGTATGCGTCCGGCCGCGCGCCGGTGCGAGGCCCGCCTCGGAGCATGGCACCGCGACCCCGCCCGGCGGAACCGCCCCGGGGGGACCAAGATGACGACCATGGCGTTCACGGAGGTGGTCGAGACCGTCGGCACGGTGCTCGACGGCGCCGGGGTCGCCGTCATCGTCGTCGGGGTGCTGAGCGCGGTGGTCGTCGCGGGCCGGGCCCTCGCGGCCCACCAGCCCGGCGTCTACCCGCTCTTCCGGCGCCACCTCGGCCGCTCGATCCTGCTGGGGCTCGAGCTCCTGGTCGCCGCCGACATCATCCGTACGGTCGCCGTCACCCCGACACTGGGCAGCGTCGCGGTGCTCGCGGTCATCGTCGTCATCCGCACGTTCCTCAGCTGGTCGCTCGAGCTGGAGATCTCCGGACGGTGGCCGTGGCAGCGCGATCCCGACGCGCCACCGACCGCCTCGGACGCCCCCGCGGCGAACGGCTGAGGGGGCGTCCGACGTCGGGACGGGCTAGGTCAGCCGGCCGGTGCGCTCGTGACCTGCACCCGGGCCGCGACGGCCGCGACGATCTCCTCGATGGCCTCGTCCACCGGCACCCCGTTGCGCTGCGACCCGTCGCGGTAGCGGAACGACACAGCGCCGGCGGCCCGGTCGTCCTCGCCCGCGATGAGCACGTAGGGCACCTTGGCCTTGCTGGCGTTACGGATCTTCTTGGGGAACCGGTCGTCCGAGGCGTCCAGCTCGACGCGAACTCCCTTGCGCCGCAAGCGGTCCAGCACACCCTGGAGGTAGTCTGCATACTCGTCGGCCACCGGGACCCCGAGCACCTGCACCGGGGAGAGCCAGACCGGGAAGGCGCCGGCGTAGTGCTCGACGAGCACGCCGATGAAGCGCTCGATGGAGCCGAACTTGGCCGAGTGGATCATCACCGGGCGCTGACGGGAGCCGTCGCTCGCCTGGTACTCGAGCTCGAAGCCGCGCGGCTGGTTGAAGTCGTACTGGATGGTCGACATCTGCCAGGTGCGCCCGATGGCGTCCCGCATCTGCACCGAGATCTTGGGCCCGTAGTAGGCCGCGCCGCCCGGGTCGGGCACGAGGTCGAGACCGGAGTCGACGGCGACCTGCTCGAGCACCGCCGTCGCCTCGGCCCACTCGTCGTCGTCGCCGATGAACTTGTCCTTGTGCAGGTCGTCACGCGTCGAGAGCTCGAGGTAGAAGTCGTCGAGCCCGAAGTCGCGGAACAGGCTGAGGCAGAAGTCGAGCAGGTGCTTGATCTCGCCCGGAGCCTGCTCCCGCGTGACGTAGGAGTGGGAGTCGTCCTGCGTCATCCCCCGCACCCGCGTGAGGCCGTGCACCACGCCCGACTTCTCGTTGCGGTAGACGGACCCGAACTCGAAGAGCCGCAGCGGAAGCTCGCGGTAGGAGCGGCCCTTGGAGCGGTAGATGAGGTTGTGCATCGGGCAGTTCATGGCCTTGAGCCGGTAGGACGCCCCCTCCATCTCCATGGGGGGGAACATGCCCTCGGCGTAGTACGGCAGGTGCCCGGACGTGTAGAACAGGCCGTCCTTGGAGATGTGCGGCGTGCCGACGTAGTCGAAGCCCTCCTCGATGTGCCGCCGGCGGACGTAGTCCTCCATCTCCCGCTTGACGACGCCGCCCTTGGGGTGGAAGACCGCCAGGCCGGAGCCGAGCTCGTCGGGGAAGGAGTAGAGGTCGAGCTCGACGCCGAGCTTGCGGTGGTCGCGCTTCTCGGCCTCGGCCAGCCGGTCGAGATAGGCCTTGAGGTCGTCCTTGCTCGGCCACGCGGTGCCGTAGACGCGCTGCAGCTGCGGGTTCTTCTCCGAGCCGCGCCAGTAGGCCGCCGCGGAGCGCGTCAGCTTGAAGGCGTTGCCGATGAGCTTCGTGTCGGGCAGGTGCGGGCCCCGGCAGAGGTCCTTCCACGCCAGTGCGCCGTCCTTGCGGTGGTTGTCGTAGATCGTCAGCTCGCCCCCCCCGACCTCGGCATCCGCCCCCTCCGCGGCCGCGGCGACGTCGTCGCCCTGGCTGCCCTTGAGGCCGATGAGCTCGAGCTTGTAGGGCTCGCGGGCCAGCTCGGCGCGGGCGTCGTCGTCGCTGGTCACGCGGCGCGAGAACGTCTGGCCCTCGTTGATGATCTTCTGCATCGTGCGCTCGAGCGTCTTGAGGTCGTCGGGCGTGAACGGCGTCTCGACGTCGAAGTCGTAGTAGAACCCGTCGCGGATCGGCGGGCCGATGCCGAGCATGGCCTTGGGGTTGACCTGCTGCACGGCCTGCGCGAGCACGTGGGCGGCCGAGTGCCGCAACACCGAGAGGCCGTCCGGGGAGTCGATCGTCACGGGCTCGACGACGTCGCCGTCGGCCAGCACGTGGGCCAGGTCGACGAGCCGGCTGTCGGAGCCGTCGCCGAGCCGGGCGACGACGACGGCGCGGTCGCCCTCGAAGAGCTGGCCCGCAGTCGTCCCTTCGGCCACCGCTCGCTCGCTCCCGGCGACGGACACGGTGATCTGGGCAGACATGGTGAAGCGCTCCTGACGGGCGGGTGGTGCCGCGGGACCGCGACCCGTCCAGGCTATCGAGCGGGCTCCACCGGCCGCGACGCAGTTCCCTTGAGCCCCCCTTTATCGGGTGACCCGATAAAGGGGCGCTTCGCTGGACAACGGTTCTCCAGCGAAGCGGACCTTTATCGGGTGACCCGATAAAGGGGAGTCAGGTGGGGTCGACCGTGAGGACGAGGTGCTCGCCGTCGCGGCCCGGCGGGTACAGCACAGCCCGGGTGGCGCCGGGCGAGACGGCGAGGCGCACGGTGCTCGGCAGTCGCACCGGCTGGCGGAACCAGACGCTCGAGGTCCCCGCCGCGGGGACGGCCGCGCCCAGGGCGGCGAGGGTATGCGCATACGTGAACATGCCGTGGGCGATGGCCCGGTCGAAGCCGAGGAGCCGGGCCGACAGGGCGTGGAGGTGGATCGGGTTGACGTCGCCCGACACGGCGGCGTAGCGCCGCCCAGCGCCCTCGTCGACGCGCCAGACGGCGGCGGCGGGGTCGGACCGCAGGTCGGTGACGTCAGGCGGACCGTCGGCGACCGCTGTCTCGTCCCCGCGGCCCCGGGCGAGGTACGTGCTCACCCCACGCCACACCACCTCGCCGCCGCTCGACACCGCGGTCACGAGGTCGACCGTGCGGCCCCGTCGGTGCGGGCGCAGCGCCTCGGCCCGCACCTCCACGTCGAGCTGCTCCCCGTAGTCGAGCCCGCGGCTCCAGCTGATGGTGTTGCGCAGGTGCACGAGGCCGACCAGAGGGGCGGGGAACTCGCGGCGGGCCATGACGGCGGCCTGCAACGGGAAGCCGAGCAGGTGCGGCCAGGTCACCGGCGGGTGCAGGCCCACCGTGAACCCGCAGGTATGCGCGTAGTCGACGACCGTCGTGGGGTCGACCACGACGCCCCGCCGCACGGCGACGACCTCGGGCAGGGCGGACCCGTGGTGGCGCAGGCCCGTCAGGGCGCCGGCGAACACGCGCCGCAGGTCGGGGGCCTCCTCGAACGTCATGACCTCGGGGGTCGCGGGCACCTCAGGCTCCCAACAGGCTCTGACCGCAGACCCGCACCACCTGGCTCGTCACTCCGGCGTTGGCGTCCTGGCTGAGCCACGCCACCGTCTCGGCGACGTCGACGGGCAGGCCACCCTGCTGCAGGGAGCTGAGCCGGCGGCCGAGCTCGCGGGTCGCGAGGGGGATCTTCGCCGTCATCTCGGTCTCGATGAAGCCCGGGGCCACCGCGTTGGTCGTGATGCGCCGCGCGTACAGCTCCGGGGTGCCGCCGAGCGCCGACACGAGGCCGACGATCCCGGCCTTGGACGCCGCGTAGTTGGTCTGCCCGCTGTTGCCGGCGAGGCCGGCGATCGAGGAGACGCAGACCACGTGGCCCCCGTCGGCCAGGCCGTCGGGCGCCAGGATCGCCTCGTTCATCCGTAGCACCGAGCCGAGGTTGACGTCGAGGACGGACGCCCAGCGCGTGTCGTCCATGTTGGCGAGCAGCTTGTCGCGGGTGATGCCGGCGTTGTGGACCATGACGTCGAGCGAGCCGTGGCGGGTGCGGGCGTGCTCGACGATGCGACGTCCGGCGTCGGGGGCGGTGACGTCGAGCTGCAGCGCGGTGCCACCGAGCCGGTTCGCGATGCGGGCCAGGGCCTCGCCCGCCGCCGGGACGTCGACGCAGACGACGGTGGCCCCGTCGCGGGCCAGCACCTCGACGATCGCGGCGCCGATCCCGCGCGCGGCGCCGGTGACGACGGCGACCTTTCCGTCCAGGGGGGTATGCCAGTCGGCGGGCGGCCGGGCCGGTCCCTCGAACGCACCGCCGACCGAGACGACCTGCCCGTCGACGTAGGCCGACCGTCCGGAGAGGAGGAAGCGCAGCGCGGCGTCGGCGTTCGCCTCGCTGCCGGGCAGGACGCGGACGAGGTTGGCGGTGGCGCCGGCCCGCAGCTCCTTGCCGACCGAGCGGACGACACCCTCCAGGGCGCGCTGGGTCGCCCGCTCCGTCGGGGTCGCCGTCCGGGGGTCGGGCCCACCACCGAGGACGACGACGCGACCACTCGGTGCCAGACGCTTCAGGGCCGGCGCGAGCACGGTGCGGAAGAGGTCGAGGTCGCTCAGCTCCGTGGCCTGCGAGAGGTCCAGGACGACCGCGCCGACCCGCCCGCCCTCGGGGAGAGGTTCGACCGACTCCACGACCGCCACCGACTCGCTCGCGAGCAGGTCGCGAGCCCGACCGGCCAGTGGCGCCGACCCCACTCCCGCGACGAGGACGGGACCGGGCACGAGGGGCTGGTCCGGCGCATACCGGCGCAGAGTGACGGGCCGGGGCAGCCCGAGCCGCGAGGCCAGCAGCTGGCCGAGCGGGGTGTTGACGAGCCCGCTGTAGGTGTCGGCCATCGTCACGCCGCCTCGAGCACGGCGACGACGCCCTGGCCGCCGGCCGCGCAGATCGAGATGAGGCCGCGCGCCCCAGAACCCTTCTCGTGCAACAGCTTCGCCAAGGTGGCGACGATGCGGGCCCCGGTGGCTGCGAACGGATGGCCCGTGGCGAGCGACGACCCAGTGACGTTGAGACGGTCGGGGTCGATGGCCCCCAGGGGCGTGTCCCGTCCGAGCCGGTCGCGGCAGTAGGCGGGGTCGAGCCAGGCGGCCTGCGCGGTGAGCACGGTGGCGGCGAACGCCTCGTGGATCTCCACGAGCTCGAAGTCCTGGAGGGTCATGCCGAGCCGGTCGAGCATCCGGGGCACCGCGTAGACCGGCGCCATGAGCATGCCCTCACCCCCGTGCACGTAGTCGACGGCGGCGGTCTCCGCGTCGACGACGTAGGACAGCGGCACGAGACCGTGCTCCTGCGCCCAGGCGTCCGAGCCGAGCAGCACGGTCGAGGCACCGTCGGTGAGCGGCGTCGAGTTGCCGGCGGTCATCGTGGCGTCCTCCCCGGCGCCGAAGACGGGTCGCAGGGCGGCCAGCTTCTCCAGGGAGGTGTCCGGGCGCAGGTTGTTGTCGCGGGTGACGCCGAGGTAGGGCGTGACGAGGTCGTCGAAGAACCCCGCGTCGTAGGCCGCGGCCAGGCGGTGGTGGCTGAGCACGGTCACCTCGTCCTGGGCCTCCCGGGTGATGCCCCACTCCTTGGTCGTGAGGGCCATCTGCTCCCCCATCGTGAGGCCGGTGCGCGGCTCGACCGTGCGCGGCAGGGCGGGCACGAGGTGGGCCGGGCGGATCGAGGCCATGGCCTTGGCACGGTCCATCGGGGTGCGAGCAGCGTTGGCCCGCAACAGCGCCCGGCGCAGGCCCTCGCTGACGGCGATCGGCGCATCGGAGGCCGAGTCCACCCCGCCGGCCACCCCCGACTCGATCTGGCCAAGGGCGATCTTGTTGGCGACGAGGACCGTCGCCTCCAGCCCGGTGCCGCACGCCTGCTGCACGTCGTAGGCGGGCGTCGTCGGCGAGAGCGACGACCCGAGGACGGCCTCGCGCGTGAGGTTGAAGTCCCGGCTGTGCTTGATCACCGCGCCGGCGGCCATCTCCCCGAGCCGCTCCCCCGCCAGCCCGTAGCGGGCCACGAGGCCCTCGAGGGCGGCGGTGAGCATGTCCTGGTTGCTCGCCCGGGCATACCGCCCGTTGGCGCGGGCGAACGGGATCCTGTTGCCACCGAGGACAGCCGCGCGGGACGGACGGTCGGTGCTGCCGGTCTTCGAGGTGGCACGGGTGCTGCGGGTCGGGGCCATGACGACTCCTGCGGGACGGGGACGGTCGAGACCCCGACCCTACCCGTGAGTAGCATCGCCTATCGCGCCCCGAGAGGCAGTGCCGGCCGCCCGGCGGCCCGCCCGCTCCGTCAGCCGGTGGGCTCGCCGACGAGCAGCTCGTCGCCGACGGAGACGTCGCCCGGCTCGGGCACCGCGGCGTAGACGCCGGCGCAGTCGCCCGCCAGCGCGGTGACCTCGAGCTCGACCGTGCCGATGCGCAGGCGCCGGGACACCAGACCGTGGAGCTCGTCGGCCGCGATGTCGACGATGAGGTTGGCTCGTGGGTGCAGGTCGATGTAGTCCTCGACCGCGACGAGGTGCACGGGGGACTTCTTGCGGCGGTCTCCGTCGAGCCCCTCCGGGGAGACGTACGAGACGGGCAGCGTCTGTCCGGGCGCGTCTGCGTCGGGGTAGATGAGGATGCTCGTGACGCGCGCCATGCGCCCACGCTAGTGCAGCCGCAGGACGGTCCGGTGGGGTGTCGAACGGGGTGCGGGCACGGACGTGACGTGCGCGCGGCGGCGGCACGCGACGGAGCCTGGCACGGCGCCCGGGTCGGGACTGCCCCTTTGCCGGCGGGTCAGATGAACAGCAGCTGCGCGCCGTTGGTCTTGTCGATGAAGTCGCTGGCGCTGATGATGCCCTCGACACCCTCGTAGAGGTCGTCGAGCGTCAGGTGGTTCATGTCGGCTGACATCCGGCACGCCCAGAGGTGGCCGCCGGAGTCGACGATCTGCTCGAGGAACTCCGGGACGTCGGGCACGTCGAGGTCGCTGATGGCCTTGCGCAGCCGCGAGGTGGCCAGGGCCGTCATCCCGGGAAGCCCTCCGAGCCCCTGGGGCAGGTGCGTCGCGGGGTTGCCCAGCATGGTCATCTTGAGGTCGCCCATGGTGCTGCGCGTGATGATGTCGAAGCCCCAGAACGTGAAGAAGAGGTGGGTCTCCACCCCTTCGCCCAGCGCGGCGTTCGCCAGGATGAGCCCGGGGTAGGCCATGTCGAGGCTCCCCTTCGAGCAGATGATGGCGAGGGTCCGGCCCTGCTGGGTGGTGTCGTCGAAGGTCGGGACGACGGCGGTCTCAGGCTCTCTGGTGGTCGGGTCGGTGGTCGGGTCGGTGGTCGGACCGGTGGTCGGACTGGTGGTCATGGTGATGGTCATGTCGTGCTCCTCGGTGGTCGACGGGTCAGACGCAGCCGTGCGGCTTGGGCAGGCCCGCGACGTACGCGAGCTTCTTGGCCGGTTTCTGCGGGAACAGCTGGAAGAGGGTCTTGACGGGTATGCCGCCCACGGTCGCGATCCGGCGCAGCGTCGCCGTCTGCCCCTGTGTGCGGAAGTCGTCGCGCAGGAAGCGGATCGCGTGCCAGTGGGCATCGGTGAGCGTCAACCCGATCCGGGCGGCGAGGACGGAGGCCAGCTCCTCGCTCCACTCCCCCGGCTCGACGAGGAAGCCCTCGTCGTCGACGTGGATCCGATGGCCGTCGAGCGTGGTGGTGGTCGTGGTCATGAGAGGTCCTTCCCGATCCGTACTGGTCGTGGGGTGGTCGTGTGGTGGGTCATGGGTTCGCCGGATGGGCGGCCGGTGGGTGGGTGGCGGTCGCGCCGACCGGCGCCGGCCGGACCTTCCCGGCCATGGACATCCGCGTCGGGATGGGCAGCGGGCGCCCTGGTAGGAGGACGTTCCAGTAGACCCAGCGGAAGGCGAGCTTGCCGAGGTGGTTGGCCCGGGTCTCCTTCAGCAGGGACAGCGGCCCGGCGACCGGTAGCGGGAACATGCCGGGCAGCGGTTCCGTGTCGTAGCTGAAGTCGAGCAGCAGCCCCTTGCCGTGGCCCGACTCGACGAAGCAGTTGGCGTGTCCGTCGAACGTGTGGGTCATGGGCCGCCCCGCCACCAGCTCGAGGAAGTTCTCGACGAACGTCTCGACCTCGAAGTGCGCGACCGAGCCGGCCTTCGACGCCGGCACGTTGGCAGCGTCGCCCAGGGCGAAGATGGTCGGGTAGGCCGTGGACTGCAGCGTGTGCGGGTCCACCGCGACGAAGTTGAGGTCGTCTCCGAGGCCGGACCGGGCGACGAAGTCGGCCCCCATGTTGAGCGGCACCGTGACCAGCAGGTCGAAGGGCACCTCCCGTCCGTCGTAGGACACGAGCCGGCGGGTTTCGTTATCGACCCGTTCCACGAGGAAGTCGGCCTCGACGAACACCTTGCGCTCGTCGAGCATGGTGCCGAGCTGTTGTGCGGCAACGGGTCTCGTGAACGCCCCGGACAGCGGGGTGACGAAGACCAGCTCGACGCGGTCGCGCAGACCACGGTCGCGCAGCCACGCGTCGGCCAGGAACGTGAACTCCAGGGGGGCCACCGGGCATTTGATGGGCAGGTCGGTGATGTGGACGACCAGCCGCCCACCGTCGAAGTGCTTGAGCGCCTCGGCGAGCGCCGAGGCCCCGTCGAGGGTGTAGAAGTCGAAGATGCTCCGGCGCCATTCGCTGCCCAGCATGCCGGGCGTCTGGTCGGGCCGTGGTTCGGTGCCGGACGCGATAACGAGGTAGTCGTAGCTGAACATCCGGTCGTCCCACAGCGTCACCGAGCGCCCGACGGGGTCGACCCGGTGCACGTCCCCGGTGAGGAAGGTGATGCCGTCGTCGAGCTGGGCGTGCCGCGAGCGGCTCAGCTGCTCGGGCGCAATGGTGCCGAACGGCAGGAAGAGCAGGCCCGGCTGGTAGGGGTGGACGTCGTCCCGGTCGATGACCGTGATCTCCCACGCTCGGGGGTCGAGCCGACGCCGCAGCCGGTTGACCGTCATCGTGCCGGCGGTCCCCGCACCGAGCACCAGCAGCCGTCTCCTCGGGTCACGCATGGTCTTTCCTCTCCGTATGGCCATCGATCGGGACGAGCAGGACGTCGCACCGCATGGCGTCGAGGACGGCTCGGGTGACCGACCCCCGCACGTGACCGGCCAGCCGCCCGTGCCCGCGGTTGCCGAGCACGAGGAGGTCGTGGGCGTCGGCGTAGCGCAGGATGGCCTCGGCCGCGTCGCTTCCCGAGGTATGCACGATGCGCCACGGCACCGTGCCGTCGTGCTCCAGCGCGCGGTGCACCTGGACCCCAGGCTCACCGTCCTGCGTGAAGACGCAGAGCGGCATCCGGCGGAGGGTCGCCTCCTCGACCGCCCGGCGCAGCACGGTCGGCACTTCGGCCTCGAGGTGGACCGCGGCGACGATCTCGGGCTGCCGCAACGCCGGGCCGGCGGACGCCGGCTCGCCTTGACGCTCGTCCCGGCAGACGAGCACCGGGCAGGCGAAGACCGCGCCGAGCGCTCCACTGGTGGACCCCATGCGAAAGACGCCCTGGCCCCCGGCTCCCGAGCGTCCCAGCACCAGCAGGCCGGGGTCGAGACCGGCCAGCTCGTCCACCGACCCGGCCACGATGCCGTCGATGTGGTCGAGCGCCAGCTCCGCCCCGAGACCACGCAGGTCCTGGCGTGCCGCCTCCATCACCGCTCGCGCCGACTCGATCGCGTCGCGGTCGGCGTCGCGCCAGCCGCCGGCGATGTCGTGGTCCGACCACGAGGGGGTGACGAGCGTGACGACGACAACGCCGGTATGCCGCCGCGAGGCCTCGAAGGCCGCCTGCCGCAACGCGCGTCGGCTCGCCCATCCCCCGTCGACGCCGACGACGACCCTTCCGGACGGGTGGGGTTCACGCCCTTCGTGGCCACGAGTGGGGTCCTGGACCCGCTCTCGCGCATCCGTGGGCCCGGGCACCGCGGTCCGTTCCTCCTGCAGCATCTCTCCTCCTCAGCCGGTCCGGCTCTCTTCATCCACGCTCTCCCATGTCGGGCTCGTCGGTCCGGGTCCAAGGTCCTGTCGCCGACGGACCAGTAGTCGCTCGCGGGGTCGAAAGTCCCTGTCGCAGAGCGGTTCGCGGCGTCACGGTCGTCACATGACCGACCTTCTTGGCCCTATGACCAGCGCGCCCGACCTCCCCCGGACGTCCCCTTCCCCAGAGCGACTACTCATCCCGTTCGAGGAGGGCTCGGCCGACCTGGTCGACCTCATGGGGGGCAAGGGAGCCAACCTCGCGGAGATGACCCGGATGGGGCTGCCCGTCCCGGCCGGCTTCACCGTGACGACTCCGGTCTGTCGGGAGTTCCTGCGCACGGCAACGGTTCCCGAGCAGCTGCCGGGTCTGGTGACGGCCGCCCTCGAGCGTCTCGAGGCGAGCACCGGGCGTCGCTTCGGAGACCCGCAGGACCCGCTGCTCGTCTCGGTGCGGTCGGGAGCTCGGTTCTCGATGCCCGGGATGATGGACACCGTGCTCGACGTCGGGCTCAACGACGCGTCGGTGCTGGGCCTCGCCCGTCGGGGCGGCGACCGGTTCGCGTGGGACTGCTTCCGCCGGCTGGTGCACATGTACGGCACGACGGTGCTCGGCATCGACGCGTCCGCCTTCGAGGCCATCCTCGCGCGCACCCGGGCCTCGGCGGGTGCAGCATCGGACGCCGACCT
Organism: uncultured Actinomycetota bacterium; assembly: GCA_963795915.1. Lineage (GTDB taxonomy): Bacteria > Actinomycetota > Actinomycetes > Actinomycetales > Dermatophilaceae > Lapillicoccus. Next base: position 207,846 of record CAWCJA010000009.1, read on the forward strand.
CGACGCCGCGACCCTCCGCTCGCTCGTGACGCAGTACCGCCGGGTGCTCGTCGAGCAGACCGGTGAGGACCTTCCCCAGCGGCCGCGCGACCAGCTGGACCGCGCCCTCCTCGCGGTGCTCACGTCGTGGACGAGCCCGCGCGCCACGGTGTACCGCGCCCACGAGGGCATCCCCGACGACCTCGGGACCGCCGTGAACGTCGTCGCCATGGTCTACGGCAACACGGGCCCGCGCTCGGGGAGCGGGGTCTGCTTCACCCGCAACCCGGCCACCGGAGAGCGGCAGCCCTACGGCGACTACCTCACGAACGCGCAGGGCGAGGACGTCGTCAACGGCAGCCGCACGACCCTTCCCCTGGCCCGTCTCGCCGAGCTCGACCCGCCCGCGCACGCCGCGCTCCTGTGCCATCTCGACACGCTCGAGCACCACTACCGCGACATGTGCGACGTGGAGTTCACGATCGAGGACTCCACCCTGTGGATCCTGCAGACCCGCGTCGGCAAGCGGGCCCCGGCCGCGGCGTTCGTCATGGCCGACGCCATGGGCCGCGAGGGTCTGGTCACGCCCGACGAGGCCCTCCTGCGGGTCACCGGCGGTCAGCTCGAGCAGCTGCTGCACCCCCAGTTCGACCACGTCGCCCAGGTCCCGCCCCTCGCCACCGGACTGGGGGCCAGCCCGGGTGCGTCCGTGGGTGAGGTGGTCCTCGACGCGGCGGCGGCGGTGGCCCTGAGGGCGGCCGGCCGCAGCCCGGTGCTGGTGCGTCCGGAGACGAGCGCCCAGGACCTGCACGGCATGATCGCCGCCTCGGCCATCGTCACGGCGCGCGGCGGGCTCGCCTCGCACGCGGCCGTCGTCGCCCGTGGGCTCGGACGGACCTGTGTCGTGTCCGTGGCCGGGATCGAGGTCGACGAGCCGGCCGGTCTCGTCCGCCTGGCCGACGGGCGGACGGTCCCGGTGGGTACCACCGTGTCGGTCGACGGGACGACGGGCCGTCTCTTCCTCGGGGCGCTCCCCGTCACCGCCTCGGTCGTCGCCGCCGCCCTCGAGCAGAGCATTCCCACGGACGGCCGGGCCGCCGGCGCGGGTGAGCCGGCTGTCGTCGGGGCGGTGCGGCGGCTGCTCGCGCACGCGGACGCCACTCGCACCCTCGGCGTGCGCGCCAACGCCGACACGGGCGCCGACGCGGTGTGGGCGCGCCGCCTGGGTGCGGAGGGCATCGGCCTGTGCCGCACCGAGCACATGTTGCTCGGCGAGCGGCGCGAGCTGGTGGAGCGGGTGATCGTCGACGACCGCCGCGAGGAAGCACTCATGGAGATCGAGGGGCTGGCCCACGCGGACTTCGTCGACATCCTCGAGGCGATGGACGGTATGCCGGTCGTCGTCCGGCTGCTCGACCCCCCGCTCCACGAGTTCCTGCCCGATCCCACGGCCACGGCGCTGCAGCTGGCAGAGGCGCGACGTACGGGGCCGCCGGACCCCGCCCTCGAGGCTCGCGCGGCCGCGGTCGCCCGGTGGCACGAGGACAACCCCATGCTCGGGCTGCGGGGGGTGCGCCTGTTGACCATCCTGCCCGAGCTGGTCGACGCGCACGTGCGGGCCCTGACGACGGCTGCGGCGGAGCGCTCGGCCGCCGGCGGTGACCCCCGGCCGGAGATCATGGTGCCGCTGGTGGCCGACCCCGAGGAGATGCGCCGCGCCCGACGACGGATCGAGGCGCTGACCACCACGTCGGCGGTCCTTGAGGACGGCCGTCGCATCCCGGTCGGGTCGATGATCGAGCTGCCCCGCGCAGCCCTCCTCGCCGACCGGATCGCGAGGGAGGCGGACTTCTTCTCGTTCGGCACCAACGACCTCACGCAGACGACGTGGGGGATGTCGCGCGACGACGCGGCATCGTTCCTGGGCCGCTACCTCGAGGAGCGGATCCTCAGCACCGACCCGTTCGCCACGCTCGACGAGGACGGGGTCGGGGCGCTGGTGGCGACGGCGGTCGCGAAGGGCCGCTCCGTGCGCCCCGGTCTCGGCCTGGGCGCGTGCGGCGAGCATGCGGGCGACCCCGCCTCGGTCCGCTTCTTCGCCCGCGCCGGCCTGGACTACGTGTCCTGCTCACCGCCCCGTGTCCCGGTCGCACGGCTCGAAGCCGGCCGGGCCGCGGTCCTCCGTGTGGCGGGCACGTCGGTCACGGACAGCCGCTGACGGACGGCCGCGACGCAACGTCGAGCGGCGTCCGGTGGCGTCCAACGGCGTTCGGCGGCGTCTCAGCCGTCGCTCGGCCGCCGACCCCGCAGGAGGTAGACCGCCGGGAGGATCCCGGCCGAGCTGACGAGCGACAGGCCGGCCGCCCAGACCCCCTTGCGGCCGCGGACCTGCTCCGGCGGTCTCCGAGCGAGGTCGAGGAGGGCCCACGACCGCAACCCGAGGTCGACGGCGGCGACCGATCCGACGATGGTGTGTTGGGTGGGGGTCAGGGTGGTCCACCAGGATCGACGAGCCATGGCGGTCGTCTCCTTCGTCCGGGAGCGGGGGATCTTGTCGAATCCTCGCACCGCCCACTGGTGACGGGTGTACGCGACCCTGAGAGGACGGCACCCCATGGCACCGACGACACCAACCCGGCGACACCGCTGCACCGTCGGCGCGCTCATCGTGGCCGGTGCTCACCGCGCCGGCCGCGGTGTTCGCGGGGGTCGTGACTTCGGCCGCCCCCGCTCAGGCCCGGACCTGTGCCCCCGCGCCCTACTGCGGCATCTGGTGGGCTCCCTGCCCAAGGTCGACCCCGGCTCCGCGGTGGCGACGATCTCCGCGGTACGCGGCGGTCGCCATGACTGCTACGACCGGCTCGTCGTCGACGTGGCCGGCACCGTCGCCGGGTACGACGTGCGCTACGTCTCCGAGGTGCGGGCCGAGGGCAGTGGCTTCGTCGTGCCGGTGCGTGGGGGTGCGGTCCTCGACGTCGTCGTCCGGGCGACGAGCTACGACCCGCTGACCGGTCGACCGACGTACGTCCCGACCAACGCGCGAGAGCTCACCGACGTCTCGGGGTTCCGCAGCCTCCGTCAGGTCGCCGGGGGCGGCAGCTTCGAGGGCCAGTCGACCATCGCGGTGGGCGTCCGCGCGCGGCTTCGCTTCCGGGTGTTCGTGCTCGACGGGCCGGGCCGCGGCTCGCGCCTCGTCATCGACGTGGCGCACCGGTGGTGACCTCCGTCGTCACCGCCGTCATCGCTGGCCACAGCCCGCCGTGAGCCCGCCGACCGGGACGGGTCCAGGCGCTTGACGGTCAGGCGCGAGCAGCAGCGGCGGCGACGACCTCGGCCGACGCCGGACGCCCGGGGGCGGTCCAGTCGGTGAGGTCCGAGGCATACATCGTCCCGTAGGCCGGTGTCCCCGGCTCGATGCGCCGGCCCTCGGCCAGGGGTCCGAGGTCGACCGTGTCGTAGCCGAGGGTGTCGAGCAGAGCCGTCACGCGGGCCTTGGCGCCGGCGTCGTCACCGGAGATCGCGAGGGCGCTGCGGTCGGGGTCACCCGAGGGCCGGTCCAGGGACCCGAGGTGCGCGGCGGTGATGTTGTTGAACGCCTTGACGACGTGCGACTGCGGCAGGTGGGCCTGGAGCAGCTCGGACGAGGTGGTGGACCCGTCGTCGAGGGCCGCGATCTGGCCGTCGCGCTGCGGGTAGTAGTTCATGGTGTCGATGACGACCTTGCCCCGCAGGGGCTCGACCGGGACGTCCGGCAGGGCCTTCAGCGGGATGGTCACGACGACGACGTCGCCGGCGGCGGCGGCCTCCTCCGGGGTGCCGGCGCGGGCGCGGGGCCCGAGCTCGGCCACGAGGTCGGCGAGGGTCTCCGGACCCCGGCTGTTGCTCATGACCACCTCGTCCCCTGCTGCGGTCGCTAGCCGTGCGACGGTGCTGCCGATGTTGCCGCTGCCGATGAAGCCCCAGGTGGTCATGGCTGCGTCAACCGGCAACCGGTCGGGGCCATTCCCCCGGGCGCCCACCGTTTCGCGCGGTGCGGGAACGGGATCCGGTGCGGTCCGGAGCAGGAACTGAGAAGGGTGGACGTGAAGGGACTCGAAGAGTTTCGACAGCTTAGTTCCCATGCCACGAGCGGAGCACAGAATATGCGAGAATCTGCCTCTGACCTGCGCTAATACGCTCAGGCGCTCTGGCCACGAGCGGCCATGGACGTCCATAGATGCCCACGCATCTGACACGTATCTGACACGACTGAGAGGGGCGACCGATGGGAAAGCGTTCGTTCGGCGCGATCACTCGCCTCCCTAGCAAACGCTACCGGGCTCGGTACACCGGCCCAGACACCCGTTGGCACAATGGACCCACGACCTACTCGGCCAAACTGGATGCAGAAGCATGGCTCGTTCAGGAGCGGCGCCTCATCGATAGCGGCAGCTGGACACCACCCTCCCAACGGCGCGCATCTGCCGAGCGGGCAGAGGCCGAGCGTCAGACCAACACCTTTGGCCGATACGCCGAAGCGTGGCTCGCAGGCCACGGCGACCTGGCAGATGGCACCAGACGCAGCTACCGCACTTCCATCGAGAGACACCTGAAACCCGCCTTCGGCGAGCTCCCCCTGACCGAGGTCACCCCTGCGCTCGTCCGCACCTGGTACAACTCGTATGGGCAGAGAACCCCGACAGCGAAAGCCCATGCGTACCAAGTGCTCTCGGGTATTTTCCGGCAGGCGGAGGATGACGAAATCATCGTCCGGAGTCCATGCAGGATCCGCGGCGCGACCGCAAGCCGAGCTTCCCGTGAACCGCAGGTGCTCTCACTGGCTGAACTACTAGCGCTCACCGACGCCATGCCCGCTCAGCACCGCGCCATGACTCTGATCTGCGGACTGTGCGGACTGCGGTTTGGCGAGGCGGCCGGGCTGCGTCGTCAAGACCTCGACCTAGACCAGAGACTGCTACACGTCCGACGAGGTGTGGTCCGGGTAGGCGGCCGCAAGCAACTTAGTCGGCCAAAGACACCGGCTGCCGTACGGACCGTCGCGGTACCTTCGTTCGCCGTCGACAAACTCGAGGCGCACCTGGAGACGTTGCCCGAAGGCGGCCGAACCGGTCTGGTCTTTCCTGGTGCTGACGGTGAGCCCTTAGCCAGCACCAGTCTGTATGGACGGAAGGCTCGAACCGAGAGACGTCGCAACGGCCAGAAGTACGCCAAGGCGGCCTACGGGTTCTACGCTGCACGCGAAGCGATCGGACGACCCGATCTCCATTGGCACGACCTACGTCGCACCGCGGCGACCCTGGGGGCACAGTCAGGGGCCACGGTTCGAGAGATGCAACATCGTCTGGGCCACACCACGCCCGCGATGGCACTCCATTATCAAGCCGCAACGATCGACAGGGACAGGCTCATCTCCGAACGCCTCCAGGAGGCGATCGAGAAGCACACGACATCCTTGCACTCGGCTCAGCCGCGATCGTAGACGAGCCGCCAATCCGTGCCTGCACGAGGCAGCGGGTCAAATCCTGCCGGGGCCCCCAGTAATCGGCCTCTGACC
>CAWCJA010000010.1:0-1112015 GCA_963795915.1 uncultured Actinomycetota bacterium
AGCGGTCCCAGACCTGCACGAGCCGCTCGACCTGCTGGTCGGCGCGCTTGCGGATGTTGTTCATCTCGCGCTCGGCCGACTCGCGGACCTTGCGCTTGGCGTCGGACTTGGCGCCCTCGGCCTCGAGCTCGCCGAGGTCGCGCTCGAGCACCTTGGCCCGAGCGTCGATGTCGGCGTCGCGACGGTTCTCGATCTCCTTCTTCTCCACCTGGATCTGCGCCTCGAGCGAGGGCAGGTCCTGGTGGCGCTGGTCGACGTCGACCGACGTGATCATGTAGGCGGCGAAGTAGATGACCTTCTCGAGGTCCTTCGGCGCGAGGTCGAGCAGGTAGCCGAGCCGGCTGGGGACGCCCTTGAAGTACCAGATGTGGGTGACGGGGGCGGCGAGCTCGATGTGGCCCATCCGCTCGCGACGGACCTTCGCCCGGGTCACCTCGACGCCGCAGCGCTCACAGATGATGCCCTTGAAGCGGACCCGCTTGTACTTCCCGCAGTTGCACTCCCAGTCGCGGGTGGGGCCGAAGATGCGCTCGCAGAACAGCCCCTCCTTCTCCGGCTTGAGGGTGCGGTAGTTGATGGTCTCCGGCTTCTTCACCTCGCCATGGCTCCACTGACGGATGTCGTCAGCAGTGGCCAGGCCGATACGCAGCTCGTCAAAGAAGTTGACGTCGAGCACGTGGTTCCTTCTTCCGTGTCTCTTTACTTCACAAACAGGGTGGTGACGGATGGTGGGCCCCGCCCCGGTATGCCGCGGAACGGCATACCGGGGCAGGTCACCGGTCAGACCTCTTCGACCGAGCTCGGCTCACGCCGGGACAGGTCGATGCCGAGCTCCTCGGCGGCGCGGAACACGTCCTCGTCGGCTTCCTTCATCTCGATGGCCTGGCCATCGGAGCTGAGGACCTCGACGTTGAGACACAGGGACTGCATCTCCTTGAGGAGGACCTTGAAGGACTCGGGGATGCCGGAGTCGGGGATGTTCTCGCCCTTGACGATCGCCTCGTAGACCTTCACGCGGCCCGGGACGTCGTCGGACTTGATGGTGAGCAGCTCCTGCAGCGTGTAGGCGGCGCCGTAGGCCTCGAGGGCCCACACCTCCATCTCGCCGAAGCGCTGGCCACCGAACTGGGCCTTACCACCGAGCGGCTGCTGGGTGATCATCGAGTACGGACCGGTCGACCGGGCGTGGATCTTGTCGTCGACGAGGTGGTGGAGCTTGAGGATGTACATGTAGCCCACCGACACCGGCTCGGGGAACGGCTCACCGGAGCGGCCGTCGAAGAGCAGCGCCTTGCCCGAGCCGTCGATCAGCCGGACGTCGTCGCGCGTCTTGCGGGTCGAGTCGAGCAGACCCGTGATGACGTCCTCCCCCGCCCCGTCGAACACCGGGCTGGCGACCCGGCTGCCCGGGTCGGCGGTCCAGTTGTCCTTCGGGATGGGCTTGGCCCAGTCGGGCGACCCGGCGATCTCCCAGCCGCGCGAGGCGGCCCAGCCGAGGTGCAGCTCGAGGATCTGGCCGACGTTCATCCGGCCGGGGACGCCGAGCGGGTTGAGCACGACGTCGACGGGCGTCCCGTCCTCGAGGAACGGCATGTCCTCGACGGGCAGGATCTTGGAGATGACGCCCTTGTTGCCGTGCCGGCCGGCGAGCTTGTCGCCGTCGGTGATCTTCCGCTTGTTCGCGACGTAGACGCGCACGAGCTGGTTGACCCCGGGCGGCAGGTCGTCGCCCTCGTCCTTGTCGAACACCTTGACGCCGATGACCGTGCCGGTCTCGCCGTGGGGCACCTTCAGGGACGTGTCGCGGACCTCGCGGGCCTTCTCACCGAAGATCGCGCGCAGGAGGCGCTCCTCCGGCGTCAGCTCGGTCTCACCCTTGGGCGTGACCTTGCCGACGAGCAGGTCGCCGTCGCGGACCTCGGCACCGATGCGGATGATCCCGCGCTCGTCGAGGTCGGCGAGGACCTCCTCCGAGACGTTGGGGATGTCGCGGGTGATCTCCTCGGGGCCGAGCTTGGTGTCGCGGGCGTCGACCTCGTGCTCCTCGATGTGGATCGAGGAGAGGACGTCGTCCTGCACCAGACGCTGGCTGAGGATGATCGCGTCCTCGTAGTTGTGACCCTCCCAGGGCATGAACGCCACGAGCAGGTTGCGGCCGAGGGCCATCTCCCCGCCCTCGGTGGCCGGCCCGTCGGCGATGACACTGCCGACCTCGAGCCGGGCGCCCTCGTCCACGCGGACGATCTGGTTGTAGCAGTTGCCCTGGTTGGAGCGGTCGAACTTGGCGATCCGGTAGGTCTGCGTCGTGCCGTCGTCGTTGGCGACGGTGACGAGGTCGGCGCTCACCTCGCTGACGACGCCGGCCTTGGCGGCGATGACGACGTCACCGGAGTCGATGGCCGCACGGAACTCCATACCGGTACCGACCAGCGGGGCCTCCGAGCGCACCAGCGGCACGGCCTGACGCTGCATGTTCGAGCCCATGAGGGCACGGTTGGCGTCGTCGTGCTCGAGGAACGGGATGAGCGCGGTGGCCGCCGAGACCATCTGGCGGGCGGAGACGTCCATGTAGTCGACGTCGGCCCCCGGGATGTACTCGACCTCGCCGCCCTTGGTGCGGACGAGGACGCGCTCGTTGCCGAAGTGGTTGTCGGCGGTGAGCGGCTCGTTCGCCTGCGCGATGACGTGCTCGTCCTCCTCGTCGGCGGTGAGGTAGTCGACGTCGTCGCTGACCTTGCCCTTGGTCACCTTGCGGTAGGGGGTCTCGACGAAGCCGAACGCGTTGATCCGCCCGTAGGACGCGAGCGAGCCGATGAGGCCGATGTTCGGCCCCTCAGGGGTCTCGATCGGGCACATGCGGCCGTAGTGCGACGAGTGGACGTCGCGGACCTCCATGCCGGCCCGGTCACGGGACAGACCACCCGGACCCAGCGCGGACAGACGACGCTTGTGCGTCAGGCCGGAGAGCGGGTTGTTCTGGTCCATGAACTGGCTGAGCTGGGACGTCCCGAAGAACTCCCGGATGCTCGCCACGACCGGGCGGATGTTGATCAGGGTCTGCGGCGTGATGGCCTCGACGTCCTGGGTGGTCATCCGCTCACGGACGACGCGCTCCATCCGGGACAGGCCCGTACGGACCTGGTTCTGGATGAGCTCGCCGACGCTGCGCAGACGACGGTTGCCGAAGTGGTCGATGTCGTCGACCTCGACGCGCAGGTCGACCTCGCGGCCGTCGCGCTGGCCCTTCATGGACGTCTCACCGGCGTGGAGGACGACGAGGTACTTGATCGTCGCGACGATGTCGTCGATCGACAGCGTGGAGCTGGCGAGCGGCGCCGACGTGCCGAGCTTCTTGTTCAGCTTGTAGCGACCGACCTTGGCGAGGTCGTAGCGCTTGCTGTTGAAGTACAGGTTGTCGAGCAGCGTCTGCGCGGCCTCGCGGGTCGGGGGCTCACCCGGACGCAGCTTGCGGTAGATGTCGAGCAGCGCGTCGTCCTGGCCGGCCGTGTGGTCCTTCTCCAGGGTGAGCCGCATCGACTCGTAGTCGCCGAACTCCTCGAGGATCTGGTCGTTGGTCCAGCCGAGGGCCTTGAGGAGCACCGTGACCGACTGCTTGCGCTTGCGGTCGACGCGGACGCCGACCATGTCGCGCTTGTCGATCTCGAACTCGAGCCAGGCGCCGCGGCTCGGGATGACCTTGGTCGTGTAGATGTCCTTGTCGGACGTCTTGTCGGCCGTGCGCTCGAAGTAGACACCCGGGCTGCGGACCAGCTGGGAGACGACGACGCGCTCGGTGCCGTTGATGATGAAGGTGCCGCGCTCGGTCATGAGCGGGAAGTCGCCCATGAAGACCGTCTGGCTCTTGATCTCACCGGTGTTGGTGTTCATGAACTCGGCGGTGACGAAGAGCGGGGCGTCGTAGGTCTGGTCCCGCTCCTTGCAGGACTCGATGGTCTTGCGGGTCTCCTCGAAGCGGTGGTCGCGGAACGAGAGCGACATCGAGCCGGAGAAGTCCTCGATCGGGGAGATCTCCTCGAAGATCTCCTCGAGTCCGGAGCGGTCCGGGACGTCGGTGCGTCCCTGCTCCTTGGCCTGGGCGACCCGGGCCTGCCAGCGCTCGTTGCCGAGCAGCCAGTCGAAGCTCTCCGTCTGGAGAGCCAGGAGGTCGGGGACCTCCAGTGGTTCGCGAATCTGCGCGAAGGACAGACGGCCGGAAGCCGTCCGTGCGGTGGACACATTCTGGGACGCGGTGCGCGAGGCAGCCAAGGAGGGTCCTTCCACGGGCCTTACTGAACTTGTGAGTATCAGCGGTGCCTGCACCATGGACAGCCATCAGCATCGTCGTCGTCGTGGGGCCATCTGAGGGTCCACCGCGAGGGTGGTCCGGGCATCACGAAGCGCTCGAGTTGAGGGAGGTTTGCGGGCAGAGGCAGCGCAAAGCGACAGCATACTCCACCCGGGGCATGAAAGTCCACCCGAGTCAAACCCGTCGGTGGACGACCAGCCGGGAACCGGCGGCGCTCCGGCCCGGACGGACCTGTCGAGAACGGGACGACTATGGACCTTCCCGGGGGCGCCGTCAAGCACCCTGCCCCCAGGCGCGCCGTTTCCGCAGGTCAGGGGGCTGCGCCCGTCAGTGGGATGCGAACCGGTCGGCAGCGGCCCGGGCCACGGCGTCCATCGCCGCGGACCCCGCGTGGCCGACCCCGTCGACGACGTGCAGCTCGGCGCCGGGCCAGCCCCGGGCGACCTCGAGCGCCCGCGCGACGGAACCGGCCAGGTCGAGCCGGCCGTGCACGAGCACCGCGGGGATGCCGGCCAGCACGCCGAGCCGCCCGAGGACGGCGTCGTCGGCCTGGAACCCCGCGTGGCTGAAGTAGTGGGTGACGGTGCGGGCGAACCGGTAGCGGAACTGCGGGTCGGCGTACCGCGGGTTCGGGGGCGCGTCCGCATCCAGGGCGACGACGGCCTCCTCCCAGGCGCACCAGGCGGCGGCCGCGTCGGAACGCACCCGGGGGTCGGTCGAGGCCAGCAGCCGGGCGTAGGCGGCCGCCGGCGGGCCGTCGCGGTCCTGGGGCGGGAGCGCGGCGAGGAAGCGCTCGTGGGCCTCGGGGAAGTAGCGCGCCACGCCCCGGGTGAACCACTCGACCTCATCGGCTCGGGTCGTCGTCACGGCCAGGAGGATCGCCGCGCTGACCCGTTCGGGGTGCGCGACGGCGTACGAGAGTCCGAGGGTGACCCCCCAGGAGACACCGAGGAGAAGCCACCGCTCGATCCCGAGGTGGCCCCGCAGCCGCTCCAGGTCGGCCACGAGGTGGGCGGTCGTGTTGACCGACAGGTCGGTGGCCGGGTCTGCGGCCGAGGGGGTGCTCCGCCCGGCGCCGCGCTGGTCGAGGACGACGATCCGGTAGCGCCGGGGGTCCAGCAGCCCGGACAGCCACGGACTGCTGCCGGACCCGGGACCGCCGTGCAGGCATACCGCGGGCGTGCCGTCGGGGTTGCCGCGCGCCTCCCAGTACACCCGCTGCCCGTCCCCGACGTCGAGCAGGCCCTGCTGGTGGGGCTGGTGGAGCTGGTGGGGCGGTGGCTGCGGGTGGGGTGGTGCCGGGTCGTCCATCACCCGAGCGTAGGTGGGGGCGGGAGCCTGCGGACCTGCCGACGGGCCCGGCCACCGAGGTGGACGGGCCCGTCGTGAGGTGCTGCGCTCCGGTCAGGCGGGGACCGCCGGACCGGGGGACGTCACTTGAGGGTGACGGTGGCCCCGGCGCCCTCGAGCTGCTCCTTGGCCTTGTCCGCGGCGGCCTTGTCGACCTTCTCGAGGACGGCCTTCGGCGCGCCGTCGACAAGGTCCTTGGCCTCCTTGAGGCCGAGGCTCGTGAGGGTGCGGACCTCCTTGATGACCTGGATCTTCTTGTCGCCTGCGGCCTCGAGGATGACGTCGAACTCGTCCTGCTCCTCGATCGCGGGGGCGTCCTGGGGACCGCCGGCGCCGCCGGCGGCCGCAACGGCCACGGGGGCGGCCGCGGTGACCCCGAAGGTCTCCTCGAACTGCTTCACGAACTCCGAGAGCTCGATGAGGGTCATCTCCTTGAAAGCGTCAAGGAGCTCGTCGCTGCTGAGCTTCGCCATGGTGGCGTTCCTTCCTGTTCCTGCCGTGAGTGGCGTGATGGTGATGGTCGAGCCGGTCCGGTCGGGTGACCGGCTCAGCTGGCCCCGCCGTCGGCGGGGGCCTCGTCGCCACTCGTGGCGACGTCCTGGGGGGTGTCGACGGCCGCGGCAGCGTCAGCTGCCTCTGAGGGCTCAGTGGCCGGCGACGGTGTGCCGCCCTCGGCCTCGACCTTGGCCCGGAGCGCCTCGATGAGGCGAGCGCTCTGGGACAGGGGCGCGGCGAAGAGGTAGACCGCCTTGCTGAGCGAGGCGTTCATGGCGCCGGCCAGCTTGGCGAGCAGCACCTCGCGGGACTCGAGGTCCGCGAGCTGGTTGATCTCCTGGGGAGACAGGGCCTTGCCGTCGAGGACACCGGCCTTGATGACCAGGAGCGGGTTGGCCTTGGCGAAGTCGCGCAGGCTCTTGGCCGCCTCCACCGGGTCGCCCGAGACGAAGGCGATGGCCGACGGACCCACGAGGTGACCGTCGAACGCCGTGACACCGGCCTCCTTGGCGGCCAGCTCGGTGAGGGTGTTCTTGACGATGGCGAAGGTGGCCTGCCCGCGCAGCGAGCTGCGCAGCTGGCTCAGCTGCTTCACGGTCAGGCCGCGGTACTCCGTCAGCACTGCCGCACCGGAGCCGCGGAACTGGTCCGTGAGCTCGGCGATGGCCGCTGACTTCGAAGCGGTGGCCATGGGGCCCTCCTATGCGTTGCGTGGCAACCGCACGGACAGGTCCACTCACGAGAAAGGCCCCGGCGCGAGGCGCACGGGGCGGTCAGGCAGACGCGAGGTCTGCCGTTCGTCGTGGCCTGCGCTGGTCGCCGCACCTCGGGTGCGGACCTTCGGTCTGACGAGCATCCCTGTCACCAGGGGCGTTCGTCGGACGACCGGCGGTCTGTGGTCAGCACTGAGGGTACGGGCCCGCGCCCACCCGGGTCAAAACGAGCCGGGTGGGCGCAGCACGCAGGGATGGATGAGCGGGTGGGTCGGGGCTGGGTCAGAGGGTGGGTCAGGGGGTGGGTCAGGGGTGGGTCAGGGCACCGGCTGGACGACCATGGCCGAGCCGCCGCCGCGCCGCACCGTCTCGGCGGCCGCCTGGAACCGGCCCCCGCCGAGGGGGTGGATCGCCGTGACCGCCCCGATCTCGTTGGGCGTCCCGGAGGACACGAGCGTGTGCCCCAGGGAGCGCAGGGTCGTGCCGACCGACCCGTCGAGGATCGGCGGCTCCGCCCCCTCCGCGCCGTTGCGGGACGACAGGCGGGGAGCGGCGATGGCGTCGACGAGGGGCAGGCCGCGGTCGAGGTAGCCGAGCACGGTCTGGCTGACCGAGGTGATGATGGTCGCGCCGCCCGGGGAGCCGACCGAGAGGTACGGCGCGCCGTCCTTGAGGATGACGGTCGGGCTCATCGACGAGCGCGGACGCTTGCCGGGGCCGGGCAGGTTGGGGTCGGGGACCCCCGGCGTCAGCGGCACGAAGTCGAAGTCGGTCAGCTCGTTGTTGAGCAGGAACCCGTAGCCGGGGACGGTGATCCCCGAGCCTCCGGTCTGCTCGATCGTCAGCGTGTAGGACGCGACGTTCCCCCATCGGTCGGCGGTGACGAGGTGGGTCGTCGACTGGCCCTCGTAGGGCTCGCCCTGACGGGCGCCGGACGTGGCGCACGAGGTGGAGCTGCCGTCCGGCGAGCCGTACGGGATGGGCCGCGTCTGGGCGTGGTTCGGGTCGAAGAGACAGGCCCGCTCGTCGGCGAACGACTGGCTGGTCAGCTCGCCGACCGGGACGCCGGGGACGTCGCCGACGTAGCGGTTGCGGTCGGCGAACGCGGTGGCCGAGGCCTCGGAGAACCAGTGCAGGTAGTGGGCGTCGTCGAGGCTCGCCAGCGCAGTGCCGGTCTTGGCCTCGTAGGCCTCCACGAGGTTGAGGATCTCGGCGACCGCGATGCCGCCGGAGCTGGGAACGGGCATGCCGTAGACGTCGAAACCGCGGTAGCGCGAGGTGATGGGCGCCTTGGTGAGCGCGCGGTAGGCCGCCAGGTCGGCCGACGTCAGCTGCCCGCCCATGACGGGGGCGGTACCGGGAGCCGTGGTCGGGTGCTGGGCCTGGGCGGCCACCGCCTGGCCGAGGCGGCCACCGGCATACAGCGCCTCGACGCCCTGGGTGCGCAGCTCGCGGTAGGCCGTGGCCATGTCGGGGTTGCGGAAGGTCGACCCCACGGCCGGCGGCTGACCTCCGGGGAGGAAGACGGCGGCCGTGGCGGGGAACCGTGCGAAGCGCGCGGCGTTGGCCGCCGTCTGGTCGTGGAACGTCTGGTCGACGACGAACCCGTCGGCGGCCAGCCGCTCCGCCGGCTTCATCAGCTCGGAGAACCGCCAGGTGCCGAGGTCGTCGGCGGCCTTGGCCCAGAGCGCAGGGGTACCCGGCGTGCCGATGGACAGGCCCGAGGTGACGACGGTGGGGAAGCTCATCGGCGTGCCGTCGGGGTTGCGGAAGGTGTTCTCGGTGAACGTCTTCGGGGCGGTCTCCCGCCCGTCGATGGTCGTGACCCTCTTGGTCTTCGCGTCGTAGTAGACGAGGAAGCCACCACCACCGATGCCGGCGCTGTAGGGCTCGGTCACCCCGAGCGCCGCCGCCGTGGCGACGGCCGCGTCGGCGGCGTTGCCACCGCGCGTGAGGACGTCGACGCCGACCTGGCTGGCGTGGCGGTCCACCGAGGAGACGGCGCCACCACCACCGACCATGAGCGGCACCTTCGGCAGGTCTGTGGGGCGGCCGTGCCAGCCGCGGTCGGCCTGGGCCGGCCCGGCCGCGGCCAGGGCGAGAGCGGAGACGGCGACGGCCCCGGTGAGGATGCGCGGGGCCAGCCGCGTCGTTGGGCGGTGTCGAAGGCGGGTCATGGGCCGAAAGTAGCGCGGCGCACCCACAGGTGGGGCACAGGGCGCGTCCCGATTCGGTCAGACCGGGAACGACGCAGCGCCCGGAACCACGAGGGGTTCCGGGCGCTGCGGTCAACGGTGGTGCTCAGCGGTCGTGCTCAGGCGGTGGCGTCCGCGCCGTCCTCGACCAGCAGGTTGCGGGTGCGGCGGTAGTCGAGCGGGATGCCCGGGCCCATCGTCGTGGCCATCGTGGCCTTCTCGATGTAGTGACCCTTGGACGAGCTCGGCTTGAGCCGCAGGACCTCCTCGAGCGCGGCCGCGTAGTTCTCCACGAGGGACTTCTCGTCGAACGAGGCCTTGCCGATGATGAAGTGGAGGTTCGCGTGCTTGTCGACACGGAACTCGATCTTGCCGCCCTTGATGTCCGTGACGGCCTTGGCGACGTCCATGGTCACCGTGCCCGTCTTGGGGTTGGGCATGAGGCCACGCGGGCCGAGGACCTTGCCGAGCCGGCCGACCTTGCCCATCATGTCGGGGGTCGCGACGACGGCGTCGAAGTCGAGCCACCCTCCGGAGACCTTCTCGATCATGTCGTCGGACCCGACGTGGTCGGCTCCGGCCTCACGGGCCTGCTCGGCCCGGTCGCCGTTGGCGAAGACGAGCACGCGGGCCGTCTTGCCGGTGCCGTGGGGCAGGTTGACGGTGCCGCGCACCATCTGGTCGGACTTGCGCGGGTCGACACCGAGACGCATGGCGACCTCGACGGTGGCGTCGTACTTGGTCAGGCTCGTGTCCTTGGCGAGGCGGACGGCCTCGAGAGGGCTGTAGACCTTGCCGGGCTCGAGCTTCTCGGCGGCGGCGGTGTAGGCCTTGCTGCGCTTCATGTGCTGCTCCTTGGTGGTGCGGGTCGGAGGCCCGGGTGGGGTCTCCGTGGAGTCCCCGTGGAGACTCCGGCGGAGGTGTGGTGCGGACCAGCGCTGGTCCTGCCACGGACCGGCATACGGGCGTATGCCGGTCGGTCCGGCGGTCGAGTAGCCGGGGGTGGTGATGCCCATCGAGCGGGCGGTGCCGGCGATGATCTTGGCGGCGGCCTCGACGTCGTTGGCGTTGAGGTCCTCCATCTTCTGCTCGGCGATGGCGCGGACCTGGTCGGCGGTGAGAGTGGCGACCTTGGTCTTGTGCGGCTCGCCGGACCCCTTGGGGACCCCCGCGGCCTTCTTGATCAGCTCCGCGGCCGGCGGCGTCTTCGTGACGAAGGTGAAGGACCGGTCCTCGTAGACGGTGATCTCGACGGGGATGACGTTGCCGCGCTGGGACTCCGTCGCGGCGTTGTACGCCTTGACGAACTCCATGATGTTGACGCCGTGCTGGCCGAGGGCCGGGCCGACGGGGGGCGCGGGGGTGGCCGCACCGGCGTTGATCTGCAGCTTGATGAAGCCGGAGATGCGCTTCTTCTTGGGAGGCATGGTGTACCGCTTTCCTGTGGTGGTGGGCCGACGCCGAGGGGCGATGACCCGGTTGCCTGACCCCGCGCGGTGGTCCGCGCGAGGGTGACGCCGGTCAGATCTTGGCGACCTGACCGAAGGACAGCTCGACCGGGGTCTCCCGGCCGAAGATGGAGACGAGCACCTTGAGCTTCTGGGTGTCGGGGTTGATCTCCGAGATGGTGGCCGGGAGGGTCTCGAACGGGCCCTCCATCACGGTGACCGACTCGCCGACCTGGAAGTCCACGACCTGGACCTCCTTGCTCTTCCCGCCGCCACCGCCGGCGGCCCCGCCGCCGGCACTGGTCGGCGTCTCGAGGTCGGGCGCGAGCATCGTGAAGACCTCGTCGAGGCTCAGCGGCACCGGCTGGTGCGCGTTGCCGACGAAGCCCGTGACCCCCGGGGTGTGCCGCACGGCGCCCCACGACTCGTCGGTGAGGTCCATCCGGACCAGGACGTAGCCGGGCATCCGCACCCGCGAGACGAGCTTCTTCTGGCCGTTCTTGATCTCGGTGACCTCTTCCATGGGCACCTCGATCTCGAAGATGTAGTTCTCCATGTTGAGCGAGGAGATCCGCGTCTCGAGGTTGGTCTTGACCCGCTTCTCGTAGCCGGCGTAAGAGTGCACGACGTACCAGTCGCCGTCCTTCATGCGCAGCTGGCGCTTGTACTCCGCCACCGGGTCGACGGGCGCGTCGCCGACGACCTCGCCGGTCACCTCGTCCACGTGCCCCTCGCCGTCGCCCTCGGCCTCGCCCTCGAGCGGGCGGTCGATGTGTCCGGGCGCGTCGGGGTCGATCGTGTGGACGGTCTCGGCGGACCCGGGCAGGCCCGCGTACGACTCGAGCGGCTCGTCGGCGAGACCGGCGGTCGCGTCACTGGTGCCGTGCTGGGTCTCGTGCGTCTGCGTCGTGGTGTCGTCGGACACGCTGATGCCTGCTTCCTTCAGATGAGCGGACCCGTGTCGCCTCGGGAGGCGGGGTGGCCCGGCTCGGTGGTCATGCCGTCGGTGGTGCCGTCAGGTGGTGTCGCCCGGTGCGCCGTCAACCCGCCAGGGCGAGCAGGACGAGCCGGTGGAACACGAAGTCGAGCGCCGCCACGATCGCCATGATCACGAGGACGAAGACGATGACGACGAACGTGTAGTTGGCCAGCTCCTTGCCCGTGGGCCGGACGACCTTGCGCAGCTCGTCGATGATCTGGCTGACGAACAGGCGCAGCGACGCGAACAGCCGGCTGACCGGGTTGCCCCGCTCGGGGCGACGCCGGGTGGCTCGTCCGGAGTCGCGGGAACCGGCACTGGCTTCGGTGACCATCCCGCTCCCTTCCTGTTCGTTCGTCGGTATGCGTCGGCGTTCGCCTGGCTGTTCGTGCTGTGGGTGCGTTCCGCAGGGCAGGAGGGACTCGAACCCCCAACCGCCGGTTTTGGAGACCGGTGCTCTACCAATTGAGCCACTGCCCTACGCGGACCGCGGTCCGGGACGGCCAGAGCCACCCAGAGTCGGTCCGCAGGCGGCCGGACGGCAGGCATGCCGGAGCATGGCGGCTGACGACCACCGAGGAGACAGCATACGGGACCGCGCTCCCCCGGCGCGAACCCGCGAGACGGCCCCACCCGGCCTCCCCGCACCGGTGGGAGGATGGCCGCCGTGAGCCTGTCGCCCGCCGTGCCGTCCGTCCACCACACCCCGCTCGCCGACCTCTCCGGTGAGCAGCTGGCCGCCTTCCGCGCCGAGCGCCAGGCGGAGTACGCCGCGCTGCAGGACCGCGGCCTGCGTCTCGACCTCACCCGCGGCAAGCCGTCGGCGGCCCAGCTGGACCTCGCCGACGCGCTCCTGCACCTGCCCACGACGACGAAGGACCGCGCGGGCACGGACGTGCGCAACTACGGCGGCCTCGACGGCCTGCCCGAGCTGCGCGAGCTCTTCGCCGAGCTGCTGTGGGTGGAGCCCGAGCAGGTCGTCTGCGGGGGCAACTCGAGCCTGACGATGATGTGGGAGACGCTCGTCCACCTGCTGCTGCACGGCGGTCCGGGCTCGCCGCGGCCATGGGTGCGCGAGGAGACGGTGCGGTTCGTGTGCCCCGCCCCCGGCTACGACAGGCACTTCACGATGCTCCAGGACTTCGGCATCGAGATGCTGACCGTGCCGATGACGGTCGACGGGCCCGACGTGGCCGCGGTCGAGGCGCTCGTGCGCGACGACCCGAGCGTCAAGGGGCTGTGGATCGTGCCGACCTACGCCAACCCCACCGGGGCCGTCGTCACCCAGGAGGTGGCCGCCGCCCTCGTGTCGATGCCGACGGCCGCGCCGGACTTCCGGATCTTCTGGGACAACGCCTACGCCTTCCACCACCTCACGGAGGAGGAGGCCAAGAGCGCCGACGTGCTCACCCTGGCCGCGGCGTCGGGTCACCCCGACCGGCCCATCGTCTTCGCGTCGACCTCCAAGATCACCTACGCCGGGGCCGGCGTCGCCGTGCTCGCCGCCTCGGTGGCCAACAAGACGTGGTTCCTCAAGCACCAGGCGTTCGCCTCGATCGGGCCGGACAAGGTCAACCACCTGCGCCACGTGGAGTTCTTCGGCTCCGCCCAGGGCGTGCGCGACCACATGCGGCGGCACCGGGAGATCCTCGCGCCGAAGTTCGCCGCGGTGGACACCGCGCTGACGAGCGCGCTGGAGGGCCTGGGCGTGGCGGAGTGGACCAAGCCGACGGGCGGGTACTTCGTCAACCTCGACGTGCTCGACGGCACGGCGTCGCGGGTCGTGCAGCTGGCCAAGGAGGCGGGTATCGCCCTGACCCCGGCCGGGGCGTCCTTCCCGTACGGCCACGACCCCCGCGACCGCAACATCCGTCTGGCGCCGTCGTTCCCTGTGCTCGAGGAGGTCGAGGCGGCCATGGCGGGCGTCGCGACGTGCGTCGCGGTGGCCGCGGCCGAGAAGCTGGCCCTCGGGATCTGAGGCGTCCGCCGTCTCTGGCAGAGTGACGCCATGAGTGACGAGAGCTACAGCGGCGAGGAGATCAACACCGACACCGGCAGCTTCTCGGTGGACGACGAGGACCAGCTGCAGAGCGGGGACACCCTCGAGGACCCGGACGTCGACGACGTGCTCGACGAGGGCTACTCCCCGGCGGACCGGCCGCGCGGGTCGCTCGCCTGGGGGACGACGGCCTGGGAGCAGTCCCAGGACGAGACCATCGAGCAGCGCATCAAGCAGGAGATCCCCGACCCCGACACGGCCTACGGCGCGCCCGACAACGAGTCGGGCCTCGACGAGCCGGAGATGCTCGGCGGCGACGACCCCGACGCCATCCCCGTGGAGGACGACTTCGTCAGCGACTCCGGTGCCCGCGCCGGCCGGCTCGTCGCGCCCGACCAGGGCACCGGCGAGGACGTCGACCAGGACGAGGTGGCGCAGGACGTCGGCATCGACGGTGCGGGGGCCTCCGCGGAGGAGGCCGCCATGCACATCGCCGCCGACGAGCCCGGGGACGAGCCCCTCGGGGCCTCCGACGAGGTCGACCTGCGCGACCCCGACCGGCTCAGCGAGGCGGCGGCCGACGCGATCCGCGACGAGGACGACATGAACGAGCTCGACTCCCTGGCCTCGGCCGACGACGAGCGCTGACCGGAGGCGTCACTCCTCCCCCGGCGGCCCGGCCTCGATGCGGCGGCGCAGCTCGGTGACGCCCTCGGGTGTCCCCGGCAGGTCCCACCAGCTCTCCACCCACCAGGTGGCCCCCGCTCGGGCCCAGGGCTGCGGCGAGCCGTGGACGGTGCCGAAGCCGCCGTGCGAGTCACCCTCCACGACGACCTCGTAGCCCTCCCACGGCCGGTGCTCCCGCGCGCGGATGTCGCGCACGCGGTCGACGACCTCGGCCAAGGCCTCGAGCGTCAGCCCGGAGCTGCCCTCGGCGCCTCCGACCACGGCCGGGAAGATGCCCTGCCAGCGGGCCGCCCGCTCCAGGGACGGCTGGCGCTCGCCACCGGGGACGAGGGCGCCGACCACCCAGACCGGGGGGTGCGGCCGCTGGACGGGCGGGTCGGGGGCGAGCTCGGTCACCGGGCGGACGGTCCAGTGCTCCCCCGTATGCGCGTAGCCGTCGGGGTCATCGGTGCCGAGCAGCCCGGCATACACCTCGAGACCCTCGTCGAGGCGACGCGCCCGCACGGCGCGGCCCTCGTCGGGCTCGAAGGAGAGCCAGTTGGCGTTGACCGCGCCCAGGCCGGCGCCGAGGACCACCCGGCCGCCCGAGAGCCGGTCGACCGTCGCGACGTGCTGGGCGAGGTCCCACGGCCGGTAGCGCGCGACCGGGGTGAGCAGGGTGCCCAGCCGGATGCGCTCGGTGCGTACCGCGGCGGCGGCGAGGAGCGCCCAGGCGCTGTGGCGGTAGACCGCCTCCCACGAGAAGACCGCGTCCCACCCGCGGGCCTCCGCCAGAGAGGCGAGCGGTGCGAACTCGCGGTCGCTGGTGAACGGGATGACGACGCCGTACCTCATCGCCCGAGGGTAGGGACGGCCACCGACAGCCGTCGCCGCCACGGGGGCTGTCAGAGTGGGGTCCATGGCCCCGGCCGAGCACCAGCCCCGTGACGTGGCCGCCCTGCCCAAGGCCCACCTGCACCTGCACTTCACCGGCTCGATGCGCATCACGACGCTCGCCGACCTCGCGGACCAGCACGGCATCCGCCTGCCCGAGGCGCTGACCGACCGGTGGCCGCCCCGGCTGCACGCCACCGACGAGCGTGGGTGGTTCCGGTTCCAGCGGCTCTACGACCTGGCCCGCTCGTGCGTGCGCTGCGAGGCCGACATGCGCCGCATCGTGCGCGAGGCGGCGCAGGACGACGCAGCGGAGGGGTCGCGCTGGCTGGAGATCCAGGTCGAGCCGTCGTCCTACGCGCCGTTCGTCGGCGGGATCACCCCGGCGCTCGAGATCGTCCTCGACGAGGCGGCCGCCGCGTCCCGGGAGACCGGTACCGGCGTGGCCGTCGTCGTCGCCGCCAGCCGCATCCGGCACCCTCTCGACGCCCGCACCCTCGCCCGGCTCGCCGCCCGCTACGCCGGCGACCAGCCGGGCACGGTGGTGGGCTTCGGGCTCTCGAACGACGAGCGTCGCGGCGCCCTGACCGACTTCGCCCCCGCCTTCGAGATCGCCCGTGGGGCGGGGCTGGCGCTCGTGCCCCACGGCGGTGAGCTGCTCGGGCCGTCGTCCGTGGTCGACACCCTCACCGTGCTGCGCCCGGACCGGGTCGGCCACGGCGTGCGGGTCGCGGAGGACCCGGCCGCCCTCGATCGGGTCGTCGAGGCGGGCGTCACGCTAGAGGTGTGCCCCGGCAGCAACGTCTCGCTCGGCGTCTTCGCCGACGCGACGCAGGTGCCGTTGCGCCGGCTCGTCGACGCGGGCGTGCCCGTGGCGCTCGGCGCGGACGACCCCCTGCTGTTCGGCACCCGCCTGGCCGACCAGTACGCGAGCGCCCGCCACGACCTCGGGTTCACCGACGCGGAGCTCGCCACGCTGGCCCGACAGAGCATCGACGGGAGCCGCGCCCCGGAGCCCGTCCGCCGGGCCGTGCAGGGGGACATCGAGCGGTGGCTGGACCCCACCGGACCCGCCGGGGCCCCACGCACCGGGGGCGGCGAGGCCGGAGTCACCCGGTGACGATTTGGTCGGGGGCGGGCCGCCAAGGCACCCTGATCGGCATGAAGACTGCCCTGGCGATCGCCCCCGCAGCCATCATCCTGCTCGCTGGATGCACCTCCACGGACGGGGTTGGCACCCCGGTCGGTGGCTTCGGTACCACCGGGGCGGGCGTCACGGCCCCGGCCGGCGGCGCCACGGACGTGGACGCCGGCGGCGGCATCGCGACCGCCACGCCGGCCCCGTCCACCACCACCGGCCCGAGCACGAGCGGCACCACCACGGCGGCCCCGACGGCGCTGCCGACCGCCTTCGCGACGATCAACCAGACGCAGGCGGACCCCGACCTCAAGGAGTCGGTGACCGTCACGAAGATCGCGCGGCAGCTGCCCTGGCCCACCGGCTACAAGGCCTCCGCCCAGGCCTACGAGCTCGTCGCCGTCGAGATGACGTGGACGCCCTCGAAGTCCTACACGATCCCGATCCGCAAGCAGGACTTCGACATCAGCACCGGCAGCCAGTTCCCGGGCCGCCCCGACCCGGTCGTCGACGACGCGCTGAAGGCCGGCGGCTGGACCCTGCTGCCTGACCAGGTGGCCACCGGCGACCCGGTGACGGGGTGGGTGGTCTTCAAGGTCGACCCCAAGGACGCCCCCTCGATGGTGCTCGACTACACCCGCCCGGCCGCCCAGGTCAGCGGCGGTGGCACGTCCTTCCCCGCCAAGACCTTCACCATCCGCCTCGCCGGCTGACCGCCGCTGCGACAGCGGTCAGAGCCGGTCGCCGACGAGCACCGGCTCGTTGACCAGCCGCACCCCGAACGCGGCCTCGACCCCGTCCCGCACCTCGCGGGCGAGGGCGAGCACGTCGGCGGTGGTCGCGCCGCCCCGGTTGGTGACGGCCAGCGTGTGCTTGGTCGACAGCGCGGCGGGTGCCGGGAGACCGTGGCCCTTGGCGAACCCGGCCCGGTCGATGAGCCAGGCGGCGCTGGTCTTGCGCCCCGCTCCCTCGGGCCAGACCGGAGGGTCCACCTCCGGGCCGAGCCGGTCGTGCACCCGCACCACCAGGGCGTCCATCGCCGCCGGGTCGAGCACGGGGTTGGTGAAGAACGACCCACAGCTCCACGTGTCGTGGTCGGCCGGGTCGAGCACCATGCCTCGCAGCCGGCGCTGCGCCAGGACCGCCTCCCGGGCCTCGGCGAGCGGAACCCGGCTGCCCAGGGGCACGTCGAGCGCGCGGGCGAGGTCGGCATACCGGATGGGCTGGGAGAGGTCGGCGACCCGCAGCTGGAAGAGCACGTCGAGCACGACATAGCGGCCCCCCTTGCCGTCACCGCCCTTGAACCGCGAGTCGCGGTAGGAGAAGCCGCAGTCGGGTCCGGCGACGGTGAGCACCGACGTGGTCTGGCGGTCCCACACC
This sequence comes from uncultured Actinomycetota bacterium, assembly GCA_963795915.1. Classification (GTDB taxonomy): domain Bacteria; phylum Actinomycetota; class Actinomycetes; order Actinomycetales; family Dermatophilaceae; genus Lapillicoccus. Next base: position 17,564 of record CAWCJA010000010.1, read on the forward strand.
CGCACCTGGGCGATGGTCTCGGAGACCTCCTGGCCGTAGGCCCCGACGTTCTGGATCGGAGTGGCCCCGGTGGATCCCGGTATGCCCGAGAGGGCCTCGAGGCCGGCCCACCCCTCGTCGACGGCCCGCGCGACGAGCTCGTCCCACGGGACGCCGGCCGCGACCCGCACGTTGGCGCCGCCGCAGGAGTCGTCGGACTCGACCCGGATGCCGTCGGTCTCGACCCGCACGACCGACCCGGGGAAGCCCGCGTCGCCCACGAGGAGGTTCGAGCCGCCGCCGAGGACGAGGAGCGGCTCGTCGGCGTCGTCGACCTCACGGACGGCGTCGACGAGCTCGTCCGTCGTCGCCACCCTGACGAGCCGGGCGGCGGGGCCGCCGACGCGCATCGTCGTCAGGTCCGCCAGCGCGACGTCGTCCTGCACCCGCATGGAAGGAGGGGCGCCGCTCAGTCGAGCCGGACGACGGCCAGGGCGCGGCCGAGCACCTTGTCGTCGCCACACCGCGCGGAGAGCTCGACCGTGGCCGTGTGGGCCTCGTGGTCCACGGCCTTGACCACCCCGTCGACCGCGACGTCGGCGCCCCCTTCGTAGGGGACGACGACCGGCTTGGTGAATCGCACGGAGTACTCGACGACCCGCCCCGCGTCACCGGCCCACTCCGTGACCGCGGTGACGGCACTGCCCATCGTGAACATCCCGTGGGCGATGACGTCGGGCAGTCCGACCGACCGGGCGAAGCGCTCGTCCCAGTGGATCGGGTTGCGGTCGAGGGAGGCGCCGGCGTACTGCACGAGGGTGGCCCGCTCGATGTGGACGGTCTTCGTCGGCAGGCTCTCGCCCACCTCGACGCCGGCCAGCCGGCGCACGGCACCCGTCGTGGCGCCCATCACTCACCACCGCGGATGACGAGGGTGGACACGGCGGTGCAGACGGCGTCGCCGTCGGCGCTGAGCTCGGTGCGGGTCGTCACCATGGTGTGGCCTCCGGCGGCCTTGACCGCGTCGACGTGCAGGACGCCGACGACGTCGTCGCCGGCCGTGATGGGGCGGTGGTGGACGAACTTCTGCTCGCCGTGGACGACCCGGCTGTAGTCGATGCCGGCCTCGGGGTCGGTGACGAGCTGGGCGTCGCACTGCATGGCGATGAGCACGGCGAAGGTCGGCGGCGCGATGATGTCGCGGTAGCCGCGGGCGCGGGCGGCGTCCGCGTCGGTGTGCACCGGGTCGGTCGAGCCGACGGCCTCGGCGAACTCACGGATCTTGGCCGCCCCCACGGGGTACGGCAGGGACGGGGGGTAGGTGCGCCCGACGAAGTCTGCGTTGACCGGCATACGCCCAACCCTAGACGGGACCGGTGTCGGGCACGGCGGTCGGGAGCACGGCGGCGTCGTAGCGCCAGAAGGGGCGCACGGCCACCCCGGTGACCGCCACGACGAGCAGGCACGCCACGCCGCCGGCGACCCACGAGAAGGCGGGGGTGGTCACCGCCGCGGTGGCTCCGGCTCGCACGTCCCCGAGGCGCGGACCCCCGGCGACGACCGCGATGAAGACCCCCTGCATGCGGCCCCGCATCTCGTCGGGCGCGTAGGTCTGGAGGATGGTCTGCCGGTAGACGGCACTGATGAGGTCGAAGGCCCCCGCCAGGGCGAGGAGGGCGACGACGAGCCACAGCTGCCCCACGAGGCCGGACAGGGCCACCGCTGCGCCCCAGCCGACGATGGCGAGGGTGAGGGCGCGGCCCTGGCGCCGGACCCGGCCGATCCAGCCGCTGGAGAGACCGGCGAGGACCGCCCCGATGGCGATCGCGGCGTAGAGCGGGCCGACCTGGCCGCCGAAGCGCTCGTCGGCGACCGCGGGGAAGAGCGAGCGCGGCATGGCGAGCACCATGGCGACGATGTCGACGGCGAAGCTCATGAGCAGCACCGGCTGGCGGGCGATGAAGCGCAGCCCGTCGGCGACCGCGCGCATCGAGGCCCGCTCCACTCGGCCCTCCCCCTGGGGCGGCACCGAGGGCAGCCGCAGCACCGAGTAGAGCGCGGCCGTGAACAGCACGGGCGCAGCACCCCCTTCCGCCGCCGGCTCGCCGTGGCCGCCGCGCTCGGTGCGCTCGCCCTCGTGTCGGCCTGCTCGGGGGGGTCCGGCTCCGCAGCGGTCGGACCGGTGACGGAGGCCGAACCGGGTGCGGTCCGGGTCGTCGCGTCCTTCTACCCGCTCCAGTTCGCCGTCCAGCAGGTCGGCGGGTCGCACGTGTCCGTCACCAGCCTGACCAAGCCGGGCGCCGAGCCCCACGACCTCGAGCTGAGCCCCCAGGACGTCGCCGCGGTCGCCGACGCCGGCCTCGTCGTGTACGCCCGCGGGTTCCAGCCCGCCGTCGACACGGCCGTCGACCAGGAGGGGTCGAGCCACGCCCTCGACGTCGCCCCCACCGCGCACCTCGACCTCGCCGCCCCCGCGGAGGGCGAGGACCCCAACGCCCCCGGCCCGGCGGTCTCGACGCCCGGATCGGCCGCCGCGACCACGGCATCGGCATCAGCGCCGGACGGGGCCCGGGACCCGCACTTCTGGCTGGACCCGCAGCGGTACGCCCGTCGGCGCCGTAGGCGAGCGCGAAGCCGTTGGGCAGCACCACGAGCAGGCCGGCGATGAGGGGGCCCACCACCTGGCCGACGTTGCCCACCGTGAAGCTGAGAGTGTTGGCGGCCGGGACGAGCTCGGCGTCGACGATGCGCGGGATGATCGCCCCACGGGCCGACGACGCGACGGCGAAGGTGCCCGACTGCAGCACGACGAGACCGAGGATGAGGCCGACACTGCCCACCCCGAGCAGGGTCTGCGCGAGCAGCGCGATCGTCACCAGCCAGGCGCCGAGGGACGACCAGAGGTAGAGCAGGCGCCGGTCCACCGCGTCGGCGATGGCGCCGCCGTAGAGCCCGAAGACGACGATCGGCACGAGCCCGGCCAGGCCGACGAGGCCGACCGCGAGGGTCGAGTGGGTGAGATCCCAGACCTGCACCGGGACGGCCACCTGGGTGAGCATCGAGCCGATGAACGACGCGCCCTGCCCCACGGTGAGGCGGCGGAACTCCGGGATGGGCAGCGGTCGGGTGTCGACGGCGTGGCGCCCGAGCAGACCGCGCACGCCCTGGGCGGGCTCGGCGGGGTTCTCGGCGAGGGTCGGGTCGTAGGCCTCCGACGGCGGCGGCTCGTCCGTGCTCCGGTTCATCCGGTCTCCCCCGTCACTCACGCCGCAGATGGTGGCACACGAACGACGGCCGCTCCCCTGGCGAGAGGGGAACGGCCGTCGAGTGCGTGGGAGACGCTGACGAACGAGGCGTCAGCGGGTCTCGCGGTGGTCCGTCTGCTTGCCGCAGTTCGGGCAGAACTTCTTGAGGTCCAGCCGGTCGGGGTCGTTGCGACGGTTCTTCTTGGTGATGTAGTTGCGGTTCTTGCACTCGACGCACGCCATGGTGATCTTGGGGCGGACGTCCACACTCTTGCTGGCCACGGCTGACTACCTGCTCTCGATGCTGCTGCGGTTGCGGGTCCTGCGGGCCTTCCGGCGCGCACAGGCGACCTCTGAGTCTACCTGGCGACCGGCATACCCTGAAATCCGGTAGCGGGAGCGGGGCTCGATCCCGCGACCTCACGATTATGAGTCGTGCGCTCTAACCAGCTGAGCTACCCCGCCCTGGCGGTCGCGACCGGCAGCGGATGCCACCGGCGCGGACCAGAGCCCCAGTAGGGAATCGAACCCTAGACCTTTTCCTTACCATGGAAACGCTCTGCCGACTGAGCTACTGGGGCGTTCGTGCGACGGCGACACTACACGGTGCCGGAGCGGGTCGAGAAATCGGACGGCGGCTCCTCCGGGCGCAGGTGCACGACCCCCTCGACGAAGCTGCTGACCTCGCCGAGCCGGGGCAGGAGCATGGCCTGGTAGGCGTGGTAGACGTCCGGCTTGCCCTCCCACACCTGGCGGGAGGGGTGGCCCTGCCGGTCGAGCTCGTGGTGCCACGAGCCGTGCGTCTCGTCGACGAAGTACGTGCGGGCGTGCTCGACCCAGCGGTCGAACCAGAGCCGGTATGCGCGGGCCGCCTCGGTGTCGCCGGACTGCTCGCTGACGAGGGCGAGGGTCCACGCGGTGGCGATGGCCTCCGTGACCACCCAGTGCAGCCGGTCCTCGACGACGGGCCGGCCCTCGAAGTCGGTCGTGTAGACGAACCCCTCGGCGTGCTCCTCGGTGCGTTCCTGCCAGCCGTCGGCGACGGCCCGGTCGAACAGGGCTCGCGCGTCGTCGAGGAGCCAGTCGGGGGCGGGGGTGGCGGGGCTGTCGGGAGTGCCGAGGCTGTCGGTCGCCGCGGCCGTGCGCTGCAGGGCGGTGCGGGCGTGCAGGGCCAGGCGGGCCCACTCCATGAGGTGTCCGATGGTCACGCCGTAGGGGCGGAAACGGTCGCGCGGCTCGTCGCGGTTGTAGTCCAGGAGCGGGCGCCACTGCTCGTCGTAGTGCTCCGGCAGCCGGTAGCCGTTGCTGCGCGCGAAGTCGTGCACGACCCGGCTGATGATCGACATCGCGCGCTGGAGGTGGATCTCGTCGCCGGTGACGTCGTGGGCCGCGAGCAGCGCCTCGACCGTGTGCATGTTGGCGTTGACGCCCCGGTAGGGGTCGACCTGCTCGAAGGTGCGGTCGCAGACGTCGACCGCCAGCCCGTCGGCGTCGCGCCAGAGGTGGCGGTCGAAGACGGCGAGCGCCGCATCGAGCAGGGGCCGGGCGTCGGCGTGGCCGGCGGCGGTGGCCGACGCGGTGGCGAGGACGACGAAGCCGTGCGCGTAGGCCGCCTTGGTGTCGTCGGCGGCCACGGAGGCGCCGTCGGGGCCGGAGGTCACCGCGGCATACCAGCCGTCGTCGTCGTCGTCGTGGAGGCGGGTGCGCAGGGCGTCGAGGCCGGCGGCGACCAACGGCCGGCAGGACGCGTCGCCGAGGATCTCGGCGAGGGCCAGGACGTGGAGCATCCGGCACGAGATCCAGAGCTCCACGGGCCGGTCGAGCAGCGGCCGGCCGTCGTCGTCGAGCCAGGCGAACCCGCCGTCGGGGTGGGGGCTGTGCCGAGCGAAGTCGACGAGGGAGGTGGTCTGCGCGACGAGGAACTCGAGGTCGGCCTCGGACAGACGGGTGGCCGACGAGCCGGCCGGGATCTCGGACATGGGACGCAACCTATCGCCGTGCTGAAGGTGACGGATGGTCCCGACGGTCCCCGGCGGGTGGGGAGGGCGGAGGGCGGGCGGCGGAGTCCCCCTTCTGGCCCCCTTTGACTGCCAGTCATCGGTCTTGGCTGCCGCTACCAGGGCAGCCAAGAGCCATGACTGGCCGTCATGTCGGCCCGTCGGCACCGGAAGAGCCGGCGAGCGACGGCACGGAGGGTGAGGCGGGACGGACCGTCAGGAGGCACGGAGCGTCAGGCGGTACGGCGCCGGCTGCGGGCGCGGTGGACGGCCTGGTCGATGCGGCGCCGCAGCTCGCCGGGTCCGTCGAGGTCGGCGTTGACGACGCGGACCATCTCGTAGCCGCGCTCCCGGATCCAGTCCTCGCGACGCTTCTCGTCCCAGAGGACCTCGGAGGGCGGTCGACGACGACCGAAGGGGTCCGGCTCATGCTCGTCCCGTCCATACTTCACGCGGCCGTCGAACTCGATCACGACGGGGTCGTCGTCGAGCATGACGTCGACGACGGCTCGACGACCACCCTCTTCTATCGTCACCTGAGGCGTCGCCCTGATGGCGAGCAGCCGGAGTACGTGAGCGAGACGGGTCTCTCCGGGGGACTCGTGCCGACCGTCGGCGTGCGCCAGGAGCGAGGCGATGCCCCCGGAATGGGGGTGGTGCCGGGTGACGGCGAGCGCGTCGTCGAGGGCGGCACGCGTGGCCAGGCCCACCCGCAGCGCCCCGTCGGCGGCGATGAGCGCCGCCATCGGACCGTTGCTGGTCCCGTGCTGGACCACCGCCAGGGCCGGGACGACCGTGACCTCTCCCTGCAGCCGTTCGGGTACCGCACGGCCGAGTCGGCAGGTCGGCGTGGTGTTGGTCGGGCCCGGCGTGCGTCTGGACAGTCGCACCACCGCGAGGTCGGCGCCGAAGGTCGGGAGACCCCAGTGGAGGAGGGCGCTGTAGGACCCCGCGACCGCCCGACCTCCGTGGGATCGGAGCATCGCCTGCGTGGCCAGCACATGACGGTCCTCGTCGTCGGGGACGGGACCGACGGCATACCAGCTGCGTGCCACCTTGGTGAGCTCACCGGAACGGCGGAGGCGGGAGACGTCGCGGGGCGTGAGCCCGGCACTCTTCAGGTCGTGGAGCGTGACTATCCCGTGGTCGTCGGCGGCGTGCATCCAGTCCGGCATCGTCACAGCGTGGCCCAACTCCGGCACCGGCCGCCCGAGCCCTGTGGACAACTTCGCCCGCCGCAGCACCGACGGTCCCCGGTTGACTGCCAGTCATGGGTCTTGGCTGACGGTGTACTGGCAGTCAAGACCCATGACTGGCAGTCGAGCTCCCATGGGGGACGGGCGTGGGGTCGGGGGGTCGGGGGGTCGGGGCGGTGGGACCGCTGGGGGTATGCGGGTCAGGTGGAGGTATGCGGGTCAGCCGGGCGGGTGGGTCAGGTGGGGTCGACGACGATGACGTGGAGGGTGCGCGGGCCGTGGACGCCTTCGACGCGGTCGAGCTCGATGTCGCTGGTGGCGCTGGGGCCGCTGACCCACGTCAGGGGCCGCCGGGGGTCGAGGGCGCGGACGGCGTCGGGGACGTCGGGGACGACCTGGTCGGCCCGGACCACGCAGACGTGGACGTCCGGCACGAGGCTGAGCGCCCGGCGCCCCTGGCCGGGGCCGTGGTCGAGGACGATCGTGCCGGTGAGGGCGACGCCGAGAGCAGCCGTCGTGACGACCGCGTCGACGCCGTCGAGGTCGAGGGCGCTCAGGGGCGGGTCGTCGTGCACGGTCTCCACGTGGTCGAGCCCGGCGGCGACCTCGTCGGGCAGCCCGGCGGGGACGACCACCCGAGCGGCGTCACCGAGACCGGCTCGGACTGCGTCGGCGACCCCCGACGACGCGCAGCGCACGACGACGGCCCGGTAGTCCTCGACCCGCTCGACGAACAGGTCGACGACGTCCGCCGTCGAGGCCGGACGACCGCCCGCGCCCTGCGACGGCGCACCCGTCGAGTCGACCGCCTCGGCCGGCCGCCCCGACACCTCGGTGTCGGCCGGGTCGTGGGCGTCGAACCCGAGGTCGGCGGCCGACCCCGCCTCGGGCGTCTGGCGCAGCGCCGACCGCACCCGCGCCAGGACGTCGTCCCGCGCGCTCATGGCCGCTCCCCCGCCGGCGCCTCGTTGCGGCCGCCGTCGGTCTTGGCCCACCAGTCGCGGAAGGACTCGCGCGGCGGCGCCGGGAGGTCTCGTGCGCCCGTCCAGGCGGCGGCACCCGGCCCCGGTATGCGTCCGATCGCCACCCGTCCGCCGGGCAGCGTCCGCCGGCTGAGGGCCGTCACCACCCGGTTGGTGAGCGAGCCGGCCTTGACGGCGTACCCCAGGCGCGTGCCGCTGCCGAGCAGCAGCGCCGCGCCCTTGAACGCGAGGTCCTGGCCCTTGGGCAGGCCGTCGCGGTGGGCGTCGACGACCTTGGCCCGCAGGTGGACGAGCACCGTCGGGATGTCGATGCGCACCGGGCACACCTCGTAGCACCGCCCGCACAGCGACGACGCATACGGCAGCGAGTCGACCTGCGCGTCGTGCCCGACCCCCTTGAGCAGCGGGGTGAGGATCGCGCCGATCGGGCCGGGGTAGACCGAGCCGTAGGCGTGTCCGCCCGTGCGCTCGTAGACGGGGCAGGCGTTGAGGCAGGCCGAGCAGCGGATGCAGCGCAGCGCCTGGCGGCCGACCTCGTCGGCGAGGACGTTGGTGCGCCCGTTGTCGAGGAGGACGACGTGCACCTCCTGCGGCCCGTCGCCGGGCGTGACCCCGCTCCACATCGACGTGTACGGGTTCATCCGTTCGCCGGTGCTGGAGCGCGGGAGCACCTGGAGGAACACGTCGAGGTCCTCGAACCGCGGCACGAGCTTCTCGATGCCGACGACGCTGACCAGCACCTCCGGCAACGTCAGGCACATCCGGCCGTTGCCCTCCGACTCGACGACGACGAGGGTGCCCGTCTCGGCGACGGCGAAGTTGGCCCCGGAGACGGCCACCTTGGCCCGGAGGAACTTCTCGCGCAGGTGCTGGCGGGCGGCGGCGGCGAGCTCGGCCGGCTCGTCCGACAGCCCCTCCGGTGCGGGGCGGCCCGCACCCGCCATCCTGGTGCGGAAGATCTCCCGGATCTCGGCCCGGTTGCGGTGGATCGCCGGTACGAGGATGTGCGACGGGAGGTCGTCGCCCAGCTGGACGATGAGCTCGGCCAGGTCGGTCTCCCAGGCCGAGATCCCTTCTGCGGCAAGGGCTTCGTTGAGCTCGATCTCCTGCGTGGCCATGGACTTGACTTTGACGACCTCGTCGGCGCCGTGGTCCTTGGCGACCTGCGCCACGATCGCGCACGCCTCGGCCGCGTCGCGCGCCCAGTGCACGACGGCGCCGCGGGCGGTGAGCGACGCCTCGAGCGTCTCGAGGTGCTCGTCGAGGTGCGCGAGCACGTCGTCCTTGATGCCGGCCGCCTTGACCCGCAACGCCTCCCAGTCGTCCAGCTCGCCGACCACCCGGCCGCGCTTCTCGCGGATCGTCGTCGTCGCGTGGGCGAGGTTGGCCCGCAGCTGCGGGTCGGCGAGGGCGAGCCGCGCGGCCTGGGGGAACGGCGGCATCCCGACGAACGTGGCTCCCATCAGGCCCCCTCGGTCGAGGCGAGCACCTCGGCGAGGTGCATGACCTTCATCCCCGCCTGCTCGCGCGACAGGATGCCGCCGAGGTGCATGAGGCACGAGCTGTCGCTGGCCACGAGCACCTCGGCGCCGGTGTCGCGCGCGTGCCGCACCTTGTCGAAGCCCATCGACACCGAGGTCTCCGCGTTCTTGACGGCGAACGTACCCCCGAACCCGCAGCACTCCTCGGCGGCCGGCAGCTCGACGAGACGGATCCCCTTGACGTGCTGGAGGAGCCGCATCGGACGGTCGCCCACGCCGAGCATCCGCAGCGAGTGGCAGGTGGGGTGGTAGGTCACCCGGTGCGGGAACGAGGCCCCGACGTCCTCGACCCCGAGGACGTCGACGAGGAACTCGGTGAGCTCGTACGCCCGGGGCGAGATCTCCGCGACCGCGCGGCGCAGCGCCGGGTCACCCGAGCGCTTCGCGACGAGGTCGTGCTGGTGGCGGATGGCTCCGGCGCACGACCCGGAGGGGACGACCACCGCGTCGTAGCCGGCGAACGCCTCGGTGAAGCCCCGGACCACCGGCACGGCCTCGTCGAGGTACCCGGTGTTGACCATGGGCTGGCCGCAGCAGGCCTGGCCCGCCGGGAACTCGACGTCGACCCCCAGCCGGCGCAGCAGCCGGACGACGGCCTTGCCGGTGTCGGGGAAGAGGGCGTCGTTGATGCAGGTGAGCGCCAGCGCGACCTTCATGTCCGCGACCCTACGGGACCCTACGGGACCATCCACGAGAGTACGGAGGTCGACTGGAGGAACACGAGGACGCACATGAAGGCGAGGAACCCCAGCGACCAGACGAGCACCTTGCGGAAGATGTCGCCCTCCTTGCCCGACATGCCCACGGCGGCCGCCGCGATCGCGAGGTTCTGCGGCGAGATCATCTTGCCGAGCACCCCACCGGACGAGTTCGCCGCGGCCATGAGCAGCGGCGAGAGCCCGGTCTCCTTGGCCGCCTGCACCTGCAGCGCCCCGAAGAGGCTGTTGGACGAGGTGTCGGACCCGGTCACCGCGACCCCGAGCCATCCGAGGATCGGGCTGAGGAGGGCGAACAGGGCGCCGGACGCGGCCAGCCACTTGCCGAGGGTCGCCGTCTCGCCGGAGGCGTTCATGACGTAGGCCAGGCCCAGGACGGCCATGACGGTGACGATGGCGGCCGCGAGCTGCCGGTAGGTCTCGCCGTAGACCCGCAGCGCCCGGCCCGGCTTGATACCGATGACGGGGATGGTGATCAGGCCGGCGATGATCATCAGGGTGCCCGCGGCCGACAGCCATCCGAGCTTGAAGGTGGGGATGGTCGACGGCTTCCCGTCTGCGGACTGCAGGTCGAGACCGGGCCAGGTGAAGGACGGGTTACCCCACTTCGAGGCGAAGAAGTCCTTGATGCCGGGCAGCTGGGTGAGGACGAACAGGGCCACGATGATGAGGTACGGCGCATACGCCCGCAGCACGTCGGACCGGGTGTCGTGCGCGGCCGCGTCGCGGGCCGCGAGCTCCTCACGGCTGCCGACCCCTTCGCCGACCGGGTGGTCGGACCCGCCCGCGTGCGAGCGTCGCGCGTCGGAGCCGCCGGCCGGCATCGCCGAGGTCGCGGTCGAGGGCGAGGTCGCGGTCGGCAGACCCTCGCGCTCGGCCACGGCCTGCGCCCCACCACCAGCGGTGACGACCTCGTCCTGCTCGGACTCCACGAAGCGCCCGGCCGGCTGCCACACGCGCAGCAGCAGGACCACGGAGAGCGCGCCGACGAGCGAGGCGACGATGTCGGTGAGCTGGGTGGAGATGAAGTTCGACGTGACGTACTGCGCCACGGCGAAGGCGACGCCGCAGGTCAGCGTCGCGGGCAGCGTCTCGCGGACGCCCTTCCCCCGGTCGATGATGAAGACGAGCGCCATCGGCACGAAGACGCCGAGCAGCGGGGTCTGCCGGCCGACCATCGAGGCCAGCGTGTGCTCCGGCAGGCCGCTCACGGTGGCCAGGGTCGTGATCGGCACGGCGAGGGCACCGAACGCGACCGGGGCGGTGTTGGCCACGAGCGCGACGACCGCGGCCTTGAGCGGGCGGAAGCCGAGCGCGATGAGCATGACGCTGGTGATGGCCACCGGCGTCCCGAACCCCGCGAGCGCCTCGAGCAGGGCGCCGAAGCAGAACGCGATGATGACCGCCTGGATGCGCTGGTCGTCGCTGACCCGGGCGAACGAGCGGCGCAGCACGTCGAAGTGCCCCGTGACGACCGTCATGTTGTAGACCCAGATGGCGTTGATGACGATCCACAGGATCGGGAAGAACCCGAACGCCGCGCCCTCGGTGCCCGCGAGGAGCGCCTGGCCCACGGGCATCGCGTAGGCGACGACCGCGACGACGATCGACACGGCGAGCGAGATGAGCGCCGCCTTCCACGCCGTCATCCGCAGCCCTCCGAGGAGGACGAACAGGGCCACCAGGGGCAGCATCGCCACGAGGGCGGTGAGGAACAACGAACCTCCGACGGCGTCGAGCACCGGTCTGAACATTGGGGCTACCTCTCGGTGGGTGTAGTGCGAGCAGCGGCGACGCCGAGGCTCGCGGGTGAGGTCCCCCGGATCGAGGCGTCGAGCACCTCGACGGTGTGGGCGAGCGCCATCGGCCGGCCGGTGCGCTCGAGCGAGGAGGCCACCTGCATGAGGCAGCCGGGGTTGGCCGTGACGAGCAGCTCGGCCCCGGTCGCCGCGACGTTGGCGGCCTTGCGGTCCCCCAGCTCACGGGCGGGCTCGGGGTTGAGGATGTTGTAGATCCCCGCCGACCCGCAGCACAGGTCGCCCTCGGCGATCTCGCGCAGCTCGAGCCCGGGTATGCCGCGGAGCAGCTCACGGGGCTGCGTCCGGATCCGCTGGGCGTGGCCGAGGTGGCAGGCGTCGTGGTAGGCCACGGAGACGTCGAGCGGGTGCCGCTCGGCGACCGGCCCGACCTCGACGAGGAACTCGGCGACGTCGCGGACCTTCGCACTCATCGCCGCCGCCCGCTCGGCCCAGCCGTCGGTGTCGTCGGCGAACAGGTGCTCCCAGTCCTTCATGGCCGAGCCGCAGCCGGCGGAGTTGACGACGACGGCGTCGACACCGGCCTCCTCCAGCTCCTCGATGAGGTCGCGGCCGAAGCGCTTGGCCTCGTCCTCACGGCCGTTGTGCGACGACAGCGCGCCGCAGCAGCCCTGGGACGCCGTGGCGATGACGTCGTAGCCCTCGGCGCTCAGCACGCGGGCGGTCGCCGCGTTGACCCCGGGGAAGAACTCGCGCTGCACGCAGCCCAGGAGCATCGCGACGACACCCCTTCGCGTACCGCGGGCCGAGGTGCGCTCGGGCACGCGCTCGGCCTTGCCCAGCTCGGGGGCGAGGCCCTCCATCGCCGCGAGGGTCGGCGAGAGCCGGTCGAGCGCCTTGGACCGGCGCAGGAGAGACGGCAGCCCGGTGCGCTGGTAGAGGCGGAGCGGTCCCCGCGCCAGGCGTAGCCGCTTCGGGTAGGGGAAGAGGGCGAAGATCGCCTCGCGCAGGGCCTTCTGGGCCGGCGGCCGCTCGTGGCGCCGCTCGACCTGGGCCCGGGTGTCCTCGATGAGGCGGTCGTACTGCACCCCGGAGGGGCAGGCGGTGACGCACGCCATGCAGCCGAGGCAGGCGTCGAAGTGCCCGACCATCGAGTCGCTCATCGGCTCGCCGCGCAGACCCTCGTTCATGAGGTAGATCCGGCCGCGGGGGCTGTCCATCTCCTCGCCCCAGAGGACGTAGGTCGGGCAGGCGGGCAGGCAGAAGCCGCAGTGCACGCAGTCGGCGACGAGCGCGGCCGACGGGGGCCGGTGGTCGTCGAACGCGCCGGGACCCGGTGGGGTCGGCGGTTCGGCGGAGGTCGTCCCGCTGGCCCCGGCGGGCGCAGCGACGGGCTCAGCGGTCATCGGGTGGTCCTCATGGCTTCAGATGCCTCCCACGAAGCGGCCGGGTGACAGCACCCGGGTCGGGTCGAACTGGTCCTTGACGCGGCGCATGAGGTCGAGCCCCCGCACCGGCCCCCACACGTCGAGCGTCGGCGTGACATCGGCGGGGACCTCGAGGACCACGACGGCGCCGCCGAAGGACGCGGCCGCCCGCCTCAGCCGGTCGAGGGTGGTCGCGGCGTCGCCGGCCGGCACCGACGCATACAGGGTGCCGACGGCGGCGCTGCCGCGCACGTCGAGCCCGTCGGCGGCCTCGAGCACCGCGGCGAGGGACGCGACCTCGTGGGTCACCTTGAGGAGCACGTCGCCCCGGGGCTCGCTCCCCCACCAGGCGGGAGCGGTGTCGGAGTCCGTGGCCCCCGCCCCGAGCAGCTCGACGGCGCCGTCGGTGCGAGCCGCGACCCCCGGTGCGATGCCGTCGAGCCGGACCGCGAGCGAGGCCGGACCCGACGCCGGCCGGTCGAGCTCGGCCGCCGTGGCGACGAGGTGGGAGTGGATGACCCGTTGCACGAGGTCGGCGGCGTGGGCCGACGAGGTGACCGGCACGGTGACCCAGCGCGTGGCCTCGGGCAGCGGGTGCAGGCGCACAGCGACCTGGGTGAGGACGCCGAGCGTGCCGTAGGAGCCGCTGAGGAGCTTGCCGAGGTCGTAGCCGGCGACGTTCTTGACGACCTTGCCGCCCGAGCGGGCGACGACCCCGTCGGCGCGCACCATCGTCGTGCCGATGACCAGGTCGCGCACGGGGCCGTGGAGCAGCCGGGTCGGCCCGCTCGTGGCGGTGGCGACGAGGCCGCCCACGGTGCCGCCGCGCGGCGGGTCGACGGCGAGCCACTGGCCGGCCGTGGCGAGGTCGGCCTGGAGCACGTCGAGCCGGCGGCCCGCCCCGACGACCGCGATGAGGTCGCCGGCGGCGTGCTCCACGAGGGTGTCGAGGCGGCTGAGGTCGAGCAGGACGTCGACCCGCTCCGGCGGCGCCCCCCACGCGAGCTTCGTGCGCGACCCGCTCGGGACGACGGCAAGACCGTGGTCGTAGGCCGTGCGCAGCACGGCGGAGACGGCGGCCTGGTCGGCGGGCGAGACGACGAACCGGGGCGCGACGCCGCCGACGTGGTCGGCGTCGGACCCCTCGCGGACGTCGCCCGCCGGGCCGAGCTCCTCGAGCCGGGAGCGGACGTCGGTGTCGGTCAGAGACATCAGAACAGGTCCGCCTTCCCCGCCTCGACGAGCGGGTGGGCGCCCCGGTTGCGCCCCGGCACCTCGCCGCACATGCGGGGAGTGGGGAAGATCTTGCCCGGGTTGGAGAGGGCGTCCGGGTCGAAGGCGCAGCGGACGAGCTGCATGGTGTCGAGGTCGTCGGCCCCGAACATCTTCGGCATGTACTTGGCCTTGTCGGACCCCACGCCGTGCTCGCCGGTGATCGACCCGCCGAACTCGATGCAGAGGTCGATGATCGCGCCGGAGACCTCCTCGGCGGCCTCGGCCTGGCCCTCGACGGCGTCGTCGAAGAGCACGAGCGGGTGCAGGTTGCCGTCGCCGGCGTGGAAGACGTTGGCGACCCGCACGCCCGACTCCTGCGAGAGCGCCGTGATCCGGCGCAGCACCTCCGGCAGGGCGGTGCGGGGGATGACGCCGTCCTGCACGATGTAGTCGGGGCTGATCCGCCCCACCGCGGCGAAGGCCGACTTGCGGCCCTTCCAGAACAGGGCCCGCTCGACGTCGTCGGCAGCGATGCGGATCTCGAACGCCCCTGCGGCGGTGCAGAACTCGCTGATCTGGCCGAACTGGTGCTCCACCTCGGACGCGGGCCCGTCGAGCTCGACGATGAGGACGGCGCCGGCCCCTTCCGGATAGCCGCACGCCACGGCCGCCTCGGCCGCCTCGATGGCGAGTGCGTCCATCATCTCGATCGCCGCCGGGATGACGCCGGCGCCGATGACCGCGGAGACCGCCTGCCCCGCGGTGTCGGTGTCGGGGAACGCCGCCAGCAGGGTCTGGACCGCCTCGGGGGTGCGCGTGAGGCGCACCGTGACCTGGGTCGCGACCCCGAGCGTGCCCTCCGACCCGACGATCGCCCCGAGCAGGTCGTAGCCCGGGAAGTCGACCGCCTTGCCCCCGATCTCGACGAGGTCGCCCTGCGGCGTGACGAGCTCGACCCCGGTGACGTGGCCGGTGGTGAAGCCGTACTTGAGGCAGTGCGCGCCGCCCGAGTTCTCCGCGAGGTTGCCCCCGATGGAGCAGACCTGCTGGCTGGAGGGGTCGGGCGCGTAGTAGTAGCCGCCGGGCTGGGTGGCCCGGGTCAGCTGGAGGTTGATGACGCCGGGCTCGACGACCGCGCGCTGGTTGGGCCGGTCGACCTCGAGGATGTCGCGCATCTTCGACAGGACGACGAGGACGCCCTCCGCGTGGGGCAGGGCGCCGCCGGAGAGACCGGTGCCGGAGCCGCGGGCCACGAACGGCACGCCGTGCCGGGCGCAGGCGCGCACCACCAGCGCCACCTGCTCGTCGGTCTCGGCGAGCACGACGAGGGCGGGCACGACCTTGTACTGCGCCAGGCCGTCGCACTCGTAGGTGCGCAGCCGTTGGCGGTCGGTGATGACGGCGCCCTCCGGCAGGAGCGGGGCCACCTCGGCGGCGACCGTCGCGGCGTTCCCGGAGACAGGTGATGCGTCCATGCAGTCCTCCTCGTCATGGGGAGAGTACCTACGGACGAGCAGGTTCGCCGCTCCGGAGGCCGTGGCGCTCCTGGCCGCCTGACCCTCGCCGAAGGCCGCCGGACGCGACAGACCCCCGGACGGACGGGTCCGGGGGGCCTGAGCCGGGCGCGGTGGGCCCGGCGCGTCGTCAGGAGCCGGAGACCGCGCTGGCGAGGTTGCCGAGGGAGTCCTCGAGCTGCGCCTCGCTGACGAGGGGGAAGCCCACCGTCTGGAGCAGCTCCTTGTCGGTCACCTGGCCCCAGTCGTAGGTGAGGGTGACGTCGGTGGCGTCGGAGCCCTGGGGCGTCAGCTGCCAGACCCACTCCCACCCGGGAGGCTCGGTGCCCGCCGGCGCGGGCTTCCACGCGACGAGGGCGTTCTTACTGTAGCCGACGACGTGGTTCTCGGTCTGGTACTCGCCGCCCATGTGGGGGCCCTGCATGTTCATCGTGAACACCTGGCCCGTCGCGGTGATCCGGTCGGTGCGGTCGTCGGAGACGATGAACCCGGACCCGTCCACCTCCTTGTGGCGCGAGGGGAGCGTCAGCACGTCGAAGATCTCCGAGGCGGGGGCATCGATGGTGCGGGAGACGGTGATGCGGGTGGGTCGGGAGCTCGTCTGGTGGTGTTCGGTGGCCATCGCCTGATCCTCACCCGGGCCTGCACGAGGCGCAAACCGGCCGGGGTCGGGTCAGGGCAGAACCTGACCCCGGGGCCGTGCGGGAACCGCGTAGATTGTCAACTCGTCTGCAAGGCAGGGGTATGCATGAGCCTGCGGCCCGGCATACCCCTCCCGCCGCGCACTGCACCAGCCGAGCCCGCCTCGAGGGGAGACCAGCCCATGTCGGACCAGCCGTCATCCGCGGGTGCGGCCGCCGCCGCCCCGCCGCCCGCCGACGAGGCGGTGCAGCGCCTGACGCCGCCGCCCGCCGCCACGTCCGTGCTCACCCTCGAGCCGCCGGCCCCCGTGCAGGCGGTCAGCGAGACCGCCGCGCCGAAGATGGCGCCGCAGGTGCCCGCGGCCGCGCTGCCCGGCCTCGACGCCAAGGTCGACGGCTACCTGCAGGCGCTCATGACGGCCGAGACCAAGTCGCCGACCTTCGACGCCAAGGCCACCGACGTGCGCACCATGGGCGACGCCGACATCCGCCGTGCGGCGGAGTCGAGCAACCGCCTCCTGCGCACCCCGGTCAAGGCGCTCAAGGAGGGCGGCCTCAGCGAGACGGGCAAGGTCGGCAAGACCCTGCTCGACCTGCGGCGCACCGTGGAGGACCTCGACCCCTCCCAGGCCAAGGGCGCCAAGAAGGTGCTCGGGATGATCCCGTTCGGCGACAAGGTGACCGACTACTTCCGCAAGTACCAGTCGGCCCAGAGCCACCTCGACGGCATCCTGCACGCGCTGCGCGACGGCCAGGACGAGCTGCAGAAGGACAACACCGCGCTGACGATGGAGAAGCAGAACCTGTGGGACTCCATGGGCCGGCTCAACCAGTACGTCTACATCGCCGAGCGGCTCGACGCCCGGCTCACCGCGGAGATCGCGACGCTCGAGGCCACCGACCCCGAGAAGGCGACGGCCCTCAAGCAGGACGTCCTGTTCTACGTGCGCCAGAAGCACCAGGACCTGCTGACCCAGCTGGCCGTGTCGATCCAGAACTACCTGGCCATCGACATCACGATCAAGAACAACCTCGAGCTCATCAAGGGCGTCGACCGGGCGACGACGACGACCATCTCGGCGCTGCGTACGGCCGTCATCGTCGCGCAGGCGCTGGGCAACCAGAAGCTCGTCCTCGACCAGATCACCGCGCTCAACACGACGACGAGCAACCTCATCCAGTCGACGTCGGAGATGCTGCGCGACAACTCGGTGAAGATCCAGGAGCAGGCGGCCTCGGCGACGATCGGGCTGCCCCAGCTGCAGGCGGCCTTCGCGAACATCTACCAGACCATGGACGCCATCGACACCTACAAGGTGCAGGCCCTCGACACCATGGCCGCGACCATCGGCACCCTCGAGACCGAGGTGGCCAAGTCGCAGGCCTACCTCGAGCGCGCCAACCGCCAGAACCCCCGGGTCATGGCCGGGTCGCTCGACCTCGGTCGCTGACCGCGCACCCCGGAGAGCGACCAGAGGACTGACGAGATGGGCATCGGCGCGTGGTTCGGCTTCGGGGCGAAACCCGATCCCGAGCCTGCGCCGGGGCCGCACGTCCCGACGAGCCAGGACCTGCTCGACGCCGTCGACCGGGTCGAGCAGCAGGCGCGCGCCGGGAAGGTGCCGGGCATGGTGCAGTCGCGCCTCGGCCGGGTGGCCCGCACCGTGCGCGACACCGTGCCCCGCCTCGAGACGCTCGGGCCAGGCAGCGCGCAGGCCTACAGCGTCATGGCCACGGCCACGGACTACCTGCCCGACGCCATCGGCGGCTATCTGCGCCTGCCCCGGCAGTGGGCCGACAGCCGCCCGGTCGACCGCGGCAAGACCTCGCTCATGGTGCTCATCGACCAGCTCGACCTGCTCGGCGCGACGATGGACCAGGTCTTCGACGCCGTCTGCCGGGAGGACGCCCAGGCGCTCGTCGTGCACGGCCGCTTCCTGCAGGAGAAGTTCGGCTCGGCGGCCGGGGGCGGCGACCTGCGCCTCGGCAGCACCCCGCTGTCGGAGATGCCCACCGGGGCCCTGAGCGAGCCCGTGACCGACAACGGCCCGCTGTCCCCGCCGCCCGGACGGCGCGCGTGATGAGCCCGCTGACCCAGGCGCTCGACGCGCTCGCCGCCGTCGCCCGCCAGCTCGGGGTCGAGCCGCACGTCGCCCGCCGCGAGGGCGTCGACCTCTCGGCGACCGTGCTCGAGCCCGTGCAGGGCGCCGTCTCCCTCACCTGGGCCCAGGCCACCGGTACCGACACGACCGGCGACCGGGCCGCGGCCAACCTCGCCTTCAGCGACGCCGCGTCCCGGGCCCGCCGCTGGCGCGCGGCGCCGACCGATGTCGTCAGCCGGCTCACCGGCACCGGAGCCCCCGCCACCCGGTATGCCGACGCGCTCGTCTCCGTGCTCTCGGCCACCGCCGCCCTGGGCGCGGACAACGCCCGGGTGGCCGAGAACATCGCCCAGGCCGCCGCCTCGCAGCGCGCCGGGGTGAGCCAGTCGAGCCCGCCGACCGCCTGGGGCACGCTGACCACCCCGGGCCCGCCGACCACCGCCCCGACCACCGCGCCGGCCCGGTTCGACGCCACCCTCAGCCCGCTCGCCGACCCGCGCATCCAGGAGTCGCTGCGGCTGCTGCAGTCGCTGGACCCCACGCGGCCGGGAGCCCTCCCCCCGCTGTTCCCGACGCCGACGACCGGCCCGACCGACGTCGGCCAGCGCGGGGCGACGCATACCGGTGAGCCCCTGGCCCCGAGCCCCGACCCCGCCTCGACAGCCCCGGCCGCCGCTGCCACCGAAGGACCCGTCGGAGTGCCGTCGCCGGCCCCCGAGCCGGAGCCGACCAGGAGCGTGGAGGAGCTGCTCGCCGAGCTCGACGCGATGATCGGGCTCGACCGGGTCAAGCGTGAGGTGCACCAGCAGGTGGCCATGCTCAAGGTCGAGAAGAAGCGGCAGGACGCCGGGATGCGCAACCCCGACGTCACCCGCCACCTCGTCTTCACCGGCAACCCCGGCACCGGCAAGACGACGGTGGCGCGGATGGTGTCGGGGATCTACCACGCCCTGGGGCTGCTGGCGAAGGGCCACCTCGTCGAGGTCGACCGGTCGGAGCTCGTGGCCGGCTACCTCGGACAGACGGCGATGAAGACCGCCGAGGTGTGCGCGAAGTCCAGCGAGGGCGTGCTGTTCATCGACGAGGCGTACTCGCTCGGCGGCGACGACTACGGCTCGGAGGCCATCAACACCCTCGTCAAGGAGATGGAGGACCACCGCGACCAGCTGGTCGTCATCGTCGCCGGCTACACGGCGCCGATGGAGGCCTTCCTCGACGCCAACCCGGGGCTGTCGAGCCGGTTCCGCACCGTCATCGAGTTCGACGACTACACCGACGACGAGCTCGTCGCGATCCTGCGCAAGCTGGCGTCGGCGGCCGACTACGACGTGCCGCGCGAGGCCGAGATGACGTTCCGCGGCATCCTCGCCGGCACGGCCCGCACCCAGGCGTTCGGCAACGGCCGGTTCGCTCGCAACCTCCTCGAGGAGGCCATCGGGCGGCACGCCTGGCGGCTGCAGGACGTCGACGACCCCACCGTGGAGCAGCTGCGCCGGCTGCTGCCCGAGGACTTCCGCACGGTCGCGCCCGAGGCCCCGGCACCGGCTCGGGAACCGCAGGACGGGGTGCGTTCGTCCGATGGTGACCCGTCGCCCTCGGCGGGGCCCGACCGGGTCGAGGACAGAGGCACGTCATGAGCAGGGCCACCGCGACACCGCCGGCGAGCACCCCGGGCGGGCCCCGTCGTGGCGCGGCGACGAGCATCGGCGTCCGAGCGCCCGCCCCGGCCCCCGCGGGTACACCGGCCGCCACCGGCGTCCAGCCCGTCGCGGCCCCCGGCAGTGCGTCGCCGGCCTCCCGTGGTCGCGCCGCCCTCCTGGCCCGCACGGCCCTCGAGGGCACGCCGGGCCGGATGCGGCTGCTCGGCTTCGTCGCCGCCCTGGCCGCCGCCGTGGCCGGTCTCATCGGGGCGATGTCCCTCTGGTCGGCGGCCGGCGCCCTCGACCGGGCGGACCACAACACCCAGCAGGTCGTGCGCATCCAGGGGATCTACGCCGACCTCGTGCGGGCCGACGCCGATGCCACCAACGCGTTCCTCGTCGGCGGCATCGAGAACCCCGCCCAGCGGGCTGACTACGACGCCGCCCTCGCCCGGGTGGCCACCGGGATCACGGACGCCGCCCGGGCCCAGCCGGCCGACAGCGACGCCCTCGGCTCGCTCAACACCAAGGTCCAGACGTATGCCGCCACCGTCGAGCAGGCGCGGGTCTACAACCGCCAGGGGACGCCGGTGGGGGCGCAGTACCTCAGCCAGGCGAGCGCGTCGCTGCGCTCCGACGTGCTCCCGGTGGTCGACGCCCTGCGCACCGCCAACGCGGGGCGGTCCGACGCCGAGTTCGCCGCCAGCAGCAGCCGGCCCGCGCTGTTCCTCGTCGGGGTCGCCGCCCTCCTCGTCGTGCTCGGGGTCATGGTCTGGCTCGCCCGCCGCACCCACCGGTACCTCAACGCCGGCATGGGTCTCGGCGCCCTCCTCCTCCTGCTGGCCATGGGCCTCGGAGCGGTCACCCTGGGCGGGGTGGGCAGCCAGGTCACGTCGGTGCGCGACTCCGACTATCGCTACACCGTCTCGGTGGCGTCGGCGCGTACGGCCGCGTTCGACGCGAAGTCCAACGAGAGCCTCACCCTCATCGCGCGCGGCTCCGGCGGGGCCTACGAGACGGCCTGGACGAAGCAGTACGCCGTCGCCTACAGCGCTCTGGCCGCCCTGCCCGACGCGCAGCAGATGGCGCTCAAGGACCAGCTCGCCGCCTACGAGACCCAGCACAAGGCCATCCGCGCGCTCGACGACGGCGGCCAGTGGGACCAGGCCGTGGCCGCCGCCACGACGACGGCCGCGGGGTCGGCCAACGCCGCGTTCACCGCGTTCGACACGGCCTCCGCCACCGCCCTGAAGACGTTCGGCGCCCAGACGTCAGCATCGCTCACGGCACCGATCGCCTGGGTCACGGTGCTGGGCTGGGCCCTGCTGCTCGTCTGCCTCGGCGCCGCCCTCCTCGTTCTCCGCGGGATGAACGAGCGCGTCGAGGAGTACCGGTGACCCGGGGCACCGCGTCGGCCCGGCGGCTCGCCCGGACCACCACCGCCGCCGCGGCGCTCGCCGGCGCGCTGCTGCTCGCCGCCTGCGGGTCGACCGGCTACGCCCCCACTGCCCTGCCGACCGCGACCCCGTCGACCACGGCGTCGGGGTCCGGCGCCGCCACCACCGCGGCCGCCTGCGACAACGCCACCCAGTCCTACGACCCGCTGCCCGCCCTGACCGGCGTCCCGGCCGACGCGGCCGTGCACGCGATCCGGACCCGCGGGTACCTCCGGGCCGGCGTCTCGGCCGACTCCCTCCTGCTCGGCTCACGCAACCCGCTCACGGGCCAGATCGAGGGCTTCGACATCGACGTGGTGCACGCCATCGCCAAGGCCATCTTCAACGACGAGACCAAGGTGCAGCTCGTCGTCATCCAGTCCGGCGACCGGATCCCCGTCCTGCAGCGAGACCCGACCACGAAGGAGACGAAGGTCGACGTCGTCGTGCGCAACATGACCATGACCTGCAGCCGCTGGAACGACATCGCCTTCTCGGCGGAGTACTACCACTCCGGGCTCAAAGTGCTCGTCGGCAAGGGCTCGACGGTGAACAGCCTCACGGGGCTCACGGGCAAGAAGGTGTGCGCCCCCACCGGCACCTCGACCATGGACGCCGTGTTGGCGACGCCGGGCGTCAAGGCGGTCGGTGCGGCCACGCATACCGGCTGTCTCGTGCTGTTCCAGCAGGGGCAGGTCGACGCCATCGCCGGCGACGACACCGTGCTGGCCGGACTGGCTGCGCAGGACCCCTACGCCTTCGTGCCCCAGATCAGCCCGCTCACCGCCGAGCCCTACGGCGTCGGTGTCCCCAAGGACCAGGTCGACCTCGTGCGCTACATCAACCGCGTGCTCGACACCTGGAAGGCCGACGGGCAGTGGAAGTCCTCCTACGACAGGTGGTTCGCCAAGGACCTTGGCGCCGACGCGCACCCCCCCGCCTCGGTCTACGGCAGGGCGGCGTGACCGCGATGTCCCTCGAGCTGTCCTCCCCCACCCCGCCGTCGACCGGTGCCGCCCCCGAGGCGCCCGGCCGGCTGGGCTCGAGCGTCTCGCCGCAGGAGGCGTTCGTCTTCCTGCGCGACCTCGGGGTCTGGCGCGACCAGCGCAAGGACGAGCTCGATGCGCTCGACTCCGCCGCCCTCGCCTCGAGCGACCGTGACGCGTTCAGCCGCGACATGCTCGTCTCGATGGCGCTGTGGAAGGCCATCTCCGACCGCTACGACCTGCTCGAGGTGACGTTCGACAACGGTCGCGTCGGCGCCAAGGAGGCCGAGCGCCTGTCCGCCCTCATCTGGGGCCGGCTCGACGTCGCCCCCGGGTCGGCCGCCGGCACGCTCGCGCCGTCGGTGTCCGGGGCCCTCGCGCTCACCCTGCCCGAGGCCTGCCGCCTGTCCGACGCGATGACGGCCTCGCTGCGGGCCCGGCTGTCGCTCGAGCCCTCCGGCGCCGAGGTGGGGACCCGGCTGCGGTCCGTGCGCGAGACGGTGGAGCGGATCCGCGACCAGGTCGACACCGTGCCGCCCGGCACCGAGCGCGACGGCGCCCGCGACACCCTCCGGCGCCTGGACCAGCGGCTCGCCGAGGTCACCGACAAGGCCAAGCGGGGCGCCGACGTCGGCGGCCTGCTCGCCCCCCTGGAGTACGACGCCTCCACCGCCGAGCGCGACCTCATCGTGGGCGCCGGCCAGCGGCTCGACGCCGCCCGCGACGCCGCGCGGGCCCGGTCGCAGCGCGCCGAGCTGGCCGCCCGGGGGGCCGCGATCCGGCTGCTCGAGGACCAGTGCGTCGCGGCCGTCACCCCGGCGCCCACCCTCGCGATCCCCGACGTCACCGCCCTCGGGGAGGTGCCCACCGACCTCAAGGGGGTCGAGGCCTACCTGCGCCGGCTCGACGCCGTCTCGCGGGCGCTCACCGCCGCCCAGACGGCGTACGCCGGAGCCCTCGCCGAGCGCGCCGAACTGGTCGGCATCGCCGGGGCCTACCAGGCCCAGGCCCGGGCCACCGGGGCCACCGGACCCGACCTCGACGACCTGGCCGCCCGGCTTGAGGCGACCTTCGCCGCCACCCCGACCGACGTGCGGCGGGCGCGGGCGCTCGTCGCGGCCTACCAGGCCTACGTCCGGTCGGTCACGACGCATACCCAGGGAGCGACCCGATGAGCCCCGCGAGCGCCACCCCGCAGGCCTGCGCCGACCCCGGCTGCCCGGGGCTCGTCGTCGACGGCTACTGCGACGTCTGCGGGATGCCCGGCGGCGCGGCCGCGCCGCCGGCGAAGGCCACCGCGACCCGGCCGGGGGCGTGCGCCGAGCCCGGCTGCCCCGGCACCGTCGTCGACGGGTACTGCGACGTCTGCGGCACCCCGGGGCAGTCCGCTCCCGCGGGCGCCACCGGCACGACGGGAGGCCCGGGCGACCCGGAGGGCGACGACGACGACGGCAGCGGGCTGCCTCCCGCCGTCCAGCAGGAGATCTCGTCGTCGGTGCCCAACGGCACGCCGTGCCGTCAGCCGGGCTGCCAGGGCCACATCCTCGACGGCTACTGCGACGTCTGCGGCGCGTCGGGGGAGTCGTTCGAGCCGCTGACGTCGGCCACCGTGCCCGCCGGCCTCGCGAGCGCCCCCTCGTCGGCGTCGCGGGCCAGCAACCGGCTCGCCTCGACGGCGCTGGGCTCCGCGCGCGTAGGCGGCAGCAAGACCACCCGGCGGGTGCGCAGCGAGTCACAGCGGCTGCGCACCGCCCGCCTCGGCGCCGGGCTGACGACCATCCCGCCGATCCCGCCGATCGACGCCAGCACCGCGATGATGAAGAACCCGGTCGTGCCGGAGGACAAGCGGTTCTGCTCCACCTGCGGCAACCCCGTGGGGCGGGGGCAGGACGGGCGCCCCGGTCGCACCACGGGCTTCTGCCCCAAGTGCCGTCAGCCGTTCTCCTTCGACCCCAAGCTGCAGCCCGGCGACCTCGTGGCCGGGCAGTACGAGGTGGCCGGGTGCCTGGCCCACGGCGGCCTCGGCTGGGTCTACCTCGCCCGCGACACCAACGTCTCCAACCGGTGGGTCGTCCTCAAGGGCCTGCTCAACTCGGGCGACCCCGACGCCCTCGCGGCGGCCATCGCCGAGCAGCGCTTCCTGGCCCAGGTGTCGCACCCGCACATCGTCGAGATCTACAACTTCGTCACCCACGACGACGCCGGCTACATCGTCATGGAGTACGTCGGGGGCACCTCGCTGAAGTCGCTGCTCAAGCAGCGGATGCGCAAGGCCGGGCGCTACGACCCCATCCCCGCCGACCAGGCACTGGCCTACCTCGTCGAGATCCTGCCCGCCTTCCAGTACCTCCACGACCTCGGCCTCGTCTACTGCGACTTCAAGCCCGACAACCTCATCCAGGTCGGCGACATGGTCAAGCTCATCGACCTCGGCGGCGTGCGGCGCATCGACGACGACGACTCGGCCATCTTCGGCACCCTCGGCTACCAGGCCCCGGAGGTGGCGACGCAGGGCACCACGGTCGCGTCGGACATCTACACGATCGGGCGCACCCTCGTCGTGCTCATGACCGAGTTCCGCGGCTACCAGTCGACCTACCTCGACTCGCTGCCGCCCGTCGAGACGACCCCGCTGTTCCAGCGCTACGACTCGCTCTACCGGCTGCTGCTCAAGGCCTGCGCGGCGTCGCCGGACGACCGGTTCGCCTCCGCCGACGAGCTGCGCGTGCAGATGCTCGGGGTGCTGCGCGAGGTCGTGGCCACCGACCAGCGACAGACGCGCGCCCAGGGCTCGTCGACCTCCCTGCTCTTCGAGGAGCCGGCCATCGAGACCGACGTGCTCGACTGGCGCACCCTGCCGGAGCTGCGGGTCGACCCGTCCGACCCTCAGGCCGGCTGGCTCCACGGCCTGTCGCGCGGCACGCCCCAGGAGCGGCTGACCGCGCTGCAGCAGGCGCCCGGGCTCAGCCCCGAGGTCCACCTCGCCACCTGCCGGGCCGCGCTCGCCGCGGGGCGACCCGAGCTCGTCGAGTCGGCGGCCAACGCCATGCTCCGGCTCGACCCCTGGGAGTGGCGCGCCGTGTGGATGCAGGGCCTGTCCGCCCTCCAGCAGGACGACCCACGGCTGGCCCAGGGCGCGTTCAACGCCGTCTACGGGCAGGTGCCCGGTGAGCTCGCCCCCAAGCTCGCGCTCGCGTGCGCCTGCGAGGCCAGCGGCGAGCTCGACATCGCCGAGAGCCTGTATGCCGCGTGCGCACGCACCGACGCCAACTACACCCCCGCGGCCGCGTTCGGGATGGCCCGGGTGCGGGCCAAGCGCGAGGACGTCACCGGCGCCGTCGAGGCGCTCGACCTCGTTCCCGCCACCTCCCGCGCCTACAGCCTGGCCCGCCAGATCCGGGCGGAGATCCTCGCCGGGTCCGGCACGGGGGTGCTCGCCCTCGCCCAGGCGTGGAGCAGCGTCGACCAGGTGCTCATGGACCCCCGCGAGCGCGCCGGTCTGGACGTCCGCATCTACGACCGCGCCCTCGCCGAGGTCGGCCGGCGCGGCGACCAGCCCGCCCTGCACGTCGGCACCCACCCGGCCACCGGACGCGGGATGCGCGAGGCCCTCGAGGGGGCGCTGCGCCGGCTCGCCCGGCTGACCTCCGACCGCCGCGAGCGCGTCGAGCTCGTCGACCGCGCCAACGAGGTGCGGCCCTGGACGCTCCGGTGACCGCCGCCCCGTCCGCCCCGTCCGCCGGGCTGCTGGCCTGCCCCCGGTGCGGGGCGGAGCGCATCGCCGGCGCCGCCTTCTGCGAGGCATGCGCCTTCGAGTTCACCGACGCTGCCGCACCGGTTGTTCCGGCGGTCGCTGCGGGCGGCGCCCCCGTGGCCCCCGCCGACCCCGTCACGCGCGCCGTCGGCGAGGAGTCCCCGCTCGACGTCGGCTGGACCGGACCCGTCGTGCCCGAGGCGCCGGCTGCCGCCGGCTCGGCGACGACGTCCCTCCCGGGCCCCGTCGGGCCGGCCGGCGCTGACGTCGCGGCCGGGACGGCAGGGTCGCCAGGCACGCCCGCCCCGGTATGCCGCGAGTGCGGCCAGGGGGCCTACGAGGACGGCTACTGCGACCACTGCGGCGCCAAGCAGCCCGACCCCCGCGACCACTTCGCCGAGGCACCCGCGGCCTGGGTGGCCGGCGTCTGCGACATCGGCCGACGACACCGCCGCAACGAGGACGCGATGGCGCTGCACGCCGACGCGACGCCGCTCTCCTTCGCGGCCCTCGTCGTCTGCGACGGCGTCTCGAACTCGACCGACAGCCATATCGCCAGCCTGGCCGCGTCCCGTGCCGCGCGCGCGGTGCTGGCCGAGCCGCTGCCCCACGGGGTCGGCACCCGGGCGACGGTGGTCGCCGGGGCGCACCGCCGCCTCGACGACGCGGTCCGGGCGGCGCAGGCCGCAGTGGTGGCCACGACGAAGGCCGCCGGTGACGCCGCCCTCGACAGCCCGCCGTCGTGCACCTTCGTGGCCGCCGTCGTCGTCGACGGCGTCGCGGTCACGGGCAACGTCGGCGACAGCCGCACCTACTGGCTGCCCGACGCGCTCGACGCCCCCGCGCAGCAGCTGGGCGAGGACGACTCGTTCGCCGCGGCCCAGATGAGCGCAGGCGTGGCCCGCAAGGAGGCCGAGACGAGTGCCGGCGCCCACGCCATCACGCGGTGGCTCGGCGTCGACGCGCCGGAGGACCTCACCCCGCACCCCGACGACCTCGAGCTCACCCAGGACGGCTGGCTGCTCGTCTGCAGCGACGGCCTGTGGAACTACTGGTCGGAGGCCGAGGACCTACGGGCGCTCGTCCACGCCGCCGTGGCCGAGCTCGGAGCCGCCGGCCACCACCCCCCGACGCTCGCGCAGACGCTCACCGACCGGGCCAACACGGCCGGCGGCATCGACAACATCACGGTCGCCCTCGTCCGGGTCGGCGCCGTGTCCGGCCCGCCCGGCAGCCCCGCGGAACCCGGGGCGACCCCCCACTCGTCGGACGGTGTGGACGCTGCGGCGCCGACGCATACCGACGCCTCTCCCGACACGAAGGACGTGCCCTGATGGCCCAGTTCACCGCCGAGGTCTTCCAGAACGAGTTCCTGCCCGACGGGGGCACCGACGTGCACGCCATCGTGCGGGTGACCTGTCGCGGCGCGGGCCAGGCGGGCCAGACCGGCACCGCGGACGCCGCGGAGATCATCATCGTCGACACCTCGGGCTCGATGGGTGAGCAGGGCATCCAGCAGGGGCGCTACGCCGCGACGGCCGCGCTCAACGAGATCACCGACGGCACGTGGTTCGCCGTCATCGCCGGCAACCACGTCGGCACGCTGGTGTTCCCCTACCCCGGTGGCCCGACCCAGATGGTGCGGATGGACCCCTCCACCCGGCAGGCCGCCATCGCGTCGATGCAGATGTTCCGGGCCGACGGCGGCACCGCGATGGGCACCTGGCTGACCAAGGCCCGCGAGGTCTTCGCCACCGTGCCGCAGGCCACCCAGCGGCACGCCATCCTGCTCACCGACGGGGCCAACGAGCACGAGACCCCGGACCAGCTGACCCGGGCCATCCACGACGCCACCGGCACCTTCCAGTGCGACTGCCGGGGCCTGGGCGACCGCTGGCAGGTCGACGAGGTGCGCCGCATCGCCTCGGCCCTGCTCGGCACCGTCGACCTCATCCCCGCCCCGCAGGCGATGGCCGCGGAGTTCCAGAGCCTCGTCCGCCGCTCGATGGCCCGCGGCGTCGCCAACGTCGACGTGCGCGTCTGGACCCCGCAGGGCGCGCAGACCCTCTTCGTCAAGCAGGTCGCCCCCACCCTGGAGGACCTCACCTCCCGCCGCACCCAGGTCAACCCGCTGACGGCCGGGTACCCCACCGGGGCGTGGGCCGACGAGAGCCGCGACTACCACGTGGCGGTCCGCCTCTCGGCGAAGTCGGTGGGCCAGGAGCAGCTCGCGGCGCGCGTGCAGGTGGTGTTGGCGAACGAGGTGCAGACCCAGGGGCTCGTCAAGGCGACGTGGAGCGCCGACGAGGCGCTGACGACGCGCATCGACGACCAGGTCGCGCGCTACACCGGCAAGGCCGAGCTCGCACAGATGATCCAGGACGGGCTGGCCGCCAAGGCCGCCGGCAACGACGCCGACGCGACGTCGAAGCTCGGCCGCGCGGTGCAGATCGCCGCTCAGGCGGGCGACCAGGAGATGACGTCGCGGCTGCGCAAGGTCGTCGAGATCGACAACGCCGACACCGGCACGGTGCGGCTGAAGAAGGGGGTCGAGAAGCTCGACGAGATGGCCCTCGACACCGCGTCGACCAAGACCACGCGCGTGCGTGCCTGAGCGCACGGGCCGGGCGGCGGCCGGGCAGCGCGCACGGGCGTCGGCATGGCAGGGTGACGGGATGAGCGCCACCTGCCCCAACGGCCACCTCTCGCAGGCCGACGACTTCTGCGACACGTGCGGCGCGAAGATCGACCTCGAGCACCAGCCCGCGCCCGAGCCGGCCGCCCCGCCTGCCGGGCCGTCCACCGAGCCGGACGCGTCCGCGGTCGACCAGGTCTGCCCCCACTGCCAGACGCCCAACGTGCCCGACGCGCTGTTCTGTGAGGCCTGCGGCTACGACTTCACCACCGGGGCCCTCCCACGCGGCGCCACCTCGGCCACCTCGGCCACCTCGGCCACCTCGGACCATGGTGACCCGTCCCGCGCTGCGGCCGGCCACGGCTCCGTCGCCCCGGCCATCCCGCTGGAGTGGGTGGCCGAGGTCTGGGTCGACCCCGACTGGTATGCCGTGCAGGAGGCCGAGGAGCCCATGCCCTCGCCCGGCCTGCCGGCCGTGATCGGACTCACGGTCCGGAGCCTGCTCGTGGGACGGGTCTCGGCCAGCCGCAACATCCACCCGGACATCGACTGCACCTCCGACACGGGGGTGAGCCGGCGCCACGCCCAGCTGACGACGGACGGGCAGCGCTGGTTCGTCGAGGACCTCGGCTCGTCCAACGGCACGTTCGTCGGGCCCGCCTCCGGGCCGCTGCCGGAGCAGCCGATCCCCGTCGGCCCCCGCACCGAGCTCGACGCCGACGACCGGGTCTACGTCGGGGCGTGGACGCGCATCGTCGTCCGGGCGGCCACCGACGAGGAGCGCGAGGCCCAGACCGGCTGACCGGTCAGCCCAGGCGCGTGAGCACCGCTCCCCCGGCGTCGGGCACATCGCGGAAGAGGGTGCGCAGCAGGTCGTCGGCGTCCGCCGCGAGCAGCCGGGCGGGCTCCTCGTGCAGGAGCCGGACCATCCGCTCCGGCGCCGCCTCGTAGGCGGCCACCGACAGCACGAGCAGCCGGTCGCCGGGGGCCATGACGCTGAGCCCGGGCGTGCCGGGGGTCTCGGGGACCATGAGGGTGCGCTCCGCGCTGACCAGGAGCGCCGGTGGGGCCCAGGACGCCCGCACCTGCACGGAGCCGTCCGCCCGGCCCCACACGAGGCAGGCCGAGCCCCCGAGCGTCATCCCGAGGTCGGAGGCGACGGGGACGCCGGCGGTCTGGGCGCCCGCGTCGGCGACGACGACGCATACCCGGCTCGAGCCGGGTATGACGCGCGCCGAGCGGCCGTGCCCCTCGTGCACGGCGATGTCGAACCCGGCGCCGATGACGTGGCGCGGGCCCTGCTCGTGGTCGATCCGGGTCGGGACGGTCGTGGTCATGGTGGTCAGCTCTCGATCTCGAAGACGGACGCGAGTCCGGTGCGGACGATGACCTCGCGGGTGCGGTCCGAGGGACCGGCGAGGACGACCCGCACGCGGCGGGCCCGGGCGGTGCGCTTGACCGCGAGCAGGGTCGCGACGCACGCGGAGGACAGCCGGTCGACGCCCGAGACGTCGATGACCAGGGTGTCGGTGCCGCCACCCAGCAGCACGGGCAGCTGACGGCGCAGCTCCTCGGGCGCGGTGGCGTTCATCGCGCCGCCGAGGGCGACGCGCACGGTCTGGTCGGCCCGGCCGAGGAGGCTGAGACCGGTCATGGGCTGCCTCCTCCTGGTCGGTCCGGTATGCGGGTCCTGCGGGTGACCCGCGGTCTGCGGGGCGTTGGCCCACGAGGGCGGCATGGTCACCTCGTGGTGCACCCACCCTCTCCCGCGGACGGTGATGACCGGGTTCGCATTTGTTTGCAGTCTCGTGACGAGCTGGGGCCGGTCCTGCACGACGGCGCTCGACCCGGCCGCACCGCACAGACGGCGCTGGCAGGATGTCGCTCGTGTCACTCACGCTCCTGGTCCTGGAGGACGACGACGGCATCCGTGCCGCGCTCGGCCTGGCCATGGAGGACGAGGGCTACGACGTCGTCGCGGCACCCAGCGCGGAGGCCGCGCTCGAGCTCGTGGCGCACCACCCGCCCGACCTCATGCTCGTCGACCTCATGCTCGGCGGGATGGACGGCTTCAGCTTCATCCGCCAGGTGCGGCCGACGAGCCAGGCGCCGATCATCGTGCTCAGCGCCAAGACCGACACCCACGACATCGTCGCCGCGCTCGAGGCGGGCGCCGACGACTACGTCACGAAGCCGTTCCAGGTCAAGGAGATCGGCGCGCGGCTGCGCGCCCTTCGCCGCCGTGCCGGAGTGGTCGTCGGCGGCGGGACCCCGGCCGACCAGTCCGCGCTGGTCCTCGACTCCACCGACGGCCCGCTCGTGCTCGACGTCAACGCCGGCGTCGTGCGCCGGGGCGGCGAGGAGGTGCACCTCACCCTCACCGAGTTCCGCCTGCTCTGCGAGCTGGCCTCGCCGCCGGGCCGCGTGCTCAGCCGCCGCGCCCTCCTCGAGCGGGTGTGGGAGCGAGGCTACTTCGGCGACGAGCGCATCGTCGACGTGCATGTGCGCCGCCTGCGCACCAAGATCGAGACCAACCCCAACGCGCCGCAGCTGGTGGTGACGGTGCGCGGCCAGGGCTACCGGCTGGACCTGCAGTGACCAGCCGCCTGACCCTCCGCACGGTCTCGGGGCCGTGGTCGCGCTGGGGCCTGCGCGACACCGTCACCGCGTCGTTCGCCCTGGGCGCCCTCATCGTCTCCGCGCTGCTCGCCGTCGGCACCTACCTCACCGCGCGGCACTACCTCATGGACCAGCGCCAGGCCACGGCGCTGCGCCAGTCCTATGCCGACGCCTCCTTCGTCCTCGACGGCCTGCTCGCCCGCGACGCCCGCATCCCCGACGTCCTGGGCACGGTCAACGCCCCGGCCGACTCCGAGCTCGTCGTCCACAAGGACGACCGGTGGTACTCCTCCGCGCTCGCCCGGGGCCCCCAGGCGATCCCCGAGGACATCCGTGACGGCGTGACCTCGGGCTCCGTGACCTTCGCCTGGGGCTCCACGGAGGACACCCCGACGCTCGTCGTCGGCGTGCCGCTGCGGGCGGCCGACGCGGAGTTCTACGAGATCGTGCAGACCGGCGAGCTGCGCTCCACCCTCGGCACCCTCGCCGTGGTCCTCACCGCCTTCGCCGTGCTCGCGACCCTCGCGGGCGCGATGTTCGGCCGATTGGCGTCCCGCCGGCTCATGGCGCCCCTCGACGACGTCGCCACCGCGGCCGCCCGGATCGGGGCGGGGGGCCTGCAGACCCGGCTGCCCCCCACCGACGACCCCGACCTCGCGACCATCGTCGGGTCGTTCAACAGCATGGTCGAGGCCCTCGACGAGCGGATCCAGCGCGACGCCCGGTTCGCCGCCGACCTCGGCCACGAGCTGCGCTCTCCCCTCACCACCCTCGTCGCGAGCGTCCAGGTCATCCAGGGCCGCCGCGACGAGCTGCCGCCCCGCACCCAGCGGGCCGTCGACCTCGTCTCGGTCGAGCTCGCGCGCTTCCAGCAGACCCTCGAGGACCTCCTCGAGCTCGGCCGGCTGGACGCCGGGGTCCGCGGCCAGGTCATCACCGAGGTCGACGCCGCCGAGCTGGCCCACCGGTCGCTCGACGAGAGCCACCGCGACGCCTCGCTCCTGCGCGTCCCCGGGGGCGACCGCGGCCCGGCCGCCGACCTCACCGTGAGGGTCGACAAGCAGCAGCTCGGCCGGGCCCTCATCAACCTCTACGACAACGCCGACCGGCACGGCGGCGGCCTCCGGGCGGTCACGGTGCGGCGCATCCGCCGCACCGTGCGCTTCGACGTCGACGACCGGGGCGACGGGGTGCCCGTGGAGGAGCGCGAGCGCATCTTCGAGCGGTTCGTCCGCGGCGGCTCGCGGGGCTCGCTGCCCGGAAGCGGTCTGGGCCTCAGCATCGTCGCCGAGACCGCGCTCAGCCTCGGCGGTCGGGTGTGGGTCGAGGACGCTCCGCGCGGGGGCGCCCGGTTCAGCATCGAGCTGCCCCTGGCCACGGGCTCCCCCGCGGACCGCGACGGGGTGACCGACATCCTGACCCCCAGCGGGGGCTCGCGCACCGGCTGGCGCTCGGGCCGGGCCTTGGACCCAGCCTCGAACCCCTCGTCGAACCCCTCGTCGAACCCCTCGTCGAACCCCTCGTCGAACCCGGCGTCGAACCCGGCCTCGGGCGTGCGCACGACGGCGGCGACGTGACCCCGCCAGGCCCGTGGCGCCGGACCGTCCTCGTGGCGGGGCTCACGGCGGTGGTGGCCCTGACCGGCGCCTGTGGCCTGCCGCGCAGCAGCACCCCGGTGCTGGTTCCCGCGGCCGACGTGCCCTACGGGCTGCTCGACGGCCCGAGCCCGAGCCCGACCCCCTCGGCCTCGCCGGGCATCCCTCTCATGGCCGGCTCGATCTTCCTCGTCGACACCCAGCAGAAGCTCGTCGCCGTCGACGTGCAGGTGCCGCAGGGCCCGCTCGTGCCCCTGCTGCAGACCCTCCTCAACCGGTTGGCCGTCGGCCCCAGCGACCGCGAGCGCTCACGGCTCCTCGGGACCGACCTCGGCCCGGGGTCGACCATCGTCCTGCGCAGCGTCGTCAACGGGGTGGCCAACATCGAGCTGCAGAACCCCAACCAGGACCCCAGCCCGGCCAAGCTGCCGGTCGCCATCGGGCAGATCGTGCTCACGGCCTCGAGCGTGGTGGGGGTCGACCGGGTCGTCTTCGTGCGCGACGGCACCGCCGTGTCCGTGCAGGGGCCCACGGGCAACCTCACGCCAGACCCCCTCGTGGCCTCCGCCTACGTCGACCTGCTGGCCGCGGGACAGCCCCCGCTGCAGCGCATCACGCCGTCAGCGTCCTCCGCCCCCTCGCCCACGACGAGCACGACGGCGCCGTAGGCAGTCCCGCCGTACGCGCGGCATACCGTGGTTGGCTGGCCCTCATGGTCCGTACGCCCGAACCCGCCCCCGAGGCCCGTCCCTGCACCCGGGTCGCGGCCGACGCGCTCCAGCCCGCCGACCCCACCCCGGGGATGACGCGGGAGGTCGCGCTGCAGACCGAGGGCATGTGGTCGGGCACCGTCGACACCGCCCCCGGCACCGTCTCCGGCTGGCACCACCACGGCACCCACGACACGACCCTCTACATCGTCCACGGCCGGATGCGCCTGGAGTCCGGGCCCGCCGGCTCCGCGGTCGTCGAGGCCGGCCCCGGCGACTTCCTCCACGTGCCGGCCGGGGCCGTGCACCGCGAGTCGAACCCCGGCGACGCCGCCTCACGGGCCGTCATCGTGCGCTGTGGGTCCGGGGCCCCCACGGTCAATGTCGACGGGCCGGCGGCGGGCCCGGGAGCCGGCGAGGGCTAGAGCGCGCCGATCTTCTGCAGCCGCTGCAGGGAGAACCAGCCGAACGGGATGGGCAGCCAGTACGTCGCCAGCCGGTAGAGCAGCACGGACGACACGGCGGTGCCGCTGTCGACCCCGATGGCGATGAGGCCGGCCGACATCGCCGCCTCGATGCCGCCGAGGCCACCCGGCGTGGGCACGGCCGAGCCGATGATGGCGCCGGCGAAGTAGACGACGGCGGTGGCCGGGATCGACGTGTCCGCCCCGAACGCGCGCGTCGCGCAGACGAGCGCCGCGACGAAGCTGGCGTCGAGCATCAGGGCGCCGCCGATGAGCTGGGCCAGCTTGGCCGGGGTCTGGAAGACCGCCAGCACCTGGGGCACCGCCGCCTTCAGGGGGGGCAGCACGCGCTTGGCGAGCAGCTCGCGCACCTTCGGCACGGCGAGCAGGCCGAGCACGACGAGGACGATGACGGGCACCGCGACGACGAGGATCGGCGGCGGGGTGAACGAGGCCCGCGGGCCGGTGCCGGCGAGGACACCGGAGACGAGCAGGAGGATGACGTAGGAGAAGAACTGGGCCACCTGAGCGACGCCGACCCCGGCGCCGGCGACGGCGGGCGGCAGCCCGGCCTTCTGGAGGTAGCGGGTGTTCAGGGCGATGTTGCCGACCGCCGCAGGGGCGACGAGACCACTGAAGGCGACGGCGAGCTGCGTCATGTAGGTGCGCACGAACCGCAGGTGGATACGAACCGCGCCGTTGAGCGCGATGGAGGCCCCGGCGAAGGTGAGCACGGCGAACGCGACGCACGCGGCGGCCCACTGCCACTGTGCCGTGCGGATGACGTTGCCGAAGTCGACCTGGGCGAACTGCGGGAGGATGACGTAGGCGGCGACGAGCAGGCCGACGACCGTGACGATGCTGCGCAGCGTGATGCGGCGCAGCTCCACCGGCTGGACCCGCTCCGTGGTGGGCCGCAGGGCGGCCACCTCGTCGCGCAGCCGTCCGAGCAGCCCCGCGTGCGCCTCGGCCTTGAGCGCCACCCGGGTCGGGCGGGTGAGCGCCACGGTCTGGAGCAGGGGGGCCACCCGCACCACGGCGTCCTCGCCCAGCTCGGCCACCGCGGACCGCACGGCCCGCTCCGGGCCCACGGCGAGCGCGACGGTCGTCAGCAGCTGGGCCAGGTCGATGCGCAGGGCGACGTCGTCGGCGGCGAGGTCGCCGGCGCCGACCCAGCGCAGCCCCGCCCGGCCGTCCGGCTCGATGGTGACGACGTCGGGGCCGAGGGACCGGTGGGCGACCCGGCGGCGGCTGAGGTTGGCCGACATCTGCCAGACCTCGGTGAGCTGGGCGTCCTCCAGCCGGTCGCCGAGCTCGGTCAGCAGCGTCCCGGTGGGGTCGACGTAGGCGACGGCGGCCGCGAAGGGTCCGACCTCGCAGACGGCGACGGGCCGGGGCGCCGGGATGCGGGCCTGGGCGAGCAGCAGGCCCATGAGGGTGCGGTGCTCGAGCTCGGAGCGCAGCGTCAGGGCGGGCGGCCGGGTGAAGCCGCTCCTCAGGCGCAGCACCCGCAGCAGGCGCCGCCCCGAGGAGAGCCCGAAGGTGTCGCGGTCGATGACGTGCACGTCCACCGGCAGGGTCGCGGTGAGGCCGGCGTAGCGGCGGTCCCCGCTGTCGTTCACGTCGAGCAGCTCGAGCCGCGTGAGGGGGATCCCGGCGTCGACGAGGGCGTCCGCCACCTCGACCCCCGGCGGCCGGGTGGAGGTCGCGCCGAAGGCATACCGCACCGCGAGACCCACGACCCAGCCCAGGAGCAGCGACGAGAGGACCGCGCCGATGGTCAGCGAGCCGGAGAGGAAGCCGACGACCATCGTGGCGACGACGACGGCGATGGCCAGCGGCGAGATCCACTTGCGGCCCATGATGTCGGCCACCGTCAGGAGCGCCACGACCGTGGTGAGGGTGATGTCGAGCGGGTCGGACGGGCCGCCGACGAGGGGCCGGGTGAGCGGGCCCTGCAGCACGTCGAGCGGTCCCGCGAGGATGAGGCGCGAGAGCACGAGCACGAGCACTGCGGCGAGCAGGGCCGCGCCGAACGACTGCACGAGCTGCAGCGGCCGGCGGCGCACGATGAGGTCGGCGCCGACGGCGATGGGCAGCACGACGATGCCGAGGCCGGCGAGCAGGGTGAGCAGGGTCAGGAGCAGCCGCGGCAGG
This sequence comes from uncultured Actinomycetota bacterium, assembly GCA_963795915.1. GTDB lineage: Bacteria > Actinomycetota > Actinomycetes > Actinomycetales > Dermatophilaceae > Lapillicoccus. The sequence continues at coordinate 53,873 of CAWCJA010000010.1, forward strand.
CCGCTGGCCGCGTCGGTGAGGTCCTGCTCCACCGCCCCGCGGGTGCCGACGGCGATGGTGGAGAGGGCCAGGCCCCCGACGAGGACGACGAGGGCGACGACGAGCCGGGCCAGGTCGACCGGCCGGCGCACGCGGTCGGGGATGGGCGGCTCGACGACCTCGACCGCGGGGCGCGGCGGCGGGCCGTCGTCGGCGGGGAGCACCGAGGTCTCCACGGGCTCACCGGTCGGCGACGGGCGGGTCGGGCTCTCGCCGGTGGAGGTCTCGCCGGTGGGGGTCTCCGGCTCCGCGGCACGAGTCTGCGGGTCGGTGGACACCGCTCCATCCTGCCCCACCGGTCGGAGCACTCCCGGATCCGTCGGGGTGTTTCGCTCGCACTCCTCGACGGGCTCCGCAAGGATGCGGCGATGGACACCAACGATGTGAGGTCCGCTGCCGTTCGGGCCAACGACCACCCCGCCGTGGAGAACGCCGCGCGCCTGGGCTACGCCACCAGCGGCGTCGTGCACCTGCTCATCGGCTGGCTGGCCATCCAGGTCGCGCTGGAGAACGGGCAGAAGAGCGCCGACCAGTCCGGCGCTCTGCAGTCGTTGGCCGAGAACCCCATCGGCCGCGGCGTCCTCTGGCTCGCCGTCCTCGGCTTCCTCGGCCTGGCCGTCTGGCAGGTCGGGGAGGTCATCATCGGGCGCGGCGAGACGTCCGACCGGTTCAAGGCAGCGGCCAAGGCCGTGCTCTACGCCGTGCTGGCGTTCAGCGCCTTCACGTACGCCAAGGGCACCGCAGGGTCCTCCAGCTCGCAGCAGAGCGTCGACTTCACCGCGTCGCTCATGGCCAAGCCGGCGGGCCGGTGGCTCGTCGGGGCGGTCGGCGTCGCCGTCATCGGGGTCGGCGGCTATCACGTCTACAAGGGCTACAAGAAGAAGTTCCTCGAAGACCTGCGCAGCCACCCTGGCCAGTGGGCGGTTCGGGCCGGCCGCTTCGGCTACATGGCCAAGGGCGTGGCGCTGGCGGTCGTCGGCCTCCTGTTCGTCCTCGCCGGGCTGCACACGGAGGCCGACGAGGCGACCGGCCTCGACGGTGCGCTGCACCGGCTGAAGGACGCCCCGTTCGGCGTCGTCGTGCTCCTCGTCGTCGCGCTCGGCTTCGTCTCGTTCGCCGTCTACTCGTTCGCGCGCGCCCGCTACGCGAAGGTGTGACCGCTCAGCGCACCGTCTCGCGCACCGCGCCGGTCACCGACCGCGCGTCGCTGCGGCGCAGGTAGAGCCAGGCGAGGATCGCGCAGGTCAGGCCGTTGAGGAACCCGACGACGACGTCGGACAAGTGGTGCATGCCGCGGTAGAGACGGGCGTACGCGACGAGGAACGGGATGACGAGGCAGATGACCGTCAGCACCCAGCGCAGCACGGGGTTGGAGATGCGCTGGCACATGGCGGCGAGCGTGAAGTAGAGCGCGGTGGAGGCCCCGACGTGGCCGCTGGGGTACGACGAGGTCGGCGGCGCCGGGTCGAGGTGCTCGACCTCGGGGCGCGGCCGGCCAGTGACTGCGGTGGCGATGACGAAGACGGTGGCCTGCACGGCGATGGCGATGGCCGGGATGAGGGCCACCCACCACTGCTTCGTGAGGAACCAGATGACGCCCACCATGACGACGCAGACGCCGATGACGATCTCGGTGTTGCCGATGTGCGACCAGACGGCGGTCACCGAGTCCATCGTCGCGGTGCGGCCGTCCTGCAGCGCCTTGTTGATCGAGCTCTCGGACTGCAGGCTCCCGAGCGGCCCCTCGATGATCTTGCCGATGCCGACGATGACGAGCCAGAGGACGACGGCGGGCAGCAGCACGCGCTTCCCGAGGTCGCGCAGCGCCTCCTTGACGGTCGGCGTGGAGCGGTCGTCGGTGTAGCGGGTGAGAAAGGCCATGGGTCACGCTTCCTTCGGGGTATGCCACGGGCGCCGGAGGGCGGCCGGGCGGTGGGCGAGGCGACCGCGGTAGCCGGCGTAGGACGCCAGCGCGAGACCCGAGCCCAGCAGGACGCCCGCGGCGACGTCCGAGGGGAAGTGCACACCGAGCAGGACCCGGTCGAGAGCGGTGACGGCGACCGTCACGGCGGCAACGACGACGGTGGCCGGGCGGGCGGTGCGGCCCGTGAGGACCGGCCACACCATGAGCGGCAGCGCGGTGGCCGCCGTCGCGACGTTGGCGGCGTGTCCGGACGGGAAGCTGTAGCCGGGGGCGTGCGACACCGCCTCGGCGACGACGGGCCGGGTGCGACGCACGACGAGCTTGACGTCGAGGGCGAGGTTCCAGGCCACCATCATCGTCGTGAACCCCCAGGCCGCCCGGCGCTCCAGGCCGTGCCGGCGCCACAGCCACGCGGCGACACCGGTGCCGGCGAGGTAGACCCAGCGCGGCTGCATCGCCTCCTGCCAGGCGACCAGCGCCGTGCGCAGCCACGGCCGGGCCCGGGTGACCCCGGTCGCCGCCGCGATGAGGTGCTCGTCGAGAGCGACGACCCGCTCGACGGCACGGCGGACTGGACGGACGATGCGGTGGATGTCGCTGGGCCCGGGCCGGGCCGGGCGGGCGGCGGGAGCCGCAGCGGCGGCTCTAGGCGACCCGGACAACGAGCGCCTGTCGCAGGACCCGGGTGGTCAGGCCGTACTGCTCCCCCATCGGGTCGCCGTCGACCTGGGTCTCCATCGGAGCCCCGGTCGTCACCCGGATCGACGTCGACGTCATCCGGACGAGCTGCTTGTGCCCGCGGCGGTGGCGGCTGGCCAGGTCGGCGGCCACCGCACCCCAGCCGAACGCGCCCTTGGGGGCGAGGATCACGCCGTCGAGGACGCCGTCGTCGAGCTGGGCGTCGGGCATGAGGTGGACGTTGCCCTGCAGCGTGCCGCAGTTGCCGACGATGACGCTGCTCGCGTGCTGCACCTGGGGGTCGCCGCCGCCGGTCGCCACGTTCACCATGAAGCCGCGGTTGAACATCTTGCCCACCCCGGCGAGCACGTAGGCCGGCCAGCCGAGGACGCCTTTGACCTTCTCGTTGGTGTCGGCCATGACCTGGGCGTCGACCCCGATGCCGGTCATGACGAGGAAGATCTCCTCGTCCTCGTGGCGGGGGTCGTCCTCGGTGGCCGGCTCCTCGCCCTTGAGCGCGTCGTGCGCCGCGGAGTCCGGGAAGAGGTGCACGAGGCCCACGTCGATCCGCCGGTCCTGCCCGGTGAGCACGACCTCCAGGGCCTTGCCGAGGTCGTCGACGGGCAGCTCCAGGTTGCGGGCCAGCAGGTTGCCCGTGCCTCCGGGCAGCAGCCCCATGGGGGTGTCGGTGTTGACGAGAGACGTCGCCACGGCGCGCACGGTGCCGTCCCCGCCCAGGGGGCAGATGATGTCGACACCGGCGTCAAGGGCCTGCTTCGCCTGACCGACGCCGGGGTCCTCCTTGGTCGTCTCGATGAAGAGCGACTCGCCCCAGCCGTGCTCGGCGCAGATCTTGTCGACCGTCTCCCGCACCTTCGCCAGGTCGTCGAACTTGGTCGGGTTGACGACGACGGCGATGCGGCGCGTCTCGGTGGGGGTGTCGGTCACGGCCCGAACCCTACCGGCGCGACCCGGTCACCACCTGTCGGTCATCCGGTGGTGAAGCGGTCGGCCACCTCGAGCGCCTCGTCGAGCACGGCCACCCCCTGGCGCACCTCGTCGGCGGTGATGACGAGGGGCGGGCAGACGTGGGTGCGGTGCATGTGGATGAACGGCCACAGCCCCCGGCTCTTGCAGGCCGCGCCGAACTGCGCCATGGGCGCGGCCGCCTCGCCCGTGGCGTTGAAGGGCACGAGCGGCTCCCGGGTCTGCCGGTCGCGCACCAGCTCGAGGGCCCAGAAGGCGCCGAGCCCGCGCACCTCGCCGACGCTGGGGTGCCGGTCGGCGAGCGCCCGCAGCTCCGGACCGATGACGTCGGTCTCCAGCGCACGCACGTGCTCGAGGATGCCCTCCCCCCGGAAGATCCCGATCGACGCGACCGCGGAGGCGCAGGCCAGCGGGTGGCCGGAGTAGGTGAGGCCACCGGGGAACGGCTTGTCCTGGAACGTGGCGGCCACCGCCGGCGACATGACGACCCCGCCGAGCGGCACGTAGCCGGAGTTGACGCCCTTGGCGAAGCAGATGAGGTCGGGGGTGACGCCCCACCGGTTGACGGCGAACCACTCGCCGCAGCGCCCGAACCCGGCCATGACCTCGTCGGCGATGTAGAGGATGCCGAACTCGTCGCAGAGGGCGCGCACGCCGGCGAGGTAGCCTTCCGGCGGCACGAGGATGCCGTTGGTGCCGACGACGGTCTCGAGGATGACCGCCGCGATGGTGTGCGACCCCTCGGCGACGATGGTGTCGCGCAGGTGGGTCAGGGCCCGCTCGCACTCCTGCTCCGGGCTGTCGGAGTGGAACGCCGAGCGGTAGGGGTACGGCCCCCAGAACCGCGCGACCCCCGGCATACCCGGCTCGGTGGCCCAGCGGCGCGGCTCCCCGGTGAGCGCCGAGGCCCCTGCCGTGGAGCCGTGGTAGCTGCGGTAGGCGGCGAGGATCTTGTGCCGGCCGGTGTGGGCCCGGGCCATCCGGATGGCCATCTCGTTGGCCTCGGCGCCACCGCTGGTGAAGAAGACCATGTCGAGGTCGCCCGGGGCGAGCTCGGCGATGAGCCGGGCCGCCTCGGAGCGGGCGTCGTTGGCGAAGGCCGGCGAGACCGACACCATCCGGCCGGCCTGCTCCTGGATCGCCGCGATGAGCGTGGGGTGCTGGTAGCCGATGTTGACGTTGACGAGCTGGCTGGAGAAGTCGAGGAACCGGCGGCCCTCGGCGTTCCAGAACCACGCGCCCTCCCCACCGGCGATCGGCATGGCGTCGATGTGGCCCTGCGCGGCCCAGGAGTGCAGGACGTGCGCCATGTCGTTGGCGCGCACGGTGGCGTCGTCGGTGGGGATCGCGAGCGTGGGCGTGAGGTCCAGGGTCATCGGGGCACTCCTTCGGCGGCAGGTCCTTCGAAGGCTAGACGACCATCGTCACGGTCGGGGCGCGGAAGGGCAGCCTCAGGCGGTGTCGGGCGGCCTCAGGCGGCGTCGACGACCTGGAGCTCGCGGGTCGTCGTCAGGTGGCCCGTCGCCGTGCCCTCGTAGTAGCCCGAGGTCGGCGGCACGTCGAGATAGTCCCGACCGGTGGAGATCGTGAGGTAGCCCGCCCCGGCGCGCCGGCCGTTGCACGGGTCGAAGGCGACGGCCTCGGCATACCGCCCGGAGTCGTCCGGCCCGGCGGCGGGCACGACGACCTCGACCCAGGCGTGCGTGCCGCCCTGCCCGACGAGGTGGCCGGACACGTAGCGGGCGGCGAGGCCCCGGATGCGACAGAGCGCGAGCATGATGTGGGCCGAGTCCTGACAGACGCCCCGGCCGAGCGACAGCGCCTCGTCGGCCGTCGTGCGCACCCCGGTGATGCCGTACTCGTAGGTGAGCGCCGCGTTCGTCGTCGCGCAGAGCTGCTCGGCGAGGTCGAGCCCGGCGGCGCGCGACCACGTGCCGGCGGCGTGGCCGGGCACGGCGGGGGACGAGGAGCCAGCGAGCGCGACGAGGCTCTCGGTGGCCTGGGTCAGCCGGGTGGGCCGCAGGTAGCGGGCGCTGCGGACCGCCGCCCCGTCCAGCACGACCGGACCGGCCTGACGCTCGCGCACGACGACAGCCGAGAGCTCGAAGCGCACGTGCTCGTCGACCCGGTCGGCGTCCACCTGCACGACGGTGTTGCCCGCCCGGTCGCGCCAGCGGCGGCGCCGCACCTGGGCGCCGTCGACGGTGAGCCGCGAGGCCACGAGCGTCGACGGGCCGTGGCGCGGCGGCGGCACGACCCGCAGCCGGTGCGAGAGCGCCCCGATCGGGGCGTCGTAGGCGTAGTCGAAGGTCTGGCTCAGCCGGTAGGTCACCCGCTCGGCGAGCTCGAGCTCCGTGCTCGTGAGGCTCGCAGGGCTGGTGGGGGGCTGCGGGGTCATGGAGCCTCCTCCGCGACGACGGTCATGGACTGCAGCAGGGGACCACCGTAGGTCGTGGCCATGGCCACGTCGGAGGCGTCCCGGCCCCGGCCGATGAGGACCCGGCCCTTGCGCCGGATGTTGTTCCGGGGGTCGAACGTCCACCACCGGTCGCCCAGCCACACCTCCATCCACGCCGCGAAGTCCATCGGAGCGGGGTCCGGCGGGACGTCCATGTCGGGCAGGTAGCCGAAGACGTAGCGCGCGGGGATGTTCATGGCGCGACAGAACGAGATGGCCAGGTGGGTGAAGTCGCGGCAGACGCCGTAGCCGCTCGTGAAGACGTCCAGGGCGGTCGAGGTCGCGATGCTGCTGCCGTACTGGAACGTCAGGTGCTGGTGCACGTAGTCGCAGATCGCCTGCACGCGCTGGTAGCCGGGCGGGACGTCGGCGAACTGCTTCCACGCCTCGTCGCCGAGCATGTCGGGCAGGGCGAACCGGCTGGGGAGCGTGTAGAGGAGCACATCGTCGGGCAGCGCCTCGGCCGGCACCTCGGGCGCGGACTCGTCGGCGTCCTCCACGGCGTCGGGCACGACGGCGACCGCGTCGAAGCGGAGGGTGGAGACCCCCGTCGGCAGCACCGTGCGCAGGCAGGGGTTGCCGTAGAGGTCGGTGTAGCGGCGGACGGCGGCGTCGGGCTCGAACGCCCACCGGGCGTCCGTGACGGTCACCCCCGGCTGGTCGGGCAGCGGCTCCACCTGGAAGACGGTGGACGTGGGGATCTGCGCGAGGTACGTGAACTCGCACCCGATCCGCATCCGTCGTGTCGTCACGTCACGCATCCTCACCACTGGTTGTTTCGGCCGGGTTACGGGCGGCCCTCGATCTGTCGCTCATCCGGTACAGGGACGGAGCTCCGTGCGGCCCGGGGCACGACCGGGTCGTCACGAGTTGTGGGCGGCGTGGATGGCGGCCTGGATGCGGGAGTAGTCGGCCGTCGGCGACATCCCGAGGATGCCGGCCCACGCCGGGACCGTCTCGCCCTCCTGGTAGCGGTGGCCGGACCCGCCCGCGAAGGAGTTCGACATGGCCATGTCGGTGGTCAGCTGCCAGAACGTGACGACCGGCATCCAGGACATGAGGCTCATCGGCGTGCCCGGCGGTCCGGGCTCGTTCAGCCACCCCGGCGTCTGGAACAGCAGGTCGGGGGACCACCACACCACCGGGTCGGTGTCGTGCTGGAGGTAGACGACCCGCGGGGCGTCCCACGGTCCGAGCGGGTGCCCGAACTGGTCCCTCGTCAGCTCCTCCGGGTCGCCGGCGAACCGGATATGCCGCCCGTTGTCGATGACCGGGTTGGCGACCGTCGACCCGTAGGTCCGGTCGCGGGTGAGCTCGGCCTGGATCGGCGTGAAGGACGGGGTGCCGGTCCAGAGCGCCCCGTCGACCTTGGCGAGCAGGTCCGCCGCCGACGTGAAGGCGCCGTCCCCGCCGTAGGCGCCGAGCGACTCCCCACCGACGTAGAGGCGGGGTCTCGTCCCGGTCAGGGCGGAGCGCCGGCCGGCGACGCCGTCGAACAGCAGGCGGCCCACCCGGGGTGGCTGGTCGCGGGCGGTGATGAGCGCCACCGCCGAGGGCAGGGTCGAGTACTGCATCGTGACGATGGCCGTGTCGCCGTTCAGGAGGTACTCGAACGACTCCGCGGCCCACTCGTTGACGAAGCCGGTGCTCGTCGAGGTCAGCACGAGGATCGCGCGCCGCTCCCACGCCCGCGTGCGGTCCATCTCCGCGAGCACGAGGTCGAGGGTCTGCTGCTCGCTGCGGCCGTCGGCGATGGGGGCGAAGATCCGGATCGGCTCGACGGCCCGGCTCCCGGTGGCGGTGGCGATCTCGGCGGCGGTGGGCCCGGAGGCGATGAACGACGAGCCGTCGGCGCCGATGCTCCCCCACGGCACCAGCGACCCCGGTCCGCCGGAGCGGGTGGGCTCGGTCGGGGCCTTGAGCCCGGCCGGCTGCTCCGCGTTGACGGCGTCGGCCTGCTGCTTCGCGACGAGCAGCAGCCCCCGGACGACCACCTGGTCCATCACCGCGGCCAGCACGAGCACCGTGGCGACCGTCGCGATGGCCTTGGCGAGCGCCTCGCGCGGCACGCGTCGCTCCGTGCGCGAGGTGACCCACGTGATGAGCGACGAGACGAGGCGGAAGAGACCCACGAAGACCGCGATGACCACCAGGGCGACAAGGAGGCCGAGCACCGGGTACATGGGCCCCGGCTGGGGTTCGCCGAAGTACTGGTTCACGAGGCTGTGCCAGACGAGGTTCAGCAACGGGTAGACGAGGAGCGCGAGGATGAGCAGGACGATGCCCGAGATCCTCAGCAGCCGCCGCGCACGGGCGTTCACCCGCACCGAGAGGCCCGCCCAGCGAGCGACGTCCTCGATGACCGCGCCGACGGCATAGAACACGACGCCGGTGATGCCGGCGATGAAGCCCTGGAAGTACCACGGGCGTGGCAGGAGCGACGGGGTGTCGGACGCGAGGATCCCGAGGGCCGCCAGCACGGCGGCGGTGCGCGGTACGTGGGCCGTCCGTCGCCGCAGCCAGCTCCACGCCCGCCTCATCGGGCCGAGGCGACGAGGGCGGCCGCCGGCGGCCCACGGACCCACGTCCCCTGCCGTCACCGTCACGGCCGTCGCGCGGTCAGCCGGACCAGGCCGCTGGGGCTGCGGCCGGCACGCACGTCGACGAACCCGGCGTCGGCCACCTCGGTGACGAGGGCCTCCGGCGTCCGCTCGGGGACACCCCAGCTGCCGTGGACGACCCGCACGAGCGCATACCCCCGCGCGTCCACGCCGTGGGGGTCCCCGGCCATCGCCTCGTGGTCGCCGAGGACCGGCGCCTCGAGCAGCCCTCCGGGCCGCATGGCGGTATGCAGCGTGCGCAGGGCCCCCGCGCGCGCGGGCTCCGCGAAGAAGAACTGGCTCCACTGCGCCGTGTCGAACCCGGTGCCGACGTCCACGGTGCCGGCGTCCCCGACGACGACCTGGAACCGGTCGGCGACCCCGAGCTGCTCCGCCCGGCGCTGCGCCTCGCGAGCGAGGTCGGGGGCCAGCTCGACCCCCACCGCGGTCATCTGCGGGTGGGCCTGCAGCAGGCACAGGATGCGGCCGGCCAGCCCGCATCCCAGCTCGAGGTGCCGCGCCCCCGCCGTGAGCCGCTCGTGCACCCCCGGGGTCGTCATGACGCCGGCCCGGAACAGCGACACCAGACCCGCCGCGAAGGGGTCGGGCGAGACGGCCCGGGCGTAGGCGTACCGGTCCTCCGGCGGCACGGTCCAGTAGTCCCCACCGGACCCGAGCGCCCGCAGCGCCTGGGCGTCGGCGACCCCGGCCGTCAAGGTCTCCGCCAGCGGCGCGAAGGCGGTGCGTCCGGTGAGGACCTGCCAGGCGGTGGCGAGCCGGTATGCGTCACTCCGCTCCTGCAGCACGCCGCCGGCCGCGAGGGCCCGGACGATGTCGCGCGTCCGCTGGAGGTCGAGTCCGGTGGCCTCGACCATCTCGTCGGGGGTCACCCAGGTGGTGGCCGCGGCGAGGAGCCCGGCCCGGTGCGCCCCCGCCACCAGCGCGAGCAGCGACTGGGCCTGCAGCAGGGGGTCGAGGACCTGTTGCGCGGCCTCGAACCACGACGGCGCCTCCACCCCCGGCGAGTCCGTGCAGCGCATGGCTCATCATGGCCTGACGCGGGACCCGCGATGGAGCGAACGAAGGAGCCGTTGATGGTCGACCTGTCCCTGTCCGAGGAGGAGCGCGAGATCCGCTCCTGGGTGCGCACCTTCGTGACCCGCGAGCTGATCCCGCTCGAGCCCGAGGCCCTGGCCCGCGAGCGCCGCGGCGAGCGCGGCCTGCCGCCGGAGGAGCTGCGCCGGCTGCAGGACCTCGCCCGGCAGTCCGGGTTCTTCGGCATCCAGACGCCCGAGGCCTACGGCGGCATGGGCCTGTCGGCGGTGCTGACGGCGCTGACCGAGATCGAGCTCGGACGCTGCTTCCTGCCGTTCTCCTTCGGCGGAGCGGCCGACAACATCCTCTACGACGCCGACGAGGCGCAGCAGCAGGCCTACCTCCTGCCGACCATCGCCGGCGAGCGCAAGTCCTGCTTCGCTATCACCGAGCCCGGCGCCGGGTCGGACGCGCGGGCGATCCGCACGTCGGCCCGCCGCGAGGGCGACGAGTGGGTCATCAACGGTGAGAAGACGTTCATCACCGGCGGCAACGAGGCCGACTTCGCCATGGTGTTCGCGGTCACCGACAGGGAGAAGGGCGCGAACGGCGGGGTGACCTGCTTCCTCGTCGACCGCGAGCGCGGCTGGACCTCGAGCCAGATCGACACCATGGGCGAGTGGGGCCCGGCCGCGTTGGCGTTCAAGGACGTTCGCGTGCCCCACGACTACATCCTCGGCGAGGAGGGCCAGGGCTTCGCCCTGGCGATGCGCTGGATCGGGCGGGGCCGCTACCTGCTGCCGGCGCGGGCGCTCGGCGCCTGCGAGCGGCTCGTCGAGATGGGGATGGAGTGGGCCCGCCAGCGGGTCACCTTCGGCGAGCCCATCGCCGAGCGCCAGGCCATCCAGTGGATGGTGGCCGACTCGGCCACCGAGATCGAGGCCCTGCGCTGGCTCGTGCTCAGCGCCGCGTGGCAGGTCGACGCCGGGATGGACTCACGTCAGGCGCAGTCGGTGGCGAAGCTCTACGGCGGCGTCAAGGCCAACGAGATCGTCGACCGGGTGCTGCAGATGCACGGCGGCATGGGCTACACGCGAGAGCTGCCGGTGGAGCGCTGGTACCGCGAGCTGCGGCTGCTGCGCATCTACGAGGGCACCGACGAGATCCAGCGCCGCACCATCGCCCGCAACCTGCTCAAGGGCCACGCGTCGGTGCGAGGTCACCTCGGCTGAGGCTCGTTGCTCGGTGGCCGCTCTCCATCGATGCCTGCCGCGGCGGCGGCCGACCTGCGCCTCGAGCGACGGCCGCAGGCTCGCACCCCCGGCCTGACCAGCCGCGAGCAGCGGGGCAGGTGGTCTCAGCGCGTCAGGTCGTCGCGGTCCGCCGTCCGGTGCCCGGGAGCAGCTGGGTGGGGCCGGCCCGGCGGCTCATCGGGCGTCACCCGCGCCAGCCAGGCCAGGGCCGCGACGACCAGGGCGCTGGTGCCGACGTCCAGGGTCGGCTGCAGCACGGGGGCGAAGAAGGGTGAGTGGTTGACGGGGATGTCCTGGGCGATCCGGCCCGCGGCTGCCGCTACCGCATACGTGTGCGCGTCGGTCCCACCGATTCCCCAGTAGCTGTACGGCACACCGAGCGCGGCCGGGAGGTCGCTGAAGTCCTCGCTGGCACTCTGGAGCTCGAGCCCGCCCGCGGCGCGGCCGAAGTGGTCGGCGAAGGCGGTGCTGAGCCGTTCGGTGGTGGTCGCGTCGTTGACGGTGGGTGGGAAGCGGTCGAAGAGCTCGAACTCCGGGGCTTTCGGTGAGCCCGAGGCGTGACACTCCGCTTCGACGATGCGTCGGATGGCGTCCAGAACGGTGGAGCGGGTCTGCTCGTCGTACGTGCGCACGTTGAGCTCGAGGACGGCGCGGTCGTCGATGACGTTGCTCTTGGTGCCGGCCCGGATGCTGCCGACGGTCACGACGGCGGACATGGTGGGGGCGACCTCGCGGGACACGATGGTCTGCAGTCGGATGACGATCATCGCGGCCAGGACGACCGGGTCGACCGAGGCCTGAGGCATCGACCCGTGCGCACCGCGGCCGTGGACCGTGACGCGCATGCTGTCGGCGGCGGACAGGACCGACCCGGCGCGGGTGCCGATGGTGCCGGCCGGCATCGGCAGGACGTGCTGGGCGAACGCGACGTCGACCGTGCCCACGATCGATGCCAGGGAGTCGTCGACCATCCGACGTGCGCCGTCACCGAGCTCCTCGGCCGGCTGGAACAGCACGACGAGGGTGCCGCGCCACTGGTCCTGGTGGCCGGCCAACAGGGCTGCGGCCCCCAGCAGGCAGGCGACGTGGACGTCGTGTCCGCAGGCGTGCATCACGGGGACGTCAGTGCCGGTGGCGTCGGTCGCCGTGCTCGTGCTCGCGTAGGGCAGGCCGGTGGACTCACGCACCGGCAGCGCGTCCATATCGGCGCGCAGCAGGACGGCCGGGCCGTCACCGGCCCGCAGGACGCCGACCACCCCGGTGCCGCCGATGCCCTCCGTCACCTGGAAGGCGCTGTCGCGCAGTCGTTGGGCCACCGCAGCCGCCGTCCGGTGCTCCTGGTGCGACAGCTCGGGGTGCTGGTGCAGCTGCCGGTAGAGATCCTCCTGCCAGCCCCGGACGCGGTCGAGGTCGGCCAGCACGGTGGACGCGTGGGTGGGGGTCATGGGTCCTCCGGTGGGGGGTGGGGGGTCGTGGTCCTTCGATGTGGCGGGCCGCAGGAGCGGTGTCGCGCGGCACGCTGCTGAGGTCCCCGGCGCTCCGCTCACCGTCGGTCACCGGAGAGCAGGGCGAGGAACCGCTCGGCGTCACCGACGCGGGACAGGTTGTTGAACATGACGTACGGCGACGGTCGGCCGTGGACCAGGTCACGCAGCCGGCGCAGCTCGTCATCGGTATGGACGTGCCGCAGCCCGGAGGTGCCGTGCAGCCGGTAGTACGTCTGCTCCGGGGTGACCGTCTCGGACTGCATGGGGTCCACGACGTGCACGAGGTCCAGCTCCCCACAGAGCTCCGTGAGCAGGGGGGTGGGCCACTCGCCCCGCGGCTCCCAGAGCAGCCGCCCCACCGGCCGCTCCACCTCGGACACGAAGCGGCGGAGCCTCTCGACGTTCGTGGTCGTCGGGCGAAAGCTCTTCGGGCACTGCAGCAGCACGGCGGTGGCCCTCAGGACGCGCGCGCACTCCAGGGTCCGCTGCCAGCCGGCCAGGACCGGAGGAGTGGTGCGGAAGCCTCCCACCTCGCCACGGGCGCTGTCCGGCAGCGGCCGCTTGAGGCGGCGGTAGGTGGGGCTTCCGGACTCGTGGGTGACGACCTGCCACGCCTTGATGGTGAACTCGAAGCCTTCCGGAGCCTGGGCCCGCCAGCGCGCGAGCAGGGCGTTCGCGGGTGGCTCGTAGAACGTGTGCTGCACCTCCACAACGGGGAAGCGCCGCACGTACGAGGCCTGGGACACCGTCCAGCCGCACAGCCCTACGTGAACGTCCACGTCCCTATCCGTCCTCGGTGGGCGGGTCGGCATCCACAACCGCCCCCCCGAAATCGCCGACCATGCTGCCGAGCCGGTGGCGCACCACCCTCCGGCGCAGGGTCGGGGATGCCTCGACCTCGTAGCCGGCGTCGAGGAAGACCTGCAGCAGTCCCACCGACGCCTCGTCCCAGATCACGGTCTTCCCCGGCCCCGGCTCGGTGGGGTAGCCCTCCAGGACACGAGCCCCCACCTGACGGCCGTACTCGACGGTGGCGGCGGCGAGCTCGTACATCAGCCCCTGCCGACGGAAGCCCTTGCGGACGACGAAGCACGTGACGGACCAGACGCCGTCGAGCTCGGGGTCCCTGCGCATCCACGACTTCTGCCGGGCCCAGATCCTGGCGTAGCCCTCCCTCGGCTCGACGGCGACCCAGCCGGCCGGTTCGCCGTCGACGTACCCCACGAGGCCGGACGTAGGCCCGCTCGTGCCGCAGCCGGCCTGCTCCAGGAGCGCGGTGTCCCGCTCGACCTGGGTGGTGTCCCGCCAGATCCAGCCCGGCACCTTGAGCGCCTGACAGCGGCACTTCCGGGCTCCGCCGGCCTCGAACACCGCCTCGAGGTCCGCCACTGTCGCCTCGTTGGCCGGTCGCCAGCTGAACTCGGGCACGCCACGAGGCTACTGGCGCTCCGACGGACGTCAGCGGGATGACGCCCCCGACGGTCCTCGGCCGTCGGCGTCTCAGCGTGCGACGGGCTGCTCTCCACCGATGGCGGTCATGCGGATGGAGACGAGGACTCCCGGGATGACCGCTCCGAGCGTGGTGACGTAGCGACACGGAGGGTCGGACGGGAACCAGGCCGTGTACTCCTCGTTCATCCCCGCGAAGTCGTCGGGATCGGCGAGGAGCACCCCCACCTCGACCACGTCGTCGAGCGTCGCCCCACCGGCGTGCAACACCGCCTGACAGTTCGTCAGCGCCTGCCGGGTCTGCTCCTGGATGGACGCGCCGGCCAGCCGGCCGGTGGCGACGTCGATGCCGACCAGGCCGGACACCAGGATGTGCGAGCCCACCCTGACGCCCTGGCTGTACACGGGCGACGCCGGTGCGGCCTCGGTGCGCAGGACCTCCCGCATGGGTGGCCATGCTCCACCTCGGCGCTCGCGGCTGTCAATCCCGCCGCCGCCCCCGGACGCCTCAGACGTCCCGGAGGGAGGGGGCCGGGCCGAACGTGATGCCCTGGCTCTCCCGATAGTCCGACAGCACGGTGTCGATGACCTGGGCCGTCCTCATCGCGGTGTGTCCGTCGCTCGGCGACGCACCGCGTCCGGTGAGCGCGTCCACCACGGCCTGGATGAGAGGCAGCTGCACCACCTGCGGGTACGGCGCGGCGATCTCTTCCACGCCCCGGGCGGTGGTGAGCCGCAACGGCTCCTGCGCGAAGCAGGAGAAGGCCAGCGATCCCGTCGTCCCGACGACCTCGACCTCGTCCGTCTGCCGGAAGGAGCCGAAGTTCCAGGACCCGACACCCTCCACCCCGGAGGCGAAGCCGAAGCCGGCGGTGACGAGGTCCTCGGCCCGGTAGCGCCCGCCGCGGTTCCTCGCCGTGCCCGACACGTGGGTCACCGGGCCCAGGAGCCAGTCGAGCAGGTCGAGGGTGTGCGAGCCCAGGTCGACGAAGTACCCGCCGCCGGAGACCACGGGGTCGACCCGCCATCCCGGGTCGGACGGCCGGTCGACCGCACCGGGCCCCTCACTGCGGACGACGACCGAGCGCAGCTCGCCGACCCGGCCGCTGTCCAGCAGCTCCTTGACCGTCACGAACCGCGGCATCGCCCGGCGGTAGTAGGCGACGAACAGACCGACGCCCGCCCGCTCGCACGCGGAGACCATCTCCGCGCACTCCGCGGCCGAGCGGGCCATGGGCTTCTCGACGTACACCGGCTTGCCGGCCGCGACGACCCGGAGGGCGTAGTCCCGGTGCGAGTCGGGCGGCGTCGCCACGTAGACGGCGTCCACCTCGGGGTCGTCGACCAGCGCGTCGGCGTCGCTGTACCACCGCGGCACCCCGTGTCGCCGCGCGTAGTCCGCGGCGCGGGAGCCGTCACGCCGCATCACCGCCACGAGCTCCGAGCGGTCCGCCTGCTGGAAGCCCGGCCCGCTCTTGCGTTCGGTCACGTCGCCGACGCCGATGATCCCCCACCTCACCCGGTCCACCGGGCTCACGGTACCGGGGGCGGCCGCCGCCGGTCAGGCGCTCGGGTCGGTCCCACCGTCGCCGGGCTGGTCGGCGTCGTCCAACGCCTGCCGCATCGCCGTGAGCAGCGCGTCCTTCTCCGGACTGCTGTTGCCTCCGCCCGCCGAGACCTCGCTGGCCCGGGCGATCAGGGGCAGGTAGGAGTCGTCGAGCTCCACCTCGGCCATCGACCAGCGGGCGAACAGCCGCTCCGGAACACGCTCCGCCGAGAGCAGCTCGACGTCGGTGTGGCGCGGGTCGCGCTCGATGTCGGTGTAGAGGGAGCGCACCGCGGCCTCGTCCCCCTCGAGCACCTGCACGAACCACTCACCCGACAGCAGGAGCGCCCCGGTGATCTTGCGCTTCTGGTTGTCCGAGCGGGCCTGGCTGAAGATGTCGCCGAACTCCTCGCGCCGGTCCTCCGGCGAGACCCGGTCCCGGCTGCGGTACATCAGCCGGAACACCGTGCCGGCGTTGGTCTGCTGCGTGTCGGACACGGCCGACCTCCTCGTCCCTCACGTGCTGGTCCTCGGCTCACTGCCGAACCGCCGATACCGTAGCGACTTCCCGGCCTGCGGGGATACGGGTCCCACGGGTCAGGCGGTGAACCCCGTGGCCGCGAGGTAGTCCAGCCACAGGGGTCCGATGTCGGGCGGCACCCGCTCCCCGGGAGCCATGACGTGCAGCCGGTTCGACAGCAGCACCGCGACGGCTCGGGAGGCGGGGTCGACGAGGAACCGCGCGCCGGTGAACCCGGGGTGTCCGAAGGCCGGTCCCCCGGCGGCCGGCAGCCACCAGAAGCCGACCGCCTGACCGTCCGGCCCCGGCTGGAGGAACGCGTCGAGCACCGGTCGGCTCCAGACCGGCGACTCGTCGAGCAGGGCAGTGGCGAACCGGGTGAGGTCGTCGAGGGTCGAGAAGAGGCCGGCGTGCCCGCTGACGCCGCCCATGGCGTGGAAGGCGTTGCCGTCGCTCACCTCCCCGCGCACCCACCCGTGCCGGAACGCGACCGTATGCGTGCGCTCGAGGGTCACCGGGTAGGGCTCTCCGTCCAGGAGCATCGCCTGCTCGATGTCGTCACCGTGGCCGTAGGCGACCGCGCGCTCCGGCGCCACCGGCCCGTACCCGGTGTCGGTGAGCCCCAGCGGACCGGTGACGAGCGTGCGGACGGCGTCGTCCAGACGCATACCGGTCACGCGCTCGACGACCGCACCGGTGAGGATCAGGCCGTGGTCGGAGTAGTGCCGCTCATCCCCCACCGGGTAGCGCAGCGGCAGCGACGCGGCGAGGGCCACGGCCTCGTCACGGCTCCCGGACCCGAGGTAGAGCGGCTGCCACTCCACGAGCCCCGCGCGGTGGGTCATGAGGTGCCGCAGGGTGATCCGCGGATCCGGTGCCGGCAGGAAGCGGCCGAGGGGGTCGTCGACCGACAGCTCGCCGCGGGTGACGAGGCCCATGACCGACGCGGTGGTGGCCACGGCCTTCGTGCACGAGGCGATGTCGAAGAGGGCACCCCCCTGCAGGGGCTCGGGTGCCACGCCCTCGACCGCGTGACCCCGGGTGGCCTCGTGCACGACCTCGCCGTCGCGCACGACCCGGGCCGTCACGCCGGCGTAGAGCCGGCCCGCGAGCCCTTGGTCGAGGACGTCGTCGGGCCGGCTCTTGCTGCTCACGCCGGCGAGGCTAACCGACCGCGGTCAGGCCCGGCCGTGGGCGCCCCGTGACCGCCGGGAGATCGAGTCGAGCGCCACGGCGAGGAGCAGGACCAGGCCGGTGACGATGAACCGGAAGGCCGAGCCGAGCCCCAGGAGGGTCAGCCCGCTGGAGATGGACTGGATGACGACGACGCCCAGCAGGGCCGAGAACGCCGAGCCCCGGCCGCCGAAGAGGCTCGTGCCGCCGATGACCGCCGCCGCGATCGCGTTGAGGTTGACGTCGCCGGTGCCCGTGGCCTGGTTCGCCGCCGCAAGCCGGGATGCCGCGAGGACTCCGCCGAGCGCCGCGAGCGTGGAGCAGAGGACGAACACCGACGTGTAGATGGCCCGCACGTTGATGCCGGCCCGGCGCGCTGCCTCGGTGTTGCCGCCGACCGCGAACACCGAGCGACCCCACTTCGTGCGGGTCAGCGCGTAGTTGTAGACGAGCACCAGGATGACGAACAGGACGACCATCCAGCCCACCCCGCGGCCGGTTCCTTGGTAGAGGACCCAGCTGACCGCCGCCACGCCAAGGGCGAGCAGCACCGACGCCACGATGATCGACGTCGTCGACGGGAAGGACAGTCCGGCCTCCTTGCGGGCGCGGGCCCGCGAGATGCGCCCGAAGAAGAAGCCGGCCCCGGCGACGAGCGCGAGCACGTAGGCCAGCGGCTGCGGCACGAACAGGCTCTGCGCGAACCGGACCGGGGCCGAGTCGAAGGGGATGTTGATCGAGCCCTGCGCGCCGAGCACCTGCAGCTGGAGGCCGAGGAAGGCCAGCAGCCCGGCCAGGGTGATGACGAAGCTCGGCACCCCGAAGCGGTTGAACATCTGGGAGTAGAACCACCCGATGACCGCCCCGGCCACGAGACACCCGACGACGACCACCGGCCACGGAATCCCGTTGATGACGAAGAAGACCGCGAAGAGCCCGGCGGACAGGCCGCTGACCGAGCCGACGGACAGGTCGATCTGGCCGACGAGGAGCACGCCCACGATGCCCAGCGAGATGACCCCGACGACGACGCTCTCCATGAGCAGGTTCTCGAGGTTGCGGCTCGACAGGAAGATGGGGTTGAGCAGCTGGAAGACGATCCAGATGACGACGAGCCCGGCGACGACGGGCAGCACGCCGAGGTCGCCCGACCGGGTGCGGTCGACGAACCCCTGCACGGCGCCCCGGACCCCGGCGCGCGACTGGAGCCGCTCGTCCTGCAGGTCGCTCGGCACGGCACTGGCCTCGCGCGGCGTGGCGCTCGGCTCGGTCTGGTTCACGGTCATGATGCGGGTGCCCCTTCCTCGGCCGTGGACGGTCCGGTGGTCCGGGCCTCACGGGCGGCGCTGCGCCGCGTGACGACGTTGTCGGTGGCCCCGGTGATGGCCGCGATGATCTCCTCGGCGTTGACGTCCTTGACGCGGAACACCCCGTTGTTGCGGCCGAGCCGCAGCACGGCCACCTTGTCGGCCACGGCCTGCACGTCGGCCATGTTGTGGCTGATCATGATCACGCCGTGGCCGTTCTCCCGCAGCCGCTCGACAAGGTTGAGCACCTCGGCGGTCTGGGCGACGCCGAGGGCGGCGGTCGGCTCGTCGAGCAGGATGACCTTCGGGTCACCGAGCAGCGACCGGGCGATGGCCACGGTCTGGCGCTGGCCGCCCGACAGGGACGCGACCTGGATGCGGACGGTCGGGATCTTGGCCGACAGCTGCCGCAGCAGCTGCCACGACTTCACCTCCATCTCCACCTCGTTGAGGCGTGCGCCGCCGATCTCCTGCCCCAGGAACAGGTTCTGGATGACGTTGAGGTTCTCGCAGAGCGCGAGGTCCTGGAAGACGGTCGCGATGCCGAGGGCCCGGGCGGCGGCCGGGCTGCTGATCTGCACCTCCCGGCCCTCGAACGACACCGAACCCGACGTGGGCAGGTGCACGCCCGAGAGGATCTTGATGAGGGTGGACTTGCCGGCGCCGTTGTCACCGACGACGGCGAGCACCTCCCCCGCGCTGATGTCGAGGTCGACATCGGTCAGCGCCGCAACGGCGCCGAAGGTCTTGGTCACCCCCCGCAGGGACAGGATCTCCCCCGGGGGTTCGTCCAGGAGCGCGCCCCTGGTCTGGGTCTGGGTGGACACGATGGGTTCCTCACGTCGTCGGGTGGGACATCGGGCGTGCGTCGGGCACCCCGGGAGCCGCCCACCTGAGGACGGCTCCCGGGGTGCCGCTACTTGATGCCGAGCTTCGAGCAGCCGTCGGCGTAGGCACCGGCGCAGGCGTCGGACGCCTTGAGCAGGCCGCTGTCGAACATCTCCTTCTTGATGTTGTCCTGCGTGACGACGGTCGGCGTGAACAGCTGCGACGGGGTGTCGAACAGCGTCGTCTTGCCGGCCGGGGTCTGGCCCTGGGCGAAGGCATACGCGATCTCGGCGGCCCCCTCGGCCACGATCTTGATCGGCTTGGAGATGGTGTTGTACTGGTCGCCGTTGATGATCCGCTGGATCGCGGCCAGCTCGGCGTCGTTGCCGGTGACCGGCGGGAGCGGGTTGACGCCGGCCGCCTTGAAGGCGGAGATCGCCCCGCCGCCGGTGCCGTCGTTGGCGGCCACGACGCCACCGATCTGGCCGGAGAACTGGGTGATCTGGCCGGCGGCCCAGTCCTGGGCCTTGGCCGGTGCCCACTCCGGGGTGTCGTACTCCGCGAGCAGCTTGAGGCCGCTGGCGTCGACGACGCTGTGTACGCCCTTCTTGATGAGGGCGGCCGCAGCGTCCGTGGGCGAGCCGTTGATCTGCAGCAGACCGCCCTGGATGTTCTTCTTCTTCATGTCGTCGACGAGGCTCTGCGCGATGGACGCGCCGATCTTCTCGTTGTCGAATGAGACGTAGTAGTCGGCCTTGGCCTTCGGGATCGGCCGGTCGTAGGCGATGATCGGCACCTTGGCCTGGTTGGCCGCCTGCACCATGGTGGCGGCCGCCGCCGAGTCGACCGGGTCGAGCACCATGGCCTTGACGCCCTGCGCGAAGGCCGAGTCGGCCTGCTGCTGCTGCTTGGCCGCGTCGGCCTGGGCGTTGAGGTAGACCACCGAGCAGGTCGGGCAGAGCGCCTTGATCTTCGCCTCGAAGAGCGGCTTGTCCTGCAGCTCGTAGCGCGTGGAGGCGATGTCGGGCATGAGGAAGGCGATCTTGAAGCCGTCCGTGCTCCCGGAGGCGCCGCCACCCGAGGTGCCGGTGGTCGCACTGTTGCAGGCGGCCAGCGAGGCTGCCACCAGTGCCGCCGCGCCGATTCCGGCGAGGCGGGTCCGTCGTCCGATCATGCGTGTCTCCTTGTATGGTCTGCGTTGTCGCAGTGCTGGGGTGTGCGGGCGTGTGTGATCGACGTGCGACCGGAGCCGCACGGTGGTGGTCGGAGCGGGTTAGGGGATGAGCGAGACCTTGACCGACTCGGTCCCGCTGGAGACGAGCTCGAGCCCCCGCTGGAACTGGTCCAGCGGCAGCTGGTGGCTGCAGATCTCGTCCATCGGCAGGACGCCGGACTCGATCATGCGGATGGCGGCGGGCCAGCAGTGGGGGCCGAGGTGGGCGCCCAGGACGTCGAGCTCCTTGTCGTCGCTGATGATCGACCAGTCGACGGTCACGTCGCTGCCGAAGACGCCGTACTCGACGTAGGTGCCGAGCTTGCGCAGCATCGACAGGCCCTGCATGACGGCGGACGGGTGTCCTGTGCCCTCGAGGTAGACGTCGCAGCCGTAGCCGTCGGTCAGCTCCAGGACCCTGGCGACCGCGTCGCCGTCGCGGATGTCGATGAGCACGTCGGCGCCGCAACGGCCGGCCAGGGCGAGCTTGTCGGGCGCGAGGTCGAGCGCGATGACGTGGGCGGGGTTCTTGGCCCGGGCGCCGGCGACCATCCCCAGGCCGATCGGGCCGCAGCCGGCGACCACCACCGTGTCGTCGAAGGTGATCCCCGCCCGCTCCACGGCATGCAGCGCACAGGACAGCGGTTCGGCGTAGGCCGCGTGCGCGGGCGGCAGGGAGGCCGAGACCCGATGCACGAGAGCGCCTTTCGGGAAACGCATGAACTCCGCCATCGCGCCCGGGGTGGCCCGCTTGAAGCCGTAGATGTCGTGGACGGCGCACATCCAGTACTGGCCCCGGCGGCAGTAGCGGCAGGTCCAGCACGGCACGATCTGCTCCGAGACGACGCGATCGCCGACGTCCACGGACCAATGGGACCGGGCCTCGTCGTCGGCCTCGACCACCGTGCCGACGAACTCGTGGCCGGGGACGACCTCGGTCTCGGCCCAGGCCGGCCGCTCGTCGTCACCCCAGAACTTCGTGGCGCCGTGGTAGCACTTCAGGTCGCTCGCACAGATGCCGACGGCCTCGACGCGCACCAGCAGCTCGCCGGCACCACGTACCGGCACGGGCACGGTCTCGAGGCGGTAGTCCTCGGGGCCGTGGCACACGACCGCACGCATGGTCTGGCCGATGGTGCCCGTCCGCGCCGTCGTCCGGGCGGGTTCCGTCGTCTCCGACACGAGGATCTCCTGTGGTCCAGCGGTCTGCCGGCCACCGTCGTGGTGGCCGTTGCCGCGAACCTAACAGGCGTCTGCACAATTGTCCAGGATTTTTGTCCCTCCGTCGAGGGGGCATAATCGGCAGCGCCAGCCCGGCGTGGAGGAGGGGGGACGACGATGACGCGCGAGCCGCACGACGCCGAGTCGCTCCACGTCGCAACGCGTTTCGCGCCCGAGCTCCTGCACCGTGCCGCCCAGCTCTACTACCTCGAGGACGCCAACCAGGCCGACATCGCCCTCCAGCTGGGCACCAGCCGCACGACGGTGAGCCGGCTGCTGGCGGAGGCGAGGGCGGCGGGGATCGTGCGGATCGAGGTGGTCGACCCCGCCCAGCTCACCTCCAGCGAGCTGGCCGGCGACCTCGTCCGGGCCCTCGGCCTGCGGGCGGCCTACGTGACCCCGAGCGACAGCGGGCGCCAGGTGGGACCGGTGCTCGCCGGGGCGGTGAGCGAGGCCCTCAACGGCACCGACCTCAAGGCCGGCGACGCCCTGCTCGTCTCCTCGGGAGCCACGCTGCACGCGGTGGCGCAGCAGCCGCTGCCCAGCCTTCCCGGCGTGCTCGTCGCCCCGACCGTCGGCGGGGTCGACGAGCCCGGGGAGCCCTACCAGACCAACGAGATCGCGCGCGCGGTCGCGGTCAAGGTCCACGGCAGCCCGATGCTCCTGTACGCGCCCCTGCAGCCGAGCGAGGGTCTCTACCGGATGCTGCTCGAGGAGCCGTCCACCCAGCGGGTCACCTCCCTCTGGAGCGACGCGAAGGTCGCCCTGCTGGGCATCGGCGCCCCGCCCCGCACCCGCGAGCTGCGCCCGAGCGTGCTGGCCCGGGACGACGCCCTCCTCACCGCCGCCGTCGGAGACATCTGCGCCCGGCCCTTCGACGGACAGGGCCGGCCGTTGACGTTCCCCGGCAGCGACCGGCTGATGGCCATGTCGCTCGACGACCTCACCCGGGTGCCGTGCTCCATCGGCGTCGCAGTCGGTCTCGACAAGGTGCCCGCCATCCTCGCGACGGTGCGAGCGGGCTGGGTCAACACCCTCGTCACCGACGCCCCGACCGCGCGGGCGCTGCTCGCGCACGAGCACCTGGGGACCGGGCCGGCCCCGGCCGGCTGAGGGCGGGCACGTTCGCTGGTGGACCGCGGACGACGTCAGTCGGCGTGCGCCACCCGGGCCTCCTGCAGCGCGGCCAGACGGTGCACGATCGGCGCGGTGGCGGGGTAGAGCTCCTCGTACCCGGCATACAGCCCGTCGTAGACCTCACGGACCTCAGGTCGAGGCTTGACCACGGATCCTGCTGTGGCCCAGTCGGTCTCGGGCGGCACGATGCCGTTGCCGATGGCGGCCAGCAGGGCATCGCCGTAGGAGGCGCCGATCGTCTGCGCGGGCACGTGCTGCTCACGGCCGGTGACGTCGCTGACGATCTGCGTCCAGAGGCCGCCCTGCGTCCCCCCGCCGATGGCCACGATGCGCTGGATGGGGTCGTCCTCGTGCTCGAGGAACTCGACGATCTGGCGCACGCCGTAGGCGATGCCCTCGTAGACCGCGCGGAAGAGGTGCCCGCGCCCGTGCCGCAGCGTCAGCCCGGCGACGACACCGCGGGCGTGCGGGTCGAAGATCGGGGTGCGCTCCCCGGCGAAGTAGGGCAGCAGGAGCAGCCCGTCCGAGCCGGCCGGCACCGCCGAGGCCTCGGCGACGAGCTGCTCGAAGCTGGCGCCTCCCGAGAGGTCCTGCACCCAGCCGGTGAGCGACCCCGACGTCGACATCCCGGCGGCGACGGTGTGCTGGCCGGGCTCGACCCCGACCGTCGTCCACAGCTTGGGGTGGGTGCGGTAGTGGTGCAGCACCTGCACGAAGAACAGCGTGGAGCCGTACATGAGCATGAGGTCGCCGGGATGGCGCGCCCCGGCGGAGAACGCCTCGGCCCAGGCGTCGACGGTGCCCGGTGAGACCGGGGTGCCCTCGGGTATGCCGGTCTCCCGCGCCGCGGCCGCGGTGACTCGGCCGACGACCTCGTGCGGGTACACGAGGCGCGGCATCTCGATGTCACCGGCCACCTCGGGCACCCACTCGTCCACCCAGGTGTTGCGCCGCACGTCGTAGAGCGGGTCGCACTGGCTGGCGGTGTGGTGGTCGAGGACGTACTCCCCCGTCAGCTTGGCCGTGACGTAGGAGTTGCTGTTGTACCAACGCGTCCCGCGCGCCCAGGCGTCCGGCTCGTTGCGGCGGAACCACAGCATCTTCGGCCCGACGGCCTGGGTGCTCAGCGCCTTGCCGCACCGCTCGAGGATGGCGTCGGCCCCCAGCCGGTCCGTGAGCTCGGCGATCTCGTGCTCCGCGCGCCCGTCGATGCCGTAGAGGATGGCGGGGCGCACCGGCTCGAGGTCGGCGCCGCAGACGAGCAGGCACGGGCCGACCCCACTGACGCACATGGCGGTGACGTGGCGGCCCGGCTGTTCGTCCACGCGGCCCATCAGCTCGCGGGCCACCTCGACGAGGTCGCCCCACCAGACCTGGTGGGCGTCGACCTCGGCCCACGACGGCCGGGGCAGCGACATCGAGTGCTTGCGCACCGCCTGCGCGACGACCTCGCCCTCGGCCGTGGTGAGCACGCCCTTGGTGCTCGCGGTGCCGATGTCGATCCCCAGCAACAGCTGCGTCACGCCTCGTCCTCTCCTCCGGGCTCCCGGCCCGGCTCCGTCGCCGGCCGGTCCTCCGGGCACGCTAACCCCTCGGGCTGCCCGGCCACACCCGACGACGCCCGACGACGCCCGACGACGTAGCGCGGGGCGGGTGAGAGGCTGAGCCACGGGCGAGCGGCATACCGCACCTCGCCCCACGCGCCCTCAGAACCATCCCCGCCCCGAAGGAGCACCGATGCCCACTCGCACCGCCAAGACCGCCTGGACCGGAGGCCTGCAGGACGGCTCCGGCACCGTCGAGCTCTCCAGCTCGAAGATCGGCAGCTACGACGTGTCGTTCCCGAAGCGCGCCGCCGACGACGCCGGGGGCACGACGAGCCCCGAGGAGCTCATCGCCGCAGCGCACTCCTCCTGCTACGCCATGCAGCTCTCCGCCCTCGTCGCCCAGGCCGGCGGCACGCCGCAGACGCTCGACGTGACCGCCGACGTCTCGCTCGGCCCGGACCCGGCCGGCGGCTTCCGCCTCACCGGCATCACGCTGACCGTCCGGGGCACCGTCGACGGGCTCGACGAGGCCGCCTTCGTCCAGGCCGCCGAGGACGCCAAGGCGGGCTGCCCGGTCAGCAAGGCGCTCACCGGGGTCGACATCACGCTGGACGCCGCTCTCGCCTGACCCGCTCCCGTCGGGACCACAGCCTGTCGCCGCCCACGGCCCGGATGCCGGGCCGTGGGTGGCCCAGCCCCGGGGCAGGATGCCAAGATCAGGACGTGACCGCCACCGCCCCGCAGACGATCGCGTACCCGTCACCGTCGTCGCGCCCGCGGCGCGGCGGCCCCGAGCGCTTCGAGCCGCACGTCATCGTCCTCTTCGGCGCCGCTGGTGACCTCTCCCGGCGCAAGCTGCTGCCGGGCATGGCCCACCTCGTCAACTCCGCGCTGACGCCCGACATCCAGGTCGTCGGCACCTCCCTCGAGGACATGGACGACGACGCGTTCCGTGCCTTCGCGAAGCAGGCCGTCGAGGAGTTCTCGACCCACCCACTCACCGAGGCGCAGTGGGACACCTTCGCCGAGCGGCTGCACTACATCCCCACCTCGGCCGGGGCCGAGGGTCTCCGGGCCAAGGTCGAGGCCGCGGAGAGCGAGCTGGGCGAGCGCGTCCGCCGCATCCACTACATGAGCGTGCCGCCCGCCGCGGCGCCGGCGGTCATCGCCACCCTGCGCGACGCCCAGCTCGTGGACCGGTCGCGGGTCATCATGGAGAAGCCGTTCGGCACGGACCTCGAGAGCGCGATCATCCTCAACGACACGGTCCACGAGACGTTCCACGAGAGCCAGATCTTCCGGATCGACCACTTCCTCGGCAAGGAGGCGGCCCAGAACATCCTGGCCTTCCGCTTCGCCAACGGGCTGTTCGAGCCGATCTGGAAGCGCGACTTCATCGACCACGTGCAGATCGACATCCCCGAGACCCTCGGCCTCGACCGTCGCGCGTCGTTCTACGAGCACACCGGCGCGTTCAAGGACATGGTCGTCACCCACCTGCTCCAGGTGCTCGCCTTCGTCGCGATGGAGCCGCCGACCGCCCTGGAGCCGCGGGCCATCAGCGAGGAGAAGAACAAGGTCTTCCGCTCGCTCATGCCGATCATGCCCACCGACGTCGTGCGCGGCCAGTACGCCGGCTACACCGCCGAGGAGGGGGTCGCCCGCGACAGCGACACCGAGACGTTCATCGCCCTCAAGTGCGGGATCGACAACTGGCGCTGGGCCGGCGTCCCGTTCTACCTGCGCACGGGCAAGCGGATGGCCGAGGGCCAGCGCATCATCTCGATCGCCTTCAAGGAGGCGCCGAAGTCGATGTTCCCGTCCGACTCCGGCGTCGGCAAGCAGGGACCGGACCACCTGACCTTCGACCTGTCGGAGGACTCGAAGGTCTCGCTGTCGTTCTACGGCAAGCGGCCCGGCCCGGGCATGAAGATGGACAAGCTCTCGATGCAGTTCGCCACGCAGGAGGGCGAGCACTACGGCGACGTCCTCGAGGCGTACGAGCGGCTCATCCTCGACACCATGCGCGGCGACCACACCCTGTTCAACACCGCCGAGGGCATCGAGTCGCTGTGGGAGCGCTCGCAGCCACTGCTCGACGACCCGCCGCCGGTCAAGCCCTACCCGCCGGGCAGCTGGGGGCCCAACGCGATCCACCAGCTCATCGCCCCGCACGCGTGGCGGCTGCCGTTCGAGCGGGCCTGGCGCGGCAAGCGCTGAGCGGTCTCGGGCGTGGTCTCAGGCGTTCGCTCGGGCGGGCCTGAGGCCTACCTGAGGTTTCGTCGGAGATTTCCCGAGAAACCCCCCATCCGGCCCCCGCAGGAGTGCCGAACCCCTGCACAAGGACGGTCGGTCACCGGGACCGTCGGCGCCGCAGGGGGGCGCCCACGGTCCCGGGCCGCCCGTCTCTCGCGTCACTGCTCGGCCGCATACCGCGTGGGACACCGCGCCGGGCCGCGCGTCGGATACCCGGTCGCATACCCGAACGGGTCGCCATGACGACGCGTCCGGGTATCCGACCGGGTCCCTGACCACGGTCAGCCGTCGGCCGACTCCGGGCCGCCCGGGTTGCAGCGGGCATCGACCATCTGCTGGTCACTGACCACGGGGCGCCACGGTTCGAGGTTCCACGACGGCTTGTCGGGCTGCACGAGCCGGGCGAACGTCCAGTGGCAGTCGAACTGCGCCTGCATCCCCGGCTGGTCGGCGTCGGGTGCGAGCCGCACCACCTCGGCCCAGGCCTCGGCGGCGGCGCTCGGGCCCTGGGCGACGCGGCCGGCCGCGGTCGGCACGACGTGCAGGCTGCGGCCCCCGCTGCCGCGCACCCAGGTAGCGGCGGTGACGAACGGCGGGCCGGGCTCGGTGGACGGCGCCGTGCTCGTGGTCGTGCCCCGCGTTCCTGTCCCCGACGACGTGGAGGCGGGAGGCGCGGACGCCGCGGATGCGGTCGAGGGGGCCGTCGACGAGGGCGCCGAGGGAGCCCCACAGGCGACGAGGCTCAGAGCGACGAGCAGGGCCCCGACCCCCGTTGCTGAGCGACCTCGTCCCACGGCCCCATCCTGCGGCATGCGGTCACGATGCGTCGGGACCGTCGGTATGCGGACGCTCCCCCGAGCCGCCTCGCCTCGGCGTCGCCTCACCCTCAGCGTCACCTCACCCTCAGCGTCGCCTCACCCTCAGCGACGGCGGAACTGCACGCTCCACAGCTCGGCGTAGGCCGCCGGCTGACCGGAGGTGAAGGTGACGAAGACCTGGTGCACGCCGGTCGGCGAGGCGGAGTTCGCCGGCACCGCCTTGGTGACGTCCCACCCGCCCGTCGAGGCGACGGCGGCCTCGGCGACCACGGGGTTGGTGGGGCTGTCGAGGCGCACCTGCAGAAGGCCGGACACCCCGCTCGCCGCGCCCGACGAGACCGTGAACACGACGTCGGCCACGGCGCTCGTACCGAAGTCGAGCCGGAACCCGGCTGCGGCCCCGTTCGCCCCCGGCGATGTGTGCGCCCCCGACAGCGTCAGCGCGGTGAGGGAGGTCGCGGCGCTCGCCGGGACCACGGAGAACGCGTCGAGCGCCGACCCCGAGGCCGTCGTGCTGGTCGTGCTCGTGGCGGTGAGGGTCGGGCTGGTGGTCGCGCTCGAGCTGGTCGTGCTGGTCGTGCTGGTCGGACCGGTCGTCGAGCTCGTGGCGGTGGTGCTGGTCACCGTCGTGCTGGCGCTCGTGCTGGTGGACGTCGTGGGGGCGGTGCTCGTCGTGCTCGTCGTGCTCGTCGGCATTGGGGGCCCCGTGGGTGCGGGCAGGGTGCCCGTGGTGTGCAGCACGGCATACAGGTAGGAGCGGGTGTCGCCGTTGTCGATGTCACCGTCGGCGAGCTGCGCGTAGCCGGCCTGCGCCCGTGCGGGGTCCGCCAGCGACGTCAGCGCGAGCGACCAGTCCACGAGCGGCTTCCCACTGATGCCGTTGGCCAGTGCGGTATTGGCCAGGGTGGTCAGCTGTGCCGCGCCGACGCTGCGCAGGTAGGCCAGCTGGGCCGGGGCCGCGGGCAGCACCTGGATGCCGACCTTGGCCGACGGCTCCGCTGAGAACCACGTGGCGTAGTCCTTCTTCCCGCCCCACAGCAGGGCGGCCATCGGCGAGGTGAAGCCCGGGACGGGGGCCGGCTTCAGCCAGTAGGCGACGGCCGATCCGGCCTCCCGCGAGAACATCCACTGCCCCTCGGTGGCGAGGTCGGCGTTGCCGCTGGCCCGGCCCCACAGGGTGACGCCGACCCACGCGTTCGTCGCCTCGCTCGAGGACTCCTCATTGTTGCCGTCCGCGAAGGGCGCGACTCCGCTCGCCCACCCGTGGCCGGCGTAGTCGTCGAAGTGGCGGCGGGTGACGGTCGTCGCGGTGGACCGGGTCGCCGCGATGTCGGCGGCGACGGTGTCGGCCATGGTGCTCCACCGGCTGGTGAGGCTCGCGTCATCGAGGGCCATGGCCCCCGCGGCATACAGCAGGTAGCCGTAGTGGAAGTGGTGGTCGTTGAGCTCGGTGTCGGACCCGTAGCTGGGCTGCTCGCCCACGACCCCCTTGAGCGCGCGGTCGTAGGCGAAGCAGGCCGTCGTCCGCGACGCGCAGCCCGTGGGG
Source organism: uncultured Actinomycetota bacterium (assembly GCA_963795915.1). GTDB lineage: Bacteria > Actinomycetota > Actinomycetes > Actinomycetales > Dermatophilaceae > Lapillicoccus. The sequence goes on from CAWCJA010000010.1 coordinate 82,895, forward strand.
TCGAACCACTGGTCGAGGCGGGCGACGATGGCGCTGCGCAGGGTCGACGCTGCCGTGGTGAGACCCAGCTGGCGGGCCAGCCGGTACACCTGCACGGCGCGGGTCAGCTGCTTGCCGCCGTAGTAGGAGTCGGTGGCGTCGAGGGTGGCGACCCGGCCCGCATCGGTCGAGACGATCCCCGTCAGCGTGCTGCGGTCGGCGGCCGTGAGCGTGGACAGGTCGAGGTCGAGGGGTACGTCGTACGCCGGGGTCGAGGTGGTGAACGTCGTTCCGGTGACGGCGGGCATCGGTCCGTTGATGCTGGGGTAGGCCGTCGACAGCCGGGTCCCGGAGATGTCGGACTGGGCGGGCATCGCGGCGAAGACCGTGGGCGCAGCGGTCGCGAGGCTGTACGTCGTCACCGCGCGGCCACCGGTCACGGCATACGCCGTCGTGCTACCGCGCAGGGTGGTGGCCCCGGCGACGAGCACCGACAGGTCACCGGACGACGCGCCGGGCGCGACGGCGGCGACCCACGCGGCCTGGCCCCGGGCGAGGTGGAGGGTCGCACCCGAGAGCGTGCCGGGGGTGACGAGCAGCAGGGACGAGCCGATGCGGTACCCACCGGCCACCGCCGTCGGCGCCGTGACCCCGGACGGGAGCGTCAGCCGCACGTCCTGGTCGGTGGCCGCGGCGTACTGCGCGTAGGCCCACCCCTCCGCCAGGGTGAGGACCCCCACCGTCGAGCCGGCCGCCGTGTAGGTCAGATCGGCGGTGAGGGAGTCCTTGCGCGTCAAGGCGTAGGCGTCGGTGCCGGGCGGCGTCAGCGCGAGGGCCGCGGCGTCGGCATAGCCGCCGAAGACCGTCGTCGACGAGCCGGTCACCGTGGGGGCGACGACCCCGAAGCCCTGGGCGCTCGGCTTGACCGCCAGCGGACCCGTGAACACCGCGCGGGGGGTGCCGTCGCCGACGAACACCGCCGGGGCCAGCCACGACCCGGTCGGCGGGTTGACGCCGGCCGCGACCCGGATGCCGCGGTTGGCGTAGGTCGACGCGAACGTGGGCATCGTCTGGGCCGTCGTCGTCGCCGCGTCGAGCCAGTCGGCTGCGGCCGCCGGGGTGGCGGCACCGACCACGACCGCGCCGGCGAGGGCGGTCGCCGCCGTGAGCGCAGAGACGACGACCGGCGCGAGCGCCGAGCGCCGAGCCAGAGGCCGCAGAGGCCGGTCACGGTGCGAAGGTCCCCCGGGTCGGGGGGAGCGGTGAGGGCGGTGGGGCCGCGGGAGGAAGGGAAGGATCGCCATGTCGCTCGTCCTTGTCGGGGCAGGTACGGGGCGGTCGGAGGCACGAGGTGCCGTCGCGGCGATGCGACCACCGTCATCGTGGGTCCTGGCCCGTCAACCGCGCAAATCGGACCTATCCGACGACACGGGTCCCACGACCCGAACGGCTGACCCCGACCACGGGTCCCAGGTCGTACCGTTGCGTGCAGAGGGGTCGGTCTCCGTGCGCCCTCGCCAGGTGTCGTCCAGTACGCCTTGCCCCACCCCCACCCGACCGACCGGAGCCTCATGCCCAGCCCGCGCCCGCTGCGTCTCACCGTCGCCGCCCTGTGCGTGACCGGCGTGTCGCTCGTCTCCGGGTGCAGCGCCGTCAGCAGCGTCCTGTCCGGCCCCGCGCCGGTGGCGGCCCCGGTCGCCGCGCTGTCCACGCCCACGGCGGTCCACGCGCCGGGCACTGTTGACGGCGAAGGCTTCTCGCGTCCGGCCACCCCACCGCCGATGTTCACGGTCGCGGCCCCCCCGACCACGTCCGCCGCGACGGCGACGGTGACGGTCTCGGCCATCCCCGTCCCGACCACGACGACGGCACCCGCGGCCCCCACGACCACCGCCGCGCCCCGCCCGGCCGCGAGCACGGCGAAGCCGGTCGCCCCCAAGCCCGCCACGCCGAAGCCCAGCGCGGCCCCGGCCGTTGCACCGGTCGCCCCCGTGCAGGCGTCGGGCCCGGCCGTCACCGGGTGCGGCAACCCCAACCCGGGCAAGGTCCTGCTGACGTTCGACGACGGGGGGCCGACGGCGCCGGCGCTGCTGTCGATCATCGACCGCTACGGCATCAAGGCCCGCTGGTTCCCCACCGGGGAGTGGGCCGGCGCCAACGCCCCGTTCATCGCCCGCCTCAAGGCCGACGGCCAGATGCTCGGCAACCACACGTACTCGCACCCGCAGATGTATGCCGCCCTCGGCGCCGCCGAGCTCAAGCGCCAGATCGACCTCGGCTATCACCCCACCACCGTCTTCCGCTTCCCCTACGGGGCCAGTGACGAGGTCTCCCGGGCCATGGTGCGCAGCGCGGGCTACTCGATCTGCGGCTGGAGCATCGACACCAACGACTGGCAGGGCAACTCGACCGCCACGATCACCTCGATCGTCACGGGCCAGGCCCGGCCGGGGTCCGTGGTGCTCATGCACATGAAGTTCCAGACCGACGTCGACGCCCTCCCGGGGATCATCGACACCCTGCGGTCGCGCGGGCTGATCTGACCCCTCAGCGCAGCAGGTCGCGCAGCGGTCGTCCGCCGCGCACTCCTTCCGCCAGCGCGGCCTCGTGCCGCGCGATCTCCCCCGCGCGGGCCCGCACCCGCTCGACGTCCTCCGCGCGCACCACCGTGACCCCGTCGGCGTCACCCACCGCCCAGTCACCGGCCCGCACCTCGGTGCCGCCCATCGTCAGCACGACACCGACCTCGCCGGGGTCGCCGAAGCGCGCACCCCGGGGGGTCAGCCCACGGGCGAAGAGCGAGAGGGGGAGGCCGCGGTCTGGTCGAGGTCGCGGGCGTGCCCGTCGATGACGACCGCGACCACGCCGACCCGGGCCGCCTCGGTGCTCAGCAGCTCGCCGGCATAGGCCCATCCGCCCGAGCCCTGCACCACGAGCACACTGCCCCGGGGCGCCGTCTCCAGCGCCGTGAGGACCGCCGCGACCGAGCCCTCGGCGCAGGCCGCCGTGACGACCGGGCCGGCCACGGTGCCCTCACCGTGGAGCCGGTGGACCTCCGGCGGGAGCGCGCCCCGCTTGTCGTTCGCGTCGAAGACGGTGGAGGCGGACAGGTCCCATCCCATCAGGCGACGACCTCCAGCAGCTGCATCATCCCGTGATCCTCGTGGAAGAGGATGTGGCAGTGCATGACGAACCTGCCGGTGAAGTCGAGGAACCGGTGCCGGATGACGATGCGCCCGAACGGCGGCAGCATCGCGGTGTCGCGGTAGTGGTTCTCCCCTGACGGCTCCCCGTTGATGGAGATCACCTGGAAGTCGTTGACGTGGATATGGATCGGGTGCGGCTCGTAGGTGAGGTTGACGAACTCCCACTCCTCGGTCGCGCCCAGCTTCATCGTCTCGTTGACGACGTTGTGGTCGAACTGCGTGCCGTTGATGTAGTACTGGAACTTGTCGTTCTGGCCGGTCCCCCGCGGCTCGCGCTCCTCCAGCCGGAACTCCCGACGACGGTCGATCGTCGCGTTCCGGAGGTCGTCCATGGGCAGCAACGTCGTCGGCATCGCGGCGGCGGTGACCGCTCTGGCGGCCGGCTCGGAGACGAGCCGCACGAGGGGCTGGGCCTTCGTCGGCACCATGTTCGCGGTGTAGTACGGCCCGAGGTCGTCCCAGCTCATCGACTCGAACGCATACTCCCCGGCGTCACCGCCGCGGACGAGGATGTCGATGCGCCCCCCGGGCGGCACGATGATGACGTCGTGCGGTGTGGCCTGGGTGAGGGAGTCGCCGTCCACGTTGACGAGCGTGAGGGGCTGGCCCGCGAGTCGCAACCGGTAGAACACCGAGCTCGAGTTGCACACGCGCCAGCGCTGGATCTCCCCCGGGGCGATGTCCAGCCGGGGCTGGTACTGGCCGTTGACCAGGGTGACCTGGTCCGACAGGGAGCTGTCGTCGCCGTCGACGATCTCGGAGCTCGCGATGTCGATCTGGCTCAGCATCATCACCCGCTCGGGAAGGCCGGCGATCCCGGGGAGCTGGTCGAACTCCCCTCGGACGACGAGCAGTCCGAACATGCCACCGAACACCTGCTTGTCGGAGAGCATGTGCAGGTGGGGGTGGTACCAGAGCGTGCCCCCCGGGTGGTCCTTGGGGATGGCGTAGCTGTAGTCGAAGCGGCCGCCCGCCTTGATGTCGAGCAGCACGTTGTCGGAGCTCCCGCTCGGTGAGACATGCAGTCCGTGCGTGTGGAGGTTGGTCTCCTCCGCGCCGTCGTTGACGAGGCGGATCGCCAGCGTGTCCCCGGGGCGGATCTCCAGCGTCGGCGCGGGGTAGGAGGCCTCGTAGGTGACGGCCTGCACCGTCTGGGTGGCGATCGTCACCGGCGTCTTCGCGATGCGCAGGGTCGTGGCGAGCCGGCCACCGGTGCTGGACCGGACCGCGGGCTCGACGAACCCGACCGACCCCGGGGTGTTCAGCGCCTGGGGGTCGAGGGCGCCACCGGGGTCCATGCCGCCCATGCCCGGCATCCCGTCCATGGTGTTGCCGGCGACCCGGGTCGTCGCCGACGAGGTCGGTGTGGTCTCGGTGCATGCCGCGAGCAGCCCCGCGGAGAGGGCGCCACCGCTGGCGGCGAGGAACCCCCGCCGGCTCCAGTGTCGTTGCGGCTCAACGATGGTCATCAGGAGCTCTCCTTCCGGACGGTCACCGAGCGTTCAGTGACGTTGGCGTCGCTGCCCGCGCTCCACCGGACGGTGATGGTGTGCTCAGCGGCCGCAGCGCAGTCGAAGACGACGGTGGAGCCCACGCCCACCGGACGGCCGGCCGGCACCTGGTAGGGCAGCGCATCCTGGATGCCGACGGCCGGCCGGCTCCCGTCGAGCTGCACGTCGACCGCCGTGGCGTCGGGGACGACCCAGCCGAGGGTGACCTGGCCCTCCTTGCCGCCGGCCAGGCAGCGGAAGCCCGTCGGGGCGTTGAACGCCACGACGGTCGGAGGTCCGCCGGCTGTCGTGGTCGTCGGGGCCGGGGCCGTGGTGCGGGCCGGGATGGCCGTTCCCGGCGCACCGGGCACGGATGGGGTCGGGGCCGTCGTGACCGCCGCGCCGGCCGCACCGGGCGCCGGTGCGCCGGCGGACGACGACGCTTCCCCCGAGGTCGACGCCGCCGTCGAGGTCGCGGGGGTCGTCGTGCACCCGGCCACGGCCACCGGGACGAGAAGCACGCCGACGACGGCGAGGGCCGCCCTCACGGCAGCGTCCAGACGACCGTCGTGGCGAGCCAGAAGACGACCGCCGCGAGCGTCAGGAAGCCCACGGAGACAACGAGACCCACGAGGTCGTTGCGGCGGGACCCCGGGGGTTCCGGCTCGAGCCAGAACCGCAGGAGCCGGGTCACGGTGGGCATGACGACCCAGGTGAGCACGCTCACCGAGAGGATGTTGCCGACGAGCAGGCTGCTCCACAGCGGGGCGTTCGGCCAGATCTCGGTCAGCCCGAGGGTCAGCAGCACGACGGTGGGGTAGAGCCCGACGAGCACCGAGAGGGCGGTCTTCCAGTCCGGAGTCGCGGCCTCCGCCGTGCCGCGGCGGCGACCGAACCAGGAGCCGTAGGGGGACGCCATCCGGCGCACACTGAAGTCGGCGAAGTCGCTGCCCTCGGCGAGCACGGCCCGCCGCTCGGACGACGTGAGCCAGTCCTCGAGGTGCGCGGCGGTGTCGAAGGTCGTGAGGATGGCCCACTCCCGCTGGACGCCCGGCACGGGAGGGAGCAGGTCGGACCCACGGAAGCCCGGGAACGTGCGCTCGGCGGCGATGACGCGCTCCTGCCACTGCACGAAGTCCTGCTCCCTCTCCGGGTCGACCCGGTGGTTGACGACGACGGTCACCGGGTCGTGCTCGCGCTCCACCAGCACCTGCTGCGACGGCGCCCGGTCGAACAGGTCGGCGCCGCGGGCGGCGAGCTCCTGGCGGCCGGCGCTGTCGAGCCACCGCCTCAGGTGCTCGGTCGTGTCGAACCGGTAGACGACCGAGCGCTCCCGCTCCTCCGCACCGTGAGCCGCGTCGAGCGTCTCGGTGTCGAGGAACCCCGGCGCGGCGGCTGCTGCAGCGTCGACGTCCTCCTGCCACCGGCGATAGTCCGCGTCGCGGCCGGCGACCAGGTGCTGGGTGACGACGACCGCCACGGCAGCGGCGACGGGGGCGGTCATGGCGGCCGGTACGCCCGTCGGCTCAGGGCCCGCCGTCGGCACCGTCGCCACGTCAGCCCTGCTCGACATCGACCCGGCGACCGCGCACGTGCACCTCGGCGATGGCCGGCTCGCGCATCTTCATGAGCAGCGTGAAGAGCCGCTGGTCGCGCGCGAGGTCGGCGTCGTCGGCATAGGTGCAATGCGTGAGCGTGTCGTCCAACGGCGGCCAACGCCGCGGGTCGACGACGAGGAAGTCGGCCTCCTTGCCGACGTCGAAGTTGCCGAACCGGTCCTCCATGTCCAGGGCCCGCGCTCCGGCCAGCGTGCCGGTGAAGAGCAGCTCGGCCGGGTGGAGGGAGACGCCGTCGTCGCCCGCCTCGGAGATGTGCACCTTGAACACGTCGGACAGCACCTGGGCGATGAGGTACTCGTCGCCGCCACCGTGGTCCGTGCCGGCCGACACGGTGACACCGGCCGCGACGGTGCGGTTCCAGGGCATCGTCCCCGACCCCAGGAACTGTTGCGAGACAGGGCAGTGCGAGATCGACGTGCCGGTCTCGGCCATCCGCGCGAGCTCGGGGTCCTGGCAGTGGACCGCGTGGGCCAGGATGCTGCGTCGGCCGAGGAGGCTGGAGCCGCCGACGGCCGAGCCGTCGAGGAAGCGCCCGTCGTAGGTGTCGAGGTAGGAGTGGACGCCGTACTCGGCCTTGGTCGCGTCGACCTCGCCCGTGCCGGGGCGGTTGTTCTCGTTGAGGTGGCTGTGGAAGTAGACCCCCCGGTCACGCACGCCGTCGTAGAGGGTGCCGAGGGCCCCGAGCGTCTGTCGGGTGACCGAGAGCGAGAACCGCGGGACGACAGCGACGTGCAGCAGCGCCGTGGCGACGTCGCCCGTGTCGGCTGCGTGCCACTTCTCGATCTCCTCACGGGTCAGCCGGATCGCGTCCTCCTCGCTGGTGAGCAGCGGCGCAGCCGTCGCGGGTCCGCGCGTCTGGATGCCGCGGCCGCTCACCAGGCGAAGACCCCGCCGCTGTGACTCGGCGAACAGCGCGTCCTGGGCGGCGGGGAAGGCCGAACCGAAGACCATGGCGGCCGTCGTGCCCGCGGCGATCCGGCGGTCGCAGAAGGCCTGTGCCGCCCGGGCGCCGAACGACGGGTCCCCGAGCCGGGACTCGGAGGGGAAGACGCACCGCTCCAGCCACTCCAGCAGCTGCCCTCCCCCGTAGGCGTCGCCGGCGAAGGTCTGAGGGAAGTGGATGTGGGTGTCGACGAAGCCCGGGATGAGGTACCCAGGCCGGTGGTCCGCCACCGGCGAGGCGGCATACGCCTCCGGCAGCTCGGAGAACGCGCCGCACCACGCGATGCGGCCCTCGTCGTCGACGACGAGGACGCCGTCGGGGACGGCCACGAGCGCTTGCGCTGCCGTCGCGACCGTCGGCGAGCCGGCGATGTGGAAGATGTGCCCGCGGTGGACCCACCGGTCGGGGGTGCGGGAGGGAGCGGGGGCGGGCCCGGCCGGGGCCTCGGGAGGACTGGTCACCGGCGCAGTATGGAGGCGGGGTGCGCCACATGGTGGCTTCTATACCAAGTCCGGGGTGAACGTCTCACAACGGGAGGAACCGGACGCGGACGTGCACGCGAGGCCCTAGCATCGCGTCGCGTCCGCCTTCCCACCTCGCCCCGGCTCGCTGCCTGAGGGCCCACCCCGCAGGAGAACCCATGACGACCGTCACGCCGCGCCCCGCCCAGGTCCTGGCCGGCCGGCATACGGCAGACGACGGGCTGTTCGGGCCGGGAAGCGTCACCTGGCAGCTGCACTCCGAGCCCAGCATGGTGCTCGTCGGCATCCTCGCCGCCACGACGCAGATGCTGCACCCGCGCGTCATGCGGATGATCGACCAGGCCTCGACGTTCCGCGACCAGCCGGAGTCACGCGGTCGGCAGACCGGGCTCTACATGATGACGATCACCTTCGGCGACGAGGCCACCGCACGGCGGGCGGGCGCCACCCTGCGGCGCGTGCACCAGGCGGTCCGCGCCACCGATCCGGCGACCGGCAGCGCCTACGACGCGGAGGAGCCGGACCTCCTGGTCTGGGTGCAGAACACCCTGACCTACTCGGCCCTCACCGTCTTCGAGCGGTATGCGCCGGAGAAGGTCACGCCGGCCGACCGGGACCGCTACATCGTCGAACAGAAGGTGGCGGGCGAGCTGCTCGGCATCGACCCGGCCGCCCTGCCCTCGACCTTCGTGGAGCTGGAGCGCTACCTCGAGGAGGTGCTGCCGCAGCTCGCGGCCATCCCCGAGTCCCTGTGGTTCCGCGACATGATGACCTCGCGCAACGGTGGCGGCGGATCCGCGGCCCCGCGCCGCGACCAGCTCGTCGGTCGGCTGGTCAAGGACGAGGCGCTGAGCATGATGGTGCCGGTGCACCGTGAGCTGTTCGGCATCCACATCCCGCGGGGCCGCCGGCTCGCAGCGCGGGTCGGCGTGCCGCTGCTGCTCAAGGCCGCGGCGTCGTCGGTGCCGGCGGGCGGGGCCATCACGGGCCTGCGGGAGCAGGTCGACATCGAGGCGTTCGGTGCCCCGCGCCGTTCCGGCCGGACGCTCGGTGGGCACTGACCCCACCGTTGGCAGGTGATGCCAGTGGGGGTTGGGTTGGTGCCGTTGATCGCAGAACCGCGGCACTCCGCACCCACAGCCCTACGACCTCGCTGACATCCATGCCGGCCACGTCACTCCCGGCACGTCGGCGGCAAGGCCATCGCCTGCAACGGCAAGATGCTGTGCGCGGACGACAACCCCAGGACCTCGGCTCGTTGCTTCAGGGTCCGGGCGCCGTGGCTCGGTCAGCGTCGCGGGTACGTCGGGCCCCAGGTCGTCGATGAGCTTTGAGGAGCTGCGCGCCGGTCGCTCGGTCGGGTGTCAGTAGGCGTTCGCTGTCAGCCGAGCCGGCGGCATCAGCGGATGGTCGCAGCCAGGGCCGCCGACCGACCCGCGCCAACCCGCCTCTCATCCTGGGGGCCGGGGTCCGAGGGCGTGGGAACTAGCGGGGGACGCCATCCTTCTGCGGTGGAACCCGGCTCAGCTGCGGCGTCAGCGGACCAACGAGGCCCGTTATCGTGCCGGTCTCCACGAGTTCGCCAGCGAGGGCGGCCACGGGGCGATTGAGGTCCTGGCTGCAGGTGCGTAGTCGTGCCCCGGCGTCGTCTGGGGTGATCTTGAACCGTTCGACGAGGATTCCGAGGGCGGTCCCGATCCTGCGTGCGCTGCGTAGGGCAACCTCCACGTTGTCGGCCCGGCCCTCGTCACGGGCGGCGGCGATCGCCAACACGGCGGGAACGGTAAGGACCTCGCCCGTGTTGACGGTCTGGTCGTCGAAGGCGTAGGGACGGTCTGCGGAGCACGAGAGCACGCCCACGCACGAGCCGTGCCTGTGCAGGGGGACCGACAGGACCGATCGCACGGGCGTTCTCGCCACCATGTCGTGCGCGGAGACGGGGAAACCGCGTTTCGGAGGTGAGGTCTTGGCTGACCACGGTCCGGCCGGTCCGGAAGGCCAGGATTCCGGGGCTGTCCGCGGACGCTCCGGCGATCGCGGCAATGATCGCCGCCAACGCCGGCTCGGTGCTCGCCGCCAGCCGCGCGGGGCGGTCCGTGAGTTCATCGATCGCGGCCACGGCGGCCCACTGACACGGCCGCAGGGTGACCGCCTGAGCGACCACCGCTTGCAGCGTGGGGGGATCCCTTTGACCTCGGCCAGCCGCCGCACTCCGTAAGCCGACCCAAACGGTCCGGCCCACTCGGACACCGGCCGGCGCCCGGGCACCGGGGTCACGGTAGACCGCAGCGGCCCGCCGACCGCGGACCCGGTCGCCGACGGGAGCTCCACCATCCCGGTCGCAGTGGTTCAGCGCTGTCCCGGGGCGTGGGGGCCTCCAGCCCAGATCTGAGCCGCCGGTCCGGTACACCAGCGGCCGGTGGACGTCGATGCCGAGGCCACGCGGGCGGGCTCTGCGTCAAGCATCCCCATCCAGCCCACCTTCCCGTTTCGACCGTCTGCCCCGGCCATGGAGTGGCAGGATCACCGGATGCAGGTGGGGTTGCACGCCTTGGGCATCGGAGCGGGGGCTCGCCGTTGCGTCATGGACGCGGTCGCAGCAGCGGCCGAAGGTGCTGGGTTCTCCACGTTGTGGGCCGGCGAGCATGTCGTGATGGTGGACCAGCCGTCGTCGCGGTACCCCTACACCGCCAACGGGCAGATCGCGGTCCCGTCAACAGCCGACTGGCTCGACCCGATGATCGGTCTGAGCTTCGCGGCCGCGGCAACCTCGACCATCAAGATCGCGACCGGGGTGCTGCTGCTGCCGGAGCACAACCCCATCGTGATCGCGAAGCAGGCCGCCACCCTGGACCTGCTGTCGGGCGGCCGGCTCGTCCTCGGTGCCGGGGTGGGGTGGTCGGCCGAGGAGTTCGCCGCCCTCGGTGTGCCGTTCGCCCGACGAGCCTCGCGCACCAGGGAGTACGTCGACGTGATGCGGACGATCTGGCGTGAGGACGTTGCGTCGTTCCAGGGTGAGTTCGTCCAGTTCGACGGTATCCGCGTCAACCCGAAACCCATGGACGGCCGGACTATTCCTATCGTCCTGGGCGGCAACTCCGATGCAGCCTTACGGCGGGTAGTCCAGTGGGGCGACGGCTGGTACGGGTTCAACCTCGACGGCACGGCCGAAGTCGCCGAGCGTGTCGAGTACGTAAAGCGCTGCTGCCGGGAGACAGGGCGCGACGCCTCCGACCTTCATCTGGCCGTGTCTCTCCAAGACCCAGATCCACGAGACCTCGAGCGGCTGGCCACCCTCGGCGTCAACGAGCTGGTCATCGTCGAAGGTCCACCCACCGACCCGGAACAAGCCACGGATTGGGTTCGAGACCTCGCCGACCGGTGGGAGCCGACCCCACACTGACCCCACGCCGCCTGACCGGTATATCGCGTCACGGCCGGGCCACGTCAGCGCACCTCGCTCCGCCGCGTCCCTCGCCGCGGCCGACCACGCTGGGGCCCGACCTTGGGACGGTCGTGTGGTCAGAGGCCGCCGCGCACGGGCCACGCCGCCGGGGGCTGGCGACGCTGGGTGAGGGCGGCGGCCCAGGGGTGGGCTCTGGGGTCTGGGACTTACGTTGTGGAGCGAGCGGTTGCTAGCCGCGATCGAACTCGGACCAGAGGGGCATGAGGGTCGTGCGGCTGGGGCAGCGCCTGCAGGGCGAAGTCGGCGATCACGCCGGGGCGGAAGATCAGGCAGTGGGTTGAGCCTCCGAACTGGAAGTACCCCAGTTCCTCACCCTTCTCGACGTGGAAGCCGGCCTTGACGTTCGCGTTGATCAGGCAGGAGGAGACCTCGTTCATGCCGACCGGCACAAAGGCCAGCAGGCCGATGACGGGGTCGTCGGCGTCGATGAGGATGATCGCCCGAGCGGCGACGTGGGCGAGGTAGCCCTGCGAGTTCTGCGCCTCGACGGCGTCAGGGCCCTCGGAGTCGGCCTCGGAGTAGTAGGTGCCCTCCTGGACGAACGCCCGCACGATCGTCCCGGACACCGGGCTGTGCCACCGGTGATAGTTCGTGGCGCTCAGGAAGGCCTGGTAGACCGTCCCGCCGACGAACTCCTCCACCGACTCGTCGCCGGCCAGCATGTCCGCCAGAGAGTAGGGCTGGCTCTTGATCCAGAAGCGGTCCCGGAGCTGGACGTCGGACTTGATGGCGTACGGCGTCGACTCACACGCGCTGACGATGACCTTGTCATCGTCGGGAGAGGCGACCGGCCGCTGGCCGTCCTTGAACCGCCGGGTGAAGTAGTCGTTCCACGAGGCGAAGCCCCAGAACTCGTCGTCCGCGTCATGTTGGTACTGCTCGATGCCCACCGCCTGTTGGGCGGCCTGGCTCTTCCAGCCCGACGGCGTGTCGTTGAGGACGTACCGCGAGTCACTGCTGCTCAGGAACTCGCACCACACGGTGAGGATCTTCTTCACCATCGCGTTGAACCGCGGGTCGCGGTAGACGGCGAACCCGGCCGTCGTTCCCATCGTCCAGTCCAGGATGGCGTTCAGCGGCAGCGTCACCGCCTGGTCCCCGAACTCAGGCGCCATCGTCAGCACCTCGTTGACCAGCCGAAGCAGCTGGTCCACGCTCTTCACATGCCGCTGGCCGTACGCCTTGGTGTGGGGCACCTCGTCGACCATCCGCTCCACGTACATCCGCAACACGGGCTCGCGGTCCAGCAGCGCGTGGAACTCGGCGATCACCGGATGCAGCACCACCTGCGCGCCCTTGGCCTCCACCCGCCGCCGGTGACCGGTGAGCCACGCCTCCAACGCTTCCTGGTCCGGCAGCCAACCAGCCCGGTGCTTGACATCCGAACGGTCTGGACTTGTCGCCACCCCGAAAACGTAACAGGATTCGGCCACGCCGACCTCCCACGTGACTCGGGCCCGCTGGGGAGCCGCCTCGCCACCAACAAGGACCTGGTCCGACGTCTTTACTGGCACGCCACCACTCAGCCGGCCGCAGGTCGTGACTGCCCCGTCAACGGCCCCGACGATTCGCCCCGTCCTGCACAACACCTGGGCCGGCTACCGCGCCCGTCGGGTCGTCCAGCCGTGCGGCGATCCGGTGAACCCCTGGAGGAGCTGCCGCCGTGGATGGCGGCGAAGCAGGACACGGTCCGGGAGCTGGTGCGCCAGGCCCGCGCGAGTGGCACGGCGTTGACGGGCCCGGGTGGGCCGCTGAAGCAGCTGACCAAGATGGTCGTCGAGGCCGCGCTCGATGAGGAGATGAGCGAGCACCTTCCCCAGAGGGGCACGGTAGGCCACGACAACGGTGCACCGCAGGGCCGTAACGGGGGCAACTCCCGCAACGGGAAGCGCACGAGGACCGTCGTCACGGATAACGCCGGGCCGGTGGAGATCGTGGTGTCTAGGGACCGGGACGGCACGTTCGAGCCGGTCATTGTGCCGAAGTGGGCTCGGCGACTGTCGCACCTGGACGCCATGGTGTTGTCGCTGTCGGCCAAAGGTCTGACCACCGGGGAGATCTCGTGACGTCCACGTGCAGCATCGAACCGGGATGGTCGTGTTCGTACCGGCGCACCGGTCCCCCGGCGGCCCGGTCCACGTGTGAGAGCCGGTTCAGGTGGCACCGGACCAGCATCCGGTGCACCGTGGAGGGTGCGACCCCGACCAGCGGGGCCAGCTGCACCGGACCCAGCCGGTGCCTCAGCCGGGGTGACACGACCCGGCGGGAAACCGCCGGACTCGTCTTGGTCGCCATCGCGGCGGCTCGTGAGTCGTCTCGGCCAGGGATACGCCACGAATACCCGCAGAGAGCCGAACACCGCCGGACCCATGCAACAGCCCCTGACCGGCATCGGGCTGGTCAGGGGCTGTTCACGCTGGTGGCACGTGCAGGATTCGAACCTTCGAAGCTTTCGCGACAGATTTACAGCCCGTACCGGCCACGCCTCTGAGCAGGGACTACATCGCCAAGCGCGAGATCAGGACACAAATAGGCCACGGACGCTCGACGTCAGCCGGTCGCCGCGGGCTCTAGCCGGATAGGCAAGCGACAGGTCAGACCACAGCGAGCGAACGGCTCCCGACGGGATCGTGACGTCCGAACTACTGCACGCCGCCGCGTGGCGTGCGGTGGTCAGGCGCGCTCCTGGAGAGGAGGGGTTGCTTTCCATGGCGGCGCCGAGGTGGTCCTTCTCGAGCTCAAGGTGTTAGCGGGTCTGCAGTGTGACCCCGAACCGGTCGCAGGTGCCGAAGTAACGAGGCGGTCGCTAGCCGGGATCCGGCCTTCAGGGTGGGGACGCGCGGCACTAGGGACACACCCGGCTCGTGCCCGGGGCGACCGCGCGACCGCGCGTCGTGACGGGCCGTCGGTGCGACCCGGTAACCTCCCTGGGACGATGTCGGGTGCAGGTCGATCGCCCGACGGGCAAGGGTGAGGGAGTGGCCTGCGTTGGGTGCTGGGGACGGGCTGGAAGGGGCGCTGGCGGCCACCGAGGACGAGGTAGACGCGGCGCTCAAGGCGGCCGCAGCCGTGACTCGGGAGCTGCGCAAGGCCAAGGTGGGAGCGGCTCGCGGCCAGGTCCGGGACCTGCGTCGTGCGCTCACGGCCGCGGCGGGGTATGCCGTGGAGTCGGCGCAGGCGGCGAAGAGCGCGGAGGCGTCGTTCGACTTCGACGACCAGGAGCACCTGGCCTCCGGCGCGTTCGCCTCGGAGCTGGTCGACGCGGCGGCCGCTGCGGACGTGGCCATGGTCGAGAGTGACCAGCGGCTTCTGTGCTACCCCTCGCTGATCAAGGTCCTGCCCTCGGATGCCGCCATCGAGATCGACCGCCGGCGTGAGCGACGGCTGCGGCCGTCGGTCCTGGTTGCCGTGCTCGCCGCCGCCCAGCAGCGGCCGCCACGGTTCCGGGCTGGAGTCTTCCTGGAGAGTCTCGAAGCGGCCTACGATCTCGTGGGGGCCAAGCACGGCCATCGGGACGGTGTCGTCCTGCCGCTCGTCGACCTTTGGTCGGTCCTGACCCTGCTGCCCGGCCAGCAGCGCGAGTACACGAAACCCGAGTTCGCTCGCGACCTGTACCTGCTCGACGCCAGCGGGGTGGCGACGGCGAAGTCCGGACGGGTGCTGCGGTGGCATGCCAGCACCGGCACCCGCGGCACCGGCACCCTGGTCACGGTCGCTCAGAGCGGCCAGCAGCAGCGTTACTGGGGCGTCTCGTTCACGAAGGCGTCGTGAGTCACGGGCTCGACGCCGGCGCTGCGGTGCTCGGCGGGGGTGCGATGAAGGCGGACGAATACGCGCGGTTCCTCGCGGATGAGTACCTGGCCGGGTACCTGCCGGCCGGCGGTGGCTCCGTGAAGGTCGTTGTCGCCGGTGACGCCGACGTTGCCGACCGCTTCGAGGGGGCGCTGCGTGACGCCGCGGCGGCCGTCTCGTGCACCATGGTCTCGGTGTCCGCCGAGTCCACCAAGGTCCACATGATCGACCATGTCTTCTTCTCTTTGGCGCGCCACATCGACTGGGACCAGGTGGCGGCGGCCGTCGTCGCCGCGGCATACGAGGCCATCGCTTTCCCGGTGACGGATGGCCGACTTGCCGTCGCCGAGGTCGCGCGGGCCTACGACATCGACGCGCGGGAGCTCTACCGCAGCGTCCGACGACAGCTCGAGCGCAGCCTGCTGCACGACAACACCCTCCCCCGTGAGCTACGCCGGGCCCTGCTGCGGCTGGCTCAGGCCCACCTGGGCGACGGCGACGCCAGCCCCGCAGAGGCCCAGGTCGTGCGCGACTGGCTGGTCGGCGAACCGGTTGCGCTGCGGGACCTGCGCGATGCCCTGATCTACGGGCGGATCGGGCGGCACAACGCCCGCGACCTGCTCACCAGCGTGGGCGGGCTCCTGCAGCGCGCCGGGCACCGGGGACTCGTGCTCCACCTGGACCTCACCCGGCTCGCGGAGTCCCGCCGGCCGGCGGTGCCGGAACGCACCGGTATCTACTACAGCAAGATGGCCGTCCTCGACACGTATGAGCTGCTCCGCCAGCTGATCGATGACACAGACCACCTGGCCGGTGTCATCGTGGTCGCCGTCGTGCCGCCCGAGCTGGTCACCGACGAGCACCGTGGACTGCCCTCGTATGCCGCGCTTCAGCTGCGCGTGGCCGATGAGGTACGCGACCGGCGCCGGGCCAACCCGTACGCGTCGCTGGTTCGCCTCGAAGTGCGGTTGGAGGCTGTCCCATGAACGCCGACATCCGTCAGCCGAGGTTGACCTGGGACGCCGATCGGCTCAGCCAGCGACGGGCTGTCGAGGCGATGCGCGGCGGGGTGCCAAATGCAGCTGCCGTCATCGCGCTCGGCAGCGGTCAGAGCGACGTGGAGGACCGGTTCGCTGCGTTGCTCGAGCGGGTGGCCGGCCCTCGGGGAGGTAGTGCGGATCGCAGGCACCCAGGCGGGCGGGGTCGAGCGGACCTCCGGGCCTCGATGCTCCTCGGGGCGGGCTTCGGTGACGGCAAAAGCCACCTCCTAACCCACCTCGGCCACCTCGCGAGCTCGGCGGGTTTCGTGGTGTCCACCGTGGTCATCAGCAAGGAGACGCCGCTCTACGATCCGGCGAAGGTACTACGCGCCGCGGTCGCCTCGGCTGCAGCTCCCGACGGGTCGCGTGACGTGGTCGCCGAGGCGGCGGCAAGACTCGACCCCGACAGCCCCGCATACGCCGAGCTGATCCGTTGGCTGCGGGGGCCCGGCGCCGACCTCAACGAGCGCTTCGAAGCCACCCTGCTGCTCAACCAGCGACTTGGCACCGATGCATCGAACGGCGACGAGGAGTTCATCGACACCATCGTGCGCTTCTGGTCGGGTGACCCCCTACCGGTGCCCGACCTACGCCGACAGCTCAAGGCCATCGGCGAGGCCAAAACCTTCTCCTTCTCCCCCGTCACCGTCCGCGAGCTGGCCCGCCAACGGTCGCGGTTCCTACCCCGGCTGCTGCGCGCGGCGGGTGGCGCCGGTTGGGTGATCCTGCTCGACGAGGTCGAGCTCATCGGCCGGTACACGCTGCTGCAGCGCGGCCGCGCCTACGCCGAGCTCGCCCGTTGGCTAGACGGCGAAGCCGGGGACCCGAACGACCCGGTTGTCGTCGTGGGGGCGATGACGGATGACTTCGAAGCGGCAGTGCTTCATGAGAAGAACGACCTTGAGGTGCTGCCGGGACGCCTGCGAGACAGGCGAACTGATGAGTACGTCGAAATGGCGGACCTCGCCGAGGCGGGCATGCGCCACATCGAGCGTGACATGGTGCGTCTGGTCCCGCCCGACGGCGCGGAGCTCGATCGCGCCTACACCATTCTGCGCAAACTGCACGGCGACGCATACGGGTGGAAACCGCCGCACGTGTCGGGGCTTGAGCGGCTCGGGGCCACCCGAATGCGGCAGTACGTCCGGGCCTGGATCAACGAGTGGGACCTGGTGCGAATCGATCCGGGCTACACGCCGAGCACCAAGGTGGTGGAGCTGGAGTCTGACTATCGCGAGTTGAATGAGAACGACGACGCCAAGACGTGACTTGCCGCACCAACGCGCCGGGGGTCCATCTCAGGCGGGACGCCGCGTACCGCTAAGTAGCGTGGGAGGGCGGGCCGCACGATGTGAAAATCCCCGCGCCCAAGCTCCCGCGGGCGACCTCCACAACGTCCGCCCGTGCCGACGAGCGCTCGTCGCTCAGACGCCGGGGAGCATGCGGATCCTGGCCGGAGGGGGGCAGTCACCCGGGTCGGGGTCCGGTGACCCCTATCGCCGCGTAGCGACCGCCCACCGCGTCAGGACTTCGACCTGCAGAAACTCATGGAGCCGCGGCCGGCACGGTCGGTGGCGCGAGCGTTCCCCAAGGTGCACGACCTCCTCACAGCGACCAGCCTTCATCGAAAATAGCCCTGGCTATTCACCGCCCCTGCGGCCACGTGCAACAACGCCCAGCGTCGAGGGGATGCACGGAGCGCGGGACCCGCCTGCACCGGTAACGGCCGACGCGCCAACGGTGAGTTTGTCCGACACACGCGTCGACCTGTGGCAGGTCAGAAACCGGCCCCGGCCTAGACCAGCCCCCACCCAGTGAATACCTTCACACCTATCCCCGGCAGCCGCGCAGTTCCTGAAACCGACGGAGTCCCCGACAACCCCGTCGGCGATGACTCGCGGCCCGTGTCGTCCGCTCCCGGTGTTCGGCCGTCAACGACGGGCCCCCCTTGAAGCTAGCCATGCTCGCAGAGATCGAGCCGACCGAGGAAGAACGGGCCGCAGCCATGCCGGGCGATGATCTGGTGTCCGCGCCTGATGCCGTCATGGATCGGGCATTCACCCTGCCGGCAAACGCGGATCAGGTCTGGCCCTGGATCGTGCAGCTGGGTAAGGCCCGCGCCGGGTGGTATCTGCCACGGCGCGTCGAATCGGTGCTCCCTCCCGCCCGGCGGGCGTCCCGCACCCTATTGCCGCAATGGCAGCACCTGGCCCCCGGCGACGTCATTCCCGACTACGGCGGCCCGCACGAGACATTTCAGGTGATCAGCGTTGACGCCCCGACCGATCTCGTCTACCGCTCCCAACGAGGCGGTGCCCAGGTCAGCTGGGCCATCACTCTGACTCAACCCAGTCCCACCACCTGCCGGATCCACTTGCGCCTTCGGATCGGACCAGTGAAGAGAAGGTGGCTTCTCAACAGCGGCGGAGAGCTCATCGACCTCCTGACGGTCGCCGGGCTCGCGGCCGGGCTCCGGGAGCGACTCCCAGCGCAATGACGCCAGTCAGACTGCGTTCTACCGCCTTCGAAGGCCCGGAGACCCGGCAGCGTGAACTTGGCTGAGCGGCTCCAACACCCCGGCGTACCGGAAAGGTCTGGGCCGGCTGTGGACCCGTCCAGGGCGGTCGAGCCGTTCCTCGGCCGCGGGGCGGCCGCGCGCCTTATCGGCAGTTAGGACGGGATTGAATCGAGGTGGTTCGACGACACAAAGGCGTCGTCACCGATGCACGCCCCGGCTGAAGGCCCTTACCGCCGAACCGACAGTTCCGGTGGCGTCGGTAGGGCAGCGGGTCCAGAGACGAGCACGGCTCGTTCGCCGCCAAGGACGTGCCCACCCGAGAAGCGGACGCCTGTCTGAACGCCCCGCTGCCTGACGGCTGCCACGAGAACTGCCCGGGGCGGCCCGGTAGCGGTCACAGAATGCGCCCATGGCCGCCCACGGGGGGGGAAGAGACATCGCTGCCCCCCGACTGGCCGGGGGTCGACAAGGGTGCGGAGGCGGTTGCGGTCACCAACGTGGCTGACGAGCACGAGGCGCCCGACGTGGTGGAACCCGCGCGGACGAGGGGACCCTGGTGTCCGTCGCAGGCGGCAATCTGGGAGCAGACGGTCAATTTTTCGCAGGCGGATCCCATCCGAGGAGTAGGTTGTGGCCCACGCCTTAATGACCAACGATCATCCGCATCGTGGTCGACTTCCCGGCGCCGTTCGGCCCGAGAAGGCCCGTCACCATCCCCGGCTGCACCGTGAACGTCAGGTCCTCGACCGCGACCTAGTCGCCGGAGCGTTTGATCAGCCCATGAGCCCACATCGTCATGGTGCCCTTCCGAAGTCCACCTGCACCGGCCGGCACGGATCCCGGCGAACGTGCCGCCGCCCCCGGCCGGCTGACCCGATGAGGCACCGCACAACCGGCCCGCTGAACGCACGCTGAGATCCGCAGCCGAGCACTCGTGCACACCCCACCCCACATCCGGGAGCCGCGGAACGTCCCCTCCCAGCAGTGACCAGCGTATGGGGCCTTGGCTCGGCGGGGTTTGGGTGCGCCAGTTCATCGGCCGGGCCGGATGAGTCCGGACTCGTACGCGAGCACGACGACCTGGAGGCGGTCCCGGGCGCCCATCTTGGTGAGGATCGCCGCGACGTGGCTCTTCACGGTCGCCTCGCTGAGGAAGAGGGCCCGGCCGGTCTCAGCGTTAGAGCGGCCCTTAGCCATCTGGGCCAGCACGTCGTTCTCCCGGGGGGTCAGCGCGAACCCCACGGTGGTGACGGGGCTGGGGGCGGACACGAAGGACTCGATGAGCCGCAGGGTCACGCTGGGAGCCAGCAGAGCCTCACCGGCGGCAACGGTGCGGACGGCCTCGCTGATCGTTCCTTCCTCGGCGTCCTTGAGCAGGAAGCCGCTGGCGCCTGCTTTCAGACCGGCGTAGACGTACTCGTCCAGGTCGTAGGTGGTGAGGATGAGGACTCGCGGGCCGTGGGGAAGCGAGGTGAGCTCCCGTGTGGCGGTGATCCCGTCCATCTCGGGCATTCGGATATCCATAAGTACGACGTCGGGGTGAAGTCGGGTGGCGGCAGTCACGGCCTCCCGTCCGGTACTGGCCTCACCGATGACCTCGATATCAGACTCCCGCGCTAGGAGGGCCGCCAACCCGCTGCGGATGAGGGCCTGGTCGTCGACCACCAGCACCGTGATCACGGTGTGGCCTGCCCGGGCAGAGGCAGACGAACGTCGACCATGAAGGACCCGTCGGCCGCTCGGGCGGCGTGGCAGGTGCCGCCGAACAACGCGGCTCGCTCCTTGAGACCGACCAGTCCATGACCGTGCCCGAGGGAGTCGGGGCCTGAGGGGCGGCCTGCGACGGGGCCGCCTGGGCTGGTCACCCGCAGACCAAGCGAGCCCTCCCGCCGGGTGATCTCGACGTGCGCGGCGGGTGGGCGGGCGTACCGCAGGGCGTTGGTCAAGGACTCCTGCAGGATCCGGTACGCGGTCAGATCTAGCGCCGCTGGGAGGGGTTGCCCGGGGTCGCCGGCCACTGTGACGTCGAGGCCGGAGCGCCGGAGCCGCTCGATGAGGGTGGGCAGCCGCTGCAGACTGGGCGCCGGCTCGAGGTCTGCTCCCCCACCGACCTGACCACCTGTAGACGCGGAATGCGGCTCGAGACACGACCTCAGGTCTGGGGGGTCAGCAAGGGGGGCGTCGCACGCCGCCGCCGAGGGGGAGACGCTACGCAGGACGCCGAGGAGGCGGCGCATCTCGCCCAACGCCTCCCGACCGGTCGACTCGATGGCCATGATCGCGTCGCGGGCCTCGTCCGGGCGCTCGGTCAGCTCCAGCCGGGCCCTGCTCGCTTGGAGCACCACCACGCTCAGCCCGTGGGTGACGATGTCGTGCAGCTCTCGGGCTAGTCGGGTGCGCTCGCCCTGCACCGCCAACGCGGCGTGGGCGGCTCGGGCCGCCTCGACCTCCCGGAGCGCTGCCGCGAGCTCATGGCTCTGTCGGCGCCACCGGCGTGCACCTTGGCCGGCCAGCCACGCGGCAACGGTGACCGCAGTGGCGAAGACCAGGTCACCCGGGACCTGGAAATAGCTCCCCGCGAACAGCGGCAGAAGGCCGTACAAGCCGTAGGGCACGACCACAGCCACCTTGTCCGCGGGGGCCGCGGCGTAGCTCGACGCGGTGTAGAGGCAGGTCAGCAGTACGAACAGGCCGCCGAAGAAGCAGATCGTGCCGTGGAACAGCCCGCCGACGATCCCGAGCGCGGCCGTCGTGGCGACTAGAGCCGCGAACGGGAACCGTCGACGCCACAGCAGCGGGACGACCGGGACGAGCACCAGGAACGTGTCGAAGGCAACGGAAGCGGACCCGGCGAGAACATTCGTCGAGGACACCGACCGTTCGATCTCGGCCACCACAGCGAACCCGGCAGCGACGGCGACATCGAGCAGGGAACGGCGCCCGCGCCAGCTGCTCATGCGGTGAGCGTAGGCCGCCTCGGGGCCCCCGCAGATCCGTCTCAAGGATGACCCGGACCCGTCCGCCAGGCAGGTTGGCCATGGCCGTCCCGACCGATCCGCGGCACCGGCGCGAGTCCCTAGCGTCGAAGGACGCCCGACACCTCCGGGCGCCACGCGATCCCACCAGGCACGAAGGGCAGACCCATGACCACGCACACCGCCGCCACCCAGCCGACCGACATCACAGCTCGTCCCCGACCCACCACGCCCTGGCGCCAACGGCTCTCCGCCGTCGCTCTCGCCGCCGCCGGCGTCGGCATCGTCACCGGGCACGCGCTCAGCATCGACTCCGGCCAGGCGCCGGACGCCTACCTCGCCGACTTCACCGACCACCAGGTCCAAGGCACCATCGGCGGCCTGATGATCGCCGTCGGCGCGTTCCTGCTGATCCCGGGGCTCACCGCCGCGCTCCGCCTGGTCACCGGCCGCGGGGCCCGCCTGGCCACCATCGCAGCGGTCCTCTGGGGCGCCGGGGCCGCGGCTCTCGGAGCCGGCGACGTCATGCAGACCCTCGTGATGTCCGCCCTCGTCCCCGACCACCAGGGCACCGCGCGATCCATCATCGAGGTCGCCCAGGACGGCATCCTCGGCCTGCCGTTCCTCCTCGCCCCCGCGTTCGTCCTCGGCGGCGTCCTCTTCGCCGTCTCCCTGCTCCTCGCGCGATCCGTTCCGACCTGGCTGGCGGTGCTCGCCCTCGTCGGCCCGCTCCTAGTCCTCGCCAGCAGCGCCGGCGGCCTCCTCACTGCTGCGCTACCCCTGCTCCCCCTGGGAGCCGCCTTGATCCTCCTGTCGGTCCGGGCAGCTCGACGGCCCCAACCGGAATAGGCGCCCCCGACGACGTCCAGCCCCAGACCGGGCCACCCGAGCTACGTCCGGCTCATCACGGCGCCCCGCACCGGGGCCGAGTGCCGGCGCAACCCACCGGGTGAACCGGCAGCGGAACCCGCGGTTGGGAAGTGAGAAGACAACATGGCAGAGGCGAGGGGGCGGCCGCGGCGCCGGTGCACCCGGCGGCGAGCATGTTCAGGGTCACCTCCGCCTTGACCTTCCAGCGGGCCGCTCGCCGTGCCGGGTCGGCGCGGGCTGCGGGACTCGTCATCGGTCGACTGCCACCGTACGTCGTTCTTAGAACCTGCCCCGCGGCACGAGGCGGAGCGCTTCCTCTCCTTGCGGGCCGCCGGCAGTGGGTCCACGTCGACCCCGCCGAGGCTGCCTTCGGACTACGGGAAATCGACATTCGCGACATCCCGGCTCTTGGCAGCAGTAGCATCGCCAGGCTCGTCGACAACGACGCCGGCGGGTTCTCGCCGCACAAGGGAGCATCACAATGAGCCCAGGACATCTAGGTCGACGAGGGTGGAAGCTCGCGATAGCCACCGCAGCGGCCGTAGCCGTGACGGGCGCGCTACCGGCGTTCGCCTCGACCGCCGCCTCGACCGTCGCCGCCAGCGACGCGAACGCCACGGCGTGCGCCAACCGGGTCAACAACACCCCCCAGAAGCTGGTCGACTGCGTCAACCAGGCCGACCTGTGGGCGCACATGGTGAAGTTCCAGCAGATCGCCGACGCCAACCCGGGGCCCGACGGGCATCCCTCCCGCAACTCCGGAGAGCCCGGATACAAGGCGTCGGCCGACTATGTCGCCGGCGTCATGAAGGCGGCCGGCTACGACGTGACCTTGCAGGAGTACAAGTTCCACTACTTCAGCTTCATCGGGACCCCGGTGATGCGCGAGGTGTCCCCGACCCCGCAGGACTTCGCGCTCACGACGGACTTCAACCCCGCGAAGGTCCCCGGCACGGTGACGGCCAAGGTGCAACCGGCCGGCGGGATCGTTCCTCCCACGCCGACACCTAGCTCGGCCAGCGGCTGCGCGGCATCCGACTTCTCCGGGTTCACCCCTGGCAACATCGCGCTCATCCAGCGCGGCGGCTGCACGTTCGCCGCGAAGGTGGCCAACGCGCAGAACGCCGGCGCCTCGGCGGTCGTCATCTTCAACGAGGGCAATCCGGGTCGGACCGGCGTCCTGAACGGCTCCCTCGCCGGTACCGAGCACATCCCCGTCATGTTCACCTCGTATGCCGTTGGCGCCGAGCTGCTGGGCCAGTACGTCCCCAATAGCGCACCGGTGCTGACGATCGACGTCAAGACCCTCGATGACCCGAACCGCTCCGACTGGAACGTCATCGCCGACTCCAAGGGCGGTGACCCCAACAACATCCTCGTCGTCGACGCCCACCTGGATGCCATCTACGGGGCCGGGATGCTCGACAACGCCTCCGGTTCCGCGGCCATCCTCGACATCGCCCAGCAGCTGAAGAACACCAACACGCGGAACAAGCTGCGGTTCATCTGGTTCGGCGGCGAAGAGCTCGGGCTACTCGGGTCGAACTACTACGTCAACGTCAACCCGCCCAAGGACCTGGACAAGATCAAGTTCGATCTCGACGCCGACGTGCTGGCGACCCCGAACTACGTGGCCGGCGTCCTCGACCCCAAGGACGGGGTCGCCCTGTTCGGACGGACACCGGGCACCCCGATGCCGCCCAGCATCTGGGCGCCCTCGGCGATCGGCCGTGACTACGGCATCGACTACCTAAACTCGATCGGGCAGAATCACATCCTCTTCTCGGCCGACGGCACCGATGCGTTCGAATTCCAGCTGGCCGGGATCCCCGCCAGTGGAGTCCTCACGGGCCAGGACTGCTGCAAGCTGCCGACAGACGTCGCCCTCTTCGGCGGCTATGAGGGCAACTTCGAGGGCAACGTGCCCAGCTTCGACGGCGGCTGCGTCGACAA
This sequence comes from uncultured Actinomycetota bacterium, assembly GCA_963795915.1. Classification (GTDB taxonomy): domain Bacteria; phylum Actinomycetota; class Actinomycetes; order Actinomycetales; family Dermatophilaceae; genus Lapillicoccus. The sequence continues at coordinate 107,228 of CAWCJA010000010.1, forward strand.
CCCGTTCCGGTGGTGCGACAACCTCGACAACAACGACCCCACGGTCCTGACCTGGATGTCGAAGACCTTCGCCAACATGGTCGGTCATATGGCCTACGACACCCAGGTGTTCAACGCCCCGAACAGCAACGGACACGTGAAGAACACCGCTCCAGCACACGCCACCCCCAAGGGCGCGGTCACCAGCTAACTCCGCCTCAGGGCCCGGCGCCGTCCCCCCCGGGGGCGGCGCCGGCATGTCGTCACACAGGGGCCCCGTCATGCCGTCGCCCTTGAAGGGGCACGTCGCCCTCCTCGAGCGCCTCGCCGGTCGCCAGCAGACTGGGGCGGCCGTGGCGGCAGTGGCGGCAGTAGTGGAGCAACGTAGATGACGAAACCCAGCATCCAGACCAGGAACCGGATCCAGGTCTCCACGTTGAGGTTGAGTGGGCGCCGGACGCGGTACTCGTCGTGGGTGCCGGCCGCGTACCAGCCCGGGGCCCCCTGACGCCACCTCGTCCAGGTTTTGTGCGACGGGAGAGTGGGGCCGGACGCCTTGAGGGCGCCCTGTCCCGTGCGACTTTTCCCCGGCTCTGCGCAGGTCCACCGCCCCTGGACGGTGTCAGTCGGCTTGGGACACCGTGGGCGCGGGTCACCTCACAGCGCTGCTGCGCCGGCGCGAGCCAATGCGCCGGCACGCCCCCACCTTGCCCGAAGGCACCCGCTTCTGGGCGTTCTACAAGTCGATCGGGGCCGCTGCCGGCCCGGTACGGGGGACGACGGACCGTCGATGTCCGTCGACATCCCCGGTGGACGAGGTTGGACCGCGCTACGGTCTGGAGGGTGATGGGGCGCCGCCCGAGGAGGTCTGAGTTGGCTGACACGCCGAGTCTCCAGGGCGCGGACCTCCACGTGCCCCCGCCGCTGGTCTACGCGGCGCCCCTCGCCGCCGCCTGGGCCGTCGACCGGCTGCTGCCGTGGCGGATGCCGGTTTCGAGGTGGCGGGCCGGTGCCGGCACGGGCTTGGTCGCTGCGGGCATGGCGTTGAGCGCTGCGGGGGCCACGTCGTTCCGGAAAAGCCGCACGCCAGTGATCCCTGGGCGGCCAGCGGCCACGATGGTGACGACCGGGCCGTACATGTACACCCGGAACCCCATGTACCTCGGCATGACGGTGGCCTATGTCGGCGGCAGCCTGCTCCTCGGCACATGGTGGGCGCCGCTCTACCTGCCAGCGGTCGTCGCGTTCGTCGACCGCAACGTCATCCGGCACGAGGAGACCTACCTGCGCAGCCGGTTCGGTAAGGAGTACGACGAGTTCCGTCGGCACACCCGCCGCTGGATCTGAGGATCAGCCCGGTGTACGCGCTGCTTGGGTCCTGACCCTCAAGCGTTGGATCTAACGCGGAGCGCGGCGTGATGAGGACGAGGACCACTAGCGCTACGGTCGCGATCCTCCATGTAGCCAGAGGTCTGGTGGCAGCCGCCCCGTCACGGCGGCAGGCGGTCATCGGGATCGCCTCGACGCGCGCGACGACGGCATCCGGCTCAACGAGCAGCCTGGCCGTGGCCGGCCTGAAGGAGACCCACTTGGGCCGGCTTCGGCCGCGGTCTTCAGGCGTCGTGTGTCGAGACCCCGTGAGCGGACGGTCCCGTCGCCGACATCGCGTGGTCGGCTAGCTGCACTGACTGGAGGTGGGTGCTGTCGTCTTTCAATGACACCCCAGCCGAGGTCAATCGGTGGGCGGGCGCGACGGAACCGGCGCGAAGACGGCGGGGTTGGACCGGTGTAAGAAGTAGCGACGACCGCATCCACGGCGATGATCCCGACGACGACGAGGTCGGGCACGGAGGCCTCTGGTGGGGTGACAACGCTGAACACCGCGACGACGACCCAGACGAGGGCGGCGACGGCCACCGGCAGCTCGAAGCGTCCGAGGTCGAACGACCCTTCCCGCTGGTCGAGGCCGCCGCGGACGACCACGTAGAGGACGATCGTCGCTCCATAGAGCAGTGATGAGCTAATGGTCCCGGCGATAATCAGCTGCAGCATTGCATGGCCGGGCAGGGCAGGGCCACCATCATGACGACGCCGACCGCCAGGGTGAGGAGCGTGGCCGGCACCGGGGTCCGGGTCCTTGCGCTGACGCGACGCATGACGCGGTGGCCGGGGAACCGCCCGTCCCGCGACATGGCGAAGACCAGACGGGAGGCCGACGTCGTAACCGCCAGTCCCGCGCCGAAGAACGCACAGGCGATGCCAACCAGGAGGATCCGCTCCATGTTGGCCCCGAGCTGGTCCTTGATGATCGTGGCCCCACCGGCGAGTCGCTGGCCATGACGCGGGGGATGTCCCTGATGGCGACCGTCAGGGCGACGAGGAACACCAACCCGAGCACGGAAGCCGCACGAGTATCCCCGCGTCAGCCCAACGGTGCTTCGACCTGAGTCTGTCCGTCGACGCGCACACCACATCCATGTCGCGGTCGGGTGAGCGAATCGTCGGCGGTGTTGACCCAGGTGGGATGAAGCTTGGGGACACGGTCACCTGGCGAGCTCGACACTCCGGCCACTTCACGATGACGTCCCGGATCACCGATTTCGTCGCCCCGAGCCGTTTCGTCGACGAGCAGGTCTCCCGGCCCGTTCGCACACTGGTGGCACGAGCATGTCTTCGAGGACCGAGATGATGCAACTGTCATGACTGACACCGTGGAGTTTGCGTCACCCGCCGGTCCGATTGGCCGCCTGGTAGACACGTTGGTACTCACCAACTACAGGTTTCAACTCTTGACGCAGCGCAATCGATGGCTGACCGACGCGCTCTCGTAGGCGGCACAGACAACGTCCTGATCTGCCGCGTCCGGTCAGGTCTGGCATCGTCCGCGGCCTCGGGTGGACCCTCGTGAATGACTACCCCAGATGCTGTCCTGTTTCCCGTCGTTGTCTCTGCCGGTGCTGACCGGCTCCGGCTGGCCATGGCCGCCTACCTGTCTCGTTACAAGGGCCAGTCACGGATCCACGCGGAGTCGGATCTGCGCTCGTACCTGACTTGGTGCCTGCAACGTGGAGTCGACCCGTTAGGAGTGTCTCGGCCGCAGGTCGAGCTGTACGTGCGGTGGATGCAGGAGATCCGACGGTTCAAGCCGTCCACGGTCAGCCGGCGCCTGTCGGTGATGACCGGGTTCTACCGGACCTGCGTCATCGACGGTCCTGCCGTCGTCGCCGGCCGAGCACGTACGCCGACCCAATGTCCCCGCCGGGTCACCCACGCTGGGGCTGACCCACCTGCAGTTCGAGGCCATGCTCACCGCCGGCCGCCTCTCGCCCAACCCGAAATGACTTTGCTCTCGTCGCGATGCTCGGGCTCCTAGGGTTGAGGATCTTCGAAGCCTGCGGGGCGGATGTCGGCGACCTCGGCGAGGAGCACGGGCACCGGGTACTCCGGGTCACCGGCAAAGGCGGGAAGGTCGTCCTCACCCCGCTCCCGCCAGCGGTCGGCCGGGCCATCGACCGCGCCACCCAGGAACGCACCTCCGGACCCATTCTTCGCACCCGACGAGGCACCCGGATGGACCGGCACGCCGCCACACGACGCCTACACACCCTCGCCGACCAGGCCGGGGTCCGGCTGCCGCGGATGCACCCGCACATGCTGCGACACACCTTCGTCACCACCATGCTCGACGCCGGCGTAGACCTGCGCGACGTCCAGATCGCCGCCCGCCACGCCGACCCCCGCACCACCATGCGCTACGACCGGGCGCGTAAGAACCTCGACCGGCACCCCAACTACATCCTGGCCGCCTACATGGCCTCTGGCACCTGACCCCCACACCCCGTCGCGCAGGCGACGCGGCGTCCCCCACTTGCGTCATCAGCCCTGTTGGCGCCACAATTGTGCTCATGTCTGTTGAGCCGCTCCGTGAAGTGCGCAACCACTTCAGCGACGTGGTCGACCGCGTCGAACACGAACACGAACGCGTCACCGTGACCCGTAACGGCCGGCCCGTGGCCGTGATCATGAGCCCGGCCGACCTGGAGGAACTGGAGGAGACGCTCGAGATCCTCAGCGACCCCCACGCATTGGCAGACATCCGTGAAGCCGACGCCGCCTACGCCGCCGGCGACGTGATTCGGGGCGTTGATGCCGTTCGCGCCCTGCGGTCGTGAACGACCCTGCCTACCAGCTGGTCCTCACCCCTCCGGCAAGCCGAGCCATTCGCTCCGGCCTGCCTGAAGCCGTGGCCACTGCCGCCATCGAGTTCCTGACCGGCGCCCTCGTCGAGAACCCCCAGCGGGTCGGCAAGCCGCTGCGCCGCGACCTGGCCGGTATCTTCTCGGCCCGCCGAGGCACGTATCGAGTGCTTTATCGGATCAATGACATTGAGCACGAGATCGTCGTCTTACGCATCGAGCACCGGCGCGACGCATACAGACGTCGCTAGACAACGTCCGCGTCATGCACCTCGGGGTGTCCACTTGGCCGACGCCCGACTTTGCCGCCTCGAGGGCGCCGAAATCCTTCGCGCTGGTCGACCAGCAGCGGCCCGGCCCTAACCCGCTGGCAAGAGGTCGTCGACGACGTCCCAGATGTAGCGGTCGCCTTGCCAGCCATCGGCCTCGGCCACCGCTCCGACATAGTGGAACCCGAGCCGGCGGGCAACCGCACCCGAGGGCTTGTTGTCGGGGTCGCACCGAATGAGGAACCGTCTCACCGGGGCCTGCGACAAGGCGAGTTCCATCGCCGCGTGGGTGGCGGCCGTCGCGTACCCTCGGCCGCGCCGACCTGCGTAGAGCGCGTAGGTCAGATTCACCTCGCCGTCGTTGAGGCAGTCCAACCCTCGCTGAATACCCACCACCCCCACCTGTTCACCGGAGTCGGCATCTTCGACAGCAAGGTCGACGACGTCAGCATGACCTCGCCAGGCCTGCTCATTGCGCGCAAGCCACGCCCGATGCTGCCCCAACGTCGAGGAGCGGCCATCGTTCGTCCAACGATTCACCAGGTCATCACACCCGGCGGCGTGCGTAGCCAGGTCGCTGGTCGACAACGGAGGTAGCCGCACGACCGGTGACATGCCGGCCAGTCTAGATTCGCACTGAGCCGGGGGTGCGCATGCCCTTGCCTGCGCCGGTGGGTCTTCCCTGGCGGCCACGTTCGCCCGGATCTGGCGCGGACCGGTCGGGTTTGAACTGGCCGAGAATGCTCACGACCATGTGGACGACCGGAGAGGCACTCCCACGTCTTCGGAGACGGCCTCGACCATCCTGATGAGCGTGCGCGTACGCGCTGGCATCGAGTGCCGGTAACTGCAGATCGTCGAGAGGCCAGGCCCGACGAAGGCCCAGGCCCGGGCTCGCAGCCAGGTGGCCTCGTCGGCTTGAGCTTCGCTTCGGAGCTCCTCACGAGCCGGTTCGTCGAACATGCTCCAGGCATAGAGCAGGTCGACCGATCGATCGCCGATGCCCAGGCCGCCGAAGTCGATGACTCCGACGAGCTGGCCATCGGGGGCGACAAGCAGGTTCTCCGTCGAAAGGTCCGTGTGCACCCAACAAGGTGCCCCGGATGCGGCGGGTACCTCCCGGAGCCGTCGCCAAGCCTTGCGGACCTGGGTGGGGTCGAACAGGCCCGCCAGCTGCTGTGCGGCGTCCTCAACCCAAGCGTCGATCGTCTCGTTCACCGGCTCGCCAGCGCGATACCCCCACCGCCGCGCGCCCGCTTCGAGGCCGAAGGTGTCGAGGTCATGCAGATTCCACATGAAGCGACCCAAACTGCGGGCCAGGCGCATCTGCTCGGCCGGATCGAGCTCCCGTGGGTTCTCGCCGGGAAGCCACGTCACGAGTGTCCACGGCCGTGGGAACAGGACCGACGGCTCCGCCAAGAGCTCCACGTCAGGCACGGGGGTCTCGAGCGACAAAGACAGGCGGGGAAGCCACCGCGCCTCAGTCAGCAGATCAACCGCGTAGGCATCCGAGCGCGGCAGACGCACGGCGTGACCATCTCCCACCCGGAAGACCCAGTTGCTGCTGCCGACAGCATGGCTCTGACGCACCTGTCGCCCTGCCAGCTCGGGAACCTGCTTCTGAAGGAGCCGAGTCACCAGGCCAGGGTCAGGGACGCTGTCACCCTCGCCTGCCGTATCGCGATCCACGTCCGCGAACGTATCGTCACCCAGGCGCGCCCAACCCAATATCGGAGCACGCCGGCCGCCCCAGGGCGATCGTTCGTAGCCAGTGCGCAGCGGGGTCGTCCGCATATGCCGCCACGGGGCCGACCGGCCCTGTGAGGATCAGGGCGTTGACGCCGGCTCTGAACCGGCGCACGCTGTTCAGGTGGAGTTCTGGACGATCGAGGTGCTGGACGGCGAACTGTCGGCCCAGCGCTGGCGCGATGCCTACGGAGACGCCCTGATCGAAGCGGCCCATACCAATCTGGTGATCGATTGGCGATGGTCCTTGCAGCCGTGGGGTGTCGCCTTGGAACTGGGGTTCGCGGACGAGGGTGACTGGCTACGGTTCCGGGACCTAGCAGTCGTCAAAGCCGCCCTCGACGCCGTACCGGATCGCATCTCAGGAGTCCTCATCTACCCCGGCCGCGGCGGCTCCCAAGGATCGATGATCCCCCGCGGACCTCGACCCGGACCGATATCGAGCGCGACATCGGTGCCCGAGCCGCCGCGTCAGGTGCAACTGCACGTCACTGCTCACCTGGAGCCCGCACTGTCGTTGCCGGCCTGACTAAGGGCCCGCCTGCCCGACCGTGCCGCTGACGCGACCGTCTGACTCGCTGCACATGGTCATCGGTTTGGGCGACGGCTCGACCAGGCCAGCGGGAACGTGGCGCAGCTATCCTCGGCCAAAAGGTCGTTGCTGGTGTCGACTCTCCGGGGAGCGTCTCGGCGGGGTTCCCCCGCGGGATGGAGGGTCGGCGACGGATACCTGGTGATCGGTCAGCCTCAGAGCTCGATGACGAGTTTGCGTGCTGAGACGCCGGCTCTGAGGGTGGCGAGCGCCTCGGGCACCTCGGTCAGGCCGTGGCCGATGATGTGGGCTGGTGGCGCTGGCTGGTAACGGCCGTCGGCGAGGGCGGTGGGTAGGAAGTCCGCGAAGACAGCCGGGCCGATGTCGTTCTGCGCGGGACTTCCGCCCCAGATGGCGGAGACGTGGATGCCGACCGTGCGAGCGGTCATCTTCCGCAGGGACGTGGCGGGCGTGGGGTAAGCCGAGGCGACGCGGCGGGTGCCCTCGGCCGAGCGCGCGATACGGATCGCTCTGGCGAGTGACCCGGCGCCGATCGCCACGGTCCCCACGAGGTGGTGACCCTGCAGAGCGCGGACGAGCTGCGGCACGATGTCGGGGTCGTGGTAGTCGAAGGCGGCGTCGGCTCCGAGGGAGCGCAGGTAGTCGTGGTTACGCCGTGAGGCGGTGGCGATGACGTGGTACCCGGCGTTCTGGGCGAGCTGGATGGCGTTGCTGCCGACGCTGGTGGACCCGCCCCAGACCAGGACGGTCTGGTCCGGCTGACGCGCCCCCGATGAGGGTAGAGCGAGGCCGAGGTGGTCGGGCTGGAACAGACCGGCGGCGGCCGTGATCGCCGCGAGGGGTAGCACGACTGCGTCGGTCATGGCCATCGCCGGAGGAACGGGGGTGGTCAGCTGGGCGTCGAGGACCACGTACCGCTGAAACGCGCCGTGGGCGGGGCTGTTGCGGAAACGTTCCTGGCCGGTGGCGAGCCCCACCACCTGGTCGCCGACGCGGAAGCGGGTGACGTCGGGTCCGATCTCCACGATGTCGCCGGCAACGTCGGTCCCCAGGACTGCTGGGTAGCGCAACCACGGGTAGACGAACCGGCGGGCGATCCCAGGCAAGGTATCGACCGGGTTGACGGCAACGGCGCGGGCAGCGATGACGATCTCCCGCCCGCCTGGCCGGAGGTAGGGAGCAGGCCCGACACGGAAGGCAGCCTGGGCCGAGTCGAGCCAGAGCGCCTCGTTGTCAGCGCTCATGGAGTACCCGGCCAGATTCGACCTCGATGAAGTGGCCGCCGATGCTGGTGACCAGGTCGGTGCCGAACAGAGCCGCGGGGGTGAAGGCGCCGGGACGCCCCTCGCCGTGCGCGAGTCGGCGGGTGGTCTCCGCCACGATAGCGACCGTCGCGACGTGCGCCTCGGGGAGACGCAGCCAGCCCTCCGCACGCGTGCCATCGCTCCACCGCACGTCCGCGTGTCCCCAGGAATGCTGTCGCGGGGCAGGGCGATCCTTGAGCCGCACGGCGGCCAACCGGCGCGCCACGAGCCGCCGAAGGGGACTGACCCCCAGGAGGCGGGTCCCGACGGGGATCACGGCCCGGGCCAGGCGACCTGACGGGACCTCGCTCGAACCGGCCTCGACGAAGGAGGCGCCACTCGCCCGTTGAGCCGCGATGAGCTCTCCTAATGGCATCAGGGCGGTGGACACACGGTCGCCATCGGGAGTCACCAACGCGCGCGGGCGCCCTCCGATCGGCGCCGCGACGAGGCGGCGGCTGTCGATACGCCGGCCTTGGAAGCGCCCACCGCCTGGCACCTGCGGGAGTCCGTCGACGAGCGTCTGGGCCAGGGACTCCCCCAGCACCCCGGCGTGCACCTCCAGGGACGGGACCATGTCCACCCGAACCCGCTCCGCCGGGGAGACACCTGTGCAGAGCCAGACCACAACGCTCTCCGTGGCTGTCACACCGAATCCCGCACCGGTCACCAGCGTGCGACCCGCCCGTTCCGCATCGCCCCCGCGACCCAGAAGGCGCGGCACTGACGCCATATCGTTCGCGATATCCACGTAGTCGGCGCCCGACTCGAGACACGCGTCAACGATGATGTTCGCCGTCGCGGTGAAGGGCCCCACGGTGTTAACCACGACCCGGGGGCCGACCGACCGGATCGCGGCGGCCATCGCCGTAGCACTGGGCACCACCAGGATCTGGTGCCGCCGAGCACTCGCCGCCTCGAGCCGGCCGCGATCCCGGCCCACCAGGATCGGTGTCAGCCCGCTCCCGCGCACCACGTCCGCTACCGCACGCCCCGTCCGCCCGGATCCGCCGAGCACTAATACGCCGCCCATGTCTCCACCCTTCAATGACACGCAGTGTCGTCAGCATACGGCACGGCGTGTCATCACCTATCATTGGGTCATGGGCAGATGGACGCCGGATCCGCGTGCGCGGCTCGAACGCGCCGCCCTCGACCTGTTCACCGCTCAGGGATTCAACGCGACCACGGTTCCCCAGATCACCGAACGGGCCGGCCTGACGACGCGGACGTTCTTCCGCCACTTCGCCGACAAACGCGAGGTGTTCTTCGATGGCGACGCCATCCCCGACCTTGCCCAACGGATGCTTTCGGAAGCGCCCACAAACATCGAACCCGTCACCCTGCTTCGCCAGGGGCTACGGCAGGTGGCCGCCGACCGGTTCGACGGCCACCGCGACGACATCCGGCTTCGTCGCAACGTCATCCTCGCCGAGCCCGCGCTCCGTGAGCGGGACGCCCAGAAGCGCGACGACCTCGTCCGCGTCATCCGGCAGGGACTCGCAGCCCGCGGAGTCGACCTGGTCGACGCGGCACTGTTGGCCGAGACCACCGTCATGGTCCTGCACGTCGCCCTCGAGGCCTGGCTGGCCGAGACGACGGAACGGTCGCTCGGCGAGGTCACCGACCAGTGCTTCGACCGCCTGCCCGGCCTCCTGGGGGTCAATGTCGTCACCAGACAACCACCACGACCCACCCCTCGACCAAGACGAGAACGCAGCCGACCTCAGTGAGGGGATCAAGCCCTCCTCCTCTTCCAGCGCTGCGACCGCGACCACGGGGACGGCTCACCCACGGGCCCGGTTGTTCGTGACGATGAGCGCTCGTGCAGGCGGCCCCGACCTGGGTGATGCTGCAGACGTGCCGAGGTCGGCCTGCGGTCGGGTAGCTCAAGGTTGTGCTGGGCGGGGCTACGCAGATGAGTCGCAGAGCGGGGATGCCGTCGGCGGCGGGGGGGTGGTGAAGACCAAGACTGCGCCCGGGTGGGCGACTCGGCGCCGATCCTGAGCTGCTGCTGCCAGGTCGGTGGGTAAGCGAATGCGGCCAGTCGAATCACAGCGTCGAAGACGGAGGGCCGGACGGGCAACGTGGTGGGATCGGCGCGGAGGTGGCTGCTGGCCGACGTTCGGGCGACGACCTGCAGCATGCTGCTTCGGCACCGCCACGTGCACCGTCCCGACCCTGGTGTCGAGGTCTCGGTGTCGATACCCGTTGCGCCGGTTCGCCCGGTCCGGGCTGCGCCCGCCGTACTCGCCTCAACAAACGCCGTCGGCCTGCGCCGACAGCAACGTGTTGATGAACGTCTCGAGCATGCCCCGCATCAGGTCTGGCGACGCCTGCGCCAACTGCTCGTACAGGAACTACTCCGGGTCAATACTTGGTCCAGCGGTCATCGTGGTGCCCTTCTTCGAGTCGGTTGTGAGAGATCACTCGAAGGATCACGCGATGACCGCGCCTACGTCAGCAGGACACGCTCACCCCGTCGTACACCACCATGCCGGACTCAACCACACAAAGGGAGGCCTGGCGCGGACGTGCCGCGTTTGACCTGGGCCGCCGGCTCCTCCGATCTCAGAACGGTCGTGGGTAAGGGGGCCTGGCCGTCTTCGTCGGTCCGGTGAGCCCGCCGATCCGGCAACAGGCTTGATGATGTTCAGGATCTCCCCGGACGGCGGGCAACTGGGGCCGCCTCCTTTCCGCGGTCGAAGAGAACACTCCTGCGCTGCATGCGTTCTTCGCCTGCCTCTACTTCGCGGGCCTTCGACCGTCCGAAGCGGCCAACTTGCGACGCATCAACCTCAAGCTGCCGACGGCCGGCTGGGGAGAGATCGTCCTCCTTAGCTCCTACCAGGCGACGCGCTCCGAGTGGACCGATGACGGCCGAACCGGGGAAGAGCGATCACTCAAGCATCGCGCTGCCAAGGCAACTCGGCGAGTCCCCGCTCACCCGGAGCTCGTCGCCGCACTCCATCAGCATCTGTCGAGCTTTGGGGTCGAGGCGGAGGACCGGCCGTTCGTCACCCGAACAGGGCGGGGTGGACGTCCGCTTGCCCGGCCCTTCGCCCGGCCAGTCTCGTCGGCCATGACATCGTGGGTGCTGCAGCTGGCACGTGCCGCCGTATTCACCAGCGAACAAACGGCCTCGCCGTTGGCACGGCGTCCATATGACCTGCGCCACGCCTGCCTGTCCACGTGGCTCGCGGCGGGAGTCCCGCCCACACAAGTGGCCGCGTGGGCGGGCCACAGCGTGGCGGTGCTGCTGCGGGTCTACGCCCACGCCCTCGATGATCAGGAAGGTCTGTCGAGGCGCCGGATCGCGGCGGCCCTGGACTCTTCTTGGCCAGAAATAAGGCACGGATAGCCGTAGACGGCCGACTTTCGCCGGACACCGCCGGACAGCACGAAACAGCCCCTGATCCGCGTTTCCGCAGGTCAGGGGCTGTTTACGCTGGTGGTGGCAGGTGAAGGATTCGAACCTTCGAAGCTTTCGCGACGGATTTACAGTCCGCTCCCATTGGCCGCTCGGGCAACCTGCCGTGGTGCGCGCATGGAAGGATAGCAAGCAACCGGCGACGACCCGAATCGTCGCCTCCGCCCACCGACCGTGGCCGCGGTTCGCGGCCGATCCCGCCGAGCAGCAAGGAGGAACGATGGCCGACTCGTCGTTCGACATCGTCAGCAAGATCGACCACCAAGAGGTGGCCAACGCGGTCAACACGGCCGCCAAGGAGGTCGCGACGCGCTACGACTTCAAGAACGTCGGCGCCTCCCTCGAGCTGTCCGGGCCGGAGAAGGTGCTCATCAAGGCCAACTCGCAGGAGCGGGCCCTCGCCGTGCTCGACGTCCTCCAGACCTGGCTGGTGAAGCGCAAGGTCTCCCTCAAGCACCTCGACTACGGCACCGACGACAAGGTGCCCACCCCGCGGCTGTCGGGCAAGGAGTACCGCCTCGAGATCGCGCTCAAGGAGGGCATCGACCAGGAGACGGCCAAGAAGATCGGCAAGATCATCCGCGACGAGGGCCCGAAGTCCGTGAAGTCGCAGATCCAGGGCGACGAGCTGCGGGTGACGAGCAAGTCGCGCGACGACCTGCAGGCTGTGCAGCAGCTGCTCAACGGCAAGGACCTCGAGACCGCGCTGCAGTACACCAACCGCCGCTAGCCGAAGCGCTCCCGCGAGCGCAGCGCCTCCTCCAGCGAGGAGGCGCCGTCGATGATGTTGCGCCGGGTCGCCGGTGAGAGGTCTCCCTCGAGGGCGGCCTCGGCGGCGCGCAGGGTCGCGCGCTCGACGACCCGCGGGAAGCCGAACCGGACGACGCGGGCGAGCGCGTCCTCCCCCACCCACGCGCGCAGGCGGGGGACCTCGCTGAAGAAGCGGGCGGCATACGGGCGCACGAGGTCGAGGTCCGTGGCGGCCCAGAGCCCGTCGAGCAGGGCGACGAGCTCGTGGTTGGAGCGGCCCGGACCGGGCCGCGTGACCTCGCCCCAGGCCCACGCCTTGGCCTCGGGCGTGGGGACCGCGGCGCGGGTGTGCAGGGCCGCGATCCGGCCGGCGAACGTCGGGTCGGCGGCTTCGGCGGCGTCGAGGTCGACGGTTCTGAGCGCACCGCGACGGGCGAGGTTGCCCAGGACGAGCCAGCGCAGGTCGGTGTCGTCGCCGAGCCCGGCGGGCACGCCCTCCCCCGCGGCCCAGCGGCGCAGCAGGTCGAGGTCCCCACTGCACTCGGCGACGGTCCGGGTGGCGACGAGGGTCGCGCTCGAGTGCGGGTCCGACCGCTCGAGCAGGCGGTGGGCCGCGCTGGCCAGCCGGCCCCGCGCGGCGTCGTGCTCCGGCTCGGGCAGGAACTCCGGGACGAACCGGCGCACCGAGGTGACCGCCAGCCGCTCCAACACCGGCGCGGAGGTCTCGGCGACCCAGGCGGTCTCGATGAGGGCCAGCACCCGGCGCGGGTCGAGCTCGCCGAGCGAGACGGCGTCGACGAGCGCCGACCAGACGACGACGCGCGCGGGGCCCTCGGGGATGCGCGCCAGCTGCTTCGGCAGCGCGGCGAGAGAGGCCTCGTCGACGACGACGCCGGCCCAGGTGAGGTCCGACGCGTTCGGCACGACCACGGCCGGGACGGCGCGCCCGACCAGCTCCGGCAGCGGCGTGCGGTCGCCCGTGGTGCGCACCAGGGTCCGCAGGGTCTCGACGCCGTCGGTCCAGCCGACGACGTCGACGACGTGCACGCGGTCGGCGGGGTGGGCGGCCGGGACGTCCCGACACAGGGTCGCCTCGCGGACCACCCCGTCGATCGCGGTGACCTCGACCCGCAGCCGGTCGCGGTCGGCGGTGCGCAGCCAGGCGTCGCACCACGCCGTGAGCGAACCCGGGCCCTCGCCGGCCGCCCGCTCCAGAGCACCGACGAGGTCGGCCAACGTGCCGTTGACGTAAGCGTGCTCGCGCAGGTAGGACGCGACGCCCACGACGAAGACGGCATCGCCGAGGTAGGCGCTCAGCTGGCGCAGCACCGACGCCCCCTTGGCGTAGGAGATCCCGTCGAAGTCCTGCAGCGCGGCCGCTGCATCCAGGGCCGCCGTGCCCGCGACCGGGTGGGTGCTCGGGCGACGCTCCGCGGCATACCCCCACGTCTTGCGGACGATGCCGAACGAGGTCCACGCGTCCTGGAAGGCGGTCGCCGCCATGAGCGTGGCCGTGCCCATGTACTCCGCGAACGCCTCGTTGAGCCACAGGTCGTCCCACCAGCGCATCGTCACGAGGTCGCCGAACCACATATGGGCCATCTCGTGCTCGATGGTCCTTGCCGAGACGAGCAGCGCCTCGTCGCTCGGCGTGCCGCGGAACAGCCGCTCGTCGCGCAGCGTGACGCAGCCGGGGTTCTCCATGGCACCGGCGTTGAACTCTGGCACGTAGACCTGGTGGTACTCCCCGAACGGGTAGCGGATGCCGAAGAGCCGGTGGTAGTGGTCGAGCCCCTGCCGCAGCAGCAGGAGGATCCCGTCCGCCCAGCGCTCGAGCGGCCCGGTGAGCGAGGCCCGGGCGTGCAGTGCGAGCGGGACGCCGTCATGCTCCGCCCTGCGGGTCACCCACGGCCCGGCGCAGACGGTGACCGTGTAGGTGGCCAGCGGCGGCGTGGTCGCGAGGTCCCACACGCCACCCCCGGTATGCGTCGCCGCGCCGTTGCCGACGACGCTCCAGTGCGCGGGGGCCAGCACCCGCACCCTGACGGGCGCCTTGAGGTCGGGCTGGTCGAAGCAGGCGAACATCCGGGGCGCCGCAGCGAGGAAGGCGTGGCCGTAGAGGTAGACCTGCCCGTCGGCCGGGTCGACCGACCGGTGCAGCCCCTGGCCGTCGCGGCTGTAGGCCATCGTCGCCCGGCAGGCCAGGGTGTGCTCGCGGCCGTCGCCGCCGAGGTCCGGGAGCGGGAGGCGGCCGTCGACGACGGCGGCCGGGTCGAGCGGCATCCCGTCGAGGTCCACCGCCTCGACCGTGCGGGCCTGCACGTCGAGGAACACGGCGCCCGAGGGCCTGGCGCCGCGGGGGGCCCGGTCGCGGAACCGGACCGTGCTCGTGCTCGTGAAGGTCCGCGCGTCGTCGTGCGCGCCGCTGCTGACGTCGAGCTCGATGTCGTAGCCGAGCACCTCGATCGCCGCCGCGCGGGCGCGCGCCTCGGCACGGGTCAGGCTCGGCATCGACTCAGCGTCGCACGAGAACCCTCCGCGATGCGCCGATCGGGGGCGCCAACCACCGGGAAACCACGAGATCCCCGTCCGGCCCCCCGCATGCGGGGGGTCGGACGGGGATCTCCGGTGGAGCGTCAGCCCTGGGGCTTGACCGCGAGCACCGGGCAGTCTGCGTCGAGCAGCACGTGCTGAGCCGTGCTGCCGGCGAACAGCTTGCCGACCGGAGACCGGCGCCGGACCCCGATGACGATGAGCTCCGCCGCGGTGTCGGCCGCCGCCTCGAGGATCGCCTCGGCCGCCGAGGTGCTGTTGACCGACCGGCGGATCTCGTGCTCGAGACCGGCCGCACCCAGCTGGGCGTCGAGGGCGTCGATGTCCTGCGCCGAGGCGAAGTTCGGGTGCGAGAAGTCCCCGTAGTGGCCGGTGTTGACGACCACCAGCCGGGACGAGGTCAGCCGCGCCTCGGCGATGGCGTGGTCCACCGCCGCCGAGCCCTCCGGTGTCGGCAGGTAGCCGACGACGACCGTCGTGGCCGGGCTGGTCACGACGCGGCTCGCGTCGCGTCGGGACCGTCGAGGGTCGTCGCGCCGGTCATGATCGCCACCCCCTCCTGCATCGTGTGCGACTGGGGCGTGATGACCCCGGCCCGGCGGGCGAGCCGCTGGATGTGGATGCGGTCGGCCACCTCCCACACGTGGGGCATGTTGTGGCTGATGAGGATGACCGGCAGCCCCTTGTCGCGCAGCCCCTTGATCATGTCGAGGACGGCATTGCCCTCCTTGACCCCGAGGGCGGCGGTCGGCTCGTCGAGGATGACGACCTTGCTGCCGAACGCCGCGGCCCGGGCGACCGCAACGGCCTGCCGCTGTCCACCGGACAGCGTCTCGACCGCCTGACCCATGTTCTGGATCGTCTGGATGCCGAGGCCTTGGACGGCATCGCTCGCCCGGTCACGCATACCGCCCTTGTCGAGCATCCGGAACACCGAGCCGAGCACCCCCTTCCGCCGCTCCTCGCGAGCGAGGTAGAGGTTGCTGGCGATGTCGAGCGCCGGGATGACCGCGAGGGTCTGGTAGACCGTCTCGATGCCGGCGTCGCGGGCGTCCTGCACCTTGCGGAAGTTGACCGGTCGGCCGTCGAGGCTCAGCTCTCCCCCGTCGAGGGTGTAGGCCCCCGACAGGCATTTGATGAGCGTCGACTTGCCGGCGCCGTTGTCGCCGATGACCGCGAGCACCTCACCCGGGTAGAGCTCGATGTCGACGCCGTCGAGGCCGACGACCCGGCCGAAGGTCTTGATCAGGCCCTTCCC
The DNA here is from genome assembly GCA_963795915.1 of uncultured Actinomycetota bacterium. Classification (GTDB taxonomy): domain Bacteria; phylum Actinomycetota; class Actinomycetes; order Actinomycetales; family Dermatophilaceae; genus Lapillicoccus. The sequence continues at coordinate 123,266 of CAWCJA010000010.1, forward strand.
CTGGAGGACGGGAGTGCGCCCGTCCGCTGCTGTGTGCGCACCGCTGGTGGCGGTCTGGGATGCGTCCTGGATCGTCACGACTTCACCTTCCTGATCCACTGGTCGATGGCCACGGCGACGATGACGAGGACACCCACGGCGAGGATCCGGTACTGCTGGTCAACGCCGGCCAGGGACAGCCCGAAGGTGAACGCGTAGACGATGAGCGCTCCGATAGCAGTGCCCACCACTCCTCCGCGGCCACCGAACAGGCTGGTGCCACCGATGACGACAGCGGTGATGCTGTCGAGGTTGCCGGTGGGGATCGCGTTCGGTGTCGCTCCGCCGGAACGGCCGATGAGCACCCAGCCCGCGAAGCCGAAGATCAGGCCGGCGACGGAGTACACGGATACGAGGACCCGCTTGCTCGCGATGCCGCTCAGGCGAGCAGACTCCGCATCGTCACCGACCGCGTAGAGGTGCCGACCCCAGGCCGTCTGGCTCAGGGCGAAGCCGACGACGGCGTACAGGACGACGACGACGAGGACACCGTTCGTGATCCGGAACCCGGCGACCGAGAAGCTGTTCCCGGTCCAGTTGAGGATGTCGGGCAGGCGGCTGTCCTGGATGCTCTCGGCCCCGGAGTAGAGCAGGGCGATCGCGGTGAAGATGCTGAGGGTGCCGAGCGTGACGATGAACGGCGGCAGGTTGAGCCTCGTCACCAGCAACCCGTTGAGGTAGCCGGCCAGCAGGCCGAAGAGGATCCCGATGACCAGGGCCACGGGCCCGGGCACCCCGTTCTTGGCGGCCAGGGAAGCCATGATCATCATGGACAGCACACAGATGGCGCCGCACGAGAGGTCGATGCCGGCGGTGAGGATGACGAGGGTCTGACCCAACGCCAGCGCCGCGACGACCGCCGTCTGCTGGACGAGCAGCGAGATCGAGTTCGCCTGCATGAACCGGGGGTTGACGATCGAGAACACGATGATCGTCACGACCAGCAGGACCAGGGGGCTGAGCCACGCGTGACCGTGGAGCAGGTGCTGGACCCGCTGCGCGGGGCTCTGGGCCCTGCGGGAGAGCTCCGCCTGGGCGGCGCTCGGTCGAGCGCCGCCCGTCGTCGTGGTGGAGCTCATGAGGCGCTGCCCCAACAGATCTTCGACCCCGCGTCACTGGTGATGCTGTCGATCCCCGTGACCGCCTTGTCGGTCACGAGGGCGACGCCCGTGTCGAAGAAGTCGAGGCCGGGCGACGTGCTGGGCTTCGCACCACCGGTGGCGATCTGGTAGATCGCCTGGATCCCGAGCTGGGCCATCTTGAGCGGGTACTGCTGGGCGGTGGCGCCGATGATGCCGTCCTTGACGGACTTGACGCCGGCGCAGCCACCGTCGATGGAGACGATCGTCGCCTTCTTGCCGGCCGCCTTGAGGGCGGCGTCGGCACCGACGGCCGTCGGCTCGTTGATCGTGTAGACGACGTTGATGTCGGGGTTCTTGGTCAGGCAGCGCTCCATGGCCGCGCGGCCACCGTCAGCGGCTCCGTTGCCGGCCTCGTTGCAGACGATCGTGTAGGTGCCGTCCGTGTAGTTGCCGGTCTTGGCCTCGTCGCCGTTCTTCTTCGGGTCGTTCACCGGGATGCCCATCCCGGTGAGGAAGCCCTGGTCCCGGTTGTAGTCGACCGACACGACCTTGTCGTTGAACAGGTCGAGCAGGGCGATGGTGGCCGGCTTGCCGGCGATGGTCTTCTCAGCCCACTGGCCGATGAGCTTGCCGGCCTTGAAGTTGTCGGTCGCGAAGGTGATGTCGACCGTGCTGGCCGGGTCGGGCGGAGTGTCGAGCGCGATGACGTAGAGACCCGCGTCGCGGGCCTTCTTGATCGCCGAGTTCACGCCGGTCGACATCGGGGTGATGAGGATCCCCTTGTCGCCCTTGGCGATCGAGGCCTCGATCGCGTCGATCTGGCCCTGGTCGTCGCCCTCCTGCTTGCCCGAGGCGACGGTGAGGGTGATGTTGCCCTGCTTCGCGGCGAGATCCTTCGCGCCGTTCTGCATGGCGACGAAGAACGGGTTGTTCGAGTCCTTGGTGATGAGCGAGACGCCGATCTTCTCGCCGCCGCCGCCGGTGGACCCGGACCCGCCGCCACTTCCGCTGGTGCTGCTGCTGCAAGCGCCGAGGGCCAGAGCGACCCCGGCTGCCGATGCCAACGCGACGACGCGGATGCGTCGGGGCGAGACGGTGGCTGACTTCATGATGAGACCTCCTGGTGTGACAACGTTGTCAGGCACAGTTATAGCGACCTCTTGCGCTCACGTCAACCGATGTGACCTAATTGGCACCGTGACCATGACAACGATGTCAGGATCGGACACGCCGGGCTTGCCCGTGGCCCGCGCGACGATGCGCGACGTCGCGGCGCTCGCCGGTGTCAGCCTCAAGACCGTCTCGCGGGTCGTCAACCACGAGGCGGGCGTCTCCGCCGACCTGCGGGAGAAGGTCGAGCGCGCGGTCGAGCGGCTCGACTACACGCACAACCTCACCGCGAGCAACCTGCGCCGCAGCCACGGTCGCACCGGGGTGGTGGGCGCCTTGGTGCAGGACGTCAGCAACAGCTTCTCGGTGGCCCTGCTGCGCAGCCTCGAGGACGCCGCCCGTGAGCGGCACTGCGTCGTGCTGGCCGCCAGCATCGACGAGGAGACCGAGCGCGAGCGGTCCCTCGTGGCCGACCTCGTGGCCCGACGTGTCGACGGCCTCATCCTCATGCCATCCACGTCCGACCAGAGCTACCTCGCCTCCGAGGTGCGCGCGGGCCTGCCGACGGTGTTCGTCGACCGCCCGCCGCGCGGGGTGGTCGCCGACGCGGTGCTCGTCGACAACCGTCGCGGCGCCCGCGAGGGCGTCAAGCACCTGCTCGCCGCCGGCCATCGCCGCGTGGCCGCCCTCGTCGACCTCACGTCCATCCCGACCGCCTCCGACCGGATGCAGGGCTACTACAGCGCGCTGAGGTCGGCCGGTATCAAGCCCGACCCCCGGCTCGTCGTCTCGGGGCTGCGCACGGCCGAGGAGGCCCAGGCGGCGCTGACCCAGCTCATGACCGGGGCCGACCCGCCCACCGCGGTGTTCTCGTGCCGCAACATCCTCAGCGTGGGGGCGATCCGGGCGCTGCGTTCGCTCGGCCTCTCGCACCGGGTGGCGCTCGTCGGCTTCGACGACTTCCCGCTCGCCGACCTGATGAACCCACCGCTGACCGTCGTACGCCAGGACGTCAAGACGATCGGGCGGCGCGCCGCCGAGCTGCTGTTCGCCCGCATCGAGGGCGACCGCTCCCCGCCCCAGCAGCTGCTCAGCACCCCGGTGCTCATCCCCCGCGGGTCGGGCGAGATCCGCCCGTTCGACGCGGCGGGCTTGCGGCCGCCCAGGCCGGCGACGCCCTGAAGGGCCAGGGACCCGAGGCGGCCATCAGCCGACCCGCGTCCCGGGCTCAGCGCTCGAGGTAGCCGCCCGCCATCGACTCGAGCCGGGCGATGCGCTCGCCCATCGGCGGGTGCGTCGAGAACAGCCGCGAGACGTCCTGCGACCGGAACGGGTTGGCGATCATCATGTGGCTGGCGTTGACGATGTTCTGCTGCGGGGCCAGCGGCGCGCGGGCCACCCCCGTCTCCAGCTTGCGCAGGGCGGAGGCCAGGGCGAGCGGGTCGCCGGTGAGCCGGGCCCCGTCCTCGTCGGCGTCGTACTCGCGGGTGCGGCTGATGGCGAGCTGGATGACGCTCGCCGCGAAGGGGGCGAGGAGCGACAGGATGAGCAGGCCGAACGGGTTGCCGCGCTCGCCGTCGTCGGAGCCGGAGCCGCCGCCGCCGAACATGCTCGCGAACAGCATCATCTGGGCCACCGCGGTGATGATGCCGGCCAGGGCCGCCGCGACGGAGCCGGTGAGGATGTCGCGGTTGTAGACGTGCTGCAGCTCGTGCCCGAGCACCCCGCGCAGCTCGCGCTCGTCGAGCAGCTGCAGGATCCCCTCGGTGCAGCAGACCGCGGCGTTCTGCGGGTTGCGGCCGGTGGCGAAGGCGTTCGGCGCCTCCGTGGGCGAGATGTACAGCCGGGGCATCGGCTTGCCGGCTCGGGTGGAGAGCTCGCGCACGATGCGGTACATCCCCGGCGCCTGGGCCTCGCTGACGGGGTACGCGTGCATGGCGCGAATGGCGAGCTTGTCGCTGTTCCAGTAGCCGTAGAACGTCGTGGCGACGCCGATGAGAGCGAACAGCCAGATGAAGCGGCCCCCCGCGACAAGCGCACCGATCGCGAGGAGCAGCGCCCAGATCGCCCCGAACAGCGCGGCGGTCTTCAGCCCGTTGTAGTGGCGGGTGCTGGTGGTCGGCATGTCAGGGAAACGTCAACTCGCCCACCGGCGTTCCCCAGCGCCGAGCCGAGCGACGGCCGGTGGGAGAGGTCGCGCCCGGTCACCCGAGCAGGCCGAGGAGCAGCTGCGGCTGGACCGAACCGACCACGAGCAGCGTCGTGCCGATGCCCAGGGCGACCGCATGGCTGGGGTGCATCCGACGCCGGGGTCCCGTGGCCGACGCCGGCCCCTCCGACGCCGGCTCACCGGGTGCGTCGGTGTCCTGCAGGAGGACGCGCACCCACCGCAGGTAGACGGCGACGCCCAGGACGGCGTTGCCCGCGGCGAGGACGGCGACGACCCACCAGCCCTCGGTGAGGACCGGACGCAGGGCCAGCACCTTGCCGACGAGGCCCAGCACGCCGGGAGGCAGGCCGGCCAGCGACGTGAGCGCCAGCAGCAGCGCGCCCGCGGCCCAGGGGTGGGTGCGCACGAGCCCCCGGTATGCGTCGAGCCGCCGTCCGCCGGGTGCGCCCGTTGCGCCAGGGACGCCGGGTGAGCCGGACGCCCCACGGCGGTCGGCGACCGTCACCATGACGGCGGAGAACGCGACGAGCGTGGCGACGAGGTAGGTGACGAGGTAGCCGGCGGAGGCACGGGCCCCGAGCGCCGAGATGCTGAGGAGCGGCAGGACGACCCAGCCGGCCTGGCCGACCGTGGACCAGGCGAGCAGGCGGACGACGTCGTCCTGGCGCAGGGCCATGAGGTTGCCGAGGGTCATGCTGGCGACGGCCAGTACCGCCACGGCGACGAGCGCCGACCGGCCCAGGGCGGTGACCGCCGTGACGACGACGAGCAGGGCCGCGAGGGCCGCGACCTTGGACACCCCGGCGAGGAACACCGTCACCGGCAGCGGCGACCCGGCATACGTCGTGGGCGTCCAGGCGTGGAAGGGCGCGAGGGACAGCTTGAACGCCAGGCCACCCAGGACGAGGACGACCGAGAGGGCGAGCAGGGCCTTCTGCGGCGTGGAGGTCGCGGCCAGGGCCGGCGCGGCCCCGAGGACCGGCGACCCGGTCGCGGCGTACCAGCAGGCGGCGGCGAGCGCGAGCATCGCGAACGAGACCAGCGAGGTGGTGAGCAGCTGCACCGCTCCGGCGAGGGCCCGCCGGGTGCCGGGCAGGGCGGCGAGGGCGACGACCGGCAGGGTGGCCAGCTCGAGCGTGACGAGCCACGAGGCGAGGTCACGCGCCCCGGCGACCCCGACGGCCCCCGCGGTCGCGGCCAGCAGCAGCGCCACGGTGACCGCGGTGCGACCGGTGTCGTCGGCGCGCTCCGACGGCCAGGCGAGCAGCAGGGTGACGACCGCGGCCACCAGGGCGGCCAGCTGGAGCGACGTCGTGAGGGCGGTGGCCGCGTAGAAGCAGGACCCGCCGCCCGGCAGGCAGAGTGTGCGCAGCTCGTCGCCGGTCGGCGACCCGAGCGCGCCGACGGTGCCGAACATGCCGACGACGAGGCTGATCAACGCGATGGCGTAGTGCACCCGCTGCGCGCGCGGGTCGACCACGTCGAGGACGAGGACGAGTACCGACCCGATCAGGGGGGCGAGCACGGGCAGGAGGGCGCCGAGGTCGAAGGAGATCACCGTCGCGCCTCCTCGGCGGGGCCGGCAGGGGCCGGGCGCTCTGCGGCCTGCACGACGCTGCCACCGGACGCCGGGGGCGGGGTCGCCACGGGCGCGCTGCGGGTGACGAGGGTCGTGGTCTCCGGCTCGGTGAGCCCGAGGAGCGGGCGGGGCAGCAGGCCCAGGCCGATGACGAGGGCCACGAGAGCCAGCAGGACGACGGCCTCGACCCCCCGGGCGTCCTCACGCGCCCCTGACGACGGCCGGCCGGCCGGCGCCGTTTCGGTGGTGGCGGTCGGTCCCGCCCAGCCTTCATGGCCCGCCCACACCAGCCGCAGGACGCGCAGGGAGTAGGCGGCCGCGAGCGTCATGCCGACGACCCCGGCGACGGCGCAGCCGCGCAGGAGCCCGGTGGGCACGCCCTCAGCGGGGTTCCACGCGGCATACACGGCGAGGAACTCACCCCAGAAGCCGACCAGACCCGGCAGGCCGAGCGCCGAGGCGAACCCGACGACGAGCGCGAACCCCATCCGCGGCGAGACGTCGCGCAGGGCGTCCCGGGCGACGCCGAGGTCGGCGCTGCCCCAGCGGTCCTTCAGGCCCCCGACGACGAAGAAGAGCAGCGCCGAGACGATGCCGTGGGCGATGTTGCCGAACAGCGCCGCCTGCAGCCCGGTCTGGGTGCCGGAGGCCAGGCCGAGGACGACGAAGCCCATGTGCGCGACCGAGCTGTACGCGACCAGCCGCTTGAGGTCCCGCTCCACGAGGCAGGCGAGGCCACCCCAGAGGATGCCGACCGAACCCGCCGCGGCCAGGAACGGCGCGACGGTGCGGAACCCGTCGGGCACGGTGGGGACGGCGAGCCGCACCAGACCGTAGGTGCCCATCTTGAGCAGGACCGCGGCCAGCAGCACCGATCCGGCGGTGGGGGCGATCGTGTGGGCCGGCGGCAGCCACGTGTGCACCGGCCACAGCGGCACCTTGATGCCGAGGCCGACGACGAGGAGGACGGCGACGAGCAGCTGGGTGTCGGGGCTGAGCCCCGTGCCGCGGGCGGCGGCGAGCTGGCCGAGGTCGGCGGTTCCGCTCCGGACGACGAGTACGAGGATCCCCAGGAGCATGAGGCTGGAGCCGAGCACGGTGAACAGGACGAAGCGCGTCGAGGCGTCGGCTCGGGCCCGGGCGGGGGCGTGGATGTCGCCGTACCGGCTGATGAGCACCCACATCGGGACGAGGACGACCTCGAAGGCGACGAAGAACAACACGGCGTCGCGGGCGAGGAAGGTCGCGAGCGCTCCGGCCTCGACGAGCAGGAGACAGGCGTAGTACGTGCCGGGCACCGAGCCTTCGGGCCCGGGCTCGCGGCCCCGGGCGTGAAGGACGACGGCCACCCCGAGCAGGGCGGTGAGCAGCACCAGGGGCACGCTGATGCCGTCGACGGCGAAGTGCCAGCGCAGCCCGAGGGAGGGCACCCACCGGGCGTCGACCTCGGGCCGCAGCAGGCAGGTCAGCAGGGCCAGGGCGAGGGTCAGCGTGGCCGCCACGGCGGCGACGGTGCGGGCGGCGCGCGCCGGCCCCCGCCGGGCCGCCGTCAGCAGCCAGGCGGCGGCGACGACGGGGACGACGAGGGCGAGGATCAGCGCCATGCGGTGACCCCCACGACCGCGATGACGACAACCCCCACGACGACGGCGAGCAGCCCGGTGGACGGCGTCGCCCGGTGCACCCGGTGGCCCGCGCGGCCGGCGAGGCCCGTCAGGGCGGCCGCCCCCCGCGGGTAGGCGTCGACGACGTCCCGGTCGAGCCGCACGACGAGGCGGGCCAGCGCGACCACCGCGCTTCCGAACCCGACGTAGAGGCGGTCGACGTGGAAGCCGGCGTCGCTCAGCGCGGCGATGTGGGGACCGAGGCCCCGGGCCGGGTCCTGACCGCCGCGCGCGAGCAGGCGGATGCCGAGGAACGCGCCGACGACGAGCACCACGGAGATGACCGCGAGCACAGCACCGACGTGGAGGCCGCCCAGCGGCCCGAGCAGCACGCCGCCGACGACGGTGAGCACGGCCAGGACGGCCACGGTGAGTGCGGCGCCGAGGGTGACCGGCCGCGCCTCGTGGGCACCGGTCGGGCCCTCGTCGCCCGCCGGGGCTGCCTCCTCCGCGCTCTCCCCCTGGCCCTCCTCCGCCTCCGCCTCGGCCAGCCCGCCGGCCTCCTCGGTCGTGACGAGGAACCAGGCCCGGGCGGCGTAGGCCGCGGTGAGGGCCACCGTGAGGACGAGGGCGCCCAGCACCAGCCAGGCGAGCCCGGCGTCGCGTCCGCTCAGCGCGGCCTCGGCGACGCTGAGCACGCCCTCCTTGCTGAAGAACCCCACGAGGGGCGGGACGCCCGCCAGGGCCGCGAGCCCGATGCCGAGGGACCAGAGCAGCGCGCCGCGGCCCCGCGCCCGCCCGCGCAGCGCGACGACGGCCGTGCCCCCGGCGAGCACCGAGAGCCACCCGACGGCCAGGAACAGCAGGGCCTTGAACATCGCGTGCGCGAAGAGGTGGCCGAGCGCCGCGCCCGCCGCCTCGTCGGGGCGCAGGACGAAGGCCATGGCGCTCGCCATGATCGCCACCTGGCTGAGCGTCGAGTAGGCGAGCATCCGCTTGAGGTCGGTCTGGGCGAAGGCCAGTAGCGCGGCCCAGACCATGGTGACCGAGGCGAGCACGCCGAGGACGATGCGGGAGGGCACGTCGACCGCGAGCAGCGACTCGAAGCGGGCCAGCACGTAGGTGCCGGCGGCGACCATCGTCGCGGCGTGGATGAGGGCCGACGCCGGCGTGGGGCCCTCCATCGCGTCGGGGAGCCAGTCGTGGAAGGGGACGAGCCCTGACTTCCCGGCGATGCCCATGAGGAGCAGGACGAGGGCCGCCGTCAGCGCCGGGGTCGCCGTGACGAGCAGCGCGCTCGAGGACCCGCTGCCGCCGGCCCAGTGGGCGACGACGGTCGACAGCTCGGTGCTGCCCGCCCCGACGGCGAGGATGACGAGGCCGAGGACGAAGCCGATGTCGGCGAACCGCGTGACGAGGAACGCCTTGTATGCCGCCCGCCGTGCGCTCTCGCGGGCGCTGACGTGGCCGATCAGCAGGTAGGAGCACCACCCCATGACCTCCCACCCGACGAGGGTGAGCACGAGGTCGCCGGACTGCACGAGCAGCAGCATCGCGGCCAGGAAGAGCGAGACCGTGGCGGCGAAGACGGCATACCGGGGGTCCTCGCGCAGGTACCAGATGGAGAACACCTGCACGGCCAGCCCGACGAGGGCGACGGCGAGCGCGATGAGCGCCACCGGGCGGTCGGCCAGCAGCGTGAGGGGGATCTGCAGCTCCCCCACCGGCAGCGGGCCGAGGGTCGGGACGACGGTCGAGGCACCCGCGGTCTCGGCGACCTGCGCGAGGGCGAGCAGGAGCACCAGGACGCCCGCCGCCACCGCGACGAGCCCGGCCCGCGCCCGCCGGCGGCGCAGCAGCAGCCCGGCCAGGGCCGCGAGCGCGGGCAGGACGACGGTCAGCTGGACCGTCGCCTCGGTGAGCACGGTCACCGGGCCTCCTCCACCACAGGCTCGGTGGGCTCGGTGGGCTCGGTGGGCTCGGCGGAGAGGTCGGGGGCGCGGGTGAGGTCGATGTGGCCCTGCAGCCGGAACATCGCGAGGACGACGGCAAGGGCCACGCAGATCTCGGCGGCCGCGATGGTGATGACGAAGAGCGTCAGCGACTGGCCGGTCTGCAGAGGTGAGGCGTCCCGGGCGCCCAAGGCGACGAGCATGACGTTGGCCGCGTTGAGCACGAGCTCGACGCCGATGAGCACGAGCACCGCGTTGCGTCGGGCCAGCACGCCGTACGTGCCGGCCCCGGCGAGGACGGCGGCGAGCACCATCGGCAGCCAGAGGTGGATCACGCCGACCCCCCGGCACTGCCGGCCCTCCCGGCGCTCGGTGCGGGGGCGCCGCGTCGGCGCGGCGACCGTCCCGCCCCGGCGACCTTCGCCAGCGCGAAGGCCCCGACGAGGGCAGCGAGCAGCAGCACGGAGAGCAGCTCGAACGGCCACACCCACGTGCCGAAGACAGCGGTGGCGACGGCCTGGGTGGACCCGTTGGTGGAGGTGACGGGCGCGTCGCCGACGAGCGGCACGAGCGTGACGACGAGCAGCGCCGCGACCGCGACACCGAGTACCGCGGCGAGCAGCCGCTGCCAGACGGGGGTGGCGAGGTCGCGGTTCGGGCCGATGGGCGCGCGGGTCAGCATGAGTGCGAACAGCACCAGCACCACGACGGCGCCGACGTAGACGAGCACCTGCACGAGGGCCACCAGCTCGGCGCCGAGCACGACGTAGCAGCCGGCCACGGTGCCGAGGCAGACGACGAGCCAGAGGGCGGCGTGGACCAGGTGCCGGGTCGTCACCGACAGGACGGCGCTCACGGCGGCGATGACGCCGACGATGGCGAAGACGAGGTCGCGGGTCGTCATGCGTCCTCGCCGGTCGCCTCGGTCGCCCCGGCAGCCGGGCGCGCGGTGCGCGGGGCGGGCCGCTCGCGCAGGCCGCTCCGGGGCGGGCGGGCGGCCGCCGCCACCTCGGACGGCTCGGCCGCGTGCTCGTCGAGCGCGGGCGGGGGCGGCACCGTCTGCATCCACTGCCCCAGCCGGTCCTTCTCGTGCAGGAGGTCGCGGATGTCGGTCTCGGCGTACTCGAACTCGGGACTCCAGTGCAGAGCGTCGAACGGGCATACCTCGATACAGATGCCGCAGTACATGCAGAGCGAGAAGTCGATGGCGAACCGGTCGAGCACGTTGCGCTGCCGCTCGCGACCACCCTCCGTCGTGGCGGGCAGCGTCTCCTTGTGGGAGTCGATGTAGATGCACCAGTCGGGGCACTCCCGCGCGCAGAGCATGCACGAGGTGCAGTTCTCCTCGGTGAGCGCGATGACCCCGCGCGACCGGGGCGGAAGGGCGGGCTGAGCGTCGGGGTACTCGGCGGTGTGCGTGGGCCGCGCCAGCGTCCTCGCCGTCGTCGCGAGCCCCTTGAGCAGGCCCGGGACCGGCGAGCGCCGCGGCTCGCGGCTCATCGGGTCGCCACCACGACGGCGCCGGTGAGCGCGACCTGCGCGATGCCGGCCGGCACGAGCCAGACCCAGGCGAGCCGCTGCAGCTGGTCCTCCCGCAGCCGGGGCCACGCCACCCGGAACCAGATGACGACCACCGCGACGACGAAGCCCTTGAGGACCGTCCACACCCACCCGGCCGCCTCGGGCCCCGGCCCCCGCCAGCCGCCGAGGAAGAGCACGCCGAACAGCAGCGACATCAGGACGATGCCGGCGTACTCGCTGAGGAGGAAGAAGGCGAACCGCAGGCCGGTGTACTCCGTGAACGCGCCGAAGACGATCTCGGCGTCGGCGACCGGCATGTCGAACGGTGGGCGCTGCAGCTCGGCGAGGGCGGCGGTGAGGAAGACGACGGCTCCCGGCAGCTGCCAGATCAGCCACCACGGGCTCCACTCGCGCACGATGCCGGTGAGCGAGAGGGTGCCCGCGGCCAGCGAGACCGACGCGACGGTGAGGACGATGGGCAGCTCGTAGGAGAGCAGCTGCGCGGCCGAGCGCATGGCGCCGAGCAACGAGTACTTGTTGGCGCTGGCCCACCCGGCCATGAGGGTGCCGAGGATGCCGACACCCGCGAGGGCGACGACGAAGAGGGCACCGGCGTCGACGTCGGCGGCGACCACCGCGGGCGACAGCGGGATGACACACATGGCGACGAGGTACGGGATGAGCGCCACGGCGGGGGCGAGCTTGAAGACGGTGCGGTCGGCGGCGACCGGGACGACGTCCTCCTTCTGGACGAACTTGACCCCGTCGGCGACGAGCTGGGCCCACCCGTGGAAGCCACCGGCGTACATCGGCCCGAGCCGGCCCTGCATGTGGGCCATGACCTTGTGCTCGGTCTGGCCGACGAGCAGCGGCAGCACGAGGAAAGCGAGGAGGACGCTGACGGCGCGCAGCACCACCTCGAGCAGGCTCATCGCGGACCCCACTCGGGGGGCGGGACGCCGGGCGCCTGGACGCGTCGCCGGCCCGGGGCGCGCGGGGCGTCGTGCCCCTCCCCCGGCTCCTTGGCCCCCGGCCACGGCTTGGACGCCCGGGCGGCGAGGACGAAGGACTTGCGCAGGGGGGTGCCCTCGAAGCCGTCGGGCAGGAGCAGCGGCCGCAGCCCGAGGCCGCTGCCGTCGTCGAACCCGTCGACGGCGATGCCGAACATCTCGTGGGTCTCGCGCTCGGCCCAGGCGGCGCCCGCGAACACCCCCGTGAGGCTGGGGAGGGCCACTCCGTCGGGCAGCCGGGTGCGTTGCAGGTGGCTGCGCAGGGCCCGGGGGGCGGAGACGTCGAGCAGGTGCAGCACGACGTCGAACCCTGGCGCCTCGGCGGCGTCGGTCTGGTCGACCGCGGTGAGCCAGTCGAAGAAGGTGAACCCCTGGTCGCGCAGGTCCTCGGCGCCGCGGCGCCACTCCGCCGGGGCCACGTCGAGGCACGGCTCCTCGGCCACGGGCGTGGCGGGCGCGGCGTCCCCGGAGGCCGTCACAGAGGCCGAGCGGGGGGTGGGCCGGGGGGTCACCGGTCGTCCTCGTCGCCGAGGTGGAACAGGTCGTCGGCGAGCGTGCCGTCCTCGCGCCGGCGCGGGGCCGGGGGGCGGGGGGTGGGGGCCGGCACCGGGATGGCGACGGTCGGCGGACCACCGCGGGCCGGCGCGGGCTCGGGGTCGCCCGGCCGCCGGACGAGCGGGTCGCCTCGGCCGGGCACGAGCTCGCTCGCGGAGCCGGGGGTGACCAGCGGGCGCTGCACCTCGGCCGCCGACGCGACCCGGCCCCCGGCATACCGGCGCTGGATGGTCTTCCCGGAGAGGGACTCCGCGGCGATCTTGGCCTGCAGCGCGACGATCCCCTGGAGGAGGGCCTCAGGCCGCGGAGGGCAGCCGGGCACGTACACGTCGACGGGGATGATGGTGTCGACGCCCTTGGTGACGCAGTAGGAGTCCCAGTAGGGGCCGCCGGAGTTGCTGCAGGCGCCGAAGGAGATGACGTACTTCGGCTCGGGCATCTGGTCGTAGAGCCGGCGGACGGCGGGCGCCATCTTGTCGGTGACGGTGCCCGAGACGACCATGAGGTCGGCCTGCCGCGGCCCGGGCGCGAAGGGGATGACCCCGAGCCGGATGAAGTCGTGCCGGCCCATCGACGCGGCGATGAACTCGATGGCGCAGCAGGCCAGCCCGAAGTTGAAGACCCACAGGCTGTAGCGCCGGCCCCAGTTGAGGACGACCTTGATCGGCTGGGGTGCGTGCTCCCCGAGGGGGCCGACGCGGGGGACGGGCAGGTCGACGGTCATGTCACACCCAGCGCAGCAGGCCGCGGCGCGCGGCGTGCGCCAGGCCGACGACGAGGACGGCGACGAAGATGCCCATCTCGACCAGGCTGGCCGGGCCGAGTGTGGCGTTGCGGATGACCGTCGCCCAGGGGAAGAGATAGACGGCGTCGACGGCGAAGATGACGTAGAGGTAGGCGTAGACGAAGTAGCGGACGTTGGTCTGCGCCCACCCGGTGCCGACCGGGTCGACCCCCGACTCGTAGGTCGTCAGCTTCGCGCGCGTGGGTGCTCGCGGCGCGAGGAGGCGGCGCGCTCCGGCGGCAGCGACGACGAGCACGATCCCGGCGACGACGACGGCGCCGACGACGGCATACCCGCCCATCAGCCGGCTCCCTGGGTCATGCCCGCCACCCTAGCGAGCGTCCGGCGCGGGGCTCGTATGCCGCGGGCGGGCGGACCCGACCTAGGTCTCGTTATGGTCGCGCTTTCGCGCCGGAACCAGCCGTCTCGGGGGGTCCGGCCGGTACGGTGACGATCGGGTCGTGCTGGTACCGGGCGGGGCGCATCCAGGTTGGGTCGGCAGGCCGCGCCGGGGAGCGTAGGGGGACGCGTGGACGCGATCTTGGCCAAGATCCCGTTGATCGGGATCGGTCCGATCCTCGTCATCAGCGCCATCGCGCTCTTCTTCCTCGTCATGGGCGTCCTGGCCTGGCGACGCAGCAAGGTGCTGAGCGTCCTGCTCGTGCTGCTGTTCGTCGCCGTCGGGCTCGGAGCCGGCGCCGACTACGTCAACACGAAGTTCGCCTACTTCGACAACGCGGCCGACCTGCTCGGTATCCCGACCTACCCGACGGTCGACGGGACGGTGACCGGCACGGACGTCAAGCCGCAGCCCAACGGCGCGGTGACCCAGATCTCGGTGCCGGACACCGCGAGCGGCTTCGGGTCCTTCGCTGCCCAGGTCTGGCTCCCCCCGCAGTACTTCACCAACCCGCGACAGCACTTCCCGGTGGTCTACCTGCTCCACGGGAACCCGGGACAGCCCACCGACTGGCTCACCGCCGCCGGCGGCGCCGCGACGTTCCTCTCGGTGGCGCAGGCGGGGCGCCCGCTCATCATCGTCATGGCCCAGGACATCCAGAACAACATCACCGGCGACAGCCTCTGCGTCGACACGCAGTCCCAGGGCAACGCCGAGACCTACATCACCAAGGACGTCCTCAAGGCCGTCGACGACGAGTTCCGCACGGACGCGACCGCCAAGGGACGGGCGATCGGCGGCCTCTCCATGGGCGGGTACTGCGCCTTGAACCTCGGGCTCAAGTACCCGACCCTGTACTCGGTCGTCCTCGACCTGTCGGGGGAGACCGCGTCCGAGCCGGACACCCTCGCCGGGGGCAACCAGGCGCTCTACGGAGGGGCTGACTGGCAGGCCAAGGCGGACGCCAACAGCCCGGCGAAGTACGTCGGCACCCTGGACGGGAAGCAGGGGCCGGCCATCTACCTCGGCAGCGGTTCCGGAGACGCTCCGATCATCGCGCAGATGCAGGCGCTCCTCCCGAAGCTGCAGGCCCGCGGCTTCACCGCCGAGTACCGCCAGCTGCCCGGCGCGCACGAGTACACCTACTGGTCCGCAGGTCTCAAAGACGCCCTGCCCTGGGCGGCGCAGCGCCTCAACCCGGCTGCTCCCTGATCCTGAGGCGGCATACCGGCCCCGGCGGGAATGGCGGTTGGGGCCGGCCGGTTCTCCAGAGATGACCCGCGTCGTCGCCCCCACCGCCTTCGGCGGACCTGACCAGCTCGCCCTCACCGAGGTCCCCACCCCCGAGCCCGGTCCGGGCGAGGTCCGGGTCTCGGTCCGTGCCATCGGCGTGAACCCCGTCGACTGGAAGTCCTACTCGGGTCTCATGGGGCAGGACCCCGCCGCGCTCGGGACCATGGGCAGTGAGGTGTCCGGCGTCGTCGCCGCGGTCGGGACCGGGGTGGACCAGTGGTCGGCGGGTGACGAGGTCATCGCGCCGCGGGTGCCCGGCTCGGCGTATGCCGACGACGTCCTCGTCCCGGCCGACGGGCTCATCGCCAAGCCCGAGGGGCTGTCCTTCGAGCAGGCGTCCGCCGTGACCCTCGTCGGCGGCACCGCCGAGCACGCGCTCGAGGCCGCGCACGTCACGGACGGCGACACCCTCCTCGTCCACGGTGGTGCCGGCGGCGTCGGCGGCCTCGTCGTGCAGCTGGCCACCCGGCGCGGCGCCCGCGTCATCGCCACCGGCAGCGAGGCCAACCAGGACTACCTGCGCGAGCTCGGCGCGGAGCCGGTCGTCTACGGCGACGGGCTGCTCGACCGGGTCCGGCAGGCCGCCCCCGACGGCGTGGACGCGGTCGTCGACACCGTCGGCACCGACGAGGCGGTCGACACGTCCCTCGCGCTCCTCGACGACCCCGCCAAGGTCGTGAGCATCGCCGCCTTCATGCGCGCCGGCGACGGCATCACCCTGATCGGCGGCGGCCCGGGCGCCGACCCGGGCACCGAGATCCGTCAGCGCGCGTGGTCGCAGGTCGCCCAGCTCGTGGCCGACGGGTCGGTGAGCCTCCCGGTCGCCCGCACCTATCCGCTCACCGAGACGACCCAGGCCCACCGCGACAGCCAGGGCGGGCATACCCGGGGCAAGCTCGTCGTCGTCCCCTGACGCGTCCTCACACGCCCTCACACGCACCGGGGCGGGAGCCGTCAGACGAACGCCCCGGTGCCGGTGATGGCCCGGCCGACGATGAGCTGGTTGACCTCACGCGTCCCCTCGTAGGAGTAGACCGCCTCAGCGTCGGCGAAGTAGCGGACCATGCCGTGCTCGAGCACGATCCCGTTGCCGCCCATGACCTCCCGCGCCAGCCCGACGGTCTTGCGCATGAGCGTGGATGCCGACGCCTTGGCCATCGCGGCGTGCTCGTCGGCCTCGATGCCGGCGTCCTGCAGCTGGGCGAGGCGCACCACTATCCCCAGTGACAACGTCGTGTTGGCGAGCATCGTGGCGAGGTGGTCCTGCACGAGCTGGAAGCCGCTCAGCGGCTGACCGAACTGCTGGCGGCCGAGGACGTAGGCGAGCGCCGTCTCGTATGCCCCCATCTGCAGGCCTACGGCGCCCCACGCCACCCCACCGCGGGTGATCCGCAGGACGTTGGCGGTGTCCTTGAAGCTGCCCGCGCCGGCGAGGCGGTGGTCGTCGCCGAGGTGGACGTCCTCGAGCACGATGTCGGCGTTCTGCACGCTGCGCAGCGCGAACTTGCCCTCGATCTTCGTCGCCGTGAACCCCGGCGTGCCCTGCTCCACGACGAAGCCGAGCACCTCGTCGCTGTCGACGTCGCGCGCCCAGACAACGATGAGGTCGGCGAACGTCGCGTTGCCGATCCAGCGCTTCTTGCCGTTGAGCACCCAGCCGTCGCCGACCCGGCGCGCGCTCGTCTCGAGGCCGCCGGCGATGTCCGAGCCGTGGTCGGGCTCGGTCAGCGCGAAGGCGCCGATGCTCGTCAGGGCGGCCATGCCGGGCAGCCACCGCTCCTTCTGCTCGGGCGACCCACAGTGGTAGATGCTCGCGAACGCCAGGCCGGCGTGCACGCCGAAGAACGTCCCGAACGACGGGTCGACCCGCGACATCTCCAGGGACACGAAGCCGCTGAACAGCCGCGACGACGCGGGCTTCTGTGCACCGAAGCCCTCGTAGGCCGCGCCGACGAGGTCGAGCTCGGCCAGCCCGGGGATGAGCTGCATGGGGAACGCGGCCCGCGCCCAGTAGTCGTCCGCGACGGGCCGCACCTGCTCGTCGAGGAACGCCCGCAGCCGCAGGACGAGAGCCTGCTCGTCGGGCGGGAGCAGCGACTCGTAGGAGTAGAAGTCGCCGGGTAGCTGCAGACGCGCCTCGGCGTCGGTCGTCGCTGACATGGGGGTCACGGTATGCCGGGCCCACGGGTTAGGTTGGCCGGTATGCCGCCCCGGGCCCGGAAGGCCGCCTCCGCGAGGAGCACGACGCCCGCCGTGGAGCTGGAGGTCGGCGACCGCACGGTGCGGGTCAGCAACCCCGACCGGGTGTACTTCCCGAAGACCGGGTGGACCAAGCTCGACCTCGCGCAGTACTACCTCAGCGTCGGTGACGGCATCGTGCGGGCCCTGCGCGAGCGCCCGTGCATGATGCACCGCTTCCCCGAGGGGCTCGCGGGTGACAAGGTCCACCAGAAGCGCGTGCCCCACGGCGCGCCGCCCTGGCTCGAGACGGTGCGCGTGACCTTTCCGCGGTGGAACCGCATCGCCGACGAGCTGTGCGTGACCGAGCTGGCCAGCGTCATCTGGGCGGTACAGATGTCCACTGTCGAGTTCCACCCCTGGAACTCGCGCCGGGCCGACACCGAGCGGCCCGACGAGTGGCGCATCGACCTCGACCCGATGCCCGAGTGCGACTTCGCCACGGTGCGCCGCGTCGCGCACGTGGCCCATGAGGTGCTCGACGAGCTCGGCGCGACCGGGTACCCCAAGACGTCCGGCGGCTCAGGTCTGCACGTCTACGTGCGCATCGAACCGGAGTGGGGCTTCCAGGACGTCCGGCGGGCGGCCCTCGCATTCGCACGCGAGGTCGAGCGGCGCGCGGGGGGCGACGTCACGACGACGTGGTGGCGCAAGGACCGCGACCCCGACGTCGTCTTCGTCGACTACAACCAGAACGCCCGTGACCACACCATCGCCAGCGCCTACTCGGTGCGCGGGGTCCCCGACGGCACCGTGTCGACGCCGATCGCCTGGGACGAGGTCGACGACGTCGTGCCGCTCGACTTCACGCTGGCCACCGTGCCCGCCCGCTTCGCCGAGAAGGGCGACCTGCACGAGAGCATCGACGACACGGCATACCGGCTCGACACCCTGCTCGAGTGGGCCGAGCGCGACGAGCGGGCCGGACACGCGGTGCCGGACCTCCCGGACGAGCCGGTTCGCGATGACGACTGACGGCCCGCCGGCGCTCACGGACGGCGTCGTGACCCTGCGGGTCCGGCGCGGCGGCGGCGCCCCCCGGCCGGGGGCGGCGTTCGTCGTCGAGGTGCAGGGCGAGGCGGTGGGGCTCGTCGAGGTGCACGACGTCGGCGGCTCGACCGGTGAGCTGTCGTGGTCCCTCGACCCGGAGCGCCGAGGTCGCGGCTACGCCACCCGCGCCCTGCGGCTGCTCGTCGCGTATGCGTTCGACGACCTCGGTCTGACCCGGCTGCAGGCGCGGGTGCCGGGGGACGACGACCGGGCGATCCGCCTCGCCCGGCGGTCCGGCCTGCGCAACGAGGGCCACGTCCGGGCGGCGCCCCGCAGCGGCGAGCGCGACCATGTGCTGCTGGCGCGACTCGTCGACGACCCCGAGCCCGGCGACCGCGCCGGGTTCCGGGCGCTGCTCAACTCGTTCCTCCCCCGCAAGCGGGTCATCGCCCAGGCGCTCGTGCGCGACACCGGCGGCCGGGTGCTCATGTGCCACCCCACCTACAAGGACGACTGGGACCTGCCCGGGGGTGTGGTCGAGGGACACGAGTCCCCGCGGGACGCCGCGGGCCGCGAGGTGCTCGAGGAGCTGGCGCTGGACCTGCCCGTCGGCGGGCTCGTCCTCGCCGACTGGATGCCGCCCTGGAGCGGCTGGGACGACGCGCTATGCCTCGTCTTCGACGCGGGCACCCACCCGGCCTCGCTCCCGGGCGGCGCAGTGCTGCAGGCCCGCGAGATCCGCGCCGTCGACTTCCTCACCGTCGACCAGGTCGTGGAGCGGGCGGCGGACTACACCGCGCGTCGCGTCGTCGCCGCGCTCGCGGCGGTCGAGGGCAGCGGGCCGCCGTTCACGGAGTCCGGTCGGCCGGTCTGACCTCCCGCCGTTGACCGGGCCCGGCTGCCGGTGCCTCCGGCGATGATGGCGGGGTGCCCGAGGGTGACACCGTCTACCGGCTGGCCCGCCGGCTCGACCAGCAGCTCGCGGGGCGCACCATCGCGCGCAGCGACCTGCGCCACCCGCGTCTGGTGACCCGTGACCTCTCCGGGCGCCTGGTCCTCGGCCACGCCACCCACGGCAAGCACCTGCTGACCCGGCTCAGCACGGGCCTCACCCTGCACAGCCATCTGCGGATGGACGGTGAGTGGTCGTTGACCCGGCCCGGCAAGCGGCTGCCGCCCGCCCTGCAGCCCCACGTACGCCTGGCGCTGACCCTCGACACCGGGGAGACCGCCTGGGGTGTACGGCTGCACGACCTCGCCCTCGTGCGCACCGCCGACGAACGGGACGTCGTCGGCCATCTCGGCCCCGACCCGCTGCGCGACGACTGGGACCCCGCGGAGGCGGGTCGCCGACTGCGGGCCGACCCCGGGCTGCCCCTGGTAGCAGCCCTGCTCGACCAGCGCCGGGTCTGCGGTCTCGGCAACCTCTGGGTCAACGAGCTCGCCTTCCTCGTCGGTGCCGGCCCGTGGTCGCCCGTCGGCGAGGTCGACGTCGACGCGCTCCTCGAGCGGGCGGCCACGATGCTGCGGCGCTCCGCCTACGGACCCGGACGGATGCAGGTGACGACCGGCAGCACCCGTCGCGGTGAGGAGCACTGGGTCTCCGGACGGGCCGGCCGGCCGTGCCGACGGTGCGGCACGACCGTCCGGGTGGTCGACGAGGTCCCGGGTGACGCCGCCCGCCGCCGCACGTGGTGGTGCCCCCGGTGCCAGCCCGGCCCCGCTCCGCCCGGTCCCGTCCGATCGCGGGACACCTCCCACCGGGAGCCGACCGGCCGACATACGATGCTGGGAGATGGCCCCGACGAGGGGGCCCGCCCCGGGCCTGACGACGGCTCATGAATTCTGGTGATCCCAGCGTGACCTCTCCCTCCGTTCAGCAGCTCGACCGTGTCGTGATCCGCTTCGCCGGCGACTCCGGCGACGGGATGCAGCTCACCGGCGACCGCTTCACCAGCGACGCCGGCCTGCTCGGCAACGACCTCTCGACGCTGCCCAACTTCCCCGCCGAGATCCGCGCCCCGCAGGGCACGCTGCCCGGCGTCTCGAGCTTCCAGCTGCACTTCGCCGACCACGACGTGCTCACCCCCGGCGACGAGCCCGACGTCCTCGTGGCGATGAACCCCGCCGCCCTCAAGGCCAACCTGCCCGACGTGCCCCGCGGGGCCACCGTCATCGTCGACACCGACGAGTTCACCAAGCGCAACCTCGCCAAGGTCGGCTACGCCACCTCGCCGCTCGAGGACGGCACGCTCGAGAGCTACCACGTGCACGCCGTCGCCCTGACGTCGATCACGGTCGAGGCCCTGGCGGCGCTCGACCTCAGCCGCAAGGACAAGGAGCGCGCGAAGAACATGTTCGCGCTGGGCCTGCTGTCCTGGCTCTACACGCGCCCGATCTCCATGACCGAGCGCTTCCTCGCCGGCAAGTTCGGTGGCAAGCCCGTGCTGCTCGAGGCCAACCTCGCGGCCCTGCGCGCCGGCTACCACTACGGCGAGACCACCGAGGACTTCGCCTCCCGCTACGAGGTGGGCCCGGCGCCCATGAAGGCCGGGCTCTACCGCAACATCACCGGCAACCTCGCCCTCGCCTACGGGCTCGTGACCGCCGCCCACCGCGCCGGGCGGCCGCTGGTCCTCGGGTCCTACCCGATCACGCCGGCGTCCGACATCCTGCACACCCTCGCCGGGCTCAAGCGGTTCGGCGTGACGACGATGCAGGCGGAGGACGAGATCGCCGGCGTCGGCGCTGCGCTGGGGGCGGCGTTCGGGGGCGCGATCGGCGTCACGACGACCTCCGGCCCGGGTCTTGCGCTCAAGGCCGAGACCATCGGGCTGGCGGTGTCGCTCGAGCTCCCCCTCGTCGTCTGCGACATCCAGCGCGGCGGTCCCTCCACCGGATTGCCCACGAAGACCGAGCAGGCCGACCTCCTGCAGGCGATGTTCGGCCGCAACGGCGAGTCCCCGGTGCCGATCGTCGCGCCGCGCTCCCCCGCCGACTGCTTCGACGCCGCCCTCGAGGCGGTCCGCATCGCCACGACGTTCATGACGCCGATCATCCTGCTCTCCGACGGCTACCTCGCCAACGGGTCGGAGCCGTGGGCGGTCCCGGCCGTCGCCGGGCTGCCCGAGCTCACCGTCGAGCTGGCCACCGAGACCAACGCCGAAGACTCGTCCGGGGCCGGGGTGTTCCACCCCTACCTGCGCAGCCCGGAGACCCTCGCCCGCCCGTGGGCGGTCCCGGGCACCCCCGGCTTGGAGCACCGCATCGGCGGCATCGAGAAGGCCAACATCACCGGCAACATCTCCTACGACCCCGACAACCACGACCTCATGACCCGGCTACGGGCCGCCAAGGTCGCCGGTGTCGCCGCCGGCATCCCCCCGCTCGAGGTCGACGACCCGGACGGCGCGGCGGAGGTGCTCGTGCTCGGGTGGGGCTCGACCTACGGGCCCATCGCCGCCGCCACCCGGTCGCTGCGCCAGCAGGGCTTCGCGGTCGCCCAGGCCCACCTGCGCCACCTCAACCCCTTCCCGTCCAACACCGGCGAGGTGCTCGCGGCCTACCGGCACGTCATCGTGCCCGAGATGAACCTCGGCCAGCTCGCGCTGCTGCTGCGCGCGGCATACCTCGTCGACATCCAGTCCCACACGTCCGTGCGCGGCCTGCCGTTCAGCGCGGCGGACCTCGAGGACGTCATCCAGAAGGCGATGACCGAATGAGTACCAGCACCGACCTGGGTATGCCGGGCCCGTCACCCGCCGGGCTTTCGGGGGTTCCCACCCGCCCCGCCGACGCCACCGCCCTGACCAAGAAGGACTTCACGTCCGACCAGGAGGTGCGCTGGTGCCCGGGGTGCGGGGACTACGCCATCCTCGCCGCCGTGCAGGGGTTCCTGCCCGAGCTGGGGCTGCGCCGCGAGAACGTCGTCTTCGTCTCCGGCATCGGGTGCTCGTCGCGGTTCCCGTACTACCTCGACACCTACGGCATGCACTCGATCCACGGTCGGGCGCCCGCCATCGCCACGGGGCTCGCGACGACCCGCCCCGACCTCGCCGTCTTCGTCGTCACCGGTGACGGAGACGCGCTGTCCATCGGCGGCAACCACCTCATCCACGCGCTGCGCCGCAACGTCAACCTGACGATCCTGTTGTTCAACAACCAGATCTACGGCCTGACCAAGGGGCAGTACTCCCCCACCTCGCAGGTGGGCCTGGTGACGAAGTCGACCCCGCTCGGGTCGGTGGACCACCCGTTCAACCCCGTGAGCCTGGCGCTCGGCGCCGACGCGACATTCGTGGCCCGCACCATGGACTCCGACCGCAAGCACCTCACCTCGGTGCTGCGCGCCGCCACCGCCCACCGCGGCACGTCGCTCGTGGAGATCTACCAGAACTGCCCGATCTTCAACGACGGCGTCTTCGACGTGCTCAAGGACCGCGACGAGGCGCAGGCACGCATCCTGCACCTCACCCACGGCGAAGAGGTCGCGGCGGGTGACCAGGTCGTCGTGCGCACCGACGACGGGCTCGCCGTGCTGCCCCGCCACGAGGCCGACCCGGCCCGCGTCGTCGTCCACGACGCCCACGCCGACGACCCGTCGCTCGCCTTCGCCCTCTCCCGGCTGGACGACCCCTCGATGGCGCACGTGCCGATGGGCATCTTCCGCGACGTGCAGCGCTCGACCTACGACGACCTCGTGCGCGCCCAGGTCGACGGCACCGTCGAGGGCGCCGGCGGTCCGGCCACCGACGACGACCTGGCCGCCCTGCTGGCCGGGCGCGACAGCTGGACCGTGGGGGCGTGAGCGCGGCTCCCGAGGCGCCCAGCCGACCGACCCACCTAACCGAGGGCCGTGGCGCGCTCTACGGCTTCCTTGCATACCTCGCCTGGGGGCTGTTCCCGCTCTACTTCCACGCGCTGGCGCCGGCCACGGCGTTCGAGATGCTGGCCCACCGGATCGTCTGGACCCTGCTGCTCTGCCTGCTCGTCCTCGCGGTCACCCGCGACGTGCGGTGGGTGGCCCCGCTCCTGCGTCGGCGTCGGTTCCTCGGCGGCATCGGCATCGCCGCCGTGCTCATCGCCGTCAACTGGACCGTCTACGTGGCGGCCGTGGCCGCGGGCAACGTCACGGAGGCGGCCCTGGGCTACTTCCTCAACCCGCTCGTCACCGTCGGGCTCGGCGTCGTCGTCCTCGGTGAGCGCCTCCGGGTGCTGCAGTGGGTCGCCGTCGCCGTCGGGCTCGCCGCGGCGGTCTACCTCTCGGTCGCGGGCGGTCGAGTGCCCTGGGTCGCCCTCACGCTGGCCGTCTCCTTCGCCCTCTACGGGCTGTCGAAGAAGCGGCTCGGCGAGAGCCTCCCCGCTTTGCACGGGCTCACCGTCGAGACGGTGATCCTCGCGCCCGTCGCCCTCGCGATCATCGTGTGGCTCGGGGTCACCGGCACGCAGACGTTCACGACGCAGACGCCCCTGCACCCGACCCTGCTCGTCCTGTCGGGAGTCGTTACCGCCATCCCGCTGCTGCTGTTCGCGGCCGCGGCCCGGCGGGTGCCCCTCGTGACCATCGGGCTGCTGCAGTTCGTCACCCCGGTCATGCAGCTGCTCTGCGGCGTGCTGCTGCTGGGCGAGCGGATGTCGGCGCAGCGGTGGGCCGGCTTCGCCCTCGTCTGGGTCGCTCTGGCCATCCTCACCCTCGACTCCGCCCTGAGCGCGCGTCGCCGCCGGGCCGGGGCTCGCGCCGGCACGGGGGAGGACGCCCACGACGACGCCGACCAGGGCGCCGCGTCCGGGGTGTGCGAACCGGCGCCGTGACGCAGTCCCCCGTGGCCCATGAGATGCCCGCCCGGCCCATGGAATGCGGTGGGTCGAGCGGGGATCTCGTGGTCGGTCCGGGGTTTCAAGCGCCTGCGGCGTCAGCCGATCGAGTAGGTGCGCCCGTCCCGCGCCATCTCGGCCAGCTCGTGCGGGAGGTCGGACCCGGCCGCCAACAGGTCGGGCAGCAGCTGCGGCTCACGCGTGAGGGCCCGGAACGCCGTCATCGCGGTGACTCCGTGGTCGGGCCGGTGGAGCACCGTGAGGTCGTCACCCGCGGCGACGCGTCCGGGCGTGACGACCGACAGGTAGGCCCCCGACCGCGCCGTCGCCGTGAACGTCTTGAGCCAGCCCCGCTCCCCCATGTGGGCCCGGAACCGGCCGCACGGGATCCGCGGCCCGGTCACCTGCAGCACCACGGTGTCGCCGATCTGCCAGCGCTCGCCGATGACCGCCTCGCTCACCTCCACGCCGGTCGTCGTGAGGTTCTCGCCGAACATGCCGTCGCGCAACGACCGCCCCAGCCGGTCGGCCCACGCGTCGAGCTCCTCGCGGGCGAAGGCATACACCGCCTGGGCGTCCCCGCCGTGGTGGCGTGGGTCGCCGATCTGGTCCCCGACAAGGCCACTGCCCAGCCCGGTGGCGCGGTCACCCGGCGCGCGCACGTCGACCGGCCCGTCGTGGGGGTGCTTGTCGATCGCCGTGGGCATCTCCCGGCGCACGCGGCTGGGCCGGATGACGCCGAGGTTGACGCTGCGCACCCGGGCCGCGCCGGACCCGGCCGGAGCGGGGCGTGGAACCGTCAGGCCCTCGTCAGCCGACACGGTCGACGACCGAGGTGACGAGGGCCGTGAGAGCCGTCTTCACGTCCGAGTCCGGCAGGGGGTCGAGCAGGCGCATGGCGTCGCGGCCGACCTGGCGGGTGGTCTCGCGGGCCTGCTCCAGCGCCGGGTTGGCCCGCAGCAGGGCGAGCGTCTCCGTGAGGCGGTCGTCGTCGCGCAGGTCGCCGGCCAGCAGCTCGCGCAGCCGCGCGTCAGCCGGGTCGTCGCCAGCCTTGGCGTAGAGCACCGCGAGGGTGTCTACGCCCTCGCGCAGGTCTGTGCCGGGCGTCTTACCCGTCTCGACGGCGTCCGAGGCGATGTCGATGAGGTCGTCGACGAGCTGGAAGGCCATCCCCAGACGCTGGCCGTACGCGGTCATCAGGGCGACGACGTCGGGGGCGCAGCCACCGAACATGGCGCCGTAGCGGGCCGCCGTGGCGATGAGCGCACCAGTCTTGTCCTCGAGGACGCCGAGGTAGTACGCGATGGGGTCGTCGCCGGGGGGACAGGGCCGGTCGTCGCGGATCTGGCCCGCGCAGAGGCGGACGAACGTCTGCGCCTGGATGAGCACCGCCTCCGCGCCGAGACCAGCGATGAGCTCGGAGGCGCGGCCGAAGAGCAGGTCTCCGACGAGGATGGCCGTGCTGTTGTCGTACTTCGCGTTGGCGCTCGGCACCCCGCGGCGCACCTCGGCCTCGTCCATGACGTCGTCGTGGTAGAGCGAGGCGAGGTGGATCAGCTCCACACCGGCGCCGGCGGCGACGACGTGGTCGCTCGCACCGTCGCCCAGCTCGGAGGCGAGCAGGGTGAGCAGCGGGCGGAACCGCTTGCCCCCGGCCTCGGCCAGGTGCCCTGACGCCTCGGCGATGAGCGGGTCCTCGTGGTCGACCGTGGCGAGGATGAGCTCGTCGACGCGGGCCAGGTCGCGCTGGAGGCGCGCGGTGAGGTCCGGGCTGGCGCCCGGGACCGCGATAACGGGTGGTGCACTGCTCATCGCACGATCATCCCAGCAAAAACAGGACCCGCTCGCCGCTCACGACGTGGCCGTCGTCACGAGGCGGCGGCGCCCACCGGCACCGGGTCAGCGGATGAACTGGGAGGCGTTGCCCGCCAGCAGGAGCAGCGAGGACGGCGCCACCCCGAGCACGAGCGTGAGCAGCGTGCCGAGGCCGATCGCGGTCTGGGTGAGCGCCGACGGCGTGACGACGCCCACGGACTCGTGCTGCGGCTCGTTGAAGTACATGAGGACGATGACCCGCACGTAGACGAACACCGTGATGGCGCTGCACAGCAGGCCCACGATGACCATGACCGTCCCGGCCCCCCCGGAGCGCAGGGCCGGCTCGAAGACCGCGAACTTCGCGGTGAAGCCCGACGTCAGCGGGATGCCGGCGAAGGCGAGCAGCAGGAAGGCGAACAGGGCCGCCGTCACCGGGTGCCGTCGCCCGAGGCCCGCCCACTGGGTGAGCAGGGTGGCCTCCGACTGGTTGGTCGTGTCGCGGACGAGGTTGACGATGCCGAAGGCCGCGATGGTCATCAGGCCGTAGCAGACGAGGTAGAACATGACGCCGCTGACGCCCGAGCGGTCGAAGGCGAGGACGCCCACGAGGATGAACCCGGCGTGGGCGATCGAGGAGTAGGCCAGCATCCGCTTGATGTCGGTCTGGGTCACCGAGAGGACGGCGCCGACGACCATGGTGAGGATGGCCACGACGGTGACGGCCGGCGCCCAGTCCCAGCGGTCCTGGGCGATGGCGACGTAGACGAAGCGCAGGATGGCGCCGAAGGCCGCGAGCTTGGTCGCCGCCGCCATCCAGCCCGTGACGGGGGTGGGTGCCCCCTGGTATGCGTCGGGCACCCAGGCGTGGAAGGGCGCGGCGCCGATCTTGAACAGCAGGCCGATGGCCACGAGGAGCACCCCGGGGACGAGCAGGCCGTCGAGGGCCGTGCCACCGGCGGCGATCGTGTCGGCGATGTCGGAGAGGTAGACCGACCCGGAGTAGCCGAAGAGCAGGGCGACGCCGAAGAGGAAGAACGCCGAGGAGAAGGAGCCGAGGAGGAAGTACTTCAGCGACGCCTCCTGCGACAGCAGCCGCCGCCGCCGGGCCAGGCCGGTGAGGATGTAGAGCGGGAGCGAGAGCACCTCGAGCGCGACGAACATCGTCAGCAGGTCGCCGGCCGTCGGGAAGAGCATCATCCCGCCGACGGCGAACAGGGCGAGGGGGAAGACCTCGGAGGTCGTCACGCCGGCTCGCACGGCCAGGGCCTCCTGCGCCGAGCCCGGCGTCGAGGACCCCATCGGGGTGAAGGCGTCGGAGCCGACCCCGCCCATGCGCTCGGCCATCGTCAGCACGCCCATGAAGGAGAGGACGAGGACGGCGCCCTGGAGGAACAGCCCGGGGCCGTCGATGACGACCGAGCCCTTGATGCTGCCGCCGGTGCCGCTCGCGCCGGTGGCGAACAGGCCCGCGGTGGCCGCCTGGTTGTTGACGGCGACGAGCACGACGGCCAGGAAGGAGGCGACGATGCCGACGAGCGCGACGACGACCTGCACGCGGTAGCGCTGGCCGCGCGGCACGAACGCCTCGACCAGCATGCCGACGAGGGCGAACCCGAAGATCAGCAGCATCGGCAGGAGCGCCGCGTAGTTGAGGGTGGCCGCCGTGAAGTCGGCCGTGACGAGCGTGCTCACTTGGTGCCGCCTTGGGTGCTCGCAGGGGCGCTCACCGGCACGACCGGAGCGGGGTCGCTGACCCCCATGTGGCCGAGGGTGGTCGACACCGCGGGGTTGATGAGGTCGAGCGCGGGCTTGGGGTAGAAGCCGAGCACGAGGAACAGGGCGATCAGTGGGCCCACGACCCACTTCTCGCGGCTGCCGAGGTCCAGCGTGCCGGCCGCACTCTCCGGAGCCGGTCCGGTCGCCATCCGCTTGTAGGTGAGCAGGATGTAGAGCGCCGCCAGGATGATGCCGACGGTGGCGATGACTGCGGCCACGGGGTAGCGCTGGAAGGTGCCCACGAGGGTGAGGAACTCGGCGACGAACGCCCCGAGCCCCGGCAGGGCGAGACCCGAGAGGCCGGCGACGAGGAACGACCCGGCGAGCACCGGGGTGACCCGCTGCCAGCCGCCGAAGTCCGCGATGCGCTTGCTCCCCCGCCGGTTGACCATCATCGCGGCGACGAGGAAGAGCGCCGCCGTCGTGAACCCGTGGTTGACCATGTAGAGCGTCGAGCCGGCGAACCCGGTGGACGTCATCGCGAAGATGCCCAGCACGATGAAGCCGAAGTGGCTGATCGAGGTGTAGGCGATGAGCCGCATGATGTCGGTCTGGCCGATGGCCAGCAGCGCGCCGTAGAGGACGGAGATGACGGCGAGGGTGATGACGACCGGGGTCGCCCATTGGGACGCCTCGGGGAAGAGCTGCAGGCAGAACCGGATCATCCCGTAGGTGCCGACCTTGTCGAGCACACCGACGAGCAGGACCGCCGTGGCCGGGCGGGCCTCCGTGGCCGCGTCGGGCAGCCACGTGTGCACGGGCACCATGGGCGCCTTGACCATGAAGGCGAAGAAGAAGCCGAGGAAGAGCAGCCGCCCGGTCGTCGGGTCGAGGGCCAGTCCGGTGAGCTTCGTGACGAGGAAGCCGTCGGCGCCACCCGGGCCCTGCGTGTAGAGCCCGATGACGGAGGCCAGCATGATGAGGCCGCCGACGAGGGAGAACACGAGGAACTTCACCGCGGCGTACTGGCGACGGGGGCCGCCGTACTGCCCGATGAGGAAGTACACCGGGATGAGCATCGCCTCGAAGAAGACGTAGAACAGGAAGACGTCGGTGGCGGCGAAGACGCCGACCATGAACGTCTCCAGCACGAGCATGAGGGCGAAGTAGCCCTTCTCCCGCGGGTCGGTCACCGCGCCGTCGACGCCGTCGCCCGAGCCGGACAGGTCGCGCCAGGCGGCGAGCAGGCAGATCGGGGTGAGGACGAGCGACATGAGGATGAGGGCGAGGGCGATCCCGTCGACGCCGAGGGCGTAGCTGACCCCGAACTGCGGGATCCACTGGTGCTGCTCGGTGAGCTGGAACTGCCCCGAGGAGTCCGCGCCGGCATACGCGATGGTGGCGACGATGCCGAGCACGAGGGTGAGCAGCGAGACCCCGAGCGCGACGTGCTTGGCGCGGGCGGCGAGGCCGGCCGGGAGGAGCCAGACGACCACCGCGCCGACCAGCGGGACGAGGCCGACGAGGGTGAGCCAGGGGACGCTGGTCATCACTGCATCACCCACAGGGCGCCGAGGATGACCACGACGCCGGCGAGCATGGTGAGGGCGTAGGAGCGGGCGTAGCCGTTCTGCACCTTCCGGACCCGGGTGGAGGCTCCGGAGATGAGCCGGGCGATGCCCGTCGCTCCCCCGTCGACCCCCGCGCTGTCGGCGAAGACGAGCGAGCGGGTGAGGTGGATGCCCGGACGCATCAGGATCCCTTCGTTGACCTGGTCCTGGTAGAGGTCGTTCCGCGCCGCCTGGGTGGCGAGGTTGCCGACGGGCGCCACCTGGGGCACCTCGTCGCGCAGGTAGCGCACGTAGGCGAGGGCGACGCCGGCCGCCACGAGCAGGATCGTGACGACGGTGATGACGATCGGGGGCAGGACGGTATGCGGCTGGGCACCGGGTGCCTCGCCCCCCTCCGTGGCGACCCCGAGCGCGGGGTTGAGCCAGCCGGTGATGATGCCGGTCGGGACGAGGATGAGCCCGAGGAAGCCCGACCCGAGCGACAGGATCATCATGGGGACGGTCATCGTCAGCGGCGACTCGTGCGGGTGGACGTCGTCGGTCCAGCGCCGCTTGCCCCAGAACGTCATGAAGTAGAGGCGCGACATGTAGAAGGCCGTGATGCCCGCCCCGATGAGCGCGGCGAGGCCGAAGACCCAGGCCCGCCAGCCGTCGCCCTCGAACGCGGCCTCGATGATCTTGTCCTTGGTGAAGAAGCCGGAGAGACCGGGGAAGCCGATGATCGCCAGCCAACCGAGCCCGAACGTCACGGCCGTGATCCGCATGACCGAGAAGAGCCCGCCGAACCGGCGCATGTTCACCTGGTCGTTCATACCGTGCATGACCGACCCGGCCCCGAGGAACATCCCGGCCTTGAAGAAGCCGTGGGTGAGCAGGTGGGCGATGGCGAACGCGTAGCCGACCGGGCCGAGACCGGCGGCCAGCATCATGTAGCCGATCTGGCTCATCGTCGAGGCCGCGAGGGCCTTCTTCAGGTCGTCCTTGGCGCAGCCGACCACCGCCCCGAAGAGCAGGGTGATCGCGCCGACGATGACGACGACGAGCTGGGCCACGGGGGCCGCCTCGTAGACCGCGTGGCTGCGCACGACGAGGTAGACGCCGGCGGTGACCATCGTCGCGGCGTGGATGAGCGCCGACACGGGAGTGGGACCGGCCATGGCGTCGCCGAGCCAGCTCTGCAGCGGGAACTGCGCCGACTTGCCGCACGCTCCCAGGAGCAGGAACAGGCCCATCGCCGTGATCGCGCCCTGGCTCGCCTGGCCGACGCCGGCGTTGACCGACGCGAAGTCGACCTTCCCGAACTGCCAGAACATGATCATGATCGCGACCGACAGCCCGAGGTCACCGACGCGGTTGGCGACGAACGCCTTGTTGGCCGCCGTCGCATACGCGGGGTTGTGGTTCCAGAAACCGATGAGGAGGTAGGACGCGAGACCGACGCCCTCCCAGCCGACGTAGAGCAGCAGGTAGGAGTCGGCCGTGACGAGCAGGAGCATCGCCGCGACGAAGAGGTTGAGGTAGGCGAAGAACCGGCGCTTGTCCTTGTCGTGCTCCATGTAGCCCAGGGAGTAGACGTGGATGAGCGACCCGACGAAGGTGATGAGCAGCACGAAGGCCATCGACAGCTGGTCGATCTGCATCCCCGCGCTCAGCTGGAACTGCCCCGCGGGCAGCCAGTCGAAGAGCGTCAGGTGCATCGGGCGCGACGCGTCGTCGCGCCCGATCATGGCGATGACGATGAGCAGCCCGACGACGAACGAGCCCCAGGACAGGGCGGTCGCCAGCACGGGGCCGAACTTGTCGGTGCGCTTGCCGCCCAGCAGGAGCAGCGCGGCGCCGAACATCGGCAGCGCGACGAGCAGCCACGCGGATGCGGTCAGCCCGGTCGCGGCGGTCGCCGGGGCCACGTCGGCCGTAGCGAGAGTCAGCACGGTGCTCCGTTCACAGCTTCAGGAGGTTGGCGTTGTCGATGGACGCCGACCGGCGGGCGCGGAAGATGGCCATGATGATGGCCAGACCGACCACGACCTCCGCCGCCGCGACGACCATGACGAACAGGGCGATGACCTGGCCGTCGAGGGTGCCGTGGACGCGGGCGAACGTCACGAACGCGAGGTTGGTCGCGTTGAGCATGAGCTCGACGCCCATGAACACGATGATCGCGTTGCGGCGCAGCAGGACTGCTGCGGCGCCGATCGCGAAGAGGATCGTGGCCAGGTAGATGTAGTGGATGAGGTTCACCGGGCCGACCCCTCCTCGATCTCGCTCTCGATGGCCTGCTCGGCCGCGTGGTAGGTGTTCGGCGAGCCGATCTGGTCACGGGACTTGAGCACCCGCGAGACCGACAGGTCGGTGGGCGTGCCGTCCGGCAGCAGGGCGGGCGTGTCGACGGCGTTGTGGCGGGCGTAGACGCCGGGCGCGGGCAGGCCGGCGACGTACGTGTTCTCGCGCACGCGCCGCTGCGACCACTCCTTCTGGGAGCGCTTCTCGCCGAGCCGCTCACGGTGCGCGAGCACCATGGCGCCGACCGCCGCCGTGATGAGCAGCGCCGAGGTCAGCTCGAAGACCCAGACGTACTGCCCGAACACGAGGTTGGCCACCCCGCTGACGTTGCCGGTGTCGTTGTTGACGGCGTCGAGGAACTTCGGCTCGGGCAGCGTCAGCGAGCCCAGGGCGAAGAACATGACGAGTGCGAGGCCCAGGCAGAGCACGAGGGCCGCGCCCTTCTGCCCGCGGATCGTCTCCACGACGGAGTCGGACGAGTCGACGCCGACGAGCATGAGGACGAAGAGGAAGAACATCATCACGGCGCCGGTGTAGACGAAGATCTGCACGATGCCGAGGAAGTCGGCCTGCTGCACGATGTAGAGCACGCCGAGGTTGACCATGACGAAGGCGATGCAGAGTGCCGCGTGCACCGCCTTGCGGGCGAAGAGCAGGCCGAGCGAGGCGATGACCATGAGGGGCCCGAGGACCCAGAAGATGATGGCCTCACCGGTGGAGGTCATCGCACACCCCCCTGCTCGCTCACGGGCGCGTTGACGGCGCCGGTCTGGAAAGCCCCCCCGGTGAGGTCGTGGGTGGAGGCACCGCGCGTCCCGGTGTTGCCGAGCCCCACCGGCTCGTCGCTGACGTCGCCGGCCGTGCCGTCCGGCGCGTCGGAGGCGGCGTTCTGCCGGCGGTGCGAGCGGACCCACTCCTCCTGCTCGGGCGTGCCCTGGGTGACCTTGCCCTGGTAGTAGTCGCGCTCCTCCATGCCGGCCACCATCGGGTGCGGCGCGGGGAGCATCCCCTCCTGTACGGGACCGAGGAGCTGGTCCTTGGTGAAGATGAGGTCGGCCCGGTTGTTGTCGGCCAGCTCGTAGAAGTTCGTCATCGTCAGGGCCCGCGTGGGGCAGGCCTCGATGCAGAGGCCGCAGAAGATGCAGCGCAGGTAGTTGATCTGGTAGACGCGGCCGTACCGCTCCCCGGGCGAGAACCGGCCCGTGCCGCCCTCGGTGTCGTCGTTCGACGCGCCCTCGACGAGGATGGCGTCGGCCGGGCAGGCCCACGCGCACAGCTCGCAGCCGACGCACTTCTCGAGACCGTCGGGGTGGCGGTTGAGCTGGTGGCGGCCGTGGAAGCGCGCCTCGGTGGGCCGCTTGACCTCGGGGTACTCCTCGGTGGCGACCTTGCGGAACATCGTCGAGAACGTCACCCCGAACCCGGCGACCGGCGCGAAGAGGGTCTTGAGGAACCCGTCCTCCGACTCCCCGTCCCGGTCGGTGCGGTCGGTGCCTCCCGGGCGTCCCGTGTCGCGCGTGGGGGTGGGCGTGCGCGGGGGGACCCGCTTGGCCGAGGTGGCGGCCCCGTCGACCTTGGCCGGCGACGCGCTCTCGGCGTGCGAGGTGCCACCCTCCGACCGGGGCTGGTCGCCCTGCGGCTCGGAGAGGTCGCGACCCGTGGTGCCGTCAGCCACGGTCGTCCTCCTCGGTATCGGTGTCGGTATGCGTGCTGCCGGTGACGCTCTCGTCGGCCCCGGCCGAGCCGGCCGAGCCGCCCGAGCGGGCGCCGACCGCCACCGGACGCCGACGCGGTTCCTTGAGCGTCTGGCCCGGCAGCGGCGGGACAGGATATCCACCGGCGAAGGGGTCGACGACCTTCGGGGGGCCGGCGAGGTGCACCTGCTGCTCCTCCTCGCTCTTGCGCGCGTCGTAGAGGAACGACCCGACGAGGGCGACGACGGCGATGACCCCGACGGCGGCCAGGATGATGACGGGGAAGTTCCGCCCCGCGATGGTGACGACCGACCCGCCCAGCCAGCCGTTCTGGGCGCCACGGATGAAGGCGACGAGCACGACCCAGCCGAGGGTGATGGGGATGAGCACCTTCCACCCGAACCGCATGAACTGGTCGTAGCGCACGCGCGGCAGGGAGCCGCGGAGCCACACGAAGAAGAACATGAAGGTCCACAGCTTCGCGGTGAACCAGAAGATGCCCCACCAGCCACCGCTGAACATGTTGTCGTTGATGAGCGACACGAGCGGCGGGGCCTGCCAGCCCCCGAGGAACATCGTCGTGGCCAGGGCCGAGACGGTGAACATGTTGATGTACTCGCCGAGGAAGAACATGGCGAACCGCATGGAGCCGTACTCGGTGTGGAAGCCACCGGTCAGCTCGCCCTCGCCCTCGGCGAGGTCGAAGGGCAGCCGGTTGGTCTCGCCGACCATCGTCACGACGTAGACGGCGAAGGAGAAGAAGGCCGGGATGATGTACCAGACGGATCCCTGGCCGGCGACGATCTGCGAGGTGGACATCGAGCCGCTGTAGATGAACACCGCGACCAGCGCCAGGCCCATGGCGATCTCGTAGGAGATGACCTGGGCGGTGGAGCGCAGGCCACCGAGCAGCGGGTAGGTCGAGCCGGAGGACCAGCCGGCCAGGACGATGCCGTAGACGCCGACCGAGGCCACCGCCAGCACGAGCAGGACGGCCACCGGGAAGTCGGCGAGCTGCAGCGGGGTCATGTTGCCGAACATCGAGGCGCGGTCACCCATGGGGATGATGGCGAACGAGACGAACGCCATCGTGGCGGCGATCAGCGGGGCCAGCGTGAAGATGACCTTGTCGGCCGCGGCCGGGGTGACGTCCTCCTTGAGCATCGACTTCATGCCGTCGGCGAGGGTCTGGAGCAGGCCGAACGGGCCGACCCGGTTCGGGCCCGGGCGCTGCTGCATCCGGCCGATGACCCGCCGCTCGAACCAGATGACGAGCAGGGTGCTGATGAGCAGGTAGACGAAGATCAGCAGCGCCTTGATGAGCGAGAGCCACCACGGCGTCGTCGAGAAGTCGGCCTTGGGGTTGTCGACCGTGGGCACCACGGCGGCAGCGAGCTGCGGGAGCTCCTGCACCGTGGCGAGACTGGAGAGCACCATGCTCATCGCGGCTGTCCTTCCTGGGAGTCGGGAGCCACATCGCCCTGGTGCGGGGCCTTGACCGACGCCGTGTTGGCGAGCGACCTCCCGGACGAGCCCGAGAGCCCGCGGGAGTCCGCAGCCCCGGCCACCGCGACGTCTCGGGCGGCCCGCACCACGTCGACCAGGGCGCCGGCCTCGTCGCGCAGCTGGGAGCGCACGGCGCAGCCGACGGAGTTGGTGGGCAGCCAGACGACGCCCTCGGCCATCCGCTCGACGACGACCGCCGGGACGGTGACCGAGCCGTGGGCGCTGGAGACGGTGACGGCGTCGCCGTCGATGATCTCGAGGCGCTGGGCGTCGGAGACCGACAGCTTGGCGACCGCGCGGGGGGCGGTGCCGGCGAGGAACGGCTCGCCGTCCTGCAGCCGCCCCGCGTCGAGCAGGGTGGGCCAGGTGGCGAGGACGAAGCGGCCGTTGACGTCGGGCCCCGGGGCGTCCGGGGTGCGCTCGGCCCAGTCGCCGACCCCCCGCTCACCGGCCCAGGCACCGAGCCGGGCGAACTCGTCGTGGACCTGCTCCTGGGTGCGGGTCTCGAGGAAGTAGCCCATCTCGGCGCCGAGCATGTCGAGCACGCGGTGGTCGCTCATGGCGTTGGTGGCGATGGCCGCCTTGAACGGACGGACCCGGCCCTCCCAGTCGACGTAGGCGCCGACCTTCTCGGCCTGCGGCGCCACGGGGAGCACGACGTCGGCGACCTCGGTGACGGCCGACTCGCGGACCTCGAGGGAGACGACGAAGGTCTTGGCCAGAGCCTCCTCGACACCAGGGTGGCTGAGGTCGGCCGGGTCGACGCCGCCGATGACGAGCGCGTCGATCTCGCCCGAGCAGGCGGCCGCGATGATGCCGGCGGTGTCGCGAGCGGGCGTGTCGGGCAGCCCGACGACGTCCCAGACATCGGCCACCTCGGTGCGGGCCTGGGGGCTGGCGGCGGGTCGCCCACCGGGCAGCAGAGCGCCGAGGGCGCCGGCCTCGAGCGCACCGCGCTCACCGGCCCGGCGAGGCACCCAGGCGAGCCCGGCCCCGGTCTCGGCAGCGAGGCCGGCGGCCGCGGCGAGGGCACCGGGCACCGTGGCCAGGCGCTCGCCGACGAGGATCACGCCGGAGCCGCGCAGGGCCTCGAGCGCGGCGTGGCCGGCCTTGCTCTGCTCGAGGTCAGCCAGCACCCCCGTCTCGCGGCCCGGAGCGGTAGGGATGAGGCGGCCCGAGAGCTTCTCCAGCCCGCGGGTGGCGAAGGGCGCGATGGAGAACACCGCACTGCGGTGCGCCCGCACGGCCTTGCGCAGCCGCAGGAACACCATCGGTGACTCGTCCTCGGGCTCGAACCCGACGAGCAGCACCGCCTTGGCGCGCTCGAGGTCGGCGTAGGTCACCGCGCCGCCCTCCGGGCCGGTCGCGACGACGTGCTCGGCGAGGAACTCGACCTCCTCGGCCGAGTGCGGCCGGGCGCGGAAGTCGACGTCGTTCGTGTGGAGCGCGATGCGCGCGAACTTGCCGTATGCGTACGCGTCCTCGACCGAGACCCGGCCCCCGACGAGCACTCCGGCCCGCGCACTGCGCAGACCGGCCGCCGCGGCGGCGAGCGCCTCGGGCCAGCCGGCAGCGCGCAGCTGGCCGTCCTCCCCGCGCACGAGCGGCAGCTCGAGCCGGTCGGGCAGCGTGGCGTACTGGAAGGCCCAACGGCCCTTGTCGCAGTTCCACTCCTCGTTGACCGCCGGGTCGTTGAGGGCCATCCGCCGCAGCACGACGCCGCGGCGGTGGTCGGTGCGGATCGAGCATCCGGAGGCGCAGTGCTCGCACACGCTCGGCGTGGAGACGAGGTCGAACGGGCGGGAGCGGAACCGGTAGGCCGCACCGGTGAGAGCGCCGACCGGGCAGATCTGCACGGTGTTGCCCGAGAAGTAGGACTCGAACGGCTGGTCCTCGTAGATGCCCACCTGCTGGAGCGCACCGCGCTCGACGAGGGCGATGAACGGGTCGCCGGCGATCTGGTCGGAGAAGCGGGTGCACCGGGCGCACAGCACACAGCGCTCCCGGTCGAGCAGCACCTGGCTGGAGATGTTGATCGGCTTGGGGTAGGTGCGCTTGACGTCCTCGAAGCGCGAGCTGGGCCGCCCGTTGCTCATCGCCTGGTTCTGCAGGGGGCACTCGCCGCCCTTGTCGCAGACGGGACAGTCGAGCGGGTGGTTGATGAGGAGCAGCTCCATGACGCCGTGCTGGGCCTTGTCGGCCACGGGCGAGGTGAGCTGGGTCTTGACCTGCATCCCCTCCGACACCGTGATGGTGCAGGAGGCCTGCGGCTTGGGCATCGGGCGCATCGCGCCGTCGGGGCCCGGCGTGGCGATGTCGACGAGGCACTGGCGGCACGCGCCGACCGGCTCGAGGAGCGGGTGGTCGCAGAACCGCGGGATCTGCACGCCGACCTCTTCGGCGGCGCGGATGACGAGGGTGCCCTTGGGCACCCGGACGTCGATGCCGTCGACGGTGAGGCCGATGTCGTCCGGACCCTTGGGCGGACGGGCGTCGCGGCCGCTGCTGACGGCGTTGCCGCCCGCGCTCGGGCTGGTCAACGGCGGGCTGGACGGGCTGGTGACGGTCGAGCTGGTCATGCCGGCGCCGACTCCTTCTCCTGCGTGAAGCGGGGGGCGAAGAGCGACGAGGCGTCGCGGTCGAACGGGCAGCCGCCCTCGGTGAGGTGACGGATGTACTCGTCGCGGAAGTACTCGATGCTGCTCGTGATCGGCGACGTGGCGCCGTCGCCGAGGGCGCAGAACGAGCGTCCGAGGATGTTGTCGCAGATGTCGAGCAGCTTGTCGAGGTCGGCCTCGCTGCCCTCGCCGTGCTCGAGCCGCTCGAGGATCTGGGCCAGCCACCACGTGCCCTCACGGCAGGGGGTGCACTTGCCGCAGGACTCGTGCTTGTAGAAGTCCGTCCAGCGCTCGACGGCCCGCACGACGCATACCGTCTCGTCGAAGATCTGCAGGGCCCGGGTGCCGAGCATGGACCCGGCGGCGGCCACGGACTCGAAGTCGAGCGGCACGTCGAGGTGGGCGTCGGTGAAGAGCGGCGTCGACGAGCCGCCCGGCGTCCAGAACTTCAGCTTGGCGCGCGGGTCGCGCATCCCGCCGGCCATGTCGAGCAGCTCGCGCAGCGTGATGCCGAGGGGCGCTTCGTACTGGCCGGGGCGCTTGACGTGGCCGGACAGGCTGAAGATGCCGAAGCCCGTCGACTTGTCGGTGCCCATGCCCTTGAACCAGTCGGACCCGTGCAGCAGGATCGGCGGGATCGAGGCGATGCTCTCGACGTTGTTGACGACCGTGGGGCGGGCGTAGAGGCCGGCCACCGCCGGGAACGGCGGCTTGAGGCGCGGCTGGCCGCGACGGCCCTCCAGGGAGTCCAGGAGCGCGGTCTCCTCGCCGCAGATGTACGCGCCGGCGCCGGCGTGCACGGTGACGTCGAGGTCGTAGCCGGTGCCGTGGATGTCCTGACCGAGGTGACCCGCGGCGTACGCCTCCTCCACCGCGCGCATGAGGCGTCGGTAGACGTGGACGAGCTCACCGCGCAGGTAGATGAAGGCGTGGTGGCAGCCGATGGCGAACGACGTGATCGCGACGCCCTCGATGAGGAAGTGCGGGGCCGCCATCATCAGCGGGGTGTCCTTGCAGGTGCCCGGCTCCGACTCGTCGGCGTTGACGACGAGGTAGCGCGGGCCGCCGTCGGGCGGGGGCAGGAAGCTCCACTTCAGGCCGGTGGGGAAGCCGGCACCACCGCGGCCGCGCAGGCCGGAGTCCTTGGCCATGGCGACGAGGTCGGCCTGGCCCAGGCCCAGGGCCTTCTTCAGGCCTTGGTAGCCCTCGTTGGCCTCGTAGGTCTCGAGGGTCCACGACTGCGGGTGGTCCCAGAAGGCGGTGAGGATGGGGGTCAGCACGGTGCTCACGCGGGGTCACCCTTCTGCGTGGTGCCGGTCGCCTCGCCGGCGGGCTGGTCGCCGGGGTGTGTGCCGGGGTCGTTGCTCGGGGTGTCCGTCGAGGAGGTGCGGCCCGGGGCCAGACCGCCGCGCTCGCCCGCCGCGGTGGCGTCGGGGGCGTGCTCCTCACGGGGAGCGTCGGCGTCGCCCGGAGCGCCGGACGGGGCCTTCCACCCCCGGCGGTGGGACAGGCGCAGTCCCACGAGGGAGGCGTCACCCGCGCCGACGCCCTCGTCGGCCCGGCCGTCGGGGAACCCGGCCAGCACGCGGGAGACCTGCTTGAACGTCGCCACCGAGTCGGCACCGCGGGTGGGGCGCACGTGCTCCCCGGCGCGCAGGTCGTCGACGAGGCGCTTCGTGGAGTCGATGGTCTGGTTGTCGAAGAACTCCCAGTTGGCCATGACGACGGGCGCGTAGTCGCACGCCGCGTTGCACTCGACCCGTTCGAGCGTGATCTTGCCGTCGGCGGTCGTCTCGTCGTGGCCGACCCCGAGGTGGTCGCTCACGGCGTCCCAGATCTGGTCGCCGCCCATGATCGCGCAGAGGGTGTTGGTGCACACGCCCACGGTGTACTCGCCGTTGGGGTGACGCTTGTACTGCGTGTAGAACGTCGCGACGCCCGAGACCTCCGCGGTCTCGAGGTCGAGCCGCTCGGCGCAGAACGCGATGCCGCGACCGGAGACGTAGCCGTCGACGCTCTGCACGAGGTGCAGCAGCGGGAGCAGCGCGGACCGGGCCTGGGGGTAGCGGGCGATGACCGCGTCGGCGTCGACGTGCAGCTGCGCGAGCACGTCGTCGGGGTAGGGCTCCTTGCTCGCGGCGGGCACGGTGAGGTGGCCCGACGCGTGCTGACCGGCGGTGGCGTAGTCGCTGGACATCAGCGGTCGACTCCTCCCATGACGGGGTCGATGGACGCGACGGCGACGATGACGTCGGCGATCTGGCCGCCCTCGCACATCGCCGCGACGGCCTGGAGGTTGTTGAACGACGGGTCACGGAAGTGCGCCCGGTAGGGGCGCGTGCCGCCGTCGGAGACGACGTGGCAGCCGAGCTCGCCCTTGGCGCTCTCCACGGCGACGTACGCCTGGCCCGGCGGGACCCGGAAGCCCTCGGTGACCAGCTTGAAGTGGTGGATCAGGGCCTCCATCGACTCGCCCATGATCGTGCGGATGTGGTCGAGGCTGTTGCCCATGCCGTCGCCGCCGATGGCCAGCTGGGCCGGCCACGCGATCTTCTTGTCCTCGATCATCACCGGGGCACCGGGCTCGTCGGCCTGCAGCCGGTCGGTGGCCTGCTCGATGATGCGCAGGGACTGGTACATCTCGTCGATCCGGATCCGGAGCCGGCCGTAGGCGTCGCACGAGGTGCGCGTGACGACGTCGAAGTCGTAGGTCTCATACCCGCAGTAGGGGTTGCTCTTGCGCAGGTCGTGCGGCAGCCCGGTGGCCTTGAGGATGGGCCCGGTCACCCCGAGGGCGATGCATCCGGTGAGGTCGAGGTAGCCGACCCCCTGCAACCGGCCCTTGACGATCGGGTTCTCGTTGAGCAGCATCTCCAGCTCACCGAGGCCCCGACGCAGCATCGGCATGGCGTCGCGGATCCGGTCGTAGACGCCGCGGGGCAGGTCCTGGGCGACGCCGCCGGGGCGGATATAGGCGTTGTTCATGCGTAGGCCGGTG
Source organism: uncultured Actinomycetota bacterium (assembly GCA_963795915.1). GTDB lineage: Bacteria > Actinomycetota > Actinomycetes > Actinomycetales > Dermatophilaceae > Lapillicoccus. The sequence continues at coordinate 163,611 of CAWCJA010000010.1, forward strand.
ATCATCTCGATGATCGCCAGGATGCGCTCACGCTCGCGGAAGCCCACCGTCATCACGGTCGTGGCCCCGAGCTCGAGGCCACCGGTGGCGAGGGCGACGAGGTGGGAGCTGATCCGGGTGAGCTCCATCATGAGCACCCGGATGGTCGAGGCCCGCTGGGGGATCTGGTCGGTGACCCCGAGCAGCCGCTCCACACCGAGGCAGAAGACGGTCTCCTGGAACATCGGGGTGAGGTAGTCCATGCGGGTGCAGAACGTCACCCCCTGGGTCCAGGTGCGGAACTCCATGTTCTTCTCGATGCCGGTGTGGAGGTAGCCGATCCCGGCGCGGGTCTCGGTGACCGTCTCGCCGTCGAGCTCGAGGATGAGCCGGAGGACGCCGTGGGTCGAGGGGTGCTGCGGCCCCATGTTGACGACGATGCGCTCCTCGTGGAGGGCCGACGCCTCCTCGACGAGGTCGTTCCAGTCACCACCCGACGCGTTGAAGACGGGGGCATCTCCCGCGGCGTCCGCGTCGGGCCCGGTCGTGGCGTAGGGGTCGGAGGTGCGGGTCGGCCCGGTGGTCTGGCTCGTTGAGGGCATCAGCTGTAGCTCCTGCGCTGGTCCGGGGGCGGGATCGTCGCGCCCTTGTACTCGACCGGGATGCCGCCCAGCGGGTAGTCCTTGCGCTGCGGGTGGCCCGGCCAGTCGTCCGGCATGAGGATGCGGGTCAGGGCGGGGTGCCCGTCGAACTGGATACCGAACATGTCCCAGGTCTCCCGCTCGTGCCAGTCGTTCGCGGGGTAGATCTCGACGATCGACGGGATGTGCGGGTCGTCGTCAGGGCAGGTGACCTCGACCCGGATCCGCTTGCTGCCGTTGGTGATCGAGAGGAAGTGGTAGACGGCGTGCAGCTCACGGCCCGCCTCGTGGGGGTAGTTCACCCCGGACACGCCGGTGCAGATCTCGAACCGCAGGTCGGGCTCGTCGCGGAGCGCGCGGGCCACCGGGACCAGGTGCTCGCGGCGCACGAGGATGGTCATCTCACCGCGGTCGACGGTCACCCACTCGACGGCCTCCGACCACGACGCCTGGCCACCGACGAGGGCCCGCTCGAGGGAGTCGGCCACCTGGTCGAAGTACCCGCCGTAGGGCCGCTGCGAGGCGCCGGGGAGCAGGATCTCCGTGCGCAGCCCGCCGTAGCCGGTGGTGTCCTGGCCGCTCGACACCCCGAACATGCCCTGCCGCTCGCCGATGACGACGGGGTCGGGGGTCGTGCCCGGCGCCGCGGGCAGGTTCGCGGCATACTCCTGCGCGAGCTCCTGCTTGTCGTCACCCGGCCCCTTGGCCGTGGTGCTGGACTGGTCGCTCACGCGAGCAGACCCTTCATCGCGTGCGTCGGCGTCGCGTTCAGCGCTGCGAGCTCCGCCGCCCGGGCCGCCTTCTCGCGGTTGACGCCGAGCGGCATGGTCTGGATCTGCTCGTGCAGGGTGATGATCGCGTTGAGCAGCATCTCGGGGCGGGGCGGGCAGCCGGGCAGGTAGACGTCGACCGGCACGATGTGGTCGACGCCCTGGACGATCGCGTAGTTGTTGAACATGCCGCCCGAGCTCGCGCACACGCCCATCGAGATGACCCACTTGGGGTTGGGCATCTGGTCGTAGACCTGCCGCAGGACGGGCGCCATCTTCTGGCTCACGCGGCCCGCGACGATCATGAGGTCGGCCTGGCGGGGGGTGGCCGAGAAGCGCTCCATCCCGAACCGGGCGATGTCGTAGTCGGGCGTGCCGACCGCCATCATCTCGATGGCGCAGCAGGCGAGGCCGAACGTCGCCGGCCACATCGAGCTCTTGCGCATGTAGCCCGCAAGGCCCTCGACGGTCGACAGCAGGAACCCGGCGGGGAGCTTCTCTTCGATACCCATGTGTCTGACTTTCCTGGTGGAGGCGCTAGTCCCACTCGAGCCCGCCACGACGCCACACGTAGGCGTACGCGACGAACACGGTGAGGATGAACAGGACCATCTCCACGAGCGCGAAGAGGCCGAGCGAGTTGAAGGCCACCGCGAACGGGTAGAGGAAGATGCTCTCGACGTCGAAGATGATGAAGAGCATGGCCACGAGGTAGTACTTGATCGGCACCCGGCCGCCACCCTCAGGATGCGGGGTCGGCTGGATCCCGCACTCGTAGGCCTCCATCTTCGCCCGGTTGTAGCGCTTCGGCCCGACGACGAGGCTCGTGCCCACGGACAGCAGCGCGAAGCCGAAGCCGAGGGCGAGGAGAAACACGAGCGGGACGTACGAGTTGGTCATCCGGCATCCCTCTTCCGGCCGTCGCAGCGCTGGTCGTGCACGCAGGTCTTTCTCATCCTAGGGGCGGCCCCGGGCCCGGGGCACGGGCGCCCGGCCGTGGCGGACGGCGCGTCGAGCCTCATGCGTCGGGCGCGATCGAGGAGAGGGCGTGGATGAGCCGGTCGTCGGCGCGGCCGCCGTGCTCCTCGGGCAGGTTGGCCATGACCTTGAGCAGGAAGCGCATCAGGGTCGTGCGCGGGAGACCGTACTTCGTGGCCAGCCGCATGACCTCGGGGTTGCCGATGGCGCGGGCGAACCAGCGGCCCAGCGTGTAGTAGCCGCCGAGCGCGTCCTTCATGACCTTGGGGTAGGAGGCGAGCACCCGCTCGCGGCCGGCGTCGTCGGTGCGGGCGAAGGCCTGGGCGACGACCTCGGCGGCCAGCCGTCCCGACTCCATGGCGTACGCGATGCCCTCGCCGTTGAACGGGTTGACCATGCCCCCGGCGTCACCGACGAGCAGCAAGCCGTCGCGGTAGTGCGGCTGGCGGTTGAAGCCCATGGGCAGGGCCGCCCCTCGGATGGGGCCGACCATCGTCTCGTCGGAGTACGTCCACTCGTCGGGCATCGTCGCGACCCAGCGGCGCATGACGTCCTTGTAGTCGACGTTGCCGAACGCCTTGCTGGTGTTGAGGATCCCGAGGCCGACGTTGGACGTGCCGTCGCCGACGCCGAAGACCCAGCCGTAGCCGGGCAGGAGCACGCGGTTGCCGGCCGGGTCGGTGGACCACAGCTCCAGCCAGGACTCGAGGTAGTCGTCGTCGTGGCGCGGGGAGGTGTAGTAGGTGCGCACCGCGACGCCCATCGGCCGGTCGTCGCGCTTCTGCCGGCCCATCGACAGCGAGAGCCGCGAGGAGTTGCCGTCGGCGGCCACCACGAGGGGCGCCCGGTAGGTGAGGACGGGGCCGGTGGCCCGGCCGCGCTCGTCCATCGCCCTGGCCTGCACCCCGACGATGCGCCCGGACCCGTCGAGCACGGGGCCGGTGACGCTCGTGGCCTCCTGGAGGTGGGCCCCGTGCTTGACGGCATGACGGGCGAGGATGTCGTCGAAGTCCATGCGTGTGCGCACGAGGCCGTAGGGCGGGAACTCCGAGGTCTCGGGCCAGTCCAGCTGGAGCCGGTGGCCGCCGCCGATGATCCGCAGGCCCTTGTTCTTGATCCAGCCGTCGTCCTCGGGGGTCGGCACCCCGAGGGTGATCAGCTCACGCACGGCCCGGGGGGTGAGACCGTCGCCGCAGACCTTCTCGCGCGGGAACGTCGTCTTCTCCAGCAGGAGCACGTCGAGCCCGGCCATGGCCAGGTAGGCCGCGGTCGTCGAGCCGCCCGGCCCGGCCCCGACGACGATGACGTCGGCGCTGGCCGTCACCGGCTCGTCGAGCGGCGAGGAGTGGTCCCCGACCCTGCTCGTGGCGTCCATGGAGCCCATTGTTCCGTCCGTCCGGGTGCTTGTGAAGATGTTCACGAACTCGCTGGGAGTGTATGCCTGCGATCCGACATCGGGCGGGTCACCCCACCTCGCGGCCGGCCCACCCGCACCCGCACCTCCAGATCGCCGCTCGTGGCCCCTCAGCCGGCGACGGCGCGGTGCAGGGCGACGATGCCGCCCGTGAGGTTGCGCCACTCGACCTCGCCCCAGCCGCACGCGGCGATCGTGCGGGCGAGCTCGGCCTGGCCGGGCCACGCCTGGATCGACTCGGCGAGGTAGACGTAGGAGTCGGGGCTCGACGACACCCGCCGGGCCAGGGGCGGCAACGCCCGCATGAGGTAGTTGAGGTAGACCCCCCGGAACGGACCGTTGACCGGCCGGCTGAACTCGCAGACGACGAGCCGCCCACCCGGACGGGTGACCCGCCGGAACTCCCGGAGCGCAGTGGCGGGGTCGGCGACGTTGCGCAGGCCGAAGGACATCGTCACCGCGTCGAAGGACGCGTCAGCGAAGGGCAGGCGCATGGCGTCGGCGGCGGTGAAGGCGAGGTCGGGCCGGCGGCGGCGGCCGACCTGCAGCATCCCGAGCGAGAAGTCGGCGGGCACGACGCGGACGCCGTCGTCGGCGAGGGGCTCGGAGCTCGTGCCCGTGCCGGCGGCGATGTCGAGCACCGTGTCGCCGGCCTTGGCCCCGACCGCCCGCAGCGTGGCCGTGCGCCAGATCCGGTCCTGGCCGAGGGAGAGCACGTCGTTGGTGACGTCGTAGCGGGCGGCGACGCCGTCGAACATCCGGGCGACCTCGGACGGGTCCTTCTCGAGGCTGGCGCGGGTCATGGGGACATTGTGGCGGACCGCCCCGACGGCCCTGAGCACGCGGCTGTCGGCTTTCTCACCACCGGCCGCGACCGCGGGGTGTCCGTGACGGACCTAGCATCGACCTATGTCCTCCCGGCCGGATCCGCGGCGTGCCCCGGCCCCGGCGGACGCGCCGCTCGTCGTGCGCACCCGGGAGATCGCGGACCCCGGCCCGCTGCTGGCCCTGCTCCCCCACCGGGGCGACCCGCGCGACCTCGTCTCGTGGGTGCGCTACCACGAGGGCCTTGTCGGGTGGGGGCAGGCCGCCCGGCTCACCGTCTCGGGTCCCGACCGCTTCCGCGAGGCCGACGAGTGGTGGGCGGAGGTCAGTGCCGGCGCCGTCGTGCGCGACGAGGTCGAGGTGCCCGGCACCGGTCCCGTCGTCTTCGGGTCCTTCCCGTTCTCCGACCACTCGGCCGAGGAGGGCGTGCTCGTCGTCCCCGAGGTCGTCGTCGGCTGCCGCGACGAGGTCTGGTGGGTCACGACGGTGGGGGTCGGCGGGCGGTTCCCCGCCATCCCGCTGCTCGCCCCGGCGCCCGCGCCCGTCGCGCCGCAGAACGTCACGTTCGCCGACGGCGCGCTCGGGCCGGACGAGTGGGGTGGGGCCGTCCACGACGCGGTCGCTCGCATCAACCGCGGCGACCTCGACAAGGTCGTGCTGGCGCGTGACCTCGAGGCCCGGGCCACCGCCCCGCTCGACCCGCGCTTCCTGCTCACCCACCTCGCCGAGCGCTACCCGCGTACCTGGTCCTTCGCCGTCGACGGCCTCGTCGGTGCGACCCCCGAGCTGCTCGTGCGCCGCGACCACGGCCTCGTGCTCTCGCGGGTCCTCGCCGGCACGATCCAGCGCACGGGCGACGACAGCAAGGACCTCGCCCTCGCGGCCTCTCTGGCCCGCTCCAGCAAGGACCTCGAGGAGCACGAGTACGCCGTGCGCTCCGTCGCCGACGCGCTGGCGGCGCACTGCTCGTCGATGAACGTGCCCGAGACGCCGTTCGTGCTGCACCTCAGCAACGTCATGCACCTGGCCACCGACGTCGCCGGCGTGAGCTCGGACGCCTCGACCTCCCTCTCGCTCGCCGCCGCGCTCCACCCGTCGGCCGCCGTCGGGGGTACCCCGCGGGAGGAGGCGGTCGCCCTCATCGACGAGATCGAGGGCCTCGACCGTGGCCGCTACGCCGGACCCGTGGGCTGGATGGACGCCTCCGGTGACGGCGAATGGGGCATCGCCCTGCGCTGCGGACAGCTCGACGAGCGCGACCCCACGCGCATACGCCTGTATGCCGGGTGCGGCATCGTCGCGGGGTCGACGCCGGAGTCGGAGCTGGCCGAGGCCGACGCGAAGTTCATCGTCATGCGCGACGCCCTCGAGGCCGGCGCCCTCGAGCCGTAACGCCCTCCCCACCCCCCGACCGGCCTCACGTTCTTGTCGGTTCCGGCCGGGGTGAGCCGTCGACACCGAAACCAACGTGAGGCCGGTCGGGGGTGGGGGTTTGGGGGTGGTGCTGGGAGGGCTCGGTCAGAGCTGGGGCATGACCTCGGCGGCCAGGAGGTCGAGGTGGTCGAGGTCGGCGAGGTCGAGCACCTGGAGGTAGCAGCGGGAGGCACCGGCCGCGGCATACCGGCCGATGGCGTCGGCGCACTCGGCCGGCGATCCGGCGATCGCGTCGGCGCGCAGCTCGTCGAGGTCGCGCCCGGTGGCCGCGGCCCGGCGGCGCAGCTGCGCGTCGTCGCGGCCGCAGACGACCGTGTGGGCGACCGACAGCACGAGGTCGTCCGGGCTGCGCCCCGCCTCCGTGCACGCCTTCCGCGCCCGCCCGAACAGGTCGCGGGTCACGTCGACGGAGGAGAAGCCGACGTTGAGCTCCGCGGCGTACCGGGCGGCGAGCCGGGGCGTGCGGCGCCTGCCGTGGCCGCCGACGATGATCGGCGGGCCGCCCGGCGAGAAGGGCTTGGGCAGGGCCGGCGAGTCGACCACCGGGTAGTGCTCGCCGGCGTGGGAGAAGGTCTCGCCCACGGGGGTGCGCCACAGGCCCGTGATGATGGCGAGCTGCTCCTCGACCCGGTCGAACCGGGTGCGCAGGTCGGGGAAGTCCAGCCCATAGGCCCGGTGCTCGGCCTCGAACCAGCCGGCTCCGAGACCGAGCTCGACGCGGCCGCCGCTCATCTGGTCGACCTGGGCCACGCTGATGGCGAGCGGGCCGGGGTGGCGGAACGTCGCCGACGAGACGAGGGTGCCGAGCCGGATCGTCGTGGTCTCCCGGGCCAGGCCGGCGAGGGTCACCCACGAGTCGGTCGGGCCGGGCAGCGGGTCACCGTCGCCCATCCGGAGGTAATGGTCGGAGCGGAAGAACGCCGAGAAGCCGCAGTCCTCGGCACGCCGGGCGACGGCCAGCTGTTCGTCGTAGGTCGCGCCCTGCTGGGGCTCGACGAAGATCCGCAGGTCCATGCTCAGGACGCCTCCGTCTGCAGCCACACCGTCGTCTCGGGCGGCAGTGCGTCGTCGGTCAACGGGCCGCTGGCGAGGACGACGCGTCCCTCGGGCAGCGCGACGGCGGCCTCACCGAAGTTGGTCACGCTGACCCAGCCGCCCGGGCGCTCGAAGGCGACGACGTCGCCGTCGGACTCCCGCCAGGTCAGCGACTCGGCGGACTGCATCGACCGCCGGTCGGCCAGCGCCGCGACGTAGAGCTGCAGCGTGGACCCCGGGTCGGCGAGCTCGCGCTCGACGGCATACCGTCCGAACCAGCCCGGCTGCGGGAGGTGCGAGGGCCCGGAGCCGAAGCCGAACGACTCACCGGTCTCGCGCCACGGCAGGGGCACGCGGCAGCCGTCGCGGCCCTTCTCGGCCCCGCCGGACCGCATGAAGGTCGGGTCCTGGCGGACCTCCGGCGCGAGGTCGGTGACCTCGGGCAGCCCCAGCTCCTCGCCCTGGTAGAGGTAGGCCGAGCCGGGGAGGGCGAGCGCGAGCATCGTGGCGGCGCGGGCCCGTCGCAGACCCCGGTCGAGGTCGGGAGCCGGGTCGGTGGCGCCGTCGCGCAGCCAGGCGACGAGGTCGGTGCCGTTGGGCACGGCGTAGCGGGTGGCGTGGCGGACGACGTCGTGGTTCGAGAGGACCCAGGTCGACGACGCGCCCGCCTCGCGGGCGAGGGCGAGGTTCTCGTCGATGACCTTCCGGAAGGCAGAAGCGTCCCAGCTGGTCTGCAGCAGGTCGAAGTTGAACGCCTGACCCAGCCCCTGGGGGGAGGCGAAGCGCACCCGTCGGTGGGCCGGCACCCACGCCTCGGCGACGGCCATCCGCGGCGGGTCGTACTCGTCGAAGAGGGCGCGCCAGGTGCGATAGATCTCGTGCACGTCGTCGCGGTCCTCGAACGGGTGGGTGCCGTCGGGGAAGCGGCCGGCGGTCAGCTCCTCCTGCGTGGGCAGGTCGCCGCCGACGCCGGTGATGACCGAGCCGTCCTTGACGAGCAGGGAGGCGACGTCGACGCGGAAGCCGTCGACGCCCCGGTCGGACCAGAAGCGCAGGGTCGTCAGGAAGTCGTCGCGCACCTCCTGGTCGGCCCAGTTGAGGTCGGGCTGCTCGGGGGCGAAGAGGTGGAGGTACCAGTCGCCGTCACCCAGCGGCTCCCAGGCCGGCCCGCCGAAGTACGACCGCCAGTCGGTCGGGGGTTGCTCGCCGTGCTCGCCGAGACCCCGGCGGATGACGTAGCGGCCGCGGGCCCGCGATCCCGGCGGGGAGGCGACGGCCTCACGGAACCAGGCGTGCCGGTTGGACGTGTGGTTGGGCACGATGTCGACGATGAGCTTGATGCCACTCGCGTGGAGGGTCTCGACGAGCGCGTCGAGATCGTCCAGGGAGCCGAGCTCGGGGGCCACGGCCCGGTAGTCGTCGACGTCGTAGCCGCCGTCGGCGAGCGCCGACGGGTAGAACGGGCTCAGCCAGACGGCGTCGACGCCGAGGCGGCGCAGGTGGTCGACGCGGCTGATGATGCCGCGCAGGTCACCGATGCCGTCGCCGTTCGCGTCGGCGAAGCTGCGAGGGTAGATCTGGTAGACGACGGCCTGCCGCCACCAGCCGGCGTCGCTCAGGTCGGCGGCACGCGCCGCGGGGTCGAGGGTCTGGTCCGCCGGTGAGGTCACGGCGCCAACGCTATCGACCGGCATACTCGGTCGGCGTGAGGTCCTCCGATCGTGCGGCGCGGCTCGTCGCGGCCCTCGTCGCCGGCGGCGTGCGCGAGGTGGTGCTGGCTCCCGGCTCGCGCTCGGCCGGACTGGCCCTGGTGCTGTATGCCGCCGACGCCGCCGGGACGCTGCGCCTGCACGTGCGCATCGACGAGCGCAGCGCGGGGTTCCTCGCCCTGGGGCTGAGCCTGGGCGGCCGGGCCCCCGTGGCGGTGGTGACGACCTCCGGGACGGCGGTCGGCAACCTCCTGCCCGCCGTCATGGAGGCGTCGCACGGCGGGCGCCGGGTCGTCGTCGTCACGGCCGACCGCCCTGCGGCGATGCGGGGCACCGGGGCCAGCCAGACGACGCGGCAGGACGGCCTGTTCGGGCGGTTCGCCGTGGGGCTGGACCTGGCGACGGACGCCACCGCGGACGAGCTCGAGGCGGCCGCCGCCCTGGCCTGCCGGAGGGAGGGGCCCACCCACCTCAACCTCCAGCTGGAGGAGCCGCTCCTGCCCGACGCCGTCGCGGACCCCGCGGCCCTCGCCCCCGCGGTCGGGAGTCCTCCGGTCGCCTCCGCGCCCCCACGACTCCCGAACCAGCGCCCGCCCGGGGTCGAGGTGCTCCCCCGCGGGCCCCGCACCGTCGTCGTCGCCGGTGACGAGAGCGGGTCGGCGGCGCGGATCCTCGCCGAACGGGCCGGGTGGCCACTCCTGGCCGAGCCCACCTCCGGGGCCCGGGTCGGACCCAACGCCGTCCGCACCTACCGCCTCCTGCTGGAAGGACCGCTGCGCGCCGAGGTCGAGCGGGTCGTCGTCCTGGGCCACCCCACCCTGAGCCGCCCGGTCACCCGGCTCGTCTCCGACCCCGACCTCGAGGTGCTGGCGGCCCCCGGCCCCGGCGGCGTCGTCACCGACCCCGGCCGGGTCGCCCGCCACCTCGGTCACGCACCCGCGGTCTCCGACGCGCCCCCAGTGCCGGCGGACCTCGCCTGGCTGGGCCGGTGGCAGGAGGCCGACCGCGACCTCTCGGCCCGGGTCGACGCCCTCGTCGACGCCCTGCCGGGTCTCGACGCCCTCCACGTCGCCCGGGAGGTCGCGGCGGCCGTCGTCGGGCACGCCACCCTCGTCGTCGGGTCGTCCCAGCCGGTGCGCGACCTCGACCTCATGACCACGCCCTACGCGCCCCACGAGCACCGCTTCGTCGTCGGCAACCGCGGTCTGGCCGGCATCGACGGCACCGTCTCCACCGCCGTCGGGGTCGCCCTGGGCCGGGCGACGGCGTCGCGCTCCCTCGCCGTCCTGGGCGACCTGACCTTCCTCCACGACGCGAACGGCCTGCTCCTGGGCCCGACGGAGCCGCGCCCCGACCTCACCATCGTCGTCGTCAACGACGACGGGGGCTCGATCTTCGCGACGCTGGAGCAGGGCGCGCCCGAGCACTCGGCCGGCTTCGAGCGCGTCTTCGGGACCCCGCACGGAGCCGACCTCGAGGCACTCTGCGCGGCCAGCCACACGGCATACCAGCGGGTGGCGAGCGCGGCGGACCTGCGCGCCGCGCTGGCCGAGCCGGTGACCGGGATGCGGGTGCTGGAGGCCCGCGTCAGCCGCGCCAGGCGTCGCGCGACCGACCTCGCGGTGCGCGCCCTGGTCGCCGAGCCGCGCGGGCCGGGCTCCGCATGAGCGTCATGATGGGTCCATGACGGCCACGACCCCGAGCGTCGCCCGCTCGAGCCTGCTCATGGCCTCGGGCTCGGTGGTGTCCCGCGTCCTCGGCGTCGTCCGCCAGTCGCTCATCGTGCTGGCGATCGGCCAGGGCGTGGTCGGCAACGCCTTCCAGACCGCCAACACGCTGCCCAACGTCATCTACATGATCATCGCCGGGGGCGTGCTCAACTCGATCCTCGTCCCGCAGCTGGTCAAGGCCGCGAAGTCGCCTGACGGCGGCCGGGAGTACACCGACCGCATCATCACGCTGGCCAGCGCGGGCTTCCTGCTCATCACCGTGGTCTGCACGGCGGGGGCCGGGCTGCTCATCCGGCTCTACTCCCAGAACCTGCCGCCCGACACGCTCTGGCTGGCCACCTTCTTCGCCGCCATCACCATCCCCCAGATCTTCTTCTACGGGCTGTATGCGCTGCTCGGCCAGGTGCTCAACGCCCGTGGCCAGTTCGCGGCCTTCGGGTGGTCGCCCGCGCTCGCCAACGTCGTCTCCATCGTCGGGCTGCTCTCCTTCATGGGCCTGTACGACGGGCACGTGCGCCCCGACGACTGGAGCTCGTCGATGGTGCTGGTGCTGGCCGGGTCGGCCACCCTCAGCGTCGTCGCCCAGGCCGCGTTCCTCGTCGTGCCGTTGTGGCGCAGTGGTTTCCGCTGGACCCCGCGCTTCGGCGTCCGGGGGGTCGGGCTCAGCGCGACGTCGCGGATCGCCGGCTGGGCGTTCGCCGCGCTGCTCGTCTCGCAGCTCGGTTACCTCGTCGCCAGCAACGTGATGTGGCACGCCTCCAACCAGAGCCAGGAGGTCGACCGCTTCGTGCCCGGTGTCGCGGTCTACTCCAACGCGCTGTTCGTGTTCATGGTCCCGCATGCCTTCGTCGCGGTGTCGATCATCACCGCGCTCTACCCCCGGATGTCACGGGCCGCCGACCGGGGCGACGCCGACCGCGTGCGCGCCGAGTACGAGCGGGGCATCACCGTGCCGGCCACGGTCACGGTGCCGGCGTCCATCGCCCTCATCGTCTTCTGCGTGCCGCTGACCGAGGTGCTCTTCACGTCGAAGGACCCCGCCGAGCTGCCCGCAACGGCGCTCACCCTGGCCGCGATGGCCCTCGGCGTCGTGCCGTTCGGCATCGACGTGCTCAACCAGCGGTTCTTCTACATGTACGAGAAGGGCCGCCTGGCCCTCACCGAGCAGGTCGTCCTCAGCGTCTCGGCCCTCGCCATCACCCTGTCGACGCTCCTGCTCCCCCCCTGGTATGCCGTGCCAGTCATCGGCGTGGGCATCGTCGTCAGCAACGTCCTGGCCTCCGTCTACGGCATGTCCCGCGTGCAACGGCTGGTCGGCCCGCTGCCGCTCGGACGCATCTGGTGGAGCCAGGCGCGGATGCTCGTCGCCTCGGGGGTGGCCGCCGTGCCGGCCCTGCTCGTCTTCGCCGTCCTCCGCCAGCACGTCGGAGGCCGCATCGCGGTGCTGCTCGTCATGGCCGTGGCGGGCGTCGTCTACGGTCTCGTCTATCTCGTGATGGCCCGCGTCCTGCGGATCTCCGAGGTCGGCCGCATGATCGACCGGGTCCAGCGCCGCCTCCCGGGCGGACGCGCCCCCGGGCGCCACGAGGCCTGAGCCGTCCATCACCCACACACCACCACCCACAGACCACCACCCTGAGGCATGACCCTTGTCCGACAACGACGTCAGGAGTCCGATGAAGCGGTTCGACGGCCAGGTGGCCCTCGTCACGGGAGCCAGCCGGGGCATCGGCCTCGGCATCGCCGAGCGGCTGGTCGAGGAGGGCGCCCGTGTCTGCGTCACGGCCCGCAAGCAGGATGCGCTCGACGCGGCCGTCGCCCGGCTCGAGCAGATCGGTGGCGCGGGTGTCGCGATGGCGTCGGCGGGCAAGGCCGACGACGTTGCACACCAGGAGGCCACGGTCGCGGCGGTGGTCGAGCGCTTCGGCCGGCTCGACCACCTGGTCAACAACACCGGCATCAACCCCGCCTACGGCCCGCTCATGGGCCTCGACCTCGACGCGGCGCGCAAGATCGTCGAGGTCAACGGGGTCGCGGCCCTCTCCTGGGTGCAGCACGCCTACCGGGCCTGGCTGCGTGACCACGGCGGCGCCGTCGTCAACGTCGCGTCGGTGGCCGGGCTCAAGCCCGCCCCGGGCATCGGCATGTACGGCGCCAGCAAGGCGCTGCTCATCCACCTCACCGAGGAGCTGGCCGTCGAGCTCGGTCCCACGATCAGGGTCAACGCCGTCGCTCCCGCGGTGGTCAAGACCGCCTTCGCGACCGCGCTCTACGAGGGCCGGGAGGAGCAGGTCGCGGCGGCCTACCCCCTCAAGCGCCTCGGCGTGCCCACCGACATCGCCGGCGCCGTGGCCTTCCTGCTGTCGGCCGACGCCGGCTGGGTCACGGGGCAGACGCTCGTCGTCGACGGCGGCCTGCTGATGACCGGAGGGGTCTGAGATGTATGCCGCCGGCTCCACCGCCGTCGTCACCGGGGCCGCGGGCGGCATCGGCCGCGCCCTGGCCGAGCGGCTCGCGGCCGGAGGGTTCCACCTCGTCCTCGCCGACCTCGACCCCCAGGTGGCCGACGTCGCTCGACGGCTGGATGCCGTTGCCGTCGTGGGCGACTGCGCCTCGCCGGCCGGCGTCGACACACTCGTCGAGCAGGCGCATACCGCTCTCGGGCGCATCGACGTCTTCTTCGCCAACGCCGGCACCGATGTGGGCCGGGGGCTCGAGACCCCCGACGCGCAGTGGGCGACGGCCCTCGAGGTCAACGTCATGGCCCACGTGCGCACCGCCCGGGCGCTGGTCCCGCGCTGGCTGGAGCAGGGCGGCGGACGCCTGGTCGTGACCGCCTCCGCGGCCGGCCTGCTGACCATGCTCGGCAGCGCGCCCTACTCGGTGTCGAAGCACGGTGCGGTGGCCTTCGCCGAGTGGCTGCGGGCCACCTACGGCCACCGCGGCATCGTCGTGCAGGCCGTCTGCCCCCAGGGCGTGCGGACGCGGATGCTCGACGAGGCGGGGCCGTTGAAGGACCTGCTCACCCGCGACGGCGCCCTCGACCCGGAGGAGGTCGCCGAGCACGTGTGGCAGGCGCTCGACGGGGACGCGTTCCACGTCCTGCCCCACCCCGCCGTCGCCGGCTACTACGCCCAGCGGGCGGCCCATCCGGACCAGTGGCTCGCCGGGATGCAGCGGCTGCAGGCCAAGCTCGACGCCCAGCCGGCCGACGGGGTCGGCGCGTGAAGGCGTGGCGCGTCGAGGCGCTCGGCGAGCCGCGCGACGCCCTGACGCTGCGCGACGTGCCCGAGCCGGTGGCCGGCCCCGGGCAGGTCCGGGTGCGGGTGCTGGCCTCCCCCGCCAACTTCCCCGACGCCCTGCTGTGCCGTGGGCTCTACCAGGTGCGGCCCGCGCTGCCCTTCACGCCCGGCGTCGAGGTGTGCGCTGAGGTGCTCGACGTCGGGGCCGGCGTCACCGGCCTCGAGCCCGGGCAGCGGGTGGTCGGCACCGCCGTGCTGCCGGACGGCGGCTTCGCCGAGCAGGCGCTGCTCGACGCGCGGGCGACGTTCGCGGCGCCGGCGTCGCTCGACGACGCCCAGGCCAGCGCGTTCGTCATCGGCTACCAGACCGCGTGGTTCGCCCTGCACCGGCGCGCCCACCTGCAGGACGGCGAGACCCTCCTCGTCCACGCCGCGGCCGGCGGCGTGGGTAGCGCCGCGGTGCAGCTCGGCCGGGCCGCCGGCGCCACCGTGGTCGCCGTCGTCGGCGGGCCCGAGAAGGCCGACGTCGCGCGGCGGTTGGGCGCCGACGTCGTCGTCGACCGGCATACCGAGGACTTCGTCGCGGTGGTCAAGGAGACCACCGGCGGGCGCGGCGCCGACGTCGTCTTCGACCCGGTCGGTGGGGAGACCTACGACCGGTCCACGAAGTGCGTCGCGTTCGAGGGCCGCATCGTCGTCATCGGTTTCGCCGGCGGCACGATCCAGGCGCCGCCGCTGGGCCACGCACTGGTGAAGAACTACGGCGTGCTGGGGCTGCACTGGGGGCTCTACACGCAGGTGGCTCCCGAGCTCGTGCGGCAGGCCCACGAGGACCTCAGCCGCCTGGCGCAGGAGGGGGTCGTCGAGCCGTTCGTCAGCGAGCGGTTCGGGTTCGACGCCGTGCCGGACGGCGTGCAGCGCCTCGCCGACGGGTCCACGGTGGGGCGGGTCTGCTGGACGGTCGACCGATGACCGACGGCCCCCGGGGCCTCGACCTCGAGGCGTTCGCGCGGTGGCTCGCCGAGGCCGCACCGGGTCTGCTGAGCGGGCCCCTCACGGGTGCGGTCATCGCCGGCGGCCGGTCCAACCTGACCTACCGCGTCACCGACGGCACGCAGACCGTGGTCGTCCGCCGCCCGCCGCTCGGCCACGTGCTGGCCACGGCGCACGACATGGCGCGGGAGTACCGGGTGATCTCTGCGCTCGCCGCCACGGCGGTGCCGGTGCCGCGGGCGTACGCGATGTGCGAGGACACCGAGGTCGTCGGGGCGCCGTTCTACGTCATGGGCTTCGTCGACGGCACGCCCTACCGGCTGGCGGCCGAGCTCGAGGCCCTCGGCGCGGAGCGCACGCACGCCATCGGGGAGCGCATGGTCGATACCCTCGCCGACCTGCACCTCGTCGACCCGGAGACCGTCGGGCTCGCCGAGTTCGGTCGTCCCGCAGGCTTTCTCGCGCGTCAGGTGCGGCGGTGGGGCGCTCAGCTCGACGCGTCGCGCAGCCGCGAGATCGCCGGGGTCGACGAGCTGCGGCGCCGGCTGGCCGAGCGGGTGCCGCCGGAGACCCCGCCCGCGATCGTCCACGGCGACTACCGCCTCGACAACCTCCTGGTGCGCGACGACGACACCGTCGGGGCGGTGGTCGACTGGGAGATGGCCACGCTGGGCGACCCGCTCACCGACGTGGCGCTGCTGCTCACCTACCACCGCCTGGCCGACCTCGACGCGACGGGAGCCGTCTCCACGGCCGCCACCGCGCCGGGCTTCGTCAGCCGCGCCGAGGTCTCCGGCCGGTATGCCGCGCGCACCGGCCGCGACCTGTCGCACCTGGGGTTCTACGAAGCCCTCGCCTGCTTCAAGCTGGCCGTGGTGCTCGAGGGGATCCACTACCGCCACGCCCAGGGCCAGACCGTCGGGGCGGGCTTCGCCACGATCGGGGCCGCCGTCGAGCCGCTGGTGGCGATGGGGCTCGACTCGACCGAGGAGGACGACTGATGGACTTCGCACCCGACGCCCGCACCGTGGAGCTGCAGGACACCCTGCTGGACTTCATGCGCACCCACGTGCACCCCGCGGAGGCCGTGTTCGCCCGGCAGATGGACGACCTCGAGCGCGACGCCCAGGACCCGGGCGACCGCTGGGCGTGGTCGCGCACGCCGGTGCTCGCCTCACTGAGGGACGAGGCCCGGGCGCGGGGCCTGTGGAACGCGTTCCTCCCGGGCGAGCGCGGGGCCGGGCTGACCAACCTCCAGTACGCGCCCCTGGCCGAGATCTCCGGGCGCGCGATCCAGCTGGCCCCCGCCGCGCTCAACTGCGCCGCGCCCGACACCGGCAACATGGAGGTGCTGGCCCAGTTCGGCACCCCCGAGCAGCAGGAGCAGTGGCTGGAACCGTTGCTGCGCGGGGAGATCCGCTCGGCGTTCGCCATGACCGAGCCCGACGTCGCGTCCTCGGACGCGACCAACATCGCCACCCGCATCGAGCGGGACGGCGACTCCTACGTCGTCACCGGGCGCAAGTGGTGGATCACCGGCGCGATGAACCCCGACTGCCAGGTGTTCATCGTCATGGGCAAGACCGACCCAGGCGCCGACCGGCACCGCCAGCAGTCAATGATCCTCGTCCCCCGCGACGCCGTGGGCCTCGACATTCGCCGCGGGATGACGGTGATGGGCTACGACGACCGCGACCACGGCGGGCACGCCGAGCTGTCGTTCGACGGCGTGCGGGTGCCGGCGGCCAACCTCGTGGCGGGTGAGGGCGACGGGTTCGCCATCGCCCAGGCCCGGCTCGGACCGGGGCGCATCCACCACTGCATGCGCTCGATCGGCGTCGCCGAGCGGGCCATCGAGCTGATGTGCGACCGGGTCTCGGAGCGGACGGCGTTCGGCAAGCCCCTGGCCGACCAGGGGGTCGTCCGCGACTGGATCGCCGAGTCCCGGGTGCGCCTGGAACAGCTGCGGCTGCTGGTGCTCAAGACCGCCTGGCTCATGGACACCGTCGGCAACAAGGGCGCCCACACCGAGATCCAGGCGATCAAGATCGCGACGCCCGCCACCGTGGAGTGGATCCTCGACAAGGCGATCCAGGCCCACGGAGCGGGCGGGCTCAGCCAGGACTTCCCGCTGGCGGCGGCCTGGGCGGGCATCCGCACGCTCCGCTTCGCCGACGGGCCGGACGAGGTGCACAAGAACGCCCTCGCCCGTGCCGAGCTCAAGCGTCAGGCCGCCCGGCCTCGCTGAGCCGCCCGTGCGGCTACCGCTCGGGCGTCTCGTCGAAGGCCCGGCGCACCGCGGCCATGTCCTCCTCGCCGTACCCCGCCTCGGACGTGGACGCGAAGAGCGAGCGCACCACCTCGAGCAGGTCGGTGCGGAACCCGACCCCCTGCGCGGCGTCGACCATGAGCGAGACGTCCTTGACGACGCCGTCGACCTCGAAGGAGGGCGTGTAGTCACCGGTGAGCATCGCCGTGCCCTTGACGCGGGCGTAGGGCGCACCCGTCGGGCCGCCCTCGATGGCGTCGAGGAAGAGGGCCGGATCCACGCCCAGCGCCGACGCGAGGCCGACGGACTGGGCGGCCGCGGCCGTGAGCATGGCCACCCAGGCGTTGCAGGCCAGCTTCAGCGCGCTGGCCTCGCCCAGCCGCTCCCCGACGACGATGGTGCGGGAGCCGATCGCCTCGAAGACCGGCCGGGCCCGCTCGACGAGGTCCGCCGGCCCGGACGCGAGCACGACGAGCGCCCCCTCGGCGGCCGGCTTCTTGGTCCCGAGCACCGGGGCGTCGACCATCCGACCCGCGCCGAGCCCAGCCAGGGCGGCCGACCCCGCGACGCCCACCGTGCCGGACTGCACCCAGACCGCGCCCTCGGGCAGGGCGTCGAGCAGCTCCCGGCCCACCGCCGCGGTGGCATCGACGTCGAAGAGCATCGTCACCACGGCGTCGGCGCCCGCGACCGCCTCGCGCACGGTGTCGACGACGCGCACCCCGTCGGCCGACAGCGGCTCCGCCTTGGCCCGGGTGCGGTTCCAGGCCGTCACCTCGTGGCCCGCCGTCGTCAGCGACCGCGCCATCCCGGCGCCCATGAGACCCGTCCCGAGGACGGCGACACGCATACCGGGGCCCCTCAGCTCGCCCAGGTCGGGCGCAGGGTGAAACCGGACTCCCCGCCCACCGTCGTCTTGGAGGCGAGCACCTGGTGCAGCTGGATCCGGTTGCGCTCGAACGACAGCCGCGAGCCCGCGAGGTAGAGGCCCCACACCCGGGCCACCCCGAGCCCGGCCTCCGCGACCGCCTCGTCCCAGTGCTCGGAGAGGTTGCGGCACCAGTCGCGCGTCGTCATGGCGTAGTGCTCGCGCAGGTTCTCCTGGTGGCGCACCTCGAGGCCCTCGTCCTCCATGACCCGCACGATGTCGCCCGACCCCGTGAGACCGCCGTCGGGGAAGACGTAGCGGTTGATGAACCCCCGCGACGGCAGGCCGGGGTGCTGGTTGTCCGGGCGGGTGATGCAGTGGTTGAGCAGGCGCCCGCCGTCGCGCAGCCGGCTGCGGAGGAACCGGAAGTAGGCCGGGTAGTTCTCCACGCCGATGTGCTCGGTGAGCCCGATCGACGACACCGCGTCGAACCCGCTCTCGGCGACGTCGCGGTAGTCGCCGTGCCGGATCTCGCCCCGGTCGGCCAGGCCCTCGCGCTCCATCCGGGCCGCCCCCCAGCCCGCCTGCTCGGCCGAGAGCGTGACGCCGACGGCCGTGACGCCGTAGTGCTTGACCGCGTGCCGCACCATGCCGCCCCAGCCGCAGCCGACGTCGAGCAGACGCATACCCGCCTGGAGCCCGAGCTTGCGGCAGACGAGGTCGAACTTCTCGTCCTGGGCCTCCTCCAGGCTGGAGTCGAGCGTCGGGTACACGGCGCAGGTGTAGGCCATCGACGGGCCGAGCAGCATCTCGTAGAACCGGTTGGAGACGTCGTAGTGGTGGTGGATCGCCGCCGCGTCCCGCGCCCGCCCGTGGCGCAGGCCGTAGGCCAGCCGGCGCAGCTGCCCCGGGATCTCCTCCTGCGGCAGCTCCGGCACGCGCGGCCGGTGGTCCTTGAGGAACCGCGCGAGGTTGGCCACCTCGGCGAGGGTCGGCCGCGTCGGCTGCAGGGTGTCCTCGACGAGCTTCAGGGTCTCGTAAGGGTCGGCCTCGTCGAACGGGTCGAACACCAGGTCGCCCATGAGGTACGCCCGCACGATCCCCAACGAGTTCGGTGCCGTGAGCAGGTAGTCCAGACCGCGCTTGCTGCGCAGCTCGAGGCGCAACGGCGCGTGGGACGGCCCACTGACCGAGCCGTCGTAGGCCGTGAACCGCACAGGAACCTGCGGCCCGTAGACCCGGGAGAACGCGTCTCCCACGGTGAGGGGTCCGCTGGTCCGGTTCATCAGGGTCGTCATCGTCTGCGCACCGCCTTGTCGTAGAGGGTGGGAAGGCGCCCGAGGGGGTCGTACCGCTGCTTCACCCCGCGGTACTCGTTCCCCCCGTAGAGCCGGTCGAACGTGGTTTCGTCGTAGTAGCTGTCGGAGTAGAGGGACTTGTGGCCGCCCAGCCGGGCGACCTCGTCCTCGATGGCCCGGTTGACGTCACCGTCGCGGCGTCCCGGCTCGATGGGGACGGTGGACCAGAAGCCCACGTTCACGTACGGCTGGTCGTGCTCCATCGGGTAGAGCGGCCAGGGGCACGGGCCAGTCTCTCGCGCGTCGTCGGGCGAGGAGCCAGTATGCCCGGAGCCGGCCGGGCGTAGCTGCACCGGACACAGCCACACGGGCTCGACGGGCACCTCGCGCAGGAACCAGCCGACGAACTCCGCCGTGCGCTCCAGCGGGATCTCGACGTCCTGCACCACGCGCTCGCGCGGCAGCCGCCCCCGGCGGGCGTCGATGCGGGCCATGACCCGGTGCCGGTTCTCGAAGGCGACGATCTTCCAGTAGACGTCGCTGCGCAGCTTGCGCTTCGGCCACAGCCGGCGCACGAGGGGCTGCTGCGCCCCGAACGCCCGAGAGCACCAGAACCAGTCCGTGTCCCAGCGCCAGAGGTAGTCGTGCACGGTGAGCACGTCCCGCTCGCGCTGCTGGATGGAGCGGTAGAACACCTGCTGCCCGGTGTAGTCGCTCGGTGCGTCCTGGCCCGGGGCGCCGTCGACGGTGTCGGACCACCGACCCAGGGTCAGGTAGGCCTCGGTGCCGGAGAAGACCACGCCGTCGAGGAAGTCGACCGCCTCGCCCTGCCACTGCCGGGTGCGCATGATCTCGCCGATCGCGGCGGTGACGTCGTCGAGGGCGCGGAACCGCACGTGGTGCAGCGCCACGTACGGGTGGACCGGCTCGAGCTCGATGGTCACGGCGAGCGCATACCCGAGGGAGCCGTAGGAGTTGGGGAAGGTGCGGAACAGCTCGGCGTGCTCGCCCTCGGGCCGGGCGACGACGACCTCGCCCGCGCCGGTGAGGACCTCGAGCTCGAGCACCGACTCGTGGGGCAGCCCGGAGCGGAACGACGACGCCTCGATGCCGAGCCCGGTCACCGCCCCGCCGAGGGTGATGGTGCGCAGCTGCGGCACGACGAGGGGCATGAGCCCGTGGGGCAGGGTCGCGTCGACGAGCTCCTCGTAGGTCGTCATGCCCTGCACCCGCGCGGTGCGGGCGACGGGGTCGATGTCGACGAGGTGGGTGAAGTCGGAGACGTCCAGCCGCGCGGTGTCGGTCGAGGTGCGCTGGCGGAAGAGGTTGGAGGTGCGTTTGCCCAGCCGCACGGGGGCGTCGGCCGGGAGGGCGGCCAGGTCGTCGAGCAGGCGCTCGGTCGCGGCGCGGTGCCGCTCCTCGCCGACCGGACGAGTCAGTGCCAAAGCCACCGGCCTATGTAACCAGCAACCTGGTTGCACAGCACAACCGGGTTGACCGGGCCGGTGCGCGAGCGAGGGTGTCAGCCGGCCCCGAGCGCGGCGCCGGCCACCGCGGCCCGCACCAGCTCGACGTTGGTCTCGACCCGCCGCCCCCGCTCGTCGTGCAGGGTGTCCTCGAGCCCGATGCGGGTGTCGTAGCCCTGCCGCTGGGCCCACCGCAGCACCGGCCACGTCCAGCGCTCCTCGCCGTGGACCAGCACCGCGGCGGGCTGGCGGCCGAGGGCGGCGAGGATCCGGCCGGCCGACCAGGGCCCCTCGGCGCCCGGGCTGTGGCCCGGCATGGCCTCCACGAGCACCCGCACGACCTGCCACGGCCAGCGGGTGCCCACGAACGCGGCCGCGGCGGTCGGCGTCCAGAGCCCGGCCTCCACCCCAACCTGGCGCAGGCGCAGCGCGCGGGCCAGCTCGGTCGCCCCGGTCTCGTGCCAGTTGACGCTCGCGAAGTCCGGCCCGCCGTCCGCGGGGGACGGCCAGTCGCGGACGAGGTCGAGGCGCCGCTCAGGGTCCGGCTCGATCCCCGCGTGGGTGCTGACCCCGACGGGTACGTCGGGGACGGCCGCCCGCACGGCCGCCAGGGTGCGGGCGACGAGGTCCGCGTCGAGGGTCTGAACGCCCCGCTCGTCCCGCGGGTGCACGTGCACGGCGTCGGCGCCCGCCGCCACCGCCGCCACGACCGAGGCGGCGACCTCGGCCGGGGTCGTCGGCACCCGGTCGTGCCGCCCCCGGCCGCCGTTCACGCATACCTTGAGCATGACGGTCACTCTCCCCCCTTTATCGGGTCACCCGATAAAGGGGCGGTTCGCTGGACAACGGTTCTCCAGTGAAGCGCCTCTTTATCGGGTGACCCGATAAACGTGGGACCGGGCCGGGATCGTCAGAGCTGGGCGTAGCAGGCGGTGACGCGCTCGCGCCACCAGGCCACCCGGTCGGGTGGGGCCTCGGCGGCGGCGAGCAGGTCGGGGTCGACCCGGGCCGGGCCGACGGCGATCCACCCGCCCACCGCCACGAGCGACGGCCGGGCGACGTCGGCCGCGAGCAGCTCGACCGTGCCCAGGCCACAGGCGTGGTCGAGCGCCGGCAGCGCGGCGGCGAGCGCCACGCCCGCCGCGATGCCCACCGAGGTGTCGAGGGCCGACGACACCACCGCGGGCAGCCCGCACGCGTCGACGATCTCCAGCGCCCGGCGCACCCCGCCCAGCGGTGCCACCTTGACGACGACGAGGTCGGCGGCCTCCTCCCGGGCGACGCGGAGCGGGTCGTCGGCCTTGCGGATCGACTCGTCGGCCGCGACGGGCACGTCGAGGTGTGCCCGGGCCAGCCGACGGCGCAGGTCGGCGAGCTCCGGCACGCTGGGGCAGGGCTGCTCGGCATACTCCAGCCGGTATGCCGTGAGCACGCCGATCGCGGTCAGCGCCTGGTCGACGTCCCAGCCGCCGTTGGCGTCGACGCGGATGCGCACGTCGGGGCCGACGAGGTCGCGCACGGCGGCCACCCGGTCGAGGTCGTCGGCGAGCGACTGGCCCGGCTCGGCGACCTTGACCTTGACCGTGCGGCACCCGTCGTAGCGGGCCAGCACACCGGCGACCTGCTCCGGCGGCACGGCCGGCAGCGTCGCGTTGACCGGGACGGCGGAGCGCACCGGGTCGGGGAACCCCACCCACGCCGCCTCGAGCGCCGCCGCCAGCCAGCGGGACGACTCGACCGCGCCGTACTCGAGGAAGGGGGCGAACTCGCCCCACCCGGCAGGGCCCTGCACGAGCACCCCCTCCCGGTGCTCGACGCCGCGGAAGCGGGTGCGCAGCGGGAGCGAGACCACCCGCATCGCGCCGAGCACCTCCTCCAGCGCCGGCCGCGTCATCGGGCGAAGACCGCCTCGGGGGCGTCGGCGAGGGCGAGCTCGACGCGCCGCCGCTGCTCGGCCCCCATCTCGGGCAGCGCGTCGACCGGGAACCACCGGACGTCGACCGACTCGTCGTCGCCGACCCGGGCCGACCCGCTGACGTACGAGCAGCGGAAGCACAGGCTGAGGAACGACGACCGGTCGCCGTTGTCGAAGACGATCTCGGGCGTGGCGTGGGCCCAGACGAGCCGGTCGGCCCGGGCGACCACCCCGGTCTCCTCGAGCACCTCCCGCACCGCGCCGACCGCCGGCTCCTCCCCCGGGTCGAGGATGCCGGTCACCGGGGTCCAGGCGCCGTTGTCGGCCCGCCGCACGAGGAGCACCTCGTCGGTGGGGCCGGCGCCCTGGGTGTCGGTGGGGCTGGCGCCCTCGCCGTCGGTGCTCGATGTGCTTCCAGTGGCCGGCCGGACCACCACGCCGGCGACCGCGGGCAGCCACAGCGGAGCGGTGCCGACGTGCTCGCGCAGTGCGACGATGAAGTCCGGAGTCGGCATGGCGATGACCCTACGACGCGGCGTCGGGCTCCGCCGGAATGTTGAATCGTCAACTACTGTTCTCCCAGGCACACCGCCAACCTCAGGAGGGGCCATGCCCGCCATCACCGTCGACGACACCACCGTCCTCCCGCGCATCCCCGTCCCGGCCCTCACCGACCGGCCCCGGACCGTGGTCCAGCGCATCGACGCGCCGAGCGGCTACGAGGGCGAGGGGTTCCCCGTGCGGCGCGCCTTCGCCGGCGTCGACCTGGCCCTGCTCGACCCGTTCATCCACATGGACCAGATGGGTGAGGTGGACTACGCGCCGGGAGAACCGAAGGGGACGCCCTGGCACCCGCACCGCGGGTTCGAGACGGTCACCTACATCATGGACGGGGTCTTCGACCACCAGGACAGCAACGGCGGCGGGGGCACGATCACCAACGGCGACACCCAGTGGATGACGGCCGGCTCCGGCCTGCTCCACATCGAGGCCCCGCCGGAGTGGCTCGTCACGCAGGGCGGGCTGTTCCACGGCATCCAGCTCTGGGTCAACCTCCCGCGCAGCCAGAAGCTGGCTACGCCCCGCTACCAGGACATCCGCGCCCGGTCCGTCGGGCTCGCGACGACGGACGACGGCGGCACCCTGCTGCGCGTCATCGCCGGCTCCGTGGCCGGGCTGGAGGGTCCGGGCTCGACGCATACGCCGATGGCCCTCGTGCACGCCACCCTCGCCCCGGGGGCCAAGCTCGAGCTGCCCTGGCCGAAGGACTACAACGCGCTCGTCTACGTCCTCTCCGGTGACGGCACCGTCGGCACGGAGGGCACGGCGATGCGCACCGGCAACCTCGCCGTGCTCAGCGCCGGTGACGTCGTCACCGTCGCCGCCGCGCGGGCGCAGGAGAGCCGCCTCGCCGGGCTCGACGTGCTCGTGCTCGGCGGCCGCCCGATCCGCGAGCCCGTGGCGTGGGCCGGCCCGTTCGTCATGAACACCAAGGCCGAGGTCATGCAGGCGTTCGAGGACTTCCAGGGCGGTCGGATGGGCCGCATCCCGGCCGTTCACGGGGCGCCCACCCACCTCCAGGAGGGCTGACCCGCCCTATCCTCGCGACGTGACCGACGATGTGACCGACGATGTGACCGACGCCGAGACCGGGCCCGAGGCCCCCGCCCCCGAGGCCCCCGCCCCACGCCTCGTCTCCGAGACCTTCGACCCGTCCGCGTGGGACGAGGTGCCGGGCTTCGAGCTCACCGACGTCACGTACCACCGGGCGCGGGGGCTCGGGGCGGTACGCGTCGCCTTCGACCGGCCCGAGGTGCTCAACGCGTTCCGGCCGCACACCGTCGACGAGCTCTACCGGGTGCTCGACCACGCGCGGATGACGCCCGACGTGGGGGTCGTGCTGCTGACCGGCAACGGCCCGTCGGCCAAGGGCCAGCGCTCGTTCTGCACGGGCGGCGACCAGCGCATCCGCGGCCGGTCGGGCTACCAGTATGCGTCGGGCGAGACCGCCGACACCGTCGACACCGCGCTCGCGGCCGCCGCCGGTGGACGCCTGCACATCCTCGAGGTGCAGCGCCTCATCCGCACGATGCCCAAGGTGGTCGTCGCCGTCGTCCCGGGGTGGGCGGCCGGCGGCGGCCACTCCCTGCACGTCGTGTGCGACCTCACCATCGCCTCGCGGGAGCACGCCCGCTTCAAGCAGACCGACGCCGACGTGGGCTCGTTCGACGGCGGCTACGGGTCGGCCTACCTCGCGCGCATGGTCGGCCAGAAGCGCGCCCGGGAGATCTTCTTCCTCGGCCGCCCCTACTCGGCGGACGACATGCACCGGATGGGTGCCGTCAACATCGTCGCCGCCCACGACGAGCTCGAGGTCGAGGCCCTGCAGGTCGCCCGCGAGATCATGGGCAAGTCGCCCCAGGCCCAGCGGATGCTCAAGTTCGCCTTCAACCTCGTCGACGACGGGCTCATGGGCCAGCAGGTCTTCGCCGGGGAGGCGACCCGGCTGGCCTACATGACCGACGAGGCGGTCGAGGGCCGCGACCAGTTCCTCGAGAAGCGCGACCCCGACTGGTCCCCGTTCCCCTGGTACTTCTGACCTGAGGCCGGCCAGTCCCCCTCATCCCGTCCCCCCTGATCATCGACCGGACGGTCAGTGGCCGCCGAGCGCGCCGAAGACGCGGGACGCCAGCGCGTCGACCGAGCCCGCGGTGATGTCGTCGAGCATGACCGGCTGGCCGTCGGGCCCGGCGAGCGGCACGCGCCAGTTGGGATAGGCGTCGATGGTGCCGGGCTGGTTGACGGCCCTCCGGTCGCCGACGAGGTCGGCGAGCGCGACGGCGAGCATGTGGCTCGGCGTGGCCGCGAGCCACTGGTGCAGCGCGACGAGCTCGTCCTCCGGGGTCGCGTCGGCCGACAGCAGACCGCGCTCGCGCAGGGCGTGCCGGACGGCGTCGATGGCCTGCAGCTCTTCCGCCTGCTCCTCCTCGACGCTGCGCGTGAGCAGGCCCAGGCGCTCGCGGATGGCCACGTGCTCCAGGGCCAGGTACCCGGCGGTCGGGGGGAGGTCGTGGGTCGTCACCGACGAGAGGCACAGCCCGCGGTAGGCCTCCGGTGGCCGCGGCCCCGACTCGTCCCACTCGAACCACAGGATCGAGGTGCCGAGCAGACCGCGCTCGAGGAGGTAGTCGCGCGCCGACGGCTCCACGACGCCGAGGTCCTCCCCGATGACGACGGCGCCGGCCCGCTGGGCCTCCAGCACGAGGATGCCGATGAGCGCCTCGTGGTCGTAGCGCACGTAGGCACCCTGGTCGGGCGTCATCCCCTCCGGGATCCACCACAGCCGGAACAGGCCGATGACGTGGTCGATGCGCACCCCAGCGGAGTCGCGCAGGGCGGTGCGCACCATGTCGCGGAACGGCCGGTAGCCCTGCTCCGCCAGCCGGTCCGGCCGCCACGGCGGCTGACCCCACGTCTGGCCGAGCTGGTTGAACTGGTCCGGCGGCGCGCCGACGGCGACCCCCTTCGCCAGCGTCGACGAGAGGCTCCAGGCGTCGGACCCTTCCGTGTGGACGCCGACAGCGAGGTCCTCGACGAGCCCGAGCCGCATCCCCGAGCGGCGCAGCGCCGCCTGCGTGACGCGCACCTGCTCCGCGAGCAGCCACTGCATCCATTGGTGCAGGTCGACGGCCTCGGCGTTCTCGGCCCGGAAGCGGGCCACCGCGTCGCTGCGGGGGTCCTGCAGCTCGGCGGGCCACTCGGCATACGGGAGGCCGTGCTCCTCGGCGATCGCGCACCAGGTGGCGTATGCCGTGAGCCCGTCACCCTCGGTGTCGAGGAAGCGCCGGTATGCGTCGGCCCGGTCACCGCGGAGGCCGGCGGCGTGCACGAGGCCGAGGGCGGCCCGCTTGAGCCGCCAGGCCGCGTCACGGTCGAGGCTGGACGCGTCGTTGAGGTCGTGGCCGAGCCCGGCCAGGGCCGCGACGCGGGCGCGGTCGTCGGCGTCGAGCTCGTGCACCTCGGGGACGTCCTCGACCCGCAGGTAGAGCGGGTTGAGGAAGCGCCGGGTCGTCGGAAGGTAGGGCGACGGCTCCATCCGCGGCACCGGCTCGGCGGCGTGCAGGGGGTTGACGAGGACGAAGTCGGCCCCGTGCCGGTCACCGGCCCAGGCGCCCAGCTCGGCGAGGTCGTGCAGGTCGCCGATGCCCCAGGACCCGGTCGAACGCACCTGGTAGAGCTGCGTCATCAGCCCGAGCGCGCGGCGGGATCCCTCACCCGCGAGCCCGGGGGGTATCTCGAGCCGGCCGGGGGTGACGACGAGGGTGGCGGTCGTGGACTCGACGAGCAGCGGCTCGGCGTCGAGGTGGGCCACGATCCGGTGCCAGCCCAGCGGGAGGTTGCCCGGCAGGGCGAACGTCGCCTCGCCGATCTCCCGGCCGTCCACCCACCGGGGGCTCACCAGGTGGTCGACCTGGGGGACGTCCCACTCGGCGCCGTCCTCGAGCCGCACGGTGAGGCGTACGCCGGTGCCGTGGGGGACGTGCACGGCGACCCAGGGGGTCCAGCCCTCGCGGGCGACGACGGTCGGCGGCAAGGTCCGCCGCCAGCGCGCGTCGTCGAGCCCGGCGAGCGAGGCGTCGACCTCCTGGGGGCTCGCCGCGGCGACGTCGAGGGCCGCGAGCACCGTGACGATGGTCTGGGAGTGGATCGGGGCGTGCTGGCCCTGCCAGTCCCAGTAGTCGGTGGCGACCCCGTGGGCGGCGGCCAGGCGGCGCAGCGCCTCGGACGGCACGGTGGGCTCCACGTCGTGGCTGGGAGACATGGCGGCCATCCTGCCGTGGTCGCAGGGGGCCCGTCATGTCCGGCCACCGTCTGGCATCTTTGTCCCCGTGAGCACCCAGAGCAGCGAGCGCACCCACGACCAGACCGACGACCGGACTGATGCCCCGACTGATGCCCCGACTGGTGACCAGGCCTACCGGATCGAGCACGACACCATGGGCGAGGTGCGGGTGCCGCGCGACGCCCTCTGGCAGGCGCAGACGCAGCGGGCCATCGAGAACTTCCCCATCTCCGGCGCGCCGTTCGAGCCCGCGCTGACCCGCTCGCTCGGGCGCATCAAGGGCGTCGCCGCCCGGGTCAACGGCGAGCTGGGGGTGCTGCCGCCCGAGATCGCCGCTGCCGTGGCCGCCGCGGCCGCCGAGGTCACCCGGGGCGAGCACGACGACCAGTTCCCGCTCGACGTCTTCCAGACCGGGTCGGGCACCTCCAGCAACATGAACGCCAACGAGGTCATCGCCAGCATCGCGAGCCAGGCGTCGGGCGGCAAGATCCACCCGAACGACCACGTCAACGCCTCGCAGAGCAGCAACGACGTGTTCCCCACCGCGATCCACCTGGCCACGAGCGCCGTCCTCGTGCACGAGCTCGTCCCCTCGCTCACCCATCTCGCCGAGTCGCTGGAGCGCAAGGCCGACGAGTTCGCCGAGGTCGTCAAGGCCGGGCGCACCCACCTCATGGACGCGACTCCGGTGACCCTCGGCCAGGAGTTCGGCGGGTATGCCGCGCAGATGCGGTACGCCGTCGAGCGCGTCGAGGCCTCGCTCCCCCGGGTGGCCGAGCTGCCCCTCGGCGGGACGGCCGTCGGCACCGGCATCAACACCCCGCCCGGGTTCGCCGAGAAGGTCATCAGGGTGCTCGCCGAGGAGACCGGGCTGCCGTTCACCGAGGCCCGTAACCACTTCGAGGCGCAGGGCTCGCGCGACGGCCTCGTCGAAGCCTCCGGCGTACTGCGCACGATCGCCATCGGGCTGGTGAAGATCTGCAACGACCTGCGGTGGATGGGTTCCGGCCCACGTGCCGGCCTCGGCGAGATCGCCATCCCCGACCTCCAGCCGGGCTCGTCGATCATGCCCGGCAAGGTCAACCCCGTCGTCTGCGAGGCGACGATCATGGCCTGCGCGCAGGTGATCGGCAACGACCACGCGGTGGCCTTCGCCGGTGCCTCGGGCACCTTCGAGCTCAACGTCATGATGCCGGTCATGGCCCGCAACCTGCTGGAGTCGGCGCGGCTGCTCACCAACGCGTGCCAGATCCTCGCCGACACCTGCGTCGACGGCATCACCGCGAACGCCGAGCACGCCCGCCACCTCGCCGAGTCCTCCCCGAGCATCGTCACGCCGCTCAACCGCTACATCGGCTACGAGAACGCCGCCGCGGTCGCCAAGAAGGCACTCAAGGAGGGCAAGACGATCCGCGAGGTCGTGCTCGCCGAGGGCTTCGTCGACCAGGGCCGGCTCACCGAGGAGCAGCTCGACTCGGCGCTCGACGTCATGTCGATGACCCGCCCCCGCCGCTAGCGGCACCGAGGTCCGGTGCGGAGTCGGATGGGGAGTCCTGAGGGCGGTTTCCCGCCCCGGTGACTCCCCACCGGCGGGCCCATCCACTCGACGTAGCATTCGGCCATGACCGGACTGCGGCGCCTGGCCGTGCCGACGGGT
This sequence comes from uncultured Actinomycetota bacterium, assembly GCA_963795915.1. Lineage (GTDB taxonomy): Bacteria > Actinomycetota > Actinomycetes > Actinomycetales > Dermatophilaceae > Lapillicoccus. The sequence goes on from CAWCJA010000010.1 coordinate 192,677, forward strand.
CCGGCCCTGGAGTCCGTCCTTACCGCCCTGGCCAAGGCCCTCGACGGCGGTGACGCTCTCCTGCCGACCGAGGCGGAGACTGCGGCGGCGGAGACCTCGGGGTCCGAGGCCGCGGCGCCCGTCGACGCATACCCCGACCTGCCCGACGAGGTCGCCCTCGTCGTCGGCACCTCGGGCTCCACCGGCCGCCCCAAGCTCGCCATGCTCACGGCCGACAACCTCGTGTCGTCGGCCACCGCCACCCACGGGGTGCTCGGCGGCACGGGCCGGTGGCTGCTGGCCATGCCCGCCCACCACATCGCCGGGCTGCAGGTGCTCGTTCGGTCCATCGTCGGCGGTACGCACCCGGTGGTGCTCGACCTCACCGCCGGCTTCACGGCCGCCGGGTTCGTCGCCGCCACGGCGGAGCTCGTCGCGACCGGCGGACGCCGCTACACCGCCGTCGTCCCGACCCAGCTGACCCGGCTGCTCGAGGACCCTGCGGGCCGTGAGGCCCTGGCCTCCTACGACGCGGTGCTCGTGGGCGGCGCCGCCACCGGGGCCGGCGCGCGGGCGCAGGCGCGCGAGGCCGGCGTCCACGTCGTCACGACGTTCGGGATGAGCGAGACCGCCGGTGGGTGCGTCTACGACGGGGTCCCCCTGCCCGGCAGCCTCGTGCACATCGACAACGACGGCCACGTCGTCCTCGGCGGCCGCACCGTGGCCCTGGGCTACCTCGGCGAGCCGCGGCTGACCCGCGACGTCTTCGCCGTCGACAGCGACGGCACGCGGTGGTTCCGCACCGATGACCTCGGCGGGTTCGACGACGGCGGACGGCTGCGCATCCAGGGTCGCGCCGACGACCTCGTCAACACCGGCGGCCTCAAGGTGGCCCCCGGTCCCGTCGAGGACGCCATCGTCCGGTTCGTCCCCGGCATCCGCGACGCGGTCGTCATCGGCACGAGCCACCCCACCTGGGGCCAGGCGGTCTCGGCCGCGGTGACGCTGCGGCGCGGGGCCCCGACGCCGACCCTGCGCGACCTGCGCGCCGGGCTGCGCGGCATCCTCCCGGACCACGCGCTGCCCCACCGGCTGCTCGTGCTCGACGCGATCCCGCAGCGGGGTCCCGGCAAGCCCGACCGCCGCGCTGTGGCCGCGGCCTTCGGTGAGACCATGGGGGACGCGGATGCGTGAGAGGGGGACAGGTCGATGCTGAGAGCACTGTTCGTCGTGGGCGCGCTCGCGCTCACGGTCTACGCCGCCGTCGACTGCGTGCAGACCGACGAGCGTCAGGTCCGCCACCTCCCCAAGGGGCTGTGGGTGATCCTCATCGTCATCGTGCCGGTCGTCGCCCCCCTCGCCTGGCTCCTCAGCGGCCACGAGCGCTCGCTCCCCCCGGGCCGGCGCCCCATCACGGGCCCGCGTGGCCCGGAGGACGACCCCGACTTCCTGCGTAACCTCTGACCCAGGGCGACCCGCCCGCCCGTCCATCCCGAAACCCCGCAAGAGAGCACGCATGGCCACGCCGTCCGAGTGGGTGCAAGGCGCCCGCCCGAAGACCCTTCCCGTCGCCGTCTCCCCCGTCGCCGTGGGCACCGGCGCCGCCGCCGCCCTGGGCCACCAGTCCTTCGGGTATGCGCTGTTGGCCCTCGTCGTCGCCCTCGCCCTCCAGGTCGGGGTCAACTACGCCAACGACTACTCCGACGGCATCCGTGGCACCGACCACGCCCGCGTCGGCCCGGTGCGGCTCGTCGGGCAGGACCTCGCCAACCCCGCCGACGTGCGCCTGGCGGCGGTCGTGGCCTTCTTCCTCGCCGCCCTCCTCGGGTTCGGCCTCGTCGCGCTGAGCGAGGCGTGGGTCATGCTGCCGGTCGGGGCCGCCTGCGTCGCCGCGGCCTGGTACTACACCGGCGGCAAGAACCCCTACGGCTACAAGGGACTCGGCGAGGTCTTCGTCTTCGTCTTCTTCGGCCTCGTGGCCACACTCGGCACGCTCTACACGCAAGCCGGCGAGATCTCCGTCGCCGGGGTCGTCGGCGCCGTCGGGGTGGGGGCCCTGGCCTCGGCCGTGCTCGTGGCCAACAACCTGCGTGACATCCCCTCCGACGCCGTCGCCGGCAAGCGCACCCTCGCCGTACGGCTCGGTGACCGCGGCACGCGCATCCTGTATGCCGCGCTGGTGCTCGTCTCGCTCGTCGCCGTGGTCTGGCTCGCCGTCACCGGCTACCCGTTCGCGCTGCTGGCGCTCCCCGCATACGCGCTGCTGTGGCCCGCGCTGCAGGCGCTGCGGACCGGCGCCACGGGCCGCGACCTCGTCCCGGTGCTGGCTCGTACGGGCCAGTTCCAGCTGGTCTGGGCCGTGCTGCTCGGCCTGGGCATCGGCCTGGCCCACGCCCTCGGCCACTGACCCTCCCCCCGCACCCCGCCCCGCCCCCGGAGCCCGTGACCGCGGCATTCGCTCGAGGTTCTCCGGGTCGTTCCGACCGACCGACCCGACCGGACTCACGTGATGGTCGGTTGTCGCGGCTGACGCCGCAGAACCAGCAAACGCGCGTGTTCGGTCGGGGCGGGGAGGGGGTGGGTCAGGGGGCGGCGTCGCCTCGGGGGGACCGGATCTCGGCGTCCTCGGCCTCTTCGTCGCTGGGCGGGGCGTCCGAGTCGGTGGCATCCGCGGCCGCACGGCGGGCCTCCTGGCGCTGCTCGATCTTCGCCGCGATGCGCTCGGAGAACTCGTCGCGCTGACGGCGTAGGAGGAAGAACGACAGGACGACCGAGACGACCGCCGAGACGAGCAGCAGCAGGGCGGGGTCGTTGCGCAGCCCCACGAGCCACAGGATGAGCAGGACGCCGAAGAAGATCCCCAGCCGCATGACGGTGTAGCGCAGCATCGAACCGGCCTACTTCAGGCCCGAGTAGCTGTGCAGCCCGCTGAAGAACAGGTTCACGATGGTGAAGTTCAGGAGCACGCAGACGTAGCCGACGAGGGCGATGACCATGGCCCGGCGAGGTTCCCAGCCCGCGGTCGCCCGGGCGTGCATGTAGGCGGCGTAGACGGCCCAGATGACGAAGGTCCAGATCTCCTTCGGGTCCCACGACCAGTAGGTGCTCCACGCCTTCTGGGCCCAGATCGCGCCGGCGACGAGCGTGAAGGTCCACAGGATGAAGCCGACCATGTTGAGCCCGTATGCCGTGCGCTCCAGGACGGCGGCCGACGGCAGGGTCTCGACGAAGTTCGTGCGCTCGGGCGGGTGCTCCTCGCGGCGCCGCCTGACGAGGTAGACGATGCCGACGGAGAAGCCGATGGTGAACACCGCCACGGCGAGGATGGCGACGACGACGTGGATGACGAGCCACACGCTCTTCAGCGCCGGCATGAGCTCGGCGGCCTCCGTGTAGAAGGCGAAGAGGGCCAGCCCCAGGGTGAGCAGGATCGGGCCGATGACGAAGATCCCCAGCCACTCCCACCGGTTGCGCCGGGCGAGCGAGCAGTAGGCGAGGGCCGCGGCCGCGCAGCCGGCGGTGGCGAACTCGAACATGTTGCCCCACGGCGGGCGCATGACGGCCAGGCCGCGCAGGACCACGGACGCCACGAGCAGCGCGGTGCCCAGCCACGACAGCGAGAGGGCGATGCCGGCGAGCTTCCGGGCGCGCGTGGACGTGCGGTCCTCGTCGCCGGTCGCCCACCCCGACCCGCCCGACGCCCCCGTGGACGCGGTCGAGCCCTCGGGCTGCGCGGCAGCGTCCGCGACCCGGCCGGTGGTGGAGGGACCGCCGGCCGCCACGAGCTCGCGGGAGCGCTTGCGACCGGCGCGCGGCGCCGCCGGGGTGGAGACGGGCCCGAGCGCAGCCAGGTGGAACGCGAACAGGAGCATGGACACCGTGAAGATGGCCATGGCCGAGTAGAGCGCGAGGTTCGAGTACCCCACCAACGTCGTGGACGGCATACCTAGGCTCCTGGGCTCAGCTCGTTGCGCAGCTCGGCGAGCAGGGCGCCGAGTCCGGGATCGGACGTCTTGGCCAGACCGCCGATGTGCACCACGGTACGCGGTGTGTCGCCGTCCCCGGCACCGGTTGGACCTGTGGCGCTCGTCGCAGGGCGGACCGACGGCAGCACGCGCACGAAGACCCGGCGGCGCCGCACGAGCAGAGACGCGACGAGCCCGAGGATCGTCGTCACCGCCGCGACGAGGGTCAGCTCCTTGCCGGGGTCGACCCGGGCCGACAGCCCCGCGAAGCGCTGCACCCGGTCGAAGGTGATCGACCCCCGGCCCCCGGGCAGCTGGAACGTCTGCCCCGGCTGCAGCCGGATGAGCAGCGGCGTGCCGTCGTCCTTGGTGAGCTGGGTGAGGTCGGTGGTGTCGAGCGTGTAGACCGACTGCGGGCGGTTGCCGGGGAAGAGCTCGCCCTCCCAGATCGACAGCGCCAGCTCGGGGTTGCGCGCGTCCGGGAAGATCGACACGGGTCCGTTGGCGTAGGTCGGCTCGGCGGTGGGCAGGAAGAATCCGCTGAACGCCAGCGCCTTGGGCCGGGCCGCCCCGACCTTGACGGCGCCGACCGAGGTGTAGCTGTTGTCCTGGGCCAGGAACGGTGTCGCCTGCTGGTAGAGCACGTTGCCCGCCGCGTCCTTGACGGTGACCACGGGGGCGTAGCCGTTGCCGAGGAGGAAGACGTCGGTGCCGTCGAGGGTCACCGGGTGGTTGGGGCTGATCGTCTGCTGCTCCGCGGTGCCACCCGGGCGCTCGGTCGTCGTCAGCTGGGCGGAGAAGCTGCGCGGCGCTCCGAACTGCGCCCCGCCCACCTTGTCCTCGAAGGTCGCCTCCATGGAGTTCATCGTGATGGTGAACGGCGGCAGGTTCTCGGGGTTGGTCAGCGGCCCGGGCAGGAAGGTGTCGTAGGACGACAGGGTGGAGGAGAACGTCTCACCGTCGCTGAGGATGACGTCTCCGCGCCAGCCGAAGAGGTGGCCGATCGCGACCCCGACGATGACGATGCAGAGGCTGACGTGGAAGACGAGGTTGCCCGTCTCGCGCAGGTAGCCGCCCTCGGCGCTGACGCTCTCGTCGTCGTGCGAGACGACCCGGAACCGCTTGCGGCGCAGCGCTTTCCGCGCGATCTCCAAGGCGGCCTCGGGCTCCCCGGCATACTCCAGCTCGACGTGGTCGTCGAGCCGCGTGAGGTGCCGCGGGGCCCGGGGCGGCTGGGACCGGAGGGTATGCCAGTGCACCCGGCTGCGGGGGACGATGCAGCCGATGAGGGAGATGACGAGCAGCAGGTAGATCGCCGAGAACCAGACCGACGAGTAGACGTCGAAGAAGCCGAGGCGGTCGAGCCACGGCCCGGTGGTGGGGTTGGTGTTGAGGAAGTCGGCGACCTTGGCGGCGTCGATGGAGCGCTGCGGGAAGATCGAGCCGGGAACGGCGGCGATGGAGAGCAGCAGCAGCAGGAAGAGCGCGGTGCGCATCGACGTCAGCGAGCGCCACGCCCAGCGGGCCCAGCCGACGGGGCCCAGCTGGGGCTGCGTCACCGGTTCCTGCGGAGCTGTGCGGGTGGCCATCAGAGCACCGTCTCGAAGCCGCCGACGAGGTGCGCCTGCACCCACGCCACGAGGTCGGTCCAGACGCCGCTGAGCATCAGCACTCCGACGAGGAGCAGCAGGCCGCCGCCGAAGACGTGGATCACCCGCTGGTGCCGGCGCAGCCAGCGGCTGGCGCGACCGGCGCGGGAGTACCCCGCCGCGATGACGATGAACGGGACTCCGAGGCCCAGCGAGTAGGCGACGGCGAGGACGACGCCCCGACCGACCGCGCCGCCGTCGGCGCTGAGGGGAGTGGTGAGCGCGAGGATCGCGGCCAGGGTCGGGCCGGTGCACGGCGCCCAGCCGAGGGCGAACGCGGCGCCCAGGAGCGGGGCCCCGGCGAGCCCCGCCGCCGGCTTCCAGCGTGGCACCGCGGTGCGCTGCATCCCCCAGCCGCTGCCGACGCCGAGGAACACGAGGGCCAGCACGACGACGACGGCGCCGCCGATGCGGGTGAGCAGGTCGAGGTGCTCACGCAGGGCGAACGAGACGGCCGAGGCCAGCGCGACGAGGGCGATGAAGACGACGGTGAAGCCCAGCACGAACAGCCCGGCCCCCAGCACGAGGCTCGAGCGGCGGCGGCGCTCGAGGGCCACGTCGGAGAGGCCGGTGACGTAGCCGAGGAAGCCGGGCACCAGGGGCAGCACGCACGGCGACGCGAACGACACGAGCCCTGCGGCCAGGGCGACGACGACCGCCAGCGGCAGCGCGGCGGTCGCGACCGGGCTCTGGGCGACGGTCCCGGTGACGGTCTCGGTGACGGTGGTGGGCAGAACGAGCACGGTTGTCGCTCAGGCCGGTTCGGCGACGACGTCGTCGATGAGACCGCTCAGCGTCGAGGCGGTGGTGGCCCCGAGCACGCGCGCGGCGATGCGTCCATGACGGTCGAGGACGAGGGTGGTCGGGGTGGCTGACGCCCGGCCCTGCAAGGCGAGCATCGGCGTGCCGCCGCTGGCGCCGTCGCTGAGGGAGGGGTAGGTGATGCCGTTGGCCTTGACGAAGGCCGCGGCGTTGGCGGGGCTCTCCTTGATGTCGATGCCGACGAACTGCACCGGCTGGTTGGCGGCCGAGAGCGTCGACCACACCTGCTGGAGGTGGGGCGTCTCGTCGACGCACGGCCCGCACCAGGATCCCCACACGTTGACGACGACGACCTTCCCCTTGGCGTCGGCGGCCATCGACCACGCGGCCCCCTCGACCGTGGTGCCCGACAGCGCCACGGTCGTGCTCCGGTCGGCGACAGCCACCTGCTGCACCGAGCCGTCACCGGCGACGTAGCCCTTGCCGTCGCCGGCCTTGGCCTGCTCCGCCACGGAGTTCGCGTCGGACGTGCAGGCCGCCAGACCGAGCGCGACCGCGCCGGCGGTGAGCGTCGCGCCCACCCGGCCGGGACGTTCCGCTCGGTACCGGCCCCGGTATGCGGGACGCCGGGTCACGCGCCCGCCCGCTTGGCCGCGTGGGCGAGCAGCCCGGCCGCCGGCTCGCTGTAGGCGACCGACGTCAGGGCGTCACCGGCATACGTGAGGGAGGTGAGCGACGCGAGCGAGCACTCGCGCTTGCGCGGGTCGTGCCAGAGACGCCGGCCCTCGAGCTTGCTGCGCGCGGTCCAGACCGGCAGCTGGTGCGAGACGAGCACCGCCTCGTGACCCTCCGCGGCGCCGCGGGCGTCGGCGACCGCTCCGAGCATGCGGGCCGCGATCTCCTCGTAGGGCTCGCCCCAGCTGGGGGTGAAGGGGTTGACGAGGTGACGCCAGACCGCGGGCTTGGTAAGAGCGCCGTCGCCGACGCCGAACGTCTTGCCCTCGAAGACGTTGTCGGCCTCGATGAGGCGGGCGTCGGTCTCGATCCTCAGGTCGTGGGCCGCGGCGATGGGCGCGGCCGTCTCCTGCGCCCGCTCCAGCGGTGAGGCGACGACGTGCGTCACGTCGTGCCCCGCGAGGAAGCGCGCCACCGTCTCGGCCATGCTGCGGCCGAGCTCGGACAGCTGGTAGCCCGGCAGCCGGCCGTAGAGGACGCCCTCGGGGTTGTGCACCTCACCGTGGCGCATGAGGTGCACGACCGTGACCGGCGGCTGGTTCATGGCTCGATTGTCGCAAACGCCGCGGCAGCGGCCGTGGACGCGTGGTCGGCCGCTCGGAGCACGGCCTCGACCGCCTCGTCGTCGTGGGCCGCGCTGACGAACCACGCCTCGAACGCGCTGGGCGGCAGGTGGACTCCGTGGCTCAGCATCGCGTGGAAGAACGCGGCGAACGCCTCGGTGGACTGCGCCCGCGCGTCGTCGTAGTTCACGACCGGCTGGTCGCGGAAGAAGACGCTGAACATCGAGCCGGCCCACTGGATCGTGTGCGGCACGCCGTCGCGGGTGAGCAGCTCGTCGACCCCGGCCGCGATGGTGTGGCTCACCTCGTCGAGCCGCGCGTAGACCTCGGGGGTGCACCGCTGCAGGGTCGCGACGCCGGCGGCCGTGGCGACGGGGTTCCCCGAGAGCGTGCCGGCCTGGTAGACCGGCCCGCTGGGCGAGAGCAGGGACATGACGTCGGCCCGCCCGCCGAACGCCGCGGCCGGGAAGCCGCCGCCCATGACCTTGCCGAAGGTGAAGAGGTCGGGGGCGCCGGCGGCATACGGGCCCTCGAGGCCGTACCAGCCCGAGGCCGAGCAGCGGAACCCGGTCATCACCTCGTCGCTGACGAGGAGGGCGCCGTGGGCGCGGGTGACGCGCAGGAGCCCCTCGGTGAACCCGGGGGCCGGGGGCACGACGCCCATGTTGCCCGCCGCGGCCTCCGTGATGACCGCGGCGATCTCGTGGCCGCGGGCGGCGAACGCCGCCTCCAGAGCGCCGAGGTCGTTGTAGGGCAGGACGATCGTCTCGGCCGCGGCGGAGGCGGGTACCCCGGCGGAGTCGGGCAGCCCGAACGTGGCGACGCCCGACCCGGCGGCCGCGAGCAGCGAGTCGACGTGGCCGTGGTAGCACCCGGCGAACTTGACGATGACCGACCGGCCGGTGAAGCCGCGGGCGAGGCGGATCGCCGTCATCGTGGCCTCGGTGCCGCTGTTGACCAGGCGCACCTGCTCCACCGGCTCCACCCGGGTGACGATCTCCTCGGCGAGGGCCACCTCGTTCTCCGACGGCGTGCCGAACGAGAAGCCGCGGGTGGCCGTTTCCTGCACGGCGCGCACGACATCGGGGTGCGCGTGGCCGAGGATCATCGGCCCCCAGGACCCCACGAGGTCGACGTAGCGTCGCCCGTCGACGTCCGTGAGCCAGGGCCCCGTGGCCGAGGCCATGAAGCGGGGGGTGCCGCCGACGGCCCGGAAGGCGCGCACCGGGGAGTTGACGCCGCCCGGGATGACCGCCCGGGCGCGGTCCATGAGGGTCGCGGAGGCCGGGGCCTCGTAGGGGTAGAGGGCGGTCTCGGGGGCGGTGCTCACCCGGGCATTGTCGCAAGCCCCGATGGGCGCCCGGTCACACGCGGGCGGGAACGGGCTGCGAGCGCTCCTGCTCGCGCTCGGCCTCGGCACATTCCGCCGCGGCATACGCCTGGTGCGACCCGAGGGCGGAGTCCCGCACGCTCGACATCGCGGTGCCGAGCGCCTCGAACTGGGCGGGCGTCATGACGTCGAGCAGGTGGCGGCGCACGCTCTCGACGTGGGCCTTGGCCGTCTCCTCGAGGCGTCGCCGGCCCTGCGGGGTGAGGACGAGCTCGACCCCCCGCTTGTCGGAGAGACAGGACTGGCGCTCGACCCACCCACGCTTCTCGAGCCGGGAGGCCGTATGCGTGAGCCGGCTGCGGGACTGCACGACGAGGTCGGCGAGCTCGGACATCCGTAGCCGCTGCTTGCTGCTCTCGGAGAGCATCGAGAGGATCTCGTACTCGCTCAGCTGGAGGCCGTGCTCCTGCAGGTCGCGGTCGAGCGCCTCCTCGAGGAACCGGCTGCCCTGGAGGTAGGCCCGCCAGGACTGCTGCTCACCGTCGCTGAGCCACCGCGGCTGCCCTGCTGCTGCCCCTCGGTCCTGCACCATTCCCCACCATCACGATCCTGCGTCAGTCCACGCATCTACGCTCCCCCGGACGGGGTGCTCAATCTATCGGGGAACGCCCAGGGTGCCCGCCGGAATTCCGTTGTCGCAGGTCAGCGGCCTGTGAGCCCGGACACCCCAGAGGCCTGTCCGAGGGCCCCGTAGCCGGGTTCCGGCGGGACCGGCTGGCAGAGTGACCCCATGAGCCAGGCTCCGCCCCCACCGGCGCTGCTCGACCGTGCCGCGCGGTGGGGGCGCCAGGTGCACCGCGGGGCGCCGTTCGACGTCGTCGTCGGCCTCGGCCTGGTGACCTACGGCCTGGTCCACCTGCTCGTCGCGGCCATCGCGGTGCGGATCGCGGTGACCGGCCAGCGCAGCGCCGACACGCCCTACACCGCCCTCGACGAGCTGGCCGCGACGGTCGCGGGCGAGGCGCTGCTGTGGGTCACGGCGTTCGGACTCGCCGCGCTGACGCTGTGGCAGGTCTTCGAGACGGTCTGGCGCCGCCCCCTCGACGAGAACCCCCTCGGCCGGGCGTTCGGGCGCACCGGCTCGATGTTCAGCGCCCTCGGCTACGGCGCGCTGGCCGTCAGCGCCGTCCGCGTCTCCGTGGCGGGGCGGGCCGCCCGGGAGGGCCGCCGCCCCCCGCCGAGCGACGTGACCGTGCTCGAGGAGTGGGCCCTGCGCATCGGGGTCGTCGTCGCCGGCGTCGTCCTGCTCGTGCTCGCCGTCCGCTCGGTCTACCGCGGCGTGCGCTCGCAGTTCGTCGACGACCTGCGCGACGGCGCGCCGGCAGCGGTCGTGCGGCTCGGCCAGCTGGGCCTCGTCGGGCGCGGCTCGACCTACGGCATCGTCGGCGGCCTCATGATCTGGACGGCCGTCGTCAACCGCATCGGCCCGCCGGGCCTGCAGACGATGTTCCGCATGCTCAACCTCTCGCCGTCGGGCGGGATCCTGTTGGTGCTCAAAGCGGTCGGCTTCGGCCTCTTCGGGCTCTACTGCTTCGCGTGGGCCGCCAACCGGCGCCGCTGAGGCGCTCCCCCACCCGCTCCCCCGCCCGCGACCGACCCTGGAGGTCCCTACCGTGCACGTCGTCGTCACCGGAGCCGCCGGCTTCCTCGGCATCCTGCTCTCGCGGGCCCTGCTCGCCGCCGACCGGCTCAGCCTGGCCGGCGCCGCGCCCGCGCCGCTGGAGCGGCTCACCCTCGTCGACCGGGTCGTGCCACCGCAGGACCTGAGCGACGACCCCCGCGTCGAGATCGTCACCGGCGACCTCCTCGAGCTGCTCGAGCGGCCCGGCCTGGCCGATCACGGCCATGCCCTGCTGGCCGGCGCCGACGCGGTCTACCACCTGGCGGCCGCGGTGAGCAGCGAGTGCGAGCAGGACTTCGACCTCGGTATGCGCGCGAACGTCGACGGGTCGCGGCTGCTCCTCGAGGCGGCGCGGGCCCTGGACACCGGGCCCCTGTTCGTCTTCGCCAGCTCGCTCGCGGTCTACGGTGCCTGGCCGGGCGAGTCCCTGCCCCAGGTCGTCACCGACGCGACGCTACCGACCCCCCGCAGCAGCTACGGCGCCCAGAAGCTCGTCGTCGAGCAGCTCGTCGCCGACTACACCCGCAAGGGGTTCGTCGACGGCCGGTGCGTGCGGCTCATGACCGTGAGCGTGCGCCCGGGCCGACCGAACGCCGCCGCCTCGGGGTTCCTCAGCGGCATCGTCCGGGAGCCGCTGCAGGGACAGCGCGCGGTATGCCCGGTGCCGGCCGGCACCCGGGTCGCCCTCGCGTCCCCTCGCCGTACTCTCGAGGGCCTGCTCGCCGCCCTCACGACCTCGTCGGCCGACTGGGGCCCGCCGACCGCGTTCCCCCTGCCGGCGCTCGAGCTGACGGTGGGCGAGATGGTCGAGGCGCTGGAGCAGGTGGCCGGTGCGGAGGCGGTGGCCCTCGTCGACTGGGTGCCGGACGGCACCGTGGCCGACATCGTGGCGGGCTGGCCGGCCCGCTTCGACTCCGCGCGAGCCCGGCGCCTGGGCCTGGTCGCCGACACCGACTTCGCCGACGTCATCCGCCAGCACCTCGCCGACGCCCAGCGCAAACCGGGCTGAGGGACCTGCCCCTGCGGCGAGCCCTACGCGACCCGGCAGCAACGAGATGGTCACTGCGCAACGGCATACCGTCGACCGCTGACGATCCCGTTGCGGTGCTCGCGGGAGCGCCGATCGCTTGAGGGCGGGCCGAGGGTCAGTCGTGGCGCTCCTGGGGGTGGGTGGCCTCCGGCGTCGGGGCGGTGGACGGCGCGGCAGCGGACAGTGCGGCGGCGTCCGCCCGGTGCCGGATACGGATGGCCAGGAAGGGGAAGAGGGCGACCGAGAGCACGCCCGCCCCGACCAGGGCGGCGGCGTTCTCGGGCAGCATGACGCCGGAGTCGAGACCCACCTCGGCGATCGCGACGAGCAGCGGGAGGGCGGTCGCGGTCAGCAGCACCGCTTCGTACCGTTCGTGGCGCGCCAGGCTGGAGCGGTAGACGAGGAACCCCGGCACGCCGCGCACGACGAGCAGCAGCACGAGGAAGACGACGAGGCGGAGCGGGTCGGCGCCGATCGAGCCGACGTCGAGCCCCATCCCGGAGCTGATGAAGAACACCGGGATGAAGATGCCGTAGCCGACCGCGTCGAGCTTCTCCTCGAACACGTGCCGCTCGTCGCCGGTCGCGCTGCGGCGCAGGACCATGCCGGCGAAGAAGGCGCCGAGCGCGGCCTCGATGCCGAACTGGCGCGTCACCAGGAGCAGCCCCACGAGCAGCACCACCGTGATCCGGAGGGTGGCCTGTGAGGTGTCGTGCCGCTTCTCGATGACGATGCGGGCGATGGCGGTGCGCGAGACGAGCCGGACGACCCAGGCGATGCCCACTGCCAGCGCCGCGATGGAGGCGATGACCAGCGCCTCCCACCAGGTCTGCTCGGCCCCGAGGAACAACGAGATGGCGAGGATCGGCAGCAACTCGCCCACCACGCCGGCCGCGAGGATCAGGCGGCCGAAGCCGCCGCCCAGCATCTTCTGCTCGCGCATGATCGGCAGCAGCGTGCCGAGCGCGGTCGTCGTCAGGCCGATGGCCACCGGCACGAAGGCGTGCACGAACCCGACGGCGGCCAGGGCCCCGACCACGCCGACGGCCAGCCCGGCACTGATGAACCAGGCCAGCACCGCCTGCCGCCCGGCCCGCTCGCGGAGCACCGTGGGGTCGAGCTCGTAGCCCGCCAACAGGAAGATGAAGCCGAGCCCGAGGTCGGCCAACAGCTGCACATCGGTGCCGCTGGCGAACCCGAGGACGTGCGGCCCGATGACCACGCCGCCGAGGATGAGGAAGAGCACCTGGGGGGGCCGGCCGGGGATGAGCCGCGACACGATCGGGGCCAGCGCCGCCACCGTCATGACGAGCAGGAGCGAGCCCAGCGAGGCCGGGTTCACCGGTCACCGCCCCACGACGGCTCCAGCGGTGCGGGGGGCCGGTCGTATGGCACCTGACGACGGTAGCCCCTCACGCGTCCGGCGACGGGTGAACGCAACACCCGGCCATCCGACGCATACCCACGTCACGGGTCAGGAGCCCGCGCCGATCCACCCGGCCAGGTCGAGCCGCAGGCCGGGGCCGGCCACCCGGGTCAGCCCCTCGTGCAGGGCCTCGAGGCGCCCGCGCCCCACCTGGGCCTCCCACCGGTCCACGACCTCGGCGAAGGCCTCCGCGCTCGCCGCCAGCAGCGCCGCCCCCCGGGCGCTGAGCGTGACGATCGCGCGCCGCGCGTCCTGCGGGTCGGTGCGGCGCACGACGTAGCCGGCCTCCTCGAGCAGCGCGACCGTGCGCGCTGCGGCCTGCTTCGACACCCCGAGCCGCGCCGCGACCTCGGTGGCCGTCGCGCCGGACCCGACGGCCTGCAGCGCGAAACCGTGCCCGGGACGCGCGTCGGGGAAGCCCTGCTCGGCCAGGCGCCCATGGGCCTCGTCGACGAGGGCTCGGAAGGCGCCCAGCAACAGCAGGGGCAGCTCGTACGCCGGCCAGCCCCGGTCGACAGTCCCCGCCACAGCGCACTCCCTTGCGTGTAAAAAGACAACCTGGTTGACTTATATGGTCAACCATATTGTCGATCGTAGGAGTACCCATGGAGATCGTCTCCGCCGACACGCGCCGGACCACCACCACACCCAACGCCACCATGACGACCCTGGCCTCGCCCACCCAGGGTGGCGCCACGCATCCGGTGTGGCTCGTCGCCATGAACCCCCACGCCGAGGGACCGCTGCACGCCTTCGAGGCCGAGGTCGTCTGGTCGCTCACCGAAGGGAGAGGCAGCCTCCGCACCGGAGGCCGGGAGCAGGCCCTCGAGACCGGCGACACGGTGGTCCTCGCACCGGACGAACCGCGCCAGTTCGTCGCGGGCGCAGAGGGGTTCACGGCCGTGGTGACGACCGTCGCCCCGGGCCGGGTGACCCGGTGCGACGGTGGCGACTCACTCGTGCCGGAGTGGGTCGCCTGAGACCACCGATCGGTGGAACCCGGCTACATCCCCATCCCGCCGTCGACGGGCAGGCCGGCGCCCGTGACGAAGCGCGAGGCGTCGGAGGCGAGGAACACGACCGCGTCGGCCATGTCCTCCACAGTGCCGAGCCGCCCCGAGGGCGTGAGGTCGATGACCGCGCCGACCGCGGCCTCGGGTGACTCGAAGAGCCCGATCGACGCGACGTCGTTGGCCAGCCCGGCGCCCATGGCCGTCGGGACGAGCCCGGGGTAGACGCAGTTGACGCGCACGCCGTAGCCCATCTTGCCGGCCTCCATGGCGGCGACCCGGGTGAGCCGGTCGACGGCCGACTTGGTGGCTGAGTAGACGGCGATGCCCGGGAACGCGATGGTCGCCGCCACGGAGGAGACGTTGACGATCGACCCGCCGTTTCCGGCGGCGCCGCCGGGGCGCATGGCGCGCAGACCGTGCTTGAGGCCGAGCGCGGTGCCGAGGATGTTGACCTCGAGCTGCCGGCGCACGTGGTCGGGGTCGAGCTCGGTGACGAGCTCGGTGATCTCGACCCCGGCGTTGTTGACCAGGATGTCGAGGCCGCCGAGCTGCTCGACGGTCGCGGCCACCGCCCGCTCCCACGAGGCCTCGTCGGTGACGTCGTGGCGGACGAACCCGTGGCCCTCGCCGAGGGCCTCGGCGATCTGCGCGCCGGACTCCTGCAGGTCGGCGATCATCACGGTGGCTCCGGCGGCGGCCAGCGCCTGGGCCATGCCCTGGCCGAGGCCCTGGGCCCCCCCGGTCACGAGGGCGCGGCGGCCCGTGAGGTCGTAGGACGTCATGCCGTCACCGCCCGGAGGACGGCGTGCGCGCTCGTGGTCGGGCGGGTGAGGGCAGTTCTCATGGGCATGGCCTTCCGGACGGCGTTGTCGGGTGCGGGCGGTGGTGTGGCTCCCGGGTCAACGTCGCACACGACGGCGCGGATCTGAGCGGAATCCGCGCAGATTCCGGCGGAGCCCGGAGGACTTGGCAGGATGGCCCGATGAACGGAGCACGGGTCGGCGCCCTCATCGGTCTCGTCGGCGGGGTCGTCTTCGTCGTCGTCAACGGGTTCCTCCTGCCCTCCCCCTGGTCCGAGGTCGTCATCGGGATCGGGGTGCTCATGGCCCTGCTCGCCACCCGCACCGTCCTGCGCGCCAAGCCCGACCCCACGGCATACCGGCCCGACGCGCGTCAGATGCAGGCGTTCTGGATCACCATCGGGCTCGAGGTGGTCGCGCTGGTGGGCGGCGGCCTGCTCGTCAACCAGGTGCTGCACGTGCCCGCCGCGTCGCTGCCGTGGTTCTCGCTCGTGCTCGGCGTGCACTGGCTGGTCTTCAAGACCGTGTTCCAGCAGGACGTGTTCCTGTGGCTCGGCTGGTTCACCCTCACCCTCGGCGTGGTCGGCATGGTCGCCGCCCTCACCCAGGTCGGCCCGCCCGAGTCGGCGGCCGTCATCAGCGGTCTGCTGACCGGTCTCGTCATGGTCGGCACCATCGCCGTCGACGCCCGCCGACGACGCCAGCGCGCCCTCGGTCTGCGCTGACGGGCGCCTTCAGATGGGGCACCGGGGCTGGTCATAGGAACCGCACAGGGTCCGGCGACACGGTAGGGGTCGATCGGCTGCACCGAGGCAGCGCTCACCCCCCTTTCTCGCCAGGAGCCTGCCGTGACCGCCACCGCCGAGCGACCCACCGTGGATGACCCCACCGCCCCCCTCCCCAGCACACCCGACCCGCCGCGGCCGGTCCCCGGAGCGAGCGGCCGGCGCGTGCCGCGCTGGTGGCGAGACACCGTCGGCGCCCTCACCTGGGCGAGCATGCTCGTCGTCGTGGGCCTCTGGGTCGCCGGCGGCGGCCTGCAGGACCTCAGCGCGATGGGCACCGGGCTCACCAGCCTCGGCCGGCTGACCGGCCTCGTCGCCTCCGACCTGCTCCTCGTGCAGGTGCTCCTCATGGCCCGGATCCCCATGGTCGAGCGGTCCTACGGCCAGGACGAGCTGGCCCGCCGGCACCGTCTCGTCGGCTTCACGTCGTTCAACCTCATGGTCGCCCACGTCGTGCTCATCATCGTCGGCTACGCGGCCATGGACGGGCGCAACCTCGTCGCCGAGACGTGGGAGCTCGTCGTCGACTACCCCGGCATGCTGCTGGCCGTCGCCGGCACCGCCGCGCTCGTCATGGTGACGGTGACGAGCATCAAGAAGGCCCGCCGGAAGCTGCGCTACGAGTCGTGGCACCTGCTGCACCTGTACGCCTACGTCGGGGTCGGGCTCGCCCTCCCCCACCAGCTGTGGACCGGCCAGGAGTTCCTCCAGAGCACCGTCGCGACGATCTACTGGTGGGGCCTCTGGGGAGCGGCGGCCGCGGCCGTGCTCGTCTGGCGCGTCGGCGTCCCGGTCTACCGCACCCTGGCCTACGACCTGCGCGTCACCGCGGTCACCCGCGAGAGCGCCGATGTCGTCTCCGTGTGGATGTCCGGTCGCCACCTCGACCGGCTGCCGGTCGCCGCCGGACAGTTCTTCACCTGGCGCTTCCTCACGGGGCCGGGCTGGCTGCGCGGCCACCCCTACTCGCTCTCGGCCGCCCCCACCGGCCACACGCTGCGCATCAGCGTCAAGGACCTGGGCGACGGCAGCCGCGAGCTGGCCGCCCTGAAGCCGGGCACCCGCGTCGTCGTCGAGGGCCCGTACGGCACGCTCCACGCCGGCGTCCGCACCCGCCGCAAGGTGACACTGCTGGCGAGCGGCATCGGCGTGACGCCCCTGCGCGCCCTGCTGGAGGAGCTGCCGCAGGAGCCCGGTGACGTGACCCTGGTCTACCGCGCCCGCAGCGAACAGGACCTGGTGTTCCAGGCCGAGCTCGACGCCCTGGCCCGTAGCCGCGGGGCCCGCGTGCTCTACGTCCTGGGCCCCCGCGTCCCCGACCGGCCGTCCTGGCTGCCGCACACCGCCGCCCACCTCACCGACGCCCAGGGCCTGCTCCACCTCGTGCCCGACATCGCCGACCACGACGTCTACGTCTGTGGGGCCGGCGCCTGGATGGACGCCGTCACCGACGCCGCCGAGGAGGCAGGCGTCCCGCCCGAGCACATCCACCAGGAGCGCTTCAGCTGGTAGACCCCGGCTGAGCCCCCACCCCCACCGACTCGTCACAAACCCTCTCCAGGAGACCCGTCATGCGCCGTATCGTCCTCGGCTTCATGGGCACGCTCAGCGGCCTCGTGCTGCTCTTCAGCTACCACACGAGCACCAGCTCGAGGTTGGTCGTCGCCAGTGGCGCGACCGACACGAGCCCGGGCACCACCGGAGCCATGGCCGCCCCCAGCACGACGACGCCGTCCACCGGGTCGAGCTCGACGCCGTCCACCTCGTCGTCCTCGCCGTCGTCGTCCCCCTCGTCCTCCAGCCCGTCGTCCGGCTCGGCGGCGCCCACGACCAGCGCCGCGGCCCCCGCGCCGACCGCGAGCTCGCCCGGCGCCGCCGCCGCGGGCACCTACACGGGCTCGGCCGCCAACACCCGTTGGGGCATCGTCCAGGTGCAGATCACCGTCGCGAACGGCAAGATCACCGCCTCCACGGCCGTGCAGTACCCCCAGAACAACGGCCGCGACGTGCAGATCAACTCCTACGCGGTGCCGGCGCTCAACCAGGAGGTCGTCGCCGCACAGAGCGCCAACATCGACACCGTCTCCGGCGCCACCGTGACGAGCGACGGGTACCTGCAGTCGCTGCAGTCGGCGCTCAACCAGGCGCACCTGTGACCGGCGGGGGGCCCAGCGCCCTGCCGGACCTCGCCGGCCCGGGGTATGCCGTGGAGCAGCCCCGCCGCGCGTTCGTCGAGCAGGTCATGGGCCTCCCCGTGAGCATCCACGTGCGCGGTCCGCTGGCTCGCGGCGCCGAGGTGGAGGCCGCTGTCGCGGCCGCCTACACGGCTCTGCACGCCGATGACGCGACGTTCAGCACGTGGAAGCCGGAGAGCCCGGTCAGCCGCATCCGCCGCGGAGAGCTGCGGCTCGAGGACGCCGGCGCCCGCGTGGGCGAGGTCGCGGCCCTCTGCGAGGAGGCCACCGCCCGCACCGGCGGCGCCTTCTCGGCGTGGCTGCCCGGGCCCGACGGCGCGCTCGCGTTCGACCCCACCGGGCTCGTCAAGGGCTGGGCGGTGCAGCAGGCGTTCGACGCGCTCGGCGAGGGGCTCGCCGCGCTCGGGGCCGGGGGGCACGACCTCCTCGTCTCGGCCGGGGGCGACGTCGCGGTGGCGTGCACCCGCACCGACACGCCCGACTGGATGGTCGGCATCGAGGACCCCCGCGACCGCAGCCGGGTCCTGCGGACCGTGCCCCTGCGCCGCGGCGCCGTCGCGACGTCCGGTACCGCCGCCCGGGGCCAGCACATCGTCGACCCAGCGACCGGGACCGCGCCCGCCGGCCTGCTGTCGGCGACGGTCATCGGGCCCAGCCTCACGTGGGCCGACGTCTACGCAACGGCCGCCTTCGTCCGCGGGCCGGCGGGGGCGGCCTGGCTGCGGACCCTGCCCGACCACGACGACCTGGCCGGTGTGCTCGTCGACACCGCCGGCGAGGTCACCACGGTCACCCCCTAGCCCCGACCGGTTGGGGTCAGAGCCAGCCGGCGGCCTCGCGGGCGTAGTAGGTGAGCACGACCTGCGCCCCGGCCCGCTTGATCGCGGTGAGAGCCTCCAGCGCGCACCGCCGGCGGTCGATCCAGCCGTGGGCGGCCGCCGCCTCGATCATCGAGTACTCCCCCGAGATCTGGTATGCCGCCACGGGCACCGTCGAGATCCGGCGGGCGGCCGCGATGACGTCGAGGTTGGTCATGGCCGGCTTGACCATGACGAGGTCGGCGCCCTCGTCGAGGTCGAGCTGGAGCTCGCGCAGGGAGTCCGTGAAGTTCGCCGGATCCTGTTGGTACGTGGCCCGATCGCCCTCCAGAGACGACTGCACGGCCTCGCGGAACGGTCCGTAGAAGCCCGACGCGTACTTCGCGGTGTACGCCAGCACGATCGTGTCGGTGAACCCGGCCTCGTCGAGGGCCGAGCGCACCACGCGCACCTGGCCGTCCATCATCCCGCTGGGCCCCACGACGTGGGCTCCGGCTTCGGCCTGCGACACCGCCATCGACGCATACCGCTCGAGGGTCGCGTCGTTGTCGACACGACCATCGGCCGTGAGCACCCCGCAGTGGCCGTGGTCGGTGAACTCGTCGAGACAGAGGTCGCCCATGACGACGAGGTCGTCGCCCACGGCGTCGCGCACCCGGCGCAGCGCGACGTTGAGGATGCCGTTCGGGTCGTCCGCGCCCGAGCCCACGGCGTCCTTGGTCGTCGGCACCCCGAAGACCATGAACCCCCCGACCCCGGCCGCGACGCACGCCTTCGCCTCCGCGACGAGCGAGTCGAGGGTGTGCTGGACGACCCCCGGCATGCTCGAGATGGGGGTCGGCTCAGCCGCCCCCTCGCGCACGAAGACCGGCAGGATGAAGTCGCGTGGGTGCAGGCGGGTCTCGGCGACGAGCGCCCGGACGGCCGCGTTCTGGCGCAGCCGCCGCGGGCGGACGACGGGTGTGACGATGTCCATGGCGACGGTCAGCGGGCCCGGCGGCGCGCGGTGGAGCGCGTGTCGCTGGGCCGGCGGACCGGCTCCCCCGCCTCACGCGCCGCCACGGCGAGCCCGAGACCGTGGGCCGCCAGGGCGTCGACGAGGGCGTCGGAGGAGGCCTCCGGCGCCATGACGTCGACCGTGAGCCCGGCCTCCTCGGCCGCCTTGGCGGTGGCCGGGCCGATGACCGCGACGACGGTCGACGGGTGCGGCTTGCCGGCGATGCCGACGAGGTTGCGCACCGTCGAGCTCGACGTGAAGACGACCGCGTCGTAGGCGCCGGTCTTGATGGCGTCGCGCACCTCGGCGGCCGGCGGGGCGGCGCGCACCGTGCGGTAGGCCGTGACGTCGTCGACCTCCCAGCCCATCTCGACGAGCCCCGCGACGAGCGTGTCGGTGGCGATGTCGGCCCGCGGCAGGAAGACCCGGTTGATGGGGTCGAGCAGGTCGTCGTACTCCGGCCAGTCGGCGAGCAGGCCGGCGGCCGACTGCTCACCCGACGGGACGAGGTCCGGCGTGAGCCCCCAGTCGCGCAACGCGGCAGCCGTCACCCCGCCGACGGCGGCGATCTTGAGGCCGGAGAAGGCGCGCGCGTCGAGCCCGGACTCCTCGAACTTCTCGCGCACCGCGCGCACGGCGTTGACGGAGGTGAAGCCGACCCACTCGTAGCGGCCGGTGACGAGGCCCTTGATGGCCCGGTCCATCTGCTGCGGCGTGCGCGGCGGCTCGACCGAGATGGTCGGCACGATGTCGGCGCGGGCGCCGTAGAACGCCAGCCGCTCGCTCGTGGCCCCGGCCTGGTCCTTCGTGCGCGGCAGCAGCACGTTCCAGCCGAAGAGCGGCTTGGACTCGAACCACGACAGCTCCTCGCGCAGGCTGACGCTCGGGCCGACGACCGCGAGCGACGGGTAGTGCACCTCGGTGGAGGCCCACAGCCCGTCGACCTCGCCCAGTGTCGACACGTGGGTCAGCTGGGCGGTGGTCGTGCCCTGCTCGGTGAGCAGCACCGGGGTGGTGTCGGCACGCCCGGCCGCCCGCAGCGCGGCCAGCGCAGTGCGCAAGGTCTCAGGCAGACCGAGGATGACGACGGTGACGTGGTCGCCGGTCGCGGCCGACCAGTCGTGCTTGCGCTCGCCGGCGTCGACGACGTGGACCGCGGTGGCCTGGGCCGAGGTCAGAGGCACCCCGGCATACATCGGCACGGCCGTGGCGGCGCTGACGCCGGGCACGACCTCGAAGGGGATGCCCGCCTTGTGCAGCGCCAGGGCCTCCTCGGCGAAGCCGCTGAAGAGACCGGGATCGCCGTCGAGCAGCCGCACGACGAGGCCGTCGCCGCCGAGGGCCTTCGCGGCGCGCACGAGGACCTTGGCCCGCGACGCCCGGGTCAGCTCCTCGCCGTGCTCGCCGTGGCCGGCGTCGACGAGGGTGACGTCGGGCCGCGCGTAGCGCGCGACGACGTCATCGCGGTCGGCCGGCCGCGTGTGCACGTCCATGACGACGGTGTCGGCGGCCGCGAGACGGTCACGCGCCCTGATCGTCACGAGCCCGGGGTCACCGGGTCCGGCACCGACGAAGGTGACACGACCGACGGTCTTGCCGGCACGGTGAGCCGCAGTGCTCACGGTGGTGGGGGTGGGGGTCACGAGACCTGCTCCCTGGGGTGAGAAGGGGTGGGCTGGGGGGTGGGGGGCGACGCGGGCTGAGCGAGCTGAGCGAGGGAGGGCGCGGGGGGTATGCCGGGTGGCTCGAGCGCGTGGCTCTCGGCCGTGAACTCGGCGGCGCCGTCCTCGAGCAGGAGCGTGGCGAGCCGGCGGCCGGCGGCCTCGGGGTCGTCGAGCGGGGCGACGAGCGAGCGCCGTAGCTCGAGCGTGCCGTCGAGCGAGCCGACGAAGGCGCGCAGCGAGAGCTCGGCACCGTCCTCCCCCTCGACGACCTCGGCGAGCGCTCCGACGGGGGCGGTGCACCCGGCCTCGAGGGCGGCGAGCAGGGCCCGCTCGGCGGTGACGCAGACCCGGGTGTCGGGGTCGTCGAGCTCGGTGAGCGCGGCGACGACGTCGGCGCGGTCCGAGCGGCACTCGACGGCGAGGGCGCCCTGCCCCGGCGCGGGCAGCACCTGCAGCGGGTCGAGCGTCTCGGTGACCTCGTCGAGCCGCTGCAGCCGGGCCAGGCCGGCGCGGGCGAGCACGACGGCGTCGAGGCCGCCGGCGTGGACGAACCGCAGGCGGGTGTCGACGTTGCCGCGCACCGGGGTGACGGCGACGCCGAGGCCGAGGGCGTTGATCTGGGCCTCGCGCCGGGGGGAACCGGTGCCGACGGTGGACCCGGGAGGCAGCTCACCCAGCGTCAGCCCGTCCCGGGCCACGAGCACGTCCCGCGGGTCGTGCCGCGCCGGGATCGCGGCGAGGACGAGCCCGGGCTCGGGGGTGGTCGGCAGGTCCTTGAGGGAGTGCACGGCGAGGTCGACATCCCCCCGCAGCAGGGCGCGACGGATGGTGGCGGCGAAGACGCCGGTGCCCCCGATGGTCGTCAGCGACTGCGTCGACTCGTCGCCGAAGGTCGACAGCTCGACGAGCTCGACGTCGTGACCGCGGGCCCGCAGGGCGTCGGCGACGAGGGTGGACTGGGTGACGGCGAGGGCGCTGCGCCGGGTACCGAGGCGCAGGGCGGTCACGACTCGCTCCGCAGCGAGGTGGTCAGGTCGGGCGGGGACGACACGGCGGCGACAGCATGCGGGTCGAGGTCGAACAGGTCGCGCAGGGCGGCGGCGTAGCCCTCGCCGCGGTCGGACCCCGACAGCTCCTTGACCCGCACGGTGGGCGTGTGGAGCAGCTTCTCCACGACCCGGTGCACCGTGCGGCGCAGCTCCTCGCGGGTCGCCGGATCGAGGTCGGGTAGCCGGTGGTCGAGGCGCTCCATCTCGCCGGCGACGACCGCGGCCGCCCGCGACCGCAGCGCGGTGACCGTGGGGGCGACGGACTTGACCATCCGCGAGGCGAGGTAGGTCGCCACCTCGCCGGTGACGAGGTCGCGCACGGCCTGCACCTGGGGCAGCGTCTCGGCGTCGGCCTGAGAGGTCAGCACGGCGCCGAGCGCCCCAAGCCCGAGCACCGTCGTGTGCGGGAGGTCGGCGACGGCCGGGTCGACGTCGTGCGGCAGGGCGAGGTCGACGAAGACCTGGGGGCGCTCATCCCGACGCGACTGGGCCGCAGCAACGGTGTCGGCGTCGATGAGGTGCTGCGCCGAGCCGGTGGAGCTGACGACGACGTCGGCGCGGGCGAGCGCCTCGACGAGCCCGTCGATCGGCAGCGCGCGGCCGCCGGTCTGGTCGGCCAGCCGCTGCGCCCGGGCCGGGGTGCGGTTGACGACGAGCAGCTCGCCGACCGGGCGGCGGGCCGCGGTGGTCGCGGCCAGGCTCGACATCCCGCCGGCGCCGACGACGAGCACGGTGGCCCGGCCGAGGTCGCCGACGAGGCGCTCGGCCTCGTCGAGGCCGGCCTCGACGAGCGACCGGCTGACGGAGTCGATGGCGGTCTCGCTGTGAGCCCGCTTGCCGACGCGCAACGCTTGCTGCAGAAGGGAGTTCAGCGACTCACCCACGGTGCCGTCGCGCTGGCCGAGACGCAGCGCGTCGCGCAGCTGGCCCAGCACCTGGGCCTCGCCGACGGCCATCGAGTCGAGCCCGGCCGCGACGGTGAACGCGTGCGCCACGGCGCGGTCCTCGAAGTGCACGTAGAGGTGGGTGCTCAGCGTCGCGCGGTCGACGGCGGTGACGTCGGCCAGCGCCTCGCCGATGGCGGCGACCGCCCCGTGGAAGGTGACGGCCTCGGCATACACCTCGAGGCGGTTGCAGGTGGTGAGGACGACCGCCTCGCCGACCGCCTCGGAGGCGGCGACGCGGTGCGCGAGGGTGCTCACCGGCGCGGCGGCGACCGCCTCCAGGAGGTCGATCGGCGCCGTGCGGTGGGAGAGACCGATGACGAGCAGGCTCACCGGGCGACCCCTACGGACCGACGCGGCGGCTCGAGCTGCATCTCCTGCATCTCGCGGAACGCGAGCACGTGCAGCTCGGTGCTGAGGTCGACCCGGCGCACGGTGACGCCGGGCGGGGCGGTGAGCACGGTGGGGGCGAAGTTGAGCACGGAGCGGATGCCGGCCGCGGCCATCGCGTCGCAGACCTGCTGGGCGGGGGCGGCCGGGGTGGTGATGACGCCGATGGTGATCTGCCGGTCGCGGATGAGCGGCCGCAGCTCGCTCATGGGGCTGATGGCGACGTCACCCACGGCGCCCCCACCCACGCTCGGGTCGTCGTCGAACAGGGCCGCCACGTGGAAGCCCCCGGAGGTGAAGCCGGAGTAGGCCGCGAGCGCGCGCCCGAGGTTGCCCATCCCGACGATGGCCACGGGCCAGTCCTGCGTCAGGCCGAGGGCGCGGGAGATCTCGACCGCGAGGTGGTCGACCTCGTAGCCGACGCCCCGCACGCCGTAGGAGCCGAGGTGGCTGAGGTCCTTGCGCAGCTGGGTCGAGCGCACCCCGGCGGCCGTCGCGAGCTCCTCCGAGGAGACGTTCTTCGTGCCGCGCTCGGCCAGGTCGGTGAGGGCACGGAGGTACTCCGGGAGCCGGGCGACGGTCGCGTCGGGGATCTCCCGACGGATCGCTGGGTCGGCGGACACTGATGCTCACCGGCTCCTTTCGACGATGGCCCCCGGACGTCGGCGAGCGCAGTTGAGCCGTCGAGAGGCGCCCGGAGGAGATGGAGCGCGTGTCCGGTCAGAGTATGCGTTTGTGAACCGCTGCACAAAGTCGTGACGGCCCGAGGACCACCCCTCGGACGAGGGGCTGGAAGGGGGTGTGGTACACGTCACCTCCCCCCGGGGTTTCCCTCCTGGGGCGGCCGTGCGAGGGCGGCGCGGAGGCGGTCCGGGGACACCCGCCAGAAGTCGTGGGTCCGGCCGTCGACGAGGGTGACCGGGATCTGCTCCCAGTACTGCGCGCGCAGCCGCTCGTCGTCGTCGATCGACCACTCCTGCCAGCCGACCCCGACCTCGTCCGCGACGGCGGCGACGACGGCGCGGGCCTCGTCGCACAGGTGGCAGCCCGGCCGGCCGATGAGGGTGATCCGTGGGGGCTGCTCTCTCACGACGCCCAGTGTGCCCCGCTACGCCAGCTGGTCGGGGTAGAGCGCCTTGACGAGGTTGACCACCACCGTGAGCGTCGGCGTCGTCGAGTTCGTCGACTCGTTGGCCACGAACGCCATCTGGGTGTCGGTCTGCGGACGGGTGAAGACGACCGAGCTGTAGCCGTAGATCGCCCCGTCGTGCCCGAGGAACTCGCCGAGGTTGGTGATGCCGAGGCCGTAGCCGAAGTTGACGCTGACGCCGGTGAAGCGCTGGGTCCTCAGCCGCAGCGCCTGGGTCGCCGGGGTGAGCAGCGTGCCGGTGGCCAGCTCGGTGCCCCACGTCTGCAGGTCGGCGAGCGTGGAGATCATCGCCCCGGCGGTGGACGCGACCGCGGGGTTGACGTCGTTGACGAGCTTGGGCGGCTTGCCCTTGTTGTCGAACGGCGCGTCGGGCGCCGTGACGTCGGGCACGTAGGCCTGCGGGTGGGGCGCCGGCACCGAGACGGTCGTCGGGTAGGACGTGGCCTTGAGCCCGAGCGGCTGCACGACCTCGCTCGTGATGACCTCGCCGGCCGTGCGGCCCGTGACGGTGGCGAGCACCATCCCGAGCAGGGCGTAGTTGGAGTCGCAGTAGGCGACCTTCTCCCCCGGAGCGAAGTCGGGCTTGGGGGACTCGGCGATGACGGCGAGGGTGTCGCGGTCGGTCCAGGCCATGGTGGGGTCGGCGTCGAAGCGCTTGTCGAAACCGGCGTTCGCCGTGAAGTCCGGTATGCCGGAACGCATCCCGAGCAGGTCCTGGATCGTCGCCGTGGTCCCGTTGACGACCCCGGGCACGTACTTCTCCAGGGGGTCGGTCAGGCGGATCTTGCCCTGGTCGACGAGGCGGAGCACCGCCGTCGCGGTGAACGTCTTGGTGATGCTGGCGATCCTCATGGTGTCGGTGGCGACGAAGGGCGCGCCCGTCGACAGGTCGGCCACCCCCCGCGTGCCGGTCCACGACTGCGAGCCGATGCGGACCACCCCGGCCAGGCCCGCGACGCCCGTCTGCTGGAACTGCTCCGTGACGATGCGGTCCACCGTGGCCCGGGTCGCGTCGTCCATGACGGGGCGCGCGGGGGCGGCGGTCGAACCTCCCGATGCCGACCCGGAGGCCGAGGACGAGCCGGCCGCCCCGCCCGAGGTCGGGCTGGAGCAGGCTGCCGCCAGGGCGGCCAGCGAGAGGCCTCCGCCGGCGGCGAGCAGGGTGCGGCGGTCGATCGGCACGAGGTCCTCCATGGGTGCGGGCACGGCGATGGAGGCGGTCCCCCCGCGTCCGAGCATCGCATCCCCGCTCTTCGGGTCACACCGGGCACGCCAAGATGCGACACTCACCCGCGATGGCCTTCGCCGGACCACAGCAGGGAGTCGACGGCGGCGCCGCAGGCAGGGCTGCGCGTGTCCACGTCGGCTCCGGCGTGCCCGGGGCGCACTGGCCGTTGCGGGCCGCCTGGCAGGACCTGTCCGACCGGCTGCTGCCGACCCTCACCGACCCGGTCTCGACGAGCGGGCGGCCGGCCACACCCGGCGGCGGCCACGAGCCGTTCGCCGGGCCCGAGGCCACCCGGGTCGAGGCGCTCGTCGCCCTGGCCCAGCAGGGAGACGTCGAGGCGTTCGGCCAGCTCTACGAGCGCTCGGTCGAGACGGTCTACCGCTACCTCTACGTGCGCACCGGCGACCGTCAGCTCTCCGAGGACCTCACGTCGGAGACGTTCGTGCGGGCGCTGCGCACCATCGGCTCGTTCCGGTGGCAGGGCCGGGACATCGTGGCGTGGTTCCTCACCATCGCGCGCAACCTCCTGCTCGACGCGCGCAAGTCCGCGCGCTTCCGCCTCGAGGTCGCGACCGACGAGCTGCTCGACGGCTCGGCCGACGGGGCGGGCGAGCCTGCGGTGGGTGCGGTGCCCGCGGAGACCCCCGAGCAGGCCGCCCTGCGCCGGCACCAGGAGCGCGAGCTCGTCGACGCGTTGCGGGGCCTCACCCCCGACCAGGCGGAGTGCGTCGTCCTGCGCTTCATGGAGGGCCTCAGCATCGCCGAGTGCGCGGAGGTGCTGGGGCGCAAGGAGAACGCCGTGCGGCAGCTGCAGCTGCGCGCGATCCGGGCGTTGCGCAAGGAGCTCGGCCGTGCGGGGTGATCGACCGTGCTGACCCGTGACGCCCAGCGCCTCGAGTCCGCGCTGACCGGTGGCCAGGCCGACGAGCGGGTGCACGAGGACGTCGCGATGGCGGCCTCGCTGCGCGACCTGCCGGTCGGCGCCCGCCCCGACCCCGCCTTCGTCCTCGCGCTGCGGGAGCGGCTGCTGGCCGGCCCGCCACCCGTCCCCGCCCCGTCACCCTCCCCCCGCGCCGAGCGCACGCGGCGGCCCCGCACCCTCGTCGTGGGCCGCGGCGTCCGCGTCGCCGCCACCGGCCTGCTGTCCCTGCTCGTCGTCGCGGCGGTCGTCGGTGCCGGCGGCCGCCGGGCGCTGCCCGGGGAGTCGCTGTATGCTGCGCGTCACCTCGTCGACCGCGTCGAGGTCCTGCTGGCCCGGGCTCCGCAGGACCGGGGGGTGCGGCTGCTCGAGGTCGCCGAGCGCCACGTCGTCGACGCGGAGATCCTCGGGGCGCGGCCGGCCGCGGCGACGACCTCCGACGGTGTGCGCGTCGCGGCCCTCGACGGGCAGTCCGCGGCCGACGAGGGGCATCGCACCCTCGTGGCCGACTTCCGTGAGCGCACCGACCCGGCCTCGCTGGTGGCCCTCAGCCGGTTCGCCGACCGCATGCTGCCCCGCACGGCCGCCTTGGAGCGCATCGCCCCCGCGCAGGCCCGGGACGCCGTCACCGGGCTGAGCGGCTCGGTGGTGGGCCTGCGCGACGAGGCGCTGGCCATGCTGGCCGCCTGCACGACCTGCGGCTCGGCGGCCGACGAGGCGCGGCTGCGGCTGGCCGCCGCGGCGACGTCGGCTCCGACCCCCTCGGCCGCTGCGACCCCGACGACCCCGACGACCCCGACGACCCCGACGACGACCGGCGCCTCGCCCGCGACCTCGACGGGTCCGGCCGACCCACCCAAGCCGTCCGGGACGCCCGGCGCACCCGGGTCATCGGGCTCGGCAGGGTCGCGTGGCTCGCCCAACCCCGCCGGCGGCGCGCCGGCCCCGGTGCAGACCCCCGCTCCCACGTCTCCCGCCGAACCCGCCCCGTCGCCGACGTCAGCGGCGCCCTCGACCAGCGCCGGGGCCACCGCGACCACCTCCCCCACCTCGCCCGGCGGGGTCGGCATCGTCGCGACGGTGCCCCCGCTGACCCTCTCGGCGACGGTGCCGCCGGTATGCCAGCTGCTCGGCTGCGGCTCGGCCGCTCGCTGACGGCGCTCAGGCGCTAGAAGAAGACCGACCGGCGCTGCATCAGCAGCGAGTAGAGGGTCTGCTGGATCGTCTCGCGCACCCGGTCGGTGAGGTCGAAGATCAGCATCGGGTCGTCCGCGGCACCGGCACCCAGGTCGGCGGTGTCGACCGGCACCCCGAACTCGATGATCCACTTGCTGGGCAGCGGAATCAGCCCGAGCGGGCCGAGCAGGGGCCACGTGGGGGTCACCGGCGCATACGGAGCACCCATGAGCCGGGCGAACGTCTTGAGGTTGCCGAGCATCGGGTAGATCTCCTCCGCCCCGACGATCGAGCAGGGGATGATCGGCACGCCGGAGCGGATGGCCGACGCGACGAACCCGCCGCGGCCGAAGCGCTGCAGCTTGTAGCGCTCGCTGAACGGCTTGCCGATGCCCTTGAACCCCTCGGGCCAGACCCCGACGAGCTCGCCCTGGCCGAGCAGCCGCTCGGCGTCCGAGCTCGCGGCGAGGGTGGAGCCGGACTTGCGCGCCATCTGCGACACGACGGGCGTCTGGAAGACCATGTCGGCGCCCAGCATCCGCAGGTGCCGGTGGGTGGGGGTCTCGTCGAAGACGGCCACCTGGGTCATGAGCGAGTCGAAGGCCAGGGTGCCGGAGTGGTTGGAGACGACCAGGCCGCCGCCCTCGGCCGGGATGTTCTCGATGCCGCGCACCTCCACCCGGAACCACGAGCGGTAGAGCGGGCGCAGCGACGGCAGGAACGCGTTGACCGTGAAGTCCTCGTCGAAGCCGAAGTCGTCGACGTCGAAGTCCCCGGTGAGCCGCCGCCGGAGGAAGGCGAGAGTGCGGGCCACCTGCTGCTCGACGTCCTCGGGGGCCACGCCGGAGGCGGCGACGACGGTGCGCAGGGCCGCGACCCCGGCCTGCACGAGGTCCTCCACCCCCGGGACGACGGTGCGCGAGGACGTCGCGGCGGTCTCGAGGTCCGGTGCCGGGTCCGGCACGGGGTGCAGCGCACGAGGGGCGTCCCGGCGGGACGGGCGGCCGGTGGTCGAGCGGGTGGTGGTGGCCGAGCCGGACGAGGGAGAGGCGGCCGTATGCGTGCCGGAGGTCCGGGGGCGGGTCGCCCCCGCGGCCACGGCCGAGCGGGACGGCCGGGGGGCGCGCCCGCCCTCCTGGGCGACGAC
The DNA here is from genome assembly GCA_963795915.1 of uncultured Actinomycetota bacterium. GTDB lineage: Bacteria > Actinomycetota > Actinomycetes > Actinomycetales > Dermatophilaceae > Lapillicoccus. Next base: position 222,072 of record CAWCJA010000010.1, read on the forward strand.
GCGCGGGGAGGCGGAGGGCCTGCCGATCGGCTGGGGCCGGTGCTTGCGCGGCGAGGTGGACGCCGGCGTCGGTGTTGTCTCCCGTGTCGTGGTCGGCTCTGGCGTCGTCGTGGCGGCAAGGAGAGCGGTGTCTGCGGGGGCGGGGTCGGGCACCGCCACCAGCGGCGTGCCCCGGCGCCGGGCGCGCTCCCCGGAGGCGCGAGCCGCACCCGCCGCGAACGCCTCGCGTGATCCCGCACCCCGGGTCACCCGCGCGGGAGCGCCGGCCGTGGACGTGCCGGCCGTGGACCTCCCGGCCGTGGACGTGCCGGGCGCCGACTTCGTGGCCGTGGCCCTCTTCACCGTCGGCGGTGCGGCCGTCGACGCCTTCGCCGTCGCCTTCTTGGCGCTTGACTTCTTGGCCGTCGTCTTCTTGGTCGTCGTGGGCATCAGCTGATCCGTCCGCCGAAGGCGTGGGCGAGCACCTGCACGGCCGTGCCAGCAGCACCCTGCACCGCGTGGACGGCGGTACTGGCGCCGGGGACGAGGGAGGCGACGTGCTCGGCATACGAGAGGAAGGCCTGGCGGGTCGTGTAGTCGGGCACGAAGTGGAGCACCTCACGCATCCGGGTGGTGTCGAGTCCGCGCCCGTAGGCGAGGTACTGCATCTGGTCGTCGGAGAAGTCGGCGAGCCCGGCGCGCTTGACGACGCCGCCGAAGAGGCCGGCGGCGGCGAGCGGCACGGGCAGCAGGGGGCGGCCGACGATGGCGGCGGCCTGCTGCATGGTGATGACGCCGTCGCCGGCGATGTTGACGGTGCCGAGCGCCTCGGGAGCCGTCGTGGCCAGCACGAGCGCCTGGCTGGCGTCCTGCTCATGGACGAACTGCAGGCGGGCGTCGAAGCCCAGGGGGGCGGGAATGACGGGCAGGGCGAAGTAGTCGGTCATCGACGTGCGGATGCCGGGGCCGATGATGTTGGCCAGGCGCAGCGTGGTGATGCCGACATCCGGGCGGCGACGCGCGAATCCCCTGACGTAGCCCTCGACCTCGACCGAGTCCTTCCCGAAACCCGCGCGGGGCAACGACTTCGGCCCCATCTCCTCGGTGAACATCGCGGGGTCGCGTGGCGACGAGCCGTAGACCGCCGCCGACGACTTCACGACGAGCCGGCGCAGGGTGGGCGCCTTCTGGCACGCGGCGAGCAGCTGCATCGTGCCGATGACGTTGATCTCCTTCTGGGAGACCCGGCCACCGGCCGACAGCGGGGTGGCGATGACGTTCATGTGGACGACGGTGTCGACGTCGGCCTGGCCGATGATCTTGCCGATCATCGGGTTGCGGATGTCGGCGCGCACGAACTCGGCGCGGCCGATCGGGTGCGAGGGCGGGACGACGTCGACGCCGATGATCCGCTCGATGGACGGGTCGGCGGCGAGGTCGCGCACATAGACCCCACCCATGTAGCGCGAGACACCCGTGACCAGCACGACCGAGGCCACGAGCACCCCCTTCTCCACCTACCGACCACCGTGCGGGCCGGAGCCGCACGTTGCAGCGATCCTACAGAGGACGACCGGGGGCGTCCTGCCCGCACCGGGGGACGACGAAGGCCTCCGCCCCGAACGGGGGCGAAGGCCTGGTCGTGCGGCCTGGTGGCCTACTTCTTGTTGCGACGCTGGTGGCGCGTCTTGCGCAGCAGCTTGCGGTGCTTCTTCTTGGCCATCCGCTTGCGCCGCTTCTTGATAACTGAACCCATGGACTGTCCTCGCGTTTGGTGAGTCGTGCCTACCGTGATGTCGGCGGGCAGTGGCTTTCGCAGGTGGCGCCGAACAGATCAGCCGCCATCGTAGCCGTCCGGGGCACCCGTCCCCAAAAGCGGCCGTAGCCCGACGCCGTGGAGCGGTTAGGCCGTGTCGACGTAAGAGCTGCGCAGGTAGCGGTGGACCTCGTCCTCCGGCACCCGGAACGAGCGACCGACGCGTACGGCCGGCAGGTCGCCGGCGTGGACGAGGCGGTAGACCGTCATCTTGGAGACGCGCATGATCGAGGCGACCTCGGCGACGGTGAGGAACCGCACCTCGGCGAGCTGGCGCTCAGATGACATCGTGACCCGCGTTCTACGCCCTCGCAGCGCCGGCTTCCCCTCCGGCGACCGACTACGCGGGTGCAAGGAGTCACTCTAGGGGCACGTGTGACGCTTGGGGAAGTCAGTGGAGCGGCGGACGACCCCGAGTCAAGCCGACACGCCGACGGTACCTCCGGCGGGTGGCCGGTCAGTCGAACCAGACGTCGAGCCCGTGGAGGGGGAAGACAGCCTGCCGGGTGGCCATGACGGCCCGGTCGACGGTGTCCTCCGGGTCGTAGCCGACGTCCCACGAGCGCCACCAGAGGGGGCCAGCGTCGACGCCCCGGTCCCCCATCCGGGGTGGGGTGGGGCGTCCGGTGAGCAGGCGCACGTGCTCGCGCCACTCGGCGGGCACCTCGGCCGTGACGGGCAGCGGGTGGTGGGCGGCGATGGCGGTGAGGTGGGTCCAGGCCCGCGGCACGACGTCGACGATCTCGTAGCCTCCGCCGCCGAGCGCGACCCAGCGTCCGTCGCATACGTCGTGGCTCAGCTGATGCAGCGCGAGCGCCGCCTCGCGCTGGGCGTCGACCGTGAGCGCGAGGTGGGCGAGGGGGTCCTGCAGGTGGGTGTCGCATCCATGCTGGGTGACGAGGATCTGCGGCGTGAACGCGCGGACGACGGGCAGGGCGCCGGAGTGGAAGGCCCGCAGCCAGCCGGCGTCCGAGACCCCGGGCGGCAGGGCGATGTTGACGGCCGAGCCCTCCGCGGAGGGCCCGCCGATGTCGGAGGGCCAGCCCGTGCCCGGGAAGAGCGCTCGGCCGCTCTCGTGGATCGAGACGGTCAGCACGCGCTCGTCGTCCCAGAAGATGCGCTCGACGCCGTCGCCGTGGTGCACGTCGATGTCGACGTAGGCGACCCGCTCGACCCCGTGGTCGAGCAGCCACCGGATGCCGACCGCGACGTCGTTATAGATGCAGAAGCCGGAGGCGGCCGCGGGCATCGCGTGGTGCAGCCCACCGCAGAAGTTCACGCCGTGCTCGGTGCGGCCGGTCCAGACGCTCTCGCACAGCTCGCGGGTGCCTTCGACGATGCGCGCACTCGCCTCGTGCATCCCGAGGAAGGCCGGGTCGTCGTCGGTGCCGAGGCCGTATGCCTCGTCGGCGGACTCCGGGTCGATGGACGCGGCCTTCACGGCAGCGACGTATGCCGGGTCGTGCACCGTCGCAAGCACCCCGTCGGACGCGACCCCGGGCTTCACCCGCTCGACGTCCGGCAGGTCGAACAGCCCGAACGCGTCGCAGAGGCGAGCGGTCAGGTCGAGCCGCACGGGCGCCATCGGGTGGGTGGGGCCGAAGTCGTACCGCGTGAAATCGGGGTCCCAGACGACCTCGGCCTGCGTGGGCATGCCCGTGACGTTACCGCTCGCAGTTGCAGGAAGCCGTTCGGCGATGGGGCGGCGTGACGTCGGGGTCGTCGTCCCGCCCGTCGGGAGTGCGCCGAACCGCCATCTGACGGCGACGACAGAGCCGATGGGTGCCGCCGCACGGTGGTGTGCGAAACCCATCGGGTTTCTAGAGGCCACACTGAGAGTCCCGCCTGTCGCCGCAACGTCTTCAACGCCACCGTCGGTCCGCCCGACCAGGCCCGTTCTCAGGGCGTCCGAACAGGCGCTTCGGGAGCCAGATATGACGCCTGCGCCCACCACGGGATCTAGGCAGAACCACGGGACGGTAGGCCATATCCGCGATACCGCTCCTCTCACGGAGCTGCCCGGCCGTCTCGCAGACGGGTTGGCGCACAACACCGCTCTCCCCTGTCGGCCAGCTGGTTGCTGCTCCCGCGGCGGGGGGTCGGCGTGGCCGATTCACGGGGAATCGTCAGGAAGCTGTCCTTCGGTTGTGAGGTTGCTGAGGTGTAGACACGACTCCGGCGTGGCGGCGACAGCAGCGACGTCCTTCCGGCCGCGACCCGGCCCGTCCGTTCGAAGGGAACGCCTAGAGAGCTTCGCTGGTGAAGGTTGCCGCTGTCCTGGTCTGCGGCCCACTCTTGCTGTCCGTCGCCGGCACCGCTGGTGCCAGCCCGGGGAACGGCAACGGAAAGAAGCCCGGGCATGCGCTCGGATTCGACGGGGGGGCCGCCCGGGGTGGCGATGACGGCGGATCCCTCGCCGACCGCGCCCAGCAGTATGCCTCGATGCGCAGCGCGCCCGGGTCATCCGTCTCGGCCGGGGCACTCATCGCCGCACGAGGCCAGGCGGCCGGGATGCCGTCGGCCGGCGGCCAGTGGAGTGAGCAGACCAGCTCCTCGTACAACAACGAGCCGGCTGGGTTCACCGACCCGTTCTGGTCGAACGCGGGCGCCGGCTTCGGCATCTCCGGGGGCCGGGTCACCGCCCTTGTAGCGGACGGGACCGAGACCTACGCGGCCACTGCGGGCGGAGGGGTGTGGGGCACCCACGGCAACGGCGCCAAATGGACCCCGCTCTCGGACGACCAGGCCTCGCTGTCCACCGGTGCGCTGGCCGTGAACCCGGCCGACCACGCCGTGTGGATCGGCACCGGGGAGGCGAACACCAATGCCGACTCCTACCTCGGCACCGGTGTCTACCGGCTGGCCACCGACGGTCACGGAGGCCCTAAGGGTCAGCCTCAGCTGGTCGGCGGGTCGGCCCTCGTCGACCACCAGGTCTACCGGCTCCTTGTGGTCGGACCAGTCGTCTTCGCGGCGACCAGCCAAGGGCTGTACCGCACGTCCAGCGACGGCCTCGGCCAGTGGACCCGAGTGCTGGCGCCCACCGCCGTCCAGAGTCCTTACGTCAACCACATCAGCGATGTGGCGGTCAAGCCGGGCTCCAACGGGCAGGCCCTGGTGGCCGTGAACGGCTACCGCGGTGGCAGCGCCGACAACGGCATCTTCTCCAGCACCGACGGCGGCACGACCTGGACCGAGACCACGCCGTCAGGGGCCCTGGACGGCACCGACATCGGCCGCACCACCCTCGCGTACGCGGCCGACGGTCGCCTGTACGCGCTCATGGAGTCGCCGGCTTACCTGGCTGCCGGGCAGGACCCGGGCGGATCGGCGACGAACCTCAAGGGCTTCTACGTCTCCGCGAGCGGCAGCGCCGCTGGCCCCTGGACGCTGCTCGCCGACTCCGCCAAGCTGCAGAGCTCCGGTTCCGCGATCACCAAGACGACCAGCCCGGGCTACAACGTCGGGGTGCAGGCCTGGTACAACCAGGCGCTGGCTGTCGACCCGGCCGACCCCAACACCGTGTTCGTCTCCCTCGAGGAGGTCTTCAAGACCACCGACGGCGGCGGCACCTACACCACGCCCAGCCCCTACTGGGATCTCGGCCTGGCGTGCGGGACGGCGTGCCCCAAGACCACCCACCCCGACCAGCACGCCCTGCTGCTGACCGGAGGGAAGGTCGTCATCGGCAACGACGGCGGCGTCTACTCCCGCCCGGAGTCCGACAACGGCTACGGCGACTGGACCAGCCTCAACGCGACGCTGCACAACCTGCAGTTCTACGACGCCAGCGCCGGACAGTCCGGCAACAACAAGCTCGCCTTCTGGGGCGGCCTGCAGGACAACGGCACCGCCTTCGTCCCCTCCCACGGCCCGTCCTACGACCCAGCCAGCGGCGACGGCTTCAACGTCATCGTCGACCCGGCCAACGCCCAACGCGCCGTGGGCGAGTACACCAACGGGACCTCCTACAGGACCACGGACGGCGGCCACAGCTTCGTCAGCATCAGCCCGACGTGCACCGGTCAGGATGTCGTCTACGGCAAGACCCGCCCCGATTGCGACCCCAGCGCCCGGTTCCAGACCCCCCTGGCCGCCGACACCACCAACGCCAACCACTGGCTCGAAGCCGGTCAGTACGTCTGGGACACCACCAAGGGCTGGCAGACCGTCTGCAACCCCACCACCACGTGCGACTGGTCGCCGGTGTTCGACCTCGGCGCCGGTCACGCCGCCACCGCCGTCAACAGCGCCAACGGCGTCACCTACGCCGCGTGGGTGGCCGGCGGTAACCCCTCCGCCGCCTTCACGCGCGGCATCGCCACGAACTACGGCGGAGCCTGGCACCAGCTCGACGTCACCAGCCTGCCGAACCGCTACATCGCCGGCGTCAGCGTCGACCCCACCAACCCGGCCCACGCCTACGCCGCGATCAACGGCTATTCCCGCCGGTGGATCGACGGCGCCGGCAACGGTGTCATCTTCGAGACCACCGACGGCGGGGCCTCCTGGCGGGACCTGACTGGGAACCTGCCCGACGCCCCCGGCGACGCCGTCGTCATCGCCGCCGGCAAGATCATCCTCGGCACCGACGTCGGGGTTTTCGCCGCCAACCTCACCGCCCCCACCACCTGGTCCCGCCTGGGCGACGGCCTACCGAACGCCTCGGTCAACAACCTCACCATCGCGCCGAACGGAGACGTCGTCGCCGCCACCCACGGCCGGGGGATCTGGACCTACACCCCCCGCTGACCGTCGCTGCGGTATTCCCGCTGGACCGGGCGAGCAGGGCTCACAGCCTGGCTCGCCCGGTCCCCGTCGTCCACCCGGGTGGCGTCGCCTGAGCGACAGCTGGCGGCCTCGCTCGCCGTCGGACTCCCGTCCCCGCCACCCCCACCGCGGTGCGCGAAGAAGCGCATGAATTCGCTGTGACCAGGGGCCCGGAGGTCGGTAATCTCGGATCGTGCACGCTCACCTCGATGGTGAGGCTCTCCAACGGGCGCGGCTCGCGAAGGGACTGACTCACCACCAGCTGGCCCGCGTAGTCCACCTCGACGCGGGTGAGCGCATCGTGGCTTTCGAGCGCGGCAGCGTTGAGCCGAACGCCCGGGTCATCGTGGCGCTCGCTCGGGCGTTGACGGTGGAGCCGATGCAGCTTCTCCTCTTGCCCAACGGGGTCGACTTGGAAGCGCTGCGGCTGGCGTCCGGGCAGGGGCCGGCCGACGTGGCGCAGTCCGTGCGGGTATCGCTGCGTTTGTACCTGGAGTGGGAATCTGGCCGCAACCTCCCGCTCGACGACGCGCGACTTGGGCTCGCACTCACCCGCGCTTTGAGCTGCTCAATCGAGCAGGTCGTCCGGGCCCTGCTGGCCTCCCGCCACCGGCAAGCCGCCGCACTCCCGGACCTCAGCCAGACGGCAGGTCGCCTCCCGAGCTCCAGCGAGCCCAACGCGTCGTACTCGTAATGCTGCCCAGCTCGCTGGGGTGGCCGCTGGTGACCCATATGTCGGTCCCTGGGGAACTCGTCAGCGGTACACCGTCACCATTGAGACCACGGAGGCGCGAAGCGATGTGCCATCGTCAAACGGCAGGGCCCAGATGGGCACTGGCGTCGTGCCCGGTCTGCGCGGGGTGCGCCAGCGCGATCGCCTCAGCCTCGCGCTCGGGTACGAATCCGGAGACCGTACATTCGTGGCAGACCGTGATCGCGCGACGCCCAGATGCACGACCTCGCCGGCATGCGGGTGGGCACGCCGCCGGCGCATGGTGATGATCCCTGCGGTGCGCGGCGGCCGCCGCGCACGCTCCCACCCGAGCCGCGCTCTCCTCCGCCGTACACGCGTGCATGTCCCCCTCCCTGCTCCACGCTGCGTTCCCCTCAGCACACTGCCCCGTGCACGCCCCTCCCCCGGTCGTAACGCGACCGCCGGGACCGATGTCGGTCGGGCCACAAGGGGAGCAGGGCAGTCGGGGTCACCCGGTCGGTCGTGGCCTGGTAAACGGCGAACCCGGAGCGCTCTTGACCATGCCTCGGGCGAACCGACAACCTCACCACGACATCCCAGATGCGCGGCTGAGGGCCGAAAACCACGGGCGAGGCCGGGCTCTGCGGCGGTACCCTCGGCCGATGGGGCGCGGGCGTCCACTACTGATGGTCTTTGTGCTGGCATTGGGTGCCTGCACAGGGGGACCGGGCGCCTCTTCTCCGGTTCCGACCCAGTCCGTGCCGGCGCCTGAGCCGGCGGTGTCCGCGGCGTCGGGTGTTCCATCCGGCCAGTCGGCACGGCGGACGGAGGCGGAGCTGAAGCGCGCCCTGCTGGCCGGCGCAGACCTGCCCTCCGGTCTGGTCGTCGTGCCGGGACAGCCGTCCGGGGCGACGGTGGCGTCGGCGGATCCTCGATGCGCGGCGCTGGTCACGATCATCAACGCGCCCGCCCCCTTGGGATCCCTTCAGCACGTCGAGGAACGGCTGGCCGGCGGGGCCAGCGGTCCCTTCGTCGATACCTCCATCGACGAGCTCGGCAGCGTGGGTGAGGTGGCCGGCGAGCAAGCCCAGATAAAGGACGCCCTCGCCAGCTGCGGGACCGTCACCGTCGCCCAGTCTGGGCAGCCACCGGCCAAGGTGGACTACACCAGTGTTCCCCCGCCGCGGGTCGGCCAGGACCCGGTCGCCCTGCACGCGGCCGTCGTCGGCGGTGGCAACGCGGGCTTCGAGTTCACGCAAGTGACAGCCGGCGTCGACGACACCGTCGTTTTCCTCAGTTTCGTCAACACGCCTCAGGATCAGATCGACAACATCACGCACGCAGCCATCGACCATGCAGCCCGAGTCCTCGCCGGGACCACCTGACCCGCGGTACCGCATACCAGTTCAGTGGACCCCCGCCCCACCCGGTAGGCGGCTACCGGTGCCGCAGGCTGGGGACCTCAACACCGGAACCATCGAACCCGGCAGAAGCACAAGGCCGTCAAGACCCGATCAACCCGAAGAGGCCGTCGGCCTGCTCAGCCATGGCGCCGGCACTATGGGCGTCGCGCCCGCCCATTCTCGGACATCCCGCCGGCCCACCCCGGTGACGTTTTCGTCCTGACTCGGGGATGGCCTCCTCATGCTGCCCCGCTCATCAGTGCAGTGCTGCCCTCGCCTGGACACACGACTGACCCACCGACCCGAGTCACCCCGCTGGCGAAGCGCTCACGTCCCGCACCGATGAGTTCCGACCCGCGGTGGGGTCACACCCCTCGTTCACCTGTGGCGCGGACGGAGGCTTCATGAAGCTGCTGTTGACCTCGGGCGGGGTGACCAACGCCAGCATCCACGCGGCCTTGGTCCGACTCCTCGGCAAGCCCGTCTCCGAGAGCAGCGCCCTGTGCATCCCCACTGCCCAGTGGGGCCATCCGAGGTGCGACCCGACGTCGGTGCAGGGGTTCACCGCCGCCGGCTCCAGGTGGCGCCACTCCTCAGGACTGGGGTGGGCCTCGCTGGGTGTCCTCGAGCTCACCGCGCTGCCCACCATCGGACGCGAGCGGTGGGTGCCATGGGTCGAGGCGGCGGACGTCCTCCTTGTCGACGGAGGCGACGCGACGTACCTGTGCCATTCGATGCGCGAGTCGGGACTCGCCGACCTCCTGCCCACGCTGACCGACACGGTCTGGGTCGGTGTCAGCGCCGGGAGCATGGTGATGACGCCGCGCATCGGGCCGGACTTCGTGCACTGGCCAGGCGCCCCGGGCGACCGCGCCCTGGGCCTCGTCGACTTCTCGGTCTTTCCGCACCTGGATGCATTCCCCACCAACACCATGGCTCACGCCGAGCGATGGGCCGCGACCATCGACGGACCCGCCTACGCCATCGACGAACAGACCGCCATCACCGTCGTCGACGGCCACGTCGACGTCGTATCCGAAGGCCGGTGGACCACGTTCGAGCCGTCGACCATGAACCCTGAAGCGTGACCGATCCCGTCCACCCCTGAAGGGTGCGGACGTCAGGGCGGAAGACGCCGCCGCGGGATGACCGAGCCGGGTTACCGCCGACGGGACCACGAGTCTCAGGTCCATGACGAACGCCTTCAGCCGGTGCAGGGTGAGAGGGCCGCCTGGCTGGGGGTGAGGCTGTTGTTCCGGAACGTCGAGTCGGCCATCGCGAACACCGAGGTTCCGTCCCGGCGGGGCCGTGCAGCTCGAGTCGATCCGGGTTGGTCAGCACCTATGCTTCTGACCGGTCGGGCACCCTCTGCGGGCATGCCCAAGCCGAACGGAGATGACCCGGGACCATGCCCGGCTGTCCCCGCACAACCTGCCGGGCCGGCCATGCTCAGCCCGTGGCCTGCCCACCCCGACTGGGAGCTGTGTCAGGCGTCGTGGTCGGCGACGTAGGCGACGTAGGCGCCGCAGTCACCGCAGGCGTGCACGACGATCGGCTCCCGGGCGAAGCGCTCCCCCACGTGGTTCCCCTGTCGGTCATCGAGCCGTGAACCCGCATGCGACGACCGCTGCGATGGCTGCGATGGCGGCGATGGCGGCGATGGCGGCGATGGCGGCGATGGTCCTGTATGCCGATGAGCGGACGGGCCGGGCCCTCGCGTCAGGAGGTCGACGAGGGCCAGCGCTGTCGGCGCCACCCCTCCCAGGTGGAGTAGCCCGCCGGTGGGTCGTCGAGCGGCTCACTGCCGTCCAGCTCTCCGGGAGTCGGGACGCTGATGACGGCAGCCCAGGTGGCCAGGTCTTCGTCGGACATGGGCCAGGTGGCGTGGGGCTCCTCCGCCTGGCGCCGATCCAGTCGTTGCCGCTGCTCGGCCCGCGTCAGCTCGAAATAGCGCAGCTCCACCACCGCGCCGAGGTCGGCTGCTGCGGCTCGCAGCGCGGACCGCTCGTCCCGACCCCAGAGGCCGAAGTCGATGACGACGTCGACACCGAGCTCAAGGGCCCGCAGGCCGATGTCGATGAGCCGACCTTCGATGACATCGGAGGCCGACGGTGGGTTGGCCAGCCCGTACAGGGCCTTCATCCACTCGTCCTTCGTCAGACGGAGCGCGTTCTCCTCGGCCTCGATCCGCCGCGCTGCCGTGGTCTTCCCCGTGCCCGGCAGGCCGACGGTCAGGAAGAGAGTGGGCCGCCTCGTCATCGCTGCTCCCGTCGGTTGCCGCCTCATCGTCGCTGACGCTCCTCCAGCGGGTCGCTAGGGGTGGCTGAGCAGTCGTCCGACCTCGTCCTTCAAGAACCGACGGACGAGGACGGCGCGCTCGCCGCGCTGCTGGTCGCTGATGGGGACCGGCTCGCCGGTTCGACGCCGCGCGACCCCGTCGACCACGTGAGCCGGGAGCCCGCTGTGGGCCAGCCGCTCGATGGCCTGGGTCTTGGAGATGAGGGTGCCCTCCGTGATCGTGGCCTCGGCGCGAGCCCAGACCGTCAGGCCGAGATCGACGTAAAGATCCTGGCGCCAGATCGCACGTTTCCGCAGCGCCCGCTTCCAGTACCCACTCAGCTCCGCTCGAGCCCCGTCGCGCAGCTCCGCCTCACTCACCGGTGGGAGCCACGACGAGCAGGGCGGGCCATGGACGACGATGGGGTCACCCAGCAGCTCGGCCCGGGCGACCACGCTGAGCGGGCGACGGAAGAGCTCCCCGAACGCCCACGTCCACTGCTGACGGGCGGTGTCGGCGACACCGGGAAGACCGACGTAGACGCAGTGCAGCGCCGCGCCCTCCTCGAAGTCCCGGGTCAGGCGCCGGTGCACCCGGGACAGCTGGGCTCGCATCGCCGAGGTGGGGGCCGTTGGTATCACCGCGACCGCGTCGATGTCGCTCACCCCCGGCCGGTAGTCGCCGGTGGCCAGCGATCCACCCACGTACACGCCCGTCACCACATCCGAGACGGCCCGCGCGAGCTCGCCGACCACCGGGGTCCCCTCAAGCCGGGCATCCACCCGTCGAGGCTACCCACGCGGTAGAGAACCCGTGCGCTGGACGCCACCCGACCCATCGGCGACCCACGCGGGCTCAGAGGCGGGAGGGCCGGCTGCGGTCGTCGCCGAGAGGGAGGATCATGGCGATCTCCTCCTCGTCGTCCTGCGCCGCGAGGCGCATCGGGCGGCGGAAGTCGGTGGGGCGGAAGCCGATTCCGCTGGCGAAGGCCACGGCGCGCCCGTTGTCGGTGCCCACCCAGTAGGCCACGTGCGTGCGGCCGTCCTGCCGGGCCCGGTCGGCGCTGGCCTCGACGAGGCGGGTGGCCACACCGGTGCCGCGGGCCGGCGGAGCGACCCAGAGCCCGAAGATCTCGGCGACGCGGCCCTCCTCGTCCTTGCCCTGCCCGAGGGAGACGACCCCGAGGCGCTGCGGCTCGTCGGCCGGGGGCTCCGCCGGCGCCTCGGCGACGAGGCGCACCGAACGGCGCATCCGCAGCCGCCAGAAGTCCTCGTCGAAGCCCTGCTCCTGGTCCCGGTCGGCCGCGAACGCGTCCGGAGCATCGGCCAGCGCCGCGAGCCGGATCGCCCGGAAGACGTGCCAGTCATCCTCGCCGAGAGCGCGAACGGTCACTTCGGTCATGGGTGTCAGCCTTCCACGTCCGGGGCCCCTCGTGGGACGCGGGTCTCGGTATGCGTCGACGGGCCCGTAGGGGCCCCCTGGGGCGCCAGTGAGCGCGCCATCTCGACCTCGTCGAGGCCGGGGCGGCGCGGGTGCGGGCGGCGACGACCGGTGGCGACGAACCCCATCCGCTCGTACAGCGTCGCCGCCGCGTCGTTCCCGCTCGTCACCTCGAGCAGCACCCGGTCGCACCCTCGGCCGGCCGCCTCGTCGAGCACCGCCTGCACGAGCCGCCGTCCGACGCCCCGCCCGCGCGCGGCGGGCGTGACGTACATCGCCACGAGCGTGGCCGTGCCGCAAGCGTCCTCGGGGTCCTCGAACAGCCCCGCCGAGCCCACCGGCATACCGTCGACCCGCGCCTGCACGTGCCGCACCCCGGCGATGCGCGAGCGCCAGCCCGCCTCGTCGAGGCCCACGACGTCGGCGTGCTGCGTGGAGAAGGCGTCCGGGGCGTCCAGCAGCATCTCGAGCCGCAGGTCGCGGTGGCTGCGCCAGTCCTCCGGCCCCACCACGTGCAGGGTGACCGGTGCGGCCGCGCCCACGGGCTCGGCCGAGCGGTCAGCCAAGGCCCGAGGCGAGCTCACGCGAGCGCAGGGCGGCCGCCTCCATCGCCGTGATGAACGCCGCCCTCACCTTGTGGTCGTCGAGCTGGCGCAGCGCGGCCACGGTGGTGCCACCGGGCGAGGACACCCGCTCGCGCAGCACGGTGGGGTGCTCGCCGGTCTCCTTGAGCATCGTCGCCGCGCCGTAGAGCGTCTGTACGACGAGCTCGGTCGAGGTGGCGCGCGGCATACCGAGCACGACACCGGCCTCGATCATCGCCTCGACGACGTAGAAGATGTAGGCCGGGCCGCTGCCCGAGATCGCGGTGACCGCGTCCTGGTACTGCTCCGGCACCTGCACGACCTTGCCGCAGGAGCGCAGCAGCGCCTCCGCCTCGGCCAGGTGCTCCTCCGTGCAGTGCCGCCCCGGGGAGATCGCGGCCATCCCCTGGTCGACGAGCGCGGGCGTGTTCGGCATGACGCGCACGACGGACGAGCCCTCGGGCAGCCGCGACTCGAGGAACTCGGTGGTGATGCCCGCCGCCAGCGAGACGACGAGGTTGCCCGGCGCGACGTGGTCGCGGATCTCGGCCAGCAGCGCGCCCATGTCCTGTGGCTTGACGACGAGCACGAGCACGTCGGCGCCCTCCGCCGCCGCGGCGTTGCCCAGCACGGTGACGCCGTACTTGTCGTTGAGGGCCTGGGCGTGGTCGACGCGACGCTCGGTGATGACGAGGTCGGCGACGTCGCGCCCCGAGCGGACCAGGCCTGAGAGCAGGGTCTCGCCCATGACCCCGGCCCCGAAGATCGCCGTGACGCCCATCGGTCAGCCTCTCGTCGCGACGCCGCGCAGGAAGAACGCGAGGTTGGCGGGCTTCTCGGCCATCCGGCGCATGAGGTAGCCGTACCACTGCTCGCCGTAGGGGATGTAGACCCGCATCTGGTCGCCCCGGTCGGCGATGCGCTGCTGCTCCTCCGGGCGGATGCCGTAGAGCATCTGGTACTCGAACGACTTCGGGTCGCGCCCGTGCTTGGCCGCCAGGGCGCCGGCGATCTCGACGAGCCGCGGGTCGTGGCTGGCGACCATCGGGTAGCCCGCCCCCGCCATCAGCACCTTGAGGCAGCGCACGTAGGCCTTGTCGACCTCGGCCCCTTGGTACGCCACGGAGTCCGGCTCGTTGTAGGCCCCCTTGCAGAGCCGTACCCGGCTGCCCGCGGTGGCCAGGTCGGCGCAGTCGGCCTCGGTGCGGTGCAGATACGCCTGCAGCACCGCGCCGACGGTGGGGAAGTCCTGTCGCAGCTCGCGCAGGGTCTCCAGCGTGCCGTCGGTGGTGGTGTGGTCCTCCATGTCGAGCGTGACCGTCGTGCCCGCGTCGGCCGCCGCTTGGCAGACCTGCCGGGCGTGCTCGAGGGCGATGGCGTGGCCGTCGCCCGGCAGCGCCTGGCCGACGGCGCTGAGCTTGAGGGAGACCTCGACCGACCCGTCGTTGGTGAGGCCGGCCTCCGCGAGCGCGCCGAGCAGCGTGAGGTAGGCGTCGCGCGTGTGCTCCGCCTGGGCGCGCTCGGTGGTGTCCTCGCCGAGGTAGTCGATGGTGGCCATCCGGTGGGTCACCGCGAGCCCGCGGGCCGCCGTCACCGCGTCCTGGGTGGCAGCGCCGGGCACGAAGCGCCGGACCACCCCCCGGCTGACCGGCGCCTGCTCGATGACGTCGCGGACGGCGGTGGACTCGGCCAGGCGCAGCAGTCCGTTGCGCAGCACGTCGCGGGCATCCACGGGAGCAATCTATCCGGCCGCCGTCACGGGGTGCGCCGCGAGAGGGTCAGCGACCCCAGCACGAGGGCGGCCACGACGAAGGCGGCGATGACGGCGAGGTTGCGCGCGACGTCGGGCCCGGGCGACGCGTCGGTCGAGACCGCGTGCATGGCGTCGACGGCATACGACAGGGGCATGACGTCCGAGAGCCAGCCCAGCACCGTGGGCAGCCCGTCACGCGCCACGAGCAGGCCGCACAGGAAGAACTGCGGCAGCACCACGGCGGGCATGAGCTGCACGGCCTGGAACTCCGTGCGGGCGAAGCCGCTGGCGAGCAGCCCCAGCGCGGTGCCCAGCACGGCGTCGACGACGGCCACGACGACGAGCATCCACACCGGCCCGCGCACGTCGAGCCGGCAGACCCAGACGGCGAACGCGACGGCCACCACGCCCTGCGCCACCGCGACCACCGCGAACGCGAGGGCGTAGCCGAACATGAAGTCGCCCTTGCCCATCGGGGTCGTGAGCAGCCGCTCGAGCGTGCCGCTGCTGCGCTCGCGCAGCGTGCCGATGCTCGTGACGAGGAACATGACGACGAAGGGGAAGACCCCGAGCAGCGCGGGACCGACGCGGTCGAACACGGGTGTGCCCTGGTAGATCCACGCGAGCAGGCCGAGCAGCACGCAGGGCACGACGACGAGCAGGGCGATGGTGCGCGGGTCGCCGCGCAGCTGCCGCAGCACGCGGCCGGCGGTGAGGAGGGTCAGCCGCCCGTTCATCGCGCCGCGTCCATCAGGGCGAGGAACGCGGCGTCGGGGTCGGCCGTATGCGTGGACTCCAGCAGCTCCGCCGGCGTGGTGTCGGCGAGCAGTCGGCCGTCGTGCAGGAGCAGCAGGCGGTCGCACCGGGCCGCCTCGTCCATGACGTGGCTCGACACGAGCAGGCAGTGGCCCTCGCCGGCCAGGCGGCGGAAGAGCCCCCACAGGTCACGGCGCAGCACCGGGTCGAGCCCCACCGTGGGCTCGTCGAGGACGAGCACCTCGGGGTTCCCGACGAGAGCGCAGGCGAGGGAGACCCGGCTCACCTGGCCGCCGGAGAGGTTGCGCACCAACGCCTTCCGCTGCCGTTCGAGGTCGACGCGCTGGAGGACCTTGTCGACGGCGGCGGCGGGGGCGCCGACGACGGCGGCGAAGTAGCGCACGTTGTCCTGCACCGAGAGGTCGTCGTAGACGCTGGCCTGCTGGGTGACGTAGCCGACGCGCCGCCGCAGGCCCACCGAGCCGGCCGGCTCCCCCAGCACCGTGACCGTGCCGCCCGCCACGACCTGCACCCCCACGACGGAGCGCAGCAGGGTCGACTTGCCCGAACCGCTGGGGCCCAGGAGGCCGGTGACCCGCCCGGCCGGGATGCGCACACTCAGGTCGTCGAGCACGACCCGGCCGCCGCGCTCCACGCGCAGACGGTCGACGACGACACCGTCGCCACCCGTCTCGTTCATCATGCGATGAAATCTACTCCGATGACTGCGCCACTGAATAGGGTGCCGCCATGCCCACGACCCTGTCGTTCGACGAGCACGGCGCCGCCCTGGGCGATGCGTGGAGCGTGCTGCGGGACAACGCCGCCCGCGCCGGGCTGGACGCTCCGGTGCCGACCTGCCCCAGGTGGGCGGTGCGCGACCTCGTGGCCCACCAGGGGATGGTCCACCGCTGGGCCACGGCGCTCGTGCGGGGCGAGCCCGCGGACGACCCCGGCCCCGAGGCGCTCGTACAGGAGGGGCTCGCCTCGGCGGACCCGCTGGGCTGGCTGGACGACGGCGCCCGCGACCTGCTCTCGGCCCTGGCCCTCACGCCTGACGACCCGGACCGTCGCTTCTTCCTCCCCGACGCCCCGCCCGGCAAGGCGGCCTGGGCCCGTCGGCAGGCCCACGAGACGACGGTGCACGCCGTCGACGCCATGGCCGCGGCCCTCGGCCACGCCCCCCTCGCCGCCCAGACGTGGGTCTCGCCGGCCCTGGCCCACGACGGCGTGGACGAGCTGCTCCTCGGCTTCGTCCCGCGCCGCCGGGTCGGCCTGCGCTCGGAGACGCCCTACCGCGTGGTCGTTCGCAGCACCGACACCGGTGGGGTGTGGACGGTGCGGGTCGGCGCCGACCCCGTCGTCGCCACGGTCGGGGAGCCGGCCGACGACGGTGACCACACGCATACCGAGCCGGTGGTCCCCGTCACCGGTCGCGCGGCCGAGCTCTACCTCGGGCTCTGGAACCGCGGCGACGAGCTGACCACCAGCGACACCGACGGACCGGCGTTCCTCGACGCGTGGCGCCGCAGCGTCAGCGTTCAGTGGTGACCGGGCCGACGAGGTAGCGCTGGATCGTGGGACCCACCCACTGGGCGATCTCGTCGGGGGTCGCGGCGACCACCGGCTCGAGCCGCAGCAAGTAGCGCGCCGTCGCGAGGCCCACCAGCTGGGTGGCCGCGAGGCCGCCGCGCAGGGTCCCGTCGGCGATGCCGGTGCGCCGCGTCACCTGCCCGACGATGTCGACCGTCACCACGCGCCGCATGACCGCGGCGACGTCGTCGTTGGTCTGCGCCGCCCGCAGCATGGCCACGAGGCGCTCGCCGTTGCCGGGGTCGTCCCAGACGGCGAGGAAGGTGCGCACGATCCGCTCGCCGAGAGTGTCGAGCGGGCCGTCCAGCAGGCCGCCCACGATGCGGCCCGGGTCGACCCGGGTGAGGACGACGGCCTGCGCGAAGAGGTCGGCCTTGCCCTCGAAGTAGTGGTGGACCAGGGCCGCGTCGACCCCGGCCCGCCGGGCGACGGCGCGCAGGCTCGCGGCGTCGTAGCCCTTCTCGGCGAACTCGCTGCGAGCGGCCTCCTCGATGACCCCGCGGGTGTCCTCCCCCGCCGGGCGGCGGCCGCGGCGCGCGGGAGCCGGGGGCCGGGCCGTCACGGGCCCTCCACCGCCACGGGCGCGAAGTGCAGACGCGCGAAGGCGAGCGCGGCGGCGAGGTCGAGCTCGCGCTCCTCCGGCGTGTGCCGGCGGGTGCTGACCTCGACGACGACGGAGCCGTCGAACCCGCGCTGGGCGAGGTGCTCCAGCAGCTCGCCGCACGGCTGGGTGCCGCGGCCGGGCACGAGGTGCTCGTCCCGGGGGGAGCCGGCCCCGTCGGCGAGGTGCACGTGAGTGAGCCGGTCGCCCAGGGTCAGGGCCATGGCCATCGCGTCGGACCCTGCGGTCGCGGTGTGCGAGAGGTCGAGGGTCACGTGGTCGTAGGCCTGGTCGACGGGGTCCCAGTGGGGCAGGTAGGCGAGCATCTCGCGCTGCCGGGCCCTCCAGGGGAACATGTTCTCCACGGCGAGCCGGATGCCGGTGTCGTGCTCGCGCAGGGCCACCCCGTCGACGAACTCCGCGGCATACTCCCGCTGCCAGCGGAACGGCGGGTGCAGCACGACCGTCGGCGCCCCGACCTCCTGCGCCAGCGCGATGGAGCGGTCGACCTTGTCCCACGGCTCGGTGCCCCAGACCCGTTGGGTGAGAAGGAGAGTCGGCGCGTGGATCGACAGGACCGGCAGGCTGTGGAGGTCGCTGAGGGCCCTGATCGCCCCGGCCTCCTGGGTCACCGGGTCGGTCCAGACCATGACCTCCACGCCGTCGTAGCCGAGCCGGCCCGCGAGGTCGAACGTCGCCGCGCAGGTGCCGGGATACACCGAGGCCGTCGAGAGCCCGATGCGCGCGGTCGCGACGTCGGTCATGCACCCCATTCTCCGGTATGCCGTTGCGCCTAGGGTGGCCCGGTGGCTGAAGTCCCCCTCGACATCCCGCGCATCTGGGTCGAGTTCACCGACCCCGGTGACGACGGCCAGCGGTTCCGCTGCGACCTCACCTGGCTGACGTCGAGCTGGATGTGCATCTTCGGCAACGGGTGCGAGGGGATCTACGCCGACCGGCCCGACGACGGGTGCTGCACGCTCGGCGCCCACTTCACCGAGGACGCCGACTACGAGCGCGTCGCCGCGGTGGTCGAGGACCTGGGGCCGGACGAGTGGCAGTACCGCGACCGGGCGCTGCGCCGGGGACGGGTGCACAAGGACGCGTGGACCGAGCCGGAGGACGGCGCCACCAAGACCCGCGTGGTCGACGGCGCCTGCATCTTCCTGAACCGGCCCGGCTTCCCCGCGGGTGCCGGGTGCGCGCTGCACCAGCACGCGGTCGTCCAGGGCCTGCCGCCCACGTCGCTCAAGCCGGAGGTGTGCTGGCAGCTGCCGATCCGCCGCGCCTACCGCACCGTCGAGCGGCCCGACGAGACGAGCTACCTCGAGGTGACGATCACCGAGTACGACCGGCGCGGCTGGGGCTCGGGCGGGCACGACCTCGACTGGTACTGCTCGGGCAACCCCGACGCGCACGTCGGCCGCGAGCCGGTCTACCGGTCCTGCCGCGACGAGCTGCTCGAGCTGATGGGGGCGCCCGCCTACGCCCAGCTCGTCCTGCGGTGCGAGGCGCACCTGCGGTCGGTCACGGCGGCCCGGCGCATCGGCAACCGCAAGCTGCTGCCGCTGCTCGTGCACCCGGCGACGCTCGCCGCCCAGGACGTGCAGGCGGCGGCGCGGACGTCAGCGACCAAGGCCGCGGCGAAGGCAGCCCAGGCGGCGACGAAGGCGCCCAAGGCGAAGCCCAAGAAGCGCTCGCACGGGTGACCGACGGGATCATCCCGAGCCCCAACATCTGGGACCAGCCCGACCTCTACGAGACCGAGAACCTCGGCGTCGACCGGGCCGGGGTCATCGAGGCGGCCATGCGCCGGGTCGCCGACTGGGCCGGTCGCGACGTGCTCGACATCGGGTGCGGTACCGGGTTCCACCTGCCGCGCTTCGCCCGGACGGCCCGGTCGGTCGTCGGTGTCGAGCCCCACCCGACGCTCGTCGACCGGGCCCGGCAGCGGCTGGCGGCCGGACGACATACGGACCGGGTATGCGTCGTGGCGGCCACCGCCGCGGCGACCGGACGGCCTGCGGGCTCGGTCGACGTCGCCCACGCCCGGTGGGCGTACTTCTTCGGGCCCGGCTGCGAGCCCGGGCTGACCGAGCTGGAGCGGGTCATGCGGCCCGGCGGCGTGGCGTTCGTCGTCGACAACGACGCGAGCCGCTCGACGTTCGGCGCCTGGTTCCGGCGCTCGCGGCCCGAGTACGACCCCGAGGCGGTCGAGCGGTTCTGGCGCCGACAGGGGTGGCAGCGGGTGCCACTCGACATCGCGTGGACCTTCGACAGGCGGCCCGACTTCGAGGCGGTGGTGCGGCTGGAGCTCGCCGGGCGGGTCGCGGACACGGTGCTGGCCGCCGAGCCCGACCGCACCAGGGTCGACTACGCCGTGATGCTGCGCTGGCGCCGGTTCTGACGAGAGACGCTCACCGCGTCCTGGGCCGCGCGGGAGGCAGGCATGATGCTCGGGTGACGACCATCGTCTTCCTCCACGCCCACCCCGACGACGAGAGCACCCAGACCTCCGGGTCGATGGCGCGGGCCAGCGCCGCCGGGGACCGGGTGGTCGTCGTCTACGCGACCAACGGCGACCACGGCGAGGCGCCCGAGGACCTGGCCCCCGGTGAAACCGTGGCGCAGCGGCGCCGGCTCGAGGCGGAGGCCTCGGCCCGGGCGACCGGCACCCAGCGGGTCGAGTGGCTGGGCTACGCCGACTCCGGGATGACGGGCTGGGAGCAGAACGACGCCCCCGACGCCCTGCACGGCTCCGACCTGGAGGAGGCGGCCCGGCGGCTCGTCCAGGTGCTCGATGACGAGGACGCCGACGTGCTCGTGGGCTACGACTGGCACGGCAACTACGGCCACCCCGACCACGTCAAGGTGCACCACATCGCCCACCGCGCCGCCGAGCTGGCCGCCCGCCGGCCCCGGCTGCTGGAGTCCACGATGAACCGCGACCGGATGCGGCGCGCATACACGGAGATGGCGGAGGCGATGAAGGCGGCGCGAGCGGCCGCGGCGGGCGACGCGGCGGGCGACGCGGCGGGCGAGGCACAGCCGGAGAACGCCGAGCCCGACTTCGACCCCGACCGGCCGATGGACGACGGCAACCCGCTCGGCACCCCGGAGTCGGAGATCAGCTGGGAGGTCGACGTCAGCGGCTTCCTCCCCCAGCGGCGGGCGGCCGTCGAGGCGCACGTGAGCCAGAAGACCGACACGGCGTGGGTGCGCGAGATGGGCGACGAGCTGTTCGCCCAGGCGTTCGGGCTGGAGTTCTACATCGAGCCGGGACGCGAGGCCCCGATGCAGCAGGGCTGGCCGTTCGTCCCGCCGACCGCTTGAGGTCAGGGCGTGAGGCCCGGGACCCCAGAAGAGGCGGGACGCACCGTGGCGGGCCTGACGCGGCCTGTCGGTGCCGTCGCCTAGCGTCCTCGACATGGCCTCCCGCACGACGTCCCGCCCCACCGGCTACCGCTGCGCGGAGTGCGGCTGGACCACGCTGAAGTGGGTGGGCCGCTGCGGTGAGTGCCAGGCGTGG
Organism: uncultured Actinomycetota bacterium; assembly: GCA_963795915.1. Taxonomy (GTDB): domain Bacteria; phylum Actinomycetota; class Actinomycetes; order Actinomycetales; family Dermatophilaceae; genus Lapillicoccus. Next base: position 243,268 of record CAWCJA010000010.1, read on the forward strand.
GGCAGCATCGGCGAGGTCGGGGCCACCGCCGCCCGCACCGTCGCCGCGGCGTCCGTCGTCACCCCCGCCGTGCGCATCGGCCAGGTCGACATCCAGAGCTCCGCCAGCCGCAGCACCGGGGTCGCGGAGTTCGACCGGGTGCTCGGCGGCGGCCTCGTGCCCGGTGCCGTCGTTCTCGTCGCCGGCGAGCCGGGCATCGGCAAGTCGACCCTGCTGCTCGACGTCGCCGCGCGGGCCGCGCGGGGCGGGCAGGACGTGCTCTACGTCAGCGGCGAGGAGTCGGCCGCCCAGGTGCGCATGCGGGCCGAGCGCATCGAGGCCATGGCGTCCTCGCTCTACCTCGCGGCGGAGACCGACCTCGCCACGGTGCTGGGCCAGATCGCCCGGCTGCAGCCCGACCTGCTCGTCGTCGACTCCGTGCAGACCATCGCCAGCGGCGAGGTCGACGGGGCGGCCGGCAACGTCAGCCAGGTGCGCGAGGTGGCGGCCAGCATCATCCAGGCGGCGAAGCAGCGGGGCATGGCCGTGCTGCTCGTCGGCCACGTCACGAAGGACGGCTCCATCGCGGGCCCGCGGGTGCTCGAGCACCTCGTCGACGTCGTCGTGCAGTTCGAGGGCGACCGTCACTCCCGGCTGCGGCTCGTGCGCGCGGTGAAGAACCGCTACGGCCCCACCGACGAGGTGGGCTGCTTCGATCTCTCCGACGTCGGCATCGTCGGCCTCACCGACCCCAGCGGCCTGTTCCTCTCCCACCGCGACGACGCCGTCGCCGGCACCTGCGTGACGGTGACGCTCGAGGGCCGGCGCCCGCTCGTGGCGGAGGTGCAGGCGCTCATCGCCCCCAGCCGGCTGCCCTCGCCCCGCCGCGCCACCCATGGACTGGACGCGTCCCGGGTCGCCATGGTGCTCGCCGTGCTCGAACGCCGCGCCGGAGTGCCCATCGGGGCCAACGACGCCTACGTCTCCACGGTGGGCGGGGTGCGCATCGGCGAGCCGGCCGCCGACCTCGCCGTGGCCCTCGCGGTGGCGGGCTCCGTCGCCGACCGCCCGCTGCCACCCCAGGCGGTGGCCTTCGGCGAGGTCGGCCTGGCCGGCGAGGTCCGCCCCGTGTCGGGTATGCCGCGGCGCCTGGCCGAGGCCGCGCGGCTGGGGTTCCGGCTCGCCTTCGTCCCCCGCGGGGTCGTCGGGTCCGGTCCGGTGCCGCCGAGCATGAACGTCGTGGAGGTGCCCGACGTCGCCACGGCGGTCGTCGCGGCACTGGAGCCGGCCCGCCGATAGACTCCGGGCGGACCGGGGGACGGTCGACGCCGACGAGGGAGGGCACGGTCGTGGAACGCACCGGCGACGACCTGCTGCGCGCCACCCTGGCCGCGGTCGCGCCGGGCACCGACCTGCGCGACGGCCTGGAGCGCATCCTGCGGGGCCGCACCGGCGCCCTCATCGTGCTCGGCAACGACCGGGTCGTGGAGTCGATCAGCAGCGGGGGCTTCCCGATCGACATCGAGTTCGCGGCCACCCGGCTGCGCGAGCTGTCGAAGATGGACGGCGCGATCGTGCTCGACCGCGACGGCTCCCGCATCCTGCGCGCCAACACCCAGCTCGTGCCGGACTCCAGCATCGAGACGTCGGAGTCCGGCACCCGCCACCGCACCGCCGAGCGGGTGGCGATCCAGACCGGGTTCCCGGTGATCTCCGTGAGCCAGTCGATGCAGATCATCGCGCTCTACGTCGCCGGCCGGCGCCATGTCGTCGAGGGCAGCGCCGCGATCCTCTCCAAGGCCAACCAGGCCCTGCAGACCCTCGAGCGCTACAAGTCGCGGCTCGACGAGGTGACCGGCACGCTGTCGGCCCTGGAGATCGAGGACCTCGTCACCGTGCGCGACGTCGCCAGCGTGCTGCAACGCCTGGAGATGGTGCGCCGCATCAGCGAGGAGATCTCCGACTACGTCGTCGAGCTCGGCGACGACGGCCGCCTCCTCGGGCTGCAGCTCGAGGAGCTCTCCGGGGGGCTCGGCAACGACCGTGAGCTCGTCATCCGCGACTACCTCGCGGCCACCAAGTCCACCAAGACGGTGGAGGAGGCGCTCGCCGAGCTGATGGAGCTGTCGTCCACCGAGCTGCTCGACCTCAGTGCCGGGGCCCGGGCCGTGGGGTTCACCACCGTCGGCGACGCCCTCGACAGCGCGGTCAGCCCGCGCGGCTACCGGCTGCTCACCAAGGTGCCCCGCCTGCCCGGGGCCATCGTCGAGCGGCTCGTCGACCACTTCGACTCTCTGCAACGGCTGCTCGCCGCCAACCTCGAGGACCTCATGAGCGTCGGGGGCGTCGGCGAGAGCCGGGCCCGGGCCGTGCGCGAGGGCCTGTCTCGCCTGGCCGAGTCGAGCATCCTCGAGCGCTACGTCTGACGTGACCGCGCCCGCTCCCGCGCCGCGCGACCCCCCGGGCCTGCCAGACGCATTGGACGCGCCCGCGCCGCCCGACCCGCCCGCGCCGCCCGACCTGCCCGACCTGCACCGCCGGGTGCTGCGCTGGTACGCCGCGAACGCCCGCCCGCTGCCGTGGCGGCGTCCCGGCACCACACCGTGGGGCGTCCTGCTCTCCGAGGTGATGTCGCAGCAGACGCCGGTCGCGCGGGTGGCGCCCGTCTGGCATACCTGGCTGGCGCGGTGGCCGACGCCGGGCGACCTGGCGGCGGACACCCCCGGTGAGGTCATCCGCGCGTGGGGCCGGCTGGGCTATCCACGCCGGGCGCTACGCCTGCACGAGGCGGCGACGGCGATGGTCGAGCGGCACGGCGGGCAGGTGCCGCGCACGGTGGCCGGGCTGCAGGCGCTGCCGGGCATCGGCGCCTACACGGCGGCGGCGGTCGCGTGCTTCGCCTACGGTGTGCCGTCGGTCGTCGTCGACACCAACGTGCGGCGGGTGCTCGTGCGCACGCTGGAGGGTCAGGCGCACGCGGCCCCCGCCATGACCCGCGCCGAGGTCCGGCTGGCCGAGGCGGCCCTGCCCACCGACCCGGCCGACGCCGTGGTCTGGAACGTCGCGGCCATGGAGCTCGGGGCGCTGGTCTGTACGGCTCGCAGCCCCCGGTGCGACGAGTGCCCGGTGGCCGACCTCTGCGCGTGGAACCGGGCGGGGCGGCCGGCCTACGGCGGCCCGCCGCGCAGGGGCCAGTCCTGGGACGGCACCGACCGGCAAGCGCGTGGCGCCCTGCTGTCCGTGCTCCGCGCGAGCGACGAGCCGGTGGCGCACGACGCCCTGGCGCAGGTGTGGCCCCCGGACCAGCAACGGATGCGCTGCCTCGACTCCCTCGTCGCCGACGGTCTCGTCGAGCCGCTACCCGGCGAGCGCTACCGCCTGCCCGCCTGACGCATACGCCACGGCCCTCGCACAGACCACGCGACCCGGGCCTCACGCGCACCGCCCCGCCGGCTCGACTGCCAGTCGAGCCACTCGACTGGGGTTGCAACGGCAGCCGAGAGCGATGACTGGCAGTCATGTCGACCCAGGCGGGGTCAGGTGGACGAGTCAGCCAACAGGTCAGATGGGCGGGGTCGACCAGTGGGGTCGACCAGCGGGGGTCAGCCGGGCGGGGTGAGTCCCAGCGCCGCGAGCGTCGCGGACAGCACCTCGGCGGGCGTCCCGCGGCCGGAGACCGCGACGCCCGGCTCGTCCGGCTGCAGCGGCTCGAGCGTCGCCAGCTGGCTCGGCAGCAACGACGGCGGCATGTAGTGGCCCTCGCGGTGCTCGAGCCGGTCGGCGATGGCGACCTCGGGCAGGGTGACGTGGAGGAACCGCACGGCCGGGCGTCCCTCGCGCAGCAGGTCGCGGTAGACCCGCCGAAGCGCCGAGCACGTGACGACCGCCGACCGGCCGGCCGCCTCCTGCTCCGACATCCAGTCGCCGATGACCCGCAGCCAGGGCCAGCGGTCCTCGTCGGTGAGCGGGATGCCGGCGTGCATCTTGGCGACGTTGGCCGGCGGGTGCAGCGCGTCCCCCTCGGCGAACGGCCAGCCCATCGCCGCGGCGAGGCCCTGGGCCACGGTCGTCTTGCCCGACCCCGAGACGCCCATGACGACGACGAGGTCGGGTCGCCCGGCGGAGGGGACTGCTCCGGTGGCGTCCATGGGGCAACCCTAGTAAGTTCCCCCTCTTGTGCGTGGACAGGCTCGGACCGTCGCCGTCCTCGCGCGAGCGGGGTTCCGGCGCTACTCCACCTACCGCCTCGCCACCCTCGCGGGCATCCTCACCAACAGCGTCTTCGGGCTGATCCGCGCGAGCATCCTCCTCGCCGCGCTCGCGTCCGCCGGCACGGCCGTCGCGGGCTACTCCCCCGCCCAGGCCACCTCGTACGTGTGGTGGGGTCAGGGCCTCATCGCCTGCGTCGGCCTGTTCGGCTGGACCGAGGTGTCGGACCGGGTGCGATCCGGCGACATCGGCGTCGACTTCGCGCGCCCGCTCGACCCGCAGCTGGCCTACCTCGCCGCCGACCTCGGTCGCGCCGCCCTGCAGCTGCTCACCCGCGGACTGCCCACGGTGCTCATCGGCGCGGTCGTGTTCGGCATCGCCCTCCCGCAGACCCCGGCCGTCGCCCTCCTGGCCGTGCTCAGCGTGACGCTCGCCGTCGTCATCTCCTTCGGGTGCCGGTATGCCGTCAACCTCGCCGCCTTCTGGCTGGTCGAGAACCGCGGCCCGCAGCTGACCTACATCGTCGTCAGCGGCCTGCTCGCCGGGCTCTACGTGCCGGTCGCGTGGTTCCCCCCGTGGCTCGCGACGATCGCCGCGGCCACCCCGTTCCCGTCGATGCTGCAGACCCCGATCGACCTGCTGGGTGGGCGGGCCGACGCGCCCACCGCCCTGCGCCTCGTGGCCGGGCAGCTCGCGTGGGCGGCCGGGGTGCTGCTGCTCGGCCAGGTGCTCACCCGCCGGGGCCGCCGGGTGCTGGAGGTGCAGGGTGGCTGACCTCACGCGCGACCTGCACGCCTACAGGGTCATCCTCGCCGCCCGGTGGCGCGCCCAGACGGCATACCGCGGCTCGTTCGTCGCCGACATCGTGGGCACCATGGGCATCGGCGCCGTCGACCTCGCCGAGGTCTACGTGATCTTCCAGCACGTCACCGTCCTCGGTGGGCTGACCTTCCCCCAGGCGCTGCTCGTGTTCGCGCTCGCGACGCTGGCGTTCTCGCTGGCCGACATGCTCGTCGGCCACCTCGACACCCTGCCGGCCCTCATCCGCGCCGGCACGGTCGACGCGTTCTACCTGCGACCCCTCTCGCTGCTCGGGCAGCTCGTGACGAGCGACCTCTCCCTGCGCCGGGTGGGCCGGATCGGCATCGCCCTCGTTGTGCTCGTCGCGGCCGTGCGGGTCGACGACCTGCCCCTCACGCCCCGCACCCTGCTGCTGGCCGGCGGCACGCTGGTCACCGGCGCCGTCATCGTGGCCGCCCTCTTCGTGGCCGCCGCCGCGCTGCAGTTCTTCCTCGTGGAGGGCAGCGAGGTCACCAACGCCTTCGTCTACGGCGGCTCGTATGCCGCGCAGCAGTCCGCGCTGGTGTTCCCCCACCCGCTGCGCCTGCTCTTCTCCTTCGTCGTGCCCGCCGCGTTCGTCGCCTACCTGCCGACCGTCGTCCTGCTCGACCTCCCCGGCGCAGCGCTGCTGCCGGCGTGGCTCGGCTGGTGCGCGCCCGTGGCCGCGGCAGCCGCCTGGGGCGTCGCCCTGCTGCTCTGGCGGTCCGGCACCCGGCACTACCAGGGGGCGGGCGGATGAGCACCGGACCCGTCGTCGAGCTGCAGGGCCTCACCCGGGTCTTCGGTGGGCGGGGCCGTCGCGCGAGCGGTCGCACCCCGGTGCGCGCCGTCGACGACATGACGTGGGCGGTGCAGCCCGGCGAGTCCGTGGGGTACATCGGGGCCAACGGGGCCGGGAAGTCGACGACGATCAAGATGCTCACCGGCATCCTGCGGCCGACCTCCGGCACGGTGCGCACCTGTGGCGTCGACCCGATGCGCCGGCGCCGAGAGGTGGCCCGCCGGGTCGGGGTGGTCTTCGGGCAGCGGTCACAGCTGTGGTGGGACCTGCCGCTGCACGAGTCGTTCACCATCCTCGGCGCGATCCACGGGCTCCCGGCTGCCGACGTGCGCCGGCGCGCCGCGACCCTCGTCGAGCAGCTCGAGATGGAGTCGACCCTCGGGACGCCCGTGCGTCAGCTCTCGCTCGGCCAGCGGATGCGCGCCGAGATCGCCGCCGCGCTGCTGCACTCCCCCGACCTGCTCGTGCTCGACGAGCCCACCATCGGGCTCGACGTGCTGAGCAAGCAGCGGCTGCGCGAGTTCCTGCGCGCCGAGCGGGCCGAGCGCGGGACCACCCTCCTGCTCACCACCCACGACATGGGCGACGTCGAGCGCCTCTGCGACCGGGTGCTCGTCGTCGACCACGGCCGCCTCGCCTTCGACGGCACCCTGCCCTCGCTGGCCGCCACCGTGGGCGCCCGGCGGGTGCTCGTCGTCGACCTCGCCGCACCCACCGCACCCTTGACCGGCATACCCGACACCACGCTGCTCGGCACCGAGGGCGACGGATTGCGCCAGCGGCTCGCCTTCGACGCGACCGCGACCACCGCAGCGGCCGTGCTCGCCGAGGTGAGCCGCCGGGCGGCGGTGCGCGACCTGGCCATCGAGGAGCCCGACATCGAGGACGTCGTGCGGCGCATCTACACCGCCACCCGCTGACGTCGGGGTCCATCGGGGCCCACGAGCGGCGTGCGTACGGTGGTGGCATGACCGACGCCCCCACCTTCGCCGTCACGGGCTCGACCGGAGCGGTGGGCGGCCTCGTCGCCCGCGGCCTCGCCGAGGCCGGGGTCGCCCAGCGCCTCCTCGTCCGCGACGCCGCCCGCGCCCCGCACCTCGACGGCGCCACGCCCGTGGTGGCGCAGTACCGCGACCGGGGCGCGTCGCGCGCGGCGCTCGAGGGGGTGCGGACCCTGTTCATGGTGTCGGCCGCCGAGAGCGTCGACCGCCTCGACGAGCACCGCGCCTTCGTCGACGCCGCGGCCGAGGCCGGGGTGCAGCACGTCGTCTACACCTCGTTCGCCGGGGCCAGCGCCGACTCGGTCTTCACGCTCGGCCGCGACCACTTCCACACCGAGGAGCACATCCGGACCTCGGGCATGCGCTGGACCTTCCTGCGCGACAACTTCTACCTCGACTTCGTCCCCTTCTTCGTCGGGGAGGACGGGGTCATCCGCGGGCCGGCGGGCGACGGACGGGCGGCCATGGTGGCGCGCGCCGACGTCGCCCGGGTCGCCCTCGCGGTGCTGCGCGACCCCGCAGCCCACCTCGACGCGACCTACCAGGTCACCGGCGGCGAGGCCGTCACCATGGCCGAGGCCGCCGCCGTGCTGTCCGCCGTGCGCGGCACGCCCGTCACCTTCCACGACGAGACGGTGCTCGAGGCGTACGCGTCGCGGCTGCGCTGGCCCGCCCCGGACTGGCAGTACGACGCCTGGGTGTCCACCTACACCGCCATCGCCGCGGGCGAGGTGGCCGAGGTCAGCGACGACGTGCGCCGGCTCACTGGCCGGCCGCCGCTGACGCTGCGTGAGGTTCTCGAGGCGAGGTCATGAGCGCCGACGGCCCCTTCCCGCCGGGGTTCTTCCGGCGCGACGACGAGTCCGACGACACGAGCTTCTACGGCGCCCCGCGCTTCGTCACGCACATCGATGACGGCGCGGTCGCCGCGGTGGGCGACCTCTACGCCGAGCTGGGTCTTGACGGTTCGGGCCCTCCTCCCCTCCGGGTACTCGACCTCATGTCGTCGTGGGTCTCGCACCTACGTTCGGCGCCGGCCGAGCTCGTCGTGCTCGGGCTCAACGCGGCCGAGCTCGCCGCCAACGCCATGGCCACCGAGCGGGTCGTGCAGGACCTCAACGTGGACCCGGGGCTACCCTTCCCGGACGCCAGCATCGACGCCGTGCTCTGCTGCGTGTCGGTCGACTACCTCACCCGGCCCGTCGAGGTACTGCGCGAGGTCGCCCGGGTGCTGCGGCCCGGCGGACCGGTCGTCCTCACGTTCTCGAACCGGTGCTTCCCCAGCAAGGCCGTCCACGGCTGGCTCGCCACCGACGATATCGGCCACGTCGCCGTGGTCGCGGCGTACCTGCGGACGGCGGGCGGCTTCGCCGGGCCGGAGGCCTCGCTGCGCACCCCCGACCCCACGGCCCACCCGCCCTACCGCGGCGACCCGCTGTATGCCGTGGTCGCGCGCCGCGAGGGGAAGCCGAGCGGCTCCTAGGGTGGGGCGATGAGCCGAGACACCGGCATACCGGCCGAGGCCGTGGCCTTCTACGCCGACCTAGAACGGCACAACACGCGCGAGTGGTGGGCCGAGCACAAGGACCGCTACGAGGAGGTCGTGCGGGAGCCGCTGCTCGCGCTCACCGACGCCCTGGCCGAGGAGTTCGGGGAGGCGAAGCTGTTCCGCCCCCACAACGACGTGCGGTTCCGGCACGACAAGTCGCCGCTCAAGACCGAGCAGGCGGCCGTGGTGCAGGCGACGGAGGGCATGGGCTACTACCTGCGTGTGAGCGCCGAGGGGCTGACCGTCGGCGGCGGCTCGATGCACCACGCGAGCGACCAGGTGAAACGCATGCGGGCCGCGGTGGACGACGACGAGGCCGGAGACGACCTCGCGTCGCGCGTGGAGACGTTGCGGCGCAACGGTTTCCAGATCGGCGGGGAGGTGCTGAAGACCCGGCCGCGGGGGGTCGCGGAAGACCACCCACGGCTGGAGCTGATGCGGCACAAGAGCCTCATCGCGTGGCGCGACCACGGGACCCCGTCGTGGCTGAGCACCGGCGCGGTCGTGCGGCACGTGCGCGACGACTGGCGGCGGGTGCGGCCGCTGCAGGAGTGGTTCTCGGCGCACGTCGGGCCGTCGACCATCCCCCTGCGCGAGCGTCGACCCGGGTAGCTGAGCGCCGTCAGGACTCCAGGGTCAGCAGCATCCGGGTGTTGCCGAGGGTGTTGGGCTTGACCCGCTCGAGGTCGAGGAACTCGGCGACGCCCTCGTCGTAGGACCGCAGCAGCTCGACGTAGACCGTGGGGTCGACCGCTTGGCCCTCGATGACCTGGAAGCCGTGGCGGGCGAAGAACGCCGTCTCGAAGGTCAGGCAGAACACCCGGCTCACGCCGAGGTCGCGGGCGTCGTCGAGCAGGGCGGTCAGCAGTGCCGAGCCGAGCCCGCGGCCGGTGTGGTCGGGATGGACCGCGACCGTGCGGACCTCCGCGAGGTCCTCCCACATGACGTGCAGCGCGCCGCAGCCGACGACGACGCCGTCGACCTCGACGACGCGCAGCTCGTGCACCGACTCGTAGTAGGTGACGGCGTCCTTGGCCACGAGCAGGCCGGTGCCGACCATGGGCTCGACGAGGCCGCGGATGGCTCTGACGTCCGGCGTGCGCGCGCGCCGGACGATGACGTCCTCGCCCACGTCAGCGGCCGGTGAGAGCCTGGCGCAGCAGGTGCACGAGGGCGTCGAGCTGCACGGAGTCACCCGTGCCCGTCTCCTCGGCGCTGCCGTCGAGGGCTCGCGCCGCCAGGCCCTGCTTGCTGTCGATGAGCTCGGCGATGCGGCCGTCGATGGTCTGGGCAGCGAGGATCCGCCAGGCGGTGACCGGCTCGTCCTGGCCGATGCGGTGCACGCGGTCGATGGCCTGCTGCTGCTCGGCCGCCGTCCACGACAGCTCGGCGAGCACGACGTTGGACGCCGCGTGGAGGTTGAGTCCCACGCCGGCGGCCATGAGCGAGCAGACGACCACCGAGACGTCGGGGTCCTTCTGGAACGCGTCGATGGCGTGCTGGCGCTGGGCCCCGGTCTGGTCGCCGCGGATCGAGACGGTGCGCAGCTCGGCCTCACGCAGGATCCGCTCGGCGGTGTCCATGACGTCGATGTGCTTGGCGAAGAAGACGACCTTGCCCACCGAGCGGGCCAGCTGGGCGGTGTAGTCCGCCGCGAGACCGGCCTTGGCCTGGCCGATGCGCCGCACCATGGTGAAGACGTTCTCGCCGCCCCCGCCGGTGCCCTTGGACGACTCGAGCTCCTGCACGCATACCCGGCGCATGAGCTCCTCGTCGACCTCGACGGAGGCCGACGCCGCCACGGCGAGCAGGCCGGCCATCGCCTGCCGGTCGTCGTCCCGCTCGTGCTCGCGCGCCTGCAGCAGGCGGCGGTAGCTGGCGAGCAGACGCTGGCCGAGCTCGCGCTCCGAGGCGCGGATCGACCGGGCGGCCTCGTCGTCGAGCTCGACGGGGATGTCGGCGATGCGCTTGTCGGGCAGGTCCTTGGCGACGTCGACCTTGCGGCGTCGCACGATGCCCATCTCGATGACCGAGCTGCGGGCCTCCGCGTAGAAGCCGCGGTCGGCGGGGGTGAGACCGCTCGACTCGAGCCGGCGCATCAGCTCCGGACCCGGACGGCCGTCCTTGACCCAGCCGAGGAAGCGCCAGATGGCGTTGAAGTCCTCGACATCGTTGATGAGCGGGGTGCCGGTGAGGGCGAGCAGGAGCGGGTCGCCACCGGGGGCGGCCTCGCGGATGCGCTCGCCGAGGGCCAGTACGTGCTGGGACCGCTGCGAGGTGAGGTTCTTGATGAAGTGCGCCTCGTCGACGACCATCGAGCGGAAGCCGAAGCTCGACAGCCACGACAGGTGCCGGTCGAGCACGGTGTAGTTGACGACGAAGACGTCGGCGAACGCGTCGACGTCGACGCCGTCACCGTGGATGACGCTGACCCGGCGGTGCGGGGTCCAGCGCTTGACCTCGCGGGCCCAGTTGATCTTCACGACGTTGGGCACGACGGCGAGCATGGGGTAGGCGCCGGCGACCGAGGCGGCGAGCACCGACTGCGCCGTCTTGCCGAGGCCGGGCTCGTCGGCGAGCAGGAAGGTGCGGTGGCCCTGGCGCACGGCCTCGAGCATCCGCACCTGGTGCGGCATGAGGCGGTAGCCGGGCGGGGAGTAGCGGTCGATCTTCGGCAGCGGCGGCAGGGTCATCGAGGCCGCACCCCCGCCGGCGCCCTGCTCGAACGCCCGGTAGAGCGGATCCATGAGGTCCCAGCGGGCGAGCAGGCCGGGCGTGTACTCGTCGTCGCGCGGGCGGCTGAGGTCGGGGGCCAGGAACGGGTTGGACCGCACCCGGGCCGGCACCGAGCGGGGCACGACCTGCTTGGCCGCGAGCTCGGCCGACACGGCCGGGGCGCGCATCGGCGACGCGGCGGCGATGACGAGGTCCTCCGGGGCCAGCTCGGCGCCGGACTCCAGCAGCCAGTCCAGGCGCATCCGCTGGGCGGCCGGGCCGGGCACGGCACTGTCGTCGAGCAGCCGCAGGAGGGTGGTGTCATGGGCGGCCGTCTTGGCCAGGATGGTGGCGACGCCGTCGAGCCGCTTGAGCAGCTCGGTACGGGCGCCGGGCGGGATCGCCGCGTCGGCCTTGATCCGCGCCCGCTCCTCGCGCACGAGCAGGGCGATGACCTGGAACTTCGTCCGCTTGGCCGGGCCGACCTTGCCCTCGAGGGACTTGGCCTCCACCTCGCGCACGCGGCGGGCGAGGATGGGGATGATGGGCGCCGGGTCGTCCGCCCGGTTACCGCGCGACTGGCCCTGCTGGCTCTGATGGTCCTGCTGGTCCCTGCGCGCGCTGGTCCGGGCCGGCGCGCTGGGCGCGGACGAGCGGCGGGACGACCGACGTCGGTCGGTGGTGGGCATGGTCCTCCTCGGTGTCCACCTGGCGTACAGCGTTCGCGGCGGTCCGCGCCGGACGGGCGGGGCCAGGCCCGTGGTCCGGTCGGCGTGGTGCCGGAGGTGGTGGCGCGTCCACTGCCGTGCGATGCCGGGGGCTGACGAGGTCGAGACCGTCAGGTCACCAGATCGCGGGCGGAGCGCTCGAGAGACAGCCTACGACGTCCACCCCTTGTTCACCCACTCGACCACGCCCGGTGGACCGGCGGGCGCCTCGTCGGGGTCTCGGCATGCGGGGTCCTGGGGTGCGAGAGCCCGGGTATGCGGAAGGCCGCCTCCGTGGGGGAGGCGGCCTTCGCATACGGCTCAGCGGGTGGAACGGGCGTCAGGCGGACGCCGCTCCGCCGGAGTCCTGCGGGCCGGGGGTCGCGGCCCCCGGCGCGCCGACGGTGTCGACGGGCGGGGTGTCGGGGATCTCCGGCAGGGTCTCCTCGCGCTTGGACCCGGCGAAGGTGAACGCCGCGTCCTTCCAGCTCTCGCCGTCGAAACCGGTGGCGTCGACGAGCACGAACTCACCCGGCTTCAGCTCGCCGTAGAGGATCTTCTCGGACAGCACGTCCTCGATCTCGCGCTGGATGGTGCGGCGCAGCGGCCGGGCCCCCAGCACGGGGTCGTAGCCCTTCTTGGCGAGCAGGTTCTTGGCCGCGGTCGTGAGCTCCATGCCCATGTCCTTGTCCTTGAGCCGCACGTCGAGCTTGGCGATCTCCAGGTCGACGATCGAGACGATCTCCGACTGCGTGAGCTGCGGGAAGACGATCGTGTCGTCGACGCGGTTGAGGAACTCGGGGCGGAAGTGCTGCTTGAGCTCGTCCGTGACCTTGTTCTTCATCCGCTCGTAGTCGCTGCGTGAGTCGGGACCGGAGGAGAAGCCCAGGGTGCCCTTGGTGATGTCACGCGTACCGAGGTTGGTCGTCATGATGATGACGGTGTTCTTGAAGTCGACCATCCGGCCCTGGGAGTCGGTGAGCCGGCCGTCCTCGAGCACCTGCAACAGCGTGTTGAAGATGTCGGGGTGGGCCTTCTCGACCTCGTCGAAGAGCACGACCGAGAACGGCTTGCGCCGCACCTTCTCGGTCAGCTGGCCGCCCTCCTCGTAGCCGATGTAGCCGGGAGGCGAGCCGAACAGCCGCGAGACGGTGTGCTTCTCGGAGTACTCGGACATGTCGAGCTGGATGAGGCTGTCCTCGTCGCCGAAGAGGAACTCCGCGAGCGTCTTGGCCAGCTCGGTCTTCCCGACGCCGGTGGGGCCGGCGAAGATGAACGAGCCGCCGGGACGGCGGGGGTCCTTGAGGCCGGCGCGGGTGCGGCGGATCGCCTGGGACAGCGCCCGGATGGCGTCGTCCATGCCGACGATGCGCTTGTGGAGCTCGGCCTCCATGTTGAGCAGGCGGCTGGACTCCTCCTCGGTCAGCTTGAAGACCGGGATGCCGGTGCTGGCCGCGAGGACCTCGGCGATGATCTCCTCGTCGACCTCGGCGACGACGTCCATGTCACCGGACTTCCACTGCGCCTCACGCTCCGCGCGCTGCTGCGACAGCTGCTTCTCGTCGTCGCGCAGACGGGCGGCCTTCTCGAAGTCCTGGCCGTCGATGGCGGCCTCCTTCTGGCGCCGCACGGTGGCGATCTTGTCGTCGTACTCGCGCAGGTCCGGCGGAGCCGTCATCCGACGGATGCGCAGTCGCGCGCCCGCCTCGTCGATGAGGTCGATGGCCTTGTCGGGCAGGAAGCGGTCGTTGATGTAGCGGTCGGCCAGGTTGGCCGCGCTCACCAGCGCCGCGTCCGTGATGGAGACGCGGTGGTGCGCCTCGTAGCGGTCGCGCAGGCCCTTGAGGATCTCGATGGCGTGGGCCAGCGTCGGCTCGGCCACCTGGATCGGCTGGAACCGGCGCTCGAGGGCCGAGTCCTTCTCGATGTGCTTGCGGTACTCGTCGAGGGTGGTCGCCCCGATGGTCTGGAGCTCACCACGGGCCAGCATCGGCTTGAGGATGCTCGCCGCGTCGATGGCGCCCTCGGCCGCACCGGCACCGACGAGGGTGTGGATCTCGTCGATGAAGATGATGATGTCGCCGCGGGTGCGGATCTCCTTGAGGACCTTCTTCAGGCGCTCCTCGAAGTCACCGCGGTAGCGGCTGCCGGCGACGAGCGCACCGAGGTCGAGCGTGTAGAGCTGCTTGTCCTTGAGCGTCTCAGGCACCTGGCCGCGGACGATGTCCTGGGCGAGCCCCTCGACGACGGCGGTCTTGCCCACGCCGGGCTCCCCGATGAGCACGGGGTTGTTCTTCGTGCGGCGCGACAGGACCTGCATGACGCGCTCGATCTCTTTCTCGCGCCCGATGACCGGGTCGAGCTTGCCCTCTCGCGCCGCCTGGGTGAGGTTGCGGCCGAACTGGTCGAGCACGAGGGACCCCGCGGGGGTGCCCTCCGCCTGGCCCTGGCCCTGGCCGACGCCCGCGCCGGCCTTCTCGCCCTGGCCGCCCTGGTAGCCCGCGAGCAGCTGGATGACCTGCTGGCGCACCTTGTTGAGGTCGGCGCCGAGCTTGACGAGGACCTGGGCGGCGACGCCCTCACCCTCGCGGATGAGGCCGAGCAGGATGTGCTCGGTCCCGATGTACGTGTGGCCGAGCTGCAGACCCTCGCGCAGCGAGTACTCGAGGACCTTCTTCGCGCGCGGCGTGAAGGGGATGTGGCCGGTGGGGGCCTGCTGCCCCTGGCCGATGATCTCCTGGACCTGCTCCCTGACGGCGACGAGCGAGATGTCGAGGTTCTCGAGCGCCTTGGCGGCGAGACCTTCGCCTTCGTGGATGAGCCCCAGCAGGATGTGCTCGGTGCCGATGTAGTTGTGGTTGAGCATGCGCGCCTCTTCCTGCGCAAGCACCACGACCCGTCGAGCCCGATCGGTGAATCGTTCGAACATCGCCAAAGCTCCCTACCTGTGTCGAGACAACCCGATGGTATGCGAGGTGTCTGTGCGAGCCCCACGGCTTCGTGTTCGGAGAAGCCACGGGTCTGCGATGGGTCCAACTCCCGGGGTGGCTGTGCTGTTCCTGCGTTGAGTCGGGTGGGCGCAAGTTTCGCCGCAGGCGAACAGAGTCGTGGCGCCGGAGGCGAACAGAGTCGTGGCGCCGCAGGCGAACAGAGTCCTGGCGCCGCAGGCGAACAGAGTCCTGGCGCCGCAGGCGAACAGAGTCGTGGCGCCGGAGGCGAACAGAGTCGTGGCGCCGGAGGCGAACAGAGTCGTGGCGCCGGAGGCGAACAGGCTCACGTCCGGTCCTGGGGGGTCCACGCCTCGCGACGCCGGAAGAGCGGGAAAGCGTTGAACGTGCCGCCGGGGTCGGCGGTCGTCGTCCAGCGGTCCAGGACCCACCCGGCCTGCTCCACGGCGTCCACGCTGTCCATCCACGCGGTCAGCTGCCCGACCCCGGTGCCCCAGGCCCCGAGCTTGAACCGTGCGACGAACGTGGGCCGGCCTTGCTGGTATGCCGCCTGAGCCTGCGCATACAGCGCCTTGAGGTCGGACTCCGTGCTCATACCTCAGGCTAGACGCCCCGGAGTGGTGCTCAGCGCGCGCCCTTCCGAGCAGCGAGCACCACTCCGCTGGCGTTCACCCCGGAGTCGGGCATCAACCGACGCGGCGGATGGTGAGCGCAGAGTAGGCCCGGCAGACCTGCGCCATGAACGCGTCCGGCTGGAGCCGCAGCCCGACGAGGTCGATCCGGAGCACCGTTCCCCCGTCGAGGACGACGGCGTTCTGCCGCAGGTTGTCGTCCATCACGGCCAGCCCGGAGCGGTGGCCAGACCCGTCGATCTCGACGACCAGGCCGACGTCGGACCAGCAGACGTCGAGATAGATGCGACCGGTGGGGGTCGTGCGCACGAGCTGGCGGTCCGGGACGGGCAACCCGTGGCGCCGGCACAGCGAGGCGAAGTCCAGCTCACCGAGCGACTGCGCACCCGCCGCGACGTCGGCGGCCAGGAGCAGGATCAGGGCGCGCCGACTCCGCACGGGCACCGCCGAGGCCGCGACGAGCAGCTGACCCGCCGTGACGACACGTTGCTGGA
Organism: uncultured Actinomycetota bacterium; assembly: GCA_963795915.1. Taxonomy (GTDB): domain Bacteria; phylum Actinomycetota; class Actinomycetes; order Actinomycetales; family Dermatophilaceae; genus Lapillicoccus. The sequence continues at coordinate 259,123 of CAWCJA010000010.1, forward strand.
CGACGAGGGCGAGGACCAGCGCGGCCTGCCGGTCGGAGACGGCCCAGGACGCGGCGCGGATGGCGGCGGTGGCCGGCCGGACGCGAGGTATGCCGGCTACGGCCAGCTCCCCGGGACCTCGCTCGATCCGGTGGATCCGCACGCCGGACACGCGGCGGGGGTGGACGGCGCGCGGCACCGAGACGTGCTCGACCGCCTCACCGAACCCCGTGACGCCGGCCGCCTGCAGCGCGCTGACGCCGTCGAGGACGGCGGCGCCGGCCCCCACCTCCCAGATCGACCGCCACCGCCGGGCGACGTCACCCAGGGCCACGGTGTGCACGGCCACCGTCTCGTGACCGTGACGCCGCCACCGGCCGGCCGCGACCTCACGGGCCAGCGCGTTGCGGTCCACGCCCAGCTCGCGGAGCAGACGCCGGGAGAGGACGCCGCCATAGTCGTCCGCGGCGAGGGCGGCCCGCTCGCGTCGCGCCCGGGCCACAGCGGTCATGACGTGACGCTGACACACGCGACGGTCCCGGGCGAGAGCGGGCTGCGCCTCTGTGGACGACGGGACGACGCGGTCAGGGGATGGGGATCCCGAGCGCAGCGCCGGGAGTGGTGTCGGCTGCTCGTCGTCAGGTGCGCTCGGCACCATTCCGACCATGACGGCCAGGGCCCGGCGGGCTCGACGACGACGACGGGTCGGTCAGCGGCGGCGCTGGCAGCGGCCGCACCAGAAGAGGTTGCGGCCGGCCACGACCGTGGTGCGCACGCGCGACCCGCACACCCGGCAGGGCTCGCCCTGGCGCCGGTAGACGTAGTAGCGACGCCGCATCCCGGCGTACCGCTGCCCCACGACTGCGGTCTCGTCCTCCGGACCGTCCGTGTCCTCGCCCGCCTCGTCGGCGTCGCCCAGCGCCTCGGCCTCCAGGGCCGCCTCCACCTCGGCGAGCGCCTCGAGGTCGGCCACCGCGACGACACCTGCGGGTCCGGGCGCCGAGCGGCGGGCGGAGTCGGTCCACGTGGACGTCAGGGCCGGTACGCGCCCCGCCGCCTTCAGCGCCTCGGCCCGCTCGACCTGGTCGGGCATGGTGATGATCTGGTTGAACGCCACCCCGAGCGGCAGCAGCCGGCTGAGGTCGGCCCAGATCGCGTCCCACGTGGCGCGGCGGATCTCCTTGCCGGGCCGGAACGGGTCGACCCGGTGCCGGTAGAGGACCTCGCAGCGGTAGACGTTGCCGACGCCGGCGAGGATCGACTGGTCCATGAGCAGCTCGGCGATGCTCCGCCCGGACTTCGCGATCCGGGCCCACGCGCGCGACGGGTCCTGATCGGGGCGCAGCGGGTCGGGACCGAGCCGGGCCACGATGGCGTCGACCTCAGGAGGGGTGACCACCTGGCAGACCACGGCGCCGCGCAGGTCGGCGACGTAGCGGTCGTTGAGCAGACGCAGGCGCACAGCGCCCCAGGGAGCCGGCACCGCGGCATACCCGTCGGCATCGACGGCGAGCTGGTCCACCGAGAACTTGCCGATGAGGCCGAGGTGCACGTTGAGCCAGGTGTCGCCCGCGAACTCCATGAACAGGTGCTTGCCCCAGGCCGACGCCTCGAGCACCTCACGGCCGTCGAGAAGTGCGGCACCGTCCTCGAACCGCCCCTGAGGCGAGGAGGCGGCGGGGGCCGTGCCGCGGAAGGCGGCGTCGAGCGCCTGCGCCAAACGGTGCAGCGTGTGGCCTTCGGGCACTCAGCTGGCCTTCTTCTTGGCGGCCGTCTTCTTGGCGGTGGTCTTGGCCGCGGCCCTCTTGGCCGGAGCGGCCTTGCTCGCCGTCTTGGCGTCGGTCTTCGCCGCCGGCGCGGCCTTGCGCTCGGTCACCGGCTCGCCGCGCGACGCCTTGGCGCGGTCGACGGAGCGCTGCAGGGCCTCGAGCAGGTCGACGACCTCACCCGAGCCGTCCTTGGCCGTCGGCTGCTCCTTGACCTCGCCGCCGTCGAGCTTCGTCTGCACCATCGACTCGACCGCCTGGGCGTAGTCGTCCTCGAACTCCTCGGGGTCGTAGTCGCCCGACAGGGAGTCGATGAGCATCGTGGCCATCGACAGCTCGCGCTCGGTGGCACTGCCGACGTCGCCGAGGTTGGCGAAGTCGGAGGAGCGGATCTCGTCGGGCCAGAGCATCGTCTGCAGCACGATGATGCCGTCGCGCACGCGCAGGACGGCCATGTTCTTGCGGTTGCGGATCGCCACGGTCACCACGGCCATCCGGTCGGCCGTTTCCAGGGCGTCGCGCAGCAGCGCGTAGGCCTTGGCCGCGCCCTTCTCGGGCTCGAGGTAGTAGGGCTTGTCGAGCAGCATGGGGTCGATCTGGTCCACCGGGACGAACTTCTCGACCGCGATCTCCTTGCTCGACTGGTTGGGCAGATGCTTGAGGTCCTCATCGGTGATGACGACCATCTGGCCGTCCTCGGTCTCGTAGCCCTTGGCGATGTCGTCGTAGGAGACCTCCTCGCCGTCGATCGAGCAGACCCGCTTGTAGTGGATCCGGCCGCCGTCCTCCCGGTGCACCTGCCGGAAGGAGATGTCGTGGTCCTCCGTCGCCGAGTAGAGCTTGACCGGCACGTTGACCAGGCCGAAGGAGACGGCGCCCTTCCACATCGCACGAGGCATGGGCTAACTCTCGCAGACGGCACCGACAGATGCCGGGTTGTCGGTCCCGGAGACCTCCGCCAGCCGGCCGGTGAGGTATGCGCGCTCCCCCCCGTTCGCGGTGAGCTCCAGCGCCCGCCGGTACGCCTGCGCCGCCTCCTCGTCACGGCCCAGCCGGCGCAGCAGGTCGGCTCGCACGGCGTGGAACGGGTGGTACGCCTCCAGCCCAGCGATCGCGTCGACGGCCTCCAGACCCGCGTCCGGCCCGTGCACCTCGGCCACCGCCACCGCCCGGTTCAGGGCCACGACGGGCGTGGGTGTGACGGTGTGGAGCTGGTCGTAGAGGGCGAGGACCTGGCTCCAGTCGGTGTCGGCCGCCCGCGCGGCGTCGGTGTGCACGGCGCCGACCGCCGCCTGCAGCTGGTAGGGCCCCGGTCGGCCCCGGCGCAGACAGGCGCGCACCAGTGCGTGGCCCTCGGCCACCAGCCCGCGGTCCCACAGCGACCGGTCCTGCTCCGGGAGCGTGACGAGCACCCCACCCTCGAACCGCGCGGGCCGGCGCGCCTCCGAGAGCAGCATCAGCGCGAGCAGGCCGAGCGCCTCGGGCTCGTCGGGCATCAGCGCCGCCAGCATCCGGGCCAGCCGCACCGCCTCGGCGCCGAGGTCCTGACGGGCGCCGGCGGTGGCGCCCGCCGACAGGTAGCCCTCGTTGTAGATCAGGTAGAGGGTCGCAAGGACCGCGGCCAGCCGACCCGGCAGCTCGTGGTCCGCGGGAACGCGGTAGGGGATGCGGGCGGCCTTGATCTTGGCCTTGGACCGGGTGAGCCGCTTGGCCATCGCGGCCTCCTCGACGAGGAAGGCGCGGGCGATCTCCTCGGTGGTGAGCCCGCCGAGCAGCCGCAGGGTGAGCGCCACCTGGGCGTCCGGGGCCAGGGCGGGGTGGCAGCAGGTGAAGATCAGCCGCAGCCGCTCGTCCGCCACGCCGCTGACGCCCTCCTCCCCACTCACCCCGCCCGTCCCGCCTGTCGCTGTCGGGTCGTCGGCCGCTGGGTCGAGCCGGGCCGCCTGGGCGTGCCGCGCGTCGCGGGTCGACTCGCGTCGTAGCCGGTCGATGGCCCGGTTGCGGGCGGTCGTGGCCAGCCAGGCCCCCGGGTTCGGGGGCAGCCCGGCGGTGGGCCACCGCCGGGCGGCCTCGACGTACGCCTCCTGGGCGGCGTCCTCGGCGAGGTCGATGTCGCCGAACCGGCGGACGAGACCGGCGACGACGCGCCCGTGCTCCTCACGGAAGACCTGCTCGAAGGACGCGTCGAAGGACGGGCCGGGCGGCGGTGGTCGGGAGGCCTCAGACATCGTCCTGGAAGGGCCGCACTTCGACCGGTCCGCCGCAGGCGGCCGAGCCCCGCCGGGCGAGGTCGACCGCGGCGTCGAGGTCGGCGACGTCGACGACCCAGAACCCGCCGAGGTGCTCCTTGGCCTCGGCGAACGGACCGTCGGTCATGACCGCCTCGCCGCTGCGCCCGTCGACGACGGTGGCGGTGCTGACGGGGTGCAGGCCGCCGGCGAACACCCAGGCGCCCGAGGCCTTGACCTCCTCGTTGAACGCGCCGACGTCGGCGTACATCCGCTGGGTCTCCTCCTCGCTCGGCGTCGGGTCTCCGTCGCGCGACCACACGGACAACAGGTACTGGGCCATCTCGGTCTCCTTCGTTGGTGGTGCAGGTCGGTGGTGGTGCAGGTCGTTGGTGGTGGTGCTGGTCAGCGCACGACGTCGCGGCCGTCCTCGACGGTCGCCGTGGCGACCTCGAGGCCGCCTGCCGGCCGCAGCACCATGTACTGGCAGCCGGTCGCCGTCTGCTCGGTGGTGACCAGCTCGAAGCCGGTGGGGACACGGCCGGTCTCGAACAGCCGCTTGCCGGAGCCGACGATGACCGGGGCCACGATGACCCGGTACTCGTCGACGAGCCCGGCGTCGTGCAGGGTCTGGACGAGCCCGTGGCTGCCGTGCACCTGTAGCTCGCGCCCGGGCTGCGCCTTCAGCTCCCGGATCCGGGCCACCACGGCGTCGGTGTGGCCGCTCACCACTGTGGTGTCGGCCCACGTGGGGTCGGTGAGGGTCGTCGAGACGACGTACTTCGGCGCGGTGTTGAGGGCGTGCGCGACGGTGTTGTCCGGGTCGGTGACCTGCGGCCAGTACGCGGCGAACAGCCCGTACGTGGTGCGGCCGAGCAGCAGCGCGTCGGTCTGCGCGAACCAGCCGTCGACGATCCGGCCGAAGTCCTCGTCGGTGAGCGGCATGAGCCAGCCGCCCCTCTCGAAGCCTCCGGAGCGGTCCTCGTCGGGCGCACCCGGGCCCTGCATGACGCCGTCGAGGGTGACGAAGGTGTGGACGGTGAGCTTCATCGGGACTCCTGGTGGGTGGATGGTGGCGCGGCCGGGCTGGGAACGATCGGGCCGGCCTCACTCTCTCCACGAACGGGTCGGGCCCACCAGGACAGGGGTATGCGAGGAGTTTCGGCGAACGTCGTCGACCTCACCGGAACCGGGCGGCGAACTCACCGGGCGTCAAGCCCGTGGCCGCCCGGAAGTCGCGGGTGAAGTGGGGCTGGTCGGCGTAGCCGAGGTCGGCGGCGATCCCGGCCAGCGACGGTCCCTCGTCCCGGAGCCGGTCGGCCGCCTCCTGCAGCCGGCGGCGGCGGATGAGCCACGTGGGGCTGAGCCCGATCCGCCGCGACAGCAGCCGCTGGAGGGATCGCTCCGCGATGTCGAAGCGGGCGCACAGGTCCTCGACGCGCAGCAGCTCGGGGGTCTGCTCCACGTGGCCGACCACCGCGTTGACGAGCAGTCCCTCGTCGTCGACCGGGAGCAGCGACCGCAGGGCACCCTCGACCGCTCCTCGGGCGGTGGCCTGGGCCGGGGCCGCCTCCGGGGCGTCTCCCATCGCGGCACGCACCTGGTCGGTGAGCTCTGCCCCCGGGAGACCGGGGACCTCGGCGAGCTCCACCCACCGGTCGGTGAGGCGACGCACCGGAGCCTGCGTCACGGCATACCCGGCGGCGGGCTGCAGCATGAGGCCGACCGCCCAGCCGCGTCCCTCGAGCACCGTCTCGGAGATCCCCGACATGACCCCGTAGAACCGGGCGTACGTGTCCGAGATGACGACGAGACAGACGGGGTACTGCAGCACGCGTTGTGGCGCCTGGTGGCCGGACGGCACGTCCCACACGGGGATCCAGAACCGGCGGGCCACGTCGGCGAGGTCCGGCGAGACGGGGTGGCGCGCGATCGTGAAGGAGCGGTCGGCCGGGTCCACGAGGTGCGCCCGCTCGACGTCGTCGCGGCCCCGCGCCAGGCGGGACGCGTCGACGGGCATGTGTCGGAAAGTATCAAGACCCGCCCCCGGAGCCGGTCCTAGCGTCGAACCACCGAAGACAGAACCCGACCCACGCAGGAGACACCTGATGGACCACACGACCGAGACCACCCCGCTGCAGGCCTACACCGATCTGGCCATGCCCTTCGCCGCCGTCGTCGAGCGGCTAGACCCCTCCGACTGGGACCGTCCGTCCCCCTGCGAGGGCTGGTCGGCCCGCGACGTGCTCGCGCACGTGATCGACACCCAGCGGCAGTTCCTCGAGGCGCGCGGCCTCGACGTCGGCGACCGGCCCGACCTGGGCGACCCGACATCGGCCTGGGAACGCCACGCGAGTCGGGTGCAGGACCTGCTGGGCGACGCCAGCGTCGCCGGCCTGGTGTACGACGGGGTCTTCGGCCGCACGACGGTCGGCGCCTCGATGGTGCGGTTCTACGGGTTCGACCTCGTCGTCCACCGCTGGGACATCGCCCGGTCGGCCGGGCTGGACGAGCCGCTGAGCGACGCCGAGCTCGAGATGGTCGACACCGCGGCCGACGGGTTCGGCGGGCACCTCTACGACGAGGGGGTGTGCCGGACGGCCGTCGACGTGAGCGACGACGCCGACCGGCAGACGCGCGTGCTGGCGCGCCTCGGCCGCGCCGCCTGAGGCCGACGGGATCGACCTCCCTGCACCCGGGCGGGTGCGCCAGGATGGCCGTATGCGTCCGATGCTCGCGACCCCAGGTCGGGCCATCCCACCGGGCGAGCAGTGGGTGCACGAGGTCAAGTGGGACGGGATGCGGGTGCTCGCCGACGTCGTCGACGGCCGGCTCACCCTGACCAGCCGCACCGAGCGCGACGTCACCGTGGCCTTCCCCGAGCTGGCCGGCCTCGCCGACGAGTACGAGGACATGCTGCTCGACGGCGAGGTGGTGGCGCTGCACGACGGGGTGCCGTCGTTCGCGGCGCTCGCCGAGCGGTTCCACGTGACGAGCGCGCGGCGGGCCGCGGCCCAGGCGACCCACAACCCCGCCACGCTGATGGCGTTCGACCTGCTGCGTCTCTACGGCGTCGACCTGACCGCCCGGTCCTTCGCCGACCGGCGCGCCACGCTGGAGCGCCTGGAGCTGGCCGGCCGGCACTGGCAGGTGCCGCCGACCTTCGCCGACGGACGGTCCCTCCACGACGCGACGCGCGACCAGGGCCTGGAGGGGATCGTCAGCAAGCGGGTCTCCTCGCGGTACCACCCCGGGGTGCGCAGCGAGGAGTGGCTGAAGTTCCCCCACCGCACGTCGATCTCGCTGGTCATCGGCGGCTGGCGCCCCGAGACCGACACGACCGACCGGATGGGCGCCGTGCTGGTCGGCGCGCCGGAGCCGGGCGGGCTGCGCTACCTCGGCCGCGTGGGCAGCGGCATCGCCGGGAAGGCCGGCGCCGCCCTGCGCACCGACCTGGAGCCGCTGGCCGTCGCGACCTCCCCCTTCGTCGACGAGGTGCCCCGCGTCGACGCCGTCGGGGCCACCTGGGTGCACCCCCTCCTCGTCTGCGAGGTGCAGGCGCTGGGGCTGACCCGCCAGGGGCGGCTGCGGCAACCGGCCTACCGGGGCCTGCGGCCCGACCTGACGCCCGCGGACGTCGACGTCACGGACGTGCCCCGTGCCTGAGCGGGCGGCCGGCGCCGGGCGCGGCGAGAAGGTCAGTGTCGAGGTCGCGGGCCGCCGGCTGGCCGTGAGCAACCTCGACAAGGTCATGTACCCCGCCACGGAGACCACCAAGGGCGAGGTGCTCAGCTACTACGCCCAGGTCGCCCCGGTCATCCTCCCGCTCCTGGGCCGGCGCGCGGTGACCCGCATCCGTTGGCCCCACGGCGTCGAGGGCCCGAGCTTCTTCGAGAAGAACCTGCCCTCCGGCGCCCCCGACTGGCTGCCCCGCGTCACGGTCTCGTCGCACGGCCGCGACGCCGAGGAGCACCCCGAGCGCGACCGGCTCACCTACCCGCTCGTGCTCGACCTCGCCGACCTCACCTACCTCGTCAACCTCGCTTCGCTGGAGCTGCACGTGCACCAGTGGCAGGTCGACGAGGAGGGGCACCCGCTCGAGCCCGACCGCCTCGTCATCGACCTCGACCCCGGGTCGGGCGCGGGGCTGCAGCAGTGCGCGCAGGTGGCCCTGTGGGTGCGGCCCCGGCTGGCGGAGATGGGGCTCGACGTGACCGTGCCCGTGACGAGCGGGAGCAAGGGCATGCAGCTGTATGCCGTGCTGCCGGGCCGGCACTCCGCCGACGACATCCGGGCGCTCGCGCAGCAGCTCGCCCAGGAGATGACCAAGGAGCATCCCGACCTCGTCGTGTGGAAGATGACCAAGTCCCTTCGTCCCGGGAAGGTGCTGCTCGACTGGAGCCAGAACACGGCCGCGAAGACGACGATCTGCCCCTATTCGCTGCGCGGGAAGGCGGCGCCGTATGCCGCGGCGCCGCGGTCCTGGGACGAGGTCGAGAAAGGCGCCCGGTCGGCGACGGGGATGACCCAGCTGCTCATGGACGAGGTGCTGACCCGCCTCGACGAGGTCGGCGACCTCGCGGCGGCACTCGTGGGCAGATAGGCGCAGGACGGGTTTTTCGGGGCCATCGGCAGGCAAACACCGCGCAAAAAGGGACATCCACAGCAATGGATGTCCCTTTTCGGCATTAAACCCGGTATTCAGGCTGCGCGTGGGGTGTGCCGGTCAACCGAGCCCGGGCACCCCTGAGGGTCCAGCGCGGCTAGCGCGTTCAGCTCGTTCAGTGGGCCTTGTCGTAGGCCTCCTGGACGGCGGCCGAGACGCGGCCGCGGTCGCTGACCTGGTGGCCGTGCTCACGGGCCCAGGCCCGCACGGCGGCGAGGTCGCTGCGCTTGGCGGCGCCCGACGTGGAGGAGGAGGAGGAGGAGCTGGGGCGGCGGCCCGCAGCACGACGGCCGCCCGCGCGGCGCGCGTGGCCGATCCAGGTGGCAAGCTCGTCCCGCAGCTTGCCGGCGTTCTGGTCGCTCAGGTCGATCTCGTAGCTGACGCCGTCGAGACCGAAGGTCACGGTCTCGGCGGCCTCGCCACCGTCGAGGTCGTCCTCGAGGACGATCTGGACACGTTGTGCCATGAAGAGTGTTCCTTTCGACTTACATCAAGCAGGGGGATTGATGTAGGCGGTGGTTCGGGGCCCGGTCGAATAACCGGTGCCGATCCCAGAGTAATCACTCCGTCGGTTTTTGGGAATTCTCCTCGACATTGCCCGTGTCGGCCCTTCGGTGCTCCGCTTCCCATTTCGACTGGGCAAGCCGTTCGCGGCGGTCACCTTCGAGAATGGTCTTGATGAGGAAATAGAACAACGTGCCCACGGCGACGGTCGGCAGCAGCGCGGCGACATAGGGAAAGACGGCGTCCCACATCGCTCAGTCCTCCGGCTTCAGCAGGGGGAAGAGGATGGTCTCGCGGATGTTGACGCCGGTGAAGAGCATGACCATCCGGTCGAGCCCCAGCCCGAGCCCGCCCATCGGGGGCGCGCCGTACTCCAGCGCCCGCAGGAAGTCCTCGTCGAGCTGCATGGCCTCCTCGTCGCCGCCGGCGGCCAGGCGCGACTGGGCGGTGAGGACCTCCCGCTGCACGACCGGGTCGACGAGCTCGGAGAACCCCGTGCCCCGCTCGACGCCGGCGATGATGAGGTCCCACGCCTCGATGAGCCCGGGCTCGCTGCGGTGCGGCCGGGCCAGCGGCTGCGCCGACGCCGGGTAGTCGCAGAGGAACGTCGGCTGCAGGAGCGTGGGCTCCACCAGCTCGCCGAGCAGCTCGAGGGCGACCTTCTCCGCGGACCAGCCCGGGTCGACCGCGATGTCGTGCTTCGCGGCATACCCCTGCAGGGTCGCCAGCGGCGTCTCGACGGTGACCACCTCGCCGACCGCCTCGCTGATGCCCTCGTAGACCGGCAGCCACCGCCACTCGTCCGTGTCGGAGCCGAGGTCGACGGTGCCCTGCGGGGTCTCGATGGTGCGCGAGCCGAGGGTGTCGGCGACGGCGAGGTAGAGGTCGCGGGTCAGGGCGGCGATGCTCGTCTGGTCGCCGTAGGCCTGGTAGGCCTCGAGCATGGAGAACTCGGGGCTGTGGGTGGCATCGACGCCCTCGTTCCGGAAGATACGGCCGAGCTCGTAGACCCGGTCGACCCCGCCGACGACGGCCTTCTTCAGCGGCAGCTCCAGCGCGATCCGCAGGGTCATGTCCTGCTGGAAGGCGTTGAGGTGGGTGCGGAAGGGGCGGGCCGCGGCGCCGCCGTGCACCAGCTGGAGCACCGGGGTCTCGATCTCGACGTAGTCCTGCCGGTAGAGCTCCTCCCGGATCGCCCGGGTCACGGCCGCCCGCGTGCGCACGAGGTCGCGGGCCTCCTGCCGCACGACGAGGTCGGCGTACCGCTGGCGGACCCGGGTCTCCTCGGACAGCTCCTTGTGCAGGGTGGGCAGGGGCCGCAGCGCCTTGCTCGCCATCAGCCACGACGTCGCCAGCACCGACAGCTCGCCGCGCCGGCTCGAGATGACGCGCCCCTCGACGACCACGTGGTCCCCGATGTCGACCAGGGCCTTCCAGTCGGCGAGCGCCTGCTCCCCGACCTCGCCCAGGCTGAGCATGACCTGCAGCCGGGTGCCGACCCCCTCCTGCAGGGTGGCGAAGCAGAGCTTGCCGGTGTTGCGCACGAAGACGACCCGCCCGGCGACGCGGACGACCTCGTCGGTCTCCTCGCCGGTCTCGAGGTGGCCCCAGGCCTCGCGGACGGCCTGCAGGGTATGCGTGCGCGCGACGTCCACGGGGTAGGCCGCGACCCCGGCGTCGAGCAGCCGCTGCCGCTTCTCGCGCCGCACCCGCATCTGCTCCGGCAGGTCGTCGGAGGTCGGGTCGGAGGTCGTCTGGGCGGCGGTCTCGTCGGCCGGGCGCGGCGGGGCAGTCACACCCTCCAGGGTACGAGGCTCCGAGCGAGGTCCGACGCACGCACGACCGCCACGGGTGCGGCTACGGTGCAGGCGTGGGGTCAGGAGCCGACTGGGCGCAGCCGCTCCCGGTGCGTCGGGTGCGGGCGGACGGCGACCGGCCACTGCCCCCGGACCGGTGGCCGGCCACGCTCGCGCCGGTGGCCCAGCTCCTGCGCGACGGTCTCGGCCTCGGCCCCGCCACCGTGCTCGTCGGGGAGAACGGCTCCGGCAAGTCGACCGTCGTCGAGGCGGTCGCGATGGCCTTCGGGATGAACGCCGAAGGCGGCTCCACCGGGGCCATGCACCGCACCTGGGCGAGCGAGTCACCGCTCCATCAGGCCCTGGCCATCGAGCGGGGCCCCGGCGCCAGCCGGTGGGGGTACTTCGTCCGGGCCGAGACGATGCACGGCCTCTTCACCTTCCTCGACGGCTCGAGGGCGGACTCCCGCATCCTGGACCCCGAGTTCCACCGGCTCAGCCACGGGGAGTCGTTCCTCGCCATGCTGTCCACCAACCGGTTCCGCGACACCGGGTTCTTCGTTCTCGACGAGCCGGAGGCCGGCCTCTCGTTCGGCGCCCAGCTGGCCCTCGTCGGCGAGCTGGCCACCCTCGCCGCTCGCACCGGGACCCAGGTACTGGTCGCGACCCACTCGCCCGTCATCGCCAGCCTGCCCGGCGCCACCCTGCTCGAGCTCGACGAGACGGGGTTCCACGAGACGGCCTGGGCCGACCTGGCGCTCGTGAACCACCACCGGCGGTTCCTGGAGGGTCCCGAGCGCTACCTGCGCCACCTGAGGCCGTGACCCTCCGCCGTCGGAGGGGCGCCCTGCGACGGGCGGGTCAGGCGTCGGCGGGAAGGAGGTCGAGGGCGAGGTCGAGGATCGGGGAGGAGTGGGTGAGGCCCCCGACGCTGAGGTAGTCGACCCCGGTCTCGGCGTAGGCGCGAGCGACCTCCAGGGTGAGCCCACCCGTGGCCTCGATCTCCACCGGTCCCGGACGGGACCGCAGCGCCGCGACGGTCTCGGCCAACTCGGACACCGACATGTTGTCGGCCATGACGAACCGCGCACCCACGTCGTAGGCCTCGAGCGCCTCCGCGACGGTGGTCACCTCGACCTCCACGTCGACGTCGGGGTAGGCCGAACGCACCGCGGCATACGCGGCCCGGAGGGAACCGGCGGCGAGCTTGTGGTTGTCCTTGATCATGGCCACGTCGAAGAGGCCCAGCCGCTTGTTGGTGCCGCCGCCGACGCGCACGGCGTACTTCTCGAGGGCGCGGAGGCCGGGGGTCGTCTTGCGGGTGTCGAGCACGGTGGCGCCGGTGCCGGCCAGCGCGTCGGCCCAGCAGCGGGTATGCGTGGCGATGCCGGAGAGGCGGCAGACGACGTTGAGCAGGGTGCGCTCGCCGATGAGCACGGTGCGCAGCGGGCCGGTCACCCGAGCCACGACGTCACCCCGCTCGACGGCCGTGCCGTCGGTCACGAGCAGGTCCACCTGCGCCGGGCCGGTGTCGACGAGCCGGGCCACCTCGTCGAGCACGAGCCGCACGGCCTCGAGACCGGCGACGACTCCCGGAGCGCGGGCGACGACGGCGGCGCTGCGCACCTGGTCGGCCGGGATCGTCGCCAGCGTCGTGACGTCGAGGTGGTTGGGGCCGAGGTCCTCGTCGAGGGCCACGCGCACGACGCGACGGGCGTCGTCCAGCGGGAACGTCTCGGCTGCGCCCGTCATGGCGTCGTCTCCTTCGGCACCGGGTGGTACGTGGCCGTGACGACCCCGTCGAGGCCGCGCACGGACTGCAGGTGGCCCAGCCAGTGGGCGTCGTCGCGCTCGGGGAAGTCGGAGCGCAGGTGGCCGCCACGGGTCTCCTCGCGCAGGGAGGCGACCTGGGTGAGCACCTGGCCCAGCTGCAGCAGGTTGGTGGCCTGCCACGCGGCCGGGCCGGGGGTCTCCGAGCCGGGCGCCGCGCCCTTGGCCAGCACGGCCAGCTCGTCGGCCGTGGCCGCCAGCCCCTGGGCGGAGCGGACCACGCCGCTGCCGGCCGTCATCGCGCGCTGCACGTCGCGCCGGTGCTCCGCAGCGAGGATCGCCTCGTCCGCGGCGGCGGAGGGGACGGCCGCCCCGACGAGGCTCCCGACGATCGCCGGGTCGACGGCCGCGAGCTCGCCGGCGGCGAAGCGCGAGGTGATGTCGTCGGCGATGCGGTGGGCGAAGACCAGCCCCTCCAGCAGTGAGTTCGACGCGAGCCGGTTGGCGCCGTGGACCCCCGAGCACGAGACCTCGCCGCACGCGTACAGCCCGTCGAGCGACGACCGGCCCGTGAGGTCGACCTTCACGCCACCGCTGGCGTAGTGCTGGGCGGGCGCCACCGGCACGAGGTCGGTGGCGAGGTCGAAGCCGTGGCTGCGCAGGCTCGCGACGATGGAGGGGAACCGGCGCTCGAGGAAGTCGCGGCCGAGGTGGCGGGCGTCGAGGAAGACGTGGTCGGTGCGGGTGTCGCGCATCCGGGCGACGATGGCCCGCGAGACGACGTCGCGCGGGGCGAGGTCACCGAGCTCGTGCGCCCCCTGCATGAACCGCACCCCGTCGGGCTGGTCACTGTCGACGAGGAACGCGCCCTCGCCGCGTACCGCCTCGCTGATGAGAGGCTGCTGGCCGTTGGCCCCCTCGCCGAGCCACAGCACCGTGGGGTGGAACTGCACGAACTCGACGTCGGCCATGACCGCGCCGGCGCGCAGGGCGATGGCCATGCCGTCGCCGGTCGCGACCGACGGGTTGGTCGTGGCGGTGTAGAGCTGGCCCAGACCCCCGGTGGCGAGGACGACCGCTCGCGCGTGGGCCGCTCCGACCCCGTCCACCTGACCCTCGCCGATGACGTGCACGGTGACGCCGCAGACCCGCCCGTCGTCGGTCTGCAGGAGGTCGACGACGAGTGCGTGCTCGATGACCTGGATGTTGGGGTCGGACTGCACTCGGTGCAGGGCCTCGATGAGCGCCCGGCTGATCTCCTTGCCGGTGGCGTCCCCGCCGGCGTGGGCGATGCGGTCGCGGTGGTGGCCGCCCTCGCGGGTCAGCAGGATCTGTCCCTCGGCGTCGCGGTCGAACTCCGCGCCGAGCGCGACGAGCTCGCGCACCCGCTGTGGGCCCTCGGTGACCAACGCGCGCACGGCGGTCTCGTCGCACAGCCCGACCCCGGCGACGAGGGTGTCCTCGAGGTGCTCCTCCGGGGAGTCGGCGGGGTCCATCGCCGCAGCGATCCCGCCCTGCGCCCACGCCGTCGACCCCTCGTTGAGGACGGTCTTGGTGACGAGCAGCACGGTGTCGACCTGCTCGCGCAGGCGCAGGGCCGCTGTGAGCCCGGCGATGCCCGAGCCGACGACGATGACGTCGGCCGAGGTCGCCCACCCGGGTGGGGGCGCCGCCAGCCGGCGGGGCACGTGCACGGGCACGGGGGTATGCGTCATCGGTCCTCCGTGGGTCCCGGGCGTCGGGTCTCTCCGCCGTCACGGTCGTCGCCGCCGTCGTCTCCGTCGTCTCCGTCGTCTCCGTCGTCTCCGTCGTCACGGGCGTCGCGCTGCTCGCCGGGTCCGTCGGGCTCGTCGTCGCGCTGCTCGGCGAGGACGGCGAGCACCGACTCGGCCTCCGCCGCACGCAGCCGGCCGCGCTGGCGGGCCAGCTCGACCGAGGCTCGCGACAGGGCGCGGTAGGTGGAGCGGATCTGGGGCTCCGTGGCGAGCTCGGCCAGGTGCTCGGCCACCGTGCCCGCGTCCCCCGCGACGGCCGGGCCGGTGAGCGCCTGGTCGCCGTCGCGCAGCGCGTTCTCGAGGGCCGACGCCAGCAGCGGCGCGAGGATCCGGCCCGGCTGCTCGACCCCGGCGTCCTCCAGCAGCCGGGTCGCCTGCGCGACGACGGTGGCGAGGTGGGTCGCACCGAGGGTGAGGGCCGCGTGGTAGAGCGGGCGGTCCTCCTCCTCGACGAGGAACGGGTCGCCGCCCATCTCGAGGACGAGCGCCTCGCCGAGGGGCTGCAGCTCCTTGAGCGTCGTCACCGCGAAGCAGGCGTCGCTCAGCCGGTCGAGGTCGACGGCGGTGCCGGTGAACGACATTGCCGGGTGCAGGCCGAGCGGGAGGGCGCCGGCACGGGCGGCGGCCTCCAGCACGCCGGCGCCGTAGCGCCCGCTCGTGTGCACGAGCACCTGGCCGGGCCGGAAGGCGCCGAGGGTGGCCAGGCCGCTCGCCAGCCCGGGCAGCGCATCGTCGGGGACCGCGATCAGGACGAGGTCGGCCGCGGCGACGACATCGGGCACGTCGCGCACGGGCACTCCCGGCAGCAGGCGCTCAGCGCGCTCGAGCGACGCCTCGCTCACGGCCGCCACGGCCACGACCCGGTGGCCCGCGCGGTGCAGGGCCGCGCCGAGCACCGCGCCCACCCGGCCGGCGCCGACCACGCCGACCCGGAACCGCGCCGGCCGCTCCGAACCTGCGGAACCGCCGGAACCGCCGGACCTGCCCGAACCGCCCGGGTCCCGCGGGCCGCTGGGGCCGCCCTGGCCTCCGGTCGTGTCGCTCACAGCGCGAGACGCTACCCCGCCGGTCCGACGGACGGCTCCAGTGCCGCGGCACCACCGCCGGGCAGGATGGTCCGATGCGCGCACCGGTGTCCTGGCGTCAGGCCTGGCACGAGGCGCTGTACGGCCCGGACGGGTTCTACCGCAGCGCCTCCGGCCCGGCGGGACACTTCGCGACGGCGACGCACGGGGCCACGGGCGCGGAGCTCGCGCGGGCCCTGTGGACGTGGGCCGACCGGCTGGGGGCCGAGGGCATCGTCGACCTCGGAGCCGGGCGAGGCGAGCTGCTGCGCCACCTGTATGCCGCCGCGCCGCGCCGCCCGCTCGCCGGCCTCGACGTCGTCCCCCGCCCGCCCGACCTTCCGGCGGAGGTCACGTGGACCGTGTCCCCCGGCGGGGCGTTGCTCCCCGACGAGCCCTTCCCCGCCGGCCACCTGGTGGTCGCCCACGAGTGGCTCGACGTCGTCCCGTGCGTCGTGGGTGAGGTCGGCGTCGACGGGGTCCTGCGCGAGGTACTCGTCGACCCGTCGAGCGGTCACGAGTGGGCCGGCGACCCGCTGGATGACGCGGATCTGCTGTGGTGCCAACGGTACTGGCCGTCGGTGCTCCAGTCCGACGCGTTGCCGGGCGCCCGGGTCGAGGTCGGCCGGTCCCGCGACGACGCGTGGGTGGCCCTGCTCGACCGGCTCGTCGGGGGCGCCGCGCTGGCCGTCGACTACGGGCATACGGCGGGCGAGCGCCCCGCGAGCGGCAGCCTCACGGCATACCGGTCGGGCCGGGAGGTCGACCCCGTGCCGGACGGCACCTGCGACCTCACCGCCCACGTCGCGGTCGACGCGCTGCGCCAGACCTCGCGGCGGCGGCAGCGTGACGCCGTGGCCGCCCCGACCCCGCCCGACCACGGGCTGGCCCGCAGCGACCCCGCCGGCTACCTGGCCGCCCTGGCCCGGGCGAGCGAGGCCGCGGCGCTCCGCCGGAACGGGGGGTTCGGCGACTTCTGGTGGGTGCTCTGGGACGCCCGCGACGAGGCTCAGACCGGGGCGACACGCAGCGACTCGTAGCCGCGCAGGACGAAGGTGGGCCGCCGCACGGCCTCGACGACCTCGAGCATGGTGAACCGCTGCAGCAGCGCGGCGATGCTCGTCTCGAGCTCGAGGCGGGCCAGCGGCGCGCCGATGCAGAAGTGGATGCCGGCCCCGAACGCGAGGTGGGCGTTGGGCTCGCGGTCGGGCCGGAACGCGTCGGGCTCGTCGAAGACGGCCGGGTCGCGGTTCGCGGCGCCGAGCAGGGCGGCCACCTTCTGCCCGGCCCGCACGGTGACCTCCCCGACCATGACGTCGCGGGTGGCGGTGCGCTCGAACAGCTGCAGGGGGGAGTCGTGCCGCAGCATCTCCTCGACGAGCGACTCGGGATGGTGCGGGTGACCGCCCGACCCGATGATCGACGCCAGCCCGTTGCCGAAGCCGTTGACGCTGGCCTCGTGCCCCGCGTTGAGCAGGAGCACCGCGGTGGCCACCAGCTCACGGGTGGACAGCCGGTCGCCGCCCTCACGCACGGCGACGAGGTCGGAGAGCAGGTCGTCACCGGGAGCCGAGACCCGTTGCGCCGCAATAGCTTCGACGTATGCCGCGAACTCGCCCGCCGCCGCCACGGCCTCGCTCTCCTGGGCGGGCGTGCGGTTGACCTCGTACATCTTGACGATGGCCTGTGACCAGGGACGCAGGAGGGGCCGGTCGGCCTCGGGCCAGCCGAGCAGCTCGGCGATGACCAGCACCGGCAGTGGCTCGGCCAGGTGGGCGATGGCGTCGAAGGAGCCGGTATCGGCGAGCTCGGCCTCGCAGCCGTCGAGGAGGCCAGCCGTGAGGTCGGCGATGCGGGGGGCCAGCCGGGCGACGTGACCCCGACTGAAGGCGCTCTGCACGAGCCGGCGCAGCCGGGTGTGCTTCGGTGGCTCGCTGTCGAGGATCGAGTCGGCGTGCAGCCAGTTGAACGTCTCCCACACCGCGTCGGGCTCGCGGGGTCGGAACACCCGACCCAGCCCGCGGTCGCGGAGCACGCGGTTGCACTCGGCGTACCCGGTGGCCACCCAGAGGCCGAGCCCGCTGTGCCAGGCCACGGGAGCGGCGGCACGCAGGGCGGCGAAGGCGGGGTAGGGGTCCGCGACGACGTCCGGGTCGCCGAGGTCGAGCAGCTCCGCGGCGTCCAGCGACTCGAGGTGGGCCATGGCGAGAGGGTAGGCGCCCGCACGGCATACGGCAGACTGGCGCGCATGACCCCGTCGTCCGCCGAGCCCCACGCCGGGGCCGGTCGCGAGCTGACGGTCGGGGTCGGCGCCGGCGGGCTCGCGACCTCCGACATGGTCCTCAACATCGGCCCGCAGCACCCGGCGACCCACGGCGTCCTGCGGCTGCGGATCGTCCTCGACGGCGAGCAGATCGTGCGGGCGGAGCCGATCGTCGGCTACATGCACCGCGGCGCCGAGAAGCTCTTCGAGGTGCGCGACTACCGCCAGATCATCGTGCTGGCCAACCGGCACGACTGGCTGTCGGCGTTCTCCAACGAGCTCGGCGTCGTGCTCGGGGTCGAGCAGATGCTCGGCATGGAGGTGCCCGTGCGCGCGGTCTGGGTGCGCACGCTGCTGGCCGAGCTCAACCGGGTGCTCAACCACCTCATGTTCCTCGGCTCCTACCCGCTCGAGCTCGGCGCCATCACCCCCGTCTTCTACTCGTTCCGCGAGCGCGAGGAGCTGCAGGCAGTCATGGAGGAGGCGTCCGGCGGCCGGATGCACTACATGTTCAACCGGGTCGGCGGCCTCAAGGAGGACCTCCCCGCGGGTTGGCTCGACCGCGTCGCGCATGCCGTGCGCGAGGTGCGGCGCCGCCTGCCGGATCTGCGGAACATGCTGGTGGGCAACGAGATCCTCCTCGCCCGCACCCGCGGCGTCGGCGTCCTCCCGCCCGACCGCGTGCTCGCCTACGGGGTCTCCGGACCCATCGCCCGGGCCAGCGGCGTCGACGTCGACCTGCGCCGCGACGCGCCGTACCTCGCGTACGGCGAGCTGTTCGCCGAGGGCGGTCCGGGCCGGGTCGTCACCCGCACCGCCGGGGACTGCGAGGCCCGGCTGTCGGTGCTGCTGGAGCAGACCGACGTCAGCCTCGACCTCGCCGACGCCTGCCTCGACCGGCTACGCAGCCTCCCCCAGGGGCCGGTCAACGTCCGATTGCCCAAGGTGCTGCGGGTGCCCGAGGGCCACCTCTACACCGCCACCGAGAACCCCCTCGGCTTCAACGGCTACTACCTCGTCTCGCGCGGCGACAAGACGCCGTGGCGCCTCAAGCTGCGGTCCGCGTCCTTCAACAACGTCGCCGTGCTCGCCGAGATGCTGCCCGGCCACGTCGTCGCCGACATGACGGCCATCCTCGGCTCGATGTTCTTCGTGGTCGGGGACATCGACAAGTGAGCCGGCGGCTCGGGGTACGCGCCCGCCGGCTCCCTCCGGCTGCGCTGGCCGTGGTGGCTGTGGTGGCGCTCGCCGGCTGCGCCGACCGCGAGCCCACCGCCCCGGCCCCGCCCGCGCCGGCGTCCACCTCAGCGGCCTCAGCGGCCTCAGCGAGCCCGACGGCCTCGGGGAAGGCCTCCACGGGCGCGGCCGGGAAGCCCGGTGCCTCGTCGAGCACGACGACGGCCCTGCCCGGTATGCCGGTGCCCTCCTCGGTGGGGGCGTCGGCCGTCGACAGCACCCGGCTGCGCTCGACCGACGACCTGGCGTCGGCATTCGGGTGTGCGACCGCGGTGCCGCCGATCCGGCTCACGGCGACGCCCGCCCCCACCGGGGCCACGGCTCCCCCCGCGCCGGACGCCGTGGTCTGTGCCAGCTCGCTGGCCGACGGCGAGGCGCTGTTCCTCTGGTACACCCCGACGCCCGAGGCCAAGCTCGGCGCGCTGACCGCGGCGCTCGACCGCGCCCGCTACGTGCACGGCGGGCCCAACTGGGTGGCTGCCGGCACGATCAACCCGCAGATGGGCCGGGTCGGCGGCGAGGTCTACCGGTAGCGGGAGTCGTCGGAGCCGAAGCGGGGGTCGCTGGGGTCCCTCGGGTCACGGTCCCGCTCGTCGTCGAGGCGGCACCACCGCTGCACCAGCAGCCCGACCGCCGCGAGCGCCGCGGCCACCAGGGCGAGCAGGCCCAGCACGAGGAGGCGCTGGCGCTGGGACGAGACGTCGGAGTCGGGGAGCACGAGGGCGAGCTGCGCGGCATACCAGCCGGCGATCGCCGCACCACCGAGCGCCGCGGCCTGGGCCATGGCGAGCACCCGCGCCGCGTAGAGGGGGTGGACCGGCCGCGTCGCGGTGCCGGCCACGAGCCGCTTGACGGGCCGCCCGGCGAGCACGAGGCCGAGGCCCAGCGCCCCGAGCAGCACGGCCGTCAGCCAGCTCTCCCCCGGCAGGTCGCGCCCGGCCACGGCGGCGAGCCGCAGCACGACCCACGAGAGGCCGGCGACGACAACCCCGACGACGACCACCAGCCGCAGCCGGATGCCCTGCGCCTCGTTCACCACGCCGGGCTCCAGTCCGGGCCGGCCCGCACCCCGGAGGTGTCGACGCCCTCGATGACCTCGGCCACGGGGCGGACCTGCGCGCCCACCCGGACCCGGGCCTGCGGGTCGGCCTGCGACCAGGGCACGAGGACGAACCCCCGCTCGGCGGCGCGAGGGTGGGGCAGGGCCAGGTCGGGCGTGTCGCTGCGCACCTCGGAGGCGGTGCCGGGCACGCCGGCCTGCACGAGGTCGAGGTCGAGCGTGCGGGCCCCCCAGCGCACCTCGCGGGTGCGGCCGTGGGCATGTTCGACGGCGTGCAGCCGCACCAGCAGCTCGGCCGCGGTGAGGGTGGTCTCGGCCGTGAGCACGGCGTTGAGGTAGGCCGGCTGCTCCGGGCCGCCGACGGGGTCGGTCTCGACCAGCGGGGAGACGGCGAGCACCCGGAGGCCGGGCGTCGCGCCCACCTCGGCCACCGCCTGCGTGAGCGTGGCCCGGGCGTCACCGAGGTTGGCGCCGAGCGCGACGACGACGGGCCGGGTGCGATGGCGGGTGACCTCGACCCCGACGTCGGTGAAGGGCGTGCCCACCGGGGCCTGCGGCTTGTGCACGGTGACCGTGACCGCGTCGACGAGGGGGCGCTCGAGCGCGTCGGCGGCGATGACCTCGGCCAGCCGCTCGATGAGGTCGAACGACGGACCGGTGATCCGGGTGACGACGTCGGCGGCGACGTCGGCGTAGGAGACCGTGTCGTCGAGCGCGTCGGAGCCGCCGGCCCGGGAGAGGTCGAGCTCGAGCACGACGTCGACGACGAAGGGCTGCCCGTCACGCTTCTCGAAGGCGAGGACGCCGTGCTGGCCGACCGCTTCGACGCCGCGCAGGTGGATCCGGTCGGTCATCGGTGGGCCTCCAGCTCGTGGACCACGGCGAACGCGTCGCGGGTGCCGGCGACGTCGTGCACGCGGACCCCCCAGACGCCCGCCTGGGCGCACAGGACGCTCGTCGCCGCGGTGGCGACGTCGCGCTCCGCGGGCGGCCGGGGCGGGTCACCCGGGGCGACGCCGAGCCGGCCGAGGAACGCCTTGCGCGAGGTGCCGACGAGCACGGGGTGGCCGAGTGCCGCCAGCGCGTCGAGGTGGGCCAGGAGCGTCCAGTTCTGCTCGGCGTTCTTGGCGAAGCCCAGCCCCGGGTCGAGGACGAGATGCTCCGGGGAGACCCCGGCCGAGACGATGGCGCTCCGCCGGCGGGCCAGCTCGTGCGTGACGTCGGCGACGACGTCGTCGTAGACCGCGCGCGACTGCATGTCGACGCTGTGGCCCCGCCAGTGCATGGCGACGTAGGGGCAGCCGGCGTCGGCGACGACGGTGAGCATGTCCGGGTCGGCGAGCCCGCCGCTGACGTCGTTGACGAGCGTGGCCCCCGCGCGCAGGGCCTGGCGGGCGACGACGGCACGCATCGTGTCGACGGAGACGACAGCCCCCTCGTCGGCGAGGGCCTCGACGACCGGCAGCACCCGGCGCAGCTCCTCCTCCACGGAGGGCCGCTCGGCGCCGGGCCGGGTGGACTCCCCGCCGACGTCGACGATGTCGGCGCCCTGGGCGATGAGGAGGCGGCCGTGCTGGACGGCGTCGTCGGGCGCGAACCACGCCCCGCCGTCGCTGAAGGAGTCGGGCGTGACGTTGACGACGCCCATCACCACCGGGCGTCCGACGGGATGCGGGAGGCCGGCGGGAGCGGTCACCGCTGGCCGCCGAGCAGCAGCGACATCGCCTCGGCTCGGGTGGCGGGGTTGCGCAGCTGGCCGCGCACGGCCGACGTGATGGTGCGCGAGCCGGGCTTGCGGACCCCGCGCATCGACATGCACAGGTGCTCGCACTCGACGACGACGAGGCAGCCCTGCACCTCGAGGTGCGTCACGAGCGCGTCGGCCACCTGGGTCGTGAGCCGCTCCTGCACCTGGGGGCGGCGCGCATACACCTCGACGAGGCGGGCGATCTTCGACAGACCGGTGACCCGGCCGTCGCGGGCGGGGATGTAGGCGACGTGGGCGACCCCGTGGAAGGGGACGAGATGGTGCTCGCAGGTGCTGTAGAGCTCGATGTCGCGCACGATGATGAGCTCGTCGTGGTCGATGGCGAACGTCGTGCCGAGGACGTCCTCGGCCCGCTGGTCGAGGCCGGCGAAGGTCTCGGCGTAGGCCCGGGCGACCCGGCCGGGGGTCTCCTTCAGCCCTTCGCGGTCGGGGTCCTCCCCGACCGCGATGAGCAGCTCACGGACCGCCGCGGCCGCCCGCTCCAGGTCGACGGACACGCCGTCAGCGTTCCTCGGACGGGTCGACGCGGCCACCCTCGGGGACCTCGATCACCTGCGTGCGCGGCTCCTCCTCGGCGAGGGGGCTGGCCCCGGCCTGGGCGGCGTCCTCGATACGCTGGCCCATGTCGCGGTCGCCGGACGCGTCCTGCGGACCGGCATACCCCTGGTGGCCGTTCGACCCGTTCGACCCGTGAGAGCCGTTGGACCCGTTCGAGCCGTGGCCGCCCGGGCCGTAGCCGTTGCGGTTGTAGCCGTTCGGGGTGCCGTTGCGGTTGGTGACCGACGCCTCGCGCTCGGCGGGGGTGAGCACCGGCGGCAGGTCGCTGAGCAGCCGGGACTCGCTGGAGAGCCAGGTCGGCCGCAGCGGGCGCTTGCGCACCTTCTGGAAGATCGTGGCCAGCTCGGCGGCGTTGAGCGTCTCCTTCTCGAGCAGCTCGAGGACGAGCCCGTCGAGGACGTCGCGGTTGTCGTTGATGACGTGCCACGCCTCGTCGTGCGCGTTCTCGATGAGCTTGCGCACCTCCTCGTCGACGACCCCGGCGATCTCCTCGCTGTAGTCGCGCTGGTGGCCCATGTCGCGGCCGAGGAAGACCTCGGAGTTGCTCTGGCCCAGCTTGATCGCGCCGACGCGCTCGGACATGCCGTACTCGGTG
Organism: uncultured Actinomycetota bacterium; assembly: GCA_963795915.1. Lineage (GTDB taxonomy): Bacteria > Actinomycetota > Actinomycetes > Actinomycetales > Dermatophilaceae > Lapillicoccus. The sequence continues at coordinate 282,151 of CAWCJA010000010.1, forward strand.
ACCATCTTGCGGGCCATCGCCGTGGCCTTCTCGATGTCGTTGGCCGCCCCGGTCGTGGGGTCGTGGAAGACCATCTCCTCGGCGACACGGCCACCGAGGGCATACGCCAGCTGGTCGAGGATCTCGTTGCGGGTCGTCGAGTACTTGTCGTCCTGCGGCATGACCATCGTGTAGCCGAGGGCCCGGCCGCGGGGCAGGATCGTCACCTTGGTGACCGGGTCGGTGTGGTTGAGCGACGCGGCGACGAGGGCGTGACCACCCTCGTGGTAGGCCGTCATCTTGCGCTCGGCCGCCGACATGATCCGGGTGCGCTTCTGCGGGCCGGCGACAACCCGGTCGATGGCCTCGTCGAGAGTGCTGTCGTCGATGAGCTTCTTGTTGCTGCGCGCCGTGAGGAGCGCCGCCTCGTTGAGCACGTTGGCCAGGTCGGCGCCGGTGAACCCCGGGGTGCGGCGGGCGACCGTGAGCAGGTCGACCGCGGGCGCCATCGGCTTGCCGGCCGAGTGCACCTGGAGGATGCGGTGCCGGCCGATCATGTCGGGCGAGTCCACTGCGATCTGGCGGTCGAAGCGGCCGGGGCGCAGGAGCGCCGGGTCGAGGATGTCGGGCCGGTTGGTGGCCGCGATGAGGATGACGTTGGTCTTGACGTCGAAGCCGTCCATCTCGACGAGCAGCTGGTTGAGGGTCTGCTCGCGCTCGTCGTGGCCACCGCCGAGACCGGCGCCACGGTGTCGGCCGACGGCGTCGATCTCGTCGACGAAGACGATGGCGGGCGCGTTGGCCTTGGCCTGCTCGAAGAGGTCACGCACGCGGGAGGCGCCGACACCGACGAACATCTCGACGAAGTCCGAGCCGGAGATCGAGTAGAACGGCACGCCGGCCTCGCCGGCGACGGCGCGGGCCAGGAGGGTCTTGCCCGTGCCCGGCTGGCCGTAGAGCAGGACGCCCTTGGGGATCTTCGCGCCGACCGCGAGGAACTTGGCGGGCTCCTGGAGGAACTCCTTGATCTCGTGCAGCTCCTCGACCGCCTCGTCGCACCCGGCGACGTCCGCGAAGGTCACCTTGGGGGTGTCCTTGGAGGCCAGCTTGGCGCGCGACTTGCCGAACTGCATGACCCGCGAGCCCCCGCCCTGCATCTGGCCCATGAGGAACCAGAAGAGGCCCAGCACGATGACGATGGGGATGAGGCTGACGAGCATCGAGCCGAGCCAGCTCGGGTCGTCGATCTGGTCGGTGTAGCCGTTCGGCGGCACGTGGGCGTCCAGGGCCGCGACGACGTTGGTGCCGCGGGCGTCGACGTAGTACGCGTAGACCTTCGTCGCGTTCTTGACCTTGTCGCCGTCGGAGTAGGCGTCACCGGCCTTGAGGGTCAGCTCGATGCGCTCGTTGTTGAGCAGCTTCGCCGAGTCGACCTTGCCCTGGTTGACGAGCTCGAGCGCCTTGGAGGTGTCGATACGGGTGAACCCGCTGTTGTCGGACAGCGAGAGGAAGAGGATCGAGGCCCCGATGAGCACGATCACCCACACCATGGGGGTTCGTAGGATGCGCTTCACGTCCATGTACGTCTGGGCTGTTGGCCCCGACCCTCCTGCTTCACTGAGGCGTCATTGAGTCTGTCCGGGGAGACGAGGTGGGGCCGTCGCCGGACCTGTCGCCTCTCCATTCTCGCAGGTGAACGCCCGGAGGCAGACGCGTGTTCCGTTCCGGTCCGGTCAGCGGGCCCGGGGTGCTACGCCTCAGGCGTAGACGGAGGGGTCGAGCGTGCCCACGACCCGCAGGTTGCGGTACTGCTCGGCGTAGTCCAGGCCGTAGCCGACGACGAACTCGTTGGGGATGTCGAACCCGACGTACTTGACGTCGATCTCCACCTTGGCCACCTCGGGCTTGCGCAGCAGGGCGCAGATCTCGACCGAGGCCGGGCCGCGCGAGGCGAGGTTGGAGCGGATCCACGACAGCGTCAGCCCGGAGTCGATGATGTCCTCGACGATGAGCACGTGCCGGTCGGTGATGTCGGTGTCCAGGTCCTTGATGATCCGCACCACGCCCGACGACTTGGTGCCCGAGCCGTAGGACGAGACCGCCATCCAGTCCATCGGGACGCTCCCGGGCAGGGCCCGCATGAGGTCGGCCATGACGAGCACGGCGCCCTTGAGCACGCCGACGAGGAGCACGTCCTTGTCGGCGTAGTCGCGCCAGATGTCGGCGGCGAGCTCACCGATGCGGGTGAGGATCTGCTCCTCGGTCAGCAGGACCTTCTCGAGGTCGGTCCCCATGTCGGCGGCGTCCACGCGCGCAGGCTATCCGACGGCCGGCGCCGCGGGCTCCAGGGCGGCGAGGGTCACCCGGTCGCCCGAGCGGCTGGCGCTCACGCGGCCGGGCAGGTGCAGCGGCCCCTGCCCGTGCCAGGAGGTCAGCAGGGCGTCGAGCGACTCGACGTGCGCGGCCGTCAGGCTGCCCGCTCCCGACCCGGCCTCGACGGCGAGCAGGCGCCAGATCCGGGTGCGCAGGGCCCTCGGCAGCTCGAGGAGCCGGGCGGCGGACCACGGCCCGGGGCCGAGCGCGGGGCGCAGCGCCCGGGCCTCGTCCTCGAGGTAGTCGGCGTCCTCGCGCAGCATCTCGGCGCTGCGGGCCAGGGCGGCGCTGATCCCCGGGCCCAGCTCGTCCTCGAGGGCGCGCAGGAAACCCCGGGCCCGCACCCGCGCGAAGGTCGGGTCCTCGTTGTGTGGGTCGCGCCACGGGTCGATGCCGTATGCCTCGCAGGCCGCCTCCGTCTCGGCCCGGGCCAGGGCGATGAACGGCCGCACGAACAGGCCGCGACGACGCGGCATACCGGAGAGGGAGCGGGAGCCCGACCCCCGGGCCAGACCCAGGAGCACCTGCTCGGCCTGGTCGTCACGGGTGTGGCCGATGAAGACGGCCGCGGCCCCGAGCCGCTCGGCGGTGTCCTCGAGGGCGGTGTAGCGGGCCGAGCGGGCCGCCCCCTCGGGTCCCGCCCCACGGCGGGCGACCCGGACGGTCTGCACCTCGACCGGGTCGAGGCCGAGGGCGCGGCAGCGCTCGGCGGCGCGCTCGGCGACCGCGGTGGACCCCTCCTGCAGGGCGTGGTCGACGACGAGACCGGCGGCCTTGACCCCGGCCTTGGGCGCCTCGAACCCGACCGCCCCGGCGAGGGCGAGCGAGTCGGGGCCGCCGCTGCAGCCGACGAGCACGACGCTGCCCTCCGGAAGGAGGGCGAGCTCGGCCCGGACGGCGAGGCGGGTGGCGGCGACGGCGGAGGCCGGGCCGGTCACGGGCGCGCCCTCACGCGCCGTGGACGCGCCGGACCCAGGACGGCGGGTCGGCGATCTCGGCCGGGGTGGGCAGGGTCTCGGGCGAGGTCCAGACGGCGTTGAACGCGTCGAGTCCGGCCTGGTCGACGACCCGGCGCACGAAGCCGGCGCCGTCGGAGTACTGCCGCATCTTGGCCTCCAGGCCGAGCACGCGCCGCAGGATGAGGTCGACACCGGAGGCGCCCTGCCGGCGCTGGGTGAACATCGTGCGGATGTGGGCCACGGACGGGATGACCTGCGGCCCGACCTCGTCCATCATGACGTCGGCGTGGCCCTCGAGCAGGGACATGACGGCGGTGATCGACTCGACCTTGACCCGCTGCTCGGGGGTGAGGAGCACCTCGGCCAGGCCCTGGCTGCCCGGCTGGAAGGCCTGCGGCAGCTTCCGGGCGATCTCCTGCAGACGACCGGCGAGCTCGGCCGGGGTGGGCGCCACGTCGACCGCGAGGTCGCGGGTGCGCTCCACGAGGTGGTCGCGCAGCCACGGCACGGCCGTGAACTGCACGCGGTGGGTCTCCTCGTGCATGGCGACCCAGAGGCGGAAGTCGCTGGGGTCGACCTCGAGCTCGCGCTCGGTCTGCACGATGTTGGGCGCGACGAGCACGAGCCGCGGCGTCCCCTGCGGCGCGAGGTCGTACTGACCGAGGATCTTGCCCGCGAGGAAGGCCATGACGGCACCGGTCTCGGCGCCCGTGACCTTGCCGCCGATGGCGGTGACGCTGGCCGACTGCGGCTTCGTGGCGGCGGCCGTCACCTTCTCGATGACCGGGGTGACGAGCGAGCGCATCGACTCGATGTTGACGTCCATCCAGCCCGGCCGGTCGACGATGAGCACGGCAGGGGCGCTGGGCGGGCTGGTGAGGCGGGACGTCTCGGCGATCGGGCCCTCGGCCCGTTCCGCGGCGCGCCGCAGCTCGGCGACGATCTCGCGGGCCTCGGCGGCCGACACCTTGGGGCCGGGGTTCACCAGGCGGCGACCGGTCGCCTTGGCGAACTCCCAGTCGACGTACTGCGCCGACCGGTCGTCGGACCGGTCCTGAGGGTCGTCCTGGGGGACGTCGGCCAGCTCGCTCATCGCACTCGGTTCCTGTCCTCGTCACTCACGTCCGGCACCCGCACGAGACGAGCACCGCTACGACCCGGTCCAACGCGGCCCGCGCGGCGGGCGTTCCCGCGCCCGCTCCGGCGCTGTTGGCGATGACGTCGACGACGAGCAGCCGACCATCGGCGGTGACCAGGGTGCCGGCGAGCGCGTTGACCCCGGTCAGCGTGCCCGTCTTGCCGCGGAACAGGCCGGCGGCCAGGCGGCTGTTCGCCTCGTCGAAGCGGTCGGTGAGCGTGCCCGTGAGGCCCCCGACGGCGAGCGCCCCGACGACCGCCCGCATGTCCGGCAGCCGGTCCCCCAGGCCGAGGCCGATGACGTCGGCGACGACCCGGGTCGGCACCTGGTTCTCCCGCGAGAGCCCGCTCGCGTCGGCAAGGCTCACCCCGGTGACGTCGACGCCGAGCCCGGCCAGGGTGTCGCGCACGAACCCGCCGGTGGGCGCGAACCCTGGCGCCACCCCCTTGAGGTATGCCGCCTGCCGGGTCAGCGCCTCGGTGAGGGCGTCGTCGGAGTCGACGAGGGCCAGCTCCAGCTGGTCGAGCACGGGGGCGGAGGACACGGTCGCAAGGACGGCGGCGCCCGCGGGGGCGGCGCCGGACGGGGCGAGGGTGGCCTTGACCCCGTTCGCCTGCAGCCCGGCGACGAAGGCGGCGGCGACCGCGGCGGTCGGGTCGGCCGGGCCGGGTTTGCCCGGCACGACCCGCTGGGAGCCGAGGCCGATGGCCGCGACGGCCCCGGTGATGCCGCTCGGGCGGAAGTCACGGCCCCAGGTGGCGGCGAGGAGGGGACCCGGCGCATACGAGAGGTCCAGGGAGACGGTGGCGGTGGTGAGGCCCTTGGCCTTGAGGGCCTGGGCCGTGCCCGTGACGAGGTCGCCGAGCCCGGCGCGGCCGACGACCGCCGTGGGGTCACCGGCGCCCGGGTTGAGCAGGGTGTCGCCGCCCGCGACGAGGACGACGGCGTCGGGGCCGGCCCCCTGCACGACCTTCGTCGTGAGGTCGGCTCCGGCGGGGAAGGTCGCGGCGACCGCAGCGGCTGACAGGAGCTTCAGGTTGGAGGCGGGGATGAGGGGCGTGTCGGCGTCCCGGTCGAGCAGGTGGGCCCCCGTGGCCGCGTCACGCACCGTGACGCCGAGGCGACCGGCGAGCGCGGGGTCGGCCAGCACCGGCTGCAGTGCCGCCTGCAGGCCCGCCGTGGTCGGCACCGGCTCCTGGGCCCCGGCCGTCGCCAGCGGGGGCCCGACCGTCTCGGTCGCCGGCTGCGGAACGCTCGTCGTCGCCGTGCCCGTGGCGCCCGCGCCGGGGGTGGGGTCGCCGGGGGGCGGGGGGGTCGGGTCGGGGGCGTGGGCCAGCGTGAGCACCCCGGGGACGACGTCGTAGACGTCCAGCGCGGCATACCCGACGACGAGCACCAGCAGGGTGGCGACGACCGCCAGGGCACGACGCACCGCGACCTCCTCCCGCCGCTCCTCCGGGCCCCCTCGTGGGGCCGTGATCTGACAAGATGCCAGACGGGGCCGTGACCGGCGGCACACCCGTCCGCTTCAGCGCCGATCCGTAGGAGAGTCTCCGTGGAGTTCTACGTGACCATCGAGATCCCCAAGGGTGCCCGCAACAAGTACGAGGTCGACCACGAGACGGGGCGGATCCGGCTCGACCGGCTGCTCTTCACCTCGATGAGCTATCCGGCCGACTACGGCTACGTGGAGGACAGCCTCGGCGAGGACGGCGACCCGCTCGACGCCCTCGTGCTGCTCGACGAGCCGACGTTCCCCGGCTGCCAGGTGCTGGCCCGCCCCATCGGCGTCTTCCACATGACCGACGAGGCCGGGGGCGACGACAAGCTGCTCTGTGTGCCCGCCAACGACCCGCGCCAGGCCCACGTGCGCGAGCTCGAGCACATCAACGAGTTCGACCGGCTGGAGATCCAGCACTTCTTCGAGACCTACAAGGACCTCGAGCCCGGCAAGTCCGTCGAGGGCGCGTCGTGGGACGGTCGCGAGGGGGCCGAGCAGTGCGTGCACGAGGCGCTTGCCCGGGCCACCGAGCAGGGCGTGACGACGGCCCGCTGGCGCCTGCCGCACTGACCCGCCGCGGGGGTCGGTATGGCGTCGGGGTCGGTATGCCGGCTGGGACGGCTGCCGGCTATGACGGCTTGAGGAACCGGACGTAGAACGCCGCGAAGACGAGGACGATGCCGACGTTGGCCATGAGCCGCGGCCACGGCAGGTCCCAGAAGACCAGCAGGTCGACGCCGATGATGACGGCGACCATCACGAGGCCGTACAGGACCAGTCCAGCCGTGGGACCACTCACCGTCCCTCACCTCCGGCTCCGTCGCGCTACCCGGTGCCCCCGTGCTACCTCGTGCTACCTCGTGCTACCCCTGGAGAACGAGCCCGGCGCGGCCGGCGTGCCCGTCAGGACGGGCGGCCGCCGTAGGGGAGGAGGTCGCTCATCGAGTAGATCGACGCGTACTTCACGACGGTGCTCGGGTTCGGCGCGTGGATCATCTGGCCGTTGCCGATGTAGAGGCCCACGTGGTGGCTGGCGGGGCCGCTCGTGCCGTAGAAGACGAGGTCGCCGGGCTGCAGTTGGCTGATGGGCACGCGGGCGGTCTCGTTGTACTGGTCGCCCGTGTAGTGGTTGAGGCTCACGCCGACCTGGCGCCACGCCATCATCGTCAGGCCGGAGCAGTCCCAGACGTTCGGGCCGGCGCCGCCCCAGACGTAGGGCTTACCGATCTGGGCCTTCGCGAACGCGATGACGGCGGCCACTCCGCCGGACGGCGCGGGGGCGTTGACGACGGGAGCCGACACGACCGGGGCCGGGGCCGACGGCGCGCGGGTGGTGACGGGCGCGGGGGCCTTGGCGGCGTTGGCCGCGGCGGCGGCTGCGGCCGCGGCCGCGGCCCGCTGGGCGGCGGCGGCGTCGGCCTGCCTCTGGGCCTGGGCGGCCGCGGCGGCCTGGGCGGCGGCGGCGGCATCGGCCTGCTTCTTGGCCAGGGCGTCGGCGGAGGCCTTGGCGGCGGCCGCCTCCTCGCGGGCGGTGCGGGCGGCCTCCTCGGCGGCCGCAGCCGCAGCGACGCGGGCGGCCTCCTCGGCGGCGGCCTTCTGCGCGGCGGCCTGGGCGGCGGCCTCGGCGGCGCGACGGTTGGCCTCCTCGCGGGCCCGCTCCTCCTCGGCGGCGATGCCCGCCTGCCGCTGCTGCTCGAGCTGCACGGAGGTGTTCTGCAGCGTGGCGAGCTGGGCGGTCATGTCCTGCTGCTGGGCCTGGAGCTGCACCGTCTGGGTCTCGGCGTCCTTGGCGGCCGTCATGGCCTTCTGCGCGGCGGCGGTGGCGGCCGCGGCGGCCGCGGCGCGGCGCGCCTCGGCCTCGGTGGACTGCTGGCGCAGGTTCTGAGCGAGGTACTTGGCCGAGTCGGCCTCCTGCACCATCCGGGCCCGCTCGGCGCCGACGGCGTCGACGCCCGCGGCGCGGTCGAGGACCTCCTGCGGTCCCCCACCCCCGAAGAAGACGTTGAGCTGGCTGGTGTCGCCGCCGCCCTGGTAGACCTCAGCGGCATAGCGCGACAGGACGAGCACGGCCTCGTCGGCCTTGCCCTGGGCCTCGTCGGCCTTGCCCTTCGCGTCGGTGCTGGCGGCGGTGGCGGCGTCGAGCGCGACCTGCGCCCCGTTGGCGAGCTCGGCGGCGTCGCCGGCGGCCTGCTGCAGGTCGGCCATCCGGGACCGCGAGGAGGCGAGCCGGCGGTCGAGGTCGGCCACCGAGCCGGCGGCGGCCGAGGCCGCGGCCTGCGCGCCCTTGACCTGGTCGGCGGACGGGTAGACCGGGTTGGGGTCGGCGTGGGCCGTCCCGAGCGGGAAGGCCAGTCCCCCGACCAGCCCGACGCCGCACAGCATGGAGACCAGGGTCGGTCCGCGCCGCGCGCGACGGCGCGCGGCCAGAGGGGCGTGGGGCACGGGGGGACCTCTCAAGCACGATCGGCGTGTCGCCTTGACTTCGGGGGGTCGCGGCGTCGCGCACGGGAGAACGGGCGTCGCCGACACTAGGACCCATTCGTCACACAGGGAACACCTCCCCCACGAATCCCGTTGGAAACACGCGCGATTCGGGAATGACAGCCGTGTAGTGCGGTGAATGACACCCCTGTTTTTCCGCACGTCACCGTCGTGATTCGTTCACCTGTGCGACCAAGGTCACGAGTAGGTCACAAATGTCCAGTTCGTGACAGCCGGACGACGGTGGACGGCCGCTCGGCCCGCCCCACCGACCTCATCAGCCCCAGGGGTATGCCGCATCCCTCCTGACGACCGGATGGCCACGCCCGCATGCACCGGCTCCGGGCACGACGGGACGCCCCCCGGGTGGTGCCGCCGGGGGAGGGTCAGGAGCGGCCGGAGATGGCGCCCGCGACGATCTTGACGATGTCGGGGTCGAACACGCTGGGCACGATGTAGTTGGGGTTCAGCTCGTCAGCGGTCACGACGGACGCGAGCGCGTCGGCGGCCCGGATGAGCATCTCCGTCGTGACCTGGCTGGCGCGCGCGTCGAGCAGGCCCCGGAACACCCCCGGGAAGGCCAGCACGTTGTTGATCTGGTTCGGGTAGTCCGATCGGCCCGACGCGACGACCGCGGCCCGCTTCGTGGCCTCGGCGATGTCGACCTCGGGGTCGGGGTTGGCGAGCGCGAAGACGATCGGGCGGGGGGCCATCTCGTCGATCCACTCGGGTCGCAGCACGTTGGGCGCGCTGACCCCGATGAAGACGTCGGCGTCGCGCACCGCGTCGCGCAGGGTGCCGGTGACGCCGCGGGGGTTGGTGCGCTCCGCCAGCGCCAGCTTGGCCGGCGGCAGCGCGGTGTCCTTGGCGTTGAGGACGCCCTCCTTGTCCCAGACGACGACGTCATAGGCCCCGGCAGCCAGCAGCAGCTGCACGATGGCCGAGCCCGCCGCTCCGGCCCCGCTGACGGCGATGCGCGCGCTCTGGATGGTCTTGTCGACGCAGCGCAGGGCGTTGCGCAGCGCGGCGAGGACGACGATCGCGGTGCCGTGCTGGTCGTCGTGGAAGACGGGGATGTCGAGCAGCTCGCGCAGCCGGGCCTCCACCTCGAAGCACCGGGGCGCCGCGATGTCCTCGAGGTTGATGCCGCCGAAGCCGGGGGCGATGAGCTGCACGGTGCGCACGATCTCGTCGACGTCCTGGGTGTCGAGGCAGATCGGCCACGCGTCGATGTTGGCGAACCGCTTGAACAGCGCGGCCTTGCCCTCCATGACCGGCAGGGCCGCCCCGGGTCCGATGTTGCCCAGCCCGAGCACGGCGCTGCCGTCGGTGACCACCGCGACCGCGTTGCCCTTGATCGTCAGGCGCGAGACGTCGGACGGGTTCTCGGCGATGGCCATGCTCACCCGGCCCACCCCGGGGGTGTAGGCCATCGACAGGTCGTCGCGGTTGCGCAGCGGCACCGTGGGCTCGACGCTGATCTTGCCGCCGATGTGGATGAGGAAGACCCGGTCGGAGACCTTGTGGACCGTCACGCCCTCGACGGCGCGGATGGCGTCGACGACCTCGATGGCGTGGTCGCCGTTGGACGCCGAGCAGGTGAGGTCGATGACGAGGCGGTCGTGGCGGGACTCGACGATGTCGAGGGCCGTGGTGATGCCGCCGGCGTCGGACACGGCGGTGGCCAGCTGGCCTACGACGGCCGGGTCCGTGCCCGAGTGGATGCGCACGGTGATGGAGTACGAGCCGGTCGTCGCGCGCGCCCGCTGGATCTGGCGGGAGCGGTTCTGCTGCTCGTCGCTGTGGCTCTCCAGCCCGCTGAAGTCCGGTGCGTCCGAGACGTCCGGCGTCTCCGGCGCCCCGCTCGCCCCGACCGTATCGCCGACCACGCCGTTGTCCGTCTGCATGGCGGTCATCCTTGCACCCGGCGGCCTTCCGGGTCGCCGAGCGCCGCTCACGACTGCGGGGCACCGCCGTCGTGCGCGTATCAGACCCCGCCGGGCACCGTCCTCTCGTGGCGACCCCCTTTCGCGCCGGTGACGACGCGCGAGCCCCGCCCGGCAGCCCAGGAGCCCTCATGACGATCACCCAGCCCGCCGCGGTGACGGTCGGCGCCCCGGGGCCCGGCACCGACGCCCACCCGAGCCCCTTCGCCTCCCCCGGAGGGCTGCCGACGACACCGTTCCTCGAGCTCGAGGTCTCCGTCGCCGTCGAGCGCTACCGGGCGATGACCGCGGCCATGCCGGGCGTCGTCGTGCACTACGCCGTCAAGGCCAACCCGCACCCCGAGCTGCTGGCGGCCCTCGTCGCGGCCGGCTGCAACGCCGACGTCGCGAGCCCCAGCGAGGTGCGCGCCGCGCTGGCCGCGGGGGCCAGCCCCGACGACCTGCTCTACTCCAACCCGGTCAAGCGACGCGACCACCTGGTCGAGGCCGCCGCGCTCGGGGTGCGGCTGTTCGTCGTCGACTCCGAGGCCGAGGTGTGCAAGGTCGCGGAAGCGGCGCCCGGCACCGCCGTCCTCTGCCGTCTGCTGACGAGCGGGGAGGGCTCGGACTGGCCGCTGTCGCGCAAGTACGGCTGCTCGGTCACGCAGGCCGTCGACCTCCTGAGGCTGGCGGCCGACCTCGGGCTCGACCCCGCCGGCGTCAGCTTCCACGTCGGCTCCCAGCAGCGTGACGCCGAGGCGTGGCGCTCCCCCATCGCCGCCTCGGCGCGGGTCTTCGCGGCCCTCCGGGGCGCCGGCCTGCGGCCCTGGCTGCTCGACCTCGGCGGTGGCTTCCCGGCCCGGCACGAGGGCGACGCCCCGGCACTGGAGACGTATGCCGCCGTCATCGAGGACCAGCTGGGGCGCTCCTTCGGCGCCGCCCGCCCCCGGGTCGTCGTGGAGCCCGGGCGCGGCATCGTCGGCGACGCCGGCGCCGTCGTGTCGAGCGTCGTGGCCGTCGTGCCGCGGGGGGGCGTGCGCTGGGTCTACCTCGACGCCGGGGTCTACACGGGCCTCGTGGAGACCCTCGACGAGGCCATCCGCTACCGCCTCGAGACGAGCGCCGACGGCGGCCCGACCGGCCCCTGCGTGCTCGCCGGGCCCACCTGCGACAGCGCGGACGTGCTCTACCAGGTCGAGCCGGTGTCCCTGCCCCTCGCGCTGGCGGAGGGGGACATCGTGCGGCTGGAGTCGGCCGGGGCGTACACGAGCTGCTACTCCACCGTGGGCTTCAACGGGTTCGACCCGCTGCCGACGGTCACCGGCTGAGCGTCACGCGCAACGCACGCCCAGCAGCTCGTCGACCTGCTCCTGGCGCATCCGACCGCAGCAGGCGGTCGCCGCGACGACGAGCTCACCCACGAGCTCGATCTCCTGGCGCAGGGCCTCGTCCGTGAGGTCGATATCGGTCATGACCCCACCGTAGGCGGCGGTTTTCGAAGATGGACATCCGGGGAACGAGAGTTGACGGTCCCTTGACCCAAGATGGTCCGTTCGGACTAGGCGCCCGCTCCCCCAGACCTCAGGACCGGTCCTCCTCGCCCGGCCAGGCGGCGTCGGTGACGCGCCCCCCGTGCACCTCGAGTCGCAGCGGGGCGCTCGCCCCGGGGACGAAGAGGTCGTACGAGCCCTCGGTCAGCGAGGGGAAGACCGCGCTGTGGTCGACCCGGTCGCCGACGGGCCGTCCCACGACGGCGACGTGCGGCCGGTGGGGATGGTCGTGGGGATGGTCGTGGGGATGGTCGTCGGTAGGCGGGTGGTCATAGGTATGCGGGTGGTCCTGCGCGTGCGGGTGGTCGTGGGGATGCGCAGTGGGTGAGCCGTGGCCGGCCCCCGCGGCGTCGGCCGGCGCGATCTCGACCTCCGCCCCCTCGAGGGAGGCCGGGAGGTGCAGGACGATGGCCCCGACGTCGTCGCCGATGTCGAGCATGACCATGCCCTGACCGGCATGCGGGTTCTCGGCCAGGTTGGCCGCCCGCTGCGGGTCGAGTGGCTGGCGATCGGCGGGCTCGGCAGCCTCGTCCGGCACGAGTGGTCTCCTTCGGTGACGGGACAGACGGACGGACGGTGCGAGGGGCGGCGACCCCGGTCGGGGGTCGCCGCCTTCAAGCGTCGGGTCAGACGACGGCGGTGCCGGGCATGGACTGGTAGCCCCCGGCCGGCGCCCCGAGGTACGGGAAGTGCGCCGTGACCGCCGTGTTGGTGTTCGTCGTCCCGTCGGTGACCGCCGAGGCGGCGCCGTCGGGGGTGAACGACGGGTCGACGAACGGCAGGGTGGCCCCGGCGATCGCGCGCAGCTCGATGGTCACGACGTCGTCGTCGGGCCGCCGGCCGTTCGGGAACCCGGCGATATCCCCACCGAGCAGCCCGAGGTTGCTCGGCGCGGCCGCCGGGGGGACGGCGAGGTTGAGCCGCAGGAGGTCGGCCTGCTTGGGCCCGGTGTAGTTCCCCGGGAACCCGGGGACCACGCCGGCGGGGATGCCCGTGAGGAGGATGGCGAGCAGGTCGGCCCGGTCCTTCTTGTAGGCGGCCAGCTTCGGGAAGACGCCCGGGTAGAGCACCGGCAGGAGCTTGGCGAGCTCCGGCTGGGCCACGTACTGGGCGAAGTCCCCGTCGTCCGAGGGGTCGACCGTGTTCCAGATGTCCTTGCGGGCCATCGGCACGACGGCCTCGTTGAACAGCGGGTTGCCGAGGCGGGAGACCTGCTCCCACGGGCCGTACGCGACGAACTTCCCGGACCGCTTGTCGAAGATGCGCGTCTTCTGGCGGCTGGCCGAGGCATACACGCCGATGACCGAGTCCGCGCTGGCGACGTCGGTCGGGTTCTTGCCGCCCTTGGTCAGGTCGGTCTTGGGCACCTTGATGGCGATGGTGTGCACGTTGAGGCCCTGGACGCCGTTGACGCCCTGGGCGGACGGCAGCGGGATGAGGTGGGCCTGGTTGAACGGCCGCAGCGCACCGAGGTCGAAGATCGACCCGAGGTCGACGTGGAAGGCGTCGCTGCGCTGGCCGGCGAAGACGGTCCGGCTGCCCTGGATGGGGTGCACGGCGGGCTTGCCGAGGTTGGCCTCGTAGTTCGGGGTGCTGCGCACGCCGACGTTGCACGGCGGGACGAGCAGACCCGAGGCCAGCAGCTGGCTCTTGCCGGTGCGGGGGGCCCGCGTCACGGTGTAGGTCTGCGGACGGTTGAAGTCCTTGTCGTCGAGCGAGGTCACCTGGCCGGTGTTGTAGAGGAACGTGTTGGGGTTGCGGATCGTCGTGGTGAACCGGAACTGGTAGGACACGTCCGGCTTGCCGTCGCCGCTGTTGCAGACGTGGATCTCGTAGAGGACGTCGTCGCCGAACTCGAAGAAGTTGGGGCCGCCCCAGGGGCTCTGCAGCGGGATGAAGTTGGCGATGAGGGTGACGTAGCTGGGGTCGTCCGGGCTGACGAAGGCGTAGACGTCGGTGTTGTCGGCGACGGGATCCTTGGCGATCTCCGGCGCTTCGCGGTGCGATGACATGTGGAACCTCTCGGTACAGGAACGAGCGAGCGATGGACGCGCATACCGAGTCGAGGGGTCGACGCTCCCCGGTGAGCGACTGCGGTGGGGGACGGTGACCGGTCAGCGCAGGAGGGTCACCACCTGGGTGATGACCCGGTCAGGCCCGCACGTAGGACTGGATGCGGGCGGCCAGGTCCTTGTCGACGACCTGCACCTCGCGCTCGCCGACCATGATGGACAGCGCTCCGGTCTTCGCGTCGACCACGTGGGCGACGATCGTCGCCGGCCCGCCGGCCGCGTGGGCCGAGGCGGGGGACATCAGGGCCGGGGCGACCGCGGCCGCAGCCACGCCCGTTCCGGTGGCGACGAGGAAACCTCGCCGGCTGGACTCTTTCATCAACAGACCTCTCGTTGGTGGGGACCCCTACGTCGAGTCGTTCGTAGCGGAGGGTCGGGCGGATGGGGTGAGCCGTCAGGTTGGGGGATATCGGGGGGTTTGCCCGGGCGGTTAGGGGGGAGCGGGGCTCTCTCCCCCGTAACGCACGGAGAACGCGACGACCCCGGACCAGGAGGTCCGGGGTCGTCGGCGCTGAGCCGAGTGGTACGTCGAGCTGGGGTGGAGCCGCCTATCGGAATCGAACCGATGACCTATTCATTACGAGTGAATCGCTCTGGCCGACTGAGCTAAGGCGGCGTGCGCCCGTCGGGCGCGGGGCACCACTATACGGACTTCGACGCCGGCGTCCGCACGCTCAGCACTTCGTGCCGTCCGGCGGCGGGGTGCCGTCGAGCAGGTAGCCGTCGACCGCCTTGTCGACGCAGGTGCTCGACCGGGGGTATGCCGTGTGCCCGTCGCCGTCGAAGGTGACGAGCACGCCGTGGGCCAGCTGCTGGCGCAGGCGTACGGCCCACTCGTAGGGCGTGGCGGGGTCGCGGGTCGTGCCCACGACGACGATGGGCCCCGAGCCCTGCGCCGAGACCGTGTGCGGCTGGTTGGTCGCCTTGACCGGCCAGACGCCGCAGGGCACCGAGCTCCAGGCGAGGAACCGGCCCCAGGTCGGCGCCACCTTCTCGGCCTCCGCGGCGAACGCGTCGATCTGGGCCGGGTCGGCGGTGTCGGTCTTGTCGAGGCAGTTGACCGCGTAGATCGACTCCATGATGTTGCTCTGGTACTGACCGCCTGGGGTGCGTCGGGCATAGGCGTCGGCCAGGCGCATGAGGGCGTTGCCGTCACCGTTCTTGGCGTCCTTCAGGGCGTCGGTCAGCTGGGGCCAGATCTCCTTGGCGTACATGGCGTAGGCGATGCCGCTGGACCCCCACGCCTCGTTGAGCTGGGTGACCGTCTGGTCGTCGGTGACGGGCAGCGGCGAGGCGTCGAGGCTCTTGAGGAAGTCGCGGATCCACGCCATCCCCTCGTCGACGCTCTGGCCCACCGGGCAGTCGCGGGACTTCACGCAGTCCGCGACGTAGGCCTGCGTGGCCGTCTCGAAGCCCTTGGCCTGGCCGAGGTTGGACTGCTGCGAGGTGAGGTCGGGCGGCACCGCGCCGTCGAGGACCAGTCGACCGGCATACGCGGGGAAGAGGTCGGCGTAGATGGTGCCGAGGTAGGTGCCGTAGGAGAAGCCGAGGTAGTTCAGCTTGGGCTCGCCGAGGGCGGCGCGCAGGACGTCCATGTCCTTGGCGGCGTCGACCGTGGACACGTGGGCGATGGTCTTGGGGTTCTTCGCCGCGCAGCCGTCGGCCAGCTTCTTGGCCTGGGCGATGCTGTTCTGCTCCTCGGCGGGGGTGTCGGGGGTGGGGTCGGTGCCCAGGAAGGTGTCGAGGTCCTTGTCGCTGAGGCAGTCGATCGGCGCCGACCGGCCGACGCCGCGCGGGTCGAAGCCGACGATGTCGTAGCGGCGCCGCACGTCGGCGCTGACGATCTGGGCCGCCTGGCGGGCGAAGTCGACGCCCGAGCCGCCCGGACCGCCGGGGTTGACGACGAGAGAGCCGATGCGCTGGTTCGTCGTGCGCGCCTTGACCCGCAGCAGGGCGAGCTGGATGGTCTCGCCGCCGGGGTTGGCGTAGTCGATCGGCACCGAGAGCTTGGCGCACTCGCCGCCGGTGCACGGGCTCCAGGCCAGCCGCTGGGCGTAGAACCCGTCGAGCCCGACCGTGCCCGGGGGCGCCGTCTGGGGAGTGACGGGAGCGTTGTTCGACGAGGAGGACGAGCTGTCGTCGCCGCCACTGGGCAGGAACGGCAGCACGAGGCACGACGACAGCGTCAGGCTCGCCAGCACCGCCGTCGCGACGAGGGCGACGCTCCGACCGATACGTCGGCTCACCCTCGGACGCACACGACTCCCCGTGACCCCTGTTTCCCGCACCGGAGCACGGTAACCCGCCGACCTGGCGGGCCGTGGTGGCCTGAGGTCACGAGCGTCCAACGGTCTCGGCCGTCAGGATCGGTGTCAGGACGGCGTCAGCACGGCGCCAGTACGGGAGGTCAGCGGGTGGTCGGTGCGGGTGGTCGGTGCGGGTGGTCACGGGGGCTCAGGGGGTCGCGTCGGCGGTGCTGCGACCCGTCATCACGGTCACCGTCATCGCCTCGAGCGCGAGCAGCGGCGCGACGTTGAGGTTGATCCGCTCGCGCGCCTCCCCGATCGCCTCCATCGCGAGGAGCAGCTCCTCGGGGGTGCGCATCGCCGCGAGGGCGCGCACGAGGTCGATGCTGTCCTCGTTGACGAGCTCGACGCGGGCGCCGAGGTGGAGCACGAGCGCGTCGCGGTGGATCGACAGCAGGTCGACGAGGCCGCGGTCGACGGTGTCGCGGGCGGAGCGGGTGGCCCGGGTCTTCTGCTCCTTCTCCAGGGCGGCGACCTGCGCGCGGACGTGCGGCGGCTGGGTGCGTGCACTCGGGTCGGCCCCGAGCGTCTCGAGGAGCCGCGTGCGCTCGGCGCCGTCCCGCTCGGCCGACGACGCGCTCGACTCCTCGTCGGCGATGGAGGCGAGGTCGGCGGCGGCCCCGACCGCGTCCCCGATCGTGCGGATCCGAGCCGGCATGGCGATGACGTCGCGGCGGCGGATGCGGGCCGCCTCGTCCCGGGCCAGCCGGCGGGCCAGCCCGACGTGGGACTGGGCGGCGCGGGCGGCATACCGGGCCATGGCGGGGTCGACCCCGTCGCGGCGCACGAGGAGCCGGGCGACGTCCTCGACCGGAGGGGTGCGCAGCCGCACGTGCCGCGACCGCGACCGGATGGTGACGATGACGTCCTCGACGGAGGGCGCGCAGAGCATCCAGACGGTGCGCGGCGTCGGCTCTTCCAGGGCCTTGAGCAGGGCGTCGGCGGCGCGCTCGGTGAGCCGGTCGGCGTCCTCGACGATGATGACCCGCCACCGCCCGACCGAAGGCCGCAGCGCCGCCTCCTGCACGAGGGCGCGGGTGTCCTCGACCTTGATCGACAGACCCTGGGTGGCCTTGACGGTGACGTCGGCGTGCGTCCCGTCGAGGGCGGTGCGACACTCGCGGCACGTGCCGCAGCCGCCGTCAGGGCACTGGAGGGCGGCGGCGAACGCACGTGCGGCCACGGAGCGGCCCGACCCCGGTGGCCCCGTGAACAGCCAGGCGTGGGTCATCGCGGCGGGGTCGGCGACCGCTCGCCTCAGCGTGGCCACCGCCTCCTGCTGGCCGACGACGTCGTCCCAGACGCTCATCGGCGCGCTTCCGACAGCAGGCCCGAGCGCGCCAGGCCGTCGAGGACGGCCGCGTGGATCTGTTCCGGCGTGGCCCCCGCGTCGACGACGAGGTAGCGCTGCGGGTCGGCCGCGGCGAGCGCGAGGAAGTGCTCGCGCACGGCCTGGTGGAAGGCGTCCCCCTCGGCCTCGAGCCGGTCGTGTACGTCGCCGCGACGCTGCCGGCCGGCCTGCGGGCTGACGTCGAGCACGATCGTCAGGTCGGGCACGAGACCGCCGACGGCCCACTGCTGCAGGTTCGCCACCTCGTCGGCGCCGAGGTCGCGGCCCCCGCCCTGGTAGGCCGTGGCCGAGTCGACGTAGCGGTCGGTGAGGACGACCCGGCCGGCCTCGAGCGCCGGTCGGAGCATCGTGTCGACGTGGTGGGCCTTGTCGGCGGCGTAGATGAGCGCCTCGGCCCGCGGCGACACGTGGTCGCCGTGCAGCACGAGGTCGCGCAGGGCGGTCCCCAGGTCGGTGCCCCCCGGCTGGCGGGTCTCCAGCACGTCGTGGCCGGCGGCGCGCAGGGCCTCGGCGAGCAGGCGCACCTGCGTCGACTTGCCCGCCCCGTCGCCCCCCTCGAAGGCGATGAACACGCCGGTCTGCCGCGCGCCCACCGCCGGGGCGGTCGGCGGGGTCGGCGGGGTCGGCGGGGTCACGCCCGCGACTCTAGGACAGACCCCCGTCACGGCCACGCCGTCGTCGTCCCGCGACCACCGCGTGCAGGCGGCGCCACCGTCCTACAATCCCCGGACCAGGGAGGGGTGCTCGTGGGCAAAGACATGGCGAAGCGGGAGGCCGAGGCCGAGACGGCCTGGCACTCGGCCCAGCGGTACGCCTACCACCTCGCGGGCGGCGGGCGTCCGGCAACCATCGTCCCCCACGGCGCGATCCTCCGAGCCGGCGAGCAGGCGGCGTTCGAGACGGTGGCGGACCAGGCCCGGTTCTACGGAGACGACGGCACCTACCGGCATACCAACGGGATGTTCCTGGGCAGCTGGCAGTTCGTCGCCGCAGGGTTCGCCGCCACGGCGATGGCCAACTCGATGAAGAAGCACCGGGCCGAGGCCCACTCCGTGCCGCGATGGCGGGACGTCGTCCGCGCCCGCGTCATCGCCACGGACCAGCGGCTGCTCGTCGAGGTGCCCAGCCGCGGCCTGCTCTCCTTCTGGTACGCGGGGATGCAGGAGCTCTACCCGGCTCCGCGGCAGTGGGGCGTCGTGATGGCCTGGTCGGACTCCCCGCCCCTGCGGCTGTCCGGGCTCTCGGCTCCCTACCTGGCGGTGCATGTCGCGGCGCACGTCATGCCTCAGCAGTGGACCAGGCACCCCGCCCTCGCCGAGCTGGTCCAGGGACCCGTGGACCGACCGCGATGACGCGCCGGCCGGGCTCGATGCGCGTCGGACATCACGCCGTCGTCGCTAGGGTGCCGGGATGACGGTGCGGGTGGGGTTCCTGCGGGCGGTCAACGTCGGCAAGCGACGGGTGGCGATGAGCCGGCTCGCGGCGGTCGCGGAGGGCCTCGGGCATACCGACGTGTGGACGCACATCAACAGCGGCAACGTCGTGTTCGACGCCACCGGCTCGCGTGCGGCCCTGGAGAAGGCCTTCGAGTCGGCGCTGTCGGATGAGTTCGGGTTCGAGTGCACGACGTTCGTCCGCAGCCCGGCCGAGCTGCTGACGATCCTCGAGGCCGACCCCTTCCCGGTCGCCGCGGGGGACACGCACTTCGTCACGTTCCTCAAGACGGCGCCGAGCGCAGCCCAGAAGAAGGACCTCGAGGCCCTGTCCGGGGACTTCGACACGCTCGTCGTCGTGGGGTCCGAGGTCCACTGGCGGATGCACGGCCGGTCCAGCGACTCGCCCCTCACCCGGCGTGACTGGGAGAAGGTGCTCGGGCCGCTGAGCTCGACCAGCCGCAACGTGACGATGCTGACCAAGCTCGTCGACAGGATCGAGGCCCGCTGAGCGGACGGGATGGGGAGTCGCGGGGTCGCATCTGCACCCTCGCGGCTCCCCATCCAGCCGGCCGCGGCCCCTCAGGCCTGCCGGTCGGCGTTGGCGTGGATGGCGTCGCGCACGTACTGCGCGAGGCCCGGCTCCAGCTCCTCGTACGTCGCCGTGAACCGCGGGTCGGAGAGGTACATGTCACCGAGGTTGCGGTGGAAGGCGGGCGTGAGCGAGTAGAACCGGCCGTCGATGTGCCGCCGGTGCAGCTCCGCCGCGTCCATCGCGCGCTCGCTCGTGGCCGGCTCGCCCGCACGCTTGGCCTCGACGAACGCCTCGTTGACCGCGTCCGTCTCCGCCTTGACCTCCACCCAGTCCTCCTTGGTGTAGGCCGCAGTGCGGAACTGCGACTGCTTCCACATCTCGCTGTCCCCCCACCGCTCCTGCGCCTCCGCGGCGTACTCCTCCGAGAAGCCGTCCCCGAACAGCTCGCGCTGCTCGTCCCTGCTCAGCTGGGTTCCTGACATCTGACTCTCCAATGCTCGGTCGATCGCCGAGACGAGCCCACTGAGCTCGTCCAGCCTGGACATGACCGCGTCGCGCTGCCGACGCAGGTGAGACGTGAGGTCGGCCCCGCTCGCATCGAGCAGCGCCCCGATCTCCTCGAGCGGGAACCCCAGCCGCCGGTAGACGACGACGTTCTGGAGCCGTTCGAGGTCGGGGGTGCCGTAGAGGCGGTAGCCCGCGGCGGTGCGCCCGCTCGGGCGCACCAGCCCGATCTCGTCGTAGTGGTGCAGCGTGCGCACCGTCACGCCGAGGTCGTCGGCCACCTGCCCGACGGTCCACATCGGGTCGGCCCCGGCGTCCGTCACCATGCTCAGCACCTGTTCTGCGGTCATGACGTCCAGCGTCCGGCCTGACGTCGCGTGAGGGTCAAGCCCCATTCTGGGCTTCGGTGCCGCCGATGCCGAGGGTCAGGCCGAGGCGCCGACCCCCACCGGGCGGCGCTCGGTGAGCACACCCGCGAGCAGCTCGAGCGTGCGCTCCCGGGTGTCGGCCCGGCGCGGGTCCGCTCCCTCGCGCGACCCGGCCACCGGGTGCACCATCACCTCGTCGACGCCGAAGGTGGCGGCGAGGTCGGTGAGCTGCGCGGCGGCCTCGTCGGGCGTGCCGACCACCCAGCGCTCGAGCATCGATGCGGCGAGCGCCTCGTGCTCCGGCGGCAGGGTCTCGGCCGCGGCGGCCTCGACCGACAGCTGCGGGCGCAGGGCGCCGCTCGTGCGTAGGGCGACCATCGCCAGCAGCTGGGGGCGGACCAGCGCCAGCGCCTCCTCGCGGGTCTCGGCGACGCAGACGTTGACGGTGAGGAAGGTCGTCGGGGCGGCGGCGGCCGGGCTCGGGCGGAACTCGCGCCGGTATGCCGCGAGCGCCTCACCCGTGCCCTGGCCGGAGAAGTGATGGGCGAAGACGTAGGGCAGACCGAGCTCGGCCGCGAGGTGGGCCGAGTAGCCCGACGACCCGAGCAGCCAGACGGCCGGAACCGAGGTGGAGCGGGGCGTCGCGTGGAGCACGTACTGGCGGCCGCCGAGGTCGAGGCCGACGCCGCCCGGGTCCATCATCGCGACGACGTTCTGCACGTACTCCGGGAAGTGGCTCACCGCGTCGGCCTCCACGCCACCGCCGCCGTGGCGCAGGGCCCAGCTCGTCACCGGGTCGCTGCCGGGAGCGCGACCGATGCCGAGGTCGATGCGGCCGGGGTGGGCCGCCTCGAGCAGCGCGAACTGCTCCGCGACGACCAGAGGGGCGTGGTTGGGCAGCATGACCCCGCCCGACCCCACCCGGATGCGCTCGGTGGCGCCGGCCACCATGGCGATGAGCACCGCCGGGTTGGTCGCCGCGACCGCCGGCATGTTGTGGTGCTCCGCGAGCCAGTAGCGGCGGTAGCCCAGGCCGTCGGCGGCCCGGGCCAGGCCCAGGGTCGCCGCGAGGGCGTCACCGGTGCTCTGGTCGGCCCGCACGGGCACGAGGTCGAGCACGGAGAGGGTCAGCGGAGCAGACGGGGAGGAGTCAGACACGTCAGGGCCAACGCGGTTCGGCCCGGATGCTGTTCCCATCCGGCGGTCCTACCGTGGCCGAGGGCCCGGGTGGGCCGCTCCGTCGCCCACCGGCGCCCCCAATGCCACCGGCTACTCCCTCGCGCTCGGGGACTCCCTCGCCGCCGGCTACCAGCCGGGCCAGGGGGACGACAAGACCGGGGGCTACGTCGGCGCCGTGAAGGCCGCCGTCGCCCAGAGCTCGCCCAAGACCCGGCTGGTCGACCTCGCGGGCTCCGGTGAGACGACGGTGACCATGGTGTCGGGCGGCGTCTGCGCCTACGACGAGGGCAGCCAGTTCGACCAGGCCCTCGCGCTCCTGCACGCCCACGGACGGTTCACCCGGGTCGTCACCATCGACATGGGGGCCAACGACGTGCAGCGCTGCGTCAGCCGCACCACCGGCGCCATCGACGTGCCGTGTGTGCACACCGGGGGGGCTCGCCACCGTCGCGACGAACCTCCCGATGATGCTGGGCAAGATCCGCAGCGAGGCACCGAACGCGACCGTGGTGGTCCTGAACTACGACAACCCTTTCCTCGCGGCCTCCATCCGGGGGCCCGCCGGGCAGGCGCTCGCCGCGGCCTCCCAGCAGCTCGCGGCCCAGCTCAACGCGATCATCGCCGGGGCGGCCGCCGCGCACGGCACTCGGCTCGCAGACATCGCCACGGCGTCTCCGCACGACCGACACGACCCCGGCCGCCTTCCCGGGCTTCGGCACGCTGCCGACCAACGTCGGCGACATCTGCACGCTCACCTGGATGTGCCTGAAGAACGACATCCACGCCAACGACGTCGGGTATGCGCTCATGGGCCGCACGGTGGTGGCGAAGCTCTAGGGCCGAGACCCGACTCAGGTCCAGCCGTTGTCGTCGACCCCGCCCGGGATGTCCCGGTCGGGGTCGTACGGCAGCCGCGTATAGCGGAACGAGGCGAGGTCGAGATGGCTGACCTCCCCGTCGGCCTCCCGCACCACCACGAGCGGCTCGCTCGCGTAGTACCCGTCGAGGCCCACCCACGTGCCGTCGTCGACGGGCCGGAACCGCGACCCGCGACCCTGTCCGGGCACGCCGAGCTCGAGACCGCCGTCGGGGGTCGCGCGCACCAGCGTGACGGACGGGCCCCAGTGCCAGAGGCCCGCGAGCTCGAGCGCGGCCGGCGAGGTGCCGGTGGCGTACCAGGTCTCTGGCTCCAACGGCTCCCGCTCGCGCACGAGCGTGAGCAGGTCGCGGGCGAAGGCCAGCGGTGCGCTCGTCGTGTTGGCGAACACGACGACGCCGTCGCCGGTCTCGACGTCGACCTGTAGCCCGGCGAGGAAGCCCGGCATCGACCCGCCGTGGCCCGCGTAGCGCCGGCCGGCGTCGTTCCACACCTGGAAGCCCAAGCCGTGTCCGGCGGTCCACGCCTGGCCGGGCAGGTCGCTCACCGCCTGCACGACGAGCATCTCGGCCAGCGTGTCGGCCGCGAGCACGTCTCCGGTGTCGCCGGCGAGGAAGGCGGCCCAGCGCGCCAGGTCCTGCGTCGTCGACCACAGCTGGCCCGCCGGGGCCATCGCGCCGGCGTCGTGCTCCGGCTCGGGCAGGAGCAGGTCGGCGAACGGGTGGACCGCGAGGCCCTGGGCCGCCGCCCCGGACGGCCGGGTCGTCGTCCGCGTCATACCGAGCGGGGCCAGGAGGTCGCGGGCGACGACGGCGTCCCAGGCCTTGCCGTAAGCCCGCGCGACGAGCTCGCCGAGGGCGGCATACCCGACGTTCGTGTAGTGGTAGCGGCTGCTCGCCCGCATCCGCTGCACGGGCGAGGGCGACATGAGGTCGGCCCAGCCGCCGCCGGGGGTGCGCTCCCACCAGGGGCCGTCGGTCTCCGACTGCAGGCCGGAGGTATGCGTCAGCAGCTGGGCGATGGTGGCTCGCCCGAACGCGCTGCCGGGCACGTGCTCCTCGAAGCGGTCGTCGAGGTCGAGGCGTCCGTCGTCCCGCAGGCGCATGACGGCGACCGCGACGAAGGTCTTGGTGATCGACCCGATCCGGTACTGCGTGTCGGGGGTCGCGGGGGCACTGCCCTCCCGGCCGTCGACGGTCCCGCGGGCGTCGGCCCAGACCAGCTCACCGCGGCGGACGAGACCAGCCGCCACCGACGGCAGCCGTTGCGCCCGCTGCTCGGTGGCCAGCCGGGCGGCCAGCAGGCGGGCGGTGGCCGGGTCGAGCGCCGTCACGGGTCAGGCCTTCTTGGCTGCCGGGCTGGTGCGGGCAGCGGTCTTCTTGGCCGTCGCCTTCCGGGCGGTCGTCGTCTTCTTGGCCGCGACCTTCTTCGTCACCCGCTTGCGGGTGGTCGGGCCCTTGGCCCGCTTCTCGGCGAGCAGCTCGTAGCCGCGCTCCGGCGTGATGGCCTCCGGGTCGTCGTCGCGGCGCAACGTCGCGTTCGTCTCCCCATCGGTGACGTAGGGCCCGAACCGGCCGTCCTTGACGACGACCGGCTTGCCGGACACGGGGTCGGCCCCGAGCTCCTTGAGCGGCGCGGTCGCCGCCCGCCCCCGCTGCTTGGGCTGGGCGTAGATGGCGAGCGCCTCGTCGAGGGTGATGTCGAACAGCTGCTGCTCGGTGACGAGCGAGCGGGAGTCCGTGCCCTTCTTGAGGTACGGCCCGTAGCGACCGTTCTGCGCGGTGATCTCGACGCTCGTGCCGTCGTCCTGCGTCGCCGTGCCGACCACGCGGGGCAGGGACAGCAGCTTGAGGGCTGCGTCGAGGTCGATCGTCGCGAGGTCCATGTCCTTGAACAGCGAGGCGGTGCGCGGCTTGGCCTTGGCCGCCTTGCTGCGGGTCTTGGGAGCGTCCTCGCCGTCGTCGGGCAGGACCTCGGTGACGTAGGGCCCGTAGCGACCGGCCTTGGCGACGATCTCGCGACCGGAGGCCGGGTCGAGCCCCAGCACGCGCCCGTCGTCGGCCGCGGCCTCGAGCAGCTCGCGAGCCTTGGCCGGCGTCATCTCGTCGGGCGCGATGTCGTCGTTGATCGTGGCGCGGCGCGGGGTCTCGGGCCCGTCGGGGGCTCCGTCGAGGAGTACCTCACCGGTCGCGGGGTCGACCCCGGACGGGCTGACCTCCTCGACGTAGGGACCGTAGCGGCCGACGCGCACGACCATGCCGTCACCGAGCGGGATGGTGGAGATCTCGCGGGCGTCGATCTCACCGAGGTCGTCGACGAGCTCCTTGAGACCCTCGCCCGAGGTGGCGTCGTCGCCGAAGTAGAAGCGGTGCAGCCAGGCCACCCGTTGCTCGTCACCACCGGCGATGCGGTCGAGGTCCTCCTCCATCGAGGCGGTGAAGTCGTAGTCGACGAGCCGCGGGAAGTGCTCCTCGAGCAGCCGGGTCACGGCGAAGGCGAGCCACGTCGGCACGAGGGCGTTGCCGCGCGCCCCGACGTAGCCGCGGTCCTGGATCGTGCCCATGATCGACGCATACGTCGACGGGCGGCCGATCCCCTTCTCCTCCATGGCCTTGACGAGCGTGGCCTCGGTGTAGCGCGGCGGCGGCTGCGTCTCGTGGCCGTCGGCCTCGGCGCGGATCACGGCCAGGGGCACGCCCTCGCCGAGCTTCGGCAGCCGGCGCTCCTCCTGCGCGATCTCCTTCTTCTTCTTGCTCGCCGACTCGTCGCGGCCCTCCTCGTAGGCGGCCAGGAAGCCGCGGAAGGTGATGACGGTGCCGCTGGCGGTGAACTCTGCGGTGCGGGCGACCTCGACGCCGTCGAGCGTGGCGGTCAGCTTCACCGTCGCCGTCGAACCGGTGGCGTCGTTCATCTGCGACGCGACCGTGCGCTTCCAGATCAGCTCGTAGAGGGCGAACTCGTCACCGCGCAGCTCGCCCGCGACCTGGGCGGGGGTGCGGAACCGGTCACCTGCGGGGCGGATCGCCTCGTGCGCCTCCTGGGCGTTCTTGACCTTGCCGGTGTAGCGGCGGGGCTCGGCGGGCACGTAGTCGGCGCCGTAGAGGTCGCGCGCCTGGCTGCGGGCGGCCGTGATCGCGCTCTCCGACAACGTGATCGAGTCGGTACGCATGTAGGTGATGTAGCCGTTCTCGTAGAGCCGCTGCGCCACGCGCATCGCGTTCTTCGAGCTGAGCCGCAGCTTGCGCGACGCCTCCTGCTGCAGGGTCGACGTCGTGAACGGCGCCGCCGGACGCCGCGTGTAGGGCTTCTCGTTGACGCTCGTCACGAGGACCGACGACTGCGGGACCGCGGCGGCGATGGCCCGGGCCATCTGCTCGTCGACGTGGACGACCGACTTCGCCTTGAGCTCGCCGGCGTCGGTGAAGTCCCGGCCGGTGGCCACCCGGTCGCCGTCGACCGCGCTGAGCCGCGCGGTGAACGCGTCGGCGTCCACGAGAGCGCCGCTGCTGGACCGGGTCGTGAACTCGCCCTCGACGTCCCAGTAGGAGGCCATGACGAAGGCCATCCGCTCGCGCTCCCGCTCGACGACCATGCGGGTGGCGACCGACTGCACGCGGCCAGCGGACAGGCCCTGACGGACCTTGCGCCAGAGCACCGGGGAGACCTCGTAGCCGTAGAGCCGGTCGAGGATGCGTCGCGTCTCCTGCGCGTCGACGAGGCGGGTGTCGAGCTCGCGGGTGTCGGTGACGGCGCGCTGGATGGCCTCGCGGGTGATCTCGTGGAACACCATCCGCTTCACCGGCACGTGCGGCTTGAGGGTCTCGAGCAGGTGCCAGGCGATGGCCTCGCCCTCGCGGTCCTCATCAGTGGCGAGGTAGAGCTCGTCGGCCTGCTTGAGCAGCCGCTTGAGCTCCGCGACCTTCTTCTTCTTGTCGTTGTCGACGACGTAGTAGGGCTCGAAGCCGTCGTCGACGTTGATGGCGAACTTGCCGAACGGACCCTTCTTCATCTCGGGCGGAAGCTCCGACGGGTTCGGGAGGTCGCGGATGTGCCCCACCGACGCCTCGACGTCGAAGTCGCCTCCGAGGTAGCCGGCGATGGTCTTGGCCTTGGCCGGCGACTCGACGATGACGAGCTTGCGGCCCTTCCCTGCTGCCACGGCATACCTGCGCTTTCGTTCACTCGCGGTCACGTGCAGCGGATTCGTCGCTGCTCCGACGTGGGTCGCGGAAGCACACGGTAGCCCAGCCGTCGGCGTCGACCGCTCAGGTCAGAGGTTGTTGAATTTTCAACTTTATGGGCGGTATGCTGGTCGGGTGACCTCCCAGCCCGTCCTCTACCTCTCCCACGGCGCCCCTCCGCTCGCCGACGACGCCACGTGGACCCGTGAGCTCGCGGACTGGAGCAGCGACCTCGGGGACGGGTACGAGAAGCCGGCCAACATCCTCGTCGTGTCCGCCCACTGGGAGGAGGCGCCGCTCGCGCTCTCGTCGACGACCGGGGCGCCGCTCACCTACGACTTCTGGGGCTTCCCCCAGCGCTACTACGACGTGACGTATGCCGCCCCGGCCGCGCCGGCGCTCGCCGACGAGGTGGCCCGCATCGTGGCCGCTCCCGGGACGCCGGTGCACCGGGACGAGGCGCGGGGCCTCGACCACGGCGCCTACGTGCCGCTCGTCGAGATGTTCCCGGACGCCGACGTGCCGGTGCTGCAGATGTCGATGCCGACGCTCGACCCCCAGGCCCTCTTCCGGCTCGGCCAGAAGCTCGCGCCGCTGCGGGAGGCGGGCACGCTCATCATCGGCTCGGGGTTCACGACCCACAACCTGCGCGCCTTCAACCCCTCGCTGCCCCCGGACGCCCCGGCGCCGGGCTGGTCCACCGAGTTCGACGCCTGGGCCAAGGAGGCGATGGCGCACGACGACGTCGACGCCCTGCTCGACTTCCTCGACAAGGCGCCGGCGGCGCACACGGCCCACCCGCGCACCGAGCACTTCGCCCCGCTCTTCGTCTCCCTCGGCGCTGCGCACGGCACCGACGGGTCGGGGCGACTGGACGCCAGGAGCGTCATCGACGGCTTCTGGTTCGGTCTGAGCAAGCGCAGCTGGCAGCTCGGCTGACCCACGGCGGAATCACGGCGGACCCACGGCGGGAATGCCCGGCGGCTCCGGGGACTTGGCCACAGGTGTGACCTCCACGAGCAGCGTGACCACCTCCACGGACGCGGAGGTCGGCTTCCGGTCCGAGCGCGGGCCCATCCTCGTCGCCCTCATGGTCACCACCGGGCTCATCGCGGTCGACGCGACCATCCTCGCCACCGCGGTGCCGTCGATCGTCAAGGACCTCGGCGGCTTCGCCTCCTTCCCATGGCTGTTCTCGGTCTACCTCCTCGCGCAGGCCGTCTCGGTGCCGGTCTACGCCAAGCTGGCCGACACGGTGGGCCGCAAGCCCCTGATGCTGCTCGGGATCGGCCTGTTCCTCGCCGGCTCGGTGCTCTGCGGCTTCGCGTGGTCGATGCCCGCCCTCATCGCCTTCCGGGCCGTGCAGGGCCTGGGCGCCGGCGCCGTGCAGCCGATGGCCATCACCATCGCCGGTGACCTCTACAGCGTCGCCGAGCGGGCCAAGGTGCAGGGCTACATCGCCAGCGTCTGGGGCATCTCCTCGGTCGTCGGCCCGGCCCTCGGCGGCCTGTTCTCCCAGCTCGACGCGTGGCGCTGGATCTTCTTCGTCAACGTCCCGCTCTGCCTGCTCGCGGGCGCCCTCATCGTCCGGACGTTCCACGAGCGCATCGAGAAGCGCCGGCACACCATCGACTACGCCGGTGCCGTGCTGCTCATGGCCTCGATGACCCTGCTCATCCTCGGGGTCCTGGAGGGCGGCCAGGCGTGGGCGTGGAGCTCGCCCGCGAGCATCGGCGTCTTCGTCGGCGGAGCCGTGCTGCTCGTCGCCTTCACGCTGGTCGAGCGCCGCGCCGCCGAGCCGGTGCTGCCGCTGTGGGTGCTGAGCCGGCGGCTGCTGCTGACGACCAGCCTGCTGGCGCTGGGGGTCGGGGCCATCCTCATCGGGCTCTCCTCCTACGTCCCCACCTACCTCGAGGGCGCGATCGGCTCGCCCCCGCTCGTCGCCGGGCTCGCCCTCGCGGCGCTGACCCTGGGCTGGCCGTTGGCCGCGACGTTCTCCGGGCGGCTGCTGTACCTCCGCTACGGCTTCAAGCCCACGGTGCTCGTGGGGATGGGCTTCGTGCTGGTCGGCATCACGCTCCTGGCCGTGCGCGCCCACGCGCCCCACGTAGCGGTGGTCGCGGCGGGATGCTTCGTCATGGGTCTCGGGCTCGGGCTCGTCGCCTCCCCCAGCCTCATCGCCGCCCAGGCCAGCGTCGAGTGGAGCGAGCGCGGCGTCGTCACCGGCGCCAACATGTTCGCCCGCTCCATCGGCAGCGCCGTCGGCGTGGCCGTCTTCGGCGCCGTGGCCAACGGCATCATCGACCGGGCCGGTGGCCCGACCGTGCCCGCCGCGGTGCGCGACGGCGCGGCGGCCGTCTTCTGGGCCGTCCTCATCGCGACGGTCGCGACCGCGGTCATCGCGCTGTTCATGCCGCGCGTGCGGGCCGAGCAGGTCGAGGCCCGCGAGGAGCCGGCCACCGCCTGACCGGCCACCTCATGGCGCGGGGGCGGGTCCTCGCGGGCCGGCCGCGCCGGCGGCGAGCCGGTTGGCGGAGCGCGTCCACAGCGCGAGCGCCACGACGCCCGCGACGATCTGCGGCACGAACGAGGCCGCGCGCCAGACCAGGGCCGACGCGGTGGCCACCCCCGGCGCCACCCCCAGCCCGACGAGCAGGGCGACCATGGCGGCGTCGACGGTGCCGAGGCCCCCGGGCGTGACGGGCAGCAGCAGGCCGAGCTGGCTCACGGCGAACGCCCCGAACACGACGAGCACCGGCGTGCCCGCGGCGTTCCAGCCCTCGAGGCCGCGCAGCGCGAGGTGGAGGATGACGAACTGCGCCACCGAGACGCCCACCTGGGCCATCGTGACGGCCGCCCACCGGCGCCGGACGAGCTCGATGATGCCGGCCCGGAAGCTCACCACCGCGCTCGAGACGGGCGGCCCCTTGCGGCGCAGTCGAACCGGGAGGCGGGCCGCCGCGGCGTCACCCCAGGCGCCCAGCCGCACGGCGGCCCCCTCGCTGCGCATGACGACCGCGAACCCGCCCACGAGTACCAGCAGCACGACGAGCCCGACCACGGCGCCGAGCACGGAGGAGCCCGCGGCGTGGCCGGAGAGCACGAGGGCGAGCACCCCGAGCACCGGGAGGCCGAGCGTCACGAAGAGGCTCCAGACCCCGATGGCCGCGATGGCCGAGGCCGCCGCCACCGAGGGGTACCCCCAGGAGGCGAACATCGCATACTGCACGCCGAGGCCGAAGGCGCCGCCGCCGGGCACGCCGTTGCTGATGGCGAAGGCCGCCTGGTTGAGCTGCTGCGCGTGCCGGAAGCCCAGTCCCGGGGCAGCGGCGACGAAGGGTAGGCCGTACCAGACGAGATAGACGACGACGGCCGCCGCGACGAGCAGCAGCGCCGGCACCGACATACTGCGCAGGGCGTCCGCCGCCTGCGCGTAGGAGCCGACCTGAGGCATGACCCGGAACACGATGAGGGCCAGCACCGCGACCTCGACGACCGCGAGGATGACGACCCGCCGCTTGCTCAGGCCGGTGCGGGTGGGAGCCGGGGTCGCGGGCTCCGCCTCCGTCATGCCACGGAGTCCAGGGGCTCGGAGCCCGGGCTGCTCAGGTCGGCCAGCGACCTCACCTGGCTCTTGACCGCCGCACCCGCCCGGGCCATCTGCTCGGCGACCATGCGCCGTTCGGCCCACCGCCGCTCGCGGTCGCGCAGGGCGTGCTCGATCCGCAGCATCACCTCGTCGCTCACCGGCAGCCGGTACGCCTCGGACACCATGCGCGGGATGGTCGCCCGGTAGTCGTGGCCGCGGGCGACGAAGACACCGGGCACGAAGTCGATGGCGTTGATGACATCGACCAGGAGCACGAGGAAGGTCGTGTAGGGCATCCACAGCGCCGACTCGGGCACTCCGGGCGGGCGCGGTCCCTTCGCGGGGAGCCACGTGGGACGCATGAAGGCCATGCGTGGCGCGAACTTGGTGATGGGGTCCTCGGGGTTGTTGAGCAGGACGAAGCGGGGCCGGGTGGGCCGTTCGGCGACCGCGGCGTCCCACTCGGCGGCGTTGGCGACCTCGACGACGAAGCCCTGGGGGTCGTGGCTGCGCGGGTCACGGCGCCACTCCGTCGCCCACGCGCTGCCGGCCGGGGTACCGAGGAACAGGGCCGAGTCCATGCCGACCCGGTCGAAACCGGTGGACCCCTCGTGCAGGAAGCAGCTCTGCAGGGTCTGCGCACCGAGGGACTCACCGAACCCGACCAGCCGCGGCCGCTGGTCGACGGGCAGCCCTCGGATGCGCCAGGCGATCGCGTTGAGCAGGGCGAGGTTCTGCTCCCGCGCCGTCCGCACCCGGTCGAGGGAGAGGTAGGAGGGTCGCAGCGAGTACTGCAGGGCGACGGTGGCGCAGTCGCCCCGGGTGAGGTACTCGAGGGTCTCGATCGCGACGTAGTTGAGGTAGCCCGTGCCCGTCGGCGAGGCCACGCAGATGACCGCGCGGTCGAACGCACGGAGCCGCTCCATGTCCTCCATGACCATCGAGACCCGGGCCCCGACGCTCACCGCCGTCTCGAGTCCGGCGAAGCACCGGATGGGGTCCTTGACGTCCTCGATCGGGGTGCCGGTGGTGTCGGCGATCTGGTTCCGGGGGAGGGACATCGCGACGAACCGCACCCCCTCACGGCTGAGGGTCGTCCAGTCGATGCCCGAGCTCGACCCCCCGCTGACGAACGCGGACTCGGGCGCCGTCGTGTAGGCCGCGTCGATGGCCGAGCCGCCCGCCTCGGCCCAGCGGTAGAGCAGCTCGCCCCCCACGCCGAGGGCGGCCACGAAGACGCCGAGGACGACGCTGCGTCCGGCCAGGACCGCATACGGCTCGGTGCCCGGCAGCACGCGGCTGACGCCGCGCGCCACCTGACGGGCCGCCGCCGCCTCGGTGTCCCCCACGACGTTGAGGACCACCGCGACCCCGAGACCGAGGCCGGCGGAGACGGGGAACGAGGTCACCCAGCGTTCCGTCCGGCGGTCGGGACGCAGCTCCTCGCCCGTCAGCGGGTCGACCGTGGCCTGCCGCCGGGCGGCGATGACGGGGTCGTAGCGGCGGAAGCGGCGGATCAGGCCCGTGGCCACCGCGGCCCCGACGAGGAAGCCCGCGGACGGGGCCAGCACGCGGATGACGGGATGCCGTTCCCCGTAGCGTTGGTCGACCCCCTCCGTCGCGGCGATCGCGAGGGTGGCCACCCCGACCCGGAGCATCCGGACGCCCATCGTGCGCGCCACCCGACGGGAGTACCGCTGACCCGGATGGTTCGGGATCCCCACGACCACCGCGGCGCCCACCACCGCCGTGCCCGCCGCGACCCCGGCCTCGACCACACGGATGAAGTCGGGGTTGTCCGAGCGACCGGTCCAGCCGGCGATCAACCGCGCCGTGACGTGATGACGCGCCTGCGCGTTCATCACCAGGCCGTGCTGAAGGGCGGCGGCGACACCGGTCACGAGCACCTGCTCGCGCCGGCCTCGCGGCATCAGGCCCGGCATGAACGACGCGCCCGCGGTGACGGTGGACAGCAAGGAGGCGGCCCGGGTCGCGGCGCTGTCGCCCATGAGGACGGTGCCCAGGGTGGCGATCACGGAGCGCACGGGTCTCATGCCCCTAGAGTCTGTCCTACCGGGTCCGCGGGGTGAGTGCCCTTGGCCTACTCCGATGCCCGAGGGGCCATCCGGGCCCCGGCGAGCACCGGGCCGGACGAGAGCGGCATCTCCTCGTCGAGGCCGTCCGCCGCGCCGCTGAACTGCGCGGCATACAGGCGGGCGTATGCGCCGGAGCGGGCGAGCAGCTCGTCGTGCGTCCCCTGCTCGACGATGTGGCCCTCCTCCATGACGAGGATGACGTCGGCGTCGCGGATCGTCGACAGGCGGTGGGCGATGACGAAGCTCGTGCGGTCGCTGCGGAGCGCGGCCATGGCGTGCTGCACGAGCTGCTCGGTGCGGGTGTCGACCGAGCTCGTGGCCTCGTCGAGGATGAGCAGCTCGGGTGCCGCGAGGAAGGCCCGGGCGATGGTCAGCAGCTGCTTCTCCCCCGCCGAGATGTTGCCCGCCTCGGAGTCGAGCAGCGTGTCGTAGCCGTCGGGCAGCGAGTGGACGAACCGGTCGACGTAGGTCGCCCGGGCGGCGGCGACGATCTCCTCCTCCGTGGCGTCCGGGCGGGCGTAGGCGATGTTGTCGCGGATGGTGCCCTGGAACAGCCAGGTGTCCTGCAGCACCATGCCGATCCGGGCCCGCAGGTCGTGGCGCGACATCGCGGTGATGTCGACGCCGTCGATGGTGATGCGGCCGGCGTCGAGCTCGTAGAAGCGCATGACGAGGTTGACGAGGGTCGTCTTCCCGGCGCCGGTGGGACCGACGATGGCCACGGTCTGGCCCGGCTCGACGCAGAGGTCGAGGTGCTCGATGAGCGGCGTGTCGGGCGTGTAGGAGAAGCTGACGTCCTCGAAGGCGACCCGCCCTCCGGACGGGACCGGCGAGCCCTTCGCCACCACGGGGTCGGGCCGCTGCTCCGGCGCGTCGAGCACCTCGAACACCCGCTCGGCCGAGGCCACTCCGGACTGCAGGAGGTTGGCCATCGAGGCCACCTGGGTCAGGGGCTGCGTGAACTGGCGCGAGTACTGGATGAACGCCTGCACGTCGCCGAGGGACATCGTGCCGCTGGCGACGCGCAGCCCGCCGATGACGGCGATGACGACGTAGTTGAGGTTCCCGATGAACATCATCGCCGGCATGATGATGCCGCTGATGAACTGCGCCCCGAAGGACGCGGAGAACAGCTCGTCGTTCTTCACCTCGAAGTCGCGCTGCGACTCCTTCTGGCGACCGAAGACCTTGACCAGGCCGTGGCCGGTGAACGTCTCCTCGATGATGCCGTTGAGCTGCCCGGTGTTCTTCCACTGCTGCACGAACAGCTTCTGCGAGCGCTTGGCGATCATCGTCGTCAGCAGCAGGGAGATGGGGATCGTCACCAGGGCGATGAGGGCCAGGACCCAGGAGATGCTGAACATGAGGCCGACGACGGCCACCACCGTGAGCAGCGAGGTGAGCAGCTGGCTGAGGGTCTGCTGGAGGCTCTGCTGCACGTTGTCGACGTCGTTGGTGACACGGCTCAGCAGCTCGCCGCGCGGCTGACCGTCGAAGTAGGGCAACGGGAGTGCGTTGAGCTTGTCCTCCACGTCGGAGCGGAGCGTGTTGGTCGTGCGGGTGACGACGCCGGCGAGGATCCAGCCCGACAGCCACTGCAGCAGGGCACCGAGGGCGTACAGGCTGAGGACGAGGACGAGGATCTGGCCGAGGTGGGTGACATCGATGCCCTGGCCGGGCACGAGGTTCATCCCCGAGATGAGGTCGGCCTGCTGCGCGTCGCCCTGGGCCCGCAGACCGGCGACGACCTGCTCCTTGGTGACGCCCGCGGGCAGCCGCTTGCCGATGAACCCCTCGAAGATGAGGTTGGTCGCGGTGCCGAGGATCTTGGGTCCGATCGCCGTGAGGGCGACGCCGACCACCGCGAGGACGACGACCACACCGACGTGGGCCCGTTCCGGACGGAGCCGCCGCATCAGCCGCTTCGCCGAGGGCAGGAACGTCTGCGACTTCTCACCCGGCATCGCCATGCCCATCGGGCCGCGCTGGCGCTGGGCTCCCGCGGCGGGGCCGCGGCGTTGCTCGGCCGCCCGCTCCTCCTCGGACTTCACTCCCTCGCTCATGCCGCCACCTCCGCGCTGCGCTGGGACTCCACGATCTGCTGGTAGGTCTCGCACGTCTGCAGCAGCTCGGTATGCGTGCCCTGGCCGACCACCACCCCGTCGTCGAGGACGACGATCCGGTCGGCGTCGATGATCGTCGACACGCGCTGGGCGACGACGATCACCGTCGCCTCGCGGGTGACCGGACGCAGGGCCTGCCGCAGGCGGGCGTCGGTCGCGAGGTCGAGCGCCGAGAAGGCGTCGTCGAAGAGGTAGACCTCGGGTCGGCGGACCAGGGCCCGGGCGATGGCCAGCCGCTGACGCTGACCGCCCGACACGTTGGTGCCGCCCTGCGTGATCGGGGACTCGAGCCGGTCCGGCATCCGCTCCACGAAGTCCTGCGCCTGGGCGATGCGCAGCGCCTCCCAGAGCTCCTCGTCGGTGGCCTCGGGGTTGCCGTAGCGCAGGTTGGTGGCCACCGTGCCGGTGAACAGGTAGGGGCGCTGGGGGATGAGCCCGATCCTCGACCAGAGCGTGTCGAGGTCGGCCTCCCGGACCTGCACCCCGCCCACCGTGAGCGAGCCCCCCGTGATGTCGAACAGCCGCGGGACGAGGTTGACAAGGGTCGTCTTCCCGGCCCCCGTGCTGCCGATGACCGCGGTCGTCTCACCGGGCTCGGCCCGGAAGCTGACGTCGCACAGCACGGGCGACTCCGCGCCCGGATAGTGGAAGTCGACGTGGTCGAAGACGACGGCTGACCCCCGGGCGATCGACCGGACGGGGTGGGTGGGCTCGGCCACCGACGACACCGTGTCGAGCACCTCGGCGATCCGCTCGGACGACACCGACGCCCGCGGGATCATCATCGACATGAAGGTCGCCATCATCACGGCGAACAGGATCTGGATGAGGTACGCCATGAATGCGGTGAGCGCACCGACCTGGAGGTCGCCGCTGTCGACGCGTCCGGCCCCGAACCACAGCACGCCCACGGTCGAGGCGTTGAGGATGATCATGACGATCGGGAAGATGAGCGCCTGGAGCCGCCCGACGCGCAGCGCCGTCCCGGTGAGGGTGGCGTTGGCCCCCGCGAACCGGTCGGTCTCGTAGTCCTCGCGCACGAAGGCCCGCACGACGCGGATGCCGGTGATCTGCTCCCGCATGATCCGGTTCACGCTGTCGATCGAGGTCTGCATCAGCCGGAACTGGGGCAGCATCTGCCGGATGACCAGCCCGACCGCGATGGCCAGGACCGGCACCGCGACGGCCACGAGCCAGGAGAGGCCGACGTCCTGGCGCAGGGCCATGATGATGCCGCCGATCATGTTGATCGGGGCGGACACCATGATGGCCAGCCCCATGAACACGACCATCTGCACCTGGGTCACGTCGTTGGTGTTGCGCGAGATCAGGGTCGGGGCACCGAACCGGGACACCTCCTGCGCCGAGAAGTCACCGACCCGGTGGAAGATCGCGGCGCGCAGGTCACGGCCGAGCCCCATCGACGAGCGCGAGGCGAGGTAGACGGCCGCGATCGTCGCGACGATCTGGACGACGCTGACCGCGAGCATCCAGCCACCGGTGCGGATGATGTAGCCGGTGTCGCCCTTGGCCACGCCCTCGTCGATGATGTCGGCGTTGAGGGTGGGCAGGTAGAGGGCGCTGAGCGCCCCGATGAGCTGCAGGACGAGGATCACCGTGATCGGGCCCTTGTAGGGCGCGAGGTAGGTGCGGACGAGGCGGACGAGCATCAGCGGTCCTCAGGGGTTCTCGGGGTGAGTGGAGTGGCGTCGGAGGTCCCGGTCGGGTCGGGTATGCGGACGGTCGGGGCGCCACATCGGCCCTCGCCGCGGGCGGCGGGGGTGAGGGTGCCGTCGAGGAGGAGGTCGACGATCTCCTGCGGGCGCAGGATCGGGCCGGCCGAGATCTCCGGGTGGCTCGCCGAGAAGGTCAGCAGCCGCACGTAGCGCACCAGGTCGGCCGGGCTGCAGGTCAGCTGGTCGGCGAACGGCTCGACGAAGGCCTGCATCCGGGTGCCGGGCGGCCCCCAGTCGTTGTCGCGGCTGAGGTCCTGCTCGTCGAGCGGGACGTGGCCGGTGTCGGGACGGCACCCTCGGTGTTCCTCGACGTGGGCCGGCGGGGCGGTCAGCCCGAGCGCGCCCATGACCCCGAAGATCTCGCTGAACCGGTTCTGGAGCACGGTCACCACCGCGACCAGACGCCCGCGCAGCGGCAGGTCGGGGTCGATGGCGGCGAACTGCTCCGCGACGGGAGCGGGGCAGAACGCCTCCTCCACGACCGCGTCGACGAGCCGCTCCTTGGTGTCGAAGGCCCGGAAGACGGTGCCCTCGGCGATGCCGGCCGCCTCGGCGATCTCCCGCGTGGTCGGCATCGTGCCCCGCTCCCGGATGAGGGCGAGGGCCGAGCGCACGATCGACACCCGGCGCTCGGTCGGGGGCAGGGCGGGGGCGCGAGGGCTCACGGCCGGCAGTCTAGATGAGTGAGCACTCACTCACCAACGGTTTCGTCCACGGCGAACGCGGCGGCGGCGGCCGTGCGCGCCGGACCGACGCCCGCCCAGAACCCGTAGGTGCCGCCGTCGCGCAGCTCGGTGGCCGCGGCCACCAGCCCGCCCATCGCCGCCCAGTAGAGCCCGGAGCCCGTGGACACCCGGGCCACCCCGAGGGCGGCGAGCCGGTCGACCGGCGGAGCCGCGGCCAGCGCGAGGACGTTGACCGGCCGGGCGACCGCCTCGACGATGCGACGGATCCCTTTCTCGCTGTTCACTCCTGGGGCGTAGAGGACGTCGGCGCCCGCCGCCTCGAAGGCCAGCAGGCGCTCGATGGTCGCGTCGAGGTCGGCGTCCTCACTCGCCCCGTGGATGTGGCTGTCGGCCCGGGCGGTCAGCACCAGGCGCTCGGGACCGGTCCCCGCATGGGCGGCCTCCGCGGCCGCGGCCACGCGCTCGGCGGCGAGCTCGGGCGCATACGCCTGCTCGAGGTGGGGGTCCCAGTCCTCGACGGAGCAGCCCGCCAGGCCCGTGGCGGCGGCGAGCCGCACCGTCTCGGCGACCGCCTCGGGGGTGTCGCCGAACCCGTTCTCCAGGTCGGCGCTGACCGGCACCCGCACGGCGGCGACGACGCTCGCCGCGTGGGCCAGCGCCTCGTCGCGCGTGACGGACCCGTCGGGCCGGCCGTGGGTGCCGGCGAAGCCCCCGCTGGTCGTGGCGAGGGCGGCATACCCGAGGGTCTCGAGAAGGCGAGCGGACCCGGCGTCCCAGGGGTTCGGCAGCAGCAGTGGGGCCCCCGGGACGTGGAGACGGCGGAACGTCTCCCGCGGGCCGGGCTCGATGTCGGTCATCGCCCGACCGTAGGCCGGGCCACCGACAGCACCGGGAGGACGACGAGGGCCCTAGGACGGGGGCGGGCCCGCCCAGCCCTCGGCCGGCACGTAGGCGGCGACGTTGGTCATCCGGCGCTGGATGGCCGCGATCTCGCGCACCGCCTCGGCGACCAGGCTGCGGTCGATCGGCGAGAGCCGGTCGAGGGTGAGCAGGTCCGAGGGGCGGTGGCCCCGCGCGCGCTGAAGGAGCTGGTAGCGCAGACGCAGGCGCTGCAGCTGGCCGAAGACGTCGACGAGCGCCTCGGCGCGCTCGGGCGGCAGCATCGCCGACCCCGACCCGGCGACCGCCCGCAGCCGGTCGACCGTCGGCAGGGCCGACGAGCCCACCGCGAGCGCCGACCACCGGGCGATGTTGACGACGGGCAGCACCGCGTGGGTCTTGACCTCGAAGGTCTCGGGCCGGCGGGCGAGCCGGGCCTTGAGCGAGCGCATCCGGGCCCGGTACGCGAGCGACTCCTGCAGCAGCAGCCGCAGGGTGCCGGGGTGGCGGCGCAGGTCGCCCATGGCCGCGGTGACCGCCGGCAGCCCTGGGTCGCCGTGGATCGGGCGGCTGTCGACGAGCAGTGACGTCATCATCGCGCCGTTCGCCTCGTCGGGGCGGGTCACCCACTCCTCGGCCGCGCGGCGCCACTCCGCGTTGGTGCGGGAGAAGCGGGCGTCGGCTGCCGTCACGCCGTGCGCGTCGCGCAGCACACCGGCCCGGGCGAGCAGGGTGTCGACGCTCGCGAAGACCGCGCGGTAGGCGTCCTGCTCCCCCGCCGGGAGCGTGTCGTCGAAGGCCACCGCCGAGTCGATGTCGGAGCTGAGCACCGCCTCGCGGCGCCCGTTGGAGCCCAGGGCGAGCCACGTGAAGGCGTCGAGCGAGAGCTGCGGGTGCTCGGCGAAGGACAGCGTGAGCGCCCGGCGCACGAGGGTGTCGAGGATCGAGGAGTAGACGGCGACGACGCGGCCGGACGCCAGGCCCCGGGACAGCAGGTCCTCGAGGACGCCGGTGGAGGTACGGGCCCGCTCCACCAGGTCGTCGAGGCTCGTCGCGCGGCGCAGCTGCTCGTGCAGCGAGACCCCGGCCGTCGTCGGCGAGACGGCGAAGTCGCGGATCCCCACGACCCCGCGCAGCCCCCCCTCCCGGTCGAGGACCAGCAGCATGTCGGCCTCGCGGTCGAGCAGCCGGATGAGACCTTCGGCCGCGGACTCCCCGAGCGCGGCGACGGGCGGGTCGTGGTCCATCACCGCCCCGACCGGGGTCGAGCCGGGCCGCCCCTCGGCGAGGACCCGCCGGCGGAGGATCTTGTCCGTCACCAGTCCGAAGGAGCCGTCGCGCTCGGCGACGACGGCGCACGGCCAGTGCTGTTCGGTCATCTCCGCCGCAACGTCCGCGACGGTGCGGCCGGCGTCGACGACCAGCGGTGGCCGGCGCACGAGCTCGTCGACGGTGCTGTAGGTCGGCGCGGCACCGGGGGTGCCGCGGGTCAGGGCGAACTGCTCGACGAGGAACCGCGCGCCGCGCCGTGAGGCGAAGGCGGGCTCTACCGCCGACGCGGGGATGCGGGCCACCGTGGCCGGGCCGTCGGTGACGGCGAGCGGCCCGAGCGACTGCTCCGTGAGCATGGCCGAGAAGCCGAACAGGCCACCCGGACCGAGGCGCTCGTCGGGTGGGCGGTGCGTGTCCTTGGTCTCGTTCCACACGTCCACCCGACCGGTGACCACGACGTAGACCTCGGTCGACGGGGTGGCGAAGGCGTCGAGCACCAGCTGCCCGGCGCGGTAGGCCTCGACCACGGCCGCCGCCGCCATGCTGGCGCGGGCCGCCGGGTCGAGACCGTCGAACGGCGGATGGCCGCCGAGGAGGTCCGCCAGCTCCGGTCCGGTCACGGCAGACATGCTGTCATCCCCGCTCCCCGCACTCGGCCGGGCGAGCGCCGGCTCGCCGGTCAGGACCCGGGGGTCGGCGGGCTGGGGATGCCGTACCCGGAGGCGCCGACCGTCGCGTCGAGGTTGGTCTTCCACGACCCGTCGGAGATGTAGGTCTTGAGGATGTCGTTGACCTTGGCGACCATCGCCCCGCTGTTGTTGGGCAGGCCCACGCCGTAGCGCTCGTCGGAGAAGCCCTTGCCGACGACCTTGAGGACGCCCTTGTACTGCGGCAGCGAGGCGTAGCCGGCCAGGATGACGTCGTCGGTGGTCACCGCGTCGACGTTGCCGGCGACCAGCGCCTCCACGCACTGCGAGAAGGTCGGGTAGGGCGTGAGCGTGATCTTGCCGGCGAACGTGTCGGCGACGAGCTTGGCCGACGTCGTGTTGGGCACCGAGCAGAGGTTGCGCCCGTCGAGGGTGTCGGGCCCGGTCACCGTGTCGTTGCGGCGCACGAGCAGGTCCTGGTGGGCGATGAAGTACGGCCCGGCGAAGTCGACGACGGCGTCGCGCTCGGGGGTGATCGAGTACGTCGACAGCACCATGTTGACCTTGCCGTCACTGAGCAGCTTCTCGCGGTCGGCGGGGTCGGCCTCGACCCACGTGATGTTCGACTCCGGCACCCCCATCGCCTTGGCGATGTAGACCGCGGTGAGGACGTCGAAGCCCGAGTAGGTGTTGCCGGACTTCAGCCCGAGCCCCGGCTGGTCGAACGAGATGCCGATGGTCAGGGTCGGGGCCCCCGCGCTCGTCGGGCCGCCGGCGGTGACCGCCGCCGTCGACGACCCGCTGGAGCAGGCGCCGAGGGCCACGAGAGCCACCACCGCAGCTGCCGCCGCCGCCCACGGTCGGGGGTGGGCACGCATACGCCGGCGGGTATGCCGCAAGGTCGCCACGCCGCCGCTCATGACCGGTGCTCCCGCCCCTGGGGCTCCGCGGGGTCGTGGTCCTGGGTGTCGCGCTCGGCCGGGTCGAGGTCGTCCGGGGTCACCCGCGGGCCGTAGGTGGGCCCGTCGTTCGACCAGACCGCCTTGAGCCGGTCCCCGGTGTTGGCGACGACCTTGGGCTTGACGACCATCCAGCCGATCTGGAGCAGGATCGCGATGAGCGGGATCCCGAGGACGACGACGATGAAGTCGGTCTTCTTCCAGAAGTACGGCGACGACGTCCAGCCGCCGTAGGCCAGCCCGATGACGACGAGCACGAGGAAGACCAGCCCGGCGATGCTCGTCCACGGGTGACCGGGCATCTGGAAGGGGCTCGCCTGGATGACGCCGCGACGCACCAGGGACCGCAGCTTGAGCTGGCAGAGGAAGATCGTCCCCCACGTGAAGAGAACGCCCAGGGAGGCTGCTTCGAGCGCCACCTCGAAGGCGTCGGGGGTGAGGGCGTTGAGGACCGCGCCGAACACGTAGACGACCGACGTCATGACGATGCCGGCCCACGGGACACCCTGGCTGCTCATCTTCAGCGTGAAGGACGGCGCCTGCTTGCTGACGCCGAGGCTGCGCAGGACGCGGCCGGTGGAGTAGAGCCCGGAGTTCAGGCTCGACATCGCCGCGATGATGAGCACGCCCTGGATGATGGCGCCCATCCAGTTGGCGCCCATCCGCTCGAAGATCGTCACGAACGGGCTGATGCCGGACTTGAACTCGCTCGTCGGGAGGATGGAGACGAGCAGCAGGATCGAGCCGCAGTAGAAGACGGCGATGCGGAAGATGACCGCGTTGACGGCCTTCGGCACCTCGGTCTTGGCGTCCTCCATCTCGCCTGCGGCGACGCCGACCATCTCGATCGCGGCGTACGCGAAGACGACGCCGGACATCACGAGGATCGGCCCGTACCAGTGGAAGTCACCGCTCGTGGGCCAGAAGCCGCCCGGGTTGTCCCACAGGTTGCTGATGCCGGCCTGGTGGCCGCCGACGTCGAAGCGCCCGATGACGAGCACGAGCCCGACGATGAGGAAGATGACGATGGCGCCGACCTTCGCGATGGCGGCCCAGAACTCGAACTCGCCGAACGCGCGGGCCGACAGCAGGTTGATGAAGAGGACCACGGCCAGGGCGATGAGGACGGTGGCCCACGTAGGCATGTTGGGGAACCAGTACTGCACGTAGAGGCCGACGGCCGACAGCTCGGCGATGCCGGTGAGCGCCCAGTTGAGCCAGTACATCCAGCCCGTGACGTAGGCGGCCTTCTCGCCGTAGAACTCCCGCATGTAGGAGACGAAGGCCCCCGAGGTGGCGCGGTGCAGCACGAGCTCGCCCAGCGCCCGCATGAGCAGGTAGGCGATGATGCCGACGAAGGCGTAGCTGAGCAGC
Organism: uncultured Actinomycetota bacterium; assembly: GCA_963795915.1. GTDB lineage: Bacteria > Actinomycetota > Actinomycetes > Actinomycetales > Dermatophilaceae > Lapillicoccus. The sequence continues at coordinate 324,224 of CAWCJA010000010.1, forward strand.
AGTGCCGGACCCGTGCTGTGGAGGCGGGACGCCGATCCGAGGAAGAGGCCGGTGCCGATGGCGCCGCCGATGGCGATCATCTGCACGTGCCGGCGGGTCAGGGTCTGCTTGTAGCCGACCTGCTCGGCGTCGAGCGAGTTCTCCTGACGGGCCTCGCGTGGTTCCGTCTGTGTCATGACCTGACCCCTCGAGTCGTGTGGCGCCGGGCTGGCTGCCGGACTCACTATGGACCCGTCGGAGGTGCCTGCGGTTACGCCGACGTAACTAAGTTCGCGTGTCGTCGGGGTCGTGCGCGAGGAGCAGCCCGTCGGCCACGAGCTCGCGCAGCGCGGCCACCCCGCGGGCCACGACGTCGTCGACCGGCTCGGCCAGCAGCTGGGCGATGGCCGGCAGCGCCTGTCCGGGTGTGAGGGTGCCGTCGCAGACGCTGACGAGCGCGGCCCCCACGGTGTCGAGGCGCACGACCCGGCCGAGGCCGCCACCCTGCCGCAGCTGGATGACCTCCGGGTCGCCGGCGCCGGGCCGGCTGTGCCGCTCCTCGATGACGTCGGGCGCACACCGCCAGGCGACGCCCAGCAGCGCCGCGTCGTCGTGCTCCGCCAGCCAGGTGCGGGCGGTCAGGCCAGCGTCGACGACGGGACCCATCGCCGCGGCGACCGGCCCGGTCACCTCGACGAGGTCGACGAAGGAGGGGCGGTCGGTCGCCGGGCGCTGCAGCACGACGACCCCGAACCCGATGCGCTCGACGCCGCGGGCGGCGAAGTCGGCCAGCCACGCGGCATACAGGTGCTCGTAGCCCTCGACCCCGTCCCGCGAGCCGCCGTCGCGCGACCACAGCTCGGCGTACTCGGCGGGGTCCTGCTCGTCGCGCTGCACGACCCAGGCGTCGAGACCGGTGCCCTCGAGCCAGCCCGCCCACCGGTCGCGCCAGGTCGTGCCCGCCCGCACCTCCCAGTTGCCGATGAGGACCGCGACCCCGCCGGGCTCGAGGTGGCCCCCGACCGACCGCACCAGCCGCTCGACGACGGCGTCGCCGACGAGCCCGGCGTCGCGGTACTCGAACGCGGGTATGCCGGGGGCGCGGGGCGTGATGACGAACGGCGGGTTGCTGACGACGAGCCCGAACCGCTCCCCCGCGACCGGGCCCAGCAGGTCGCCCTCGCGCAGGTCGAGGTCGAGCCGGTTGAGCAGGGCGTTGAAGCGGACGAAGGCCAGGGCCCGCGCGGACAGGTCGGTCGCGACGACCTGACGGGCGTGGCCCGCGAGGTGGACCGCCTGCACCCCGCACCCGGTGCCGAGGTCGAGCGCCCGGTCGACGTCGCGGCGGGGGGTCCACTGGGCGACCGTGGTCGAGGCCGGACCGACCCCGAGCACATGGTCCTGCGGCAGCGGGCCGCCGAGGGCGATCTCCGAGAGATCGGAGGCCAGCCACCAGTCGTGGCGGTCGTCGGCGTAGGGGCGCAGGTCGCACCGCGCCCGGACCCGTCCGACCGGCTCCGCCGCCACGAGGCCGAGGGCCACGGCGCCGTCGGTGCCGAGGGTGGGCAGGGCCGCGTCGAGGGCGGCGGTGGGCACAGGCATACCGAGGGCGAAGCAGCGCACGAGCACCGCGACCGGCTCGCGGCGGTCGCGTGTCACGAGGTCGGCCGGCAGGGGCTGTTCACGGTGGAGCGCCGCGTCGGCGACGGGGCCGAGCAGGGCCGTGACCCCGTCGACCGTGTAGCCGGCTGCGCTCAGGTCAACGCGCAGCGCGCCGACCCGGTGAGGGTCGGCGCGCGGCGGGGGAGGTGAGTGGACGTCGGTCACCGGGTCAGACCCGCGACGGCTCCTCGTCGGTCTCGTAGCGGCCGGGCTCCATCGGGCCACGGTCGAGGTCGACCGCGTCGTCGTCGTCATCGTCGACGAGGTCGTCCTCGAGGTCCTCGGAGTCCTCGTCGCCACCGACCGAGATGTCGCGCGACTTCGAGACGGCGACGGCCGCGACGATGATGATGAGCGCGACGAGGGCGATGCCGTAGCGGACGACCGGGTTGGCGGCGCTGCCGATGGTGAGGACGACGATCGCCGGGGCGATGAGCACCGAGACGAGGTTCATCACCTTGATGAGCGGGTTGATGGCCGGGCCGGCGGTGTCCTTGAACGGGTCGCCGACGGTGTCGCCGATGACCGTGGCGGCGTGGGCGTCGGAGCCCTTGCCGCCGTAGTGGCCGTCCTCGACGATCTTCTTGGCGTTGTCCCACGACCCACCGGAGTTGGCGAGGAAGACGGCCATCAGCGCGCCGGTGCCGATCGCGCCGGCGAGGAACCCGGCCAGGGCGCCGATGCCGAGGCCGAAGCCCACGACCACCGGGGTCAGGGCGGCCAGCAGGCCGGGCGTGGCCAGCTCGCGCAGTGAGTCGCGCGTGCAGATGTCGACGACCCGGGCGTAGTCCGGCTTCTCCGTGTAGTCCATGATCCCGGGGTGCTCGCGGAACTGGCGACGCACCTCGAAGACGATGGCGCCGGCCGCGCGGGTCACCGCGTTGATGGCCAGGCCGGAGAAGAGGAACACCACCGCCGCGCCGAAGAGCAGCCCCACGAGGGTGCTCGGCGTGACGATCTGGGTGTTGAACATGTTCTGGACGAAGGCGCTGGGCGTCTCGGTGATCTCGTTGTTGTTGACGAGAGTCTGCACCGCAGTGCTCCACGCGTCGGTGAACGAGCCGAAGAGCGCGGTCGCGGCGAGCACGGCCGTGGCGATGGCGATGCCCTTGGTGATGGCCTTCGTCGTGTTGCCGACGGCGTCGAGGTCGGTGAGGATCTGCGCGCCCTCGCCGTCGACGTCGCCGGACATCTCGGCGATGCCCTGCGCGTTGTCGGAGACCGGGCCGAAGGTGTCCATGGCCACGATGACGCCGACCGTGGTCAGCAGCCCGGTGCCGGCCACCGCGACGAAGAACAGCGCGAGCGAGACGGACCCGCCGCCGAGCAGGAAGGCGCCGTAGACGGCCGCGCCGATGATGACGGCGGTGTAGACGGCCGACTCGAGGCCCACGCCGATGCCGGCGAGGACGACCGTGGCCGCGCCGGTGCGCGAGGTGCGGGCGACGTCCATGGTCGGGCGCTTGTCGGTGCCGGTGAAGTGGCCGGTGAGCCACAGGATGACCGCGGCCAGGACGATGCCGAGGATGACGGCGACGGCCGCGCGGATGCGCAGCCCGTCGACGGCGGCGTCGGTGATCTGGCCGGAGGTCGCGTCGGTCTTGGCGGCGAGCGAGGCGGGCAGGTAGAGGAAGACGGCGACCACCGAGAGGACCGCGGAGATGCCCGCGGTGATGTAGAAGCCCTGGTTGATGGCGGTCAGGGCGTTCTGGCCCGGCTTCACCCGCGTGATGAACACGCCGATGATGGCCGTGACGGCGCCGATGGCGGGGATGAGCAGCGGGAAGACGAGACCCTCGACGCCGAGCGCCACCGAGCCGAGGATGAGCGCGGCGACGAGCATGACGGCATACGACTCGAAGAGGTCGGCGGCCATGCCCGCGCAGTCGCCGACGTTGTCGCCCACGTTGTCGGCGATGGTGGCGGCGTTGCGGGGGTCGTCCTCGGGGATGCCGGCCTCGACCTTGCCCACGAGGTCGGCGCCGACGTCGGCGGCCTTGGTGAAGATGCCGCCGCCCACGCGCATGAACATGGCGAGCAGCGCGGCGCCGAAGCCGAAGCCCTCGAGCACCTTGGGAGCGTCGCCCTTGTAGACGATGACGACGACGGCCGCACCGAGCAGGCCCAGGCCGACGGTGGCCATGCCCACGGTGCCGCCGGTGCGGAAGGCGATGCGCATGCCCTTGTCGCGGTCGCCGTCCCGCGCGGCCGAGGCCACCCGGACGTTGGCCTTGACCGCCAGCGACATACCGAAGTAGCCGATGGCGGCGGAGAACAGCGCGCCGACGACGAAGAAGAGCGAGCGGCCGAGCTTGATGGAGAAGGTGTCGGCCGGCAGGAGGAAGAGCAGGCCGAACACGAGCACGACGAAGATGGCGAGGGTGCGGAACTGGCGGCTGAGGAAGGCCTGAGCGCCCTCCTCGACCGCGGCACCGATGGTCTGCATGTTCTCGGTGCCGGGGTCGGCGGCGAGCACCTGACGGCGGAAGAAGAAGCCGAAGACCAGGGCGATCACGGCAATGGCCAGGACGGCGTAGACGAGGGTCAGGTTGGTACCTGCCAGGTCCAGCGCGGGTGTCGCTGCCGGGGCAAGGGTGGGCATACTGCACTTCCTCCTTGAGGCGCTCGCTCACCCAGGCGCGGACGGGACCTGTGGCTCGATCCCGTCGGGCGGGCAGGCATGAGCACCCGGGTGGTTCGCGGGAACCTTACCTGTAGGTAGGGACTGCCCATAATCCGAGCAGAGCGGTGCCGGTCAGGCCGAGAGGGCGTCGTCCACCGTCGGGTAGAGCGCGAAGACCTTGTCCAGACCGGTGATGACGAAGACCTTGAGGACCCGGTCGTGGGCGCAGACGAGCCGCATCGAGCCGTCGTTGAGGCGGATCTGCTTGAGCCGTCCCACGAGCACGCCGAGCCCCGTGGAGTCCATGAAGGTCACGCCGGACAGGTCGACGACGAGGTCGTGGACGCCGCCCTCGATCTCCTGGTCGAGCCGCTCCCGCAGCTGCGGAGCCGTGTAGACGTCGATCTCGCCGGCGACGCGCACGACTGTGCGGCCGTCGACGAGCGACGTGGTGATCTCCAGATCCAACGGTTCCACCTGTTCATGCCGTGCAGAGCGACCGCCCGAACCCTACTCCGGGTCCCGTGAGGCACGTACGGTATCGATGATGTCTGTCGCCGTCCCCCCCAACGCCTCCACGGGCCGTCATCCGGCGCCCCCGCGAGCGCGTCCCACCCCGGACGCGCTGCTCGCGGGGCTGGCCTCGGGGCGGCGCGCGGACCGGCTCACGCACGTGCACCGGGTGCCCGCGCGGGAGGCGACACCGGTCGACTGGCCCGAGTGGGTCACGCCCACGCTGTATGCCGCCCTCACCCAGGCCGGCCTGGCGCAGCCGTGGAGCCACCAGCGCGAGGCCGCGGACGCCGCCTACGCCGGCGAGCACGTCGTCATCTCCACCGGCACGGCGTCGGGCAAGTCCTTGGGCTACCTGCTGCCGGCCCTCTCGGACGTCGTCGACGGGTCGACCGCCCCCAACGGGCGGGGGGCGACCGTCCTCTACCTCTCCCCCACCAAGGCGCTCGCCCAGGACCAGCTGACCCGCCTGAGCGGCCTCGCGCTGCCAGGGCTGCGCGCGGCGACCTACGACGGGGACACCGCACCCGAGGAGCGGCGGTGGGTGCGCGACCACGGCAACTACGTGCTCACCAACCCCGACCTCGTGCACCACTCCCTCCTGCCGGGGCACGAGCACTGGTCCTCCTTCCTGCGGGCCCTGCGCTACGTGGTCGTCGACGAGTGCCACGTCTACCGGGGGGTCTTCGGGTCGCACCTGGCGATGGTGCTGCGGCGCCTGCGGCGGGTCTGTGCCCGCTACCGGTCGGACCCCACCTTCGTGCTCGCCTCCGCGACGGTGGCCGACCCGGCGCAGCACGCCGGGCGGCTGGTGGGTATGCCGGTGCGCGCGGTGACGGACGACGGCTCGCCGCGGGCGGGCCTCACCTTCGGCCTGTGGCAGCCCGGCCAGGTCCCCGGCACCGGGCGCGGCCCCGCCGTGCCCGTGTCCGTGGGAGCGGGCGCGGGGAGCTCGGCTGCCGGCTCGGTCGGGGACTCGGTCGGGGACTCGGTCGGGGACTCGGCCGGGGACTCGGTCGGGGACTCGGTCGGGGACTCGGCCGGGGTCTCAGATGGGAGCGGCGGCGGGGCGGCCGGCCCGGGGGGCGGGGACGGCGGTGAGACGCACCGCCGGAGCGCGGTCGCGGAGTCGGCCGAGCTGCTCACCGACCTCGTGGCCCAGGGCGTGCAGACCGTTGCCTTCGCCCGGTCCCGGGCCGGAGTCGAGGTCATCTCCAGCGTGGCCCGGGAGCATCTGCGCGAGCTGGACGCCACGCTCGGTGACGTGGTCGCGGCCTACCGCGGGGGCTACCTCCCCGAGGAGCGCCGAGCCCTGGAAGAGGGTCTGCGGGCCGGCGGGCTGCTCGGGCTCGCCGCGACGACGGCCCTCGAGCTGGGCATCGACGTCTCGGGGCTCGATGCCGTGCTGCTCGCCGGTTGGCCGGGCACCCGGTCCTCGCTCTGGCAGCAGGCGGGCCGGGCCGGTCGCGCCGGGTTCGAGTCGCTGGCCGTGCTCGTCGCCGCCGACGACCCGCTCGACACCTACCTCGTCAACCACCCCGACGCCGTCTTCGGCCGCGCCGTCGAGGCGGCCGTGCTCGACCCGGACAACCCCTACGTCCTCGGCCCCCACCTCGCAGCGGCCGCGGCCGAGCTGCCGCTGACCGAGGCCGACGTCGCGTACTTCGGGCCGCGGATGCCCGGTCTGCTCGACGACCTGACCGCCTCCGGGGTGCTGCGCCGGCGCCCGCGCGGCTGGTTCTGGGCGGGGGCCGACCGGGCGGCCGACCACGTCTCCCTTCGCGGGTCGGGCTCGACCCTGCGGATCGCCGACCACCGCACCGGCCGGGTGCTCGGCACGATCGACGCCGCCCGCTCGCACTCCGCCGTGCACCCGGGCGCGGTCTACGTGCACCAGGGCGAGACCTTCGTCGTCATGGAGCTCGACCTGGAGGACGGCTGTGCGCTGGTACGGCCGGGCGACCCGGGCTGGTCCACCCAGGCCCGGTCGACGAGCGCGTTCGAGATCCTCACCGAGGACCGGACCCGGGCGTGGGGCCCGGTCACCGCCTGCTTCGGCTCCGTCGAGGTGCGCACCCAGGTGACCTCGTTCCTGCGCCGACGCCCGACCGGCGAGGTCATCGGCGAGCACCCCCTCGACCTGCCCGTGCGGTCGCTGCCGACCAAGGCGGTCTGGTGGACCGTGCCGTCGGAGCTCCTGGACGCCGTCGGGGTCCCCGCGGCGAGCATCCCCGGGGCCGCCCACGCCGCCGAGCACGCGGCCATCGGCATGCTGCCCCTCGTGGCGACCTCCGACCGCTTGGACATCGGCGGGGTCTCGACGGCGCTCCACCCGGACACCGGCCTCCCCACGATCCTCATCTACGACGGCTACCCGGGCGGCGCCGGCTTCGCCGAGCGCGGGTACGAGGAGCTGGCCACCTGGCTGCGCGGCACGCGGGCGGCCATCGCCTCGTGCCCCTGCGTCTCGGGCTGCCCGTCGTGCGTGCAGTCACCCAAGTGCGGCAACGGGAACGAACCGCTGGACAAGGCGCGGGCCGTGCTCCTGCTCGACCTCACCCTGGCCCACGCGCCCGCTGAGCTGGCGGAGGGCGTCACGGCCTGACGGCGACTCCCCCGACGCCCGGTCATCCGGCGGGCCCCGCCCGCGCCCGGGCCGTCGCCGCGCCACCCCCCGGCAGCCCGGTCAGCCCCGTCAACCCCCTGACCCCGGTGACCGCGGTGAGCGCGGTGACCGCGGTGACCCTCGTCATCGCGGTGACCCCGACGTCCACCCGGACGACCACCTCGACCGTCAGGTCGGGTCCCGCCCGGCACGACGCCAGGCTCGCCCCGCCCCGCCCGGCCAGCCGCCCGGCCACCCCGCACGCGGTGGCCGGAGCCTCCCCCCGAGCCAGCGCTCCCGCCGCCGCCAGCGCCGCGAGGTCGGCGGCGGACTGCGCCCGGTGCGAGGCGACGACGGCGCCGACCACCGCGAGCGCGCCCACGACGAGGGCCAGCACGAGCCCGATGGCGCCCACGATGAGCACCGTCCCCGAGCCGCGGTCGTGACGGCGGGACCCCCTACCCGCCACCGGACCCCGTCTCCTCCCGCTGCGCCGTGGCCGAGCCCCTCACGGTGAGGGCTCGCCAGCCGCCCACCTCCCGCGCCGCGGTCACCTCGACCGTCACCTCGGGTCCGCCCGCGGTCACGGCCACCGAGGCCCCCGCGGGTCCGGTCCGGGCGGCCAGCGCCCGCGCGGTGTCCTCCGGGTCACCCCGGGCGAGGGAGCGGGCGGCGGCCCGGGCGGCGTCCACGCACCGCACCTGGTCGATGCCCAGCTGGACGGCACCTACCCCGGCGACGAGCACGAGGAGCAGGGCGGGCACGGCCGCGGCCAGCTCGGCCGAGACCATCCCCTGCTCGCGGCCGCGTCGCCCCCTCTCGCCCATCACCGGTCAGCCCGCCGAGCCCAGGGCCGTCGTGATGATGCTCGTCAGCGCGCTCTGCACCGCGCCGGACCTGACCACCCCCAGCAGCACGGCGGCGAAGGCGACCGCGGCCAGTGTGCCCACGGCATACTCGGCCGTCGTCATCCCGGCGTCGAGCCGGGCGCGAGGCCGGCGCCACCGCCCCCACCGCAGCCTCGGAACCCTCGGCACCCGTGGCGCGCTGTTCCCCCTCCGCGCGCCCTGACCCCCCTGCGGACCCACTGATCTCATGACGACGTCCTTCCGTCCCACGGGCCGTCACCTTCTCTCGACGGCCGACGCCGGTCCTTCCGGCATCTCGGGACAGCGTGGTTCTCGCCCCGGCCGGACGACAGGCCCTCCCGCCACCCTGTGGACGACGGGACGACGTGGTCATCCCGTGTGGACGGCCGGTTGCTCGGACGATGACGGGCCCATCCGGGTCAGGTGCCTGGGGCGAGGAACCGGCACCACCCTGCGATCCGGGCGGGTCTCCGACGAGGACCGGTCAGCCGCCCCCCAGCGGGTCCCCGTCCGACCCGGCCGGCGCCCGGGAGGCGACGGGGTGGGCGTCCCCGATGAGGTGCTGGTCGGGATGGGCGTCCTGCCAGGCCCCCATCGCGGCGTCCCACTCGTCGCCACCGAGGGCGGTGAGCGACGCGGGAAAGATCCCGTCCTCCTCCTTGGCGATGTGCTCGTGCAGCTCGTCGACGGCCACGCGCAGGCGGGCCTGGTCGCGGGGATCGCCGACGTCGACCGACGCCAACAGGGCGGCCAGCTCACGATGCTCGTGGACCAACGGTTCGATGTGCTGCGAGAACAGCTCGTCCTTGCGCATCGCGGCGAAGACCCCGTTCTCCTCCCCCCGCCAGTGCGACCGGAGCTCTGCGCTCATCGACTCGTGCAGCTCACGGACCCGGTCGAGGTCGCCCCGGTCCAGGGCCCTCAGGGCCGCGCCGCCGAGGGTCGTGACCCGCTCGTGCTCGGCGATGTAGTCGCGCAGCAGCGGCATGTCCCGGCATCCGCAGTAGTGGCACACGCGCTGCTACGACCCGTGCTTGGCGACCGTGAGCAGTACGGCGCAGTCCTCGAGAGCCGTCAATGAGTGCCGACCGTCGGGCACGACCAGCAGATCTCCCCGCGTGCCCTCCCACGAATGGCCGTCGCCGTCGAGACGCACCCGTCCGAGCAGGACGTGCACCGTGGCCTCGCCCGGGTTGACGTGCTCACCGAGCTCGCGCCCGGCGACGAGCGCGATGACCGTCTGGCGAAGGACGTGCTCGTGCCCGCCGTAGACCGTGTGGGCGCTACGCCCGCTGGATGCCGTGGACGCCAGCTCCAGCTGCGCGCGGGCAACGGCGGTCAACGACGACTTCTCCACCGTCTCAGCCTGGCACCCCCGACCCGCCCCGTCGACCACTAGCGGGGCACCTTCACGCGCGCGGGCCGGATGCCGAGGTAGGTGAACGCCAAGGCACCGAGGGCCACGAGGACGAGGAGGGAGAGCCCGAACCCGTACCCGGAGAACACCCTCTGGTAGGTCGCGCCCATGATGAGTGGCGGGAAGTAGCCGCCCAGTCCCCCCGCGGCGCCCACGACGCCGGTCACGCTGCCGACCCGCTCCGGCGGGGACTTCTGGGCGACCCACGCGAACACCCCGCCCATGCCGAGACCGAGCGCGAACGACAGCAGGACGAACGCGGTTCCGGCCGGCAGCTCGAGTGGCGGCTGGAACGCGACGACGGCGGCCAGGACGGCGGTGGCCGCCATCGAGATACCGACGACGTTCCGCGACCCGATCCGGTCGGAGAGGGCCCCGCCGATGGGCCGGGCCACCACGGCCGCGATGGCGAACCCCGAGGTGCGGGTGCCAGCCGCGGTGAGGTCGAACGCGTAGATGTCCTTGAGGTAGGTCGGCAGGTAGGTCGTGAAGGCGACGAAGCCCCCGAACGCCACGGCGTAGAGGAACGACATCTGCCACGTCACGGGGAGCTTCATGGCGGCGACCAGCTTGGGCACCACCGGGTCGGTGTTGGGCTTCCATACCGGTGAGGTGGTCATCGTGAACCAGCAGACGGCCGCCATCGCCAGCAGGGCGACGGCGATGATGACGTGCGTCATCGTGTAGCCGAACCAGGTGACGAACCTCGGGGTGAAGAACGCCGAGAGGGCGGTTCCGCCCATGCCGGCGCCGAACACCCCGGTGGCGAACCCGCGCCGGTCGGCCTGGTACCAGGAGTTGACGAAGGGCACGCCGACGGCGAACGTCGTCCCGGCGATGCCGAGGAAGAAGCCGCAGAGGAGCAGGAGGCCGTAGGACCTGGCGTTGCCCGCGACGGCGACGAGGAAGACGAAGGGGATGGCGGCCAGGACGAGGGAAGGCATCATGACGCGTCCCCCGAAGCGGTCGGTGAGCACGCCGGCGAGGATCCGCCCCACCGACCCGACGAGCACCGGAGTCGCCACCAGGAGCGCCTTCTGGTTTCCGTCCAGGCCGAGCTGCTGGGTGTAGGTCACCGCGAGGGGCGCGATCATGTTCCACGCCCAGAACGTGAGGGCGAACGCGGCCGTCGCGACGACGAGGTTCTTCGTCTGCCCCCGGAGGTCGACGGTGGGCGCGGTGCCCGCGCCGGTGGGTGTGGTCATGGGTCACTCCTTCGTCGACGGTCAGCCACGGTCAGCCACGGTCAGCCACAGTCAGCCACGGTCACGGTCCCGGGTGCCGATGGGGCTCCACCCGCTGCGGGAGGGACGGGCACCCGTGCGGGACCGGTCCCGGCTGCGGTAGACGATGTAGGGGCGGAACAGGTAGTGCACCGGCGCGCTGAACGCGTGCACCAGCCGCGAGAACGGCCAGAGGGCGAAGAGCGCCATGCCCACCAGGACGTGGATGTGGAACTGGATCGGCGCGGCGGCCATGGCCTCGACGTCGGGGTGCAGGAGGAACACCGACCGGAACCACGGGGAGACCGTCTCGCGGTAGTCGTGCGCCTCCGAGCCGGCGCCGACACTGACCAGCGTGGTCCACAGGCCGAGGACGATCGCCCCGACGAGCAGGACGTACATGAGCTTGTCGTTGCGGGTCGTCGCCATGAACACGGGTCCGGTCGTGCGCCGCCGGTACACGAGGATGAGGATCCCCGCCAACGTGCAGACCCCCGCGATCCCGCCGAACAGCAGGGCGTTGACGTGGTAGAGCCCCTCGCTGACGCCCACCGCCTCGGTCCACGACTGCGGGATGACGAGACCGCCGATATGCCCGACGAGGACGACGAGGATGCCGATGTGGAACAGCGGCGAACCGATCCGCAACAGCCGCGACTCGTAGAGCTGTGAGGAGCGGGTGGTCCAGCCGAACTTGTCGTAGCGGTAACGCCATACGGTGCCGCCCACCAGGGTGACGATGACGAGGTAGGGCAGTACGCCCCAGAGGACGGTGTCCATCAGCGCTCACCGGCCGGCTGCAGCGGGATGAGCCTCGGGTCGTAGGGGTCAAGGCCGACGGACTCGACGGGTGGGGCTCCGGCGTCGACCATCGCCTGGACGGCGGCCCTGGTGGCGGGTGACTCCCCCGGAAGGGTCGCGCAGACGGCAGCGAGCGCCCCCGCATACGGACTCTGCCTCTCCTGCAACGCGATCCGCAACAGCTCAAGGCTCGGCCGGTAGGCCTGCAGCAGCTCGCGACCGGCGGCGAGGTCGGCGCACGCAGCGAACTCGAGCACCATCGGCAGGTAGTCCGGCAGCTCACCGTGGGTGTCGACGAGGAACCCGCTGGCCCGGTAGGCGGCCTTGAAGCGGCCCAGGACCTCGCCACGGCGCCGCGTGTCACCGTCGGTCCAGTACGACAGGTAGAGCGCGTGCTTCCGGCTGAGGTCGAACACGTCGACGTACGCGTTCTGCAGGCGGCTCAGCGGAGTGCCGTCGAGGTGGTCGACCAGGCCGCGGAGCTGGACCGCTCCCGGCGCACCCGGCTGTTCAGCCAGGGCGGCAGCGAGCAGGGGAAGTCGCTCGACCAGTGCTGGGGTCGGGTAGTCGAGACACCACGAGGCCACCTGGTAGACGACGCGCGGCTCGGTCCGCCGTCCACGCCACGGCCTCACGACGGTGGCCTGTCGTCGGCCTGGTCGGGGAAGAGCCCGTCGGGCGCGCCGTGACCGTCCCAGTTGAGCAGGTTCACCCGGCCGCGCAGCTCGCCAGAGGCCGTCGACGACGTCGCGGACCCGGACGTCTGGCGCTGCTTCAGGGCGTTGAAGGTCTCCACGGCGACCGGTACCGGGCGTCCACTGGCCTCACCGAAGGGGCCGGACTCGTACATGCCCGGCCCTTCGTCGTAGTCGAGGGAGCACGCGATCTCCTCGAGCTCGTGCGCCCGCTCGACGTGGGCGGTCGGGATGACGTAGCGCTCGGCGTACTTCGCGATGGCCATGAGCCGGTACATCTCGTAGACCGACTCCTCGCTCATCCCGACGGAGGCCGGGATGGACGGGTCGCCGTCGCGGCCGAGCGTCACCTCGCGCATGTAGGCCCGCATGGCGGCCAGCTTCTGCAGTACGCCGGTCACGATGTCGGTACGCCCGGCGGTGAAGAGCTCGGCGAGGTACTCGACGGGGATCCGCAGCGCGTCGATCGCCCCGAAGAGGGTCGACCGGTCCTCCGCGTCGTGCCCCTGCGAGGCCAGCACGTCGACGATCGGCGACAGCGGGGGGACGTACCAGACCATCGGCATGGTGCGGTACTCCGGGTGCAGCGGGAGGGCGACCCGGTACCGCTTGGCGAGGGCGTACACCGGGGACTGCCGGGCGGCCTCCATCCAGTCGTCGGGTATGCCGTCGGCCCGGGCCTGCGTCACGACGGCCGGGTCGTCGGGGTCGAGCATGAGGTCGAGCTGCGCCTCGTAGAGGTCGGCGTCGTCCCGGGTGGCCGCGGCCGCGGTGACCCGGTCGACGTCGTACAGGATGAGACCGAGGTAGCGCAGCCGGCCGACGCAGGTCTCGGAGCAGACCGTAGGGAGACCGACCTCGATCCGCGGGTAGCAGAACGTGCACTTCTCGGCCTTGCCCGTCCTGTGGTTGAAGTAGATCTTCTTGTACGGGCAGCCCGTGATGCACTGACGCCAGCCACGACAGCGGTCCTGGTCGACGAGGACGATGCCGTCCTCGCTGCGCTTGTAGATCGCCCCCGACGGGCAGGACGCCATGCACGACGGGTTGAGGCAGTGTTCGCAGATCCGGGGGAGGTAGAACATGAACGTCTGCTCGAGCTCGAAGCGAACCCGGTCCTCGGACTCGCGGCGGACCTTCTCGTTGACCTTCTGCACGATGGGGTCGAGGTGGCCCATCTCGCTGGCCCCGCCGAGGTTGTCGTCCCAGTTGGCCGACCAGGTGACCTTGGTGTCCTGGCCGGTGATGAGCGACTTCGGCCTGGCGACCGGGAAGTCGTCGCCGAGGGGCGCGTCCACGAGCGTGCGGTAGTCGTAGGTCCAGGGCTCGTAGTAGTCCTTGAGCTCGGGCTGCACCGGGCTGGCGAAGATGCCGAACAGCTTGTTGACCCGCCCGCCGGCCTTGAGCTTGAGGTGGCCGCGCCGGTTCAGCTCCCAGCCGCCCTTCCACCGGTCCTGGTCCTCGTAGCGGCGCGGATAGCCCTGTCCTGGGCGGGTCTCGACGTTGTTGAACCACACGTACTCGGTGCCGGCCCGGTTGGTCCAGGCCTGCTTGCACGTGACTGAGCACGTGTGGCACCCGATGCACTTGTCGAGGTTCATCACCATCGCCATCTGAGCCATGACCCGCATCAGTACGTCACCTCCTGGGACCGCTTCCGCACCGTCGACACCATGTCGCGCTGGTTCCCCGTGGGGCCGAGGTAGTTGAACGCGTAGGACAGCTGGGCGTAGCCACCGATGAGGTGGCTGGGCTTCACCAGCAGCCGCGTGACGGAGTTGTGGATGCCCCCGCGCCGCCCGGTCGCCTCCGACTTGGGGACGTCGATGGTGCGCTCCTGCGCGTGGTGCACATAGACGACGCCTTCCGGCATGCGGTGGCTGACGACCGCTCGGGCGACGAGGACGCCGTTGGCGTTCACGCACTCGACCCAGTCGTTGTCGTGCACGTCGATCGCCCCCGCGTCCTGAGGGCTCATCCACACGGTCGGCCCACCCCGCGAGAGCGAGAGCATGAGGAGGTTGTCCTGGTACTCGGAGTGGATGGACCACTTCGAGTGCGGGGTGAGGTAGCGGACGGTCACCTGCTTCGCCCCGTCCGGTCCGAGCGTCGGCTCGCCGAACAGCCGGTGCATGTCGAGGGGCGGCCGAAAGATCGGCAGGGCCTCCCCGAGGTCGAGGATCCAGTCGTGGTCGAGGTAGAAGTGCATCCGTCCGGTGAGCGTGTGGAACGGCTTGAGCCGTTCGATGTTCACGGTGAACGGCGCATACCGCCGGCCTCCCGTCTCCGATCCCGACCACTCCGGGGAGGTGATGACGGGGACGGGCGCGACCTGTGTGTCCGCGAAGGTGACCCGCTTCTCCTCCGACCCCTCCGCGAGGTCGACCAGCTTCCGGCCGACCCGCTCCTCGAGGGTCCGGAACCCCTGCACCGCAAGGCGTCCGTTGGTGGTGCCCGAGAAGCGGAGGATGGCCTCAGCGAGCTTCTCGTCGGTGTCGAGTGCGGGTCGGCCGTCGCCGGCGCCGCCCAGCATGACGCCGTTCTTGGCCGCGAGGTGCGTGACCTCCTGGTCCACGCGGTAGGTCACGTTCTTCACCGTGAAGCCCAGGCTGTCGGCGAGCGGACCGACGGTCGCCAGCTTGTCGGCGATCGTCGTGTAGTCGCGCTCCACGACCTGGAAGGCGGGCATGGTGCGCCCCGGCGTGCCGGGGCCGTCGGAGTCGCGCCAGTCGACCACGCGACCCCCGGGCTGCGCCGTCTCGCCGGGGGTGTCGTGGGTCAACGGCACGCTGACGAGGTCCTTGCGTACCCCGAGGTGGGTCCGGGCCATCGCCGAGAACCGTTCCGCCAGAAGGTGGAACAGGTCGAAGTCGGACTTGGCCTCCCAGGGTGGGTCGATGGCCGGCGTGAACGCGTGCACGAACGGGTGCATGTCCGTGGACGACAGGTCGTGCTTTTCGTACCAGGTGGCCGCCGGTAGCACGACGTCGGAGAGCAGCGTCGTCGAGGTCATCCGGAAGTCCGCCGAGAGGAGCAGGTCGAGCTTGCCCTCCGGAGCCTCCTCCCGCCACGCGACCTCGGTCGGCCTCGGCGCCTCCGGGTTCTCCCCGCCCATGACGTTGGAGTGGGTGCCGAGGAGGTGCTTGAGGAAGTACTCGTTGCCCTTCGCCGAGCTGCCCATCAGGTTGGAGCGCCAGAGCACCAGGGTGCGCGGCCAGTTCTCGGGGGCGTCGACGTCCTCGATGGCCGTCCGCAGGCTGCCGTCCTTGAGGGCGCCGGCGACGTAGGCGGCGGGGGTCGCGGCCGAGCCCGCGTCGACGGCGGCCTGGGCGTCCTCCGCGACCTGGAGCGGGTTGGCCGAGAACTGCGGGTAGAAGGGCATCCAGCCGAGCCGGGCCGACTGGGCGATCGCGTCCGCCGTATGCATACCGGCCAGGTGTCCCTTGGCCAACGGGGAGGCGAGCGAGTCGGTCGAGTACCCGTCGTTGCGCCACTGGTCGGTATGCATGTACCAGTACGAGGTGCCGGTCATGGTGCGCGGTGGCCGCGTCCAGTCGAGGGCGTTGGCGAGGGAGATCCATCCCGTGATGGGCCGGCACTTCTCCTGGCCGACGTAGTGGGCCCAGCCGCCGCCGTTGCGGCCCATGCACCCGGTGAGGATGAGCAGGGAGAGGATCGCCCGGTAGGTGGTATCCCCGTGGAACCACTGGCAGATGCCGGCGCCCATGATGATCATCGAACGCCCCTGCGACTCCTCGGCGTTCGCGGCGAACTCGCGGGCGATGCGGATGCACTGCGCGGCGGGGACTCCCGTGACCTCGGCCTGCCAGGCCGGCGTGTAGGGCTCCGCGACGTCGTCGTAGCCGGCGGGCCACGCACCGGGCATACCGTCTCGGCGCACCCCGTACTGCGCGAGCATGAGGTCGAGCACCGTCGTGACCAGGTGGTCCCCCACCCGACGGGCGGGCACGCCCCGACGGAGCACCGAGCCGGTGCCGTCGGCCTCGGTGAAGGCCGGGAGCAGCACCTCGACCGCCTGCGCGGTGTCCCCCTCGAGGGAGAGGGCCGGGGTGACCCCCTCGAGATCGAGGTTCCAGCGGCCCTTGCCGGACTCCGCGTAGCGGAACCCCATCGACCCGTTCGGCACGACGGGCGACCCCGTCGCCTCGTCGAGCACGACGGTCTTCCAGGCGTCCTCGTCCGGGGTGCCCTCCGTGAGGTCCGCGGCAGTGAGGAACTTGCCGGGCACGTAGGCGTCGCCGCCCTCGTGGCGCTCGAGCCGGACGAGGAACGGCAGGTCGGTGTAGGTCCGCACGTAGTCGTGGAAGAAGGGCGTACGGCGCTGGACGAAGTGCTCCGTGAGGATGACGTGGCCCATGGCCATGGCCAGGGCGGCGTCGGTGCCCGCCTGGGCGGGCATCCACTCGTCCGCGAACTTCGTGTTGTCCGCGTAGTCCGGGCTGACCGTGACGACCTTGGTCCCCCGGTAGCGGACCTCGGCCATCCAGTGCGCATCGGGCGTGCGCGTGACCGGGACGTTGGAGCCCCACATCATGAGATAGGTGGCGTCCCACCAGTCGCCGGACTCGGGAACGTCGGTCTGATCGCCGAAGACCTGAGGGCTGGCGACCGGGAGGTCGGCGTACCAGTCGTAGAACGACGTCATGACGCCGCCGATGAGCTGGATGAAACGGGTGCCCACACAGTGCGACACCATGGACATCGCGGGGATCGGAGAGAACCCGGCGACCCGGTCCGGGCCGTACGTCTTGATGGTGTGGACGTGTGCGGCGGCCGCGATCTCGACCGCCTCGGCCCAGGACGCGCGGACGAGGCCTCCCTTGCCTCGCGCCTGCTGGTAGCGGCGACGCCTGACCGGGTCGCCGGTGATCTCCGCCCAGGCGAGGACGGGGTCACCGAGCCGCTGTCGCGCCTCGCGGTACATCTCGAGCAGGACGCCGCGCACGTACGGGTAGCGCACCCGGGTGGGCGAGTAGGTGTACCAGGAGAAGGCGGCCCCGCGGGGACAGCCGCGGGGCTCGTACTCCGGCCGGTCGGGCCCGACCGAGGGGTAGTCGGTCTGCTGCGTCTCCCAGGTGATGATCCCGTCCTTGACGTAGACCTTCCACGAGCAGGAGCCGGTGCAGTTGACGCCGTGGGTGGAGCGCACCACCTTGTCGTGGTTCCACCGGTCCCGGTAGAAGACGTCCCCGGCGCGCCCGCCCTCGCGGAAGACCGCCCGGCCGTCGTCGAGCTCGTCCCACCGGCTGAAGAAGCGCCCTGCCTTGAGCAGCGCGTTAGAGGCGGGGCCGTCGACCTGCGGACGGACTGGCTCTGGCATGGCTCACCCTCCGGGCCGGCGCTCCGGGCCGTCGCGACGCTGCGGCCGGCCGGGTGACAGCTGACGCCATCGTGGCGAAGGGCCTGCGGAATGTCCAGGGATCATCGGCCCTGGTCGGTCACTCCTCGAAGCGGGGGAGGTCGTCGAGCGTCAGCTGCCGGCGGTGGTGACGGTAGTGCTGGGTCGGGTAGTGGTAGACGGCGCCCACCGTCATGACCTCGGTGAAGTACGGGTCCCAGCCGACGGGGAAGTGCATCGTGCGATCGAGCCCGGTGTCCGACTCCCGGTCGAGGGACGCCTGCAGGGCAACGACGGTGCCGTCCATCAGGCGTTCCAGGCCGGCATACCCCAGCACCCTTGTCCCGCCGAGGGATCCGAGGTAGTTGACGACGTGGAACGGGCGGGTGCCGGCGTTGAGCGTGGCCGCAAAGCGACGCGAGACCCCGTCGGGGAGGTGCGTGAACCCGTGGACGAGACGAGCAGGTTGCGGACGAGCAGGTACCCGAAGAGCATGTGGAACAGCAGCTGCTCGTTGGTCCATCGGGTGCCGTACGTCGTTCGTCTCAGCTCACGGACGGTGGCGCCGTCGACGAGCCGGCGGAAGTCCGCCCGCACCCGGTCCATCTCGCCGTGGATGTCGAGTGGGTCCATGTCAGTCCGTGTCGGTCGTGTCAAACCAGGTCATCTCCTGGCGCCGCGACGCCATCACAGCAGGGTAGGCGCTCGGAAGCGGGTCAGGCCAGGCCGAAGGGCCCCTGGTCGGCAGCGCACACCGTGCCGGGCGGCGGCGTGTCCACGCGATCGGCCTCGCGGTCACGCCCACCGGCAGCGCCGTCGTCGTGATGGCGTCGGGCGCCGCGGCGGTGCAGGCCGGGGCAGCGAGGGGGACCGCTCCGACTGAGGCGGCGACGCGCGTACGCCACGGCCGTCGGTCGGTCGGGACTGGGCGCTCATGTCCGGGGTCAGGGGCAGTGCAGGAACTGGGCGTTCGCCGGAGGCTGCGGGTCGCTGCAGGCGTCGGGAACGACCGACTGCACGAGGAAGGCCCAGCCGACGCACAGGCCCAGCAGGAGCAGGGAGATGACGACGACGAATCGGGTCGTGACGGACCGGCGCACCTCAGACCATCCCGAAACGCTCGGAGTGCACACGCTCGTCCGGGATGCCGAGGCTGCGCAGGGCCTGCTCGGTCGCGTCCATCATCGGCGGAGACCCGCACAGGAAGTACTGCAGGCGCGCCCGGCCGCGCGGCAGCGTCTCGTCGAGCAGGGGGGCGTCCACCCGGCCCCGCCGCCCCGTCCAGGCCGGACTCGCCGACGACAGCGTGTGGACGACGGTGAGGTTCATCCGACGGGCGATGTCCGCGAGCTCGTCGGCGCCGACCATCTGGTCCTCGCTCCGGTTGCCGACGAACATCCAGCAGGGGCGGGTGTCCTCGCGGTCGGCCATCGTCGCCACCATGGACAGGAGCGGGGTGATGCCGATGCCACCGCCGATGAAGACGAACCCGGGGCCTTCGTGCCGTTCCATGCTGAACGCCCCCCACGGGCCGTCGAGGTAGACGACGTCACCCGGTACGAGGTCGTGCACCCGGCTGGTGAAGCCGCGCTCGGTCTTGATCGTGAACTCGACCCCGCCGCGGTCCTCGGCCGAGGAGGAGATCGAGAAGGGGTGGTACTCCAGGGCGAACGGCGAAC
The DNA here is from genome assembly GCA_963795915.1 of uncultured Actinomycetota bacterium. GTDB lineage: Bacteria > Actinomycetota > Actinomycetes > Actinomycetales > Dermatophilaceae > Lapillicoccus. The sequence continues at coordinate 343,649 of CAWCJA010000010.1, forward strand.
GGCCCGCGTGGATCCAGGCGAACTGGCCGGGCTCGAAGGCGAACGCGGTGCGAGCGCCGGCCCCCGCGACGACCGGTTCGAGGCGGATCGTGTGCCCGTGGCCCGGCTGCTCCCGCACCTCGGCCACGCGCCAGCGGCGGCGCCACCGGAGCACCGGACGCAGCACGCGGACCCACACCCCGATGGCGATGAACGCGCCGGAGTAGACGACCCAGACGGCCTGCTCCCACGGCTGGTCGACGTAGTAGCCGATGAGCAGGACGTGCACGAGCCCGAAGACGACGATGAGCACCGCGAGGACCGCGTGCAGGACCTGCCAGGCCTGGTAGCTGAGGTGCAGGTGACGACGCCAGATCGAGGTGGCGATGAGGACGAGCAGGAGGAAGACCGAGGCCACGGCGAACTTGGCCCGCAGGGGCGCCTCGACCACGTTGAGCAGCGCGAGGAAGCGGGAGTCCCAGACGAAGAGGACGGCGGGGTGCGCCAGGAGGCACACGGTGATGACGACCGTGATCTGGCGGTGCACCTGCAGCACCACGTCGACCCCGAACGCCTCGGTGGCCCGCACGAACCGCGCCGCGAGCACGAACTGCATCCCCATGAGCGCGAGGCCGACGAACCCCATGGCCACCGACAGGTTCACCCAGACGCCCCGGCCGGGGTCCAGCTGGATGAGGCTGAGTACCAGGGGCGCCGCCGCCAGGACGACGTAGAGCACCAGCCATGCCGCCGCGCGGACGGGACTGCGCATCGGGCCTCCGGGGTCGACTGGGGCGGGTCGCGGATCACCGTAGCGACTGCGACGCCCACCGCGCCCGAGCTGTCCGGTGAACGCCCCGGTGTCGGATCAGGCCAGCGTGAGGAAGAGCTTCTCCATCGTGCGGCGGTTCTCGTCGCTCATCCCGTCGGGCGACGCGGCGATGCAGTCCTTCATCCCCGACGCGACGATGGCGAACCCGGCCCGGTCGAGCGCGCGACCGACGGCCGCCAGCTGCATGACGACCTCGGCGCAGTCCCGGCCCTCCTCGATGAGCCGGATGACGCCCCCGATCTGACCCTGGGCCCGGCGTAGACGGTTCACAACGGGGGTCATGTCCTCGGGGTCGAGCGTCACCATGGGAGGTCCTCCGGGTCGGGGCTGTACGCGCCGGCCGGGTCGTCGGGCGGCATACCGGTGAGGGTATGTCGCGCAGGCCCGCTTCCGCTCGTCGAGGTCCGGTGTGGGGTTCGTCACGTTATCTCGCTCAATGGCTTCCGAGCACCGCAACGGGGCCCTACGCTGTCAGTGCGCCGATACCCCTCGCGGTATCACCCCGGATCGACGGGGTGCGGGACGGCGCCGATGGCCCGGAGGTCGTGACCCCCTGCTCGACCTCCGATGGCCCTCCCTCCGGGGAGGTGAGCCGACCGTCGGGGACAGCGCCCCCCCTGCTGCTGTCCCCGGCGGGTCTCTCTGGCGCCGTCGGACGCCGCCGAGGGCCGCCGTGGCCGCGACCCGACCGGTCGACCTCAGTGGACCGCGTCGTAGGCGTCCAACAGGCTCTTGGGCAGGCGACCGCGCTGCGGGTAGTCGAGACCCTGTTCCGTGGCCCACGCCTTGACCGCACCGAGGCGCGCGGCGTGACCGGCTCCAGACCCCGCGGTGCGCGCAGACCCGGCCGGCCCCGTTCCGGTGCCGCCGGCGGAGCGACGGGGCGCCTTCCGGGCGTGCTCGACGTACATCGCGATCGCCCGGTCGAACCCGGCGGCCTCCTTGGCGGTCAGGTCGATGACGTAGTCGACCCCCTGGTAGGCGAACGACACGGACTCGAGCCCGTCCTCCACCTCGTCGCCGGAGAGGTCCGAGATGAGGACGGTCTGCACCCGTTGCGCCATGCAACCAAGGATAGGGCGCGACCCCCCGGCCCGGGGGATGAGACGAGCCGCGTCCCGTCGACGGGACGGCGGGCGCGGGCAGGTGCCGGTGGGCGTCGCCGGGTGCACTCGGCCGGGCGGTCAGCGGCCGGGTCAGCCGAACATCGTGCGAAGACCGAGGCGCAGGGCGGTGATGTCGCTGTCCAGGGCGATCAGGTCGAGCAGCGGGGCGAGGTCGCGCAGCTCGTCGAGACCGGCGTAGAGACCGACCACGACCCCTGCGGAGCGACCGACCTCGATGACCGCCCGGAGGACGTCGAGTGCCTCGGGGGCGACCGGGGACGCGAGACCCAGGGAGACCGACAGGTCGTAGGGGCCCAGGAAGATCCCGTCGACCCCGTCGACCGCCGCGATCTCGGCGGCGTGGTCGCGCCCGAGGCGGGTCTCGACCATCGGCAGCAGCAGGGGTTCGGTGCCGGAGGTGACCCCGAAGGACGCCCGCGCGGCCCCGGTGCTGCGGCCTCCGCGCGGGGGTAGCCGCACCGCCTCGACGAGCGCCTCCGCCTGCTCGGACGACTCCACCGACGGGACGATGACGCCGTCGACGCCCGCGTCGACGACCCGGCCGATGGCCGCCTTGTCGTGGCTCGGCATCCGGGTGAGGACGGGTATGCCGTGCCGCTCGGTCACGCGGAGCAGGGCCGGCACGTCGGCGACCTCGACCGCCCCGTGCTGCAGGTCGACGCCGATCCAGTCCGGGCCGCGGACGCCGCCGTCACCCGTGAAGCCCGTGAGGGCGATCTCGAGGGCGTAGGGCGTGAGGTGGCTGACCCAGAGGCCCCGCCGCTGGGCCGGGCGGCCCGCGCGGCCGGCGGCGCGGACGGCCTCGACCGCCCGGGTCTGGGCGGGTCGTTCGTCCGATGACGACGCCGAGGACGACGGGTCGGGCTCGGTGGGCGGAGTGCTGGACGGGGTCCCTGCGGTCACGGCGACCTCCTGAGGGCCGGGAGTCGGGGCGCGGGCCGTGGCCGGCCGCACGGTTCGTCACCCTAGCCATCGCCCTCACGACGTCAGCACCTGGCGCACGAGGGCGAGCACGACGGGGACGACCGTCGTCAGGACGAAGGCGGGTAGGAACGCCACCCCGAGGGGGAGCACGAGCCGCACCGCGACCCGGGCCGCCGCGACGTCCAGCTCCGCCAGCCGCGCGGACCACAGGTCGTCGGCCCCCTCGACCAGGAGGGAGGACGGGGCGACACCCGACCGGGCGGCCAGCCGCAGGGACAGCGCCACCCGGGACCACCGAGGGTCCACGACGGACCAGGCCTCGTGGTCGGAGATCCCCCAGCGCCAGGCGGCGGCCACGACGGCCAGCTGGCTCGTGGCCGCGTCGCTTCCGACCTCGGCCACTGCCTCCACCGCCTCGACGACCCCGCAGCCGGAGTGCAGGGCGACGGCGAGCAACACCATCGAGGCCGCGATCTCGTCGGTCGTCGGCGGCGGGCCGTGATCGGTCCGGCGACGGACCGGGCCGAGGGCCACCCGCCCCCGGAGCCCCCGGGTCGGGTCCGCAGTCCATATCGAACGGGTCGGACCGGTCGACCGCAGGACCGACCGCAGGGCCGGACCGTGCCGGGACCCGGGGGGCCGGGCCAGCATCACCGCGAGGGCGAGGAGCACGGCCGCCGCGGCGATCTTCGGCGACGGGTCATCCACGGGAGCCGCCCTGACCGATCGACCGGACCAGACGTGCGCCCCACCACCGGCCGACGAGGAGGAGGACGAGCCCCACCCCCAGAGCCGCTGCGCCCGGCGGGGAGGCGTAGAGGTCGACGGGCGACAGACCCATGACGAGGGCGAGGAGCGGCCCCGCGAGGGGCAGCGCGGTCAGCACCACCATCGACGCGCGGGGCCCGGCGAGGGCGGCCGCAGCGCGACGCTCCACCTCCACCCGCCGTCGGACGACGGAGGCGACGGTCGTGACCGTCGACGCGAGCGGCGCGCCGAGCCGTTCACAGAGCTCCCACGCCGAGGCGACGAGGGTCAGGTCGGACGAGCCACCGCGCTCCGCCCCGTCGCGCCAGACGAGGGACAGCGGCTCGCCGCGGTCGGCGGCACGGAGGAGGTCGCGCAGGAGTCGGGACACCGGATGGCCCTCCACGGCAACGGCGCCCGTCCCCTGAGGCGCGGGGCGGTCCTCCCCCATGACCACCCCGGCCGGGTCCGAGGGGCCGTCGGGCGCAGCCGCCCTCAGCGCGTCACCCGGTGGCAGGCCGGCGCGCAGCGCCGGACCCAGTGCGTCGAGCAGGGCCAGGACCTCCTCGACGTCACGTCGGTCCGCGCGGTGACGCCGCGGCCGCGCCCACCGCCGTCGGTGCCCCGCCGCCGCTCCGGCCCGAGGCACGGTCCTCGCCTCCGGCGCGGGAGGCACCACAGGCCGCGGTGGGTGCGGCCAGAGGAGGACCGCGAGGGCGAGCAGCACCGCGGCCACCGTCATGTCGGCGGCTCCACTTCGAGATCCAACAGCTGCCGCAGATGCGGCCAGCCGGGGCCCGGCCGGACGTCACCGGCCCGGGCCACCAGCGCGTCGCGCACCTCCGGGCGTCCGTGGTCACCCCGGGTCAGCACGGCGATGGCCGACACCTCGCGCGCCACCCGGCCGCCCACCTCCCGCCGGGTCAGGTGGATGAGCACGTCGACGGCGCTGACCAGCTGGGCGTGCACAGCCGGTGGGTCCAGGCCAGCCAGAGCACCGAGGGCCTCGAACCGGGAGACGACGTCCGCGGCGCTGTTCGCGTGCACAGTGCCGCACCCACCATCGTGGCCGGTGTTGAGCGCGGTCAGCAGCTCGCGCACCTCCGGCCCGCGGGCCTCACCCAGCACGAGGCGGTCGGGGCGCATCCGCAGCGCCTGCCGCACCAATGCCGTCAGCGTGATCTCCCCCGCGCCCTCGACGTTGGGCGGGCGGGCCTCGAGGCTCACGAGCTGGGGACGGTCCACGCGCAGCTCGCGCACGTCCTCGACGACCACGACCCGCTCGCTCGCCGGCGCCTCGGCGAGGAGGGCGCCGAGCAGCGTCGTCTTGCCGGCGCCGGTCCCGCCGGAGACGAGGAAGGCCACGCGGCGGTGGACGACCGCCCTCAGGACCTCGGCAAGGGGCGCCGGCACCAGGCCCCGGCCCGTGAGGTCCGCCAACGACATCGTGGTGCGGCTCGGCACCCGCAGGGTCAGATGGGGGCCGTCGGCGACGATCGGCGGCAGGACCGCGTGCAGCCTCACCCCGGACGGCAGGAGACCGTCGACGTAGGGAGCGGTCTCGTCGAGCCGCCGCCCGGCCAACCCGGCGAGCCGCACGACGAGCCGCCGGACCGCCGCGGCGTCGCCGAGGTCGAGGTCCACCTGATGCATCCCGTGGCCGTGGTCGGCCCACACGGACCCGTCGCCGTTGACCGCGACGTCGGTCACCCCGTCCTCACCGAGCAGGGGCTCCAGCAGGCCGGCCCCGAGCAGGCTCACCGCCAGGGCGTCCCGCACGGCCTGTGCCCCTCCCGACCCGACGACAGCGAGGTCGGTGGCGGCGACCGCAGCCAGCACGTCGGGATCGGGCCGTCGGCCCCGGCGGATCTGGTGCCACATCTCCGCCGCCGGAGACGACCCCTCTGCCGGGCGCCCCTCGACGCCCGACGCCGGCCGACCCGTCTCCCGGGGGTCAACGGGACCTGCACTGCCCACCGAACCCCCGGCGCCCACTCCGGCGCCCGCTCCCTCCCTCATGCCGCCCCCCGCCCAGGCAGGACCGCCCACCCCAGCACCTCGTCGGCGGCCGCCACGACCGGTCCGCCGGCCCGGGTCCCGGGAGCGATGCCGTGCTCGAGGTCGGCTCGCACCCCGGCGTCGTCGTCGAGCGTGAAGGTCACCGGGACGCCCATCTCGCTCTCGACGACCCGCACGGCGTCGGCGAGGGGGCGGCGCCGACCGCGCAGGCATACCGCCAGCTCGGGGACCACCCGCTCGGCCGCGCGGGTGCGCACGTGGTCGACCGTCATCGACAGCGCCGCGAGCTCCCGCGTCCGGGAGGTCGCGACGAGGACGACCTGTGTGGCGAGGTCGAGGCCGACATCCGCCACCGCCCCCTGCAGCACGGCCACGTCGACCACGACGAGCTCGGACACCTGCGCCAGGGCCCCGACGACCGCCGCCGCGACCTCGGCCGACGGGTGGGCCTCGACCCGGTCGAAGGACAACACCGGCAGCCCGTCGGCCGACGGCAGCCGGGCGAGCAGCGCGCGACCGTCCGCCGCCCCGACGAGCCCTGCGAGGTCGGGCCAGCGCACACCGTGGTCCTGCTCCACCCCCACCGTGACGTCGAGGCCGCCGCCCAGCGGCGATCCGTCGACGAGCACGACCGACACCCCCGCCCGCCGGGCCCGCACCGAGACGGCGGCGGCCAGGACCGACGCCCCGACCCCGCCGGCGGCGCCCGCCACCGCCAGGACCGTGCCCGTCCGCCGCCACGCCGTCACCGCGCCCATCACCCGTCAGCCCTTCCGTCACCCCTGCGACCGCTGCGACCCCAGCCACCCGGCCCACCGGGTCGGTCCCGGAACAGCAGCGTGACGCGGACCGGCGCCTCCCCCAAGGCCCGCGACCAGGGCTGTGGACGACGGGACGAGACGGTCAGGGGGTGTGGACGCAGCGGCGCCCGGACAGATGTGATGGCGCCTCCCCGTGAGGGGCGGCGCCATCACTGACCGTGAAGCAGCGCGGGTGACCAAGCGTGCATTTCAGTTGTCGCCGAGGGGTGAACCCCAAGGACGAACCGTCCATCAGTGGACTGCCCTCGCGTGGGTGCTCGGCTGCTTTCCGGTGGTCTGTCTGTGTCCTCCGTTGTACACGCGTCCGCGCGGAAGCACCAGAGCCCGAGGGTCCCCGATCGCCCGTCGCCACCGACGAGCCCTCGTCAGCCCAGCCGGCCGGTGCGCACCGCCGCGCACACCCGGACCCCCTCCGCGGCCCCCGCCACCACGGCGTCCCCGCAGTGCCGCAGCCAGAGGGCCACGCCCTGCGCCGAGCCGGTCCCGTAGGCCGCGAGCGCCCCGACGTAGGCCGCCGTGCCCCCCGCGAGGTGCCCCACCTCGGGCACCGCCACCCCGGTCGGGTCGAGGCCGGAGGCCTGCAGCAGGGCCCGCTCGAACGCCCGGGCCACGACGGCGTTGCCCCGCACGAACGGGCGCACCGTGGCGATCTCGGCGTGCCCGAGGGCCAGGATCACGAGGGCGGGTACGCCCGGCCGGCCCAGCAGCCCGAGCAGCGCCGCGAGCCCGGTGAGCCGCTCGCCCACCGCTCCGGCGGCCGGTGCCGGACCGAGGTCGACCAGCTCGCGTACCGTCTCGCCCGCCCGACGCGGGCGCCCCACCTGGTCCGCCGGCAGCTGGTCGGCCGCCGCGGCCACGTGCAGGCGGGCGAGGGCCCGGGCCGGGTTGCGCAGGACGATCCCGGCCACGTGCTCGGTCTCGGCGGTCGCGCGCACGGCGCCGCGCAGCGCCTGCTCGACCGGGTCGGGCCCCTCGGGCCACGCGAGCGCGCCGGTGACGAGACCCCGCACCCGGTGCAGCGGCAGGTCGGCCCCGTCGAGCGCCGCGCTGGCCCGGGCCCCGCGGATGCGGGACTCCCCCGCCGCCTCGGGTATGCGCCGGCGCAGCGCCTCCTCGAACCGCAGCCGCGTGCAGGCCTCGCGGGCCGCCTCGGCCGCGTCGGCGACCCCCGGCAGGCTCACCAGGGCCGCGAGGGCCGCGGCCCGACGATCGAGATCGTCCGGGCCCGGCGGCGGCCCGGCGGGGGTCGAGGGCGGCGGCACGGACGGCATGCCCCGCAACCTAGGCGGCGCCGGTCCCGCCCATCCCGCCGGCCCCCCGCCCCTACGCTGCGCAGGTGACGGGCAACCACGTGGCGGTGGGGCTGGCCGCGCTCGCGCTCGTGGGCGTGCTGGTCGGTCTCGTGCGCCTGCTGCGCCGGCGCCGCTTCGTCAGCCAGGTCGACCGGGCCACCTACGAGACCCTCCACCGCGCCGCCCTCGCCACCCGCTTCCTGCGCGACGGTCTCACCCCAGAGGGGGCCCAGAAGGCCACCCGGGCCCTGCGCCCGCTGCTGGGCAGCCGAGCCATCGCCCTCACCGACCCGGAGGACGTCCTGGCCTGGGACGGGGTGGGCGCGCACCACAGCCGCGACGTGCACGCCCAGGCGCACCCCGTGCTCACCTCCGGACGCACCCTCGTGCTCGACGAGACCGCCGTGTTCTGCCCCGACCCCGACTGCCCCATCCGGTCGGGGGTCCTGGCCCCGATCGTCGCCGACGAGCGCGTGGTCGCCGCCCTCGCGGCCTACGGGCCCTCGGTGTCCACCGGGCTCGTGCGGGCGACCGAGGAGCTGGCGCGCTGGATCTCCACCCAGGTCGAGCTCGCCGAGCTCGACCGGCAGCGCACCCGACTCATGGAGGCCGAGCTGCGGGCCCTGCGCGCCCAGATCTCGCCCCACTTCATCTACAACTGCCTCGGCGCGATCGCCTCCTTCGTGCGCACCGACCCCGACCGCGCCCGTGAGCTGCTGCTCGAGTTCGCCGACTTCACGCGGTATGCGTTCCGCCGCGGTGGCGCATACACGACCCTGCGCGACGAGCTGAGCAACATCGAGCGCTACCTCGTGCTCGAGAAGGCACGCTTCGGCGATCGCCTCGTCGTCCAGCTGACCATCGCGCCCGAGGTGCTGCCGGTGGCCGTGCCGTTCCTGTCCGTGCAGCCGTTGGTGGAGAACGCCGTTCGCCACGGCCTCGAGCGCAAGACCGGCATCGGGCACGTCTCGATCACCGCGGCCGACCTGGGCTCCGAGGCCGAGATCAGCATCGAGGACGACGGCGTGGGCGGCGACCCCGAGGCGGTGCGCGCGGTGCTGGCCGGCGAGAGCGGGGCCGACAGCGTCGGGCTCGGCAACGTGGACGCGCGGCTGCGGCAGGCGTTCGGCGACCAGCACGGGCTCGTCGTCGAGACGGCCCCGGGGGCGGGCACCAAGGTGACGTTCCGCGTCCCGAAGTACGCCCCCGGCGTCCGCGCGGAACCCTGACCCGCCCGCCGCCGGCGACCGTATCCTCCTGCGTATGCCGCCGACGACGCCGCGCGAGGACGCCCCCCTGCGGGCGCTCGTCGTCGACGACGAGGCGCCCACGCTGGCCGAGCTGACCTACCTGCTACGGCAGGACCCGCGGATCGGGACGCTGCACAGCGCCTCGTCGGGCACCGAGGCCCTCCGCGCGCTGGAGGAGCACCCGGTGGACGTCGTCTTCTGCGACATCTCGATGCCGGGGCTCGACGGGCTCGACCTGGCCAAGGTGCTGGCGCGCTTCGCCGACCGGCCGCAGGTCGTCTTCGTCACGGCCTACGAGGAGCACGCCGTCGACGCCTTCGAGCTGCAGGCCACCGACTACGTCATGAAGCCGATCCGCACCGAGCGCCTCGGGGAGGCGGTGCGCCGGGTCGTGGCCGCCCACGGCGAGCCGCCGCGCGGGGGTGGCGCCGTGGACGAGGACGAGACGATCCCCGTCGAGCTCGGCGGCGTCACGCGATTCATCCAGCGCAGCCGGATCCGCTACGCCAGCGCCCACGGCGACTACGCCCGCATGCACACCGCGGAGGGGTCCCACCTCGTGCGCGTGTCCCTCAACGCGCTCGAGGAGCGGTGGGGCGACAAGGGGTTCGTGCGCATCCACCGCTCCACCCTCGTGTCGCTCGCGCACGTGACGGCCGTCTCGACCGACGCCGGGCACACCGTGGTGCGGGTCGGCGACGTCGAGCTGCCGGTGAGCCGCCGACACACCCGGGCGCTGCGCGACCGCCTGCTCCGGCCGACCGCCCGGTGAGCGAGCCGCCGGCCGTCCCACCGCGCCGGGTCAGGGTCACGTCGCCCCGCCGGGAGGCCCGGCGCCGTGGCGCCCGACGGCCCGCCGCCCTGGAGCTCGAGGAGCAGACCGGCCTCGGCGAGGTCTACCTCTCCGCCCTGCTGCGGGCCCAGCTGCGGCTGTCGGTGGCCATCCTCCTCGCGACCGCGGTCGTCGTCCTGGGGCTCCCGGCCGTCCTCATCCTCCTGCCGGTCACGCGCACCCTCCAGGTGGGCCCGATCCCGTTGCCCTGGATCGCGATCGGCGTCCTGATCTACCCCGTCGTCCTGCTTGCGGCCCGCGTCTACGTGCACCAGGCCGAGCGCATCGAGCGGGAGTTCTCGGACCTCATGGGCCAGCCGTGAGCACCGCCCAGGCGGGGGTGGCCGCCATCGCCCTCGTCTGCGCCGTCACGCTCATCCTCGGTGCCTTCGGCCTGCGGCTCTCGCGCACGACGAGCGACTTCTACGTCGCCGGGCGCAGCGTCAGCGCCGGGTGGAACGCGTCGGCCATCGGTGGCGAGTACCTCTCCGCCGCCTCGTTCCTCGGCATCGCCGGCCTCGTCTACGCCCTCGGCGTCGACATGCTGTGGTTCCCGGTCGGCTACACCGTCGGCTACCTCGTCCTGCTCGTGCTCGTCGCCGCCCCCCTGCGCCGCTCCGGCGCATACACGCTGCCCGACTTCGCCGAGGCCCGCCTGGAGTCACGACGGGTCCGTGCCCTCGCCTCGGTGCTCGTCGCCGGGATCGGCTGGCTCTACCTGCTGCCGCAGTTCCAGGGAGCGGGTCTCGCCCTGAGCACCGTGACCGGGGCGCCACCCGCGCTCGGCAGCCTGATCGTCGCCGTCGTGGTGCTCGCCAACGTCACGGCGGGCGGGATGCGCTCGATCACCCTCGTGCAGGCCGTGCAGTACTGGATCAAGCTCACGGCCATCGCGGTGCCCGCCTTCGTCCTGCTGGCGGTGTGGGTCGGCGCGGGCACACCGGCGCCGGCGGTCGCCTCGGCCCCCGGTCCGGCGTGGGCGGAGGCGCTCAGCGGGTTCGGCGGCCGCGACCACCCCGTCTACGCGACCTACTCGACGATCCTTGCGCTCTGCTTCGGCACCATGGGCCTGCCCCACGTGCTGGTCCGCTTCTACACCAACCCCGACGGCCGGGCCGCGCGGCGCACGACCCTCGTCGTCATCGCGCTGCTGGGGCTGTTCTACGTCTTCACCCCGGTCTACGGCGTGCTCGGGCGGGTCTACCTCCCGACCCTCCCCGACGGCATCCGGTCGGAGTCCGTGACGCTGCTGCTGCCCGGTGTCGTCGTGCCCGGCGGCCTCGGCACGCTGCTGTCGGCCGTGCTGGCCGGGGGCGCGTTCGCCGCCTTCCTCTCGACCGCCTCGGGCCTCACCGTCTCCGTCGCCGGCGTCGTCGACCAGGACTTCCTGGCCCGCACCCTGGGGCGCCGCACCGGGGCGGACCTCCCCCGCATCCGCACCTTCCGGCTCGCCGCGGTCGTCGCCGTCGTCGTGCCGTACGCCATGAGCTGGCTCGCCGTGAACACCAGCCTCGCCGACACGGTCGGCCTCGCCTTCGCCGTGGCGGCGTCGACGTTCTGCCCCCTGCTCGTCCTCGGGGTCTGGTGGCGGCGCCTGTCCGTGGCCGGGGCGACGGCCGGCCTCGTCACCGGCGGCGTGCTGGCCCTCAGCGCCACGACGGTCACGGTGCTGGGTGGCGTCGGCTCGGTCGGCGGGGGATGGGTGGGCGCGCTCATCGCCCAGCCGGCCGCCTGGACGGTGCCGACCGCCTTCCTCGTCGCCATCCTCGTGTCCTACGCCACCCCGGGCTCGATCCCGGCCGGCACGGCCAAGGCCATGGTGCGGCTGCACGCACCCGAGGTACTCCGGCCGCGAGCCGGGCGGCTGCCGACCGAGGGCGCGGACCCCGATGAGTCGCCGGCGGCGGCGGAGTCACATCCAGGACGGCCGGCGACCACCCGGCCGGTGGATCCCGAGCACGGCCGAAGGAGACCCTGATGAGCGCCACCACGACCGAGCACGACCAGCCGAAGGCCACCCCGCCCGTCGTCGACCGGACCGCGTTCGACGCCGCCCTCGAGGAGCAGGTGGCCCGCGAGAAGGAGGTGACCCGCCACGACGACCGGGTCTCGGCCGCGCGCCGCCGGCTCCCGATGGTCGAGGTGGAGAACTACACCTTCGCCGGCCCGGACGGCCCGGTGACGCTGGTCCAGCTCTTCGGCGAGCATGACCTCCTGGTGGTGCAGAACGTCATGTTCGACCCCGGCTGGGACGAGGGCTGCCCGAGCTGCACCTGGGCGGTCGACACCCTGCCCGCGAACATGGGCCGGCTGAGCGACGAGGGGATCGCCTTCGCGATGGTCTCGCAGGCCCCGGTCGAGAAGCTCGAGGCCTGGCGGGCGGCCCGCGGCTGGCACCACACCTGGGTCTCGTCGTTCGCCACGTCCTACCACCGCGACTGGGGGTGGACGTTGACGGACGACCAGGGGCGCGAGGGGCAGCAGCCGGGGTACTCGTACTACCTGCTGCACGAGGGCCGCCCCTACCTGACCTACATGACGAGGGCCCGGGGCACCGAGGCGATCCTGCCCGTGGCGCACATCATGGACCGCACGGTCTACGGCCGGCAGCAGGACTGGGAGGACAGCCCCGAGGGCTGGCCGCAGTACCCGACCTACGGCTGACCGGGCTGCCGCTCGGCGCGGCGCACCCACCGTTCGGCTCCTCCGCGCGCCCCACTGGGCGACCGCTCACCCCACCCGGCGCGCGTCGTCTTCACACGGCATGCCCGCCGGTCCCACCCTGGACCGACCGCGGGACGGGCCCGTGGCACGCGACCACCCGGAGGTGTGCCGTGAGCAACGATGCTCTCGACCGCTCGATCACCGAACCGGGCGCCGACTCGCGGTACGCCGAGGTCCAACAGACACCGGAGTTCCGCGGACTGCGCACCAGGTTCCGCAAGTTCGTCTTCACGCTGACCGTGCTGTTCCTGGTCTGGTACTTCCTCTACGTCCTGCTGTCGTCCTTCGCCTCGGACTTCATGGCCACCAAGGTCGCCGGCAACATCACGGTCGGGCTCATCTTCGGCCTGCTGCAGTTCGTCTCGACCTTCGCCATCACGATCATCTACGTGCGCTGGGCCAACCGGCAGTTCGACCCGGCCGCCGAGGCGCTGCGCGAGCAGTTCGAAGGAGGCTCCCGATGAGCTCACTCGTCCCGGCCCTGCCCTCGTTCGTCGCCCCCGCCGCGACCAACGTCGGCAGCCCCACCCTGAACATCACGATCTTCATCCTGTTCGTCGTCATCACGCTGGGCATCGTCATCCGCGCCTCGCGCAACAACCGCACGGCGGCGGACTTCTACACCGGTGGCCGGGCCTTCACCGGCCGGCAGAACGGCATCGCCATCGCCGGCGACTACCTCTCGGCCGCGTCGTTCCTCGGCATCGCCGGGGCCATCGCCGTCAACGGGTACGACGGGTTCCTCTACTCCATCGGCTTCCTCGTCGCGTGGCTCGTCGCTCTGCTTCTCGTGGCCGAGCTGCTGCGCAACACCGGCAAGTTCACGATGGCCGACGTCCTCAGCTTCCGCCTCAAGCAACGTCCGGTGCGGGTGGCGGCCGCCATCTCGACCCTCGTCGTCAGCTTCTTCTACCTGCTGGCCCAGATGGCCGGCGCGGGTGGCCTCGTCGCGCTGCTGCTCGGCATCGACGCGAAGGCGGGGCAGAGCGTGGTCATCGCCGTCGTCGGCGTGATCATGGTCGGCTACGTCCTCATCGGCGGCATGAAGGGCACCACCTGGGTGCAGATCGTCAAGGCGACGCTGCTCATCATCGGCGCGTTCATCATGACCATCTGGGTGCTCGGCAAGTACGGCTTCAACATCTCCAGCGTCTTCCAGGGCGCGGTGGACAAGGCCGGCACGGCGGGCACGAAGATCCTCGGCCCGGGCCTGCAGTACGGCAAGACGACGACGAGCAAGATCGACTTCATCTCGCTCGCCCTCGCGCTCGTGCTCGGTACGGCCGGCCTCCCGCACGTGCTCATGCGCTTCTACACGGTGCCGACGAGCAAGCAGGCCCGCAAGTCGGTCGAGTGGGCCATCTGGCTCATCGGCATCTTCTACCTGTTCACCCTGGTCCTCGGCTACGGCGCCGGAGCCCTCGTCGGCCCCGACGCGATCAAGGCCGCTCCCGGTGGCGTGAACTCGGCGGCCCCGCTGCTCGCGTTCGAGCTCGGTGGCACGGTGCTGCTCGGCATCATCGCCGCGGTCGCCTTCGCCACGATCCTCGCGGTGGTCGCCGGCCTGACCATCACGGCCAGCGCCAGCTTCGCGCACGACATCTACGGCCAGGTCATCAAGCGGGGTGAGGGCGGCGCCGACGCCGAGGTGCGCGTCGCGCGGATCGCGGCGGTCGTCATCGGCATCGTCGCGATCGTCGGCGGCATCTTCGCCAACGGCCAGAACATCGCGTTCCTCGTGGCCCTGGCCTTCGCCATCGCGGCGAGCGCCAACCTGCCGACGATCCTCTACTCGCTGTTCTGGAAGCGGTTCAACACCCGGGGCGCCCTGTGGAGCATCTACGGCGGGCTCATCAGCGCGGTCGTGCTCATCACCTTCAGCCCGACGGTGTCGGGTGGCGCGGTGACCGCGGGCAAGGCGGCGTCGATGATCACGGACCCGTCGATCGACTTCCACTGGTTCCCGCTGGCCAACCCGGGTCTGGTCTCGATCCCGCTGGGCTTCATCCTCGGCTACCTCGGCACCATCACCTCCACGGAGCACAACGAGGCCAAGTTCGCCGAGATGGAGGTCCGGTCCTTGACCGGCGCCGGCTCGGAGAAGGCGGTCGTCAACCACTGAGGCAGTGCCCGGCTCGCTCCGCGGCTGTGGCTGCACGAGGCCCCGCTCCCCCTCTCGGGAGCGGGGCCGTCCGCTGTCCGGTATGCCGCAGGGTCGGCCTCCGAGGGGGATTCTTGACACAGGCTTTACTCAGACCAGCCTTCCTTTCCTGAGTTTTTCCCGAGAGGGTGGGCGCACCCTGTTGCCCCGGCCGGGACCACTCATGCCCCGGCGAGAAGGAGATCCTCGATGTCCCACTCCCTCCTGCGGCGGCGCGCCGTCGTCACGGTCGCCTCCGCGGCCGTGCTCGGTACCGCGCTGCTGTCCGGAACCGCCTCCGCGGCGACCACCGCCGAGCCCGCCTCCACCGCGGTGCCGATCGTCACCCCGGACGGCGTCGTCTTCAGCTACATCCTCAACGCCAAGCACGCCAACCAGGGTCAGGTGAACCTCGTCTCCCGCGCCGTGGAGCGCGCCGGCGGCGTCGTCGTCCAGTCCTGGCCGGAGATCGGCGTCGTCGTCGCCCACGCCGACCGGGCGAGCTTCCGCACGACCGTCGTCGCCGAGGCCCGCGGGGCCCTGGAGTCGGTCGGCGCGTCCCGCACCGTCGGGGTGACAGAGGGGACCCCGGACGCCGTGACGACCCCGTGGGACAAGACCGCGACGAAGTACCGCCCGGCCCCCAAGAAGGCCAACGGCGACGTCCCCGGGGAGCTGACGCCAGCGGCCGGAGCCGCCGACCCGCGCGAGGCCGACCAGTGGGACATGACGATGATCAAGGCCGACCAGGCCCACCAGATCACCGACGGCTCCCGCAACGTCCTCGTCGGGGTCCTCGACAGCGGCATCGACCCCGACCACCCCGACCTCAAGGCCAACATCGACGTCGCGAGCTCGGTCAACTGCACCGACGCCGGCCGGCCCGACCTCTCCGCCACCGGGTGGTACCCGACCACGAGCGACCACGGCACCCACGTGGCCGGCACCATCGCCGCCGCGCGCAACGGCGTCGGCATCGTCGGCGTCGCCCCCAACGTGCGGATGGCGGCCGTCAAGGTCGTCAACGACGACGGCTTCATCTACCCGGAGTACGCCGTCTGCGGCTTCGTCTGGGCGGGCCTGAAGAAGATGGACGTCACCAACAACAGCTACTACGTCGACCCGTTCGAGTTCTACTGCGAGGACGAGCCCGACCAGTACGCCGCCAAGGAGGCCGTGCGCAAGGCGGTGGCCTGGGCGACCGAGCAGGGCGTCGTCCACGCGGCCGCCGCGGGCAACTCGGCCCACGACCTGGCCGACAAGTCCTCCTTCAAGGACACGGGCAGCCCCGACGACGGGACCCCGGTCGTCCGCACCCTCAACAGCGGCTGCAACGACATCCCGGCCGAGCTGCCCGGCGTCGTGACGGTCTCGTCGGCGCAGCGCTTCCCGGCGGGGACGCTCGACTTCCGCCTCTCGAGCTTCAGCAACCGCGGCCTCGGCGTCATCGACGTCACGGCCCCCGGCTCGTCGATCCTCTCGACCGTCGTCGCCAACAACGGCTACGGCACCAAGAGCGGCACGTCGATGGCCTCGCCGCACGCGGCGGGCGTCCTGGCGCTCATGAAGTCGGTGCACCCCTCGTGGACCCCGGCCCAGATGGTGGCCAAGCTCCGCGCCCAGGCCGACGACAAGGCGTGCAGCGCCGCGACCGGCGGCCCCGTCTGCGTCGGTCCGGTCACGGACAACAGCTACTTCGGTGAGGGCATGATCGACGCCCTCGACGCCGTGAGCTGACGCTCAGCAACGACCAGCACCACAGCGGTATGCCCGGTGCCCCACTCGGGGGGCACCGGGCATACCCGGCGTCCTGGCGTGCAGAGACGGGCGTCAGCTCGCCTCGGCGGGCCAGTCGTGGTGCTGGTAGAGGTGGCGCTCGATGCGCGCGATGTCCTCCTCGGAGGGCAGCGCGTCGGTGAACCTCGTGATGCTCACCCCGATGTCGGCGGGCTGGGCCACGTCATAGCCGAGGTCCGAGACCTCCTGCGCGATGGCCGCGACCTCGTCGTCGCTGAGCCGGCGGCGCAGCAGGGCGATGAGCGGGATGTAGTCCTTCGGCGGGACCCCGGCGGGGTAGCCCTCGAGGAGCCAGTCGACGACCCCGCGGAGCCGGGCGTTCAGTGCCATGGGTGCACCCTCACTTGCTGACGATGGTCGGGTAGATGTGGGCGAACGACACGGCCTTGCCGAAGCCGGACGCCACGACGATGGTGATGCCCAGGGCGACGCCCGCCAGCACCACGAGGAAGCAGAGCGCCGCGAGGACGCGCCCGACCGGGCGCGGCCGGGCGACACCATGACCAGTGTCGACCTCAGCATCGCCACCGGCACCGACGGCCATGGAGCGCACGCCGGCGGCGAAGAGCACGGGGAGCCCGGCGCCCAGCACGAGGCTCGTGAGCAGCACCTTCCAGGCCCCGTCGAGGGCGAGCGTGACGTTGTTCATCGGACCTCCTCCAGCTCACGGCTGGCTGCGGGGGCGACGCCGCCGTCCCAGTCGTCGTTGACGTTGCCGGCGTGCACCGGCTGGCGGCGGGAGCGCAGGTACATGAAGGTGGCCAGGGCCGCGAGGATGACGAAGACGACGATCGGGCCGCCGACGCCGCCGACGAGGTGCCCGACGAACCACATCGCTGCCCCGACGAGCGCGGCCGCCGGGAGGGTGATCAGCCAGGCCGCGACCATGCGCCCGGCCACGCCCCAGCGCACGACGGCCCCGGGCTTGCCGACGCCGCTGCCGAGGATGGAGCCGGTGGCGACATGGGTCGTCGAGAGGGCGAAGCCCAGGTGGCTGGAGGCGAGGATGACCGCCGCGGAGGCGCTCTCGGCGGCCATGCCCTGGGGCGGCGAGATCTCGACGAGGCCCTTGCCCAGCGTGCGGATGACCCGCCAGCCGCCGATGTAGGTGCCGAGGGCGATCGACACGGCGCAGGCGACCTTGACCCAGAGCGGCACCGAGGCGGTGTCGGTCCAGTCACCGGCGGCGATGAGAGCGAGGGTGATGACGCCCATCGTCTTCTGGGCGTCGTTGGTGCCGTGGGCGAGCGAGACGAGCGAGGCACTGCCGATCTGGCCCCACCGGAACCCCTGGTCCGTGAACCGCTCGGCCACCCCGGCGACGACCCGGAAGATGAGCCAGGTGCCGACCGCCGCGACGACGCCGGCGATCACCGGCGACACGAGGGCGGGCAGGATCACCTTGCCCACGACGCCGTCGAGCTTCGTGCCGTCACCCGTCCACTTGACGCCGCTGAGCCCGAGGCCGGCGATGGCGGCGCCGATGAGGCCGCCGAAGAGCGCGTGCGAGGAGGAGGACGGGAGACCGAGGAGCCACGTGAGCAGGTTCCAGACGATGCCGCCGACGAGGCCGGCGAGGATGATGAGGAGCAGCGCATACCCGTTGTCGGCGATGAGCTCGGGCTTGGGCGCGCCCTTGCTGTCCTGGATGGTGATGACGGCGTTGGTCACGGTGAGCGCCACCTCGACGGAGAGGAAGGCACCGACGAGGTTGAGGCTGGCCGAGAGGGCGACAGCGATCTTCGGGCGCAGGGCACCGGTCGCGATGGACGTGGCCATGGCGTTCCCGGTGTCGTGGAAGCCGTTCGTGAAGTCGAAGGCGAGAGCGGTCACCACCACGAGCAGGAGGATGACGGTGGCTGTGGTCATGGGCCTGAGTCTGGGGCTCGGCGGACCCCGGCCGACAGACTCCTGACGCGGTGTTCGCCCAGTGTTCATCTTGGCGCGACGCCGACCCGGTAAGGGCTCTTGACCTGCGGCGATGTGACTCGGGCCGGGGTCAGGCCGACTGCGGCCCGACGGGTCGGGCGGTCCCCCACATCGCCGCGTCGTCGAGCACGGCCGCGACCTCCGGGGTGGGGGCCGTACCACCACGCGAGCGGGGCACCCACCAGCGGTCGGCGAGGTCGCGGGGGCGGTCCGGGTAGGTGTCCATCGCCTCCTCCAGCAGGTCGCCGATGCGGGCGCGCAGGGCCTGGGTGACCTCGACCGGGTCGGCGTCCGGGGCCGGGTGCAGGGGGGCGCCGACGAGGATCGTCACGGCGCGCCCGCGGCGCAGCCCGAACCGCCCACCGACGGTGAGGATGCGCTGACCGCCCCAGACGACGACGGGCACCAGCGGCACCTGCTCCCAGACCGCCATGGCCGCCGCCCCGGGGCGGAAGGGCCGCAGGGTCCAGGACCTCGAGATGGTGGCCTCCGGGAAGACCCCGACGACCTGGCCCGCACGCAGCGACCGCACCGCGCTGCGCAGGGCCACCTCGCCGTGCGCCCGGTCGACGGGGATGTGCCCCATGGCCCGCATCGCGGCGCCGACGGGCGGGCTGGCGAAGACGCCCTCCTTGCTGAGGAACCGCACGAACCGGCCGCGGCGGTCCCCCACCAGCCCCACGAAGGTGAAGTCGAGGAAGCTGACGTGGTTGCTGGCGAGGACGGCCGGTCCGCTGGGCGGGAGGTGCTCCGCCCCGCGCACCTCGATGCGCAGGCCGAGCCCGCGGAAGACCGCCTTCGAGGCGGCCACCACGACGCGGTAGACGAGGTCGCTCACACCCTGGTCTTCGCCGCCGCTCGCCGCCCGGATCGGCCGCCCGCCGGCGCGGGGGCCGGCTCACCTTGCCGGGCCCCCGTCGGCCGGGTTGAGTAGGTTGGCCGGAGTAGTTGGACAGGTCCCGCACCGTCGCAGGAGGAAGCCCCCGTGCCCCACGAAGAGTCCGCTGAGAAGCACGAGCAGTCGTCGAAGACCCTCGAGAACCTGGGTCACGAGGACCGCTCCTTCCCGCCCGACCCGGAGTTCGCCGCGCAGGCCAACGGCACGG
Organism: uncultured Actinomycetota bacterium; assembly: GCA_963795915.1. GTDB lineage: Bacteria > Actinomycetota > Actinomycetes > Actinomycetales > Dermatophilaceae > Lapillicoccus. The sequence continues at coordinate 363,168 of CAWCJA010000010.1, forward strand.
CCGACCTGTATGCCGCGGCCGAGGCCGACCACGAGGGGTTCTGGGTCGAGCAGGCGCGCACCCGGCTGACCTGGAGCAAGGACTTCACCCAGGGCCTGGACTGGACCAAGGCCCCGTTCGCGACCTGGTTCGCCGACGGCGAGCTCAACGCGGCCTACAACTGCGTCGACCGGCACGTCGAGGCCGGGAACGGCGACCGGGTCGCCATCCACTTCGTCGGGGAGCCCGAGGGCGACACCCGTGACCTCACCTACGCCGAGCTGCACGCCGAGGTGCAGAAGGCGGCGAACGCGCTGCAGGACCTCGGCGTCGGCAAGGGCGACACCGTCGCGATCTACCTCCCGATGATCCCCGAGGCGGCCATTGCCATGCTCGCCTGCGCCCGGATCGGCGCTCCGCACTCCGTGGTGTTCGGGGGGTTCTCCGCGGAGGCCCTGAACTCCCGCATCCGGGACGCGAGGTGCAAGGTCGTCATCACCGCCGACGGCGGCTACCGGCGCGGCGCCCCGGCGGCCCTCAAGCCGGCGGTCGACGGGGCCCTCGACCGTGAGGGCACCCTCGTGGAGCACGTCCTCGTCGTCAAGCGCACCGGTCAGGACGTCGCCTGGAACGACCGCGACATCTGGTGGCACGACGCGCTCGAGCAGGCCGACACCGCGCATACGGCGCAGGGCTTCGAGGCCGAGCACCCGCTGTTCATCCTCTACACCTCGGGCACGACGGGGAAGCCCAAGGGCATCTTCCACACGACGGGCGGCTACCTCACCCAGGCGGCGTACACGAACGCGGTCGTGCACGACCTACACCCCGAGACCGACGTCTACTGGTGCACCGCTGACATCGGCTGGGTGACCGGCCACTCCTACATCGTCTACGGCCCGATGGCCAACGGCGCGACGCAGGTCATGTACGAGGGCACCCCCGACACCCCGCACCAGGGCCGGTGGTGGGAGATCGTCGAGAAGTACAAGGTGTCGATCATCTACACGGCGCCGACCGCGATCCGCACGTTCATGAAGTGGGGCGAGTCGATCCCGCAGACGTTCGACCTCTCGTCGCTGCGGGTCCTCGGCAGCGTCGGCGAGCCGATCAACCCGGAGGCGTGGATCTGGTACCGGCGGGTCATCGGTGGCGACAAGGCTCCCGTCGTCGACACGTGGTGGCAGACCGAGACCGGCGCGATCATGATCAGCCCGCTGCCGGGGGTGACCGCGTTGAAGCCCGGCTCGGCCCAGAAGGCGATCCCCGGCATCTCGGTCGACGTCGTCGACGACGAGGCGAAGTCCGTCCCGGACGGCGGCGGGGGCTACCTCGTCGTCGACAAGCCGTGGCCGTCGATGCTGCGGGGCATCTGGGGCGACCCGGAGCGTTACCAGGAGACCTACTGGTCGCGGTTCGAGGGCCTCTACTTCGCGGGTGACGGTGCGAAGAAGGACGAGGAGGGCAACATCTGGCTCCTCGGCCGGGTCGACGACGTCATGAACGTCTCGGGCCACCGGCTCTCGACGACGGAGATCGAGTCGGCGCTCGTCTCGCACCCCAAGGTGGCCGAGGCCGCCGTGGTCGGGGCGAACGACGCGACCACGGGTCAGGCCGTCTGCGCGTTCGTCATCCTCCGCGGGGAGGCCGTGCAGGAGGCCGACGAGCCCGGCGAGGGCGAGGCCCTGGTGCAGGAGCTGCGCGGGCACGTCGCCAAGGAGATCGGCCCCATCGCCAAGCCGCGGCAGATCATGATCGTCAAGGAGCTGCCGAAGACGCGGTCCGGCAAGATCATGCGCCGGCTGCTGCGCGACGTCGCCGAGAACCGCGAGGTGGGGGACGTCACCACGCTCGCCGACTCCACCGTCATGGACCTCATCAAGCAGGGGCTCAGCTCGGAGAAGGCCGAGGACTGAGCCGGGCCGGACGGCCAGGCAGGAGTGCGGGTCAGGACTGCGGGGGCGGCGGCGCCCCGATCCGGATGCGCGGGCGCAGCCGGACGGTCGGCAGCGGCGGCGCCGCGAGGCGCTCGTCGGTGGGGTAGTGGTCCACCTCGCCGAACCGCGGGTCGCCGCCGGCGTTCCACTGCGCCCGGGCCTGCTCGACCTCCTCGTGATTGCGCACCACGAAGTTCCACCACATGACGATGTCCTCCTCGAACGGGACGCCACCGAGCAGCAGGACGCGCGCGTCGTCCGCCAGTGTCACCTCGAGGTGGTCGCGGCCGAGCCCGAGGTACATCGCTCGACCATGGTCGACCCGCTCGCCCTCCACCTCGGCCCAGCCGGCCAGCGGGATGAGGGCGTGCTCGAAGGCCGGGTCGAGCGGCACCCGTCCCCTTCCGGCGCCGCGCGGCGTCAGCTCGGCGCCGACGAGGGGCGAGTAGCCCGGCGCCCCGTGGACCCCGGCGAGGTCGCCGACGAAGACCTGCGCCGCCACGCCCGCCCCCGCCCAGGTCGGCGCCGGCTCGTGCAGCACGAAGTCCGCGGGGCGGCCCCGGTCCGCGTCGGGCAGCGCCACCCACAGCTGGGCGCCGTGCAGCCTGGCCGCTCCGTCGGCCGAACCCACGACGTCCTCCGCGTGCGCGATGCCCGAGCCGGCGGTCATCACGGCGACCCGGCCGGGCGCCACCGTCGCCGTCGTGCCCAGCGAGTCGCGGTGGGTCACCTCACCCGAGACCAGCCACGACACGGTCTGCAGGCCGGTATGCGGGTGCGGGGCCACGTGCATCGCCTCCCCCGCGTCCTGAGGGCCGACCGGGCGGGGGCCGTAGACGTCGGCGAAGCACCACGCCCCCACCATGCGGCGGTCCCGGGTCGGTAGCAGCCGCAGCACCTCCCCCGCACGCGGGTGGCGTCCCCCGCCGCGCGGGCTGATCCACGCGTGCACCGCGTCGTAGACCTGCCGCTCCTGCACCCGGACGGTATCGCTGGGGTCGAGCCCGGCGGCATACCGGGAGCCGTCGTGGGGGCTGGTCACCCAGAAACGGTAAACCCCTCCCGTCGTGTCCGTTCTGGGCGATACGTTCGTCACGCCTCCTGCACCCAGTGGACGTCATTGTCAGCAAGCCGAGTCACCGGGGCGTGAGGCACGCACGTCGCTCGCTGCACCCGGCAGACGGGCCGCAGTCGTCCGTCGTCAGGAGCCACCATCAGCACCCCGATCTCCCGGCGCCGCGTCGTCGCCGGCGCCGCGTGGGCCGTCCCGGCCGTCGTCGTCGCAGGTGCCGCACCGGCACTCGCGGCCAGCGACACCTGCCCGCTGGTGTCCCTGGTCAGCGCCGTGAGCCTGACCCCCGCCGCCCTCGTCGCCCTGCAGGTCAGCGGCCTTCCCACCGGGAGCAGCCAGCTCCTGGTCACCTCGGTGAGCGGGCCGGGCTTCGGGAGCCGTCCGGGCCCCATCAACCTCGTCTCGTTCTCGGCGTCCACCTCGTCGACCTCCGTGCTCGTCCCCCTGACCCGCAGCACGACGGACGGCCAGACGGGCCTCGTCACGCTCGGCTTCGACATCGTCCTCGCCACCAGCGGGCGGCGGTGCCCGGGATATACGGTGAGCTTCACGTACTCGACGCCGCCGCCGCCGGTCCTGCCCCCGATCATCCCGCCGACCGGGCCGACGACCACGCCTCCCGTCGGACGTTAGCCTCGCCGGGTGGCCAGCCCTCCCGTCCGTCGCCGGCTCCTGGCGCGCGGGTCCTGGCCGGAGGCCCGCTACATCGCCGAGCAGCTGCGCACCGAGACCGTCGGCGGCGCCCTGCTCCTCGGGGCTGCCGTCATCGCCCTGGTGTGGGCCAACACGCCGTGGCGCGCCGCGTACACCGGCCTGCGTGACCTCGTCGTCGGGCCGCACGCCCTCCACCTCGACCTGACCCTCGGCACCTGGGCGGCCGACGGCCTCCTGGCCCTGTTCTTCCTCGTCGCCGGCATCGAGCTGAAGCGCGAGTTCGTCGCCGGCGACCTCTCCGACCGCGCCAAGGCCGCCCTGCCCATCGCCGCAGCGGTCTGCGGGGTCGCCGTGCCCGCCCTGCTCTTCGTCGCGACCGCCCATCTCGTCGGCGTCGACGGTGACGTGCTGCGCGGCTGGGCCATCCCCACCGCCACGGACATCGCCTTCGCCCTCGCCGTGCTGGCGGTCATCAGCACCCACCTGCCGTCCGCGCTGCGAGCGTTCCTGCTGACCCTCGCCGTGGTCGACGACCTCATCGCCATCACGATCATCGCCGTCTTCTACACGGCCGGCGTCGACCTGCTGTTCCTCGGTCTCGCCCTCATCCCCCTCGCCGCCTGGCTCCTGATGCTGCGGCGGGGCTGGACCCACCCGCTGCTGCTCGCCCTCCCCGCGCTCACGGCCTGGGCCCTGGTCCACGCCTCGGGCGTCCACGCCACCGTCGCCGGGGTGCTCCTGGGGCTGCTCGTGCCGGTCGACCGGCACGCCGAGGAGCGCGACGACGTGCACAGCCTCGCCGAGCGGGTCGAGCACCGGCTGCGGCCGCTCTCCGCGGGGTTCGCGGTGCCGGTGTTCGCGTTCTTCGCCGCGGGGGTGACCATCGGCGCGGGTGGCCTGGGCGCGGCGCTGTCCGACGCGGCGGCCCTCGGCGTGGTCGTCGGCCTCGTCGCCGGCAAGTGCGTCGGGGTCTTCGGTGGCACCTACCTCTTCGCGCGCTTCACCCGCGCCGAGCTCGACGAGGACCTCGCGTGGAGCGACGTGTTCGGCCTCGCGCTGCTGGCGGGGGTCGGCTTCACCGTCTCGCTGCTCATCGGCGAGCTGGCCTTCGGCTCGTCGGAGCGCGACGACCACGTGCGCATCGGCGTCCTCGTCGGCTCGACCCTCGCCGCGCTGCTGGCCGCGGTCGTCCTGCGGCTGCGGAACCGGCACTACCGCACGGTGCACGACGCGGAGGAGCGCGACGACGACCGTGACGGCGTCCCCGACGTCTCCGGCCCAGGCGCCCCGGGCGGCCCGACGATAGGCTCGGTCGCGCCCGACCGCGCGCCTGACCGTGCACCCGCCGCCCCGGAGGACCGATGACGAACGACACCGACACGCCCAGTGGCATCCCCGAGCCGCTGCGGCACTCCCAGGAGCGCACGATCGGCCAGCTCGTCGCCCAGGTCACCGAGGACATCTCGGTCATCGTCCGCACCGAGCTGCAGCTGGCCAAGACCGAGATCAGCGCCCAGCTGGGCACCGCCGGCAAGGGCGCGGGCATGCTCGTCGGCGCCGGCGTCGTCGCCCTCTACGGCCTCGGACTGCTCTTCACCGCGCTCGCCCTCGTCATCGCGGTGTGGCTCCCGGCGTGGGCCGGCTTCCTCATCATGGCCGTCGTGCTGTTCATCGTCACCGGGGTGCTCGCGCTGCTCGGCCGCAAGGCCCTCAGCCAGGTGAACCCCCGTCCCGAGCGGGCCATCGCCAACGCGCAGGAGACCATCAACCTCGTCAAGGCCGCCGGCCAGTCCGGGGTCGACCACGCCAAGGCGGTGCCGTCTCCCGGGTCCCAGGTCGCCCTGGACGAGCGGCCCACCGCTCGGTGACGACACCCGTCCGCGTGGGCGCCATGCACGACGCGGCCTCCGTGCTCATCGACGGCCCGTGGACCCACCGGTTCGTCTCGGCCAACGGGGCCCGGTTCCACGTCGCCGAGCTGGGCGACGGGCCGATGGTGCTGCTCATGCACGGCTTCCCGCAGTTCTGGTATGCGTGGCGCCATCAGATGGCGGCCATCGCCGACGCGGGGTGGCGGGCGGTCGCGATGGACCTGCGCGGCTACGGTGCGAGCGACAAGCCGCCCCGGGGCTACGACACGTACACCTCCACCGCCGACGCGGCGACGGTCATCCGGTCCCTCGGGGAGGACGACGCGATCGTCATCGGCCACGGCCTGGGCGGCTTCGTCGCGTGGTCGATGCCGAGCCTGCAGCCCGGTGTCACCCGGGCCATCGGGTCACTGGCCATGCCCCACCCGCGGGTCATCCGCCGCGCCTCCTTCCTCGACTCCCGGCAGCGGCACGCCAGCCGCTACCTCCTCGGGCTGCAGCGGCCGTTCGGCCCCGAGCGGGCCATGACGCGCAGCCACGACTACGTCGCCGAGGTGCTGCGCTCCTGGTCCTCCCCCTACGGCGAGTTCCCCACCCCCGAGGACGTCACCCGCTACGGCGACGCCATGGCCCTGCCCTTCGTGGCCCACTCGGCGGCGGAGCACTACCGCTGGTTCGGGCGCAGCCAGGTCCGTCAGGACGGGCCCCTGTTCAACCGTCGTATCCGCGGCCCCATCGAACAGCCGGTGCTGCACCTGCAGGGCACCGAGGACGGCTGCGTCGTCGCGGGGTCGACCGACGGCTCCGCGGCCTACGTCACGGGGCGCTACACCTTCCAGCTCGTCGACGGCGCCGGCCACTTCCTCCCGGAGGAGGCGCCGGAACGCGTCAGCGCCGCCGTCGTCGACTGGCTCGACACCGTCGACTGACCCGCCCGGTCGCTGCGGTCGCCCCGGCCCCGCGGACGTCGACCCGCTGCCGTGTGCCTCTGGGGGCGCCGTGCTCAGCCGGTCGAGCAGCCGCCCGTGCCCACCGGCCGGCTCGCGCCCGCCGCGGCGTCGAGGACCGGACGCGCCTCGGCGAGGGTCAGCGCATACCCCGTCGTCGCGTCGTCGAGCGACTTGGCGAAGACGACCCCGACCACCTGGCCCTGCGGGTTGAGCAGCGGGCCGCCGCTGTTGCCCGGCTCCACCCGCGTGTAGAGGGAGTAGATCTCGCGGGTGATGCCCGGCTGCCCGTAGATGTCGGAGCCCGTGGCGTCGATGGTGCGGCGCAGGCGCGCCGGGTCGAGGCGGTAGGGCCCGTCGAGGGGGAATCCGGCCACCACGGCCTCATCGCCGGTGGCGAGCGCTCCGCCCTGCACGAGCGGGGTCGCGGACAGGCCGCTGACCGAGAGCACCGCGAGGTCGCGCTGCGGGTCGAAGACGACGATGCTCGCGGCATACTCGCGCCCGGCGCCCTGCACCTGCACCGACGCCTCCCGCATGCCCGCCACGACGTGGGCGTTGGTGACGACCTTGCCGGGGGCGACGACCCAGCCCGAGCCCTCCTGCCCCCGCTGGCAGGCCTGGGCGATGCCGGTCACCCGCACGACCGAGCGCGAGGCCGTCTGCACCGCGGCCGTCGCGCCCGCCGCGGAGTCGGGCGGGTCGACGGGCTGGATGGGCTCCGGCGTGAGGTTGCCGAAGACCTTGGGGATGCCGTTCTGGTCGAGCAGCGTGCGGAACCCGGCGAAGAGCTGGCCCGCGGCGGGCGGCACGACGTTGTCGATCGTGGCCAGCACCCGCGACTCGCCGATGGCCCGGGCGACCGGCCCGGGCGCGGCGCCGCGCACGGCCCCGGCGACGAACCAGACGAGCAGCGAGACGGCGATGACCGTGGCGACCGCCCCGAGACCGGCGTCGAGGGCCCGGCCCGGACGGCCCCGCACCTGCGAGCGCAGCCGGCTCCCGATGGGCACGGTGATGGCCTGCCCGACCGACGCGCACATGAAGACGAGCACGACGAGCACGACGACCCGCACCACCTCGTGGGCCATGACCCAGTCGACGTTGGCGAGGACCGACGGCAGCAGCCACATGCCGAGGGCGCCCCCGCCGAGGAAGCCGACGAGCGAGAGCGAGCTGAGCACGATGCCCTGTCGGTAGCCGGTGACGGCGTAGAGCAGGAGCAGGACGACGAGCACGACGTCGAGGACGGAGCCGTTCACGAGCGCCCCCGGGTGAAGCGGTCCGGCAGCGGCAGCAGGCGCTCGTCGTCCCAGGGCCGGTCGCGGCCGCCCAGCTCGAGGGCGCGGGTGACGACGCCGGCCGTGAACCCCCAGAGCAGCAGGTCGTCGCCGAGGACGAACGCGGGCCCGCGGTAGCCCGAGGGATGGGTGACGGTATGCCGCACCGCGGGGTCGGTGAGGTAGTCCAGGGGGGCGAGGATCACCTGCGCCACCTCCGCCGGGTCGCCCACCGCCACCGGGGCGGGTGAGCCCCACCAGCCGACGACGGTCGTGACGACGAAGCCGCTCGGCGGCAGGAACAGGGCCGGGAGCTCGCCGAGCACGTCGACTCCCGCGGGGTCGAGCCGGACCTCCTCCTGCGCCTCGCGCAGGGCGGTGGCCACGGCGTCGGCGTCACCGGCGTCGCGGGCGCCGCCGGGCAGCGCGACCTGGCCGGGATGGGACCTCATGCCGTGGGAACGCTCGATGAGCAGCAGGGACTCCGCCCCGGTGGGATCGGGACCGAACAGCAACAACACGGCCGACTCGCGACCACCCTCGTCGGGGGGCACGAACCGGGTGAACGCCTCCGCACCGACCCGGGCCGACTCCCTCATGAGCCGGCCGAGCCACTCCGGAGGTGGCCGGCGCTGCGCGGACGGGCATGGCTCGAGCGTCTCGCCGGGTCCGGCGAGGAAGGGTGCGCGGGCCACGGCGTCAGGCCCGGTCCGGTGCCCCGGGGGCGGCCGGTGCGGGGGCGGCTGGGCGGGCAGCGCCCCGGGTGCGGGGCACGGGGCGGGCGGCGGGGAGGGGCCCCGGCGGCGGCTCCGGCACGACCGTCGACGACGGCGCCAGCTCGTAGGCCAGCAGTCCGAGGGCCCGTTCGCGGTCGGTCTCGCCCGCGCCGAAGCTGGGGCACCAGGCGGCGACGGGGCAGGCGCCGCACGCGGGCTTGCGGGCGTGGCAGGTGCGCCGGCCGTGGAAGATCATCGCGTCGCTGAGCTCGGTCCAGTCCCGCTTCGGGATGAGAGCCCCGATCTCGTGCTCGACCTTGACCGGGTCCTCCTGCTCGGTCCAGCCGAAGCGCCGCGCCAGCCGGCCGACGTGGGTGTCGACGGTGACGCCCGGCACCCCGAACGCGTGACCCAGGACGACGTTGGCGGTCTTGCGCCCGACCCCCGGCAGCGTCACGAGGTCGGCCTGCCGCCCCGGCACCTCGCCGCCGAACCGCTCGACGAGGGCAGCGCCCAGCGTGATCAGGGCGTCGGCCTTGGCGCGGAAGAACCCTGTCGACCGGATCATCGTCTCGAGCTCGGTGCGGTCGGCGCCGGCGTAGTCGGCGGCGGTGCGGTAGCGCCCGAAGAGGGCCGGGGTGACGAGGTTGACCCGCTGGTCGGTGGTCTGCGCCGAGAGCACGGTGGCGACGAGCAGCTGGAGGGGAGTCTCGAAGTCGAGCTCGCACCGGGCATACGGGTAGCGCTCGCGCAGGGCACGGTGGATGCGGCGGGCCCGTCGGGTCCGCGCGACGGGCGTCTCCTCCGGCAGCACCCGGAAAGCCTAGGCGAGCCGTCTGACGGTCTCCTCAAGAGCCTGCGGCGCCCGTCGCCGGCCGGTCCGGCGGGTCGGGCCGAGCCGGTTCCACCCGCCGGACGAGGGCGCTTGCCGCAGCAGGGCGGGGCCGTGGGCCGCGTGGCACACTGTGCCCGTGGACCACGAGGTTGTGCGCCGGGCCCCCCTGTTCGCGGCCCTGGACGACGATGCGGCGCAGGCGCTGCTCGCCCAGATGCAGTCGACCCGGATGGAGCGCGGTGACGTGCTCTTCCACGAGGGCGACAACGGCGACACCCTGTTCGTCATCGGGGAGGGCAAGATCAAGCTGGGCCGGTCCAGCGCCGACGGCCGCGAGAACCTCGTGGCCATCCTCGGACCGGGCGAGATGTTCGGCGAGCTCAGCCTGTTCGACCCGGGGCCACGCACGATGACCGCCACCGCGGTGGCGGAGACCCAGCTGATGGAGCTGAGCAACGACTCGCTCACGGGCCTGCTGTCCGGGCGCCCCGAGGTGGCCAAGGCGCTGCTCGGTGCGCTGGCCCAACGGCTGCGCCGCACCAACGAGCACCTGGCCGACCTCGTCTTCACGGACGTGCCGGGCCGCGTGGCCAAGGCGCTGCTCGACCTCGCGGCCCGGTTCGGCCGGCCGGTCGAGGAGGGGGTCATGGTCAGCCACGACCTCACCCAGGAGGAGCTGGCCCAGCTGGTCGGGGCCTCCCGCGAGACGGTCAACAAGGCGCTCGCCGACTTCGCCACCCGCGGCTGGATCAAGCTCGAGGCGCGGGCCGTCCTGCTCCTCGATGTCGAGCGCCTGCGCCGCCGCGCACGCTGACGTCCGACTCCGCCCGAGCCGGGTCAGCCGCCGGCGTGGCCGTAGACGCTGACGTGCACGTGGTCCTCGTGGTTCGCCGTCGGCGACCCGCGGTCGGACATCGCGCGCCAGCCCTCGCCGGAGCGCTGCACGGTCCAGATGTGCTGCGACCAGATGACCTCGGAGACGCCGAGGGCCTTGGCGTTGGCCCGCACGTAGGTGGCGATGGCCTGGCCGACCGAGCTGTTGGGGATCATGATGTCGATCGCCTGGCCGGTGCCGTGGTAGTCGCCGCTGCCGCGGATGCCGCCGTAGCCGGTGATGCCGGAGAAGAGCGCGCAGACCGCCCGGTGCACCCGGACGGCGTCCTGGGTCAGACCCGACTCGACGGCCGACCCGTCGGCGCACGGCGCGACGGCGATTCCGCTCGCGGACCCGGCGGCCGTGGTCGACGGCGCCGGTGTGGCCGCGCTGGTCGGCGAGGCCGTGGCGGTCGGTGATGCGGTGGGGGACGCGGTCGGCGTCTGGGTCGACAGCTCGGTGGCTGTCCGGGTGGGCGTGGGGGTCGGCACCGCGTCGACGGTGAGGGTCGGGGTGGGGGTCGCCCGCAGCCGCGGCACGCGGCCCTCCTCCTGGGACCGGCTCGCCCGCTCGTCGGTCTGGCGCTGGAAGGTGTCGACGGCGTCCGCCGTGGCGCCTGCCGACCCCGTCATGACGTCGAGCGCGCTCCCAGAGGCGGAGGCAGAGGTGGAGGCCGCCGTCAGGCCCGGGCCGGCGCCCAGGGTGGCGACACCGGCCCCCGCGACGAGGGAGGCGCCGACGACGGCGCGCACGCCGAGGGTGCGCCAGGGCAGCCGCAGGAGGGAGGAGGCCCCTCGGTGTCGCCCCGGGGTCCCGCGACCCGGAGTGGGGGAAGACGCGTTCATTGCCGGACACCGAACCACAGGACGACCCCGAATGTCACGCTGAGGTCACGGCGGGTGACCGACGTCACCGCCGCCTACCGGCATACCGGTCTCGTATGCCGCTCTCGCATGCCGGTACGAGTGCCGGTGAGGTGTGCCCGTCGCTCAGGCGGAGCGGCGGCGCCCCGCGCGGGCCCGGAGGTAGTCGCTGACGACGTACTCCCCCAGCCGGCCGACCTCGGGGGTGAAGACGCGGCCCCCGTTGCGCCGGGCCACGGAGTCGACGAACCGGGCCAGGCCCGGGTCGTCGCCGAGGAGGAAGAAGTTGAGCGCCACGCCGTAGCGCGTCATGACGTCGACCTCTCCCACCGTCGCCCGCAGCGTGGCGCTCGTCGTGGGCCACTGGAACGTCGGCGACCCGTCGGGCTCGAGGTGGGCCGTGGGCTCCCCGTCCGTGACGACGAGGACCACCGGCTCGGCCTCGGGATGCCGCCGCAGGTGCCGCCCGGCGAGGATGAGCGCGTGGTGCAGGTTGGTGCCCTGGATCCACTGCGGCTCGACCTCGGCCAGCTGCATCGCCGTCAATGGGCGGGCCGTGCGGTCGAAACCGATGATCTCCAGCGCGTCCTGACGGAACCGGCTGGAGATGAGGTGCGACAGCGCGAGGGCCGTCTGCTTCATCGGCCCCCAGCGGCCCTCCTGGATCATCGAGAACGACAGGTCGACCAGCAGCGCCACCGCCGCGCCGGTGCGCTTCGTCGTCTCGGCGACGGCGAAGTCGTCGACGTCGAGGCGGATGCCGGAGCGGTCACCATCACCCCCGTTCGAGGCGCGCCGGAGCACGGCGTTCTGCACGGTGCGCACGGCGTCGATCGGGCGCTCGTCGCCGAACTCCCACGGCAGGAAGGCCCCCGTGCGCTCGTCGGCGCCCCCCGAGCGCGGGTCCTGGTGGCTCCCGGACCGGTCGGCGTCGAGGGTCGAGAAGATCCGCTTGAGGGCCGTCTCCCCGAGCCGCCGTAGCGCCTTGGGCGTCAGCTGCAGCCCGTCGTCGCCCTGCTGCACGTAGCCCTGGCGCTCGAGCTCGGCCTGCAGGTCGCGCAGCGCCTGGAGGTTGCGCACCGACGCGGCGGGCAGCTGGCGCTCGAGGGCGTCGATGTCGACGTCGTCGAGGCCGGACGGCCCGGAGGCCTGGGACAGCTGGGCCTCCAGCGCCTCGAGGTCGGCGAGGTCGGCCACGGCACCGACGGCGTCACCCATCCCGAGCGACTCGCTGCCGTCGATGTCGGCGCGCTGTCGACCCCGGAACATGCCTGGCCGCAGGGAGCGCAGGGAGTCGGTGAGCTGGCTCATCTCCATCTCGAGGCCCATGTCCTGCAGGGCCTGCTCCATGAGCTGGCTCAGCTCGGCCCGCTGCTCCCGCGAGAGCGAGCGCATCATCCGCTCCGCGGCCGCCTGCCGTCGGGCGAGGGCGTCGATGAGCTCGTCGACGTCCTGGGGGTCCTCGGGGAACATCTCGCCGTGCTTCTCCATGAACTCGGCGAAGTCGTCGGCCGTGTCCTCCCCGCGGGCGTGCTTCTGCAGCAAGGAGTTCAGGTCGGCCATCATCTCGCGCACCGCCTCCATGGCGGCGGGGTCCTGCCCGCTCAGGGCCTGCTTCATGCCGGCGAACTGGGCGTCCAGCACCTCCTTGCGCAGCATGTCCAGGACGTTCTGCCAGTGCTGCTGGCCCTCGGCGCTGCGCCACTGGTAGTCGCCGAGCTCGCGCACCTGCCCGGCGGTGTCGTCGGGCAACGTGTCGAGCGACATCTCCGCGAGCCGGGCGTCGTCGCCGTCCTTGCCGGCCAGGAAGTCACGTTCGGAGGTCAGCGCCCGGTCGAGCTCCTCGCGCACCTGGTCGAGTGTGCCGCTGAGGTCGCCGCGCCGCTGCACCTCTCGACGGCGCTTGGCGATCTCGCGTCGCAGCTGGTCCAGGCCCGAGCGGTCGCCGAGGCCCTGGCGCATGAGGCGCTCGATGGCCTCCCGCAGCGACGAGCCCTCCATGACGTCGCGGCCGATCTCGTCGACCGCCTCCCGCACGTCGAACGGCGGCGCGAGCGGGTCGGCCCCGCCGGCCCACGACCCGTACCGGTAGCGACCGGCGCGGTGCCGGCCACCGCCCACCCCGTGGGCGCCCGCTGAACCCCCTGCTGGCATACCGCGCCTCAGCTTCCGTAGATCGTCTGGCCGTCGGCCTCGACCTTGGAGAGCCGCCGGGTGAGGTGGAGCCCCTCGAGCACGAACTCGACCGCGGCAGCGACCTGTCCGCGGGACACGGAGTTCTCGCCGACACCGAGCCGTTCGAGGATGCCGGCGAGCCCGGGCGTCGTGCCGAGCTGGGAGAGCAGGGTCGTGGCCGGCACGAGGTCGCCGGTCTCGACGACCGACCCGTCCTCGAAGTGGCCCGTGATGCCGCTGAGGTCGGCCCCGGCGACGCGCTCGCGGAAGGTCGCCGCCGTCGCCAGCCGGAGCAGGTGGCCGACGACCTCGAGCTCGCGGCCCTCCTCGCCCATCTCGAACTCGACCTTGCCGCGCAGGGTGGGCAGGACGTCGGCGAGGTCGCCGATCCGGGCGACCGCGTCGTCCTCACCGGTCAGGGCCGCCCGCCGCAGGGCCGACGCCGACGTGGCCTCGGCGGCCGCGATGGCGAAGCGGGCCGAGACGCCGGAGCGCTGGTCGACCGCGGAGGACGTGCGCAGCTCCATGACGAGTCGGGCGATGACCTCGAGCAGATGGGTCGGCACCGCGGCGACGAGCTCGGCCTCCTGGCTGATGAGGGCGACCTCCTCGTCGACGTCGTCGAGGTAGTGGGTGCGGATCTCGGCGCCGAACCGGTCCTTGAGCGGGGTGATGATCCGCCCGCGGTTGGTGTAGTCCTCGGGGTTGGCCGACGCGACGACGAGCACGTCGAGGGGCAGCCGCACGGCATACCCCCGCACCTGGATGTCGCGCTCCTCGAGCACGTTGAACAGGGCGACCTGGATGCGCTCGGCGAGGTCGGGCAGCTCGTTGAGGGCGAAGATCCCGCGGTGGGCGCGCGGCAGCAGGCCGTAGTGGATCGTCTCGGGGTCCCCGAGGGTCCGGCCCTCCGCCACCTTCGTCGGGTCGACGTCACCGACGAGGTCACCGACGCTCGTGTCGGGGGTGGCGAGCTTCTCGGTGTAGCGGTCGTCGCGGTGCCGCCACTCGATCGGCACGTCGTCGCCCTCGATGGAGACGAGGGTGCGGCAGCGCTGGCAGATCGGGGCGAGCGGCTCGTCGTGGATCTCGCAGCCCGCGACGAAGGGCGACCACTCGTCGAGCAGTCCGGCCATCGTGCGCATGAGGCGGGTCTTGCCCTGGCCGCGCTCGCCGAGGAGCACGAGGTCGTGGCCGGCGAGCAGGGCCCGCTGCACGTCGGGCAGGACGGTGTCCTCGAACCCGACCATGCCGGGGAAGGGGTTGTCCCCCGAGCGGAGCCGGGCGACGAGGTTGGCGCGGATCTCGGCCTTGACGGTGCGCGGCTCGTGGCCGGAAGCGCGCAGCTGCCCGATGGTGGCGGGCTCGGGGTGCCGGTGGGTGCTCGTGGGAATGCCGGAGGGGTTGCTCACTCACTCACGTTACGTCCGGGGTCCGACGGCCGGAACCCCAGGTGGTCCAGCTGGGCGCGGACGCTCAGCTCGGCGTAGGGCCAGACCGCCCGGGGCACGTCGGCGTAGACCCGCTCGACGACCTGCCGCGGCTCGGTGTCGCCGGCCGCGAGCGCCGCCCGCACCTCGTCGAGCCGCTCGGCGCGGTGGCGCCGGTAGAACGCGACGGCGGCCGCCGCGTCGGGCACGAGGGGCCCGTGGCCCGGCAGGATCCGGGCGGCGGCCCCCGACCCGGCCAGGCGTTCGATCCGCTCCAGGGAGTCGAGGTAGGCCCCGAGCACGCCGTCCGGCCAGGCGACGACGGTCGTGCCCCGCCCGAGCACGGTGTCGCCGGTGAGCAGCGCGGACTCCGCGGGCAGGAGGAACGAGACCGAGTCACCGGTATGCCCGGGGGTCGTCACGACGGTGACCTCCAGACCCCCGACGCGGACCGTCTCGCCGTCGACGAGGTCGTCGTGGCCGCGGCCGACGGCCCGCACGGGGGCGGCGGTCTGGGCGGCGAAGTGCTCCGCGGCCTCGGCGTGGTCGGCGTGGTGGTGGGTCAGCAGTGTCAGGGCCACCCGGGCGCCGCGCTCCTCGACGAACCGCAGGACGGTCTCGAGGTGGCCGAGGTCGAGCGGGCCCGGGTCGACGACGACGGCCTGCGTGGCGCCGGGCTCGAGCAGCACCCAGGTGTTGGTGCCGTCGAGCGTCATCGGCCCTGGGTTGGGGGCGAGCACACAGTGCGCCCGCTCCGACACCGTTCCCCCGCGCCAGTCCTCGCTCACGGCCTCACCGTAGCCAGTCCCGGGCAGACCCGGCTCTCGACTGCCAGTCATGGGTCTTGACTGCCGTTGCAACCCCAGCCAAGAGCCATGACTGGCAGTCACGTTCGGCGGGGGGGTCAGGAGGGCAGGTCGGCCCGGACGACGACGGTGCCGTCGACCTCGGCCAGCCACGGCTCGATCGGCTGGGTGGAGCCGGGGGTCGCCACGAGGGCCACCGCCGAGGAGGCCGCCGCGACGGTCTCGACCGACACGATGGTCGGCGGCAGGAGCAGAGCCTCGCCGCGCCCGTATGCGTCGAGCAGCCCCTGCGGGTCGGTCCAGTCCGCGACGTCGGCCTCGCTCGTGTCGTCGTCGGGGATCTGGCCCTCCGGGAGCAGGGCCGCGAAGAACCACGTGTCGTAGCGGCGGTGCTCGAACTCCGGTGTCAGCCAGTGGCCCTGGGCCGACAGCAGGTCCGAGCGCAGGACCAGACCCCGGCGCAGCAGCAGCTGGGCGAAGGACTGCTCCCGGGCCAGCAGAGCCGCCCGCTCGCGGTCCCATTCGGGGTCGCGGAGGTCGGCGACCACCGTGTCGGGCGAGGGGCCGGCCAGCAGCACCCCGCACTCCTCGAAGACCTCGCGCACGGCGGCGCAGACGAGGGCGCGGGCGAGCCCGTCGTCGCAGCCGAGTCGCGCGGCCCACTCCGTGGCGTGCGGGCCCGCCCACGGCAGGTCGGGCTCGTCGTCGCGCGGGTCGACCCCACCGCCGGGGAACACCCACATCCGCGGGGCGAAGTCCATCGACGCGACCCGGCGCAGCATGAACACCTCGACGCCCGACCCGGCGTCGGGCCGCTCCGCGTCGCGCACGAGCATCACCGTCGCGGCGCGCCGCGGCGTCACCGGCTCGGGTCGCTCACCGGTGAGCCAGGCCGCAGCCCGGTCGCGGAGCGTCCCGATGGGGAAGTCGCGATGCGGCATGGGTGGTGTTCGAGGTGGGCGCGAGGGGTGGCGCGTCGTCGGGAGGCGTCAGCCCGCGACGGCGACGACGATCTCGACCTCGACCGGCGCGTCGAGCGGCAGCGCGGCGACGCCCACGGCCGACCGTGCGTGGATCCCCTTGTCGCCGAACGCCTTCCCGAGCAGCTCGCTCGCGCCGTTGACGACGCCGGGCTGTCCGGTGAACGACGGGTCGGACGCGACGAACCCGACGACCTTGACCACTCGGGTCACCTGGTCGAGGTCGCCGATGACGGCCTTGACCGCCGCGATGGCGTTGAGGGCGCACGCCTGGGCGAGCGCCTTGGCGTCCTCGGCCGAGACGAGGCCCGGCCCGTCGCCGACCTTTCCGGTGTGGGCCATGGCGCCGTCGACCATGGGCAGCTGGCCGGAGGTGAAGACGAGGTTGCCCTCGCGCAGGGCCGGGATGTACGCCGCGACGGGCGGGACGACCTCGGGGACGGACAGGCCCAGCTCGGCGAGCCGGTCTTCGACCGCACTCATGGCCGTCAGCCCTTCGGGCGCTTGAAGTAGGCGACGAGCCCGTTGCCGTCCGGCCCGGCGACGACCTGCACGAGCTCCCAGCCGTCGGTGCCCCAGTTGTCGAGGATCTGCTTGGTCGCATGGATCATCAGCGGCACCGTCGCGTACTCCCACTGCGTCTTGGTGGTCATGGCGCTCACCCTAGGGCAGGCGACCCGTGTCGGGACGGCGGCCGGTGACGCAGTAGGAGCGGCCGGCCGGGTCGCGCAGCGTCGTCCAGTGGCGCTCGACGCGCGGGTCCCGGGCACCGAGCCCCAGGTGCCGCCCGACCTCGGCCGCCACGTCGTCGGCGGCGAGGTCGAGATGCGCCCTGACCCGCCCGTCCGTCCGCTCCCCTCCCTGGGGCTCGCCCAGCCGCTGCAGGAGGACGTGCAGCGACGGCGTGGACGGCGGCAGCAGCCGCTCGAACTCCGGGAGCGACCCCGCCTGGCGTCTCCAGCCGAGCAGCGCCGCCCAGAAGTCCGCCTCCCGGTCGAACGCAGGCCCCGGGATGTCGAGGCAGACCTGGTCGACGAGGCTCCGACCGCCGGGCCAGGCCACCGGACCGGGGCGCCGCTGCGCCGGGTGCGGCACCACGCAGAACGTGAGACCGCCCGGGGAGCGGTGCACGGCATACCCCTCGTGCGTCCCGTCGTCCGAGCCGGCTCCGAGGTCGCGCGCCTGCTGGGACAGGGCCCCGACGTCGTCGGTGTGCACGTCGAGGTGCAGCATCCCCGCCCCCGCCTCGCCGACCACCTGGGTCTTGAGCACGGCGTGGCCGTCGGGCGGCTGCAACGTGGCGAACCCGGCGCCGGCGCCCCGCCGCGACGACAGCGGCCAGCCGGTGACGGCGGCCCAGAACCGCTCGGCCCCCTCGGCCTGCGGGGCGGGGGTGTCGAGGAACGCGGTCAGCCAGCTCACGGCCATCGGGCCACGCTAGCCGCCGCCCCACGCTCCCGAGGGCCACCTAGGTTGGCCGTATGCCCGACACCCCGCCGCCCACTCGCACCACGGCCTACGGCCCGGACCCGGCCCAGGTCTACGACGTGCGCGTGCCCACCACCGACCCCAACGGCACCACCGTCGTCGTCGTCCACGGCGGCTTCTGGCGCGCCGAGTGGGACCGCGAGCACGCGGCCGGCGAGGCCCAGGCGTTCGCCGACGCGGGCCACCACGTCGCGGTCGTGGAGTACCGCCGGACCGGTATGCCGGGGGGCGGGTGGCCGGGCACGTTCGCCGACGTCTCGGCCGCGGTCGACGCCGTGCGGGCCGACCCGACGCTGCCGGACCGGTGCGTCCTCGTCGGCCACTCGGCGGGCGGGCACCTCGTAGCGCTGGCCGCGGCGCGGCCCCAGGCCCACGGCCTGGCCGGCGTCGTCGCTCTCGCCGGCTGCGTCGACCTGGCCGCGACCCGCGACCTGGGGCTCGGCACCGGGGCGGCTGCCCTCTTCATGGGGAGCGGCGCCGACGACGAGGCGTGGCGCGTGGCCGACCCGGCCCGCAACCCACCGAACGTGCCCGTCGTGCTCGTGCACGGTGACGCCGACGACACCGTGCCGATCGCGGTGGCGGAGAGCTACGTACGCGCCCTGGCGGCCCACACCGGCCATGCCGCGGTCGACCTGCGACCGGTGGCGGGCGCCGACCACTTCGCCGTCATCGACCCGGCCGCAGCGGCGTTCGCGCAGGTGCAGGCCGCAGTGACCGGCCTGACCCGGGTCTGACTCGGCCCTGACCCGGGCCTGACCCGGGCCTGACCCGGGCCTCAGCGTCCGGCGTACCTGGCCCCGGCCCGGAAGCCCCCAACGCCCGGCCGCAGCCCGTCAGCGGGCCGAGAGCCCGTCGGCCGGCATGAGGAACCAGTGCCGCTCCAGGCAGCGGATCTTCACCAGCTCGACGGGGCCGCTGGTGCTCGCGACCTCGTCGGCCCACTCCACCTCGGCGGCCGCCCCGCACTCGGGACAGCCGACCAGCCGCAGGTCCCCGGCCGCCGCGGGAGGTCGGTGAGGGGTCTGCTGCCGCTGACGGCTCGTGATGTCGGTCATAGCGGGCTCCTCCTCGCTGATGCCGGGCCGGCCCGGACCGGCCGACAGGAGAAGGGAGCCGGGCGCGCAGCGGGTTGATACGCGGCGGCCGGGCGCGCGGATCGGCGTCAGGGCCCCGTCGGACCCCGGTTAGGGTCGATCGCATGGCTGCCGTCCGGACGCCCGCACCGCGGCTGCACATCGTCACGGGGAAGGGCGGCACCGGCAAGACCACCGTGGCCGCCGCCCTGGCCCTGTCCCTGGCCGAGGGCGGCCGGCGGGTCCTGCTCGTCGAGGTCGAGGGGCGGCAGGGCATCAGCCAGACCTTCGACGTCCCGCCGCTCTCGCCCGAGGAGACCCGCGTCTCGGGGGCCCCCGGCGGTGGCGAGGTCATCGGCCTGTCGGTCGACGCGAAGAACGCGCTGACCGAGTACCTCCAGCTGTTCTACAAGCTCGGCCGCGCCGTGGGCATCCTGGAGCGGTTCGGGGCCGTGGACTTCGCGACGACCATCGCGCCGGGGGTGCGCGACGTGCTGCTCATCGGCAAGGTCTACGAGGCCAACCGGCGCCGCGCCGCCGGGCACCACTCCCGCCACGACACCCGCCCGGCGTTCGACGCCATCGTGCTCGACGCCCCGCCGACCGGCCGGGTCGTCCGCTTCCTCTCCGTCAACGAGCAGGTGGCCGACCTGGCGAAGGTCGGCCCCATCCACTCCCAGTCGGAGTCGATCATGGAGATGCTCACCTCCGACCAGACGGCCGTGCACGTCGTCACGCTGCTCGAGGAGATGCCGGTGCAGGAGACGGTCGACGCCGTCGCCGACCTGCGTGCGGCCCGGCTGCGGATGGGCATGGTCGTCGTCAACCAGGTCCGCGAGCCGGTGCTGCCCGCCCGTCAGCTGGCGGCTGCGGCCAAGGGCACCCTGAAGGCCGAGGCCGTCCGGGAGGGGCTTCTCGCGGCCGGCCTCCCGGCCGGCGACGCCGTGGTGAACGGCCTGCTGGAGGAGGCGCGCGACCACGCGCTGCGGGTGGCCCAGGAGGCCGAGCAGCGCCTGCACCTCGACCGGCTCGGCCTACCGCTGCATACCCTGCCGGCGAACGCCGACGGGGTGGACGCCTCCACCGTGCGGGAGCTGGCCGACCTCATGACCGGCTGGGAGGGGCTGCGATGACGCCCCGACAGCGGGCCTCCGGCCCCCGCGCGGCCGTCCTGGACGTCGACGCGCTGCTCGCCGACCGGTCCACCGACATCATCGTGTGCTGCGGCTCCGGCGGCGTCGGCAAGACGACGACGGCCGCGTCCCTGGGTCTGCGCGCGGCGGAGCAGGGCCGCAGGGTCGTCGTCCTCACGATCGACCCGGCCCGCCGGCTGGCCCAGTCGATGGGGCTCACCGAGCTCGACAACACGCCCCGGCCGGTCACCGGCGTCGACACCACGGCGGGCGGGTCGCTCGACGCGATGATGCTCGACATGAAACGGACGTTCGACGAGGTCGTCGTCGCCCACTCCACGCCGGAGAAGGCCGAGCAGATCCTCGCCAACCCCTTCTACCAGGCGGTCTCGAGCTCCTTCGCGGGCACGCAGGAGTACATGGCGATGGAGAAGCTGGGGCAGCTGCACCACGAGGTGCGCACCAACGGGGGGAGCCACCCGCGGTGGGACCTCATCGTCGTCGACACGCCCCCGTCGCGCTCCGCACTGGACTTCCTCGACGCCCCGAAGCGGCTCGGGTCGTTCCTCGACGGGCGGTTCATCCGGCTCATCTCGGCCCCCGCCAAGGTGGGCGGCCGGGCCTCGCTCAAGGTGTTCAACGTCGGCCTCGGCATCGTCTCGTCGACGCTCTCCCGGGTGCTCGGCGGGGAGATGCTCCGCGACGTGCAGACGTTCATCACGGCCCTCGACACGATGTTCGGGGGGTTCCGCGAGCGCGCCGACGTCACGTATGCGTTGCTCAGCCAGCGCTCGACGGCGTTCCTCGTCGTCGCGGCCCCCGAGCGGGACGCGCTGCGGGAGGCCTCGTACTTCATCGCCCGGCTCGAGGACGAGCGGATGCCGCTCAGCGGTCTCGTCCTCAACCGGGTCACCCAGGTGCCCGCCTCGGGGCTGTCCGCGTCCCGGGCCCGGGCCGGCGCCGAGGAGCGCGCGGCCCAGGGCGACCGGCTCACGGCCGGCCTGCTCACGCTGCACGCCGACCTCGCGTCGCTGGCCGAGCGGCAGCGGCGCCTGGCCCGGCGGTTCGTCGTCGGGCACCCGGGCACGCCGGTGGCCGAGGTCCCGGCGCTCGCCGAGGACGTGCACGACATCAACGGGCTGCGCCGGGTCGGCGCCGCCCTGGCCGGCTGACCCGAGGGTCAGCCGCGGGCGGGCGGCATACCGGTCAGCCTGGTGCTGCCGACGCGGTCAGGAGACATGGTCGAGCCGGGCCGTCTGGAAGAGCTGCCACCAGGACGTCACGTGGGGGTGTCGGCGCAGCATCGCGCGGCGCTCGCGCTCCGTCATCCCGCCCCACACCCCGAACTCCGTGCGGTTGTCCAGGGCGTCGGCCAGGCACTCGGCGATGACGGGGCACTTCTGGCAGACCACCTTCGCCCCCTGCTGCGCCGCCCCCCGGACGAACAGAGCGTCGGGGTCGCTGCTCGCACAGCGTCCCTGACCGGCCCAGTCCGCCCGGAGTCCCCCGGCCACGGACTGGTCCCCCCGACCCGGCCCCTCGATGATGATCGTCACGTCCCTACCCGCTTCCGGATTCCCCTGCTGATGGTGACTTCGTCGTGCTGCCTGATGTCCCGTGCTGCTGTCGCCTGCTCGGACCCATCACCGTTCGTGTCTGATACATCCGGCGGATGTGTCCTGATCGACGGTATGAAGCGGGAGTTTCTGGCACTATCGCCCGCGCGGGTGGTTTGTCGCGCTCGGACGGACTAGTCCGAAAGGACTAGGAGGGCCCGTTCGGCCTACACCGGGCCGCCGGAATGGGTATGCCGGGTCGTCGGCGGGGGCGCTCGGAGCCGGCCCGGGACCCCCGGCCCAGCAAGCTCCGATCGAGCTCGGAGCGGTCTCGAAGGCGTCTCGGACGCTCGCGTCGGCCCGGGGGGTGTCGCTGTCCGGGTTAGCCTGGGTGTATGAAGGCGGGCCGCACGACCAACATCGCGAGCATCATCCCTCTCCTGGGGGCGTTCGTCGGTGCCGCCGTCGTCATGGGCCTGCTCGGTGCCGGCCTCGTGATGCCCACCGTGGGCGCCGCCGGGGCCGTGACCCGGACGGGCGTCGACATGTTCGACGCGCTGCCGAGCGAGTTCACCGCCGCCACGCTGTCGCAGCAGTCGAGGATCCTCGACGCCAAGGGCAACGTCATCGCGACGCCGCACGACGAGAACCGCGTCATCGTGCCGCTCGACCAGATCGCGCCCGTCATGCAGAAGGCCCAGGTGGCCATCGAGGACAGCCGGTTCTACGAGCACGGCGGCGTCGACGTCCGCGGCGTGGTGCGCGCGCTGGCCTCCAACGCCTCGGGGTCGGTCAACACGTCCGGCGGCTCCACGCTGACCCAGCAGTACGTCAAGCTACTCCTGCTCGACACGGCGCTCAAGAACAACGACACCGAGGCCGCCCAGGCCGCGATCACCCAGAAGGGCCTGGCCGGCGTCACGCGCAAGCTGCAGGAGCTGAAGTACTCGATCCAGCTGGAGAAGGAACAGACCAAGGACCAGATCCTCCAGGGCTACCTCAACATCGTCTACTACGGCGACCAGGCCTACGGGGTGCAGGCGGCGGCGAAGCACTACTTCAACAAGGACGCCAAGGACCTCAGCCTGCCGGAGGCGGCGATGATCGCCGGGCTGGCGCAGAACCCGGGCACCACGGACCCCGTGCACTATCCGGACCGCGCCATCGCTCGGCGCAACGTCGTGCTCGACCGCATGCAGGAGCTCGGCCTCATCACCGCCAAGGAGTCCACCGACGCCAAGGCGGCCGGGTTCGACCAGAAGAACGTCACGACGGCGCCCACCGCCTGCCAGGCCGCCGGCAACGACTACGCCTACTTCTGCGACTACGTCATCAAGTGGCTCGAGAACGACCCGTCGCTCGACCAGGCCCTCGGCAAGACGGTCGACGAGCGCAAGGCCAAGATCTTCGGCGGCGGCCTCACGATCCAGACGACGATCGACCCCGACATCACCAAGGCCGCCCGGGAGGAGATCCTCGCCCGGGTCCCCAAGGGCACCGCGTCCAACACGAGCGGCACCCCGGTGAACATCGGTGCCGCGGCGGTGACGCTCGACCCCAACACCGGGGCGGTCAAGGCCATCGCCCAGAACACCGACTACGTGCTCAACTCCAAGAACTTCGGTGAGACGGTCGTCAACTGGGCCGTCGACACGAAGTACGGCGGCTCCAACGGCTTCCAGTTCGGCTCCACCGAGAAGGCGTTCGCGCTCGTCACGGCCCTGCAGCAGGGTCTGCCGATCAACAGCACGGTCAACGCGAAGGCGGCCGGCCCGGGGAACCCGGCCAGCTACACCAAGGCCGAGTTCCCCGGCGCCTGCGGTCTCGGCACCAAGCCGTGGACGGTCCGCAACGACGAACCCGTGGCCGCCGGCCCGATGACCCTGACCCAGGCCACGGCCCGGTCGATCAACACCGCCTTCGTCGCCCTGGTCTCCCAGGTCGGCGCGTGCAACGTGCGCGACACCGAGAACAAGATGGGCCTGCACCGCGCCAACGGCGAGCCCATCGAGCCCTACCCGCCGGCCATCATCCTCGGCGCCCAGGAGGTCTCGCCGATGACCGTGGCGAGCGCCTACGGCTCCCTTGCCCACGACGGCATCCACTGCACCCCGATGCCGGTCCAGGGCATCCTCGGCGCCGACAACAAGCCCCTGCCGTTCGCGGCACCGGGCACCTCCAACTGCACCCCGGTCGTGGACCCCGATGTCGCGCACGGCGTGGCCAGCATCATGTCCAACGTGCTCACCGGCAACGGCACTGGCGCCAAGAGCGCCCTCGCCGGGGGCCGCCCGGCCGCCGGCAAGACGGGCACGTCGGACGGCAACAAGCACACCTGGTTCGTCGGCTACACCCCGCAGCTGGCGACCGCCGTCTGGGTCGGCACGCCGCTCGACAACTCCATCGACCTCGACAACATCAACCTCCCTGGCGGCCCCTTCAAGGTCGTCTTCGGCGCGAGCGTCGCGGCTCCGACGTGGAAGGCGATCATGGACCGCGCCCTCGCCGGTCAGCCCAACGCCGACTTCCCGGCGCCCAGCGACAAGATCGTCAACGGCGACAAGGTCGACCTCGGCAACGTCGCCGGCCAGACCGTCGACGACGCGACGAACTACCTGCAGGCGCAGGGCTTCACCGTCGCCGTCGGGCGCCGCGTCTACTCGAACTACCGGCCCGGGCTCGTCGCCTACGTCAACCCGCAAGCCCAGGTGAACCGGGGCGACACCGTGACGCTCTACATCTCCGCCGGTCCGGCGCCCGCCCAGCCCGCGCCGCAGCCGGCGGCTCCCGCCGCTCCCGCCGCCCCAGCCGCCCCCGCCAACCCCGGGAACGGGAACGGCAACAACGGGAACGGCAACGGCAACGGCGGTTAGCGCGCCAGCGCCGACCGCACCGCGGCCGCCACTCGGCCGCCTTCGGCGCGGCCGGCCACGAGCGGCTGCACGGTCCTCATGACCACGCCCATCTGCGGCATCCCCGTGGCCCCGGTCTCGGCCACCGCCCGGGCCACGAGGGCCTCCAGGTCGGCGTCGTCGAGCTGGGTGGGCAGGTAGCCCTGCAACACCGCGAGCTCGGCCTCCTCCTTGGCGGCGAGCTCGGGACGCTGCGCCGACGCATACGCCTCGGACGCCTCGCGCCGCTTCTTGGCCTCCTTGGCGACGACCCGCAGCACCTCCTCGTCGGTGAGCTCGCGCGCCTGCGTCCCCGAGACCTCCTCGGTCGTCACGGCCGTGAGGACCATGCGCAGCGTGGCGGCCCGCACCTGGTCACGGCCGCGGATCGCGTCGGTCAGGTGGCTCCGGAGGGTGTCCTTGAGGCGCTCGCTCATGGCCCGAGTGTGTCAGGTGGGCTCGGACGGCCATGCGAGGATTTCCGTATGCATCCCGTCACCCGCACCGCCGCCGGCCTCCTCGCCGCGGGCGGCGTGGGTCTGGGCTACGCCTCGGTCGTGGAGCGCAACGCCTACGTGCTGCGCCGGTTCCGGGTGCCCGTCCTTCCGGCGGGCCACCGCCCTCTGCGGGTCGTGCACCTCAGCGACCTGCACCTCATGCCGGGGCAGCGCCGCAAGGCCGCCTGGGTGGCCGCCCTGGCCCGCCTCGGCCCCGACCTCGTCGTCAACACCGGCGACAACCTGTCGCACCCCGACTCGGTGCCCGTGGCCCTGGAGGCATTCCGGGCCTTCGCCGGGGTGCCCGGGGTCTTCGTCATGGGCTCCAACGACTACTTCGCGCCGAAGCCCAAGAACCCCCTCGCCTACCTCTCGTCGCGCGTCCCCTCGGCCGGCGGCCGGGCCGTGCGGCTGCCCACCGACGACCTCGTCAAGGGCATGCTCGACCTCGGCTGGGCGGACCTCACCAACGCCCGGGCCACGCTCGACGTCGGCGGCTCGCCCGTCGAGTTCGTCGGTGTCGACGACCCGCACCTCGACTACGACCGCTATGACCGGGTGGCGGGACCCGCCGACCCCACGGTCGCCCTCACCGTGGGCGTCACGCACGCGCCCTACCAGCGCATCCTCGACGCCATGGCGCGCGACGGGGCGGGGCTGCTCATCGCCGGCCACACCCACGGCGGCCAGCTCTGCCTCCCGGGCTTCGGCGCGATCGTCACCAACTGCGACCTCGACACCGGCCGGGCCAAGGGGTTGTCGCGCTGGTGGCCCGGCGCCGGCCGGGCGCTCGGCTCCCCCGCCCCGGACGAGGCCGCGTGGCTCGAGGTGTCCGCCGGCCTCGGCACGTCGCCCTACGCGCCGGCCCGCTTCGCCTGCCGGCCCGAGGCCACCCTGCTGACCCTGGTCCCCGCCTCGGCGTAGCGGGGTACCGATTGGGAGGACCCGGCTCCGCTCGGCTATCCTCACTTCTCGCTGCCTGGTGCCGGTCGAGGCCGGTCCTGGACAGCGATCCGTAGGCCACGGGGTGTGGCGCAGCTTGGTAGCGCGCTTCGTTCGGGACGAAGAGGCCGCAGGTTCAAATCCTGTCACCCCGACCCGCTGGAGAAAGGACCCTGACGCGCGG
This sequence comes from uncultured Actinomycetota bacterium, assembly GCA_963795915.1. GTDB lineage: Bacteria > Actinomycetota > Actinomycetes > Actinomycetales > Dermatophilaceae > Lapillicoccus. The sequence goes on from CAWCJA010000010.1 coordinate 389,354, forward strand.
ACATCCGCGGTCAGGGCCCTTCGCGGTCTGGGTCGCTGACGGCCTTGTCATCGAACACCTGTTCGATAGGCTGTCCCGGTGAGCGAGGTGTCCCGGCGGTCGGTGCGGCACCCCCGCTCGCTCACGCAGGAGCAGCTGACCCACTCGAGCGTCAGCGAGGCCGGTGAGCCGGTCCGCGTGAGCGCCTGGGTCGTCTGGGAGGACGGCGTGGAGGAGCTCGTCCACGCGTATGCCGTGGCGTGGACCCCGCGGGCGGTCCAGGTCCGCTTCGGGGTCCCTCCGCACCAGCATCTGGTCTGGGTGTGGGCCGGTGCGGTGACCCGGTCCTGACGGTGTCGAGCGAGGTGCGGTCGGGCCGGACGGACCGCCGGGTACCCGGCGCGCTCTCAACCAGTCCTCAGGCTTGCGCCCTATTTTCTTCGCCGCGGGGGGGTGGCCGGGGGTTGTCGAGAAGGAGGTCACGATGGGCCCGATCAAGTCAATATGGGCCAGCGTTCAGGGCGACCCGGTGTTCATGCGGAGAGTGAACGGCTGGCTGACCCTGTTCTGGATCGTCATGATCCCGGTGTCGCTCGTCACCGGGTGGGTCAACTCGGTCGTGTACGTCTCCGCCCTGTCCCTCTGGGCGTTGGTCTCGGGCCACTGGTCCGCCTGGCAGGCGGCGCGCGTCGAGGTCAAGCAGCACGAGGAGGCCGAGGCGGCGAGGACCACCGACGTCGCGAGCGAGGTGGTCGACAAGCTCCTCGAGGAGACCACCGTCGCCCGGGAAGCCACGACGTGAACGCCCGCGCCCCTCGGTAAGGCAACCCTGAGGCCGCCGGCCGGGATCAGTCCCGCGCCGGCAGCTCCAGCGCGTAGCCCGCGTCCTCCGCGCCCGGCGACGGGTAGTCGGCGGCATACCCGTACCGGGCGATAAGGGCGGGCGCACCCCAGCGCTGGGTGCGCGCGTTCCGGTAGTTGAAGCCCAGAGTCACTCCCGGTGGGGCGCCGACGACGACGCGCGCCAGGGCGGCGTCGTCCGGGTGGTGGAAGGTGTCGCCGTTGGTCGACACGAGGTAGTGCCGGGCGGGCGCCGCCGCGACGAGCGAGGCGACGACGTTGCTCTTGCTTCCGTGGTGGGGCAGCTTCACCGCGTCGACGGGCAGGGCCGGCAGACCGCGCGCGGTCGCCACCGCCCGGAGCCCGGCGGCCAGCACCGGGCCGAACGCGTCCGCACCGAGCACCAGGCTCGCCCCCCGGTGCTCGACGAGCAGGGCGATGCTGCTGCCGTTGGGGATCGACGCGTCGACCGGCGCTCGCGTGACGGCGAGGGCGCGCAGGTCGTCGAGTGGTGCGAGCACGTCGGGCGGGCTGCCCAGGTCTCGGTCACGACCGTCGAGCGCCCGCTGCAGGAAGGTCGTCCACGAGGTACGTAGCGCGTCGAGCCGGGGCTCCGGCGGCGACAGCACGGTCACCCGTGGCCCGCCCGCGACGGCCGCCTCACGGGTCCCGGTCGCCGGCGTGAGCACCGGCCCGCCGCCGAAGGCCTGGTTCCACGGAAGGGACGGCGCCCCGTCGCCGCCCTGCTCTCCCCCTGCCCCGCCCGGACCCAGCAGCGCCGCCACGACGCTCTCGCCCTGCAGGACGCTGCGGGGGCGCCCGGCCGCGCCGAGATGGGTGCGCCCGTTGAACCAGACGTCCCCCACGTCAGCCACGAGGTCGCTGGCGAAGAACGGCACCATGCCGCCGATGTGATCGCTGTCGATGTGGGTGACGACGACGACGTCGAGCCGCCGGTCGGCCGCAGGCAGGCGGCGCAGCCGGGCCTCCAGCAGCGGCCAGGTGTCGGGCGGACCGCCGTCGACGAGCATCCGCCACGCGGTGCCGTCCGGGCGGAGGCACTCGACGAGGAGACAGTCGCCCAGCCGGGCGGGCAGCATCTCGATCCGGATCGCTGTCGCCATGGCCGCCTCCCGCCCGGGCGCGCCCACGCCCCACCGTCACCGTCCCACACGGGCCGCCTCGGCGTCCTCGAGAACGAGGTCGGCGTTGACCGCCGCGCCCGCGCGCACGCCGTCGGCCGACGACGCCGACACCATCGCGCTGAGGTCGCGGCCATTGCCCGCGACCCACACCCCGGGCACCGCGGTGCGCCCCATCGGGTCGGACGCCACGACGGTGCCGCCCATCGGGTGCTCGGTCATGACTCCACCGAGCTGCTCGTAGAGCCCGCTCCGGGCCACGAACCGCGGGGCCACGACGAGCGCGTCGACGGCCACCTCACGGCCGCCGTCGAGGACGACCGCCCGCAGCTCGCCGGCCTCCGAGCGCAGGTGGTCGACGACCCCGGTCACCACCTCCACCCCGAGCGCGGCCAGCTGGTCCCACGCCTCGTCCGGCAGGTCGTCGACCGTGTGGAGGAAGAGCGTGAGGTGCTCGGTCAGCTGTCGGAAGAGCAGCGCCTGGTGGACGCTCATGGCGCTCGTCGCCAGCACGCCCACCCCCTGGTCGCGCACCTCCCACCCGTGGCAGTAGGGGCAGTGCAGCACGCTGCGACCCCAGAGCTCGGCCACGCCGGGCACCGCCGGAAGCTCGTCGACCAGGCCGGTGGCCAGCACGAGCCGCCGCACCCGCAGCGTGGTCCCGTCGTCGACGGCGAGGGCGAAACCGCCCTCGTCGTGCTCGACCGTCACGACCCGTCCGCGACGCCGGTCCACGCCGTACGCGTCGGCCTCCCCCTGGCCCCGCGCGAGCAGCTCCAGGGGGACGATCCCCTCCTGCCCCAAGAGGTTGTGCGCGCCTGCGGCCGGGGCGTTGCGCGGCTCGCCCGCGTCGACGAGGACGACCGAGCGGCGCGACCGCGCCAGGGCGATGGCCGCACTGAGGCCGGCGGGACCACCACCCACCACCGCGACGTCGTGGGTCCGTCTGGTGGCGGCAGCCGGGATCGGGAGGGCGGGCGGAGCACTCATGGGGCACCTTCTTCGGAGGTCGGCCGGGTCGATGCCCGGACCCCCACGACAACACGCCTCATGCGCATAGCACATCCCGTCTTGCCGAAACGGCAAGAAGCCACCAGCGGTGCAGGCGCCTACTGGATGCCGCTGCGGGAGAACCCCTGCACGAAGTACCGCTGGAAGACGAGGAACAGCACGACCATCGGCAGCACCGTGAGCAGCGCGAAGGCCATCGTGCCGCCGTAGTCGGACCCGAACTGACCCTGCAGGTAGAGCAGCCCGATGGGCAGGGTGAACAGCTGGTTCTGCTTCAGCGCGATGAGCGGCCAGGCGAAGTCGTTCCACGTCTGGAGCAGGCTCATGAAGAACAGCACGGCGACGAGCGGCCGGCACAGGGGCAGCACGATCTGCAGGAACGTGCGCAGCTGCCCCGCACCGTCGATCTTGGCCGCCTCCAACAGCTCTCGCGGGATGGCCAGCATGAACTGACGGGCGAGGAAGACGCCGAAGGCCGACGCGGCCGTGGGGAGGATGACCGCCCAGTAGCTGCCGTAGAGGCCCATCGACGTGACGAGCTTGAAGAGGGTGACCATGATGACCTGGAGCGGGATCATCAGGGTGGACAGCGAGACGAGGAACAGCGCGCTCGCGCCGCGGAAGCGCAGGTGCGCGAACGCATACCCGGCCAGCAGGCTCGTCGACACGGTGATGAGCGAGACGACGAGGGCGATGGCGACCGAGTTCCCGAACCACGTCGCGATGGGGAACGCCGTGAAGACCCGCTCGAAGTTCTCGGTCGTCAGCTGCGCCGGCCACAGCCGCAGGTCGCCGGCGACGAGCTCGACCCGGCTCGAGAACGAGACGACGACCATCCAGTAGAGCGGGAAGAGGAGCACCGCGCAGATGACGACGGCGAGGGCGATGCGCAGGCCGAGCCATCGGCGGTCGTTCGCCACGACACTGTCGCGGGCGCTCATGAGGTGAGGTCCCGGTTGCGGCTGGTGCGCCACTGCACGGCGGTGAAGGCGAGCGTGGTCACGAGCAGCACCATGCCGATGGCTGCGGCGTACCCCTGGTCGCGGGTGACGAACCCGTTGTCGTAGGCGTAGGTGACGAGCACCGATGTGGCGTTCGACGGGCCACCGCCGGTCATGACGAAGACGATGTCGAACACCTGGAACGAGTAGATGACGTTCATGATGAGCAGGAAGAACGACGACGGGCCGACCATCGGCACGGTGAGGTAGCGGAACCGCTGCCACCCACTCGCCCCGTCGAGCCGGGCCGCCTCGTAGAGCTCGGGGCTGATGCCCTGCAGGCCCGCGAGGTAGATGAGCATGTTGAAGCCGACCCGCCACCACAGGGTGACGAGCACGACCGAGATGAACGCCGCCGCACCCCCGGACTGCCAGGGCACCGACGGCAGCCCGGCGAAGCGCAGCATCTTGTCGAGGACGCCGCTGTTCTGGTCGAAGATGAGCACCCCGATGAGCGCGGTGGCGACCCCCGAGATGGCCATCGGCAGGATGAGGATGGACCGGAAGAGCGCGCGGCCGGGCAGCACCGAGTTGAGCAGGACCGCGACGCCGAGGCCGAGGGCCATCGACGCCGGGGTGACGATCGCGGTGAAGAGGAACGTGTTGCCGACCGACCGCCAGAACACCGGGTCGCCCACGAGCCGGGCGTAGTTGGCGCCGCCGACGAAGGTGCCGTCGCCGAAGCCGTTGGTCTGCTGCAGGCTGACGACCACCGCCCCGACCAGCGGCCCGAGCACGAAGACGACGAGCAGGATGAGGCTCGGGGTGAGGAACGCATACCCCGCGAGGGAGTCACCCCGGATGCGCCGGGCTCGGCCGGCCTTCACCGGTGGCCGGGTGTCGGCTGCCGGTGTCGTCGTGACCGCGGTGGTGCCGGCGCTCATGCGGTGGCGGCCGCGATGCCGTCCGAGAGGCCCTTCAGGGTCGCGTCCGTGCTCTGGTTGCCGACGAACGCGAGCTCGAGCTGGTCCTTGAGCACCGTGATGATCTTCGACATCACCGGCGAGGCCACCTGGCCGGAGTCACCCGGCTGCACGGTGGACGCCTGGCCGATGAACACCGGGGCCAGCTCGGGGCGGACGGCGAACTTTATGCCTTCCGAGACGAGGTCCTTGCGCGTGGGCAGGAGCGAGGCGGTGGCGCAGAACGAGCGCATCTGCTCGGGCTGGGTGGCGTAGTCGAGGAAGGCCGCCGCGAGCGCCGGCTTCTTCGTGGCCGCGGTGGCGACGAGGGCGTTGCCACCGAAGTCGCTGGCCGAGCGCAGCTTCCTGGGCGAGAACGTGGCGCCCCACTCGAATTTCAGGTTCTTCGTGGCGTCGGGGAGCTGGAACGCCCCACCCGACGACATCGCCGCGGTCTGGGAGTACCAGATGTCGGCCGCGAGGGTCGTCGACTTCACCGAGCTGTTCGGCGGCACGAGCTGGCGGGCGAAGAAGCTCTTCGTGAAGTCGACCGCCGCCTTGGCCGCGTCGGAGCTGATCGCGGGCGCCTTGAGGTCCTCGGCGAGGAACCGGCCGTTGTTCTCGAACAGCCAGGTGAGCCACCGGGTCACGCCGTTGCCCTGCCAGTTGGCGACGTAGGGGAACGTGTCGGCGGGCAGCGTGCTGCGCAGCTGGAGCAGCACCTGCTCGAACTGGTCCCACGTCCACGCCTGGTCGAGGGTGGTCGGCACCGAGGTGACGCCGGCGGAGTCGAGCATCGTCTTGTTGTAGAGGATCACCGAGGTGTCGGTGTGGTGGGGGACGCCGAACGGCTTGCTCTTGTTCTGCACCGCCGCCCAGGCCGCGCTGGTGAACCGGTCGCTGAACCCGCTGGGGAGCTGGCCGCTGAGGTCGAGGAGCTGGCCGCGACCGGCGTAGCTGCCGAACGTGTAGTACGGAACACGGAAGATGTCGGGGGGGTTGCCGGCCTGCAGCTGCGCGTCGATGTTCGTGAACATCTGCGAGTAGGGCACGGCGTTGAGGGAGACCGTCGTGCCGGCGTTCGCCTTCTGGAAGCCGTCGATAGCGGAGCGGAAGCCGGCCAGCTCGGCGTCGGTGCCCCAGGTCGTGAAGGTGAGGGTGTTGCTGTCGCCCCCGCTCGGCTGCGGGTTGGACCCCGACGTGGAGAACCCTCCACAGGCCGCGAGGACCGCCGGGAGGGAGAGGGCGCCTGCCGCCCCGAGGAGCTGACGTCTGCTGAGGTCCATCGGTGGTCTCTCTCCCTGGGTACTCCCCGGGGTGTCTACCCAGAGGTGCGTAACGGCGATAACGTGGAGAGATTAACTCCGTTAGCACCACCTCGCCTCCCCGACCCCGACGTTGTTACCGTCGCCCGACGTGACGCCTCGACGGTCGACCCAGTCGGCCAGGACCCGTGAGCGCGTCCTGGAGGCCGCCGCTGCCCTGGCCGCGAAGGGCGGCGCGGAGGCCGTCTCCATCCGCGCGATCAGTGCGGCCACCCAGATCCAGGCGCCGACGATCTACCGGCTGTTCGGCAACAAGCAGGGCCTGCTCGACGCCGTCACCGAGCAGCGGCTCGAGGCCCACGTGCTGTCGCACGAGGCCGACCCGCCGCTGCCGGACCCGGTCGACGACCTGCGGCTCGGCTGGGACGGGCACGTGGCGTATGCGCTCGCGCACCCGCACCTCTACCGGATGACCTACGTCGAGCTGCACCCTGGTGACCGCCACCCGGCGGCCGTTGAGGCCGAGCACCGGCTGCTCACCCGGATCCGCCGGATCGCCGAGGCCGGGCGGCTGCGGGTCACCCCGGAGCGCGCCCTGCTCCTCGTCGAGGCGGCCGGCGCCGGCACCGCCCTCACCCTGCTCTCGCAACCGGAGGACCGCCGGGACGAGGGCCTGTCGGCGGTCGCCCGCGAGGCGATCGTGGCGACGATCACGACGGACGGCGGCCGGAGCGACCCCACCGACCGCGGCCGCGACGGGACGTCACCGCCGGCCGACGGCACCCCCGACGCCCCGGCGACCGCCGCGACCGCCGCCCGCCACCTGCTGATGGCGCTGCCCCAGGTCACCGACCTCACCCCGGCCGAGCGCGCGCTACTGCGCGAGTGGCTGGACCGGATCGCCGGCCACGTGCAGCCGGCGACGTCCAGCCCGGCGGAGCCAGGACGGGCGGGGGGCACCCCCGGCTGACACGATGGGGGGATGCCTCGAACGATCGCGACCGCCACGACCGTGTCCCGGGACGCCCTGCTGGAGTTCGCCCGTCCACGCCACCACCTCGTGCTCGTCACCGCCCGGCGCGACGGCACCCCGCAGCTCTCGCCGGTGACGGGCGGGGTGGACGAGCAGGGCCGTTTCGTCGTCTCCAGCTATCCCGAGCGGGCCAAGTCCCGCAACGCGCGGCGGAACCCGGCCGTATCGGTGCTCGTCCTCTCGGACGACTTCGGCGGCCCCTGGGTGCAGGTCGACGGCACCTGCGAGGTCCTCGACGTGCAGGACTCCGCCGAGGCGCTCGACGCCTTCGTCGACTACTACCGCTGCATCGCCGGCGAGCACCCCGACTGGGACGAGTACCGCCAGGCGATGCTCGACCAGCGCAAGTGCCTGCTGCGTGTCACCCCGACCGCGTGGGGCCCCGTCGCGACGGGCGGCTTCCCGCCCGACCGCGCGTGACGAGGGCGTGAGCATGCCCACCCCGCCCGGGGCGCCCCGGCCGCAGGACCGGACGGGTGCGTCCGACGCGCCGGCGGCGCAGCCCCTCATCGGCGGTCGCTACCGGCTGACCCGGCTGCTCGGCAGCGGGGGGATGGGCGACGTCTGGGAGGCGCAGGACGAGCGGCTGCACCGGGCGGTCGCCGTCAAGCGCCTGTACCCCCAGCCGGGCGTCAGCGACGAGCTCGCGGAGGTGACGACCGGGCGGGCCATGCGGGAGGCCCGGATCACCGCCCGCCTCCAGCACCCGCACGCCGTCACCGTCTACGACGTCGTCGAGGACCACGGCCAGCCCTGCCTCATCATGCAGCTCGTCCCCTCCGAGCCGCTCTCGGCCCGGCTCACCGACGGGCGCACGATGCCCGTCGAGGAGGTCACCCGCCTCGGCGCCGACCTCGCAGCGGCCCTGTCGGCGGCCCACCGGGCGGGGATCGTGCACCGGGACGTCAAGCCCGGCAACGTGCTCCTCGCCGACGACGGCACCGCGCGGATCAGCGACTTCGGTATCGCCCATGCGATGGGCGACGTGACCCTCACGGCCACGGGCCTCGTCACCGGCACCCCCGCCTACCTCGCGCCGGAGGTCGCCCGCGGCGAGGACTCCGGGTATGCCGCGGACGTCTTCTCCCTGGGGGCGACCCTCTACGCCGCGATCGAGGGCCATACCCCCTTCGGCGGCGACGGCAACCCGATGGCCCTGCTGCACCGCGTGGCATCGGGCGTCGTCGAGCCCCCGCGGCGCAGCGGCCCGCTCGCGCCCCTGCTCGAGGAGATGCTGCACTCGCGGCCGCAGGACCGCCCCACCATGGCGGCGGTCGCCGAGGACCTCGCCCGGCTCCGCGACACCGGATCGCTCGACGAACCGCACGGGCCCGGGGCGACGAGCGTGCTGCCCGTGGCCGACGGCGACCCCACCCCCGGTATGCCGCTGCCCGACCCGCTCGATGCCGACGACCCACCGGACGACCCACCGGACGACCCAGGGGACGGCCTGCCGTGGGAGGACGCTCCACCGGAGCGCCGCCGCCGCAGTGCGCTCTGGCTCGTCGCGGCGGCCCTGCTCGTGCTCGCCGTGCTGGCCGTCGTCCTCGTGCGCACCGTGGGCAGCTCCTCGCCCCCGGTCACCGCCCCGGCCCCCTCGTCGTCGGCTCCGTCGACCGCGGCTCCCTCCACCGCGGCGCCGACGACCGCCACGCCGTCCACCCCCGCCACGACCGACGCGACCGACGCGACGGCGGCACCCTCGACGACATCGGCCACACCCTCCACCACGGCCACCACCGCGACGACCGCCCCATCGACGACGACATCGGCGCCGGCCACCCCGACCGCCGCCGACCTCGCGGGAGCGGTCTCGCGCTACTACGCGCTCATGCCGGGGGGCACCGACCAGGCGTGGCCGCTGCTGACCGCCCGCTACCAGAACGACAAGACCGGCGGCCGCGCGGCCTACCAGCGCTTCTGGGACCAGTTCTCCGCCGTGACCGCCACCGACGTCACCGGGACGCCGCCCGGGACCGTGCAGGCCACGATCACCTACACGTTCAAGGACGGCCGGGTGTCGAAGGAGCGCACGACCTTCGGGCTCGTCGTCGACGGCGGGGTGCTCAAGATCGACACGTCGACCGTCACCGGCTGACACCGGCTGACACCGGCTGACACCGGCTGACACCGGCTGACACCGGCTGACACCGAGTCTTTGACGAGAAAGCGCCAATCCGGTTGCAGCACGGTGTCGAAACCCTGGCCGAGGATGGTCAAGGGTGCTCGCGATGGGCAGTCCGAGGACGGCCGTCCCACCCCCCACGAAAGGCAGATTCGACATGCGCACAACCAGGAAGATCGCCGGCGCCGCATTCGGTGCGGCAGCCATGATCGCCCTCGCAGCCGGTCCCGCGCTCGCGGACGGCTCCGTCAACGCCAACCTCAAGCCCGTCCCCGGCAACGGTGTGAATGCCAGCGGTACGGCCATGGTCGACGTGAAGGGCACGACGATCACGGTCACCCTCGCCGCGACGGGCCTGTTGCCCGACCAGCCGCACGCCGCTCACATCCACTTCAGCGCCGAGGCCAAGCACGAGTGCCCGATGGTCGATGTGGCCGGCGCGGACGGCCACATCAACACCACCGAGGCGGCTCCGGACTACGGTGCCATCGTCGTGTCGCTGACCAAGACCGGTGACACGAGCCCGGCCAGCGGCCTGGCCGTCGACCGGTTCGACACCGCCCCCGGTGGCAAGATCTCCTACGAGCGCGGCAGCATCCAGGTCTCGCAGGACGTCGCCAACGCCATCACCAAGGGTCAGTCCGTCGTCGTCGTCCACGGTGTGGACTACAACAAGGACGGCAAGTACGACGGTGACGTCAAGAGCGACCTCGACCCGTCGCTGCCCACCGAGGCCACGGACCCCGCCATCTGTGGCGTTCTCAGTGTCGCGCCGTCCGGTGGCATGGCGACCGGTCAGGGTGGCGCCTCCGGCGGCACCAACACCGGCATGATCGCCCTCGGCGGGGCTGCGCTCCTCGCCGCCGCGGGCACCGGTGTGGTGGCGGCCCGTCGCCGCCGCGTGCAGGCCTGATGACGTCTGACGTCTCTGGGGGTGGCCGTCGCGGCAGGTATGCCGCGGCGGCCACCGCCGTCCTGCTCGTCATCGGGGTCCTTGCCCTGGTGCTGGGCCTGCGGGGCACCAGTGGCCCCCCGCAGCCGGACGCCGCCGCCGCCCCCGCGGCCGCCACGAGCGCACCCGCCACCACGCCGACCACGACGGCGCCCACCCCCAGCAGCGGCGCGTCCGCCACCACCAGCACGGGCACCCCCAGCAGCACGGCGGCCGCGGACGCTGGACCCGCCTCGAAGGTCGGCACGTTCGTCGGCGCCTCCGCCCCCACCGGCATCGAGATCCCCTCCATCGGCGTGTCCTCCCACACCGTCGTCGACCTCGGCATCGCCGCCGACGGCACCATCACCGTGCCCGGCACCGCCGACGAGGTCGGCTACTACACCGGCGGCCCCACCCCCGGCCAGCTCGGCCCCGCCGTCCTGGCCGCCCACGTCGACAGCACCAAGGGCCCCGGCGTCTTCTACCGCCTCGGCGCCGTCAAGCCCGGTGCCACCATCGCGGTCTCGCGCGCCGACGGCACCACCACGACGTTCATCGTCGACAAGGTCGCGTCCTACCCCAAGGACCAGTTCCCCACCGAGGAGGTCTACCGCGGCGACTTCACCCAGTCCGAGATCCGCCTCGTCACCTGCGGCGGCACCTTCGACAAGGTCAAGCACTACCTCGACAACGTCGTCGTCTTCGGCCACCTCGACAAGGTCGCCTGACGCCGCACCCGGCCCGCAGCCCGGTCCATCCGGGCCACGAGCACGCCGTAGGTGAACCCGCTGCGCACCGCCGGGGTGCGCCGCGGATCGGCGAGTCGCCGCAGGAACGCCGACGCCACGACGAGGTCCTGGTGCTCACCCCACCGTGACTGCCCCCGCTTCGCCCGACGCTCCACCGTCCGCGCGCCGCGCACCTCCCCGCCGAGGGCCTCCGCGGCATACCGCAGCCGTTTGGCCGCCTTGCGCGCCTGGTGCAGCCCGGCGTCGTCCTGCGCCCGCTCGAGCCGGCGGCGCACCGACCGCTCCGCGCGCCGGAGCACGGCCCGGGGGTGCACCCGCTCGTCGGGGCTGACCGGTGTCGCGAGGAACCAGGCCCCCAGGTCGGACACGAGGGCCCGGTAGCGCTCCGTGTCACGGACGTCACGCCAGGCGCGCAGCCCGGCCGCCCGGTCGGCGGCGAGCGCCCGGCGCACCTCCTGGCGCACGGGGCCGACGACGTCGTGCGCGGGCAGCAGGGCGAGCTCGTGCCCGAGGCGCACGCCGAGCACGTCGCTGTCGCGCACTGGCGACAGCAGCCCCCCGAGCCAGCGCAGCGCGGCGTCCACGCGGGCGAGCTCGGGAGCCGGCACCGCGAGCAGGTGGGGGAAGAGCCGCAGCGTGCTGCGCAGACGTCGGACGGCCACCCGGGTGCGATGCACCGCATCGGGTGTGGGGTCGTCCCGCAGGCGGGCGTCCCCGAGCAGGATGGCGCGGCACTGCTCGCGCAGGTAGCCGGCGACGACTTCCGCGACACCGGTGAGCCCGGTGCCGGGCGGCTCACCGAGCACCTGGTTGATCTTGCGCTGCTGGCCCGACCGGGCCGCCCCCGCCGCCTCCAGAAGCGCTCCGACGGCCCGCAGGTCCGCCTCCGAGCCCGCCGGGCCGAGCTCGACCTCCACCTCGCGCCAGACGACGACCGGAATCCCGCCGTCAGCCCCATCACCCCCGTCGACGCGACCGAGCCGGGCCCCGCGCACCTCGTCGTCAGCGACCTCGGCGACCAGCAGCCCTCCGGCGTCGAGGAGCCGCACCGTGTGCCGGACGGTGTCGATCGCCGCCACCGGCTCGACGGCCCGGCCAGCGGTGATGCCCGCCACCCGGCGCAGGAGCGCCCGAGGCACCCCAGGACCGGAGGCATGGCTGTGGACCTCGGTGCGGCCGTCACCGGACGGCAGCTTGAGGTGCCACCCGGCGTCCGGCCCACCTTCGCGACGGCGCAGCGTCACCCCGAGCGGGCGCAGCAGCGCCGGGTCGGTGTCGTAGTAGACCGCCCGGAGGGTATGCGTGGCCTGCTCGCTGCGGCCGCCCGCAGGGACCGCCGCCTCGAGGTCCGGCCGGGGCCAGCCGTCACCCGCGGCGACCGGCACGGCATACGTCACCTCGCGTTCGTGGTGGTGAACGACGGCCATCGGCGTCAGCGCCCCTGCACGAGCAGCCGGGTGACCCGGCCCTGTTCGCCCGCCGCCCAGCAGACCCCGTCGGGAGCGCAGTCGACGGTGTCGAGACCGGCGCCGTCGAAGGTGACCCAGCGATGGCCGTCGTCGACGGAGACGTCCGACCCTCCCGGGCCGACCGCGACCGCAACCGACGGGTGGCCTGGGAGCCAGGCCGCCCCGGAGCGGTAGCCGCCCGGAGCCGGGTCGGCGGGGTGCCAGGTGAGCCCGTCGTCGGTCCAGGCGGACGTGCCGAGACCCGACTCCGGGTTCGACCGGTCGCCACCGACGGCGAGCCCTGTGCGCGGGTCGCGGAAGCGCACCGCCATGGCGCCGCCGGAGGGCCCGCCGACGAGGGGTACCTCGGTGACCGACCAGGTGTGGCCGCGGTTCTGGCTCGTGAAGACCCGGGCCACCTCGCCGCCGCTGGCCAGGTAGGTGACCGGCCCGGAGCCGGCGGTCAGGCACGTACCGCTCTCCGCGCGGGCGAACTCGTTGGGCAGCGCGGCCGGCATCCCGTCGGGGTTCACGGGGGTCCACGTGCGGCCGGCATCGCTCGTCTCGACGAACCGGAACACCCCGTCGACCGGGTCGCTCACGGCCAGCCCCCGGTCGGCGCTGCTGAAGGCGAGGCAGTCGTAGAACGCGTGGGCGTCGGGGTTGCGGAACGTCTCGGTCCAGGTGGCGCCGCCGTCGTCGGTGACGAGGATCCGCGACGCCGACCCGAGGCCCGTCGCGAGGACGACGGCGTGGCTCGCCGACGTCGCCTCGACGTCCCGCAGATCCAGGTCGGCGGCGTCCGGCGGCCCCACCGCGGCCCACGACGCCCCGGCGTCGGTGGTGCGCAGCACGGTGCCGCCGGACCCGGCCACCCACACGACGTCACCGGACACGGCCGCGAGCCCGCGCAACCGGGCCGTGGACCCGGTGGGGCTGGGCCGCCAGGCCAGGTCGACGGACGGGGGTGGGGGCGCGGTGGCGGTGGCGGGCGACGGTGGAGGCACCGACGGCAGCGAGGAGCCGGCCAGGGTCAGCGTCGCGAGCGCCGCCGAAGCGGCGACGGCGGCGACCCGCAGGACCCTCATCACCGCAACCTACGCGGGGCCGGGGACTCACGAGGAGAGGTCACCCCCGGCCGCGGCCGTCGGACGTCTGGGCGGCCTGGGCGACGAGCCGGACCGGCGTGTTGCCGGCGCCGTAGCCGTCGTAGCCGTCGACGCGCTGCAGGACCTCGACGTAGAACGCTCCGTTGATGCGACGCGTATAGACGTGGAGGATCTCACCGGTGTCGTCGCGGTCGTACATGACCCCCAGCTCGCGCAGCTGCGCCACGCGCGCCTCGGGCAGGTCGAACCGGGCGGCCAGGTCGTCGTAGTAGTTGTCGCCCACCTCCAACAGCCCCACACCGGCGGCCCGCATGGCTCGCGCGGCCGCGAGCACGTCGGGGCAGGCGAAGGCCACCTGGTTGAGGCCCTGCGGTCCGTGGTCAGCCGGCGCCCCGCCCTCGGCGACGTTGAGCACCACCCGTTCGCGGCCGGCCGGCGCCCGCATGACGCGGCTGCGCAGCCGCCCGCGAGGGTCGTGGAACTCCGAGACGCTGCCGGGCAGCAACCCGAACAGCGTGCGGTGGAAGGAGATCTCGGCCTCGCTGAGACGGAAGGGCACGGCATACCCGACGTGGTCGATACCGAGCCAGCCCGCTGACCCGTCGTCGTCGGCCCGGGCCTCCGGCGCGAAGTCGCGCTGCCAGTCGTCCCGCGCCCCGGGTCGGCCGGCGACGAAGACGTGGACCCCGCTGGGCGAGTCGACCCCGGCGAGCGCCGCCTCGCCGCCGCCCCGCCGCAGCGGCAGGCCCGGCCAGAGCATCGCCTCCCGCCGCGCCGCGAACGCCGCCACGTCGTCGACGACGAGGCCGATCCCGGTCACCGACGGGCGGGTCGTCGCGGTCGACCAGCGGTCCTCGAGGTCGCTCGCGGCGTTGGTCAGCACGTGCGCGTCGCCGTGGCGCCACCACACAACCGGCTTGGTGCGGTGGCGCCCGGCGACCCGGAAGCCCATCGCGGTCAGCAGCGGGTCGAGCTCGGTGGCGCGCACCGCCGCCTCGACGAACGCCACCTCGACGTCGGCCGGGGCGGGCGGCGGGTCGAACAGCTCGATCCGCGGTCGCGAGCCACCGTCGCCGCGGCCCGCGGACCAGTGCTGGCGCAGCTCCTCCTCGAGGTGGAGCAGCGAGCGCATCGCGTCGAGCGCGGTCGTCACCGGGTCGGCCTCGCGCACGACGTCGCTGAACACCTCGAGGGACAGCGGCCCCCGGTAGCCCCCCTCGACGACCCGCGCGACGACCGGCGCGACGTCGAAGCTGCCCTGGCCCGGGAAGACCCGATGGTGCCGGCTCCACTGCAGTACGTCCATCGACAGCACGGGCGCGTCGGCGACCTGCAGGAAGCCGATCCGCTCCCCCGGGATGCCGTCGAGCGCCTCCGCCCCGTCGCCGCGGGCCATGAGATGGAAGGTGTCGACGGCCAGGGTGACCGCCGGGTGGTCGGCGCGGACGACGACGTCCCAGGCGTCGGCCAGCCGACTCACGTGCGTCCCCCAGGCGAGGGCCTCGTAGGCCAGCGTGAAGCCGTGCTCGGCGGCGAGGTCACCCGCGGCGCGCAGCTGCTCGGCGGCCAGCCCCCGGTCGTCGACGGCCTGGGGGGTCGCGTTGGAGCACACGAGCATCGTCGTCACCCCGAGCTGCTCCATGACGTCGAGCTTGCGGCGCAGCCGGTGCAGCACCAGCGGGAAGCGGTCGGACGGGGTGCCCTCGACGTCCCGGAAGGGCTGGAAGAGGTCGATGGTGAGGCCGAGGTCGGCGCACCGGGACGCCACCTCGGCCGGGCGCAGCGACGACGCGACGAGGTCGACGTCGAACATCTCGATGCCGTCGAACCGGGCCGCCGCGATGGCCGCGAGCTTCTCGGGAAGGGCGCCGCTGACCGACACGGTCGCGATCCCCTTGTGCACCTAGGCGCCCCTCGTCGTCATAGGCCGAGCCTAGGACGTGGCCTGCGGACCGCGCGTTTCCGGGCGATCCGATGTCGATCTTCCGGACCCGATAGCCAAAGGGCGTGGAGTTTGACACGCTCACGCCCATGAAGAGCACCATGCAGACGACACCGCTGTTGATCTCGACGCTCCTGCGCTACGGCACCACCCTGCACGCCGACCAGGAGGTGGTGACGTGGACCGCCGACGGGGGGCGTCGCCTCAGCTACGGCGACATGGGCAAGAAGGCCGCGCAGCTGGCGCACGCCCTCCGCGGTCTGGGGATCACCTCCGACCAGCGGGTCGCGACGTTCATGTGGAACAACGCCGAGCACCTGACCGCCTACCTGGCCATCCCCTCGATGGGCGCGGTGCTCCACGCCCTCAACATCCGGCTGTTCCCGGAGCAGCTCATCTACACGGCCACCCACGCGGGCAACCAGGTCGTCATCGTCGACAACACGCTGGCGGCGCCCTTCGCCAAGCTGCTCCCTCACCTGAGGACGATGCGGCACGTCATCGTCAACGGCCCGGTCGACGCCGACACCCGGTCCGCGCTGGAGGCGGTCGAGCACATCGAGAGCGTCCACGACTACGAGGAGCTGCTCGCCGGCCAGCCCGAGACCTTCGACTGGCCCGACGACCTGGACGAGGACTGCGCGTCGTCGATGTGCTACACCTCCGGCACCACGGGTAACCCCAAGGGGGTGGCCTACTCGCACCGCAGCAACTACCTGCACGCGCTCACCGACGCCCAGGGCCTCGGCGCCCGCGAGGGTGACCGCAGCCTCGTGGTCGTGCCGCTCTTCCACGCCAACGCCTGGGGCTTCCCCTACATCGCGATGCTGGCGGGGCTCACGCTCGTCATGCCCGACCGCTTCCTGCAGGCCGAACCGCTGGCCGCGATGATGGTGGCCGAGAGGGTGAGCACGGGCGCCGGCGTCCCGACGATCTGGAACGACCTGCTGCGCTACCTCGACGAGAACACGACCGACGTCTCGGCCTGCCGTCAGCTCATGGTCGGCGGCTCCGCCGCACCGCCGGCGATGATCCGCGCGTTCCAGGAGCGCCACGACATCGAGATCATCCACGGCTGGGGCATGACGGAGATGTCGCCGGTCGGCTCACTGGGTGTGGCCCCGGCCTCGGCCGAGTTCGGCACCGAGGAGTACTGGGCCTACAAGAGCAGCCAGGGGCGGCTCCTCGTCGGGGTCGAGGGTCGCCTCATGGGTCCGGACGGCAACGAGCAGCCGTGGGACGGCGAGAGCGTCGGCGAGCTCGAGGTGAAGGGCCCGTGGATCACGGCGAGCTACTACGCCAACGGCACCGAGACCGAGAAGGACCTGGGCGAGATGGCCGCGAAGTTCAGCGACGACGGCTGGCTGCGCACCGGTGACGTCGGCGCCCTCACCGCCGACGGCTACCTCAAGCTGACCGACCGCTCCAAGGACGTCATCAAGTCGGGCGGGGAGTGGATCTCCTCGGTCGACCTCGAGAACCACCTCATGGGCCACCCCGACGTCAAGGAGGCCTCCGTCGTCGGTGTGCCGGACGACAAGTGGGGCGAGCGGCCGCTCGCGTCCGTGGTCCTCAAGGACGGCGCGACGACGACGCCGGAGGAGCTCTCCGACTACCTCGAGGGGAAGGTCGCCCGCTGGCAGGTGCCCGAGCGGTGGGCGTTCATCGACGAGGTGCCCAAGACGTCGGTCGGCAAGTTCGACAAGAAGGTGCTGCGCAAGCGCTACGCCGACGGCGAGCTCGACGTCAAGCAACGCGCCTGACGCGACCTCGAACCGCCGGTGACCTCGCTGCCCGACCCCGCTCTCGTCGTCCTCGTCGGCGCCGCGGGGTCGGGCAAGTCGACGTGGGCGGCGGCGCACTACCGCGCCGCAGAGGTCGTCTCGTCCGACGCCCTGCGCGACGTCGTCGGCACCGGACCGGCCGACCTCGACGCGTCGGTCGACGCCTTCGACCTGCTCGACCGCATCCTCGCCGCCCGGGCCCGCCGGGGGCTGACCGTCGTCGTCGACACCCTGGGCCTCGACCCGGCCCGGCGCACGGCATACCGCACCATGGCCCGGGACCGCGGGCTGGCGGCCGTCGCGGTGGTGTTCGACACGCCGGCCCCGGTATGCCGCTCGCGCAACGCCCTTCGCGACCGTTCGGTCCCGGCGGCGGTCCTGACCTCGCAGCTGCGCCGCGTGCGGTCGGTGCGCACCGAGCTCGAGCTCGAGGGCTGGGACGTCGTCCACGTCCTCGCGGGCGAGGGGGCGGCGGAGACCCCGACCGCGGTGGGGGCGCGGGCTGAGGGCGGTGGGCGTCCCGGCGTCCCCCTGGCCGGCGCCTTCCTCCAGGTGAGCGTCTTCCCCTGGGGCGCCGACCCCTCGGCGTGGCTGAAGGGGGTCGCCGAGCGGGCTGCCGACGCGGGTTTCACGGGCCTGGCCCTCATGGACCACCTCATGCAGATCCCCCAGGTCGGCCGCGCCTGGGACCCGATCCCGGAGCCGTGGGTGGCCCTCGGCCACCTGGCGGCTCTGGACACGACGTTGCGCCTCGGCACCCTCGTCTCGCCCGTGACGTTCCGCCACGCGGGCGTCCTCGCCAAGGCGGTCGCGACGCTCGACGTCCTCAGCGGGGGCCGCGCCTTCGTCGGCATCGGTGCGGGCTGGTACGAGCGGGAGCACACTGGCTTCGGGCTGGCCCTCCCACCGGCGGCCGACCGTCTCGACGCGGTGGAGTCGACCATCGAGACCATGCGGGCGCTCTGGGCGCCCGGCACGAAACCGTATGCCGGACAACGGGTCACGCTGCCGGAGACGACCTGCTACCCGCGACCCGAGGGTGCGGTGCCGGTCGTCGTGGGCGGCTCCGGGTCCCGGTCGCTGAGGATCGCGGGGGCCATGGGCGACGCCGCCAACGTGCCGTCCGACGAGGCGCACCTCGATGCCCGGCTGGCGGCGGTGCGGGCGGCGGCGGCCCGTGCGGGGCGGCCGTCGGACGCGGTCGCCATGACCGTGCTCGACGTCGCCGTCGTCGGCACGTCGCGGGACGACACCGCCGCTCGGGTGGAGCGGCTCCGAGGACGCACCAGCGCGCTCGCGTTTGCCGCGCGGCACCACGCGGGGGACGCCGTCGCCCACGCGGACCGCTACGCGCGGCTGCGGGACCGCGGCGTCGACGCCGTCTTCCTCGCGCTGCCCGACCTCACCGGCCCGGACGACCTCGACCGCTGCGCCGGTCTCGCGGATGTCTGGCGATGAGCCCGCCCGGCGCCGCGTCGCCCGCTAGCGTCGGGCCATGGAGACCCGCACCGTGGGCACGACGATGCCCGTCCTCGAAGTCACGCTCGGCCCGGGCGACCGGCTCATCGCCGAAGGCGGGGAGGTCGGCTGGCTGACGCCGAACCTCCGGCTGGAGACCTCCACGCGGTTCGGCTCCGGCGGCAAGGGCGGCTTCATGAGCGGCCTCAAGCGGGTGCTGGGTGGCGGGCAGCTGTTCCTCACCGAGTACAGCGCCCCGTCCGGCGGGTTCGTCGCGTTCACGGCGCGGCTCCCCGGCGTCATCCGGGAGCTGACCGTCGACCCGGCCGACCACTTCATGGTCCAGTCCGACGCCTACCTGTGCAGCACCCCGGACGTCGAGATCTCGGTGGGTCTGCAGAAGAAGCTCGGCGCCGGCGTCTTCGGCGGCGCGGGGCTGGTCTTCCAGAAGCTGTCCGGTCAGGGCACCGCCTGGGTGCAGCTGTCGGGCGAGATCGTCGAGTACGACCTCGCCGAGGGCCAGTCGATGCTCATCCACCCGGGGCACCTCGCACTCTTCCGGGCCGAGATGCGGCTCGAGTTCGCGTCGGTCAAGGGCGTGAAGAACAAGCTGTTCGGAGACTCGCTCATGTTGGCCCAGATCTACGGCCCCGGCCACGTCTGGCTGCAGTCGATGACGCCGTCCAAGCTGGCCGCCGCGATCGAGCCCTACCTGCCCGACAAGACGTCGAACATCTCGTCCTCGAGCTGAGCCACCCGACCCACCCCGCTCACCCGACTCACCCGGCTCACGGCGGATCGGCAGCTCGCGGCGCCCCCGTCAGCTCGTGATGTCCTTGCCCGCGAACCGGGCCCAGGCGAGCAGCCAGAACACCACGGCATACCCCGCGTCGAGGGCGAGCCCCTGGAGCACGGTGTCCCAGAACGGTGGGTCCCGCAGCAGGTCTGCGAACGAGAGCCACCGGTCGACGAGCAGCCACGGGTGCAGCCAGGCCAGCTGCGGCACACCGTCGAGGATCCACGACAGGATCGTGAAGATCGTCAGGGCGATGGTGGCCGCGATGGGCTGCTCGGTGAGGGTGGAGATGAACAGCCCGACGGCGCTCAGAGCCGCGATGCCCGCGCTGAGGTAGAGCACGACGAGGGCCAGCCGGCCGAGGGCCGCCGGGAAGTCGAGCTGCGAGCCCGACAGCGTCGTCAGGGGGCCGGTGCCGAACAGGGCGACCCCGACGATGCCGCCGGCGAGGGCGACGGTCGTGACGCCCCAGAGCGCCCCGATACACAGCGACGCGTACTTGACGAGGAGCAGCCGGGTGCGGCTGACGGGCACGGTGAGCAGGTAGCGCAGCGTGCCGAGGTTGGCCTCGCCCGCGACCGCGTCACCGGCGAGCATGGCGATGGACAGTGGCAGGAACAGCCCCATCTCGACCGTGAGGGCCGCGAGCGGGACGAAGAGGCCGTTGGCGGTGATCGAGTCGAGGAAGTCGGGGCCGCCGCGGGCGGCGCGGCTCGAGACCTTGACGGCGATGGCGAGGACGACCGGCACGAGAGCCAGCACGAGCAGGCCCATCTGGTTGCGCCGACGTCCGCCGATGAGCCCGATCTCCGAGCGCAGGAGGCGGGTCGAGACGCGTCGGCCCGGCGCGCGACGCACGGGAGCCGGCGGGTCGGCGTCGAGCCGCTCAGCCACTGACATCGAAGCCCTCCCCCGTGAGGTGGACGAACAGGTCCTCCAGGCTCGGCGTCGTCACGGCGAAGCCGCGCACGGCGACCCCGTCGCGTACGAGGGCCTCGACAACGGCCTCCGCCGCGAGGTCGATGCCGTCACGCGGCGTGCCGACGACCTCCTCCGGTCCGGCGATGACGTCGACGAGCCCGAGGCGGGTGAGCACGGCCGCGGCCTCGGCCGGCTGCGGGGTGCGCACCCGTACCGTCGTCGCGCCCCCGCGCCGCAGCTCCTGCGTCGGTCCCTGGGCGACGAGCCGGCCCTCGCTCATGACCCCGAGGTGCGTGCAGATCTGCTCCACCTCCGAGAGCAGGTGGCTCGAGACGAGCACCGTGGCGCCGTCGTGGGCGAGCGACTCGACGAGGTGGCGCACCTCGCGGGTGCCTTGGGGGTCGAGCCCGTTGGTGGGCTCGTCGAGCACGAGCAGGTCGCGTGGGGCGAGCAGGGCGGCGGCGATGGCCAGGCGCTGGCGCATGCCCAGGGAGTAGGCCCGGTAGTGCTTGGTGGCCGCCGCGAGCAGCCCCACCCGGTCGAGCGCCGCGTCGATGCGCCGCGCCGACGTGCGCGGGTCGCTCCAGAGGTCGGCCGCGTCGAGCCGGGCGAGGTTCTTCCGTCCCGAGAGGTAGGGGTGGAACGCCGGACCCTCGACGAGCGCGCCCACGCGGGGCAGCGCCGCGCCTGCCTCCCCCGGCATGGCGTGGCCCAGCAACGACCGGGTGCCCGACGTGGGCTCGACGAGGCCGAGCAGCATGCGGATGGTCGTCGTCTTGCCCGACCCGTTGGGGCCGAGGAAGCCGTAGACGGACCCCTGCGGCACGACGAGGTCGAGCGCGTCGACGGCCAGCCGGTCGCCGAACCGCTTGGTCAGCCCCCGGGTGCGGACCGCGGGCGACCCCTCGTCGTCGGCCGGCGTCGGCGCGGTGCGAGGGGCCGTCCGCGGCGGCGCGGTGGGTGCGGTCATGAGGCCTTCAGGGCGGCATACAGGGCCGCTGGGTCGACCGCTCCGACGGCGACCCGGCCGTCGTCGGTGATGACCGCCGAGACGAGGGTGCCGTCGACCACCCGGCCGGAGCCCCAGTCACCGCTGACCTCGGGGATGGACGACAACAGGGTCTGCACCTGCTTCTGCGTGCTCGCCGTGGCGTACTGCGCGGGGAGCGCGGCCACGACGACCGACGACCACCCGGTGCCGACGACCTTCGGCTCCGCGGGGGGCGTGCTGCCGGCGGGCGCCTGGGCGCCGGTGGCGCTGCCCTCGCTCACCGACGTACCGGCCGGCGGGGTGAACGCGAACTGGCGGGTGTCCGGCGCCGTGAAGTCCACCGACGTGAAGCCGACCTCGACCGCCGGGTTGGCCTCCTTGGTCGAGTAGACCTGCACGCGCAGCGGCACGTGCTTCTCGGCGTCGACCGCGATGCGCACCTGGGCCACCCGCGTGGCGTCCGTGCGCGGGTCGAGGACGAGCTCGTAGACCTGGCGGCCGGCGACGACGGCGGTGCCCGCGGTCGTCACGGCGGTGCTGGGGTCGAGGGCGGCGAGCGCCTTGGCGGCCGCCTGCTCGGGCGTCGTCGGCAGGTCGGTGGGCGACGACGAGGGCGTGGTCGCCGCACCGGCGTCCTTCGCGCTGAGGGTATGGTGCACCGCCGACTTCTCGGCGCTCGACCAGACCCAGACGTCGGCGCCGTTGCGGATGACGTCGGACTCGCCGGAGCCGCTGACCAGGGCCACCCGGGACTGGGTGGGGCCGCCGGACCAGACGCGCCAGGTATGCGTCCCCGACACCACCGAGGTCAGCGAGGCGCCTCCCGACGTGGAGGCCGGGCTACCGCTGCCCTGGCCGGTGAGGCCCGGGATCTCGGGCAGCCCGAGGTTTGACGTCTGGACGACGGTGCCGGACAGGCTCGTGCCCGTGGCGCCCTGCACGTCGGCGAACAGCTGCACCGCGCTCCGGGCCGGGAGGCCGGCGTCGGCGCTCGCGGTGCGGCTGACGGCGAGCGTGCCGCCGGCGATGAGGGCGACGGCGGCCGCGGGGACGGCCCAGCGGGCGGAGCGGTGCACGGCGAAGAAGCTCATGCCCTCATCCTGCGCCGCGCGGCCTGAGAGCGGACTGAGACCGCCTCACGACCGGGCGAGGGACGTGCAGATGCACGCCCTGTTGCCGTCCGGGTCGGCGAGGACGACGAACGACGGGGCGGCGCCGTCGTCGACGAGCACCCCGCCCGCCGCCAGCGCCGCGTCGATCCGGCCCTGAGCCGCTTCCGGAGCGACCCAGACGTCGAGGTGCCAGCGCTGCCGCGGCTCGGTGTGCTCCTCGGTGTCCTGGAACCAGATCGACGGTGCCTGCCCGCTCGGTTCGAGCACCTCCCCGTGGACGACGTGGTCGGCGCTGCCGGTGAGGACCGCGGACCAGAACGGGCCGAGCCGTCCACCCGCCGCGGCGTCGAGGCCGAGCTCGACCTGGAGGACCGCTGCGGGGTCGGGGGTGAGGCCGTGCTCGGCGGCGAGGCGGCTGATGGTGCGCGCGAGGTCGATGTCCTTCTCCGTCACCCACCTCCCCGCCTCGTGGGTGGACAGGGTCACGCCGACCGTGCCGTAGGTGAGCGTGAGGTCGGGGTGGTGGCCGGCGGCCTCGGCGGCCTGCGCGACCGAGGCCACGAAGGCCGCCCCGGCGGGGAAGTCGGCGATCCGGTAGCGGGCGTGCAGGGCCTGCGCGAGCTTGCGCCAGTCGGTGAGGTCGGCGGCCAGGATCTCGGCGTTCGTCATGCGTTCCATGCCGACCAATCTGCCACCGGCCGGTGACACGCGGGGCTCGCCGAGCTGCTCACCGCGTGCCGCCCGGAACCGGTCAGTGCCGGGTCACTGCCGACCGGAGCCGGCCAGTGCCCGGCCGGTGCCGGTCAACGTTCGACCCGCACTCCCCTCCGCCTGGTGACCACGACGAGGGCGACGGCCGCGACGAGGGCGAGGACGTCGAAGAGGGAGGCGGTCCGGAACGCCTCCGCGACCCCCGGCAGGAACTCGCCAGGAGTGGCGTGCGCCGCGTACACCGAGACGATGACGGCGAGGCCGACCGCGCCGCCGAGCTGCTGCACGGTCTGCAGCAGGCCGGAGGCCGCCCCCGCGTGCTGCGGCTCGACGCGGGCGAGCACGGTCGCCGTGACGGGCATGAAGACCAGCGCCGCACAGATCCCGTTGAGGATCAGCGGCCCGAAGAGCCCCGCGGCATACCCGCTCGCGGTGGGCAGGAGGCTCAGCCACGCGAACGCGACCGCGAGGCCCACGGTGCCGGCCACCATCATCGGAGCCGGTCCGAACCGGCCGAGCAGCCGTGGGGTGATCCGGGTCATCGTGAAGATGGCGATGGTCAGCGGCAGGAAGGCCAGGCCGGCGACGAGGGCGTCGTACCCGAGCACGTGCTGCACGTACTGGACGCCGAGGAAGAACAGGGAGAACTGCGCGCCGACCACGAGGGCCATGACCGCGAGCGACAGCACCCGGGCGGGGTCGCGCACCAGGTCGGGACGGATCATCGGGTGCGACACCCGGCGCTCGACCACGGCGAGGGCCGCGACCAGGGCCAGGCCGCCGAGCAGGCCGCCGAGGGTGCGCCAGGTGAGCCAGCCCTGCTCCGGGGCGGAGATGAGGGACCAGACGACGAGGATCGACCCGGACGTGGCCAGCAGCGCACCGGCGACGTCGAACCGTCCGGGACGGCGGGGGGTCTCGTCGACGAAGCGGCGCAGCAGCGCCAGCACGGCGATGCCGATGGGCACGTTGATGAAGAGCGTCCAGCGCCACGAGCCCAGGTCCGTGACGACGCCGCCGAGCAGCAGCCCCACGGTCGCGCCACCGGAGGTGACGGCGCCGAAGAGGGCCAGGCTGCGGCGGCGAGCGGCCTCGTCGGGGGCTGAGGTGGTGAGCAGCGCGAGCACGCCGGGCGCCGAGAGGGCGGCGCCGACGCCCTGGAGGGCCCGGGTGGCGATGAGCATGGCCGGGGTCGTGGCGAACCCGCCCGCGAGCGAGGCGAGGGTGAAGACGGCGAGGCCGACCTCGAAGGCGCGGCGACGGCCGAAGACGTCACCGAGCCGCCCACCGAGCAGGAGCAGGCCCCCGATCGCGAGGGTGAAGCCGTTCATGACCCAGGAGAGGGACGCCGGGCTGAAGCCGAGGTCGGTCGCGATGCGGGGCAGCGCGACGTTGACGACGGTGGCATCCAGCATGAGCATCAGCTGGGCCACCAGGACGATCCCGATGCCGATGGAGGCGCGGGAGGCGCGGGGGGTACGGGGGCTACGCGAGGGACGGCCCGCCGGCGGGGCGGTCGGTGCGGTGGGGGGTGTGGTGGGGGACTCGGGGAGGGAGCGGGTCAGGGACATCGACCGGATCCTGTTCTGGCGTCGGTGGCGGTGACCGTCGACGACCGGGTAAAGTAATCGGAGAGAACCTCCGCTTCGTCCGACAATACGGAGACACTCTCCGTTTAGCAAGCCGGTATGCGCACGTGTCCCGGCTGCCGGTCCCGAGCCGGCTGGATCCACCTCCAGGAAGGAGCCCGTGAGTGCGCGCCGACGCTGCCCGCAACCGGGCCCGGATCCTCGAGGTCGCCTCGCAGGTGTTCCGCGAGCAGGGCTATGACGCCTCGCTCGACCTCGTGGCCAAACGGGCCGGGGTCGGGGCCGGGACGCTCTACCGGCACTTCCCCGATCGCGAGAGCCTCGTCAACGCGCTGATGGAACGCTGGGCCGCCCGCATCCACGACGTGGCCGAGGCCGCGATCGCCGCCGGAGGTCCGCCCCGCGAGGTCCTGCTGCGGTGGCTGACCGACTACGTCGGCCTCATCACGCTGCACAAGGGCGGGGCCGCCAAGCTCACGTGGGCGCTGGACCACCCCGACTGCCCGACCTACCCCAAGGCGGTCGGGCTGCGGGTCGCCACCGAGCTGGTCCTCGCGTCTCTTTCTGCGCAGCAGGCGCTACGCCCCTCCGCCGACGCGACGCAGCTCTGCCGGCTCGTCGGGGGCGTCGCCACCGTCGCCGACCAGTCCGACCTCGACCCGGCCGCCCTGCAGGCGATGCTGGAGGTCATCACCGACGGTGTCCTGCGGCCGGCCGGCGAGGTCCTCGCGACCCGCTAGCACCTCTCCCCAGCCGACCTCACGCGTCGCGCCGGGCTCCAGTGACCAGCTCGGCCATCCGCCTCGCCTCGTCGGCGAGGACCGCGGCGGCCCCGGTCAGCCGGTGGCTCTCGTCGGCGAGCAGGTGCAGTCGCGAGCCGGGCCAGGCCCGGTGGAGCCGCCACGCGGTGACCGGCGGCGTACAGATGTCGAGCCGTCCCTGCACGAGCACGGCCGGTATGCCGGCCAGGTCACCGACACGGTCGAGCACCGGCCCGCCCACGGGGAAGCCGTGGTGGAGGGCGTAGTGGGCACTGATGCGGGCGAAGGCCACGGCGAACCGGGGGTCGGCGAAGACCGCCTCGATGGCCGGGTCGGGCTCGGAGAGGAGCCCCGCCGTCTCCCACCGACACCACGCGAGGGCGGCCGGCACCCGGACCGCGTCGTCCGCGGACTCGAGGCGGGCATGGAACGAGCCGACGACGTCGTCCCGCTCGCCCACCGGCAGGGCAGAGACGAGCTCGTCCCAGCGCTCGGGCAGCAGGTGGTTGGCCCCGTCCCGGTAGAACCACGCGAGCTCGCTGGGGCTGTAGGTGGTGATGCTGCGCAGGATCATCCCGAGGACCCGCCGCGGGTGGGCCAGGGCGTAGGCGAGCGCGAGCGTCGTCCCCCACGAGCTCGCGCTCACGACCCAGCGCTCGATGTCGAGCGCGACGCGCAGCCGTTCCATGTCGGCCACGAGGTGGGGCGTGGTGTTGGTCTCCAGGCTCACATGCGGGTCGCTGGCGTGGGGGGTGCTCCGCCCGGACCCGCGCTGGTCGACCAGGACCATCCGGTAGGTGGCCGGGTCGAACGGCGTCATCATCGCGGGCACGCTGCCGCCGCCGGGACCACCGTGGACGAGGACGAGCGGGATGCCGTCGGGGTCGCCGTACTCGCCCCACCACACGCGCTGACCGTCTCCGACGTCGAGGAACCCGTCGCGCCTCGGCCCCGCCGGCGTCGCGCTGGGCCCCGTCACGTCCCTCCCAACGCGAGGTGCCCGGGCCGGGTTCCAGGTGGAGACGAGCTAGAGGGCGGCCGCGGTGTCACCGCCGGCCACGAGGTAGCGGCTCAGGAAGGTCAGCTGCGACGCCGCGGCGGTCGCCCAGTAGGCGTTGTCGTGACCGCCGGGGGTGTACTCGGTCTCGGGCGTCGTCGCGAACCCGCCGACGAAGTCCTGGTTGTCGGCCAGGAAGGGGTCCTGGAGGCCGCACGCGATGCGCAGCGGGTGGTCGGACAGCGCCGAGCTCAGGGCGAAGACGTTGTGATCGGCGTAGTCCTGGTCGCCGTCGAACGCGAACGGCTCGGCCGTCCCGGCCGACTCCCACAGCGCAGCGCTGATCGGGGCGACGGCGGCCACCTGGTCGTGGAGCACGGTGGCTCCGAGCAGGAGCGCCCCGTAGCCCCCCATCGAGTAGCCGGTGAGCCCGAGCCGGGTCGTGTCGAGACCACGGGCCGCCAGCGTCGGGAGGAGGTCCTGCACGATCATCGCGGCCGTGTCGGTCCCGTCGGCGCGCTGGTGGTAGTAGCTGGTCCCCGCGTCGACGGACGCCACCGCGACGTCGGTGGCGAGGCCCGGTGCCGACTGGGCCCGCAGCATCCCCATCCCCTGGAACACCTGCAGGTGGTTGCCGAACCCTCCGTGCAGCGCCAGCACCACCGGCAGGTTCGACTCCTCGGTCGTGCCGGCCGGGTAGGACACCGCCCAGCCGACCGGGGCCCCGTGCATGGCCGGCGAGACGAACGACCCCTCGACCAGAGTCGCGCTCGCCAGCCGCGGCGGCTCCGAGCGAGCCCGGGCGGCACCCACGGTCGTCAGAGCCAGGGCGCCGGCGAGGACAACCCGGCGCGTCGGTCCCCTCACAGCGAGGACCGTACGAGCGCCGGGTTCGGTCGACCTGTGGGGACGCTTTGCGAACGGTGGCAGGCTGCACCGTATGCGTGTGCTCCTCGTCGAGGACGAGCCCGGGATGGCGTCGGCCCTGCGCCGGGGCCTGACCGCGGAGGGCTACGTCGTCGACCACGCCGCCGACGGGCCGGCCGGGCTGGAGGCCGCCCGGTTCGGCGCCTACGACCTCGTCGTCCTGGACGTCATGCTGCCGGGGCTGTCCGGCTACACGCTCGTGCGCACCCTGCGCGAGGAGGAGAACTGGGTGCCGGTGCTCCTGCTCTCGGCCAAGGATGGTGAGCACGACGTGGCCGACGGGCTGGACTACGGCGCCGACGACTACCTCACCAAGCCGTTCTCGTTCGTCGTCCTCCTGGCCCGGATCCGATCGCTGCTGCGGCGCGACCCGGTGCCGCGGCCGGCGGTGCTCGAGGCCGGCGGGCTCTCGCTCGACCCGGCGAGCCACCGGGTGCAGGTGGACGGCGCCGACGTCGACCTGTCCCGCCGCGAGTACCTCCTGCTCGAGCAGCTGCTGCGGGCGGCCCCGGCCGTCGTGGGCAAGGAGGACCTGCTCGATGCCGTGTGGGCCTCCGGTGAGGACGCCAACGTCGTCGAGGTCTACGTCGGCTACCTGCGGCGCAAGCTCGGGCGCGAGCGCATCGAGACGGTGCGCGGAGCGGGCTACCGGGTCGCCGGCTGATGCCCTCGCCCTTCGAGCGGATGACGCTGCGCGGGCGGCTCATGGCCATCGGTGTGCTGGGCATCGCCGGGGCCCTCGTCGTGGGCGGGGTGATCCTGTATGCCGTCCTGGCCACCTCCCTGACGCGCACCGTGCAGTCCGAGGCGCTCGCCAGCGCCCACGAGGTGGCCCTGCTCGTCGACGCTGGGCAGGTGCCCGATCCCGTGCCCGCCTCGGGCGCCCAGGTCGTGCAGGTGCTCTCGGCCGACGACCGCGTGCTCACCGGGTCGCTCACCGCCGACCGGCTGACGCCCCTCGTGACGCCGCAGGAGAAGGCGCAGGCCGTCGCCGGCGACGTCGTCGTGGTGGCGGGCAACCGGTCGGGCCTGGCCGGCGGCCTCCAGGTCAGCGCCGTCCAGGCGGGCCCGGCGAGCCAGCGCATGACGGTGGTGGCGGCCCTGCCGACCGCCGACCTCGAGTCGGCGACGCGCACCCTGCGCACCCTCCTGCTCGTCGTCTTCCCGCTGCTCCTCCTGGTGTGCGCGGCCATCGCCTGGCGGGTCATCGGGGCCGCGCTCGCCCCCGTGGAGTCGCTGCGCAGCGGAGCCGCCCGGATCGACGGCGGTCGCGCCGACGAGCGGCTACCGGTGCCCACGACCCGTGACGAGATCCGGGCATTGGCGCTCACACTGAACGAGATGCTCGACCGGGTGGCCCTCGCCCGACGCACCCAGCGGGCCTTCGTCGCCGACGCCGCGCACGAGCTGCGCAGCCCGCTGGCCACCATGCGCACCCAGCTGGAGGTGGCCCAGCGCCTCGGGGAGGGCGGCGGCCTCCCCACCGACCTGCTGCCGGAGGTCGCGCGCCTGTCGAACCTCGTCGAGGACCTCCTGCTCCTGGCCCGCACCGACGGCGACGGCCGCCGCCGCCCGGTCGGCCCGGTGGACCTCGACGAGCTCGTCGACGAGGTCGTGGCCCGGTATGCGTCGGCGCCGGTTCCGGTGCGCCACAACGGTGCCGGGGACGGGCAGCCGGCCGTCGTCGAGGTCGTGCGGGACGAGGTCTACCGGGCCCTGACGAACCTCGTCGACAACGCCGTGCGCCATGCCGGGACCCGGGTCACGCTCGCCGTGGCGGCGTCGGCGGGCGGAGCCGTGGTCACGGTCGACGACGACGGGGACGGCATCCCGCCGGCCGACCGCGAACGGGTCTTCGAGCGCTTCACCCGGCTCGACGAGGCCCGCGACCGGGACACCGGCGGTACGGGCCTGGGTCTCGCGATCACCCGAGAGCTCTTGCGGCGCAACGGTGCTCAGGTGTCTCTCGAGGACGCGCACCCGGGCGTCAGCGCGGTGATGCGCTTCACGCATACCCCGTCGGCGCCGGAGCCCGATCCCTGAGGCCGGCGTCCGGCGTCAGCGGGCCGTGAGCTCCTGGGCGACCAGCTCGGCGATCTGCGCGGTGTTGAGTGCGGCGCCCTTGCGCAGGTTGTCGCCGCACACGAACAGGTCGATGGTGTTGGGGAAGTCGAGCGCCTGCCGCAGCCGACCGACGAAGGTGGGGTCGGCGCCGACGACGTCTGCGGGCGTGGGGAACTCACCGGCAGCGGGGTCGTCGAGCACCACGACGCTCGGGGCCTCCTCGAGGGCCCGGCGGGCGGCCGAGACCGTGACGTCCTCGGCGAACACCGCGTGGACGGCGAGCGAGTGCGTCGTGACGACGGGCACCCGGACGCAGGTGGCCGAGACCTTGAGGTCGGGGATGCCGAGGATCTTGCGTGACTCGTTACGGACCTTGAGCTCCTCGCTGGACCAGCCGCCGTCCTTCAGCGATCCGGCCCACGGCACGACGTTCATCGCCAGCGGCGCGGGGAACGGGGAGTCGGATCCGAGCTTGGCCTCGATCTCGCGGCGCACGTCACCCGCCTGCGACCCTAGCTCGCGGTTGCCGCCGACGACCTGCAGCTCGTCGTGGAGCCGGTCGATCCCGGGCTGTCCGGCGCCGGAGGCGGCCTGGTAGGACGAGACGACGAGCTCGGTGAGGCGCCACTTGCGGTGCAGGGCACCGAGGGCGTCCATCATCGTCAGGGTCGTGCAGTTGGGGTTGGCGATGATGCCCTTCGGGCGCTGGGCGACGGCTTCGGGGTTGACCTCGGGCACGACGAGCGGCACGTCGGGGTCCATCCGGAACGAGCCCGAGTTGTCCACGACCACAACGCCTTTGGCGGCGGCAATGGGGGCCCACTCCGCCGAGACCTCGTCGGGCACGTCGAACATCGCGACATCGACGCCGTCGAAGACCTCGGGCGCTAGCGCCTGCACAGCGACCTCAACGCCGCGGACCTCGAGCAGCTTGCCCGCGGAACGGGCGGAGGCGACGAGCCGGATCTCCCCCCAGACGTCCTCACGGGTGCTGAGGATCTGGCGCATCACCGTCCCGACGGCGCCGGTGGCGCCGACGAGGGCGAGGGTGGGCTTGCGGGTGGTCATCGTCCTGTCCCTCCGTAGACGACGGCCTCACCCTGGGCGGAGTCGAGGCCGAACGCGGTGTGGACGGCGCGCACGGCGTCGTCGAGCTGGTCGTCGCGGGTGACCACCGAGACCCGGATCTCTGAGGTCGAGATCATCTCGATGTTGATCCCCGCATCGGCCAGCGCCTGGAACAGGGTGGCCGACACCCCCGGGTGCGAGCGCATCCCCGCGCCGATGAGGGAGAGCTTGCCGATGTGGTCGTCGTAGAGCAGGGTCGCGAAGCCGACGTGGCCCTGGATCGCGGCGAGCGCCTGCATCCCGGTCTGGCCGTCGGTCTTGGGCAGGGTGAACGAGATGTCGGTGAGGCCGGTCTCGGACGCCGACACGTTCTGCACGATCATGTCGATGTTGATCTCGGCCCGGGCGACGGCCTGGAAGATCTGCGCGGCCATGCCGGCCCGGTCGGGCACGCCGACCACGGTGATCTTGGCCTCGTTGCGGTCGTGGGCGACGCCGGCGATGATCGGGGCTTCCATGGACTCTCCTTCGGGCGCGCTGGTGGGCTGGTCGCTGATCCAGGTGCCCTCGTAGGCCGAGAAGGACGAGCGGACGTGGATGGGCATGTCGAACCGACGGGCGTACTCGACGCAGCGCAGGTGCAGGATCTTGGCCCCGCACGCCGCCATCTCGAGCATCTCCTCGTTGGAGAGGTGCCGCAGCTGACGGGCGCTGGGGACGATGCGCGGGTCCGCGGTGTAGACCCCGTCGACGTCGGTGTAGATCTCGCACACGTCGGCGTGGAGGGCGGCCGCCAGCGCGACGGCGGTGGTGTCCGACCCGCCGCGACCAAGGGTGGTGATGTCCTTGGTGTCGACGCTGACGCCCTGGAACCCGGCGACGATGGCGATGTGGCCCGCGTCGAGCGCGGTCTGGATGCGGCCGGGGGTCACGTCGATGATGCGGGCCTTGCCGTGCACCGCGTCGGTGATGACGCCGGCCTGCGAACCGGTGAAGGACCGGGCCTCGTGGCCGAGGTTGGCGATGGCCATGGCGACGAGGGCCATCGAGATGCGCTCGCCCGAGGTGAGGAGCATGTCGAGCTCGCGGCCCGGCGGGAGCGGGGTCACCTGGTTGGCGAGGTCGAGCAGCTCGTCGGTGGTGTCGCCCATGGCGGAGACGACCACGCATACGGCGTGACCGGCCTTGCGGGTCTCGACGATCCGCCGGGCGACCCGCTTGATGCTCTCGGCGTCGGCGACCGACGAACCGCCGTACTTCTGGACGACGAGGCTCACTTCGGTGGTGCTCCTTGGTGCGGGGGGACCCCTGAGTTTATCGGGGGCTCCGGCCGGGCTCACCGGACGCCTCATGGTGAGATGTCCGGTGCGGTCCGGCCGCTGCTGACGAAGCATCCGCCCGGTCGCCGCATGCACGGATGCCTTCCCGTGTCGTCGGGCCCCGGCGCGGTCAGAACGGGGGCGGGTCGAGCGCGCTCGCTGCGTCGATCTCCCTCTCGCTGACCGCCCGCGACCACGTGGTGATAGGGGTGTCGCTGGGTCACGTACGACCGCCGGGACGCCGTCCGCCAGAGGATCGAGCCGTCCTCGTCACTGGTGGCGGTCCAGGTGACGCGGGTCTTGTGGTGGTGGTGCCGGCGGTGCTTGGCCGACAGGTTCCTCACCGCGGCGGCGCCCGTGGTCCACCGTCGCTCGTGGTCGAGGTCGCACCGGTGGGCCGGTGTCGTGAAGGCCGGCGCCCGACAGACCCCGTCGAGCACGGCGACGGTATCGGCCATCGCCCGGGTCGGGCGGTAACGGTGGGTCGTGACCTCGAGCGCGGCTCCCGTCACTGGGTCCGTCACCAGCCGCCGCCAGACCGACCCGCTCGCGGGTGCCCATCGAGACCACCAGGGTGGACGCGCGCGGGCGGCGGCTGCCCCACGAAGGTCGCGGCCGCAGAGGCCTGGACACGGGCGGGCGAGACCCAGCCGTAGAGCACCAGGTCGTGCGCGACGTCGCCACGCAGCGGCGTTAACGTGCGCCGGTCGCCGTCCGCCCGGAGGCGGCGCGCCAGGTCGTCGACCCGTTCCATGGCGGCGGCCACCCCCCCCGCCTCCCCCGTGACGAGGAACGTGCCGGTGCCGTCGCTCTCGACCACGCCTTGTGCGGTGCGCTGGCTCGGGGTTCGGACCGGGCCTGCGCAGGGTCCGGGGTGTGGAGGGCCACCTCCTTCGCTCACGGCCCGGAACCCCCTCGGTCGACTCGGACAGATGTTCGAATCCTCCCTCGGGTCAACCACGGTTCCCGGGAAATCCACCGCCCATCTCGGTGCCGGACCGGCGGGGCCCGTCAGGGGTGGAGGGCGTCGAACTCCGCCGAGAGGACGACCTCGTCGTCGGCGTCGAGCCGCAGGTGGCCGAGCACCGACTGCAGCACCCGCAGCGAGCTGGCCGCCCGGTCGCCCCACGTGGAGAGGTAGGAGAACTGCCACCACCAGAGCGCCTCGACCGGGCGTCCGTCGTCGTAGTGGATGAGCCCGTGGGTCAGGGCCGCCGCGATGTCGACGATGTCGTTGGAGAGCGAGCCCCGCGTGAGCTCGGCCTTCGTGACGGGGTCGACGACATCGGCATACTCGTCGAGACCCTCGAGGAGGTTGCTGAGGTTGACCCGCAGCGGGTCGAGGTCGGGGTCCGGCCCGGGATCGCTCTCGAAGCGCTCCAGCGGCACCACGTCCTGGATGGCGCCGAGCCGCGAGCCCATGAGGAGCAGCTGCGCGGTGGCGAGCAGTAGCAGCGGGATGGCCGTCTCGGCGGCCTGCCCCGAGGCGACCTCGGTGACCGTCGAGAGGTAGGTGCGGGCGTCGCGGGCCGACTCGGCCGCGAGGCCCGACAGGGCTGCACGCTCCTCGAGGGCAGCGGCGGTGGCCGCGTCGGCGGCGGTGGTGTGCTCAGTCATGCATCGGCCTCCGTCCTTCGAACGCCCTACCCAGTGTCACCTCGTCAGCGTATTCGAGGTCACCGCCCACCGGGAGGCCCGAGGCGAGGCGGGTGATCGTGAGCCCGGCGCCGCGCAGCGTCCGGGAGAGGTAGGTCGCCGTGGCCTCGCCCTGGATGTTGGGGTCGGTGGCGATGATGAGCTCGGTGACCGTGCCGTCGGCCAGGCGCTGCAGCAGCTCGCGGATGCGCAGGTCCTCCGGGCCGACGCCGTCCATCGGCGAGATCGCGCCGCCGAGCACGTGGTAGGTGCCGCGGAACTCCCGGGTGCGCTCCACAGCGACGACGTCCCTGGGCTCCTCGACGACGCAGATGGCCGTCTGGTCGCGCCGCGGGTCGGCGCAGATGCGGCACAGCTCGGCCTGCGCGACGTTGCCGCAGCGGTCGCAGAACCGCATCCTGGCCTTCACCTCGACGAGCACCTCGACCAGGCGGGTCACCTCGGCGGGGTCGGCTCGTAGCACGTGGAAGGCGATCCGCTGGGCGGACTTCGGCCCCACACCCGGCAGCCGGCCGAGCTCGTCGATGAGGTCCTGGACCACGCCTTCGTACACGCCGTCACCCTATGCGTCGGGGGCCGGCCGCCCGTCCGCCGTGGTCGGGCGGTCAGGTCTTGAGGTGGTCCTCAGTCCCGGACGCCGACGCGCTCCGGCGCGGGCGGCCCCGGCACGCTCCACCGCTCCTCGATCCGCCCGAGGCGCCACACCGCCAGCGACACCAGCCACGTGACGACGAACAGGCCGACGATCCAGAAGCCGACGTCGTGCAGGTCGAGCGCCCCGATGACCGCGAGCGGCCCCGTCGTGATGTCGAGCTTCTGGGTGAGGATGGACACCAGCTCGATGACGCCGATGACCAGCGCGACGGCGACCGACAGCGCCGTGACCGTGATGTTGTAGTAGATCTTCCGCACCGGCTTGGCGAACGCCCAGCCGTACGCGAAGTTCATGAACGAGCCGTCGATGGTGTCGAGCAGCGACATCCCGGCGGCGAAGAGCACCGGCAGCGTGAGGATGGCCCACCAGGGCAGTGCCGCGGCGGCCGCCCCACCGGCGACGACGAGCAGCCCCACCTCGGTGACCGTGTCGAAGCCGAGCCCGAACAGCAGGCCGACGGGGTACATGTGCCAGGGCTTGGTCACCGCCCGCGTCGCCCGCCCGAGGATGCGGTTGAGCACGCCGCGCTGGTCCAGCTGCTGCTCGAGCTCCTCCTCCCCGACCTCGCCCGCGCGCATACGGCGGAAGACCCTGAGGATGCCGATGAGCGCCGCGAGGTTGACCAGCCCGATGAGGACGAGGAACAGACCGGACACCGAGGTCCCCCACACCCCGGTGACCTGCTGAAGGGACGACTGGTCGTTCTCCAACGCCCCCGCCAGCGCCCGGATCCCGAACGCGAGCAGGGCGACCATGACGAACACGACCGAGCTGTGGCCGAGGCTGAACCAGAAGCCGACGCTCATGGGGCGCTGGCCCTCGGTCATCAGCTTGCGGGTCGTGTTGTCGATCGCCGCGATGTGGTCGGCGTCGAAGGCGTGGCGCAGCCCCAGCGTGTAGGCGGTGACCCCGAGCCCGATGCCGAACAGCTGCCCCCCGACCTGGTAGCCGTGCGGCACGACGAGACCGACGAGGACCCCCCACCCGACGACGTGCAGGACGAGGACGAAGGTCGCCATCCCGATGAGAGAGCGTCGCTCCCCCTCGCGCAGGGCCAGGCGCTGCGTCAGTGACTGCACAGCGGTCACCCTAGGTGGGGGTCTTCCTTATTGCAACCAGGTCGCAATAAGGGGACTCCCGTAGGCCGCTAGGTCCCGAGGGCGGGCCCGGGCTCGGACGGGATCTCGTTGTAGCCCTCGGCCCGGAGCTGCCCCGAGAGCGCGGCGATGGCGTCCATGATCTCGTCGGTGACCTCGCGGCGCGCGCGGCCCTGGGGCACCCCGGCATACCGCTGCGTGAACTCCAGCGGCCGCCCGAAGGTGACGCTGACCTTGGCCAGCCGGGGGAACCGGGCGTCGACCGGCTGGATGTCCTGGGTGCCGGAGAGGGCGACCGGGACGACGGGCACCTGGGCGGTGAGGGCGAGGAACCCCACGCCCGTGCGCCCGCGGTAGAGGCGGCCGTCGCGCGAGCGCGTCCCCTCGGGGTAGATGCCGAACGCCTCGCCCTCGGCCAGCACGCCGAGGGCGGCGTCGAGCGACTCCTGCGCCGCCCGCGACGAGTGCCGGTCGACGGGGATCGCGCCGAGCGACTCGAACATCTCCCGTGAGAGCGCCCCCCGGACGCCCGTGCCGGTGAAGTAGTCGTTCTTGGCCAGGAAGTGCACCTGCCGGGGCGCGGCGAGGGGGATGGCGAACGAGTCGATGAACGACAGGTGGTTGCTGGCGAGGATCACCCCGCCGGTCAGGGGCACGTTCTCGGTGCCGCGGATCGTCGGCCGGTAGAGGACGCGGCTCAGCGGCTTCAGGACCGTGTGGCCGAGCCGGTAGAACATGGGCCCGACCCTAGCCCGCGGTCCCGGACGGGGGCTGGGGCGTCTTGGCTGCCAGTCGGCTCGACATCCCGACGTAGGCCCGGAGTATGCCCCGGCCGCCAGGTCCTGCGACCGGCTCGGCGGGCCTCTTCACGAGCCTCGGGGGTCGAGATGCCGGTGGGTTGGCCCCCCTCCAGGGGCGAGAACCACCGCGGTCCCGTTCGCGGGGCTGGCGACGGGCGGTCGATGCCCGATGCCCGGTGCTCGATACCCGATACCCGGCCCGGCGGGGGCGAGGTCAGCCCTCGATCTCTCCGATGACCTGGCCGCCCAGGACGCGTTCGATGACCTGCCGGCCGGCGGCCCCGGAGGCCGCGATGTCCTCGTCGTCGTCGCTCACGCCGTCGTCGGCGGACCGGGTGGTGTCCGGCGTGCCCGGCGAGGTCGGCCCGGTAGCAGGGGTGCGCCCGGTGGTCGGCCCCGACGAGGGCGAGCCGCCCGAGGCGCGGCCGGCCCCGGCCGCGGCCGCCACAGCGGCGGCCATTCCCGGACTGCGCGCCGCCCCTTGGCGCGAGGCCGATCCGGTCGGAGCGCCGACACCCGCGGTGTCGGACGGCGGTCCACCGGAGCGGGGCGCACCACGACGGGCCGAGGGGGCGCTGCGGCCGTCGTCCTCCGGCGGGGGCGGCTCGTCCTCCGGTGGTGGCTCGTCGCCGAAGTCCGGCTCCGGACCGAGGTCCGGTGGCGCGGTCGGTCGCGTGGCCGGACGCCCGCCGGAGCGCGCCGCCGCACCGTCCGGGGACCGGCTGGCGGCAGGGTTCGCGGATCGGCTCGCGGATCGGCCGGCACCGGGGTCGGACGGCTGACGCGCCCCTCCGGACGCCGGTGCGGCGGCCCGGTCGTCGGGTCGGGCCGCGCTCGGGGCAGGGCCCGACCCGCGTGAGCCATCGGTCCTCTGGCCGCCCGGAGCGCCCAGGACAGCGCTGTCGGGGCCGTCGGCCGCGTCCGACCCGGGTGCCGCCGACC
Organism: uncultured Actinomycetota bacterium; assembly: GCA_963795915.1. Lineage (GTDB taxonomy): Bacteria > Actinomycetota > Actinomycetes > Actinomycetales > Dermatophilaceae > Lapillicoccus. Next base: position 426,482 of record CAWCJA010000010.1, read on the forward strand.
GCGCCGCGGACCCGGCGTCGGCCATGGGGATCCCCTCCACGGGGACGTCGATGCCGATCTCGTCGATCAGGGCCTGGCGCACCCAGTCGCCGTGCTTGCCCTGGCGGAAGGTCTGGGTGAGGCCCTCGGTCGCGATGCCGAGCACGAGTCGGGCCCCGTCGTAGTCGACGACCTGTGCGTGCTGGGAGAGGAAGGTCCACGTGAACCGGCGCATCGTGAAGACGCGGGCCAGCACGTCGGGCCACACGCGCCGCAGGGTGGCCGTGTCGACCGTGCCTTCGGCCGCGGACGGCGCCGAGCTCGGGGACGAGGAGTCGGACCCGGGCTCCGAGGGGGCGGATGACCCCGGGCCCGCCGCCCTACCGGTCGGCGCCGAGGGTGCCGACGCCGCCGGACGTCCTGACGACGGGGAAGGCCCGGCAGGCCCCGACGGCCCGGACGGTGACGAGGACGAGGGAGCCGACGGCTCCGCCGGGGCCGAGGCGCTGGTCTCCCGGGGCGACCCGGCCGAGGTGGGCCCGACGGCCGAGGCCTGCGGCGGGGGGCCGGACGGCGTGGGTGAGGTCGGGTCGGTCGCCGTCACCGAGCCCGGAGGGACGGGCGACGCGGCCGGCACGGGTGGGGCCGACCGCCGGGGGTCGGGGGCGCGGCCGTCACCGGCACCCGGACGCGCGGCGCTGGGCGTGCCCCCGAGCTCGAGGCGGCGCTCGAGCCGGTCGAGGCGTGCGGCATACCCACTGGAGCCCGACGCGGCGGGCAGGAGGATCCGTGCGCAGATGAGCTCGAGCTGCATCCGGGGCGCCGACGCGCCGGTCATCTCGGTGAGACCGGCGTTGACGATGTCGGCCGCCCGCGAGAGGGCGCCGGGGCCGAAGTGGGCCTGCTGGCCGCGCATCCGCTCGAGCTGGTCCTCGGGTACGCCGCGCAGCACGGACGCCGCTCCCTCGGGCACCGCGGCGACGATGATGAGGTCGCGTAGCCGCTCGAGGAGGTCCTCGACGAACCGCCGAGGGTCGTGCCCCGACTCGATGACCTTGTCGACCTGGGTGAAGACGGAGGCCCCGTCACCGGCCGCGAGCGCGTCGATGGTCGCGTCGAGCAGCTCGCCGTCGGTGAACCCGAGCAGGGCGGCGGCGCCCTCGTAGGTGAGCCCCTCGTCGCCCGACCCGGCGATGAGCTGGTCGAGCACCGAGAGCGAGTCGCGCACGGACCCGCCGCCGGCTCGGGTGACGAAGCCCAGGACACCCGGCGCGACCCGGACCTGCTCCTGCTCGCAGAGGTGCTCCATGTAGGTGGTGAGCCGAGCCGGGGGCACCAGCCGGAAGGGGTAGTGGTGGGTGCGCGAGCGGATGGTGCCGATGACCTTGTCGGGCTCGGTCGTCGCGAAGACGAACTTCACGTGCTCCGGCGGCTCCTCGACGATCTTCAGCAGGGCGTTGAAGCCCTGCGGCGTCACCATGTGGGCCTCGTCGATGATGTAGACCTTGAACCGGCTCTGGGCCGGGCCGTAGGACGCACGTTCGCGCAGGTCACGGGCGTCGTCGACGCCGCCGTGGGAGGCCGCGTCGATCTCGATGACGTCCACCGTGCCCGGGCCGCCACGGGCGAGCGCGACACACGACTCGCACACCCCGCAGGGCTCGGGCGTCGGGCCCTGCTCGCAGTTGAGGCACCGGGCGAGGATGCGGGCGCTCGTCGTCTTGCCGCATCCGCGCGGACCGCTGAAGAGGTAGGCGTGGTTGACCCGGCCCGTGCGCAGCGCCTGCATGAGCGGCTCGGTGACGTGCTCCTGGCCGATGACGTCCCGGAAGGTCTCCGGTCGGTAGCGGCGGTAGAGAGCGGTGGTCACCCTGCGAACCCTAGCCGCGCCTCACGACAGCCCGGTATGCCGTGCACAGGCTGCTCAGGCGGCCCGCCGGACGCTCCCGTACGGGCATACGAAGACACCCCACGTACCTGGAAGAGCCCACCTGCCCTTGCTGCATTCCTGCCCTGGGGGAGTTCAGTGAGGTACCACCACGCGGGGTGCCGGTCACCAGTCTAGGGGTCATGTCGGGGGCCCGGCGGACCGGTCAGCCCTGGCTGCGCAGGGCCGGGTCGGCAGCGACCGGGGCCGGGTCGCGCACGCCGTTGACGTAGGCGGGCAGGCGACCCTCGGCGAGCAGGGCCAGCCAGGCCACGAGGGCGATGCCGACGACGAGCATGGCGATGTAGGCGGTGGCCCAGCCGTGGCCGATGAGGACCCCGGCGACGGCCGGCCCCACGACGGAGGCGCCCTGCCACGCGATGCTCGTGACGGCGTTGTAACGGCCGCGCAGGTGGTCGGGCGCGAGGTTGTTGACCATCGCCGGCAGGGTCGGCTGGAACAGGGTCTCCCCCAGGCCGAAGATGCTGGCGCACGCCCCGAACAGCAGTGCCGCGGCGAGCGTCCCGGGCACGAACCCGGTCGCGCCGAGCGCGAGGAAGGCCGTGCCCCAGATGACGCACATGACGACGATGAGGCGGGTGCGGCGCCGGCCCTCGATGCGCTGGAGGACGAACAGCTGGAGGACGACGATGACGACCGTGTTGGCGGCGAAGGCGAGCCCGAGGGCCCGGGTCGAGATGCCGCCGACGTCGCGCCCGAAGGCCGGGATGCCGGTGTTCAGCTGGCCGTAGCCGACGAAGGCGGCGGTGAACGTGAGCACGAGGATGACGATGAGGCTGCGGTCCTTGAGGATCGCCCGGTACCCCTGCGACTGTCCCGACTCGGCACCGACGTGGGCGGGCCCGTCGTCCGGGTGGCGCACCCGGCCGGTCACGTGGCGCAGCGGCCCGAGGAGGATCGCCAGTGGCGCGAGGTAGGAGACGGCGTCGAGCAGGTAGATGAGCGTGAAGCTGCTGGGCCGGCTCACCTCGACGAACAGGCCGCCGACCACGCCCCCGATGCCGATGCCGAGGTTGAGGAGCGTGAAGTTCAGCCCGAAGTACCGCTGGCGCTGACCGCTCGGGATGACCACGGCGATGAGGCTGTTGATCGCCGGCCAGATCACGCCGCCCGAGAAGCCCAGCAGCACGCAGGCCCCGGCCGCGAGCGCCTCCGTGGCGCTGAACGCCATGAGCACGTTGGCGGCGATCTGCAGCAGGAGCGCGCAGACGACGACGACCTTGGCCCCGATGCGGTCGATGAGGGCCCCGATGGGCCCGATGACGAGCAGGCCGACGAGGGCCGGGATCGAGAGGAGGAGCCCGACGTGGGTCAGCTCGAAGCCGCGCACCTCGTGGAGGTAGACGACGTTGAAGGGCATGACGAGGCCGGTGCCGACGAAGTCGACGATGACGGTCGACAGGAGCAGCCGGCCCTCGCGCGGCAGGTCGGTCCAGAACGAGGCGAGCGAGGGGCGCTCGGGCGCCGCGGTCACCCCGGTCTCCTCGCTCGGCATCCGGCCAGTCTGGCGTCTGGCGCCGACAGCTCCCACCGGATTTCGAGGCGGGGCACGACCTCGGATAGCCTGCGCGGCGGAGGATTCGCATAGTGGCCTAGTGCGCACGCTTGGAAAGCGTGTTGAGTGAAAGCTCTCAGGGGTTCGAATCCCCTATCCTCCGCCACGCCAGGCTCCAGCCGCCGCCCACCCGCGCCGCGCCGGCCGGCGCTCCAGACCTCAGGCCGCCACGTCGGTCAGCACCCGCGCCTCGGCGCGATGCGCCAGCACCTGGCGCAGCCGCAGGGCGGCGAGCACCGCTCCGACCGCGATGACCAGGTGCACGCCCACGAAGAGGGACGGGTGGCCGGCCGCGAGGGCGACCCCCGCGAGGAGCGGCCCGAGCGCCGACACGCCGGTCTGCAGCGACGCGACGAGACCGAGGGTCGTCCCGACCATGCCGGCCGGGGCCAGGCTCGCAGTCAGCGGGTTGAGCACGGGCGCGAAGAGGGTCTCCCCCACCGCGAACACGCCGTAGGTCGAGACGAAGAGCACGGCCGCCACCTGCGGGCTCGTCGCGCTCGCCAGGGCCATGACCGACCAGCAGGCGACCCATACGAGCCCGACGACGACGAGCAGCGAGCCGGCGTTGCGGCGGGCGGTGAACCGCACGACGGCCATCTGCAGGGCGACGATGACGAGGCAGTTGACGGCCGCGGCGATGCCGATGGTGCGCTCGGGGACGTCGAGGAACAGCAGGGCGTAGGCCGGCAGTCCCGACTCGAACTGCGCGTAGAAGCCGAGGGTCACGAGGGTCGTGACGACCGCGACCCACCGGATCCCCGGCACGGCCCAGAGCATCCGCACCGTCGCGAGCACGGACCCGGGAGTGGGCCGGTCGGCGTCGGCCGGCAGGGCGTCGACCTCCTCGGTCTCTCGCGGGGCGACACGGCCCGCCAGAGCAACGAGCAGGGCCGACAGCACGAACCCCGCGCCGGCGATGAGGAAGGCGGGGACCATCCCGGTCGGCCGCTCGAGGTGGACGACCTGGGCGGCGAGCAGCGCGCCGACGGCCATCCCGACCGACGAGGCGGTGAACTGCCAGGCGAAGACCTTCCGGCGGTCGCGGGAGCCGACCCACCGCAGGATGAGCACCGCCTGGGCGGGCTGCGCGGCGGTGATGCCGGCGCCGAACACGAACATCGCCGCGAGGAACGCGGCCGGCGTGGACGCCACGAGCATGGCGACCGTCGCGGCCGCGGCGACGAGCTTGGCGACCACGGCGACGCGCACGGGCGAGACCCGGTCGGCGAGCCGCCCGCCCAGCGGGGCGGCGAAGAGAGCCCCTACGGAGAACAGGCTGGAGGCCGCCGCGGCGGCGATGGTGCCCCAGCCGCGCGAGCTCGCGGCATACGCGTACTGGTACGGCAGGACCGTCCCCCAGCCGAGCATGCCGACGGCTCCGGCGAGGACGACGAGACCGGCGGGGCGGGTGCCACGCATGGGGTTGACCTCGACCTTCAAGAGTAGATTTCGAAAACTTCGATATGGAAGTTCGACGTCGAAGGCTAACATGCCACACTGGTGCATGCCCACCAGCCGGCGTCAGCAGACCGAAGCCGAGCGCTACCGCGCGGACGTCGCCACCTACGTCGCGGCCGGGGGCGAGGAGACCGTGCAGCGGGTCGTCACCGCGATCCACGGCCTGCACAAGCGGCTGGGCCGGTGGTACGACCGGCAGCTCGTCGACCTCGGTCTGAGCCAGGGCGAGTGGGCCGTGCTGTCGCGGCTGGCGACCTGCCCTGAGGGGTCGGCGATGACCCCGACGCAGCTGGCCGACGCCTCGGGGATCGCGCCGTCGTCGATGACGCACCGGCTCGACCGGATGACGGGCCGCGGCCTCGTCTCGCGCGCGACCGACCCGGACAACCGCACCCGCGTGCGGGTCACGCTGACGCAGGCGGGCTGGGAGATGTTCTCGGCCGCCATCCAGGAGTCGGACGTCGTCGAGGGCGACGTGCTCAGCGCGTTGACGCCGGCCGAGCGCCAGCAGCTGGCGGCCCTGCTGGAGCAGGTGGTCGTCGGTCTCGACGACGAGCGCGCCTAGCGGTGGTGACCGTCCCGGCCGCCACCGGACGGGACGGAGGTACCGGTCAGGAGAGCGTGAGGTAGGCGGTCGTGCCGACCAGTGGCCGTCCGGCCGCGAGGTGCCGGGCCAGGTGCAGGGCCCCGTCGAGGTTGGTGCCGAGGGCCGGGTGCACCTCGAGCCCGAGCCGCGCCGTCTCCACCGCGAACGCCTCCCGCACCGGCGCCGCACCGAACAGGCCGCCGGTGCTGCTCAGCCGGGCCCCCTCGATACCGGCCGCTGCCGCCGCCAGGGAGTGCGCGAGCGCCTCGCCCGCAGCCGTGCAGATCCGGGCCGCCTCGGCGTCGGTCGCCGCGAGCGCGGTGACCGTCGGCGCGAGCGCGGCGATCACCTCGACCGCGTCGGGGCGGGTCATGACGTGGCGGGGCCAGCTCTCCGGGTCACCGAGCCGACCCGTCATGGCCCCGAGCAGGGCCGTGCCCTCGTCGCTCACGCCGTCGTAGGCCTGCAGCGCGGACTCCAGGGCCCGCAGCCCCACCCACGCGGAGGACCCCCGGTCGCCAAGCACGTGACCCCAGCCGTCGATGCGCCTCCAGGTCGCGCCGAAGTCGGTCGCGAAGGCGACCGCGCCGCTGCCCGCCGCGACGACCGCGCCGGGCACCACGCCGCCGACCGCCCCGACCATGGCGGCGACCGCGTCGCCGACGAGAGCCGTCCGCCCCGCCCCGACCCGCTGCCGGAGGACGGCCATCAGCTGCACGGGGTCGGCGAGCGCGACGAGTCCCCGCATGGACCAGACGAGCACGTCCGGGCGGCCGGCCGAGGCGACCAGCGGGACGACCGAGTCGACGAGGGCGTCGGTGTCGATCCCCGCCGCGGTGATGCGCACGCCCGGGGCGGCATGGACCGGGCCGGCCACCCCGTCGACCTCGACGCCGCAGCGCAGCCCGGAGCCGCCGACGTCGACGCCGACGAGGACGCTCACCGGCACCCGCTCATGCGCTCATCGTGGCTGACTCGCCGGGCTCGCCGGGCTCAACGGGCTCATCGGGCTCGCCGGGCTCAACGGGGCGGCGCGACGGGGCCCAGCACGGCCGCCACCGAGCCCCCGTTGGCCTCGAGCAGCACGCGCCCCTCCCGGGCCGGTATGCCGGAGAGCAGCTGCAGCAGCGCGGGCTTCAGCTCCCCGTCGGCGTCGGCCAGGGCCTGTCGGGCCTGTCGCTCGTCGGCCCCGGTGGCCTCGCGCAGGATGCGGACCACCCGGCCGCGCAGCTTCGCGTTCGTGGCGACGACGTCGACCATGAAGTTGGACCAGGTATGCCCGAGCGCCACCATCACCGCCGTCGAGAAGCCGTTGAGCACGAGCTTCTGGGCGGTGCCCGCCTTGAGGCGGGTGGAGCCCGTCACCGCCTCCGGACCAGTGGCGGGGGCGATGAGATGGTCGACGAGGAGGCCGATCTCCGACTCAGGGTGAGCCGTCACGAGCGCGGTGAGCGTGCCCCGGTCGCGGGCCACCTCGAGCGCACCGGCGACGAACGGGGTGCGCCCCGAGGCCGTGAGCCCGATGGCCACGTCGTGCTCCGTGAGCCCGTGGGCCTCCCGCCGGCCGTCCTCGTGGTCGTCCTCGACGTTCTCCACCGCCCGGAGCAGGGCGTTCGGACCGCCGGCGTGGTGGGCGACGAACAGCCCGGGCGGCGAGCCGAACGTCGGCGGCAGCTCGGCGGCGTCGATGACGGCGAGGCGTCCGGACGTGCCGGCCCCGAAGTAGTGCACGGTGCCCCCCTCACGGATGCGCGCGACCGCCCCGTCGACGAGCCGGGCCAGCTCCGGCAGCACCAGGCGGACGGCGGCCGGCACCGTCGTGTCCTCGGTGTTGAGCAGCTGCAGTACTTCGAGCGTCGTCATCCGGTCGATCCCCACCGAGGCGGGGTTGCGCTCCTCCGTCGGAGCGGCCACGTTGACGACGTCATCCACCCTTGCAACGGTAGATTCCTGCAGCCGTGCCGTCAACGTTGTCAACGGATCACCCGTCCGGCGGTCGGGTCACGGGGCGGGCACGTGGTGCCCGGCCACCGCCGCCCGGGTGTCGGCGACGGCCCGCGTGGCGCGGTCGAGGTCGCGGTGCGCGACCGCGATGTAGAGACAGTCGACGACGGTGAGCGCCGCGATGCGGCTGGCCGTGGCCCCGGACCGCAGGGAGGTCTCGCGGGCCGCCGTGGTCAGCACGACGTCCGCCGCCCCGACGAGGCGCGAGAGGGGGAAGTTCGTGATGGCGACCGTGGTCGCGCCCCGGCCCCGGGCGGCCGAGAGGGCCTCGATCGTCTCCTTGGTCGTGCCCGAGTGCGAGATGCCGATCGCCACGTCACCGGGGCCGAGCAGCGCCGCGCTCGTCAGGGCGATGTGGGGGTCGTTCCACGCGAACGCGACGACCCCGATGCGGTGCAGCTTCTGCTGGGCGTCGACGGACACGACACCGCTCGCGCCGAAGCCGTAGATGTCGACCCGGGTGGCGTGGGCGATGGCGTCCGCGACCCCGTCCAGCGCCGCCCGGTCGAGCTGGCGGGCGGTGTCCTCGACGGCGCTCGCGTCGGCGTAGGCGACCTTGCTGATGATGTCGTCGACGGTGTCGTTCTCGTTGATGTCCGACTCGACCGCCGTGCGCAGGCGCGGCTGGGCCGACTCGGCGGCGAGGGCGAGGCGCAGCTGCGGGTAACCCGGCATACCCAGCCGCTTGCAGAACCGGAGCACCGTCGTCTCGGACGTGTGGGCGGCGTCGGCCAGCTCGCTGATGGTGAGCGCCGCGGCGGCCCGCGGGTCGGCCAGCACCCGCTCGGCGACGCGGTCCTCCGCCGGGGAGAGCGAGGGACGCAGCCCGCGCAGGCGGACGAGGAGACCCGCCGGTGACTCCGGCGTGGTGTCCGCCGCCCGAGCGACCTGACGAGCACGACCAGCCATGGGGGTCAACCTAACGGAGCCACTCGGCTCCTGTCCGCCAGTCGGCCGGTCGCGGCACCCGCCGGAGCACCCGCCCCGCTGGCACACTGTCGCCATGACGCCCGCCGACCGCGATGCGACCCCGTCGCTGGGCGAGTTCCTCCGCGAGCGCCGGACGCGTCTGCAGCCCGAGGAGGTCGGCATCGCGCGGCGCTCGGGTGGCCGCGCCCCGGACGACCCGGGCCTGCGCCGGGAGGAGGTCGCCGAGCTGGCCGACCTGTCCGTCGCGTACTACACGTTCATCGAGCGCGGTCGAGACGTGCGGCCCTCGCGAGAGGTCCTGCGCTCGATCGGACGGGCCCTGCAGCTGACCGCCGGCGAGCAGCGGATGCTGCTCGACCTGCGCACCGGGGAGCCGCGCCGGCCCCGGGTGGTCATCACCGAGGTCGGTGACGAGGTCGAGGAGCTCACCACCGTCCTCGAGCCCAACCCCACCTACGTCATGGGCGCCCGGTGGGACCTCCTGCACTGGAACCGCGCCGCCGAGCTGCTCTTCACCAACTGGAACCGCCGGCCCCCGGGCGAGCGCAACATGCTCTGGTTCTACCTCTGCGACCCCGACGCCCGGCGGCTCTACGTCGACTGGGAGGCCGAGGCCCGCAACCAGGTCGCCCACTTCCGCGAGTCCTACGCGCAGTACGGCCACGACGCGTCGTTCATGGCGTTGCTCGAGCAGATCTTCGCCATCACGCCCGAGGCCCAGACCTGGTGGGAGCGCCACGACGGCCCGCCGCAGCGCAGTGGGCTCAAGCGGGTCCGGCTCCCGGACCATCGCGAGGTCGGGCTGCGCCAGCTCGTGCTCGAGGTCGCCGACAACCCCGAGATCCAGATCGTCACCTACTTCGCCGGGTGGGACGACCGCGACGACAGTGACGACGACGACAGTGACGACCCCGACCCCGACCCCGACGACGACGGGGACGACGACGACCGCTGACCCGTCCTCCCCGCGACCGGCGCTGCACCGCGCCCTCGGGGTGCGCGACGCTGTCGTCATCGGCCTCGGTTCGACGATCGGAGCCGGCGTCTTCGCCGTCTTCACCCCCGCTGCGGCCGCCGCGGGGTCGGGTCTGCTCGTCGGCCTGCTCGTCGCCGCGGTCGTCGCCGGGTGCAACGCCACGGCCTCCGCCCAGCTCGCCGCGCAGTACCCCACGTCGGGCGGCACCTACGTCTACGGCCGGGAGCGCCTCGGAGCCGGCTGGGGGTTCCTCGCCGGGTGGGGGTTCGTCGTCGGCAAGACGGCGTCGTGCGCCGCCATGGCGCTCACCGTGGCGACGTATGCGGTGGGGGGCGACGCGTTCGCCACCCGCCTGCTCGCGATCGCGGCCGTCGTCGGCCTCACCGTCGTCACGCTGCGCGGGATCACCAAGACCGTCCGGCTCGCCACGGTGCTCGTGCTCGTCACCGTCGCGTCGATCGGGGTGACGCTGGTCGTCGTCGGGGCGGCCAACCGCACCTGGCACTCGCCGCTGGAGTCCCTCGGCTCCGCCTCGGCCTACGGCATCCTGCAGTCGGCCGGCCTGCTCTTCTTCGCCTTCGCCGGGTATGCGCGGATCGCCACCCTGGGCGAGGAGGTCCGCGACCCGGAGACGACCATCCCGCGGGCGATCCCGCGCGCCCTGGGCCTCGTCGTGGGCCTGTACGCCGTCGTCGCCGTGGCCCTGCTCGCGGTGCTCGGACCCACCGGGGTCGCCCGTACCGGACTGCCGCTACTGGAGGCCGCCCAGCAGGCCGGCGTCGGGTGGCTCGGGGCGCTCATCCGGGTGGCGGCCGTGCTGGCCGGCCTCGGCGCCTTGCTCGGTCTCGTCGCCGGGGTGAGCCGCACGATGCTGGCGATGGCCCGCGAGGGCGACCTTCCGGGCGCGCTCACCCGGGTCGAGCCCACGCGCCAGGTGCCGCAGACCGCGCAGGTCCTCGTGTGCGCCGTCGTCATCCTGCTCGTCGCCGCCGTCGACGTGCGCACCGCGATCGGGTTCTCCTCGTTCGGCGTCCTCGTCTACTACGCCGTCGCCAACGCGGCCGCCCTGACCCAGGAGCCGGAGCAGCGCCGGTGGCCGCGAGGTCTGCACGTCCTCGGTCTCGTGGGGTGCGCGCTCCTCGTCGTCACCCTGCCGTGGTCGGCGGTCGTCACCGGTCTGGTGGTGTTTGCCGTCGGTCTGGGCGCCCGGGCCCTCGTCCGGCGCGGAACCCCGTCCTGACCGGGCGGGACCGGTGTCCTGCGCGCGCTTCCACGAGCGCCTGGCACCACCTCCTCCGAGCGGTCAGCGGCGGCGAGCCGTGCCGAAGAGGCTCCGGGTGATCTCCCGCCCGAACGAGGTCCCGGCCGAGCGCAGCAGCGACTTGACCGCCGAGTTGCCGAGCACCGACTCGACGACGTTCGGCTGCGCGGCGCGGCGCCGCTCCTCGACCGCCGACTGCTTCTCCGCCGCCGCCTGCGCGTTGGCGGCCTCCTTGGCCGCGGCGGCGTCGGCCTTGGCCTGCGTCTGGGCCGCGGCGGCGGCGTCGGCCTGGGCCGATTTCTGCTGGTCCTGGGCCGTCAGCATCTCGTAGGCCGACTCGCGGTCCTGCGCCGTCGCATACGCGGCGGCCAACGGCGACGCGGCGACGATCTGGTCGATCGTCGCGTCCGGGGCGGGGGCCATCAGCGTCTCGGGTGCGCGCATCCGCGTCCAGGCCACCGGGGTCGGAGCCCCTGTCTCCGACAGCACGGTGATGACCGCCTCGCCCGTGCCGAGCGAGGTGAGCACCTTCGACAGGTCGTAGGCACTGGTGGGGTAGGTCGACACCGCCGCCTTGAGCGCCTTGGCGTCGTCGGGGGTGAAGGCCCGCAGCGCGTGCTGCACGCGGTTGCCGAGCTGCGCGAGCACGTCACCGGGAACGTCCTTGGGCGACTGGGTGACGAAGAAGATGCCGACGCCCTTGCTCCGGATGAGCCGCACCGTCTGCTGGATCGCGTCGAGGAACGACTTCGAGGCCCCGTCGAACAGCAGGTGGGCCTCGTCGAAGAAGAAGACGAGCTTGGGCTTGTCGGGGTCCCCCACTTCGGGAAGGTCGTGGTAGAGGTCGGCGAGCAGCCACATGAGGAACGTGGAGAACAGCGCCGGGCGGTCCTGCACCGCGGGCAGCTCGAGCATGGTGACGACGCCCCGGCCGTCGGCGGCCTGGCGCAGGAGGCTGGCGGTGTCGAACTCCGGCAGCCCGAAGAAGACGTCGGCGCCCTGGGCCGAGAACGTGATGAGCTCGCGCAGGATGACGCCTGCCGTGGCGGCGGAGAGGCCGCCCAGCTCCTTGAGGTCGGCCTTGCCCTCGTCGGAGGTGAGGTGCGAGACGACCTGGCGCAGGTCCTTGATGTCGTCGAGGAGCAGGCCGTTGATGTCGGCGTAGTGGAAGACGAGGCCGAGGCTGGACTCCTGGGTCTCGTTGAGCCCCAGCACCTTGCTCATCAGTGTGGGGCCGAACGCGGTGACCGACGTGCGGATCGGGATGCCCTTGCCCAGGCCGCCGAGCGAGAGGTACTCCACCGGGTAGGCCTTGGGCTGCCACTCGAGGCCGAGGCTGGCGCAGCGCTCGCTGATCTTGGGGTTGGGCGCGCCCGCGACGGACATCCCGCTCAGGTCCCCCTTGATGTCGGCGAGGAAGACGGGCACCCCGGCCGCCGCGAGCTGCTCGGCCATGAGCTGCAGCGTCTTGGTCTTGCCCGTGCCGGTGGCGCCGGCCACGAGCCCGTGCCGGTTCATGACGTTGAGCGGGATCTTGACCTGGGCGTCGGGATAGACCGTGTCCTCGAACACCGCGCTGCCGAAGACCAGAGAGGGGGTGTCGAACGCATACCCCTTCGTGATTGCGGCGATCTGGGCGGGCACGGACGTCGACGAAGCGGGAGTCTCACTCACGACTCGCACTCTAGCCCGCACCAAACGCTGTGTGGCGGGGGCGATTCGACGATCTCGCGGTGTGGTGGGCGACCGTAGACTCCCCTCGTGAGCGCCTCGTGATCTTCCGTGCCGTCGGCGACTCCCGCCCCTACCCCGACCACGGCCGCACCTCGGCGCGCGACTGGTCGGAGGTGCCGCCCCGGATGGTGAGGCTGCAGGAGCTCGTCACGACGAAGAAGACCCTCGACCTCGACATGCTGCTGGCCGAGGACTCCACGTTCTACGGCGACCTGTTCGCGCACGTCGTGGAGTGGCAGGGCGTGCTCTACCTCGAGGACGGGCTGCACCGGGCGTTGCGCGCCGCACTGCAGCAGCGTCCGACCCTGCACGCCCGCGTCCTCGTGCTTGACTAGGCGCCGAGAGGCCGGACCGCCTGCTGGCGTCCGGCCGTCCCTGCCGAGTAAAGGGGTTCGCCGGTGAGCCACGTCGTCGAGTCGGCCGCGTCACGCCGGCACCGTCGCAACCGCCGCACGGCCATCATCCTCGTGGTCGTCGTCGCCCTCCTCGCCGGCGCCTTCTACTACGCCGCCTCCTACATGAACCGGCCCAGCACACCCGCCGCCGCCTCGGACTGCCCCACCTCCGACATCACCGCCAAGGGACCGGACGCCCAGGTCGCCCCGGGCCAGGTGACCGTCAACGTCTACAACGCGACCACACGAGCCGGGCTTGCGTCCGACACCGCCAAGAACGTCAAGGCCCGCGGGTTCGTCGTCGGGAGCGTGGCCAACGACCCGGGGAAGAAGAAGATCGACGGCGTCGGCGAGGTGCGCTTCGGTCCCAACGGCAAGGCCGGGGCCGCCCTGGTCACCGCCCTCCTCGACGGCGCCGCCCCGGTGCAGGACACGCGCGCCGACGCCACCGTCGACCTCGTGCTCGGCAACGGCTTCAAGCAGCTCAACCCGGCGCCGACGACCACATCGGCTCCGGCGGCGGTGGCGGCCAGCCCCTGCTGAGGGCGCCGCCGCGCTGACCCCTCCATGCCGCCGACCCCCTACACGCCGCGGGCTCCCCGACCCGGCGGGCTGCCGACCTGTGCCGCGATCGCGGCGATGGCCAGCTCATAGCCCTGGGTGCCCAGGCCGACGATCACCCCGGTGACGATGTCGGACAGGTAGGAGTGGTGCCGGAACGCCTCCCGGCGGTGCACGTTGGAGATGTGCACCTCCACGACGGGGCCGGTGACGACGTCGACCGCGTCACGGATGGCCACGGAGGTATGCGTGTAGGCGCCGGCGTTGATGACGAGCCCCGCGTGGTGGCGCACGGCGTGGACCATCTCGACGAGCTCGCCCTCGCGGTTGCTCTGGCGGCAGTCGACGTCGAAGCCGAGGCCGTCGGCGTAGTCACGGCAGCGCCGTTCGACGTCGGCCAGCGTCTCCGACCCGTAGACCTCGGGGTCCCGCTCGCCGAGCAGGTTGAGGTTCGGACCGTTGAGGACGGCGATGACCGGACGCGACACTGCTGCTCCTGCCCGTGCCGGCCGGCTCACGAGTGCTCGAGGCTGTTGCGGTGCTGATGGCGGTGGCGGTGGGATTTGAACCCACGGTGGAGTTTCCCCCACACACGCTTTCGAGGCGTGCTCCTTTGGCCGCTCGGACACGCCACCGCCGGGAAGGTTACCGGAGCCGCCGGGCCGCGAAGAAATCGAGGAGCAGGCGGGCGCACTCCTGCTCGCGGACGCCACCGAGCACGATGACCCGGTGGTTGGCGCGGGGGTCGCGGGCCACGTCCCACACCGAGCCGCACGCTCCGGCCTTGGGGTCGTAGGCGCCGAACACCACGGTCGGCAGGCGCGACATGACCATGGCGCCGGCGCACATGACGCACGGCTCCAGCGTGACGACGAGGGTGCACCCGATGAGGCGCCACGACCCGGTGCGCCGGGCGGCCTCCCGCAGCGCGACCACCTCGGCGTGACCGGTGGGGTCCTGCCGGGCCTCGCGCACGTTGTGGCCCTCGCCGACGACCACCCCGTCGGCGTCGACGACGACGGCCCCCACCGGCACGTCTCCGGCCTGCTCCGCGAGCGCCGCGAGCGCGAGCGGACGGTCCATCCACACGGCATACCGCTCGTCGGTCACGCGCTAAGTTTCCCGCATGCGCATCCACGTGGCGGACCACCAGCTGATCTCCCACAAGCTGACCTACCTGCGCGACAAGAACACCGACTCGCCCACCTTCCGGCGGCTGGTCGACGAGCTCGTCACCCTACTGGCCTACGAGGCGACCCGCGAGGTCCGCGTCGAGCCCTTCGCGATCGAGACTCCGGTGGCCCCCACGACAGGCATCCGGCTCGCCAGCCCGCGGCCGCTCGTCGTGCCCATCCTCCGGGCCGGCCTCGGCATGCTCGACGGCATGGTGCGGCTGCTGCCGACCGCCGAGGTGGGCTTCCTCGGGATGATGCGCAACGAGGAGACGCTCGAGGCGACGACCTACGCCAACCGCCTGCCCGACGACCTGCACGGCCGTCAGTGCTACGTGCTCGACCCGATGCTCGCGACCGGCGGGACGCTGGCCATGGCCATCCGCTACCTCGTCGACCGCGGCGCTGACGACATCATCGCGATCACCCTGCTCGCCGCACCGGAGGGCATCACGCACCTCGAGGAGCAGCTGTCCGGGCTGCACGTGCCCTTCACCCTCGTCACCGGTGCGGTCGACGAGCGGCTCAACGAGCTCGGCTACATCGTGCCCGGGCTCGGCGACGCCGGCGACCGGCTCTACGGGCTCGTCTGAGACCCGCCGCCACCGGCGGCGTGGCACTCACGTCACACCCGCCTCATCCGACACACTCGGTCATGGACTGTGCCTGCCCCGGACGCAGCCCTCACCCTGTCCTGATGCGCCTGCGCGAGGAGACCCAGCCATGAGCCGAGTCCGACGGATCCTCGGCTGGGTGCTGCTCGCCTACCTCGTCTACGCCATCGTCAAGTCCCCCGCCCAGGCCGCCGACGTCGTCCGCACGTCGTTCGACATCCTCGCGCAGGGCGTGCGCTCCATCTTCGCCTTCTTCGACTCGCTGCTCGGTCGCGGGTAGCACCCCTCGCGTATGCCGCGGCGCATGGACCCGAAGCTCGACCGCTTCCTCCTGCCGGGGGAACGGGTCGTCGTGGACGTGCGACAGCACTGGGGCGTCATCGCCGGGCCGGTCGCCGCGGTCGCCGGAGGCCTCGTCGTCGTGCTCTGGGTCGACGCCCACGTGCGTCTCGACGGCGGGCCGATCGCGCGCGCCCTGTGGCTGCTGTGGTTCGTGTCGGTGGGCTGGTTGCTGTTCCAGGTCTGGCAGTGGCGCCACGACCGGTTCATCGCGACCGACAAGCGGCTGCTGCTCGACTACGGCATCTTCACGACGAAGGTGGCGATGATGCCGCTCGCCAAGGTGACCGACATGTCGTTCCAGCGGTCGGTGCCCGGCCGGGTGTTCGGCTGGGGGCGGTTCGTCCTCGAGAGCGCCGGCCAGGACCAGGCGCTGCGCCAGATCGACTGGGTGCCCGACCCCGACCACACCTACCGGCTCATCTGCGCCGAGATCTTCGGGGTGCTGGACGAGGGCCTCGGCGACGAGGACGACAACGGCGGGGCGGGGCGGGGCGGCCCACGGCCGGCGGGCCCGACGCCCGGCCCGCTCGGTGCCGCGCCGGTGGTGTCGGGCGGGCCCGTCCGCAGCTACGGGGACGACGGCCGGTGGTCCGCCTCGCCGATCGCCCCGGGGTACTCGCGGGCGATCCCGCTGCGCCGGCGTGGCCCCCACGCCGACGGCGACCCGCACAGCGACCCCGACAGCGACCCCGACAGCGACCCCCGCAACAACACCGGCACCCATGACCGGACCGACGACGAGACCGGCTCAGGGTCGGCGGACATCCCCGGGGAGGTCCTTTACAGCAGCGACGCCGAGCGGCGCCGTCGTCGGTCCGCCGACACCGGCCCCCTCCCCGTGCGGCCGCACCGCGACTGATCGCCGCAGGACGCCTGCCCACAGTCGCAGGACCAGCGCCGCGGTGAGCCCGAGCCCCAGCCAGGTGGCGAGGGCGCCCCCGCGGGTGGAAGGCCGAGGCCCAGGCCGAGTGGTCGGTGACGATGAGCGGCTCGATCCGGCCCGGGGACTGCGCGTCGATGACGTGCATGTCCGGGAGGTGACCGAGGTAGGCCAGCGACCGGCGGGTGGTGGCGCGCCCGCTGCCGGGGGTGCGCCGCAACACGTCGAGGCGCGGCAGGTAGGCCTCCCCCGGGCCGGCCGTGAGGGTCCGGTAGGACCGGCTGGCCACCGGGCCCTGGAGGATCGTGCGCTGCAGGGTGGACGGCGCGTCGGCCGCCGGCGCGGTGGGCGCGGCCAGCGCCGCACCGAGGGGACTCGGGGTCGAGCTGCCAGGCGGCCGCGAGCGACGAGACCATGCCGATGAACGCGCGACGCGACAGACCGGGCACGGCGGCTCCTGTCCAGCTCGGGCGAGCTCAGGGGACGACGACCCGCGACGGACGGGTCCGCGGCCAGCCTAGGGTCGGCCCACGCACCGGCGCGGGCGTTCGCCCCGCTCCCGTCAGAGGGCTTTGATGATGTCCTCGACCCGGTCCTTGGCGTCGCCGAAGAGCATCGAGCTGTTGTCGCGGAAGAAGAGCGGGTTCTGCACTCCGGCGTAGCCCGCGGCCATCGAGCGCTTGAAGACGACGACGTCCTTGGCGTGCCAGACCTGCAGCACCGGCATCCCGGCGATGGGCGATGTCGGGTCCTCGGCGGCCGCCGGGTTGACCGTGTCGTTGGCCCCGATGACGAGGACGACGTCGGTCGTGGGGAAGTCGTCGTTGACCTCGTCCATCTCGAGGACGATGTCGTAGGGCACCTTGGCCTCGGCGAGCAGGACGTTCATGTGGCCCGGGAGCCGGCCGGCGACCGGGTGGATGCCGAACCGCACGTCGACGCCCCGCTCTCGCAGCCGGCGGGTGAGGTCGGCGACGGGGTACTGCGCCTGGGCGACCGCCATGCCGTAGCCCGGCGTGATGACGACCGACGACGCGTCCCGGAGCAGCTCCGCGACCTCCGCGGCGTTGGTCTCGCGGTAGTCGCCGTAGTCGGTGTCGTCGGAGGCGGCCACCGCGCCGGAGCCGAAGCCCCCGGCGATGACCGACAGGAACGAGCGGTTCATCGCCTGGCACATGATGTAGGAGAGGTAGGCACCGGACGACCCGACGAGCGCGCCCGTGACGATCAGCAGGTCGTTGCCGAGCATGAACCCGGCGGCCGCCGCGGCCCAGCCGGAGTAGCTGTTGAGCATCGACACGACGACGGGCATGTCGCCGCCGCCGATGGACGCCACGAGGTGCCACCCGAAGACGAGCGCGACGGCCGTCATGAGCGCGAGCGGCAGCCACAGGTCGGAGGCGACGAACCACACGAGCAGGGCCGCCGACACGAGGAGAGCCGCGAGGTTCATGACGTGCCGGCCGGGGAGCATGAGCGGCTTGGACGGGATGCGCGCCGACAGCTTCAGGAAGGCGACGACGGACCCGGTGAGGGTCACGGCTCCGATGAACACCCCGAGGAACACCTCGACCCGGTGGACCGCGTCCCCCTCGACGGCGCCGGCCGCGCCCGACCCCAGCCAGGTGTTGTAGCCCACGAGCACCGCGGCGAGCCCGACGAAGCTGTGGAGCATGGCGATGAGCTGGGGCATGCCCGTCATCTCCACGCGCAGGGCCCGCCAGACCCCGACGGCCCCGCCCACGGCCATCGGCGCCAGGATGAGGGCGGCGGTCGCGGGCGTGCCGAGCGCCGGGTTCTGGAGCACGGCCCAGACCGTGGCGACGAGCGCCAGCGCCATGCCGATGACGCCGAACACGTTGCCGTTGCGGGCGGTCTCGTGCCGCGCGAGGCCGGCCAGGCTGAGCACGAAGAGCAGGGCCGCGACGATGTAGGCCGCGGAGACGAGGCCGGTGAGGTGGTCGCTCATCACGCCCTCCGGAACATCTTGAGCATCCGGCGGGTCACAGTGAACCCGCCGAACACGTTGATGCTGGCCACGAGGATGCCGACCACCGCCAGCACGACGACCGCCGTCGACCCGGACCCCACCTGCAGCAGCGCCCCGATGACGATGATCCCGCTGATGGCGTTGGTCACCGACATGAGCGGAGTGTGCAGCGCGTGGTGGACGTTGGTGATGACGTAGAACCCGACGACGCACGCGAGCGCGAACACCGTGAAGTGGCCGAGGAACGACGGCGGCGAGTAGGCGGCGACCAGGCCGAAGAGGGCGGCCCCCACGACCATCGCGGCGTACCGGCGGCGGGGGTCGGCGGGTGGCTTCTCGGTATGCGTGGGGACCGGCCGCGGGGCGGCGGCGGGCGCGGCCGAGACGCTCACCGGTGGCGGCGGCCAGGTCAGCTCCCCGTCGCGGACGACGGTCATCCCGCGCACGACCTGGTCGGAGAGGTCGAGCACCGGCGCGCCGTCCTTGGCGGGGGTGAGCAGCGTGAGGAGGTTGACGAGGTTGGTCGAGAACAGCTGCGACGACTGGGTCGGCAGCCGGCCCGGCAGGTCGGTGTAGCCGATGACCTTCACCCCGTTGGGCGAGACGACCAGCTCGTCGGCGACCGCGAGCTCGCAGTTCCCGCCGTTCGCCGCCGCCATGTCGACGATGACGCTGCCGGGCTTCATCGTGGCGACCATGTCGGCCGTGATGAGCCGGGGCGCGGGACGGCCGGGGATGAGGGCTGTCGTGATGATGATGTCGACGTCCCGCGCCTGCGCGGCGTAGAGCTCGGCGGCGCGGCGCTCGAAGTCCTCGGTGGTCGCGCCGGCGTAGCCGTCGGCGCTCGCCCGCATCTCCTCCTCGGAGCGTTCGACCCGCAGGAACTCGGCGCCCATCGACTCGACCTGCTCGCCGACCTCGGGGCGGGCGTCGAACGCCCGAACGACGGCCCCCAGGCTGCCCGCGGTGCCGATGGCGGCCAGACCCGCGACCCCGGCGCCGACGACGAGCACCTTCGCCGGCGGCACCTTGCCCGCAGCGGTGACCTGGCCGGTGAACAGGCTGCCGAACTCGTGCGCGGCCTCGATGACGGCCCGGTACCCGGCGATGTTGGCCATCGAGCTGAGCACGTCGAGCGACTGTGCGCGCGAGATCCGGGGCACCGCGTCCATGGCGAGCACCGTGATGCGACGGGCCGCGAGCCGGCTGACGAGGTCGGGGTCGAGGGCCGGGCTGACGAGCGACGCGAGCACGGCGCCGTCGCGCAGGAGCGCCAGCTCGCCGGTGCTGGGCGGGTTGATCTTGATGACGACGTCGGCGGCCCACACGTCGTCGTGGTCCACCACCTGCGCCCCGGCCTCCGAGTAGGCCGCGTCGGTGAAGCTCGCGCGCGAGCCCGCCCCGGCCTCGATGGACACGGCATACCCGAGAGCGAGCAGCGAGACCACGGTGCGGGGGGTCGCGGCCACGCGGGTCTCACGGGGCCGGGACTCGGCGGGCACCCCGATGCGCATGGACTCTCCCTCGGCTCGCTGGCGGCTCGACGACGTCTCCGAGCGGGCTCGACGACGGGGCGAGGCTATCCGAGCCGGGCCCGGACAGGCTGGAGGCCCGCGAGACAGGGGACACATCGCGGGCCTTCAGCTGCACGGGGGGGCTGACATCGGTTGACGTCTAAACCACTTTTACTCTAACGGGCGCTCCCCCCGGGCGGGGGCTTACGGGTCAAGCTCCTGCAGTGGTCACCGGTCCTGTCCCCCGGTGTCCGTTTCGGTACCCCCCTGGGTACCTACCTCCGCGTCCTCGGGCCAGCCGCCGAGGAGCCGCACCGTGCCGTCGGTGGCCACCAGGCGCACGGGGAACCCGCGCTCGGCGAGGACCTCCGGCGCACCGGCTCCCTCGACGAGCGCCGCCGTGGACCAGGTCTGGGCCGTCACGCA
The DNA here is from genome assembly GCA_963795915.1 of uncultured Actinomycetota bacterium. GTDB lineage: Bacteria > Actinomycetota > Actinomycetes > Actinomycetales > Dermatophilaceae > Lapillicoccus. The sequence goes on from CAWCJA010000010.1 coordinate 446,810, forward strand.
GTCCGGCGCGACGACCGTCGCCGAGCGCCACTCGCGGCTGACCGGCCGCACGCTGCGCGGGTCGAGCAGGTGGTGCATCTCGCGTCCCTGGGCCAGCCACTCGCGCGAGAGGGTGCTCGAGGTGGCGACCGCCAGCCCGGTGGGCACGGCGACGACGGCGGCCGGGTCGGTCGGCTGGTCCTGCACGAGGATCTCCCAGCCCCCGGTGCCGGCGGAGCCCTCCGGCCCCGCGGTGGCGATGTCGCCTCCGAGGCTGACGAGCACCCCGACCCCGAGCACGTCGGCCACGACCTGGGCGCACCGGTCGGCCGCCCACGCCCTGGTCGTCGGCCCGAGGTCGAGCCGCACCCCGCGGGGCAGGACCACCGTCCGGGCCTGCTCGTCGAGCTCGATCCCGCGCCAGCGACCCGCGGTCACCGCCTGCACGGAGATGCCGTGCCGGGCGCCGAGCTCCTGCAGGCCCCGGCTGTAGCGGGTCTCCTCGGCGTCCCGGTCGTACCCGATCGCCTCCAGCGCGTGGCCGAGGGTCGGGTCGACCGCGCCGCGCGTCTCCCGGGCCGCCTCGAGCGCGGCCGCGAGGATCGCGGTGAGGGTGGCGCTGATCCGCGTCCGCCGGCCGGCCGGCAGCCCGCAGATCTCGGAGTCGGGACGGAACCGGCTGGCCGCGAGCTCCACCTGCGCGAGCTCGCCGTCGATGAGGCGGCGGGCCGAGGGCAGGGCGTGCGGGTCGTCCGTGACGACCCGCATGGTGCTCGACCACAGCGCCCACTCGTATGCCGGTCCCTGCAGCTGCGTCCTCCACCCCGCTCCGAGCTCTGCGGGCCCGCGACGCCCGTCGGGCTGGGCGCCCATCACGAGCCGCCCGTCTGGGCGACGCCGGTGTTGGACGACGCGCTCGACACGGTCACGCCCGAGCTCGAAGAGCTGCTCGTGCTGCCGGAGGCGGTGGTGCTGGAGGCCGCCGATGCGTGGTCGGCGACGATGGCGGCGCCACCGCCGACGAGGACTGCGGCGCCGGCCAGCACCGCCGCGACCTTCGCGAAGCGGGGACGGCCAGGGGTGCTGGGCGTGCGGCGCGGAGGGGTGCCGCCCCCGGTGGTGGTCGGGCTGGTGTCCATGACGGCCTCCTGGGCCTGCTGGGCCCCTGCGGGCCGCGTTCTCGGTGGACCAGCACTGCTGCTGGTGAGAACGACGATGCCCAGCACCGCTAGCGGGTGCCTGTGCGACCTCTGTGACGCCCGCCTGAGACGGTCAGCCCTTGACGACCCCCTGGTGGCGGAGCCGCTCGACCTCGTCGGGCGCGAAGCCCAGGTCGGCGAGGATCTGCGCGGTGTGCTCCCCGTGGCCGGGGCTGGCGTGGCGCAGCTGCGGCGGCGTGCCCGAGAGCTTGACCGGTGACCCGAGCGACCGGATGGTGCCCTCGACCGGGTGGGGGAGGTCGACGGTCATCTCCCGCGCCTGCAGCTGCGGGTGGTTCAGGGCGTCCGGCACGCTGAGGATGGGACCCACGGGCACGCCGGCAGCCTCGAGCGCCTCGGTCCACTCCGCGGTCGTCCGGGTGGCCAGGGCCGCTTCGAGCAGGGGCAGCAGGACGTCGCGGTGGCGCACGCGGTCGGGGTTCGTCGCGAACCGCGGGTCGGTCGCGAGGTCCTCCAGGTCCAGGACCGGGGCGAAGCGGCGCCACAGGGAGTCGTTGCCGACCGCGACCATGATGTCGCCGTCAGCGGTCGGGAACCCTTGGTAGGGGACGATGTTGGGGTGTGCCGAGCCGTACCGGCGGGGCGTCTCACCGGAGGCGAACCAGTTCTGGGCGACGTAGGTGAGCAGAGCCGCCAGACCGTCGACGAGGGCCACGTCGACGTGCTGGCCCACGCCGGTCTGCTCGCGCGACTGCAGCGCCGCCAGCACCCCGATGGTGGCCCACAGGCCGGCGCTGAGGTCAGCCCCGGCCACGCCGAAGCGCACCGGCTCGCCGTCGGCCTCGCCGGTGACGCTCATGGCGCCGCTCATCGCCTGGGCGATCGCGTCGTAGCCCGCGTTGCGGCTGAGCGGCCCGGTGTGGCCGTGGCCGCTCACCGAGCCGTAGACGAGGCGGGGGTTGGTGGCGCTCAAGGCGGCATACCCGAGGCCGAGCCGCTCGGCGGTGCCGGGGCGGAAGTTCTCGAGGACGACGTCGGCGCTCGATGCGAGCCGCAGCACCAGGGCGAGCCCCTCCTCGCTCTTGAGGTCGACCGCGAGCGAGCGCTTGTTGCGGTTGACCGAGTGGTAGTACGCCGCGTCGTCACCGTGGAAGGGCGGCCCCCAGTTGCGGGTGTCGTCCCCGGAGCCGACGTCCTCGATCTTGATGACGTCGGCTCCGAGGTCGGCGAGGATCATCGACGCGAACGGCCCGGAGAGGATGCGGGTGAGGTCGAGCACCCGGACGCCCGAGAGGGCTCCCTCCCGGACGACCCAGGGTGCGGTCACGAGGCGGCTCGTCCTGCCGCGGTCGCCTCCTCGTACGCGGCCTCGTCGCGGCGCAGCTGCGTGCGCGGCATGAGGATGAGCGCGATCATGGACAGCACGCAGCAGCCGATGATGTAGATGCTGATCCAGGTGCTCGACTTGGTGTTCTCCAGGATGGCGGCCGCGATCAGCGGAGCCGGCCCGCCCGCGATGATCGAGGCCAGCTGGTAGCCGATGCCGGCCCCGCTGTAGCGCAGGTTGGTGCCGAAGCTCTCCGCGATCAGCGCGGCCTGGGGGCCGTACATCATGTCGTGGAAGATCAGCGAGAGCACGATGCCCAGGAGGACGAGGCCCGAGGCCTTGGTGTTGAGCAGGCCGAAGTACGGGAACGCGAACAACGCGGTGCAGACCACGCCGATGCCGTACATGAGCCGCCGGCCGATCCGGTCGGACAGGTAGCCGAACAGGGGGACGCTGACGAACCCGACGGCGGCGGCCACGAGGGTGTCGTTGAGCAGCTCGCCCCGGTCGAACTTGAGGATCGTCGTGCCGTAGGTGAGCACGAAGGTGATGAAGATGTAGAACGGCGCCTGCTCGCCCATCCGGACGAAGGCCGAGGTGAGGATCTCCATGGGGTGCTCCTTGAGCACCTGGATGAACGGCTGCTTCACGACCTTGTCGGTCTTCTTGATCTGCTCGAACGCCGGGCTCTCCATGACCCGCAGCCGCACGTAGAGGCCCACGAGCACGAGCACGAAGCTGACGAGGAACGGGACGCGCCAGCCCCAGGCGTCGAAGGCGTCCCCGGGGGCGACGGCCGTCATGAGCTTGACCATGGCGGTCGAGAGCAGCAGACCGATCGGCACGCCGAGCTGCGGCCAGCTGGCCATCAGGCCCCTGCGGTTGCGGTCGCCCCACTCCATGGACATGAGGACCGACCCGCCCCACTCGCCGCCGACACCGATGCCCTGCGCGATGCGCAGCAGGGTCAGCAGGATCGGGGCGGCGACGCCGATGGTCGCGTATCCGGGCAGGCAGCCGATGAGGAACGTGGCGATCCCCATGAGCATCAGCGTGATGACGAGGGTCGCCTTGCGGCCGACGCGGTCGCCGTAGTGGCCGAAGATCGCCGCGCCCACGGGCCGGGCCGCGAAGCCGACGAACAGGGTGGAGAACGACAGCAGCACACCGGCGAACGGGGAGCTGCCCGGGAAGAAGAGCTTCGGGAACACGAGCGCGGCGGTGGTGCCGTAGAGGAAGAAGTCGTACCACTCGATCGTCGTGCCGACCGTGCTGGCGAGCACCGCACGACGACGCTGGACCAGCATGGTGGCGCCTGAGGGTTGAGCCGTCATGGGGAACCTGCTTCCGGGGATCAGCAGCGAGCGACCACGACCCCCCAGCGCGCCGGCCTCGCCGACCGGCAGCACTGCCGGCGGAGGAAGTGTCGCCCTTCTCGGACCGCCAGGCAACCCGGCGCGCCCGGGGCGATGGGGGCTACGCGGTTCCGAGCAGGGCCGTGACCACCTCGGCCGGCACGTGGGCCGACGGGAGCGGGCGTCGGCGCAGGAGCGCGTCGGCGTCGGGCCCCGTGAGACCGGCGGTCGCCAGGACCTCGCGCGCGTGTGGCTCGGGGAGCACCTCCAGCCAGTGGACGACGGCCTCCCGCAGCGCCGACGGGTCCACCTCGCCCTGCACCCGGAACCGGGCCACCCCGCCGTCGGGGTAGACGTCGAGCCGCACGTGCGTCACGGGTGCGCCGGGCGCGATGCGCAGGATGTGCCGGGTGTCGGGCTGCAGCCGGGTCCTCGGCACCAGCTCGGCCCAGGTCTGCGGGACCTCGACGTCGCCCACCCGCTCGTCGACACCGCTGACCCGCGCCCAGCCGGCGGCGTTGCCGACGAAGTACGACGTGTCGACCTCGATCCGGCGCGGCGTGCCCGGCAGCCCGAGCCGCACCGTGACGTGGTCGTTGCCACCGTCCCGGCGCCGGGCGTTCTCCCAGCCCTCGCCCATCGAGCGCGCCCGGCCGGGCAGGAGGATCTGCACCGGTGCGGAGTAGAAGAGGTTGGAGCAGTCGACGACCGCGCCGCCGTGCTCCAACGCCGCGAGGTCGACCGTTCCGGTAAGCAGGCGCGGGTCGGGCACCGGCTCGCCGTGCACCCGGAACCGCGCGACCCCACCGTCGGGGTAGATGCTCAGCCGTACGTGGGTGAAGCGCCGGTCGTCGGCGACCGTGAAGGCGTTCTCGCTGTCCCCTCGCAGCGCCGAGCGCTCGAGGATCGCCACCCACTCCGCCGCCTCGAGCTCCTCGACCGACGGGTGGTGCTCGACGCTCGTGGCCTCGACCGACGCGTGGGGCGGGTAGTTGCCGGTGAACCAGGAGGTGTCGATGACCACGCCGCGCACCACGCCCGGTACGCCGAGCCGCACGATGGCGTAGTCGTGGCCGGGCTCACGGCGCCGGCGCGTCTCCCAGCCGTCGTAGATCTTGCCCTTGTGGCCGAAGTCCTCCGTGGAGAACACCGCCCGGCCCGGGGTGATGAGGTTCTCCCGTTGGGCGAAGAGCTCGTCGTTGGCGTGCACGACGCTCCCCGCGAGCGCGCGGGACGCGAGGTCGGGGAACCGGGTGAAAGGCACCGGCTCGGGCCGGGCGTCGGCGGTGGGCTCGTCGGTCATGCGGGGTCGTCCTCTCCTCGGGTCAGCCGGCGGCCGCGGGGGGCGGCGGCGAGGTCGACCGGTATGCCGTGCAGCAGGGTCCGCCGGACGACCCCCGTGAGCGTGCGGCCGGCATACGGGGTGACCGGGTTCTTGTGCAGAAGCGCCGCGGGGTCGACGTGCAGGGTGGCGTCGGGGGCGAGGACGACGAGGTCGGCGTCAGCCCCGGCCGCGATGCGGCCCTTGCGGCTCAGGCCGGTCAGGGCTGCCGGCCCGGCGGCCATCCAGTCCGCGACGTCGGCCAGCGAGAAGCCCCGGGTGCGGGCCTCGGTCCAGACCGCCGCGAGGCCGAGCTGCAGGGATGAGATGCCGCCCCAGGCCGACCCGAAGTCGCCGGTGTCGAGCTGCTTGAGGTCGGCCGTCGACGGCGAGTGGTCGGACACGACGATGTCGAGCGTGCCGTCGCGCAGGCCCTCCCAGAGCGCGTCGCGGTTGGCGGCCTCGCGGACCGGGGGGCAGCACTTGTACTGCGTCGCCCCGGCGGGGATCTCCTCCGCCGTGAACGTGAGGTAGTGCGGGCACGTCTCCGCCGTGAGCCGAACCCCGTCGGCCTTCGCCGCGCGGACCATCGGCAGCACCTCGGCACTCGAGACGTGGAGGACGTGCACGCGGCAGCCGGTGCGCCGGGCCAGCTCGACGAGGTGCTCGACCGCGAGGTTCTCGGCCGCGCGGGGGCGGGAGGCGAGGAAGTCGGCGTAGGCGCGGCCCCCGGCGTTGGCGGCGCGCGCGATCGCGTCGGGGTCCTCGGCGTGGACGACGAGCAGCCCGTCGAACGTGGCGATCTCGGTCATCGCCGCCTCGACCTCGTCGGCACGCAGCGGTGGGAACTCGTCGACGCCCGAGTGCAGGAGGAAGCACTTGAACCCGAACACCCCGGCGTCGTGCAGCGGTCGCAGGTCGGCGAGGTTCCCCGGGACGGCGCCGCCCCAGAACCCGACGTCGACCCAGGTCTGCCCCTCGGCGGTGGCGCGCTTGAGCTCCAGGGCGGCGACGTCCACGGTGGGCGGGATGCTGTTGAGCGGCATGTCGACGATGGTTGTCACCCCGCCGGCGGCCGCGGCCCGCGTCGCCGTGGTGAAGCCCTCCCAGGCGGTGCGCCCTGGGTCGTTGACGTGCACGTGGGAGTCGACGACCCCGGGCAGGAGCACCTCGTCGGGTCCCAGCACCAGCTCGGCCGCCGCCGGGAGTCCCGCGCCGAGGGGGGCGACGACGACGACGCGTCCGTCGCGCACCCCCACCTCGGCGCCGCGCTCGCCATCCGGCAGGACGGCCCGCTCGGCGCGGATCACCAGGTCCAGCAACGGTTCTGCGCCCCGGTCGTCGTCCGTGGTCGTGGTCATGGTGGTGGCGGGCGTCATGGTGGGCCCATCCTCCCGGACGCAGCATCGTCGCCGAACCGGTCCCGCGCCAGCCGGGCGGCGAGGCGGCGCAGCAGCGGGGCGGCATCGTCGAGGCACCGCTGCAGGTCGGTCTCGAGGTCGCTCAGCGCGTAGCAGCGCTCGATCCCGGCGTCCCGCAGCCGCGCCGCGTCGAGGGTCGTGCGGCCGCAGACGGCGACGACGGGGATCCCGCGGCGGGCGGCCGCTGCGGCCACTCCGGCTGGTGCCTTGCCGTTGAGCGTCTGCTCGTCGAGCGAGCCCTCGCCCGTGACGACGAGGTCGCCCGGGCCCAGCGACTCCAGGGCGGAGGCGAACCCCACCAGGTCGAGCAGCAGGTCGATGCCGGGCTCGAGCCGGGCCCCGAGCACCGACACCGCGGCATACCCGACGCCTCCGGCCGCCCCGGCGCCCGGGTCGTCGCGGCTGTCGACCCCGTCACGGCCGGCGGCCACAGCCACCACGTCGGCCCAGTGCTCCAGCGCGGTGTCGAGCTCGGCGACCTGGGCGGCGTCCGCGCCCTTCTGCGGGCCGTAGACCGCGGCCGCCCCCCGGGGCCCGAGCAAGGGGTTGTCGACGTCGCTCGCGACCGTGACGGTCACCCCGGCGAGCCGCCGGCGCACGGGGTCGAGGTCGAGGCGGGCGAGCCGGGCGAGCGCCGCTCCCCCAGGTGGCACCGGCTCCCCCTCGGCGTCGAGCAGCCGGCCGCCGAGGGCGGCGACCATCCCGGCCCCCCCGTCGGTGCTGGCGCTGCCGCCGATGCCGAGGACCACCTCCGTGCACCCCGCGTCGACGGCGGCCCCGATGACCTCCCCGAGCCCGGCGCTGCTCGCCGTCATCGGCTGCCGTCGGCCGTCGGGCAGGCGCACGAGCCCGGCCACGTCGGCCATCTCGACCACCGCGGTCGTCCCCCGGCGGGCGTAAGCCGTGTCGACCGGCTCCCCGGTCGGCCCGGACGCCGACAGCGTCACCCGCTCGTAGCCCGCCGAGACCGCGGCGTCGAGGGTGCCGTCGCCGCCGTCGGCCACCGGTGCGGTGACGACGCGCAGGTCGGGCGCCACGTCGTGCAGTCCGGCGGCCACCGCCTGCGCCACCTGCGCCGCGGTGAGCGACCCCTTGAACTTGTCCGAGGCGACCAGCACCGTGCGAGGACCGCCCGTCATCAACGGCTCCCCCGTCGCTCTCTGGGGAGCCACGCCAGACTCTCGAGGGTGGTGGTCGTCGGGACGTACTCCAGGGCGGCGAGCCCGGCGTAGCCGGCCTGCTGCAGCGCACCCACCCACTGGTCCAGGGGCAGGTCACCGGAGCCGGGCTCCCCCCGGCCGGGCGCGTCGGCGACCTGCACATGGGCCACCCGTGCGCCGTACCGGGCGATGGCGGCGTCGACGTCGTCGCCGTTGCGGGCCAGGTGGTAGAGGTCGCAGAGGAACCCGACCGCCGGCTCCCCCGCCGCCTGCACCCGGTCGACCACGGCGACCGCGTCGGCGGCCGTGCGCAGCGGGTAGGGCTTGGGCCCGCTCACGGGTTCGACGAGGGCGGTGGCCCCGATGCGCCCGGCGGCCCGGGCGGCGAGGGCGAGATGCTCGACGGCGAGCTCGTCCTGCTCCTGCGGGGAGCAGCCGTCCACCCGGTTGCCGTAGAGGGCGTTGAAGACCCGGGTGCCGAGGCGTTCGCCGATGCCGACCGCCACGTCGACGTTGGCACGGAACTCGTTGCTACGCGACGGGATCGACAGCACACCACAGTCGGGCCCGGCCAGGTCACCGCCGTAGAGGTTGAGCCCGGCCAGCCGCACACCCGCATCCTCCACGGCACGCGCCAAGGCGTCCACCTCCACGTCGGGGGGCACCGGCTGGTGGGGCCATGGCCACCACAGCTCGATGGTGTCGAACCCCGCGGCCCGGGCGGCCGCGGGCCGGGCGAGCAGCGGCAGCTCGGTGAACAGCAGCGAGCAGTTGGCTGCGTAGGGCAGCGTGTGCGTCGTCATCGTCGGTCCCCCACCCTGCTCCTCCGGTCGGCTCCCCGGCCTACACGAAGCCCGGCACAGCGTGCCAGGCCGAGCCGGCGTCCGTCGCGTCGTCGCGTTCCACGGTGGCCTCGATGAGGCCGTAGGGACGGTCGGCGGCGTGGAAGACCTCGTTGGGGTTCTCCAGACCGAACGGGGCCAGGTCGGAGAGGAAGTGGTGCCGGTTCGGCGCGGAGAACCGGACCTCCTGGATGTCCGGGAACCGCTCCAGCACCGCCTCCCCCATGCCGTAGAGCGTCTGCTGCAGCGCGTGCGAGTGGATCTGCGCGAAGCGCTCGAGGAGCAGCGCCTTCACCGCCGCGTAGGTGGCGTTCCAGTCGATGTCGAGCCCCGCGGCATACCGCCAGCGCACGACCATCGCCGTGGCGAGGACGCGGTCGTCGGTCTCCTGCAGGGTCGTGTACTCGTCCTTGAGGAAGCCCTGGAACGCCGAGCCCGTCGACTTGAGGACCACGAGGTCCTTGATGCCGGTGACGACGTGGGCGACCCGGCCAGGGCCGTCGACACCCGCACCCCGGTCCACGTTGACGACCGTGGTCCGGGTACCCCCGCCGGTCTGGACGAAGGCGTGGTCGTGCTCGTGGCCCTCGACGACGATCCGGCTCCACTCCGTCTGGGACGCCTCGATCCTCGCTCCGGTGGCCGCCGGGGTCACCGCGAGGAACCGGTCGGCGAGCGCGAGGCAGAACGTCTCGGGCGACGCGATGCCGTGGTCCTTCGCGAACGCGAACACGGTGTTCTTCTGCGTGTCGGTGGGCAGGACGTCGCGCTGGTCACCGCTCACGTGGGCGGCCGTGAAGTTCCCGCGCAACGCGGTCGACACGGTGAGGTCGCGGATCTCGTGCCGAGGGGTGTCGCGGTAGACGCGCACGACGTGGGTCTCGGCCTTGCCGTACTGGTTGGGCCCGAGGCGGACGGCCATCCAGGTCAGCTCCCTCGGTAGGTGGAGTAGGCGAACGGGCTCAGCAGCAGGGGCACGTGGAGATGCTGCTCCGGGTCGGTGACCGTGAAGGCGACGGTGACCTCGGGGAAGAAGCCCTGCTGGCCGGTGGCGGCGAAGTAGGCGGCCGTGTCGAAGACCAGCCGGTGACCGCCGGCCGCGACCCGGGCGGGACCGAGGGCGCCGACCCGGCCGTCGTCGTCGGTGCGCCCCTCCCCGAGCAGCGCCCTCGCCCCGTCGTCGCCGAGCGCCTCGAGCCGCACCGGCACCCCCCGGGCGGGCCGACCCAGGGCGGTGTCGAGCACGTGGGTGGTGATGGCACTCATGGCGTCGGCCTCTCGGAGGGGAGCGGACGGTCAGGCGCGGCGGCGCGCCAATCGGGCGAGCACCGGAGCGTCGACACCGGCGTCGTGGGGCAGCTCCGCCTCGTCGACGGCGCCACACTCCAGGCCTCGCAGGACGAAGCCCGCCAAGGCTACTGCCGTCGCCGGCTCGTCGAGGAAGGCGGTGTCCCGGTGTCCGAGGTAGTCGCGCAGGCGGTCGAGCGCCGAGGCGAGGTCGGCGCGGTAGAACGCATACGTCGCCGCGTAGCGGGTCGGCAGCTGCGCCGGGTGCAGGTCCCAGCCCTGGTAGTAGCCACGCTCGAGGGAGCGGCGCACGAGCCGGGCGTGTCGGCGCCAGCCGTCCCGCACGGCGTCGGGCGGGCCGACGGGCAGGATGTTGGTCGAGCCGTCCGACAGCTGCACGCCCGTGCCGGCCGCGGCCACCTGCATCACGGCCTTCGCGTGGTCGGCGACCGGGTGCTCCATCGACTGGTATGCCGCGGCGACACCGGTCGACGCCGAGTAGTCGTAGGTGCCGTAGTGCAGCCCCGTGCACCGCCCGCGGGAGGCGTGGACCATGGGCGCGACGAGCACCCGGCCGTCGGCCCCCAGGACGGCCTGCGGCGTCTCGACCTGGATCTCGAAGCCGAGCCGGCCCGCGGCCAGGCCGTACTGCGTCTCCAGCCACGCGCAGGCGGTGACCATGGCCTCGACCTGCTCGACCGAGGTGACCTTGGGCAGCGTCAGCCGGAGACCGTCGGTGAGACCGCCCTGCCGCACGAGCTCACCGACGAAGAGGTCGAGGGTGCGCAGGCCCCGCCGGCGGGTGGGCGCCTCGAACGCCTTGAAGCGGATGCCGTGGAACGGGGCGGCCGTGCCGTCGGCGACGGTCGTGGCGAGGGCCCGGGCCGCCCGGACCGCGGCCTCGTCCTCCTCGTCGTCCGAGCGGGCTCCGTAGCCGTCCTCGAAGTCGATGCGGAGGTCCTCGACCGGCTCCGTCCCGAGCTTTCGGCGCACCCGGGGGTGCACCGCGGTGGTGAGGTCGAGCGGCATACCGGCGGCCTCGGCGAACGCCTCCGGAGTGCGTCCGTGGGCGTCCAGGGCCTCTAGGGCCGCGCGCCCCCAGTCGACGACCGTGCTCGTGGAGTACCGGTCGGCGCGGACGTAGACCGTGTGCACCGGCTGGCGGGTGCCGCGCTCCCCGGGGTAGTCCCGGGCGAGAGCGGCGTCGGCCGGCGCGAGGTGCTCGTCGAGGAGGTCGGCGAGCGAGGCCAGGTCGGCCGGCCGGGGGTCTGGCTCCGTCACTCGGCCGCCGCGTCGTAGGCCGGCAGGGTGAGGACGTCGAGGGCCTCGGGCGTGAGGACGACCTCCTGTCGCTCGACCTCGGGGCCTGCGACCACGACGCCGGTGGCAGATCCGGCGGATGCGCTGGTGGCGGTCGCGGTGGCGGAGGACGGGTCAGACACGGGGGGATGCTTGCGTGGGGGCGGACACGGATGGTGTGGGGGCGAGGTCCAGACCAGGGTCGTCGAGGTCGTCGTCGAGGACGGGGTCGGTGTTGCCCTGCCGGGTCGCGGCCGCCCGCACCGCGGCGGCGACCGCGGGGGCCACCGCCGGGTCGAAGACGGACGGGACGATGAAGCTGCTGTTGAGCTGGCTCGGGTGGACGCAGTCGGCGATGGCCTGGGCCGCCGCGAGCATCACCTCGCGGGTGATCTCGCGCGCGCCGACGTCGAGCATCCCGCGGAAGAAACCGGGGAAGGCGAGCACGTTGTTGATCTGGTTGGGGAAGTCGGAGCGGCCGGTGCCCACGACGGCGGCATGCTTGCCGGCCTCCAGCGGGTCGACCTCGGGGTCGGGGTTGGCGAGGGCGAGCACGATGGCGTTGTCGGCCATGGTGGCGATGTCCGCGCCGGTGAGCAGGCGGGGGGCCGAGACGCCGATGAACACGTCGGCGCCGGCGAGCACCGAGGCGAGGGGGCCCTGCCGGCCCTCGGCGTTGGTGTGGTCGGCGATCCACTGGCGCGCCGGCTCGTCGTAGGTGCGCCCGGCGTGCAGGGCCTCGTGCCGGTCGCAGGCGACGATGTCGCCGACCCCTTGGGCCTTGAGCAGCGTGATGATCGCGTGCCCGGCGGCCCCGACGCCGCTGACGACGACGCGCACGTCCTCGATGCGCTTGTCGACGACGCGGAGCGCGTTGGTGAGAGCGGCGAGCACGACGATGGCGGTGCCGTGCTGGTCGTCGTGGAAGACGGGGATGTCGAGCTCGGCGCGCAGTCGTCGCTCGATCTCGAAGCAGCGCGGCGCGGCGATGTCCTCGAGGTTGATGCCGCCGTAGGTCGTGGCGATCGCCTTGACGATGAAGATGATCTCCTCGGTGTCCTGGGTGTCGAGGCAGACCGGCCACGCGCTGACGCCGGCGAACTGCTTGAACAGCGCCGCCTTGCCCTCCATCACCGGCAGGGCCGCCGCCGGACCGATGTTGCCGAGCCCGAGCACCGCCGAGCCGTCGGTGACCACGGCGACGGTGTTGCGCTTGATGGTGAGCCGGCGCACGTCCTCCGGGTTCTCGGCGATGGCGAGGCAGACCCGCGCGACGCCCGGGGTGTAGGCGCGGGAGAGGTCGTCGCGGTTCTTCAGGGGCACCCGCGGGTTGACCTCGAGCTTGCCGCCGAGGTGCATGAGGAAGGTGCGGTCACTGACCTTTCGCACCCGCACGCCGGGGACCCGCGCGATGGCGGCGACCACCTGCTCCGCGTGGTCGGCGTCCGCGGCGTCGAAGGTCACGTCGACGACGATGCGGTCGGCCTGGGACTCCACGACGTCGAGGGCCGTGAGCGCCCCGTCGGCCGAGCTGACCGCGGCCACGAGGCCACCCGTGGCGCCCGACCCGGAAGGGGTCTCCACACGCACGGTGTTGGCGTACCCGGGGCTGGTCCGAGCCACCCGTCCAGTGGGCCCGGGTGTTCCGGACGTTCCGGGGGTTCCGGGTGTTGCCGGAGTCTCCGGTGTTCCGGTGGCGGGGTGCGCAGGCGTCGTCGCCGTCATGAGACCCTCTCTCGTTCCCGACCAGTTCTCGTATCGTGGACACTATTGTCTGCCTGGTGGAAGTGCAACCGCGGGAACGCTGAGGGAGGGACCGATGGCCGCACGGGTCGACGACATCCTCACCGGGTCCGACCGACCGCCCCGGGCAGGCACCGTCCAGTCCATCGAGCGGGCGTTCGGCCTGCTCGAGACGATGGCCGACCACGGCGGCACGATGGGCCTGTCGCAGCTGGCGCAGAAGACCAGCCTCCCCCTGCCGACCATCCACCGGCTGCTGCGCACCCTCGTCGACCTCGGCTACCTGCGCCAGGACGCCGGCCGCCAGTACGTCCTCGCCCCGCGCCTGATCCGCCTCGGCGAGAGCTCCGGCGCGCTGCTCGGCGTCTGGGCGCGTCCGCACCTCGACCGCCTCGCCACCGAGCTGGGCGAGTCGGCCAACCTGGCCATGCTCGACGGTGACCTCGTCGTCTACGTCGCCCAGGCGCAGTCGCGCCGGGCGATGCGGATGTTCACCGAGGTGGGCCGCCGGGTTCTCCCCCACTGCACGGCGGTGGGCAAGGCGATGCTGGCCCGGATGCCCCCCGAGCAGGTCGGTGACCTGCTGCGCCGCACCGGAATGCCCACGCATACCGAGCACACCCTCACCGACCCCACGGCGTTCGCCGCCGCGCTCGCCGCCGTGCGCGAGCAGGGGTATGCCGTGGACGACGAGGAGCAGGAGCACGGCGTGCGGTGCGTGGCGGTGGCCCTCCCCGACGGGCCGTCCCGGCTCGCGCTCTCGGTGTCCGGGCCCGCGACCCGGATGACCCCCGAGGTGGTGGAGCGCGCTGTGCCGCTGCTGCGCCAGGCCGCTGTGGAGCTGGCCCGCGACCTGGCCTGAGGGCGTCGCTACCGGGAGACGACGACCGGCACGGGGACAGTCGTCTGGTCCGCTGTGTAGAGGAGGACGACGTCGCCGAAGACGACCGAGCCGTCGCGCGCGAAGAAGCCCAGCTCGTGGCCCTCCGGTCGCCGTCCCGGAACGGGTACCGCGTGAGCGGAGCGTCGTCGAGCCGCACCGAGAACGCGGGCGGGCCGACCCGACGGATCCGGTAGAAGAGCACGACCGGCAGGGCGACCGCCCCCGGCAGGGCGAAGGTGAGGTGCCGGCCTCGGGGAGGAGCACCCGGGGCGGCGCGGGATACACCGGAGACCGGGCACGACCGACGGGTGGTGTGGGACAGTCCGACCATGAGCGTGGAGGGCAGCCACCGGGCCGAGCGGCTTGCCCTCGGCGCCGGGCTCACCACGGCCTCCTTCTTCTGCGTCGCCCTCGTCAGCGCGCTCGGCAAGGTCGCCGGGGAGACGACGTCGACGGGGGTCGTCGTCCTCGTGCAGAACCTCGTGCCGCTGGTGCTCATGCTCCCGACCGCAGTGCGTGGCGGCCCCGACCTCCTGCGCACCCGCAAGGTCGGGCTGCACGTCGTCCGTGCGGCCACGGGCACGGCCTGCTGGTACGCCCTGTTCCTCGCGGTCCGGCTCATCCCCCTGACCACGGCCAACCTGCTCACCTTCAGCGCACCGCTGTGGATGCCGGTCCTGGCCTGGGTCGTCTGGCGGCAGCGGACGTCGCGCTACGTCTGGATCGGCGCCGCCCTCGGCTTCGTCGGCATCCTGCTCGTCCTGCAGCCCACCGGCCATGCCGTCAACGCCGGCGAGCTGCTCGCCCTGGGTGGCGCGCTCATGCTGGCCGTCGCACTCCTCGCGGTCCGCGCCCTCGGGGCGACCGAGCCACCCACGCGGGTGCTCGTCTACTACTTCACGATCTCGAGCCTGCTCGTCCTGCCCCTGGCGGTGCTCGACTGGCGGCCGCCGACCTCGCTCGGCACGTGGTTGCTGCTCCTCGGCGTCGGCGTCGCTCAGTTCCTCTCGCAGATCTTCATCGTCTTCGGCTACCGGTATGCGTCCGCCGTGCGCCTCAGCCCGATCGTCTACTCGGTCATCCTCTTCTCGGCCGTCATCGACTGGGTGGCGATGGGCCACCCCCCGTCGCCCCTCGTCCTCGGCGGCATGGCCCTCGTCATCGGCGGCGGTCTCGTCGCGATCCTCATGCGGCCGCGCACGGCGCGCGTCCCGCAGCCGAGGTAGCCGGCGGTCAGCCGGGACGAGGCGTTCCTCGCGCGTCGGCCACCACCTGGGTGATGGCGTCGACGACCACCTGCGGCTGCTCGACGTGGATGTAGTGGCCGGAGTCGGTCCTCGTGACGTGGGTCGCGCCCGGGAGCGAGGCCGCCAGGTCGTCCTGGGCCGCCAGCTGGGCGCTCCACAACGCGTCGGCGAAGTCCTGCGTGACGAACGCGGGGAGCTGCCCGGACGCGATGTCCGCGGCGGAGATGACCTTCCGGTCGGCGCTGAGGACGACGGTGGGCACGCGGGGGATGTGGCCCGCCACGGCACGCAGCTCCGGGAAGACGACGCTGAACCGGAACTCCTCCGCTCTCGCTGGGCGCCCCTGTGTCGCGGGGCTGTTGAGCTCTTCGAGCGCGTCGGACTGCGCCTGCGTCAGACGGGTGGGCAGGTCCTCGCTGAGCGCGTCGACGAGCACCAGGCCGGCGACCTTCGCGGGGTGGGCGGCGGCGAAGAGCCGCACGACGTCACCGCCGTAGGAGTGCCCGACGAGCACGTAGGGCCCCGGCTCGCCGGAGGCCGTGAGCATCGCGTCGAGGTCACCGGCGGCCTGGGTGCCGCTCGTGGGCTGGGGAACCGGAGTGGACCGGCTCTCCTGCCGGCCGGCCGCGGTCGTCGTCTCGGTGCCCGGGCGGTCGTACGCACAGACCCGGGTGACCGCCGCCGTGCGAGGGAAGACGGCCTGCCCGGCGGTACTGGGGTCGGTGGTCAAGGACCAGCTGTCGGCGCGCTCGCCGAGGCCGCTGACGAGGACGACCGTCGGGCTCCCGCTGCCGCTGCAGGTGAGGAACATCGTGCGCCCACCGCCGATGTCGACCGAGCGCGCCACGTCACCCGCCGGCGCCAGTGCGCTCGTGGTGCACCCACCAGCCGCCAGGGTCACGAGAGCAGTCACGATCCCCGCACGCCGCCACCCTGGCGAAGGCGCACGGAGCAGACTCGAGGGCCGCCGTGTCCTCAACCGTCGACCTTCCCGCCTCCCCGATCCCACGGATGTGCCGGACCGCACCCTACGCATCGGCGGTGGTGCCTGGACGCGGTTCGGCCCGGTCGCACAGGAACAGCCGGACCGGCGCCGGAGGGAGCCTCCACACACGACCGTGACGCTCTGAGGGACGGTCGATATCGTCGCGGCCGTGCGCGTCATGACGTGGAACCTGCTCACCGACGCCGTGACGGCCGCTCCGCCCTGGCAGGAGCGCTGCCCGCGGATCGCCGCGCGGGTGGCGGGGACCGGGCCCACCGTCCTGGCCACCCAGGAGGCGTCGGCGAGGATGCTCGACGACCTCGTCGCCGCGCTGCCGGGCCACCGGTGGGTGGGCGAGGGGCGGCGCGGCGCCCTGACCGACGAGACGTGCGCGGTGGTCTACGACACGACGGCCGTGACCGTGCTGGACGTCCGCCACCGGTGGCTGTCGGCGACGCCCGAGGTTCCCGGGTCGGTGGCCCGCGACGCGCACCTGCCGCGGATGGTCACGGCCGTGCGGTTCCACGACCACGCCTCGGCGGGCGTCGTCACCGTCGTCAACACCCACCTCGACCACATCGGCGCCCAGGCGCGTCGGGAGGGGGCGGCGCAGGTCGCCGGGCTGGCCCACGACGGCCCGGCCGTCGTCCTCGGCGACTTCAACGACACGGCGGGGTCACCGGCATACACGGCCCTGGTCGAGGCCGGCCTGCGCGACGCGCTGGACCCCCGCGACCGGCCGGCCCGTCGGCTGCGCAGCTTCGTCGGGCTCGAGCAGGACCTCACCGGGGAGGGCGAGCAGATCGACTGGCTGTTCGTCACGCCCGACGTCACCGTGCGCGACGCGTGGGTCGACGCCGGCTCACCCGGCGCGCCCCTGGCCTCGGACCACCGCCCTCTGGTGGCGGACCTCGACCTCGGCTGACCGCCCTACATCTGCTCCGGCGACTGCACGCCCAGCAGGTCCAGGCCCCGCACGAGGACCGCAAGGGTCAGCGCGCAGAGGCCCAGCCGGGACTCCCGCAGCTCGGTCGTCTCCGCCTTGAGCACCGGGTGGTGCTCGTAGAACGACGAGAAGGTCTGGGCCAGCTCGAACAGGTAGCCGGCCAGCCGGTGCGGCTCGAGCTCGTCACCGACCTGGGCGACGACCGAGCCGAACTCCAGCAGCGCCAGGGCCAGCTCGCGCTCGCCCGCGTCCTGCACGAGGATCCGCCGGCCTGCATCAGTCCCGCCGGCCTCGGCGTCGGTCGGGGGCCCGGCGTTCCGGAAGATCGAGCGGATCCGGGCCGCCGCATACTGCAGGTAGGGGCCGGTGTTGCCGGTGAGCGAGACCATGCGGTCGAGGTCGAAGACGTACTCGCTGTCGTGGGCCACCGAGAGGTCGGCGTACTTGACCGCCCCGATGCCGATCTGGGGGGCGATGGCGCCCCGCACGTCGTCGGCGAGGTCGGGCCGGGCCTCGTCGATGACCGACCTCGCCTTGGCGACCGCCTCGTCGAGCAGCGCGAGCAGCCGGAGCGAGTCGCCGGACCGGGTGCGCAGGATCTTGCGGTCGGCCCCGAGCACGTTGCCGATCTTGACGTGGATCGGCCGCACCCCGTCGTCGAGCCACCCCGCGAGCCGGGCCGTCTCCCAGACCATCCGGAAGTGCAGCGCCTGGGTCACCCCGACGACGTAGATGATCCGGCTGCCGCCCAGGCCCTGCGCGCGGTAGCGGATCGTGGCGAGGTCGGTGACGCCGTAGCCGTAGCCGCCGTCGGACTTGCGGATGATGAGCGGCACCGGCTTGCCCTCGCGGCCGGTGTAGCCGTCGAGGAACACGCACAGGGCCCCGTCGCTGACGACCGCGAGGCCCTTGGCCTCGAGCTCGTCGCAGATCGCCGCCAGCTCTGCGTTGTAGCGCGACTCCCCCGCGAGGTCGGCGTCGGTGAGGGTGACGCCGAGGGTGGCGTAGATGCGGTTGAAGTACGTCTTCGAGCCCTCGATCAGATCGCCCCACAGCCGCAGCGTGTCGGGGTCACCGGCCTGCAGGGCGACGACCCGGGCGCGCGCGCGGTCGGCGAAGTCCGGGTCGGCGTCGAAGTCCGTGCGAGCGGCCTGGTAGAACGCGTTGGGGTCGTCCGCGAGCAGCCGCGCCTCGGATGAGCCCTCGCCGACGTCGAGCAGGTGCTCGATGAGCATGCCGAACGGGGTGCCCCAGTCGCCGATGTGGTTCTGCCGCACCACGTGGTGGCCGAGGGCCTCGAGGGTGCGGGCCAGCGCGTCGCCGACGACGGTCGTGCGCAGGTGTCCGACGTGCATCTCCTTGGCCACGTTGGGCGAGGAGTAGTCGATGGGGATGGTCTCCGGGTCCTGCTGCGGTATGCCGAGGCGCGGGTCGGAGGCCATCGCCCCGACCGCGGACGCGAGCCAGGCGGCGGAGAAGGTGAGGTTGACGAACCCCGGGCCGCTCACCTCCACCCGGTCCACGATGGGTCCCGACGGGCCGGTCAGGTCGAGGTGCTCGACGATCCGGTCGGCGACCTGGCGCGGCGGCATCCCCAGGCGCTTGGCCAGAGCGAGGGCGGCGTTGGCCTGCACGTCGGCGAACTGCGACGGACGCAGCACCGGGTCGGCGTCCGTGAGGTCGGGGTGCGCGCCGGCGAAGGCGGCCGCGATGGCCGCGGTCACCCGCGGCGCGACAGTCTCGGAGGGTGACGCCATGACGAACAGGCTATGGGGTCTGGCCATTCGGACGATCCGCGCCCGCGCCCCCGCCGACCAGACTGACGTCATGAGCGATCCGTGGGCGCTGCCGCAGGCCTCCGCCGCGGCTGCGCACGGGTCCACCGCCGCTCCCTCGGGAGCGGTCCCGGAGCCGGCCGCAGCAGCGGCCCCGGACGGCGCTTCGGAGCGGTTCCCCCTCGGTGCGGAGGCCGGCTGGCGACCGGACCCCACCGTGCCGGGGCAGCTGCGACTCTGGGACGGCCGGCACTGGACCGACCACGTGCGCTCGCTCGAGGTGGAGGCCGAGGCCGCCGCCCGCCCGCTCGGGTCCGTGCGCACCAACACCGCGGTGCGGGCCTGGGCGCTCATGGCCCAGCTCACGCTCGGCCTGTGGGTGGTCGTGTCGTGCGTCGCGATGCTGTGGCAGATCGCGACGCTCAACACCCTCGAGATCTGGAGCCTGCAGCCCGGTGACCTGCACGAGACGGAGGCGCGGGACCTGTTGCGTCAGACCATCCTCATCGTGGTCGCCCAGGTGCTCGTTCACGTCGTCAGCGTCACGTTCCTCCTCGTCTGGATCGGGATGGCCCGCGCCGACCGCTACGTCAACCGGTCCCTCCTGCGCGGGTCCACCGCCGGCGCCGTCATCGGCTGGCTCGTGCCGTTCGTCCGGGTCCGCCTCTCCCGGCGCACGCTCACCGACCTCTGGCACGCCTCCGACCCCGGGCGCTCGGGCGAGGGCCCGCGCTCCGCACCGCGGGCGACGCCGCCGCTGGTGCTGTCCTACTGGCTGCTGCGCTTCTTCGCCCCACTCGTCGTCCTCGTCGTGCTGCTGCGGTCGCGGGACGCGCTCGGCACCGTGGACCGGCTGCGCGACTCGATCTTCGCCCTCGTCCTCGGCACCGGCTTCCTCGTCGCGGCCACCGTCTGCCTCATCCTGGTGATCACGAGGGTGACCGACCAGCTCCGGGGGCGGGCGACCGCTCCCGACACCCGGGCCGCTCCGCCCGTGTCCGCGTCCTTCACGCGGGCCTGAGCGAACGGCCCCTCCCGGGGGGCCGGCACGGCATACCACCGCAGGGGGAGGGTATGCCGTGCTGGCGGACGGGTCCGCCGCCCGCGCGACGCCGCTCCCGCAACGGCGCTCGGCCTAGCCCTGCGCGGCCAGGCCGAGGTCGGCGACCGACTTCTCGCGCATCTCGACCTTGCGCACCTTGCCGGTGACGGTCATGGGGAACTCGTCGACCACCTGCACGTAGCGAGGGATCTTGTAGTGCGCCAGGCGACCGGTGCAGAACTCCCGCAATGCCTCCGGCGTGAGCGGCTCGGCGCCGTCGCGCATCCGGACCCACGCGCACAGCTCCTCGCCGTAGCGCTCGTCGGGGACCCCGATGACCTGGGCGTCGACGATGTCGGGGTGCGTGTAGAGGAACTCCTCGATCTCCCGCGGGTAGATGTTCTCCCCGCCGCGGATGACCATGTCCTTGATGCGCCCGGTGATCTGCACGTAGCCGTCGGCGTCCATGACGGCGATGTCGCCCGTGTGCATCCAGCCGTCGACGAGCACCTCGGCCGTCTTGTCGGGCTGCTCCCAGTAGCCGAGCATCACCGAGTAGCCCTTGGTGCAGAGCTCCCCCGCCTCGCCGCGCGGCAAGGTCTCCCCTGTGGCCGGGTCGACGACCTTGACCTCCAGATGGGGCCCGACCCGGCCCACCGTGCCGACCATCCGGTCGAAGGAGTCATCGGTGCGCGTCTGCGTCGACACCGGTGACGTCTCGGTCATGCCGTAGCAGATCGTCATCTCGGTGATGCCGGCCGCGATGAGCTTCTTCATCAGCTCGGCCGGGCACGGCGAGCCGGCCATGATGCCGGTGCGCACGGTCGACAGGTCGTAGTCGCCGAACGTGGGCAGGGACCACTCGGCGATGAACATCGTGGGCACGCCGTAGAGCGACGTCACCCTCTCGTCCTGCGTCGCCTGGAGCGTGGCCGCCGGGTCGAACCCGGGCGCCGGGATGACCATGGTCGAGCCGTGGGTGACGCACGCGAGGTTGCCCATGACCATGCCGAAGCAGTGGTAGAAGGGCACGGGTATGCAGACCCGGTCGTGCTCGGTGTAGCGGCAGAGCTCGCCGACGAAGAACCCGTTGTTGAGGATGTTGCGGTGGCTCAGGGTCGCGCCCTTGGGGAACCCCGTCGTCCCCGACGTGTACTGGATGTTGATCGCGTCGGTGGGCGAGAGGCCGGCCTGCACCTCGGCCAGCCGCTCCGGGGTCACGCGTTCGGCGCCGCCCACGAGGTCGCGCCAGCTGTCCGTGCCGATGAGCACGACCTGCTCGAGGTGGCCCATGGCCCGCAGCTCGTCGCGCACCTCGTCGATCATCGCCGCGTAGTCGCTGGTCCGGAACGACGGCGCGGCCACCAGCATCCGGATGCCGGCCTGGGCGAGCACGTACTTCAGCTCGTGGGTGCGGTAGGCGGGGTTGATGGTGACGAGGATGGCGCCGACCTTCGCCGTGGCGAGCTGGACCAGCGTCCACTCCGCCCCGTTGGGCGCCCAGATGCCGACCCGGTCGCCCACCTCGATGCCGGCGGCGAGCAGCCCCCGCGCCACCGCGTCGACGTCGTGCTGCAGCTCGCGCCACGTCCAGCGCCGGCTCCCCGCCACCTCCACGAGCGCCTCGCGGTCCGGGAAGCGGGCCACGGTCGCGTCGAACGCGTCGCCGATCGTCTCCTCGATGAGCGGCACGTCGGTCTCGCCTGCCGACTGGGCAGGAGTGGACTGGACGAGAGCCGACTGGGCGAGGCCGGGCTGGGGGTCGGACGGCATCGGTGCCTCCTGGGTCGTGCAGCAGAGGGTGCGGGGTGGCCGTTCCGAGTATGCCGGGGCGGACCCCCGCCGCGGGCGGCGCGGTCAGATCTCCCCACCGGGGAGTCGGTCGGGGGCCACGACGACGAGGTCGGCCCGCTCCCGGGTCGAGAGCACCAGGTCGGCGTTGGCCTGGTCGGGCCCCAGCGCCCACGACGTGGCCGCGTCGGTGTCCTTGCCGAAGCGGGTATGCCGCGCGACGAGCCGCCGCAGCCGCTCGGGGTCGGTGATGTCGACGAACCACACCTCGTCGAGCAGGGCGCGCACCTGCGGCCACGGCTCCTGCTCGACCAGGAGGTAGTTGCCCTCGCTGACGACGACCTGGGCCGAGGCGGGCAGGGCGATGGCCGCCGCGACGGGCTGCTCCAGCTCGCGCTCGAACCCCGGCACGTAGACCGTCGCCGGGTCGCCCGAGCGCAGGCGTCGCAGCGTCTCGAGGTAGCCGTGCGCGTCGAACGTCTCGGGTGCTCCCTTGCGCTGCCGCAGGCCGAGCGCGTCGAGCTGGACGTCGGCGAGGTGGAAGCCGTCCATGGGCAGGTGCGCCACTCCCGGGTCGCCCGGCGGACGCCCGTCCGCCAGGGCCGCCACGAGGTCCTCGGCCAGCGTCGTCTTGCCGGCGCCCGGGGCCCCGGCGATGCCGATGATGACCCGCTGCCCGGGTGCGGCCGCGGCCAGAGCGCGAACGCGCTCGACGAGACGCTCGAGGTCGGGCGGGGGCAGGAGACGGGAGGACGGCATACGCGAATTGTGCCGGGAATGAAGGACACGCTATGATAGTTGAAACTTCAACAAGCAGCGCTCCACCCTCTGGAAGGAAACTCTCTCATGGCTCTCTTCGGCCGCACCTCCACCCCGACCGTCGAGGACGACAGCCGCGCGCTCGACGACATCGCCGGCGACTACGTCCTCGACCCGTCCCACACCCGCATCGGCTTCTCCGCCCGTCACGCCATGGTCACCAAGGTGCGCGGCCAGTTCGACGAGTTCGAGGGCGCTGCCCACGTCGACACCGCGAACCCCGCCGCCTCCACGATCTCCGTGACCATCCAGGCCGCCAGCGTCACCACCGGGAACGCCCAGCGCGACGGTCACCTCAAGACCCCCGACTTCTTCGACATCGAGAACTACCCGACCCTCACCTTCGTCTCGACCTCGGTCGAGCGCGACGGCACGGACTGGAACGTCACCGGCGACCTCACCATCAACGCCACGACGAAGCCCGTCACCATCGTCTTCGAGGAGACCGGCACCGCGCGCGACCCGTTCGGCAACCTGCGCGCCGGCTTCGAGGGCTCTGTCACGATCAACCGCACCGACTGGGGCCTGGCCTTCAACGCCGCCCTCGAGACCGGTGGCGTGCTCGTCAGCGAGAAGGTCAACCTGGAGTTCGACGTCTCGGCCATCCAGACGCCGGCCACCTGAGACCGATAGCAGTCACAGCACCACCGCACCACAGCAACAGGGCCGCTTCCCCGTCGGGGAGGCGGCCCTGTGACGTTCGGGGCGGAGGCGGTCAGCCTTCCTTGTTCTCCAGGGCGGCGAGGACGCCGGCCAGCGCGAAGTACTTGTTGGTGCCGAGGTCGCGCACGGTCTTGATGCCCATCCCCGCGAGCATCTCGTCGTGCTTCTCGGTGAGCCCGGCGAGCGCCGACGGCGGAGCCGCCAGGATGTCCTTGACGCTCATGTTCTCGTAGGCCTTGTCGAGTCCCTTGGACAGGTTGACCTGGACAGCCATGCCGATCTCCTTCACGACGGTGTGAGGCCCCCGGGCGGCGGGCTCGGGTCCATCGTGTCCGGCCGGCCGTATGCGCACAAGGGTCGCGGCCGAACGGTCAGGGAGTTCGCACCCAGAGGCCTCGGAGGGAGGGCCTGCGGCGAACCGCTCGGTCAGACCTTGCTGAGGGCCATCCACGTGTCGACGACGGTGTCGGGGTTGAGCGACATGGTGTCGATCCCGCGCTCCATGAGCCACTGGGCGAGGTCGGGGTGGTCGGACGGGCCCTGCCCGCAGATCCCGACGTACTTGCCCTGCTTCTTGCAGGCCTGGATGGCGGCGTCGAGCATGAACCGCACGGCGGGGTCGCGCTCGTCGAAGCCGGCGGCCACGAGCCCGGAGTCGCGGTCCAGGCCCAGGGTCAGCTGGGTCATGTCGTTCGAGCCGATCGAGAACCCGTCGAAGTGCTCGAGGAACTGCTCGGCGATGACGGCGTTGGACGGCAGCTCGCACATCATGATGACCTGCAGGTCGCGCTCGCCGCGCACCAGACCGTGCTCCGCGAGCAGCTCGACGACCCCCTTCGCCTCGGCGATGGTGCGCACGAACGGGATCATGACCTTGACGTTGGTCAGGCCCATCTCGTCGCGCACGTACTTGAGCGCCTCGGCCTCCATGGCGAAGCAGTCGGCGAAGTCGGGTGAGAGGTACCGGGAGGCGCCCCGGTAGCCGAGCATCGGGTTCTCCTCGTGCGGCTCGTAGCGCGGCCCGCCGAGCAGGTTGGCGTACTCGTTGGACTTGAAGTCGCTCATCCGCACGATGACCGGCTTCGGCGCGAAGGCGGCCGCGATCATCGAGACGCCCTCGGCGACCCGCTGCACGAAGAACTCCCGCGGACCCGGGTATGCCGCGACGGCCTCGGTGACCTGCCGGGCCAGCTCGGGGTCGTCCTGCACCAGCGTGCCCGCGGCCAGGTCGAGCAGGGCCTTGGGGTGGATGCCGATCTGGCGGTTGATGACGAACTCGAGCCGGGCCAGACCCACGCCCTCGTTGGGCAGGCGGGAGAAGCCGAACGCCTGGTCGGGTGTGCCGACGTTCATCATGATCCCGACGGGGATCTTCGGCATCGCGCCGAGGTCGGTCTCGTCGACGGCGAAGTCGAGGATGCCGTCGTAGACGAACCCGGTGTCACCCTCCGCGCACGAGACCGTGACCTCCCGCCCGTCCGCGAGCTCCTTCGTGGCGGTGCCGGTGCCGACGACCGCGGGGATGCCGAGCTCACGGGCGATGATCGCGGCGTGGCAGGTGCGCCCGCCCCGGTTGGTGACGATCGCGCTGGCCCGCTTCATGATCGGCTCCCAGTCGGGGTCGGTCATGTCGGCGACCAACACCTCGCCGGCGTTGAAGTCGCGCATCTGGTCGGCGGAGCGCAGGATCCGCACGGCCCCCGCGCCGACCTTCTGGCCGATCGCGCGGCCCTCGACGACGACCTCGCCCTTCGCCTTGATGCGGTAGCGCTCCATCGTCGTCGCCGACCGGCGGGACTGCACCGTCTCGGGCCGCGCCTGCAGGATGTAGAGCTCGCCGTCCAGGCCGTCCTTGCCCCACTCGATGTCCATCGCCCGCCCGTAGTGCGCCTCGATCGTCAGGGCGTGCCGGGCCAGCTCCTCCACCTCGGCGTCGGTCAGCGAGAAGCGGGTGCGCTCGGCGGCGCCGACGTCGACGAACTCCGTCGTCCTGCCGACGCTCGGGTCGTCGGTGAACACCATCTTCGTGGCCTTGGCCCCGACGCCGCGCTTGAGCACCGCGGGACGCCCGGCCTGCAGCGCCGGCTTGTAGACGTACCACTCGTCGGGGTTGACCGCGCCCTGCACGACCCCCTCACCGAGCCCGTAGGCCGAGGTGACGAAGACGGCCTGGTCGAACCCCGACTCGGTGTCCATCGTGAACATGACGCCGGCGGCACCCACGTCGGAGCGCACCATCTTCTGCACGCCGGCCGACAGGGCGACCGCCTCGTGGTCGAACCCGTGGTGCACCCGGTAGGCGATGGCCCGGTCGTTGTAGAGGGACGCGAACACCTCGTGCACGGCGCGCAGCACCGCGTCGATGCCCTTGATGTTGAGGAACGTCTCCTGCTGTCCGGCGAACGAGGCGTCGGGCAGGTCCTCGG
The DNA here is from genome assembly GCA_963795915.1 of uncultured Actinomycetota bacterium. Classification (GTDB taxonomy): domain Bacteria; phylum Actinomycetota; class Actinomycetes; order Actinomycetales; family Dermatophilaceae; genus Lapillicoccus. The sequence goes on from CAWCJA010000010.1 coordinate 472,281, forward strand.
CCGTCGCGGACGAGCGCACCGCGAAGGACGCCTCCTCGCCGCTGTCGTGCGTCAGCCGGTCGTACGCGGCCCGGATCTGCTTCTCCAGGGCGGGCTGCAGCGTCTGCTCGATGATCGCGGTGCGCACCTGGTCGCCCACCCGCGCGAGCGCCTGCACGTCCTCGGTGTCGAGCCCCGACATCAGACCGGTGATGCGGCCGGCCAGCCCCTCCTGGCCGATGAAGTCGCGGTACGCCTGGGCCGTGGTCGCGAAGCCGTCGGGCACCTGCACGCCGGCGGAGGCGAGGTTGCTGATCATCTCCCCGAGGGAGGCGTTCTTGCCGCCCACGTCCTCGAGGTCGTCCATCCCGAGCTGCGAGAACCACCGCACCTCGCCCTGGGGGGACCCGGACTCCTGGTCCTCGCTCATGTCAGGTGGCTCCTTTGCCGTGGGCACTCGCCGCACCGGTGCGGGCGCGGGCGGAGAAGGTCTGGACGATGAGGGTCGCCATCTCCTCCACCGAGCGCGTGGTGGAGTTGATCATAGGGATGCGGTTGGCGGCATACATGGCCTCGGCGCGGCGCAGCTCGTAGGTGCACTGGTCGAGGGAGGCGTAGCCCGAGTTCGGCCGGCGCTGCTGGCGCACCTCGGACAGCCGGGCGGGCGTCGCCAGCATCCCGATGCAGCGGTCCTTGAGGTGGCGGATGGGCCGCGGCAGGTCGGTCGTGTCGAAGTCCTCCTCCACCAACGGGTAGTTGGCGACGAAGAGGCCGTGCTGGAGGGCGAGGTACATGGTCGTCGGCGTCTTGCCGCACCGCGAGGGCGCGATGAGGATGACGTCGGCCCGGTCCATGGCCCGCAGGCTCTGGCCGTCGTCGTGCTCGATGGAGTACTCGATGGCCGCCATCCGGGCGTTGTAGCGCTGCACGTCGCCGACCCCGTGCAGCTGGGCGGCGATCCGGGCCGCCGGCACGCCGAAGATCTCCTCGACCCGCGCCACGTGCAGCGCGAAGAAGTCGATCGTGGGGCACGTGGTGGTGATGAGGATCTCGCGGATCTCGTCGGTGGCGGCCGTGGTGAAGGCGATCGGCGTCACCGGCCCGTCGGCGGCCTCGTCGAGGATCGCGACGACGCGGCGGGCCTCCTCCGGCGTGCTGATGAACGGGATGAGGCGCCGCTCGAAGCGCAGCTGCGGGAACTGGATGAGCAACGCGTTGCCCATGGTCTCCGCGCTGATGCCGGTGCTGTCCGAGAGGAAGAAGACCGGGACGACCGGGGGGTCGTCGCTCACGCGTGGTCCTCGCGGCGGCGCAGCGGCACGTCCATCCCCGCCTGGAGGTCGGCCACCGTCGTGCCGAAGGTCTCGGCGACGACGACGCCCTCCGGCTCCATGAGGAACAGGGCCACGTCGGTGTAGACCCGGGCCACGCACCCGACACCGGTCAGCGGGTAGGTGCACGTCGGCACGAGCTTGGCCGACCCGTCCTTGGCGAAGAGGGTCATCATGACGAAGACCGACTTGGCGCCGATGGCAAGGTCCATCGCCCCGCCCACGGCCGGGATCGCGTCGGGAGCGCCGGTATGCCAGTTGGCGAGGTCGCCGTCCGCGGAGACCTGGAAGGCCCCCAGCACGCAGACGTCGAGGTGGCCGCCGCGCATCATGGCGAAGGAGTCGGCGTGGTGGAAGTACGAGGCCCCCGGCAGCTCGGTGACGGGGATCTTGCCGGCGTTGGTGAGGTCGGTGTCGACGTCGTCGCCCGTGGCCGCGGGACCCATGCCGAGCATGCCGTTCTCGGTGTGCAGGACGATGCCGTCGGCGGGGTCGAGGTGGTCGGCGACCGTCGTGGGCTGGCCGATGCCGAGGTTGACGTAGGAGCCGGCGGGGATGTCGCGGGCGACCATGGCCGCCAGCTCGTCACGCCCCAGCGGACCTCGGTCGGTGTGCTCGACCGTCCGCGCGGGAGGGTCGGCCACGGCCGTGTGCTCGTCGACCAGCGGGGTGCTCATGACGCCTCCTGGCCGGCGTGGGCGGGGTGGGGTGCCTGGACGCTACCGGAGAGGTCGAGCACCCGGTTGACGAAGATGCTCGGCGTGACGACGTTCTCCGGGTCGAGGTCGCCGACGGGCACGACGCGCGACACCTCGACGACGGTGAGGGCGGCCGCGGCGGCCATGACCGGGCCGAAGTTGCGGGCCGTCTTGCGGTAGACGAGGTTGCCCATGGCGTCGGCCACGTGGGCCTTGACGAGGGCGACGTCACCGCGGATCGGGTACTCCAGGACGTAGTCGCGCCCGTCGATGGTGCGCACCTCCTTGCCCTCGGCCAGCGGGGTCCCCACGCCCGTCGGACAGAAGAAGGCCCCGATGCCGGCCCCCGCCGCCCGCATCCGCTCGGCGAGGTTGCCCTGCGGCACGACCTCGAGGTCGACCTTGCCCTCGCGGTAGAGCCCGTCGAAGACCCACGAGTCGGACTGGCGGGGGAAGGAGCACACCATCTTCGCGACCCGGCCGGCGGCGAGCAGCGCGGCCAGGCCGGTGTCGCCGTTGCCGGCGTTGTTGCTGACCACCGTGAGGTCCCGCGCCCCCTGGCGGATGAGCGCGTCGATGAGGTGCACCGGCATACCGGCCATGCCGAAGCCGCCGATGAGCACGGTGGCGCCGTCGGGGATCCCCGCGACGGCCGCGTCGGCGTCGGTGGTCACCGAGAACCGCGACATCACGCCTCCTCGTTCTCGAGCACGACGGCCAGCCCCTGGCCGACCCCGATGCAGATGGCGGCCACGCCCCATCGGTGGCCCCCCTCGCGCAGCACCTTCGTCAGCGTGCCGAGGATGCGGCCGCCGGACGCCCCGAGGGGGTGCCCGATGGCGATGGCGCCCCCCTTGGTGTTGACGATCTCCGGGTCGATGCCCCACGCGTCGACGCAGGCGAGCGACTGCACGGCGAACGCCTCGTTGAGCTCGACCGCTCCGACGTCGGACCACCCGATCCCGGCCCGGCGCAGCGCCTGCTCCGCCGCGGCGACGGGGGCGTAGCCGAACATCTGGGGCTCGAGGGCGACGGCGGCCCGACCGGCCACCCGGGCCAGCGGGGCCGAGCCGATCCGGTCGGCGGCGGCGCGGGAGCCGAGCAGCAGGGCTGACGCACCGTCGTTGAGGGGCGAGGCGTTGCCCGCGGTGATGGTGCCGTCGGGCCGGAACGCCGGCGACAGGGTGGCCAGCCTCTCCACGCTCGACCCGGGGCGGATCGACTCGTCGCGGGTGAGGTCGGCGCCGGGCACGGCGACGGTGAGGTCGTCGTAGAAGCCGGCGGTCCAGGCCTCGTCCGCGAGCCGGTGCGACCGCGCCGCGAAGGCGTCCTGGCGCTCGCGGGAGATGGTGAACCTCTCCTGCAGCTGCTCGTTGGCCTCGCCGAGGGAGACGGTCCACTCGGCCGGCATCGCGCGGTTGACGAGACGCCAGCCCAGCGTGGTCGAGACTCCGGTGACGTCGCCGGCCGGGTAGGGCCGCGACGGCTTCGGCAGCACCCAGGGGGCCCGGGTCATCGACTCGACGCCCCCGACGAGGACGACGTCGGCGTCACCCGTCTCGATGGTGCGCGAGCCGATCATCGCGGCGTCGAGGCTCGAGCCGCACAGCCGGTTGACCGTCGTCGCGGGGACGCTCGCCGGGAGGCCGGCGAGCAGGACGGCCATCCGGCCGACGTTGCGGTTGTCCTCGCCGGCGCCGTTGGCGTTGCCCCACACCACGTCACCGATGTCCTGCGGGTCGAGACCGGGCGTCGTGGCGAGCACCCCGGACATCGCCGTCGCGGCGAGGTCGTCGGGGCGGATCTCGCTGAGGGCGCCGTTGAAGCGGCCGAACGGCGTGCGGGCGGCGGCGTAGACGTAGGCCGAGGCACCGGTCATGAGGACTGCTCCTTGCTGGGCGGTTCGAGCTGGTCGGTCGGGTCGTCCGGGTCGGTCGGCTCGGGTGGGGGCTCGGCGAGCACCTGCTGGGCGATCCGGAAGGCGGTGTTGGCGTCGGGGACGCCGCAGTAGACCGCGCTCTGGAGGATGACCTCGCGGATCTCGGCGTCGGTGAGCCCGTTGCGGCGGGCGGCCCGCAGGTGGAGCACGAGCTCCTCGTGGTGGCCGCGGGCGATGAGGGCGGTGAGGGTGATCATCGAACGGCTGCGCCGGTCGAGCCCGGGCCGGGTCCACATCGTGCCCCACGCATACCGGGTGATGAGCTCCTGGAACTCCCGGGTGAGGTCCGTGACCGCGGCGTTGGCCCGGTCGACGTGGGCGTCGCCGAGCACCTCGCGGCGCACCCGCATCCCGGCCTCCAGCAACGGGTCCGGAGATGTGGGTGGCGGAGCCGCCGGGGCGGGTCGGTGAAGGGACGGGTCGAGATGCTGGGCGAGGAGCTTGGCCACGACCGACGGCTCCTCGGCCGGGGCGAGGTGGCCGACGCCGTCGAGGACGACGAGCCGCCCCTGCCGCACGCCGCCCGCGATCTCCTCGAGGTGCGCCGGCGGGGTGGCGACGTCGTCGGACCCGGCCACGGCGAGCACCGGGGCCGAGATCTCGCCGAGCCGGTTGCGCACGTCGAACTGCGCGATGGCCTCGCAGACCTGCGCGTAGCCCTCGTCGTCGACGGCCTGCAGCCCGTGCAGGAGGGCCGAGCCCTGCTCGGCGTGGTGCTCGAGGAAGCCGCCGCCGAACCACCGCTTGGCGGAGAGCTCGACGACCGAGGCCGTCCCCGACGTGCGGACCGTGCGGGCCCGCTCGTCGTACCCGGGGACGGCGGCGAAACCCGCACTGGTGCAGAGCAGGACGGCGGCGCGCACTCGCGCGGGGGCGTCGAGGAGCAGCTGGAGCCCGACCGCCCCGCCGACGGAGTCGCCGGCGTAGGCGAAGGGCGATCCCGCGTCGCCCCGCTCGGTCTGCACGCCCTCGACGAGGGCGAGGACGGCGGCGGCGAGGTCGGCCAGGTCGAACGCCTCCGGTGCCGCCGCGTGGTTGGTGCCGTGGCCCGGCAGGTCCCAGCCGACGACGTGGAACCGGTCGGCCAGGTGGCCGGCGCAGGCCGACCAGAGCGTGGCGGCGCTGGTGCCGAGCGACGGCCCGAGGACGAGCAGCGGCTTGAGGCCGTCGTCGCCGTGGGCGGCGCTCAGCTGGCTGCCGGTGAGGCGAAGGGTGGTCACGTCAGGCCTTCCAGGTAGGTGGCGGCGCGCGCCACGGCAACGTCGACGAACGCCTCAGTCGTGCCCAGGTAGGTGCGCGGGTCGGGGTCGGCGTCCGGTCCGGCGATGCTGCGTCGCTCGGCGAGCAGCGCGTCGGTGGCGCTCGCCACGGCGGCGGCCATGGCGTCGGTGTCGACCTCGAGCCCGCCGACGAGCTCGCTGGTCTGCGCGGCGGCGACCACCGTGCGGCGGGCCAGGGTGCGCAGGGTGGCCCACTCGACGTGCCACGCCCCGTCGGGCCGTTCGTCGACGGCGAGTGCGGCGGCGGTGTGGAGCGTCGAGCCGAGCGGCGGGGCGGCGATCGCTGCGCGGCGGACGAGCACGGCGAGCACGGGGTTCTGCTTGTGCGGCATCGTCGACGACCCCCCACGGCCGGCGACCGCACCCTCGTGGAGCTCGCCGATCTCGGGCCGGGCCAGCGTCGTGAGGTCGGCGGCGACCCGCCCCCACGCGTCGGTGCATCCGACGAGGGCGTCGCCGATGCGGGTCACGGCTCCGCGCGACGTGTGCCACGGCGGCCGGGCGCCCAGACCGAGCCGGTCGGCGAGGGCGGCCCCCAGCCCGGCACTCACGTCCACGGGGTCGGTGACGCCCGCGACCCGGGCCAGCTCGACGACCGCCGCGAGGGTCCCCGCCGCCCCGCCGACCTGCACGGCCGGCAGCCCGCCGACGGCGCGCAGCCCGTCGGCCGCGTCCAGCACGCCGGTCAGCCAGCCGGCGGCCTTGAGCCCGAACGTGATCGGCACGGCGTGCTGGGTCAGGGTTCGCCCGGCCATGACGGTATGCCGGTGGGTCGCGGCCAGCGTCGAGAGCGCGCGCACCTGGGTGGTGAGCTCCGCCTCGACCCTGCGCAGCACGTCGCGCACGCACAGCATGAGGGCGGAGTCGACGACGTCCTGGCTCGTCAGCCCGCGGTGCAGCCAGCGCGCGGCGTCCGGGTTCGTCGCCCGGGTCCGCTCGCGCAGCAGGGCGAGCAGCGGGAGGACCGGGTTGCCCCCGCCCTCGGCGCCGGTCGCCACCTCGGGCACGTCGTCGACCGTGACGACACCACGCAGGTCCGCGGCGGCCCCGACGGGGGCGACGCCGGCAGCGACGAGGGTGGCGAGCCACGCCTCCTCGACCGCCATCATGGCGTCGAGGAGGGCGCTGTCGCTCATCAGCGCCCCCGCCCGCTCGTCGCCGGGCCAGAACAGGTCGCTCACTGGCCCGGGTACCTCAGGAACACCGTCTCCGCGTCGCCCTGCAGGTGGACGTCGAACCGGTAGCCGTGCTCGTCGGCCGTCGCCACCAAGGTCGACCGTCGTTCCGGCGCAACGGCGCTGAGCAGCCGGTCGGCGGCGAGGGCGTCGGTGTCCTCGGGCAGGTACGCCCGGGTGAACAGCCGGTTGAGCAGCCCGCGGGCGAGGACCGTCACGGCGAAGAAGGGGGCCGCCCCCGGCTCGGTGGGGCCGGGGCGGAGGGTCGTGAACGCATACTCCCCGTCGTCGCGCGTGGAGGCGCGACCCCAGCCGGTGAAGGTCCAGCCGTCGCGCTTGAACGACCCCGGCACCTGCAGCACCGTGCCGTCGGGCGCCGCCTGCCAGAGCTCGAGGAGGGCGTCGGGCACGGGCCGGCCGTGGCCGTCGAGCACCCGGCCGTGCAGGCGGACCGCGTCGGCGCGACCGGGGGCGACGAGCTCGTTGTCGCGCTCGAACGGCAGGGCGTAGGCGAAGAACGGGCCGACGGTCTGGCCGGGCGTCGGGGCGAGCCGGGTCATGCCTCCTCCTCCATGAGGGTGCGCTGGCTGCCGGTGAGGACGATGTCCCAGCGGTAGCCCGTCGCCCACTCGTGCTCGGTGACATCGTGGTCGTAGGTCGCGACGAGCCGGTCCCGAGCGTCCTGGTCCACGATGGCCTGGTAGATCGGGTCGAGCGCGAAAAGCGGGTCGCCGGGGAAGTACATCTGCGTGACCATGCGCTGCGTGAAGTCGGTGCCGAACAGCGAGAAATGGATGTGCGCCGGACGCCAGGCGTTGTGGTGGTTCTTCCACGGGTAGGGACCGGGCTTGATGGTCTGGAACCGGTAGACCCCGTCGCTGTCGGTGAGGCAGCGGCCCATTCCCGTGAAGTGGGGGTCGAGTGGTGCCGGGTGCTGGTCGCGCTGGTGCACGTAGCGCCCGCCCGCGTTGGCCTGCCAGATCTCGACGAGCTGGTGGCGCACCGGGCGACCGTCGCCGTCGAGCACGCGGCCCGTGACGACGATGCGCTCCCCCAGCGGCTCCCCGCCCCGCTGGATCGTCAGGTCGGCCTCCAGCGGGTGCACGTCCCGCTCCCCGAAGCAGGGCGACCACAGCTCGGTCGTCTCCGGGTCGGCGGGCTGCAGGTCCTTGGTCGGGTGGCGCAGGACGCTGCTGCGGTAGGGCGCGTAGTCCAGGCGGGGCTGGGTCTCCACCTCACCGGCGTCATGCGCGTCGCGGTAGGCGGCGGCGATGCCGGCCATCTCGGCGCTCACCTGCGCCTGCGTGGAGGTGGCCGAGTCGCTGTCGACCGGGTCGACCTGGGCAACGGTGCTCATGGCCTCACCGTAGGCCCGGCCCTGTGCGAGGATCGAGACCAGGCTTCCGCTCAGTGGAAGGAGGGTCTGTGGCCGGGCACACGTCGGCACCCGGCGCGAGCGTCGCCTCCCGGGTGCTCGCGGTCCTCGCCGCCTTCGACGACCGGCACCGCACCCTGACGCTCACCGAGCTCGCCGGCCGGGCCGGCCTGCCGCTCTCGACCACCCACCGGCTCGTGGCGGAGCTCGTGACCTGGGGCGGGCTGGTCCGCCGCGACGACGGGCGGTATGCCGTGGGGCACCGCCTGTGGGACCTCGGCCTGCTCGCGCCCCTGCAGACCGGGCTGCGCCAGGTCGCCTCGCCCTTCCTGCACGACGTGTATGCCGCCACCCTCGCCACCGTGCACCTCGCGGTCCGCGACGGGCAGGAGGTGCTCTACCTCGAACGGCTCGCCGGCCGCACCTCGGTGCCCATCGTCAGCACCGTCGGGTCCCGGCTCCCGTTGCACTGCACAGGAGTCGGGAAGGTCCTGCTCGCCTTCGCCCCCGAGCCCGTGCAGCGGGCGGTGCTGTCCGCGCCGCTGCGGCGGGTGACGCGGCATACGGTGACGACCCCCGGGCGGCTGGCCGCCCAGCTGGCCCGCACCCGTGTCGACGGCTACGCGAGCACCGTCGAGGAGATGAGCCTGGGCGCCTGCTCCGTCGCGGTGCCGGTGCGCCACGACGACCGGGTCGTCGCGGCGGTGGGCATCGTCGTGCCCTCGCTGCGCCGGGACCGCCCGCGGCTCGTCGCCGGCCTCCAGGTGGCGGCCCGGGGGATCGAGCGCAGCCTGGGCTAGCCGCCCTGGCCGCGGCCGGACACGCGCAGCGGACCACGCCGCGGCCGGCCCGTCGACCCTCGGACGACGAGCTGGGTGGGCGCGACGATCTCGGCCGGCGGGTCGAGGTCGGCGGGGTCGACGTCGGCGGGCTCCTCGATGAGGGACACGAGCAGGTCGACGGCCGAGCGGCCGGCCTGCTCGGTGCGGTCGCTGAGGGTGGTGAGCGGGGGGTCGCAGAAGTCGGCCCCGAAGATGTCGTCGAAACCCACGACGCTGACGTCCTGCGGCACCCGGATCCCGTGCGAGGACAGCCGTTTGAGGACCCCGATGGCCAGGAGGTCGTTGTGCGCGATGACGGCGGTGGCCGGGTCGCCGAGGGCGGCCTCCCCCGCGGCGAAACCACCCTCGATCGAGGGGTGGAACGGCCCGAGCCGGCGGGCCGTGAGGCCCCGGGAGCGGGCCGCCGCCGACACCCCGGCCCAGCGCCGGGCGCCCAGCCAGGACTCGGGCGGGCCGCCGAGGAACAGGATCTCGCGGTGGCCGAGACCGGCGAGGTGCTCGACGATCTGGCGCGTGCCGGACTCCTGGTCGGGGCTGACGCTCGTGATGCCGGGGGTGCGGCGGTTGACGAGCACCACCGGACGCAGCCCGTGGGTCTGGTGGATGCGCTGGTCGGTCATCCGGCTCGAGCCGATGACGAAGCCGTCCACCGACCGCGAGAGCCGCTCGACGATCCGCCACTCCGAGCGGGCGGACTCCTCGGAGTTGCCGATGACGAGGATGTGCCCGGTGGCCGCGGCCTGCCGCTCGGCCCCGCGGATGACCCCGGCGAAGTAGGGGTTGGTGATGTCGGGCAGCACGAGGGCGAGGGTCGAGGTGCGGCCGCTGCCGAGGGCGCGGGCGACGGGGCTCGGCCGGTAGCCCATCCGCTCGGCGGTCTCGAGCACGTGCTCCCGGGTCACGACGTTGACGCGGTCGGGGTTCGTGACTGCTCGCGAGACGGTGGAGGGGGCGACCCCCGCGGCCCGGGCGACGTCCGTGATGGTCACGGGGTGAGGTCGACGGGGTCGGCGCGGCGGGTCGGAGGAGGGGCGCCGCGGCATACTGGCAAAATATGGCAAACGTTTGCCATCGGTCAACCACCGTCCTACGGTTCCCCCACGTCCATCGCCGGCGCCACGAGGTGCAGCGATCTTCCGAAGGGTTGGCAACGATGCCAGACAGCACCTCCTCCGCCGCCAGTGCATCTGGCGCCCCGGCGGCCCCGTCCGACGGTCTCCCCGTCCGGACGCCGAAGAAGGCCGCCGTCGCCGCCTGGGTCGGCAGCGCGCTCGAGTACTACGACTTCGTCATCTACGGGACCGCCGCCGCACTGGTCTTCCCGAAGGTCTTCTTCCCCTCCGGGAACGCCACCGCGGCCACCGTGGCCTCGCTCGCGACGTTCGGCGTCGGCTACGTCGCCCGCCCGATCGGGTCGTTCATCATGGGCCACCTCGGCGACCGCTTCGGTCGCAAGCCGGTGCTCATCGGCACCCTGCTCCTCATGGGCCTCTCGACGTTCCTCGTCGGCTGCCTGCCGACCTACGACCAGATCGGGATCCTCGCGCCCATCCTGCTCGTCGTCCTCCGGCTGCTGCAGGGCCTCTCCGCCGCCGGTGAGCAGGCGGGCGCCAACTCGATGTCGTTCGAGCACGCCCCCGACCACCGCCGCGGGTTCTTCACCAGCTGGACGCTGAGCGGCACGCAGGGCGGCCAGGTCCTCGCCCCGCTCGTGTTCCTGCCCATCGCGGCGCTGCCGCAGGACCAGCTGCTGACGTGGGGCTGGCGCATCCCTTTCCTGCTCAGCGCCGTCGTCGTCGCCGCGGGCTACATCATCCGGCGCCGCCTCGAGGAGACCCCGGTCTTCGAGCAGGAGGCCGCCCACGGCGAGGTGGCCCGCACGCCACTCGCCTACCTGTTCAGGTACCACTGGCGCGGCGTGCTCCGCGTGATGTTCGCCGCCTTCATCGCGATGATCAACACGCTCTACACCGTCTTCGCCCTCACGTTCGCGACCTCGGCGACCTACGGCAACGGCTTCTCCTCGACCTTCATGCTGTGGATCGCCATCGTCGCCAACCTCGTCGCCATCGCGGTCATCCCGTTCTGGGCGAGCCTTTCCGACCGGGTCGGGCGCAAGCCCGTCTTCGTCACCGGAGCCATCGGCTCGGCCGTGCTCGCGGTCGCCTACCTGGGCGCCATCGCGTCCAAGAACGGCGTCCTCGTCTGGACCGTCGGCCTGCTGCTGGCTGGCATCGTCTACAGCATGACCAACGCGGTGTGGCCGTCGACCTACGCGGAGTACTTCCCGACCAACGTCCGCCTGTCGGGGATGGCCATCGGCACCCAGTTCGGCTTCGGGCTGGCGGGGTTCACGCCGACCATCGCGGCCGCGCTGGCCGGCACCGGTGACGGCGGATGGCCCAAGGTCGCCATCTTCGCTGCGCTGGCCTGCGCCATCTCCGCCGTCGCGGTGGCCACGGGCCCGAAGCAGACGCACCTCGTCCCGACCGTCGAGCTCGGCCGGTCGGCCGGCAGCGCACCCCTGCCGGTCGAGGCCACGCGGTGACCGTGACGTCCCTCGTCGTCGGGCTCCTCGGCGACACCATCGGCGGCTCGCTCGCCAAACCCCTGCAGGAGGGCGAGGGGGCGGCCCAGGGCCTCTCCCTCGCCTACCGGCTCGTCGACGCGGCCGTCCTCGGGCTCACCCCGCAGGACACCCGCGACGTGCTGCAGTGGGTGGTACGCCTCGGCTTCGACGGACTGGCCGTGACCCACCCGTTCAAGAACGCGGTCCTTCCCTTCGTCGACGAGACGAGCCCCGAGGCCGAGGCGCTGGGCGCCTGCAACCTCATCGTCGTGCGGGACGGCCGCCTCGTCGCGCACAACACCGACTGGGTGGGGTTCGCCGGCGGGCTGCAGGCCACGCTCCCCGGGGCGAGCGACGACCGCGTCGTGCTCCTCGGGGCCGGCGGCGCAGGGGTGGCCGTGGGCTACGGCGCCCTGCGCAGCGGCGTGCCGCACGTCACCGTCGTCGACCAGGACGCCGACCGGGCGGCCGCCGTGGCCGCTCGGCTCGGGGACCTGTGCGGCGCCGAGCGCGTCAGCGTCGGGGCCGACCTCGCCGAGGCCCTCGCCGACGCCGGCGGCCTGATCCAGGCCACCCCGGTGGGGATGGACGGCCACCCCGGTATGCCGCTGCCGGAGTCGCTGCTGCGCCCGGACCTCTGGGTCGCCGACATCATCTACTTCCCCCTGGAGACCGAGCTGGTCCACCGCGGGCGGGCGCTCGGCTGCCGGGTCATGACCGGTGGGGCCATGGCGCTCTACCAGCACGCGGCCGCCTTCGAGCTGCTCACCGGGCGACCCGCCGACGTCGAGCGGATGCGCCGGCACTTCGAGGCCCTGGCCCGTGAGCGGGCGGGCGCGGCGGAGGTCTCCGCGGTCGCCTGAGCCCGACGGGACGCGGGCGCCCGCGCCAGAGCCAACGGCGCAAAGTTCCTAATGTCCGAACATTTGCTTGACACGGTCCCTGCCGCCTTGACACGATCGACGCCAACGACGGCCGGCGCCACGTGCGGCCCCTGAGGCAGGAGCAGCATGCGGATCGGACTGGCCGGCGTGGGCCGCATCGGCGCCTTCCACGCCCAGACCCTGCGTGACCTCGACGGGGTCGACGAGGTCGTCGTCTCGGACCTCGACCAGTCCGCTGCCCGGAGCGTCGCGCGCGACCTGGGCGTCGGGTATGCCGCGTCGCCGGCCGAGCTCCTCGCCTCCGGGATCGACGGGTTCGTCATCGCCGTCGCCACCCCCGGGCACGCACCACTGATCCGGCAGGGCGTCGCCGCCGGCATACCGACGTTCTGCGAGAAGCCGCTCGCCGGCACCCTCGACGAGGCCATCGCCCTCGCCCGGGACGTGACCGCGACCGACGTCCCGGTTCACATCGGGTTCCAGCGCCGGTTCGACGTGGCCTACCGCCGAGTGGCCCAGGCGGTGGCCGACGGCGAGCTCGGCTTCGTCCACACGGTCCGGGCGCAGACGCACGACCAGGCGCCGCCGCCTGCCGCCTACATCCCGACGAGCGGCGGCCTGTTCCGCGACTGCTCGATCCACGACTGCGACATCGTGCGGTTCGTCACGGGCCGCGAGGTCGTCTCCGTCTACGCGGCCGGGGCCAACAAGGGGGCGGCGTTCTTCCGCGAGGCCGGTGACGTCGACACCGCCGCCGCCCTCCTGACGCTCGAGGACGGCACCCTCGTCACGCTGACCGCGACCCGCTACAACGGGGCCGGCCACGACGTGCGGATGGAGGTGCTCGGCAGCGAGGGCACCCTCGGCGTCGGGTACGACGACTCGCTCGCCGTCACGTCCGCGGAGCCCGGGGTGACGTACCCCGCCGGACCACGGCACGACTCGTTCATGCAGCGGTTCCTGCCCGCCTACCGGGCCGAGCTGACCGCGTTCATCGACGTCGCCCGGGGCGTGATCCCGTCGCCCTGCACCGTTGTCGACGCCGTGCAGGCCTCGCGCATCGCCGAGGCCTGCGAACGCTCGCGCCAGGAGGGCCGGGCCGTGTCCATGGAAGAGATCGCCGATGTCTGAGCCGGCCCGTCAGCCCTACGACGTCATCACCATCGGGCGCACCGGCGTCGACCTCTACCCGCTCGACCACGGGGTGGGCCTCGAGGACGTGAACACCTTCGAGAAGTTCCTCGGTGGCAGCGCCACCAACGTCGCTGTCGCCTCGGCCCGGCACGGCCACCGCGCCGCGCTCGTGTCGCGGGTGGGCCGGGACCCGTTCGGCCGCTACGTCAACCGCCAGCTGCGCAACCTCGGCGTGGACGACGCGTTCGTACAGCCGGTCGACGGGCCGCCCACCCCGGTGACCTTCTGCGAGATCTTCCCGCCCGACAGCTTCCCGCTCTACTTCTACCGCTACCCCACGGCGCCGGACCTGCTCATCGACCCGGATACCCTTCCGCTGCAGGACATCCGGGACGCCCGCATCTACTGGTCGACGGTCACCGGCCTCTCCCAGGAGCCGAGCCGGGCGAGCGCACTTCCGCGCCTGGGAGGCCCGCGGGCGCAAGCGGCACACGGTCCTCGACCTCGACTGGCGGCCGATGTTCTGGCCCGACGCCGAGCGAGGCACGGGAGGTCGTCTCCCGCGCCCTCGACCACGTCACCCTCGCCGTCGGCAACCGCGAGGAGTGCGAGGTCGCGGTCGGGGAGACCGAGCCGGCCCGCGCCGCCGCGGCGCTGCTCGACCGCGGGCTGGAGCTGGCCATCGTCAAGCAGGGCCCCAAGGGCGTCCTCGCGGCGACCCGTGACGAGCAGGTCGAGGTGCCGACCTTCCCCGTGGACGTCGTCAACGGTCTCGGCGCCGGCGACGCCTTCGGGGGGGCGCTCGTCCACGGGCTCCTCGAGGAGTGGCCGCTGCGGCGCATCCTCGAGTTCGCCAACGTCGCGGGGGCGATCGTCGCCGCCCGCCTCGAGTGCTCCACGGCGATGCCGACCTCGGCCGAGGTCGAGCAAGCCCTCGCGAGTGGGTCGCTCGCCGGGCTCGAGCGACCCGCGACCACCGGGACGCCACGATGAGCACCGGGACGACCGCCGGACCGACCGAGGCGTCGGTGGCCGACCTCACAGAGATCCGGGTCCGCGAGCCCGAGCGCATCGCCGAGGCCTGGGCCACGCGCCAGCGCCGCTCCGTCGCCGGGCACGACGGGCGGCTCCTCGTCGTCGCGGCCGACCACCCGGCCCGTGGTGCGCTGGGCGTGCGGTCCGACGGCATGGCCATGGCCGACCGCGCCGACCTGCTGCGCCGGCTCGCGGTCGCCGTGTCCCGCCCGGGTGTCGACGGCGTCCTCGGGACGCCCGACATCCTCGACGACCTGCTCCTGCTCGGTGCCCTGGAGGGCAAGCTCGCCATCGGGTCGATGAACCGCGGTGGGCTGCAAGGGGCGTCGTTCGAGCTCGACGACCGGTTCACCGCCTACCGCGCCGCCGACATCGACCGCTTCGGCCTCGACGGCGGCAAGATGCTCACCCGCATCTGCCTCGACGACCCCGGCACCGTCGCGACGCTCACCGCCAGCGCCCAGGCGGTTACCGAGCTCGCCGAGCGCCGCCTCATGGCCATGGTCGAGCCCTTCCTCTCCGTCCGCCGCGACGGGCGGGTCACCAACCTCCTCGACGCCGAGTCGACGATCCGGTCGGTCGCCATCGCCTCGGGTCTCGGGGCGTCGAGCGCCTACACGTGGCTCAAGCTCCCCGTGGTCGACGACCTCCCCCGGGTCATGGAGGCGACGACGCTGCCGACCCTGCTGCTCGGCGGCGACCCCCAGGGCGACCCCACCGACACGTATGCCGCGTGGGGCCGTGCGGTGCGGCTGCCGGCCGTGCGCGGCCTCGTCGTCGGCCGGGCCCTGCTCTACCCGCCCGACGGCGACGTCGGTGCAGCGGTCGACATCGCCGCCGACCTCGTGCACGGGTCCCAGCCATGAGCGAGTGGGTACTCCCCCGCGGGACGGCGGCCGCCGACGGCTGGGACGTCGTCGTCGACGCCACCACGCCGGGCTGGTCCCACACCGGGCTGTACGCCGGCGCGCTCGCCCACGGGGAGCAGCGCACCCTCGACCTCCGCGACCGTGAGCTCGTCGTCGTCCCCTTGTCCGGAGCGCTGCGGGTCACCGCCACCGACGCAGCCGGGGCGACGCATACGGCCGACCTCGCCGGGCGGCCCTCGGTGTTCAGCGGACCCACCGACGTCGCCTACGTGCCGCGTGGTTCGCACCTGACGCTGGAGTCCGCGGACGGGTGCCGGGTCGCCCTGACCGTGGCGGCTCTGCCCGCTCGGGCACCCGAGACGGTGCCCCCGTTCCGGCACCTGCCGGCCGGTGACGTGCCGTCCGAGCTGCGTGGCGCGGGGCAGATGTCGCGTGAGGTGCGCAACTTCGGGACGCCCGCGGTGCTCGACGCCGAGCGGCTCATCGCCTGCGAGGTGGTCACCCCCGGCGGCAACTGGAGCTCGTACCCGCCCCACAAGCACGACGAGCACCGCCCGGGCGTGGAGTCCGAGCTTGAGGAGATCTACTACGTCGAGGTGCAGCCGGAGGCGGGCGCACCCGCCCCGGACGGTGCCGACCCCCTGGCGTACCTACGCGTCTACGGCACCGGTGACCGAGACATCGACGTCCTCGCGGAGGTGCGCACCGGCGACGTCGTTCTCGTGCCGTTCGGCTGGCACGGGCCGGCGATGGCCGTCCCGGGCTACGACCTCTACTACCTCAACGTCATGGCCGGTCCGGAGCACGAGGGCGCCGACCGGGCCTGGCTCATCTGCGACGACCCGGCGCACGGCTGGGTCCGCGAGACCTGGGCGACGCAGGACGTCGACCCCCGACTTCCCTTGGGAGGGACCCCGTGACCGAACCGACCGTCCGGCTGACCGTCGCCCAGGCGCTCGTCCGCTTCCTCGCGGCGCAGTGGACCGAGCGCGAGGGCGAGCGGCAGAAGCTCTTCGCCGGCTGCCTCGGCATCTTCGGCCACGGCAACGTCGCCGGTGTCGGCCAGGCGTTGCTGGAGAACGAGCTCCACGCCGAGGGCGACGACCGGCTGCCCTACGTCCTCGCCCGCAACGAGCAGGCCATGGTCCACACTGCGGTCGGCTACGCGCGGCAGAGGGACCGCCTCCAGACCTGGGTCTGCACCGCCTCCGTCGGCCCCGGCTCGACCAACATGCTCACCGGCGCGGCGCTGGCCACGATCAACCGGATCCCCGTACTCCTGCTGCCCTCCGGGACGTTCGCCACCCGCGCCTCCGGCCCGGTGCTCCAGGAGCTCGAGCAGCCGTATGCCGGTGACGTCACCGTCAACGACGCGTTCCGCCCGCTGTCGCGCTTCTTCGACCGGGTCACTCGGCCCGAGCAGCTTCCGTCGGCACTCCTCGCCGCGATGCGCGTCCTCACCGACCCGGTGGAGACCGGGGCCGTGACGATCGCGCTCCCCCAGGACGTGCAGGCCGAGGCCTTCGACTGGCCCGAGGCGCTCTTCGCCCCGCGGGTGTGGCGCATCGCCCGGCCGGTGCCGGAGGCCGTCGACATCGCGGACGCGGCGGCGATCGTCCGCGGCGCGCGCCAGCCCTTCCTCGTCGCCGGGGGCGGCGTCCACTACTCCGGGGCGGAAGAGGCCCTGGACGCCTTCTGTGCCGCGACCGGCGTCCCCGTCGGCGAGACCCAGGCCGGCAAGGGCTCGCTCGTCCACGGCCACCCGCAGCTCATGGGCGCGGTCGGCTCCACGGGCACGTCGGCGGCGAACGCGCTGGCGGCTGAGGCCGACGTCGTCATCGGTGTGGGCACCCGCTGGAGCGACTTCACGACCGCCTCGCGAACCGCTTTCCAGGACAACGGTGTTCGCTTCGTCAACATCAACGTCGCCCGTTTCGACGCGGGCAAGCAGTCGGGACTGGCCGTCGTCGCCGACGCCCGTGAGGCCCTCACGGCACTGACCGCCGCCCTCGACGGGTATGCCGTCGACGCGGCATACCGGGACCGTCAGGCCGCCCTCTGGTCGGCCTGGGACGAGCAGGTCGAGGCGGCCTACAACCCGCCGGCCGAGGTCACCGAGGCGCTGGCCGAGGGGCTGCTCACGCAGAGCCAGGTGCTGGGCGCGGTCAACGAGCTCACCGACCCGCGCGACGTCGTCCTGAGCGCCGCCGGCTCGATGCCGGGCGACCTGCACAAGCTGTGGCGCGTACGCGACCGCAAGGGCTACCACGTCGAGTACGGCTACTCCTGCATGGGCTACGAGGTCCCGGCCTCCATCGGCATCCGTCTCGCCGACCCCAGCCGCGACGTGTTCGCCATGGTCGGCGACGGGGGCTACCTCATGATGCCGACCGAGCTCGTGACGGCCGTTCAGGAGCGGGTCAAGGTCGTCGTCGTGCTCGTGCAGAACCGGGGCTTCCACTCCATCGGCTCCTTGTCCGAGTCACTGGGCTCACAGCGGTTCGGCACCCGCTACCGCTACCGCGACGAGCAGACCCACCGACTCGCGGGTGACCTCATCCCCGTCGACCTCGCGGCCAACGCGCGGAGTCTCGGCGCCCACGTCATCGAGGTCCACACGGCCACCGAGCTGGCCGACGCCGTCAGGGCGGCCAAGGCCTGGCCGTCCGACGGTGGGCCGGTCGTCATCCACGTCGAGACGGACCCCTTCGTCTTCGCCCCCGATACGGGAGCCTGGTGGGACGTGCCGGTCGGTGCGGTCTCTGAGCTGGAGACCACGCAGGCGGCGTACACGGCATACCAGGACCACAAACGGGCGCAGCGTCCGCTGCTCACCCCGGTGACGGCAGCGAACGAAGGAGGCGAGGCATGAGCGACCTGCGCGTCGGCCTGCTCGGCGTCGGGATGATGGGCGCCGACCACGCGCACCGGCTGGCCCACCGCATCTCCGGGGCGCGGCTCGTGGCCGTCTCCGATCCGGCGGCCGACCGGGCCCAGCAGCTGGCCGAGAGCCTCGACGGCGTGCGCTTCGTCGCCGACGGGCTCGAGCTGGTGGCGGCCGGCGACGTCGACGCCGTGCTCATCGCCTCGCCCGGGTTCGCCCACGAGGAGCAGGTGCTCGCCTGCCTCGAGCACGGCACCCCGGTGCTCTGCGAGAAGCCGCTGACCATGGACGCCGAGTCGTCCTACCGGCTCGTCGAGGCCGAGGCGCGCGGCGGCCGGCCGCTCGTGCAGGTCGGGTTCATGCGCCGGTTCGACCCGGAGTACGCCGACCTCAAGGCCCTGCTCGACTCCGGTGCCCACGGCCGCACGCTGCTGCTGCACCATGTGCACCGCAACAAGTCGGTCGCCGGCGACTTCCGCTCCGAGATGATCGTGCGTGACTCCCTCGTGCACGAGGTCGACGTCTCGCGCTGGCTGTTCGGCGCCGAGATCCAGGAGGTGACGATCCTCGCCCCCGCGCCCACCTCGGTCGTCGAGGAGGGCGTCCTCGACCCCCAGCTGGCGGTGTTCCGGATGGCCGGGGGCGCGATGGCCACGGCCGAGGTCTTCGTCAACAGCCGGATCGGCTACGAGGTGCGCTGCGAGGCGGTCGGCGAGCACGGCACGGCGACGATCGGTCTCGGGCAGGGGCTGTTCGCTCGCGGCGACAACCGCTACGGCGGCGCCATCCCCGACGACTTCCGCACCCGCTTCGCCCGGGCCTACGATCTCGAGGTGCAGGCGTGGGTCGATGCGACCCGCCTCGGGCAGGTCGTCGGACCCACCACCTGGGACGGGTATGCCGCCTCGGCCGTCTGCGAGGCGGGCCTGGAGTCGCTCGCCTCGGGGCGCCCCGTCCGGGTCGCCCTCCACGAGCGCCCCCGTCCCTGAACCCCGTTCCGTACCCACGCTGGACCGAAGGACGACCATGAGCACCCCCACCCGCATCACCCACCTCGTCGGCGGCGCCGACTGGACCGGCACCGCCGAGCGCACCGGCGACGTCTACAACCCCGCCACCGGCCAGGTGACCGGCAAGGTCGACCTGGCGTCCACGCATACCGTCGGGGAGGTCGTCGCATCGGCCAAGGCGGCGTGGGCGGAGTGGAGCCAGGCCTCGCTGGCCAAGCGCAGCAAGGTGCTCTTCGCGTTCCGGCAGCTGCTCGACGCCGAGAAGGAGAACGTCGCGGCGCTCATCACCGCGGAGCACGGCAAGGTGCTCGACGACGCCCTCGGTGAGGTCATGCGCGGGCTGGAGGTGGCCGAGTTCGCCTGCGGCATCCCGCAGCTGCTCAAGGGCGGCTACTCGGAGAACGCGTCGACCAACGTCGACGTCTACTCGCTGCGCCAGTCGCTCGGCGTCGTCGCGGTGATCTCGCCCTTCAACTTCCCGGCCATGGTGCCGATGTGGTTCATCCCCGTGGCCATCGCCTGCGGCAACGCCGTCGTCCTCAAGCCGAGCGAGAAGGACCCCTCCGCCGCCCTGGCCGTGGCCCGGCTCTGGAAGCAGGCCGGCCTGCCCGACGGCGTCATGAACGTTGTGAACGGCGACAAGGAGGCCGTCGACGCGCTGCTCACGCACCCCGACGTCAAGTCGGTCTCCTTCGTCGGCTCCACCCCGATCGCGCGCTACGTCTACGAGACCGGCACGGCCAACGGCAAGCGCGTCCAGGCCCTCGGCGGCGCGAAGAACCACATGCTCGTCCTGCCCGACGCGGACCTCGACCTCGCCGCCGACGCCGCGATCAACGCCGGCTTCGGCTCGGCCGGCGAGCGCTGCATGGCCATCTCGGCCCTCGTCGCCGTGGAGCCCATCGCCGACGACCTCGTCAGCAAGATCGTCGACCGGATGGGCAAGCTGCGCACCGGGGACGGCACCCGCGGCTGCGACATGGGGCCCCTCGTCACCGGGGCCCACCGCGACAAGGTGGCCGGCTACGTCGACGCCGGCGTCGAGTCGGGGGCGACCCTCGTCGTCGATGGGAGGCAGGCCGACGTTGACGGCGACGACAGCGGGTTCTTCCTCGCGCCGACGCTCTTCGACCACGTCGGCACCGACATGTCGATCTACCAGGAGGAGATCTTCGGGCCGGTGCTCTCGGTGCTGCGGGTGCAGTCCTACGACCAGGGCCTGGCGCTCATCAACGCCAACCCCTACGGCAACGGCACGGCGATCTTCACCAACGACGGGGGGGCCGCCCGCCGGTTCCAGCACGAGGTGGAGGTCGGGATGGTCGGCGTCAACGTGCCGATCCCCGTGCCGGTCAGCTACTACTCGTTCGGCGGGTGGAAGAACAGCCTCTTCGGCGACAGCCACGCCCACGGCACCGAGGGGGTCCACTTCTTCACCCGCGGCAAGGTCGTGACGTCCCGCTGGCTCGACCCGAGCCACGGCGGCCTCAATCTCGGCTTCCCCCAGAACAGCTGACGCGCCTCGGTCACCGGGTCGAGGGCGGCGTAGGCGTCAGGGCCGGGCGGACGCGACGGACTCGGCCAGCGCTCGACCCCACGCGGTCGCCCGTTCCGTCTCGCCCTCCAGCAGCGGGCCCTCGATGTCGTCGACGTAGAAGCTCTCGGCCCGGGCGGCGGCAGGATACCCGTGGCGGTGGGCCACCGCGGCGGCCCGCCTGGCCGCCGACCCGGGCAGGTACCGCATCGAGGCGACGCGGGTGTCGAAGGTCGCCAACCGCTCGGCGTGGTGTCCGGTCGGCAGGGCGTTGACCCACTCCCGCAGGCCGCTCTCCTGCTCGCCCCGCGCCGCGCCCTTGGCCAGGGCCTCGCTCCGGGTGGTGGGCCGGCTCATCGCGAAGGCGTGGGTCGGGCCGCCCGCGACGATGAGGTCGACGTCGGGGCCGGGGATGGCCAGCGCCCGGCCCACCGGCGTCGTGACGACCTCCATCGACTCGGCGAGGCCGGCGGCGATGGCCTTCGCCACCTGCTCGGTGTTGCCGAACATCGACTCGTACACCACGAGGGCCCGCATGACGTCGCTCCTGTCGTCCACAGCGCGCGGTCCGGGAACGGGCGGCGTCACCAGCTCCAGGTGACACCCCGTCGAGCCCCGAGACCCGGGGCGGAGGTCCCGCGACCGGCCACGACGGGGCGGCGGGGTGTCAGCGCTCGTCGAGCACCATGTCGAGGGCGTAGTCCTCGGCGCGGTAGCTGTGGTCGCCGAACTCCACCGCGGTGCCGTTGGCGTCGAACGCCATCCTCGACATCGTCAGCACCGGCTGGCTCCCGCGCAGCCCGAGGAGGCGCCGCTCGGCCGGCGTCGGCGGGCGGGCGCCGACGCTCTGCCGGGCGACGACCGGCCGGCCGCCGCGGGTGCGCAGCGCGTCGTAGAGCCCGCTCGTCTCCAGCTCGTCCTGCGTGACGTCGGCGTAGGCCGGTGGCAGCCAGTTGTGGAGCAGCGCCAGCGGCTGGTCGTCGACGAGGCGCAGCCGGGTGACGGCGAGCAGGTGGGTGTCGGAGGGCAGGTCCAGCGACGCCGCCGCGCGCGCGTCCTGGACGGTCTCCAGGGAGAGCACCGTGGTGCGCGGTGACCGGCCGGCGCGCTGCAGCTCGTCGTAGAGGCTGGACAGCTCGAACTTGCGGTGCACCTTGGCGTTGGCGACGGTCGTGCCGACGCCGCGGCGGCGCACGAGCAGGCCCTGGTCGACCATCTCCTGGATGGCTCGCCGCACCGTCGGGCGCGACAGCTGGAGCCGCTGGCACATGGCCAGCTCGTTCTCGAAGGCGTCGCCGGGAGCCAGGCGTCCGTCCGTGACCGCGGCGCTCAGCTGCTCGGCGAGCTGGTGGTAGAGCGGCACCGGCGAGCGGCGGTCGATCCGCAGGTCGACCAGCTGCGCAGCCATGGGCCGAGCCTAACCGGCCCCACCCCCGGAGACGTCAGAATGTCCGGACAACTTCCTCAAGCGCTCGGCACGGTCGGTGTGCCGGCGACCCGGCGACCCGGCATACCCCAGTCGTTGAGCTCACGGCGAGCGGTCACGCGCGCGACGACGACCCGGGCCACCGCGACCGCGACGGCCGCACACACGAGCCCGAGCAGGAGGCCGGCGATGATGTCGGGCACGTGGTGGACGTTCGCAGCCACCCGCGCCGCGCCGATGAGCGCCGACAGGACGAGCAGCCCTGCGCCCCAAACGCGCCGGGCCGCCAGGACGACCCCCGCCACCGCAGCGGTGATCGTCGTGTGGTCGGAAGGGAAGCCGTTGTCGGCCGGGTGGGGGAAGAGGGGCGCCTGTCCGTCGACGACGAACGGGCGCGGGTCGGTCCAGGCCAGGCTCGTCCCCTTGACGGCGAGCGCAACGAGGATGACGGCGACGACGCCGCCGACCACCAGCTCGAGGCGCACCCGGGGGACGGAGAGCCACCACACGGCGAGAGCACCGACGAGGACGAGGACGACGGCCCACTGGGCGACGGCGACGATGAGGAACGACATCCGACCAGCGTCTCGCACCCAGATGGCCGATCCCTGGACGCGACGCGCAGCCGTCCTGAGGGCATCATGGGACGCATGATCCCCACGCAGCCCTTCGGCCGGACCGGCCACGACAGCACCCGCGTCATCTTCGGCGCGGCCGCCCTGAGCCGGGTGACGCAGGACGAAGCGGACGCCACCCTCGAGCTCGTCGCGGCCCGGGGCATCAACCACCTCGACGTCGCGCGCAGCTACGGCGAGGCCGAGGTGCGGATGAAGCCGTTCCTCAGCGAGCACCGCGACGCGTACTTCCTCGCCACGAAGACCGAGGACCGCACCGCCGAGGGCGCCTACGCCCAGATCAACGAGTCGCTTGAGCGGATGGGCACCGACCACGTCGACCTCCTGCAGCTTCACAACCTCGTCGACGAGGACCAGTGGCGCACCGCCTACGCCAAAGGCGGCGCGCTGGAAGGGGCCCGGCGGGCGCTCGACGAGGGGCTCACCAAGGCGGTGGGCGTGACCGGGCATGGGGTCACCGTCGCGCGCCAGCACCTGCGGTCGCTGGAGGAGTACGACTTCGCCTCGGTGCTGCTGCCCTACAACTTCCCGATGTCGAACAACCAGAGCTACCTCGCCGACGTCGAGGAGCTGCTGGCGATCTGCCAGGAGCGCGGCGTCGCGGTGCAGACCATCAAGTCGATCACCAAGGCGGCCTGGCCCGATGCCGACCGGGAGACCGGGTCGAACGGCGACCGCGAGCAGCACTTCGCCGCGACCTGGTACGAGCCGCTGCGCTCACCCGAGGCCATCGACACCGCCGTGTCGTGGGTGCTCGGCCGGGAGGGCGTCTTCCTCAACACCGTCGGCGACATCCAGCTGCTGCCGCTCGTGCTCGACGCCGCCGAGCGGTTCACGGGTCGCCCGAGCATCGAGGAGATGGCCGAGCTCGAGCGGGCCTTCGACATGGCCCCGCTCTTCGTCTGAGCCGGGGCGGGGGCCGGTCGATCGGTACGGCCTCGAGGCCATGGCCCGGACGGCCCTCCCGAGCGGCACCGTCATCCCGATCGAAGCCCGCTTCGAGCAGCTCGGCTGGCTCGAGAGCGGGTGGGAGGATGTCGACCCGCCCAGCGTCGGACGCCCGCGCCGGCCGAGGGGCTGGCATGAGCCGGGCCACGGGGTCCCGCGTGGTGGGCCGCCGCGTGGCTGCGGCTCGCCACCCGACTGCCCCCGGCCTGCACCGCAGCCGGTATGCCGAGGAGTGGGCCGCCGACCTGGCCGCCCAGGCACCCGGCGAGCGAGCGGCATACGCAGCCAGCGTCCTGGGGCACGTCCTCGCCCTGCGGCACTCGCTCGTGGGCGGGCGGCCGGCGGCGGGCGGTGTTGCCGTGGCGGTGTCGCCTGCACCTGCACGCCTACGTCTCAGTCCGTGACAACCCGCAGGACGCCCGGCTCACGAGCGAGGTCTGCGCTCGCTGCGGCCACCCGAAGATCGACTGGCGCAGCCCGACGCGGGTGAACGACTCACTAGCCGGGCGAGCAGCACCTCCGTCAGCCACTCTCGCCCCCCGGCGGCCCGTGGGTCACGTCCCGGGATCACGGTCTTGGGTGAGGTCGCGGGTCGGGTCGCGTGCGGTGTCGTGAGCACCGCAGTGGACGCAACCCGACGCGCGACGTGAGCGCGTCCCGCTGGTCAGCCGGCGCCGGCCGGACGTCGGGCGGCGTCAGCCACCCGAGGCGACAGCCCGCAGGCGTCGCATCGCGTCGCCCAGCAGGGCCGTGAGCGTGGTCTCGCCGTCGCCCCGGACCCACTGCTCGAAGCCGACCTTGAAGACGGCGATGCCGGCCTCGGCGGCGAGGCTGGCCGTGGGCTCGGCGACCCCTCGCTCGCGCAGAGCGCCGGCGACAGCCGCGCCGAGGGCGGCCAACTTGATGAGCTCCCGTTCCTGCAGCACCGAGTTGGCCGTGATGACGCCGAACCGCGCCCGGGCGTAGGCGAGGTTCGGCTGCAGCTCGTCCCCCACGGAGGCCAATGCCGAGGCCACCGCGTCGAGCGCGGCGGCCGACGGCGGGGCGGCCAGGGTGCGGTCGACGAACAGCTGTTGCAGCGAGGTCGAGCCGCTGAACAGCACCTCCCGCTTGTCGGCGAAGTGCCGGAAGAAGGTGCGTTCGGTCAGACCGGCCCGTTCGGCGATGTCGGCCACGGTCGTCTGCTCGAAGCCCCGGTCGACGTAGAGCTCCATCGCGGCGCGCTCGAGGCGCCCGCGGGCGTTCGGCTCCCAGCGACCCATGGTCCGATCCTAGTGATGGCAGAGGCTGTCATGAAGTGCTAGCGTCCATGACACCGACTGACATCACTCCACGGAAGGCATCACCATGCGCATCTTCGTCACCGGAGCCGCCGGCTGGATCGGCTCCGCCGTCGTCCCCGAGCTGCTCGACGCCGGCCACCAGGTCGTCGGACTCGCCCGGTCCGACGCCACCGCCGACGCCCTCACCCGGGCCGGGGCGGAGGTGGTGCGGGGCGACCTCGACGACCTCGACGGGCTCCGCACCGCCGCCGCGGCCTCCGACGGCGTCATCCACCTCGCCTTCAAGCACGATGTGGCCTTCTCCGGCGGCTTCCTCGAGGCGGCCCAGTCCGACCGCCAGGCCGTCGAGGCGTTCGGCTCCGCCCTCGCCGGCTCCGACCGCCCGTTGCTCATCGCCTCGGGCACCATGGGTATCGCCCCCGGCCGGGTCGCCACGGAGTCCGACGGTCAGGCGACGGCGGTCGACGACGGGGACACCGGGTTCGCCGGCGGCCCGAACGTGCGCCTGGCCACCGCCCAGCGGGTCGTGGCGATGGCGGACGACGGGGTCCGGTCGGTCGTCGTGCGGCTCCCCCCGACCGTCCACGGCGAGGGCGACACCGGGTTCATGGCCGCACTCGTCGCGAGTGCGCGGCGCCGCGGTGCCGCGGGCTTCCTCGGCGACGGCGCCAACCGGTGGCCGGCCGTCCATCGCCTCGACGCCGCGCGGCTCTTCCGGGCGGCCCTCGAGGGCGCTCCGGCGGGGTCGACCCTGCACGCCGTCGCCGAGGAGGGGGTACCGATCCGTGCGGTGGCCGAGGCCATCGGGCGCGGGCTCGACGTGCCGGTGCAGCCGGTCGCGCCGGAGGACGCCGCCGACCAGTTAGGGTTCCTCGCCGCGTTCCTGGGCGTCGACAGCCCCGCGTCGAGCGCCCGGACCCGAGAGCTTCTCGACTGGACCCCGACCGGGCCCGGTCTGCTCGACGACCTCGACGCCGGCCACTACACGGACAGCTGAGCCCGGCTGAGCCGGCTGGACCAGAACGCCCCCGGGCCGCGTCTGCGGCTCGGGGGCGTTCCTCGTCTGTCTCAACACAGCGTGCGCCCGAAGGGATTCGAACCCCTAACCTTCTGATCCGTAGTCAGATGCTCTATCCGTTGAGCTACGGGCGCCCAGCTCGCACCGATCCGTGGGTCGAACCACGTACCCGGCGACGACGCGCAAGACTACCGTGCGTCCACCATCGCCAGGAAATCGCCGTCGACGGCCGCCACCGACCGGGAGGGAGCGCCGTGCCCGTGCCGCCCGACGCGCCCCTGGTTCCGGCGGCCCGCATCGCCGACACGGCCCTCGGGCCGGTCGAGTATGCCGTCCTCGGCCACGGCCGTCCGGTGGTGGTCCTCCACGGCAGTCCCGGGGGCATCGACGCCGCGGCGGTGATGTCCCGCTTCCTTCCCCGCGACGAGGTGGCGGCGGTCCTCCTCTCCCGCCCGGGCTACCTCGACACGCCCCTGGACGGCCGCGAGACGCTCGACGCCCAGGCCGACCTCGTCGCCGCGCTGCTCGACACGCTCGGGCTCGACCGCGTCGGCGTCCTGGCCTGGTCGGGCGGCGGCCCGGTCGCCTACCGACTGGCCGTCCGGTATCCCGACCGGGTCCGCGCCCTCGTCGCGTTCGCCGCCATCAGCGGCCCTTACGTGATGCCGCCGCCGAAGCTCCCGGAGCGCCTGCTCATGACCACGTCGGCCGGGGAGTGGCTCCTGCGCGTCATCGCGACGCACCAGCCCCGGCAGTTCATCTCCGGTGCCCTCGCCGTCGAGGGGACGCTGACCCGGCGTCAGCTCGCGCGCCGCGTCGACGAGGTGTTCGCCGACCGCACCAAGCGGTCGTTCGTCCTCGACCTCGGCCCCACGGTCGGGCGGGGACGGACCCGCCGCCGCGGGTTCGACAACGACCTCGAACGGTTCGCGGAGATCGGCTCGCTCGACCTCGGGTCGGTCCGCGCCCCCACCCTCGTCGTCCACGGCGACGCGGACGGCGACGTCGACCTCGACCACAGCCGGTATGCCGCCGAGCAGGTCCCCGGGGCGGAGCTCCTCGTCCTCGAGACGGGCACCCACCTCGCGCTCTGGACCCATCCGGACGCCGACGCGGCCCAGGCGCGGGTGCTGGTCGTGCTGCGGGGCGACCCGGCCGGGTAGGGCAACGTCCTTGACGCAGAACGGCCCCCGACCGAGAGGTCGGGGGCCGTTCTTGAAGGATCAGCAGATCAGATCGCGGTGACCTTCTCGGCCTGCGGGCCCTTGGGGCCCTGCGTGATCTCGAACTGGACGCGCTGGGCGTCGTCGAGGGAACGGTAGCCGTTGGTCTCGATGGCGGAGTAGTGGACGAACACGTCCGGACCGCCACCATCCTGCTCGATGAAGCCGAAGCCCTTCTCGGCGTTGAACCACTTCACGGTGCCTTGTGCCATGGGTGTCACTCTTTCGTTGTTGGAGCTCGTGGGTCCGCGAACGCCGCGGACCTCGTGACTGCGATGACCCCAACGGGCGTCGGGAGAAAAGCCCACACCCAAAAAGAAGGCCCGCTGTTGGCGGGCCGGTCTTCGTCGAACGAGGAACTGTCACTGCAACCGCGATAAGCCTAGCAGGGGTATGCCGTGCACCCGGCTCACGCGGTCCGCGGGCTTCCTCGGGGTTGGTCGGCGCTTGGTCGGGACTCGGTCCGGCGCGGCCGGGCGAGAGGTCGGCTCAGTGATGGGCCCGGCCCTGGCCGGGCATCCCCATGCCGGGCTGCTGCTGCGTCCCGTTCCCCTGCTGGGCGCCGGGGCCCTGCTGGCCGCCGAACGGGCCGAGCGGGCCGTTCTGCCGGCCCGTGAAGCCCGGGCCACCGCGCTGCCCGGTCGGGCCCGCGATGCCGTTCGGGGTCGCCGCGGCGGCGGCCACGGCGCCGATGCTCGTCAGAGCGAGGGCCAGCGCGGCGACCGCCGCAGTCCGTCTGCCGCTCCAGCGGCTCGGAGGCACGGGCGCCACGGGCGGTGGGGCAACAGGCGCCGCATACGGGGCGTCCTGGTAGACCCGGTCCTGCGGGGGCTCCGGCCACCGGACGGTCGAGGGCGGCGGGCTCACCGGGCTGGTGGGGAGGGGGGCCACCGGGTGGACGGGGAGGGGATGCGTCTGGTCGGGGTTCGGCAGGCTCACCCCGTCACGGTCAGCCGCCCGGCTGTGGTGCACCTGTGGGCGAGATATCGCCCGGCTGGCGACCGGAGCCGCTCCACCACAGAGCGTCCACAGGGAAGCCATAGCATCGGCATACGGCGCCCCAAGACTCACCGAGGAAAGTCCGTCCCGTGAACACGACCTCCGCCCGCGCGCAGAAGCTGCAGCGACCCGACGGCACCGCCCCTCGGGTCCTCGTCGTCGACGACGAGCACAACCTCACCGAGCTGCTCAGCATGGCGCTGCGCTATGAGGGCTGGGAGGTCCGGTCGGCCGGCAGCGGCATGGCCGCCGTGCGCGCCGCCCGCGAGTTCGAGCCCGACGCCGTGGCGCTCGACATGATGCTGCCCGACATGGACGGGCTGGAGGTGCTGCGCCGGATGCGTGAGCACAACCAGCGCATCCCGGTCCTGTTCCTCACCGCCCGCGACGCGGTCGAGGACCGGATCGCCGGCCTCACAGCCGGCGGCGACGACTACGTCACGAAGCCGTTCAGCCTCGAGGAGGTCGTGGCCCGGCTGCGGGCCCTCATGCGGCGCACGGCCGTCATCGCCACCGACGAGGACGACTCGCTCATCACCGTCGGCGACCTGACCCTCGACGAGGACAGCCACGAGGTGACCCGCGGCGGTACGCACATCCAGCTGACGGCGACCGAGTTCGAGCTGCTGCGCTACCTCATGCGCAACCCCAAGCGGGTCTTGTCCAAGGCGCAGATCCTCGACCGGGTGTGGAACTACGACTTCGGTGGCCAGGCCAACGTCGTCGAGCTCTACATCTCCTACCTGCGTAAGAAGATCGACGCCGGGCGCGACCCGATGATCCACACGATGCGAGGCGTGGGGTATGTCCTCAAGCCCGCAAGCTGACCAGCTGACGCCACCCGCGCTCGCTCCCGACGACAGCGCCCCGAGCGGTGCGCCGGAAGCCGGGCCGCCGCCCGTGGCGCCTGGGCCGACCTCGACCTCGACACGTCGGCGCCCCCTCGACGGTCTGGGGCTGAGCACCCTGCGCAACCCGGCGTCCTGGACGCTGCGCAGCAAGCTCGTCGCGTCGATGCTCGCCCTCTTCATCGTCGTCACGCTCGCCAGCGGGGCCGCGACGGTGCTCGCCCTGCGCGGCTACCTGTACGACCAGATCGACGGTCAGCTGCGCAGCTCGGTGCAGCGCTATACCGGCGGCAACCAGGGACCCACCCCGGACTCCGGCGGGGACCGGAGCCGTGGGCCGGGCGCCGAGGGCCTGTTCGCTGTCTTCGGCTCGGTCACCCAGGGCGTCGCCTCCGACGCCAACAACCAGCGGGTCGCCCTCACGGACGCCCAGCTCGCCGCCATCTCGGCCGCGGGCATCGGCGCCACCCCGGTCACCATGGACCTCGGAGGGTCGCTCGGCCAGTACCGGGTGATCGCGGGGCAGGGGATCTTCCGCACGACGGACGGTGTCACCCAGCTGACGGTCGTCGCCGGCCTGCCGACCGGCCCCGAGGACCGCACCGTCGGCCGGATGGTCGTCATCGGGCTCTCCGGCCTGCTCGGCGGCCTCGTGCTGGTGGGCCTGTTCGGCACCTGGCTGGTCCGCCGCAACCTGCGCCCGCTCGACCGGGTCGCGGCGACCGCCACCCGGGTCGCCCACCTGCCCCTGTCGGCCGGACAGGTCGACATCGCCGAGCGGGTCCCCGTGCAGGACACCGACACTCGCACGGAGGTCGGTCAGGTCGGCGCCGCGCTCAACGAGATGCTCGACCATATCGACGGAGCCCTCAACGCCCGCCAGAAGAGCGAGGAGCGGGTCCGCCAGTTCGTCGCCGACGCCAGCCACGAGCTGCGGACGCCCTTGGCCTCGATCCGGGGCTACGCCGAGCTGACCCGCCGCGAGCGCGAGCCCGTGCCACCCACCGTCGTCCACGCCATCGGACGCGTCGAGTCCGAGGCGATGCGGATGTCGAGCCTCGTCGACGACCTGCTCCTCCTGGCGCGTCTCGACGCGGGGCGCCCGCTCGACCGCGAGCCGGTGGACCTCACCGAGATGCTCGTCAACGCCGTCAGCGACGCCCACGCCGCCTCGCCCGACCACGTCTGGCAGCTCGACCTGCCCGACGAGCCGGTCGAGGTGCAGGGTGACCCCGCCCGCCTGCACCAGATCGTGGCCAACCTCCTCGCCAACGCCCGCACGCATACCGCTCCCGGCACCGTGGTCCGCACCAGCCTGGCGCCCGAGGCCGGCCAGGTGCGGATCAGCGTGCGCGACAACGGTCCCGGCGTCCCGGCCGAGCTGCAGCCCGACGTGTTCCAGCGCTTCGCGCGCGGCGACACCTCCCGCAACCGCGCGGCCGGCAGCACCGGGCTGGGTCTGTCGATCGTCGCCGCCGTCGCTCAGGCCCACGGAGGCACCGTCGACCTGAGCAGCAAGACCGGCGACACCACCTTCACCGTCCTCCTGCCCGCCTGACCCCTCCACCAACCCACTCTCGCCTTTCCTACCCATGGGTGAGCAGCGTCCGGAAACCCGGGCGCTGCCCTCCCATGAGGCGTGATGGGGGTTTCGAAGCGGGGGGTTCCGAGTGCGGGGCGGGGCTCATCACATCGTGCTGGTGGTGTCACAGGAAGCGCATAGTCGCCGTCGCCATCGTCGTCCTCATGAACACGACCACCCTCTCCCGTTCGGCCGCAGACGTGTCGCCCCCGCCCTCCGCCACCACCACGTCGAGCGCTGCGGGCCGTCCCGCCGGCTGGGCACAGCGGGTGTGGCGGGGGTCGTCGGACGACCCGACCTGGGCCCGTCCCGCCCTTCTGGGCCTTCTCGTCCTCACCGCCGCCTTCTACCTCTACAACCTCACCGCCAGCGGCTGGGCGAACTCGTTCTACTCCGCCGCCGTGCAGGCCGGCTCGACCAACCTTGAGGCGTTCTTCTTCGGCTCCTCCGACGCCGGCAACTCGATCACCGTCGACAAGCCCCCGGCCTCCCTGTGGGTCATGGCTCTGTCGGTCAAGCTGCTCGGCCTGAACTCGTTCGCCATCCTCGTCCCGCAGGTGCTCATGGGCGTCGCGAGCGTCGGCGTCCTCCACACCACGGTCCGGAAGAGCTTCGGCCCCGTCGCCGGCCTCGTCGCCGGCGCGACGCTCGCGCTGACGCCGGTCGCCGTCCTGATGTTCCGCTTCAACAACCCCGACGCCCTCCTCACGCTGCTCATGGTGCTCGGCGCCTGGGCCACCCTGAAGTCCATCGAGAAGGCCTCACCGAAGTGGTTCATCCTCGTCGGCGTCTTCATCGGCTTCGCGTTCCTCACCAAGACGCTCCAGGCGTTCCTCGTCGTGCCCGGTTTCGCCCTGGCCTACCTCGTCGCCGCGCCGACGACCCTGCGCCGGCGCATCGTCCACTCCCTCATGGGCGGTCTGGCCATCGTGCTGTCCGCCGGGTGGTGGGTCGCCGTCGTCGAGCTGCTGCCCGCCGACCTGCGCCCCTACGTGGGCGGCTCGCAGACGAACTCCTTCCTCGAGCTCACCTTCGGCTACAACGGGCTCGGTCGGATCACCGGCAACGAGACCGGCTCGGTCGGCGGCGGTGGCGGTGGCACGGGCGGCAACTGGGGCGCAACCGGACTCGGCCGGATGTTCAGCTCCGAGATCGGCGGCCAGATCTCGTGGCTCATCCCGGCGGCCCTCATCCTGCTCGTCGTCGGACTCGCCCTGCGCGGCCGGACCCCGCGCACCGACGCCCGCCGCGCCGCCTACCTCGCCTGGGGTGCCTGGCTCGTCGTCACCCTGCTGACCTTCTCGCTCATGGCCGGCATCTTCCACGCGTACTACACGATCGCCCTCGCCCCCGCCATCGCCGCCCTCGTCGGGATGGGTGCGGTCGAGGCGTGGGAGCGACGTGATCACGCGGCCGGCTCGATCGCACTGGCCGTCGCCACCGCCGCCACCGCGGTGTGGGCCTTCGTCCTGCTCTCCCGCACCACCGAGTGGAACTCCTGGCTGCGCGTCGTCGTCCTCGCGGTCGGTCTCGCGGCGGCCTTCGGGTTCCTCGTCATCAGCCGGGTCCACCGGCGTGCGGTCCCCGTCATCGCCGGCGCCGCCCTCTTCGCCGCCCTCCTCGGCCCGGCGGCCTACTCCCTGCAGACCGTCTCCACCGGCCACTCGGGCTCCATCGTCGACGCCGGACCCACGGTCGCCGGCGGCACCGGGGGCCCGGGCGGCGCGGGAGGCCCTGGAGGGTTCGGTGGCGGTGCCCGCGGCGGTATGCCGGGTGGCCAGGCTCCCGGGGGCACGACCGGCACCGCCCCCGGCGGGACCACCGGTGGCACCCGTGGCGGCACCGGCGGCGCCGGGGGGATGGGCGGCCTGCTCAACGCGGCCGCCCCGAGCACCGCGGTCGTCTCAGCCCTCTCCACCAACGCCGACCAGTACACCTGGGTCGCCGCCGCCATCGGGTCGCAGAACGCGGCCGGCCTGCAGCTGGGGACCCAGCTGCCGGTCATGGCCATCGGCGGGTTCAACGGCAGCGACCCGTCACCGACGCTCGCGCAGTTCCAGGCCTACGTGCAGGAGGGGAAGATCCACTACTTCCTCGCCGGCGGCGGCATGGGGGGCGGCTCGACCGGCGGTAGCAACGCCTCGTCACAGATCTCGACCTGGGTGCAGCAGAGCTTCAAGGCCGTCACCATCGGCGGCTCGACGTTCTACGACCTGACCCAGCCCGTGACGTCGACGTCCGGCACCTCGAGCACCTCCACCACGGCGACGGTGTGACGTGGCGGCCGCCACGCTCGTGACCGCTCAGGAGGGGCGCACCGAGACCACCGGTGTCCCCGGGTCGAGGCGCCCGGGCTCGCCCAGCTCGAGGTCGAGGTCGTCGAGACCCCCGTTCGCCACGGTCGGCCTCTCGGCCTGGCTGGCCTCGCCGCTGGGCGGACAGCTCGCCCGGTTCGCCGTCATCGGCGTCGGCAGCACGGCCCTCAACCTGGGGCTGCTGGCCCTGCTCCACGCCCCGCTGGGCGCGCAGGCCGCCAACCTCGTGGGCCTGGTCGTCTCGACGCTCGCGAACACGGCGGCCAACCGGGCCTGGACGTTCGGGGTCCGCGGGAGCGACGGCCTGGCCCGCCATCACCTCCAGGGCCTGGCCGTGTTCGGACTGACCTGGGGCCTCTCGAGCGGCGCGCTGGTCCTGCTCACCACGCTCGACCCGCACGCGGCCACGACGGCCGCGGTGCTCGTCGTGGCCGCGGCCAACCTCGTGTCGACGGTCGCGCGGTTCGGCGCCATGCGGAGCTGGATCTTCCGGGGCCGCACCTGACCACCGGCATACCTCGCCGTCGCGGGCTCCCCTGCGGTGTCCTCACCGACCGCCCGACCACGACGCCCCCGGACCAGCCAGGTCCGGGGGCGTCGTGTCGGTACGAGGAGCGGAGGCGGCGGGATTTGAACCCGCGAGGGGTGTTATCCCCAACCCGCTTAGCAGGCGGGCGCACTAGGCCACTATGCGACGCCTCCAGCTCACCGGCCGCCCCGGCCGAGCCCCGTGAGGGGACCACCAGCGACGACGAGCAGGCACAGGCTACCCGGGGCGCTCACCGCAGCCCAAACCGCCTCGACGCATCACCACCGACATCTCCCGGAGTCCCTCCGGGGGAACCTTTGAGCGCGCCGGGCCGTCGTGACGACGAGGGCTAGGAACGCCGGGTATGCTCCCGCGCCCAGGGGACCATTGCGTGCGGGGAAGGTGGGGATGGCCGCGGACCAGCCGGGCGGTGAGCCTGTCGGTGCTCGGACCCGGCACCTGCTGGCCGTCCGTCGGCAGCGTCGACGGTCCCTCGTGCACACCGCGGCGGCCATCCTTCCCGGGGCCGGCCTGCTGGGCACCCGCTACCGGGTGCTCGGCTACATCCTGCTCGGTGTCGTCGCCGCGCTCTTCCTCGTCGGCGCCTACTTCGTGGTCGCCAGGGGGGCGGTGTCGTCCGCGCTCAACGTCGCCGTGCGGCCGGACGCGCTGCTCACGGTCGCCGGCCTGACGACGGTCGCCGCCCTCGTCTGGGTGTTCTCCATCATCCTCACGCACCGCGACACGGCGCCCGCCCAGGCGGACCCGCAGACCCGTCTCGGCCTGCGGCTGTTCACCGCCGTCGTCTGCCTGCTCGTCGCCCTGCCGATGGCCCAGGTCGTGCGCTACTCGCTCATCCAGCGCGACGTCGTCAGCACCGTCTTCACCGGCCCCGCCATGGGGTCGCTCACGCCATCGGTGCAGCAGACCGCGACCCCCGACGCCCAGGCCCCCGACCCGTGGGAAGGCGTCAAGCGGGTCAACCTGCTGCTGCTCGGCTCGGACGCCGGCGACGACCGCATCGGGATCCGTACGGACTCGATGGTCGAGGCGAGCATCAACCCGCAGACCGGCGACACGGTCCTCATCAGCGTCCCGCGCAGCCTCGAGCGGGCGCCGTTCCCGGCGAGCAACCCGCTGCACGCGCTCTACCCCAACGGCTACTACTGTCCCAACGCCAAGCCCGGCGACGAGTGCCTCATCAACGCGGTCTGGGCCCTCGCCGAGGACAACAAGGCGCTCTTCAAGAACAACCCGAACCCGGGCCTGACGACGATCCGGGACGTCATCGGCGAGGTCACCGGGCTGCACGTCGACTACTCCACCGTCATCGACCTCGCCGGCTTCCAGTCCCTCGTCAACGCGATGGGCGGCGTCACGGTCAACGTCACGGAGCGGCTGCCGATCGAGGGGTACCACACCTCGAGCGGCGGGGTCGCGGGCATCGAGGAGTACATCGAGCCGGGGCGGCAGACCCTCGACGGCTACCACGCCCTCTGGTATGCCCGGTCGCGCCTGCTCTCCGACGACTTCTCCCGGATGCGGCGCCAGCGCTGCCTCATCGGGGCGCTCATCGACCAGGTCAACCCGGTCAGCATGCTGAGCAAGTACCCCGAGCTCGCGAAGGTGGCCAAGGACAACGTGTCCACCGACCTCACCGTCGCGCAGCTGCCGGCGTGGGTCGACCTCGTGCAGCGCATCCAGAGGGGCTCGATCACGTCGCTGACCTTCACCACCGACAACATCAGCCCGGCCAACCCGAACTTCGCGAAGATCCGCCAGCTGGTGCAGGACGCCATCACGGCGCCGCCGACCGCTCCGGCCACCACCGCGACCCCGTCGGACACCAGCACCAGCGCCACGCCCGCCCCCACGAGCACGAGCACGAGCACCAAGAGCTCGGCCAAGCCGTCCACGAGCACGACGACCCCCACCCTCGGTGGCGGGGCCGTCGACGTGCGCACCTCCTGCTGAGCGGACGCTCCCGACCGCCTCAGGTCCGGAACCGGCCTGCGCCGCAACCGGCCCGGGCCGGGGCCGCGCCGGACAGCAACAGGCCCCCGGACCGGTGGGTCCGAGGGCCTGTTCGGCGACGGCCGGGCGGCCGTGCCGGGGTCAGATGGGACGGACGGCGTCAGCCTGGGGACCCTTGGGTCCCTGGGTGACCTCGAACTCGACCCGCTGCGCCTCATCGAGGGAGCGGTAGCCGTTGGACTGGATCGCGGAGTAGTGCACGAAGACGTCGGGACCGCCGCCGTCCTGCGCAATGAATCCGAAACCCTTCTCGGCGTTGAACCACTTAACGGTGCCCTGAGCCATGGGGTGACTACTTCTCTCTGTCTGACCAAGGACGTGCACACTGCGTGCACGCCCGGCTGCCGTCGACCCCTCGCGGGGAAGCGCCCTCGACCCGTGGATGACGCCGGATAACGCAAGACCCGCTACAACGTTCTGCAGCGGGCCGACTTCTTCGACGAGCGAGGAACTGCAACTGCAACCGGCAGAAACCTAGCACGCAGGATGCGCGTGTGGAGGGGTGCGAACCTTCCGTTTTCGGTATGCGTGCGCCACCTCCGAGGGCGCGCTCAGACCGCGCGACGGACCCCTCGTTCGGCCCGGTCCGGGGGCCGGTCGCCACGCACGGTCGCGACCATGTCGACGACGCGCCGCGTGGCCCGCACGTCGTGCGTGCGGAAGACCGTGGCCCCCAGCCAGGCCGCCACAGCCGTCGCCCCCAGACTGCCCTCGAGCCGGTCTCCCGGCTCGAGGCCGAGGCTCTCGCCGACGAAGTCCTTGCGCGAGATCGCTTGCAGCACAGGGAAGCCGAGCCCGACGACGTCGGCCGTGTGTCGGAGCACCTCGAGCGAGTGCGCCGTCGTCTTGCCGAAGTCGAGGGTGGGGTCGACGAGCACCCGGTTCGCGGGTATGCCTGCGGCCAGGGCCTTCTCGACGCCGGAGGTCAGGGTCTGCAGCACGTCACGGACGACGTCGAGCGGGTCGGGGCCGTAGGTGACGTCGACCGGGTCGGTCCGCGGCGGGAGCCCTCCGGTATGTGAGACGACGACGCCGGCGCCGCACCGGGCCGCGACGTGGACGAGCTCAGGGTCGTGTCCCGCCCACGTGTCGTTGACGAGGTCGAGGCCGACCGGAGCGACCGCGAGCGCGACCTCGGAGCGCCAGGTGTCGAGGCTGAGGACGACGTCCGGGTAGCGCGACCGGGCCTGCTCGAGGAACGGACCCACCCGCTCGATCTCCTCGGCGGCGGTCACCTCCGGCCCCTGCTGGCCCGCCCGCACCCCGCCGACATCGACGATGTCAGCGCCCTGCTCGACCGCCGCGTCCAGGGCGGCGAGGGCGGAGCCGAGGTCGGCGTGCCGGTTGCCGGCGAAGAACGAGTCGGGGGTGCGGTTGACGATGGCCATGACGGCCGGACGCGAGGCGTCGAACCGCCGGCCCCGCAGGATGAGCGAGGCCGGGGACGTGAGGTCGGTGGGGGTGACAGGACGGGTCACCCCGCCATGCTGTCACCCGGCTTCACGTAGACCGCAGGCGCGTCCCGGGGGGTCGGCTCGTCGTCGAAGGGGTTCGGCACCGCTTCGAGCAGCGTGCGCGTGTAGGGGTCCTGCGGGTTGCGGATGACCTCGAGCGAGGGGCCCTGCTCGACGACCCGGCCGTGGTTGAGGACGATGACCTCGTCGGAGAGCATGCGGGCGCTCAGCAGGTCGTGGGTGATGTAGAGGATGCCCATGTCCCTGTCCTTGACGAGGTTGCTCAGCAGCTCGAGGATCTCGGCGCGGATCGAGACGTCGAGGCTGGAGATGGGCTCGTCGGCGACGATCAGCTCGGGCTCCACGGCGAGGGCCCGGGCGATGACCACCCGCTGGCGCTGACCGCCGGAGAGCTCGTACGCATACCGGTTCATGTAGCGCTCGGGAGGTGTGAGAGCGACCGTCTCGAGGAGCTCCTTGACCCGGTCGGTCAGGGCCGCCCCCTTGAGGTGACGGTAGTTGGCCAGCGGTCGGGCGATCGCGTACCCGAGGGTCAGTGCCGGGTTGAGGGACGAGTAGGGGTCCTGGAACACCATCTGCACGTGCGACCGGTAGTCGCGCAACGCCTTGCCCTTGAAGGTCGAGACCTGCCGGTCCCCCTCGGGCGAGTGGAAGACGATCCGCCCGCTCGTCGGGCTGTCGACTCCGGTGATCATCCGGGCCAGCGTGGACTTGCCGCTGCCGCTCTGGCCGACGAGCGCCGCCACCTGGCCCTTGCGCAGCACGAAGCTGGCCCCCGTGACGGCCTCCGTCTTCGTCACGGTGAACCCGCGACGACGCTCGAAGACCTTCGAGACGTCCTCGACACTGAGCAGGAGGTCACCCTGCAGCGCCACCGTCGACTCCTGGGCCGTCTTGACGAACTGCGGGCCGGCGAACGTGCGGATGCGCTCGCCCGCCTCCTCGGCTCCCTCGCCGCCCTGGCGCTGCAGGACGGCGACGTGGCACGCGACGCGGCCACCGTCGAGCGCGGTCAGGGGCGGGTCGACGGTCGTGCAGCGGGCGATCTTCTCGGGGCAGCGCGCGGCGAAGGAGCATCCCTGCGGCCGATGGGTGAGGTCCGGCGGCCGGCCCGGTACGTAGGTGATGCGCACGGTCTCGGCCCGGGGGTCGCCGTAGGAGCCGAGCAGCCCCTTGGAGTAGGGGTGCATCGGGTCGCGGAGCAGCGACGTGGCGGCCTGCTCCTCCACCACCCGGCCCGCGTACATCACGAGGATGCGGTCCGACAGGTCGAGGACGGTGCCGATGTCGTGGCTGATGAACAGGACCCCGAACCCGTTCTCTTGCTGGAGCCGCCGGACGTTCTCGAGGATCTCGTGCTGGACGACGACGTCGAGACCGGTCGTCGGCTCGTCGAGCAGGATGAACTTCGGGTTGTCGGCCAGGGCGAGCGCCAGGTTGACTCGCTGCTTCATCCCTCCCGAGAGCTCGTGGGGGAACGACGAGATGAACGTCGGGTCGATGCGCACGGTGTCGAAGAGCTCTTCGACCCGGCGCGAGACCTTGCCGCCCCGCAGCGGGGTATGCGCCTCGATGGCGTCGCGGAACTGGGCCTCGATCCGCGCCACCGGGTTGAGCGAGTTCATCGAGCTCTGGAAGACCGTGGCGATGTCGCGCCACCGCATCGCGCGCAGCTGGTCCTCGGGCAGGTGCGTGATGTCCTTGCCCTCGAACACGATGTGTCCGTCGCTGATCCGTCCGGGCTTCTGGAGCAGGCGGAGCAGGGCGGTGGCCAGCGTCGTCTTGCCACTCCCGGACTCGCCGATGAGACCGACGAACTCGCCCTCGTCGAGGGTGAACGACACGTCGTCGACCGCGGTGAGGGCCTTGTTGCGCTTGGGCTCGTAGCGGACCGAGAGGTTCTTGACCTCGAGCATCGACACGTCAGTCCTCCCGGAGGTGGGGGTTGCTCAGCAGGTCGACACCGAAGTTGATGAAGGTCAGGCCCGTCATGAGGATGGCGAGGACCAGCCCGGGCGCGAAGACCCAGATGAACAGGCCCTGGGCGATGGCTCCCTGGGCGTTCGACTGGTAGAGCATGGTGCCCCACGAGACGTTCTGCGTGTCCCCGAGGCCGAGGGCGGAGAGGCCGGCCTCCGCACCGATCGCGCCCGTGGCCGCCCCGACGAAGGACGCCGCGACGAGCGACGTCATGTTGGGCATGATCTCCCGGAAGACGATGCGGAAGGTGCCCTCCCCCGCGAACTTCGCCGCGGTGACGAAGTCGCGGTTGCGCAGGGTGATGATCTGGGCCCGCTTCGCCCGAGCGGCGCCCGCCCAGGACGTGATGGCGATGACGAAGACGATGAGCCCCACACCGCGCACGTCGGCGTACGCGACGAGGGTGATGATGAGCGGGAGGGCGGGGATGACCAGGGCGACGTTGGTGATGAACGAGAGGATGTCGTCGAGGATCGTGCCCTCCGCGTAGCCCGAGATCATGCCGATCAGCAGAGCGATCGCGGTGGCGAGCAGACCCCCGAAGAGCCCCACCAGCAACGAGACCCGGGTGCCGTAGATCAGCTGGGAGGCGATGTCCTGTCCGGAGGTCGTCGTGCCCAGCCAGTTGGTGCTGCTCGGTCCGGCCAGCGGCGTGAAGCTGGCGTCCACCGGGTCGTGCGGGGCGATGAGCGGGGCGAAGATCGCGAGCAGCACGAAGAAGCCCACGATGACGATGCCGACCCGGGCCTTCTTGGTGCCCCAGATGATCTCGTACCAGCGTTCC
The DNA here is from genome assembly GCA_963795915.1 of uncultured Actinomycetota bacterium. Taxonomy (GTDB): domain Bacteria; phylum Actinomycetota; class Actinomycetes; order Actinomycetales; family Dermatophilaceae; genus Lapillicoccus. The sequence continues at coordinate 511,898 of CAWCJA010000010.1, forward strand.
GGCGCCTCGGCGGCGCCCACCACCTCCTCGGTGGCCCGCTCCTGGAGCGGGTCACCCTCGGCCATGACGTCGGTCGGGGACGAGGTCATCCTTCTGCCCTCCTGGCGCGCGGGTCGAGAACGCCGTAGAGCAGGTCGGCGATGAGGTTGGCGATGAGGACACCTGTGGTCGTGAGCAGCAGGAGCGCCTGCAACAGCGGGTAGTCCTTGTTGTTGACGGCCTCACCCATGAGCCGGCCCAGGCCCGGGTAGTCGAAGACCGTCTCGACGAGGATCGCTCCGCCGAGCACGCTGCCGAGGGCGAGGGCGAAACCGGTGACGCTGGGCAGCAGCGCGTTGCGGGCGGCATACCGGAGGGCGACGGCCCGGTCGGAGAGGCCCTTGGCCTTGGCGAGCCGGATGTAGTCCTCGCCGAGGTTCATGATCATCGTGTTGCGCATCCCGAGTATCCACCCAATGGGGGTGACGATGAGCAGCGTGACGGCCGGCAGGACCATGTGCTGGAAGGCGTCCTGGATGAACGGCCCGTTCCAGCCGACGGTGGAGGTCGAGTAGCCGCCCGAGGTGGGGAAGATGCCGAGGGAGTACCCGAGGATGTAGAGCAGCAGCAGGGCGATCCAGAACGGCTGCATGGTGCCGATGAAGGTCGAGCCCAGGGTGACGGTGCTGTCGAACTTGGTGTTGCGGCGCCACGCGGCGTACGCGCCCAGGATGACGCCGACGACGAAGGACAGCACCTGTGTGACCGTGACGAGGATGACCGTCCACCACAGGCCCTGGCCGATGACCTCGGTGACCTTGTAGGGGTAGTACGTGTAGGAGAGCCCGAAGTTCCCGTGGACCAGCTGGTTGAGGTAGTCGCCGTACTGGTTGATCAGCGGGCTGTCCGGCGTACCGAGCATGGCCCGCATGGCCTGCACCTGCGCCGGGTCGAGCGCAGCGTCCTTGCCGGCCAGGCGCTGCACCATCTTGGTCGCCGGGTCCCCCGGCTGGAGCCGGGGGATGAGGAAGTTCAGCGTGACGACGGCCCACAGGGTGGCGAGGAAGAACCCGAGCTTGCGTGCGAAGTACCTCACCGGCCCGGCACCGCCTGGGGTGCCGGGCCGCCCGGGGTGAGGCTCACCGCGGCTCGCGTCACTTCGTCGCGGGCGTGAGGTGGGTCATGATGAGCAGCCGGTCGTCCGACGGGTTGGCGTAGGGGTCCTGCTCGCTCGGCCAGCCCACCGCCTTGTCGGTGCGGTAGATGATCCGGGACGGCGCGTAGATCAGCGGGGTCACGGGGTACTTCGTCGTCATCGTGGTGACGAGGTCGCCGGTCAGCGTCTTCTGCTCGCCCTTGTCGATGGACTGGCCGAGCTTGGCGATCGTCGCCTGGGTGGCGGGGTCGTTCCACCGCTCGACGTTCGGGAGGATGTCGGTCTGCGTGGGGATCTGCTGGCTGTTGAGCTTGGCGCCGAGACCGCGGGCGACGTCACAGCCGCCGTAGAGGAACTCGAACAGCATCTGGAAGTCGCCGGACTTCTTCTGGCCGTCCACCGAGTCCGGCGCCGAGGCGACGACCTTGGTGTCGACGCCCGCGGCGTTCAGCCCCGTGGCGACGACGTCGGCGATGGCCTGGTAGTCGATGAACCCCGCCGGGACGGAGAAGGTCACCGCCAGGGGTGACCCGTCGGGGTTGGTGCGCTTGCCGTCGGCGCCGGCCTTGTAGCCCGCGGCGTCGAGCAGCTGCTTGGCCTTGGCCACGTCGTAGGGCAGCACGGTGTTCTGGCCGGCGAGCGACGACGGGAGGAGGTCCTGCTGGTAGGGCAGCTTGAGGCCGGTCTGGCTGGCCGCCTTCATGATCCCGTAGGTGGCCTTGGTCGACATGGAGTCCTTGTCCATGACGTACGAGATCGCCTCACGGAACTTCACGTCGGAGAACGGGGCCTTCGTGACGTTCGTCGTCAGCACGGTCGAGCCGTTGGGCGCGTACCAGAAGTGGTTGTTCTTCGCGTCGGCCTCGACGAACGTCTTCTGCGGGTTCGGGATCTCCCCCCAGTACGCGTCGAGCTCACCGGAGCGCAGCTTGAGTGCAGCCTGCGATGCGTCGAACGTGCCCTCCAGGACGAGCTTCTGCACCTTGATCTTGTCGGCCTGCCAGTAGTCGTCGCGCCGGGCGAGGGTCAGGCGGCGGCCGTTGTAGGAGTCGACCTTGAACGGGCCGGTGCCCGCCGGGGTCTTGTCGACGTAGAGGCTGGGGTCACCGACGCTGCCGTAGAGGTGCTCCGGCAGGATCTTGGTGGCGATGATGCCTTCGTACTTGCCCGCGGCGTTGCCGCCGAAGGTGAAGACGACCTGGTTGCCGTTCGCCTCGACCGATGTCGCCGGCGCCCCGAAGGTGTCGTTCCAGACACCGGCCTTGTCGGCGGCCTTGTACGTCTTGCCGAGGTTGAACGTGAAGGCCACGTCCTTGGCGGTGAAGGCCTGGCCGTCGCTCCACTTGACGCCGTCACGGATGTCGAAGGTGAGCTTCGTGGCCCCGCTGTCCCAGGTGGACTTCGTGGCCAGCCACGGCGTCTCCGTGCACGTGAGGTTGTTGCGCACGATGAGCGGCTCGTAGATCCAGTTCGTCGTGAGCGGCTTCGGCGACAGCGGGTTGTAGTTGACCAGCCCACCCACCGACGAGTCCGCCTCCGACGGGAAGGAGAGCTGGGCGACCATGCCGGAGGCGGCCGCGGTGCCGCCCGACCCGCTGACCCCGCCGCCGGCGGTGCCCCCGCACGCTGCCAGGACCAGGAGCGACGCGACGGCGCCCCCCACGACGATGGTCTTCCTCAACGACATGACCGCTCCTTTGCGGCTCGGGTACTACTCGGCACTTCGACGACCTGCCCTGACTTCCCTGGGACAGACAAGCGCCCCCGGACGGATTGCGCAAGCCGTGGCGTCGGACCGTTATCTCAGCCTCGTCTCGCCTGACGAGACGTGGCCTCCACCAGGGGTTACCCACTGTTCGCCCACCACGGTCTGTGGTTTGGTGATGCCGTGATGACGTCATCGTCGACGGCAGGGCCTTCCGTGCCGCCCGCCACCCTGACGAACGGGGCTGGTACACGGGCCGATCTGACGTCCGGCGGAGCCCTGCGGGCCCTGGAGGTCGATGGGCTCAGTGTCCTGCAGTACCCCGCGAGCGAGCTGGAGGACGGTCTCGCCGGGCTGGTGGTGCGCGTCCGCGACACGGACACCATCCGTTCAGTCTCACTCTTCGGACAGAACGCGGTCTCCGTCGCTCTGGACGACGGCAGCGTCCGGGTGGCGAGACGGTGGGCGGGTCTGGAGGTGACGGCGCGGTTCCGGCTCGCCGACGACGTCGCCGGCTGGTTCTGGTCGGTGCGCGTCAGCAACACCGGCGCGGAGCCGGTCGCCGTCGACGTCGTCCACACCCAGGACGTCGCGCTCGCGCCCTACGGGGCGGTGCGCACCAACGAGCTCTACGTCAGCCAGTACCTCGACCTCACCCCCGTGGAGGTGCCCGGCCACGGGGTGGCCGTGGCCGTGCGGCAGAACATGCCCGGCGAGCGGGCGCCGTGGGCCCTGGTCGGCTGCCTCGGCGTCGCCGAGCGGTGGTCCACGGACGCCCTGCAGCTCGCGCCGGGTGACGGCTCCCCGGGCGGGGCCCACGACCGGCTGCCCGACGACCTGCCTGCCCTCCGCCGGCAGCACGAGCACACCCTCGTCGGACTCCAGACCCCGGTGACCATCCTGGCCCCGGGCGCGAGCATCGAGACCGGCTTCTACGGTCTCGTCCTCGGCGACCACCCCGCTGCGACGACACCGGACGACGCCCGCCACGCCGAGACCGCGCTCGGTGATCCGGCCGCCGCCGCGGTCATGCGCGGTCTCGACACCGACCCCCGCCCCGCCGCCGACCACCCCACGGACAACGGCCCGGACCAGGAGGGGCGGCCCGTCTCGCTCTTCGCCCGCTCGCCCGAACTGGTCGAGCAGGACCTCTCCCTCTCCGAGCTGGCCGCCCTCGCCGGGGTCACCCAGGACTGGGCCGAGGTCGAGAGCGACGGCGGCGTCTGGCTCGCCGCCTTCGCCGGCCGCGGCCTCCACGCGGTCTCGGCCGCCAAGGAGCGCAGGGTGCTGCGCCCGCACGGGCACGTCATGCGCACGGGCGCGGCTCTCACCCCCGACGAGCGGTCGGTGACGACGACGACGTGGATGCGCGGGGGGTTCCACTCGCAGGTGACGCAGGGCCACGTGGCCCGTGGCTCGGTGCTGTCGCTGCGCCGGTCGTATCTGGACCTGTTCCGCGCCAACGGGATCCGCGTCTTCGTCGCGCCCGCCGAACGGCCCGACGACTGGTGCCTGCTCGGGATGCCGTCGGCCTGGGCCGTCGAGCCCGACCGGTGCCGGTGGTGGTACCGCGACGGCGAGGGCACCCTCGAGGTGACCTCGTCGGCCCCCGCCGACGACCACGCGATCGGCCTCACCGTGCGCGTCGTCGAGGGGACGCCCCGGCACCTGCTGGTGGCCCTGCACGTCGCCCTCGGCGACGACGACGGTGCCGCTGCCGAGCCGCCCGGACTCGAGACGGCCGGCACCACCGCGGAGCTCACCCCGCCGTCCGGCGGCGACCGCGCGCATACCTATCCGAGAGCCTCGGTCGAGCTGGCCTGGACGGGTGCCGACACCATGGTGGCCCGCGACGAGCCGCTCTTCGGCGACGGCCGGTCCCGCGACCTGCCGTGGGTGACCCTCTCGACCCCGCCGGTGCACCAGTGGTCGCTGACCATGCGCCCGCGGCTCGTGTCCGACGAGCCCGGACCCGACCGTCCGGCGCCCGCCGGCGACCCCGGATCGTTCTGGACCGGCGTCGAGCAGGGGCTGCGGCTGCACGGCGCCGAGGGGAGCGAGGTGGCCCGGATCGACGCCGTGCTGCCGTGGTTCGCCCACGACGCTCTCGTGCACTACCTCGCGCCCCGCGGTCTGGAGCAGTACACCGGCGGCGGCTGGGGCACCCGGGACGTCAGCCAGGGGCCGGTCGGGCTGCTGCTGGCGCTCGGCGACCACATCGCGCTCCGCGACGTGGTGGTGCGGCTGCTGCGGGCCCAGCACGCGCGCGGCGACTGGCCGCAGGCCTTCGACTTCCTCGCCCGCCACCGGAGCCTCACCGTCTCCGACGCCCATGGGGACGTCGTCTACTGGCCCCTGCTCGCCATCGGCGACTACCTCAACGCCACCGGCGACGCCACGCTGCTGATGCAGGACGAGCCGATGGTGGCCGACGGCGCCGAGACGGCACCGGTGCCGTTCCTGCAGCACCTCGTGCGCGCGCTCGACCTCGTGGAGGCGTCGCGGATCCCCGGGACGACGCTGCCCGCCTACGGCCACGGCGACTGGAACGACAGCCTCCAGCCCGCCGACCCGGCCCTGGCCGCCGCCCTCTGCTCGACGTGGACGGTGACGCTGCAGGCGCAGGCCCTGCGCACGCTCGCCGCCGGACTCGAGGGTCTTGCGGGTCTCGATGGTCTCGATGGTCTCGACGACCACGCGGGCCTCGACGTCGCGGCGCGGGCCCGGCGCATCGCCGACGAGGGGGTCACCGCGCTGCGCGAGCAGCTGCTCGTGGACGACGTGCTCGCGGGGTACGGGCGGATGTCCGACGGAGCGGTCGTCGAGCACCTCATCCACCCCCGCGACGAGCGGACCGGCCTCACCTACTCGGTGCTGCCGATGATCCACGCCATCACCGCCGACCTGCTGACGCCGCAGGAGGCCCACCACCACCTGGCCCTCGTGCACACGCACCTCACGGGGCCCGACGGAGTGCGGCTGTTCGACCGGCCCGCGGCCTACCACGGTGGCCCCATGCAGGTCTTCCAGCGGGCCGAGGCGAGCACCTTCTTCGGCCGGGAGATCGGGATCATGTACACGCACGCCCACCTGCGCTACGCCGAGGCTCTGGCCCGGCTCGGCGACGGTGCGGGCCTGCTGACCGCCCTCGCGTGGGTCAACCCGGTGGGGATGCCCGAGCGGGTGGCGCCCGCCCGGCGCCGGCAGTCCACGACGTACTTCTCCTCCTCCGACGCCGCGTTCCCCGACCGGGCCACGGCCGACCGCGACTACGGCCAGGTCCGGGACGGCACGGTGCCGTTGGAGGGCGGCTGGCGGGTCTACTCCTCGGGACCGGGCCTCTACCTCCGACTGGTGCGCGAGTGCCTGCTGGGGGTCCGCATGCGCGGCCGCGTGGTCGAGGTCGACCCGGTCCTGCCGCCGTCGCTCGACGGGCTCACGGCCACCGTGAGCCTCTTCGGCCGGCCCGTGGAGGTCGCCTACCGGGTCGGCTCCTCAGGGCACGGCACGACGCGGGTGTGCGTCGGCGACCAGGAGCTGGACGCCACCCCTCTCGAGAACCGTTACCGCCCGGGCGGGCTCGGCGTCTCCGCCGACCGCCTGCGCCGCCTCCTCGAGCCCATGGACAGCAGGGACACCGGGACGGCCCGGATCGACGTGGAGGTCGGCTGATGACGGCACGGACGAAGACCGACGGCGACCGACTGTGGCTCGACGCCTCGCTCGACGTCGAGAAGCGGGTCGACCTGCTGCTCGGCGAGATGACGCTGGAGGAGAAGGCCGGCCAGCTGCACATGAGCGCCAACGTGCAGCCGGTGCGCGACCGCGAGCAGCTGCTGCGCGGCGGGGTCGGGGCCAGCCTCTACGCCAGCGGGGCGACCGGCGGCAACGTCCGCGACGACGGCCTGATGGTCGCCGCCATCAACGAGTGCCAGCGGGTCGCCGTCGAGGAGTCCCGGCTCGGCATACCCGTGCTCTTCGGTCGTGACGTCATCCACGGGCACCGCACCGTCTTCCCCATCCCGCTCGGCCTGGCCGCGGCCTGGGACGAGGACCTCGCCCGCCGCTGCTGCCAGCTGGCCGCCACGGAGGCGTCCCACGACGGGGTCGCCTGGACCTTCGCGCCGATGATGGACATCTCCGAGGAGCCGCGGTGGGGCCGGGTCGCCGAGTCGCTCGGCGAGGCACCGGTGCTGGCCGGCCGTCTCGCCGCGGCGATGGTCGAGGGCTTCCAGGGCGACCCCGACCACCGGGGCCGGACGGGCTCGATCGCCGCCTGCGCCAAGCACTTCGCGGGCTACGGCATGGTGCAGGGCGGCCGCGACTACGACACCGTCACGGTCGGCGAGAACACCCTCCGCAACCTGCACCTGCGCCCGTTCCGCGCGGCGGTGGACCACGGCGTCGCCTCCGTCATGGCCGCCTTCAACGACATCGACGGCGTGCCCATGCACGCCCACCGGCGGCTCTTGCGCGAGGTGCTCAAGGACGAGTGGGGGTTCGACGGCGCCGTCGTCGCCGACTGGAACGGCGTCGGCCAGCTCGTCGTGCAGGGTGTGGCCGAGAACCTGCGCGAAGCCGCCCGGCAGGCGATCCTCGCCGGCCTCGACCTCGACATGGTCTCCGGTGCCTATGGCCGGCACCTGCCCGACCTCGTGCGGTCCGGCGAGGTGCCTCCGGAGCTCGTCGACGACGCCGTGCGGCGGGTCCTGCGCATGAAGCTGCGCACCGGGATCTTCGAGCGACCCTTCACCGACGAGGGACACTCGGTCGGCACCATCGGCCGGCCGGCGCGGGCCCTCGCCCGCGAGGCCGCCACCGCCTCGATGGTGCTCATCAAGAACGACGGCATCCTGCCGCTGCACGCCAACGTCGGCCGGATCCACCTCACCGGTCCCTTCGTCGAGGAGGGCGACGCCCTGCTCGGTACGTGGGTGCTCGACGGCAAGGGTGAGGACGTCGCGTCCCCCGCCGCGGCGTTCCGCGACCGGATCCCGGCGGCCGACCTGGTCGTCTCCGACGGCCGGTTCAGCGACCTGGGGATCTCCATGGTGCGCGCCAGCGACGTCACCGTGGCCCTCCTGGGTGAGCACCGCTCCCGCTCGGGCGAGGACCGGTGCATCAGCACCCTCAAGCTACCGGCCGGCCAGATGGAGGTGCTCGAGGAGATGGCGGCGATCGGGAAGCCGCTCGTCGTCGTCGTCTTCACCGGCCGCCCTCTGGAGCTCGGCCGGGTGCTCGAGCTGGCCAGTGCGGTCGTCGTCGCGTGGCATCCGGGCGTCGAGGCGGGTCCCGCTGTCGCGGACCTGCTGCTGGGCCGCACGTCGCCCAGCGGCCGCCTCCCGATGACGTTCCCGCGCAGCGTCGGCCACATCCCGTCCAGCTCGCTGGAGCGGCCGACCGGCCGGCGCGTCAACCGCGACGACGACCGCAAGCTCGGCCGCTACCTGAACGCGCTCGTGTTCCCGGAGCTGACCTTCGGCTACGGCCTCACCTACACGACCTTCGAGTACGGCGAGCTCACCCTCAACCGCAGCGCGATGCCCGTCGGGTCCGGCGTCCTCAAGGCCACGGTGGAGGTCACCAACACCGGCACCCGTCCCGGGCGCGAGGTGGTGCAGCTCTACCTGCGCGACCACGTCGCCGCGGTCACCCGGCCCATCGTCGAGCTGGCCGACTGGCAGGCGGTCGACATCGAGCCGGGCCGGACGGCCACGGTGACGTTCCGGGTGACAGCGGAGATGTTCGGCTACTACGACCGCGAGATGCAGTGGCGGGTCGACCCCGGCGAGGTCGACGTCATCGTCGGCCCCAACGCGGCCTACGGCACCCGCGCCCGCGTCACCCTCACCGAGTAGGTCTCCTGTGGTCGAGATCCGGTCGCGTCGCATCCTCCTCGACGGACGGCCCGCCATCGTGCTGGCCGGGGAGGTGCACTACTTCCGTGTGCCGCGGGCCGAGTGGGCCGACCGGCTGGCCAAGGCCAAGGAGGTCGGCTGCACGGCCATCGCCTCGTACATCCCGTGGATCTGGCACGAGACGGCCGCCGGCGAGATCGACGTCACGGGGCGCACCCGGCCGGAACGGGACGTGGCCGCCTTCGTCGACCTCTGCCGCGACCACGGCCTGCTCTTCGTCGCGCGCCCGGGGCCGTTCGTCATGGCCGAGCTGAAGAACGAAGGCATCCCCTACCGGGTCTACGAGGAGCACCCTGAGATCGTCGCCACCGGCTGGGACGGCCGGCCGGCTCCCACGCATACGGTCGACTACCTCGCCCCCGCCTTCCTGGCTGAGGTGCGGCGCTGGTACGCCGCGGTCCTGCCCGTGCTCGCGTCCCGCCTCGAGCCCTCCGGGGGCAACGTCGTCGCCCTGCAGCTGGACAACGAGATCGGGATGCTCGCCTGGGTCAGCAACTCCCCCGACCTGACGGACGGGCTGCTCGCCGACTTCCGTGCCTGGTGCGAGAACCGTGACGGCGAAGCGGTATCGGCGCGGTATCCCGCCGACACCGGATGGTCGTGGCGGCGGACCGTCGAGTCACCGGACGAGCAGTGGGCGGCGGCGCTGCGCGTCGACCTGGGCCGGTTCATGCGTAGCCGCTTCGCCGCCTACACGCGGGCCTTGACCGGCCTGGTGCACGAGTACGGCATCACCGGCATCCCGCTGCTCGTCAACGTCCACGGCACCGAGGGCGGCAACGGCGTGCCGCTCGCCATCGGCATCAGCCAGCTCGTCGAGACGTATGCGGGGGTGCCGGGCCTGGTCGCCGGGTCGGACCACTACCTGGGCGACATGAGCCTCGACACGACGACCGACATGCACTTCGTCAACGCCTGTCTCATGGCGGTCAACGACGCCGACCAGCCTCTGACGTCACTGGAGTTCGAGGCGGGCACCGGTGACTACGGCGGCGGCCTGGACCGCCTCTACGACGCCGCCACGACCGAGCTGAAGACCCGGCTGTGCCTCGCGCAGGGCAACCGGCTGCTCAACTACTACCTCCTGGCGGGCGGGGTGAACCCGCCGCTCGACGCACCCGTCGGCGACGGCAACGACCGCATCAGCTTCACCGGTGAGCGGCACGGCACGGCGGCCCCGATCGGCCCGCTGGGCGAGCGCGGGCTCACGTTCGGCCCGACGGAGCGCACCTGTCGTGCGGTGGCGGCCAACGCGCCCTGGCTGGCCGACATGGACGAGGAGCACGACGACCTCGCCATGGGCTTCGTCCTCGACGCCTTCATGACCGAGTACCACCACCCGCGCTCGGCCGTGATGACTGCGGTCGTCGAGGACCTGGCGGCGCATCGCGGCCCCGGCCAGCGCAAGGCGCTCTGGCGGTCCCTGCTCCTCGCCCACTACCGGTTCGGGGCCGTGGACCTGCAGGACCCGGGGGTGCGGCTGCCCGCTCTCGTCGCGCTCGCCTCAGGGGCGCACCTGGACCGCCCGGTGCAGGACCGCCTCCTCGACCACGTCGCCGGAGGTGGCCGATTGCTGCTGCTCGGCCCCGCTCCCCGCCTGGACCTCGAGGGCCGCGAGTGCCGCGTCCTGCTCGACGCCCTCGACATCGGCGTGGGGGTCACCCTGCGCGACGGGCCCCGCTCCTACCCGTCGGTGCACGGCCGCGACTGGGCGGACCTCATCCCCGAGACCCGCGTCGGCTGGCTGCAGACCCTCGAACCTCGTTCCACGACAGTGGTGCTCGCTGATGTCGACGGGCGGTGCTGCGGCGTGGAGGCTCACGTGGGCGGTGGCCGGGTGGTCCTGCTGGCCGCCGAGCTGCCGTCGATGCCCCGCTTCTTCGCGGCGGCTGCGGCCCGGCTGGGCGTCGAGCCGGGGCTACGCGTCGACGCCGATGTGCCCGGCGTGGTCGTCACGACCACGCGGTCCCCCGGCGGCGACCGGATGCTCCACGTCGTCAACCCCACCGGGTATGCCGCCCGGCTCACCGTCGCCGAAGCGGGGGTGCCGTTCGCCGGCGGCGCCCTGCGGATCCCCGCCCACTCGGGTCACTTCCTGCCCTGGGGCCTGACCACCCCGTGGGGCCGGCTCGGGGCGACCGCCGCCGAGGTCACGTCGGTCGACGACGACGGCGTCCACCTCGGCCCCAGCCTGCTGGCCGACGGCCCGGGTCAGGACCCGACGGCATACCTCAGGTAGCCCCCCCACCGCCGAACCGGCGCTCCTCCAGCAGTCGCAGCCCGAGGCGTACACCTGGCGGAAGGTAGGCGGTGCCGCCCCCGACGACCGTGGGCACGACGAACAGCTGCAGCTCGTCGACGAGCCCGGCCGCCACGGCCTGGGCGGTGAGGGTGGGCCCGCCGATGCCGACGTGCGATCGGCGCCGCCGACCAGCTGCGCACCACCTGGGGGTCGAAACGGCGTTCGAGCCGCGTTCGCGGGCCCGCCTCACGCGCGAAGGCCGCAGGGTCGAGCGTCGTGGAATGGACGACCTTGGCGGCCGCGCGCCAAACCCGGGCGACGTCGCGGATGGCGGGCTCGTCGTCCTCGCCGTCGCCCATGGTCTCCCAGGCCGACATGACCTCGGACATCCGGCGGCCGTGGAGGTACGTCCCCACGTCCCGGACGAGGTCGTCACGGCCGTGTGGCCTCGTGGTCCGGGGCCGCCCAGGAGAAGTCGCCGTCGGCGTCGACCCCGTAGCCGTCGAGCGAGGTGACGCGGTGTAGGAGCCTGCCCATGTCCGTCCTCCGGTCAGGGAGGTCGGCGGCGTCGGTGGCGGAGGGCGTGGGATTCGAACCCACGATGGGAGTTACCCATAGCGGTTTTCAAGACCGCCGCACTAGGCCACTATGCGAGCCCTCCTGGCGTGGAGCAGTCTTCCACGAGGCGCAGCGGGGTCAGGAGCCCTCGACGTGCTTCTTGAGGCCCGCGAGCAGCTCCTCCCACGAGGCGGCGTTGCGGTCGGCCTCGGCCTGGTCGGCGTTGTGGTCCTGGGTGAGGGTGAGCTCGGTGCGGCCGCCCTCGTCCCGCAGCGTGTAGACGAGGGTGTGGTAGCTCTCGGGGACGTCCTCGGTGCCCGACAGCGGGCTCCAGTGGGTGACCTCGAAGCGGTGGGGCTCGTCGACCCCGACGACGGTGCCCTTGTCCTCGTAGGGCTTCCCGTCGTAGTCACCGCTCCACGTGATGGGGCTGCCGGGCCTCCAGTCGCTGCGTTGCTCGGTGCCGAAGAACCACTCCCGGACCTCGTCGGTGTCGGTGAGGGCCTTCCACACCCGGTCGGGCCCGGCGTCGATGGTGGTGCGGGCCGTGGCGATCGGGCCAGCCTGGGGTCCGGTTCCGGGCATGATGCGTGTTCCTTCGCAGGGTCGGGCCGACGGCGTGGACCGTCGTGGATCCCTCCCATCATGCCGTCGCCGGACGTACCGTGGGGGTTTGGCGAGGAGCGCCGTCAGGAGGTCGGGGGGCATGGTCGACGTCGTCGTCCTGGGGGCGAGCTTCGCCGGGCTGCTGGCGGGCGCCGCCGCCGCACGCGCCGGCCACGAGGTCACCGTCGTGGAGCGCGACGAGCCGCCCGCGCCGGCGCAGCCTCGACCGGGCGTGCCCCAGGGCCGGCAGCCCCACGTGCTCCTGCGCCGGGGCCTGCTCGCGATCGAGACCCTCCTACCGGGGGTGGAGGAGGAGCTGCTCGCGCTCGGCGGGGTGCGGTTCAACACCGGGGCGATGCCGTGGCTCGGCGAGTACGGCTGGCTGCCGCAGACGGAGTGGGGTCACGACATCGTCTCCCTCACCCGGCCGCTGCTGGAGGAGGTCGTGCGTGCCCGGGTCGCGGCTCTTCCCTCCGTCTCCCTGGTCAGCGGGACGACGGTCACCGGGCTGCGGCCGGTCGGCGGCCGCTGGGCCCTCGACGTCCGCGACGGCTCACCCCTCGCGGCTGATCTCGTGATCGACGCCGCGGGGCGCAGCTCCCGCCTACCGCACTGGCTGGCGGGCCTGGGCGTCGAGGTGCCGGAGCCGGAGACGGTCGAGGCGCACGCCGGGTATGCGTCGCGCACCTACCGCGGGCGGATCCCCCTCGAGACCGGTGTCGTCGTCGCGGCCCTACCGGCGACCGGGACCGGGGGGCTCGTGCTCCCCGTCGAGCAGGACCGGTGGCTGGTCTGCGCGGTGGGGTTCGGGGCCCTGCGGCCCGGCCGCGACCCCGCCGCGTTCCTCGATGCCCTGGCCGCCCTGCGCGACCCGGCTGTCCTCGACATCGCGCTGGCCCTCGAGCCCGAGGGGGAGGTGCGGGTGCACCGCCAGACGGGCAACCGGCGGTATGCGTACGGCCGGGCGGGCGGGTGGCGTCCCGGCCTGCTCGTCGTCGGCGACGCCCTCTGCGCTTTCGACCCGGTCTACGGCCAGGGGATCACCGTGGCCGCCATGCAGGCCGAGGTGCTCGGCACGGCCCTCCAGCGACCGCCGACGAGCCTCGCGGGAACGCGCCGGCTGCAGCGGCGGCTCGCAGCGGTCGCCGACCTGCCGTGGGCGGTCGCAACGAGCGAGGACCTACGGATGCCCAGCAGCGAGGGCGAGCAGGACCGGCGCCAGCGCTTGTTCTCCGTCTGGACGCGGCGGCTGACCCGGCTCGCGGCCGGGGGTGACGAGGACTGCACCCGAGCGTTCGCGAGCGTCTACCACCTCATGGGCTCGCCGCGGCGGCTGTTCGGGCCCGGGGTGGTGGTGGCGGTCGCGCGCTCCTGCGTGCGGGGCGTCCCCGCCGCGGCTGCGCGTCCGGCCGTCCTCGACCGGCTCCGGCCGGCGGACGACACGGGAGACACAGGAGACACGGGAGAGACCGGCGGGCCCGCACCTCTCGGTGCGTCGGTTGGTGGCCCGCCGGCCTCAGTACCCCTGTAGACACGTCGCCCCCTGCGACGCAGGGTCGTCCACTCGGCTCCCCCTGTCCTCGTGGACACCGGTAGAGAGCACCCCGTGCGGGTCCTGATACCGGGTCGTCGATCTTTTTTTCCTGGTCCGCCCGGCCCCGACGGGCCATCCTGGGACCCGAGTCCCCTCGCGCGGGCCATGCCGCATGTATCACCGCGGCACCGGAGGTCTCCATGCGAGCGAACCGCCGACGGACCCACCGGCCCACCCGCCCGTCCAACCCAGAACGCGAGACCCCCGTCCGACCCAGCACCTTCACGAAGGACCACCCGATGCCCGCAGGACCGAGCTCGACGCCCACCCCGACCCCCCCGGCCGCCGCGCCGCGCCGGGGCGGGCGCGGTCGCATCCCCCTGCCGCCGGCGGTCCTGGGGCGGCGCGGGGGGCGCGTCCTCGACCCGGCCCGGGGCGGGACCTTCCGTGACCGGCCCCTGCTGCCCACGGCATACGTGGCCAACGAGCTGCTCGTGCAGGGCGGCTCCACCGCGGAGATGGACGCCCTCGTCGACGCGGCGCGGACGACGAGGCACGGCATCACGACCCGGTCGGAGGAGCCGGACGACTACGTGGCGCGGCTCGGCGACGCGGCCCTCGGCTCCCTGGCCCAGCAGATGTGGGTACGCCGGATGCGGCTCGCACCCGAACGTGACAGGGGCACCCCGGCCGACGCCTGGGAGGTGCTGCAGCGCTACCGCCAGAACGTCGGGGACACCCCGCAGGACTACACCGTGGGACTCAACCACCTCGTGCACCTCACCGCGCCGCAGGGGGGGATCGAGGGCACCCCGCTCTTCGACGGGCCGGCGCTCGAGGGCAGCCCGCTGTTCGACGGCCCGGCCTACTTCGAGGGCAACCCGCTCTTCGACGGGCCGAGCGACAGCAGCGGGGCGCTGCGCGGACGGGCCCCGCTGGCCTTCCTCGGCAACCCGCCCGCCCCCACCCCCGGGGAGGCCCGCACCCGGCGGCCGGTCGTCGCCGTGCTCGACACCGGCCTGGGCGAGCACCCCTGGCTCACGGAGCCGTGGGTCACCCTGGGCGCGAGCGTCAACGGGCAGCACATCGGTCTCGGGCCGGACGCCCCCGACCCCGAGCTCACCGGTGTCGTCAACGACCCCCTCGGCGGTGGCCTCGACAAGGACTCCGGACACGGCACCTTCATCGCCGGCATCGTCCGGCAGGTCTGCCCGGACGCCCGCGTGCTCGCCATCCGGGTCATGCCGAGCGACGGCGTCGTCGACGAGCACCAGCTGACGATCGCCCTCAACCAGCTGCTCGTCCGCCAGGCACAGGCCCAGCTGCTCGGGCGGCCCGACGACATCATCGACGTCATGTCCCTGTCGCTGGGGTACTACCACGAGTCGCCGGAGGACGTGCTTTACACCTCGGCGCTGGCGCGCACCCTCCAGCAGCTGGGCCGGCTCGGCGTCTGCGTCGTGGCCTCGGCCGGCAACGACGGCGGCACCAACCCGATGTTCCCGGCCGGCCTGGCGCCGGCCGGCGGGGTCGGGGCGAAGCGGGGTGCGGTGCCGCTCGTCAGCGTGGGAGCGCTCAACCCCAACGGGACGACCGCGTTGTTCTCCAACGCCGGTGACTGGGTCAGCTGCCACCGGCCGGGCGCGGCCGTGGTCAGCACCTTCCCCGTGACGTTCGACGGCGGCCTCGAGCCGCGCCGGCGCACCCGGCTCGGCGAGGACATCGACCCCGACGACTTCAAGAGCGGGTTCGGTCTGTGGAGTGGGACATCCTTCTCCGCCCCTTACCTTGCCGGCCAGCTGGCGGCCAGGATGTTCTCGGGGGGCACCCTGGACCGGATCGATGCCAAGAGCGCCGTCACCCGCGGGTGGCGCGCGGTCAAGGCCGAAGTGGGATGGAGTCGACCATGACCTCGTCGGACCTGCCGGTGGAGACACTGGCGAGCCGGGCCGGTGCCGCCTTCGCGGCCTACCAGGCGGGTGACCGGCTGCGTTTGTCGGAGCTCGTCGACCTCGCGACCCCGCTGCTCTGGCATACCGTGCGGGCGCAGCGTGTGGGCCATGACCAGGCCGAGGACGTCGTCCAGACGACGTGGCTGCGGCTCGTGCACCACGCCGACGCCATCCAGGACCCGCGGGCGGTGCTGGCCTGGCTCATCATCACGGCCAAGCGCGAGAGCTGGCGGGTCGTCAAGGACGCCCGCCGCGTGCAGCCGCTCCTCGAGGCCGACGACGACTCCGACCTGCCCGACACCACGATGGACGGGCCCGAGAGCGCGGCCCTGGCCTCGGTCGAGGGACGGGTGCTCTGGCGCCACATCGAGACCCTCTCGGAGCGGTGCAAGAGCCTGCTCCGCGTCGTGGCCTTCTCCGACCGACCCGACTACGCGACCGTCGCCGAGGCTCTCGGTATGCCGGTCGGCAGCATCGGTCCGACCCGAGGCCGCTGCCTCGCCAAGCTCCGCCTCCTGCTCGACGCCGACCCACACTGGGGGATCTCATGACCGACGACCAGTCCCGCGACGCGCGGGCACTCGAGCTGCTGGAGGCCCAGCCCGTCGACGACGGCGACCTGCGCGCCCTCGCCACCCTCCGCCGGGTCTACGAGGTGGGGGACCCCGTGCCGCCCAGCCTGCTCGACCGGGTGAAGTTCGCCATCACCCTCGACGACCTCGAGGCAGAGGTCGCCCGCCTGCAGCGCGAGTCCGTGCCCGAGCTGGCCGGGGCCCGCGCCGACGACGTGCTCAAGGCCCAGACCGTCACCTTCACCAGCGAGACCCTGACGACGATGGTGACGATCACCCCCCTGGTCACCGGCGGGGTGCGCGTGGACGGCTGGGCCAGCCCCGGCGCCCTCCTCGACGTCGAGCTGCGGGTCGGCGATGCCACGCTGCACACCACCGCCGACGAGGACGGACGCTTCGTCTTCGAGCACGTCGCGCACGGCCTCGCCCAGCTCGTCTTGCGGCAGACTGGGGGAGGAGCCGGCGACCATCCCGTGATCACGCCGGCCATCGAGATCTGACGGAGGTGCGCTCACGGCAGCCGCACGCTCGCTCGCACCGATCGAGAGACTGCGCGGTGCCGCCCGGGAGGCCAACAGCCGGGGCCGGCCCGCGCGCGGCGCGGCCATCGTCGCGCGGGCCCTTGACCAGCTCGACCGGCTCGACCGGCTCGACCGGCTGGAGCGGCTGGACGCCCGCCGTCTGAGCAGCGGCCCGCACGGGTCGGTGGGGTCGGGCGGGTCCGGCGGGTCGCTCGAGTCCCTCGCAGGAGGCGAGGACGAGCGGCTGCACCTGCGGGCCCGGCTGCTCATCACCTTGGCCTTCTCCGAGTTCGAGGTGCACGGGCTCGACCGGGGACAGGTCGCGCTCGACGCCGCGATGCTGGCCGCGGAGGCCAGCGGTGGTCTCGACGCGGTCGCCCTCGTCCACGACCTGCGCGGACTCCTGCTCGTCCGGAGCGGGCAGGTGGCCGCGTCCCTGCCGGAGTTCGACGCCGCGGTCGCGCTCGTCGAGCACCTCGACCCCGCGGAGCAGCCGTCGCTCTTCCTCAACCGGGGCAGCGTGCACCTGCACTCGCGCAACCTCGCGGCGGCCCGGCTCGACCTCCAGCACTGTGCCGCTCTCGCCGCGGGGCTCGGCCTCACGCGGTTGGAGTCCAAGGCCATGCACAACCTCGGGTACGCCGAGTACCTCGCGGGCAACCTTCCCCTCGCCCTGACGACGCTGGCCGAGGCGCACGCGCTCGACGTGGACGTGTCCCGCGCCGGGCTGCTCGACCGGGCCAGGGTGCTCATGGAGGCGGGGCTGCTCGACGAGGCGGAGGAGACGCTGGCCGAGGCGAGCGAGATCCTGCGCCGGTCCCGGGCCAACCAGGACCGCGCCGAGGCGCAGCTGGCCCGCGCCGAGGTCGCACTCCTGCAGGGTAACTGGGAGCTGGCCAAGACCCACTCGGGTCGGGCCCGGCGGGACTTCCGGCGTCGCCACAGCGACGGCTGGCAGGCCCGGGCCGACCTCACCCGCTGGCAGGCCTACCTCGACTCCCGGGGCGGGCCGGCCCGGGTGGCCCGCGAGATCCGGGCGGCCGGGCCGAGCGACCGGGGGATGTCGCTCATCGCCGCCGAGGCGCAGCTCGCCCTCGGCCACGTGGACGCGGCAATGACGCTCCTCCAGGGGGTGTCCCGGCGTTCGAGCACCGACCCCCTGAGCGAGCGCCTCCACCAGCACCTCGTCCGGGCCGGGGTCGCCCGCGCTGCCGGCGACCTGCCTGCCGCCCGGCGCGAGCTGCGCACCGGACTCACCACCCTGGCCGCCCAACAGGCCCGGCACCACAGCCTCGACCTGCGCACGGCCATGGCCGTCCACGGCGACCGGCTCGCCGAGCTCGACCTGCGGATCGCCCTGGAGTCGCAGTCGCCCCGCACCGTCTTCGACTCCCTCGAGCGCTGGCGGGCGATGTCGCACCGCCGCACGGCCGTCACCCCGCCGCGCGACCCCGAGCTGGCCGACCTCGTCTCCCGGCTGCGCATCGCGGCCGAGGACATCCGGGAGGCCCCACCGGGAGTGCCCGTCGACCACCTGCGCCGGCGACAGCGGGCCCTGGAGCGCCAGGTCCGCGAGCGCGAGTGGACCCTGCAGGGCGACGGGCGGGCCGAGCGGTCGGCGACGCTGGTCGATCTCCGGCCGGCCCTACAGGCCCGTGGCACCGACGCCATCGCCCACTTCGTCCTCGACCACCGCCTCGGCGCCGTCACCGTCAGGGACGGGCGCGCGACGGTCGTCACGCTCGGCACCTGGGCCGAGGTCGCCTCCCTCATGGCCCGGGTGCGGGCCGACATCGACGCCCTCGCCGGCCGGATGCTGCCCGACGCCCTGCGGCACACCATCTCGCGCTCGCTCGCCCACGACCTCGACAAGCTCGACCGGCTGTTGCTGCCGTCCGCGGTGCGGGCGAGCGCGCACCTGCTCGTCATCCCGTCGCGCACCCTGGGCACGGCGCCGTGGTCGCTGCTCCCCCGGCGGCTGGGTCGGCCGACCACCGTCGCGCTGTCGGCGACCGGATGGTGGCGCGGCCTCACGGCGCCCGTGCGTGCGCCCCGCGTGGCGGCGATGGCCGGCCCCGGCCTGCTGCTCTCGGGGCCCGAGGTCGCGGGGGTGGCCGCCACCTGGTCCCGCGGCGTCGCCACCGACAGTGCCGGCGGGAGCGCCGAGGGCCTGGCGCGCGCGCTGGTGGAGAACGACCTCGTGCACATCGCGGCCCACGGCCAGCACAACCACGACAACCCGCTCTTCTCGAGCATCCGTATGGCCGACGGACCCCTGTACGCCTACGACGTGCCGCCCGACGAGCCGGTCGCCGCGCACGTCGTGCTCTCCGCCTGCGATCTCGGCCTGACCACGCCGCGGTCGGGCGGGGAAGTGCTCGGGCTGACGGCTGCACTCCTCGGCATCGGCGCCCGCAGCGTCGTCAGCTCCGTCTCCCGGGTGGACGACACCACGGCATACGAGACGATGCTGCGCTACCACCGCCTGCTGGCGGCCGGGTTCGACTCCCCCACAGCGCTGGCCGAGGCGCTCGACGGCGACGTCGACCACCCGGCGCCGTTCGTCTGCTTCGGGTCGCCCTGGTCGGTCGACCCGTCCGGCGAGATCGCCTGAGCCGCCTCAGATCCAGATGGCGGGGTGCTCGTCGAGCAGCTCCTCCGGGGTGAGCCCGGGGATCGGCTCGCGGATCTGGGCCGGGATGCCTACGGCCACCGACCCGTTCGGCACGTCCTTGGTGACGACGGAGTTGGCGCCGATCTGGCTGTCGTCACCGAGGATGATGTCGCCGAGAACGCGCGCTCCGGTGCCGATGGTGACGCGGTTGCCGACGGTGGGGTGGCGCTTGACCCGGGCCAGCGACCGGCCGCCGAGCGTGACGTCGTGGTAGATCATGACGTCGTCCCCGACGACGGCCGTCTCACCGATGACGACGCCCATGCCGTGGTCGATGAAGAAGCGCCGCCCGATGCTCGCCCCGGGGTGGATCTCGACCCCCGTCAGCGTGCGGGTGGCGTTGGACAGCAGCCGGGCCGGGAGCCGGTATGCCGGTCGCTGCCAGAGCGAGTGCGCCAGCCGATGCGACCACACGGCGTGCAGGCCCGGCGACGCGAGGACCGTCTCGAGCCGGGACTGGGCCGCGGGGTCGCGCGCCATGGCGGCGTCGACGTCCTCGAGCAGGGTGTCGAGCACGCGCGGACGCACCCGGGACCGCACACGGGCGACCCCGGAGACGCCACCGGCGCGCACCGCCGCGACCCGGCGCCCCAGTCCCTCGGTGAGGCGCCGGGCGTCCGGACCACGCCGCGGCTCAGGCTGCACGTGCATCGGTCAGTCGACCAGGCCCTCGAACAGGATCGTCGAGAGGTAGCGCTCACCGAAGCTCGGGATGATGACGACGATGGTCTTGCCGGCGTTCTCGGGGCGCTGGGCCACCTGCACGGCCGCGGCGAGCGCCGCACCGGAGGACAGCCCGACGAGCAGGCCCTCCTCGGTGGCGGCCCGGCGGGCCCAGGCGACGGAGGTCTCGGCGTCGACGTCGATGACCTCGTCGTAGATGCTCGTGTCGAGGATCTCCGGCACGAAGTTGGCGCCGATGCCCTGGATCTTGTGCGGGCCGGGCTTGCCGCCGTTGAGGATCGGCGACTCCTTCGGCTCGACGGCGATGACCTGCAGGCCCGGCTTGCGGGCCTTCAGCACCTGGCCGATGCCGGTGATGGTGCCGCCCGTGCCGATGCCGGCGACGACGATGTCGACCTCGCCGTCGGTGTCCTTCCAGATCTCCTCCGCCGTTGTGCGGCGGTGGATCTCGGGGTTGGCCTCGTTGGCGAACTGGCGGGCGAGCACGCCCCCGCGCTCCTGCACGATCTCGACCGACTTGTCGACGGCGCCCTTCATGCCCGTGGAGGGGTCGGTGAGCACCAGCTCAGCACCGAACGCCCGCAGCAGCGCGCGCCGCTCCTTGGACATCGACTCCGGCATCGTCAGGACGACCTTGTAGCCGCGGGCAGCGCCCACCATGGCCAGCGCGATGCCGGTGTTGCCCGACGTCGCCTCGACGATGGTGCCGCCGGGCTTGAGCTCGCCCGACGCCTCAGCCGCGTCGACGATGGCCACGCCGATGCGGTCCTTGACGGAGCTGGCCGGGTTGTAGAACTCCAGCTTGGCCGCGACGGTCGCTTGGGCGCCGTCGGTGATCCGGTTGAGGCGCACGAGCGGCGTGTTGCCGATCAGTGCGGTGACGTCGTCGTAGATGGGCACCGAGGTCTGCCTTTGCGGTCGGGGGTGGGTCAGGAGCATGGGTCGAGCGCGGCTCAGGGGCGAGAACTCACATCTCGTTATACATATTCCAAGGTCAGGTTATCCCCACGCACGCTCGTCTCGGCAGGGAACGGGTCACGTCGCTAGGGTTGCCGGCATGGGAAAGCTGACCTTCGTCGCCGGTGCCGCTGTCGGATACGTCCTGGGCGCTCGCGCCGGCCGTAAGCGCTACGAGCAGATCAAGCAGCAGGCCACGCGCCTGTGGCGCTCCGACCCGGTCCAGGACCGCGTGGGCAGCGCCGCCGACACGGTCAAGCAGCAGGCCGCCCCCTACGTCACCGAGAAGCTCGGCGACGCGGTCAAGGCGGTCGGCCAGCAGATGCGCCAGACCACCCTCCCCGGCCGCACCGAGCAGCTGCCCGAGACGATCCACCGCGGCTCCGACGGCCAGCTGCACGCCGACACCACGGGCTTCGGCCCCGGGGCCGACAAGCTCCCCTGACCCTCCTCATCTGTCTCCCCCTTGTCGGGTCACCCGATCAAGGGGCGCTTCGCCGGAGAACGGTTCTCCAGCGAAGCGGCCGTCTGTCCGGCGAAGCGGGGCCGCTGCCCCGGGTCGGACCGTGCGAGCCGCGTCACGACGCGGTGAGCGCTCGCTTACTCGCCAGTATGCTCGCGAGCCATGAGCGTCCTGCAGATCGTCGCGCTGGTGGTCTGCGTCGCGGTGACGCTGACCGCCGTCGCCCTGTTCGTCCAGACGGTGAACCGGTTCGTCGCAACGTTCCGCCTGGGCCAGCCCACCGACCGGACCGACCGTCCGGGCGCGCGCACGGTGACGCTGGTGCGGGAGTTCCTCGGGCATACCCGGATGTCACGGCTTCCCGTCGTGGCCGTCGCGCACTGGTTCACGATGGTCTCGTTCGGGGTGCTGTTCCTGACCCTGGTCAACGCCTTCGGACAGCTGGTCGACCCGGAGTTCGCCCTCCCTCTGGTCGGCCGCTGGTGGCCGTACGAGTGGCTCACTGACGTCTTCGCCGTCGGTGGCTTCATCGGGATCCTCCTGCTCATGGGGATCCGTCAGAAGAACCACCCGCGCAGCGCCGACGGGGAGGGTGGCCGCCGGTCGCGGTTCTACGGGTCCACGTTCTGGCAGGCCTACTACGTCGAGCTGACCATCCTCGGGGTGACCCTGTGCATCGGCCTCCTGCGGGCCCTGGAGTGGACGCTGGCCCGCCAGCTCGGCACCGGCCAGGACACGGCCCTGCACTTCCCCCTGACCGGCTGGATCGGCAACCTCTTCGTCGGCGTCCCCACCGACACGGTCAAGACCCTCATCGTCGTCGTCGCGGCGGTCAAGATCCTCATCTCGTTCGCGTGGATGATCACCATCGCGATGGTGCCGACGATGGGCGTGGCCTGGCACCGGTTCCTCGCCTTCTTCAACATCTGGTTCAAGCGCCATCCGGAGGGGCGCACCTCCCTGGGCGCGCTGCAGCCGATCGCGGTCGGGGGGAAGCCGGTCGACTTCGAGCAGATCGAGGAGCTCGACGAGGACGCCGCGCTCGGCGTCGGCAAGGTCGAGGACTTCACCTGGAAGGGCCTGCTCGACTTCACGACGTGCACCGAGTGCGGCCGCTGCCAGAGCCAGTGCCCCGCGTGGAACACCGACAAGCCCCTGTCGCCCAAGATGCTCGTCATGACGCTGCGCGACCACGCGCACGCCAAGGCCCCGTGGCTGCTGGCCAGCGAGGAGCAGCGGGCCGGCTCCGACGGTGAGCTGCCCGAGTCCGCGCGCACGGCCGCCGCGGTGCCCGCACTCGTGGGCGCGACCGGGTATGCCGCGGACGCGCCGCTCGGCGCATACAACCCTCACGGCCCCGACGCCGTCATCGACGCGGACGTGCTCTGGTCGTGCACGACCTGCGGCGCGTGCGTCGAGCAGTGCCCCGTGGACATCGAGCACGTCGACGAGATCGTCGACATGCGCCGCTACCAGGTACTCATCGAGTCGGCGTTCCCCAGCGAGCTGAACGGTCTGTTCAAGAACCTCGAGAAGAACGCCAACCCGTGGGGCCTCGCGCCGCGGATGCGGCTGGACTGGGCCAAGGACCTGCCCTTCGACGTGCCCGTGGTGGGCACCGACGTCGAGTCGCTCAGCGAGGTCGACTACCTCTTCTGGGTCGGCTGCGCGGGCGCGCTGGAGGACCGGGCCAAGCGCACCACCCGCGCGGTCGCCGAGCTGCTCGACACCGCAGGCGTCACGTTCGCCGTCCTCGGCGACGGCGAGTCGTGCACCGGTGACCCGGCCCGGCGGGCGGGCAACGAGTTCCTCTTCCAGATGCTCGCCCAGCAGAACGTCGAGACCCTCAACGAGGCCGGGGCGACGAAGATCGTCGTCACCTGCGCGCACTGCTTCAACACGCTGAAGAACGAGTACCCGCAGGTGGGCGGGCGGTACGAGGTGGTCCACCACACCCAGCTGCTCAACCGGCTGGTGCGCGAGAAGCGCCTCGTGCCGGTGGCCCGGCCCGGTGACGCCTCATCGGCCGGGGCGGCGTCGACCGCCGGGTCCGTGACCTACCACGACCCGTGCTACCTCGGGCGACACAACGGCGTCTACGCCCCGCCGCGCGAGCTGCTCGGGGCGCTGCCAGGGGTCGAGCTCACGGAGATGCCCCGACACGGCGAGAAGTCCTTCTGCTGCGGGGCCGGCGGGGCTCGTATGTGGATGGAGGAGAAGCTCGGCACCCGGATCAACGTCAACCGCACGACCGAGGCCCTGGCCACCGGCGCCGACCGGATCGCCATCGGCTGCCCGTTCTGCAAGGTCATGCTCAGCGACGGTCTGACCGCCGCGCAGTCCGAGGGCGGTGCGCGCGAGGAGGTCGAGGTCGTCGACATCGCCCAGATGCTGCTCGCCGCGGTGCGCCTGGAGACGCCCAGCGCTTGAGGTCAGACAACGGGAGGAGCCGACGGGGCCTCGGATACCCGGTCGGATACCCGAAGTGGTCGCCCTGACGACCACAACGGGTATTCGAGCGGGTATCCGACTGAGGTGTCGACGCCGTTGCCGACCGGGCGCGAACCCCGTGGGCCTGGCGGGCCGCCTCACCGCACCGTCACGTCGCTTCAGGTCGCAGGTCAGGTCGCGGCTGGTGATGTCCTGACGACACCCGACGCGATACGACCCGCGACACGACCCGCGACACGACGCCTCGACACGACGCCTCGAGACCTCCGGAGCCGGGCTACTTGACGACGGTCGTGGTGCCGGTGGCCAGGTTGTTCGTCATCACCGGGTCGGTCATGGCCGAGACCGCGCCCGCCGTGACGGACCACGTGTCGGCGCGCGATGCGGTGGGACCCGCCGTGACCTCGAACGTCTGGCTGGCACCTGCCCCCAGGCTGGGGATGGACCAGGCCGGACCGGTGATCGTCGTGACACCCACCTGGACCTTGCCGACCTTCGTCGTGGGCGACGTGGAGACCAGGGTCAGGCCCTGGACCGACATCGCCACGCGGAGGGCGGTCGCCGGGGCGGGGCCCTGGTTGAGGACGGTCACGCGCCAGACTCCCGTGCTGCGCTTGTCCAGCGTCGCCGGCGCGGTGACGGTGACCTGGAGGTCGGCCTGGCTGGGCACCACGGTGACGGTGAAGCTGCCGTAGCTGGTGTTGCCGCGCGAGTCGGACGCGCGGCACGACACCGTCGTCGTGCCCAGGGGGAAGAACGCCGTGTACGCGTGGTCGCACGTCGGGGTCACCGCGCCGTCGATGGTGTCGTAGGCCGTCGGGGCCGCGACCGAGACGACCGCTCCGTCCGGGCCAGAGGCGACGGCGGTTACCGGCGCCGGCACGGTGAGGTCCGGAGCCTGCGTGTCGGCGACGCGGATCGCGAACTGCCCCGAGGTGCTGACGCCCGTGGACGGGTCTGTGGCCGTGCAGGTGACCACGGTGTCACCGTAGAAGAAGAAGGCGTTCGCCGGGAGGTCGCAGAAGATCGTGGCCGCACCCCCGCCTGCCGTGGCCGCCGACACCAACCCGGAGTAGTCGACGGACGCTCCCGTCGAGCTGGTCGCCTGGACCAGCACCGGAGACGTGGGGACGGTCAGCACCGGGACCGGGAAACCGCCGGCCGGCGGGACCAGCTGGTCGTTCACCGTGTTGATGCCCCCGACGAAGTCGAGGATGGTGGCCGTGTCAGGGGACGTCTTGCCGTAGGCCCAGCTCGTGCCCACGAGGCCGGAGAACTCCACGATGTAGCGCCCGGGCGGGAGGACCGAGCTGGTCGACCAGGTCCCGTCCAGACCCGTCGTCGCCGTCGCGGTGTAGAGGGTGGTCTCGGGAGACCGCACGGTCACGTGATAGTTCGAGGCAGGCTGCCCGTTGGGGAAGGTCAGCGTCCCCACCGCCCGGGCACCCAGCGCCAACGGGAAGGTCACCGTGTTTGGCGGTCGGACCAGCGTGGCCGTCGCCGGGTCCTGGGTCCCTCCGTAGTAGTACCCGAAGAGGTAGTCCGAGTTCGACGGAACCGTTCTCGCGACGAGCCGGTACTGCAGGGTGTCGTCCAGCTGGAACACGATGGTCCCGGCCGAGTTCGTGCATCCGCGGATCGGCGTTGCTCCCGAGTCGGGTTCGGCGAAGACACAGGTGCGGTAGGCCGACACCGGCTGGCCCGTGCGTGGGTCCACGACGGTCACAGTGAGCGACTGCGTCGTGGCCGAAGCCGCCGACACCTCCACCCCTGCAACCAGGCCCAGCACGACGACGAGGACGAGCATCACTCGTCGGAAGACAGCAAACATCGACGTCCATTTCCTCTCAGGCTCTACGGTGCGCGTAGAGAAGTGAGCGGACTCCAGCGCCTCCTACCGACACGGATGAGCCTGACGGTCGCGTGGTTCGTGCGGCGGGGGTACGGAATTCGGCGCGGTTCAGAGCACGACTGCGGAGGGGGCGGAGGCCAATGGTGGGGCCATCTCGAGGCGGACGCCGACGAGCCGCACTGCCCGGGAGTGGTCGAACCGGTCGAGGAGGGACACCGCCGCGAAAGCGATGACGTCGGGGTCGACCGTGGGTTCGGACAGCGGTCGGGAGGCCGTATGCGACTCGAACGGCACGTAGCGGACCTTCAGGCCCACCCGCACGGCCGGACGACCGTCGGCCAGGATGTCCTCGCGCACCCGACCGGTCAGCAGCCCGACGTGGTCGGCGACGACCGACCAGTCGCTGACGTTCTCCTGGAACGTCGTCTCACGGCCGTGCCCGCGGGCCACCCACGGTGTCGCGGACACTGGGGACAGGTCTCCGCCCCGCGCGATCCGGCGGTACCACGGACCCATCGTGGGCCCGAGCCGTGCAACCAGTGGCTCGACGGGCGAGACGGCCAGCTCCGAAACGGTGTGCAGCCCGAGCGCGGCCAGCTTGACGGCCGTCTTTCGCCCCACGCCCCACAGGGCCTCGGTCGGCCGGGCACCCATGATCTCGAACCACGTGTCGGCGGTGATGGTGAAGACGCCCTGCGGCTTGCCGAACCCGGTCGCCGTCTTGGCCATGACCTTGCTCTGGCCGATGCCCACCGAGCAGTGCAGCCGCGTCTGGGCCAACACCGCCGCCTGGATGCGGCGGGCCAGCCCCGTGGGGTCGTCCGTCGTCACCCCGACGAAGGCCTCGTCCCACCCGAGCACCTCGACGACAGCCGCGTCGGTGGCCCCGAACGAGCGCAGGACAGTCATGACACCCGCCGACGCCTCGGTGTAGAGCGCGGCGTCGACCGGGAGGAACACCGCGTCCGGCGCCTTGCGCACCGCGACGCGCAACGGCATACCGGACCCGACGCCGAAGGCCCGGGCCTCGTAGGAGGCGGTCGAGACGACGCCACGCTCGCTGGGGTCGCCCCGACCGCCCACGACGACCGGGAGCCCGGCGAGCGACGGGTCCCGCAGCACCTCGACCGCGGCCACGAACTGGTCGAGGTCGACGTGCAGGACCCAGTCGCCCACCGGGCTGCCCGACGTCGCGGTCAGCGGGTCAGCGGCTGACGCGCTGACGTCAGCCGAGACCGTTCTTGGTGAGGAAGTCCTTCGCCACGGCCGAGGCGTCCTTCTTGTCGACGTCGACCTGCTTGACCAGGTCGGTCAGCGTGGCGGTGTCGATCTTGGCCGACACCGCGTTGAGCGCCGAGGTGATCGTGTCGTTGACCTTGTCCTTGCGCACGAGCGGCACGACGTTGTCGGAGCCGAACAGCAGCTTGGGGTCCTCCAGCGTGACGAACCCGTTGCTGGAGATCGACGGGTCGGTGCTGAAGATGTTGGCCGCCTGGGCCTGGCCGTTGGTCAGCGCGTTGACGATCGCCGCCCCCTTGAGCGGCAGGAAGCCCTTCGGCGTGAAGGCGTACTGGTCCTTCAGACCCACGAGGCCCTGCTGCCGGGTCTGGAACTCCGGCGGGGCGGCCACGGTGATGTCGCCCTGGTGGGCGGCGAGGTCGGCGATCGACTTCAGCGAGTACTTCGAGGCCGTGTCCTTGGTGACCACCATGGAGTTCTTGTCCTCGGCGGCCGACTTGTCGAGCACGACGAGCGTGGCCGGCAGGGTGGTCTTGAGCGTCGAGTAGACCGCGCCGGAGTCCTGGCTGGGCGCGGTGCCCTTGAGGAAGGTCAGCAGCGAGCCGGTGTACTCGGGCACGATGTCGATCGAGCCGTCCTGGAGCGCCTTGATGTAGACGTCGCGGCTGCCGATGTTGGGCTTGGTCGAGACGTTGATGCCCTTGGCCTTGAGGGCGCCGGCGTAGACCTCGCCGAGCACCTGCGACTCCGAGAAGTCGGCCGAGCCGACGACGATCGCGCCACCGCTTCCCCCGCTGGCGGTGGACCCGCCGGCTGCACCACCCCCGGCGGCGGGAGCGGTGGGGTCGGAGGAGGCCCCGCAGGCCGCCAGGGACAGGGCGGCCACGGCGGTGGCTGCGGTGAGGAGGATGGAGCGGTTCATACCAGTGCTTCTCTCTGGTCGTCGGCACGGTCGGTGGGAGAGGCGGGATCCGAGGCGTCGCCTCGGGCCGTAGTGGAGACAACCGGGCGGTTGTCTCGTTGCTTCCCGAACCGTCCGGTCAGTCCGGGGGAGACGACGGTGCGCTGCACGAGCGAGAGGATCCCGTCCACGAGCAACGCGAGGAGGGCGACGAGCACGGCGCCACCGGCCATCTGGGCGTAGTCGCTCACCGACAGGCCGTCGATGAGGAACCGGCCGAGGCCACCGAGGCTGATCGACGCCGCGATCGTCGCTGTGGCGATGACCTGCAACGTTGCGCTGCGCACCCCCGAGAGGAGCAGCGGGAGCGCACACGGCAGCTCGACCCGGCGCAGCACCTCGCCCCCGCGCATCCCCATCCCCTTGGCCGCGTCACGAGCCGCCGGGTCGACCTCCTGGATGCCCGAGTACGTGCCCGACAGCATGGGCGGCACGGCGAGCAGGACGAGGACGATGACGCTGGGGATGACGTAGGCGAGGTTGTTGGCGATCTTGGGCCCGAGCCAGAGCGCGACCGCGAAGAGCAGGCCGAGGCTGGGCACCGCGCGCAGCGAGTTGGCGAGCGACACCGCCCACTTCGCCCGCCCGGTGTGACCCACGAAGATGCCGAGCGGGATGGCGATGGCCGCGGCGATGAGCAGGCTGACGCCGGCGTAGAGCAGATGCTCGAGGATGCGCTGCGGTATGCCGTTCGGCCCCGTCCAGTGGGCGGGGTCGGTGAGCCACGCCCCGATGTTGGTCAGCATCGCCGCATCACCCCGCGACCCGCTGCCACGGGGTGGCCGCCCAGGCGCCCGCACGGATCACCGTGTCGAAGACGAGGGCGAGGATGACGCAGCTGACGATGCCGACGATGATCTCGGTCGGGAACGTGCGCTGGTAGCCGTCGGTCAGGTAGTACCCCAGCTGGGGGAAGCCCACGAGCGAGGCGACGCTGACGATGCTGACGTTGCTCACGGCCGCCACGCGCAGGCCGGACGCGATGACGGGCACCGCGAGCGGCAGGTCGACCTCGAGCAGCCGCTTGAGACCCGTGAACCCCATGGCCGTCGCCGCCTGGCGGGTCGCATCGGGCACCGCCCCGAGACCGTCGGCGACCGTGCGGACGAGCAGCGCCAGGGTGTAGAGGGTCATCGCGACGTAGACGTTGAGCGTGTCGAGGATCCGGGTGCCGAGGACGAGCGGCATGAGGATGAACAGCGCCAGGCTGGGGATCGTGTAGAGCAGCCCGCTCCCGGCGATGATGACGCCGTAGAGCCGGTGGTAGCGACGGGCCAGCCACCCCAGCGGGAGCGCGATGACCAGCCCGACGACGAGCGGGACGCCGGCGAGCAGCGTGTGCAGCCACGCATACCGGGCGATGTCCCCGAGGTGGTCGAGAACCCAGCTCACGACGTGCCCTGACGTTGGTAGCGGTCGTCCTCGGCGTCGTCGGGGCGCTCGACCTCCTCGATGACGTTCAGCACCTCGTGGGCCGCGCACCGTGCCCGCGAGGACACCGTCATCGTCGACGAGCACACCGCGCCGGGAGGGGGAGGACAGAGCGGCGTCGAGCACCGCGCGCAGGGGTCCGTGGGCCCGGGCGACGGTGCCGCCGCGATGGAGCATCTCGCGGTCGACGGGCCCTCGCAGGCGGGGCGGCTCGACCCAGCCGAGCGGTTTGCGGTCGTCGTCGACGACGAGCAGCCACCCGTCCCGCGCCGCCGCCGTGGCCTCCTGCGGGGGTGGCGCCCAGCCCGACGGTGGGCTCCGGGGCCAGCGGCAGCTCGGGGGTGTCGCTGAAGCCGAGGGCCCGGTAGCCGCGGTCCCGGCCGACGAACCCCGCGACGAAGTCGTCGACCGGGTGGGCGAGCAGGTATGCCGGGTCGGCCACCTGCGCGAGCTTGCCGCCGACCCGCAGGACGGCCACCTGGTCGCCCAGCTTGATCGCCTCGTCGATGTCGTGCGTGACGAAGAGGATGGTCTTGCCCAGCTCGGACTGCAGGCGCAGGAACTCGTCCTGCAGCTGGTCGCGCACGATCGGGTCGACGGCGGAGAACGGCTCGTCCATGAGCATGACGGGCGGGTCGGCCGCAAGGGCCCGGGCGACCCCCACCCGCTGCTGCTGGCCCCCGGAGAGCTGGCTGGGGTAGCGGCCCGCGAAGGCGGTGTCGAGCCCCACCCGCTCGAGCAGCTCCATCGACCGGTCGCGGATCGTCTTCTTGTCCCACCCGAGCAGCCCGGGCACGGTGCCGACGTTGTCGAGCACGGTGCGGTGGGGGAAGAGCCCGGCGTGCTGGATGACGTAACCGATCCCGCGGCGCATCTCGGCCGCGTCCATGGCGCCGGTGTCCTGGTCGTCGAGCCAGATCCGCCCGGACGTGGGCTCGATCATCCGGTTGACCATGCGGAGGGTCGTCGTCTTGCCGCACCCGGACGGCCCGACGAGCACCGTGATCTGGCCGGTGGGCGCCTCGAGGTCGAGGTGGTCCACCGCCGTCGTCCCGCCGGGATACTGCTTCGAGACGTCGTCGAAGCGAATCATGACGTCGACCCTAAGCGAGACCAGTGACATCGGCCTCCCGCGATCGGCCTCGGTCCGGTCACGAGAGCATGACGACCGTCACGGCCCGAGCGGCCGTGGAGCCCGGCGGGGGACGGCGGCCGTCAGATGACGGTGACGATGCTGCGGGTCGACGCGGCCGCCCCGAGCGCGGCCACCTCGGTCCCGGAGTCGGTCGTCCGGCGGTCCGGCTCCCCCTCGCGACTCTCCCGGAGGCTGGCGCGCAGGTAGCCCCCGACGAGCCCGTCCCAGGTCGTGGCCCGCCGCAGCATGGCGTGGTCGCCTGAGCGCAGGCCGACGAAGGAGGCGACGAGGCCCCGGGCCTGCAGCGCCTCGACGACCCGGCGGCTCGCGGCCGGGGAGGTCATCCGGTCGGT
The DNA here is from genome assembly GCA_963795915.1 of uncultured Actinomycetota bacterium. GTDB lineage: Bacteria > Actinomycetota > Actinomycetes > Actinomycetales > Dermatophilaceae > Lapillicoccus. The sequence goes on from CAWCJA010000010.1 coordinate 542,841, forward strand.
CAGGGCGTGGATGACGAGGGTCTTCTGGGCGTCGTGGGCCTGGCCCCCCTCGCCACCCTCCACCCACGGGGCGAGCCCGACGACGTCGACCACGCGCGGGTCACCGGCAACGGCGAGCGCCGCCCGCCCGCCCATCGAGTGTCCGACGATGGCGATCGGGACGCCGGGGTGGCTCGCGGACAGCTCGTCGAGCGCCCAGCGGGTGTCGGCGACCGGGCTCTGCTCGCTGCCGTTCCACCCGCGCACCGTGAACTTCAGCCGGGCGACCGCGAACGACCCGCGGCCGGCGCGGGCCACGGCCCAGGCGATGGGGAGCATCCGGACCACGGCGAGGTTGAGCCACGAGGTCGGCAGGTGGCTGCGGCCGGTGCCGCCGTGCAGCACGAGGACGACGGCGCTCGGCGCGTCCGGACGGGTCGTCCACCTCAGCTCAGGTCCCACCCCGTGAGCGTACGTGGCGCATCCTGAGGCCGCGCTGTGGACCGCATGGGCCAGGAGGGTCAGACCTCGGTGCGGTGGAAGTTCCTGAACGACCGGCTCGCGGTCGGTCCCCGCTGCCCCTGGTAGTGGGAGCCGTAGGCGTCGCTGCCGTAGGGCCGGTCGACGGCGCTCGACAGCCGGAAGAAGCAGAGCTGGCCCACCTTCATCCCCGGCCACAGCTTGATCGGCAGGGTCGCGACGTTGGAGAGCTCGAGGGTCACGTGACCCGAGAAGCCCGGGTCGACGAAGCCGGCGGTCGCGTGGGTGAGCAGGCCGAGCCGCCCGAGGCTGCTCTTGCCCTCGACGCGGGCGGCGACGTCGTCGGGCAGGGTGATCGTCTCGAGGATCGAGCCCAGCACGAACTCACCGGGATGCAGGATGAACGGCTCCCCCGCCCCGACCTCCACCAGCCGCGTCAGGTCGGGCTGGTCCTCGGCCGGGTCGATGTAGGGATACTTGTGGTTGTCGAACAGCCGGAAGTACTTGTCCATCCGCACGTCGACGCTCGACGGCTGCAGCATCGACGGGTCCCAGGGGTCGAGGACCACGCGGCCGGCCTCGATCTCGGCCCGGATGTCGCGGTCGGAGAGCAGCACGGGGAGAGGCTAGCGGGTGCGGTGGTGCGGCCGTCGGGTCCACCGGGACGTCGTCACCACCTCCCCGGGTCCGTTGACAGGCCCGGTCCGGCTGCCTATACATGACCGACGCACCCGAGCGAGGCCGAGGAGATTCGTGTCCAGAGATCGACGGTCCCCGTTGTTGCGTGCCGCGATCGTCGTCGCGCTCGCCCTGGCGTCCCTGACCATCGGCCTCAGCCACGCCTGGGCCGGGGTCGACGACTACCCCAGCCAGTGGCGCGACGCCGCCAAGGACAGCCTGGTCGACACCTGGGGCGAGTACAACCGCGAGTGCACCTCGTTCGTCGCCTGGCGCCTGCACTCCCGGAACGGGTTCGAGATGCCGTTCCACGACAACGCGTCGGGCTGGGGCACCGACGCCAAGGCGCGGGGCTACCTCGTGAACTCGACGCCGGCTGTCGGCTCGGTCGCGTGGGACCCCAACGGCCACGTGGCCTGGGTCGAGGCGGTGTCGGGCACCACCGTCACGATCGAGGAGTACAACATCAACAACGACGGGGCCTACCACGAGCGGGCGGTCTCGGTGTCGCAGTTCCAGTACATCCACTTCAAGGACCTCTCTGGCTCGACGGCTCCCCCGGCTCCCCCGCCCCCTCAGGCCAACGGCGGCACCGCGATCGAGAACGTCAGGGCCTCGCGGTGCCTCGACGTGACCTCCGGGTCCGGCGCCGCGGGCACGCCCATCCAGATCTACGACTGCAACGGCACGGCGGCCCAGCAGTGGATCGCCGGCTCCGGCGCCCTCCGCGTCTACGCCGGTTCGTGTCTCGACGTCCCGAGCGGAGCGCTGGTCTCAGGCACTGCGCTGCAGCTCTATCCCTGCAACGGCACCGCCGCCCAGCAGTGGACGGTCGCCCAGAACGGGACGATCCGCACGACCAACGGCCTCTGCCTCGAAGCCGCCCTCGGTGCGACGACCAACGGCACTCGCGCCCGCATCTACACCTGCAACGGCACGCTCGCCCAGCAGTGGGTGGGGCCGGGCACCGGCAACGGCGGGACCGCCGTCAAGAACACCAACGCCTCCCGGTGCCTCGACGTCTCGGGTGGGGCCACCAACCTGGGCGCGATGATCCAGCTCTACGACTGCAACGGCACCCCCGCCCAACAGTGGGTGGCGTCGTCCGGTGCCCTGCGGGCCTACGCCAACACCTGTCTCGATGTGCCCGGTGGGGCGTTGGTGTCGGGCACCAGGGTGCAGCTCTGGCAGTGCAACGGCTCGGCCGCCCAGCAATGGTCGAAGCAGAGCGACGGCACGGTCCGCACGACGAACGGGCTCTGCCTCGACGCCGTCCAGGGCGGCACCGGGAGCGGCACCCGCGTGCAGATCTACACCTGCAACGGCACCCCGGCCCAGTCGTGGGTCACGGCCTGACCGCAGGTCCGTCGCTCAGCGAGGAGGCTTGCGCATCGGGACGGCCGGGAGGCGGTCGGACACCCCACCGTCATTGGGTATGCTGCTCGTCGCGCTGCCGGGGACGGCACCGCACGCGGGCGTAGCTCAATGGTAGAGCGCCAGCTTCCCAAGCTGGACACGCGAGTTCGATTCTCGTCGCCCGCTCCACACGTCGCAGGCGTCCCGTCTGTCGGGGTCGCCCCCGGTCCCTACTTCACGCAGGGGATGCCGCCACCGCCGATCGCGGTGAGGTCGGTCGGAGCGGGCGTCGCAGTGCCGGGGACGGTCGTCGGGACGCTCGGCGTCGAGGTCGGCTTCGACGTCGTCGACGACGTGCCACTCGTGGTCGTCTTCGCCGGCGTGGTCGTCGTCGGGGCCGGCGTGGAGCCGGTCGTCGTGGTCGCGGACGCCCCCTGGGGCGCCAGCAGCTGCTTGACCGTCGCCTGGATCTCGGCGACGTCGACGACGTTGATGTCCTCGCCGAAGGAGTCCTTGCCGAACGACTTCACGGGCAGCGTGTAGTAGGTGATGTTGCCGCCGGCGATGCGCTGGGCGTCCTGCGCGAAGTCGAGGAGGTTCAGCCCCGAGTCGATGGCGGTGTTCTGCTTGGTCACGTCGATGATCTGGGCCAGCTTGACCGGGTTGGCGAGGGTGCCGGCCTGCTTCAGCTGGGTGGCCAGGGAGGAGATGAAGGCCTGCTGGCGGCGCTCGCGGTCGAGGTCGGTGAAGTCGTAGCGGTCGTAGAGGTCTCGACGCTGCCGGACGAAGGCCACCGCCTGCGAGGCGTTGATCTGCTGCTCCCCCGCGACGAAGTCAGCGCCGGAGTAGGAGTCCTTGGTGGGCTCCTTGACGCAGACGGTGATCGGCTGCACCACCTGGGCCAGCTGGTAGAACGCGACCATCGTGACCTCGACGAAGTGGTCGATGGTGACCCCGAGGAACTGCTGCACGGTCTTGACCTGCGCGGACCGACCGGCGTCACGCGCCTTCTGCTCGCGCTGCTGCTTGCTCAGCGAGGTGTTGCCGACGAGGGGGCCCTCGGCCGCGGCATACCCGAGCCCGTAGGCCTGCTTGATCTTGCCCTTGCACTGCTTGTCGGGGCAGCCGGGGAAGTCGACGTAGTCGTCGCGCGCGATGGAGATGACGCTGGCCTTACTACCGTCACCCGGGACGTGCAGGAGCATGAGCACGTTGGCGTTGAGCCCGCCGTCGGTGGCCTCGCCCGCGTGGAGCGCGTCGTAGATGTCCTGCGGCAGCGGCTCGCCGTTCTCGTCGACCCGGCTGTCCAGCCCCATGATGAGGATGTTCGTGTCGGGGCGGGGAGCGCCCTCCGAGGAGGACGGGGAGGCGGTGCTGGGCCCCAGCGCGTCGGAGGTCGTGATGCCGCGGGTGAGGTTGAGGTACTGGTACCCCGCATACCCGAGGACGAGGACGAGCACCGTGGCCACGGCGATGAGCACGGTGCGACCGGGGTGGGCGCGCATGGCCGTCATCCTCCCGATCGAGTCTGGACGTCTCCTGACGATCCGCTGACGTAGCGTAACGCCCCCTTGCACCGAGTTACCCGCGAGTAGCATGATGGGGGTTACCGGCGGGTAACCACCAGCCACCCCCGGGCCATGACCCCGGCACCGCCCGCACACCGAAGGACCCGCGATGAGCCACTACCGCAGCAACGTCCGCGACCTGGAGTTCACCCTCTTCGAGGTCCTCGGCCGCGGCGACGTCCTCGGCCACGGGCCCTACGAGGCGGTCGACACCGCCACGGCCCGCGAGATGGTGCGCGAGGTGGCCCGGCTGGCCGAGCACGAGCTCGCCGACAGCCTGCTCGAGTCCGACCGCACCCCGCCGGTCTACGACCCGGCCACGCACGAGGTGCGCCTCCCCGAGGCGTTCAAGGCCTCCTACCGGGCCTACGTCGAGTCCGGCTTCTGGGGTGCCGACGTGCCGGCCGAGCTCGGCGGCACCGTCATCCCCCCGTCGCTCAAGTGGGCGCTCAACGAGCTGGTCCTCGGGGCGAACCCGGCCGTCGGCATGTATGCGTCGAGCTTCGCCTTCGCCAAGCTGCTGTTCATCCTCGGCAACGACGAGCAGAAGAAGCTGGCCCGGCTCATGGTCGACCACGCGTGGGGCGCGACCATGGTCCTCACCGAGCCGGACGCCGGGTCCGACGTGGGCGCCGGTCGCACGAAGGCCACGCCGAACCCCGACGGCACCTGGAACATCACCGGGGTCAAGCGGTTCATCTCCTCGGCCGAGCACGACCTCTCCGCCAACATCGTCCACTTCGTGCTGGCCCGCCCCGAGGGCGCCGGCCCCGGCACCAAGGGGCTGTCGCTCTTCATCGTGCCGAAGTACCAGGTCGACCTCGAGACCGGCCAGCTCGGCGAGCGCAACGGCGCGGTCGTCACCAACGTCGAGCACAAGATGGGCCTCAAGGTCTCCACCACCTGCGAGGTGACCTTCGGCGACGGCACCCCCGCGGTCGGGACGCTGCTCGGCGACGTGCACGACGGCATCGCGCAGATGTTCCGGGTCATCGAGCACGCGCGGATGATGGTCGGCACCAAGGCCATCGCCACCCTGTCGAGCGGGTACCTCAACGCCCTCGACTACGCCAAGCAGCGCGTCCAGGGTGCCGACCTCACGCAGCAGGCCGACAAGGGCGCGCCGCGCGTCACGATCACGCACCACCCTGACGTCCGGCGTTCACTCATGCTGCAGAAGGCGTACGCCGAGGGCCTGCGCGCCCTCGTGCTCTTCACCGCCACCCAGCAGGACGTCGTCGACGCCGCCCAGCTCGCCACGGGTCGCGAGGAGCTCGACGCCGACTCGCCGGCCCAGCTGGCCAGCCGGGTCAACGACCTCCTGCTGCCGATGGTGAAGGCGCTGGGCTCCGAGCGGGCGTGGGTGCTGCTCGGCACGGAGTCGCTGCAGACGTTCGGAGGGTCCGGCTTCCTGCAGGACTACCCCCTCGAGCAGTACGTGCGGGACGCCAAGATCGACACGCTCTACGAGGGCACGACGGCGATCCAGGGCCTCGACTTCTTCTTCCGCAAGATCGTCAAGGACCAGGGCGTCGCGATCGGGCACCTGGCCATGCAGATCCAGGAGTTCGCCAAGGACCTCGGGGCCGGAGAGGGTGCTCTCGACCGAGAGCGCGAGCTGCTCGCGCACGCCCTCGACGACGTGCAGGCGATCCTCGGCTACGTCGGCGGCGAGGCGTTCAAGGCCGACCCCCGGATGGGCGGAGACGTCCGCCACGTCTACAACGTGGGCCTCAACACCTCGCGGCTGCTTCTCGGCGCGGGCGACCTCGTCGTGGGCTGGCTGCTCCTGCGCCAGGCCGACGTCGCCCAGCACGCGCTGTCCTCGCGCACCGACCTGTCGGCCAAGGACCGCGACTTCTACACCGGCAAGGTCGCCGCGGCCCGGTTCTTCGCGCGCACCGTGCTGCCGACCCTCTCGGCCGAGCGGGTCATCGCCGAGAGCACGGACGGCTCGATCATGGACGTGCCCGAGTCCGCCTTCTAGGCGGACGCCCCCCGGTCAGACGTCGCGGCGGTCGTCCCGGACGTCGCGCACCTCGTGCACGTCGTGCTGGACGTTGCCCTCCTCGATGTTCCGGCGCTCGACGACCGAGGTGTGCGAGGTGTTGGTGCGCTGACGGTTCTGGATGGTGCCGAAGATCAGCGCCAGCAGCCCGCCGACCATGAGGATGTAGCCCACCGCGTCGAGGTTGGTCTTGAGCAGCGTGTCGTCGAGACGCGTGAAGCTCAGGATCCCTCCGATGACGATGAGGAAGACTCCGAGTCCGATACCCATGACGCACCTCCATGTCCCTGACGATGACGCGCTCACCTTAGTCGCGCGACCGCCCTCACGCCCGGGCAAACACCGGGACGCGCTCAGGTTCCTCGCAGGTCGAGCGCCAGTCGCGACGGGCCGCCGGCCGCGAGGGTGAGCGGGATGCCCCAGTCCTGCTGGAACAGGTGGCACGCCGGGTTCTCGCCCTCGGTGTCGCACGCCGCCGCCTGCACCGACACGTGCAGGGTGCCCTCGGGTATGCCGGGGGCGAGGGTCAGCGTGCGCCGCAAGCCCTCCCCGGCTCCCCCGCCGTCGACGAGCAGCTCGGTCGGGCTGGCCGAGACGACGAGGCGGGTCGGGTCACCCCAGCGGTCGTCCAGCTTCTGACCGGCCGGCGGCTCGAACGCGACGACGAGCTCGACGGGGCCGGTGCCCAGCTCGGTCGGGGGCCGGTGGGTGCGGCGGGCCTCCCCCTGCACCCGCTGGGCGTCGGCCGGGATGGTGAGCCGCACCAGCCGGTGAGCGGCCGACTCGACGACGACGAGCCGGAAGCCGCCGGTCCCGTCCGCCTCGACGACGGCGTCGCTCGGCTCCGCGAGCCCGGTGGCGAGGGTGGTCACCTCGTCGCGCAGAGGGTCGTAGCGGCGGACCGCACCGTTATAGGTGTCGCAGACGGCCACGGTGCCGTCGGGCAGCTCAGCAACCCCGAGGGGGTGTTGCATCAGCGCCTGGCCGGCGGGCCCGTCACGGTGACCGAAGTCGAAGAGCCCCGTCCCGACCCGGGTCGACAGGCCGCCCTCGTCGAGACTCCGCAGCGCGGACGTCTCGGCGTCGGCCACCCAGACCCGCTCACCGTCCGCCGACGTCGCGAGCCCCGACGGCTGGGCCAGCCACGCGTCGGCGCCGGTCCCGTCACGCAGGCCCTCCTGGGTCGTGCCGGCCAGCACGGTCATGGTGCTCAGCGCCGGGTGGGGGTCGAGCCGCAGGGACCACAGCTGGTGGACCCCCGCCATGGCTACCACGACCTGACCCCGCCACCAGGCGAGGTCCCACGGGGTGGAGAGGTCCTGCTCCAGGGCGGGCCCACCGCCCTCGCGGCGCCGCAGCGGCATACCGCTACCGGCCACGACACGGATCACGTTGTCGGACAGCGAGACCGCTGCCACCTGGTGGTTGACGGAGTCGGCGACGAGCAGGTCGTAGCCCAACCGGACCGCCTCCTCAGGAGGCAGCAGCAGCAGGCCCTGGGGCTCGTCGAAGACGCCCGGCCCACCCCATCGGCGCCGCTCGGTCGTGAGGTCGGGCTCGAGGTGCACGACTTCGTGGTGCGTGGTGTCGGAGACCAGGAACGAGCCGTCAGGCAGGGCCGCGACCTTGCCGGGGAACCGGAGCGCCGACGCCGGGGGCGGTGGCGGCACGTAGGCCGAACGACCTTGTCGCAGCGTCCCCTTCGCCGCGTGCTCGGCGAGCAGGTCGCGCACGAGGGTGGTCAGTCCCGGGCCGTGGCCCTCCCCCGACATCGACGCCACGACGTAGCCCTCGGGGTCGACGACGACCAGCGTCGGCCAGGCGCGGGCCGTGTACGCCTGCCACGTCACGAGATCCGGGTCGTCGAGCACCGGGTGGTGGACGGCGTACCGCTCGACCGCGGCCTCGACCGCGGCCGGCTCACCCTCGTGCTCGAACTTGGGCGAGTGCACCCCGATGATGACGAGCTCCTCGGGGAACTCCTCCTCGAGGGGGCGCAGCTCGTCGAGCACGTGCAGGCAGTTGACGCAGCAGAAGGTCCAGAAGTCGAGGAGCACCACCCGGCCGCGCAGCTCGGCCAGGGTGACGTCGCGGCTGCCGGTATTGAGCCAGCGCCGCCCCACGAGCTCCGGCGCCCGGACGCGCACCGAGCGGAAGTCGGTCCGCATACCGCCGCCTCAGTGCGCCCGGTCGGGCAGCCGTCGGTCGGCGAGCACCGGGAAGGCCGCCCGCCACCGGTCCACCTCGCTGAGGTCGATGGCGACGCTGAGCACCTCCTCGTCGAGGCCGGCCATGACGAGGGCGTCACCCGTGGGCATGACGACCTGGGAGTGGCCGCCCATCTGGTGACCGGAGTGGGTGCCCGCGGTGTTGACGGCGATGACGACGCACTGGTTCTCGATGGCGCGGGCGTGGGCCAGCAACGTCCAGTGGGCGACCCGCGTGCGGGGCCAGGCGGCCGGGATGACGAGGACGGTGGCTCCGGCGTCGAGCTGCGCGCGGTAGAGCTCGGGGAAGCGCAGGTCGTAGCAGGTGGAGAGACCCGCCGTCACCGTGCCGCCGGCCCCGTCCGGCAGCGGCGTCGTGACGACGTGCTCGCCGGCCTCCATGAGGCGCGGCTCCCCGATCCCGAACCCGAAGCGGTGGATCTTGCGGTAGGTGGCCTGCAGCGCGCCGTCGGGCCCGAAGACGAGCGAGGTGTTCCAGAGGTCCTTGCCCTCCGGCCCCGTGGTGCCGTCAGTCGTGGTCTCGACGATCGACCCGGCGTGCAACGTCACCCCGGCGTCGCGGGCCGCGGCCGACATCGCGCCGGCCACCGCACCCGACGTCGTGTCGGCGCGCGACTCCCAGGTCTCGTAGGCGAACCCGCCCGGGGCCCAGAGCTCCGGCAGCACGACGAGGTCGTGGCCCCGCTGGGCGCGGACGATCGCGGCCACCCGGTCGACCCGGTCGGCCACCGACTCGTCGTCGTCGTAGCCGAGCTGCACCAGCGCCACCTTCATGACGCCAGCCTAGGAGTCCTGGCGCTCGCCCCGGCGGGCCAGGGCCTGGAGTCGCTCGTTGTAGGCGGTGAGCTCGGCCCCACCGTCGCGCTCGGCCTGCCGGTCGCGCCGCCGGCTCTCGATCGCGTCGGTGCGCACCCAGTCGCGCACGACGAACATGGCGATGATGAGCACGGGTGCCTCACCGAGGGCCCACGCGATGCTCCCGCCCTGCTGCTGGTCGGCGAGCGGGTCGGGGATCCACGACACCCCGATCTGCTCGAAGAACCCCGGGGCCAGCAGGGTCGTCCCCGACATGAGGGACACCCCGAAGAAGGCGTGGAACGACACGGTGATCAGCAGGATGAGCAGGCGCAGGGACGGCGCCCACTTCGGCGGACCGGGGTCGCGGCCGACCATCACCCACGCGAAGAGATAGCCGGTGACGAGGAAGTGGGCGACCATGAGCACGTGCCCGGTATGCGTCGTGAGGGCCAGCTCGAAGAGCGGTGAGTAGTAGAAGACGACGAGGCTGCTGAAGAACAGCACCGCCGCGACGACGGGGTTCCCCAGCACCCGCATCGGCCGCGAGTGGACGACGCCGAGGAGCAGCTCGCGCGGTCCGAGGCTACCGTCGGTGCGGGCGGGCAGCGCCCGGAGGGCGAGGCTGACCGGTGCCGCGAGAACCAGCAGCGTCGGCGCATACATCGCGATGGTCATGTGCTCGATCATGTGCCAGGAGAACGAGACCCGGCCGAGGACGCCCGGCGCCCCGCAGGTGGCCCACACGAGCACCACCCAGCCGACGACCCAGCCGATCGTGCGCAGGGGGCTCCAGTGGTCACCCCGCCGCCGCAGGCGCACGACCCAGGACAGATAGAGGCCCACGGCGAGGATGCCGACCAGACCCCACAGCCAGTCGAACCGCCACAGCGTGACCCACGTCGCCAGCGTGGGAGCGGCCGGCTCGGGGAACCCGGTCAGCTGCTCCGCCGGGGTGGGCAGCGGGGCGGTGCCGCTCGGGGGGGCGGTGCGGGCCAGGGCGGTCGCGAACCCGACGGCCACCCCCATGACGAGCAGCTCGACGCCGGCGAAGCGGGCGAACAGCCGCGACGCGCGGCCGGTGCCGTCGGCGAGCCGGGCGACGACGAGCCGCCGCTGCTGCCACCCCATGACCCCGAGCGCGAGCAGGCAGGCGGTCTTGACGAGGACGAGGGCGCCGTAGGCCGTGGCGAGCCGACCGAGGGCCTCGGCGCCACCCAGCCGCAGGACCGCGCTGACGACGCCGGAGACGGCGACGGCGACGTAGCACCAGAGGGCGAGCGTGGAGTAGCGAGCGACGACGGCGGGCAGCACGGATCCGAGCGCCGGACGCAGGATCACCAGGGCCAGCAGGCCACCCACCCACACCGACGCGGCGATGACGTGGACGGCCAGCGTGTTGACGGCGGTCTCGTGGTCGTTGGTGCCGGCGGCGTGGCCGGCCAGGGCGAGCGGGAGCAGGGCGCCCACCGCGAGGACGGCCGCGGTGGCCAGCCCGCGTCGGCTCAGCGAGAGCGCGGCCACGGTCGTCGCGACCGCGGCCAGCACCGCGCTGATGAGGGCGACCCGTAGCGTCTCGAGCGCCCAGACGAAGGTCAGCAGCTGGGACCACAGCTGGGGGTCGGTGAGCGGCGTGCCGGCGGCGTCGGCGAACCCCAGGACGACACCGACCACGGTGGCGACCACCCAGACCACCCCGGACGCCACGGCATACCGCGCGGCCCGGAGCATGAGACCGGGGCGGCCCGGGCCGGGCAGCAGCCAGGCCCCGACCAGGAGCAGGCCGATGGTGAGCGCGGCGCTGCCGTCCTGGACCACCCGCAGCAGAGGCAGACCCCAGCGCACGACGGGCCCGACGTCGCTCAGCCCCTCGACGACAGGGACCGCGGCCCCGCCGATGACGACCGCGACCACGCACGCGGCGAGGCTGACGGCCAGGGTCAGGAGGGCCGGACCGCGCGCGGGAACGGGCGCGCGGACGGGGGCAGGAGGCGACGAGCGGGGCGCCGCGCCCCCCGGTGCTCGGGAGGTGGCCACCGCTCCAGCGTAGATACAGTGAGGGGATGCCTCAGCACCCGGCGCCCCCGACCGACCTCGCTGGTCTGGTGGATGCCTACGAGCAGACCGCCCGCGCGGTCATCGACCTCGGCCAGACCCTGTCCGCCCGCGACTTCGACCGCCCGACCGAGTGCCCCGGCTGGAGCGTGAAGGACCAGTTCAGCCACATCGCCGGCCTCGAGGGCTGGCTCGACGGGGCCAAGCCGCCCCGTCTCGACCTCGGCGACCTGTCCGAGCTGCCCCACGTGCGCAACGAGCAGGGCGAGTTCATCGAGCTGTTCGTGCAGGAGCGCCGTTCCCGGGAGGGCGCCGACATCGTCGGTGAGCTCGAGGACATCCTCGAGAGCCGGCTGGCCACCCTGCGCGACCCCGAGCTGACCGAGGACAGCGCCGTGCGCGGCCCCTTCGGCCGCACCACGGCGACCAAGATGCTCACCTTCCGCACGATCGACATCTGGGTGCACGAGCAGGACATCCGCACGGCATCCGCCCGTCCCGGCGACCTCGACACGGCGGCCGCGGCCATGTTCGTCCGAGCCGTCATCGACGTCTTCCCCCGGATCGTCGCGCACGACGCCAAGGTGCCCGTCGGGCACGCGGTGATCCTCGACGTGAGCGGCCCCGTGGTCGCGCGCGCGGGGGCCCGGGTCGTGCTCGACGCCGACCGCAAGATGTGGGGCGAGGAACTGTTCACCGGCGAGTCCCACGGGGAGGACACCGCGAGCGCCCCGACGGAGACGACCTCGATCACCATGTCGACCGACGCGCTGACCCGGCGGGCGGCCGGGCGGCGCAGCGTGGATGACCTCGTGTTCTCCGTGACCGGCGACGAGGACGTCGCCCGGGACGTGCTCGAGAACCTCGTCATCACGCACTGACCGACGCCCCAGGCCTCGCCGGGGCGGGTGAGTGGCGGGGGCATACCCGTGTCGGTGCGGGGTGCGACGATGCGGAGCAGCAGGTTGTTTGCCGCATGCAACTTCCTGTGTCATAGTTGCGTGGTTCACGCAACTATCTACCCGTCCCGCAGGAGGTCGCCATGACCGCGACACCCCCGGACCCCGTCCACCCCGAGACCGCCCAGGCGATCTCCCGGACCTTCGTGCGGATCATGAAGATCATGGCCGCGATGAAGCAGTACGCGCCCCGGCAGCACGCCGCCGTGGACCCGTCGCACTACCCGCTGCTGTTCTGCGTCTCCGACGAGGCGCGGCGCGTGTCGGCGGTCGCCGAGAGCATCCACTCCGACGTCTCGACGGTGAGCCGCCAGGTGACCCACCTCGTGCAGCACGGCCTGCTGGAGAAGATCGGCGACCCGGTCGACGGACGGGCCCAGCTCCTGTCCCTCAGCCCGTCCGGCCGCGAGGTCATCGAGGCCCTCGTCCAGCGCCGCGGGCTGTGGTTCGAGGAGCTGCTCTCGTCCTGGACCGACGAGGAGGCCCGCGCCTTCGAGCACTACCTGTCCCGGTTCGGCGACGACGTCGAAGCGGTCAAGGCCCAGCACCCGTCCCCACCCGCCACACACCAGTCGCCGCCCGTGGCCTCACGGCCCGACGCCGACCAGCAGTACCTCGACACCCTCAGCACCACTCGCAGCCGAACGAACCAGGAGCTCTCCCGTGAGCGCTGACCTCGCATCAGACACGACATCGACCCCGCCGGGCGGCACGGTCGCCACCGCCCCCAACGGCGGCCCCCAGCTGACCCACCGCCAGATCCTCACGATCCTCGGCGGCCTGATGATGGGCATGTTCCTCGCCGCCCTCGACCAGACCATCGTCGCGTCGTCGATCCGCACGATCGCCGACGACCTGCACGGCCTCTCGGCCCAGGCGTGGGTGACGACGGCCTACCTCATCACCTCGACGATCGTCACGCCGCTCTACGGCAAGCTCTCCGACATCTACGGCCGGAAGCAGTTCTTCCTCTTCGCCATCACGATCTTCACCATCGGCTCGGCGCTCTGCTCGTTCGCCACGTCGATCGGCAGCCTCGCGGCCTTCCGTGCCGTGCAGGGCCTCGGGGCCGGTGGCCTCTTCGCCCTCGCGCTGGCCATCATCGGCGACATCGTCCCGCCGCGTGAGCGCGCCAAGTACCAGGGCTACTTCCTCGCCGTCTTCGGCACCTCGAGCGTCCTCGGCCCGGTCATCGGCGGCTTCTTCGCCGGCCAGGCCACGATCTTCGGCATCACCGGCTGGCGCTGGGTGTTCCTCGTCAACGTGCCGATCGCCATCGCGGCGCTCTTCGTCGTCTCGGCGACGCTGCACCTGCAGCACGTCCGGCGCGACCACCGCATCGACTGGTGGGGCGCGGTCACGCTGACCGTCGGTCTCGTCCCGCTGCTGATCATCGCCGAGCAGGGCCGCGACTGGGGCTGGGGCTCCGGCGGGGCGCTCCTCTGCTACGGCGTCGGCATCCTCGGACTCGCGGCGTTCGTCGTCATCGAGCGGGCCATGGGCGAAGAGGCCCTCATGCCGCTGCGGCTCTTCCAGATCCGCACCGTCGGCGTGGCCTCGGTCGCGTCGGTCTTCATCGGCATGGGCATGTTCGGCGGCCTCGCCGCCCTCCCGCTCTACCTGCAGATCGTCAAGGGTGCGAGCCCGACGCAGGCGGGTCTGCTGCTGCTCCCGCTGACCCTCGGCATCATGTTCGGCTCGATCCTCTCGGGCCAGCTGATCTCGCGCACTGGCCGCTACCGGCAGTACCCCATCATCGGGACCTTCCTGCTGGCCGCGTCGATGTGGGCGTTCCACTACGTCGGTGCCGACACCGACACGTGGAAGTCCATGATCATCATGGTGTTCTTCGGTGTGGGCCTCGGCTTCAACTTCCAGCCGCTCACCCTCGCCGTGCAGAACGCCGTCAGCCCCCGCGACATCGGGGTGGCCACCTCCTCGGCGACGTTCACCCGGCAGATCGGTGGCACGCTCGGCACCGCGGTGTTCCTCTCGATCCTCTTCTCCAAGGCGGCCGAGAACATCCCCGCGGCCTACTCGGCGGCCCGGCAGTCCCCGGACTTCCTCGCCGCGCTGCAGAACCCGCAGGGTGACGCGACGGCGAACGCGCAGTTCATCGCCAGCGTGAAGAACGCCGCGAGCGACGGGGGCGCCTCGTTCAGCAGCGCCCTCAGTGACTCCTCCTTCGTGCAGAAGATCGACCCGCGGCTGGCGCACCCCTACCTCGAGGGCTTCTCCAGCTCGATGCAGTCGGTGTTCTTCGTGGCGACCTTCATCCTCATCGCGGCGTTCGCGGTCTCGTGGTTCTTGCCGCACGTCGAGCTGCGCAGCAGCTCGGCCTACAACGAGCGGGGTGCGGCTCAGGCGGCCGGCGACGCTCAGGCGCCGGGCGGCGCTCCTCAGGGATCCGACGCGGCCACGACGCCTCAGGACGGCGACCGCGAGCTCGTCCCGGTCGGCGCCCCGACCTCCGCCGGAGGAAGCGCCGACCGCGACGACCGGGCTGCCGACGCCACGGCCGACGGTCAGGCCGTGCGCCGCCGCAAGCGCGGTCGGCACCGGATGGAGCGCGGCGAGCAGGTCCACGCCGACTGACGTCCCACCGCACTGCCCAGGCATGACGGAACGAGCCCTCCCCGGCCATCGGGGAGGGCTCGTTCCGTGTCCCGCCGCGCAGCGCCGTAGGGTCGAGGTATGCGGCGTGGGCTCGGGGCGACGGGTCCGCTGGACCCCGACGCGGCGTGGGAGCGGTATGCCGTCCCCGCCCTCTGGTCGACGTGGTCACCGCAGATCAGCGGGGTCGACGCCACGACGCCGCGGATCGCCGCAGGGACGACGGGCATCGTCCACGGGCCTCTCGGGGTCCAGGTGCCGTTCGAGGTGCTGTCGGTGGACGAGAGGCAGCGCCGGTGGACCTGGCGGGTGCGCGCCGCCTTCGCCACGCTCGAGCTGGTGCACGCGGTGCTGGAGCGTCCCGACGGCGGCAGCGACACGACGCTGGAGGTGACCGGTGCGGCGCCGGTCGTGCTGGCGTACGCCCCGCTGGCCGGGCTCGCGCTCGGCCGGCTGGTCCGGCCGTGAGCCGCTGACCCGCTGAGCCGGGCTCAGCCCCAGACGAGGCCGCGCGCCGGGTCGGCCATCACCGCGGCGAGGTCCCTGAGGAAGCGGCTGCCGAGCTCGCCGTCGATGAGCCGGTGGTCGAAGGACACGGCGAGCTGGGTGACGTGCCGGATGGCGATCTCGTCGTCCCCCGCGGCGTTGGTCACGACCCACGGCTGCTTGCGGATCGCTCCGAAGCAGACGATGGCGCTCTCGCCGGGATTGATGATCGGCGTGCCGCCGTCGACCCCGAAGACGCCGACGTTGGTGATCGTCATCGTGCCGCCGCTCATGTCGGCCGGCTGCGTGCGCCCCTCGCGCGCCGTGGCGGTCAGCGCGCCGATGGCCTCGGCCAGCTGCCGCATCGTCATGGCATGGGCGTTCTTGACGTTCGGGACGAGCAGACCACGGGGCGTGGCCGCCGCGATGCCGAGGTTGACGTAGCGCTTGACGACGATCTCCTGCGCCGTCTCGTCCCATGTGGCGTTCATGCCCGGGTTGCGGGCGATCGCCAGGCAGAGGGCCTTCGCGAGGACGAGCAGCGGCGTCACCTTGACGTCGCGGAACTCCCTGTCCTGCTTGAGGTTCTCGACGAGCTCCATGGACTTCGTGACGTCGACGGTGACCCACTCGGTGACGTGCGGGGCGGTGAACGCCGACTGCACCATGGCCTGCGCCGTCATCTTGCGCACGCCCTTGACCGGTACGCGCTCCTCGAGGGCCGCGTCGGCGGCATACCCCCCGCCGGTGGCGGCGACCGGCGTCGGCGCGGACCCGTTCTGCGCGTGGCCCTCGACGTCGGCGCGGGTGATGACGCCGTCCGGCCCGGTGGCGGTCACCGCCTCGAGGTCGACACCGAGGTCCTTGGCGAGCTTGCGCACCGGCGGCTTGGCAAGCGTCCTGGCTCCCCCGGCCGGGCGGGTGGCGGCCGCGGGTGCACTCGCCCGAGGCGCGCGCTCGGTGCGGTCACCGACGGCGACGTCGGCCGACGGGACGAACTCGTCCGGGTTGTGCTGGGGGAAGCGGGCATCCACCTCCGAGGCCTTGCGCGGACGGCGCTTGGCCTCGGTCTGCTTCACGCCGTAGCCGACGAGGACGGCGGTGCGACCGGTGGACGTCGTGCCGCCGATCTTGCCCTCCTCGATCTCCTCACCCGCGGCGTCACCGGTGCTGGCTCCGGCGTCCGCGCGCCGGACCGACGGGTCGACCTTCGGCGCGGGCGAGCCCTCGATGCCCGGCTCGACCGCTCCTTCGTCGGGCGCGTCACGGACGGTCGTCGGCGCCCCGGGCGTCGTCTCGACGGCGATGATCGGCGTACCCACCTCGACCGTGGAGCCCTCGGCGACGAGCAGCTCGGTGACCAGCCCCGCGAAGGGGACGGGCAGCTCCACGAGTGACTTGGCGGTCTCGATCTCCACGACGATGTCGTTGACCTTGACCGTGTCGCCGACGGCGACGCGCCACGTGACGACCTCGGCCTCGGTGAGGCCCTCGCCGGGGTCGGGGAGGCGGAACTGCTGGACCGGCATACGGTGGACTTCCTTGTCTCAGAAGGCGAGCGAGCGGTCGACCATGTCGAGCACACGGTCGAGGTCGGGGAGGAACTCCTCCTCGAGCCGGCTCGGCGGGTAGGGCAGGTTGTAGCCGCCGACCCGCAGCACGGGCGCCTCGAGGTGGTAGAACGCCCGCTGGGTCACCGATGCGGCGATCTCGGCGCCGAGGCCGAGGTAGGTGGACGCCTCGTGCACGACGACGAGGCGGCCGGTCTTCTCGACCGAGGCGACGACCGTGTCGAGGTCGAGCGGGCTGAGGGACCGCAGGTCGATGACCTCCAGCTCCTTGCCCTCCTCGGCCGCGGCCTGGGCGGCCTGCAGACACGTCTTCACCATGGGGCCGTAGGCGACCAGGGTGCAGTCGGTGCCCTCCCGCAGCACGGCGGCCTCGAACAGCCCACGGCCCGCACTGGACTCGTCGACCTCACCCTTGTCCCAGTAGCGCCGCTTCGGCTCGTAGAAGATGACCGGGTCGTCGGACGCGATGGCCTGCTGGATACCCCAGTAGGCGTCGTCCGGGTTGGAGACGCAGACGACCCGCAGGCCGGCGGTATGCGCGAAGTAGGCCTCGTTGGACTCGCTGTGGTGCTCGACCGCGCCGATCCCGCCGCCGACGGGGATGCGGATGACCATGGGCAGCGCGATCGTGCCGAGGGAGCGCGCGCGCATCTTGGCGACCTGGCTGACGATGTGGTCGAAGGCCGGGTAGACGAAGCCGTCGAACTGGATCTCGACCACCGGTCGGTAGCCGCGCAGGGCCATGCCGATGGCCGTGCCGACGATGCCGGCCTCGGCGAGCGGGGTGTCCATGACCCGGTCCTCGCCGAAGTCCTTCTGCAGCCCCTCGGTGACGCGGAAGACGCCGCCCAGCTTGCCGATGTCCTCGCCCATGAGGATGACCTTGGGGTCGTTCTCCATGGCCCGGCGTAGGCCGTTCGTGACCGCCTTGGCGATGGTCAGCGTGGTCATGAGTGGCTCCCCTCGAAGCTCGCCTGGTAGGCCAGGAAGTCCTCGCGCTCCGCCGAGACGAGCGGGTGGTCCTCGACGTAGATGTGGTCGAACATCGACGCCGGCGTGGGGTCGGGCATGGTGAGGCAGCCCTCCCGGACGTGGGCCGCCAGGGCGTCGGCCTCCGCGTCGATGTCGTCGAAGAAGGCGATGTCGGCCTTGCCCTCGTGGGCGAGGTAGGCCTTCAGCCGCTCGATGGGGTCGCGCAGCTTCCAGACCTCGACCTCGGCGGACACCCGGTACTTCGTGGGGTCGTCCGAGGTGGTGTGGGCGCCCATCCGGTAGGTCCACGCCTCGACGAGGTACGGGCCCTGACCGGACCGGGCCTCCTCGAGCGCGTGCTTCGTCACGGCATACACGGCCAGCACATCGTTGCCGTCGACCCGCACGCCGGGGAAGCCGAAGCCGCGGGCGCGCTGGTAGAGGGGGATGCGGGTCTGGCGGTCGTTGGGCTCGGAGATGGCCCACTGGTTGTTCTGGCAGAAGAAGACGACCGGTGCGTTGTTGACGGCGGCGAAGACGAACGACTCGCTGACGTCGCCCTGCGAGGTGGCGCCGTCGCCGAAGTAGGCGATGACGGCGGCGTCGCGGTCGGGGTCACCGGTGCCGACGTCACCGTCGCGCTGGATGCCCATGGCGTACCCGGTCGCGTGCAGCGTCTGGGCCCCGATGACGATCGTGTAGAGGTGGAAGTTCTTCTCGTTGGGGTCCCAGCCGCCGTGGTTGACGCCGCGGAAGAGGCCGAGGAGGTTGAGCGGGTCGACGCCGCGGCACCAGGCGACGCCGTGCTCGCGGTAGGTGGGGAACGCGTAGTCCTGCGGCCGCAGCGCCCGGCCCGAGCCGACCTGGGCCGCCTCCTGACCGAGCAGTGAGGCCCAGATGCCGAGCTCGCCCTGGCGCTGGAGGGCGGTGGCCTCGGCGTCGACGCGGCGGATGAGGACGAGGTCGCGGTAGAACGCGCGCAGCTCCTCGTCGGTGAGGGCCTCGACGTAGTGCGCGTAGGGGGCGGCCGCCTCGTTGGTGACGCGCTGGCCCTCGGGGGTCAGCAGCTGCACCATGTCGGGGCCACCGTCACCGACGGCGGGTACGGGGGCAGTGAGGTCGGCGATGTCGTGCGCGCCGGCGGCTGCAGTGTCGCTCACAGCACTCCTTCTCGCGGCCGGAGGGCCGCCGGGTCCGGGCCGCGTCCTCGCCCGGGATCGCCGGTCGGTGCCGCGGCGTCGTGGGTGTGGGCGCGACGCTGATGGAGCCGCACTCACCGTTGAGCCGTTCGAGGGTCAAATCTAGCCACGACCCCTGCGTATCTCACCATACGGACGCCTTGGCTCGCGGCGGGGCCATGCCGAGCCTGGCCGGGGAGGCTTCGGGCACGGTGGTCACGCCGCGCGCCCGGTATGGCGTGGCCGCAGCGTCACAAGCGTGCCCGCACCTCTCGGACCACGGCGGGAAGAACGTCCGTCTGCGCACACCGAGCGTCCGTCTGCGCACACCGAGCGTCCGTCTGCGCACACCGAACGTCCGTCTGCGCGGATGATGGGGCTGATCCGCAGACCGTCGACGGTGTGCGCACCGGGTGACGGATCTGCGCAGACGAACGTCAAGAGGGGTCCAGCGCCGATCCAGCGGTGCGTCGTGAAGGCCAGGCGGCGACCTGCCTTCGCGAGGCGGTATGCGCTCAGGCTGCCGGGAGTAGCCGAGCCAGCGCGAAGGCGTGCTGCATCTTGCTGCGGAGAGCCGCCAGGTCATCCAGCTCGCTCCAGACGACACGGACAACGACGTAGCCCAGGCCCCTGATGCGGTCCTCACGTAGCTTCTCGGCTACCACCACGTCCGCCGGCGTCGCATCCGCGCGGTACGCGTCGGGTCGGCCGTACTTGACGAAGCCGTCGAACTCGATGACCACCTTGACACCGTCGATCATGAGGTCGACCACCGCGTGGAAGCCTGGCGCGTCGATCGCCACCTGTGGAGTGACGGGGAAGCCCATGACCTGGAGGGCATGTCGCAGCCTGGTCTCGCCGGGGGACTCGGCCCGGCCGTCCGCGCGGAGGATGAGGCGCTCCACAGCCGGGATGCGTGGGCCACCCAGGAGCCCGACGGCCCGCTCAAGGCTGTCGTGACTGACCAGACCTCGATGGAGCGCCGCGTCGGCCGCGACCAGGGCGGCGTCGGGACCGTTGCACATCCCGGTCTGGACGACAGCCACCGCCGGCTCCATGACGAGGTCGTTCTCGACCAGCGCCCCGACCACCCGTTCATGCACGTTGAGACCGCGACGAGCGCGCGAATGGTCGTCGGCGACGCGGCTGACGTGGATGGTCGAAAGGTCGGCGCAGTACGTCGGCAACCCGTGCAGGACCAGTGCCGAGTGATGGCTCGCCACGACGCGGCCGTCGAAGATCCTCACTGTGGCCCGGGCGGTGAGAGCGTGACGCGCCTTGCGGCGCTCGGCGCTCGGCATCCGGTCCAGGGCGTTCGCCACCGAGCCAAGGACGTACCACCCGCGGGCGACCCGGTGCAGGCGCCCGTTCGAGCACAGCCAGGCGACCTCGCGGCGACTCATGCCAGCCACTTGAAGGTCTCGGGTGCTGACGAGGCCGAACTCATCCGCCAGGGCGGTCTCGATCTCCATGGGCCGAGGATGCGCAGTGCCGACGGCGCCCACCAGGTTCTGGTCGGGCCCCTGTGCACGGTGGGGCCAGGTGGACAGGGGGTGTGGACACAGGCATGACGGTCTGTCCGTCAGGCAGGGCACCTCGTCGTACCGCCTGGTCCAGTCCTCGTCACGGGCGTTTGCGCAGACCCATTGCCGGGTGCGCAGCCCGTCGACGGTAAGCGCAGCGGGGGTTTGGTGTGCGCAGACGGTGGTTCGGTCTGCGCAGACGGTTGTTTCCGGAGTCAGGGCCGCTCAGAGCCGCTCAGAGCCGCTCAGAGCGGGGCCGGGCGGGGCCGCTCAGAGCGGGGCCGGGCGGGGCCGCTCAGAGCGGGGCCGGGCGATCCGGGGGGGCGGAGGGTCAGCGAGGGCCGAAGGCCTCGGCGACCTCGATCAGGCGGTCGTTGGCCTCGGTCTCGCCCACCGTGACGCGCACACCGTCGTCGCCGTACTGGCGCACCACGAGCCCGGCCTCGGCGCAGGCCGCCGTGAAGTCGGTCGAGTCCGCCCCGAGGGGGAACCAGACGAAGTTGGCCTCGCTCGCCGACAGCGTCCAGCCCTGCGTCTCCAGGGCGTCGGCCACCCGGCGGCGCTCGGCGACGAGGGCGTCGACGCGCGAATGCAGCTCGTCGGCCGCGGCCAGGGACGCGACCGCGGCGGCCTGGGCGACCGAGCTCACCCCGAAGGGCACGGCGGTCTGGCGCAGCGCCGTCGCCACCCGCTCGTGCGCCACGGCATACCCGACCCGCAGGCCGGCCAGGCCGTAGGCCTTGGAGAAGGTGCGCAGCACGACGACGTTGGCGTGCTCGCGCCACACGGCGAGCGCGTCGGGGCTCTCGGCGTCGGTGACGAACTCGAGGTACGCCTCGTCGAGCACCACGAGCACGTGCTCGGGCACCCGGTCGAGCAGGTGCTGCAGCTCGCGGCGGGTCACCGTGGTGCCGGTCGGGTTGTTCGGCGAGCAGACGATGACGACCTTGGTGCGGTCCGTGACGGCGGCGACCATCGCGTCGAGGCGGTGCCGGTGGTCGGCGTCGAGCCCGACCTTCACCGACTGCGCGCCGGCGAGCGCGGTGACGATGGGGTACGCCTCGAACGAGCGCCACGCGTACACGACCTCGTCGCCCGCGTCGCAGAGGGCGGAGATGAGCTGGCCGAGCACGCCGACGCTGCCGGTGCCGAGCGCCAGGTGAGCCGGCTCCACGCCGAGGTGGTCGGCCAGGGCCAGGGTGAGCGCGGTGGACGCCATGTCGGGGTAGCGGTTGACCGACCCGGCCGCCTCGGCGATGACCGCGCGCACGCTGTCGAGTGGCGGGTAGGGGTTCTCGTTGCTGGAGACCTTGTAGGTGGTCACGCCGTCGCGCGCGGGCGCGGGCCGCCCGGGCACATAGGCGGGCAGGGCCTTGAGGGCCTCACGCAGGCGCACCTCGTGGGGCACGGGTCCGTCAGCGGCCGGGGACGGCGTCGTCATGGTCCCCACTGTAGGTCCGCGCGCTGCCGCCGAAACCGGGACCGACGGGTGCGCCCGGGTGGGAGGATGACGCGTATGAGCTGGCTCCTCGGGGTGTTCGTGCGGATCGTCGTCAACGGCCTCGCGCTGTGGCTGGCCGCGGTCATCGTGCCGGGCATCCACATCGGAGAGCAGGGCGACACCTCGCACACGGTCGGGACGGTGCTCGTCGTCGCGGTGATCTTCGGCATCGTCAACGCGATCCTCAAGCCGATCCTCACCGTGCTGTCGCTGCCGTTCATCGTCGTGACGCTCGGCCTGTTCCTGCTCGTCGTCAACGCGATCATGCTGCAGCTGACGTCGTGGATCAGCGGCAACCTCGACCTCGCCTTCCACGTCGACCACTTCTGGTGGGACGCCGTCATCGGCGCCCTCATCATCACCGTGGTCGCGTCGATCCTGAATGCCGTTCTGCCCGACCGCGACCGGGCCCGCGCCCGCCGCTGACCCCGGCCCGGCATACCGGACCCGCAGACCGCACCGCACCCCCGGCCCACACCCGACCGCCCTCGCCGGCCCGCCCGGTCTGGGAGGATGCCGGCGTGAGCATCCAGCGCGCCGAGCGGGTCACCATCAGTGACATCGCGCGGCGTCTGGCGATCTCCAAGGCCTCGGTCTCGTACGCGCTGAACGGCCGTCCCGGGGTCAGCTCGGAGACGCGGCGCAAGGTGCTCGAGCTCGCCGACGAGCTCGGGTTCCAGGCCAGCTCGGCCGCCGTCGCGCTCTCGGCCAGCCGGTCGGGGACCATCGGACTCGTCATCGCGCGTGACCCCTCCGTCATCACCGCGGAGGGGTTCTACATGCGCACGCTCTTCGGTGTGGAGGAGTACCTCAACGACGCCGACGCCTCCCTGCTGCTGCGCCTCAGCGGCGAGCACGGCGAGGACCTCGAGGTCTACCGGCGCTGGGCGCGTCAGCGGCGGGTCGACGGGTTCCTGCTCTACGACGAGCACGACGACGACCCGCGCATCCCCCTGCTGGCCGACCTCGGCGTGCCCGGCGTCCTCGTCACCTCCCGCCCGGCCGACGACGGCATCGGCCGCCTCGTCACCCCCGAGATCGAGACCGTCACCGTCTTCCTCGACCACCTGCGCCGGCTCGGGCACCGCCGCATCGCCCACATCAGCGGACCCACGGCCTACGTCCACGAGAAGGTCCGGGCCGAGCTGCTGACCCGCGAAGGGGAGCAGCGGGGTATGCAGGTGGTGCACGTCGAGGGCACGTACGCCTACGAGTCGGGCGCCGAACGCACCCGAGAGCTGCTCGCCGCGGCCGACCGGCCGACCGCCGTGATCGCCGGCAACGACATCATGGCGACGGCCGCGCTGCGGACGGTGGGCGACCTCGGCCTGCGGGCCCCCGAGGACGTGTCGGTGCTCGCCTGGGACGACTCGGTGCTCTGCGTCGTCTCGCGCCCGCGCCTCACCGCGATGGACCACGGCCTCGTCGAGAAGGCCCGGCTGGCCACCGACCTGCTCTTCCAGGTCATCGACGGGGCCACCGACCTGCACCGCTGGTCCCCCGTCGGGACGCTTCTCGTGCGCGAGTCGTCGGGCCCGGCCCCGGCCGCCACCTCCTGAGGCCTCCCGACGCCGTCGGACGCCTCCTGACGGCCCGGGACGCCTCACCTCGCCTCTGACAACGACCTCAGCGGGGGGCCCTCGTTCAGGAGCCGAGCGTGGTCCGGTCACGAAGCGGTCACGAAAGCGTCAAGACTGAACCGGTTAGGTTGACACCTTAACCGGTTAGGTGAACGCTCGGGCCACGGCGAAAGCCCCACCCCAACCCGGACAAGGGAGTCTGACGTGAGACTGCGTTCCATCCGATACGTGACCGCGGCGCTGGCCCTGCCCGCCGTCGCCCTCACCGCCGCGTGCAGCAGCGGTGGGTCGAGCTCCGGGTCCGGCACTGCCGGCGGCGGCTCGACCCTCACCTACTGGGCCAGCAACCAGGGCACCAGCCTCGACAACGACAAAGAGGTGCTCACGCCGCAGCTGCAGAAGTTCCAGCAGCAGACCGGCATCAAGGTCAACCTCGAGGTGATCGGCTGGAACGACCTGCAGACGCGCATCCAGACCGCGATCACCTCGGGCTCCGGTCCGGACGTGCTCAACATCGGCAACACCTGGGCCGCCTCGCTGCAGGCCACCGGCGCGTTCATGCCCTACGACGACACCGCGATGCAGGCCATCGGCGGCAAGGACAAGTTCGTCAAGCCGGCCCTCGACACCGGTGGCGCCCCGGGCAAGGACGTCACCTCGGTGCCGCTCTACGGCCTGGCCTACGGCCTCTACTACAACAAGCAGATGTTCAAGGACGCCGGCCTCAACCCGCCCACCACGTGGGAGGAGATGGTCAGCGCCGCACAGAAGCTGACCGACCCGGCCAAGAAGCAGTACGGCTTCGCCCTCGCCGCCGGCAGCTACACCGAGAACGTCCACTTCGCCTTCATCAACGGCAGCCAGAACGGCGGGTCGTGGTTCGACAGCGCCGGCAAGCCGACGTTCACGAGTGACCAGAACGTGCAGGGCGTGCTTCGCTACCTCGACCTCATGCAGAAGGACAAGGTCGTCAACACCTCGAACGCCCAGTACGACAACGGCACCAAGGCGGTCAACGACTTCGCGACGAAGAAGGTCGCGATGATCCTCAACCAGAACAACGCCGACAACTCGATCGTGTCCAACGGCATGAAGAGCGACGAGTACGGCGTGGTGCCGTTCCCCGCGCCGGCCGGTGGCCAGAAGATCGCGACCTTCATCGCCGGCATCAACATGTCGATCTTCAAGAACACGAAGAACAAGGACGCGGCGCTCCAGTTCGTCAAGTTCATGACCTCGGCCGACACCCAGACCGCCCTGGGCAAGCCGTTCTCGTCGCTGCCGGTCCTCAAGGACGCCACGCCGGTCTTCACCGACAACGCCACCGAGGCCAAGACGTTCTCGGACATCTACGCCAACCAGTCCAAGCCGCTGCCGCTGGTGCCGGCCGAGGACCAGTTCGAGAGCACCGTCGGCAAGGCGATGAACACGATGTTCGCCAAGATCGCGACGGGCGGCACCGTCTCCGCCGACGACGTCAAGTCCGCCCTCAAGGACGCCCAGGACCAGGTCGCGGCCGCCACCGGCTGACCGCAGGCGCCATCCTTGCTGGTGGCCCGGCCCGTCCGGGTCGGGCCACCGGCACTCGCCCAGCTCCCGCCATCCACCGAGGAAGGGGTATGCCCGTGTCAGCGCCGACTGTCGAGCAGCCCAGGACGATCGCCGCCCCGATCGGCCGCACCCGCAAGCGCCGCGAGTCCAACCGCCGCCACCCGTGGCTCCCCTACATCCTTCTGGCCCCGGCCGTCGCCATGGAGCTGCTCATCCACATCGTGCCGATGCTCGTCGGCATCTGGATGAGCTTCGTCAAGCTGACGAAGTTCTTCATCGCCAACTGGTCCGAGGCGCCGTGGGCGGGGCTCAGCAACTACGCCGTCTCCGTCGACTTCGGCTCGAGCATCGGCTCGGGCCTGCTGACCTCGTTCCTCGTGACGCTGTCGTTCTCGCTCCTGGCGCTCGGCATCTCCTGGGTCCTGGGGATGGCCGCGGCGGTCGCGCTGCAGCAGCCGTTCCGCGGCCGCGGCCTCATGCGCACGATCTTCCTGGTGCCGTATGCGCTGCCGGCCTACGCGGGGATCCTCACCTGGAACTTCATGCTCCAGCGCGACACCGGGCTCGTGAACCACGTCATCGTCGACAACCTGCACCTCGCCCAGGACCGCCCCTTCTGGCTGCTGGGCGGCAACGCGTTCGCGTCCATCGTCACCGTGGCCGTCTGGCGGCTCTGGCCGTTCGCGTTCCTCACCCTCATGGCGGGCCTGCAGAGCATCCCCACCGACCTCTACGAGGCGGCCGCCGTCGACGGCGCGGGCAACATCCGGCAGTGGCGCTCGATCACCCTGCCGTCGCTGCGCCCGGTCAACCTCGTCCTCGTCCTCGTGCTGTTCCTCTGGACGTTCAACGACTTCAACACGCCCTACGTCCTGTTCGGCAACGCGCAGCCGGCCGGCGGCGACCTCATCTCGTTCCACATCTACAACGCGTCGTTCCTCAACTGGAACTTCGGCGTGGGCGCGGCGATGTCGGTGCTCCTGCTGGCCTTCCTCTTCGTCGTCACGGCGATCTACCTCCTCGTCACCCGCGAGCGCAGCACGCCCACGGCTCGAGCCCAGGCCGGCCAGCGCCCGGACCAGAACCCTTCCCGCACGGAGGCGAAGCATGCGTGACACCACCGGGTTCCGCGTCTTCCGCGCCGTGACCCTCGCCGTCCTCGGCGTCTTCACCGTCGTGCCCCTCTACGCGATGGTCACCTCGTCGCTCAAGCCGCTGTCCGACGTGCAGGGCACCTTCACGTGGTGGCCGACCCACCTCACCCTCGACCCCTTCATCGACATGTGGTCGACGGTACCGCTGGCCCGTTACTTCGTGAACAGCCTCGTCATCTGCTCGTGCGCCACCATCGCGAGCGTCGTCCTCGCGATCGTCGCAGCGTTCGCGGTGTCCCGCTTCAGCTTCCGCGGCCGCACCGTGTTCACCACGACGGTGCTCTCGACGCAGATGTTCCCCGGCATCCTGTTCCTGCTGCCGCTGTTCCTCATCTTCGTCAACATCAACTCCGCCACGGGGATCCAGCTCGTCGGGTCGCAGATCGGCCTGATCATCACCTATCTCACCTTCACGCTGCCGTTCTCGGTGTGGATGCTCGTCGGCTACTTCGACAGCATCCCGCGCGAGCTCGACGAGGCGGCCATGGTCGACGGATGCGGACCCCTCGGCGCCCTGTGGCGCATCGTCCTGCCCGCCGCCCGGCCGGGCGTCATCGCGGTCGCGATCTACTCGTTCATGACCTCCTGGGGCGAGGTCCTCTTCGCCTCCGTCATGACGACCGACGAGAACCGCACGCTAGCCGTCGGCCTGCGGCAGTACTCGACCCAGACCAACATCTACTGGAACCAGATCATGGCGGCGTCGCTCGTGGTCTCCATCCCGGTCGTCATCGGGTTCCTCCTCGTGCAGCGGCACTTCGTCGCCGGCGTCACGGCCGGGGCCGTCAAGTGACGCCGACCCCCGCCGGGAACGTCGTGACCACCCGCGTCGACGGGTGGACGCTGCGCGCGCTCGACGGGCCCACACCGCCCGAGGTGGCCGGACGCGACATCGCCGCCACGGTGCCGGGCACCGTCCACACGGACCTGCTCGCGGCGGGGCTCATCCCCGACCCTTACCTCGGCACCAACGAGCAGCAGGTGGCGTGGGTCGGCCGCACCGGCTGGCGGTATGCCGCGACCCTGGACGCCGCCCCGCCGGCGGACGGAGAGTGCGTGGAGCTGGTCCTCGAGGGCGTCGACACCGTCGCCGAGGTCCGGCTCGACGGCGTGGTCCTCGGTGAGCCGCGCAACATGCACCGGACCCACCGCTACGACGTCACCGCCGCGCTCGCCGCCGCCCGGGGCGCCGGCGTCGAGCTCGTCGTCGACTTCGCCCCCCAGCTGACGGCCGCCGAGGAGGCGAGCCAGGCGCAGGGGCCGCGCGTCCACACCAACGCGCATCCCTTCAACGCCGTCCGCAAGATGGCCTGCAACTTCGGGTGGGACTGGGGCCCCGACCTCGTCACCGCGGGTCTCTGGCGCCCCGTCACGCTGCAGCGCTGGGCGGGGTCCCGCTTCGGAACCGTACGCACACTGGCCGGCGGTCACGACGGGACCGGACACCTCGAGGTGCACGCAGAGGTCCGGGGACCCGTGGAGGAGGGCCTCACCCTCCGCGTCGCATGCGCCGGCGTCGAGACCACCGTGGAGGTGGACGCCGGCAGCGCGGTCGTCACCCTGGACGTGCCCGATGTCACCCACTGGTGGCCCCGCGGCTATGGCGACCAGCCGCTCTACCCCGTCGTCACCACTCTCGAGCGACGTGGGCACGTCGTCGACACGCATACGCGCCGGGTCGGCTTCCGCACGGTCTCCCTCGACACCACCCCCGATGCGCACGGCACCCCGTTCGTGCTGTCGGTGAACGACCGGCCGGTCCTCGTCAAGGGCGCCAACTGGATCCCCGACGACTGCTTCCCCCATCGCGTCGACCGGGAGCGCTACGCCGCCCGCATCGCCGACGCCACCGACGCGGGGATGAACCTCCTCCGGGTCTGGGGCGGCGGCCTCTTCGAGAGCGACGCGTTCTACGACGTGTGTGACGAGGAGGGCGTCCTCGTCTGGCAGGACTGCCTGTTCGCGTGTGCCGCCTACGCCGAGGAGCCGCCGCTACGGGACGAGGTGGTGGCCGAGGTCACCGAGGCGGTGACGCGGCTCAGCCCGCACCCCAGCCTCGTCGTCTGGAACGGCAACAACGAGAACCTCTGGGGCTACGAGGACTGGGGGTGGGGGCGCGAGCTCGCCGGTCGCACGTGGGGGCGGGGCTACTACCTCGACCTGCTGCCGCGGCTCATCGGCGCGCTCGACCCCACCCGGCCCTACTCCCCCGGCAGCCCATGGTCGTTCGACGAGCACCTCTACCCCAACGACCCGCGGCACGGCACCACGCACCTGTGGGACGTCTGGAACCGGCTCGACTACACGGCCTACCGCGACTCGGTGCCCCGCTTCGTCGCCGAGTTCGGCTACCAGGGCCCGCCCGCCTGGACCACGCTCACCGACGCCGTGCACGACGACCCGCTCACGCCGACGTCGCCGGGCATGGCCAACCACCAGAAGGCCGAGGAGGGCGACCTCAAGCTCAGCCGTGGCATCGCGCCCCACCTCGACGTCCCACCCGTCGTGACGGCCGAGGACATGGACACGTGGCACTGGGCCATGTCTCTGCAGCAGGCGCGGGCCGTGGCGTTCGGCCTCGACCACCTGAGGTCCTCGCACCCGATCTGCGCCGGGATGGTCATCTGGCAGCTCAACGACTGCTGGCCGGTCACGTCCTGGGCCATGGTCGACAGTGCCGGTCGACGGAAACCGTTGTGGTACGCCGTTCGTCGCGCGTATGCGCCCCGCTGGGCCACGATCCAGCCGCGGGACGGCCACCTCGCCCTGGTACTGGACAACGACACCGACGAGCCCTGGGACGCCCGCCTGCAGGTGTCGCGTCGGGCCTTCGACGGCCACGAGCGGTCGGTGACGATGACGCATACGGACGTCGCCCCCCGCTCGACCGCCACGGTGCCCCTGGCGCCGGCGCTGACGACCGACGCGGCTGCGGCCGACGAGGTGCTCGTCGCCGCCGGCGACGGGGTGCGCGCCCTGTGGTTCTTCGCCGAGGACCGCGACCTGCACCTCGTCGACCGTTGGGAGTCCGCCCGGGCCGAGCGCACGACCGACGGGTATGCCGTGCACCTCAGGGCCGCGACGCTGATGCGGGACGTCACCCTGCTGGTCGACAAGGTGGCGGCCGACGCGACCGTCGACGACGCGATGGTGACCGTGCTGCCGGGCGAGACCGTGACGTTCCGCATCCGTTCCGGCCAGGACGTGGACCCGCACCGGTTCCTCGACCCGCACGTCCTCCGTTCGACCAACCAGCTCGTCGACCGGCACGACGCCGCGTCGACCACGCCCTCCCTGTCAGGAGCACTGACCCATGCCTGAGACCGACCTCCCCCGCTTCCCGGAGGGATTCCTGCTGGGAGCGGCCACGGCGAGCTACCAGATCGAGGGCGCGGTGGCCGAGGACGGACGCACCCCGTCGATCTGGGACACGTTCTCGCACACGCCGGGGAAGGTGCGGCACGGCGACACGGGTGACGTGGCGGCCGACCACTACCACCGGATGGTGCAGGACGTCGCCCTCATGAAGGAGCTCGGGCTCGACGCGTACCGCTTCTCGATCGCGTGGCCCAGGATCCACCCCGGCGGGACGGGCCCAGTGAACCCGGCCGGTCTGGACTTCTACTCGCGACTCGTCGACGAGCTGCTCGCCGCGGGGATCCGGCCGGTCGCGACGCTGTACCACTGGGACCTGCCGCAGGAGCTCGAGGACGCCGGCGGCTGGACGAGCCGGGCGACGGCCGAGGCCTTCGCCGCCTACGCCGGCACGGTGGCCTCGGCCCTCGGTGACCGCGTCCACTCGTGGACGACGCTCAACGAGCCGTGGTGCTCGGCCTACCTCGGCTACTGCTCGGGGGTGCACGCCCCGGGGCGCGAGAGCCAGGCCGACGCCCTGTCGGCGGTGCACCACCTCAACCTCGGCCACGGTCTCGCCGTGCAGGCCGTGCGGGCGGCCCACCCCGGCGCGCTCTGCTCGGTGACGCACAACCTGCACGTCATCCGGCCCGCGGACCCGCACTCCGCGGAGGACGTCGACATCGTGCGACGGCTGGACGCTCTGGGGAACCGCGCCTTCCTCGGCCCGGAGCTCGAAGGGGCCTATCCCGCGGACCTGTTCGCCGACACGGCGGCCATCACCGACTGGTCGTTCGTCCGGGACGGCGACCTGCGCGAGATCCACCAGCCGCTGGATGTCCTGGGGGTGAACTACTACACGACGAGCATCGCCCGGAAGTGGGACGGCGTCACCGAGCGCAGCCGGGAGGACGGTCACATGGTCGCCGCGCAGCCGCCGTGGCCCGGCCCCGACGACGTCGACTTCGTGCAGGAGCCGGGACCGCGCACGCAGATGGGCTGGCTCGTCGACCCGTCCGGGCTGACGGAGCTGCTCGTCCGCACGGCCAAGGACTACCCCGGACTGCCGATCATGGTCACGGAGAACGGGGCGGCCTACGCCGACACGGTCTCCGCCGACGGCGGGGTGCACGACGGCGACCGGGTCGACTACGTCCGGCGCCACCTCACCGCGGTGCGAGACGCCATCGACGCCGGCGCCGACGTGCAGGGCTACCTCCTGTGGTCGCTCCTCGACAACTTCGAGTGGGCCTGGGGCTACGAGCGCCGGTTCGGCGTCGTCCGGGTCGACTACGAGACCCAGGAGCGGACGCCGAAGGACTCCGCGCGCTTCTACGCTGAGGTCATCGCGGCTCAGAAGAAGTAGATGTTGCCCGGTGTCGCGTCGCCCTGGTCGCCGCGGATCGCGTTGATCTGGGCGCGCAAGGCGATCTCGTCGAAGACGCGCCGTTCCTTGATGACGCGGCCGCCCTGGATGAGGAACTGGGAGACGCCCAGCAGGTCGATGTCCTGGTTGGTCAGTGGTCCGTAGAGGGGCCGGCCTTCGTAGGGGCCGGTCATCTTCCACAGCACCGAGATCCGCAGTCCGGCGTAGCGGTTGTCGAAGTTGGTCTGGATGTCGCGCACCTCGAAGTGCGCGCGGGGAAAGGCCAGGAGGAGCCGAAGCGTCTCGTCGATGTAGCCCCTGGGGCGGATGTAGGTCGTCTCACCGCTGCTGTGCAGGAACACGTCGCGGACGACGAAGTCGGTGAGGGCCGCGAAGTTGCGTTGGTTCCAGACCTTCTCGATCAGCTCGAGCACCATTTCGCACTCGGGCCGGTAGTCGTCCGGCCGCGGGCCGCTGTCCCCCTCGGCGAGCACATTCTCCGGCGCGGGACGCAGCCACGATCCCGAGTAGCCTCGGAAGAACAACCCCCGGGCCAGCTGCTCCGGGTCCTGCCTGCTTTGCAGGGCACGAGCCATCCCGTCGCGGGCGATCCACTCCTCGACCATGCGGCCCCGGCGGTAGAGACAGTTCGCCACACTGTGCAGGCTGAGCCGGCGCCGCTGGCCGTCGTAGTAGCGGTCCTCCGCCCGGTAGACGAGGTGCGAGCTGAGGAACCCGTCGGTACCGCGCGCCTCCCAGATGACGTCCTCGGCCTGGCCGGGCATGGCGCCGGGCTGTGCGGCGCTGTCGGCCATCCGCATCGTGCTGCCCTCGATCACCTCGGCCCGGGTGGTGATGGTGCCCAGGGCGAGGTGGACGATCGAGTCTGGTTCGTAGTTCTCGTAGATGTGGTCGATGTCGCGGTCGACCCAGATGCGGTCGGTGACCTCGCGGATGAAGTCGTCGGGGTCGGAATAAGGCTGGTAGGCCACGGGATCGAGCGTCACGACGTCCTCGTCTCTGCGAACTGGGTGCCCTCGTGGGCGGAGAAGGTGAAGCGGTCGACGTCCTGGGCGCCACCCACGGCGAGGTCGGCAGCGATGCGTCCGATGGTCGGTGCGAGCTTCGCCCCGTGGCCCGAGCACGCCGAGACGACGACAAGCGGGCCCGCCCGGTCGATGAGGAAGTCTTCGCTCGGCGTGGAGGTGTAGAGGCAGGTCGTCTCGGCGAAGGGCGTCGGGTCGAGACCCGGGAGCCAGCGCTGCACGTAGTCGACCATCCTCGCGCGGCTGGCCGGGTCGACCACCCCCTCGCGGGTCCGGCCGGTCGTCACCGGTCCGGTGTGCTCGGCGATCTTGCGCGCGTCGCCCGGGCCCCCGTCACGACCACCGGGCAGATGGTAGATGTCCAGAGCGTCGCGATGGAGCGTCACCGGCCAGGTCACCGACTCGTCGCGGCGGGGGAAGTGGAAGACCCGGTGCTCGGTGACCCGGATCGGGGGCAGCGGGGCGAGGGGGCCGACCAGCTCCTCGACCCACGCTCCGGCGGCGACGACAGCGGTGCGCGCCCGCACCCTTCCTTCCGTCGTCGTGACGGTCACGCCATCGCCGTCGACGCTGACACCGGTGACCTCGACCCCCGACACGTCGTGGCCGCCAAGCGACCGCGCACGGTCGA
The DNA here is from genome assembly GCA_963795915.1 of uncultured Actinomycetota bacterium. Taxonomy (GTDB): domain Bacteria; phylum Actinomycetota; class Actinomycetes; order Actinomycetales; family Dermatophilaceae; genus Lapillicoccus. The sequence continues at coordinate 575,473 of CAWCJA010000010.1, forward strand.
GAAAGGCGTGCACCCCCTGTTGGACGTCGACGGTGCCGGCCTGGGGGTGGAACAGCGCCGGACTGTCGAACACCATCCCGGGGAAGCGGTCGCCGGCCTCGGCCGCGCTGAGCAGCTCGTGCTCGACCCCGGCCCGCTCCAGGGACGCCGCGATGACCTCGGGCTGACGCCACGAGCCGTGGTCGAGACCACCAGTCATCCGCAGGAGGGTGGTTCCGGCCTGGGTCTCGAGCTCACGCCACCACTCGAACGCCTCTCCCGTCAGCCGGACGTAGTCGTCCTCGGGGTAGGCGCGACGCGTGATCCGCGCGGACCCGTGCGAGCTGCCCCGAGCGGTCGCCGGCTCGAACTGCTCGAGGACGAGGGCCTCGACACCTCGGCGGGCGAGGTGCCACGCCGTCGCGGAGCCCATGAGACCGGCGCCGACGACGACGGTGTCGACCTGAGCGGGCAGAGCACCCGAGGTCTCGCTCACGACACCTCCCGCAGCCGCGCGCCCTCGATCTGGGCCAGGATGGACAGCTCGTCGAAGACGCGGAACTCGTTGTAGATCTTGCCGTCTCGGAACGAGAAGTGCGAGATGCCGAGGACGTCGACGGGCGAACCCGTGAGGGGGCCGTAGGTCGGCGCACCGGCATACGTGCCCCGCATGTTCCACATCACCGAGACCCGCGTGCCGTGGAACTCGTCGTGGTTGGCGGCGACATCGCGCACGTCGAAACGGGCGTCCGGGAAGGTGGCGATGAGCTCACCGATCGACTGCTGGTAGCCCGCGGCCCGGCAGTAGCTGCGGTAGCGGCTCGTATGGACGACGTGGCTGCGGTGCACGAACGACGGCACGAGGTTGAGCAGCCGCTGGTTCCAGGCCCGGTCGATCAGCTCGAGCACGAGGCGGGTCTCTTCGGGCTGGTTGTCGGGCCGGGGGCCGGAGTCACCCCGGGTTAGGGGATCGGGGGGCGGCGGGCCGAACAGGCCGTCCTCGGAAAGGGTTCCGAGGATCGTGGCGTTCGGCCGAAGCGCCAGGTCGCGGGCGATCCCCGCGATGTCGAGGCCGTTCTGCTCCACGACCGCCCACTCGTCGCGGACCACCCACTCCTCGACGATGAACGCGTCGCGCACGAGGCACAACGCAATGTTGCGCGAGGTCGACAGGCGGTTGCTGGGCGGCCCGTACTGCCAGAAGCCGCTCTGCACACCTGAGTTGATGATCCGGTGTGAGCTGACCCACGAGTTTTCCGTGCGTTCCTCCCAGATGACGTCCTCCGCGGTGAACGCCCGCCCGGGGAACGCCGTCTTCTTGACGAAGCAGCCCTCGATGATGGTCTCGCGGTTGCCGCTGTGCCCGTATGCGCTGTGCAGCGTGATGTCGGGGTGGTAGTGGTCGCGGATCAGGCCCATGCCGTAGCTCTGCCAGATCTTGTCGGTCCACTCGACGATGTACTCCTCGGGGTCTGCGTAGGGCGCGTAGGCCTGGGCTGACAGCATGAGAGGTGAGTGCTCCTTGGTGCGTCGGGACGGTGTGGGTTTCGTTCGGGTCAGGCGGTGAGCCACGCGCGGAGAGCGGCGGCCACCTCGTGCGGGGTCTCGAGCGGGGCCATGTGCCCGGCGTCCTCGAGCACGATGTGTCGGGCCCCCGGTATGCCGGCCGCCAGCTCCTCCTGCAGCACCGGTGGGCAGACGTGGTCGAGGGCTCCACTCACGACGAGGGTGGGCACCGCGATATCGCCGAGGTGGGGCCTCGAGTCGGGTCGCGTCGCCTGGGCCGCGAGCTGGCGCAGGAGGCCGGCGGCACCGACGCTGTCAGCCATTCCGGTGTTGCGCGCCACCAGGTCGGTCTCACGACGCTGCTCGGGCAGGGTGTGCCGACCGAGCTCGCCGGCCACCACCGCGAACTCTCCGGATTGGGTGCGGCGGTCCAGCTCGTCCCAGGCCCGCAGCTGAGCCGATGACGCGTCGCGCCCGCTGGTGTTGACCAGGGCGAGCCGGGTCACCCGCTCCGGCGCGTCACGCAGGACCTGCAGCGCGACGATGCCCCCGAGCGAGTGACCCGCCAGCGCGAAGTGCTCGGGGGCCTCCGACAGCACCGCCTCGGCCAGGGCCTCGATCGAGTCGGCCCGGTCGATCCGTGGGAAGGAGGAGTCGGCGACATCGTCCAGGTCGGCGACGACGTCCGCCCAGACAGTGTGGTCACCGAGCATTCCGCTCAGCAGCACGAGGTCCTGGCGGTCCGGGCGAGGAGTCACGCGTCCTCCGACGCCGGCCGCCCGGGACGGGCGACCGCCAGCCGTACGAATGTCGCCGATAGAGCGTGCTGCACGTTGTAGACGACGAGCTGGGAGCCGGCGTCGAAGTGGGCGCGGGCCGCAACCTCGTCGCCGCAGATCGACAGCACCCGACCACCGGCGGCCTCACGCACAGCGGTCAGGGCAGCGGCGACCGGCGCCTGGTCGCCGGCGAGGATGCCGAGGTCGGCGGCCAGGTCGGCGGGGCCGAGGAAGAGCAGGTCGATACCGTCGACCGCCGCGATGTCCGGGGCCGCCTGGACCCCCGCGGCGCTCTCGACCATGGCGATGACGAGCGGCCCGTCGGCGTAGCGCGCCAGATGCTCGGCCCCGGTGCGCAGACCGTAGCCACCCGCCCGGGTGTATGCCGCGAAGCCGCGGCGACCCCTTGGCGGGTAATGCACCGCCTGGACGAGCTCCTCGGCCTCGGTGACGCTGTCGACGTGCGGGTAGATGACACCGGCCGCGCCGAGGTCGAGCACGCGCAGGACCTCGCTCAGACCGCCGATGCGCACGATGACCGGTAGACCTACGGCCTCGGCGGTGGCGATGTGGTGCCCCAGGGCCACCTGGTCGGCCGGACCGTGCTCCGCGTCGATGACCACGTAGTCGAGGCCGACGAGCCCAGTCAGCTCGACCAGCATCTCCGCCGGCATCCGCACGAGACCGCCGAGGAGCCGGTCGCCCCGCCGGACCCGTGCCGCCAGGTCGAGTGCGTCGATGCTCACGCGTCCACCCGTGCACCGTGGGTGGGGGCAAGCGTTGGGGGCGGGTCCAACCGGGCGGTACGGCGCGTCGCCGTGGCACCGTGCGCGGCCATCCCCTCGTAGTCCGAGATGGTGGCCACGGCGTCGGCGAGCAACGGGGTCGCGGCCCTCGCGATGCGCTGGTAGGTCAGCGCCTTGAGGAACCGGGAGACGGACAGACCGGCGCTGTGCCGGGCCCCACCAGCCGTCGGGAGGACGTGGTTGGTGCCGGCCATGCCCTTGTCGGAGTAGGCGACCGTGCTCCAGGCTCCGAGGAAGATCGACCCGTAGTTGGACAGGTGGTCGTGGTACCAAGCGTCGTCGGCGCTCATGATCTCGAGGTGCTCGGGAGCGAAGTCGTCCATCAGCTCCACCGCGACCTCGCGGGAGTCCGCGACGATGACCGAGCCGTGGTCCACCCAGGAGGGGCGGGCGATGTCCTGGGTCTTCAGCTCGACCAGCTGCCGTTCGACCTCCTCGACGACCGCGCGTCCGAGCGCCTCGGACGTGGTGACCAGGGCGACCGGGGAGTCCGGACCGTGCTCGCCCTGGCCGAGCAGGTCGGCCGCGACGAGCTCGGGGTCAGCGGTCTCGTCGGCGATGACCGCGACCTCGGAGGGTCCCGCCAGCAGGTCGATGGCGACGGTGCCGAAGAGCTGGCGCTTGGCCTCCGCGACGTAGGCGTTGCCGGCGCCCACGAGCATGTCGACCGGCGCCTCGCCGAGCAGGCCGAAGGCCAGGGCCGCGAGGGCCTGCACCCCGCCGAGGACGAAGATGCGGTCGGCGCCCGAGATGTGCGCGGCGTACAGGACGGCCGGGTCGGGCTGGCCGTCCGGCTGGGGGGGCGTGCAGCTGAGCACCGACGGCACGCCGGCGGTCTTGGCCACGTTGACGGTCATGAACGCGCTGGCCAGCAGCGGGAACCGGCCGGCCGGCAGGTAGGCCCCGACGCGACCCACCGGTACATAACGCACCCCGGTCACCAGGCCGGGCGCGATCTCGGCCTCGAAGTCCGTCAGCTTCTCGCGGGAGAGCGTGGCGAACTCCCGGGTCCGAGCCTGACCGAGGTCGAGGGCCTGGCGCAGCTCGGCCGGCAGCCGCTCGATGAGCCGCTCGATGTCGACGGCCGACAGCTCGGGGTCGCGGCCGTCCCACCGGTCGAGCGTGGCGGCATACTCCAGCACCCGGTCCATCCCGCCCTGCTCGATCTCCGACAGCATGCGCGAGACGGTTTCGATGACCTTGGGGTCGCGCTGGGCGGGCGGCCCGCTCTTGGCGGGCGTCTTGAGGTGGTGGTACCGGGAGGCCAGGTGGCCGGTCCGGGCCGGGTCGAGCTGCATGCGGGGATCTCCTGGGTTGCGGTGTCAGGCGGGCTGGGCTCAGCCCTTGACGGAGCCACCGGTGAGACCGGCGACGAGGAAGCGCTGGACGACCATGGCGAGGACGAGGATGGGCAGGGCGACGAGCACGGTTGCGGCACTGGCCTGCTGGAGCAGCGGCAGGTTCTGGCCGATCTGCGTGGCGATGAACAACGGGATGGTCTTGGCGTCGGTGTTCGTGAGCACCAGGGCGAGGAGGTACTCCTGGAAGGCGAAGAGAAAGGTGAAGATGCCGGCCGTGACCAGGCCCGGCCCCATGATCGGGAGGATCACCCGCGTGAGCGTCTGGAAGCGGTTGCACCCGTCGACCATCGCGGCCTCGTCGAGCTCCTTGGGGATCTCCATGAAGAAGTTGCGGAGCAGCCAGATGGTGAACGGCTGGTTGAGGGCGACCAGTCCGATCATGAGGGCGACCTTGGTGTCGTAGATCCCCAGGGCCTGGGCGAAGTTGTAGAAGGGCAGTGCGACCGCGAAGCGGGGCAGGGCTCGGAAGACGAGGGCGAGCACGAGTAGCAGCGCTCCCATCTGACCGCCGTAGCGCGAGAGGGCGTAGGCCGCCGGGGCGCCGACGACGAGCGCGACGACAACGCTGGCGATGGCGACGAGCACCGTGTTGAGGAGGTACTGCGCGAAGTTCGTCTGGAGCCAGAGGTCGATGAACGCCTGGAGGCTCGGCTGGTAGAAGAAGACGGGCGGGTTCGAGAACGCGTCGGCCGTGCTCTTCGTGGCCGCCATCGTCGTCCAGATGAACGGGGTCAGCATGACGAAAGCGACAGCGACGAGCACGAGGAAGACGACGAACGCGTTGCGGCGGCGGGCAGACCGGGGCGAAGGGGCGTCGGCCACCCGGCCCGTGCGCGACTTCGCGGGGGCGGCGAGGCTCATGACTGACGCACCTCCCGGTAGGTCTGGCGGATGAAGGGCACCAGCAGGACGAAGATGATGACCATGGTGAGCACGCTCACTGCGCTGCCCAGGCCGACCTTCTGGTCACCGGCGGCGAACGCCACGTTGTAGACGTAGAGCATCACGGACTCGTTGCCCAGGGAGACCGCGCTGGGAGAGAGCGGGATGAGGGCGTCGAAGACGCGCAGCCCGTCCATGATCGTGATGAGCGAGATGAAGGCGATCAGCGGACCCAGCGCCGGGATCACGACGTAGCGCTGCTGCTGCCACCAGCTGGCGCCGTCGATCTGGGCGGCCTCGATCGCCTCGGTGTTCACACCTTGGAGGCCCGCCAGGAGGATGAGGATCGAGAACGGCAGCTCGTGCCAGATGATGTTGGCGAGGACCATGATCCGGTTGGGCCATTGGTCGGCGAACCAGAGCGGGGGGTTCGAGACGCCGACGTGCTGCAGAAGCCAGTTCACGAGGCCGCCGAAGTTGCTGTCGAACAGCCAGGAGAAGGCCACGGCGCCGATGACCGTCGGGACGATGTAGGACAGGAGGAAGAAGCCGAGGAAGAGGGGGCGCGTCCGTCCGGCACGTTGGAGCAGGGCGGCCAGAAGGAACCCGAGGACGAGCTTGAAGACGAGACCGACGAGCGTCAGGGCGATCGTGAAGACCACGGCCTGACGGAAGAGCCCGTCGCTGAGGACGTTGACGTAGTTGCTGAGCCCCGTCCAGACGCCCTGCTCGCCGTACGTGATGTCCTGCAGGCTCCAGATGACCGTCTGGATCAACGGGACGACGAGCAGGACGGTCATGATGAGGGCACTGGGTCCGGCCAGGAGCAGGAACTCTTTGCGGCGCACGCGGACTCCTTTGCGCTAGGCCTGGGAACGCTCGGACGAGGCGTCCTGGTGGGAGCGGAGGTCCGCTCCCACCAGGACGGTCGGTCAGCCGCCGGCGGCCGCCAGCACCTTCTCGGCGGCGGCCTGGGCCTTGGCGAGCGCGTCGTCGACCGAGAGAGCACCGGTCACGCCCTGGGCGATGAACTCCCGGGTGGCCGCCTGCATGTCGGACGTCCACTTCTCCATCGGGGGGGTCTGCGCGCCGTCGGCGATCGTCTTGCTCACGACGTCGTACCACGGCATCGTCGCGCTCGTCGCCAGTCCCTTGCGTGACGGGTAGGCGGCCGGGACGGCGGCCTTGCCGGCGGCCTCGCTCACCGAGGCAGCCATGACCTGGAAGACGAGGTCCTTGTCGATCGCGGTGTTCTGCGGGATCGACCAGCCGTCGACGGAGACCGTCGCCCACGGCTTGCCGCCCGACTCGATGGCCGGGGGCTCGAGGAAGGCGAACTTGTCGAAGAACTTCGAGTTCTTCTGCGCCACCATGTCGACCATGCGGCCGGAGTACATCTCCGCGATGGCCGCCGTGCCGTTGTAGAGCTGCTGCTGCACCTTGGGCTGGTCGAAGGTCGTGACCTGCGGGTCCATGTAGGGCGTGAGGTCCCTGAGCGCCTGCAGGGCCTTCTTGCCCTGCGGTGAGTCGAACATGGGCTTCTTGGTGGAGGGGTCGACGTACGTCGTGCCCTGCGAGAAGAGGCCGATCATGAAGCGGGTGGAGATGTCACCCGAGGCCAGCAGCGGCAGGGCGACGGGGTACTTGACCTTGCCCGAGGACTGGATCTTGGCCGCGACGTCCTTCAGCTCGGCGAACGTCGTCGGCGGCTTGAGCTGCAGCTCATCGAAGATGTCCTTGCGGTAGATGAAGGTCGTGATGTTGGCCTGTGTGGGCAGCCCGTACTGCTTACCCCCGTAGCTCATGCCCTTGGACATCGTGGCGTCGAGGTCGCTGAGCTTGAACTTGTCCTTGTACTTCGCGATGTAGTCGTCCAGCGGGACGAGCTTGTCGGCGTACTTCGGGACGACGAGCGAGTACGTCTCGACGAGGTCGAAGGCGGCCTGCGAGCCCGCGAGCGTGGTCGCCGTCTTCTGCACCTGACCACCGAAGTCGACCGGGTCGTGCTTGAACGTGAGGTTGGAGCCCTGGCAGCTGGCGATCATCGTGTTGGTGAAGGGGTCGATGGCCGAGGAGTTGTAGGCGAGGACGTTGACCGTCGTGGCCTTGCTGGGCTGCGTGATGTCGCAGCCCACACTGGTGGCCTGGCTGGCGGCCGTCTGGGACCCAGCACCGCAGGCGGCCGTCAGGAGCAGGGCCCCCACGGCAACGGCGGCGCCCACTGCGCGTCGTTGGAACGGAATGCTGAACCGCGTGCCGTGCATGTGACCTCCATCGGGGAAATGTGGATTTGCATACGTAGTCACACTTTACCCAAGCGCGTCAAGGGTGTGGCTAGGATCGTGACTCAGCAGTGACGCGCTGCTGTGGCACGACGGCGCGAGGGGATGAGGCATGTCCGGGGTCGAGCCGGGCCAGGCGCCGAAGGCCGGCGCCGGTCCCCTGTCCGTCACGAGCCACGATGTCGCCCGCCTCGCCGGGGTGTCCCAGGCCACCGTCTCGCGCGCACTGCGCCCAGGCACCTCGGTCCCCGACGCGACCCGTCAGCGAGTAGAACGTGCGGCGCGGGTGCTCGGCTACGTCCCCAGCCGGCTCGGCCGCAGCCTCGTCACCCGTGAGACCGGCCGCATCGCGATGGTCGCCGACCTCGGCAACCCGCTCTTCTCCACCCTGCTCACCCCCATCCACGACGTCCTCTCCGAACTCGGGTACCAGACCCTTCTGCTCGCCGAGCACCAGGAGCGGATCGACGCCTACCCGGGGCTCTTCGACCGCTCGGTCGACGGAGCGATCCTCTCGACGGCCAAGGTCGGGTCGATCCTTCCCTTCGAGCTCGACCGCCACGCCATGCCCTTCGTCTACCTCAGCCGACTCGTCGACCTCGTTGAGAGAGACAGCGTCTCGGCCGACGACACGGGCGGGGGGGCCCTGGTGGGCGGACTGTTCGCCGACCTCGGTCACCGCGAGATCGGCGCCATCCTCGGGCCGCCGGACACCTCGACGAGCCGCGACCGCGAGCAGGGCTTCATCCGCCAGCTGGCTCTCGCCGGTGTCGCGGTGCGCCCCGAAGCGATCACCCGCACCGACTACACGACACCGACGGGGTATGCCGCGTTCCGGCGGCTGATGGACCTCACCCCCCGCCCGACCGCGGTGTTCTGCGGCAACGACTGGCTCGCGGTCGGCGCCCTCAACGGGGCCCGCGAGATGGGCATCGACGTGCCCCGCGAGCTGACCGTCGTGGGCTTCGACGACCTACCGGTCGCGGCCTGGCCGGTCTTCGACCTCACCACCGTGAGCAATCCGGTCAAGGACAGTGCGGCCGAGGCGGCTCGGCTGCTCGTGCGGCGGATCGCCTCCGGTCCCGGGGCTCCCTACCAGCACCGGCTAGCTCCGACCGCTCTCGTCCTCCGCGGCACGCACGGGCCTCCCCCGCAGGCCTGACCGTCGAGCGAACGGTGTCCCCTCCCTTGATTCCGTCTGACTACGTATGCAAACATGCGCTCATGTCGTCGTCGAACCGCATCGTCGTCACCGAGTCCGAGATTGCCGAGCGCACCATCCGCCGTGACTCGCTGATCTCCTGCAACACCGCCTTCATCGACTGCCGCACGCCGGGGTCGGACCTCAAGGAGAACTACGCCCTCATCGGGTCGGGGGTGTCGCAGAACCCCGACCAGTTCATCAACCTGCAGATCCCCCACGGGTACAACGTGGGGGGCGCCGCGATGCCCAACGGCGTCACCAACAACCTCCACCTGCACTTCACGGCCGAGGTCTTCGTCATCGTCGAGGGGGAATACACCTTCCGCTGGGGCGTCGACGGGCAGGCCGGCGAGTTCGTCGGACGCGCGGGCGACATCGTGTCGGTGCCGACCTGGATCTTCCGCGGGTTCACCAACACCGGGCCCGACGAGAACTTCATGTTCACCGTGCTCGGCCAGGACACCACCGGCGGCATCATCTGGGGGCCGACGGTGCTGCGCGAAGCCGAGGGCTACGGGCTCTACCTCACCGCGGACAACCAGCTCGTCGACACCTCCGACGGCAGGCCCGTGGACCCCGAGGTCGAGCTCGTGCGGCCGATGCCGCAGGACAAGATCGACGAGCTGGAGGTCTGGACGCCGGAGCGGATGCGCAAGCGGCTCGTCACGGTCGAGGACCGCATGTGGTCGAGCCGGGCTCTCATGTGCACGGCCCTCGAGGAAGGCCAGGTGGACCTCGCGCTCGTCATCGGTTTCGGCATCACCGAGCACCGCAGCCAGGAGCCGTCGATCTTCAACCCTCATGGCTTCTCGCTGGCCGTGCTCCGGGCGGAGCCCGGCAAGGCGATGCTGCAGCACCGGGTCGCCGAGACCCAGGTCGTCATCGTGCGCAAAGGGACGTGGAAGGTGCGGCTCAACGAGAGCGAGCCGGTGACCGTGACCCTCGAGGAGAACGACACCCTCTCCGTGCCCGTCGGGGCGTGGCGCGAGTACGCCAACGTGGGCGCCGGCACCGGCGAGCTCTACGTGGTCACCGGTGGCGACGGTCGCGCGAAGCTGGAGTGGGACGAGGTCATCGTCAAGGGCGCGCAGAACGAGGACGTCGCCTACGACGCCAACGGCTACCTCGCCCCCTACTCCATCGTGTCCACCTCGACGATGGACGACTGATCGCCGCCCCCACGGTCGGCTTCGTCGGCCTCGGACGGATGGGCGGGCCGATGGCCCGCTGCCTGCTGCGCGAGGGGTTCCCCGTCGTCGCCTACGACATCGACGCGGCCCGCACGGCCGAGGCCGAGGCGGCGGGCGCCACGGTCGCCGCCTCCCCCGCCGACGCCGCCGCCCGCAGCGACGTGAGCCTGACGATGGTCATGAACGACGCAGTGCTGCGGCAGGTCGCCATCGGCGACGCAGGGATGCTCACGGCCGCGGCTCCCGGTCACCTCTACTGCGACCTCAGCACCGTCTCGCCGCAGGTGTCGGCTGACATCGCCGTCGCCGCCGAGGCGCACGGCGTGCACTACCTGCGCGCCAAGGTCGCCGGCAGCATCGGTCTTGCCACCGACGGACAGCTGACGGTCTTCACCTCGGGTCGCGAGGAGGACGCCGAACGGGCTCGGCCCGTGCTGTCCGCCTTCGCGCGCGAGGTGCGCCACGTCGGTGAGGGGGAGGCCGCCCACTACCTCAAGCTCGCCCACAGCATCATCGTCGCCGCGTATGCCGCGCTGATCGGCGAGGCCGTGACGTTCGCCACCCAGGGCGGGGTCGACTACGCCACGGTCATCGAGATCCTCGAGGCGGGACCGCTGAAGTCCCAGCAGCTGACCCTCAAGGCGCCGATGCTGCGGGACCGGACGTTCGCGGACCCGCCCTCCGACATCGACACGGCGGCGAAGGACCTCGACCTCGGGCTGTCCGCCGCGATCGGCGTCGGGGTCAGCGCTCCCTTCGCGGCCACCGCGCGCCAGCTGATGACCTCCAGCCAGGCCCACGGCGACGGACGCCTCGACATCTGGTCGGTCATCCGGACCCTCGAGACCCTCGCCGCCGCAGAGCGGTGAGCCGCTCCTCCGTGGTCATGTCGGCCACGTCGCTGCCGGGCACCGACCTCCCCGTCTCCCCGATCGTCCTCGGCGGCAACATGCTCGGTAGCAGGCTCGACCAGGACGCCTCGTTCGCCCTGCTCGACGCCTACGCCGAGATGGGTGGCAGCACGGTCGACACGGCAGCCGTCTACGCCGACTGGCTGCCCGACGTCGAACGGGGCTGCAGCGAGCGCACGATCGGCCGCTGGCTACGCGCCCGGCCCGGTGCCGGCGTCACCGTCGCGACCAAGGGTGGGCATCCCGACCTCGCCCGCCCCGCGCAGCCACGACTCGACGCCGACTCCCTACGCCATGACGTGGAGCAGAGCCTCGACCGGCTCGGACTCGACGCGTTGGACCTCTGGTTCACCCACCGCGACGACCCGGCTCGACCGGTGGCCGACATCCTCGGCGCCGCCGAGGGCCTCAGAGCGGAGGGCCTCGTGCGCTGGTACGGCGTCTCCAACTGGACGACGGCGCGCGTGGCGGAGGCGGTCCGACTGAGGGACGCCGGCGACGCCCCGGGCCTGGCGGCCACGCAGTCCGCCTTCGCGGCAGCCGTGCCTCGGGCGGACCGCATCGCCGGCGACCTCGTCGCGGCCGACGACGAGATGCTCCGCCTGCACGCGACCAAGGGCCTGGCGCTGCTTGCCTACTCCGCGGCCGCCAAGGGGTGGTTCGCGGCGGCGGCCGGGGCCGAGGAGTCCTACGACGACGAGGCCAACCGCCGGGTGCGCGAGATCGTGAGGTCGGTGGCAGCGGAAGTCGGCGCCGAGCCGGGGCAGGTGGCTCTCGCCACGCTGTTGGGCCTCGAGATGCCCCTCCGTCTCGTGGTGGGGTGCTCCTCACTCGCACGGCTCCGCGCGAGTGTGGCGGGCGCGGCACTCTCCCTCACCGCGGAGCAGCGGCTGCTCATCGAGTCGGCGTTGCCGGCCGCTCCGCGTGGACCCGGCTGATCTCGTCGAGGTAGTCGACGGCGAAGTGCATGAGGTGCTCCACCGACCCGACGGTGAAGTACTCGTCGGGGGCGTGGGCGCGGTCACCGTGCCCCAACCCGGCGACACTGAACGGCATGGCCCGGCCGAGAGCCGTGAACAGGGCGCCCGGACAGCAGTTGTTGGCGAGGGGCCAGATCGCGGTAGTGACCCCCTGCCTTGCGGCGGCGGTGACCGCCGCCGCGAGCAGGGTGTCGTCCGCCAACGGCAGGGGCGGTGAGCCGGGGTAGCCCCGGGCGTTCTCGATGGCGATGTGCGTGAAGCCGCGACGGTCGAGGTGACGGCGCAGCGCCGCGCAGAACTCGTCCGGCGTCAGACCAGGGGGGAACCGGAAGTCCAGGCGGGCGCTCGCCGTCCCGGGCATCATCGTGTAGAACGTCGGCCCCTGGTACCCACCGACGATGCCCTGGACGTTGACCGTCACCCCCGTCATGTAGTACTCGACGTGGTCGCCGATCGGTTTGCCCGCCAACGGTTTTGCGACGTTGAGGTTGCCGAGCATGTTCGCCTGCCATTGCGGGTGGGCGTGGAAGTCGCCCGACATCCGCAGCACGTCGTCGGCAAGGGCCGTGCGGGTGTCGGCGGCCAACGAATCGAGGCCGTCGATCGTCGCGTGCTGCTGGTCGTCGAACAGGGTGCCGAGTGCGCGCACCAGCTGCATCATCGGCGCGTCGAGCCAGGCCGAGTTGCCGGCCCAGACATGGCGGCCGTCGCGGGGGCCGCCCCAGTCCCCGCCCCGGCAGGTGAGGTGGGTGAAGACCGTTCCCTTGTAGCTACGGCGTGCGCTCATGACACCTGCGCTGTTCTGCTGGAAGGTCGGCAGCCATACCCCCGCTGCACCCGCGAGCAGGTCGCGGTGGCCCTCGATGAAGCCAGGCAGGCTGGGGCTTCCGATCTCCTCCTCCCCCTCGATGACCCACACGAGGTTCACCAGTGGGCGCGCGCCGGTCGCGAGAACGGCCTCGATGGCGCAGATGGCCGAGATCACCGGTCCCTTGTGGTTGTTGGCGCCTCGGCCGGCGACCACCGGTCCGAGGTGCGGCAGCAGCCCGAGGTCCGCCGCGTCGACGATCTCCGCGCCGAGCGGGTCGACGGTCCACTCACGCGCGATGGTCGGGGTCACGTCGTAAAGGCCGTAGACGACCACGGTAGCGGCCCCGGGGTCGGCGGCCGGCGTGGTGCCCAGCACCACCGGGTGACCGGCGGTGGGCACGAGCGCGGCGTCGGCGCATACGCGCTGGAGCGCCGACCGGAACCACTCGGCCGTCTCGGGGATACCCTCCCCCGTATCACTGAAGGAGGGCATCCGCAGGCTCTCGCGCACGAGGCTCAGGGCTACTTCGGCTCGCGCCGCGACCTCGGTATGCGCGGCCGGGGGAGTCGCGCCGGCGGGGGTGGTCGGGTCAGTGGGCACTCGCCCATCCTCACCCCGACGTGTCGTTGCGGGCCAGGCACCGCGCCCTCCTCGGCCGGAACGGCTAGTCCAATGCTGTCGACCGCGAGAGCCGTACCTCCTCGAGGTCCAGCCGGGCCTGCACATGGCGCAGGACGATGTCGTCGATCTCCTGATCGTCCCGCAGCCGGACGAGGGTGGCGCGCTCTCGGCCGAGGAGGGCGAGCCGCAGGGCGGTGTACTGGTCGTCGTGCACGACGATCGGGTCGTCCCCCGCTCCGTCGGCGGCCAGCAGCTTGCGCCGCTTGTCGAACTCGTGACGGATGCGGTCGACCACAGTGTCCGCGCTGCCCAGCCGGTCGGCGGCTTCGTCGATCGCCTCGTAGGCGGCGTCGGCGGTGGCGACCTCGGCGAGGTGGCGCTCCTCGTCGACGGACGTGTCGACCGGAAGCTGCGCCCACCGGACGACCCGGGGAAGCAGCACCGCCTGCAACAGCGTCACGACGATCACTCCGCAGGTGATGACGACGATGAGGTCACGGTCGGGGAACGGGGCACCGGAGGAGAGCTGGGTCGGCACCGCGAGGGCGACCGCGAGCGATACGGCGCCGCGGAACCCGGCGACGGCGCTGACCGACCGCTGGCGGGCCCCGACGCGGCGAGCGCGCTGCGCCGGGCGGCGGTCGAGGACCCGGATGGCGTAGGGCGTGGTGTGGATCCACACCCACCGCGTCCCGATGACCACCGCCGTGACGGCGACGATGTCGAGCACGGCGACACCGGGAGACGTGCTGGTGAGGTTGCGGACGGCCGACTGCACCTGCAGGCCGACCAGGAGGAAGAGGGCGCTGCTCAGCACCGTCGTGGCCAGGGACCAGAAGCCCACCATCTGCTGCCGTGCCGGGGCACTCGTGATGCGGGGCAGTGTCCGGCTCATGAGCAGTCCGCACACCACGACGGCGAGGACGCCCGATGCGTGGACGAGGTCGGCCAGGAGGAACGCGGCGAACGGGGTGACGAGGAGGGCGATGTTCTCCAGGGTGGGGTCCTCGATCTGGCGCCGGACCCACGTGCTGAGCCATCCGACGAGGCCGCCGGCCAGGACCCCACCGCCGTAGGAGAGGACGATGAGCCCGGTGATCGTGCCGGCGCCGAGCTGGACCTCCCCCACCGTGACGCCGACGGCGATCCCGTAGATCACCAGCGCGGTCCCGTCGTTGACCAGGCTCTCCGCGCGAAGCACCGTGACGACCCGGCGAGGCAGGGCGCGGGCGAGCACTCCCACCGCTGTGGCGTCGGTCGGCGCGACGGCCGCCCCGAGCACCCAGGCCGGCCCCCAGCCCATCCCCAGCAGGTAGTGCGCCGCCGCCGCGACCGCCCACGCCGTCGCGGCGACCAGGACGGTGCTGGTCAGGACGATGACCCGCAGGTTGTTGCGGATCTCGCGCAGCGAGGTCGTCAGGCTCTCCCAGTAGAGCAGCGCCGGGAGGAACACCAGCAGCATGACCTCTGGGGGCAGCTGCAGCTGACGCAGCGCCGGCACGAAGCCGACCAGCCCGCCGATCGCCAGCAAGGAGATTGCTGGTGCGACCGGAAAGCGCTGGGCGAGAATGCCGCTCAGCAGGAGCGCCACGCCGACGACAACGACCATCTCGAGACCGAGCACGCCACGCCCCTTCGCCGTTCATCCCGCGGCCGGTCGCGGCATACCGGGAGTATCGCCCTCGTCGGCGGCACCCACCAGCACCGGTCGGGGCAGACCCTCGGGATCTCAGAGGTCGACGGCGGGGCGCGACCTCCCGGAGAGGGCGAGGACGAGGTCGCCCGCCGTGGCGCGTACCGGCATACCGGAGCCGTGGCGCCAGTCGAGGTCTGTGGCCTCGAACGCGCGGCCGTCGAGGTCGACCCCGAAGTGCCCCGCCACTCCCCTGGTGAGCGTGTCGAGGACGAGGCGCGTGGCCCGGTCGTCCGCCGACCGCGGGAGGTCGAGGGCCCCGGTGATGTCGAGACCGTGGATGACGGCGTGCGAGAGGGCGCCGCTGGCTCCCCCGCCGGGGGGTGCCCACGCGGCCATCGTGTCGCTGCGCAGGTCGTCGAGCAGGGCCGTGAAGGGCAGGTCGCCGTCGCGGCGCGCGACCTGCTGCGAGAGGGTCTCGAAGTCGTGACCGGCTGCGGCCAGCTGAGCCATGAACGCGGGCGGGTCGTAGCGCGCTGCCATCGTCATGTGGGCGACGACATGCTTGACGGCCCAGCCCTCGCAGAGCGACGGCGCGTCGGCGACCGAGGGCGGCTGGTCGGCGAGCACGTCGGCGAGAGAACGGAGCTGGGTCGCTACCAGGCTCTGGACGTCGGTGTCGGAGGAGAGGTCGGTCGTCGTCATGAGTCGTCCTTCATGGTGAGTGCGTTGATGTAGCGGGCGAACCGGTCGAGGGCGGTGCCCCAGCCGGCGCGCGCCTGGGGGGTGCGCAGGTGCGGTGGGAGGCCCCGCTGCGTGGTGACGACCTCGGTGGTGCCGTCGCCGCGGTCGTGGAACTGCAGCTCGGTGACCAGGTCGGAGCCGAGCTCACGCCACCTGAGCAGACGGGGCGCGTCGATCTCGAGGTAGCTCGCGCGCATGGTGAACATGTCGCCGGAGTCGTCGCTGACGATCGTCGTCTCGAACGGGCCTCCGGGCCGTAGGTCGATGACGATGCGCTCCAGTGGCGTATGCGTGCCGGTCGGCCCCCAGAAGTGGCAGAGGTGCTCGGGCGTGGTCATGCATGCGAAGACGAGAGCGGGCGGCGCGGCGTGGACGTAGCTGACGGTGAACGTCTCGTCGGTGAGGTGCTCATCGGTGAGGTGGTCGGTCATCGCGCGTCCTCGGCGAGGTGCTGCAGGTGCGCGGCCAGGCGGTCGTGCCGGGCGAGCCACTCGCGGCGTCGGTCGCCGACCCACGCGAGGACCTCGACGAGGCGGTCGACCTCGAGCGTGGCCGGGCGCGACTGGGCGACGTGCCGACGGGAGACAAGGCCCGCCTCCTCCAAGACCTTGAGGTGGCGGGAGACCGCCTGCTGGGTGAGGTCGAACGGGGCGGTGAGCTCCTTGACGGTGGCGTCGCCCCGGGCGAGACGGGTGACGATGGCGACCCGGGTGGGGTCGGCCAGCGCGGCGAAGGTCGTGGTGAGAGTGGGTGGTTCGAGCGTCTTCACAAGGAAATCATTGCACAACGGAAAAGTTGTGGAAAGCCCTACTCCGCCAACGCCTCGGCGCAGACGGTGAGAGCCTCCAGCAACAGCGTCCGGGAGGCCGGGCTCAAGGGCGACACCATCTTCTGCTCGACGGCCCGGACGGCCCGGCTCGCCTCCCGCAGAAGGCTGCTCCCCTCCTGGGTCAGCCGGGTCGGGCGCGCCCGGCCCTCGTCGACGGTGTCCGGACGGTCGAGAAGGCCCCGCTCCTGCAGTCCCCGCAGGACGAGGTTGGTCGACTGCCGGCTGACGAACAGGCCGCGGGCCAGCTCGGCGTTGGAGAGGCCGGGGTGCTGCCGCAGCTGTTCCAGGCACGAGTACTGGGACACGCTCAGACCCAACGGCAGCAGGGCGTTGTCCATCGCCGACCGCAGGGCGGCGCTCGCGTACTTGAGGCGGTAGCCCACCGACTCCGCAAGCGGGCCGACCTGCTGCGGACGGGAGCGGCCGGCTTGACTCATGTCAACATCTTGACACATACTCGATGTCAACACGTTGACATATAAGAGGAGAAACCCATGGCCATCACCGGTCCCGACTTCATCGCGCTTCAGGTCACCGACCTCGAGCGCTCCGCGCAGTGGTACGAGCAGCGGCTCGGACTGGCTCGGGCCGCCGTGAGCCCCCCGCACGCCGTCGTCTTCGACACCACCCCGGCCTTCGCCGTCCGCGACCCGCTGCCCGGCGTCGACGTGCGCGCGGCCAGCCCGCGGCCGGGGTTCGGCGTCGCCCTGTGGATGGGCGATGACGACGCCGAGGGCCTGCACGAACGGCTCGAGCAGGCCGGTGTCGAGATGTCCGGCGCGCCGTTCCAGGGCCCGTTCGGCTTCACCTTCACGGTCCTGGACCCCGACGGGTACGCCGTGACGGTGCACCAAGCCTGACCACGACAACGGGGACCCAGGGCGCGCCTGTCCGCGCCCCGCTGCCCGGCCGACAGTGTCGGGACGGCGGCGTACCCGCCGTGGTGCGGGCCGGACCCTCCGGCGACCTCGGACGAAAGCAGGTCCGCGCATGGTCCCTTGACGCAGTCCCCTGTTCTGCTGCACCAACCCGAAGCCCGGTCCGGTCCTCGTCGAGGCTCCCTACCCGTCGTGGACGTCCGGTCTCCGGATGACGACCAATGCTCGACCGTGCGTCAACCGCGCATCGAGCCAGCGGCGACCCTCAGGTCGCGGTAATCCTCGACCGCCAGTCGGGCCGCCGGCGCCAGCCTCGGGAGACGGCCCGCGGCCACGACGAGGATGTCGTCGATCACGGCGTCCGGCGGGGAGACCTCCGCGTCACGGTCATGCTACGCGAGCTCCGTCAGCTCCAGGACGTCCAGGGCCGCCTCGGCGTCGCCGCCGAACTCCTTCTGCGCCCTCGGCCGACGATCCGCGCGCCGGTCAGATCGGCTGGTCGCCATGACGACAGCCTGCCATCCCGGCCGCGTGCCTCCGGCGGCGCGCTGCCTGCCGGCTACTGCACGTCGCCGAGCAGGTGGGTGAGGGCGTCGACCACCATCCGGTGGTCGTCGAGCTGAGGCAGACCTGAGACGGCCACCGTGCCGACGCAGCCCGTGCCGCGCAGCAGGATCGGGAAGGCGCCGCCGTGCGCCGCGAACCTCCCCAGGTCGAGGCGGGACGACTCGTCGAAGGACTTGCCGTCGACGCGGAACTGCTCACCGACCCGCAGCGACGACCGGCCGTAGCGGTCGACCACCGCGCTCTTGCGCGCCAGCCAGCCCTCGTTGTCGGCCGACGAACCGGGGCACGCGGCGTGGAAGAGCAGCCGGCCGTTGCCGCGGATCGCGATCGCCACGGGCAGCCGTCCCGCCAACGCGGTCGCGCGCAGCGCCGAGCCCAGCTCCCAGGCGGTCTGCTCGTCGAACGCGTCGAAGACCAGACGCAGCTCCTCCGCCTCCAGCTGGTCGAGCAGGTCTCGTGACGTCATGGTCGGCCGCTCCGCGGCGTGATGGTCATCCCGACATCGTGCACCCAGGCACGCGCAGGTGGCCGGGGGAGACGGTCAGCCGACGGCGCCGAGCCCGATCGGCAGGTCTCGCTGCCTCCCGCAGTCGAGACACTCCTGGTAGCGGGACTCGCTCTTCGGGTACCGACGGGTGCGCCATCGGTGCCAGATGTGCAGTCGGCAGGTCCAGCGCCCGGTCCGGCGCTCCTCCTGTCCCGGTTCACGGTGTTGCGGATCGGTGATCATGGCTGCTCCTTCGTGTGGCTCGTCGGTCGGCGGGTCGGTCGGCAGGTCGGTCGGTCGGCATCACGCTCCCAGCACCTTGATCCACACCAAGGTCGGGCGACCGTCGAACGTCTTGCAGGTGTCGGTGACGACCGTCGTGGTCAGCGTCTGGGCATCGGCCTGCCCGCGGATCTCGGCGCGTCCCAGCGTGATGTCACCGCAGCTGCCCCCGCCGCCGAGGACGATCCGGCCGTCGGCAGGGACCGAGACCGCCCCCTGCGCGGTGGGGGTCGTGTCGATGTTGCCGTCCTTGTCGATGACGTACGCGGCCGGTCCGGTCTTCTCATCCGCGGCCAGCACCAGACCGGTTCCCTGAAGGAGCCAGAGTCCGTCCAGCTGGACGGCGTCGGTGACCGGCATCGCGGGTCCTTCCGTCGCCGTGGGCAGGTCGCGCGTGGCCGCGGAGGCCGGTGACAGCCGGGTGATGGTGGCGTCGTCGGGGGACGGGGAGGAGCAGCCCGGTCCGTCGACGGTCTCGGGGCCCTCCGCCACGAACCCGTCTGACTGCGAGACGATGGCGTGGGTGGACCGGCACGGTTGCCCCTGCGTGTCCTTGAAGTCCACGACGATGCGCTGCCCGTCGATCGCCACGGTGCCCGGATCATCGGTGAGGTGACGGACCAGCGCCGGTGCGTTCGGATAGATCCGGACGCTGTTGTCGGCGCGAACGACGAACAGGGTGTTCGTGTCGGGGTTCACGAACTTCCAGAGCCCCCTGAGTGATCCGACGGGTGACGGAGCGGCGGGCACCTGGGCGACCGGCCGGCGCAGCCACCACGCCCCGCCGACGACGACCGCGACCAGCAGCAGTGCCGCGGCCACAGCGATCACCACTCGCCCCCCGGGGCGGTGAGGCTGGTCGAGCCTACGGTGGACTTCCCGCTGCATACGGTCGACATCGCTCGAGCTCATGGTCACTCCCTCCGCGTAGCTGCTCAGGGCCTCGGTGAGCTGTCGTTCCAGCGTCATGAGGGCACCTCGATCCCGTGTTGCAGAGAGGCCAGCGCTCGGTGGGCGTGCCGTTTCACGGATCCGAGCCCGATGCCCAGGAGCTGTCCGGTCTGCGGCTCGGTGAGTCCGAGGTAGTAACGGGCCACGACGACCTCCCGTTGCCGGGTGGGCAGGGCCTGGACGGCGGCGGCGATCCGAGCGGCCTGGTCGCGGTCGACCGCGCGGTCCTCGATGGTCGGCGGGTCGACCACGACCCCCAGCCTGGGGATCGCCGACCGTGCGCGGATCAGACGACGCTGGCGTGAGCGGCACCCTCGCACGACGGCCGACCGCAGATACGACCCGGCCGCCGCCGGGTCGCGCAGTCCGGGCCAGTTGCGGTGCAGTGAGACGAAGGCGTCCTGGACGACCTCCTCGGCGTCCCCGCGGTCACCGAGGAGGAGCATCGCGAGCCGGACGAGCGACGCACTGTGGGTGCGGAAGAGGACGTCCAGAACGGCATCGACATCGGCCGGCGATGGCGTACCGGTCCTGCGCACGACGAGCGCGGGCTTGTGGTCCATCGCAGCCTCCCGTCCTCCATCGTTCCCTCCTTAAGGTCGCCCCAGGAGCGGAAATGGTTGACCGTCAGGGGCCAGATGTTTCTGGCCCTGCCCGCCGCGCAGGCGTGAGCGAGTACCGAGGGGACACAGCGGGCCAGGACGTGTCCTGTGCACGAGCGTCACTGGCGCGAGCTCGGAGGTGAACCAGGTGCCACAGGGGGCTCAAGGGGATCTACTCTGACGAGGTGGGGCACTCGGTCGCGAGCAGACCCGTCGCTGACGGGGATACGTGGGTGCGGTCCGCGCTCTCTCGGTTCGGCCACGTTGCCGGGGTCCGTCGGGCGGGACTGGCGATCGCCGAAGGCGGCGGGCGACGACTCCTGTTCTGCGCGAGCGACCGCGAGAACGACGACGCCGTGCAGTGGTGCGAGATCGACGCCTACGACCCCGTCCCCCTGAACCACTCCGTGCGCACCGGTGAGGCGGTCGTGGGGTCGCTGCTCGACCTCGCCGGCCGTTATCCCGCGTTCACCGGCCGTCAGCCATCCACGACCCGCGCGGTGGCGGCTCTTCCGATCGTCGCCGCCGGCCACATCCAGGGCGGTTACGTCCTGTTCTACGACACCCCCCAACGGTTCGACCGGCGACAGCTCACCGAGCTCGAGGCGCTCGGAGCACAGCTGGGCGCTGACCTGCGCCGGGCCCAGCGCACCACCGTCCACACCAGCCGATCGCTCCTGGACGAGCCGGTGCCGGCCGGCGCGCTCGCGGCCACCTACCGCGTCGCTGCGGACCGTCGTGAGGTCGGCGCCGCCCGCCACTTCGTGGTCGGCACCCTTGCCGCGTGGGGCATCGACGGGCCCATCATCGACACCGCGACCCTGTGCCTGAGCGAGCTGGTCACCAACGCGATGATCCACACCGACGCCGGTTGCGAGCTGCGCGTCGTGCTCGACCGCGGGGTGCTGACCACGACCGTTCGCGACGGCGGCTCGAGCGTCGTGGTCGACCTCAGCACCGTCGCCGTCGACCCGCTCGCTGTGCACGGTCGCGGGCTTCAGCTCGTGGACGCCCTCTCGACGAGGTGGGGTTCGGAGCTGGACGCCGGGGGGATGAACGTGTGGTTCGTGCTCGAACCAGCGTGAACACGGTCGGACAGCTGTCGCGGGTGACGAGGGTGTGAGGCGGTCGAGGCTCAGTGGCCGTCGAGGCAGCCTGGCTGCCTCGAGGAGTTGAGGTAACCGGTCCCGGCGCTGAAGGCGGCGTTGCTCCACTCACCCTGCAGTCTCCAGACGCTTCCGTTGCTGAGCGCGACGGACAGGACGTTGAACGTCCAGGCGCACTTGTCGCCGTTCTCGCTCCCCCTGCTGTCGTACCAGGCGCCGGGGCTGGCCGGGTCGGACCGTGCCTCCGACAGCTCGTGAGCACTGACGTTGGCCGCCGCCGCCAGTCCCTCGCTGTGGCCGGTCGTCGTGTCGCCGGGGTCACAGCCCGGGTCGCCGTCCAGCTTCCAGAAGAACCCGAACTGGACCGCGATCCCGTTGACCGTCCCCGACGAGTGATACGCGCAGTACCCGGCGCTGCCGCGGGGGAGGTCGGTGTAGACCGGAACGTACGTGGTGCCCCCGGGGTCGAGGGTGATCAACCCCGCGTCGACCTCCTTGGCGACCTCGTTGAGGATCGTCTGCGTCCTCGCGCCGCTCGACGCGGTGCTGGTGTCGACCAGGTGCCCCTGGTACGCCAGCCCGGCCCCGACCGTGTGACCACCGGCCACGGCGTCGGTGTACTCGTCCACCGTCTTGGCGTAGCTCGAGTCGCCCTCACCGGCGTAGAAGGTGTCCAGCCCTGTGACCTTGTCGCCGGCGTACCCGGCCCAGCTGGTGCCCCAGAAGATGGCCCTGACGGTGGCGGACGGCATGACTCGGCCGCCGTGGTAGGTCATGTTCGCGGACGTGCGCGCCGCGCGGACCGGACTGCTCTTGGGCTGGACCACTCCATGCATCACGGCGTCCGCCACCGCCCGCGGTCCAGGCTCCGCCGGCGGGGCCGCCCACCCCGCCGCAGCAGGGACCCCCACCGCAGCGGCCGAACAGACCATCGCAGCCACGACACTCTGGAACCTCATGGCAACCTCATCCTCGTGGCGGGCCCGAGCGTCGGGGAGTGCTGGCCCCTTGCCGCACCGACCGCGAACAGCCAGCCGAGAGCCGTCCGGGCCGAGCCCGAACAGGCCCTGTCCCTTCACCTCGCAGGCTGACAGAGGAGAGGTCCGGCGGACATAGCACGAACGGGCCAGGAGGGAGCCTGGAGCCGGACCCGTTCTCGGAACGCTCGCCCTCCTGAGGATGCGTCCCGCGTCCTCGCCGGCTCAGATGTGTCGGCGCGTCGTGACGACGCGGAACCGTCCGGCCACGAAGGCGGCGTCCGTGTAGGCCGCGTTCGCGGCGGGGTTCGCCCCCGTGCCGTGGAAGTCGGAGAACGCTGAGGTCTGGTTGACGAAGACCGAGCCGGTGAGGTTCTCCGACAGGGCGACGCCGGCATCCGCGGCCGCGTCGCGCGCGGCCTCCAGGACGTCGTCCGAGGTCGACCACACCGCCGCGGTCATGGCCCCGTGCTCGCGCACCGTGTCGACGAACCGCTCCAGCGACTGCTGGGTCGACGACGTGCGGATGAGGAAGGTCACCGGGCCGAAGCACTCCCGGGTGTAGACCTCCTCGCTCTCGCTCTCCACGGCGACGAGACCCGGCGCGCGGACGACGGCGTCGGGGTAGGTCGGATGGGTGACCGGACGCGGCGCGAGCACCACGCGTCCACCACCGCGCCCCGCAAGGTCGTCGATGTCGGCGGCGTTCGCCCGCACCTGGTCGTTCACGGTGGCCCCGAGGATCTCCACCGCCCGGGCGTCGTCACCGGTCAGCGTCGCGATCGCGCCGGCGAGTCGTTCCCCGACCTCGTCGAAGGACAGGTGCCCCTCGTCGGTGTCGATGCCATCCTGCGGCACGTAGACGTTCTGCGGGGTCGTGCACATCTGCCCGGAGTAGAGCGACAGCGAGAACGCGAGGTTGCCCAGCGTGCCCCGCAGGTCGTCGGTGGAGTCGAGCACGACGGTATTGACGCCCGCCTTCTCGGTGAACACCAAGGTCCCCCGCGCCGCCCCTTCCCGCTCCAGCCACTCCCCGAACCGAGGGCCCCCCGTGTAGTCGATGATGGCGACGTCCGGGTGCTCGGCCAGCGTCTTGGCCAGCCCCTCCCCGTCGGCCTCGGCGGCCAGCTGGACGAGCGCCGGTGAGAACCCGTTGTCCGCCAACACTGTTCGCGCGATCTCCACGGTGATGGCGAGCGGCAGCACAGCCCTTGGGTGCGGCTTGACGATGACCGGGTTGCCGGTCACGAGCGAGGCGAAGAGGCCCGGGTAGGCGTTCCACGTGGGGAAGGTGTTGCAGCCGACGACCAGTGCGACGCCCCGAGGGACGACCCGGTACGTCTTCTCCATACGGATCGGCGCCCCCTTGGCCGGCTTCTCCCAGATGACCGAGGTGGGCACCCGCTCCTGCTCGACGAGACCGGCCGCGATCGCCTCGACCGCCCGGTCCTGGGCGTGTGGGCCACCGGCCTGGAAGGCCATGACGAACGGCTGCCCCGACGTATGCATGACGGCGTTGGCCATCTCGAAGCCGCGCCGGTTGACCGCGTCGACGATCTCCACGCAGACGGCGGCGCGCACCTGGGGACCCGCATCCCGCCACGCCGGGATCGCCGCCCGAGCCGCCGAGAGGGCCGCCGGCACGTCGAGGTGCGGGTAGGTCACGCCCAGCCGCCGGCCGTAGGGGGAGACTTCCGCCCCCACGTCGGTGCCGTCGGACGGCTGGCTGTCGAGGGCGGCATACCGCGCTCCGAGGTGCGCCTCGTAGGCCCGGAGACCGTCGGCCGCGGCCGTCTCGCCGTAGACCCGGGGGGAGGGCGACTCGGGGTAACGGGAGTAGCCGGTGCGCCCGGCGAGCGCGGTGCGCAGCTCCTCGAGCGTGGCCGTATGCCGGTCCAGCAGCGGGTGGGTGTGCGTCGCCGTCGTCGTCACCCGGCCAGGGTACGCAGCCGGGACCCGGACCACAGCCGGGCCACATCGGGACCAGGCCATGAGCCTCCCAGGTGGCTCCCAGGGCTAGGGTCCTGTGGATGTCGACCTCCACGACACCCGCGTCCAACCAGCCCACACCGGCCCCGGTCAGCACCCAACGGGCCGTGCTGAACACGATCAAGGGATCCTTGGGCAACCTCGTCGAGTGGTACGACGTCTACGTCTACACGGTGTTCGCGACGTACTTCGAGGCCCAGTTCTTCGACCCGCAGGACAGCAACTCGACGCTCTACATCTACGCGATCTTCGCCGTCACGTTCCTCATGCGGCCGGTCGGGTCGTGGTTCTTCGGCCGGTTCGCGGACCGACGCGGCCGCCGCGCGGCCCTCACCTTCAGCATCACCCTGATGTCCGCCTGCTCCCTGCTCGTCGCGGTCATGCCGACACGCAGCTCGATCGGGGTCTGGGCCGCCGTCATCCTCGTCGTCGCCCGCCTCGTGCAGGGCTTCGCCACCGGCGGTGAGTACGGCACCTCCGCCACCTACATGTCGGAGGCGGCGACCCGGAACCGGCGCGGCTTCTTCTCGTCGTTCCAGTACGTCACGCTCGTCGGCGGACAGATGCTCGCGCAGCTCACCCTGCTCATCCTGATCACGACGATCGCCCCCGCCTCTCTCAAGGACTGGGGCTGGCGCGTCGGCTTCCTCATCGGCGGCATCGCGGCTCTCGTCGTGCTCTGGCTGCGGCGCACGATGGACGAGTCCCTTTCCACCGAGCACCTCGCCGCCGTGCGCGAGGGCAAGGACACCTCGTCCGGCTCGCTGCGCACCCTCTTCACGGAACACCTGCGGCCGCTCGTCTGGGTCTTCCTCGTCACCGCCGGAGGCACCATCGCCTTCTACACGTACAGCGTCAACGCGCCCGCCATCATCAAGAAGACGTTCGGCGAGAGCGGGGCCACGACGGCCACGTGGGTCAACCTGCTCGGCCTGATCTTCCTCATGCTCCTGCAGCCGGTGGGCGGCATCGTCAGCGACCGCGTCGGCCGCAAGCCGCTCCTCGTCTTCTTCGGCGTCGGCGGCATCCTCTACACCTGGGTGCTCATCACGTTCCTCCAGCAGACGACGTCGGCGGTGGCCGCCTTCCTGCTGACCGCCGCGGGCTACGTCATCCTCACCGGCTATACGTCGGTCAACGCCATCGTCAAGGCCGAGGTCTTCCCCGCCTCGATCCGCGCCCTCGGCGTCGGGCTCGGGTATGCCGTCGCCAACTCGATCTTCGGCGGCACCGCACCGCTGATCTACCAGGCGCTCTCGGCCAACAAGGCGACGACGTGGTTCATCGTCTACGTCACCGTGGTCATCGCCGCCAGCTCCGTGGTCTACATCTTCTTCATGCGCAACCGGGCGACGACCGTCCTCGACCGCGAGCAGGGCCACGCCTGGGAGCCGGTGGAGGCTCCGACCGCCTCCGTCAGCCGGTAGGGCCCGAGCGCCCAGCAGGTGGCGCGCAGGCGCGACGGGCACACTGCACGCATGGGTTCCACGGGCGTACGCACGGTGCTTTGGCGCGACGGACAGGTGGTGGACCGCGACTTCCCGATCGAGAAGGTCTCGGACCACCTCGCCGACGAGGGCGCGCTGGTCTGGGTGGACCTGTGCGAGCCCGACCACCAGGACCTGCTGACCCTCGCCGACGAGCTCAGCCTCGACCAGCGCGCCGTCGAGGACGCCATCGAGGCGGCGAGCCGGCCCAAGGCCACCGCGCACGCCCACCACACCTTCGTCAGCGTGTACGCCACCCGCCTCGACCGGTCGGCACCGGACGCCATCCCCGAGGGGGAGATCCACGACTCCCGGCTGCGGCTCACGAAGGTCTCGGCCTTCGTCCTGCCGCGCGGCATCGTCACCGTGCGCGACAACGACCACTTCGACATGAGCGAGGTGACCCAGCGCTGGAAGGACAACAGCGACCTGCTCGAGCTCGGCGGGGCCGCCCTGCTGCACGGGCTGCTCGACGTCATCGTCGACGGGCACTTCGACACGGTGCAGGAGCTCGACGACGCGATCGAGGCCCTGGAGGACGGGCTGTTCGCCGAGGAGACGCCGACGCGCACCACCCAGCAGCGCACGTTCCGGATCCGCAAGGAGCTCGTCGAGCTGCGCCGGGTCGTCACGCCGATGCGCGAGGTCGTCAGCGCGGTGATGCGCCACCGGACCGAGCGCCAGAAGGACGGTAACGAGCTCGACGGCTGGTTCGCCGACCTCTACGACCACGCGATCCGCGCCGCCGAGTGGACCGAGTCGTTGCGCGACATGGTCACCTCGATCTTCGAGACGTCGCTGTCGCTGCAGGACGCCCGGCTCAACACGGTGATGAAGAAGCTCACCGCGTGGGCCGCGATCATCGCGGTGCCCACCGCCGTCACCGGCTGGTTCGGCCAGAACGTGCCGTATCCCGGCTTCCAGGAGGGCTGGGGCGTCTGGCTCACGGCGGGGATCATCGTCGCGGGCGGAGTGGCGCTCTACGTCACCTTCAAGCGCAAGGACTGGCTCTGACCCTTCCGCGACCGGGTGCGGCAGGATGACGCAATGACCTCGGAGGGCGCCCCGGCAGGTCCGGTCGGCCCGGTAGGCGTCGTGGGGGCCGGCGCCATGGGCGCCGGGATCGCTCAGGTCGCGGCCCTCGCCGGCCACGAGGTGCTGCTGCACGACGTCGACCTGCACCGGGCCGAGCAGGCCCGGGTGGCGGTGCTGGCCCGGCTGCGGGAGGGAGCGGCACGGGGCCGGCTGACCGCGGAGGCGGCCGCGGCGGCGGGCGACCGGCTGCACGTGGCCCCCGCCATCACGGACCTGCCGGAGTGCGAGCTCGTCGTGGAGGCGGTGGCGGAGGACCTCGAGGCCAAGCGGGCGGTCTTCGCCGCCCTCGCCCACCACCAGGCGCCGACGACGCTGCTCGCCACCAACACCTCGAGCCTCGACATCGACGCGCTCGCCGAGGCCGTCTCCGACCCCGAGCGGGTCGTCGGCCTGCACTTCTTCAACCCCGCCCCGGTCATGCGCCTCGTGGAGGTCGTCCACGGGCGCGTGAGCTCGTCCACCTACGTCGACTTCGCGGTCGACCTCGTGCGCCGCTGGGGCAAGACGCCGGTGCGTTGCCGCTCGACGCCGGGTTTCATCGTCAACCGGGTGGCCCGCCCGTTCTACGGCGAGGCCCAGCGCATGGTCGAGGAGGGGCTGGCCGAGCCCGACGCGGTCGACGCGGCCCTCCGCGCGGCCGGCTTCCCCATGGGCCCGTTCGCGCTCACCGACCTCATCGGCCAGGACGTCAACCTCGCCGTCGGCACCAGCGTGTGGGAGCAGACCGGCCGCGACCCGCGGTATGCGCCGACCGACCTCCAGCGCCGGCTCGTCGCCGACGGGCGGCTGGGCCGCAAGACGGGCCGCGGCATCTACGCGTATGCCGCGGACGGCTCGCGCACCGACGAGGCCGGCACCGAGCCGAGCGCGCCCGACGGGATGGTCGGTGGTCCCGTGCGCACGGACCCCGTCGCGCGCACGCTGGCCATGCTCGTCAACGAGGCGGAGGACCTCG
Organism: uncultured Actinomycetota bacterium; assembly: GCA_963795915.1. GTDB lineage: Bacteria > Actinomycetota > Actinomycetes > Actinomycetales > Dermatophilaceae > Lapillicoccus. The sequence goes on from CAWCJA010000010.1 coordinate 603,367, forward strand.
TGTCCCGCGGCGACGCGACGGCCGCCGACGTCGACACGGCCATGCGGCTCGGTACGGGCTACCCGAAGGGGCCCATCGCGTGGGGCCACGAGCTGGGGCACGACCGGGTGCGAGCCGTGCTCGCCGAGCTCGACGCGGCATACCCCGGGGGTCGCTACCGGCTGAGCCCCGCCCTCGGTGGGCCGGCGGAGCACGCGTGAGCGACCGGGCCGACCTCGCGCACGTGCGCCGGATGTGGGCCGAGGATGCCGCGTCGGCGCACCTCGGGATGGAGGCGACGACCATCGGGGTCGACCACGCCGTGGTGCGGATGACGGTCACCGAGCGCATGGTCAACGGGCACGAGCTGGCCCACGGCGGGTACGTCTTCACCCTCGCCGACTCGGCGTTCGCGCTCGCCTGCAACTCGCGCGGCGTCCTGACCGTCGCCGCCGGGGGCGACATCACCTTCGTCACGTCGGCCCGGCTCGGAGACGTGCTCGTGGCGGAGGCCCGGGTGCGCGTGGAGTTCGGTCGCAGCGGCCTCACCGACGTCACCGTCACCCGGGAGTCGGACGGCGCGGTCGTCGCCGAGCTGCGAGGGCGGTCGCGAGCCCTGCCGAACCGGTGACCGGCCGGTGATGTCACACATCGCGGCCGGGCGGTGTCCTCCTCACGACACCACCCCGACCGAGGAGACCCGATGACCGTCACCGGCACGTCCACCGCCCGCATCCCGCTCGTCGACGACAAGAACCTGCTCGTCCGCGGGATGAGCTGGTACACCCGCCGCACCTTCGGCGCCGTCATGGAGCCGTCGCTCGCCATGGCCCACCACCGCAAGGTGCTCATGGCGACGATGCGGTTCCAGATGGCCGCCGGGCGCTGGTCGGAGCTCGACCCCGGCCTCAAGCACCTGGCCACCCTGGCCGCCGCGGCCACCGTGGGCTGCAGCTGGTGCCTCGACTTCGGCTACTGGGTGTCGCACAGCGAGGGCGTGGACCCGGCCAAGCTGGAGGCCGTCACGGCGTGGCGCACGAGTGACGTCTACACCGACCTCGAGCGGGAGGTGATCGCCTACGCCGAGGCGATGTCGACGACACCGTTGACGGTCACCGACGAGATGGTCGCCGCCCTGCTGGAGCGGCTCAGCGAGTCCGCGCTGGTCGAGCTGACCGCCGTCGTGGCGCTGGAGAACTCCTACAGCCGCACCAACGCCGCCCTGGGGTTCACGAGCCAGGGGTTCACGTCCAGGTGCGACGTGCGGCCGACGCGTGCCTGAGCCGTCCGCCGACGCGTTCGAGGAGCTGCGGCCGCAGCTCGTCGGCGCGGCATACCGGGTGCTCGGCAGCGTCGCGGACGCCGAGGACGCGGTGCAGGAGACCTGGCTCCGGTGGGCGGCGCTGTCGTCCGAGCGCCGCGCGGAGGTCCGCGACGCACGCGCCTACCTGCTCACGGTGGCGACCCGCCAGGCCCTCAACCGGGTGCGCCAGCAGCAGCACCGGCGCGAGGACTACGTCGGGCCGTGGCTGCCCGAACCGGTGTCCACCGACCGCGGACCCGCCGAGACCGTGGAGCTGGCCGACTCGGTGTCGATGGCCATGCTCGTCGTGCTCGAGGCGCTGTCGCCCCTGGAGCGCGCCGCGTTCGTCCTGCACGACGTGTTCGGGCTCGGCTTCTCCGACGTCGCCGCCACCCTCGACCGGTCGGAGGCCGCGGTGCGGCAGCTCGCCAACCGCGCCCGTGGCCACGTGCACTCGCGGCGGCCGGCCGTCGTCGACCGGGCCCGGCACGACGCGGTGCTCAGCCAGTTCGTCGCGCACCTGGCCTCCGGCGACCTCGAGCGGTTCATGGCCCTGCTCGCGCCCGACGTGGTGCTCGTCACCGACGGCGGCGGCGTGAAGCGCGCCGCGCTGCGCCCGATCCTCGGGCCGGAGAAGGTGCAGCGCTGGCTCATGGGGGTGCTCGGTCGGCCCGACTACACCGGCGAGACCCGCGTCGAGGTCACACGGCTCAACGACGAGACGGCACTGCTCCTGTATGCCGGTGACGAGCTCGACACCGTCGCCTTCGCCACCGTGGAGGACCGGGGGATCACCGCGCTCTACTTCGTACGCAACCCCGGGAAGCTGGCGCAGGTCACCGGATCGGCGACGACGACCCGGCTGGAGTGAGAAGGGGCCGGTCAGGTGAGGTCGCGGACGCCCTCGTCGCTCAGCTCGTCGGGCTCGATGACCAGCGGGTTGAGGACGCGGTGCAGGAACGACTTCGTGCGGGGCTCCTGCGGGTCGCCGATGACCTCGGCGGGCGGGCCCTGCTCGACGATGTAGCCGCCGTCCATGAAGACCACGCGGTCGGCCACCTCGCGGGCGAAGGCCATCTCGTGGGTGACGATCATCATCGTCATGCCCTCGGCGGCCAGGGACTTCATGACTGCCAGCACCTCCCCGACCAGCTCGGGGTCGAGCGCGGAGGTGGGCTCGTCGAAGAGCATGAGCTCGGGGTCCATCGACAGGGACCGCGCGATGGCGACCCGCTGCTGCTGACCACCGGACAGCTGGGCCGGAAAGTCCTTCTCCTTGTGGGTCATCCCCACGCGCTCGAGGTTGCGCCGAGCCACCTGGTCGGCCTCCGGCCGGCTGCGGCCGAGCACCTTGGTCTGGGCGATCGTGAGGTTCTGCAGCACGGTGAGGTGCGGGAAGAGGTTGAAGCTCTGGAACACCATGCCGATCCGGCGGCGGACGCGGTCGAGGTCGACGTCGGGGTCGGTCATCTCGTCGGCCCCGACGAAGATCCGCCCCGACGTGGGCGTCTCGAGCATGTCGACGCAGCGCAGCAGGGTCGACTTGCCGGACCCCGAGGGGCCGATGACGCAGACGACCTCGCCGGTGGCGATCTCGAGGCTGATGTCCTTCAGCACCTCGTTGCTGCCGAACGACTTCGAGAGGTTCTGCACGGAGATGGCGGGGGCGTCGTCCACCGGGCGGGCGGTCTGGGTCATGGCGGTCACCGGGCCTTCGCGAAGCGTCGCTCGAGCACGCGGACGAGGCTCGACAGCGGCAGGGTGATGGCCAGGTACGCGATGGCCACCGCGATGAGGGGCGTGGGGTTGACCTTGCTGTTGAGGAAGTTCTGGCCGAACTTGGTGAGCTCGTACTCCGCGAAGGTCACGCCGAGCACGTAGACGAGCGACGAGTCCTTGACGAGCAGGATGATCTCGTTGGTCAGCGGCGGGATGATGATGCGGAACGCCTGCGGCAGAACGATGTTGGCCATGGTCTTGGGATAGCTCATGCCCAGCGTGCGGGCCGCCTCGACCTGGCCCTTCGGCACCGCCTGGATCCCGGCGCGGATGGTCTCGGCCATGTAGGCCGCCGCCGTGAGGCCGAGCCCGACCATGACCTTGCCGTAGATGTCGCCCGGGAACTGGAAGCCGGGGAAGGCGTTGGGGATGCCGTAGGCGACCATGAACAGCACGACGAGGGCAGGCAGCCCGCGGAACAGCTCGACGTACGCGTTGGCGAACCAGCGGTACGGCCCGATCGACGACAGCTTCATCATGGCGATGAGAAGCCCGACGACCAGCCCGAACACGAACGCCAGCGCCGTGTAGATCAGCGTGTTCTTCAGCGCGCTGACGAGGATGTTGGGCCACATCACCGCGAAGATGTCGCTACGCAGGAACGCGGCGCTGAACTGGGCCCAGTCGGTCTTGAGGGCCAGGAACAGCACGATGAGGATCCCCACCGCATACTGACCGCCCCGGGTCAGCCGGGCGCGTTGGCGCCGGCTGAGCCCGGAGCGGGGTGGTGCGGAAGCGGCCGTCTCGGTGGTCATGGTGCCCTTTCGCGAGCGGCGGCCGGGAGGGTTTCCCGGGTGGCGCGGGGTCTACTTCGGCGGGGCCTGCCCGATCCACTTGGTGTAGAGAGCAGCGTAGGAGCCGTCGGCCTTCGACGAGGTGATGATGCCGTCGACGACCGTCTTGAGGGCGGTGTTGCCGAGCTTCATGCCGAAGCCGTACTGCTCACCCGTGTCGAACTGGGCCGCGACCTTCGTGGCGCCCTTGTCCTCCTTGATGGCCTCCGACCACACGGGCAGGTCGTTGATCGCGCCGTCGACCTGGCCGGTCGTGAGGGCCTGGGTCTCGGTGGCGAGGTCCTGGAACTCGACGACCTCGTAGCCGTTCTCGGCCTTCTTGCCGTTGGCGTAGTCGAGCCCGGTCGTCGCGGCCTGGGCGGCCAGCTTCTTGCCCTTGAGGTCGGCCAGCGTCTTGACGCTCGAGTCGCTCTTGACGAGGAGCGCCTGTGTGGCGTCGAAGTACGGGTCCGAGAAGAGGATGGCCTTCTTGCGCTCGTCGGTGATCGTCATCCCGGCGGCGGCGATGTCGCACTTGCCGGTGGACAGGTCCTGCCCCGACTTGATGCCCTCGAACGGGGTGTCGACGACGGCCTGCGTGACGCCGAGCTTCTTGGCGACGAGGTCCATCATGTCGACGTCGAAGCCGACCGTCTTGCCCGAGTCGTCGTTGGACTGGAACGGCGCGTAGGGCAGGTGGGTGCAGACGGTGAGCTTGCCGGAGCTGATGAGGGCGACCGAGGAGCCGCCGGCGGTGGCCGTCGAACCGGAGCCACCGGCGGCGCCACCGGACCCGCTGGAGGTGTTGGCCGGGCCGGAGCTGCAGGCGGACAGGGCGAACGCCGACAGGGCCGCGACGGCGACGAGGGGGCGGATGGCAGCGCGAGCAGTCACGAGAGAGCGTTCTCCTGGTTCGGGGCCGGCCGGGACGCGGCACTCAAGGCGGAATCATGACACGGTGCGGCCCGCCGACCGCACCGCGTCCGGTCCCGAGGTCATAACATCGCGAGGTGGTCAGTGCTGTCAGCGGCGACGACACGAGGTTCGACGACCTGCGCGCGTGGAGCCGGGACCGGCTGCGTGCGCAGCAGACGACAGGGCTGCGCGAGACGGTGCGGGCCGCGTATGCCGCCGTGCCCCACTACCGGGCCGCGTTCGACGCCGCCGGGCTGCACCCCTCGGACATCCGTGAGCTCGAGGACCTGAGGCGGGTCCCCTTCACCACCAAGGAGGACCTGCGGCAGGGGTACCCGTTCGGGATGTTCGCCGTCCCGCGCACCGAGGTCGTGCGCGTGCACGCGAGCAGCGGTACGACGGGGCGCCCCACCGTCGTCGGGTACACCCGGGCCGACCTCGAGGTGTGGTCGGAGGTCATGGCCCGCTCGATCCACGCCGCCGGCGGGCGTCCCGGTGACATCGTCCACGTGGCCTACGGCTACGGGCTGTTCACCGGGGGCCTCGGCGCGCACTACGGCGCGGAGCGCCTGGGCTGCACCGTCGTGCCGGTGTCGGGCGGGATGACCGAGCGGCAGGTGCAGCTCATCCGCGACTTCGAGCCGCGGGTCATCATGGTGACGCCGAGCTACTTCCTCAGCATCCTCGACGAGATGGAGCGCCAGGGCCTGGACCCCAAGGCGTCGTCCCTGCGGATCGGGATCTTCGGCGCCGAGCCGTGGACCGAGGCCATGCGCCAGGAGGTCGAGCAGCGCACCGCCATGGACGCCGTCGACATCTATGGGCTGTCGGAGGTCATCGGCCCGGGCGTCGCCCAGGAGGCTGCCGCCACCAAGGACGGGCTGCACGTCTGGGAGGATCACTTCTACCCCGAGGTCGTCGACCCGGTCACGGGGGCGCCTCTGCCGGACGGCGAGCGCGGCGAGCTCGTCTTCACGAGCCTGACCAAGCAGGCCATGCCGGTGCTGCGCTACCGCACCCGGGACCTCACGCGACTGCTGCCGGGCACGGCATACCCGGCCTTCCGGCGGATCGAGAAGATCACCGGCCGCTCCGACGACCTCATGATCGTGCGCGGGGTGAACGTCTTCCCCACGCAGATCGAGGAGCTCGTGCTCGCGGAGCCCGCGCTGGCGCCCTACTTCCAGTGCCGGCTGCGGCGGCCGCACCGGCTCGACGAGCTGACCGTGCTCGTCGAGTCGCACGAGGAGCTGCCCGAGGCCGAGCGGGACGCGCTGGCGGTTCGGCTGGTCGGTCGCATCAAGGACCGGATCGGCACGACGTGCCAGGTCGAGGTGCGCGGCCCCGGGGGGATCGAGCGGTCGGTCGGCAAGGCCCGCCGGGTCGTCGACGAGCGCTTCGCGACCTGAGGGTCAGGCGGAGCAGGCCGGGGCGGTGCCGTAGGCCGCGGCCGCGGCCTTGTAGGGGTTCAGATGGGTGGGCGCCTCGGTGTAGCGCTTGATCCAGTTGGCCTGGGCGTCCGGGCCGTTGATGTGGCCGTCGGCGTGGTCGGCCATCTCCGACAGGTGGGTGCCCCAGTCGCCCATGACCTGCGAGCCGGTGGCGATGACGCCGTCGAGGGCTTGCTCACGGGCGGCGCAGCCCTGGATCTTGGCCGTGAGATCGGCCGAGGCCGGCTGCTGGGGGGCGCTCGTGGGGCAGGCCGGGGCACCGGCATACGCGGCGGACGCGGCCTGGAACGCCGCGATGTCGGCGGGGCCCGCGGCGCGCGTGGGGCCCCAGGTGTTGGTCTTGACGTCGATGAGGGAGCGGGCGCCCGACTCCAGCTCGGTCTCGCCCTGCACGTGGTCGCTCCAGTGGCCCGCCCCGGTGGCGATGGCGTCGACCAGGGTCTTGGCGGCGTTCTGCCGGTCGACGCACGCCGTCAGCGCGGACCGCACCGCCGCGTCGGCCGCCGTCACCGGAGACGTCGTGGGGGTGGTCGTTGTCGGCGGGGCCGTCGTGGTCGACGAGGCTGTGGTGGGCCGGGCGGACGTCGTCGTGGACGCCGGGGTGGAGGTGCTCGTCACGGGCGCCGAGGTGGCCGCCGTGGACCCACCGGAGCCGCCTAGGAGGCGGACCAGACCGAAGACGACGACCGCGAGGCCGACGACCGCGACGGTCGCCAGGATCAAGGGCAGCGGCGATCGCCGCTCCACGCTGTGCTTTCCCACGTCGCCACCTTGTCACGCGAACCGGGTTGACGGGGGCGGATCGCCCCCAAGACCTACGGTGTGACCTATGCGTGTTCTCGTCAGCGGTGGGGCCGGCTACATCGGCTCGCACACCGTCGTCCACCTCGTCGCCGCCGGACACGACGTCGTCGTCGTCGACAGCTTCGCCAACGCCAAGCCGGCGGTGATGGGCCGGCTCGAGTCGCTCACGGGCACCCATATTCCCGTGCACGCGTTCGACCTCACCGACCACGACAAGACCGAACGGCTGTTCGCCGCCGAACCGGTGGACGCGGTCATCCACTTCGCCGGGCTCAAGGCCGTCGGCGAGAGCGTGCAGCGGCCACTCGACTACTACGAGAACAACCTCGTGTCGACGTTCTCACTGCTGCGAGCGATGCGCCGGCACGGCTGCTCCACCCTGGTCTTCTCGTCCTCGGCGACGGTCTACGGCGACCAGGCACCGCTGCCCTACCGGGAGGACTACGAGCCGCTGCAGGCCTCGAGCCCCTACGGGCGCACCAAGGTCATGATCGAGCACGTCCTGCGCGACGTCGCCCACATCGACCCGCAGCTGCGGGTGGCGGTGCTGCGCTACTTCAACCCGGTGGGCGCGCACCCGTCGGGCACCATCGGCGAGGACCCCCAGGGGATCCCCAACAACCTCGTGCCGTTCATCGCGCAGGTGGCCGTCGGCCGTCGCGAGCGGCTCAGCGTCTTCGGCGACGACTACCCGACCGCCGACGGCACCTGCGAGCGCGACTACATCCACGTCGAGGACCTCGCGGCCGGCCACGTCGCCGCCCTCAACCGGATCGCCACGTCGGACACCCCGCTGCGCACCTGGAACCTCGGCACCGGGCGGGGCACGTCGGTGCTGCAGATGGTCACCGCCTTCGAGCGGGCCTCGGGGCGCGAGATCCCCTACGACGTCGTGGGGCGCCGGGCCGGGGACCTGCCCGCGTCGTACGCCGACCCGACCAGGGCCAACGAGGAGCTCGGCTGGGTGGCCACCCGCACGGTCGACGAGATGTGCGCCGACACCTGGCGGTGGCAGAGCGCCAACCCGCAGGGCTACGAGGACGGGACGGCGCCCACCGATGTCTGACGAACGAGCCGGACGGCCCTTCCACGTCACCGTCGTCTGCACCGGCAACATCTGCCGGTCGCCGATGGGCGAGGTCATCCTGCGCGACCTCTTCGCCGAAGCCGGCCTCGGCGACCGGGTGACGGTGGACTCCGCCGGGACGACCCGCTGGGAGGTCGACAACCCGATGGACAGCCGGGCCCAGGCCGAGCTGCGGCGGCGCGGGTACGACGGGTCGGCCCACGTGGCCCGGCACTTCGAGGCCGCCTGGTTCGCGCATACGGACCTCGTCCTCGCCGCCGACGTGGGCCACGCGTCGGTGCTGCGGCGGTGGGCTCCGAGCCGGTCGGACGCCGAGAAGGTCCACCTGTTGCGGGAGTTCGACCCGACGGCGGTCGCGGCGGGCACCCTCGAGGTCGACGACCCGTGGTACGGCGACGAGCGGGACTTCGTGCGCTGCTTCGTCGAGGTGGAGGCGGCGTGCCGCGGGGTCGCGGCCTGGGTAGCCGGCGAGCTGAGGGCCAACCACCCCTGAGTCCGGTCGGTCGTCGGGGGGCGCTCTCCTGCTCTGGGAGGATGGGCGCCATGCCCTCGTTCGCCGACGTCGACCCGCCGGTGGCCCTCGGCGCGCTGGACGGCCGCTACCGGCCCGTCGTCGCGCCCCTGGTCGACCACCTCTCCGAGGCCGCGCTCAACCGCATGCGCGTGCACGTGGAGGTGGAGTGGCTCATCCACCTCACCGAGCAGCAGGTCGTGCCGGGGGTGCGTCGTCTCACCGGTGTCGAGCAGGCCGCCCTGCGCCGCGTCGTCGACGACCTCGGACCCGCCGAGGTGGCGGAGCTCGCGAGCATCGAGCGGGAGACGGTGCACGACGTCAAGGCGGTCGAGTACTTCCTCAAGCGCCGGCTCGCGGTCATCGCGCCGGACGAGGCCGACCGCGGGCTCGGCGAGCTCGTCCACTTCGCGTGCACCTCGGAGGACGTCAACAACCTCTCCTACGCCCTCATGGTCCGCGGCGCCGTCACCGAGGTGTGGACCCCGAAGGCGCGCGGCGTCGTCGACCAGGTGAGCGACATGGCCCGTGAGCTGCGCCGCATACCGATGCTCGCGCATACGCACGGGCAGCCGGCGACCCCCACCACCCTCGGCAAGGAGCTGGCCGTCACCGCGGCCCGCCTCGCGCGGCAGCTGCGCCGGGTCGAGGGCGCGGAGTACCTCGGCAAGCTCAACGGCGCGACCGGCACCTACGGCGCGCACCTCGCGGCGGTGCCCGACGCGGACTGGCCGGCCGTGAGCCGCTCGTTCGTGGAGGGTCTGGGCCTCACCTGGAACCCGTTGACGACCCAGATCGAGAGCCACGACTGGCAGGCCGAGCTGTATGCCGATGTCGCCCGGTTCGACCGCGTGCTGCACAACCTCTGCACCGACGTGTGGACCTACATCTCGATGGGCTACTTCGCCCAGGTGCGCGGGCAGGGGACGGTGGGGTCGTCGACGATGCCCCACAAGGTCAACCCGATCCGGTTCGAGAACGCCGAGGCCAACCTCGAGGTGGCCAACGCCCTCTTCGACGTGCTGGGGTCGACCCTCGTGCAGTCCCGCCTGCAGCGGGACCTCACGGACTCCTCGATGCAGCGCAACATCGGGTCCGCGTTCGGCCACGCGCTGCTGGCCCTCGACAACGTCAGCCGCGGCCTGGCCGGGCTCGACGCCGTGCCGGCCACGATGGCCGCCGACCTCGACGCCAACTGGGAGGTGCTCGGGGAGGCGGTGCAGTCGGCCATGCGGGCGCTCGCGGCGCGGGGCGTGCCCGGCATGGAGAACCCCTACGAGCGGCTCAAGGAGCTGACCCGCGGCCGGCGCATCGGTGCCGTCGAGCTCCGCGAGTTCGTTGCCGGCCTGGGGCTGCCCGACGATGTCGCCGCACGGCTCAGCGCCATGACGCCGCAGACCTACGTGGGCGCCGCGCCGGAGCTCGTCGACCACCTCGACTGACTCGCCCCACCACCGCCCCACCACCGCCCCACCACCGCCCTGCCCCGACCGGACTCCCGTCCTTGTCGGTTCCGCGTCATCGGGAGGCCCGAAACCGACCGTCTCGTGCGTTCGGTGGGGGTGGGGAGGAAGGGTTCCCGGTGGGGCGGGGTCGGGCATACGGTCGCTGGATGGCCCGACGCACTGCCCGGCTCGCCGACCTCGACGCGCTCGCCCTGGCGATGCCCGAGGCGGAGCGGTCCGCTCCCCTCGCCGACCGACCGGCTTACACGGTGCGCGGCAGGTCGTTCGTCGTCTTCCGAGAGCCCCGCAAGGACGCCGTCGACGAGGCCGGTGAGCGGCTGCTCGACGTCATCATGCTGGCGGTGCCGGGGCCGCAGGAGAAGGAAGCGCTGCTGGCCAGTGGGCCGCCGTGGTTCACCACGCCGCACTTCGACGGCTACAACGCGGTGCTCGTGCGGGAGCGGGACATCGGGCTCGTGAGCCGCACCGAGCTGGCCGAGGTCGTCGAGGACGCGTGGCTCGCCCGGGCGCCGAAGCGTCTGGCCAAGCAGTGGCTGGAGCGGGAGGGCGCCCCGGTGAGACGGTGACTCCGGCCGTCAGATGGTGACGCGGCCCTCGGGCGTCTCGAACGTGACGGCCAGCAGGCCGGGGGTGCCGTGCGGGGCGACGAAGGTGAAGTCGATGACCGAGGAGGTCTCGTCGACGGGCAGGCCCAGCCACTCCTTGACCCGCTCGGGGTCGCCTGCGATCTGCAGCTCCTCGATGCTCACGGACGTCGTGCCGCCGACGCTCGGGTGGACGGAGTAGTCCTCCCACTGCACGTAGTAGGGCAGCTGCGGGTCGGAGATGAGGCCGCGGACCCCGAGCTGGCGCCAGCGCAGCTCGACCCCGTCGGGGCGGTGGCGCGAGCCCTCCACGGACGCCCGGCCGAGGCGCTGCTCGACCGGCGAGATGTCGTCGACCCGCACGCACCAGCCGAGCCAGCCACCGCCGGCCTCGGAGCGGGCCTTGACCGCCTGGCCGAAGGGCGCCTTGTCGGACGCGGGGTGGTCGAGGCACTCGACGACCTCGACGTACCGCTCGTCGGCCAGCGGCAGGATGACGTTGCGAGTGCCGAACCGGGGGTGGACGCCCCCGTCGACGGCTTCCACGCCGATGAGCTTGGCCAGCCGCGCCGCGGTGGCATGCAGTCCGTCGGGCTCCGCCGTGTAGGAGACGTGGTCCACGCGCATGGCGTCCATCGTGGCACACCCCGAGAGCGCCTTCTGACCACCCCCGGACCACCCCCGGACCGGCTGTTCAGTCACGCTCGGACCCCCGCTGGCGCACCGCCTCGTAGACGACCACGGCGGCCGAGGCGGCCACGTTGAGGGAGTTCGCGCGGCCCAGCATGGGGATCCGCACCCGGTATGCCGCGGCCGCGAGGAGGCTGTCGTCGACGCCGTGCTTCTCCGCGCCGACCGCGACAGCGACCGGCCCCGCGAGGTCGACGTCGGTGTAGAGCAGGTCGGTCTCGGGGGTCGTCACGACGAGGGCGATGCCGTGCCGGGTCAGCCAGGCCAGCGTCTCGGGGGTGCTCGCGGCGGCGAGGGGCACGGAGAACACCGTGCCCTTGCTGGCCCGCACGACGTTGGGGTTGCCCCAGTCGGTGACGGGGTCGGCCGCGACGACGGCGGCCACACCGGCCGCGTCGGCGGTGCGCAGCATGGCGCCGAGGTTGCCCGGCTTCTCGACGCCCTGGCCGACGAGCACGAGGGGCCGCGGGCCAGGGTCGAGCGCCGCCAGCGGTCGGCCGGCGGTGGGCACGACGGCAAGGATGCCGTCCGGGCCCTCGCGGTAGGCGACCTTCTCGAAGGCGGTGCGGCTCAGGTGGACGACCTCGGCGCCGAGGGTGCGGGCCCGCCGGACGAGATCGTCCTGCCGCCCGATGTCCTGGCGCCCGGCCTGCCCCGCCGCGCTGAAGAGCTCCGGGCAGAGGAACAGGGTCTGCGGGCGGACGCCCGCGGTCAGGGCGAGGGCCAGCTCCTCGTAGCCCTCGACGAGGGTCAGCCCGGACTCGTCCCGCATCCGCCGCCGGCGCAGCCCGAGCACGACCTTGAGCCGGGGGTTGGCCGCCGAGGTGATCACCAGGTCGGTCGGAGGGGTGGGTGATCTCGGATGGGACGGGTGGGTCATGGTGCCGCCCAGGATGCCAGCGGGCTCGGCTTCGCGCACATGACTGCCAGTCATGTCTGTTGGCTGCCCGGGCAACGACAGCCAAGAGACATGACTGGCAGTCATGTGTGCGAAGCCGGGGGTTGTGCGCGAAGACAGAGGGGGCGGAGGGCGGCCGTCAGAGCAGGGAGTGCAGGACGGTGGCGAGGCCGTCGTCCTCGACGGTGCCGGTGACCTCGTCGGCCGCGGCCTGCACGTCGTCGGGGGCCTGGCCCATGGCGACGCCACGGGCGGCCCAGCGGAGCATCTCGAGGTCGTTGCGCATGTCGCCGACGGCCACGGTGTGGTCCGGCTCGACGTGCAGCCGGCGGCGCACCAGCTCGAGGGCCGACCCCTTGGAGACGCCCTCGGGGTTGATGTCGAGCCAGGCGGTCCAGCCCACGGCGTAGGCCACCTCGTGCAGGCCCACCCGCTCGATCTGCTCCATGAACTCCTCCGACGACACGTCCGGGCGGCGCAGGGTGACGCGGGTGACCGGCTCGGCCACGAGCTCCTCCCAGGGGACGACGACCTGGTCGGCCCCCAGCTCGCCCTCCGGGAAGGGGGCGCTGACCTTGAAGCCCACGCCCACGTCCTCCACGGCGACGAGGGCCTCCGGGATGCCCTCGCGCAGCATGGTCAGCACCGGTCGCGGGTCGAAGGTCACCGTCTCGACGACGCGGTAGCCCGCCGGCTCGGCCGGGTCGATCCCGATGGTGACCGCCCCGTTGGAGCACACGGCATACCCGCTGCTCAGGCCCAGCTCGCGGATGACCGGCATGGTCGCGACGATCGAGCGGCCGGTGGCGATGACGACGTGGTGCCCGGCGGCGACGACGTCGGCAACGGCCTGCCCGACCCGCGGGCTGAGGACGCCGGAGTGGTCGACCGTCGTGCCGTCGATGTCGAGGGCGACGAGCCGGGGCTGCACCTGGGGGCGGGGCGGGCGGTTCTGGTCGGGCTGCGAGGCCCGGTCGGTCAGGGTGTCCATGGTCCGCACCACCCTACGGGCGGGAGACCGACGGCCCGGTATGCCGGTCGGCCGGCGCCGCGGGCGGCCGCGGCACCCGGGTGGCCCCGAGGACTGCGAGGAGGTTGAGGACGAAGAGGATCCCGACCGGCCAGACGGTGCCGTGGATCTGGGCCACGGCGGCGAGCGCCGAGGCAAGGACGGCCGACGAGACCCCGATCGTGAGCTGCGAGAAGGCCGACAGCTGCGGCAGCTCCGCGGGGTCGGCGTGGGCCACGAGGTATGCCGACTTCGAGACGCTGACGGCGTCGGCCGCGAGGGTGGCGAACAGCATGATGACCGCGTGGACGACGGGGGACCCCACGAGCGAGAGGCCCTCGACGAGCACGGCGGCGCCGGCCGCGAGGGTGCCGCAGAGGGTGCCGCCGATGAGCATGCCGCGGTAGCCCCGGCGCGTGAGCACCTGCTTCCACAGGAGCGCGCCCACGACGAGGGCCGTGCTCGTCACGGCGATGATGACGGCCAGGCTGCCGGGCACGCTGCCGTGGAGGGCGGCCACGCGGATGCTGTAGAACGTCGTCGCCAGCGAGATGGACAGGAACATCACCTGGTGCACGAGGTAGCCGCGCAGCCAGGCGTACCGGCGGGTCGCGGCGAGGCCGGCCCGCACGGTGGCTCCGAGGCTCGGGTGCGCGGCGGTCGGGGCGCCCCGGTCGAGGGCCACGAGGATCGCGCAGGTGCCGGAGAGCACGAGGAACCCGACGGCGAACCATTCGAGGGCGATGTGCCCGACGATCGGCGTGCGGCTCGAGAACACCCACGCCGAGACGACGGCGACCGCGCTCGCGAGGGCCCCACCGATGGCGGCCTGGCTGAGGATGAGCGTGCTGTGGCGCGGGCGCGGGATCCCCCGGGCCAGCACGTCGGTCCAGGCGATGGTGCCGGCGCCCGACGCCAGGCCGGCCCCCACCGCCACCGCGACGAAGGTGAGGTCGACGGCCGCCCCCCGACCGGGCAGCAGGGTGCTCACGGTCGCCAGGACGAGCAGCAGCACCGCGCTGGTCATCGCCGTCACCCCGACGACGACCCGGCTCGGGAGCCGCGAGGCCAGCAGGGCGGGCCCGGTCGTGTAGCCGACGAGGGTGCCGAGGGTGTTGAGCGGCACCAGCAGGCCGGCGACCAGCAGCGACCCACCGAGCGCGGCGCAGAGGAACGGCAGCACGATCGACGTGCTCGCGAGCTGCCCGGCCAGGCTGTAGGTGCTGCCCTGGGCGAGCAGCAGGGGGAAGTTGCGCCGGGCGGGCTGCGCGTCGGGCACGGGTCCCCCTCAGGTGGGCGTCGAGCGGGCTAGCCGCGCAGGACGGGTGCGAGCACGTCGAGCCCGAGGTACGGACGCAGTGCCTCGGGGACGACGACCGACCCGTCGGCCTGCTGGTGGTTCTCGAGGATGGCCACCAGCCACCGGGTCGTCGCCAGGGTGCCGTTGAGCGTGGCCACCGTGCGGGTGCCGCCACCCTGCGGGTCGCGCTCGCGGACGTTGAGCCGACGCGCCTGGTACGTCGTGCAGTTCGACGTCGAGCTCAGCTCGCGGTAACGGCCCTGTGTGGGGATCCAGGCCTCGCAGTCGAACTTGCGCGCCGCGGGCCCGCCGAGGTCGCCGGCGGCGGTGTCGATGACCCGGTAGGGCACGTCGATCGCCGTCAGCATGTCGCGCTCCCACTGCAGGAGCCGTTCGTGCTCGGCCTCGGCGTCCTCCGGGCGGCAGTAGGAGAACATCTCGATCTTCTGGAACTGGTGCACCCGGATGATGCCGCGGGTGTCCTTGCCGTGCGACCCGGCCTCGCGGCGGAAGCAGGTGGACCACCCGGCGTACCGGCGGGGGCCGTCGCCGAGGTCGAGGATCTCGTTGCTGTGGTAGCCCGCGAGCGCGACCTCCGAGGTGCCGATGAGATAGAGGTCGTCGGCCTCGAGCCGGTAGACCTCGTCGGCGTGGGCGTCGAGGAAGCCGGCGCCGGCCATGACCTCCGGCCGCACCAGTGTGGGGGTCACCATCGGGGTGAACCCGGCCTCGACGGCGCGGGCGATGGCGAGGTTGAGCAGGGCGAGCTCGAGCCGGGCGCCGACCCCGGTGAGGAAGTAGAACCGCGCGCCGGAGACCTTGGCGCCGCGGTCCATGTCGATGGCGGCCAGCCGCTCGCCGAGCGCGAGATGGTCGAGCGGCGTGAACCCCTCGGCCGCGAAGTCCCTTGCGGTGCCGACGGTCTCGCGCACCGTGTAGTCGTCCTCGCCACCGGTGGGGACGCCGTCGATGATGATGTTGCCCACGCGGCGCAGGAGCCCGTCGAGCTCCTGCTCGCGGGCCTCGGCCTCGGCCTGGAGCTGCTTGACCCGGGTGGCGGTGTCCTTCATCTCGGCGACCAGGGCGGCCTTGGCGTCACCGTCGGCTTGGGCCACGCGCTTGCCGAACGACTTCTGGTCGGCGCGCAGGCGCTCGAACTCGCCGAGGGACGACCGGCGCGCCTCGTCGGCGGCGAGGATCGCGTCGACGACCCCCGGGTCCTCTCCACGGGCCTTCTGCGAGGCCCGGACGACGTCCGGCGTCTCGCGCACGAGCTTGATGTCGATCACCGGCCCAGCGTATCCGCGGCCGGGCGCGGGTCCGGCGCCCGCGCATACGCTCGGGGGATGAGCGACCAGTGGCCCGCGCCCGGCCTGCCGCCGCTGTTCGGCGAGGACCATGTCTGCGCGGCGTGCACCGTGTCCTACGCCGACCTCCCGGTGCCGTCGGCCCTCGGTCTCGTGGCCGGGGTCGTCGTGGAGCTCACCGCCCTGCTGCCCGACGTGCCGGAGGCCGTGCTGCGCCGACGGCTCCGGGCCGGCGAGTGGTCGGGGCTGGAGTACGCGGCCCACGTGCGGGACGTGCTCCAGACCTTCACCGTGCGCGTGCACCGCGGGGTCGTGGAGGATCGGCCCGCCCTGGAGCCGATGTACGCCGACTGGCGCGCCGAGCGGTTCGGCTACAACGCGGCGCCGGTGGCCGAGGTCGTGAGCGGGATGCGCGTGGCGGCCGACGGGTTCGTGGCCGAGGTGGCGGCCGTGCCCGACGACGCGTGGGAGCGCCTCGTGACCCGGCGGCCCACCGAGCCGCGGACCGTGCGGTGGCTCGTGCGCCAGGCGGCGCACGAGGCGGTGCACCACCGCGACGACATCCGGCGGCTGGTGGGCTGAGATCGGCCTGGGGTCAGGCGTGCGACGCCGAGGACGCTGGGGCGCTCACGGTGGCCAGCTCGGCGAGGTCGTCGTCGGTCAGGGCGAGGTCGCCGGCCGCGAGGTTCTCCTCGAGGTGGGCCACCGACGACGTGCCCGGGATGAGCAGGACGTGCTCGCCCTGGGCCAGCACCCACGCCAGCGCGACCTGGCTGGCGGGCACGCCGTGGCGCGCCGCGACCGCCTGGACCGCCGGCTCGTCGACGACCTTCGGCATACCGGGGAAGGCCGAGCCGAGCGGGAAGTAGGGCACGTAGGCGACACCCGCCGCCCGGCACTCGTCGAGGACGTCGCGGTCCGTCTGGTCGACCAGGCTGAAGGCGTTCTGCACGCAGACGATGTCGGCCTCGTCGAGGGCGACGCGTACCTGCTCGAGCGAGACGGTGGAGACCCCGACGCCGGCGATCTTGCCCTCCTCGCGCAGGGCGACCATCTCGGCGAGCTGGTCCTCGAACGAGACCGCCGGGCCCGCCGGCACCGGGGAGTGCTCGTCGGTGAGGCGCAGGTTGACGGCCGTCAGCCGCTCGACGCCGAGCGCGCGCAGGTTGGCCTCGACGTCCTCGCGCAGCTGCTCGGGGCGCTGCGCGGGGTTCCACGCGCCCCTGGCGTCGCGGCGGGCCCCGACCTTGGAGACGAGCGCCAGGCCCCCGGGATAGGGGTGTAGCGCCTCGCGGATCAGCTCGTTGGCGACGTCGGGCCCGTAGAACTGCGCGGTGTCGATGTGGTCCACCCCGAGCTCGACGGCGCGGCGGAGCACCCGCAGCGCCTCGCCCCGGTCGCGCGGCGGGCCCATGACCCCGGGCCCCGGGAGCTGCATGGCGCCGAAGCCGATGCGGTGGACGGTGCGGTCGGCGAGGCGGAACGTGTCGCTGTGGCTCATCCCTCCACGCTAAGCCCGGGCCCTCGTCACGCTCGCAGGGGCTCCCCCGTCTCGAGCAGGGCCTTGAGGCCGGAGAGCACGCCCTCCCAGCCGGGGCCGGAGACGCTCCGGGCGGTGCGAGGGGCGCCGTCGAGACCGTCGTGCACGACGGTCAGGAGGCAGGTGCCGTCGTCGGCGGGCTCGATCTCCCACGTGACCCGGCTCTCCGCCTCGTCGGCGAGCTCCGGGTCGTACAGGGAGCGCCAGCCGTGCACGAGCCGGCGCGGCGGGTCGAACTCGAGGACCCGGCTGTCGCCCCAGACGGACCCGTCCGGCCCGAACGACGTGTACGCGTCGGGGGTGACGGTGATCGCCGCGCCGTGGAAGTAGCGGCGGGTGAACTCGGGACGGGTGATCGCGTCCCAGATCTGGGCCGCGGTGGCCCGGATGGCGATGCGGTAGACCTGCGCGGTCGTGGTCTCGGCGGTCATGTCGGCTCCTCGAGGTGGGGGTCGAGGTGGGGGTCGGGGTGGGGGTCGGAGTGGGGGTGGGGCGGGCTCTCCAGCGCGGCCTTGAGGTCGGCGAGGGCGGTGACCCGCCCGGCCGTGTACTTGTCGATCCACCGGTCGGTGACGAGCTGGATCGGCACGGGGTTGAGGAAGTGCCGGGTATGCCGTCCGTCGCGCCGGGACACGACGAGACCGGCACCCTCCAGGACCCGGAGGTGCTTCATCACCCCGAACCGGCTCATGGCGAACGCCTCCTCGAGCTCGCCGAGCGTGCGCCCGTCGCGAACGAACAGCAGGTCGAGGATCGCCCGGCGGGTGCCGTCGGCGAGCGCCTTGAAGACGGGGTCGTCGTCGTCGGGCATGCCCGTCAGATTAGGTGACCGATTGGTCACACGTCAACACGGCATACCGGGGTCAGCCGCGGACGTCCCAGACGTGGTGGAAGAGGTCGTGCAGGGCGTACTGGCCCAGGGTCTCGACCGTGAACGTCGAGCCGTTGCTGCGCCGGCCGGTGCGGGCCCAGTCGTCGGGGCCGACGCGCGTGTAGGCCACGGCGAGCGCCTCCCCCGCCTCGGCGAGCTCGGCGCCGACGGTGGCGGGGTCCTGGGTGTCGTAGCGGTCGGCGAGGGCGGTGTCGTCCTGGTCCCAGTTGGCGAAGGCCGGGTCGTCCTCGTCGAGCATGAGCTGCAGGCGCGTCGTGAAGATCCGGCAGACGTCACGGACGTGGCAGCCATACTCCAGGGGCGACCAGGTGACGGGGTCGGGCCGGAGTGACGCGTCGGGGCGGGCGAGCACGTCGGGCCACCGCGACACGGCGTCGCGCACGAGGGCCGGGATGGCGACCGGTTCGACCGCGGCGGCCTCGAAGTCGCACTCCGGGCAGGGCCGCAGCAGGGTCCAGGTCCAGTCCTTGTCGTCCGGCGGCGGGGCCTCGGGTCGGCTCTCGGGTCGGCTCATCGGGCGAACCTACCCGGCGCGACCCGATACGGTCCTGGCTGTGTTCGAGAGCCCGGCCGTGTGGGTCGTTCTGGCCCTGGTCGTGCTGGCGGCGGCCGTCGGCGTCGCCCTGCTGCGCCGCGAGACGGTCCTGGAGGTCACCGGCATCGCCCGGCGCCGCCGCCGGCCGCACCGCGACGACTTCCGCCCCGAGGGCGCCGACGAGGCCGTCGTCCCCCTCAAGCACGCCGGGGTGGTCGTCAACCCGACGAAGTATGCGGATGTGCCGGCCGTGCGGGCCCAGGTCGCCGCGACGTGTGCGGCCCAGGGCTGGGGCGAGCCGCGCTTCTATGAGACCACGGTCGACGACCCCGGCACCGGCCAGGCGCGGCAGGCCGTCGCCGACGGCGCCTCGGTCGTCTGCGTCCTCGGTGGGGACGGGACGGTGCGCACGGTGGCGTCCGTGCTCGTCGGCACCGAGACGCCGCTGGGCCTGCTGCCGGGCGGCACCGGCAACCTGCTGGCCCGCAACCTCGACCTGCCCGTGGACTCGATCGACAAGGCGCTCGTCGTCGCACTGACGGGCCAGAACGCTCGCATCGACGTGGGGCTCATGGCGGTCGACCCCTCGGGACAGCACGCGGTGCCCGACGAGCACTACTTCCTCGTCATGGCCGGGCTGGGGTTCGACGCGGAGATCATGGCCGGCGCGGGCGAGCGCCTCAAGGCCCGGGTGGGCTACGGCGCCTACGTCGTGTCGGGCCTGCAGAACTTCCTCGGGCCCCAGTTCCGGGCGCGGATCACGGTGGACGGCCCGGCCGGGCACACCGAGATCGCCCGCCGCACCCGCACCGTCGTGGTCGGGAACGCCGGGCGGCTCTTCGGCGGCGTGGTGCTCATGCCCGGCGCGCGGCTCGACGACGGCGTGCTGGACTCCCTGGTGCTCTCCCCACGCGGCCTCGTCGGGTGGTCGGCCGTGGCCGGGCACCTGCTCACCCGGCAGCGGCGCGGCCACGGGCTCATCGACCGGCATACCGGCACCGAGATCCGCATCACGACCGACCGGCCGCAGGAGATGCAGCTCGACGGCGACCCGATCGGCGCGGTGCGCTCGATGACGGCGACGGTGCTGCCCGGGGCGCTCGTCGTGCGGGTGGCGGCCGCTCAGGAGAAGAGCGACGCGCCCCAGTAGCCGCCGTCGGTGACGCCGGGCGGGCAGGCGAAGAGGGCCGAGCCGTTGTGCTCGATGTACTCGTTCAGCCGGTCCTTCTCCGCGAGCACCTTCTGCATGGCGACGAACTGGGTCTGTGGGTTGCGCACGAACGCGACGAAGAACAGCCCGGCGTCGAGGTGGCCCACGCCGTCGGTGCCGTCGGTGAAGGTGTAGCCGCGGCGCAGCATCCGCACGCCGTGCATCGGGCCGCCGGGGTTCTCGGCCGCCGCGAGCGCCACGTGGGAGTCGACGGGGATCGCCGGGGCGCCGTCGGCCCCCGTGGCGCCGAAGTCGGCGGCGTCGAACTCCTGGTCGCGCCCGAGCGGAGCGCCAGCGAGCTTCGTGCGCCCGACGGTCTGCTCCTGGTCCTGCAGGTTGGAGCGGTCCCAGACCTCGATGTGCATCCGGATGCGGCGCGCGACGAGGTAGGTGCCCCCGGCCATCCAGGCCGATCCACCCGAGCCACCCGAGCCACCCGAGCCCCCGGACACGTCGGCGGGCGCGACCCACACGTGCTCGTCGACCGCCGCAGTCTCCTCGGCCTTGAGGTTGGCCGTGCCGTCCTTGAACCCGAACATGTTGCGCGGGGTCGCCTGCGCCGTGCTCGTGGAGGAGGTGCGCCCGAACCCCAGCTGCGACCACCGCACCGAGACGACGCCGGCGCCGAGCCGGATGAGGTTGCGCACCGCGTGGACCGCGACCTGGGGGTCGTTGGCGCAGGCCTGGATGCAGAGGTCGCCGCCGGACCGCTTCGGGTCGAGCTGGTCGCCCCGGAAGGCCGGCAGGTCCTGCAGCAGCTCGGGCCGGCGGTCGGCCAGCCCGAAGCGGTCGTCGAAGAGCGACGGCCCGAACCCGATGGTCAGCGTGAGGCCGGAAGCCGGCAGACCGTAGGCCTCCCCCGTGTCGGTGGGGACGGCATACGGTCCGCCGCCGGCGACCCCGCCGGGAGCGGCCTCGGCCCCGGCGGTCATCCGCTGGGCGGCGCGGGTCCAGCGCTTCAACAGGTCGACGAGCGCGGCGCGGTCGGTCGTCACGACGTCGAGGGCCACGAAGTGCATCCGGTCCTGGGCCGGAGTGACGATGCCGGCCTGGTGGGCCCCCAGGAACTCCACGGGAGCGTCGAGCAACGGCGCGCCGGAGCCGGACCGCAGGTCCCCCGCCCCCGAGGTGGGGGACGCTGCAGCCCGGCTCGCGGCATACCCGCTCCCGACGCCGACCGCGGCGCCGGCGAGCGCCGCCCCCGCCGACGCCCCGAGCAGCCGACGCCGGCTGACCCCTGTGGTCGGCTGGGCCGGCGACGGGCTGGGGACGGCCGCGGCACGCTCGGTCACGACTGTCCGACGACTCCGGGCACCTGCGCGACCTGCTCCGAGAACGCGTCGAGGGCCACGGACAGGGCCTTGACCTGGTCGGCCGTCAGCGCCGTGTAGGAGACGTAGGCGCCGGCCGCGTCGCGGTGGGACGTCAGGGCGGTCCACAGGGCCTCGTAGCTGCTGTCGAGTGAGGTCTGCAGAGCGGGCTTTCGGGCCTGGATGACGGGCTCGAGGGCTTCGAGGGCGGCGCGGGAGCCCTCGACGTTGCCCTGGAAGTCCCAGAGGTCCGTATGCGAGTAGCGCTCCTCCTCGCCCGTCACCTTGCCGGTGGCCACCTCGTCGAGCAGGGCCTTGGCGCCCGAGGCGATGGCGAGGCCGGTGAGCTGCACCTTCTTGGCCTCCGCGGCGATCGTCGTCACGTCGGCGAGCAGCTGGTCGGCGACGGCGGAGCTGTCGGCCTTGAGGCCGTCGACCCAGAGGTCCTTCTCGAGGCGGTGGTAGCCGGTGAAGGCCAGGCCCTCCTGGAGGACGTCCTCGCGGCCGTCGATCTTGGGGTCGAGGTCGCCGAACGACTCGGCGACGGGCTCGATGCGCTCCCACGGCAGGCGGGCCTCGGGGTAGAGCGCCTTGGCCGTGGCGACGTCGCCGGCCTTGACCGCGGCGACGAACGCGTCGGTCTTCGTGACCAGGCTGTCGGCCTGCTCCCCGACGTAGGCCTGGTAGGCGGAGATGGCCGTGGTGACCGTGCCGTCGGTCTGGCCGGCAGCCGTGGCCGACCCGGTGACGGTGAACGGGGCGCGGATGCCGTCGCCGACCATGCCCGGCTTGCAGGCCGTGGTCAGCGTGCCGGCCTCGGTGACCTCGAGCGTGAGCTCGCGGCTGAGGCCCGGGGTGATGTTCTCGACCTCACCGACGATGCGGTCGCCGGCAGCGTAGACGTAGAACTCGTTGACCTTGCTGCCCTCGTTGGTGACGGCGAAGGTCAGGGTGCCCGCGGCGGCGGTCGTCGTGCTGAGGGTGCACTCCGTGTCGGTCGCGGTCACCGTGATCGGACCGCCCGAGCCGCCGGATGCGGTGCTACCGCCGGAGGCCGTCGAGCCGGCGGTGCTCCCACAGGCGCCGAGGGCGCCGAGAGCGAGGACGGTGAGAGCGGACAGGCCGGCCACGGCCGGACGGCGGCGGGTCGGTCGGGTCGAGGGCATGGCGGGATCTCCGTCGGACGGATGGGCGTGATGGCGGGACACCGGCGGCGGAGCCACCGGACCGGGCTGGTGCGGTGCGCTCAGACCGAGGTGGTCGTCCGGGCCGGGGCCGGGGCGGCCTTCGGGGCGACCGTGACCGGCCGCAGGAACAGGGTGAGCACGGTGCCGACGTAGAGCACCCAGGCCACGGCCTGCAGCCACGTCGTCTGGGGGCTGAAGTTGAAGATGCCCTTGAGCAGCGCGCCGTACCAGGAGTCGGGGGCGATGACGTTGCTGACGTCGAAGGCGAGGTTGTTCAGGCCGGGAAGGACGCCGGCCTCCTGGAGGTCGTGCAGGCCGTAGGCGAGGATGCCGCCGGCCACGACGACGAGCAGGATCCCGGTGTAGCGGAAGAACGTCGCGAGGTTGATCTTCACGGCGCCCTTGTAGATGCCGATGCCGAGCAGCACCGCGGCGCCGAGCCCGACGACCCAGCCGATGAGGGGCTGCGTGTTGCCCTGCCCGGCGGCCTGGGTGGTGGCATAGAAGAAGATCGCCGTCTCGAGGCCCTCGCGACCGACGCCGAGGAACCCGACGAGGGCGACCGCGAGCGGGCCGATGTCGAGGGCCTTGTCAAGGCGGCCCTTGAGCTCGCCCGAGATGGTGCGGGCCGCGGTGCGCATCCAGAAGACCATCGCCGTGACGAACCCGACGGCGAGGATCGAGGCGCTGCCGCCGATGAGCTCCTGCTGCTCGAAGGAGAGCGAGCGCGTGCCGAAGGTGAGGACCGCGCCGAGGGCGACGGACGCCACGACGGCGACCCCCACGCCGGCCCAGACGTAGCGCAGCGCCCAGCGCCGGTCGGTCTTGACGAGGAACGCCGCGAGGATGACGACGACGAGGGCCGCCTCGAGGCCTTCGCGAAGCCCGATGAGGGCGTTGCTCACGAGCACGGGATCTCCAGAAGGGTGACGAGGGCGGCTGGTGCGGCGGTCCGGCTTTAGGTCACACCACCCTGACGTAATGGCGCCCACTCATCAGAGCACAGGTAAGCCTCACCTAACAAGTCCAGGACGGCGCCCCTGCGGTCGGCCGGGGTGACTCCCGTCACTCGTCGGCGAGCAGCCCGGCGTGCAGTCCCTCGAGCCACGCCCGCGCGCCGGCGAACTCGGCGTCGCTCGTGCCGAGCACCGGGGTCGCGCGCCGGCCGTCGGCGCGCGGGTAGGACCCGAGGTAGCGCACCTGCGCGCAGACGCGCTTGAGGCCCATGAGCGTCTCCGCGACGCGGGCCTCGGCCACGTGACCCTCGATGTCGATGGAGAAGCAGTACGACCCCATCCCCTCGCCGGTCGGCCGCGACTCGAGCCGGGTGAGGTTGACGCCCCGCGCGGCGAACTGCTCGAGCAGCTCCAGCAGCCCACCGGGGTGGTCGTCACGCTGGTAGAGCACGAGGGTCGTCTTGTCGGCTCCGGTCGCCGGGGGCGTGTGCCCCGGGCGGGCGACGAGCGCGAACCGGGTCACCGCCCGGTGGCTGTCGCCGATGTCGTGCGCGAGCACGTCGAGCCCGTATGCCGCGGCCGCGACGGGCGCGCATACGGCGGCCTGGTAGGTGACCGGGGTCGAGGCCGTCGGAGCGAGGTCGGCGGCGGCCGCTGCGGTGGAGAGGGTGGAGACGTAGGCGGCCGAGGGCAGGTGGGCGTGGGCCCACGTGCGCACCTGCGCCCACCCGTGCGGGTGGCTGCCGACCGCGTGGATGTCGCCCAGACCCACGCCCGGGCGCACGGCGAGCACGAAGGTGACCGGCACGAGCACCTCACCGACGATGACGACGTCGGAGCCGACGGAGAGAGCGTCGAGGGTGGCGCTGACGCCCCCCTCGACCGAGTTCTCGATCGGCACCATCGCGGCGTCGAGGCGGCCGGCGCGCAGGGCGTCGAGGGCGGCGACCACCGAGTCGCAGGGCACGGCCTCACCGTCTGCGGCGGCCGGCCACGCCTGCAGCGCCATCTGACAGAAGGTGCCGGCCGGGCCGAGGAAGCCGTAGCGCATGCTCACCCGCGTCACGGTAGCCGGGGCCGGGCGGTCAGGTCCTCAGCGTCTCTTCCCGCGGTCGGCGGCGGGAAGGGATGGACGGGCGGGACGGGCGGGACGGGCCGGGCGTTGCGGATGCCGCGGGCGGGCGGCGTGGAGCGCCTCCTGCTCCTCCGGGGTCAGGGTGATCTCGCTCGACCCGCCGACGATGCCCTTGGCGTAGGTGCGGGACTCCCCGCGCGCGTGGATCGAGGAGATGACGAGCCCGTCGCCGGCGTCGTCGACGACCGCGGCGGAGAAGCTCAGCCGCCCGCCCATGTCACCGAACGCGTCGTAGCGCACCACCGCGACGTGGCGCAGTGACTCGGCGAGGTCGGTGCGCACCGCGGCCACGTCGCCACGGACGGCGGTGAGCTCGTCGGACAGCTCCGCGAGGCGGGTCTCCTGCCGCGCGGCGACGGTGGCGACGTCGGTCTCGCCCCCCGCCCAGAGCACGGTGAAGCGGCGGCGCAAGGCGGCCAGCCGCAGCTGCGCGGCCGCGGCGATGACGAGCGCGACGGCCCCGAGCACGACCGCGCCGACCGCGACCCCGGTGAGCTGCGCCGGGGTCAGGTCCACGCGCGCAGGCTAGTACGCCGGGCTCGATGACCCATGGGATCCCGTGGCTCAGCCGCCAACACGCGGGGATCAGCGCAGGGTGACCTGGCGGTTGAGCAGGCCGGCCTTGGCCCGGCGCTCCTCGGCGGTGAGCGCGCTGGTGTCGGCGGCGGCCTCCTCGATGGTGGCCGCCATCGCCGTGACGGCGTCGGTGAAGTCCGCTGCCGTCGCGTCGGTGGGGACCTCCCAGACGGGCACGAGCAGCCCGCCCGCACGGAACGCCCCGAGGAGCCGCGTGTCGGGGGTGAGCCGGTCGCGGTCGGCGGCGTGGAGGCGGGCCAGGGCCTGGGTGGCGACGTCCTCGTCGTAGGGCAGCACCCAGCGCACGTACGACCGCTCGTTGATGACGCACCAGTAGACGGAGGTCGCCCCCTGGACGCGCGCGGTCGGGACGACCGACTCGTTGGCCCGCTCGAGGGAGGAGCGGCCCTCGACGTCGAGCTCGGCGTCGCCCACCCAGAACTCGAACCCGTCGTGCAGGGTCACCTCGAACGGCGCGTGCGGGTCGAGGATGTCCTGCAGCCGGGGGGTCTCCACGGTGGGCGGGGGCACGCTGTCGACGGGGCTGCCCTCGTCGGCGGCGACGGCCAGCAGCAGGGCCGACGCGACGTCGCGGCTGGGGTCACCGCTGGTCACGCTCGACTGCGTGGCGGCGAAGATCTCCCCGCCGGTGCGGTGCAGGGCCGGCCAGGCGAGCGGCAGCACGGTGGCGACCGTGGCCGGCCTGGCCGTGCCGCCCGTGGCCGCGGGCGTGATCGTCACCGACGCCGTGGCGGCGGGCAGGATCTCGCGCAGAGCCACCCACTCGGTCTCACCGGTCAGACCCTCGAACGGGCGCGCCACGAAGGGCGCGGCGGCCGGCCCGGACGGGCGGTCGGCGGAGCGGTCGGTGCGTCGTCGGCTGGCCTTGCCCATGCGGGAAACCCTAGTGGGCCGACGGGTATGCGTCGGTCGGGCCGGTCAGCGCCGGCGGTCGGTCGGAGCGGCCCGTGAGCCCGTCAGAGCCCATCACCGAACCCGTCAGTGCGAGCGGCGGCGGGACGGCCCACCGAGGGCGGCCCAGACGGTGCGCCCGTTGCGCTCGTCGGTGACGCCCCACTCGTGGGCGAGGCTGCGCACGATGCGCAGGCCGCGTCCGGTCGAGGACCACACCGACTGCGGGGCCGGACGTGGCGTGGACGGGCTGCCGCCGTCACTGACCTCGACCTCGACGACCCCGGCCTTGACCTTCCAGTGCACGCGGATCATGCCGTCGGCCAGGGGGCGTGCGTGCCGCAGCGCGTTGGCGATGAGCTCGGAGACGACGATCTCGGCCTCGCCGACGGTCTCCGGGGACACCCCACGGTCCTCGAGGTCGCCGACGAGGACGCGTCGCGTCTGACCCACCGCGGACGGTGCCCAGGGCACCCGGATGGTGCGGGGCCGCTCGCCCGCGTCAGCGTCGCCAGCAGCCGTCATACCAGCCCGTGTCGCGGCCGTCGCCCTCACGGCCTGCATCGGTTGTGCCAACGACTGCTCACCGCCTCGTCCTGCGCTGCCCCACGCCCGGCACGTCTGCCCGTACCCCCGTACAACGACCGTGACGTTCGCAGGTTACCTGTTGCCGTCGAGCGCGTCGAGCACGGCCGCCGGACGGTTGCTGATGATGGCGTCGACCCCGAGGTCGAGGCAGCGACGGATGTCCTCATCGTCGTCGACCGTCCATACGAAGACTTCGTGACCCGCCTCGTGGTGGATGGCGACGATCTCGGGTCGCTCGCGGACGATGGCCCGGTCGAGGCCGGCCGTCCTCACCCCGCTGGGCAGCGATCCGCCCCGGTAGGGCGGGGCCAGCGGGGCGCCCTGGAGCAGCACGAGTGGCAGGTCGGGACAGAGGCCGGCCATCCGGCGGACGGCCATGCTGGAGAACGACATCACCCGCACCCAGACCGGTCCGCTCCCCCGCGCCCCCGTCAGGCCGTACTCCTCCAGCAGCCGGGCGACCTCGTGCTCCACGCGACCACCCGCGCGCGACGGGTGCTTCGTCTCGACGGCCAGGCCGATCTCCCGGCCGGCGCTCAGGGCGATCTCGACGAGGTCGCGCAGGGTCAGCAGGGCGCCGCTCTCCGGGTAGCGGTCGGGGCCGGAGCCGTGCTTCCAGGCGCCCCAGTCGACGGCGCGCAGCTGGGCCAGCGTCATCGTCGAGACGATGCCGGGGCCGCCCCCCGTGCGCTCGAGGGTGCGGTCGTGCAGGCAGACGAGCTCACCGTCGGCGGTCAGCCGCACGTCGCACTCGAGGGCGTCGGCCCCCTCGTCGACGGCGAGGCGGTAGGCCCCGACCGTGTGCTCGGCCACGGCCTCCGAGGAGCCGCGGTGGGCGATCACGAGGGGGCGCACGGGCCTATCGTGACACGGTGCCGCGCGATGAGGTCGCCCCTGCGCGCTCACACGACCGGGGCCCGCGCCGTTCTCCAGGGGTGACCCTGCCCCCCTTCCAACGGCTCGTCGACGAGCACTGGCGTGACGTCGCGCGCCTGGCCCGTGGCCTCGCCGGACCCGTCGACGGCGACGACGTCGCCCAGCAGGCGTGGACCCAGGCGTATGCGGCATACCCGTCCCTGCGCTCGGCCGCCAACCTGCGCGGCTGGCTCCTCACCATCACCCACCGCTGTGCCATGGACGTGCACCGGTCCCGAGGCCGCCGGGCGGTGCCGACCGACGACGACGCGGTGCTCGAGCGCTCGGCCGCCGTCGTCTCCGGCCCGGAGGACCGGCTCGGAGACCCGGCGCTCTGGGCGCGCGTGGCCGGGCTGCCCGAGCGACAGCGCGAGGCCGTCGTGCTCAAGTACGTCGCCGACCTCGACCACCCCACGATCGCCGACCTGCTCGGCACCACCCCCACCATGAGCCGCCGCCTCGTCAGCGACGGCCTGAAGACCCTGAGAGCGAGCCTGTGATGACCACTGAGACCCCCCTGGAGGAGCAGCTGCGGTCGTGGGCGCCGAGCGTGCGCCCGCCCCGGTTCGCCGAGGCCGACGTCGCGTATGCCGTGACAGAGACCGTCGTCGGCCGGATCCTGTTGGCGCGCAAGGAGTCCGGCGCCCTGGTCGCGTCGCGCTACGTCGCCGACGAGGCGGCGGAGGACGCGCTCCTGGACCGACTGGGCCGCACGCTGTCGCCGCGGGTGCTGCGCCTGCCCGCGGCCCTCGACGACGCCCGCCGCCAGCTCGACGACGTGCTGGCGGGCCGACGGCACCGCTTCGACCTCGCCACCGACCTCGCGCTCGCGACGCCCTTCCAGCGCTCCGTGCTCACGACGCTCGGCCGCACGGTGGGGTGGGGTGAGCGCGCCACCTACGGCGAGCTGGCCGGCCGCATCGGCCGGCCGACGGCGTCGCGTGCGGTGGGCTCGGCCCTCGGCGCCAACCCCCTCTGCGTCGTGCTCCCCTGCCACCGGGTCGTCGGCGCGAGCGGCGCACTGACGGGGTACGCCGGCGGCACGGAGGCCAAGCGCTACCTCCTCGACCTCGAGTCGGGGAGATGACGATCGGGGTCGATAGCGCTGTCTAGCGCGATCGGCATACAGCCATCGAGAGCGTCATCGACCTCGTGGTGTCATCCTGACCGGCGTGAGCGTCACGTCGTCCGGCGGGCACCGCCGTGCCGACATCCAGGGGCTGAGAGCGGTGGCGGTGCTCGGGGTCGTCGCCGCCCACGTCACCGGCTGGCCGGCGGGGGGCTACCTCGGCGTCGACGTGTTCTTCGTCGTCTCCGGCTTCGTCATCACGGGGGTGCTGCAGCGCTCGCGGGCGCTGGGGTCCTTCTACGCCCGCCGGGCTCGACGGATCCTGCCCGCCGCGCTCCTGGTGCTGGCCGTCACCGTGCTGGTCACCGCCTGGGCGTTCTCCGCGCCGAGGGCGGCCCAGGTGCGCACCGACGCGCTGTGGGCGGCCCTGTTCGCGGCCAACTGGCACGTCGCCCAGGTCGGTAGCGACTACTTCGCGCTCGGCGACGCTCCGTCGCCGCTCCTGCACTACTGGTCCCTCGGCGTGGAGGAGCAGTTCTACCTCGTCTGGCCGTGGCTGTTCGTCGGGGCGGTGACCCTGGGCGCTCGGCGGCGGGTCCCCCGGGGCCTCGTCGCTACCGTCGCCGGAGCCGTCGTGGTCGGCTCGCTCGCGTGGACGGTGTGGGGAGCCACCGACCCCACGACGGCCTACTACTCCTCGTTCACCCGCGCGTGGGAGCTCGGGGCCGGCGCGCTGCTCGCCGCCCTCGCGGCGTCGGGCCTGCGGTTGTCGGGCCGGGCGCGGACGGCCCTGTCGTGGGGCGGGCTGCTGGCCGTCGTCGCTGCCTTCCTCACGCTGGGCGGCGCGGCGGCCCCCTGGCCGGCGGCGCTCCTGCCGACAGTGGGCACGCTGGCGATCCTCGCCGCGGGGTCCGGTGCCGCCCCCGCCGGGGCCGTGCTGCTGACCAACCCGGTGAGCCGCCGGCTCGGCGACGTCTCCTACGGCGTCTACCTCTGGCACCTGCCGGTCTTCGTCGTCCTCTCCGCCCTGCTCCCCCTCACGCCCGCGCTCCGGATCGCGGCCGTCGGCGCGACGCTGGCCCTCGCGGCCACGAGCTACGCCCTGCTCGAGCGCCCGGTGCTCGATGCCCCCGGCCCAGGAGGCGGGGCCGTGCCGTGGCGGTCGTGGTGGGCCGGGCGCCGGCGCGGCATCGTCGCGGGCGGGACGGCGGCGGTATGCCTGGTCGCCGGCGGCTGGGCCCTCGGCGCCTCTCCCCTCCTGGCCGGCACGGACGGGGACCGCCTGAGGGCCGCGGGGACCGTGGCGGTCACGGCGGGCGGGGCCGGCGGGCCCGGGGAGCCGGTCGGCGGTCCGGTGCCGGCGCCCGCCGCGCCGCCCCCCGAGACGGCGGGCCCCACGGCCACCGCTACGCCCACCCCGACGCCCACGGGGAGCGCGCCCGGCCCCACCGCTATGCCCAGCGCGACACCGACCACGTCGGCGCCCGTGCCGCTCGGCGCCACCGGGACCGCGCTGCAAGCGGGACTCTCGGGCGCGCTCGCGGCGCGCACCTGGCCGGGCGACCTGACCCCCACGCTCGACCAGTGGGCGACCACCCAGGACAAGAGCCCCGGCATGGCGGCGTGTGTCGCCACGGTGCCCAAGGAGCCGTCGTCGTGCACCTTCGGCAACCCGGCCGGCCCGGAGATCGACGTCTTCGGTGACTCCCTCGGCATCCCGCTGCTCGCCGCGGTCGTCGCCGCCTACGGGCGCGACTACAAGGTGCGCGGGATGACGAAGATCGCCTGCGCGGTCAACGGCGTCGACGCCGACTTCGGCAAGGACGAGTGGGCGGTGCCGTGCGTCAACCACCGGCTCGCTGTGCTCGACCACATCCGGACGGCGAGGCCCGCCCTCGTGATGATGGTCGAGACCTACGCCTGGGCGACGAAGCTGAAGTCCCGCGCCACCGGAGACGCCGCCGCCGCGGAGTGGCAGGCAGCCGACCAGGCGTTCGTCGACGCGGTCGCCGGCAGCGCCGGGCGGGTCGTCATCGTGTCGCCGTCGATCCCCGGCGTCGCCTTCACGGACTGCTACCGCCCGGGCGGCTCACCGGGCCGGTGTGTCACGGGCATCCCGACGTGGTGGCAGCAGACGCAGGACGCCGAGCGCCGCGTGACCGGGGCGACGTTCCTCGACACCCTGCCCTGGTACTGCGTCGACGGGCGGTGCCCCCTCTTCACGACGATGCACGACACCGTGCTCAAGGGCGACTACCTCCACCCCTCCGTGCAGTACATGCGGCTCGTCGCCCCCGACCTGGCCTACCGGCTGGCCGCCTCGGGCACCTTCCCCTCGCCCTGAGCCTCGGCTCTCAGGGCCAGGTGGCCGGACGGGCGACCACCGGAGGGATCCGGGTGGTCGTGTCGCCGCCCGCGGCCGCGACCTGCGAAGGGACGAGGAACAGCGCGTCGGTGAGGTCGGCGCCGCGGACGTCGGCGGCCCGCAGGTCGGCGCCCAGCAGGTCGGTATGCGTGAGGTCGAGCCCGCGCAGGTCGGCCCCGATCAGCAGGGCGCCACGCAGGTCGGCGCCGGCCAGGTCCCGGTGGCGCAGGTCCTGCCCCGCAAGGTCGCGCCGGCGCAGGTCGGCGCCGGGGCGCGCCGCGCGGACGGCGGCGCTCACCTGCTCGAGCCGTGGCCCGGTGGCGGCACGAAGGGCGCCGACGTCGAGGCGCGCCAACGTCCCTGCGTCAGCGCCGACGTGACCCTCGACCTCGGCGCGGAGTGCGACGACGCCGTCACGGAGATGCACCGGTGCGCGCAGCCGGGCCTCCGTGAGGTACCAGAGCAGCTCGTGCAGCACCCGCATCGTCGCGAAGGCCGCGAACATCGGCGCCGCCACCGACGGCCCGTCCCGCCACGAGGCGCTGCCGAACGTCCCCTGGGTCACGCGCTGGCCGGCCCCCAGGCAGTCGAAGGTCGTGCACCCGGCGAAGCCCTCGTCCGGCAGGCGGGCGTGGATCGTGCACCGGTCGTCGCGCCTGAGGTGCACGCACGGCATACCGGCCGGCTTGTCGAGGGCGAAGTCTGCGGACCGCGCGAACGGCAGGGCGACACAGCACAGCCCGGCGCAGGATGCGCAGTCGGGCCGTAGGCGCAGGCGTTCGTCGGGGGCCGCCGTCACGGGTCGAGGCTACGACCCGCCCACGTCGGCGGGGTCCGTCGACGAGGGGGCCGGCCCGAAGCCGGGCACGCCGACCGGCTCCAGGTCGTCGACGCGGCGCACCGCCAGCAGCGGCGAGCCCACGAGCCAGAGCACGGAGAGACAGCCGCCGACCGCGGCGACGACGAGCGTGGGACCGATGCCGACCAGCGTGGCCGCGACGCCGCCGACGACGGCGCCCAGGGGGCGGATGCCGTAGTTGACCGTCGCGAACGCACCAGCCACGCGGCTGCGCATCGCATCGGGCGTCACCGCCGTCTGCACCGCGTTGAGGTTGATGTCGTAGAACATGACGCCGATCGAGCTGACGAGCTCGGCGCCGGCCAGGACGGCGACCTTGGCGCCGGTGCTGCCCCCGGCCAGGGGCACAGCGGCGAAGGGTGCCGAGAAGAGCACCGCTCCGACCGCGGCCGTGCGGCCGGTGCCGACCCGCCGGGCGACGCGCGCGGCGAGCACCGCCCCGGCCAGCCCGCCCACCGCGCCGAGACCGAGGGCCAGGCCGATCTGGGCCGGGTCGAGGCCGAGGCTGCGGCTGGCGAAGAGGATGAGCACCGCGGTCACGACGAACGAGAAGAAGTTGAGCGTGGTCGAGCAGAGGAGCGAGGCCCGTAGGTAGGGGTGGCGCGAGAGGAACACCAGGCCCTGGCCCGCCCGGCGCAGCAGGCGCTCGCGAGGGGCCGGGTCCGCTGACGGGCCTGACGGGCCCGAAGGTGGCCGGTCGTCGGACGGGGCCTCGTCGACCCGGACCGAGCCGATGGCCACGGCCGAGACGAGGAAGGAGACGGCGTCGACGGCCATGGCCAGCGGCGCGGTCACCGCCTGGATGAGGGCGCCGGCGATCGCGGGGCCGGCGATGAACGACCCCGAGCGGGTGGTGCTCAGCAGGGCGTTGGCCTCGACGTACTGGTCGCGGCGTACGAGGCGGGCGAAGAACGTCGGGTAGGACGTCTGGTAGAGCACTCCCCCGGCGCCGAGCACGAGAGCGGCGGCGTAGAGCTGCCACATCGCGAGGTGCCCGGCCGCAT
This sequence comes from uncultured Actinomycetota bacterium, assembly GCA_963795915.1. Taxonomy (GTDB): domain Bacteria; phylum Actinomycetota; class Actinomycetes; order Actinomycetales; family Dermatophilaceae; genus Lapillicoccus. Next base: position 636,276 of record CAWCJA010000010.1, read on the forward strand.
ACGCGAAGGGGAGGGCGGCGGCGGCGAGCGCCTGCACGAGGTTGGCCACGACGAGCAGCCGGCGCTTGCTGGGGCGGTGGTCGACCCATGCGCCGACGAGGACGGACAGCAGGTTGGGCGCCCAGATCGCGGCCGTCAGCAGCCCGACCTGACCCGGGGTGGCGGCGAGCATCGTCACGGCCATGAGCGGCAGCGCCAGCTCGGAGACCCGGTCGCCGAGCTGGGAGACCCCCTGGCCGACCCAGTAGGTCGCGAACCGCCGGTCCCGCCAGAGCGGTATGCCGCGGGGCGGGGTCTCGGGGCGGGGGGTCTCGGGGGGCGGAGTCATGCGGGGCGGGGCCCGGGTGCCGGCTCGGGTGCCCGCTCGGGCAGGGTGTGCCGCAGGATCCGGACGCCGCGGACCCCCTCGGGGTGGGCCGAGGACGGCTCGTCCTTGCGCAGCACATACGGGGCGAGCAGCGCCTCGAGGTCGCGCTCGAGGGCCGCGAGCTCCTCGGCCGTGACGAGGATGCGGGTGCTGGCCCGGCCGGACAGCCGGCGCCAGGCCGGCTCGAGGGAGGGCTCGGCGTCCTTGCGCCACGTCTGCACGAGGTCGCCCTCGACCGCCTCGATGACCCGGGTCAGGGCGGTCGCGGCCTGCCACGCCTCGGCGTCCTCGGCGTCCTCGGCGGGGTCCCCGGTCGGGGCGCCGGTCGGGACCCCGGTCGGGCCCTGCTGCGGCCCCTCGCCGGTCGCGAACCGGAAGCCTCGGGAGACCGCCGCCCACCAGCGTTCCCGACCATGCCGGCGGGACGCCTCGGCCTCGGTCGCGGCGCGGACGAGCCCGTGCGCGGCCAGGTGTCGCAGGTGCCAGCTGGTCACCGACGGGCTCGCGCCCACGGTGTCGGCGAGCCGGGTCGCGGTCGACGGCCCGTCCTGCTGCAGCCGGGTGAGCAGGGCGAGCCGCACCGGGTGGGCGAGCGCCCGCATACCGCGGGCGTCGAGCTCCACATCGCCGTAGGGGTTGGTCACCGTCGCTCCTTCGAGAGAGTCCTATCGAGACAACACTCTCTAAGGTCCGCCCTGCTGTCAAGCAGGACGCAGGCCCGCCCGATAGCGTCGCTGCCACCGACGGCGCTGACGACCCGCGCCGAACCGACCGAACCAAGGGGACCGTCCATGACGACGACGCTGTGCATCCTGGGAGCCTCCGGCGACCTCACCTCCCGGCTCCTGCTGCCGGGCCTGGGCTCGCTGCTGGCCCGAGACAACGACCGGGCGCTGCGGATCGTCGGCTCCGACGCCCGCCCGGTCGACGAGAAGACGTGGCGCGACACGGTCACCAAGGCCTTCACCGATGCCGGCGTCGCCCCGGACAGCCAGGCCTACCAGGAGGCGGCGCAGGCCACGTGGGTCACCAGCGACGTCACGAGCCCCGAAGCGGTCAAGGCCCTGCTGTCCGGGCTCGGCAGCGACCCGCTCGTGCTGTACTTCGCGCTGCCCCCGGCGATCAGCATGAAGGCGGTCGACGTGCTCAAGCAGGTGGGCGTCCCCGAGGGCACCCAGCTCGCGCTGGAGAAGCCGTTCGGTGGCAACGCCGAGGGGGCCACCGCCCTCAACGCGACGCTGCTCAGCATGGTGCCGGAGACGAGCATCCACCGCGTCGACCACTTCCTCGGCACCTCCACGGTGCTCAACGTCATCAGCCTGCGGTTCGCCAACCGGCTGTTCCAGCCGGTGTGGAACGCCGACGACATCGCCGCCATCGAGATCGTCTACGACGAGCCCCTGACGCTCGAGGGGCGAGCGGGCTACTACGACAAGGCCGGCGCGATGATCGACATGATCCAGTCGCATCTGCTGCAGGTCATGGCCATCGTGACGATGGAGCCGCCCGCCCGCATCGGCCCGATCGAGCTGCGCGACATGACGACCCAGGCGCTGCGCGCCACCGAGCCGTGGGGTGGCGACCCGGCCACCTCCTCGCACCGGGCGCAGTACACCGCCGGCACGATCGGCGACCGGCAGGTGCCGGACTACACCGCCGAGCCGGGCGTCGACCCCAGCCGCCACACCGAGACGCTCGCGCAGGTGACCCTCGAGATCCGCAACGAGCGGTGGGCCGGCATCCCCATCACGCTGCGCTCCGGGAAGTCGGTCGGCAACGCCCGCAAGGCGATCATCCTCAGCTTCCGCGACGTGCGGCACGTGCCCTCCGGCCTCTCGGGCCACGACACCGCCGACCAGCTGGTGCTCAACCTCCAGCCGGACCAGCTCGAGCTGCACCTGACGACCAACACCGCCGACAACTCCCTCGGTCTGCAGCAGTCGACGCTCGTCGCCGACCTCCAGCAGTCGGTGCTCAAGCCCTACGCCGAGGTGCTCGCCGGGATCCTCGACGGCGACCCCACGCTCACGGTGCGCGGCGACGCGGCCGAGGAGTGCTGGCGCATCGTCTCCGCCTACCAGAAGGCGTGGGCCGACGGCGCGGTGCCGATGGAGACCTACGCTGCGGGCTCCGACGGCCCGGACGGGTGGGAACCCCCGCACGCCTAGCCCCTCCGGCCTTCCCAGCCCCGCGCATACCGACCCGGGCTACGCCGGGCGGTTGGCGGCCACCCACGCGTCGAGCGCCTCCAGGACGGTGTCGGTCACGTCGTGTCGGGGGACGAAGCCCAGGAGGGTGCGGGCCTTCTCCATCGAGTACATCGGCGCCCGGCCGATGTGGTCCAGGGTCTGGCCGGCGTACTCCGGGTCGACGCGGGCGCTGAACTCGTCCCACGGCAGGAACTCGAGCCGGGGCTCGTGGCCGAAGTGACGCGCGGCGGCCTCGGCGTAGCCGCGCAGCGTGAAGGCCTGGGAGCACACACTGTTGAAGCTCTGCCCCGCGGCGGCGTCCGGCTGCTCGAGGCACGCCTGGTGCAGGGCGGCGACGTCGTCGGCGTGCACGTGGTGAATGGTCTCGCCGCCCCGGTCGGGCAACACGCAGGACCCGTCGGCGCGGAGCGCGTCGATGACCGCCGGGTCGAGGTTCCCGGCGGGACCGATCGGCAGCCAGCCGGGCCCACTGATGTGTCCGGGGTGCACCACACTGGCCCGCACCCGGTCCTGCCCGCCCATGAGATACCGCTCGACGGCCAGCTTGTTGACGCCGTAGGAGCCGTAGGGGTGCTTGGGGGCGTCCTCGGTGGTCGGGACCAGCGTGCTCGGCCCGTACGACCAGATGCTGCCGGTGTGCACGACATGCTGACCGTCCAGCACCTCGACGAGCTGTCGCGCCTGCTCGGTCGTGAAGCAGGTGAGGTCCACGACGACGTCCGGCCGCAGCCCGGCGACCAGGCGGCCGAACCCGCTGTCCTGCTCGGCGGCCTCCCGCTCACAGGTCACCATCTCGACGTCCCCCCACGCCGGGTCCGCACGGTAGGGCTGACGCGCTCCACGACTGACCACGACGGCATGGTGACCCGCCCGGACCAGACTGGGCACGAGATAGGTACCGATGTGGCCCGTGCCACCGATCACCACGACACGCATACCCCGAACGTACTGCGGGGCCTCGAGACCGGCGACCCGCGGACATACCGGCGGCCCGCACCCCCGACCGTGATCTCCGGACTCTCCACGTCGAGGGGTGACCGCGGTTTGCGGGGGACCGTCGACGGCCGCATCATCCGGGGATGAACGAGACACCGGGGTCGCCGAGACTGAGGCATGCTGTCCGGGCGCTCATCGTCGCCGACGTCGACCACGTCCTGCTCTGCCGCTTCGACGTCCCGCACCCGGCCGTCCCCACCGGCACCACCGTCGTCTGGGCCGCCCCCGGCGGGGGCATCGAACCCGGTGAGCTGCCGCTGGAGGCGCTGCGCCGGGAGCTGCGCGAGGAGACCGGCCTCGTGCTCGACACCGACCCGCCGCACGTCTGGCACCAGGAGGTCGTCGCAGTCGGACACGCGCAGGGCTACGACGGCGTGGTCAACGACTACTTCCTCGTGCGGACCTCCCGTTTCCACCCCCGCGGCGAGCTGTCCGACGACGACCTCGCCGCCGAGAACATCAGCGCCATGCGGTGGTGGCGGTTGGCCGACATCGCGGCGTACGACGGGACCGACCTGTTCTCGCCCCGCGACCTCGCGACGCCACTGGCGGCGCTGGTCGACGGCCATCTTCCGGGCAGGCCGCTGATGCTCGGACTGTGACGCCCGGGTCCGCAGGGTGGTCAGGCCACCCGAAGCCGTCAGCCGACGGCTTCGAGCGGCACGATGCCGTCAGCCGACGAGCTCCTTGAGGTGCACGCCATGGTCGGTGGCGATCATCTCCGCGGCCTTCTCGCCGATCATGATGGCCGCCGCGTTGGTGTTGCCGCTGACGATGTTCGGCATGACGCTCGCGTCGGCCACGCGCAGGGCCTCGATGCGGTGCACCCGCAGGCGTGGGTCGACGACGTCGACCATCCGGCAGGTCGACGTCACGTGGTAGACGGTCAGCGCGTAGTGGCGGGCCATGTCCTCCAGGAGTGCGTCGCTCGGCTCGGAGCCGGCCTGGTGCCCGTGGGCCTGCGCCAGGTGGGGCGGGATGACCGCCTCACCGAGGCCGCCGCCGGGCCAGGCCCTCGCGATCTCGAGGGCCCTGCGCATGACGGCGACCATGACCAGCACGTCGTGGGGGTCGTCGAGGTAGTTGAACGCGATGCGCGGCGGGGCCGCGGGGTCCGCGCTGGCCAGCGTGACCGAACCCTCGGAGTGGGGCTGCACGGGGTTGGGCAGCAGGACCACCTGGCCACGGGTCGGGTCGAGGAAGGCCTGCGGGTCCTCGAAGAACGCGGACGGCGGGAGCCGGAAGACGCCCTCCCAGATCGACGGCGTGTACCCGGTCGCGAGGAAGCCGATCTGCGCGTCGTGGGTGTGCGCGTCGCCGAGCTCGGTCGAGAAGAACGCGACGGCGTCGTAGAGGGACGAGGACGCCAGGCCGCGGCCGGTGGTGAACCACTCGCCGATGCGGCGCTCGGCCTCGGCCTTCGCGGCGGCCAGGGGCGCGGGGAGGTCGATGTCGTCGGCCGGGTCGGCCGGGAGCGGGCCGGCCGGCGCCCGGAGCGCGTCCGGCCCGAGGGACATGGCGACCTCGGTCATCGTCTCGCCGATACCGTCGGCGGCGAACATCAAGGGCGTGTGGAGGTGGTCCTTGAGGTGGCGCCCGACGTCCGGCAGGTCCACGACGCACTCCACCCCGACGGCGGCGAGCTCGTCGCGGGCGCCGACTCCGGAGAGGAGCAGGAGGTGGGGCGACCCGATGGCGCCCGCGCACAGCACCACCTCGGTGCCCGCGGCCACCTCCTCGTGGGTGCCGTCCTCGGTGCGGTAGGCGACCCCGGTGGCGCGCACCACCCCGTCGCTCGCCTCCAGCACGATCCGCTCGACGAGCGCGCCGGTGACCACGGTGAGGTTCTCGCGGTCCATCGCCGGTTCGAGGTATGCGTGGAAGGTCGAGCTGCGCCGGCCGTCCTTCGTCGTCGTCTGGAAGAGCGAGGCGACCCCGTGGGGCTCGAGGCGGGCACGGCCGTTGTAGTCACCCTGCTTCAGACCGGTGGCGCCCGCGGCCTCGACGAACTGCGTCGAGGCGGGGAGGATCGGCTGACGGACCGACACCCCCACCGGGCCGTCGTAGCCGTGCATGTCGGCGTCGGGATGCAGCTCCGGGTCGCGCACGAAGCCCTCGGCCTTCCGGAAGTAGGGCAGGACCTCGTCGTAGGACCAGCCCTCCGCGCCCGCGGCGGCCCACGCGTCGTAGTCGCCGGGGTGCCCCCGCACGTACGCCATGTAGTTCAGGCCGGAGGACCCGCCGAGCATCTTTCCGCGGGGCACCATCATCTGGCCCCCGACCAGGCCCTTGCCGACCCCGCCGGGATCGCCGTTGTACATCCAGTCGGTCGCCGGGTCGTTCTGCAGGCTCGCGACCGCGGCCGGCACCAGCTCCGCGGGTGGCGGTGGGCCGCCAGCCTCGAGGAGGCATACCCGGACGTCCGGGTCCTCGCTCAGCCGGGCGGCGACGACCGCCCCCGCCGAGCCCGCCCCCACGATCACGTAGTCGTACGCAGAGCCCATCGTTACCACCTCGTTGTGGCGCCTCGCCGGCGGCGGGGACGGTGTCGTCACCACACCACACTCCGGGAGGGGAGACAAGGGACCCCCGGGCCTCCCCCCCACGGATGGCTGGGGATCAGAGGAGCTTCGACACCGTGGGCACCTGCGGGTGGGCCCGGCGCAGGGGCTCCCCCGGACCGAACCACATGGTCAGGGCCGCCTCCAGCCCCGACGGCGTCCCGTCCCCCACCCACGCGACGTGCCCGTCGGGGCGCACCAGCACCGCGGGGGGCGCCTCGACCGGGCCGACGACGGGCAGCTCCCACGCGCCCTCGTAGGTCGCGTCCACCCGCCGCAGCCGGCCCTCCCAGGCCCCCAGGTCGAGCCGCTGCCCCGACCCGAGGTCGACGAACAGCGGGCGAGCTGCCTGCAGCAGGGCGTAGAGCCGGGTGACCTCACCGTCGACCACGAGGTCGAGGTCAGGCATCCGGCGCCCGAGGAGCGGATGCCCGTCACCGAGGTCGTAGCGGACGTCGAGGCCGGAGATCAGGCCGACGACGCGGTGGCGCGGCTCGTCCATGACCACCAGCTCGTCGAGCAGGTCACGCACGGCGGCGATCCGCGGGTCCTGCCGCTGGAGGGCGCTCATCGCCTTCGAGTGCTCCAAGGCGCGGGCGTCGGCGGGGTGGCGCTCCACGTGGTAGCTGTCGAGCAGGCTCTCGGGCGAGACGCCCCTCACCACCTGAGCGAGCTTCCAGCCGAGGTTGACGGCGTCCTGGACGCCCAGCCCGATCCCCTGGCCGCCGGCGGGCGAGTGGATGTGCGCCGCGTCGCCCGCCAGCAGCACCCGCCCACTGCGGTAGTCCGAGGCCTGGCGCGTGGCGTCGGTGAACCGCGAGATCCAGGTCGGTGAGTGGACGCCGAAGTCGGTGCCGTAGACGGCCGTGAGGTTGGCGCTGAGGTCGGCGAGCGTCGGCTCGGTCGCGGCTCCCACCTCCGGCTCGGCGGAGATGACACGCACGGTCCGGCCGTCCGGCATACGGCTCAGGCCGTGGACGCCGCTGGCGTCGACCATGACCCCGATCGGCAGCTCGTCGGTGACCTCGACCTCGGCGATGAGGGTGCTGGTGGTGGCCGCCCATCCGGGGAACCCGATCCCGGCCGCCTTGCGGACGACACTGCGACCGCCGTCGGCGCCGACGACGTAGGCCGCCCGCAGCCGCGGGGCGTCGGCCAGCACGACATCGACCCCGCGGTCGTCGGGCACGACGCCGGTGACGTCCACGCCACGACGGACCCGCACTCCCAGCTCGTCGACCCAGTCGGCCAGGATCCGCTCGATGTGGTTCTGCCACAGACCGAGCGTGTACGCGTGGCGCGTGGGGACGTCACTCATGTCGAGCATCAGCCGGCCCGAGTACGGCACGGGATGCGTCTGTCCCTCGGCCAGGAACCGGTCGGCGATACCCCGCTGGTCGAGGATCTCGATGGTCCTCGCGTGGAAGCCACCCGCGCGCGATCCCACGAGCTCACGGGTCCGGCGGCGCTCCACGACCGTGACGTCGACCCCGGCCAGCGCCAGCTCCCCCGCCAGCATCAGTCCGGTCGGACCCGCTCCCACGACGACCACATCCACCACGCCATCCCGCATGACACCCTCCTCGACCGCGCCCGGAAAGGGGGCGTGGCCGACCAGGGTGGGGCATCGACAGGGCCTTGCGGCAAGCCCCCGCTGCCGCTATACCGTTGACGTGGAGGGGAACCGGCGGGGACGCCGGCCTCCGGGCGTCACACGCCGGGCAGCCCGTCGTCGATGCAGAGGATGTTCCCCTCGCTGTCCCGGAACCAGGCCGCCTTGCCCATCCCCGGCATACTCGCCACGCCGTTGGCCCACTCGACCCCGGGCATGTCGTACTCCTCGAAGGTCACCCCCTTGCCCTGCAGGGCTGCGACCTCGGCGTCCACGTCGTCGACGTGCCACTGCGCGAGGGTGTGGCCGGCCGTCCCGGCGTACGCGGTCTGGTAGACGCTGAAGACCGAACCGCCGGCGGTGCGGTAGACGAGCATGATGCCGTCGAGCTCGTGCACCGGCTGGAGGCCGAGCGTGTCGGCGTAGAAGCCGCGGGCCCGGGCGAGGTCGGCGGCGGGGAGGTTGGCGGTGATGGTGCCGGAGTCGAGCATGGCGGTTCTCCTGGTCTGATCTGGTCCCGATATCAGCGCCCCGGCTCTCCCACTGTCCCACCGCACCCCCGCACCTGACTGCCAGTCATGGATGTTGGCTGCCGTCCCAACGGCAGCCGAGAGCGACGACTGGCAGTCGAGCGGGGAGAGCCGGAAACCGAGGTCAGCAGTCGGGGCGGGCCGGTCGGGTCAGGGCAGTCAGGGCGGGCCGGTCAGAACAGGAGGCGCCGCATGACCACTCGCGGGAACCCGCCCGAGACGGCCCTGGTGTCGGCCACCTTCGTGAAGCCGGCCGACTCGAAGAGCGACCGGGTGCCGACGTACGCCATGGTCAGGTCGACCCGCAGGCCCTGGTTGTCGGTCGGATACCCCTCCACCGCGGGGGCACCCTGCTCGGCGGCGTAGGCCACGGCGCCCGCGACGAGGTGGTGCGCGATGCCCTGACGGCGATGGCCGGGCCGCACGCGGATGCACCACAGCGACCACACGGGCAGGTCGTCGAGGTCGGGGTACAGGCCTGAGCGGGCGAACGGGAGCCCGGACCGTGGCGCGACCGCCGCCCAGCCCACGACGGTGTCGCCCTCGTAGGCGAGGACTCCGGGGGCGATCGGCCCCCGACACAGCTCCTCGACGTAGTCGCGCCGGGCGGGGCCGCGGAGCGAGGCGCTGGTGCGGGAGTCGAGCCGGTGGCTCAGGCACCAGCACACGGTCGAGGCGGGGTTCGTCGGGCCGAGCATCGTGGCCACGTCGTCGAACCGGTCGATGGTGGCGGGACGGACGTCGACGGCCATCGGCGCAGACTAGCGAAGCGCCTCGCCCCCGGGCGCCGTCTCCGGATCTCCGGCGCTTCGGCCGGACGTGTCCCGGGCGACGCGCACGGCGTACAGCAGCAGACTCACGGCCGCGACCAATGCGACGAGCACGGTGAGGTTGACCCCGAAGTTCTGTTGCAGCAGAGCCTTGTTGGCGGGTTGGGCCCCCTGCTGCGAGATCATGGGGATCGCGACGACGGTGACCAGTCCCGCTGCGATGAGACCACCCTGGAGATAGCGGCGCGCGCGGGCCGGCACGACGCGGTGGATGAGCCAGCCGACCCCGATCACGAGCGGCGACACGATGCCGTCGTGGATGACGACGGCCCCGATGAGCCAGAGGGCCAACAGCAGGAGCGTACCGATGTCGACGTTGGTCAGCAGGCTGACCGCGCCGTAGAGGCCGAGGAGGATGCCCGCGACCGCGAGGGTGATGCGCCACGTCTTCATCGACACTCAGACCACCTCGATCCGTTGCAACCACTTGGTGTTCAGCACTCCGGGGCGGTTCGGGCTGATCAGGCGCAGGGGGTAGCCGTGGTCGATGTCGAGCCGCTCGCCGTGCAGGTGGGTCGCGAGCAGGGCGGCCGAGACCTGGGGGCCGACCACCACGCTGCTGCTGTAGGCGCCGTTCTGCTCCAGCGAGGACACCGTGACCCGCGACCCGGCGCCGCCACCGGCCCGGGTCACGAGGTCGAGCAGCCGTACCCCCCGCCAGTGGGCGTCCGCGCTCCAGCCCTCGACGCAGGAGATGGGGTAGTCCTCCTCCTGCTGGGCGAGCTGCTCGACCTCGGCCAGACCCAACGTGTACGCCTGGGGCCCGACCACCTGCAGCTGCCAGCCGGCGGCGCGCGCGGTCGTGAGGACCCCCGCCTGCTCCGCCGTCTTGTTGACCGGCACCTGCTGGGGACCCTTCGACCACTGGCGGATCGCCAGCAGCCCCAGCGGTTCCAGAGGTGTGACCGTCTGGCCGACGGAGGTCAGGACGACCGCACCCACCCCGGCCCCGGTGGCCAGCAGCACGCCCCGGCGGGACAGGGCGGGCGTCGGTGGTGGAGGCACGTCTCCGGCGTTGGTGTGGGCGAGGGGGTTCTCGCTCCAGGGGATCTCGGTGAGCACGTCGGCATCCGCGAGGCGCGCCTTGAGCCCGTAGTCGATATCGGGCAGCTTGAGGCCCACGTGCAGGAGGATCGAGCCGATGAGCACGAAGGCCAGCGCGAAGTGGACGACGACGAAGTTCCACGGCCACGGGTACCAGTTGAGGGCGTTGAAGAACCCGGTGAACAGCTGCAGCAGGGCCGTCGACACGAGGATGAAGACCGACAGACGCTCGAGCGCGTGCTTGACCGTGCGCGCCGGTGGCCACCGGAACAGGTTGGGAAAGACCGACCACAGCTTGACGAAGAGCAGCGGGATCGTGGCCGTGCCCGTCGCGACGTGCAGTCCTTGGGTGAACCGGTAGAGCCATACCGGGCTGGCCGGCTCGGGCAGCCACGCCCACGGGGCGTACTGGTAGTGGCTCAGCAGCCCGGTGACGAAGCAGATCCCGAAGCAGATGCCGAGGACCCGCCCGATCCGGGCGGTGAGGGCGGTGGATCGAAGGGGGCTCGAGAACGCGGGCCAGTGCGCCGGCCGGCGCGCGATCGGGGGGGCATCCGGCATACGGCCATGGTCCTGGGCACGACCCCGGTGGCGCACGCCCTCACCGCTTACCGTGCGCTCACGGCGCGGTGACGCTCCCGCTGCTACCGCGCGGCAATGAGGAACTGCGTGGCGGCGAGCTCGCCGTAGAGCTCGTCGCCGAGCAGCTCGGTATGCGTGCCGACGGCGCGCACCCGCCCCGCATCCATGACGACGATGCGGTCGGCGAGCATGACGGTGGACAGCCGGTGGGCCACCACGAGCACAGTGGTGGTGCGGGCGACGTCGGCGACGGTGTCGCGCAGCGCCGCCTCGTTGACCGCGTCGAGCTGCGACGTCGCCTCGTCGAGGAGCAGCAGGCGCGGGTGTCGGAGCAGGGCGCGGCCGATGGCCACCCGCTGCTTCTCCCCGCCGGACAGCTTCATGCCGCGGTGGCCCACGGTGGTCGCGAGGCCCTCGGGCAGCGCGGCCACCATCGCTCCGAGGCGGGTCGTCGCGATCACCCGATCGAGGTCGTCCTCGGCGGCGTCCGGCGCCCCGAACAGGAGGTTCTCTCGGAGCGTGCCCGACAGCACCGGGGCGTCCTGCTCGACGTAGCCGATCGTCGCTCTCAGCTCAGCGACGGGCCAGTCGCGCACGTCGAGGTCACCGACGAGCACCCGGCCGGACTCCGGCTCGTAGAACCGCTCGACCAGTGACAGCACCGTCGTCTTGCCGGCCCCGGACGGCCCGACGAAGGCCGTCATCCCGCCGGGCGGCACCGCGAACGTCACCCCGTCGTGGACGACGGGCAGCTCGGGGTCGTAGCGGAAGACCACCCGCTCGAAGGCGACGGACAGCGGCGGGCTCCCGACGGGTGGGAGGTCGACCGGGGAGCCGGCCTCCTCGACGGGGAGCCCCTCGGCCTCCTGGATCCGCGTCACCGCTGCGGCGCCCACGTGGTACTGCGTCACCGCGCCGGCGACCTGGTTGACGGGGGCGATGAGGAAGAACACGTAGAGCAGGAACGCGACGAGGGTGCCGACGGTGATGCTGCCGCCGGCGACCCGGGCGCCACCCACGCTGAGGACGGCGATGAACGCCACCTGGATCGACAGGCCCGCCGAGTTGCCCGCGACGGCACTCCAGGTGGCGGCCCGGATGCTGGCGCGCCACGCCTCATGTGCCGCCTCGTCCAGCCGCCGACCCTCCCGGTCCTCCGCACCGGAGGCCTTGACGGTGCGGAACGCCCCGAACATCCGCTCGAGCGCCGCACCCATGACGCCGACCGACTCCTGCGCACGCTTCGAGGCGCGGTTGATGCGCGGGACGACCACCCCGATGACGACGATGGCCAGCCCGAGGGCCGCCACCGTCACGCCGAGCATGACGAGGTCGAGCAGGGCCATGAGGACGATGGTGGCGACCAGGGTGAGCAGCCCGGTCACGCCGCCGACCAGGGTTCCCGTGGTCACCTCGCGCAGGAGCGTCGTGTCGGCGGTGACCCGCGACATGAGGTCACCCGGCTCGAGCCGTTCCACGGCCGAGAGTCGCAGCCGTAGTAGGCGGCCCAGCAGCTGACGCCGGGCGGCGAGCACGACCGACTCGGCGGTGCGGCGCAGCACGTAGCCGCCGAGCCCGCCGATGACCGCGTTCGCGACGACGAGCACCGACATGAGGACGACGAGCCCGGTGATCGGCTGGTCCGTGCCGAGGGTGCCGATGAGCTGCCGGACGACGAGCGGCAGCGCCAGGCCGCTGGCCGCGGTGGCCAGGCTCAGCAGCCCGCCGAGGACGAGCATGCCGGTATGGGGTCGCACGTACCCGAGCAGGACCCGCCACGTCGCGACGGCCGGGCCCGCGGGCATACCGGCTGCCGCGGACCGGGGTTCCATCCCGTCAGCGTACGTTCGCCTCGAGGCCGCCCCGACGCCCGACGACCGGCGCCCACACCGGCCCTCCGTTGGTCACTCGACCGACAGCTCGTCCCCGTCGACCGACACCCGGCCGACGCTCAGCGGCCAGGCCTTGGTGAGGGCGACGTAGGCGGCGTCGAGACCAGGGATCTTGGCGAAGGCGCCCTGCGGCCCGCGGGTCATCCGACCGGTGCGCACGTCGTAGGCGGCGCCGTGCCAGGGACAGACCAGGCAGCCCTCGGCGTCGATGCTGCCGTCGGCCAGGTCCGCGCGCAGGTGCCGACATCGCCGGCCGACCGCGAAGTAGTCACCGTTATTGCCCACCGCATAGGGCCCGGACCCGGTGACGGAGCCGGGCGGGACATCGCTGACGGGAACGCGGGACACACCCATGGCCTGCTCCTTCAGAGAGTCGCTCTCCCTCTGAACGCCACAGCCGCCGCGGAGGTGCCCAGACGCTGGGCGGGTCGGGGGCAGCCGGGCCGGCCGGACCGTGGGTGCGGCGGCATACTGCCGAGGTGGCGACAGCGTTGCTGGTGGTGGACGTCCAGGTCGGCGTGGTGGGCGGCAACCCGGGATCGGAGGCCGTCGTCCCCGTCATCGCACGGCTGGTCGAGGCCGCGCGCACGGCGGCCCGGCCGGTCGTTTGGGTGCAGCACGACGACGAGGAGCTGCCCGCGGACGGCGACGACTGGCAGCTCGCCCCGCCCCTCTCGCCCGGCCCCGGCGAGTTGACCGTGCGCAAGCAGCACCGCAGCGCCTTCGGGGACACAGGTCTCGGCGCGGCGCTTCGCGAGCGGAGTGTGGACCGCGTCGTCGTCGCCGGGGTGCAGAGCGCGTACTGCGTCGACCTCGCGGGGAAGCACGCGCTGACCGAGGGGTTCGACGTCACGCTGGTCTCCGATGCGCACGCGAACGGTCCTATGGAGACCGACGCGGGCCCGCTCTCCGATGCGCAGGTCCGTGCCCTGGTCAACCGCACGTGGTCGACGCTGCGCCACCCCGGCCGGACCGTCGAGGTGGTGTCCGCACGCGACCTGGTCTGGTGACTAGACCGGCACGAGGGGGAGCCGGGGTCCGTCGGGCAGCGTGACCTCGATGGGGACGCCGGTGACGACGTCGCCCCCGCGCACGACGACGGTCATGACGCCCGCCCGGCGGATGACGGTCGTCGTGCGGGCCTCGGGTGACGCAGTGGAAGGAGCCGGCTCGTCGGTCGGCGTCCCGTCGGCACGCGCCAACACCGCCTTGAGCAGGCCGGGGAGGAAGTCGTTGATCTGGGCGCAGGGGTTGCGCAGGCCGGTGAGGCGCACGACCGGTCCCCCGAGGTCGAGCAGGGTGCCGGTGGGGAGGGCGAGCAGGTCGAGGTCGGCGGTGAGGACGTTCTCGCCGAGGTCCCCGGGGCCGAGCCCGTGACCGAGGGCGCGCGCGTCCTCGAACACCTCGGCGTGCAGGAGGTGCACCTGGCGCAGGTTGGGCTGGTTCGGGTCCCGGCGCACCCGCGAGCGGTGCTGCACCAGCGTGCCCGCGTGCGCATCGCCGAGCACCCCGAGCCCGGCGACGAGCGTGATCGTCGGCACCGGGACCTTGCTGAAGCGGTGGGTCTCGTCGCGGCTGACGGCGACGACATGGGGGGACGACACCCGGCCATCCTCTCGCGCGACCGTCCGTGCCCCACCCACGACCGGCGACGCCCTGCCACTACTGGGGTATGCCGTCCCGCGGTCGTCGCTTCGGAACCGCAGCAGGCGACTACGAGCAATACCGCCCGGGGTACCCCGAGTCACTCGTCGACGCGGTGTTCGCGTATGCCGGTCGGCCGGTGCGCCGCGCCCTCGAGATCGGGCCGGCACGGGCAAGGCGACCCGGTTGTTCGCCGCCCGGGGCGTCCGGGTCACGGCGACCGACCCCGACCCGGTGATGCTGGCCGAGCTGCGGCGTCTCGCCCCCGAGACCGTCACCGCGGTGGAGGCCACCTTCGAGGACCTGCCGCCCGACCCCTCCTACGACCTCGTGTTCGCCGCCGCGTCCCTGCACTGGACCCGGGTCGAGGGCCGGTGGGAGCGGGTCGCCGGGATGCTCGTGCCCGGCGGCGTCGTCGCATCCTTCGGCGGACAGCGGGTGCTGGCCCACCCCGCGCTCAGCGACCGCGTGGCCGAGGCGCGCGCGCCGTGGCTCGACGGCGACGAGGTGCCGCCCCCCGACGACACCCCGCCCGACGCCCCGATGCAGTGGCCCGGCACCGAGATGCTCGCGTCACCGCTCTTCGACGACGTGCAGCAGTCCGTGCTCCCGGTGCGCGCGGTGCTGACCGCCGACGCCGACGTCGGCCACCTGTCGACGGTGTCGGCCTACCTGCAGCTCGACGAGCAGCCGCGCCGAGCGGTGCTCGCGGCGATCCGCGCGGTGCTGCCTGACCGCGTGGAGGTCGTGGGCGACGTCATGCTCCACCTGGCCCGACGGCGCTGAGGCCGGCTCCGACGGGCTGCCTCGCCAGGAGAAGGAGGGTTGTGGCCCCGTGCAGGGCCACAACCCTCCCTCGTGGCCATCGTCCTACGTCGGCCTGGCGAATCTGGTGCACCGCAACCTTGGGCGTGATTCCCGTCGATCGGGAGTGGTGCCTAGCGCGCGGCATACCGAGCGGTGGACACCACTCTGCCGCCGTCGCTCGCCGGGGAGTCAGGCGTTGGACCTCAGGTAGCGGCCGAAGTGGGGCACGGTGAAGGCGATGCGGCCGCGCTCGCCCGAGTAGATGAGCCCCTTCTTGAGCAGGGCGTCGCGGGCCGGTGAGAGCGACTGGGGCTTGCGGTCCAGGTGCGTCGCCACTGCGGCCGTCGACACCGACTCGGCCTCCCCCATTGCCGCCTCACTTCCCTCCGCCTCGCCGACCGCCGCCTCCGCCATGGCCCGCAGGTACTCCCGCTCGGCGGGGGTCGCCCGCTCGTAGCGGGAGCCGAAGAACCCCACGCCCAGCTCGGCGTCGGCCTCGGGGGCGGCGACCCGCACGTCCTCGACGGTGATCGGCGACGACGCCGCAGCGTCCCAGACCGCCTTGCCGTAGGCCTGGACGAAGTAGGGGTAGCCGGCGGTCACGGCATACATCTCGGCGAGCGCGTCGGTCGTGAACTCGACCCCCTCGTCGCGCGCCGGCGACACCAGGGCCAGGTCGGCGGCGGCGCGGTCGAGCCGGTCGACACGGGAGTAGCGGAACAGGCGCTCGCTGTAGGACTTGCTGGCGCTGAGCACCGTCGGCAGGTGGGGCAGGCCGGCGCCGACGACGACGACCGGCAGCCGGTTCTGCGAGATCTCGTGGCACGCCGCGCAGAGGGCCGAGACGTCGTCCGGGCCGAGGTCCTGCATCTCGTCGACGAAGACCGCGACCCCGCGACCCCGGTCGGCCGCGAGGCCGCCGACGTCGCTCAGCAGCTCGACGAGGTCGATCTCCATGTCACCGGAGTCGGCGCGCCCGGTCGTCGCCGGGACGTCGATGCCCGGGTTCCAGCGGTCGCGCAGCTTCGAGGTCGGGCCCGCGTCGCGGGCGGCGAACGCCTTCACGGTGCCGAGCACCTCGTCGGACCCCGGGTGCCCCAGCTCGCGGATCGCCATGTGCAGCGCGGCGGCCAGAGGTCGGCGCAGCCGCTGGTCGGGCCGCGCCTCGAGCTTGCCCGTGCCCCAGTCGGCGCGGACGGCGGCCGAGCGCAGCGCGTTGAGCAGCACCGTCTTGCCCACACCGCGCAGGCCGGTGAGGACCACTGACCGCTCGGGCCGCCCGTGCGCCACCCGCTCGAGGGTCACGTCGAAGGCGGTCAGCTGCTCGTCGCGTCCGGCGAGCTCAGGCGGCCGCTGGCCCGCTCCTGGGGCGTAGGGGTTGCGCACCGGGTCCATGTTCGGACTGTATGCGGCTCTCTAGCGTTCCCCGGAGATTGCCGCAGAGAGCGGTATGCGTGTCGCGCGGACTGCGGTGGCGGACGGTCGGACCCTCGTGGCACCGTCGGGCCATGGCCTCCCGCACCAGCAACTTCTGTATCGACGCCGCCGACCCCTACGCCCAGACCCAGTGGTGGGCCCAGGTGCTCAGCGACCACCGGCTCCCCGACGACGACGACCAACAGCCCGACGACGAGGAGTGCGGGCTGGAGGGGCCGGACGGGCGCTACCTGCTCTTCCTCAAGGTGCCGGAGCCCAAGACGGTGAAGAACCGGATGCACATCTGCCTGCGGCCCACCGACCGTACCCGTGACGAGGAGGTCGACCGGCTGCTCGGGATCGGCGCGACGATGGTCGACGACCTGCGCCAGCCCGATCGGGGCTGGGCCGTCCTGGCCGACCCCGAGGGCAACGAGTTCTGCGTGCTCCTGCCGCGGCCCGCGACCGCCGAGTAGCAGCGATGCCCGGTTCGCCCCGTTCGCGGATCGTCCGTTCGGTCGAAACCGACGACGACGGCTGATCATCCGCTTGGAGAGGTATCTGCGTGTCGATGTCCGGCTCCATCGTGGTGGCGACGGCCCAGGGGGGTCGCCGCTCCCCAGGGGGACCCCCGTCCCCCGAGTCGAAAGGACATCGATGAAGCGTTCCATCCTCGCCGCCGCCGGACTCACGGCCGCGGCTCTCGTGGTGGGGGCCTCCCCGGCCTTCGCCTTCGACTGCATCCGCGTCTCGGCCAGCCAGCAGGGGCTCATGCAGAGCACGAAGTCCGGCAACTGGGCCTACATGACCATCGACGACCTCGTCCAGGGGGGCATCGAGTCCGGGCAGGTGCCGCCCGACGCCGGACCGTGCATCGTCAGCACCTGGCACCAGCTGGGCGAGCCGTCGTACTTCGCGATCGGGGTCGGTGTCGCCGGTGCCAAGGGGGCGACCCAGAGCGGGCGCCTCACGGACGAGAGCTTCTTCGAGCTCGCCAAGAACGCGCCCGTCAAGGTCATGGTCAACGGCCACGGGGTTGACCACCTCGACGACGCGATCATGATCGTCGCGAGCAGCTGCATGGGCGGTTCCGCGGCCTGAGTCTCCATACCTCTCGGCTCGGGGGCCGGGAGGTCTGGGCTCCGGTCGGGCTCGGGGGCCCGCCACGCCTACGGTGGGGTGATGACGACGACGTCACCCGAGACCCGCACCACCACGGTCACCACGACCGCAGAGCAGCTGTTCGAGGCGCTGTCGCGCAGCATCCCGGCCCAGCGCCTCGTCACCGACCGTGACGTCGTCGCCAGCCTGTCGGCCGACGAGGCGGAGTGGGCGCCGGTCGGACACGCGGCGCTCGCGCTGCGCGCCCGCAGCGAGGCGGAGGTCGCCGAGGCGGTGCGCGTCTGCGCCGACCTGCGCGTGCCCGTCGTCCCGCGCGGCTCCGGCACCGGCCTCTCCGGCGGGGCCAACGCCGTCGACGGCTGCCTCGTACTCGACCTGTCGAAGATGGACCAGGTCGTCGAGGTCGACGCGGACAACCTCCTCTGTGTCGTGCAGCCCGGCATCGTCAACGACACCCTCAAGGCGGTCGTGCGCGAGCACGGCCTCTGGTACCCGCCCGACCCGGCGAGCGCCCCGTGGTCGAGCATCGGCGGCAATGTCGCCACCAACGCCGGCGGCCTCTGCTGCGTCAAGTACGGCGTCACGCGTGACTACGTGCTCGGGATGCGAGCGGTCATGGGCGGCCCCGCGGGCTACGGCAGCGTCGTGCGGCTCGGGCGGCGCACGGCGAAGGGAGTGGCCGGGCTCGACCTGTGCGGCCTCATGGTGGGGTCGGAGGGCACGCTCGGCGTCGTCACCGAGGTCACGCTCCGGCTGCGGCCGGCGCCGAAGGGGATGCCGCGCACGGTCGTCGGGGCGTTCGGCAGCCTCGTCGACGCGGGTCGCGCGGTCGCGGCGGTGACCCGCCACGGGCTCACGCCCTCGGCCCTGGAGCTGCTCGACCGCGAGTGCCTGCAAGCCGTCGAGGACTGGAAGCACCTCGGGCTCGAGGCCGATGCGCAGGTGCTGCTCCTGGCCCGGGTCGACACGCCCGGCGAGGGCGGCGCCGCGGAGGCTCGCGAGGTCATCGCCGCCTTCGAGGAGGGCGACCCGCTGTGGGCGCTCGAGTCGAGCGACGACGCCGAGGCGGAGGCGCTCTTCTCGGCCCGGCGCCTGGCCTACCCCGCGCTGGAACGGCTGGGACCGGTGCTCACCGAGGACATCTGCGTGCCCCGGTCGGCGCTGCCGACGATGCTCGGGATGCTCGTCGAGATCTCGGAGCGGCACGGGGTGCGGATGGCGACCATCGCCCACGCCGGCGACGGCAACCTGCACCCGCTGCTGCTGACCCCGCCCGGCGACGACGCCGCGCGGCTCGCCGCCCAGGCGGCGTTCGAGGAGATGCTCGACGGCGCGATCGCGCTCGGCGGGACCGTCACCGGCGAGCACGGCGTCGGGCTGCTGAAGATGGGCGGTCTCGTGCGCGAGCTCGACCCGCTGAGCCTCGTGCAGCAGCGGGCGGTCAAGGCCGCGCTCGACCCGCTCGACATCTTCAACCCGGGCAAGGTCTTCTAGGGAGGGTCTTCCAGGACCGGTGGGGTCAGAGGTCCACGAGCTCCACGCGCACCCGGACCTGGTCACCGGGCTCGAGACCCTCTGCGCGGCGGACGGCCTTCTTCACGGGCAGGTCGTAACGGTCCGGCGCAGCCGGGAAGATCGAGGTACTCCACGTCGTCCGGCCCACCGTGACGTCCACCCGCACGGCGCCGAAACCCGCCCGGGGCAACGCCATCGCTCGCTGCCCCACCTCCTCGGACTGGTCGGGCGGCAGGCTGACGAACGTCCACAGGTCGACCCGGCGGGCGTCCCAGACCCACAGCTCGGCCTCGAACTCGTAGGCGGTCACCACGCGATCCTCTCGCCCACGGCGTAGCGTGACGACGATGGTGGCCCGATGGTGAGCCCGGCGGACGACTCGCGCGACGGCGTGCCGCTGACCCACCTCGACGACCCGCTGTTCGACGGGTCGGGGGCGACGAAGCGCGACCTCGTCGACTACATCGACCGCATGGGTACGCGGATGGTCAAGCACCTGCGCGGGCGGCCCCTCTCGGTGATCCGGGTGCGCGCCGGGCAGAAGCCGTTCATGCAGAAGAACCTGCCCTCGTATGCGCCGGAGTGGGTCGAGTCGGTGTCGGTCTGGGCCGACCGGCCGAAGCGCGACGTGCGCTACGTCCTCGCCAACGACCGGCGCACGCTGCTCTGGCTCGCCAACCAGCGGGCGGTCGAGTACCACCCGGCGCTGATGACCACCGACGACCCGCTGCACCAGACGCACCTCGTGCTCGACCTCGACCCGCCGTCGGACGTCGACCCCGCGGCGGGCTTCCGGATGGCCGTCGGAGCCGTCCACCTGGTGAAGCAGGTGCTCGACGACCTCGGCCTCGCGGGCGCCGCGAAGACCAGCGGGGCCAAGGGGATGCATGTCTTCGTGCCGCTCGCACCGACCGACACCGCTGACGTCGCCGCCGCGACCCGGGCCATCGCCGCCCGCGCCGAACGGCTCGACCCGCAGCTCGCCACGACGGCCTTCGTCGTGCAGGAGCGGCACGGCAAGGTGTTCGTCGACTCCACCCGAGCCGGCGGCGCGACGGTCATCGCGGCCTACAGCCCGCGGATCCGGCCGGGGGTCCCGGTGTCGTTCCCCGTGGCGTGGGACGACCTCGACGCGGTCAGCCCTCAGGACCTCACGATCGCGTCGGTGCCGGAGCTGCTCGGTCGTCGCGACCCGTGGGCCACGCTGATGCCTGGGCCGCAGTCCCTGCCGGAGGAGCTGGTCGCCGAGGGGCACGCGATCCCCATCGCCCGCGTCGTGGCGATGCACGAGGGCAAGCGCCGGGCGCGGGCCCGCCGGGAGACGTGACCCCCGGGCCCTGGACCGGTTCGAGCGATGGGCGTACGGAGCTCGGTGCGGTCCGGAGCGCGGCCCGGACTCAGAGGGCGACGACCTCGAAGCGCTCGTCGGGGTGGGCGATGGCATCCTGCTCGGCGATGAGGGCCATCTCGTAGCGGCCGGCGGCGTGCGTCGCCGACAGCACGGCATACATCGTGGCGGCGGTGCGCGAGAGGGCGACCTGCGGGCCGTCGGTGAGGGTATGCGCGAGGAACAGGGCCGCGGTCACGTCGCCTCCCCCCTGCACGGTCATCGGCAGGAGCGGGGTCGTCACCGTCCACACCCCGTCGGGTGACACGCACAGCATCTGGATCGTGCCGGCCGCGGTGTCGGTCGTGAGGACGCTCGTGACGAGCACGGTTCGGGGGCCGACCGCCTGGAGCGCCTCGGCCGCCGTGACCGCGTCGGCGAGCGTCGTCACGGTGCGGCCGGTGAGGTACTCGAGCTCGAACTGGTTGGGCGTGACGAGGTCCGCGGCGGGCACGACGTGGTCGCGCATGAACGCCGGGATGCCGTCCCGCACGAAGAACCCGCGGCCGACGTCGCCCATGACCGGGTCGCAGCAGTAGACGGCCGCCGGGTTCGCCGCCTTGACCCGCGCGACGGCGTCGAGGACGACGGCCCCGACCGCCTCGGCGCCCTGGTAGCCCGAGAGGACGGCGTCGACGGTGGGGAAGACGCCGCGGTCCTCGATGCCCTGGATGACCTCGCCGACGTCAGCCGGGTCGACGACGGGACCGCGCACGGCGCCGTAGCCGGTGTGGTTGGAGAACGTCACCGTGAGCACGGGGATGACCTCGTGCCCCAGGCGCTGCAGCGGGAAGACGGCCGCGGAGTTGCCGGCGTGGCCGTAGGCGACGTGCGACTGGATCGACAGGATGCGCACGCGAGCCGACCGGTCAGGCGACGTGGGGCGGGTCAGGCGTCTCGCTGACCATGGGCTTGCCCGCGGCGTGCCACGCCTGCATCCCGCCGGTCACGTTGACGGCGTCGATGCCCTGCTGGAACAGCCAGGCCACGACCCGGCCGGACCGGTTCCCGCTGCGGCAGACGACGGCGAGCGGGCCGTCGCCGAGCGGCAGCTCCCCGATCTGCGACGGTAGGTCGCCCATGGGGATGAGGACGGCGTCGGGCGCGTGGCCGGCCACCCACTCGTTCCGCTCACGGACGTCCACCATGACGGCGTCGTCGGGCAGGTCGGAGACGGAGACCACCGGAACGCTGGGCTGCATCGACATGCGCCCATCCTGACAGAGGCGGCTACTTGAGCAGCCGGGACATCCGCCGGTCGGCCAGCGGCTTCCCGCCCGTCTGACAGGTCGCGCAGTACTGCAGGGACGAGTCGGCGAACGACACTTCGCGCACCGTGTCGCCGCAGACCGGGCAGGGCAGCCCGGTGCGGCCGTGCACCCGCATCCCCTCGCGTTTGGCATCCTTCAGCTCCTTGGCCGGCTTGCCCGACGCGGCGACGACCGCCCCGGCGAGGGTGTCGCGCAGCGCGGCATACAGGCGCTGCACGTCCTCGGGCTTGAGCGACCCGGCGATGGCGAACGGTGAGAGCCGGGCCACGTGGAGGATCTCGTCGGAGTAGGCGTTGCCGACCCCGGCCAGGAACTCCTGGTCGCGCAGCAGGCCCTTGATCTGGGTGCGCCGCCCCTCGAGCATCGCGGCGAAGGTGTCCTCGTCGAAGTCGGCCGCCATCGGGTCGGGCCCGAGCCGCGCGATCCCGGGCACCTGGGCGACGTCGCGCACGATGTATGCCGCCAGCGACTTCTTGGTGCCGGCCTCGGTGAGGTCGAAACCGGACCCGTCGGACAGGCGGACGCGCAGGGCGATCGGGGACTTGCCCGGGCGCATCACCGTCTGGGGGAGCTCGTCGGACCAGCGCAGCCAGCCGGCCCGGGCCAGGTGGAAGACGAGGTGGATGCCGTCGGCGTCGAGGTCGAGGAACTTGCCGTGACGCGAGACGCCGTCGACCGGGGAGCCGGCCATCGCGGTCGGGGGCGGGTCGAAGGTCTTGAGCACCGAGAACGACGCGAGGTCGACGCTGGCGATGGCCAGCCCGGCGGTGCGCTCGGCGAGGAAGTCGACGAGAGCCTGCACCTCCGGCAGCTCGGGCACGGCGTCATCCTCTCAGAGGGAGGCGGGCGACGCGGGGCGCGCGCCTCAGGTGGTGGGGGCGCTGACCTTGCCGGCGGCGCGCAGGATCTGGATGAGCCCGAAGCCGTCGGGCGCGTAGTAGACGGGCACCTCGCGCGGCGCCCGGTTGTTGCGCGGCTGCAGCTCCTCGTTGGAGACCGGCAGACCGTGCGAGAGCACCTGCTCGGTCGGCGTCAGCTGGCGGATGGCGATGGCGTCGACCACCTCGGGCCGGGCCTCGGCGAAGTCCTGGTAGATCTTCGGGTCGTGCTGGCCGTCGTCGCCGACGAGGATCCACCGGATCTGCGGGAAGTCCTTGGCCAGCCGGTCGAGACAGGCCCGCTTGTGGTCCTGGCCGCTGCGGAACCATCCGGTGTTGGTCGGGCCCCAGTCCGTGAGCAGGAGCGGGCCCACCGGGAAGCCGTGGGAGCGCAGGAACCGGGTCAGGGTCGGCGCGGTGTTCCAGGCGCCGGTCGAGACGTAGACGATCGGCGCGTTGGGGTGACCGGCGAGCAGCTCGCGGTACATCGGGGCCATGCCGGGCACGACGCTGCGGGCGCCCTCGTGCTTGACGAAGGTGTTCCACGCGGCGATCATCACGCGCGGCAGCGAGGTGGAGATGACCGTGTCGTCGATGTCGCTGACCAGGCCGTGGCGCTCGTCGTCCCCGACGATGAGCACCTCCGCCTCGACCGGGGCGGCCCCCTGCGCGCTGATCGTGACGCGGTGCCAGCCGGCGGGCGCGAGGTGGTCGCGGAACGTCGCGTCGATGTGGCCCGAGCGGTCGCTGCGCGCGTGGAACGTCTGGTCGCCGATCGTCACCGAGATCGGGACGTCCATCGCGGGCGCCGTGACGAAGGCCCGCCACCCGCGGTCGCGCCCGAACTGCGAGCGCAGCCCGCCGAAGGTGAGGTCGGGGCGGTCGTCCTCGAGGTCGTCGCTGTCGGCCGGTGCCTTCTCGCCCCGGCTGAGCACGACCCGGCCGAACACCCGGACGAACGCCGACGAGCCGTAGCCGACGTGGCCGATGATGCGGTTCTGCCAGCCCTGCCGCCGCAGCCCCCGCTCGAGCTGCCGGTGCCAGGCGTCCTCCACGATGGCGGCGGCGTGGGGGCGGGACATGCCGCCAATCTATGGCACCCGGCCCGCGCCGGGCGGTTCAGCGGAAGCGGAGGGCGCGCAGCTCCTGCTCGGTGCGGATGCGGTCGTGCTCGGTGCCCGCGTGCAGGTCGGGCGACCGGCGGGCCACGCGGTCGGTGTGCTCCAGCAGCGCGGCCACCGCGCCCAGGAGGGCGACGAGGGCGAGCAGGCCGAGGACGGACGAGGTGGTGAGGGTGTCGAGGAAGGTCATGGCAGTAATCGTGCGCTCGTCTGTTTCACGCCACGAGTGGCAGATCTGACGCTCCTGCACTATTTCCTGCCAGTTGTGCCAGACTTGGCGACCATGCCGCTCAAGACCGTCGCCGTGCTCATGCCGGAACAGGTCGCCGCCTTCGAGTTCGGGCTCCTTCACGAGGTGTTCGGCCTCGACCGCACCGCCCAGGGCGTGCCCGCCATCGACTTCCGGGTCTGCGCGGAGCACCCCGAGCGGCCGGTCGACATGCTCAACGGCCTGACGCTCACCGTGCCGCACGGCCTGGAGGGCCTGGAGGGCGCCGACCTCGTGGCCGTGCCCGCCACCCAGCGCCGAGCGTTCTCCCCCGCCCTGCTCGACGCGCTGCGCCGGGCCCACGCCGCGGGCGCCACGGTGCTCTCCGTCTGCAGCGGCGCCTTCGTCCTCGGGGCAGCCGGCCTGCTCGACGGCCGGTCCTGCGCCACCCACTGGATGAATGCGGACGAGCTGGCCGCGGCGTACCCGAAGGCGGTCGTCGACCCGGATGTGCTCTTCGTCGACGCCGGCGACGTCATCACGAGCGCGGGCACCGCGGCCGGCATCGATGCGTGCCTGCACCTGGTCCGCCGCGAGCTCGGGGCCAGTGTGGCGACGACCGTCGCCCGGCGGATGGTCGTGGCGCCGCAGCGCGACGGGGGTCAGCGGCAGTTCGTCGACACCCCCATCCCGGCCTGCACCGCTGACAGCCTGAGCACAGTGCTCGCCTGGATGCTCGAGCACCTCGACGCGGACCAGCCTGTGGCCGTCCTCGCCCGCCGCGCGGCCATGTCGGAGCGCACCTTCGCGCGCCGCTTCGTCGCCGAGACCGGCACCACCCCGGCGCGCTGGGTGGCCCGGCAGCGCGTCCACCGCGCCCGGGAGCTGCTCGAGAGCAGCGACCTCGGCATCGAGCAGGTCGCCACCCGCAGCGGTTTCGGCAGTGCGGCCCTGCTGCGCCACCACTTCCAGCGCCAGGTCGGCGTGCCGCCCACCGACTACCGGCGCACGTTCAGCCACGCCTGAAGGCCCTGACCCGACCATGAGTGACCACGGCCTCCCGTACGCGGCGCACGTCACCATGCCGCAGGCCCAGACCCGCGGCGGCACGGTCTTCCACGTCGCCCAGCACCTCGCCCGGGCCCACCAGCGGCTCGGCGGCCGCGCCGTCCTCGTCACCCCTGGGGACATGCCGGTCGAGGGGGTCGCTCGGCTCGCGGTGGACTACGGCACCGTGCGGTGGTCGACGCAGGAGGAACGCCGCCGCGACATCCTGCACGGATCGCTCCTGCGCGAACGGCCCGTCTTCGCCGGGGTGTACGACCCGGCCATCGACCGGCTCCTGGACGATCCGCCCGACCAGGTGCTGCTCTACGAGGGCCACTTCGCGTGCGCGTCGCTGCCCCACTGGGAACGGCTGCGCCGGCGCGGCACCGAGGTCGTCCACTACGTGCACAACCCGCTGCCGCGCTCCTGCCCGCCGTGGGAGCTGCGCCGGCTGCTCCGCCACGCCGACCGCGTCGTCTTCGTCTCCGAAGCCACCCGCGACGCCACGGTCCGGCGGCTGGGGCCGCGCCACGGCGTGGCCACCGAGGTCATCCACAACGGGCTGGCCGAGGAGTTCCGGGCGCCGGCTCCCCGCGCCGCCCGGCCTGCGGGCGACCCCGTCGTGACGTTCTTCGGCAAGGTGCACCTCACCAAGGGACCGCACCTCGCCGTGCAGGCCGCCGACCTGGCGCGGACCGCCACCGGCCTCCCCCTGCGGGTCCGCGTCATCGGCGACAGCTCCTACGGCCACGGCGGGCGCACGCCCTACGAGACCTGGCTGCGCGACCAGACGTCGACCATCGCGACGCCGGTCGAGTTCGTTCCCTTCCAGGAGCGGGCCGACCTGGCTCGCCACCTGGCCGAGAGCGCCGTCGTCTGCCTGCCCAGCCAGGCGGAGACCTTCGGGCTCGTCGCCGCCGAGGCCATGGCCGCCGGCGTGCCGGTCGTCTGCTCGGACATCCCGGCCCTGCGCGAGGTGGGCGGCGGCGCGGTCGCCCTCGTGCCGCGCGAGGACCTCGGAGCCATGGGCGGGGCGATCGCCGACCTGCTCGAGGACCCGGAGCGGTGGGCGGCGGCCAGCGCCGCCGGGTGGCAGCGGGCGCAGGCGTTCACCTGGGAGGGCACCGCGCGGGCGCTGGCTCGCGTCTGAGCCGTCCTCCGAGCCCTGAGGACCGAGGTGGCAGGCTGCCCCGATGGACGACCTCCAGTCGCTGACGCCGGACCGGCTCCGGGCCCGCCGCTCGCTCAAGTGGTCGGTCTACCCCGAGGACGTCCTCCCCCTGTGGATCGCCGAGATGGACTACCCCGTCGCCCCCCCGGTGCGGGCCGCGCTGCGGCGGGCGGTCGACGACGAGGTCTGGGGCTACCCGCTCGACGCCCAGGGCTCGGGCCTGGCCGACGTCCTCGCCGGCTATCTGCAGTCGGCCCACGGCTGGTCGGTCGACCCGGCGGGGGTCCACGCCGTGGCCGACGTCATGCGCGGGATGACCCTGGCCCTGCAGACGTTCAGCGGCCCCACGGACGCGGTCGTCATCACCACCCCGGTCTACATGCCGTTCTTCGACGTCGTCGAGCTGAGCGGCCGGCCCCAGGTGCACGTGCCCATGACCGATGTCGGCGGCCGGGCCTCCCTCGACCTCGACGGCATCGACCACGCGCTGGCCGCCGGCGCGCGCACCGTGCTGCTCTGCAACCCCTACAACCCGCTCGGCCGGGTGCTCACTCGCGACGAGCTGCTCGCACTCGCCGCGGTCGTCGAGCGTCACGGGGCGCGCGTCGTCTCCGACGAGATCCACGCCCCGCTCGTGCTCGAGGGCACCCACGTGCCGTATGCGTCCCTCGACGCCCGCACCGCGGCCCACACCGTGACCCTGCTGTCCGCGAGCAAGGGCTGGAACCTCCCGGGCCTCAAGTGCGCCCAAGCCGTGACCAGCTGCGCGGCCGACACGCAGGCCTGGCGCGGCATACCGCTGTGGTCGACCATCGGCGTCTCGACCCTGGGCCTCGAGGCCGACATCGCCGCCTACCGCGACGGCGGGGAGTGGCTCGCGGGGGTGCTCGACCTCCTGCGGAGCCATGCCGACCTCGTCGTCGACGCGGTCGCCGGTATGCCGGGGGTGCGGCACACCCGGAACGAGGGCACCTACCTCGCCTGGCTGGACTGCACGGAGCTGGGGCTCGACGTGGACCCCGCGACGTTCTTCCTCGACCGGGCCAAGGTGGCGCTCAGCCCCGGGGAGCCGTTCCGGGCGCCGGTCAACCGCTTCGCCCGCCTCAACATGGCCACGACGACCGTGCTGCTCGAGGAAGCGCTGGAACGGATGACGCGGGCCGCTCGCGGGCGGTGGCTCAGGTCACCGTGAGGTCGAGCGGCGGGTCGCCGACGAGCACGAACGAGCCGGCGCCGCTGCCGCCGGGTGCGGCGTTGAGGGGGTCGCCGCCATAGGCCACGACGGCCCGCAGCCGGTAGGCCCCCGCGGGCAAGGGGGTGCCGTCGCAGCCGACGAGCGGCACGTGGGTCGGCAGGGTCTGGCCGGGGTAGGACGCACCGGCCGTGAGCGGGAGGGGCACGTCCGCATCGCCGGGACCCGCGGCTCGACCCACGACGGTCGACCCGCGCAGGATCTCCACCGCTGAGCCCTGCGCCGTCAGGACGATGCGCGGGCCGGAGGAGAGGACGACGAGCTGGGCCGACACGGTGATGGTGCTGCCGACAGCCGCGGTCGCGGGCGCGCTGAAGCCGACGACGACCAGACTCCCGGCGGGGCCGGGCGACGTCGACCGGCCGGCACATCCCGACCCGGTCGTGGTCACGGAGGTCACGGAGGTCGCGGAGGTCCCGGGGGCCCCAGTGGTGCGGGACGGGGCGTCCGGCGACGTCACGACCGGACCCGCCGTGCTGCTCGTGGTGGCTGACGTCGTGGTGCTGGGAGCGCTCGCGCAGCCTCCGAGGAGCGCGACGGCGACGACCGGACCGAGCGTCCAGCCGACGGACAGGCGTTGTGGCACACGCGTCCCCCTCCCGGGCCCCGCACGCGAGGGGGCCACCTCCCCATCATCCGCCTCGGACC
Source organism: uncultured Actinomycetota bacterium (assembly GCA_963795915.1). Lineage (GTDB taxonomy): Bacteria > Actinomycetota > Actinomycetes > Actinomycetales > Dermatophilaceae > Lapillicoccus. The sequence goes on from CAWCJA010000010.1 coordinate 664,387, forward strand.
GGCCGGAGGCTCCAGCGGTGCGAGGCCGAGTCCGCAGAACCGGGACAACTCTGGCTCCCTGTGGCGAGACCGTCATGAGCCTGAGGATCACCTGGCAGTTACCTGCCGACTTCCCGGGAAATCTGCCTCGGAGGACGTTCGGTTGCAAGATCACGCGGAGGCGAGTCGGGGCGCCATCTTCCTCCGACATCGAAGGTCCCCCCCCCCGCCTGTCCCCCCTTGGTCGGAGTCTGCCCATGCGTGTGCGTTCCCGTCTTGCCCTGCCCCTGCTCCTCGGGGCTCTCAGCGTCGGGGTCGCCCCGGCTCTCGTCGCCACCCCCGTGGCGCACGCCGCACCCGCCCCGGGTGACGACGCGCCGGTCCTCCTCAACGCCAAGGGCGAGCACGAGGACGGCTCCGACGAGGCGTCGACCGCCAAGCTACGAGACGCCTACTACGAGACCCGACTGCTCTCCGGTGACCAGGAGGTCTCCGTCGAGCAGGCCGCCGCCCTGCGGGCCAAGGCGGCCAAGGACGCATCCGGTATCTCCAGCGAGACGGTCAAGGGCTCGGCCCGCGGCGGCACCTGGCAGAGCGTCGGACCCGCCCCCATCGTGCAGAACGGCCGCACCACCAACAACTTCCAGGCGGTGACCGGGCGCATCGGTGCCGTGGTGATCCGGGGCGACGGCACCGTGGTCATCGGTGGCGCCCAGGGCGGGGTCTGGACCTACGACCCCGCGAACGGCGGCACGTGGACGTCGCGCACGCCCGACGTCGACACCCAGGCGGTCGGGGCCCTGGCCCTCGCGCCCAGCAACGACAAGATCATCTACATGGGCACCGGCGAGGGTGCCCTCTCGGGCGACTCCTACTACGGCGACGGCGTCTACCGGTCCACCGACGGCGGTCTCACCTGGACCCACGTCTCGACGCTGTTCACGGGCCAGGCGACCGCGCAGCTCGTCGTCGACCCGACGAACCCGAACCACGTGTATGCCGCGACGTTGCGCGGCCGGGGCGGCAACCACCGCACCACGGCCCCCACAAACGCGCAGTACGGCGTCTACGAGTCCACCGACGGCGGCACGAGCTGGACCCTGAAGAAGGGCACCACCAACGAGTTCCACGGGGCCACCGACATCGTCATGGACCCGCAGAACGCCAAGAACCTGTGGGCCTCGTTCTGGGGTGACGCCATCTACAAGTCCACCGACGGCGGCGCGACGTGGACCAAGGCTCTCGGCAACCTGCCGGCGGGCCAGTTCGACCAGGGCGCAACCCGTTTCGCGCTCGGCATCTCGCACCCGGCGGGCGCCGCCCAGCCGACGCTCTACACCGGCTACGACTACTACGACCTGACCAACACGTACCACGCGGGCCAGATCTTCAAGAGCACCGACGGGGCCACGACGTGGACCGACGTGACCGGCCCGCACGGTGGCACGGACTCGGTCTACGACTACTGCACGACCCAGTGCTTCTACGACAACTTCGTCAAGCCGGACCCGACCAACCCCGACGTCGTCTTCGTCGGCGGCTCCTACGGGTACGCCCTCTCCCCGCAGTCCGGCGGCGTCTACCGCACGACGACGGGCGGCAACAGCTGGCAGAACCTCGGCTACGACCTGCACCCCGACTTCCACGCCTTCGCGTTCCAGGCCAACGACACCAAGCACGTGGCCGTCGGCAACGACGGTGGCATCTGGCAGTCGCACGCCGCCGGCGGACGCCCCGCGGGGCAGCCGCTGAAGACGGCCGACTGGGAGAACCTCAACGGCCAGGTCAACCCCGCGAACGGTGCGTTCGTCCACTCCACCGGGCTGGCCATCACCATGTTCAGCTCGATCGCCACGGTGCCCAACGTGCCCAACCAGTACTGGGGCGGCACGCAGGACAACGGCACACTGCGCAAGTCCACAGCGCCGACCCCGCCCGGCGCGAACCAGCGCTGGTTCGACCAGGCCAGCGGCGACGGCGGGCAGGTCATCGTCGACCAGACCACACCGAACCCGTACACGACGGCCTACCCCGCCTACGTCTTCGGCACCTACTACGGCATCAGCCCGTACCGGTACGACCCGACGAAGGTGAACACGATCTTCGGCAACGAGGCCATCGACGGCGGTATCAACATGAAGGACCGCGCCGAGTTCTACGTGCCCTGGGTCGAGAACCGCGGCAACACCAACCAGATGTTCCTCGGCACCTACCGGCTCTACCGCACGGACAACGCCGAGGCGCCCTCGGCCGGCGACGTGACCTGGGCGCCCATCAGTGGCGACCTGACCACCGGCTGCACCGGTGCGGCACCGAACGGGGCCCGCGGCTGCGTCATCTCCGCGGTCGGCGTCGCCGACGGTGGCGACGGCGTGTGGGTCGGCACCGACGACGCGGTCGTCTCCGTCAGCTCCAACGCGGTCTCCTCGTCGTCGCCGACGTGGACCCGGGTCGGCCAGGGCGCCCTGCCCAACCGTCCCGTCGACCAGATCGCGGTCGACCGGTCGAACTACCGCGTCGCCTACCTCGCCTACGGCGGCTTCGGGGCGGCGACCCCGACCAACCGGGGCCACGTCTTCGCCACCACCGACGGCGGCAAGACCTTCCGCGACGCGTCCGGCAACCTGCCCGACGTGCCGGCCAACACCGTCGTCATCGACCCGTCCGACCCGAACACCATCTACGTCGGCACCGACGTGGGGGCGTTCGTGTCGACCAACGGCGGCCGCGTCTACAAGCGCCTTGGCGACGGCATCCCGAAGGTCGCGTCCTGGCAGCTGGACTACGACGCCAAGAACGGCGTGCTCATCAACGGCACGCACGGTCGCAGCGCCTACACCCTGCAGAACCGCGATGCCTCTCCGGCGCTCGTGGTCTCCAAGACCGACTCGGGCAAGATCGTCGGCCCGGGGGGGACGATCGACTACACGGTCACCGTGAAGAACATCGGCAACGCGAGCGCCGACAACGTCACCATCACCGACCCGCTACCGGCGAACACGAGCTTCGTGTCGGCCGACCAGGGGGGTCGGTCCGCCGGAGGGGCGGTGAAGTGGAACCAGCTCTCCATCCCTGCGGGCGGCCAGATCCAGGTGCACTTCACCGTCCGAGTGAGCGCCAACCTCCCCGGCTCGGTGACCACCATCGTCAACGACGGCCTCGTCGTCAAGGGTGACCGCGGCATCTCCACCACGGGCAGCCCGCACAGCACGGCCATCGCCCCGGCCTACGCCGTCACCGCGGCACCGGCCGACCAGAAGGGCGGGGCCAAGCTGGGGTCATCGGTCAGCTACCAGGTCACCGTCACCAACCAGGGCTACAAGGCCGACAGCTACACACTGACGACCTCGGGTGCCTGGGCCACCACGGCCTACGACGCCTCGTGCACGACGGCGTTGACCACGACGCCGCAGGTGGCGAGCGGGGCCAGCACGACGGTATGTGTGAAGGTGGCCGTCCCCGCCACGGGGGTCGCGAACGACGCCCGGGACGCGGAGAAGCTCGTCGTGACCTCGGTCGGCAACCCGAGCGTCTCGGCGACCGCGACGTTCACGTCCATCGCGGTGGCATCGGACAACCTCCTGGTCGACGAGGACGGCAACAACCCCGACGTCGCCGCCGCCTACACGACGGCGATGGGGGCCAACGGCAAGGACTATGGCTACTGGGACCTCGCCAAGGACCCGACGCTCCCCCAGTCGTACCTCTCGGCCCACAAGAACGTCGTGTGGTGGACGGGCAACAGCTACCCGGCGCCGATCACCCCCTACGAGAGCGAGCTCGCGTCGTTCCTCGACGGTGGTGGACGGCTGATGATGTCCGGTCAGGACATCCTCGACCAGGCCGCCGGAACGACACCCTTCGTCAAGAACTACCTCCACATCAGCTGGGACGGGAGCGAGACGCAGAACGACAAGCCGACGACCGTCGTGACCGGGGTGCCCAGCAGCCCGGTGACCACCGGGCTGGGAGCCGTACCGATCACCCACACCGTGCTCGGGGGCGCGGGGTACGAGGACCGGATCACCCCGATCACGCCGGCTGCCGCCGCCTTCACCGACAACACCGGTGCGGCGGACGCCCTCACGGTCTCGGCCGGCGCCTACAAGGTGTTCTTCGCCGCGTTCCCGGTGGAGGCCTTCGGGACGGCGGCCGACAAGGCGAAGCTCATCGGCAACGCCCTCACCTGGTTCGGAGCACCCTGACCAAGGGAGTGACGAGGGTCAGGACCTCCTGACCTGCGCCAACGGGACCCCGTCGTCCGCGAGCTTCTCGCGGTCGACGGGGTCCTTGCTCGTGATGAGGGCCTGGATGTCGTCCTGCACGTCCCAGACGTTGACGTTCATCCCGGCCGTGACCCGGTCGCCGTCCAGCCAGAAGGCGACGTACTCCCGGCCGTCAAGGTCGCCCCGCACGACGACGTCCTGGGTCTTCGGGTCGCCGTGACCGGCATACTCCAGTCCGAGGTCGTACTGGTCGGAGTAGAAGAACGGCAGCTGGTCGAAGTCGCCCTCCGTGCCGAGGATGCCCTTGGCCACGCTGGCCGGGCGGTCGAGGGCGTTGGCCCAGTGCTCGACCCGCAGCCGCGCGCCGAACGCCGGCGTCTCGGCGTTGGCGACGTCGCCGACCGCGAAGATGTCGGGGTCGCTCGACCGGCCCTGGGCGTCGACAAGCACGCCGTTGTCGACCTCCAGGCCGGCCGACACGGCCAGGTCGACGTTGGGGGTGGCGCCCACCCCGACGAGGACGACGTCGGCGGGCAGCACCGTGCCGTCGGCCAGGCGCACACCGCCGACATGGTGCCGCCCGTCGGCGGCCTCGATCGCCTCCACCGTGACCCCGGTGCGCAGGTCGACCCCGTGGTCGCGGTGCAGCGCCGCGAAGGACGCGCCCAGCTGTTCCCCGAGCACGGCGAGCAGCGGCTGCGCCGCCATCTCGAGCACCGTGACCTCGGCGGAGGCGGCGCGGGCCGCGGCGGCGGCCTCGAGACCGATCCAGCCGCCGCCCACGATGACGACCTGCGCGCCGGGCTGGAAGGCCTCGCGCAGGCGCTCGCTGTCCTCGATCGTGCGCAGGTAGAGCACCCCCGGGAGGTCGGCCCCCGGCAGGGTGGTCCGGCGCGGCGACGCTCCGGTGGCGAGGACGAGGGCGTCGTAGGGGGTGCGGCCCCCGTCACTGGTCAGCACCTCGTGCGCGGCGGTGTCGACCGCGGTCGCGGCCACCCCGAGGCGCAGGTCGACGTCGTGCTCGGCGTACCACTCCTGCGGGAAGACGTCGGCCTCGCTCCGCTCCTGCTCGCCCTGGAGGAAGCCCTTGGACAGCGGCGGACGGTCGTAGGGCAGGTGCCGCTCGGCCGCGAGCAGGACGACCGAACCGGCATACCCCTCGTTGCGCAGGGCCTCGGCGGTCTTCGCGCCGGCGAGGCCCCCGCCGATGATCACGACCTGCTGTCGATCCACTGTGGCCATGGCGTCGTCGCCTCGTCTCGCGCTGTCGGGGTGTGAGGATGGCGGGCATGCGCCCTCCGACACGCAACCTACGACAGCGCGCCGCGGTGGGTCTCACCGGCGTTGTGGTCGCAGCCACGGCCCTCGGCGGGTGCGACGCCATCGGCGGGTCGAAGCCCGCCACGCCCGACGCGGCCGCCAAGACCCTCGCTGCGGCCCTGGCGGGCGGTGACCTCAACTCCGTGCGCTTCGACGGCGCGACCTCCGCGAACGTCGCGGCCTTCCTCGCCACCGCCGTCGGCGACCTCAAGGACGTCAAGCGCACCGTCACCGCGACCGGGGTCACCGAGCCCACGGGCAACGAGCGCACGTCCACCGCGACCCTCACGTATGCGTGGACCCTCCCCACCGCCACGAGCGCGGCGGCAACCGCGACCGCGACCGCCTCGGCGAGCACGACCGGTACCCCGACGGCGAGCGCGAGCAGCGCAACGACGGCCTCCGGTGCTCCCACCGGGGCGGCGAGCGGGCCCTCCGACGCGGTGTGGACCTACACGACGACGGCCTCGATGACGCGGGCCCAGGACGACACCTGGCACGTCGCGTGGACGCCGAAGATGTTCGCGCCCGACCTCACGGGCAGCGAGAAGCTGGCCCTGGCCACCGCCCCGGCGAAGCGCGGTGACATCGTCGGCGCCGACAACACGCCCCTGATGACCCAGCGCGCCACCGCCCAGGTGGGGATCGACAAGACCAAGCTCGACGCCGCGCAGAACGCCTCCTCGGCCACCGCCCTGGCGCAGCTCGTGGGCACTGATCCCGCGGCGTACGCGAAGGCCGTCACGAGTGCCGGCACGAAGCAGTTCGTGCCGATCATCACCGTACGGTCGGACGACCCGCTCGTCACCGCCCAGCGCGGCGCCGTCAACGCCATCCCCGGCGCCGTCATCCTCGGCGGGTCGGGGGTCGTCGGGCCGACCCCGACCTTCGCCCGGTCGCTGCTCGGCACCGTGGGCGAGGCGACGGCGGAGGTCGTCGCCAAGAGCAACGGCGCGCTGAAGGCCGGCGACATCGTGGGGCTGTCGGGGCTCGAGCAGCGCTACGACGCACGGCTGCGCGGGTCGAGCGGGGTGACGGTGCAGGCTGCCGGCACGGACGCCGCGGGCAAGAAGACCTCGCGCACCCTTTTCACCGTGGCCCCGGTCGACGGCAAGCCCCTGCAGATCACGCTCGACGCCAAGGCCCAGAACATCGGGGAGGCCGTGCTCGCCGCCGGGCCCGGCGACACCCCCACGGCCCTCGTCGCGATCCGGCCCTCCACGGGCGAGATCCTCGCGACCGCGAACGGGCCCGGCAGCAACGGACTCACCATCGGGACGACGGGTCAGGCGGCGCCGGGCTCGACGTTCAAGATCGTGACCGCCCTCGCCCTGATGCGCGCCGGGCTCACCCCGGACTCGACGGTGCAGTGCACGCCGACGGTGACCGTGGCGGGGCGGACGTTCAAGAACTACAACGACTACCCCGCCGACAAGATCGGCCCGATCCCGCTGCGCACGGCGTTCGCCAACTCGTGCAACACCGCCTTCATCTCCAACGCGGGCGCGGTGACCCAGGGCGACCTGGCCGCAGCCGCTGCCTCCCTGGGGGTCGGCGTCGACCTCGACCTGGGCTTCCCGGCCTACCTCGGCTCCGTCCCCGACACCGCGAGCGGCACCGACCACGCGGCGACGATGATCGGGCAGAGCAAGGTGCTCGTCGCCCCGATGGACATGGCCACCGTCACGGCGTCGGTGATGCACGGCGCCGTCGTGCGACCGCGGCTCATCGCGGACAACCCCGCAGCGGCGACCTTCCCCGCGCCGGCCAAGCCGCTGATCCCGGCCGAGGCGCAGGCGCTGCAGGGCCTCATGGGGGCGGTCGTCTCGGAGGGTAGCGGCGCGTTCCTCGCCGGCGACCGGGTCACGGTCGCCAAGACGGGCACCGCCGAGTACGGCACGGCCACCCCGCCGCTGACGCACGCCTGGATGGTGGCGGGCCGCGGTGACCTCGCCGTGGCGGTCTACGTCGAGAACGGGGCGTCCGGGTCGAAGACGGCCGGCCCGCTGCTCAAGCAGTTCCTCGAGGCCTACGCCGGCTGAGCCGGTGCCGCCGGGGTGCCAGGGGTGCCGGCGAAGGTTGCCGGATCTCAGGCGACGCCGGTCGGCGTGGAGCGCTGACCACGCCCTGGTGTGGTCAGCGCTGCACGCCCCGCTCCGGATATCGGTGCGGCAGTCCCTCAGCCGCGGTGGCCGTCCCCGCCGGTGTCGCGCCGACCGAGGACGTCGTCGGCGCGGTCGCGGGCCCGCTCCTGCCAGCTCGGGCGGCCCCCATCACGGTCGCCCTCGAGCACACCCTCGTCACCGCGCTGCACGTCGTTGCGCTCGGTGACCGTCTCCGCCTCGGACCGGTGGCTGCCGGTGTAGGCGTCGTCAGACTCCGGGTCGCGCCGCACCTCGTCGTCGGCCCGGTCCCCTGCGGGTTCCTCGTGGTCGTGACCCTCGTGGTCCTCACCCTCGTGGTCCTCACCCTCGTGGTCGTGGTTCGCGATCGCGTAGCCCTGCTCGTCCAACGGTTCCCCGGTGCGGGCATCCCGCACCAGGTCGCCGTCCTGGCCGTCCGTCTCCGACCCCGCGACCTCCTGGGTCCCACCGGGCGCAGGGAGGCCGTGCTCGTGTTCTCCGTCGTGGTGGTCGTGATCGTCGTCATGGTCGTGAGACGCGACACCGGCCGCAACGCCACCCTCGGCAAGACCACCGTCGTGCCCGTCGTGCCCGTCGTGCCCGTCGTGCCCGTCGTCGGTGGGCTGCTCGGTCGAGTAGCCCTGGTCATCCAGCGGCTCCCCCGTGCGGGCGTCCCGCACGACGTCACCGTCACGACCGTCCGTCTCCGACCCGGCTAGCTCCTGCGTCTCACCGCGCCGGTCGAGGTCGTGGTCGTGCCCACCCTCGTGGTCGTAGTCGTAGTCGTGGTCGTGGTCGTGGTCGTGGTCGTGGTCATGGTCATGGTCGTGCTCGCCGTCGGGATCGTGCTGGCCCTCGTGGTGGTGGTCGTGGGACGCCACCCCCGCGGCGACGCCGGCTCCGGCCGCACCGGCGGCCAGACCAGCACCGTGCCCGTCGTGCCCGTCGTGCCCCTCGCGGCCCTCGTCTCCAAGGCCATCGCGGCCGCCGTCCATCCGGTCGTCGGTCGGCGACTCCGCCACCAACGCCTGCTCACCCTGGTCAGCCCGGTCGACCTCGTCGACCTGGTCACCCCGGTCATCGCGATCGAGCCGCTCATCTGCAGCCTCCTCGGTGCGGGTGTCGGTCGCGAGGTCACCGGCGGCCGGATGTACGTCCGACGCATACCCCGCCTCGTCGCGCGGGCCTCCCGCGTCCCCGACCGCGCTGTCCGCACGCGTCTCGTGGTCGCCGTGGTCCCCATGGTGGGCGGCGGCCAGAGCCCCCGCACCGGCCACCCCTGCGGCGGCAAGCCCCGCACCGGCCGCGCCCGCACCCCGGTGCTCCTCGATACGCCGGCCGTCGTCGTCGAGCCGGTAGCCCTCGTCGTCGGTGCGCACGTCGGGGTCGATGGCGTCGGCGCGGCGCAGGTGCTCGTCGTGCGTGGCGAGCGCCTCGTCGCGCTTCTCGCGGTCGCGGGCCGCCTGAGCCTCGAGCGCCCGAGCCTGCTCCGCCTTGGCGTCAGCCTCCTCGCGGGCCCGGCGCGCCTCGGCCTCGCTCGTCGACGCGGCGACCTCGTGCTGCTGCACGGCCGCCCGGTGCTCCTGCGCGGTGTCCCGCAGCGAGGCCGCCTCCTCACGCCGCTCCTCCAGCCGCTTCGTGCGGCTGCGCGACACGACGACACCGACGACCGCCAGGACGACGACGATGACCACAACCCAGACCAAGGGACTCATGACGACGTGCACTCCTCGCGTGGGGGACGGCTCGGCACTGAGCCGCTCGCCACGCTAGTGGCCCGGGGCCCGGTATGCCCGTCCAAGCGGCGGCCTGTCGCGACCCCCGACCAGGGCGGAGATTTGTCGCCGCAGGGACTGGTCAAGCGCCGGGGTTAGCGGTGGAGTGGTGCCAGGGGCATCCACCCGAACCGCCGAGCACCGTGGCCCGGCGGGCGCGCACAAGGAGGCACACATGTCCGAGCCGGCAGCAAGCGAGATGGTCGACGGGAAGCCCGCGTCGCACGGGGTGGTCGAGGTCGACACCGTCCTCCCCCACCCGGTCGAGCACGTCTGGCGCGTGCTGACGACCAACGACGGCGCCCAGGCCCTCCTCGGTGACGGTGCGCGCCTCGGCGGCAAGGGCGAGCCCTGGCACGCCGAGGACGGCAGCCACGGCGTCTGGCGCAGCTACCACCCCATGGAGCAGGTCCGCGTGTCGTGGCACGCCGACGCCGACGCACCCCGATCGCTCGTCGACCTCCACCTCGTCCCGGAGGGCGCAGGGACCCGCGTGTCCCTGCGCCACGACCTCGGGGACGCCGCCGCCCCGGACGCTCCGGACGGCGCCGCGATGCAGCAGCGGTGGTCGGCCGCGCTCGACCGGCTCGACGCCCTCGCCACCTGACCCCCCTCGGTCACAGGCCATCGGCTCGTCCAGCGAGTGATACTCGCGGTATGCCCGTTCGCCGGTGGGTGCCGACGGCTCGGTGGGCGGCCACCGGGCTGCTGGTCGCCGGACTCGCAGCGTGCTCGACGGACGCGGGCGGCCCGCCCACCTCGTCCTCCCCGGGCCCGACCGCACCGGCCGCGCTCGCGACACTCTCGTGGAGCCGGGTCACGCTCCCCGCCGGGCTGGAGGCCCGCACCCTGACCACCCTCGGTGACCGCCTTCTCGTGGGGGCGCTGCGGGCCGGTGACCCGCCGGCCCCGGCGATGGTCACGGTCGACGGCGCCGGGGCGGCGACCGCGGTGCCGGTGACTCCCTCCTCCCCCTACGGTTTCGAGGCGCGGTGGTACTCGGTGGCCACGGACGGCACGCGGGTCATCGCGATCGGAGGGGCGAACGGCGGCGCCCACGCCAACGTGCGGTGGACCACCTGGTCGGGCACCGCCGCCGGGGTCGTCGAGCTGCCGCAGAGCTTCTACACCTTCGGCGGTTGGGGGGCGGGCGACCTCGTGGAGGCGGTGGTCACCCCGCGCGGCGACGCCCTCGTCGGCAGCTGGGGCGGCGCCCAGGCCGGGCTCGACACGACCGTCTGGACGTTCGCCGACCGCACCTGGACCCGGCAGGACTCCGCCGGCACCGCCCTCGCGAGCACGGCCGACCTGCTCACCGGCGCGCGCGGGGCGACGGCCGACGGCACCGGGCTCCTCGTCACGGGCTCGGCCCTGCACCTCACCCCCGGAGCCATCCGCCAGACGGCCACGCTGTGGCGCTCCCCCGGCATCGCCACGGACTGGAGCCGGGTCGACCTGCCGGACGCCGGGACGCACAGCGAGGCGGTCTCCGCACGGTGCCCACCCCCCGACGCCGTATGCGTCGTCGCCGGTCAGGTCGACGGTCACCTCGCGGTCTGGCGGGTCGACGGCGAGCGGGCCGTGCGGCTCGGCGGCATACCGGCCGTGGCGGTGGGGGACCAGGACCCGCTGCCGGCGCCGCTCAGCGTCGGCGTTTCCACCCTCGTCGTGAGCCCCGCCGACACGGGGACCGTCGTGGTGAGCGGGAGGGCGGACGGCGGAGCGTGGACGGCATCGAGCGGACCCGGTGGCCGGCCGGTGGCCGCCGCGGTCGTCGGTCAGCGCCTGTACGCCGCCACCCGCTCCACGGCCGGCGGCCCGGTGACGCTGTGGTCGGCGACGTGGCCGGGCTGACGCTGCTGCCGCGGTGAGGATACGACCCGGACGAGGTCCGGGGGCCTACGCGGGCAGCTCCGTCGGCATCCCGAAGCGCGCGAAGAGCTCGACGTCGAAGTACGCCGTCACCCGGGTGACCCCGGCCGGCGTGACCGTCAGCTGCTGCAGCTGGAAGGCCCGGTGTCGTCCGTCGGCGCTGCGCATGTAGAGGGCGAAGGCGGGCTGGCCGTTGGCCGTCGTCGGCACCAGCCGCATGTCGCCCGGGCCGTCGGCCGGGCACTGCGTCGCGATGAGCCGGCCGATCGCGACGTTGCCCTGGTACCACCCGGTGAACGGCGGCATGTCCCAGACCGCGTCGGCCGTGAGCATGGCCACGATGCCGTCGATGTCGTAGCGCTCGAACGCGGCGACGTAGCGCTCGAGCTGGGCCTGCAGGGCCGGGTCGTCGACGCTCAGCACCGCCGCGGCCCCGTCGGGGGGGTCGAGCCGGGCCATCTGTGCGCGGGCGCGCTGGAGGGCGCTGTTGACCGCCGCCACCGTCGTGTCGAGCGCCTCGGCGACCTCGGCCGCGTGCCAGGCGAGCACGTCGCGCAGGATGAGGACGGCCCGCTGGATGGGAGTGAGGTGCTGCAGCGCCGCGATGAACGCAATGCGGACGGACTCGCCGCTGACCGCTGCGGCCGCGGGGTCGACCGGCGCCGTCCCCGCCACGACCCGGTCGGGCAGCGGCTCGAGCCACGGCACCTCCGGCCGCGACTCGAGCGCGCCGGTCGGGTCGGACGCCGGTGCGCCGAGACCGGTGGGCAGGGGTCGCCGGGCCTTGCCCTTGAGCGCGGTGAGGCAGGTGTTCGTGGCGATCTGGTACATCCACGTGCGCACCGACGAGCGGCCCTCGAAGCCGTGGAACGCGCGCCAGGCCCGCAGGTAGGTCTCCTGCACGAGGTCCTCGGCGTCGTGCACGGAGCCGAGCATCCGGTAGCAGTGCGCCGTCAGCTCCCCGCGGAGCGGCTCGACGAGGGCCATGAACTCCTGGTCATCGAGGTTCTCGGGAGCAGCGCGAGGCGTGGCCAGATCCGTCATCCCCAGGAAACTAGCCCACCTCACCGACACGGGTCCCCGAGAGCACGGAACGAGCGGTGAACGGACGGCCACGATCGGCCGACGAGTTTCCGTGGCCCGGGTGGTCACACCCCCATGAACCGGATGATCTTCGTCAACCTCCCCGTCTCCGACCTGCAGGCGTCGCGGGTGTTCTACACCGGCCTGGGGTTCTCCGTGAACGAGATGTTCTCGGACGACTCCGCGGTGTCGATCGTCGTCTCCGACGCCATCGTGCTCATGCTCCTCACCCGCGAGCGCTTCGGCGACTTCGTGACCGGCCCCGTCGGTGACCCCCGCGCGGCCACCTCCTGCATCACCTGCCTCAGTGCCGACTCACCACAGGAGGTGGACGACCTCGTGCGGCGGGCGCTCGCCTCCGGCGGCGGCGAGTGGCTGCCCGGGATGCACGAGGGGCCCATCTACGGGGCCAGCTTCACCGACCCCGACGGGCACGTCTGGGAGGTCCTGCACATGGACCTCGCCGCCGTCGGAGGCGCGGCCGGCTGAGCCGCACCCGCCCGTCCGAGTGGCGTCCCGAGCGGCCCTCACCCCCAAGACCGCTCAGCCCTTCAGTGTCACCAGGGCTAGCCGCAGCTGCTGCTCGAACAGCAGCCCCGGCTCGGTGAAGGTGTCGTCCCCCAGCTGGCCGAACACCTCGAGGCTCACCACCCCGAACAGGGTGGCCCACAGCCCGAAGGCGCGTCCGAGCACCGCCGCGTCCATGACCACGCCCAGCTCGTCGCGCACCCGGGCGAGGTCGGCCCGCAGCGCGCGCGGCACGCTGACGCCGCCCGCCCCGTCGCGCACGTCGCCGCGGCGCACCCCCTCCTCGACCAGGGCGACCAGCAACCGGATGACCCGGGTCCCGGGCTCGACCGTGCGCTCGGGCGCGGCGTACCCGGGCACCGGGCTGCCGTAGAGCAGGGCGTAGCGGGCCGGTTCCCGCAGGCCCCAGCCACGGACGGCGTGGCCGGCCGCCATGAACCGGGTGTCCCAGCCCGACCGGGCGACCCCCGCGACCGCGGCGTCGACCTCGTCGGCGAGCTCGGAGTAGGCGTCGACGAGCAGCAGGGTCAACAGGTCGTCGCGGTTGGCGACGTAGCGGTAGACCGCCGACGACACCATGCCGAGGTCGCGCGCGACCGCCCGCAGCGACAGCGCCGCGGCCCCCTGCTCGGACAGGTGCCGCCGGCCGATCTCCAGGATCCGCTGGTCCACGTCGTCACGGCGCGCCGCTCTCGCTCCTGGGCTCATGGGGCCATCATCCCACAAACGAGAGCACCGCTCTTGACACGACGGGTCCGCGCGACGCATACTCGAGTCAAGAGAGAGCACCGCTCTCGTTTGAACGAGGAGACACCATGGCCCCCACCGCCGACCGCTACGTCGCTCCCACCGCCGCGAGCGAGCTCGCCTTCATGCGCCTCGTGCGCTGGATGACCCGCCACGGCGTCAGCCTCTTCGGCTCGCGGGTGCTGACCGTGACCGGCCGCTCCTCGGGCACACCCCGCAGCGTCCCCGTCAACCTCATGCTCCTCGACGGCGAGCGCTACCTCGTCGCGCCTCGCGGTGTCACGCAGTGGGTGCGCAACGTGCGGGCGGCCGAGACGGCCGAGCTGAGCGTGGGCCGCCGGGTCGAGACCGTGCGGCTCGTCGAGGTGCCGGTCGGCGAGCGGGTGCCCGTGCTGCGGGTCTACCTCGACCGCTGGGGCTGGGAGGTCGGCCGCTTCGTCGAGGGCCTCACCGCGCGGTCGAGCGACGCCGAGCTCGCTGCCGCCGCCCCGGGCATGCCGGTGTTCCTCGTCCGGTCCCTCGACGGGTGATGTCCAAGGTTTGTACAATCTCGGTATGCCCCCTCCGACCTCCCGCGTCCCCGGACCCGTCGAGCTCCCCCCGGGGGACCACGCTGTCGCGGTCGACGCGCACCGGCCGGCCGAGCCGCTGGAGCCACGGGACCCGGTGGGGGTGCGCATCGGAGAGCTGAGCCGCCGGGTCGGCGTCACCACCGAGCTGCTGCGGGCCTGGGAGCGTCGCTACCGCCTGCTTCAGCCCGCCCGCTCCCCCAAGGGCTACCGGCTCTACACCGAGGCCGACGAGCACCGGGTGCGCTCCATGCAGGAGCACCTCGCCCAGGGCCTCTCCGCCGCCGAGGCCGCCAGGGCCGCGCGGCTTCGGCAGGGCGAGACCGTCACCGGTGACGTGGGCCATCCGGTCCTGGCCACCGTGCGCGAGATCCGCCTCACCACGAACGCGCCCGCCCCCGCCGTCCCGAACCCCGGCCTCCCGGGCGACCCGGACGCGACCATGCACCACTTCCTGGCGCTGGAGCAGGCCCTCGACGCCTACGACGAGGCCGGCGCCCAGCAGGTCTTCGACGCCATGTTCCGGCAGCTGAGCCCGACGACCGTGCTGCGCGAGGTCGTCATGCCCTACCTCGCCCACCTCGGGCGGCGCTGGGAGGAGGGGAGCGTCGACGTGGCGCAGGAGCACTTCGCCAGCAACCTCATCCGGGGCCGGCTCAGCACCCTCGCCCTCGGCTGGGGCGACGGGGTGGGACCCCGGGCCGTCCTCGCCTGCCCCACGGGCGAGCTGCACGACCTGCCGCTCATGGTCTTCGGGATCGCGCTCAACCGCAACGGTTGGCGCATCACCTTCCTGGGCAACAACACCCCTGTGACCGACCTCGAGAACGCCGTGCGCCAGCTGCAGCCCGACGTCGTCGTGCTGGCCGCGACGACCCCCGCCTCCTTCCTCCAGACCGCCGACGAGCTGAGACGGCTGGGCCGCATCGCGCCGGTGCTGCTGGCCGGCGCGGGCGCCACCCCGGAGGCGGTCGCCGCGACCGGCGCCACGGCGCTCCCCGGTGACCCGGTCACCGAGGCCCAGCGACTGCCGGCGCCCCACCGCACGGCCTTGGTCACCCGATGAGGGTCCTCGTCGCAGGCGCGTCCGGGTTCGTCGGCCGCCGGCTCTGCCCCGCGCTGGTCGAGGCCGACCATGAGGTGCGCGCCATGACCCGCCACCCCGACTCCTACCAGGGGGTGGGTGAGGCGGTCGCCGGTGACGTCGGCGACCCCGCCTCGCTCGAGGCGGCCATGCAGGGGTGCGACGCGGCGTACTACCTCGTGCACTCCCTCGACGACGACGACTTCGAGAACAAGGACGCCCAGGGCGCCAAGGCGTTCGGCGCCGCGGCCCAGCGGGCCGGACTCCAGCGCATCGTCTACCTCGGCGGCCTCGGCGACGACCGCGAGCAGCTGTCGGCCCACCTGCGCAGCCGCCGCGAGGTCGAGAGCGAGCTCGCGGCCAGCGGAGTGCCGGTCACGACGCTGCGGGCGGGCATCGTCATCGGTGACGGCGGGATCTCGTGGGAGATGACCCGCCAGCTCGTCGACCACCTCCCGGCGATGATCACGCCCCGCTGGGTCATGACGCGCACCCAGCCGATCGCCGTGGCCGACGTCGTGCGCTACCTCGTCGCCGTGCTCGACCTGCCGGAGGCCGCGGGCCGCGCGCTCGAGATCGGCGGCCCGGAGGTGCTGCGCTACAAGACGATGCTGCAGCGCGTCGCCAAGATCCAGGGCCGTGACCTGCCCATCGTGCCCGTGCCGTTCCTCTCGCCCCAGCTGTCGTCGCGCTGGCTCTCCCTCGTCACCGACGTCGACACGACCACGGGCCGCAACCTCGTGGACTCGATGACCAACGAGGTCGTCGTCAAGGACCCGGCCATCCGCCGGCTGGTCCCCTTCGAGCCGATGGGCTACGACGACGCCGCACGCACCGCGCTCGAGGAGCGGGCCGCACGCGGCGCCGACGCGTCCGGCGCCTCGACCTCCGACACACTGCATCGCGTGCTGGGCCGGCTTCCGAAGCCGTTCCACCTCCAGGAACCGCAGGTCCCCCAGGAGTCCGAATCCGTGCGCACGCGCCGCCGCCGGGTCGTCGCCGGGGTCGGCGTCGCCGGTGCCGCGCTGCTCGGGGTCTCGCTCAACGTCGCGCCGGGCTCGAAGAAGTTCTACTGGCTGACCGGTGCCCTCGCCGCCACGTGGACGGCCGGCGCCGTCGCCTCCGGCCCTCTGCACCTGGGCTGGATCAAGGGCCGCGACAACAACCTGCGGCGGCCGATCGTCACGCCCGTCGTCACCGGGGTGCTCACCTTCGGCGGGTTCTACGGCGCCGCGCTCGTCGCCCGGGAGATCCCCGTGCTCGACCGCGCCATCGGCAACGTCCTGCGCTACGCCGACCAGGGCAGCATGCCGCTGATCATCCTCACGACCTCGGTCAACGGACTGGCGGAGGAGATGTTCTTCCGCGGCGCCTTCTACACCGCTGCGGCGGAGCGGCCCATCCTCATCTCCACGGCCGCCTACACCGTCGCCACGGCGGCGACCCGCAACCCCGCCCTCACCGTTGCCGGTGGAGTGATGGGCCTGCTGTTCGGGATGCAGCGCCGCGCCTCCGGCGGCATCCAGGCGCCGATGCTCACCCACGTGACGTGGGCGATGCTCATGCTGCGCTTCCTGCCGCCCCTGTTCGAGCAGTCGATCCGACGCGAGGAGCGCCGTTCGTGACGAGCACGACCCCGCCGACCATCCTGTGGTTCCGCCGCGACCTGCGGCTCACCGACCACCCGGCGCTCGACGCGGCCGCCCACGACGGTCCGGTCACGGCGCTCTTCGTCCTGGACGACGTGCTGCTGCGGGCCGACGCCGGGCCGCGCACCGCGTTCCTCTACCGCACCCTGCGCGCCCTCGACGAGGACCTGCGCAGCCACGGCGGCCGGCTCACCGTGAAGCGCGGTAAGCCACACACCGTCGTTCCCGCGCTGGCCGAGGAGATCGGCGCCTCAGCGGTCCACGTCAGTGAGGACTTCGCGCCCTACGGCCGGGCCCGCGACGAGCGGGTGGAGGCCGCGCTGGCGAAGGTCGGCGACGGCATACCCCTCGTGCGCACCGGCAGCCCGTATGCCGTGTCGCCGGGGCAGGTGCTCAAGAAGGACGACACCCCCTTCAAGGTCTTCACGCCCTTCTACCGAGCCTGGTCGGAGCGGGGCTGGCACAGGCCGGCGAAGACCCGGCCCGGGACGGTCGACTGGCACCCCGTCGACGGCGCCGAGATCCCGAAGGACCCGACGACGTCCGTCGAGCTGCCCGAGGCCGGCGAGGCCGCGGCCCACCGGGTGTGGGCGGCGTTCCAGAAGGACGACCTCGCGCGCTACGGCAAGGAGCGCAACCGGCCCGACCTCGACTCGACGTCACACATGTCCGTGCACCTCAAGCTCGGCACGATCCACCCGCGCACGATGCTCGCCGACCTCGGCCGGGCGGGCGAGCCCTACCGGCGGCAGCTGTGCTGGCGCGACTTCTACGCGTCGATCCTCCACCACTTCCCGCACAGCGCCCACGACTACTACTCACCGCAGCTCAAGGGCATGGAGTACGACACCGGAAAGGCAGCCGACGAGCGGTTCGCCGCGTGGCAGGAGGGGCGCACCGGCTACCCCATCGTCGACGCCGGCATGCGCCAGCTCGCCGCCACGGGGTGGATGCACAACCGGCTGCGCATGATCGTGGCGTCGTTCCTCGTCAAGGACCTGCATCTGGAGTGGACCCTCGGCGCGAAGCACTTCATGGACCACCTCGTCGACGGCGACCTCGCCAACAACCAGCACGGCTGGCAGTGGACGGCGGGCACGGGCACCGACGCCGCTCCCTACTACCGCGTGTTCAACCCGACGCTCCAGGGCAGGAAGTTCGACCCTCAGGGTGACTACGTGCGCCGGTGGGTGCCGGAGCTGACGTCGTTGTCCGCCAAGGAGATCCACGAGCCCTGGAAGCTCGGTACCCCACCCGAGGACTACCCGGCGCCGATCGTCGACCACGACGCCGAACGCAAGGAGGCGCTCGCGCGTCTCCAGGCGGTCTGACGTCACGCACCCTCAAGGAGAGCCCGTGTCAGCACTGAAGTGGACCGTCCCCGCCCTCGTCGGCACCGCGGTGACCGGCGGCCTCGGCACCGACGTGCGCTCCCGCTGGTACGACCGCCTCGACAAGCCGTCGTGGCAGCCGCCCGGGTGGGCCTTCGGTCCCGCGTGGACCACGCTCTACACCCTCATCGCGGTCGGGTCGGCGCGCACCATCGACCGCATCGAGGACGAGGAGGAGCGCCGGGCCTACATCGCCGCGCTCGCGACCAACCTCGTGCTCAACATCGGCTGGACGTGGGTCTTCTTCACGGCCAAGCGGCCGCGCTGGGCGCTCGCCGAGATCCTCGCCCTCAACGTCTCCAACCTCGACCTCGTACGTCGCAGCGCCCGCGTCGACCCGGCCTCGGGCTGGCTGCTCGCCCCGTATGCCGCGTGGACCGCCTTCGCGACGGCGCTCAACGCCGCGATCGCGGCCCGGAACCCCGCCGCCGGCTGAGGGGCCTTCCGGCAGCGGATCGCCGAGCCGACGACGGTTCGGCGGCGAGACGACGGATATCCATGCGCATCCCGATCTTTCGTCGTCGACCGGGCCCCGGGTATGCCGCCTACGCCGACGCGCGCCGTCGGGCATGATGCCGCCATGGCCCACGAGGCGGCGCGGCGCCCCAACATCGCGATGATCCTCACCGACGACCACGCGGCCCACGCCATCGGGGCTTACGGATCGGTGGTCAACCGCACACCCCGGATCGACGACATCGCGCGGCGAGGCGTCGTCCTGGAGAGCTGCTTCGCGACGAACTCGCTCTGCGCGCCGAGCCGGGCCAGCCTGTTGACCGGCACGTACAGCCACGTCAACGGGGTGCGCACGCTGCGCACCTTCATCGACGCGTCGCAGCCGACGTTCGTCACGCAGCTGCGGGACGCGGGCTACCGCACCGCGATCGTCGGCAAGTGGCACATGGGCGACGGCGAGACGGACGGCGTCGGCCACGACCCCCAGGGCTTCGACTACTGGGACGTCCTCATCGACCAGGGCGAGTACCACCAGCCGCGGTTCCTCTCCGCCGACGGGCTGCGGGTCGAGGACGGCTACGCCACCGACGTCATCACCGACCTCACCCTGCGCTGGCTCGCGTCGCTCGATCCCGACCAGCCGTGGTGCGTGCTCGTCTACCACAAGGCGCCGCACCGGCCGTGGGAGCCGGACGCCGCGCACGCCGACCTCTACACCGAGCCGATCCCCGTGCCGTCGACCTTCACCGACGACCTGGCCACCCGCTCGGAGTCGGCCAAGCGGGCGGCCATGCGCATCGCCGAGCACCTCACGGCCGAGGACCTGAAACAGCCTGTGCCCGAGGGCCTCTCGCCCGAGGCGGAGGCGCTCTGGAAGTACCAGCGCTACATGGAGGACTACCTGCGGTGCGTCGCCTCCGTCGACGACAACGTCGGGCGGCTGGTCGACTGGCTCGCGGACCGCGGACAGCTCGACGACACGGTCCTCATGTATGCGTCGGACCAGGGCTTCTTCCTCGGCGACCACGGCTGGTTCGACAAGCGGTTCATGTACGAGCAGTCGCTGCAGATGCCGTTCCTCGTGTCCTACCCGCGAGCGATCCCGGCGGGTGGCACGCATACGGGCATCGTCACCAACGTCGACGTCGCTCAGACGATCCTCGACGCGGCCGGGGTGGCGCACCACTCCCGCATGCAGGGGCGCAGCTTCTGGGGCGACCTCACCGGGTCGGCCGCGCCGCCGCCGGCCGAGGGCCTCTACTACCGCTACTGGGAGCACGACGACCCGAGCCACCAGGCGCCGGCCCACTACGGCTACCGCACCGCGCGGCACAAGCTCATCTACTTCTACAACGACGGGATGGGCTACCCCGGCTGCGGCGACCGTGTCTACCCGCCGGAGTGGGAGCTCTACGACCTCGAGGCCGACCCCGAGGAGCTCAACAACGTCGCCGACGACCCCGCGTATGCCCCGGTGCGCGACGCGCTGGAGGTCGCCCTGTGGCGCGCGCAGGCGGCGGTGGGGGACGAGCCGCACCCCAGCCAGGTCGTGCCGACCGGGGTGTCAGACCCCGGCACGACGATGAGGGGATGACGGAGACCGCTCAGCGCAGCATCTCGACCCGGGGCCCCTTCTCGCTCGAGGAGCTGGCCGTCTTCGGGTTCGGCCATCGATCCGAACGCGACTTCGACGGGGTCATGCGGATGGCGTTCCGCGTCGACCACGACCTCGAGCAGGCGGCCGGGGTCGAGGTCCGCCATGAGGGCGAGCAGCTGCACCTGACCATCCACGGTGACGCCGACCCCGACACGGTGGCCCACCAGGTCGCTCGTGTCCTGTCCTGCGACCACGACGGCGAGGCGTTCGCCGACCTGGGCCGCCGGGACCCCGTCATCGGCGCCCTCCAGAAGGTGGCGCCCGGTCTGCGGCCCCCGCTCTTCTCCTCGCCCTACGAGGCGGCGGTCTGGTCGGTCATCAGTGCCCGGCGGGGCCGCCCCCAGGGGATCGGGGTGCGCGAGCGCCTCAACGCCGCCTACGGCCGGACGTTCGACCTCGCCGGCCGGTCGGTCAGCGCCCTCCCGCCCCCGAGCGCGCTCGTCGCCCTGCCCGACGACCCCGGGGTCCTGGGCCTGCCGGCCGACCGGGTCGCCCGGCTGCGGGCCGTCGGTGCGGCGGCCGCCGCCGGCGACCTCGACGTCGACCGCCTCGTGGCCCTCGGTCCCGAGGCGGCTCGGCTGGAGGTGCAGCGGCTGCCGGGCATCGGGCCGTTCTACAGCGCGCTCATCGTCGTGCGCGCCTGCGGGTTCGCCGACGTCCTCGCCCCGGAGGAACCGCAGGGCCGCGCCGCCGTGCACACGCTCTACGGCATCGGGACGCCCATGAGCGACGAGGAGTACGCCGCGTTCGCGCAGCGGTGGGCACCGTTCCGCACGTGGGCCACGGTGCTCATCCGGGCGGCGGCCGACCGCCTGGGGTGACCGGTCGGCAACGGGGTGGAGGCGGCATGATGCTGGCCATGTCACCGGAGCCGGACCGCCAGCGGGAGCGTGAGACGGGTCCTGGGCCGGATCCCGAGCCGGAGCCGGTCACCCGGGTGGGGGTCATCGGCCTGGGGGCGATGGGGCGGCCGATGACCCGGCGCCTGCTCGCGCGGAACCACACACAGGTGGGCATCACCGGACGCGGGGCCGAGCGCTACCGCGACCTCGTCGACGCCGGGGCGACCTGGCACGACACCCCGCGCGCGCTCGCGGCCACGGCCCAGGTCGTCGTCCTCATGCTGCCCGACCTGGCCGAGGTGGAGCAGGTGCTCGGCGGCCCGGACGGCATCCTCGCCTCGGCGCCGGACGACCTGCTGCTCGTGGTGTCGTCGACCTCCTCGCCGGCCGGGGTGCGGGCGCTCGGCGACCGGCTGCGCACCGAGACCGGGGGCGCGGTGCGGCTGGTCGACGCCCCCGTCTCCGGGGGGGTCGAGGGAGCCGCGGCCGCGTCCCTGTCGATCATGGTCGGCGGCACCGACGGCGACGCTGCTCGCGCCGCGTCGGTGCTCGGCGCGTGCGGCCGGCCGGTGCACCTCGGACCGCTCGGGGCCGGCGAGGTGGCCAAGGCCTGCAACCAGCTCATCGTCGCGGCCACGGTGCTGTCGATCGGGGAGGCCCTCGTGCTGGCCGAGCGCAGCGGGCTCGACCTGGCGTTGCTCGTCGACCTGCTGGGCGGCGGCTACGCCGACAGCCGGATCCTCCAGACCCGCGGCGGCCGCATGGTCGCCGAGGACTACGAGCCCACCGCGGCCGCGCGCTACCTGCTCAAGGACGTCGAGTTCGCCACCGCCGTCGCCGAGGAGACCGGCACCATCGCTGCCCTCCTGCCCGCGGTACGCGCCGCGTTCGCCGAGCTGGTGGCCGGCGGCCTGGGCGACGCCGACATCGGCGTCACCCGCCGCCTCACACAGGAGCGGACCAGGCCCCCGGGTTAGGTTGGGTCGTATGGCCGCCGACGACGCCTGCTGCACGCCGGCCGCCGTCCGCGGCCCCTCGGGCCCACGACCGGGTCCCTCGGGCCTGCGAGCGACGGCGACGTTCCCCCCGCCGGCCGTGGGCCGCCCCGTCGACCGCCCCGTCGGCACCGAAACGGACCCGGCCGACCGGCATACCGTGCCGCAGGCCGTCCTTCCCGGCGGCTGGTTCCGCATGGGCGACGCCTCGGGCGACCGCAACGTCGGCGACGGCGAGGGCCCGGTCCACCCGGTGCACCTCTCCCCCTTCGCCATCGATACGACGAGCGTGACCAACGACGCCTTCGCCCGGTTCGTCGACGACACCGGCTACGTCACGGAGGCTGAGTCGTTCGGCTTCTCCGCGGTCTTCCACCTCGCCCTCGCGGCCGCGCCCGACGAGCTCATGGGTCCCGCCTCCGGCACCCCGTGGTGGGTCGGGGTCCACGGCGCCGACTGGCGCCATCCCGGCGGCTCACGGTCCGACCTCGACGGCCTCGGCGACCATCCCGTGGTCCACGTCAGCTGGAACGACGCCGCCGCCTACGCGGCCTGGGCCGGCCGGCGGCTGCCCACCGAGGCCGAGTGGGAGTATGCGTCGCGCGGCGGCCTCGAGGGCGCCCGCTTCCCCTGGGGCGACGAGCTCACCGACGCCGGCCGGTGGCGCTGCAACATCTGGCAGGGCCGGTTCCCCACGGAGAACACCGTCGAGGACGGCTGGCTGACGACCGCCCCGGTGACGGCGTTCGCGCCCAACGGGTTCGGCCTGCACCAGACCGTCGGCAACGTCTGGGAGTGGTGTTCCGACTGGTGGCACCCCAGCTACTACGCCCGCTCGCCCCGCACCGACCCCACCGGGCCGGACGCCGGCTTCGCGCGGGTCATGCGCGGCGGCTCGTACCTGTGTCACGACTCGTACTGCAACCGCTACCGCAACGCCGCCCGCTCGTCGAACACCCCCGACTCCTCGATGGGCAACGCCGGGTTCCGTACCGCGGCGTCGCTTCCGGTGTCGACGCCCGCGCCGGCCGAACCTATCGAACCCCTATGAGTCGGTCCCTGGCTCTGCCGGATCGGCGAACCCGAACGTAGAGTCAGGAGGTGGCTCGCCCTCTCGCGCCGCCGACGGCGCCGCCCACCGGGTCACCCGGTGGCCCTCCTTCGCGGCATACCCACCGGTCGGCACCCGTGCGCCGGGCCGCCCGGGCGACCGGTCACCGGCTCGCCGCCGTCCCCCTGCGGATCTACGCCGTCGCCACCGTCGTGCTCGTGCTGGTCGTCTCGCTGCTCGCCTTCGAGCTGAGCCGCCCGACCCCGACGCCGGCCATCACCCAGAAGGACGTCGACACCGCGGTCAAGAAGGGCGTGGACGCGCAGGCCAAGGCCGACGCCGCCGCCCCACCCGCCGCCACGGTGGCCTACCAGGCGATCCAGCCGTCCCTCGTGCTCATCACGACCAAGCGCGCGACCGCGGCCGGCGCGGAGCAGGCGAGCGGGGCCGGGGTCATCGTCAAGACCGACGGCACCATCCTCACGGCGCTGCACGTCGTCGCCGGCGCCGACTCGGTGACGGTGAGCTACACCGACGGCACCTCGTCCCCCGCCACCGTCGTGACCCAGACCCCCGACAGCGACATCGCCACCCTGCTGCCGAGCACGCTGCCGCAGACCCTCGTCCCCGCCGTCCTCGGGGGTGGCGTGCAGGTCGGCACGCCGGTCTTCGCCGTCGGCCACCCGCTCGGGCTCGCCGACTCGCTGTCGGCGGGCGTCGTCTCCGCCCTCGACCGCACGGTGCAGGTCGGCAGCGGCAAGAGCCTGCAGCACCTCATCCAGATGGACGCCGCCGTCAACCCCGGCAACTCCGGTGGCCCGCTGCTCAACGCCGCCGGCCAGGTGGTCGGCATCGTCACCGGCCTCGCGAACCCCAGCCAGCAGGGCTTCTTCGTCGGGATCGGCTTCGCCGTGCCCATCGCCACCGCCGGCGGCGCCGCCGGCAGCCCCCCTCAGTAGGAGCCCCATGGACCAGCAGACCCCCCCGCCCCAGCCGGCCCCGACGCGGACCCATCCGCTCGAGCAGGCCCTCTACGAGGTCAAGCGGACCATCGTCGGCCAGGACGACCTGCTGGAGCGGATGATCATCGCGCTGCTCGCCCGGGGCCACCTCCTCGTCGAGGGCGTGCCGGGCCTGGCCAAGACGATGGCCATCAAGACCCTCGCCCACGCCATCGGCGGCGACTTCCAGCGCATCCAGTTCACCCCCGACCTCGTGCCCGCCGACCTCGTGGGCACCCGCATCTACAACCAGCGCGACGGCGAGTTCCAGGTGTCACTCGGGCCGGTGTTCGCCAACCTCGTCCTTGCCGACGAGATCAACCGGGCCCCCGCCAAGGTGCAGTCCGCCCTGCTCGAGGTCATGCAGGAGCGGCAGGTCACCATCGGCCGGGAGACCTACCCCGCGCCGGACCCGTTCCTCGTCATGGCGACCCAGAACCCCATCGAGTCGGAGGGCACGTATCAGCTGCCGGAGGCTCAGGTCGACCGGTTCATGCTCAAGGTGATCATCGAATACCCCTCTCCCGCAGAGGAGTTCGTCGTCGTCGAGCGGATGATCGGCGCGCTGGCCGCCACCCAGCAGGTGCTCGACGCCGAGTCCCTGCGGCGCTACCAGCGCGAGGCTGACCAGGTCTACGTCGACCCCGGGGTCATCGAGTACGCCGTGCAGCTCGCCACCGCCACCCGCAACCCGGCGCTCGTCGGCCGCGCCGAGCTCGCCCGCTACCTCACCTACGGAGCCAGCCCCCGCGCCTCGATCAACCTCGTGCTCGCCGCCCGCGCGCTGGCCTACCTCCGGGGCCGCGAGTACGCCCTGGCCACCGACGTGCGCGACCTCGCCCGGGACGTCCTGCGGCACCGCATCGTGCTGTCCTACGAGGCGCTCGCCGAGGACATGAGCGCCGACGACCTGCTCACCCCGATCCTCGAGTCGCTCCCCGTGCCGCAGGTGCCCCTGCGCGAACGCCCCACCCACGCCGGTATGCCGGGTGCCTACGGATCGCCCGGCGGCGCACCGGGAGGGTCGCCATGGACCAGACCGCCACGCTGACGCCGGAGCGCCTGCTCCGGCAGCTCGAGTGGAGGGTCGTGCGGCGGCTCGACGGCCGTCTCCAGGGCGACTACCGCAGCCTCTTCCGCGGCGACGGGCTCGACTTCACCAACCTGCGCGAGTACGAGCCGGGTGACGACCTGCGGCACATCGAGTGGAACGTCACGGCCCGCACCGACACCCCCTACGTGCGCGAGTACGTCGAGGACCGCGAGATCACGGCGTGGCTCCTGCTGGACCACTCGGCGTCCATGGGCTTCGGGCCGGTGGACCGGCAGAAGGACCTCGTCCTCGCCGAGGTGGCCACGACCCTCGCGCTCGTGCTCACCCGACGCGGCAACCGGGTCGGCGTCGTCGTCTTCGACCAGGGCATCGAGACCGTCATCCCGCCGGCCGGGGGTCGCACGCAGGTGCTGCGGGTCGCCCGCACGCTGCTCGCCCGGCGCGAGGCCGCGGCGAGCGCCGCCACCCGCCCCGCGGGTCGCGCCGCGCGCTTCACCCGGCCGCGTCGCCGCGACCAGCCCGCCCCGCGGCCCCCGGTGACGGACCTGGGGGCCATGCTGCACCAGTCGGCCGGGCTGATCCGCCGTCGGTCGGTCGTGCTCGTCGTCTCCGACTTCATCAGCGAGCCCGGCTGGGAGGGCGCCCTGGGGCAGCTGGCCCGCCGGCACGACGTCGTCGCCCTCCAGGTGAGCGACCCCCGCGAGAGCGAGCTGCCCGACGTGGGGTCGATCTACGTCGAGGACGCCGAGACCGGCGAGCAGATCTTCGTCGACACGTCCGACCCGGGGTTCCGGGAGCGGATGCGGGCGGGCGCCGAGGCCGAGCAGGCCCGGCTCGTGGAGGCCACCCGCAGCGCGGGCGTCGAGCTGCACCAGGTGCGCACCGACGAGGACCTCGTGCGCTCCCTGCTGCGCATCGCCGCGGTCCGGAGCCGGCGGCGATGACCCTCCAGTGGCCCTGGGCCCTGCTCGGCCTGCTGGCCCTCCCGCTCGTGCTCGCGGCATACCGGCGGCTCGTGCGTGGCCGGGACCGGCGCCGCGCCGAGCTGGCGGTCCAGGGTCTCGTCACTCGCAGCCCGGGCGGCCGGGACCGCTGGCGGCACGTCGCCCCGGCCCTGCTGGTCGGCGCTCTCGCGGTCATGCTGCTCGCCCTGTCGCGCCCGGTGGCCGCCGTCGCCGAGCCCAAGCGCGAGGGCACCGTCGTGCTCGCCTTCGACGTCTCCACGAGCATGGCCGCCACCGACGTGACCCCGACCCGGCTCGACGCGGCCAAGGCGGCGGCCAAGGGGTTCGTCGACAACCAGCCGGCCGAGGTCAAGATCGCCGTCGTCGCGTTCGGCGGCAACGGCCTCATCGTGCAGCAGCCCACCACCGACAAGGACCAGGTGCTCGCCGCCGTCAACCGGCTGAAGCCGGAGGGGGACACGTCGATCGGGCGCGGCATCCTCACCTCGCTCAGCGCCATCGCCGGGAAGCCGATCCAGTCCAGCGGCGACAGCGAGAACGGGAATGCGACCGAGACGCCGATCGGCTACTACGGCGGCACGTCGGTCGTCATGCTCACCGACGGGGAGAACACCAGTGGGCCCGACCCCGCCGACCTCGCCGACCTCGCCTCGGCGGCGGGCGTGAAGATCTACCCCATCGGCCTCGGCAGCCCGGAGGGAACGACGCTCGAGGTCGGCGGGTTCAGCATCGCGACCAAGCTCGACGAGGCGTCGCTGAAGCAGATCGCCCAGACCACCGGGGGCACCTACTACGCGGCGGCCGACGCCGCCTCCCTGTCCTCCGTCTACCGCAGCCTCGACCTCGGGTGGGTGACCCGCACGGTGCCCCACGAGGTCACCTCCCTCGTCGCCGGTCTCGCGGCGCTCCTGCTCCTCGCGGGGGCCGTCGTCTCGGTACTACGCCAGGGGCGGGTGGTCTGAGGTGTCCTTCGACCAGCCCTTCCTGCTCCTGCTGCTGCTCGCCGTCCCGGTGCTGATCGCGGTCTACGCGTGGCAGCTCCGGCGGCGTCGCCCGCTCACGGTGCGCCACTCCAACGTCGCTCTGCTGCGCTCGGCCGCCGGCCCCAGCCGGCGGTGGCGGCGGCACGTGCCCATCGCCCTCGTCCTCGCCAGCCTCGGGCTCCTGGGCGTCGCCGGCGCGCGACCCCAGGTGCGCACCGACGTGCCGGTCTCGAGCGCCACGGTGATCCTCGCCCTCGACGTCTCCGGCTCGATGTGCTCCACGGACGTCGACCCCAACCGGCTGTCCGCCGCCCAGGCCGCGGTCCGGTCGTTCATCCAGAGCCAGAACGACGAGACGAAGATCGGTCTCGTCCTCTTCTCCGGGTTCGCCCAGCTGGCGGTGGCCCCCACGACCAGCCACGACGATCTCCTGCGCACCCTCGACGCCGCCACGACCGGCCGCGGGACGACCATCGGCGCCGCCATCCTCAAGTCGCTGGACGCCATCTCGGAGCTCGACCCCAACGTCGCCCCCAGCGACCCGGGCACCGGGGTGAACCCCGACGGCTCGTCGCTGCCGAAGCCCACGCCCACCGAAGGGTCGGGGGGCTCCGGGGGTTCGGGCGGCAGCACCCCGCCGGCCGGCGCCGTCGCCACGGCGCCGGAGATCATCGTCCTGCTCACCGACGGCGCGAACACCCGCGGGGTCACCCCCGCCGAGGCCGCGCTCCAGGCCGCAGCCCGGGGCGTGCGCATCTACCCCATCGGCTTCGGCACCAAGAACCCCACCCAGATGGTCTGCACGGCCGCGCAGCTCGGGGGCGGCCAGAACCTGCGCCTCGGCGGACGGGACACCGGCCCCGGTGGGGCGGGCGGGCTCGGCGGGGCCCGCAGCTTCCTCGTCGTCGACGAGGACGCGCTCCGCACCGTCGCCACGACGACCGGCGGGGAGTACTTCGCCGCGACCGACGCCGGCCAGCTCACCGACGTGCTGGCCAACCTCCCCCGCCACGTCACGGTGCAGCAGCAGGACGTCGACGTCAGCGCCGGGGTCGTCGCCGCTGCGGTGCTGGTGCTGCTCTGCGGCCTCGGGCTGTCGATCCGCTGGGGGGCCCTCTCGGGCTGAGCACCGGGCGGAGCGTAGGAACGAGCGGCAGGCCTACAGCGGGGTCAGGTGCCGGCGCCAGACCAGCCACTCGCCCTGCACGCAGCGCCAGAGGTCGCTCACCACGACGACGCCGCTGCGGTCCTCGCCGAGCACCGTGGTCCGCATCCGCACCCGCTGCAGAAGAGACGCATAGTCACCGTCGAGGTCGACGAGGCGGTCCTCCACCTCCCACTCGTGCACGACGTGGTCGGGCATCATCTCCAGCCACACGGCGCGGGTCATGACGCTGCGCAGCGGCTGTAGGCCCTCGAGGGCGAAGTCGGGGTGCAGCAGCCGCCGGGCGGCGGCCTCGTCGCGGTCGGCGACCGCCGCGTCCCAGAGGGCCGACCGGGCGATGAGCGCCTCACGTGGGTCCTGCGCCCCGTCGTCGCCGAGCGGGTCGTCCGGGTCGCCGTCGGCGGAGGCGAGCACGACGACCGGGCCCTCGGAGAAGGCCTGGTCGGCGGAGGGCAGCTCGTCGAGCGGTTCGACGACCGTATTCGTGTCCATGCCGTCCTCTGAGCTCGAGGCGCCTGCGCGTGCGAGGCTGCGAAGGTGATGACGTCACCCGGGGGCGAGTCTGGCAGCCGTCGCCGCCGCTCGGGGTGGCGCGCGGTCCTCGGTTTGCTGTGGGTGCTCGTCGCGGTCGTGGCGGGGGTCCTCGCCCGCGGGTCCCTGCTCGCCGGCCACCCGGCATACCCGGTGCTGCTCGCGGTCGTCCTGCTCGTGGGCCTCGCGCTCCTCGTCACGGGTCTGCGGCCGGTGGCCGCCGGCCGGCCGCGACACCGGGTCGCGACCGTCGTCGGCCGGGTGCTGGGCGCCGTGCTCACCGTCGTGGTCCTCGGCTCGGTGGTCTACCTCGTGCCCGCGACCGCCACGCCCGAGGCGGTCGCGGCCATGGCCGGCACGGCCGCCGTGCGGGTGACCGACGCGCCCACCAGTATCACGCTCACCCCCACGGGCGGCAGCGCGGCCGCCGGTCTCGTCTTCCAACCCGGTGCGAAGGTCGACCCGCGGGCCTACGTGCCGCTCCTCGAACGGGTCGGCGCCGCCGGCTACCTCGTCGTCATCGTCAAGCAGCCGGCCGACATCGGCTTCCTCGCCCTCGGCGCCCCGGCCGGCATCGTCGCGACCCACCCTGAGGTCACCCACTGGGCGGTCGGCGGCCACAGCCTCGGTGGGGTCGCGGCCAGTGCGTATGCAGGGCAGTCCGGCTCCGGCGCGCAGGGCCTGCTGCTGTGGGCGTCCTACCCGCTCGGGTCGCTGGCCGCGCGCACCGACCTCGTCGTGGCCTCGGTGTCGGGCACCGCCGACGGGCTGTCGACCCCGGCCGACATCGGGGCCAGCCGGGCGAACCTGCCGCCCCACGCCGTCTTCACCGCCGTGCCCGGCGGCATCCACGCCTTCTTCGGCGACTACGGCGACCAGGCCGGCGACGGGACGCCGACCACTGACCGGGCGAGCGCCCAGCAGCGGATCGTCGAGGCGACCACGGCTTTCCTCATGCTGGTGGGGGCGTCGTAGGGGTCACACGCAGCTGAGGGCGCTCATCGTCACGCTGCGCAGGCCCTGCTCGGCCAGCCGGGTCAGGAGCCAGTCGGTCGTGTCCACGACGTCCGAGCGGGCCGAGGTGCCCTCGTGGAGCACGACCACCGAGCCGGCGTGCACCTGGGCGAGCAGGCGCCGCTCGCGCCACGAGCCTCGGTCCGGAGGCGGCCCGTCGGCGATGACGAGGGTGCCCAGGGCGCAGCGCACGCCCTGTCCGACGCCGTCGCGCACCATCGAGGGGGTCATCCAGCCCGACCCCGGACGCCACCACGTGACGTCCTGGTAGTCGGCCAGCAGCGCGCTGGTGCGGGCGAGGTCGCCGAGGAACCGGTCGCGGGGCAGCAGGATCGACGCCTCGTCGCGCATGAGGTGGTTGCCGAGCTCGTGACCCTCGTCGACGATGCGGGCCAGCACGTCCTCGTTGCCGTCGACCCGCTCCCCGATGACGAAGAAGGTGGCGTCGGCCTCATGGCTCGCGAGCACGTCGAGCACGTCGTGGGTGAGCGCCTCGTGCGGACCGTCGTCGAAGGTGAGGGCGACGACCGGCTCGTCGGTGCGGCGGGAGCAGCAGACCGACGGGATGACCCGCTCGGCCGCCCAGCGGGTCGACACCGCCAGGGCCCGACCCGTCGCCGCGCCGGTCCAGGTGGGCAGGGGCGTCGGCACGACCATTCCAACGAACGGGAGTTCCCGGCGACGCCTCAGCGTGTCGGTCGGGAGTCGCGGGGGCGGGTTTCCGCCCCGGCGGCTCCCGACCCGGAAGCAACCATCTGTGCGCGAGGGGGGACTTGAACCCCCACGCCCTTGCGGGCACTGGCACCTGAAGCCAGCGCGTCTGCCATTCCGCCACTCGCGCGCGGGGACCAGTGTGCTGCATGGCCCACACCATCGCCAAACCGCTGGGGGTCAGGGGCCGGCCGGCTCCTCGACGACCCACCGCTGGGCCCGGGCCTCCCACCGGTAGCGCCGTCCCTCCGTACTGGTCCACGAGCTCGACGCGCGGCGGCCACCGGCGGCTGCGGCGACGTCGGGCGGCGGCTCCGCGGCCGCCTCGGCGACGGTGGGGGCCGCCGGCGCCGGGGCCTGCACCCACTCCTGCCGGTAGGCGTCCCAGCGCATCTCGCCGACGGACGCCAGGACCGAGCGGGGCTGGGCCGGCGCCGGTCGCGGCGCTGGTGCCTCGGGCACCCAGCCGGCGGCGCGGGGGCGGGCCGCGTCGCCCCCCTCGGCGGCGGGCAGGGCCGGGCGCTCGGGGTCGACCGGTTCAGCGGGGGTGATCTCGGCGACCTCGGGCGTATGCGGCAGCACCAGATCCGGTTCGGGCGCCGGCTGCGGCCGGGGCTCGACGACCTCGGCGCGCTCCGGCACCTCGGCGCGCGCCGGGTCCGGCTCGGGGTCCGACTGCCGTTCGGGTGCCCCGACCTCAAGGGCCTCCAGGATCGGCTCGGGTGCCGGCTCGCTCACGACCGGAGGCGGACCCCACGGCGAGCGCTCCTCGACCGGCGCCGCAGCGTCCTCCCCCGGCGTACCGGCGTCGTCCGCACCCGACCGGGCCACGGCCTCCTGGGCCTCGGCGTCCCGCTCGGCCCGCGCGGCCCGCTCGGCCGGAGTGAGGTAGCCGTAGTCCGGATGGGTCGGCAGCGGCGGCTCGTAGCCCTCCGGCAGCTCCACCCGCATACCCCCAGCCTACGAAACCCGGCCGTCGCGAGCCTCAAGGTCGGCTCACGGTCCCCGACCCGCGGGCCCCCGACGGCTACCATGAACGCGATTCCCCAGCGGGGACGCGAGAAGAACAAGGAGATGTGCGTGGGACTGTTCGACAAGGTCGAGCGCGGCCTGGAGCGAGCGGTCAACAGCGCCTTCGCCAAGGCGTTCAAGTCCGAGGTGCAGCCGGTCGAGCTCGCGTCCGCCATCCGCCGGGCCATGGACGACCGCGCCGCGGTCATGGGCCACGGCCGCACGATCGTGCCCAACATCTACACGGTCGAGCTCAGTGAGACCGACTTCGAGCGGCTCTCCGGCTACGAGGAGGCGCTGTCCGACGAGCTCGTCGCGGCGGCGCAGGAGCACGCCGACTCCCAGCGCTACCAGCCGGGTGGGCCCGTGCAGGTGAGCTTCCACCGCGACGGTGAGCTCGAGACCGGCGTCTTCCGCGTGCGTCCGGCCACGAGCCGCCGCTCGATCGCGCCGAGCACCCAGCTGCCCGACCGCCAGACCGTGCCGCCCGCCCAGAACGCGCCGGTCGCCGCCCCGCCGCAGCGCCCCTCCAACAGCCCGGTGCAGCGGCCGTGGCTCGTCGTCGACGGCGAGCGCTACCCCCTCATCGGCGCGCATACCGTCATCGGCCGCGACGAGCTGGCCGACATCGTCCTCGACGACCCCGGCATCTCCCGGCGGCACTGCGAGGTGCGGGTCACCAACGACGGGCCCCATCTCGTCACCTCGATCCGCGACCTGGGCTCCACCAACGGCACCTTCGTCAACGGCCAGCGCATCACGAGCACCCGCCTCGACGAGGGGGACCAGATCACCATCGGGCGCACCCAGGCGGTGTTCCGTCCTGGGAAACGGTAGGAGAACGGTGAGCAGGGGGCGGGTCAGCCGTGAGTGAGCTGACCTACACGATCATCCGTCTGGGGCTTCTCGTCCTGCTCTGGGTCTTCGTGCTGTCACTGGCCGCTGTGCTGCGCCGCGACCTCTACGGCACGCGGGTCGTCAGCCGGTCCCGGGCGGAGCGGCGGGCCCGGGCGGCGGCGCCGGCCCCCGCGCCCCGTGCCCCCGCCCCGACCGCCCCTCCGGCCGCGGCCGCTGCGAGCGCCCCGCGGCAGCCTCGGCGACGCCGTCCACCGACGACGCTCGTCGTGACCGACGGGCAGATGGCCGGCACCTCCCTGCCGCTCGGGCGTCAGGGCGTGGTCGTCGGCCGCAGCCCCGAGTGCACCCTCGTCATCGACGACGAGTTCGCCTCCGGGCGCCACCTGCGGATCTTCCCGCGCGCCGAGGGCTGGTTCGTCGAGGACCTCGGCTCGCGCAACGGCACCGTCGTCGGCGGCGTGAAGATCACCGGCGCCGTGCCCGTCGAGTCCGGCTCCGTGGTCAAGGTCGGGCGCACCACGCTGGAACTGCGGGACTGACCCATGGCCATCGCCCTGCGCTATGCGGCGCGGACCGACCTCGGGCTGGGACCGAAGTCCCGCAACGAGGACAGCGGGTACGCCGGGCCGCACCTGCTCGTGCTCGCCGACGGCATGGGCGGGCACGCCGCGGGCGACGTCGCCAGCTCGCTCATCGTCGGGCAGCTGGCCCCGCTCGACGGCGAGAGCATCGGCGCCGAGCAGGCCCTGCCGGCCCTCGAACGCTCGGTGCGCGAGGCCAACCGCCGCCTGCGCGAGGCGATGGACGACGACCCCAAGCTGCGCGGCATGGGCAGCACGACGATCGCCATGCTGCGCAGCGGCAACAAGCTGGCCATGGCCCACATCGGCGACTCACGGGCCTACCTCCTGCGCGACGGCACGCTCAGCCAGATCACCAAGGACCACTCGTTCGTGCAGCAGCTCGTCGACGAGGGCCGGATCACGGCCGACGAGGCCCTCGACCACCCGCAGCGGTCGCTCGTCACCCGGGTCATGACCGGCCAGGTGGACGACGAGCCCGACCTGTCGATGCGCGAGCTGCGGGCCGGCGACCGCTACCTCCTGTGCTCCGACGGCCTCAGCGACTTCGTCCGTCGCGACATCATCGAGGAGATCCTCACCGACGCCCCCAACCCCGGGGCCGCCGCCGACCGGCTCGTCGAGGTGGCCCTGCGGGCCAGCGCCCGCGACAACGTGACGGTGGTCGTCGCGGACGGCGTGGACCTCCGCGAGTCCGAGGCGCCGAGCACCGCGCCGCAGATCGTCGGCGCCGCCTCCCTGCGCGACCGCGAGGGCAAGCGCACCCGCGGCCTGCCGGTGAGCCCGGCCGAGAAGGCCGCCCAGCTCGCCCGCTCCACGCGCGCCCCGGCCGAGGAGGAGGACGACGGCCCCGCCCTCGCCGACGAGCCGCGCACGAAGCGCGTCATCTGGGTGCGGCGCACCGTGGTCGCCGCGGCGGTCGCGCTCGTCCTCGTCGGCACCGGGTATGCCGGGTACGCCTGGTCCCAGGGCCAGTACTTCGTCAAGGCGTCCGACGGCTACGTCGCCATCTGGGAGGGCGTCGACCAGCAGCTGGGGCCGATCCACCTGGCCCACGTCGACACCGTGAGCGACGTGCCGCTCACCGACCTGCCGAGCTACGTGCAGGACCTCGTGCGCGCCGGCACCCCCATCGGCAGCCACGCCGACGCGATGGCCCGGATGTCGACACTGCGCCAGGCCGCCGACTACTGCCGCAGCACCGCGGCGAGCGGGACGCCGTGCGGGCAGGTGCCCGTGACCACTCCGACCACGCCGACGACGTCGGGCTCAGCCGGAACGTCAGGAACCTCGGGAACCTCGACGACGACCGGCCCGGCCGGCACCGCCACGACGCTGCCGGGCGTCCCCGACGTGACCGTGACGATCATCCCCAACCCCTCGATCACCACCGGGTCGACGCCGTGAACACCATCGTCGAGACCATCGCCCCCCGGACGCGCCGCAACGTCGAGCTCGTCCTGCTGCTGCTCGCCGTCGGCATCACCCTGCTGGCTTGGGTCAGCGTCGACGTCGGGGTGCGCGAGACGGTGCCGGCCCAGCTGCTCACCGTCGGCGGTGGCCTGCTCGGGCTCGTGCTCGTCTTCCACCTCGTGCTGCGCTGGCGGGCGTCCTACGCCGACCCGCTGCTGCTGCCGATCGCTACGCTCCTCAACGGGTTCGGGCTCGTCATGATCCACCGGCTCGACCTCGCCGGGGGCCGCACGGGCGTCGACAGCGACGCCGGGCGCCAGCTGGTCTGGACCGGGCTGTCGGTGGTCATCGCCGCCGTCGTCATCGTCGTCGTCCGCGACCACCGGCTGCTGCGCCGACGCACCTTCACCGCCATGGCCATCGGTCTCGTCCTGCTCCTGCTGCCCCTCGTGCCCGGGCTCGGCACGACGATCTACGGCTCGCGCATCTGGATCCGGCTCGGGCCGCTCTCGTTCCAGCCCGGGGAGGTCGCCAAGCTCGCGCTGACCATCTTCTTCGCCGGCTACCTCGTGTCCGTGCGCGACGTCCTGTCGCTCACCGGCAAGCGGGTGCTGGGCTTCACCTTCCCCCGCGGCCGCGACCTCGGGCCGATCCTCATCGCCTGGCTCGTCAGCGTGGCCGTCCTCGTGTTCGAGAAGGACCTCGGCTCCTCCCTGCTGTTCTTCGGCCTCTTCGTCGGCATGCTCTACGTCGCCACCGAGCGGGTGAGCTGGATCGCCATCGGTCTGGTGCTCTTCGCGGGTGGCGCCTACCTCGCATACCGGATCTTCGACCACGTGCAGGAGCGGGTCGGGCTGTGGCTCGACCCCTTCTCGCAGGCCTCGCTGGACCAGTCCGACCAGCTGGCCAAGGGCATCATGGGCCTGGCCGCCGGCGGTCTCTTCGGCACCGGTCTCGGTCAGGGCCGGCCATGGCTCGTCGCCTTCGCCAACAGCGACTTCATCTTCACCAGCTTCGGCGAGGAGATCGGCCTGTTCGGGGTCGGCGCCCTCCTCGCCCTGTATGCCGTGTTCGTCGAGCGGGGGCTGCGCACCGCCCTCGGGGTGCGCGACGGGTTCGGGAAGCTGCTCGCCTTCGGCCTCGCGTTCTCGGTGGCGCTGCAGGTGTTCGTCGTCATCGGGGGCGTCACCCGGGTCATCCCCCTGACCGGCCTCACGACGCCGTTCATGTCCCTCGGCGGCTCCTCGCTGCTGGCCAACTGGACCCTCATGGCCATCCTGCTGCGCATCTCCGACCAGGCCCGCCGGCCGGTCGACGACGCCGAGCCCGTGGCCGCCCCGCAGCGCACCGACGCCGCGAACGCCACCGAGGTGGTGTCGATGCGATGAACGGACCCCTGCGCCGTGTCTCCACCGTCGTCGCGCTGCTCTTCGCCGCGCTGTTCGTCTCGACGACGCTCATCCAGGTCGTCTTCGCCCCGTCGATCAACGCCCGGCCCGACAACCGGCGCACCCTGCTCGACAACTACTCCCGCCAGCGCGGCACGATCCTCGTCGGCGGGCAGGCCGTCGCGGTCTCGCAGCCGACGCCCAACGAGGAGATCAAGTTCCTGCGCACCTACCCGCAGGCCGGCCTCTACAGCCACGTCACCGGCTACTTCTCCTACACCTACGGCGCCGGCGGCGGGCTCGAGAGCTCGGCGAACGACCTGCTGTCGGGGTCGTCGGGCGAGCTGTTCTACACCCGGGTCACGGACCTGCTCACCGGCCGCTCCCCCGTGGGTGCCACGGTGCAGCTGACCATCAACGCCAAGGCCCAGCAGGCCGCCGACCAGGCCCTCGGCAACCAGCGCGGTGCGGTCGTCGCGCTCAACCCGAAGACCGGGGAGATCCTCGCGCTCGTCTCCCACCCGCAGTACGACCCCAGCCTGCTGTCGGCCCACGACCAGAACAGCGTCGTCAAGGCGTGGCAGAGCCTGTCCACCGACCCCACCCAGCCGCTCGCCGACCGCGCCCTGGCCGGGAACCTCTACCCGCCGGGCTCCGTCTTCAAGATCGTGACCGCCGCCGCCGCCCTGGAGTCGGGGAAGGTCACCGACCAGAGCCAGATCCCGGCGCCCGCGGTGCTGACGCTGCCCCAGACGAGCGTCGGCCTGCCCAACTACGACAAGCAGCCGTGCGGGCCGAACGACCAGACCACGCTCCTGCACGCCCTCGAGATCTCCTGCAACACGGCGATGGGCTACCTCGGTATGCAGGTGGGCGCGCAGGGCCTCGCCGACCAGGCTGCGAAGTTCGGCTACGGCACGACCCTGCGGGTGCCCACGCGGGTGGAGCCGAGCCGGTTCCCCGCCGACATCAACCAGGCCCAGACCGCACAGTCGGCCATCGGCCAGTTCGACGTGCGCGTGACGCCCATGCAGGTGGCGCTGACGAGTGCCGCCATCGCCAACGGCGGGGTCGTCATGCGGCCCTACCTCGTGCAGCAGGTGCTCAGCGCCGACCTGCAGACCATCGACCGGGCCACCCCGGAGCGGCTCGGGGTCGCGGTGTCGCCGGCGACCGCCTCGACCCTGACCTCCATGCTCACCTCCGTCGTCGACAACGGCACCGGGCAGCCCGCCCGGATCAGCGGGGTGCAGGTGGCCGGCAAGACCGGCACCGCCGAGCAGGGCAACGGCAAGCCCCCGCACGCCTGGTTCACCTCGTTCGCCCCGGCGAACGACCCCAAGGTTGCGGTGGCCGTCGTCGTCGAGGACGGTGGCAACGCCGGCAACGAGGCTGCCGGGGGGCGCCTTGCAGGACCGATCGCCAAAGCAGTCATGGAAGCGGTGCTCAACCAGTGAAGCCTGACCCGACGAACCACGTGACGGACCCCCGATGAACCCCGAAGCCGGGACGACCCTGGGCAGCCGCTACACCCTCACCGAGCGCATCGCCGCCGGGGGGATGGGCGACGTCTGGCGCGCCACCGACGCGGTCCTCGGGCGCGACGTCGCCGTCAAGGTCATGCGCGCGAACGCCGCCGAGGACGCCACGTTCGCCGCCCGGTTCCGCGACGAGGCCCGCCACAGCGCCGGCATGTCGCACCAGAACATCGCCACGGTCTACGACTACGGCGAGGACGACGGCACCGCCTACCTCGTCATGGAGCTGGTCGAGGGCGACCCGCTGTCGGCCGTCATCGCCCGGGGACCGCTGCCGCCGAGCCGGGTGCGCAGCGTCGCCGGCCAGGCCGCGCTCGCCCTGGCCGCTGCCCACGCCGCCGGGGTCGTCCACCGCGACGTCAAGCCCGCGAACATCCTGATCACCCCCGACGGGCGCGTGAAGCTCACCGACTTCGGCATCGCCCGGGCCGCCGACGGGGCGTCCCACACCCGCACGGGCGAGGTGCTCGGCACCCCCCAGTACCTCTCCCCCGAGCAGGCCCTCGGCCGGCAGGCCACCGGTGCGAGCGACCTCTACGCACTCGGCATCATCACCCAGGAGATGCTGACCGGCCGCAAGCCCTTCGACGCCGGCTCGGCCGTCGCCACCGCGCTCGCGCAGGTCAACGACCCGCCGCCCCCCCTGCCCGACACCGTGCCCGGCGACCTCCGCCGCATCGTCGAGCAGTGCCTGGCCAAGGACCCCGCCGACCGGCCCACCTCCGCGGCGGTCGTCGCGGCCGCCCTGGGGATGCCGGTGACCGGGCTCGCGCAGATCCCGCCGGCCACCAGCGTCATCCACACCGGGGACACCGACGCCGACGGCACCCAGGTCATGACGGCCGGGGCCGCAGGCGCAGCCGTGGGCGCGACCTCCGTCGTGCCGCCGCCGTACCCCGCGGAGTACGACGACCCGCGCGAGGCGGCGTACCCGGCATACCAGGACTACCCGCCGCAGGAGCCGGCCCGGCCCCGACGCGGCATCGGCCTCTGGTGGATCCCCATCGTCGTGCTCCTGGCCGCGATCGGGTTCTTCGCCTGGTCCTACCTCGCCAACAACAACGCCCCGGTGACCTCCGTGTCGTCGACGACCTCGGCCCAGACCTCGAGCACGACGGTGGCCCCCACCTCGGCGCCGACGACGGTGACCCCGAGCCGCACGACGACCACGACCACGACGACCACGACCACGACCACGGCTCCGACGACGAGCACGACGTCGGCGCCGCCCCAGGTCGTCATCAACAAGCCGGACTTCGTGGGCAAGACGTTCGACGAGGCCAAGGCGATCCTCGTGCGGGCCGGCTGGCCGGCGAACACCATCACCGAGGCCACCCAGCCGGGCAAGGAGGCGGCGGGCATCGTCACGGACATCAAGCCGACGGGGAAGCTCGACGTGGGGACCCCGATCACGCTCACGGTGTCGGACGGCAACGCGACCGCCGGTCCGGCCCAGTCCGGCACGAAGACCAAGGACGGCAATGCCAACGGTGACTGAGACCGCACGCGCGGTGGGCCCCGTGACCCAGGGGGGCGGATGACCGCGCCGCGCCTGCTCGGGGGGCGCTACGAGGTCGGTGAGCTCATCGGCCGGGGGGGCATGGCGGAGGTGCACCGGGGGCACGACACCCGGCTGGACCGCGACGTCGCCATCAAGCTGCTGCGCTCCGACCTCGCCCGCGACCCCAACTTCCTGACCCGGTTCCGGCGCGAGGCGCAGGCCGCCGGGGGGCTCAGCCACGCCGAGATCGTGGCGATCTACGACTCCGGCGAGGAGCGCTCGACCGAGTCGGGCGGCGCCACCGTGCCGCTGCCCTACATCGTCATGGAGTTCGTCGACGGCGAGACCCTGCGGGCCAAGGTGGTCCGCGAGCACGTCATCGCCCCGTCCGAGGCGGCGACCATCGTCGAGGGCGTGCTGGCGGCGCTCGCGCACAGCCATCGGATGGGCATCGTCCACCGCGACATCAAGCCGGCCAACGTCATGGTCACCCGCAGCGGCGCGGTCAAGGTCATGGACTTCGGCATCGCCCGGGCGGTGGCCGACACCTCCGCCACGATGACCCAGACGCAGGCGGTGATCGGCACCGCGCAGTACCTCTCGCCGGAGCAGGCGCAGGGCCTGCCGGTCGACGCCCGGTCCGACCTCTACTCCACCGGCTGCCTGCTGTTCGAGCTGCTCACCGGGCGGCCCCCGTTCATCGGCGAGTCCCCGGTCTCGGTGGCCTACCAGCACGTCGGGGAGCCTCCGCAGCCCCCGTCGAGCTTCAACCACGACATCCCGTCGGCGTACGACGCGATCGTCCTGCACGCCCTCGTCAAGGACCGCGACCAGCGTTACCAGAGCGCCACCGAGTTCCGGAACGACCTCGAGGCGGCGCGGGAGGGGCGGCCGATCTCGGCCGCCGCGGCGGGAACGGCCGGGCTGGCCGGGGCCGCCGCCGGCGCGGTCGCCGACGACGAGGCGACCCGGATGCTGGGCGCCCGCCGGCCGGAGCTCGTGCCGTTCGACGAGGGCCCGCGCCCCGTCGAGCCGCCCGAGCGCCGACGACGACCGGGCTGGGTCTACGCGCTCGTCACCCTGGCGGTGCTGGCGGTGCTGGCCGGCGCCCTCTGGGGCGGCCTCGGTCTCTTCTCCCGGCAGTCGACGCCCCAGCAGGTGGCGGTCCCCCGGCTCACCGGGCTCACGGAGGCCGCGGCCCGCGCGGCGCTGGCCGCCAAGCAGCTGACGGCCACCGTGCAGAGCAAACCGAGCATCACTGTCGCCAAGGGCCAGGTCATGGCCCAGAACCCGCTGGAGAACACCCAGGTCACCGTCGGGTCGTCGGTCGGGCTCGACGTCTCCACCGGTCCCGACGCGGCCGCCATCCCCAACGTCGCCGGGCTCGCCCAGGACGCCGCCACGACCACGCTGCAGCAGGCCGGGTTCCAGGTGGGCACCATCCAGCAGGTCGACGACCCGTCGCAGCCCGCCGGCAAGGTCGTCAGCACCGACCCCGCCGCCACCACGGTGACGCCGTTCTCGACGGCCGTCACCCTGCGGGTCGCCACCGGCAAGGTGCCGGTGCCCGACGTCCGCACGAAGAACTACTCCGTGGCGCAGGACACCCTGCAGAAGGCCGGGCTGACCTCCGAGCTCCAGCCGGTCGACGACGCCACGGCCCTCGAGGGCACCGTGCTCGACCAGACGCCGGCGCCCTCGTCGGTCGTCGACGCCGGCACGAAGGTCACGCTCACGGTGGCCCGCCGGCCTACGGCGGCGCCCTCGACGACGACGGTCACCGTCACGGCCCCGCCCACGACCCCGCTCCCGACGACGACCCGCACCACCGCGCCGCCGCCGACGAGCACCACGACCGTGCCGACGAGCACCACGACCTCGGCACCCGTGCCGTCCGCCACGACGACGACCAAGCCGTAGCCCGTCGCCGTTCCGGCTCGCCGTCCCGGGCTGCTGTCCCGGGCTGCTGTCCAGGGCTGCTGTCCCGGGCTGCTGTCCAGGGCTACTGTCCCTGGACGGCTCGTCAGGCGACGGGGACCGCGAGGCCGTGCACGAGCGGGCTCAGCCCGGCCGACCGCTGCACGGCGTCGGTCAGGCCGCAGAGCGCGAGCCAGTTGGCGAGCAGCCGGTGGCCGCCCTGGGTGAGGACGCTCTCGGGGTGGAACTGGACCCCGTGCAGCGGCAGCTCGGCGTGCCGCACGGCCATGATGATGCCGGTGTCGGTATGCCCGTTGACGAGCAGCGTCGGCGGCCGGGTCGCGGGGTCGATGGTCAGCGAGTGGTAGCGGGTGGCCCGGAACGGCGTGGACAGCCCGTCGAGCACCCCGGTGGCGTCGTGGTGCACGAGGGACGTCTTGCCGTGGAGCAGCTCGGGGGCGCGGCCGACCGTGGCCCCCATGACGACGCCGAGGGCCTGGTGCCCGAGGCAGACTCCCAGCATGGGCTGACGGCGCTCGGCGCAGCCCTCGATCATGGCCATGCTGACGCCCGCCTCCTCCGGCGTGCCGGGACCCGGGGAGACCAGCACCCCGTCGAAGTCGGCCCCGTCCGCCGGGCGGACGGCGTCGTTGCGCACGACCTCGCACTCGGCGCCGAGCTGCTGGAGGTAGCCGACGATGGTGAAGACGAAGCTGTCGTAGTTGTCGACGACGAGAAGACGGGTGGTCATGCGATGGCTCCGGTCGCTCCGGTGGGTGGTGGCGCTCCGGTCGGTGCGGGCGCGTCGATGGTGACGTTCTCGAAGGGTAGATGAGGCGTCACGGCCGGGAAGACCCAGACGAACAGCACAGCCACCACGAGGACGGCGAGCACGAGCAGCTGGAGGCTCTTGGCGGCGCGGCCCCCGGGGAGCAGGCGCCACAGGGCGGCATACATCTCAGGCCCCGCCGGGGTCGTCGAGCAGCCCGGGCGGCAGGCCCTGGTCGTGCGGGATGGTCTGAGCGAGCTGGGAGTACACGATGTAGCGGTTGGTGGAGCCATAACGGGGGTCGCACGAGGTGAGGGTGAGCTGGGCCACCGTCGGCACCACCCCGGGGGCGTTGGGCACGGGGTCGAGGACCTGTACGTGCGTCGGGGGCACGATCTCGTGACCGGTGACCGTGTAGACGTAGTACGCGAGCGCCGTCTCGATCACCATGACATCGCCCTTCTGGATCGCGTCGATGTTGATCAGGGGGTTGCCGTGCCCAGCCCGGTGACCGGCGAGCGCGATGTTGCCGACCTGCCCCGGGAGGGAGGTGGCCGGGTAGTGGCCGATGCCCTGCGCGAGGACGTCAAGCCCCGTGCCCTGCAGGACCGGCTTCGACCACGTGGGCCCCCCGAGCCGCGGGATGCGGAGGATGCCGAAGGTGGCACCGGCAGCGGGCCGGGGCTCGACGAATGCGCTCGCCGGCGCCGGGGACGTGGTGCCGGGGGCTCCCGTCGGACCGCTCCCGCTCGGACGCGTGCCGCCGAACTGCTGTTCCAAACCGGACACCACGCCGGCCTGAGCCTGGCCCTGGACGACACCCTCATAACCCAGCTGCCAGACGACGAAGAGGATGACGATGACCCCAGCCGTCAGCACGAGCTCGCCGATCACCCCGATCGTGGCGCGTACTGCGGCTCCCGCGTTCACGGACGGACGACCGCATCCAGCGCGATGGTGCCGCTGTAGGCCGGAAGGTCCACGGCGTCGGTCTCCCGGACATCCCACCCGAGCCCGACCGCGTCCACCCATTCACGGTAGACCCGCACGGAGGGGTCGCGGTCGAGCGCCGCGCGCATCCGGGTGGGGTCGCCGATCGCGGTGATGACGTAGGGCGGGGAGTAGACCCGGCCCTGGAGCAGCAGCGTGTTGCCCACGCACTGCACCGCGGACGTGGCGATGACCCGCTGGTCCTGGATCATCATGGCCTCGGCGCCCCCGGTCCAGAGCGCGTTGACGACGCCCTGCACGTCCTGCTGGTGCACGACGATGTCGTCCGGGCCGTAGGGCTTGGGCAGG
The DNA here is from genome assembly GCA_963795915.1 of uncultured Actinomycetota bacterium. Lineage (GTDB taxonomy): Bacteria > Actinomycetota > Actinomycetes > Actinomycetales > Dermatophilaceae > Lapillicoccus. The sequence continues at coordinate 707,433 of CAWCJA010000010.1, forward strand.
CTCGCCGCGCTGCGGTGGGCGTCGTCGAGCGAGACGGTGACGGCCGGGCCCTTGACCTGCTGGGTGCCCACGAGGGGGGCCAGCACGGCGGCCTGCGCGCGCAGCGCCTTGGCCGTGGCGTCGCCGGGGGCCGCTGCCGCCGAGAGCCGGTCGACCTCCGCCTGCAGCTGCTTGACCTGCTCGGCCTTCGCCGCGACGTCCCGGTTCTGGTCGGCGATGAGGCCCGGCAGGTCGCGCCCGACCGTGCGCAGCTCGGTGCCGTGGGCGGTGACGAAGCTCGTGGCGAAGAGCACCCCGGCCAGCACCGCGACGAGGGGCACGACGAGGGGCCACCCGCCACGGCGGCGTCGCTGCTGCGGCATCGTGCTCCTCCTCGGGCTCTCTTGGGCGGATGCGGGCCGGTCGGGTCCGCCTGACCGGTCGGGCCCCGGCGGTCCTGCAACTACGCTAAGCCAAACGGCCCCAGCGCATGCTGACGTCCCGAAGGAGCCCCACCGGTGCCCGAGTCCCGAGGTCGCGACAAGCGGTCCGCCCACTACACCCCGCCCGCCCGCTCGTCGGCGCCCAAGCCGAACCCCGAGTGGTGGGCCCCCGTCTTCGTGACCCTGCTGATCCTCGGGCTCATCTGGATCGTCGTCTTCTACGTGACCCAGGGCGCGTGGCCCATCGGCAAGTTCGGCTACGGCAACCTCGTCGCCGGCTTCGTCCTGCTGCTGACCGGCTTCGGCATGGCGATGCGCTGGCGCTGACCCGCCACTGCTCGAACCCACAGGATCGCGCCGAACCCGCCCGATCCCGCTCCACGTACCGGGTCCCGCCGACGACCCACGAGATCCCCGCTTCACCCACCGCATTCGGCAGGTGAAGCGGGGATCTCGTGCGTCAGGGCTGCTGAACCCCCGCCGGCTGGGCGCCACGCTCCCCCGCCACCCTCCCGACCCTGACTCGACCCACCACCCCGGCGTTATCCCCAGGGTTGTCCCCACCCTGGGGACGAACTACACCGGTGTAAGTCACCGGCCTCCCGCACCAGCCGATACACCCGAGCCGGGTCGAGCAGGTCGGACCAGACGAGGCGCAGGACCACGTAGCCGAGCCGCCGGATGGCGTCCTCCCGCCGTTTCTCCGCCACGAGCGCCGCCTGGCCGGTGCCCCCGCCGGCGTACTTCACAGCCCCGTCGAACTCCACGACGAGGCCGTGCCGTTGGTCGAGGAAGTCGACCCGCGCGACGACCCGGCCGTCGGCGTCGCACAGCTCCACCTGGGGCTCGAGTCCGGTCAGGCCCAGCTCGAAGAACAGCAGCCGCGCCCACGTCTCGCCCGGCGACTCGCTCCGACCGTCGGCCAGCCGCACCACCTGCTCGGCCGCTCGGCGCCCCCGCCCGAGGGGCGTGCGCTCAAGGGCGTCGCCCAGCGCTCCGGGCGGGACCAGTCCTCGGTGGAGCGCCGCGTCGGCGGCGACGAGCCCGGCGCGGACGCCCTGCAGAGCGGCCGTCTGCAGCACCGCCGACGCCGGGGCCACGGCGGCGAGCCCGTCCTGCTCGACCACCAGACCGGCGTCGACCGCCGGGTGCACCCGCAGCCGTCCGTCGCGCCGCGCCGTGCCCGACCCCACCGCCACGAGGTCGAGCGGCCCGAGGTCGCGGATGAGCGCCGGGAGCCCGACGGCGAGGACCGCGCTCAGGTGGCTCGCGGCGTACCCGGGGCCGAGGCTGCCCAGGACGGCGCGCAGCTCGAGGAGATGGCGGGCCACCGGGTCGGCCGTCCGGTGCTGTTCGCCGTCGACGTAGACCCCGGCCCGCACGCGGACCAGGTCGCCGGCGCGCACGAAGCGGGCCAGCCGGTGATGGTCCACGCCGAGGTCGTCCGCCTGGCGCGAGGTCACGAACCCGGTGGCCGCCAGCCGTCGGTGCAGCGACTCGTCCACGCCCCCACGGTGGCGGCTCGCACTAGAGCGCCGCGACCCTGCCGCCCAGGCCTGTGGACGACGGGACGAGGCGGCTGAGGGGTGTGGACTCCCGTCAGCGGTAGAAGGGGGTGACCGTCTGGTACTTGACGACGATGAGCGCCACGGAGAGCACGAGGACCCCGCCGAGGCCGGTCACCGCATACCGCCGCAGGGCCGGCTTGTTCAGCGCCGTGAGGACGCCGGCCCCGGCGACGCCCGCCACGAAGCCGCCCACGTGGGCCTGCCAGGCGATGCCCGGCACGGTGAACCCGATGACGGCGTTGATGAGCAGGATCACCCCGATGCCCGCCGTGCTGCGCCCGAGGTGACGGTTGAGCACGAGCAGCGCCCCGAACAGGCCGAACACGGCTCCCGAGGCGCCGACGACCTGGGTGAACCAGCCCTCAGCCACGGCCACGGCGACCGACGGCGAGGTGCCCGCGGGCGGTGCGGCGGCCAGCAGGATGACGCCGGCCGAACCGCCGACGGCGCTGACGAGGTAGAGCAGGGCGAACCGCACGCGGCCGAGCAGCTGCTCGAGGTAGGGCCCGAGCTGCCACAGCGCGAACATGTTGAACAGGATGTGGAAGATGGACGACGGCGAGTGCAGGAACGCACTGGTGACGATGCGCCAGGGCTCGCTGTACGCGGCGTACGGCACGAGGGAGAGGGTGCGCACGATCGAGGGCTGCACGTACTCCAGCAGCCACATCACGACGTTGAGCCCGATGAGCACGTAGGTCGCGCGCCCCGTGCGGCCACCGCTGACCAGCCCCCCGAACTGGGTGCGGCGGGCGGGGGTCGACCGGGCACTCGCGCGCACGCAGTCGACGCACTGCACCCCGACCGCCGCGGGACGCTGGCACTCGGGGCAGACGGGGCGGGCGCAGCGCTGGCAGCGCACGTGCGACTCGCGGTCGGGATGCCGCGGGCATACCGGGATCTCGGCCGGGGCCTGGTTGGCCGGGTATGCGGGTGAGTCGCTCATCGTCTCGTCTGAACGTCGGCCCCGCGGGAGGTGGTTCCCGCGGGGCTCGTCACGTCGGGTCAGGCGTCCTTGTCGATGGTGACGCGCTCGATGACGACGTCGTCGACGGGCTTGTCGGACCGGTCGGTGCGCACGGCGGCGATCTGGTCGACGACCTCGCGGGAGGGGGCGTCGGCGACCTCACCGAAGATCGTGTGCTTGCCGTTGAGGTGGGGGGTCGGGCCGACGGTGATGAAGAACTGCGAGCCGTTGGTGCCCTTGCCCATGCGCTTGCCGGCGTTGGCCATGGCGAAGAGGTAGGGCTTGGTGAACTGCTTGTCGGGGTGGATCTCGTCGTCGAAGGTGAAGCCCGGGCCGCCGAAGCCCTTCCCGAGCGGGTCGCCGCCCTGGATCATGAAGCCGCTGATGATGCGGTGGAAGATGAGGCCGTCGAAGTACGGCGTGGGGCTCGTGCGACCGGCGTCGTCGCGGTACTCCTTCTCACCCGTGGCCAGCCCGACGAACGTCTCGACGGTCTTGGGGGCCTCGTTGCTGAAGAGGGTGACGGCGATGTCGCCGTGGTTGGTGTGCAGGGTTGCCTTCATGGCGGCAATCCTGCCACGGAGGGCCCTGCCGACCGCCTCGTGTCGAATCCCGGGTGGAAACACGGCAGGATGGGTTCCCGAAGCGCAGCACGAGCACGTCCAGCAGCATTCTCACGTTGCATTCTTCAGTCGCACGTTTCAGTGGCATGTTTCAGTGGCATTCAGGAGGCACGGTGTTCGGGAGGAAGAAGAAGCCCACGGCGGCGGACTACGCGGAGGCGCTGCGCGAGCAGGCGGCCGCTGCCGCGGCCAAGGCTGCCGACAGGAGTTCCGACCTGGCCTCGACCTACGGGCCGGTCGCCCGCACGCAGGCCAAGCAGGCGGCGAAGGCCGCCCGCCGCGCCGCCGAGAGCTATGGCCCCGTCGCCCGCGACAAGGCGCTCGAGGCGTACGACGAGGCCAGCAAGCGGGTCGCCCCCGTCTACGAGACGGCCCTCGACAAGGCCAAGCCCTACGTCGACCAGGCGGTCGGCGTCGCCGGCCCCAAGGTGCAGAGCGCCGTCGACAACCTCTCGCCGAAGGTCGACACGGCCCACGACGTGCTCGTCGACTCGTGGCTGCCCAAGGTGTCGGCCGCCGTCGGTTCGGTCATCGCGGCGAGCCTCGCGGCGAAGGACCAGGTCGTCGAGGCCAAGGACCAGGTCGTCGAGGTCTCCGGCCGGGCACCCGACGCCGTCGCGGTCCTGCGCGGTGATGCGGTCGCCAAGCCGAGGCGGGGCGGCAAACTGCTCATCGGGCTCGGCATCGTGGCCGCCGTCGGTGCGGTCGCGGTCGTCCTGGCCAACCGCAAGCCCAAGGACGACCCGTGGGCCACGCCGTCCACGACCTACACGCCCCCCGCGCGCTCCTTCGGTGACCGCGTGACGGACGTCAAGGACAAGGCCGCCTCGGCCGCGGGCGCCGCGGCGAGCAGGGTGTCCGACGCCACCGACGCCGCCACCCACAAGGCCGCCGAGCTCACCGACAAGGCCAAGGGCGCCACCGGCGACGCGGTCGACAAGGCCAAGAGCGCCACCGGCTCGGCTGCCGACTCGGCGAAGGGTGCCGGCTCCGACACCGTCGACGTGCTCGGCGACGTCGCCGACACCGCGTCCGACACCGCCGGTGACGTGGCCTCCGACGTCGCGGGCGCCGCCCACGACGTCAAGAAGGACGTCCAGCACGGCGCCGACAAGGCCGCCGACCGCGTGGACGACGCGACCTGACCGACGGGTAGGACCGGTTCGACCGGTCTGACCTACGACACGACCGGCTGGCGCCCGAGGAGGGCCGCCAGCCGGTCGTGTGCGTTCGCCCCTTCGGGGGCCGCCTGCGGGGTGCCGAACGGGCTGCGCCCCTCGGGTATGCGGGTCAGCGCCTCCTGGCTGAACCCCACCGCCCGCTCCACCAGGTCGGGGTCGAAGCGCAGGGGCCGACCGAGCGCCCGGCCGAGGTCCCAGCCGTGCGTGATCGTCTCGGTCACCCGCAGGTCGAGCGCCGCCTGCCCCGGCATCGCCCCGATGGGCAGCTCGATGACCTGCTGCATGGCGCCGGGGCCCTCGAACACCTGCACCAGCTCGGCGGTCGACGCCTCGAGGGCGTCCAGCAGCTCGACTCCGGAGGCATCCGGTGCCGGGACGGCCGTGGTCCCCTCGTGGCCGAACCGCATCATGAAGCGGTCGGTGCCGACGACGAGGTGCTGCACGAGCTGGCGGACGGTCCAGTCGGGGCACGGCGTGGGCCGGTCCCACTCCGCGTCCGGCGTCTCGCGCAGCGCCGAGACGACGACGGTGGTGGCGGCCTGCAGGTCGGTGGCGTCCATCACCGGAGCCTAGGACCCGCCGGCCTCACCACTCGGCGAGCGAGCCGTCCGGCAGACGCCAGGCCGGCGAGCGCCAGCGGTGGCCGGTCTCGGCCGCCGTGCGCACCGCCGCCTCGTTGATCTCGATGCCCAGACCAGGCCCGGTCGGTCGCGCCACGTGACCGTCGGTGATGGCGAAGACGGTGGGGTCGACGACGTAGTCGAGGATGTCGCCGCCGACGTTGTAGTGGATGCCCCAGCTCATCTCCTGGATGAGCGTGTTGGCGGTGGCGAAGTCCAGCTGCAGGCAGGCGGCGAGGGCGATCGGTCCGAGCGGGCAGTGCGGCGCCATCGAGACGCCGTACGCCTCGGCCATCGTCGCGATCCGGCGGCACTCCGAGATCCCTCCCGCGTGGGAGAGGTCGGGCTGCGCCACCGCGATGCCGGAGCGGAGCACCTCGCGGAAGTCCCACCGCGAGTAGAGCCGCTCGCCCGTGGCGATGGGGATGGTCGTCGACGCGCAGATGCGGGCGAGGTCAGCGCTGAGCTCGGGCACCACCGGCTCCTCGACGAACATCGGCCGCAGCGGCTCGAGCAGCCGCACCATCTCCCGCGCGCTCGCGGGCGTCACGCGGCCGTGGAAGTCGACCGCCACCCCGCCGTCGTCGCCCATGACCTCGCGGACGGCGGCCACGCGGTCGAGCATCTCGTCGATCTCGCGCACCGTCGCCAGCTCGCCCAGCCGGCCGGTCGCGTTCATCTTCACCGCGGTCAGCCCCTGCTCGAGGCGCTCGCGGGCCCCGTCGGCGACGTCGCCCGGCTCGTCGCCGGCGATCCACGTGTAGACCCGCTGCCGGTCGCGCACCGGCCCGCCGAGCAGCTCGTGGATCGGTGCCCCGCGCACCTTGCCCGCGATGTCCCACAGGGCCTGGTCCACACCGGCGATAGCGCTGCTGAGGATCGGGCCGCCTCGGTAGAACGCGCCCTTGGTCATGACCTGCCAGTGGTCCTCGATGCGCAGCGGGTCGGTGCCCACGAGGTGGTCGGCGAGCTCGTCGACCGCGGCGGCGACGGTGTGCGCCCGCCCCTCGACGACCGGCTCGCCCCAGCCGACGACCCCCTCGTCGGTCTCGATCTTGAGGAAGCACCAGCGCGGTGGCACGAGGAACGTCTCGAGCGACGTGATCTTCACGAGGCGATGCTCTCAGCCGACGAGGGTCGCGAGGGCGGGCAGCTGGTCGGGGGACTCGAGCGCCGACCCGACCGCGACGCCGCGCGCGCCGGCGTCGAGGAACGCCCGCGCGTTGCCGCTGTCGATGCCCCCGGTGCAGACGAACCGCGCCTCGGGGAACGGGCCGGCGATGGCCCGGATCCACGCCGGGGTGAGCAGGGACGCGGGAAAGGCCTTGAGCCAGGTATGCCCGAGAGCCAGGGCCGCGCCCACCTCCGTCGGCGTCGCGACGCCCGGCAGGTGCGGCATACCGGCGTCCTCGCTCGCGCGGGCGACCGCCGCGTCGAAGCCCGGGGCGACCGTGAACTGCGCGCCGGCAGCACGGGACTGGGCCACTCTCTCGGCGGTCGTCACGGTGCCGGCCCCGATGACGACGTCCCGTCCGCGGGCGGCCTCGACGACGGCGGCCAGCGCTTCGACGGTCTCAGGGGACTGCACCGGCACCTCGACGCAGACGATGCCGAGGTCCCAGGCGGTGCGGGCGAGCTCGACGGCCCGGTCGGCGGCATACCCGCGCAGGATGGCCATGACCGGGGTGCGGGCGAAGACGGTCTCGAAGTCGAGCACGGTGAGGGGGTCCCTTCGGGTCAGCGGTGGACGCGTTCGGTGCGCGAGAGCAGGCCGAGCTCGGAGCGGCGGGCGGCACCCTCCCAGTCGCCGTGCACGGACACGGCGAACGCCCCGCACTCGACGGCCCGGTCGAGACACGCTCCCGGGTCGGCGCCGTCGAGGAGGCCACTGAGGAACCCCGCGACGAAGGCGTCGCCCGCGCCGACGGGGTCGACGGCGGTGACGGCCACCGCCGCGCGCTCGATGGTGCCGAACTCGCCGTAGACGGTCGCCCCGTCGGCGCCGCGCTTGCGGACGACGACCGAGGGCCGTTGCTGCAGCAGATGTTTCACGGCGGTCTCGACGTCGGCGTCGTCCCGCCGGGCGAGAGCCAGCAGCTCGTCGTCGCCCCCGAAGACGATGTCGACGGCCTCGAGCAGCGGCGCGAGCGCGGTGCCGGCGGCCGCGGCCGTCCATAGCAGCGAGCGGTGGTTGACGTCCAGGCTGACGACGAGCCCGGCGGCGCGGGCCGACCGCACCGCCGCCGCGACCGTCTCGCGCGCGGAGTCGCCGAGCGCGGGGGTGATGCCGGTGACGTGCAGCAGGCGGCTGCCCGTGAGGTCGGGCACGTCGGCGGGCTGCAGCCGGGACCCGGCCGCCCCCTCGCGGTAGTAGACGACGGTGAGGGCGTCGGCGGTGCGGTGCTGGCGCACCATGAGGGCCGTGGGCGCGGCCGGGTCCACGACGACCCCGCTCACGTCGACGCCCTCGCCCCGCAGCGTCTCGGTGATCATCCGCCCGATGCTGTCGTCACCGACGCGGGTGACGAACCCGACGGAATGACCGAGCCGCGCGAGCCCGATGGCGACGTTGGACTCCGCTCCGGCGAAGCTGAACCGCACGGTCGAGCCGGCGCGCAGCGGCGTGGCCGGCTCGCCCATGACGAGGCCCAGCGACTCCCCGAGGGTGACGGCGTCGAGACGGGTCATCGTCCGCTCACCAGTCGTGCATGCTGCCGTCGAGCCGGCGGTTCACCGGCAGGTACTTGCGGTCGTACGGATACCGCTGTGCCGCCTCGAGATCCACCTCGACGCCGAGCCCGGGCACGTCGTCGTCGATCTCGAGGTGACCGTCGACGAGACGGTAGGAGGTCGTGAACACCTCGGCCGCCGCGGCGGGGTAGCCCATGAACTCCTGCACCCCGAAGTTGGGGATGGCGAAGTCCAGATGCACGTTGGCGGCCATCCCGATCGGCGAGACGTCGCTGGGCCCGTGACACCCGGAACGCACGCCGTAGAGGTCGGCCAGGTCGAGGATCCGCTTCATGTGGGTGATGCCGCCCGTATGCGTGGTGGCACACCGGATGTAGTCGATCCACCGGTGGGTGATGAGCTCCTGGCAGTCCCAGATGGAGTTGAACACCTCACCGACGGCGAGCGGGGTGGTCGTGTGCGCCTTGATGCCGGCGAACGCGCTCTGGTCCTCGGCCGGCGTGACGTCCTCGAGCCAGTACATCCTCTGCGGCTCGAGCTCCTTGCCCAGCCACGCCGCCTCGGTGGGGCTGAGGCGGTGATGGCCGTCGTGCAGGAGGTTGAAGCCGTAGCCCAGCTCCTCGCGCACCGTGCGCATGAGCTTCGGCACGAAGTCGAGGTAGAGCGGGGTGTTCCAGGCCTCCTCGTCGGGCAGGTCGGTGTGCGCTGGCTCGTACCCGTGTCCCTGGTCATCCCCCACGTGGATCCCGTAGGTCGACGGCAGTCCCGGCACGGACGCCTGCACCCGTACCGCCGCATACCCCTCCTCGAGCTTGCCGGCGATGGAGGCGACGGCGTCCTCGACCGAGTGCCCGCTGGCGTGCGGGTAGGTCATGAGCCGCTCGCGGGCGCGGCCCCCCAGGAGCTGGAACACCGGCATACCGGCGGCCTTGCCCTGGATGTCCCAGAGGGCCTGGTCCACCGCGGAGATCGACGCCATGGTGACCGGCCCGCGACGCCAGTAGGGGCCGCGGTAGAGGTACTGCCACAGGTCGCCGATCCGCGACGCGTCCTTGCCGAGCAGGAGCGGGGCGAGGTGGTCGCGCAGGTAGGACGCGACCGCGAGCTCGCGCCCGTTGAGGGTGGCGTCACCCCAGCCGACGAGCCCGTCGGCCGTCCCGAGGCGCACCGTCACATAGTTGCGCCCCGGGGAGCAGACGACGACGTCGACGTCGGTGATCGAGCGGGAGCCGCGTGTGGTGAGGCCCGTGGTCATGAGTCGTACTGCGCGGCCGCCTGCTGCACCTGAGCCTCCTCCTGCTCCACGTAGCCGTACATCTCCGGGAGGATGAACTTCGCGGCGAGGAACCCGGTGAGGGAGAGGATCGCGACGGCGAGGGTCGCCCAGACCTTGCCCCAGGAGTCGGTCATGATCGGGAACACGAACGCCCCGAAGAACGACGCGGCCTTGACGAAGGTGTAGCCGAACCCGGAGGCGGTGGCCTTGAACCGGGGGGGCGCCACCATCGAGATGATGGTCATGCCGTTCGAGGCGTCCCAGTAGTGGCCCCACATGAGGACGCAGGCGCCGATGACGATGAGCCACTTGACGTCGGCCCCCAGCGCGTACGCGCCGATGACGAGACCGAGGAAGGCCAGGCCGAAGCCCCACATCGCGACGCCGCGGTGGCCGATGCGCGGGAGCATCAGCGGGGCGACGAAGCCCGAGATCGTCGCCAGGACGTAGATCCCGGCGGTGACGAGGTTGGTGCCGGTGATGTTGGTGTTGTTGACGCTGCCCGTCACACCGACGCCGGCGGAGACGAGGATGACCGGGAGGTAGAAGCCGAACGCGGTGAACTCGGCGCCCTGACAGGCGTTGGAGATCCAGCCGAAGATGGTGGCCCGCTTCTTGATCGGGTCGGCCCAGATGACCTTGAGGAAGTCGCCCACCTTGGGCTTCTCCATGGTGACGTCCTCGTTGGGCAGCATGTCCAGCGGGTCGTTGAAGAGGGTCTGCGACACGGCCTTGGCCTTGATGAAGTGGCCGCGCTGGATGAGCGACTGCGGCGTCTCGGGCAGGTCGAGCCGGGCCAGCAGGAGGATGAAGGCCGGGATCGCGCCGAGCGCCAGGGCCACGCGCCACAGGATGCTGTGGTCCATGCCGGACATGTACATGATCGTGATGACGACGATCGAGAAGACCTCACCCAGGCCGAACATGAACTGCCAGCGGCTGCCCATGATCTCGCGCTTGCCCTTGGGCATCGACTCCATGATGTAGGCGTAGCCGTTGGAGATGTCGCTGCCCAGCGGGATGCCGATGAGGAACCGGATGATGATGAGGTCGACGATGTTCTGGGAGAACCCCTGGACGATGGCCAGGATGATGAACAGCACCATCGTCAGGATGAACACGCGTTTGCGGCCGAGCCGGTCGGCGACGTAGCCACCGAGCAGGGCGCCGACGAGCGCACCACCCTGGACGGCCGCCGTGGCGAGGCCCAGCTGGACGGCGGAGGGGTTGTACTCGGCCTTGATGAAGATGAGGACGAAGGAGATCGCGTAGAGATCCCAGGCCTCGATGAGGATCGTCGCGATCATCATCCAGCCACCGCGGTTGCTGGATGAGGTGCCGTCCTTGTTGAGCAGGACCGTGGTTGCCTCATCGGACAACCGGCGGATGGTTCCTTGGTCCATGGTCACTCCTTCACGTCGTCGTGTCGGCTGGGTGGGGGGGTGGGTCAGGTGGAGCGAGCGGTGGTATGCGTGGCGAGGGACGAGATGACCGCGGCGGCCGGGTGCCGGCGCAGGTCGTCGAGCAGCTCGCCTGCCCGGTCGACGAAGGCGGTCTCGGCGGTGAGGCCGTGGCCGAGCAGGGCGTCGTCGACGAGGGCGGCCCGGGCGAGGGCCGGCGCGGTAGGGGCGGTCCGGGCCAGGACCCGGACCCGGTCACGCACCGGCTCGTGGGGGAGGTCGGCGGCCGGGATGCCGACCACGTCGGCGTCGGCGGTGACCCGCAGCCACGCGGCGACGAGCAGGGCGAGGTGCTCCGGCGTTCGGCCTCGGCTCGTGTGCCAGGCGACCGCAGCGGGGACCCGTTGGGTCAGCTTGAGGGACCCGTCCGACCCCACCTGCTGCGTGGTGTGCCGCAGCTCATGGTTGAGGAACCGCTCGAACACCTCGGCGCGGTAGGCGGCGGGGTCGAAGCCCGCGGGGAGCGCGATGGTCGGCTGCATCTCGTCGCCGAGTCCTCGGTCGGCCAGGGCCCGGATCGCGGGATCCGCTGCAGCGTCGGCGATCTCGGCCCGACCCGTGAGCAGCCCGAGGTAGGCGAGCATGGAGTTGGGCGCGTTGAGCAGGCGCAGCTTGACCAGCTCGTAGGCGCCGACCTGGTCGCTGAGCACCGCGCCGGCGCGCTCCCAGGCCGGGCGGGGGGCGGTGAATCCGTGGGCGGCGAGCACCCACATGGAGAACGGCTCGGCAGGCACGGGCACGGCGTCGGTGAGGCCGGCGCGGGCCACGGCCTGCCGGGTGGCGTCGGTCGTCCTCGGGACGATGCGGTCGACCATGGTGTCGGGCGTTCCCGCGGCGGCCAGGACCGCCGCGACCGCAGCCCCCTGCGCCGCCGGCAGGAGCGACGCATACTGCTCGAGCACGGTGCGCAGCGCGGCGCCGTTGTGGCCGACGTTGTCGCAGCTGACGAGGTCGATGGGCGTGCCGTGCTCGGCGCGCCGCAGCAGACCGGCGGCCAGCAGGCCGAGCGTCGTCGTGGGCGGTGCGGCCAGGGTGGCGTCCCGGCGGACGGCGGGGTCCGCGGTGTCGAGGTCGTGGCTGCCGGGGCGGAACGCATACCCCTTCTCGGTGACCGTGAGGGTGACGGTGGTGGTGCCCGGGTCGGCGATGGCGGCGACGACGGCCTCGGGCTGGTCGGCGACGACGAGGGTCTCGTCGATGACGTCGATGGTGCGCGGGGCGGCGGCGCCCGGGCCGACCTCGAGCACGGTGTAACGGCCGTGCTGGGCCCGCAGGGCGGCGACGAGGTCGCGGTTGCGGAAGCTCACGCCGGTGATGCGCCAGTCGCCGGCGCCGTACTGGGTATGCCGGTTCGCGTCCTGCGTGTAGACGGCTTGGTGCGCCCGGTGGAAGCTGCCGAGGCCGAGGTGCACGATGCGGGGCACGGTGCCTCCTCGAGCGGTCGCATCTCGTCTGACGGGAACGGGCGTTCCATTTGACGGAACGGCGTTCAGTCAGATGAAATCGGCGGAACCTTAGGACCGATCCGGTCGTTGCGCAACCGCCACCGACCCCTGGGGTCGGGACGGCGCCTGACGACGTGTGGTCGACCAGTGAGGACGGGAGGACCGTGGCCGAGACGGGAGCCGCGTCCGGACACAAGCTGCTCGGGCTGCTGGAGGCCCTCGGCGCGGCCGAGCGCCCGCAGCGGCTGGGTGAGCTCACCGAGCGCACGGGCCTGACCAAGCCCACGGTGCACCGCCTGCTCGGGGTGCTCGCCGACTCCGGCTGGGCCGTGCAGCGCGAGGGCGGCTTCTACGAGCTCGGGCCACGGGCCCGGGCCCTGGGCCACGCCGACGCCGAGTGGGGCGACGGCGTCGAGAGCGCGATCCACGCCCTCGCCGCGGCGACCAACCAGACCGTGCACGTGGCGGTGCTGGCCGACGGCGAGGTCCTCTACACGCACAAGGCCAGCGCGCCGGAGGCGTTCATCATGCGCTCGCGGGTCGGGGCGCGGATGCCGGCGCACTCGACGGCGGTCGGCAAGGTCATGCTCTCGACGCTGCCCGAGGCGCGGGTCGTGGCGACCCTCCTCGCCCGCGGGATGCCCGCGCGGACGCCGTTGACGCATACCGACGTGGACGCGCTGCTGGCCGAGCTGGCCGCGATCCGCGACGCCGGCTACGCCCTGGACCGGGAGGAGAACGAGGTCAACGTGCGGTGCATGGCCGTGCCGATCCGTCTGGGCGACAACGGGATCGCGGGCGTGAGCATCTCGACGATCACGTTCCTGACGCCGGAGCCCGACCTGCTGGCCATGCTGGCGGGCCTGCGCGAGACCGCCGCGCGCGTGGCCGCCGCCCTCTCCTGACCGGGTCAGCCGAGCTCGAGCACGACCTTCGAGGAGACGCCGGCGTCGTGGGCGACGTCCATCGCCCGGGCGACGTCGGCGAGCGGGAAGGTGTGCGTGACCACGTGCCCGAAGCGGTCGTCGGTGGCGAGCAGGTGCAGCGCCTCGTCGATCTCGTCGGCGAAGCGGAAGGCGCCCCGCAGGGTGATCTCGCGGGCGACGAGGGCCGCGAGCGCCACCGAGAGGTCGCCGCTCGGCAGGCTGCCCACCTGCACCACCGTGCCGCCGCGGACGACCGATGCGATCGCGGCGCTGAGACCCCGCGGGGAGCCCGACGCCTCGATCGCGATGTCGTAGGTGAGCTCCGGGACGGCCTGCTGGTCGACCCGGATGGTGGCGGTCGCCCCCACCCGGCGGGCGATCTCGAGCGGATGGTCCTGCAGGTCGGTGGCCGTGACCTCGGCGGCGCCCCGGGCGGCGGCCGCGGCGACGACGAGCACACCGATGGGCCCGGACCCGGAGACCAGCACCGTCTTGCCGCGCACGTCACCGGCCTGGTTGAGCGCGTGCAGGGCCACCCCGAGCGGCTCGGCGAGCACGGCCCGGCCGAGGTCGAGGCCCTCCGGCAGCGGCCGGAGCTGGTCGAGGCGGACCACGACCTGCTCGGCGAACCCGCCCTGGGTCTGCGGGTCGCTCGCGGCGGAGCCGAGGTAGCGGGCGTTGCGGCAGGTGTTGGGGTGGCCGGCCCGGCACTCGGGGCAGGTGTGGTCGGCCGTCGCCGGGTGGATGGCGACCGGGGTACCGGGGGCGTGGGCGCCGCTCGGGTCGTGGTCCACGGTCCCGACGACCTCGTGCCCGAGGACCAGCGGCTCGCGCAGGACGAAGTTCCCGACGCGGCCGTCGAGGTAGTAGTGCAGGTCCGACCCGCAGATGCCGCCGTGGGTCATCCGCAGCCGCACCTCGCCCTCACCCGGCTCGGGGGCGGGGCGCTCCTCGACGCGCAGGTCACGGGCGGAGTGGACGACGACGGCCTTCATGGGCGGCCATTGTGCACCTCACCTCTGGACGGCCCCCGACGCGCCGGTATGCCGCGGCGTGGGCGGGGGCCCGGCCGCGGCATACCGGCGAGGGTCAGAGACCCAGCTGCCGCAGCGTCTGCGTCGCCATCGCCGCCTCACCGGTGGCGTTGGGGTGCACCGGGTACGCGTTGATGGGAGCCACGGCCGGCTCGATCCACCGGGTGCCGACCGGCTGGCAGGCGTCGTGGCCGGTGGAGCTGGGCGCCATGTCGATGAAGCGCGACCCGGTCGCGGCGGCGGCGCGGCGGACCGCGTCGTTGAGCACGTCCTGCTGGTGGTGCAGCCAGGGCACGTCGCCCATGGAGATCGGCATCGAGGGGTAGCACGCCAGGCTCCCCGTGGCGGGCAGGATCTCGGGGTAGCCGACGATGACCACCGTGGCGGCCGGGGCCATCGCCTTGACCGCCTGCAGCGCCGTGACGAGGTGGGGGTAGGTCTGGGTCGTGATGAGGTCGGTGAACGTCGTGCCGTACTTCGTCTCGCACGGGCTGCCGAGGATGTCGGTGCGCGAGATCGCCGCGCAGCCGAAGAACGAGTTCGAGAAGACGCCCTCGTCGTTGCCCCCGATGGTCATCGTCACGAGGCGGGTGTCCTTGGTGACCGCGTCGAGCTGGGGGGCGACGCCCGGAGCCTGGGACGTGAAGTAGTCCGACGTCTTGGCGCCGCTGCAGGTGACGTCGGTGAACGCGGCCGGCATGGTCACCGCCGCGATGTCGTGGGCGAAGTTCAGCGTGGAGCGGCTGCAGGTGGGCGGTGCGGTCGGGATGAGGGGGTTGACCCCGGCCGCCGACGAGTAGCTGTCGCCCAACGCCACGTAGGGCGACGTCTTGACGGAGTGTCCGTTGGCCGTCGGCGGGGAGCTCTTCGCCGCCGCGGGACCGGCGACACCCACTCCCACGCCGGCGAGGAGGAGGGTTGCCGCGAGTGCGGTGGCCGTACGACGCATGTGCGCTCCGATGTCCGTGAATGACGTTGGCCCGAGTACTGCCCGCGGGTCGCATGGACGGTCAGAAGGGCAACGCCCGCGGTGCCCGGACAGTGTGCGCCTCCGACGGGGATTCCGCAGGGCCAGCCGGGCCGTCCACGTCGCGAGCCCGGGACTTCTGGCGCATCCGGGGACGTTGTCCGGACCGAATACCAGAGCAAGGACGACAACCACCACACCGGGCATCCCGGGCACCGGGGCCACCTCCGGTCACGACGGAAGGAGGGCCATCACGTGCGGGCGATGACCAACGAGGATCCGACCCGGGTCGGACGGCCACCCACGCTGGTGCAGGCCATCACCGCCCTCGGAGCGCTCCTTCCCGGCGCTGGGCCCGGCCCCGTCGGCGCCGAGGATGCCGTCGCGGTGCTCGACCGAGCCCTGGGCGGCTCGGACGAGCTGGCCATGATCGCTGCGGTGCACGCTCTGGGGACTTCCCACGGGGCGGACTCCGGACGGCGCCTGGCGCACCTGCTGTCGAGCGGCCCGTCCTTCCTGCGCGACCACGCCGCATGGACCCTCGGCACCGGTCCGCTCGTGACGGAGTCGCTCTCCGGCCTCATCGCCCTCGTCATCGAGGGCGGCTTCGCGGGCACCCTCGCCCAGGCCACCCTGGAGACGTTCGCGGGAGAGGCACCGACAGCCGTCCGAGAAGCCCTCGTGCCCGCATTGGCCGGGACCACGCCGGACGGGCCGCGGGCGAGGCTGGTCGAGACGCTCGGCCTCGTACCGGAGGACCCGACCACCCGCATACTCCTGGCTCTGGCCGCCGACGACCGTGAGGCGCCCTCCGTGCGGGCCGCGGCGCTGGCGGCTCTGGGGGACAGCGGGAACCCCGGGGACCAGGAGCTGACCGACCTCTTCGACGCGATCTCCGCCGGCGGGGGAGCGCTCGCCGGCGTCGCCCGGCTCGCCCGCGCCGATCTCGACCACCGGGGAGCGCCACCGGCCACCCGTGGGCCGGGCGAGGGGCTCACCGTGGGCCAGCTCTTCCTGCACGCCGACATCGACGGGAGCCTGATGCGGGCGGGCCAGGGCGACACGGGCGGGATCGCGACGCTTCTCGTGCACCTCGGGGACGCGCTGCTCGCCGACCCCGGCGACGTCACACGGGTGGTGACCATCTCCCGGGGCCGGGCCGGCGACGACATGGGCCCATCGACTCTCGCCGGCCCGGGACACCACTACCGGCCGGTGCCCTTCTGGGACCCGCCGGTCTCCGCGGCCGAGTCGTGGCCGCTGCGGGTCGCCACCCGCCGGGCCGTGCGCCGGATCCTCTCGCAGACCCACGTCGACGTGCTCCACCTGCGCATGGCCGACGTCGGGTCGTGGGCCGGTGCCGAAGCCGCGCGTGACCTCGGCATACCGGTCGTGCTCACCCTGGCCCCCGACCCTCATGCCTCCGTGGCGGCGCGGGAAGCGGACGGCCGCCTGAGCCGCGCCGACATCGGCCGCGTCGACGAGGTCGAGCACCTCGTCTTCCGCGTCCGCCTGCTCCAGGAGCTGCAGCGCCAGGCCGCCCGGCTCGTCGTCTTCCCGCGACCGGCGCTGGAGGCCAGCCTGCGGGACCTTCTCGGTCTCGACCTTGCGGCGGAGGAGATCGCCCAGCCGGGCCGGGTCAGCACCGTGCCGGAGGGGATCGACCCGCTCCCGCTGGACCGAGCCGCTGCCGAGCTCGTCGCCGTGACGAGCGGCGGGTATGCGTCGCGCGAGACGCGGGCGGCGCTCGCGGAGCTCGACGCGCTGCTGGGGTCACTGCCGCCCGAGCGGCGCGGGCTTCCCCTCGTCGTCAGCGTCGGACGGCTCCACCCGGTCAAGGGCATGGCGACGCTCGTGGAGGCCTGGGCGGGCAGCCCCGGACTGCGGGACCGCGCCAACCTGCTCATCGTCGGCGGCGACCTCGATGACCCCAACGCCGACGAACGGGGCCAGCTGGCACGGATCGACGATCTGGTGCCCCGGAACGAGGGACCGGGCCGCGGGCTGCTGCTGGCCGGCCACCGACCCAACGCCACCGTGGCGGTCTGGCTGGCCGCGGTCCGGCACGGCCGGCCGGACGCCAGTGCGCCCGGCGGGATCTACGTCTCCGCCAGCGTCAAGGAGGAGTTCGGCATCGCCATCCTCGAGGCTATGGCGACGGGCCTGGTCGTAGTGGCACCGTGGGAGGGCGGCCCGGCCACCTACGTCGACGACGGGATCACCGGCATCCTCGCGGACACCCGGTCGGCGACCGCCCTGTCCTACGCCGTCGTCAGCGCCCTCGACCTGGCGTCGGGCCCGGACGCGCCGGTGAACGCCGCGGCCGCCGAACGGCTGGTTCGCGAGCGGTTCAGCATCCAGACCATGGCCGGCGCCCTCACCGGGATCTACGCGGGTCTCTACCCCAGCACCCGGCCCGGCCCCCACGTCGCCTCGTCGTCCCTCGCCCGGCCCTAGGGTCGGGCGATGAGCACCCGGCGCGGCGCATGACGCTGCTGGTCATCAGTCCCGACTACGCCTCCCACCTCTACCCGCTCGCCACGCTGGCGACGGCGTGGCAGGCGGCCGGCGAGCGCGTGGTCGTCGCCACTGGTCCGGCCACCGACGACATCGTGCGGGGGTTCGGCTTCGAGCGGGCGCACCTGCAGCTCGGCCGCGGGTCGAACCCCGGGGTCATCCGCGCCGAGGACCAGCCGACCGGCGAGGACGACGCCCTGAGGGGGTTCTTCGCGGCGACCCGCCGCGGCGCCGTCGAGACCCTGACGTTCCAGGCGGAGGCGCGCGGCGACGACCTGCTGTGGGACCCGCTGCGGGTGGCGACGGAGGTGTCGGCCGTGGTCGACCGGGTGCGCCCCGACCAGGTCGTCGTCGACCATCTCGCCTTCAGTGCCCGGCTGGCGCTCACCGCATCCGGGGTCCGGCACGGTGACGTCGTCCTCGGCCACCCGACCGCCCTGACCGTGGGGTCGGAGGTGTACGGCTACCCGCCGGTCTGGCCGCGCGCCCTGCACCCCGATCCGGCGGCCCTGGCGCTCCTGCACGCCCGGTGCGTGCGAGGTGCGCGACGCGTTCACCGCCCGCTGGAACGAGACGATGGGCATCCTCGACCCGTCGGCCCCGGCCAGTGACGACGCCTTCGCCGAGACGGGCGACGTGCTCCTGCTCAACTACCCGGAGGAGCTGCACCCGCCCGAGCGCACTCGGCTGCTCCCGCGGCATACCTTCCTCGGCTCCGCGGTGCGCACGGAGGCGCCCGACGCCGAGGTCGAGGCGTGGCTCGCAGCGAGCGCGGAGCCGGTGGTCTACGTCAGCCTCGGCAGCTTCCTGTCGGTGCGCAGCGACGTGCTCGCCCGGGTGGCGGAGGGTCTGCGCGAGCTACCGGTACGCGTGGCGCTGGCCAGCGGGTCGGGCGACCTCAGCGACCTCGGACCCCTGCCGGGCTCGTGGCTGGTGCGACGGGTGCTGCCTCAGGTGCGGCTGCTGCAGGACTCGGCGGCGACGGTGACCCACGGGGGCAACAACAGCGTGACCGAAGCCCTGACGGCCGGCGTCCCGATGCTGGTGCTCCCCCTGTCGACGGACCAGTTCGCGGCCGCCGCAGCGATCGAGGACTCCGGCTTCGGCGAGGCGCTAGACCCCAACTCGGCAGAACCGGCGGCAATCCGTGAGTCGGTGCGACGGTTGCTGCCTCTGGGGGGCCGTGCACGGGCCGGTCTGGACGAGCTGAGCCGCCAGCTCAGGGACATCCCCGGACCCCGGCGCGCCCGAGACGCTCTCCTGATGAGCCGACGTCTCGCTGAGCAGTGATCATGGCCTGTCGCCATCGTTAGCCGGCTTTTGGTGTTGCGTCCTGGCAAGCTGATGCGCGTGACTGCCGGGAACGACAGCCTCCTCGAGGGGCTCTACGAAAGCCTCATCACGCGCGCGCTCCAGCGACGTCTGGCCGGCGACTCCATCCACGATCTGCGTGACGGAGCGATCGACGAGGCGGATGAGCCGGACGTCCTGGCGCGACATGTACGGGACGTCACCCTGCGCGCTCTGCGCCAAGAGAAGGATGCGGTCAAGCGGCTGGCGTTGGTCAACCACGTCATCGACGCTCTCGGCGCGGCCGAGGATTCGATCGCTGGTGCGCGACAGCTCCTGGCCGTCGCGGTGCCGCCGTCGCCTGGTGCCGTGGTCCGCCCGCTCCGGGAGCGTCCGGCGACACCTCTGTCGGAGGCCGCGCTGTTGACCAATGCTCCGGGCGAGCCAGGAGTCGGTCACGAGATCCGTGCGGAATTGGCCAGTGCAGACCGCGTCGACGTCATCATGGCGTTCGTCAAGTGGTATGGACTGCGGCTCTTCGACGACAAGCTGATTGCGTTGCGAGACAGGGGCATTCCAGTACGGGTCATCACGACGACGTACATGGGCGCCACTGAACGCCCCGCCCTGGATCGCCTGGTCAACGAGTTAGGTGCACAGGTCAAAGTCCAGTACGACGCGCAGCGAACCCGGCTGCACGCGAAGGCGTGGCTCTTCCGACGTCGGACTGGCTTCGACACGGCATACGTCGGGTCGAGTAACCTGTCCCGGGCCGCGATGCTCGACGGCGTCGAGTGGAACGTTCGACTCTCATCGGTGTCGACGCCTCCCCTGCTGCAGAAGTTCCTGGCCACGTTCGACAGCTACTGGAACGACTCGACGTTCGAGATGTACGACCCTGGAGCGGACCGCGACCGGCTGGATGACGCCCTCGCCGAAGCGGCTGGCAAGCACATCAGCGACCGGGTGACGCTGACCCTCTCGGGTCTCGAAGTGCGCCCCTACCCGTATCAGCAGGAGATGCTCGACCAACTCGAGGTCGAGCGCGTGGTTCACGGCCGGCATCGGAATCTGCTGGTGGCGGCGACTGGAACGGGCAAGACCGTAGTCGCCGCCCTCGACTACCGACGCCTCGCGGCTGAAGCCCCGGCGCGCCCCAGTCTCCTCTTCGTTGCCCACCGCCGGGAGATCCTGCAGCAGTCCTTGCGGACCTATCGCGAGGTCCTCGGCGATGCGAACTTCGGGGAGCTCTATGTGGACGGCCGGCGTCCGGAGCGCTGGGAGCACGTTTTCGCCTCGGTGCAGTCTCTGTCGGCGTACGGCATCGCGAGCATCCAGCCGGGAACGTATCGGGTCGTCGTTGTCGATGAGTTTCACCACGCAGAGGCAAGGACGTACCGGCGAATCCTCGATCACTTCAACCCGCGTGAGCTCCTCGGCCTCACCGCGACACCGGAGCGCGGCGACGGCCTCGACGTGCGGTCATTCTTCGGTGGCCGCACGGCGGCCGAGCTGCGACTGTGGGATGCGCTCAAGGCCGACTTGCTAACTCCGTTCCACTACTTCGCGATTGCCGACGGCATGGACATGACGCGGGTGGACTGGAAGGCCGGCGCCTACGACACAGGCGAGTTGTCCACGCTCTTCACTGGCAACGACGCACGGGCCCGCATTGTCCTCAAGGCCGTGCGGGACAAGGTCGCCGATCTGACCGCAATGAAGGCCTTGGGGTTCTGCGTCTCACGTGACCACGCCCTCTACATGACGCGCGTCTTTAACGACGCAGGTATCAGGGCAGCCACGGTTCTCGGTACGACGACGACGGGCGACCGGGATGCCGCGGTGCAGGACCTGCGCGATGGGCGAGTACAGGTCGTGTTCACCGTGGACGTGTTCAACGAGGGTGTCGACGTCCCGGCCATCAACACGGTGCTGTTTCTCCGTCCGACGGAAAGCTCCACCGTCTTCCTCCAGCAGCTGGGACGAGGACTTCGGCGTGCCAGCGACAAGGCGGTACTCACCGCACTGGACTTTGTCGGACATCACCGCAAGGAGTTCCGCTTTGACCAGCGTTTCCGGGCGATGACGGGGAGTACCCGGGCTGGGCTCGAACGTGACATCGAACAAGGGTTCCCCTTCCTCCCTGCGGGGACACAGATCATCCTCGACCGCCAGAGCCAGGAGCTCGTCCTCGACAACATCAAGAACCAGGTCACCAAGCGCTGGCCGAACATCACCGCGGAGCTCCGTGCTCATCCGACCAACGACCTGGCAACGTTTCTCGATCAGTCCGGAGTGGAGCTAGCCGACGTGGTTCGCGGGGATCGTTCCTGGGCTCGCCTCCGCCGGGAAGCCGGTCTGCAGGTCGCCCAAGCGGGGCCACGTGAAGTCGCTCTAGCGAAGCGAGTTCGCGCCTTCGCCCATGTCGACGACCGGGACCGTGCCGAGGCGTACGTGGGCTGGCTGTCCGATGACACTCCCGGCTACGACGACAACGACCCGGTCCGGCAGGCGTATGCCCGCATGCTCATCTTCTCCCTGTGGCCAGACGGCGGAGGTTTCGAGTCCTACGCTGCCGCGCTGGAGGCGCTTCATGAAGAGCCCGCTCTTCGCGAGGATCTGGGATCCGTCATTGCCCTGGGCCTCGAAGGTGCGGACCGGGTGGCGACTCGCCTTGGTGGAGAACTTGGCATGCGCCCACTGCGCGTCCACGCCCGTTACACGCGCGAGGAGATCGTGGCCGCGCTGGACTACGTGTCGATCGACGGACGGAAACCGAACAGCTTCCGCGAGGGAGTGCTGTTCGCTCCAGCGGCGAACGCAGACGCGTTCCTCATCACCCTGCACAAGTCCGAGGCCGACTACTCGCCGACGACGATGTACCAGGACTACGCGATCAGCCCCGACCTGTTTCACTGGGAGTCTCAGTCGGTGACGTCGGTCGCCTCGACGACCGGGCAGCGCTACCTCAACCACCGCGCCAATGGAACCCATGTCCTGCTCTTCACCAGGCCCCAAAAGGTCTCGTCCTTCGGGACCGGGGCGCCGTACCTTTTTCTCGGAGCGGCAGACTACGTGGAGCACCGAGGCGAGCGGCCCATATCAATCACGTGGCACCTGCACGCGCCCATGCCGGTGGCCGACTTTGCGGTATCCAGCGTGGTCGTCTGACCAAACCCACGCGACTGGTTATGGGCTCAACTACCTGGTGGAGCCAAGGGGACTCGAACCCCTAACCCCCTGCTTGCAAAGCAGGTGCGCTACCAATTGCGCCATGGCCCCTGGGTGGATCGGCGTCGATCCAGGACGGTCGGACTCCTAGCGACCTGCCGGCCGGGGACGGTCGGACCGCACGTCGTCGGTCGCCTCGGCCCACAACTCCTGCTCGGCGCGCTGGTCGCGGACCTTCTTCTGGATCGCCACGGCGCCAAGCGCGGCCACGGCCACGACGAACAGCTTCTTGAACACGGTGCCCTCCTGGACTCTCAACCTTCAGGTAAGCACGTCGGGCTGGGAAAGCCAACCTCGGGGGGCAAGCGGCATACAGGCGTGCTGGGTGGGCCTAGGAGGACTTGAACCTCCGGCCTCTTCCTTATCAGGGAAGCGCTCTAACCGTCTGAGCTATAGGCCCCAACTGTGCCGCGACAGGCTATCTCACCGCCTGCGGACCGACCAAAACGGTTCCGCAGGCGCAGGACTCAGTCGTCGGTGAGGGTCAGCTGCAGGCCTCCGACGAGGGCCGAGCAGATGTTGTAGAGGAACGCCGCGAGGGTCGCGAGCGCCGTCATGAGGATGATGTCGATGACCCCGAGCACGATGGCCAGGGAGATGACCCGGCCGAAGCCGATGTAGCTCATGAGGCTGAACGGCGTCGTCGTCGACGGCTGGATCTGGCGGACCAAGCCATCGACGTCCGAGAAGACCCCCATGCCCGAGAGGATCAGCCACAGCACGCCCGTGAGCACGACCCCGGCGATGCCGGCCGCGACCGCCAGAAGGAAGGCGAGCTTCATCACCGACCACGGGTCGACGCGAGCGACGGCGAGCTTGACCCGGCGGGTCGTCGCGCGGCGCTGGCCCGGACGCTGCGGCTGACCGCCGCGGCTCTGCTGGCGAGGCTGGCCGGACCGCTGCTGGGGGCGCCCAGCAGCCTGGCTGCGGGTCTGCGGGCCGCGCGGCCCGACCGGAGCGGTCTGCGTCGGCGCGGTCTGCGTCGACACCGCCGGCGCGGAGCCCGACGAGCTCGACGACCCCGCCGTCGGAGTGGGCGCCGTCGGTGCCGAGGCCGAGGAGGCGACGGTGGACGAGGACGCCGATAGCGTCACACCCGGGCGGGTCGCGCCGCCGACGGCGCTCCCCGGGGTGCCGGCCTGGTCGGTCGAGCTCACTGCGTGCCTCCGTCTGCGTCGTCAGGCGAGCCATCCGCAGGCTCCACCGTGTCGTCGGTTGGCGTCAACGCTACGGCATCACCCCCCGCACCCGCCGAATCGACGAGCTCGGCTGAGACGGGCGCGCCGCCCTCGCCCAGCGCGCTGTCAGCGTCCTCGGAGGCCTCCTCCAGCGCCGCCTCGACCGCACGCTCGTTGTTACGAGCCACGGCGACGATCGCGTCGCCCTTGTCGGGGGCCGCGAAGCGCACGCCCTGGGTGTTGCGGCCGGTACGCCGGATCTCGTCGACCCGCGAGCGCACGATCTTGCCCTTCTCCATGACGACCATGACCTCGTCGTCCTCGTCGACGGTCAGGGCCCCCACGAGGTCCCCGCCGCGCTCGGACACCTGCGCCACGCGTACGCCGAGCCCTGCACGCCCCTTGACGGGGTACTCGGAGGCGGGCGTGCGCTTGGCCAGGCCGTTCTCGAAGACGACGAAGAGGTCGGGGTCGTCGCCGTGCTCGACGACCGAGATCGACAGCAGGTCGTCGCCGTCGCGGAACTTCATGCCCGTGACGCCCGAGGTGGCCCGGCCCATCGGCCGCAGCGCGTCGTCGTTGGCCCGGAAGCGCACCGACTGCCCGCGCCGCGAGACGAGGATGAGGTCGTCCATCGACGAGGCGAGCCCGGCGCTGACCAGCTCGTCACCGTCGCGCAGGTTGACCGCGATGAGGCCGCCGGCGCGCGGGGAGTCGTACTCCGCCAGCCGGGTCTTCTTGACGAGACCCGTGCGGGTGGCGAGCACGAGGTAGGGGGAGATGTCGTAGTTCTCGATGGCCAGCACCTGGGCGATCTGCTCCCCCGGCTGGAAGGCCATGAGGTTGGCGACGTGCTGCCCCTTGGCGTCGCGGCTGCCCTCGGGCAGCTCGTAGGCCTTGGCGCGGTAGACGCGGCCGAGGTTGGTGAAGAACAGCAGCCAGTGGTGGGTCGTCGTCGTGAAGAAGTGCTCGACGATGTCGTCCCCGCGCAGCTGCGCCCCGCGCACACCCTTGCCACCGCGGCGCTGCGAGCGGTACTGGTCCACCCGGGTGCGCTTGGCGTAGCCCCCGCGGGTGATCGTGACGACGACGTCCTCCTGGGGGATGAGGTCCTCGTTGGTCATGTCGCCCTCGAAGCGCTCGATGCGCGTACGCCGGTCGTCACCGAACTTGGCCACGATCTCGGCCAGCTCGGTGGAGACGATGTCGCGCTGCCGCTGCGGCTTGCTGAGGATGTCGGTGAGGTCGTCGATGAGGCGCTGCAGCTCGTCGTGGTCCTCGAGGATCTTCTGCCGCTCGAGGGCCGCCAGGCGACGCAGCTGCATGTTGAGGATCGCGTTGGCCTGGATCTCGTCGATCTCGAGCAGCTGGATGAGGCCGTCGCGGGCCACCTCGACCGTGTCGGAGCGCCGGATCAGGGCGATGACCTCGTCGAGTGCGTCGAGCGCCTTGAGGTAGCCGCGCAGGATGTGGATGCGGTCCTCGGCCTGCTGGAGGCGGAACGTCGTGCGCCGCTCGATGACGTCCATCTGGTGGTCGACCCAGTGCCGGATGAACCCGTCGAGCGGCAGGGTGCGGGGCACCTCGTCGACCAGGGCCAGCATGTTGGCGCCGAAGTTGGTCTGCAGCTGGGTGTGCTTGTAGAGGTTGTTGAGCACGACCTTGGCGACAGCCTCGCGCTTCAGCACGATGACGAGCCGCTGGCCGGTGCGCCCGGAGGTCTCGTCACGGATGTCTGCGATACCGCTGACCCGGCCCTCGCGCACGAGGTCGGCGATCTTCTGCGCCAGCGCGTCCGGGTTGACCTGGTAGGGCAGCTCGGTGACGACGAGGCACTGCCGGCCCTGGATCTCCTCGACCTCGACGACCGAGCGCATCGTGATGGACCCACGACCGGTGCGGTATGCGTCCTCGATCCCCTGGCGGCCCATGATCAACGCGCCCGTGGGGAAGTCCGGTCCCTTGATGATGCCGAGCAGGGCCTCGAGCAGCTCCTCGCGGCCGACCTCGGGGTGCTCGAGGTACCACTGGGCGCCCTCGGCGACCTCGCGCAGGTTGTGCGGCGGGATCTGGGTGGCCATGCCGACGGCGATGCCGGCGGAGCCGTTGACGAGGAGGTTGGGGAACCGCGCCGGCAGCACGGTGGGCTCGGTGGACCGCCCGTCGTAGTTCTCTCGGAAGTCCACGGTGTTCTGCTCGATGTCGCGGACCATCTCCAGCGACAGCTGCGCCATCCGGCACTCGGTGTACCGCGGCGCAGCGGCCCCGTCGTTGCCGCGCGAGCCGAAGTTGCCCTGACCGTCGACGAGCGGGTAGCGCAGCGACCAGTCCTGCACGAGGCGGACGAGGGCGTCGTAGATCGCCCCGTCGCCGTGCGGGTGGTAGTTGCTCATGACCTCGCCGACGACCCGCGAGCACTTGTAGAACCCGCGGTCGGGCCGGTAGCCCCCGTCGTACATCGCGTAGATGACGCGGCGGTGCACCGGCTTCAGGCCGTCGCGCACGTCGGGCAGGGCCCGGCTGACGATGACCGCCATCGCGTAGTCGATGTAGGACCTCTGCATCTCGGTGTTGAGGTCGACGGCCTCGACCCGGTCCGTGATGAACTCCGGCGCCTCCGGGTCCACGATCACGTCGATGGGCTCGATGGGCTCGGCGGGCTCGGGCTCGGGGCTGTCGGCGTCACCGACGATCTCGCCCTCGATGGGCTCGTCCGGTCCGTCGATGGGCGGCTGCTCACTCACAGGAGGTCCTCACAGGCAGGCGACAACAGGCAGGGGTCAACAGGCATACGCATCAACGGGCTCAGATATCCAGGAAGCGCACGTCGCGCGCGTTGCGCTGGATGAACCCACGGCGGGACTCGACGTCCTCACCCATGAGCACGGAGAAGATCTCGTCGGCCGCGGCGGCGTCGGCGAGGGTCACCTGCAACAGGGTGCGGGTGTCGGGGTCCATCGTCGTGTCCCAGAGCTCGTGGTAGTTCATCTCGCCGAGACCCTTGTAGCGCTGCACCGGGTTGTCCTTCGGCAGCCGCCAGCCGCGGGCGCGGCCCTCGGCGATGAGGCCGTCGCGCTCGCGGTCGGAGTAGGCGAACTGGTGGTCGACGGTGCTCCATTTCAGCCGGTAGAGCGGCGGCTGGGCGAGGTAGACGTAGCCGGCCTCGATGAGCGGGCGCATGAACCGGAACAGCAGTGTCAGCAGCAGCGTGCGGATGTGCATGCCGTCGACGTCGGCGTCGGCCATGATGACGATCTTGTGGTACCTCGCCTTGGCGAGGTTGAAGTCCTCGCCGATGCCGGTGCCGAAGGCCGTGATGAGCGCCTGGACCTCGTTGTTGGCGAGGATCCGGTCGATGCGGGACTTCTCGACGTTGAGGATCTTGCCGCGGATCGGGAGGATCGCCTGGGTATGCGGGTTGCGGCCCTGCACGGCCGAGCCGCCGGCGGAGTCGCCCTCGACGATGAAGACCTCGGAGATCGAGGGGTCCTTGCTCTGGCAGTCCTTGAGCTTGCCGGGCAGGCCACCGGACTCGAGCAGGCCCTTGCGGCGGGTGGACTCGCGGGCCTTGCGGGCGGCGATGCGCGCCATGGCGGCCTGGAGCGCCTTGCCGACGATGTCCTTGCCCTCGCGCGGGTGGGCCTCGAGCCAGTGCCCGAACGCGTCGGTCATGGCCCGCTGGACGAAGCCCTTGACCTCGGAGTTGCCGAGCTTGGTCTTGGTCTGGCCTTCGAACTGCGGCTCGCCCAGCTTGACCGAGATGACGGCGACGAGGCCCTCACGGACGTCGTCACCGGTGAGGTTCTCGTCCTTCTCCTTGATCTGGTTGTTCTTGCGCGCGAAGTCGTTGACCAGCTTGGTCATCGCGGCCCGGAAGCCCTCTTCGTGGGTGCCGCCCTCGTGGGTGTTCACGGTGTTGGCGTAGGTGTGGACCGACTCGGAGTAGGCGTTGGTCCACTGCATCGCGAGCTCGAGGGAGAGCGCCCGCTCGGTGTCCTCGACCTCGATCGAGATGATGTCGGGGTGGATCGGCTCGGCCCGCTTGGAGCCCACGAGGTGGTTGACGTAGTCGACCAGGCCGTTGTCGTAGCGGTAGGAGACCTTCTTGGCCTTGGCCGTGGTCGGGGTGCTCTCGACGACGGTCTCGGTGCCCTCGTGGATGTTGTCGAGGTCGATGTCGTCGGGGTCGGGGGTGCTGGCGTCGGCCCGCTCGTCGACCAGGGCGATGGTCAGGCCCTTGTTGAGGAACGCGGTCTGCTGGAACCGGGCCCGGATGGTCTCGAAGTCGAAGTCGACGGTCTCGAAGATCTGGTCGTTGGGCCAGAACGTCACCGTCGTGCCGGTCTTGGTCGGGTCCTCCAGGGGCTCGTCCTGGGAGAGCGGGGCCATCGGCACGCCGTTCTGGAACGACATCCGGAAGACGTGGCCGCGCTGGCGCACCTCGACGTCGAGCCGCTTGGACAGCGCGTTGACGACGGAGGAGCCGACGCCGTGCAGACCTCCGGAGACCTTGTAGCCGCCCCCGCCGAACTTGCCACCGGCGTGCAGCTGCGTGAGGACGAGCTCGACGGCCGAGACGTCCTCGCCGTCGCGCTTGCCGGTGGGGATGCCGCGGCCGTTGTCGGCGACCCGCACACCGCCGTCGGGAAGGATGGTCACATCGATGTGGTCGGCGATGCCGGCCAGCGCCTCGTCGACCGAGTTGTCGACGATCTCCCACACGAGGTGGTGCAGGCCGCGCTCGCCGGTGGACCCGATGTACATGCCCGGGCGCTTCCGCACGGCGTCCAGACCCTCGAGGACCTGGATCTGGGAGGCGTCGTACTCGTGCTCCTCGACCGGCGCCGCTGCTGTTGCTGACGTGGCCGGCGGCGGGGTCGGCAGCGGAGTCGGCGGCGGAGTCGGCGGCGGGGTCGGGGAGACGGTGGAGGCGGTGGGGGTCTGGTCAGCTTCCTGCTCGGAGTCCGGGACGCTCGGGGGGGTCTGCTCGGACACGTGGCTCCTTCGGCGGCCCGCGACGATGCCGGGTCATCCTGTTCATGAGGAACGGCCGCCCGCCGGGGCAGAGACACCCACAGCGGCTGACCGTCGGTTTGACGTTTCATTCTACAGGTCGCGCAGCCCTGGTGTGGCCTCTGGACGGCCGTGACGGGCGGTTTCCGGGCCAGAAAGTGCCCGTCAGGTGTCCCTGGTCGTGCCTGGGGTGGATGGGGGGCCTCCGGGGCCCTTCAGTCTCCCGCGCGGGAGCCGGCGGCGTCAGGGTTGTCCACAGGGATGTCCCCAGGATGTGCACTGGCCGGACCGGTGGCCGCCGGGCGGTCGGGGTCGTTGGACCACGCCGACCAGGAACCGGGGAAGAGGGCGGCGTCGACGTCGAGCACCGCCAGCGCGAGGAGGGTGCGGGTGGCCGACACCCCGGACCCGCAGTAGACCCCGAGGGGAGCGACGGCGTCCGTCGACCCCGGCGACGGGTCCCCGGCTGGGTTGAGGGCCGGCGCCAGACCGGAGCGGAGCTCCGCATCATCGGGGAGGCGGCCGTCCGCCGCGAAGAGCGCCCCCACCGGGGCGTTGACCGCCCCCGGGATGTGACCGGCCCGCGGGTCGAGCGGCTCGACCTCGCCCCGGAAGCGCTCACCGGCCCGCACGTCGACGAGCGTCCCGCGCCCGGGGAGCTCCGCGGCCGCGTCGATGTCGAGGGTGGGGCGGTGCCCCGTCGTGAGCGCCGGCAGCGTCGATGTCTCGGACGAGTCGAGCGGAGCCGGACCGTCACCGGCCTCGAGCGGCATACCCGCGTCGGTCCAGGCGGTGAGGCCGCCGTCGAGCACCCGGGCGCGCACCCCCGCCCAGCGCAGCACCCACCACGCCCGCTCCGCGGCGAAGGAGCCCGGCTCGTCGTAGACGACGACGTCACTGCCCGCCCCGACCCCCAGCGCGGCCAGCCCCCGGGCGAGGTCGCCCGGGTCGGGCAGGGGGTGCCGGCCGTCGCGCGGGTCTCCGGTATGCCGGGTGAGCACGGTTTCGAGGTCGAGGAAGCGGGCGCCGGGCAGGTGACCCGTGCGGTAGCGCTCGTGTCCTGCGCCAGGGGCG
Organism: uncultured Actinomycetota bacterium; assembly: GCA_963795915.1. Taxonomy (GTDB): domain Bacteria; phylum Actinomycetota; class Actinomycetes; order Actinomycetales; family Dermatophilaceae; genus Lapillicoccus. Next base: position 736,916 of record CAWCJA010000010.1, read on the forward strand.
TCGGTCAGGTGCCAGCGCACGTCGAGCACAGTGGGCGGCTCGGACCCGGCCGCCGCGGCCTGCAGCGCGGCCGGGGCGAGGAGGTGCTCGGTGCGGGCGGCAGCGCTCATCGGCCCCAGTCTACGAAGCCCGCTGGGCGAGGTGGTGAGGTTGTGGCGGCGGCGCTCAGCCGTAGGTGTCGCGGGGCCCGCGGCCGGGGGCCCGGCGCCGGCCCTTGGCCCAGGAGGGGGCGCTGGGCCCGGTCACGGTGATCTCGGTGACCGTGCCGGCCCCGACCTCCTGCTCGAGCCGGCCCAGGAGCGTCGAGGTGAGCAGTCGCATCTGGGTCGCCCAGGCCGTCGACTCGGCCCGCAGCGTCAGCACGCCGTCGGCGAAGGAGACCGGCTGCACGTGCTCGGCGACGTCGGGGCCGACGATCTGGGGCCAGCGACCGATGACCGAGCCCACAGCGACGTCGACCTGCCAGCCCCGGTCGGTCATGAGCCGCTCGAGCTGGTCGCCGAGCAGCAACGGGTCGCGGCCGTCGGGGGCGCTCCCGCTGGGGGTGCCGACGGGCTGGTCGCCCCGCCGGCGACGGCGCAGGGGGCGCAGTCCGGGCCGTAGCCCCTTGTCGGCCGCGGCCTTCCGGGCCCGAGCCAGGGCGAGGGCAGCGGCCTCGGCGGCCTGCTCCTCCGGGGTGGGCGCCGGCTCCTCCTCGGACGCGCCCTCCGGCGCCGGCTCGTCAGTCTCCGACACGGCTCACCGCCCCCAGCGTCACGGCATACGTCGTGCCCGAGTCGCGCAGCACCTGCGGCACGTCGGCGCCCACCGCAGCGGTGATGAGCACCTGCTCCCCCTCGCCGACGAGGGCCGCGAGCCGCTCGCGCCGCCCGGTGTCGAGCTCGGCGAAGACGTCGTCGAGCACGAGCACCGGATCCTCGCCCAGCTCGGCCCGCAGCAGCTGGTATGCCGCGAGCTTGAGCCCCAGCGCGAACGACCAGGACTCGCCGTGGCTGGCGTACCCCTTCGCGGGCAGCGGCCCGAGACTGAGCACGAGGTCGTCACGGTGGGGACCGACGAGGGTCAGGCCGCGCTCGACCTCCTGGCTGCGCACGTCGGCGAAGGTGGCGAGCAGCTCGGCCTCGAGCGCCTCGACCGTCGGCTGCTCGCCGGCGGCGATAGCGGCAGCCATCGGCTCGCGCACGCTGGACCGGTAGGTCACGGCGGCGTCGGACTGCCCGGCGCTGACCGCGGTGTAGGCAGCGGAGAGGTGGGGGGCGAGGTCGGCGACCAACCGCAGCCGCCCGCTCAGCAGCTGGGCGCCGAACCGGGCGAGCTGCCCGTCCCAGACGTCGAGGGTGTGCAGGGCGGAGGCGCGGGCGTCCTCCACGGGCTCCCCCGGAGCGGCCGACGACGACCGGCTGGGTCGACGAGCGCCCTTGCGCAGCACCGGCGCCGCGGACTTCAGGAGGGCGTTGCGCTGGCGCAGCACCTTGTCGTAGTCGGCCCGCACCCCGGCCCAGCGCGGCTGGCGCTGCACGAGCAGGTCGTCGACGAATGCCCGGCGGCCGGCCGGGTCGCCCTTGACGAGGGCGAGGTCCTCCGGGGCGAAGAGCACGGTGCGCAGCGTGCCGAGCACCTCGCGCGGGCGGGGCATGGGCGAGCGGTTGAGCTGGGCGCGGTTGGCGCGGCCGGGGTTGAGCTCGAGCTCGATGAGGCTCTCCCGGCCCTCGCGGACCACAACACCGCGGATGACCGCCCGCTCGGCCCCGAAGCGGACCAGCGGCTGGTCGGTCGCGACCCGGTGGCTGGACAAGGTGGCGAGGTAGCCGATCGCCTCGACGAGGTTGGTCTTGCCCTGCCCGTTGGGCCCGACGAGCGTCGTCACGCCGGGTCCGAGCGCCAGGTCGGCGCCGGCGTAGCTGCGGAAGTCGGCGACGTTCAGATGACGGACATGCATGGGGGCCTCGTCGGGGTCCCCGCGACGGGTCGCCGCACTGGGCGAACCGCCGCGGAGGAGTCGGCTACGACGTGGAGCCGGTGCCCGACGACGGTCCGGCCTTCGAGATCCGGCGGCCGTGGGTCGCGACCTTCTTCGCGGCCCCGGCCCGCTTCTTCTCGACCGTGATCGCCAGGGTCGGGTCGGCGTCGCCGACGCCGACGGTGTTGCGCAGCTCCTCGCCCTGGGCGACCGACATGACGGGATGGCCGCCGAACTGTCCCCGTAGCGCCGCGACCATCTGCATGGTGGGCGAGATCTTCTGGCGGGAGGCGAACCGCGCGAAGAGCGAGGCCGAGATGACGGGCATCGGCACGTCGTTGGCGATGGCCTCCTCGACGGTCCACTTCCCCTCGCCGGAGTCGACGGTGTAGTCGGAGACGTTGTCGAGCGTCGGGTTCTGCTCGAGCGCGTCGACGGCGAGGTCGAGCAGCCAGGAGCGCACGACCGTGCCGCGGCTCCACGCCTTGAACGCACCGGGGACGTCGGTGATGATGTCCTTCTTCTGGAGCAGCTCGTAGCCCTCGGCGTAGGCGGCCATCAGGCCGTACTCGATGCCGTTGTGGACCATCTTCGTGTAGTGGCCGGCCCCGATCTCGCCGGCGTGGACGAAGCCCTCGTCGCGCGGACCCTCGGGCCGCAGCGCGTCGAAGATGGGCATCGCCAGCTTGACCCACTTGTTCTCGCCACCGCACATGAGGCCGTAGCCGTTCTCCAGCCCCCAGATGCCGCCCGAGACGCCGCAGTCGACGTAGCCGATGCCCTTGGGCTTGAGCATCTTGGCGTGCTCGATGTCGTCGGTGAAGCGGCTGTTGCCGCCGTCGATGATGAGGTCGCCCTTGTCCATCAGGTCGGCCAGCTTGGCGATGGTGTCGCGGGTCGGAGCCCCGGCCGGGACCATCACCCACACCACGCGGGGCGCCTCGAGCTTCTTGACCATCGCGGCGAGCGTGCGCACGTCGGAGACCTTGGGGTCGCGGTCGTAGCCGACGACCTCGTGGCCGGCACGGCGCAGGCGCTCGCGCATGTTGCCGCCCATCTTGCCGAGACCGATGAGACCGAGCTGCATGGCTGACCTTTCGACGGAACGACCGGGGGCACCACTGGTGGAACGCGAGCGGGTGGTTGTGAGCTGCGGGACGACCTTAGCTGGCGAACCGGACGGGCATCAGGACGTAGCGGTAGCTGTCGTCGGTGTCGCCGTCGGCCTCCGCCTGCCCCGTGAGCACCGCAGGACGGCTCGGCTGCGTGAACGACAGCTTGGCGTAGGGCGTGCCGAGGGCGCCGAGGCCGTCGAGGAGGAAGTGCGGGTTGAAGGCGATCTCGATCTCAGGTCCGGTCAGCGTCGCTTCGACCGCCTCCGACGCCTGCGCGTCGTCACCGGTGCCGGCCTCGATGGCGACCTGGCCGTCGGTGAAGCGCAGCCGCACCGGGGTGTTGCGCTCGGCGACGAGCGACACCCGCCGGACCGCCTCGACGAGGGCGCTCGTGGCGATGACCGACTCGGTGTCGACGCTGGTCGGGAAGATCGAGGTGACCTTGGGGTACTCGCCGTCCAGCAGGCGGGTGGTCGTGCGGCGCTGGCCGGCCTCGAAGCCGACGAGGCCGTCGCCGCCCTGGCCACCCTGGCCGGCGCGGCCGCCGAGGGCGAGGTCGACCGAACCGCTGGCGCCCAGCGCCTTGGCGGTGTCGGAGAGGGTGCGGGCCGCGATGAGGACCACGTGCCCGATGTCGGAGGTCGCCGGCTTCCAGGTGAGCTCGCGCATCGCCAGCCGGTAGCGGTCGGTGGCGAGCAGGGTGATCTTGTCGCCCTCGACCTCCATCCGGACCCCGGTGAGGATCGGGAGGGTGTCGCCCCGGTCGGCCGCGATGGCTACCTGAGCGACGGCCTGGGTGAAGACGTCGCCCTGGATGGTGCCGCTGGCCTCGGGCGCCGTGGGCAGGGTCGGGTAGTCCTCGACCGGCATGACGAGCAGGCTGAACCGGGACGACCCGCAGGTCACCAGCACCTTGTTGCCCTCAGCGACGACGTCGATGGGGCGGGCGGGGAGGTTGCGGGAGATGTCGGCCAGCAGGCGGCCGAGCACGAGCGTCACGCCCGGGTCGGAGACCTCCGCGGGGACGGTGACCTTGGCCGAGACCTCGTAGTCGAAGGCGGAGAGCGTGACGGTGCCCTCGGCGTCGGCCTCGATGCGCACTCCGGCGAGGACGGGTACCGGCGGGCGAGCAGGCAGCCCACGCGCCACCCAGGTGACCGCGTCGGCGAGCACATCGCGCTCGATCCTGAACTTCACGTCTCGCCCTGCCCTTCACCCACAGCGTGCCGGCACGTCGCGGCGCCGCCCGACCGACGGTCGGAATCCGAACCCTAGTGTCTGGCGAGGACAGCCACCACAGACCCTCGCGGATGGGCGGTCGGGGCGGGCCGATGGGCCCTCGTCAGAGGCCTTGGTCGGACCAGGGTTGACGAGGGCGGAACAGGGCTGGCTTGGGCTCGTGCTCGGGGCGAATCACCATCTTCTCTGGATCTCGTCGTCGTCATAGGGGCTGTGCACTCGGGGGACAACCGGTGTCGGCGCAGGTCACGCGGCATACCGGGCTGTGGACGACGTGATGACGTCACTGTGGACAACTCGGCCCGGCTGGGGACGGCGACGGGCGCTCCCCAGGCCGTCCCGGAAGCGGCCCCGCCGCCGCACCGCATCGAGCCGGTTGTCCACCGGTCGTCCACAGGGTGTGTGGACGACCGGGAGGGGTCCGGGCGGCGACCACGCGGCATCATCCACGGTGCATGGTCCACAGAGTTGTCCACAGGCAGTGGACAACGCGGCCTTCGCGCACCTCCGGGGCCGGGCGATGTCCGATATGCCTGTGGACACCCTGCGGGCGGGGTGTTGAGAACGAGTCGGCGACACTCAGTGGGACTCAGTGGGACTCGGCGGGACTCAGCGGGACTGGTGCTTGATGCGGTTGGTCAGCTCGGTGACCTGGTTGTAGATCGCCCGTCGCTCCGACATCAGCTCGCGGATCTTGCGGTCGGCGTGCATCACCGTCGTGTGGTCGCGGCCGCCGAAGTGCTGCCCGATCTTCGGCAGCGACAGCTCGGTCAGCTCGCGGCAGAGGTACATGGCGATCTGGCGGGCCTGCACGAGCTGGCGTGACCGCGAGCTGCTGCACAGGTCGTCGATGGTGAGGGCGAAGTACTTGGCCGTCTCGCCCATGATCGTCGAGACGGTGATCTGCGCCGGCTGCTCGCTGGGGATGAGGTCGCGCAGCACCACCTCGGCGAGGTCGAGCGTCACCGGCTGCCGGTTGAGGTTGGCGAACGCCGTGACCCGGATGAGCGCGCCCTCGAGCTCGCGGATGTTGGAGCTGATCTTGCTGGCGATGTACTCCAGGACGTCGTCCGGCGTGGACATCCGCTCCAGCGTGGCCTTCTTGCGCAGGATCGCGATGCGGGTCTCGAGGTCGGGCGGCTGCACGTCGCAGATGAGCCCCCACTCGAACCGCGACCGCAGCCGCTCCTCGAACCCGGTCAGCTGCTTGGGGGGCAGGTCGGAGGTGATGACGACCTGCTTGCTCGCGTTGTGCAGCGCGTTGAACGTGTGGAAGAACTCCTCCTGCGTCTGCACCTTGCCGGCCAGGAACTGGATGTCGTCGATGAGCAGCACGTCGACGTCGCGGTAGATCGACTGGAACCGGCTCGTGCGGTCGTCGCGGATGGAGTTGATGAAGTCGTTGGTGAACTCCTCGGAGTTCACGTAGCGCACCCGCAGGTGCGACAGGAGCGTGCGCGCATACTCGCCGATCGCGTGCAGCAGGTGCGTCTTGCCCAGCCCCGAGTCGCCGTAGATGAACAGCGGGTTGTAGGAGCGGGCCGGGCCCTCGGCCACGGCGAGCGCCGCGGCGTGGGCGAACCGGTTGCTCGAGCCGGCGACGAAGGTGTCGAAGGTGTACTTCGGGTTGAGGCGGCTCTTGTCGGCCTCGCGGGACCGGTCGGGCGCCCCGTTGTGCCCGGTATGCGCGCCGCCCGCGCCGCCCGCTCCGTTGCCGCCCGGCTCGTGAGGGGTGGGCCCGGTCCCGAACGCATTGCCGGACCCGTTGCGCGAGCCGTTGCTGGTCCCGTCGGGCGGGAACGACCCGAAGGAGCCGAACGCTCCCGAGGCGCCGATCCGGTCGGGGGGCGTGCTGTCGCTGATGGGGTCGGGGTAGTCGTCCTCGAGGCTCTCGTCGACCGAGACGGACAGCTGCACGATGTCGACGCCGAGCTGGCGCGACAGGGCGCCGCGGACCGCGGCCCCGATCTGGTCCTCGATGACCCCCTTGGTCAGGGGGTTCGGCGTGCTGATGATGGCGAGGTTCTGCAGCACCCCGACCAGCTTGCTGAGCCCGAGGAACGCGCGCTGGCGCTGGGGCAGACCGTCGCCGTCGAGACTGCGGATGGTGTCCTGCCACACCTGGCCGTAGTCCACCTCAGCGTCCGACATCTCCCCGCCCTCGCGAAACTGCGTGCCCGTCGGCGACGATGTCCACATCGTTGTCCACACCCTGTGAACATCCAGCCGTGAGGCGTGACGCTAACAACCTCACCCCGCCCACATCAAGCCGAGCGTCCGGCGAAACCGGACCAGCCGCTCGTCGTTCCGGCGTGTCGCCCGAGGCTAGCCGGTCCGTGGCCCGACAATGAGCGGTTCGCGACGACGACCCTGAGGACGGCGCGACCCGGAGGCGGGCTGCCGCCGGGCGCCACCGGGCGGTTTGACCGTGTCGAATCCCCTCCCGTATCGTGGACAGGCCTGTTGTCTCGGTCGATGCCGCATGCCTGCTCGCCCCACCAACCGGCCGCACAGACCCGGGATCCGTCGGACACGACCGTCAGACGACCCGCAGCAGACCAGACCAACGGAGACACCCTCGTGAGCAAGCGCACCTTCCAGCCCAACAACCGCCGCCGGGCCAAGACCCACGGGTTCCGGCTGCGGATGCGCACCCGCGCCGGCCGCGCCATCCTGGCCTCCCGCCGCGCCAAGGGCCGCACCGAGCTCTCCGCCTGAGGGGTGGCGTGCTTCCCGCACGTCACCGGCTCCGTGCGGCCGCGGACTTCTCCGCGACCGTACGCGGGGCGGGCGGGGCACGCTCCGGAGGACGGCTGCTCGTCCTCCACGCCCGCGACCGGGCCCTCACGGTGACCTCCGACGCCGACCCCACGGCCGACCCGGCACCCGCTCCCGCCAGCGGCCCACGGGTCGGCTTCGTCGTGTCCAAGGCCGTGGGCGGCGCGGTGACCCGCAACCGCACCAAGCGCGTCCTGCGCCACCTCGTGGCCGACCGGCTCCCCGGCATACCGGCCTCGGTGGACCTCGTCGTCCGCGCGAACCCCGCCTCGTCCGCCGCGACGACCGCCCAGCTGGCCACCGAGCTCGACCGCACGCTCGCCGCGGTGCTGCGCAAGGTGCGCCGATGAGCCTCTCGCGCGCCCTCGCGGTGCCCCTGATCCTCCTGGTCAAGGCCTACCAGCTGGTCGTCTCGCCGCTCACCGGGGCGTCCTGCCGCTTCTACCCCTCCTGCTCGGCGTATGCGCTCACCGCCCTCGAGCGGCACGGCCTCTTCCGCGGCACCTGGCTCACCGTGCGCCGGCTGCTGCGGTGCCACCCGTGGAACCCGGGGGGCGTCGACCACGTTCCCGAGAGGCAGGGCCAGGCCGTGCCCGGGACGGCGCGGCCGACGCCGTCCGCCCCCGCGCCCGTCACGGACCGCTAGCCGCCCACCCGACCTACCCTGGGGTGTCCGGCCCCGCCCATCAGGCTCAACCCGCGCCCGAACTCAGACCGAGGACCACTGTGTACGACTTCTTCGTCAACCTGCTGACCCCCATCATGTGGGGCGAGGCGTGGGTCATGACCGCGTGGCACCAGCTCTTCGTCTGGTTGGGGATCCCCGCCGCGAGCGGCTGGGGCTGGGCCCTGTCGATCGTGGGCCTCACCGCGGTCGTGCGGTTCCTCATGATCCCGCTGTTCGTCAAGCAGATCCACAGCTCGCGCAAGATGCAGCTCATCCAGCCCGAGATGCAGAAGATCCAGGCGAAGTACAAGGGCAAGAGCGATCCGGAGTCCCGTCAGAAGATGACGCAGGAGACGATGGACCTCTACAAGAGGACCGGCTCCAACCCGTTCTCCTCGTGCCTGCCCATCCTCCTGCAGTCCCCGTTCTTCTTCGCGCTGTTCCAGGTGCTCAACAACCTGCCGCACATCGCGATGGGCGCGCACGTGCCGGTGGGGCCGATCACCCCCGAGATCGCATCGGTCATCGAGAAGTCGACGCTCTTCGGGGCGCAGCTGTCGAGCACCTTCGTCAGCTCGGGCGACCTCAACGTCAAGATCCTCACCGCGATCCTCATCGTGCTCATGTCGCTGTCGACGTTCACCACCCAGCGCCAGCTGATGCGCAAGAACATGCCGGACTCGGCGCTCGACAACCCGTTCATGAAGCAGCAGAAGGTGATCCTCTACCTGATGCCGATCTTCTTCGCGATCTCCGGCATCAACTTCCCGATCGGTGTGCTGCTCTACTGGCTCACGACGAACCTCTGGTCGATGTGCCAGCAGTTCTACGTCATCCGCCGGATGCCGGCGCCGGGCTCGGCGGCCGAGCGCGAGTACGAGGCGCGGCAGGCCCGCAAGGGCAAGACGGTCAAGAAGCTGCACATCCCCGGACTCGGCGACAGCAACGCCACCGTGGTCGCGGCGGTCGACGGGCCTCAGGACGGCGACGGCATGCCGGCCGCCAAGGTCAGCGGGCAGCGCCAGCAGCCGAAGAACAAGAAGCGCACGAAGAAGCCCGGGTCGACCGCCCCCAACCCGACGGGACCGGGGGGCTCCGGTCCGGCGTCGACCGGGCCCGGCTCGACCGGCCTGGCGGCCTCGAACGGCTCGCCCAGCACGCCGCAGGACGCTCCCCGCGGGGCGTCCGGGGCCAAGAAGCCCAAGCGCACCTCCACCGCCGACACTGCCTGACCCCTCCTCGACGCCCCGACGGGCGGTGGTCCCGGTGTGTCCAGGACTACGGCTACCGGACCGGAGCGTCGTCCCCGATGCCCACGTCACCCGGGCCCTGGCGCGACCAGGCCCCGCCACCTTGAGGAGTACCGCGCGATGAGCGACCACCTGACGAGCACCACGACGGACACGGCCGACCGGCATGAGCACGAGGGCCATGAGCACGAGGGCCATGAGCACAAGGGCCATGAGCACGAGGCGCACCAGGACGCCGACCACGACGCTGACGTGAGCCTCGCGACCGAGCCTGCCGGCGCCGAGGTGCCGCCGACCGAGCCGGTATCGCCCCTGGTCAACGGCCCGGACGTCGCTTCGGACGACTCGATGGACCCTGACGGCCTTCACCGTGACAACGGCTCATCGGACCGCGTCGGAGGCGGTGCGGACCGTGCTCACGAGGCTGAGGATGCCGCCGTCGACGGTGACGGCACTGATGACGCCGCCGCCGCTGGCGACGTCGACGACGCTGACGCCGCCGACGGTGCGGACGGTGCGGACGGTGCGGAGGCCGCCGACGGTGCGGACGGTGCGGACGGTGCCGAGGGCGTTCCCCGGCGCGGCAACCGCGTACGGCTGCTCGAGAAGGAGGGCGAGGTGGCGGCTGACTTCCTCGAGCGGCTGCTCGACATCGCCGACCTCGACGGCGACATCGAGGTCGACATCGACGGTGACCGGGCCGCGGTCGCCATCGTCGACTCCGAGGACGGCCGCGTGCCGCGCCGCCTCGTCGGCTCGGACGGCAAGGTGCTCGAGGCCCTGCAGGAGCTGACCCGGCTCGCGGTGCAGGCGGAGACCGGGGAACGGAGCCGGCTCATGCTCGACGTTGCCGGGCACCGCGCCCAGCGTCGCGTGCAGCTCGTCGAGGTCGCGCGCACGGTGATCGCTGAGGTCAAGACGACGGGCCAGCGCACGGCGCTCGAGGACATGAGCGCGTTCGAGCGCAAGATCGTCCACGACGAGGTGGCAGCGGCCGGGCTCGACTCCGAGTCGGAGGGCGTCGAGCCGCACCGTCACATCGTCGTCTTCCCGGCCTGAGCGCGGCGCTGTTTCACGTGAAACAGCGCCGTCGTGGCTGACGTGCCGGCCACGCCGCCGGCCGCTGAGGCCGTCTTCGGGGACCGGCTTCCCCTCGCGGAGCAGTACGTCGCCCTGCTGGCCGACACCGGGATCAGCCACGGGCTCGTCGGCCCCCGGGAGGCTCCCCGGCTCTGGGACCGCCATGTGCTCAACAGCGCCGTCGTCGCCGAGCTCTTCACGCCAGGGACTGTGGCGGACATCGGGTCCGGGGCCGGCCTGCCCGGCATCCCCCTGGCCATCGCGCGCCCCGACCTGCTCCTCACGCTCGTCGAGCCGTTGGCCCGACGGACCGTCTGGCTCGAGCATGCGGTGGAGGCCCTGCGCCTGCCCAACGTCACGGTGCATCGAGGTCGGGCCGAGAGTCTCTGGGGCGAGCAACGCTTCGCATCCGTCACGGCCCGGGCGGTTGCCCGGCTGGCCGAGCTGGCGCGGGTCTGTTTGCCGCTGCTGCAGGAGGGTGGTGCGCTCCACGCGCTGAAGGGTGATCGCGCCGAGGTCGAGCTCGCTGAGGATGAGAAGCAGCTGGCCACGTTCGGCCCTCTACGGACCGCGATCACCCGCCACGGAGCGGGACTTGTCGACCCGGAGACCGTGGTGCTCTCCATCACGCCGCTGACGAGCGTGCCCGTACCAGGAGCACGTCAACCCGGGGTTCGGCGCCGCCGAGGGTGAGCCCGACGTGGTTGGATGGGCGGTCGGCGAGGTTCAGGGTGACAGTGCCGCGTCGTGCACGGAGGACGTGGACGCGATAGCCCGGTTCCGCAGGGTTCAGCACGTCGCAGCACCTCACCGGTGAGCACCACCAGGACGACCAGCACGACGAGACAGCACGACGCGAAGAGCAAAGGGATGGGTGACGTGGGCCTGACGGGTACGAGCGCCGCAGGTCTGGGGTGGCCCACGCCTATCGCAAGGCCATCTCGGGGCCTCGGCTGGCCCGTTTCACGTGAAACAGTCCCTGCTGCCGCACCGATCGACCCCGGGGATTCGATCGACCCCGGGGACTCGGCCGGCTCCGTCGTCTCGGTGGAGCCGACGGAGGCGAGTGGTGTGGACGATCCCGCCGCGGCGCTCTTACCGGAGACGACGGACGGTGCTGTTTCACGTGAAACAGCGACATCGAGCGACGCAGACAGCGCCGGAAACCGCAGGCAGCAGCTCGTCGACACCATCCCGGAAGCGGGGGCGGACACCCCGCTGGCGCAGACCATCGCCCAGGACGCCCGCCGGCGGATCTCGCTCAGCGGCCGGGTCTTCCCCCGCCCGGCCCGGACCCGCGTGCTCACCGTGGCGAACCAGAAGGGCGGCGTCGGCAAGACGACGACCACCGTGAACATCGGGGCCGCACTGGCCCAGGCCGGCCTCAAGGTGCTCATCATCGACCTCGACCCCCAGGGCAACGCGAGCACGGCACTGGGCATCGACCACCACGCCGAGGTGGCGTCCATCTATGACGTCCTCGTCGACAGCACGCCCCTGGCCGAGGTCGTCCAGCCGTGCGCGAGCGTCGACGGTCTGTTCTGCGCACCGGCGACGATCGACCTGGCCGGGGCGGAGATCGAGCTGGTGTCCCTGGTCGCGCGCGAGATGCGCCTGGCCCGAGCCGTGCAGCGTTACCTGGCGGACGCCGACGTCGACTACGTGCTCATCGACTGCCCCCCCAGCCTGGGCCTGCTGACCATCAACGCCTTCGTCGCGGCGTCCGAGGTCTTCATCCCGATCCAGTGCGAGTACTACGCGCTGGAAGGGCTGTCGCAGCTGCTCAAGAACATCGAGCTGATCCGCAGCCACCTCAACCCGGACCTGCACGTGTCGACCATCCTGCTGACGATGTACGACGGGCGCACCCGCCTCTCGTCGCAGGTGGCCGAGGAGGTCCGCAGCCACTTCCCCGCCGAGGTGCTGCGCACCAGCGTGCCTCGTTCGGTGCGCGTCTCGGAGGCGCCCAGCTTCGGCGAGACGGTCATGACCTACGACCCGACGAGCAGTGGCGCACTCTCCTACCTCGAGGCCGCCGGCGAGCTGGCCGACCGGGGCGCTTCGCAGCACACGAACACCGGCAACGACGCCGCACCGGGCACGCCCGGCGGGAAGGGCAGATCATGAGCGAGAAGCGACGCGCACTGGGCCGGGGCCTCGGCGCCCTCATCCCCACCGCGACCGGGTCGGCCCGCCCGGTCGACGTGTTCTTCCGGGAGCGCGACGACGACCCCGGCACGCCTCCCCCGTCGGACCGTGAGGAGCGCGTCGCCGCGGGTGACCACCATGACCACAACGAGCACCGTGGGCCCGACGAGGCCACCGGCTCGACCGACCCGTCCGGGCCGGCGGCCGACGCGGATCACGACCGGGACGCAGACGGGGTTGACCGTCGCGACGTGTCTGACGGTGACGGAGCCTCCGGAATCGGTGAGGGGACGCCCTCGCCCGCCCCCGCGACCGCATACCCCGCGGCGGACGGTCTCGCCCCGGTCCCGGGAGCCGTCTTCGCCGAGCTGCCCATCGCGGCCATCCGCCCGAACCCCAAGCAGCCCCGGACGGTCTTCGACGAGGACGAGCTGGCCGAGCTGGCCGCGTCGATCGCCGAGATCGGTGTGCTGCAGCCCGTCGTCGTCCGTCGCGTAGCCGAGTCACCCGGCGCGGGTGACGGGTCGGCCGACGCGAGCGGGCCGACCGAGCCCAGGTTCGAGCTCATCATGGGTGAGCGCCGGCTGCGCGCGAGCGAGCGGGCGGGTCTCGAGACCATCCCCGCCATCATCAAGGACACCCAGGACGACGCCCTCCTGCGCGACGCCCTCCTGGAGAACCTCCACCGCAGCCAGCTGAACCCCCTCGAGGAGGCGGCGGCCTACCAGCAGCTGCTCGACGACTTCGGGTGCTCGCACGAGGAGCTGGCCACCCGCATCGGCCGGTCGCGCCCCCAGATCTCCAACACCCTACGGCTGCTGCGCCTCCCCCCACTCGTCGCCCGCCGCCTCGCGGCCGGCGTGCTCAGCGCCGGGCACGCCCGCGCCCTGCTGGCCCTCGACGACGGGGCGGCCATGGAGCGGCTGGCCCAGCGGATCGTCGCCGAGGGGCTGTCGGTGCGCAGCGTGGAGGAGATCGTCGCCCTCGGTGGGGATGCGGCGCCCCGCACCCGGCGTCCCCGAGCCGGCGCCCGGCACCCGCAGCTCGACGACCTGGCGGCGCAGCTCTCCGACCGGTTCGACACCCGGGTGTCGATCGCGCTGGGTCAGCGCAAGGGCAAGCTCACCGTGGAGTTCGGGTCGGTGGAGGACCTCAACCGGATCGTCGCCCTGCTCGGACACCCCGCCGCAGGCTGAGGGAAGACAGCGACCTCATGTCGCGAATTTCGTTGTGCCACAACGAGATCCACGCCATGGGCGCGTGGTCAGGACCGGGCGAGAAGCGCCAACGCCGGGTTGTGGTCCGGCGGCACGGCCTCCTCGTCACTGACCGGACCCGGCGGCGTGCCGCCGCCGAACGGCCGGCCGGCGAGCGACTCACGACCGTGGGGCTCGGCCCACTGCTCCAGCAGCGGACCGTCCGGGATGACGCCGGTGGGGTTGATGTCGCGGTGGACGACGTAGTAGTGCGCCTTGATGTGGGTGAAGTCCGTCGTGTCCCCGAAGCCGGCCGTCTGGAACAGGTCACGCGCATACGCCCAGAGGACGGGTAGCTCGGTCAGCTTCTGGCGGTTGCACTTGAAGTGCCCGTGGTAGACCGCGTCGAAGCGGGCCAGCGTCGTGTAGAGCCGCACGTCGGCCTCGGTGATGGTGTCGCCGACGAGGTAGCGCTGCGTCGCGAGCCGCTCGCTCAGCCAGTCGAGCGCGGTGAAGAGCCGGGCGTAGGCGTCGTCGTAGGCCTGCTGGGTGCCGGCGAACCCGCAGCGGTAGACCCCGTTGTTGACCTCGGTGTAGATGCGCTTCATCACCGGGTCCATCTCCTCCCGCAACGCCTCCGGATAGAGGTCCGGAGCCCCCTCCCGGTGGTAGCGGCGCCACTGGCCGGAGAGGTCGAGCGTCATCTGTGGGAAGTCGTTGGTGACCACGCGACCGGTGGGCACATCGACGATGCAGGGCACGGTGATGCCCTTGGGGTAGTCCGGGAAGCGGGCGAAGTACGCGTCCTGGATGCGGGGGATGCCGAGCACGGGGTCGACGCCGCCCGGGTCGAGGTCGAAGGTCCAGGAGCGCTCGTCGTGGGTCGGCCCGCAGATGCCCATCGACAGGACGTCCTCCAGGCCGAGCAGCCGCCGCACGATGGTCGAGCGGTGGGCCCAGGGGCACGCCCGGGCGACGACGAGGCGGTAGCGGCCGGGCTCGACCGGCCAGTCATCGCCGCCCTCGGTGATGCGGTCCTCGATGTAGGCGGTGTCGCGCTCGAAGCTGGGTTCGACGTAGGGGGCCATGCTCCGACCCTAACCAGCGCTCCCGGCCGCCGCCGACCCGGGAACCGGGGGGCGCGAGGCGCGGCGGGTCAGATGGGGAGACGGTTGGGGACGGCGGGAGGATGATGGGGCGATGGGACGCGAGGTGCTGCCGTTGACGGTCGACCGGCTGGCCGACCTCGCCGACCCCTGCGCCACCTGCGTGTTCTGGGAGCTCGGCCCCGCGCTCGCCCGCCGGGGCCGCCCGGACCCCCGCGCGCAGAAGGAGGGCTGGCTCACGTCGACGCTGCTCGAGTGGGGCGCCCCCGGCCGTGTCGTCCACGTCGACGACCGGTTCGCGGGCTACATCACGTATGCGCCGGCGCACCTCGTGCCCCGGGCGCTCGCCTTCCCGACGGCGCCGGTCAGCCGCGACGCCGTCGTGCTCGTCACCGCCCGCATCGAGCCCGAGTTCGCCGGTCAGGGACTGGGCCGGGTACTCGTGCAGGCGGCCGCCAAGGACATCCTGCGCCGCGGGGTGCGCGCGCTCGAGGCGTACGGGACGACCAGCAGCACGGGGGGCGGCTGCCTGCTGCCGGCGGACTTCCTGAGCGCGGTGGGGTTCCGGACGGCCCGCGAGCACGGGAGCTACCCCCGGATGCGGCTCGACCTGAGGTCTGCGCTGCGGTGGCGCAGCGAGGTGGAGCAGGCCGTGGAGCGGCTGCTGGCCCCGGTGCGCAGCCTGGCGCCCCAGCCGGTCGGGACGGCCCACCGGGACGGCCCCTCCCTCAACTGACGGGACGCGATGTCTCGGGCCGCTCAGCCGGCGAGGTCGGCCAGCACTTGGCGGAGGTCGCCGAGGCGCAGGACCCCGGTGTGGCTCGTGTCCTGCTCGCCGAGGTAGAGCCGCTGCAGCGCGACGACGACGCCCTCGGCGATCTCGTCGCGGAAGGTGGCCTGGCGCAGCAGCGCAGCATCGTCCGGGTTGCTGACGTAGCCGGTCTCGATGCGGACCGCGGGCATCCGGGTGTGCTGGAGCAGGGTCCAGGAGCGGGCGTGGCTGCGGCAGTCGGTGAGTCCCGTGCGGGCGACGGTCTCGCGCTGGATGAGGTCGGCCAGCTGCTCGCCGACCGCCGACCACGCCCCGAACCGCTGCTGGCCGAAGAAGAAGGTGGCGACGCCGCTGGCGTCACGCTGCTCAGCGGTGTCGCAGTGCAGCGACAGGACGATGTCGGCGCCCTGTTCGTTGGCGAACTGGGCCCGGGCCTCGTCGTCGCCGGGGCTCGCCGTGTGGCTGCGCGTGTAGACGACGGTGGCACCGTGGGCGCTGAGCCGGCCCTCGATGCGCCGGGCGATGTCGAGGACCACCTCGGACTCGGTCACCCCGTGCGCGACCGCGCCGAGGTCGAGGCCGCCGTGGCCGGGGTCGAGCACGACGATGCGACCGGCCAGGCTGTGCCCCGACCGACGCACCCGCTCCCGCTCCCGCAGTGAGGTCGGTGAGCCCCCGCCCACGCTGCGGCGCAGGTCGGCGAAGGCGCGCAGGGTGTCGGGCCCGACCTGCCCGTCGGGGGTGAGGCCGACGCCGCGCTGGAACTCGCGCACGGCCGCCTCGGTGTCGGGCCCGAAGAGGCCGTCGACCCGGCCCGGATGGAAGCCCAGGCCCAGCAGCCGCTCCTGCAGCGCCGACACGTCGTCGCCGCGGACCAGGTGGCCGGGGGTGTGCTGGAGGAGCCGGTCGCCGAGGCGCCAGCGGGCGGCGTCGAGCGCCGCGAAGGTCCACGGGCCGACGATGCCGTCGACGAGCAGCCCCCGCTCCTGCTGGAACGAGCGCACGGCCTTATCGAGCGCCTCGTCGAAGAGCTCCGGGTCGGACGCCGGGTCGGAGGCCCCGTCAGACACCCTGTCAGACACCCCGTCAGACACCCCGTCGGGCGCGGGGAGGGACGCCGAGGCAGCAGGCCGGCCGGCGGACCCGTCCGCAGGCGCCGCCGCGTCGGCGAGCCGGTCCCGCAGGTCGCGGACGATGGGTCCGCGATACCCGCGGCGAGCCGCGAGGGCGGTCCGGGGTTCGGTCACAAGCCCTCCATCGCGTCGCGCCCCGCCGAGCCGGAGGCGGTTGATCGGTGGTCAGACTAGCCGACCCTCCCGGGCTGAGCCTGCCGCCGTGCCCGTTGTCAGGGGAGCAGCAGGAGACGGTCAGGGCCGGCGGGCCGGCGGTCAGGTCACACGCTGAGGTCAGCGGTCAGGTCACACCTGAGGTCGTGGGTGAGGTCGTTGGTGACGTCGCTGTCGACTCGACGGTCGGTCCATCGTGGACCGACCGTCGACCGGTGGTCAGGCGACGGTGATGAAGTCCTGGAGCTCGCGCAGCAGCTTCGGCTTGGGCATCGCGCCGACGAGGGTCTTGACGACCTCACCGTTCACGTAGACGTTCATCGTGGGGATGCTGACGACGCCGTAGCGGGAGGTGACGGCCGGGTTGGCGTCGGTGTCGAGCTTGACGACCTGGATCTGGTCGCCGTAGGTCGCGGCGATCTCCTCGAGGACGGGGGCGACCGCGCGGCACGGGCCGCACCAGGTGGCCCAGAAGTCGACGAGCACGGGCTTGTCGCTCTTGAGGACGTCCTGCTCGAACGTCGCGTCGGTGGTGGCCTTGGTGGCTCCCATGGGGGGTCCTTCCTGAGAGGGGCGTGCGGGGTGGGACATGAGAGGGGGTGAAGCGGTGGGTCGGACGACGAATAAGGCGGTGGGCCAGGGCGATCGGACGCCGAGGTCGACTGCTCAGAGGCTAGCCGCGGCCTCCGACAGCTCTTCGTGGCTCTCCTGCTCGATGGCGTGCTCGAGATCCGCCAGCGAGGCGAGGTAGTGCTCGGCGTCGAGCGCCGCGGCACACCCGGAGCCGGCCGCGGTGATGGCCTGCCGGTAGGTGTGGTCCACGAGGTCGCCGCAGGCGAAGACCCCGGGGATGCGCGTGGCCGTGGAGCGGTGGGTGCCGTCGACGCCGGTGACGACGTAGCCGGCGGGGTCGAGGTCGACGAGGTCGCGCACGAGCTCGTTGCGCGGGTCGTGCCCGATGGCGACGAACAGGCCGGTCACGGCGAGCTCGCGCTCCTCGCCGGTGACGGTGTCGGTGAGGGTGACCCCGGTGACCTTCTCGTCACCGTGGATGGCCGTGACGGCGGAGTTCCACGCATACGAGATCTTGTCGTTGGCGAAGGCCCGCTCGGCCATGATCTTGCTGGCTCGCAGGGCGCCGCGGCGGTGCACGATCGTCACCGACCGGGCGAACTTGGTGAGGAACGTCGCCTCCTCGATGGCGGAGTCGCCGCCGCCGACGACCGCGATGTCCTGGCCCTTGAAGAAGAACCCGTCGCAGGTGGCGCACCACGAGACGCCGCGGCCGGAGAGGCGCTTCTCGTCGGGCAGGCCGAGCTCGCGGTAGGCCGAGCCCATGGCGAGGATGACGGCGTGGCCGGTGAAGGTGCCGCTGTCGCCGGTGGTCACCGTCTTGACGTCGCCGTGCAGGTCGACGGAGGTGACGTCGTCGGTGATGATCTCGGCGCCGAACCGCACCGCCTGGGCCCGCATGTTGTCCATGAGGTCGGGGCCCATGATGCCGTCGCGGAAGCCGGGGAAGTTCTCGACGTCGGTCGTGTTCATGAGGGCGCCGCCGGCCGTGACGCTGCCCTCGACGAGCAGCGGGCGCAGGTTGGCGCGGGCCGCGTAGACGGCGGCGGTGTAGCCCGCCGGGCCGGAGCCGATGATGATGACGTGGCGCACGTCGGTCACGGAAACTCCACTCCTTGTGGTCCAGGCGAGCCCGGACCGCTAGATGCTGTGGCCGGGAGGGGAAGACCCACGATACCGGCGCAGTCGGGGCAACCGGCCGCGCCGCGCCTTTGTTCCCGGGTGGCTCGGGTGCCTGGGGTGCCTCGGGCGGCTCGGGTGGCTCGAGTGGCTCAGGGGACGGGGATCGAGTCCTTGAGCACCTCGGGGTCACCGGTGGAGCAGCCGCGCTGCACCGCGTACGCCGTGGTCTTGCCGTCGCGGGCGATGACCACGACGGCGGCCGGCTGCCCGGCGTAGGTGGCGAGGTCGACGGTGACGCTGGGGGCGTCGGCGTCGCCGAGGGCGGCGACGCAGGCGTTGGCACCGTCGGGGGTCGCGAGCGGGCCGAGCGAGGCGGCCTGGTCGGCGCTGACCTCGGGGCCGGGCGTCGTCATGAGGGTACGGGCGCCGTCGGCGAGGGTGTCGGCGGTGTAGGCGACCCCGCTGGCCTGGATGTGCAGCCGACCGGAGACGGCCGTGGCCACGCTGACCGTCGGCGACGCCCCGCTCGGACCGGGGATGGCGGCGAGACCGTCGGTGTCGGAGCGGGTCATCCCGAACAGGCTGATCCCGGCGATGGCGAGGAGCGCCACGACCGCGGCCGCCGCAGCGAGCACGGGCCAGCCGCGGGAGGTCAGGCCGCCGGAACGGCCCGGCCCGGGTCGGTGGAGGTCGTCCTGGTCGTCGTGCTCGTCGTCGTCGCGGCCCTCGGCCGCACCCGTGCCCCCGCCGGGGAAGACGATGACGTCGTCGGCCGGCTCCTCGGCGGGCTCCTCCTGGAGGCCGAGCTCGTCGAACAGCTCGCGGTCGCCCAGGCGGATCTCCCCGGCCCGCAGCACCGCCTGAGCCACCCGCTGCTCGACCTCGGGCGGCATCGGCCCGGGGTCGGCCTCGGCGGCCAGCCGGGCCCGGACCTCGGCCTGCGCGGCATCGTCCACGGTGTCCACGGCATCCTCGGGGGCGGTCGGCACGTCGGGGTGCGGGTCCATGGGGTCTCCGGGCTGGGCTGGGGCTGGGTCGGTGGTGCAGGGCGGTGGTGTGACGGGGGTGCCACGGGGGGCGGGTCGGGTGTTCGGGAGGCCTGGCGGCAGAGGCCCGCCAAGGCTCAGACGGGCGAGGCGGCGTCCGGGTTCCGTGGGCGCCGGATGCCGAGCAGCTCGGCCATGGCCGCTCGTCCGCGGGCGCACCGCGACTTGACCGTGCCCTCGGCGACCCCGAGCACGGTGGCGGCCTCCGCGACGCTCATCCCGTGCATGTCGACGAGCACGAGCGCCAGCCGCTGGCCCTCCGGTAGGCGGGCGAGGGCGGCGCGCACGTCGAGCGCGACCTCGGTGCTCGCGTGGTCGTCGCGGGTATCCCGGAGTCCGGCCGGTCCCGACGCTGAGGCGCCGGAACCCGGGGAGCGACGGGTCGACCCCCCGTCGCCGAGGAGGTCACCGTCGGGCAGGGGGCTCGTAGGGCGCCGCCGGCGTAGGCGGTCGATGCAGGCGTTGACGACGATGCGGTGGAGCCAGGTCGTCACCGCGGCGTCGCCCCGGAACGAGTCGGCCCGCCGGAAGGCGGCGAGGAAGCCGTCCTGCACGGCGTCCGCCGCCATCTCCCGGTCGCCGCAGGTGCGCACGGCGACCGCCCACATCCGATCCTTGTGCCGCCGGAACAGCTCTCCGAACGCGTCGGGGTCTCCCGCGGAGTGCGCCGCGAGCAGCCCCTCGTCCGAGGCGTCCGAGGCCGGGCGCATGGACCGGTCCGACGAGCCGGAAGGGGAGGACCCCGGTGTGGCTGCCACCGCGGGGGTCACGAGACGCTGACCTCGGCGACCTGGGCCCGGTAGTGGCCCTCGCCGTCAGGCCCGAGCGTGGTGAACCACAGGATGACGTAGCGGCCCTTGGCCGACCCGCCGCCGGGGACGGTTACCGTGGACGCGCCGTCCTGACCGCTCTCCGCGCCGATCTGGGTCGCGCCGTCGACCTTCTGCTGGTCGCCGACGTAGACCGAGACGTCGGCCGCGCCGACGAGGGTGAACGCGACCTGGTGGACGTCCACCGAGCTGCCGAGGTCGAGGAGCAGGCCGACCTGACGGTTCGCGATGCCGCCGTAGGCGGGCGTGGCGTACCAGTTCGTGGAGCGCCAGAAGGTGGCCGGGTTGCCGTCGTAGGCCTGGGCCGTCGTCTTGACCGCCTGCACGCCCGCGTTGCTGCTGATCTGGCTGGACCCGGCGATGGCGATGGGAGCGTTGGTCGTCGGGGCGGCGGACGAGGTGGGGGACGGCGCCGGCGCGGCGGAGGCCGAGCCGCTGGGCGTCGACGTCACCGTCTGCGTGACGACGGGCGCGGCCCCGGACGAGGAGGTCGCGCCGATACCGGAGAGCTTGGGCAGGCCCCAGATGCCGAGGGCCGCGGCCACGACGACGAAGGCGGCGATGACGATGAGGGCGAGCCGGGACTGGTCGCGGTCGAGCGGTTCCTGGGCGGCTCCGGGGAGCAGCGGCAACGGCGGCTCGAGCTGCTCGTCGGTGGGCTCGAGGGTGTCGGAGAGGCGAACGTCTCCCACGACGAACGGGTCCTCCCACTGTTCGGTGTCGCGGCGTTCGGCGCGGTTCGCCGAGCGCTCGGCGGCGCGGTCGGCCGCCCCGCGGGCCAGCCCGCCCATGCGTCCGCCGACGGCCCCGGCCAGGCCACCGGCCGCACCCACGGCACTGCCCAGCCCCTTGGCGACGGCCGCCCCACCGGCTGCGGCACCGGCCGCGACCGCCCCGATGGCGCCGGCCACGACGGCCGGGGCCTTCGGCCCGGACCGTCCGTCCGAGCGTCCGGTGTCCCTGATGTCCCTGGTGTCCCTTGCGTCCCCAGTCTGGTCGTCCTCGTCGTCGTATGCCGGGTCGTCACCGGCCGCGGTGTCGTCGCTGCCCCGCTCGTTGCCGAGGCGCCGGGCGCCCACGCCCATCCCCAGCACGCTGCGGGGCGCGCCGTCGGGACGTACAGCGCGGGCCGCCGCCGCGCCCGAGGCCCCGGCTGCTGCGCCCGCGGTTCCGGCTGCTGCGCCCGCGGTTCCGGCGGCCGCTCCGGCGGCGACGGCGCGGCCCCCTCCAGCACGACCGAGGCCGGCGAAGCCACCGTCACCACCGCCGGCCCCGCCGTCCCGGGAGCCGCCGGTGCGAGGCCGGGCGACGCCCCCGGTCACCCGGTCCCGCTCGAGGGGCTCGGTGCGGCTGCCGGGGAGCGGACGGGGGGCACCCGACGCATACGACCCGGTGACGGGGGTGGGCGACCACGGCGCGAGCTGCTCGGCGAGCTGGCCCGGGGTGACCGGGCCGCGGTCCTCGTTGAGCGTCGTGCGGGCCAGGAGGTCGAGGTCGGCGGGCACGCCGACGGCGATCTCGGAGGGGGCGGCGACCCCACCCGGGACGCGTGGGGCCGCCTCGAGCCCGGCGTCACCGCCGGGGAGGGGCCAACGGCCGGTGAGGGCGGCATACGACAGGGCGACGAGCGCGAGCGTGTCGGCGCGAGTCGCGGCGTCGGGGGTGATGTCGTCGGCGTCGACGAGAGCGGCCTCGGTGGCGAGACCCCGCACCTTGACCGCGCCCCCGTCGAGCCGCAGGACCGAGCGGGGGGTGAGCACGCCGTGGTGCAGGCCCCGGGCACGGGCGGCCTCGAGGGCGGCGGCGGACTCGCCGACCAACCGGCGGGCCTCCTCGGCCGGCAGCCCCCCGTCGGCGAGCACGGCGGTCATCGAGCGGGCGCCCCGCAGGGGCTCTTCGACGACGAAGGCGACGCTCTCGTCGCGCCCGACGTCGAGCACCCGCACGAGCCGGTGGTCCTCGACCCCCGCGGCCCGGCGGGCGGCGTCGAGCGCCGCCGCGGCCGTGGGCCCGTCGGCGTCGAAGCACAGGAGGACGACGTCGCGGTCCAGCGTCTGGTCGGCGGCGGCCCACCGCTCGAAGCGGGAGTGCTGCGCGACCCGACGCTGGACGAGGTAGCGCCCACCGAGGAGCGAGCCTGGTCCTACGCCTTGCACCGGCCCTCCCGCCACGATCTGGTCAGGGTCATCCTACGGGCCGGTCACCGCCCGCCGAGGGAGCCGCGACGGCACCGCCACCCGCCGGTTCGGGTTCCGCGCCGGGTTCCGCGCCGGGTTGCTCGCCGGGTTGCTCGTCGAGTTCTTCCTCGGGCTGGGTCTCGGGCGGGGTCTCGGCGTCGGTGGTCGCCGCGCGTCGGCCCGGCCGGCGCAGGGTGCGCACGATCCCCAGCAGCAGGATGATCGCGATGACGGCGCCGCCCACGATGTAGAAGCTGTAGCCGGGCGGGTTGGCGCGCACGGTGATGGTCGCGGGGGCGCCGATCGGCGTGCCGTCGGCCGTCGTCAGGGTGGCGGTGACCGGCACGAGCCCCGCCGCGAGCGCCTCGGCCTTGACCCCGACGACCGCTCGGCTGCCGGCCCCGACGGTGACCGGTGCGGCCTGGTCGACGATGCGCAGCCGGGGGTTGGTGGGGGTGAGGACGAGGCGTACCCCCTCGATGGGGATGTCGAGTCCGTTGACGACGGTGATCTGGAGGGTGCCAGCGTCGGCAAGGAAGTTCGTCGTCTGCTCGACGACGCTGATGCCGCTCGTGGCGGACGCCGCGGCGGCGGCGACCGACCGGTCGAGGGCCGCGAGCTGGGCGGGGTCCTGCCGCCAGCGGGTGGAGACGAGCTGGTCGAGCATGCTCGTCTGCTGCGCGCGGTAGGCCGCGCCGTTGGGCCCGAGGACGGACGCCACCTCACCGACGGTGCGCCGCTCCTCCTCGATGCGCGCCAGGCGGGCGGCGTCGACCTGCGGGTCACCGGCTCCGGTCCACGTGCCGGCACTCGTGCCGGCGACCGGGTCCTGGGTGGCCGCCTGCTGGAGCAGGTCACCGGTCGGGACCGTCTGCACCCAGGGCGTCTGCGCGACGGTGCGCAGGAGGGTGGCCAGGGCGGTCGGGTCGGGGTCGGCCGAGCGGGGGAGCGCGACGAGCAGGCTGCGGGCGACGCCCGGGCTCTCCGCCAGCACGGTGGCGGTCTCGGCAAGGAAGCGCTGCGCCGTAGTGACGCCGTCCGAGGCCGCGGTCGTCTGGGTCGCCAGCCGGGTCAGCTCGTCGTCCCACGCGAGCAGGGGGATGCCGGAGGCGGTGCGCCGGGGCGCCTGCCCGGTGTAGCCCGAGACGACCGGCAGGGCGGACACCGACCCGACCACCGCGGTGAGGCCGGTGCTCGCGAACGCCGCCTTGAGGCCCGGCTCCCGGTCGGCGGCCAGGCTGCCGTCGACCGGCCACGCGATGCCGCTCGTCACCGGGACGCCCAGCGAGCTGCCGAGCGAAGGGCCGGCCGCGACGAGCCGGGCGACGGTGGGGTCCTGCGGGGCGGCGACGACGGTGGCGGCGAGGTCGGGGTCGGCGGCCGGCAGCGCCCAGAGGGTATGCCGGCCCACCCCCGTCACCAGGCGCGTCACCAGGGGGGCCAGCAGCGGGCTCACCGGGTCGTCCTTGGCGCTGCCGACGCCGCCCGTGGCGCCCGTGTCGCTGAGGAGCGCGGGGCCCAGCACCGCGGGGTCGACGGCCCAGGTGACGGGGACCGGGCCGGACGGACCCGTGACGTCGGTGCCGGTGAGGATGCGGTCGATGCGGCCGCCCGAGCCCATGGCGCTCGTCCAGGCGCTCGTGCGTGCCGCGGCGTCGGCGCTGAACAGGTTGGCGTCGGGCGGCAGGGTCACGGGGGCGACCACACCGAGCCGCAGTGGCTCGTACTGCTTGGAGCGCTGCCAGCCGAGGAAGGTGTGCACCACCTCGGTCGTGCCCGTCGCGGCGTCCCGGAGCTGCACCGCGAGCGGGATCGCGCCGAAGGACCGGCTCAGGGAGAGGCGGCCGGCCGGCACGGTGAGGGTGAACCCGGCGGTCGCTCCGGCCGCGACCGGACCCGGGAGCGTCGTCGTGGCGACCTCCGAGCCGGTGAGGGCGCTCGTGCTCGTCGCCCATGCGGAGACCGAGGCGCGGGTGAGCAGGGGGGCGGTGCCGAGGACGAGCCGCACGGTGGGCGCGGTCAGGCCGGTGCCGGCGGGGGCCCGCACGGTGCCGGTCACGGTGACGGCGACGCCGGGGCCGGCGACGGGCGGGGTCACGGCGTCGAGGCTGAGCGGCGGGCGACCCCGGGCCCCGTCGGCGGGACCCGTCGTGGGACCCGTCGTGGGGCCCGTGGCGGGGGGAGGCGGCGCGGCCGGCGGCGGCGCGGCATACCCCGGGGTGGGAGCGAGGCCGAGGGTGCCGAGGACCAGCAGCAGCGCCAGGGCGGCCCGCCACCGGCCCGGGACCCCCCGGGGGGTCACGCGGAGCCTGCCAGCCGCTCCCATGCGACCTGCGCGATCCGTCGCTCGTTGGGGAAGGTGAGGTGCTCGTGCACCTCGCGGAGCGGGAACCACGCGACGTCGATGGCTTCCTGGTCGGGGTCGTTGTCGATGGTGAGCTCGCCGCCGAGGGCCTCGAGGAGGTAGTGGTGCACGAACTTGTGCACCCGGCGGTCGGACGTGGCGAACCAGTAGTCGATGGTGCCCAGCTCGGCGAGGACCCGGCCGGTGATGCCGGTCTCCTCGGCGACCTCGCGCTCGGCCGTCTGGGTGAGCGTCTCGCCGGGCTCGATGTGACCCTTGGGCAGGCACCACTCGACCCGGCCCGCGCGGTTGCGGCGGGCGATGACCGCGATGCGGGCGGCGCCCTCGAAGACGTCGATGACGACCCCGCCGGCGGAGCGCTCCTCGACCGACGGCAGCCGACGCGCTCGATGCGTCGGGCCGGGGCGGCCAGACGTGCTCGAGGTCGTCGCGCTCATCGCCCCACTGTAGCCAGCGCTCGTGAGGCCCAGGTCGCGTCAGCGTCTACGCTGGCCCCCCGTGTCACCCCCCTCCACCAGCGACTCCCAGCCCGGCCCGCCGCCCGATCTCCTGCGGGCCGCGGTCGCCCGGCTGGCCCCGGTCATCCCGCTCGGGCAGGAGCTCGGGGAGCGGTTCGCGCGGGCCGGGCACGAGCTGGCCCTCGTCGGCGGACCGGTGCGCGACGCCTTCCTCGGCCGGGTCTCCCCCGACCTCGACTTCACCACCGACGCGACGCCGGACCAGACCCTCGCCGTCGTGCAGGGCTGGGTCGACGCCCACTGGGAGATCGGGCGTGCCTTCGGCACCATCGGCCTGCGCAAGGGCCGGCGCACCATCGAGGTGACGACCTACCGCTCCGACGTCTACGACGGGGAGTCGCGCAAGCCCGAGGTGACCTTCGGGACGTCCCTGTCGGCCGACCTCGTGCGCCGCGACTTCACCGTCAACGCCATGGCGCTGCGGCTGCCGTCGCTGGAGTTCGTCGACGAGCACGGCGGGCTGGCCGACCTCGCCGCCCGCCGGCTGCGCACGCCGGCCACCCCGGAGCAGTCGTTCGCCGACGACCCGCTGCGTATGCTCCGCGCCGCCCGGTTCGCCGCCCAGCTCGGCTTCGAGGCGGGGCCGGAGGTGCGCGCCGCCATGACCGCCCGGGCCGGGACCCTGTCGATCGTCTCGGCGGAGCGGATCCACGACGAGCTCGTCAAGCTGCTGCTGTCGCCCACGCCCCGGCCGGGCCTCGGCCTGCTCGTCGAGACCGGCCTGGCCGACGTCTTCCTGCCCGAGCTGCCCGCCCTGCAGCTGGAGATCGACGAGCACCACCACCACAAGGACGTCTACCAGCACTCGCTCACCGTGCTCGAGCAGGCGATCGCCCTGGAGGGCCCCCGGGTCGTCCCGGGCGTGTCGGCCCCCGAGACGGTGACCGGCCCCGACCTGGTGCTGCGCCTGGCCGCACTGCTCCACGACATCGGCAAGCCGGCGACGCGGCGGTTCGAGCCGCAGGGCGGCGTCAGCTTCCACCACCACGAGGTCGTCGGCGCCAAGCTCGTCGCCAAGCGGCTCAAGGCGCTGCGCTTCGACAAGGAGACGGTGACGGCGGTCTCGCGGCTCGTCGAGCTGCACCTGCGCTTCCACGGCTACGGCACGGGGGAGTGGACCGACTCCGCGGTGCGCCGCTACGTCACCGACGCCGGCCCCCTGCTGCCCCGCCTGCACCTGCTCACCCGCAGCGACTCCACGACCCGCAACGCCCGCAAGGCCGCTCGGCTCGCGCGCACCTACGACGACCTCGAGGCCCGGATCGAGAAGATCAAGGGCGAGGAGGAGCTGGCGGCGGTGCGCCCCGAGCTCGACGGCAACCAGATCGGCGAGATCCTCGGCGTGCCGCCCGGCCGGGTCGTCGGGCAGGCGTACCGGTTCCTGCTCGCGCTGCGCCTCGACGAGGGCGTCCTCGGCCAGGACGTCGCCCGCGAGCGCCTGCTCGCCTGGTGGGCGGCCCGCGAGCAGGCCTGACGGCCCGCCCGACCGAACGGCCCCGACCGTATGCGACCGGCCAGGGCCGAGCCTTCGAGGCGGAGGAACCCGGCATACTGGCTCGCGCCGGTCGACCACGAGGAAGGGCCGTCTATGGGACCGATGGGCCCGCAGGGCACGGGATCTGCCGTCCGCGCGGCCATGGCCACCGACGTCGGCCGGGTGCGCGAGCACAACGAGGACGCCGCCCTGGTCACGCCGCGGCTCGTCGCTGTGGCCGACGGCATGGGTGGCCACGCCGCCGGTGAGGTGGCCAGCGCCCTCGCCGTCGCCGCGCTGGCGGTCTTGGGCGAGCAGGAGGCGCTGAGCCCCCGCGACGTCGTCGAGTGCGTGGGGGAGGCCAACCGGGCCATCCTCGACTCGGTCGCCCAGCACCCCGCTCAGCTGGGCATGGCGACGACCCTTGCCGGGCTGGCGCAGGTGGTGGTCGGCGGGGCCGCGCACTGGGCGGCCTTCAACATCGGCGACTCGCGGGTCTACCGGGTCATCGGCGGCCGGCTCACGCAGGTCAGCCAGGACCACTCCGAGGTCGCCGAGCTGGTGGCCATGGGCCTGCTCACTCCCGAGGACGCGCTGCGCCACCCCGCCCGCAACATCGTCACGCGCTGCCTCGGCCGCGACCCGCTCGAGCCCGTGGACTCGTGGGTCTTCCCGCCCCACCCCGGGGAGCGGTTCCTGCTGTGCACCGACGGGCTCACCAACGAGCTGCGTGACCCGGCCATCGCCCGGCTCCTCCTCGACGGCGACGACCCCCAGGCCATCGCCGACCGGCTCGTCGCCGCGGCGGTCGAGGCCGGTGGCCGCGACAACGTCACCGTCGTCGTCGTCCTCGGCGACGCTCTCGACGCGCCCGCCGCCGACGAGGCCGACGAAGAGACCGCGCCCCGCGGCATCGGCTCCCGCCGCGGCCCCGAGGCGCTGCGGTGACCGGAGCCACGATCGACGTGCAGCGGCCCCCGGCCGGCTGATCGCACCTGCAGGGCCCCCTGCTCCACGTGCTCGTCGCGATCGGGGACGACGACCGGCGGTATGCGCCGGCGCTCGCCGCCACGGCCGGCGGGGACCTCGACGACGTGCTCGACGTCCTGGCCGCCCAGGGCCTGCGGCGGACGCCGGCGTTCGTCGCGGTGGCGGGGGCCGGCCGGCCCCGGGTCGTCACGCACGCCGACGGGTATGCCGTCCTCACCTCCTCCCGCGGCACCCTCGAGGTGCGCGCCCCGCACGGCCGGGTGTGGTCGGACCTGGTGGCCGATGCCGACGTGCAGACGGTGGCGCTCCGGGTGGCTCCGGCAGAGGACGCCGAGGAGGGTCGTGGCCCCCAGGAGGGCCCCCACCCTCCTTCGTCCCACGCCACCCGCCGGTTCCAACGCCTCGTCCGCTCCGAGCAGCTGGCCGGCGACGACGAGCAGTACGCCTCGACGCTCGCCCTCGCGGCCAACCGGGCGGGCGTCCAGACGCGCGTGGTGTTCGGCGCCATCCCCGAGGCCAACGGCGACGTCAAGGGCGCCGACGTGCACGCGTGGGTCGAGGTGCACGCCGACGACGGCTCGTGGGTGCCCGTGCTGGCGCGCGACTTCCTGCCCGACCGCAACAAGCAGCCCGAGCAGCAGCAGCGCTCGGAGGAGAAGAAGACCGGCGCCCAGGTGCCGCCGCCGGTGGCCAACAACCCGCCGTCCGTGCTCCAGGGCCCCGACCCGGCGCAGAACGCCACCCAGAACCGCAAGCCGCCGCCGAAGAACCCCTTCGACCCCAGCACCTGGCCCGACTGGCTCACGTGGTTGCTCACCTACGTCGGCCTGCCCCTGCTCGTCCTCCCGCTCCTCTACGCCGTCATCCGTGCAGTGAAGGCCCGGCGCCGGGTGCGCCGCCGCGCCCGTGGCCCGGCCCAGAGCCGGATCGCCGGAGGGTGGGCCGAGCTCGTCGACACCGCTGCCGACCTCGGCTGGGCCCTGTCGCGGCACGCGACCCGGCTCGAGCAGAGTGACGCGCTCGACGCGCGGGGTCGACGGCGCATACGCGTTCCGGCCGCTGGCCGAGCGGGCCAACGGACACGTCTTCGCGCCCGACGCCCCGACACTGGACGAGGCCACCGCCTTCTGGGTGGAGGTCACGGCGGCCCGCCGGGCCCTGCGGCGCCAGGTGCCGTGGTGACGGCGCCTGCTGGCCGACGTCTCGCCCCGCTCGGCCGGGTCGGCGCCGTGGTCGGGCGGGCCGCTCGACCCGGGAGGCATGGGGAGCACGGTGGGCGTGGGGGGGCACGGAGGGCACGGAGGGCACGGAGGGCACGGAGGGCGCCGTCTCGGCGTATCAACGCGCCTGGCTCGCTCCTCTGCCCCGTGACATCCTGAGGCCTGCCACCGCGTGAACGGTGGGGCCACAGCAGCGAGCGGCAGTAGTGGACGGCGGTGAGAGGCGGCGATGACGGACACGTCCGACCCCCGCGCGACCGGTGCGACGCAGGTCCGGCCGGCCCCGGGTGACCTCACGCGGCTCGTGGCCGCGGCACGCGACGGCGACGAGGCGGCCTGGGGCGCGCTCACCGAGCGGTTCAGCCGGCTCGTCTGGTCGGTGGCCCGGTCCTACCGCCTGTCCCACGACGACGCGGCCGACGCGGTGCAGAACACGTGGCTGCGGCTGCTGGAGAACCTCGGCCGCATCCAGGAGCCCGAGGCCCTGCCCGGCTGGCTGACGACCACGGCGCGCCACGAGGCGCTCGGGGTGATCCGCCGTCGCGGCCGCGAGCCCGTGGCTCGCGCCGACGACCTCGGCCTCGGCACCCCCGACCCCCTGGCCGACGAGCTCGACGCCGGGCTGCTCGACGACGAGCAGGACCGGGCTCTGTGGCGCAGCTTCCGGCGCCTCTCCGAGCGCTGTCAGCAGCTGCTGCGGGTGCTCATGGCTGCCGACCGCCCGGGCTACGCCGAGATCGCGGAGGCGTTCGGGATGCCCATCGGCTCCATCGGCCCGACTCGGATGCGGTGCCTGGCCCAGCTGCGCACGCTCGTCGCCGACTCCGGCTACCCCTTCTCGGCGGCGCACTGACATGGCTGCCCTCCCCGACGACGACGAGCGCCTGCTGCAGCGGCTGGCGACGATCGCCGACCTCGTCGACCCCGTGCCCGACCACGTCCTCGCCGCCGGCCGGGCGCTGTATGCGTTCCGCGACCCCGACGCCGAGCTGCTCACCGCGCTCGCCGTCGGCACCGACCGGCTGGAGGCCGTGCGGGGCACCGCGCCCACCAGCCGGATGCACTTCTTCGAGGTCGGCGACCTCTCGATCGACCTCGAGGTGGTGAACGAGGGCGGACTCTGCGCGCTGGTGGGCGTCCTCGACGCCCCCGACGCCGACCCGACCGGCTCGTCGGTCACCGTCGACACTCCGTCGGCGGCCTTCACGACGGCGCCCGACCCCGACGGACGGTTCACCGTCACGGGCGTGCCGCGCGGCGTGGCCCGCATCACCCTGTGGCTCCGTGACCGCAGCAGGGTCGCGACCCCCTGGTTCGAGATCGGCTGGCCGGTCGACTGACCCGGGCGTGAGGATGAAGGGGCGCCAGGAGGTCGGGCCCTCTCGGCCGGGCTCAGGCCCCCCAGGCGGTGAACGCGGCCGCCGTGGCTCGCGTCACCGGGTCCTCCCCGGCGTCGGCGCGGGCGGCGGCCCACCCCTGCGCCAGGCTGCCGCCCGACCCGGCGACCTCGTGGACGCGCTGCATGACCCTCACGGTGGCGTGGTCGTTCACCGGTACCACGCTGGCCAGCACGCTCGCCGTGCCCATCGACAGCAGGCTGCCGACGAGCCCGAGCGCCTCGTGGGAGCCGATGGGGGCGGCGTTGCCCGAGTCGCACGCCGAGAGGACGACGGCCGATGGGGGCCGGGCCAGGCGGTCGAGGTCGTGCACCATGAGCGGGCCGTCGGCGAGCGCCAGTGACGAGAAGAGCGGGGCGTCGGCCCGGAACGTGCCGTGGGCCGCGATGTGCGCCAGCCGGGCCCCGTCGAGCACCTCGAGCGCGGCGGCCACGGTGGCGTGGGCCCCGCCGACCGACCGGGCCCGGTCGTGCAGCGGCGACAGGCCGGTCACCTCGTTCTCCCCGGTGCTCAGGCCCGGGCCGGTGACGAGGGCGATCGGTCCGTCGGTGCGCGCCGCGTCGCGGGCGGCGGCCCACAGGGTCACGGACGGGCTCACCGTGAGCACCGTGTTCGCGAACGCCGGCAGCAGCCCCCACGGCACCGTCAGCAGCTCGGCCGGGGGCACGAGGACGACCGACCCGGCGGCCGGCGCGGCCGCTCCGAGCACGGCGGCCTGCAGCCGCCGCGCCGTCGCGTCGAGGTCGCACCGCCGGCCGTAGGCCGCCCGGCGCAGCATGAACCGGGCGTACTGCGCCTCCCGGAGCGCGTCGGCGAGCGGCCCCACCGCGCGCCGCCGCACGTGCCCGCCGCTGGCCGTCACGGCATACAGGCGGCCGTCGAGGGACAGCAGGGAGACGAGGGAGGTCTCGCCGAGCCCCGCCATGAGCGCGTCGAGGTCGAAGCCGGCCCCACCGCGGCCGCCGGCCGGTCCGGCGCCGCGCACATGCCGGTAGGCCCGGCGCACCCGCGCCTCGCTGCGGGCCCGCTCGGCCCGCAGGTCCGTCGAGAGGTCGGTGCCGTCGGCCGCCTCCGCGCGCCGCGAGAGGTCACGCAGGGCAGCGATCTCCCGGTCGAGCTCGCCGCCGTCCGCACTCCCGTCGGGCCGCGCGGGGGGCGCGGCGAGCGCCGTCGCGCGCCACCGCTCCACCCACCAGAGCAGCGAGCGCGCCGACCCGCTCGTCAGGGCCGCGCGCACGGCGAGGGTGGCCAGCTCGGCGCCGTGCCGCGAGGCCAGGGCCCGCAGCTCGAGGCTGCCCAGCAGCGCCCGGTGCTCGTCCACGGCGTCCAGACCCCGGCGGCAGGCGTGCAGCAGCGCCCGGCGGTCGCCGCGCTGCTCGGCGATGAGCGCCGCGGCGAGCCACCCCGCCGCCCGGGCCAGGCCGGCTCCGGTATGCCGCGCGGGGGCCGCCGCCTCCCACGCCAACACCGCCTCGGGCCGGCGGCCGGCGGCGAGGGCGACCCGGCCGTGCAGCAGCAGGGCGTCCGGCAGCTCCGTCGCCCCGGCGCGGCGCAGGGCCCCGACGAGCCGGCGGGCGTCGGGCAGCAGCGGCGCGGTGGCGGCGGCACCGTCCGCCCCCGCGGCGGCACCGGCGTCGTCGGTGACACCGTCGCCGTCGGCACCCGCGGCGAGCCGGCAGTAGCGCGCCTCGAGGCGGAGCACCCGCGCCCGCATCGTCCACCGGGGGCGGCCCTGGTTCGCAAAGAGGCGGGCCGCCCGGTCGGCCGTCGTCGCCGCCTCGTCGAGCCGCCCGTCCGAGAGCGCCCCCTCGGCGTCGCGCAGCAGCAGCTCGGCGCGCTTGATCGGCGGGACGTCGGCCGTCGCCAGGGCGCGGGCCACCATGGCGGCCGACTCCGCCGTGAGCCCGGCCGTGAGCAGGGTCGCGGCGTGGTCGATGACGAGGTCGGCGGGCTGCAGCTGGATCTCGGCGTAGCGTGCGGTCACGGCGTCGAGCAGCCGCAGCGCCTCGGGCAGGTCGCCGCGGGCGTGGGCGGCCAGGGCGCGGTTGTGCAGCGAGTGCGCCGACTCCAGCACCTGCCCCTGCCCGGCGAAGAGGGTCTCGGCCTCGCGGGCGTCGGCGTCCGCCGCGTCCACCTCACCGAGGGCCAGGTTGACGACGCAGCGGTTGTTGAGCCCCCGGGCCAGCCACAGCAGGTCACCGCTCTCCCGGCTCCCCGCGACCGCGTCGTCGATGGCCACGCGCGCGTCCGCATACCGCCCGATCTGGTAGAGCGCGTTGGCCCGCCGCAGCAGCAGGCGCGGCATGGCGACGGGGGTGGTGACGAGCACGGCGGCGTCGAGCCGGCGCAGCCCGTCGGTGGTGCGGCCGGCGTGCACGAGGGTGAGGCCGTAGGTGGCGAGGACGTCGGCGACGCGCTCCTCGCTGCTGGAGCGGGCCAGGCGCAGGGCGGCGCGGGCGTGGCGCAGCGCGACGGCCAGGTGCCCGCGGTCGCGCTCGACGACGGTGATGGCCTGGTGCGCGTACGACGCCGTGCGCTCGTCCACGGGAGGCTCGTGCGCCTCGAGCAGCCGTCGAGCCGTTGTCAGCGCGACGAGGGGCTGGGATAGTGCGAGGGCCAGGAGCGCCTCGAGCTCGTCCACCCCGCATCCCCGTCCGTCGTTGAGAGGTCCCGATGGCCGACATCCCCGCCGACCAGCATGATGACAGCCCCGACACCCCGTCGTCCCCGCGCTGGTGGGACGCGCAGTCGGCCTGGGCCGACGAGCAGCTCGGCAGCCGCCGGGGCGAGCAGGTGCGGGCCATCGTCGAGGCCTTCGCGCGGCTGGACCCACCCGTCGAGGTCGGCATCTACCCGAGCGACGACCGCCCGCAGGACATGGAGTACCTCTACGTCAAGGGGGTCGTCCTCACCCGCGACACCGACGTCGACCGGGTCAACGCGGCGATGGGCCGTGAGGTCGTGCCCTGGGACAAGCGCGACGGTATGCGTCGGGCCGAGGGCGCGCCGCCCCCCGTCTCGGGGCTGACCGTCCTGCCTCTGCCGCCGTCCGACGAGCTCGGCGCGGCGCTCGACACGCTCGCCTGGTTCGCGCGTCTCGACGAGCGGCTCGGCGTGGGAGTCGCCGTGCCCAACCACGTCGTCCACATCTGTCCGGGTGGCGGGTGCCCGGCCACCGAGCCGCTCCCTGCGGCGGGGGCGCCGCGCCCGGCCGGTGACCACGACGAGCGCACGACCGGCCGCGGCGTCAAGGTCGTCGTCCTCGACACCGGCCTGCTCGAGACCGTGCGCGACGAGCACGACTGGCTGGCGGGGGTGTGGGGCGAGACCGAACCCCCGGGAGTCGGTCGCTACCGCGGCCACGGCACCTTCGTCGCCGGGGTCGTACGCACCATGGCGCCATCGGCCGAGGTCGAGGTGCGCCGGCTGTTCATCGTCGAGGGCGCCGTGCTCGAGGACCACCTCGCGGCGGCCCTCGTCGACGCGCTGGCCGAGACGCCCGACATCATCAGCATGTCGGCGGGCACGACCACCCGTTACGGACTCCCGCTGCTCGCGCTGCAGAACTTCTGGGTCGAGCACCTCAGCAAGGTCAAGGGCACGGTGCTCGTCGCGGCGGCCGGCAACGACGGCAACCGCGGGCCGTTCTGGCCGGCGGCGTTCCCGTGGGCGGTCTCGGTGGGCGCCCTCGACACCGACCTGTCCCGGGCCGGCTACAGCAACTACGGCAGCTGGGTCGACGTCTACGCCCCGGGCACGGACATCGTCAACGCCTACCCTCGCGGCTGGTACACCTACCGCGAGACGCCGTTCGCCCCGCAGAAGGCCAACTTCCTCACGGGGATGGCGTGCTGGAGCGGGACGTCCTTCTCCACCCCGGTCGTCTCGGGGCTCGTCGCCGCCCGGATGACGTGGAGCGGCGAGAGCGGTCGGCTCGCGGCCGACGCCCTGCTGGTCAAGGCTCGGGCCAACGCCCGTCCCGAGGTCGGCGCCGTGCTCGAGCCGGGGATGGGCGCGCCGTAGCGCGGCCCGTCGACAGGTTGGGTCGGCCGTCGGTCGGGGTCAGTCGGCGTTCTTGAGCCGGCCCCAGCCGTGCCACACGTCGACGTCGATCCGGGCGGTCACCCGGGGCTGGTCGCGCACCGGGTAGGGCTGCTCCGTGTAGTGCGTCGCGATCCGGTCGATGTCGGCGAGGTCCACGTCGTCGACCCACTCCACGATGTGGCCCTGGATGCTCGTGTGGGTGATCCAGTTCTCGGGGTCCATGGCGCTGAGCGCGACCCGCCCGTCGGCCCGCAGCCACTGGATCCGCTTGCGGCTGTTGTCCATGTTGACGACCACCTGGCCGTCCTCGAAGAGGTACCAGGTCGGCACCGACACCGGCTGGCCGTCCGGCTTCACCGAGCTGATCGTGGCGTAGTTGGGGCGGGCGAGGAAGGTGGCGACCTCGGCGGGCAGGGGCGGCTTCGGCATACCGCCACGCTAGCCCTCACCCGCGCGACGGGCACCGCCCCGGCGGCCTGTGGGTGGCGCCGGCCCCTCGTGCTCGCACCCCGGCACAGTCGTCCGCGTGACCGTCCTCGACCTGCTCACCTGCCTCGAGATGCCCGGCCTCGCGGTGGTCCCCCAGGTGGAGCTCCGCGCCGACGCCCGAGCACCGGAACGGGCGTTGGTCACCGCAGCCGGCTCCCGAGAAGGCCGACCACGGACCAACGCCCGTTCGTTCGTCCGGTGAGAGAGGGTCAGCGCTCCTCGGTGCCCGCGATGTAGGCCTCGAGCTTGGCGCGGCCCTCGGTGTCCTCGCGCTGCACGGGCGGCGACTTCATCAGGTAGGACGACGCGGAGACCAGGGCGCCGCCGATGCCGCGGTCGAGCGCGATCTTGGCCGCCCGGATGGCGTCGATGATGATGCCGGCCGAGTTGGGGGAGTCCCACACCTCGAGCTTGTACTCCAGGTTCAGCGGCACGTCGCCGAACGCCCGGCCCTCGAGGCGCACGTAGGCCCACTTGCGGTCGTCGAGCCACTGCACGTAGTCCGACGGCCCGATGTGCACGTTCTTCGCGCCGAGGTCGTGGTCGATGTTCGACGTCACGGCCTGGGTCTTGGAGACCTTCTTGGACTCGAGGCGGTCGCGCTCCAGCATGTTCTTGAAGTCCATGTTGCCGCCGACGTTGAGCTGGTAGGTGCGGTCGAGCACGACGCCGCGGTCCTCGAAGAGCTTGGCCATCACCCGGTGCGTGATCGTCGCGCCGACCTGGCTCTTGATGTCGTCGCCGATGATCGGCACGCCGGCCGCCTCGAACTTGGCCGCCCACTCGGGGTCGCTGGCGATGAACACCGGCAGCGCGTTGACGAAGGCCACGCCCGCGTCGATGGCGCACTGGGCGTAGAACTTGTCGGCCTCCTCGGAGCCCACCGGCAGGTAGGAGACGAGCACGTCGGCCTTGGCCTCGCGCAGCGCCGCGACGATGTCGACCGGCTCGGCTGGGCTCTCGTCGATCGTCATCCGGTAGTACTTGCCGAGCCCGTCGAGGGTGTGGCCGCGCTGCACGGTGATGCCGGTGGTCGGCACGTCGGCGATCTTGATCGTGTTGTTCTCCGACGCGTTGATCGCCTCGGCGAGGTCCTTGCCGACCTTCTTGTCGTCGACGTCGAACGCGGCGACGAACTCGACGTCACCGACGTGGTAGTCGCCGAACGTCACGTGCATGAGGCCGGGCACGACCTGCCCGACCGGCGCGTGCCGGTAGAACTCGACGCCCTGCACCAGCGAGCTGGCGCAGTTGCCGACGCCGACGACGGCGACCCTGATCTGACGAGTGGTGGTGCCCATGCTCATGCTCCTTGGTGCTTCGAGGGGGTGGTCGGGTGGTGCGGTGCTTCGGTATGCGTCGGGGGCGGGGTCCCGCGCTCGGCCTTGATGAGCTCGTCGAGCCAGCGCACCTCGCGCTCGGCCGACTCCTCGCCGTGCCGCTGCAGCGCGGCGGTGTAGGCGTCCATGCGCTCGCGGTTGCGGGCGGAGGTCTCGCGGACCTGGGCGAGGCGCTGCTCGAGCCGCGAGCGCCGACCCTCGAGGATGCGCAGGCGCACCTCGTGGGTCGTGCGGGCGAAGAACGCGAGGTGCACGTCGAACTCGTCGTCCTCCCACGCGTTCGGCCCGGCTTCGGCGACGAGGTCCTGGAAGCGCTCTTTACCAGCCGGAGTCAGCGCGTAGACGATGCGGGCCCGCTTGCTGCCGGACGCGCCCGGGGACTCGGTGGACTCCGTGACCCAGCCCGTGGCGAGCAGCGTGCGCAGCGCCGGGTAGAGCGAGCCGTAGGACAGGGCCCGGAAGGCGCCGAGGGCGGAGTTGAGCCGCTTGCGCAGGGCGTACCCGTGCATGGGGCTCTCGTGGAGCAGGCCGAGGACGGCGAACTCGAGCAGCTCGGCGCGGCGGGCCATGCTCTCCCCCTCCTCGGCTGCGGTGGTGACATACTCGGTCTTTGTCAGGTGTCACGCTAACACAGATATATCGCCGCGATACATAGCGGACCCCGCGCTGCTGACGCGCCGACCCAGCGGGCACCGGCATACTGGCGCGGTGAGCGACCCCACCCCGCCGACGCGACCCTCCCGATCCGGTCGGTCGGCGGCCTCCGGAGCCGGCACCCCGACCGGCGGCACGACCCCCGGCACCACCACCGATGGCGCCCCGCCCCGGCGCCGGCCGCGGGCCAAGAAGGTCCTGACGTGGCTGCTGTTCGCCCTGCTCAGCCTCATCGCCCTCGGCGCGGTCGGCGTGGCCATCGCCTACGCGACCATCGCGGTGCCGCAGCCCAACCAGCTCGCCAACGCGCAGGCGTCGATCGTCTACTACGACGACGGCAAGACCGAGATGGCTCGCCTCAGCGACGCCCAGGGCAACCGCCAGTCGGTGCCGCTCGCGCAGGTGCCCGACCAGGTGCAGAAGGCCGTCCTCGCCGCTGAGGACCGCGGCTTCTACAGCAACCCCGGGTTCTCGCCCACCGGCATCGCCCGCTCGATCTGGCAGGCCCTGCGCGGCGCCGACATCCAGGGCGGCGGGTCGACGATCACCCAGCAGTACGTGAAGAACTACTTCCTCACCTCGGACCGGTCGCTCACCCGCAAGCTCAAGGAGATCGTCATCTCCGTCAAGATCGACCAGCAGCAGTCCAAGGACCAGATCCTCGAGAACTACCTCAACACCATCTACTACGGCCGCGGCGCCTACGGCATCCAGACCGCCGCCAAGGCGTACTTCGGCAAGGACTCCAGCCAGCTCGACCTCGGCCAGGCTGCCGTCCTCGCCTCGGTGATCAACGCGCCGTCCCTCTACGACCCGGCCAACGGCGCCAAGGCGCAGGAGAACCTCAAGAACCGCGTCAGCTATGTCCTCGACGGCATGGTCACCGAGGGCTGGCTCAAGCCGGCCGACCGCGCCGCGGTCACCGGCCCGGCGCAGACCATCGCGCCCCAGAAGAGCCAGGCCCTCAGCGGCCCCAATGGCTACATCGTCGCGTCCGTGCGCAGCGAGCTCACCTCCACGCTCAAGCTCGACGACTCCGACGTCGACCGCGGTGGTCTGCGCGTGACGACGACGATCAACAAGGCCGCGCAGGACGCCGCCGTCGCCGCCGTGCAGAAGAACCTGCCGGCCGACGCCGCCGACGTGTATGCCGGTCTCGTCGCCATCAAGCCCGGTGACGGCGCGGTCTTCGCGATGTACGGCGGCGCCGACTACCAGAAGCGCCAGATCAGCTCGGCCACCGATGCGATCATGCAGGCCGGCTCCACGTTCAAGCCGTTCGCCCTCATCGGGGCCCTGCAGCAGGGCATCAGCACGAAGACCCGGGTCGACGGCAACAGCCCCTACCAGGTGCCGAACTCGACGACCAAGGTGCCCAACGAGTTCGACCAGAGCTTCGGCACCGTCGACCTGCGCACCGGCCTGGCCAAGTCGATCAACACCGTCTTCATGCGTCTCAACGAGCGGATCGGCCCGCCCAACACCAAGAACGCCGCCATCGCCGCGGGCATCCCGGCCGCCACGCCCGGTCTCGACGACAACCTCGTCAACGTGCTCGGTACCTCCTCCCCGCACGTCATCGATGTCGCCAACGCCTACGCGACGATCGCCGCCAACGGCCAGCGGGCCACCCCCTACCTCGTCGCCGCGGTGAGCACCGCCGACCCCGGCACCGGCGGCTCGGGCGGCCAGAGCAGCTTCGACTACAAGGTGCAGAAGCAGGTGCAGGGGGCGTTCGGGGCCGACGTCGCCGCCGACACCCTGGACGCCATGCAGCAGGTGACCAAGTCCGGCGGCACCGCCCCGCGCGCCGCGACGCTGGGGCGCCCGGTGGCCGGCAAGACCGGCACGACCGACGGCCGCCTGTCGGTCTGGTTCACCGGCGTCATCCCCCAGCTCTCGACCTCGGTCGGGATGTACCGCGACGTCAACGGCACGCCTCAGCCGCTGGAGAACATCGCCGGCATCAGCGAGCTGAGCGGCAACTCGCTGCCACTGTCGATCTGGCTCGACTTCATGAAGACGGCCACGCAGGGCATGGCGGCGCAGGACTTCCCGGCCCGGGTCGGCATCGGCGACAACGCCATCACGACGTCCGCCCCGCCGACGACCGCCACGACGACGACGGCGCCCACGACGACCACGACGACGACCACGCCGCCGGTGACGACGACCGTGACCGTGCCGCCGCCCGTGACGTCCACGACGACGACCCGGCCCCCGGTGACGACGACGACCACCCCGCCGCCGACGACCACGACCACGCGCACCCCGCCGGGGCAGCAGACCTCCACCACCACCACGGCCGTCCCCACCCCCGCGCCGTAGGCTCACCCGCGTGGCGCCCCGTCCGCTCGACCTCCAGGCCCCCCGGCCCGACCTCGTGCGCGTCCCGACGCGTGAGGACGCCGTGGCCCGGTCGGCCTCCGAGGTCATCGGGGGGCCGGCCGGTCGGTATGCCGCGCGCCTGCCGCGAGGGTGGCGCGCCTACGCCGCGCTGCTCGCCGGGCTGTCGGCGGTCACCTCGGGGCTCGCGGTCCTGGTGCGGGCGCCGTGCGTCGACAACGGCTGGAGCTCGCCCGACCAGTTCTGGCACGCCTGCTTCTCCGACCTGCCCGCCACCTACCGCGACGCGGACCTCTCGGCCGGCCTCGGCGCATACCTGCAGGGCGGCTTCGGCGCCCCGGCCCCGACCCAGCCCCCGCTGACCTCCTTCCTCATGACGTTCACCGCCACCTTCGTGCCGAGCGGTGACATCGCCGACCGGATGCGGGTCTACTTCGCGGTCTGGACCGTCATCGCCGCCGTGCTCCTCGCGCTCGTGACCTGGTGGACGGCCGCCTCGGTGCGCCGGTTCCCGATGCGGGCCACGCTCGTGGCGCTCTCGCCCGTCGCGGCCCTCACCCTCGTCATCTCGCCCGACATCGTCGGTGTCGCCCTGGTCAGCGCCGCGCTGTATGCGTGGAGCCGCGACCGCCCGGTGGTCGCCGGGGTCCTGCTCGGACTCGCGGCGTCCGCACGCAGCTACCCCGTGCTGATCCTCGTCGCCATGCTGCTCGTCTGCGTCCGCAGCGGCCGGGTGCAGGTGTGGGTGCGCACGGCCGGCGCGGCGACCCTCACCTTCGGCGCCATCCTCTTCGTCCTCGGCGCCCTCAACAGCGACGCCGCCTCCAGTGCCTACCGGGCGTGGTGGGCGGCCGGCGCCGGCTTCGGCTCCCCGTGGGTGCTGCCGCAGCTGGCCGGGCAGGCGCTGTCGGCCACGACGGTGAGCGTGCTGGGGATCGCCGGCTGGGTGCTCGCCGTCATCGTGGGCGCCGGGTTCGCGCTGTCGACGCCGCGCCGCCCGGGCCTGGCCGAGGTCAGCCTC
Source organism: uncultured Actinomycetota bacterium (assembly GCA_963795915.1). Lineage (GTDB taxonomy): Bacteria > Actinomycetota > Actinomycetes > Actinomycetales > Dermatophilaceae > Lapillicoccus. The sequence goes on from CAWCJA010000010.1 coordinate 777,119, forward strand.
GTCATGGTCGGCATCGTCCTGCTGACGGGCAAGTCGCTCACCGTGCAGTCCTCGCTCTGGCTCGTGCCCCTCGTGGCGCTCGTCGGGCTGCCGTGGAAGGACGTGCTCGCGTGGTCCGCCGTCGAGGCGCTGCACTGGGAGGCCGTCTGGCTCTACCTCGCCGGTACCTCGGTGCCCTCCCGGGGGCTGCCCGCCTCCTGGTACTCCGCCTTCCTCGTGCTCCGGCTCGGCGGCATCGTCTGGCTCGTCGCCCGCACCTGGCAGCTGGCCCGCAGCCGTCCGCCCCTGCGCGACGAGGCCGGCGCGGGCGTCGACAGCCCCTGGGGCGACGAGGAGAGCGACGAGCTGGCCGGCCCCCTGCGCGACGCCCCCGACCAGCTGGTCGTCCGCTTCGGCTGACCTCCACCGGTCCTCCCGCCCCCCGCCCTCCACTTCGTCCCACCTGTCTCCCGTTTATCGGGTGACCCGATAAAGGCCCGCTTCGCTGGAGAACGGTTGTCCGGGTAAGCGTCAGGTTCTCCAGCGAAGGGCCGGTCGCGTATGCGCGGGGGGCCGCCGGCGATTTCCGGGTCACCCGCGCGGCCGGGTAGTCTCTGCAGGTTGGCCGCGACGTTCAGTCGCCCTGTGGATGAGCCTCGACCGAGTTCGGCGGTTCGTGGCAGGGTGAAGTCGCGGCGCGACGCATACAACCCTCCTGTCACGGAGAGACCGTGACCGCCAAGACCAAAGGAGGTGGGTCACCGCATGCGTCAGTACGAACTCATGGTCATCCTCGACCCCGAGCTCGACGAGCGGACCGTCGCTCCGTCCCTCGACAAGTTCCTGTCCGTCGTCACCAAGGACGGCGGCACCGTGGACAACGTCGACATCTGGGGACGCCGTCGCCTCGCGTACGAGATCAAGAAGAAGGCCGAAGGCATCTACGCCGTCGTCAAGATGACGGCCGAGCCCGCCACCGCCCAGGAGCTCGACCGCCAGCTCGGCCTCAACGAGGCCGTCCTGCGCACCAAGCTGCTGCGTCCCGGCGCCTGATCCACCGCTCCACCCGCTCCACCGAACGGCACCACCTGAACCTGACCGACCCTAAGGACCCCCATGGCTGGCGACACCGTCATCACCGTGATCGGCAACATCACCGGAGACCCCGAGCTGCGGTTCACCCCGTCGGGTGCTGCGGTGGCCAACTTCACCGTCGCGTCGACGCCCCGCGCGTTCGACCGCCAGAGCAACGAGTGGAAGGACGGGGAGACCCTGTTCATGCGCTGCTCGGTCTGGCGTGACGCGGCGGAGAACGTCGCCGAGTCCCTCCAGCGGGGCACCCGGGTCATCGTCTCCGGCCGTCTGAAGTCTCGTTCCTACGAGACCAAGGAGGGCGAGAAGCGCACCGTCGTCGAGATGGAGGTCGACGAGGTCGGCCCCTCGCTGCGGTATGCGTCGGCCAAGGTCACCAAGACCCAGCGCGGCTCCGGTGGGGGCGGCGGGTTCGGCGGCGGCGGCGGTGGGGGCGGCTACGGCGGCAACCAGGGCGGCGGCGCCGAGGACCCCTGGGCCACGGCGCCGGCCGGTGGCTCCGGTGGCTCCGGTGGTCAAGGCGGCAGCCAGGGGGGCGTCTTCGGCGGCAACCAGGGTGGCAGCCAAGGCGGTTCGTCCCAGGGCGGTGGCAACCAGGGTGGCTGGGGCAACAACGCTCCCGGCTACGACGAGCCCCCGTTCTGATCCGTCGCCGGGCGTAGGTCCGGCGACATCACTCCCGATAGACCCCATCCCGGGGACCAACCCCGGGCTCTCACCAGAAGAAGGAGAGCACCACGATGGCCAAGCCCGTTGTGCGTAAGCCCAAGAAGAAGGCGAATCCCCTCAAGATCGCCAAGGTCGAGAACATCGACTATAAGGACGCCGCGCTGCTGCGCAAGTTCATCTCCGACCGCGGCAAGATCCGCGCGCGTCGGGTCACCGGCGTCTCCGTCCAGGAGCAGCGCCTCATCGCCACGGCCGTGAAGAACGCCCGCGAGATGGCGCTGCTGCCCTACTCCAGCTCCGCCCGCTGAGGAGGCGTCACGCTATGAAGCTCATTCTCACGCACGAGGTCTCCGGCGTCGGTGCCGCCGGCGACGTCATCGACGTCAAGGACGGCTACGCCCGTAACTTCCTGCTCCCGCGTGGTCTCGCGACCCCGTGGACCAAGGGCGGGCAGAAGCAGGTCGACGCGATCATCACCGGCCGCGCCAACCGGGCGGTCAAGTCGCTCGAGGAGGCCAAGCAGCTGAAGGGCCGCCTCGAGGCGTCCCACGTCACCGTCCCGGCCAAGGCCGGCAACGGCGGCCGGCTGTTCGGTGCCGTCAGCACCGGCGACATCGCGTCGGCGGTCAAGGCGTCCGGCGGTCCCGACCTCGACCGGCGCCGCATCGAGGTCAAGGGCCACATCAAGACGACCGGCTCCTACGAGGCGCTCGTCCGGCTCCACCCCGAGGTCCAGGCGACCGTCCCCTTCGAGGTCGTCGCCGGCTGACCGGCTCGCCCTGTTCGTCAGCAGAGGCGCCCCGCACCGACCATCGGTGCGGGGCGCCTCTCGTCGTCCCCCCGACGGCCCCCCGTCCACTCCTCTTTCCCCGACCGAGCTGACGTAGGCCGGGATGCGGCGCCCCATTTCCCGACCGGACTCAGATGCTGCCGGGTTCTGCCGGTGGATGTCCGCTTCGTCCGGCAACTTCTGAGTCCGGTCGGGTTCTGGCGGAGCCGCCCACGGGATGGCCGGGCGTGCGGGGCGGGGGCCGGGCGGGGCGGCCCCGTCACGGCGGAGGGGACCGCTCCCGGCGCCGGCCGTCGATGCCGGGTTGTGGTGCGGCATACCGTCGCGAGCCTCGGCCGGGCCGGACGTCGCGGAACCCTCCGGACGGGGGCCGGCCGGACGGGGCCGGGCTCGGTACCGGGGGCGTCCCGGCGGGGGGCGCGGTCGACCAGGTCGCCGACACGAGCGCCTCGAACTCGGCGTCCACCAACTCGGGGTCCGCCAGCACGACGTCGAGGAACGCGTCGTCCACCGACCGCACCGGCTCGCGGGTGACGGTCGTCATCACCGCCTCCCCTTCAGGCGTTGATGGCGTGCCGTTCCTGCTGGCCCCCGCTGATCTCGATCTTGCGGGGCTTGGCCTGCTCCGCGACCGGGATGAGCAGGGTGAGCACGCCGGCGTCGTAGCTGGCCCGGATGTGCTCCGTGTCGAGGTTGTCGCCGAGGACGAGCTGACGGCTGAAGACCCCGCGCGGTCGTTCGGCGGCGATGAGCTCGGCGTCACTGGCGCGGGTGGGCCGCTCGGCCTTGACCGTGACGACGTTCCGCTCGACGTCGAGGTCGATCGAGTCGAGGGAGACCCCCGGCAGGTCGAACTCCACGTGGAAGGTCTCGCCGTCGCGCCACGCGTCCATGGGCATGACGGACGGCCGGGCCATCGTCCCGGTCCCGTTGCCGCTCAACGCCTGCTGGGCGAGGCGGTCCAGCTCTCGGAACGGGTCGGTGCGCATCAACATCGTGTCCACCTCCATTGCTCTGTTGTCGAGGATGTCCCGCAGTCCCCTGCGGGCCACAGATCCGGGCTGGATCTGTGTCATGCGCGATAGATTTGTTGTAGCACCACCCAACGATCAGCCGCAACCCCACCTCGAGGACGAACCCGACATGACGAGCCACCCGCCTCCGACCCCGTCGGCGCCGCCCGACGAACAGCTCGCCGACCACCCCCGCCCCGACGCCGACCAGGGCGTCTACGCGATCTCCGTGGCGGCCGAGCTCCTCGGCGTGGGGGTGCAGACCCTGCGGCTCTACGAGGCGCGCGGGCTCGTCACCCCCTCGCGCACGGAGGGCGGCACCCGGCGCTACAGCGAGGACGACCTCACCCGGATGCGCCGAGTGGCCGCTCTCCTCGACGAGGGGGTCAACCTCACGGGTGCCGGCCGGGTCATGGACCTCGAGGACGAGAACGACCGGCTGCGCTCCGAGCGCTAACATCGTCCTGTGAGCCCGCCGCGCGTCCGCCCCTCCCGAGGGAGCTGGTGGCTGCCCTGACCGGGCGGTCCCTCACGATCTCGACCATCGAGCCGCCCCGCTGACGGGCGGCTTTCGTATGCCAGTGAGTCGTCCGCCGGGCGGGCCCAGACGCAAGGAGCAGTCCCATGACGACGACCACGCCCGACCCGGCCGAGCCGCAGACTCACCCTCTGACTCAGCCCCGGACCGAGCCCCAGGCCACGGACCACACCCAGCCCGCCGGCATACCGGCCCGCCGCAAGCGGATGCTCACGGGCGACCGCCCCACCGGCAAGCTGCACCTCGGCCACTTCGTCGGCAGCATCGAGAACCGGATCCGCCTGCAGACCGAGTACGAGGCGTTCTTCATCATCGCCGACCTGCACATGCTGACGACGAACAACACCCGTGCCGCCATCGACCAGGTCAGTGCCAACGCCCGAGACATGGTGCTCGACCAGCTGTCGGCCGGGATCGACCCGGAGCAGGCGACGTTCTACCTGCAGTCCGCCATCCCCGAGGTGAGCGAGCTCAACACCCTCTTCCAGAACCTCGTCTCGGTGCCGCGGCTCGAGCGGGTGCCGAGTCTGAAGGACATGGCGCGCGCCGCGGGCAAGGAGGAGATGCCCTACGGCCTGCTCGGCTACCCGGTGCTCCAGGCCGCCGACATCCTCTGCGTCAAGGGCGACGTCGTGCCCGTCGGCAAGGACAACCACGCGCACGTCGAGGTCACCCGCGAGATCGCGCGCCGCTTCAACCATCTCTACGGCGACGTCTTCCCCGTGCCGCTGCTCGTCGAGAGCGAGATCACGACCCTCATCGGCACCGACGGCCAGGCCAAGATGAGCAAGTCGCTCGGCAACGCCATCCTGCTGTCCGACGACGTCGACACGGTGCGGCGCAAGGTCCGGGGCATGTACACCGACCCCAACCGCGTGCGCGCCGACATCCCCGGCACCGTCGAGGGCAACCCGGTCTTCCAGTACCACGACGCCTTCAACCCCGACCGCGCCGAGGTCGACGACCTCAAGGACCGCTACCGCGCGGGGAAGGTCGGCGACGTCGAGGTCAAGGAGAAGCTCGCGGCGGCCGTCAACGCGTTCCTCGAGCCGATGCGCGAGCGGCGGGCGACCTACGAGCGCCAGACCGGCCTCGTCGACGAGATCATCGTCGATGGCACCGAGCGCACGCGCCGTGAGGTGCAGGCGGTCACGGCCGAGGTCAAGAAGGCCATGGGCATCACCGGCACCTACAACCAGCTGCGCCGCAAGGCCGAGCAGGCCCGTAAGCGCCGCGCCTGACCCTGGGCCCCGACCTGCGTCTGGCGGCGGTTCGGCCGCTGGGCTCGTCGGTGGGCTCGGGCGCCGTCAGGCCTCGTCGGAGGTCTGCTCCGCACCGGCCGAGGTGCGTCCGGCGGCGTAGGCCGTCTCCTCGCGCTTGTCCTTGCGGCTCTCGTAGACGCGCCACACGATGACGGCGACGACGACGACCGCCACGACGGCGATGGCCAGGCCGCGACCGACCTTCTGCTCGACCGCCTGGTATGACCGGCCGGCCACGTGGCCGATGACGACGAACAGGGTGCCCCAGATGATCCCGCCGGTGGCGTTCCACACGATGAAGGTCCGATAGGGCATCCCGGACGCCCCGGCGAGCGCCGGCATCATTGCCCGGAAGAACGCCGTGAAGCGGCCGAGGAAGACCGCACTCCCGCCCTTCTTCTGGAGGAACTCCTCCGCCTTGGCCAGCTTGCCGCGGTGCTTGCCCAGCAGCTTGCCGTCGAGGACCTTCGGCCCGAAGACGTGCTTGCCCACCTCGTAGCCGGCGGTGTCGCCGAGGATCGCCGCGGCGACGACGACGACGATGGAGACCCACAGGTTGGTGGTGCCGAGGTAGGTGGCCACGCCGGCGAGCACGGCCGCGGTCTCGCCGGGGATGATGAAGCCGACGAAGATCGCGTCCTCAGCGAAGACGACCGCCGCGACGACGAGGTAGATGAGCAGCGGCGGCAGGTTGAGGATCCCGTCGAGGAGCTGGCTCACGAACGCTCGGCCTGCTTGGCGTCGTCCGCCGTGCCGGTGACGTCCTCCTGCACCTGCTCCGCCGCGGGCTGCTCGGGCGACCGGGCCTCGCGCTCGTCGTCGGTCGTCTGCGCGGCGTCGGTCTCCTCGACGTCACCCTCGGTGGGGCCGCTCATGCCGTCGTAGGCGTCGTCGTCCGGCTGGATCCCGCTGGGCATGACGGCCACGAGGTGGTCCTCGGCCTCGTGCGCCTCGTCGATCCGGGCCTGGACGGCGCCGAGGTCGGGGAGGTCGTGGGCCACGTGGCCGTCGGGCCGCGTCTCGGTGGTCACCTCGGTGGGGGCCTCGGTGATGTCCTCCGTGATGTCCTCGGTCGTCGCCTCGTCAGGAGTGTCGGTCATAGGGCGATTCTGCCGGTCGCCCGGCCCTGCAGCCACCGGCGGGGGTCGCGGGTGTGCGTCCGCCCGCTCCGGGCCACTACCGTGACCCCGACCCGTATGCGCTCCTGCGCTCCGGTCGTGTCGCTCAGAACGTCTGTGGAGAGGAGACCCCGTGCCTGCCGGGCTGTGGATCGTGCTGGTCGTGATCGTCGGCGTCGGCGCCATGACCTTGATGCGCACCCGCTCGAGCGGCGGTCGCCACCGCGCCCCCGCCGCCGCTGCGGGCCTCACCGCACCCGTCCCGGCGCGCGAGCCCACCCCTGCGCGCGAGCCCGCGCCTGCGCGCGAGCCCGCGCCTGCGCGCGAGCCCGCGGCTGCGCGCGAGCCCGAGCCCGCGGCTGAGGCCGCGGCTGAGCCCGCGCCTGCCCCTGAGCCCGCGCCCGCCCCTGAGCCCGTCAAGGCCAACGCCGACTCGCTCCTCTTTTACCCGCCGGGCGCCGCGGTCTACCGGCGCGTCCGGGCCGACGCGTGGTTCCCCGACGAGGAGGCCGCGGCCGCGGCCGGGTTCGTCCGGTGGGACGCCCACCGGCGCTGACCCGGTCCGGACGGCCGGTCGGGACGACGGGGTCGCGCACCGTCGAGCTCGACGTGCGCACCAACGCCCTCAACCTGGTGCGGCTCGGCCTCGCCCTGCTGGTCCTCGTCGCCCACGGCTACTACCTCTCCGGTGCGGGCACCGGACCGTCGTGGCGGGGCGAGAACCTCGGCGGCTGGGCCGTGTTCAGCTTCTTCACCCTCAGCGGCTACCTCATCACCGCGAGCCGCTTCGCCAACCCGCTCCCGCGCTTCCTCGCCCTTCGGGTCGCCCGCATCTACCCCGCCTTCCTCGTCTGCCTCCTGCTCACCGTCGTGGTCTTCGCGCCGCTCGCGTGGTGGGCCGAGGGCCGGCCGTGGGCGGCATACCTCTCGACCCCGACCACCCCGCTCGCCTACGTCGCCCAGAACCTCGGGCTGCACATCGGCGTCTACGACGTCGGCGGCACCCCGGCGGCCGTGCCCTACCCCGGCGCCTGGAACGGCTCGCTCTGGACGCTGTTCTTCGAGTTCTGCTGCTACCTCGCCGTCGGCCTGCTCGTCTGCCTGCCGGTCGTGCGCCGCCGCCGCGGCCTGCTCGGGGTCGCCTTCGCCCTCTCGGTGCTCGCGTGGGCGACCGCGCCCGCGTGGAGCGCCGCCCTCCCCAGTGACCTCGCGCTGCTGGCCCGGCTGCTGCCGCCGTTCCTCGGCGGGGCGCTGGTGCAGGTGCTCGTCGGCCGGCGCGGCTTCCGGATGCCCCTCGCCGTCGCGGCGGCGGCCCTCTCCGCGCTGCTCGTGGCCCACGTCGACCTCTGGGGCGCGCAGCTCGCCGCCCCGCTCATCGCCTACGCGCTGCTGTGGCTCGGGACGGTCCTGCCGTCGCCGGGCCTCGTGCAGCGCCACGACATCTCCTACGGCGTCTACATCTACGCCTTCCCGGTGCAGCAGCTGCTCGTCTACGCCGGGGCGACGCGGCTGGGGCTGGCCGGCTACGACGTCGTCGCCGCGCTCGCGACGGCGGCGCTCGCGACGCTGAGCTGGCGCCTGGTCGAGCGCCCCGTGCTGCGGGCGGCGCGGCGACGGGTGTCGCGTCCGGGGTCAGGGCCGCGCGGTGACGTGGCGCCCCAGCATCCGCAGGGCGTCCCAGCGCTGGTGGCGCACGACCCCCGGGACGAGGGCCAGCCCGTGCGCCCGTGACGTGATCCGGGCCTTCGCGGCGCGCTCGGCCCGCGGCCATCCCCGCTCCGCCATCTGCCGGGCGGCCAGGCCGTAGTAGGTGCGCTCGTCGGCGAACCGCGTGCCGTCGGCCAGGGTCGTCGCCGACGCGCTGGAGGAGTGCCGCCGGTAGAGGAAGCAGACGGTGGGCTCCACGACGAGCGCCCCCCCGCGGCATACCAGGTCGATCTCGAGGGCGAAGTCCTGGATGATCGGCAGCTCGTCGCGGAACCCGACCGCTGCGACGGCCTCGCGCCGGAAGGCGAGCGAGGGCCAGTAGAGCCAGTTCCCGCGCAGCAGCGACACCGCGAGCGCCTCGCCCGACAGGAGCGTCGGCGCGGTGACCCGAGGTCGCAGCAGCCGCTGCTTGACGGCGTCGACGAGGCCCGCGGCCGGCGCGTCGGTGTCGTCGACCACCCGCACCCCGGGCTGCACCATGACCGCCTCCGGGTAGCGGCGGTGCGCGGCGAGCATCACCTCGACGTAGCGGGGCAGCAGCAGGTCGTCGCAGCCGAGGAAGACGACGAGGTCCTGCGTGGCGAGCGCGAGACAGTGCCGGTAGTTCTCGGTGATCCCGAGGTTCGCCTCGTGCCGCACGCTGCGCACCCGGGGGTCGTCCATCCCCGCGAGCCAGTCGGTGACCTGCCGGTCGGGGTAGGCGTCGTCGACGACCGTGAGGCGCCAGTCGTCACTCGTCTGGGCCAGCACGCTCTCGACGGTGCGCCGCATGAGCCCGGGGTCCCCCCAGTAGGGGACGAGGATGTCGAGCGGCACGAGCCGAGGGTATGCGGTGGGCCGGGTGTGCGGGGCGGGCGCCGCTCAGCGCACGGCGCCCGTGACGAGCCAGCCGTCGCGGCGGAACCGCCACCACAGGCCGACGGCGCGCAGCGCCATGAACCCGCCGCCGAACGCGAGCCAGAGGCCGGCCAGCGGCTGACCGGACCACCCCGGCAGCGGTGACCCGCCGGCACTGGCCGCGAGCACGAGGGGGGCCCACACCAGCGCGGCGAGCACCATCGCCAGAGCCAGCCACACGGTGTCGCCGGCCCCCATGAGCACCCCGTCGACGACGAACACGTAGCCGGCCAGCCACTGCAGCAGGGCCACGACGACGAACGCCCAGGCCGCCTCGGTGACGACCGCCGGGTCCGACGTGAACACCCGTCCGATGACCGCCGCGAGGGGCAGGAGCACCAGCCCCGTCGCCAGCCCGGCGCCGACGCCCCACCGGGCCATGGTGCGCGCCGCGTCGCGGGCACCTGTCGCGTCGCCGGCCCCCAGGGCCTTGCCGGTCAACGCCTGGGCGGCGATGGCGAGCGCGTCGAGGGCGAACGCCAACGCGCTCCACACCGTGGCCACGATCTGGTGGGCGGCGAGCGCGGCGTCGCCGTAGCGCGCCGCGACGACGGTCGCCACGACGATGACGCCGCGCAGGGCGAGGGTCCGCACGAGCAGGGGGACCCCGCCCCTGGCCGCGTGCAGCACGCCCCCGGGGTGGGGGTTCAGCCGCGCGCCGAGGGGCCGCGCCTGCCCGACGACCCGCACGACGAGAGCGGCGGCCATCCCGGTCTGGGCGACGACGGTGCCGAGGGCGGACCCGGCGATGCCGAGCCCGAGTCCGTAGACGAGCAGGAGGTTGAGGACGATGTTGAGGCCGAAGCCGGCCACGGCGACGACGAGCGGGGTCCGGGTGTCCTGCAGCCCTCGGAGCAGGCCGGTCGCCCCGAGGACGACGAGCATCCCCGGTAGGCCGGCCGCGGAGATCCGCAGGTAGGTCGTGGCCTGCTCGGCCACTCCGGCCGACGCCCCGAAGGCCGCACACAGGGCCGGTGCGGTGAGCGCGACGCCCACGGCGGCGAGGGCCCCGAGCAGGAGGGCGAGCCACAGCCCGTCGACCCCGGCCCCGAGCGCGCCGGGGAGGTCGCCGGCGCCGAGCCGCCGGGCGACGACGCTCGTCGTGCCGTAGGCGAGGAAGACGAAGACGCCCGCGGCCGTGAGGAGCACGGCCGACGCGACGCCGAGACCGGCCAGCGGCTCGGTGCCGAGGTGGCCGACGATGGCGGAGTCGGCGAGCAGGAACAGCGGTTCGGCGACGAGGGCGAGGAAGGCCGGCACGGCGAGGCGCAGGATCTCGCGCCTCATCCCCTGTCCCTCGCTGCCCCCGCTGGTCACCAGCGGAGCCTACGGACGGTCAGGCCGACAGGGAGAGGGTGCCCCAGATGCTGCGGAACCCCGCGTCGTTGCCCTTGCGCCGGGAGTTGTTGCTGGCCATGGCGTTCAGCTCGCCCTTGCGGGGGCCGTCGCCGACCGCCTCACTGACGTTGAGGTTCATCCCGAACTCCGCCCCCGCCGCCGGCGCGGAGACGCCGAGGGTCGACCAGGGCACGGACGCCTCGATGACGTAGCCGTGGTCGGTCCGCTGCACCGCGGCCTGCAGTCCCTGGATGCTGTTTGCGCCCCGCACGAAGGTCGACCCGGAGGCGAGGTTGATGCCACTGATGACGGCCGGGCTGGCGAAGGAGGGGCCGATCAGCACGTGGCGGTCACCGGACTCGAGCGCGGTGTCGTTGTTCTGCGGCTGGGCCGTGCCGAACTCGAAGCTGACCGAGTCGCCCTTGAACAGCTGCGACGTGTCGCCCGCGTGGGTCTGCACGAGGGTGGCGTCGGTGACGTCCACGGCGAGGTAGAGCGCGTCGTCGTCCCACGCCAGGCCCCACGTGCCCTTGAGGTCGGGCTGGGCGCCGAAGATGACGACGTTGCTGTCGAACGTCTTGGTCGTGCTGGGCCAGTCGTCCACGCTGCCGTCGATGGTCAGGCCGGTCGACAGATGGGTGGCGCTGATGTGCGGTCCCTTGAGCGTGGAGACGCTGGCCGCGACCGGGGCGACGGGAGCGTCGGTCCCGTCGGCGGTGGGCGGCAGGTGCGAGCCGTACCAGGCCAACCCGCCGAGGACCACCAGGAGGGTGACCGCGACGATGGCGATGATGCGGCCCACGTGCCGCCGAGGGGACGACGCGGGCGGCGCCAGCCGGAAGACGGGTGCCGGGGCCTGCGGCGGGGCGGCCGGCACCGGCAGCACCTGCGTCGGCTGCGTCGGCTGCGGGGCCTGTTTCCGCCGGGTGGGTGCGGGGGTCGGGAGGCGGCCGCCGGGGTCCGGGGCCCATGGGGGCTGCGGCGCCGGCCGGGTCGGTTGGGTCGGTTGCGTCGAGGTGGGGGCCGGTGCCGGGGTGGGTGCGAGAGTCGGAGCGGGCGTCGGCGCCGGTACGGGGGTCGGTCCAGGGGTCGGCGCGGCGGCCACGTCGGGCTCGGCGACGATGTGGTCGAACACCCGGCCGTCGGGGGCGCGCAGGAAGAGCACGGGCGTGGCCCACTCGGCGGCGTAGTCGGCCAGCAGCGCCTTGCGGGCGCTCGTCGCGGCCTGGTCGACGGGTAGGCCGTCGGCCAGCGCGCCGTAGAACTCGCCGGTGAAGGCGGTCGCGGCGCCGTCGGAGATGGGGAACTGCATGGCGACCACTGCGGTGCAGTCCTGCTGCACCAGCCCCTGGGCCATGCCGCTGAAGGGGTCGGTCGTGTCCACGCGGGCCGACTGGCAGGCGTTGAGCACCACGAGGCGCAGCGGGTCGTGGTCCCGTAGGTAGGGGCCGAGCACCGTGGGGCTCACCGTGACGCTGCGGCCGTAGCGGTCGGCGAAGAACACCACGCCGTCCTGGATCTGCTCGTCGTAGTCACCGTGCCCGATGAAGTGCAGGACGTGCACGTCGTGGTGCCGCAGCCAGGTGGCCAAGGCCTGCACGGTCGGGGCCGGGAGCCGGTCGACCTTCACGAGCCCCTGGGCGACGAGGGCGGCCATGGCGTCCTGCACCCGCCGCCACTCCGCCTCGACGTCGAGCTCGGGCAGGTCGGTGGGGGAGGAGATGACGACGAGGATGCGCAGCGCGCCGTCGACGACCAACGGCCGTGGCGGTTGCGGCACCTCGAGGTAGCGCACGACGGGGGTGCGTTCGGACTGCGCGATGTAGCTGTTGGTGCGCCGGTCGTAGAGCAGCTCCCACGGGAGCCCGGCGATCGACGGGGCATCGGTGAGGCGCAGGCGCAGTCGTAGGCCGTCCCCGGAGCTGCGGGCGACGTCCTGCGAGCGCGACCACGCGAGCATGACGTCCTCGGAGAACACCGACTCGAAGAGCGGTCCCCCCAGGTCCATCGACGCCTGGCTCGCCGGGTCGGCCCCCGCCCGGCGGGTGCCGCTGCGACCGGGGTCGAGCTTGAGCATGAGGTTCTCGAGCTGCGTCGGGTCGAACGGCAGGCGGAAGGTCGAGGTCGGGCTCTCGCCGAGGGGACAGGCGACGACCCGCGCACGGAAGGAACCGGCGTCCTCCGCCTCGAGCAGGAGGTCGAAGTTCTGGTAGGTCCTGGAGGCCATGGCGGCCCTTTCGCGAGGTCCCGGTGGGTTCCTCCATGAAGAGCCTCGCCGTCCTCGGATGATACTGCGGGCCGGACCTCAGCGCGGGTGATCTCGTTGGAGCACAGATGATCTGGCCCGGTCCGGGGGACGACACGCACCGAGGACGGCTCCGGCTCCGGGTTCGCGTATTTGCTGGCGCCCGCCGTCGCTCTGGAGGACCGTGGGTCGTATGCCGGGAGCCGAGGCGTGGTGCGCGCTGGCCGACGAGGTCGTCTCGCTCGGTGACGCCGGACTGATGGAGCGAGTCCGGCAGGCCCTCGCCGGCCTGCCGATCGCCGACACCGAACGAGCCGACCTCCTGAACGCCATTGCGGGACGCCAGGATCCGGCCGGTCTGCTCCTGCTGGCGGTGGCGTCCGGCGCGCCCTCGGCCACCCCCGCCCTCGGCGACTCGGGCGACCCGGCCGGCGCGCACCCAGCGGCGTCACCGGCCGAGATGGATGCGGCGCTCGCCCTCTCACAGCAGCTGCTGTCCGGCCCGGCGCCGACCTTGGGGGAGCGGGTCGCCGCCGCGGCGAGCGGCGTGCTCGCCGCCCTCCCGGCCGACGCGGCCGGGTCGTTCGTGGCGGGGCTGGTGACGGCGAGCCTGTCGCTGCCCGATGCGCCCTCCCGGTCGTCGGCGCTGCGGGCGGTCCTCGACACGACCCGCGACGTCACCCTCAGCCGGCTGCCTGTGGCCGCAGTCGTCGGCGCCACCGCCTCGGCGACGAGCGACGACGCGCGCCTCGTCGGCGTCCTCCTCGGGCGCGTCCCGACCGCCCGGTTGCTCTCGGGCGTCCTCGACGCCCTTCGCGGCGGCACCGACCCCGCCTCGGTGCTGGCGGTCCTGCAGCGAGTGGTGGACGCGCAGGCCATGGGCCGCCCCACCCCCGCGCCGCCCCGGCCCGCCCCCGTCCCCCCACCGGCCGCCGCAGGCTACGGGGCGCCGCCGCCGTCACCCCCCGGCGCGGGCCCCGGGTCCGGCTCCGGGATCTCGTCGTGGGTGAAACGGTGGACGTCGCGGGCGGCCGGACCCGTCTGGCGCGGGGGCCATTCCGCACCCCGTGACCTCCCCCCACCGCCGGCATCACCGCCCGCCCCGGGCGTTCCGGCCCCCATGCAGCCAGCCCCGACGCAGCCGGCCCCGACGCAGCCCGCCACCCGCACGGCATACCCGCGCATCGACGTCGACGCCCACCGCGCCGTCCGGCCCGAGGTCGCCGTGCTCGACGAGCCGTTCGACGTCACCGTGGGCCTGGCCAAGTACCCCGACGCGGCGATCACCCAGACCGGCCCGATGCCGTTCCTCGCCGGCGCCGTGACCGACGTGGACCTCGTCCTGGTCTACGACCCGACCTCGCTGGTGCCGCAGGGGAGCACCCGGCTCACGCTGCACGTCACCGACGCGGACCCCTACCCGAGTGCGACGGTGACCTTCGTCGCGCAGTACCGGCCCGACCTGCCGACGGAGCGCCGGATCGGTGTGCACTACCTGCGCGACGGGCAGGTGGTCGGCATCGCCTGGAAGTCGGTCGTCGTCGTGCCCTACGAGAAGGACGTGGCCGCCGCACCGGTCTCGACACCATCGGCGGACGCGCTGCTCGACCTCGAGCCGCTGCTCGGCGCCGACCTGCCCGACCTCCTCCTGTCCATCTGCGCCTCCGACGGGCCGCCCGGCGAGTTCGTCTGGACGGCCTATGCGGGGGCCTCCGACGTCACGGTGCCCGACGCGCCCGGCGTATCGAGCCTCGACGGCGACCCGGGCCTCGGTGGGCTGCAGGGCTTCGTCACCGAGATGCGGCAGACCGTGGCCTTCTCGCAGGGGCCGTACGCCGACTACCTCACCCTCGTCGGCAAGGCCAAGCGGATGGGCCGTGCCGTGCCCGACGGCATCCAGCAGGTGCTGCGTGCCGTCGTCACCGACCCGGCGCGCACCAGCGCGGCGACCGTCCTGCTGCTCACGGAGGAGCTGACGCTGCCGTGGGAGCTGACGGTCCTCGACCCGCCGATCGACACCCGTTGGGGCGGGGTGTCGCCGTTCCTCGGCGCCCATGCGGCGATCGCGCGGTGGCCGCTCACCGAGCACAAGCCGCGCCCGACCCCACGCGCCAGCGTGACGGTGCGCCACGCCGCCGTCCTCACCGCCGACTACACGGGGGTCACGGGCTGGGGGAAGCTCGAGCACGCCGTCGAGGAGGCGGCTGAGATCGCCGCGCTCTTCGCCCCGCCCGCGGTGACGGTGCGGCCGGCTCTGCGGGACGTCGTCGGGATGCTGCGCGGCACGCCCCCGGCCGACGTGCTGCACGTGGCCCTGCACGGCCAGTTCGACGCCAAGGGCGCGCAGGAGGGCCTCGTCCTGCTCGGCACCGACGCCGCCGGGCAGCCCACCGCCAAGTGGCAGTTCTTCACGCCTGACCAGGTCGAGACTGGCCAGCTCGAAGGCGGTCCGTTCGTCTTCCTCAACGCCTGCCAGGTCGCCTCCGACAAGCGGGTGCTCGGTGACTACGGCGGCTTCGCGTCGACGCTGCTGCGCATCGGCGCCTCCGGGGTGGTCGCTCCCCTCTGGAACGTCGACGACGACGTCGCCGCGCAGCTCGCCCGCGACTTCTACGCCGCCACCTGGACCGCCGCCGGGGGTGCGCCGGTGTCGGCGGCCGAGGCGGTCCGTGCGCTCCGTGCCACCTACACCGAGGCCGCGACCCTCGCCGAGACGCCAGGGATCACAGCCACCCTCATCGCCTTCCAGGTCTTCGGCCACCCCCGGCTGCGGCTCGACCACGGCTCCTGACGCATAACCCGGCCGGCATACCCACCTCCCCCTCAGCCGCACACCACCCCAGCCGCACACCACCCCAGCCGCATACCGAAGGAGAGCCATGGCCGAAGACCTGCGTCCCGAAGGCATTCCCGTCTTCGTCGACACCGTCGTCATCACGACCCCCGGCCTGTCGGGGCGGGTCGAGGTGCACCAGCCCGGCACCGACGGCATGCGCGGCGCGGAGGACTCCACGCCGGAGTTCCGGCGCGCCCTCGACGAGGCGGGGATGAGCGAGCAGCTCACCGTCGAGATCTCGGGTCAGCGCGAGCTCGACGCCACCGGGGGCAGCCGCGGCGGTGGGGGTGGCAGCGAGATCACCGTCGAGGTGCCGGGCCCGGGCGACGGCAACGGCCAGCTGCTCCTGTATGCCGCGGAGGACGGCTCGCTCTCGTGGCACCTCCCGGACGACGTCGACCCGGGCGAGGTCGTGACCCGCGGCGGGGAGCGACGCACCTACCGGCTGCCGCGCGCGGTCGTCGTCGCCGAGGACGACGGGTCGGGGCAGCGCGGCATCCTCGGCGCCGTCGGCACCAAGCTGTTCAAGGTGCTCGTGTTCCCCCTCATCGACCCGGTGCTGGGCAAGGTCGGCGACTGGTTCGCCGGCCGGTGGGAGGAGAAGAACCGGCGCAACCTCGTGCGGTGGTTCGCCCCGGACGACTTCCAGCGGGCCGACGTCGCGGCGTTCGCGGCGCCCGACTGGGGCCGGGTCGAGGGTGGGCCGGCGCTGCTGTTCATCCACGGCACGACCGCGCAGTCCAACACCGCCTTCCAGCAGCTGCCCGCCGCGACCCTGACCGAGCTCGTCCGACGTTACGAGGGAAGGGTGTTCGCGCTCGACCACTTCACGATCTCGGTGACGCCGCACGACAACATCCGCTGGCTGGCCGAGCAGCTGGCCGCTCTGGCGGGGGAGACGCCCCTGACGCTCGACATCGTCAGCCACTCCCGCGGCGGTCTCGTCGGTCGGGTGCTGGCCGAGCGGGCGGCGGACGTCGGTCTGGCCGGGCGGGTCTCGGTACGCACGCTCGTCATGGTCGGAACGCCCAACGCGGGAACGGCGCTCGCCGACAAGGAGAACCTGTCGAAGCTCATGGACCGGGTCACCGACCTCGTGCAGTTCATCCCCGACAACGGGGTGACCGACGTGCTGGGGCTCGTGCTGTCGATCC
Organism: uncultured Actinomycetota bacterium; assembly: GCA_963795915.1. Lineage (GTDB taxonomy): Bacteria > Actinomycetota > Actinomycetes > Actinomycetales > Dermatophilaceae > Lapillicoccus. Next base: position 793,757 of record CAWCJA010000010.1, read on the forward strand.
TCAAGCAGCTCACCGTGGGGGCCTTCGGTGGCCTCGACGGGATCATGGCGATGGACCCGCACGGCGACTACCTCAAGGCGTTCAACGCGACCCCGGGGTCGAGCGCGACCTACCGGGCGATCGCCTCGGACTACGCACCGCCGAAGGGCTCGTCACTGGCGACCATCGCGCGGGACGCCGGCACCGACCTCGTCTTCGCCCAGGCCGGCAACGACCTCGTCGTGCCGACCGACGGGGTGGCGCAGGTCGCCGGCGCCACGGGCTTCCCCGTCGCCGACCCGTTCGTCTTCCCGAGGGAGGCGGGCGTCGACCACTCCTCGTACTTCACCCGCCCCGAGGTCTCGGCCAGGCTCCTCGAATGGCTCCCCGGCTGACACCGCCCTTTCGCGGTTCGAGCTCTGAATCGCACCGAATTCCTGACCCCCACCGCACGAACCAAATTCGGCGAACTGCCCTCAGAGGTGCTTCAGCGCCTCGCGCCGAGACAGCCCGGACAGCTCCCCCTCGTGCCGCGCGACGAACCGGCGGACCCAGCGGCGTAGAGCGGCCGCAGGGCGGCCGCGAGCTGGGGGGAGGTGAGGCCGCGGTAGGGCAGGTGGGACCTCATGTACCGCTGCTGGCCGACGGCACGGCTGGGCTCGGCGTGCTCCGCCAGCGTCTCGCGGACCACCTCGACGAGGTCACGCCGCGCTGCGTCGGTCACCGGTCGGTCACCGGTCGGTCGCTCGCGGGTCAGGCGTAGCGGACGGCCGCGCGGGCCCGGGCCTTGACCGCCTCGGCCTCGCGGTTCTTCGGCGGCGCCGTCGTCGTGAGGTGGTCGAGCAGGTGCTGGGTGGCGTGGGCGACCTCGCGGACGGCCGCGTCGAAGGCGGCCTGGTTGGCCGCCGACGGCTTCGTGGAGCCGGAGACCTTGCGCACGTACTGCAGCGCGGCGGCCTGCACCTCGTCCGTGGTGGCGGGCGGCTCGAAGTTGTGGAGCTGGTGGATGTTCCGGCACATGCCCCGAGCGTAGGCCGCGTCGTCCACCGGCGGCTGGCTGGAACTGCGTGGGTTGTCCACCCTCGAAACTGGTTCGTGACTTTCTTCTGTCCACAGGGGGTGGACGAGGGTCTGTGCTGGTCGCTGAGCACGGATCGGCCGTTCGGACGAGGGGCCCGTGCACCGTTGGTCCCCAGGTTGTCCCCAGGTCGGACCGGCGTGGCGCACACCGTTGTCCACACCTCGTCCACAGCGGTCGTTTGAACCCGGGGGCGGGCACCCCCTAGCGTGGCGGAGCGCAGCCGGGCCCCCCGGCATACCCCGCGCGGTCCGGTCCGAGCTCTGGCAACGAGCCCACCGGAGACCCTCGGGGCGGCTCTCGCGAGCGGTGTCGGGGGTCGGTGCTGTCATGGGTGCAGACGGTGGACATCAGTTCGAACGGACAACAGGTCGAGCGGGACGAGCAGGGGGCGCAGTGACGATCCAGGAGCTCTTCCCGGGCGCGGCGTCGACGTCGAGCTCCGGCCCGGCGGACGACCGGCTCCCGCCGCAGGACCTGCACGCGGAGCAGTCCGTGCTCGGGGGCATGCTCCTGTCGAAGGACGCGATCGCCGACTGCGTCGAGGTCGTGCGCTCGATCGACTTCTACCGTCCGGCCCACGAGGGCATCTACGAGGCGATCCTCAACCTCTACGGCCGCGGTGAGCCGGCCGACTCCATCACCGTCTCCGACGAGCTGAGCAAGCGTGGCGACCTCACCCGGGTGGGCGGCCAGGCTTACCTGCACCAGCTCGTCTCCCTCGTGCCGACCGCCGCCAACGCGGGCTACTACGCGCAGATCGTCGCCGAGCGCGCGGTGCTGCGCCGGCTCGTCGAGGCGGGCACGAAGATCGTCCAGCTCGGGTATGCGCAGGGTGGCGGCGACGTCGAGGACATCGTCAACGCGGCGCAGGCCGAGGTCTACGCCGTGGCCGACAAGCGAGGCGGCGAGGACTACAGCCGGCTCGGCGACGTGCTCGAGATGACGGTCGACGAGATCGAGGTCGCCTCCGGCAAGTCCGGCGAGATGACCGGCGTCCCCACCGGCTTCACCGACCTCGACTCCCTCACCAACGGCCTCCACGCGGGGCAGATGATCGTCGTCGCGGCGCGTCCGGCCATCGGCAAGGCGCTGGCGCTGGACACCCCGCTGGCCACGCCGTCGGGGTGGACGACGATGGGCGAGGTCGCGGTCGGCGACCAGGTGATCGGTGCCGACGGCCTTCCTACCCGGGTGGTGGCGGCGACGGACGTCATGACGGACCGGCCCTGTTACGAGGTCGAGTTCTCCGACGGCTCCGTCATCGTCGCCGACGAGCAGCATCAGTGGCTCACCGAGACGCGGGCCAGTCGCCGGTCGTTCCAAGCCGCCCGCGACCAGCGCAACCGCTACAGGACCCAGCAGACCTTCGCTGACATCCGCACGACGGCCGAGATCGCCCGCACCCTGCGCACGACGAACACTGACGCGCGGCTGAACCACTCCGTCACCCTCGCAGCGCCGTTGAGCCTCGACGACGCAGCGCTGCCGCTCAGCCCCTACGTGCTGGGTGCGTGGCTGGGGGACGGCACCTCGGCCGCGGCAGCCATCACCACCGCGGACGTCGAGATGGTCATGCTCCTGGAGGCGGAAGGCCTGCACGTCACCAAGACCGCGTCCCCCATGCGTTATTCACTGCGGTGGCCCGAGCCGGACGTCGCTGACCGGCGATGCCTCGTGTGCGGCCAGGCCTTCGTTCCGGCAACCTCGCAGGTCCGCACCTGTGGGCGATCCTGCGGCGGCCGAAGCAAGGGCTTGGCGGAGGCGCGCCGAACCCCTTCGTGTCCTGACTGCGGGCGGCCCTCATCGGCACTGGTGAGGTGTCAAGCGTGTCACGGTCATCACGGAACCGTGCAGGCCCTCCTGCGCAGCATGGGAGTGCTCAACAACAAGCACATCCCTGCGGCATACCTGCGCGGGAGCGAAGTACAGCGCCGCCAGCTCTTGGCCGGGCTCCTGGACACCGATGGCACCGTCAGCAAGACCGGGTCCGTGCAGTTCACCTCGACGTCTCCACGTCTGGCCGACGGCATGGTCGAGCTCGTGGTCAGCCTCGGCTATCGGGCCAACGTGATGCAGAAGCGGGTCATGGGCCGAACAGAGGCGAGCTCGACGGCATACACCGTCAACTTCAGCTGTGGGGATGACGTCTTCCGGCTGACGCGAAAGATGCTGAAGCACAAGGAGGCTCGTCGCCGCACCTTCGAGCGTCGCTCCTCACGGTTCATCGTGGACGTGCGTCCCGTGCCCCCCGTCCCGGTGCGCTGCATCGAGGTGGACAACGTCGACCACCTGTATCTGGCCGGTCGCTCGATGATTCCGACCCACAACTCCACCCTGGGCCTCGACATCGTCCGCAGCGCGTCGATCCGGCACAACCTGGCGTCGGTGATCTTCTCGCTCGAGATGAGCAAGACCGAGATCACGATGCGACTGCTCTCGGCCGAGGCCGGGATCCAGCTGCAGCACATGCGCAAGGGCACGATGCGCGAGGAGGACTGGACGCGGCTGGCGTCGACGATGGGCCGCGTCTCGGAGGCGCCGCTCTTCATCGACGACTCGCCCAACATGTCGCTCATGGAGATCCGGGCCAAGTGCCGCCGGCTCAAGCAGCGCCACAACCTCAAGCTCGTCGTCATCGACTACCTGCAGCTGATGTCGTCCGGCAAGCGCGTGGAGTCGCGCCAGCAGGAGGTGTCGGAGTTCTCCCGAGCCCTCAAGCTGCTGGCCAAGGAGCTCGAGGTCCCCGTCATCGCCATCTCGCAGCTCAACCGTGGGCCGGAGCAGAGAACGGACAAGAAGCCGCAGATGTCCGACCTTCGCGAGAGCGGGTCGATCGAGCAGGATGCGGACATGGTGATCCTGCTCCACCGCGAAGAGGCCTACGAGCGCGAGAGCCCCCGAGCCGGAGAGGCCGACCTCATCGTGGCCAAGCACCGCAACGGCCCCACCGACACGATCGTCCTGGCCTTCCAGGGCCACTACAGCCGCTTCACGAACATGGCGCCCAGCTTCTGACCGTCGGCCGTCCGTAGCGCACGCTCGTCCCTGGGCATTGACCGAGCGGTAGGTGGTCGGGTCCAGCTCAGATCCCGACCTCGGCGTCCTGCCGTCGAGTTGCTGGGAGCGCAACGCCCCCTCGCCCAGACTGACGGTGTGAGCGTGCACCCATGCCCCGACGACCGCGACGCCCCCGCCCCGCGCGCCCCCTGGGCCTCGCACGTCGGGCTCTGCTCGGTGACCCTGCGCCAGCTCACTGCGGAGCAGGTGGTCGCCGTCGCCCGCGCCGCCGGTCTGCGCTGCGTGGAGTGGGGCGCTGACGTCCACGCCCCACCCGGTGACCATGGGCGTCTGCGCGGCCTGCGCCTACTCACCGAGGGCGCCGGTATGCGCGTCGCCTCCTACGGCAGCTACTGGCGGGCCGGTGTCTCCTCGCCCTCCGACGTCGTCGGACTGGCCACGGCCGCAACGGTGCTGGGGGCGCCCCGCATCCGCGTGTGGGCCGGGACCGTCGGCACCGACGCGGCCGACGGTCGACGGAAGGATGCGGTCGCCGCCGCCCTGCGGGACGCCTGCGGGGTCGCGCGCGAGCACGGCATACGCCTCTCGCTCGAGTTCCATCCCGACACCCTCACCGACTCCGTCGACTCCACTCTTGAGCTGCTGGAGCGGGTGGACGACCCGGCCCTGACGACCTACTGGCAGCCTCGCCTGGACGAGCCCACGGAGCTGGCGGTCGCCGGCCTTCGCCGCCTGCTGCCCGCCCTGAGCGGCGTTCACGTCTTCTCCTGGTGGCCGTCCGTTCACCGCCTGCCGTTCGCCGCCCGCACCGACCTGTGGACCGCCGTGCTCGACCTCCTCACGACCGAGGCCGAGCCCTGCGACCTGCTCCTCGAGTTCGTCCCCGGCGACGACCCTGCTCTCGTCGCCGGGGAGGCCGAGACCCTCCGGCACCTCCTGCACGCCTGACGGCACCCAGCAGCACCGAGCGGCCGTCACCCGATGCTGGCCCCCTTGGACCAGACGAGGCTGTACGACCCGGTGGGCGCGCAAGCCCGCTCTCGCAGAGCGCGATCGTCGAGCCGAAGGTCGTCCCGCACGCCGCGAACCTCACGGAGCCGCCGCCGTTCGTGGGGGTCCACGCCTACCAGACCGACGACCCACCGGTGTGGTTGAACGCCGGCGGCTCACCGGCCTCGAGCGTCGCTCCGACGTTGGTGCCGTCCACGGAGCCCGAGTCACCGCTGATGACCTGCACGTTCGCGACGAGGTCGTTCGTCGGCGCCGGCGGCGGAGTGGGGGTCACCGCGGTGGACACCGGGGAGGGCTGGCTGTTGCCGTTGGAGTTCGCCGCGACCGCGCGGGGTCCGGAGGCCTCCGCGCAGGCCCACGCCGCAGGCGCCGCGCTCACCCTCGACGAGGCCATCGCCGGCGCCCTGGCCGCGCTGGGGGACGCCGGCACCGAGGTCGTCGTCGGTGGCCGATGAGAACCTGCGCCTGATCGAGTCAGACCTCCCGACCCGCCGTCTTCGCCGGTCCCGACCACCAGGAGAGCGCCCCTATGCCGATCACCCGGATCCACAGCTTCGCCATCTCGCTCGACGGATTCGCGACGGGTGAACCGCAGTCGCTCGAGGCCCCGTTCGGGCACGCGGGGCACCGGCTGCACCAATGGATGTTCGCCACCCGCTACTGGGCGCCCGACGGTGGCACCGGGGTCGACAACGCCTTCGCGATGCGGTTCGGCGACGGCATCGGGGCGGAGATCATGGGCTCCCACAAGTTCGGCCCGCCCGACTGGCACGACGACCCCGACTGGCGGGGCTGGTGGGGGCCCAACCCCCCGTTCCACACGCCGACCTATGTGCTCACGCACCACCCGCGGCCACCGATGGAGATGGAGGGCGGCACGACCTTCCACTTCCTCGACGCCACCCCGCAGGAGGCGCTCGCCACCGCGCAGGAGGCCGCCGGCGACCTCGACGTGCGGATCGGTGGCGGCCCGAGCACGGTCCGCGCCTTCCTGGCCGCGGGCCTGGTCGACCAGATGCACCTCGTCCAGGTGCCGATCGTGCTCGGCCGGGGCGTGCGCCTGTGGGACGGGCTCGAGGGCATCGAGCAGGACTACGACGTCGAGGTGGTCGCGTCGCCGAGCGGCGTCACCCACCTCACGTTCACCCGGAAGGCCCCGGCCGCCGACCAGGGGTCGGAGACCGGGGCCGCCGGCGGCGAGGGGCCCTAGGACGCGGCGGAGTAGCTCGGCCGGTCCTGCACGTCCTGCGCCTGGGCCGGCTGGTGCGTCGGCTGGGCCGCCTGGTGGGTCGGCTGAGCCGGCTGCGCGGCCGGGGTGACCGGGCGGCCGGCGCGGTAGGCGGCCGACGTCGAGGGGGTCGGGCGGGTGCGCTGCCACGCCGCGGTGGCCTCGCGGGCCAGCACGCTGCAGGAACGGCTCGCGACCTTGACGTCCCGCAGCGCGTCCTTCGCCGCCTCGGTGACCACGGGGTCGGTGCGCACCTGGTTCACCCGGTACGCCAGACCGCCGGCCTGGCCACCGAACTCGTTGAGGTTGATCCTGGCCATCGGTGTCTCCCACCGTCGGGAGGGATGTCGGTCACCCCTCGTTCCGACGACGCTACGTCGACTTAGCAAGTTAGTCAACCTGAGAATGACTAAGAGCAAGCCGGTATGCGTATCGTGCTAAGTTCACGGTCATGGAGCACTCGCGGCTGGCCCTGGGCCGCGTCATCCGCGAGCTGCGGGAGGCGCAGACTCCCCGGCTCAGCCAGGAGGAGCTCGGTCGCCGGGCCGGCTACCGCACCGGTGCCGGGGTGTCGATGTCCCGCATCGAGAACGGGGTCACCCGGCCCACCGCACGCCGCCTCGAGGGCATCGCGAGCGCCCTGGGCGTCAGCGTCACCGAGCTCCAGACCCGCGGAGGACAGGCCCCCGCGGCGGCTGGGCCGGCTGGGTCGGCCGGGCCGGCGACGGGCCGCCGGCCGGGCGCCGCCCTTGACGGCGAGTCGACGACGGAGCGGATGCGGCGCATCCAGGGGGAGTTCGAGCGCCGCAACCTCCAGGCCGTCGCGGCCGCCTCGGCGTTCAACGACTCCCACGACCGGGCCCGGGACGACTTCTTCCTCGCCGTCGTCTCCACCGCGCGCTCCATCCAGGGCCTGCCCGCCGTGGACCTCGTCGCGGCCAGCCCGCCGACCCCCACGACCGCCGACCCGACCCCCCGCCCCACGGGTCCTTCGGGCGGTGCCGGGTGTGACCAGGCGTTGCTGCGACGAGAGCTCGCCGCCCGCGGCATCGCCGCCGTCCTCGAGGCCCGCACGGGCTCCGCGCCCGACGACGGCCCGCGCGCGCCGACCGGTCAGCCCACCCCGACCGACGAGGCGGAGCGTGAGGCGGCCTACGAGTCCGTCGTCGCCGCGGCCGTGCTGAGCTCGGCTCGGGCCCATCCCGACACCCCGGCGACGGACACGGCCCGGGCCACGCGGGCGCTGCTCGGCGGCGCCCGGGCCGTCGGCGGCAGTCGGCTCGCCGCCGGGGCGCTGCTCACGGGCCTGGTCGCCACCGCCGCCTCCCCGCTGTTCGCGGCCACGACCCTGTTCTGGCTGGCTCGTCGCAGCCGCAAGCAGAACGACCAGCTGGCGCGCGAGCTCGACCAGGCGGAGGCCACCCTCACCTCGAGCCAGCGGGGGTTCGACACGGTCATGTCGCTGCTCGGCCGGGCCACCGCGTGCCTCGACTACATCGCGCTCCACGGTGGCCATGCCCAGCGCCGGTGGCAGTCCCAGCTGCCCCCCGCGCCGAGGTCGTGGGGCGACCTGGGCCCCGACCAGCAGCGACAGCTCGCCGCCTTCGTCGAGCTCGCCGCCTGCCAGGTCTGCGTCGACACCATCGACATGACCGAGCTGCTGGCGGCGTCCGGCCCCCACCAGGACGGCCTACTGCGGGTGGCCGACGCCGTGCTCACCCTCGCCCGACAGGACGCCGAACGCCTCGTGTGACACCGTGTTGCGCGTCCGTGGACCGTCGCGCTGACGTCCGCACGGATGACGTCGGGACGGGCCGACGCGCGTCATGGTGGACGCAACGCAAGAAGGAGGGCCCTCGGCCGATGGATCTCGATGTCCACGACACGCTCGACCGTTGGGTGGCGGCCGAGCTGGCGGGTGACGCCGCTGCGCTCGGTGCGGTGCTGCATCCCGAGTTCCTCTTCGCCGGCCCCTACGGCTACCTCCTCGGCCGGGCGGCGTGGCTGTCGCGGTTCACGCCCGGTGACCCGCACGCGACCTCGTTCTCCACGTTCACCTTCACCCCCGACGTCACCGGTGCGGATGGTCGCCGACACAGCGCTCGTCGTCGGCACCCAGCGCCAGACCGGCACCCACCAGGGCGAGGTCACCGGCGCATACCGGGGCACGCTCGTGCTCGTGCGCGACCCCGGCTGGCTGGTCGTGGGCCTGCACCTCAGCCTGCCGACGCCGCCCGGGTCCACCATGGTCGGGTGATCCTGCCGACCGAGCGGGACCCGCGCCTCGTCACCGTCCGGCGCGGGGGCACGCTCACCGACGAGCACCACCACCTGCTCGCCGAGTGGGCTGCGGCGTGCGCCGAGCACGTCCTCCCGCTCTTCACCGCCGCCCGGCCCGACGACCCCCGGCCGCGCCACGCGATCGCCGCGGCCCGCGACTGGGCGCGCGGCGAGGTGCGGATGATGCCCGCCCGGGCCGCCGGTGGTCACGCCATGGGGGCGGCCCGCGACCTGAGTGGCGCTCCCCGGTACGCCGCGTACGCCGCCGGCCAGGCGGCCTGCGTCGGTCATGTGGCCGAGCACGACCTCGGGGCGGCGGCGTACGCGGTCAAGGCGGCGCGGGCGGCCTCGACCGGGCGTCCCGAGGGGGAGGCCGAGGCGGCCCGGCGCCGGGAGCTGGCCTGGCAGCGTGAGCAGCTGCCGGCCGCCGTGCGCGACCTCGTCCTCGACGACCAGCAACGCCGGAACGCCCTCTGCTGGAACGTCTTCGACGCGTGAGTCGCCGCGGGAGGGTGAGGGCGGCCGCAGTCGCATACCGCGGCGGGCTGGTCCGCTTCGGCCGTGGGCAGACGGGGCCCGGCCCACCACACGGACCACGCTGGACCTTGCCGGGACCTGCCGGGACCTGCCGGGACCTGCCGGGACCTGCCGGGCCACACTGGGCCGATGGACCGTCAGACCCTTCGCGCCCAGCAGGCCCCTCTCCGTGAGCGGTATGCCGCCGACCCCGACGCGGCGACGGCGCCGTTGCGGGCGACGGCGGACTTCAGGGAGGCCGGGATCACCTGCACCGTCGACGGGTTCGCCGGTCCGGTGCGGGCCGGGCTGCATGAGGCGACCGGCGGGGACGGGTCCGACGCCTGCTCGGGCGACATGCTGCTCGAGGCGCTGCTCGCGTGCGCCGGCGTGACCCTGCGCAGCGTGGCGACGGCCATGGGCCTCGAGGTGCGGTCGGCCCGGCTGACCGCCGAGAGCACCTTCGACGCCCGCGGCACGCTCGGCATCTCCCGGGACGTCCCCGTCGGCATCGGCCCCTCCACGATCACCGCCGAGCTGGAGGTCGACGCCGACGATGCGGCCCTCGAGCGCCTCGCCACCTCGACGGAGCGCTACTGCGTCGTCGGCCAGAGCCTCACGCACCCGCCGACCGTCGTCGTGCGGCGCCTCACGCCGTAGGCCCCCCGACGGGTGGTCTCCAGGCTCCGATGGCACGATCGACACGGCACGCTGACGGCAACGACAGCACCGACCAGAAGCAGCACCGACGAGAAGCACCGACGAGAAGCACCGACGAGAAGCACCGACGACGGACAGGAGCGACGATGAGGACGCATCGACTGGGAACGCTGGAGGTCGGCCGGATCGGGCTCGGCACGATGGGCATGTCCACCGCCTACTCGCCGTCGCAGCAGGACGACGCCGAGTCGATCCGCACCATCCACCGGGCCATCGAGCTGGGCGTCACACTCATCGACACGGCGGAGGTCTACGGGCCGTACACCAACGAGGAGCTCGTCGGCCGGGCCCTGAAGGACCGGCGCGACCAGGTGGTCCTCGCGACGAAGTACGGGCAGATCTCCCACACCGGCCGCGACGGGCTCGACAGCAGCCCCGCCAGCGTCCGGGCGGCCGTGGAGGGCTCGCTCCGCCGGCTCGGCACGGACCACATCGACCTGCTCTACCAGCACCGCGTCGACCCGAAGACGCCCATCGAGGACACCATCGGGGCCGCGGCCGAGCTGGTCGCCGAGGGTAAGGTGCGCCACCTCGGCCTGTCGGAGGCGTGGCTCGACACCATCCGCCGCGCGCACGCGGTGCACCCGATCACCGCCCTGCAGTCGGAGTACTCGCTGTGGACCCGCGACCAGGAGCCGGAGGTGCTGCCGTTGCTGCGCGAGCTCGGCATCGGGCTGGTCGCCTACTCCCCGCTCGGCCGTGGCTTCCTCACCGGGTCGATCCGCTCGACCGCGGACTTCGACCCCGGCGACTTCCGGCAGAAGAACCCCCGGTTCATGGGCGAGAACTTCGACCGCAACCTGGCGCTCGCCGACGAGGTGGGGGCGCTCGCGAAGGACATCGGCGCGACGCCGGCCCAGGTCGCGCTGGCCTGGCTGCTCGCCCAGGGCGACGACGTCGTGCCCATCCCCGGCACCAAGAAGGTCAGTCGGCTGGAGGAGAACGTCGCGGCCGACGCCCTCGAGCTGACCCCCGACCAGCTGCGGCGACTCACCGACCTCACCCCGCCCGCCGGAGAGCACCACAACCCGGAGCAGATGGCCTCGATCGAGCGGTGACCGCCGCCGACTGGCCCGCCGTCCTCGCCGCGGTCACCACCACCCTCGGGGGTGACCGCGACGCCGGACGGCGCGACCTGCTCCAATGTTGGGACTCCTTGGAGGAGAGCGGGTATGCCGCGCAGCGGTGCGTCCTCGCCCACTACCTCGCCGACCTCGAACCCGTCCTCGACGACGAGGTGCGGTGGGACGAGCGGGCGCTCGCGGCATACGCCGAGGTGGGCCCCGGCGACCTCGAGCCCCTCGGTATCACCGACGCTGCGGCCTTCGCGCCCAGCCTGCACCTCAACCTCGGTGACGGCTACCGCCGCCAGGGCCGGATGCCCGCGGCTCGTGAACAGGTGGCCGCCGGTCTGGCGGCGGCGAGCGCCCTGGCCGACGACGGCTACGGCGCCATGGTCCGCGCCGGCCTGCACCGCCTGGCCACCCGCCTGGACGGGGGCCCCGAAGAGCCTGCCCCCTGACCCTCCTCGGTCAGGCCCAACCCCCCGGCCGGACTCAGATGATGCCGGGTCCTGGAGCCGAACCCCCAGATTACCCGGCACCATCTGAGTCCGGTGGGGGAGGTAGAGGGTGAACGGGGGCCGCCCGAGCCGGTCAGAGGTCGAGGGTGGTCACGACGGCAGCCGCCTCGAGCGTCATCCAGGCCTGCAGCTGGGTCGAGAGCTCCACCCGCACCGCCGGGTCCGTCGACGCGGCCGCCGACGGGTCGGCCGAGAAGACCAGCGCGTCCGGCGCCCGCCGCACCGGGCGCGCCGCCCGACCCACCCAGAACGCCTCCGCCGTCTGCACCACCATCCCCGCCGCCAGCCGGCGCGTCTCCACCGCCAGCCGGGGCTCACCCGCCGCCAGGGCGAGGTAACGCACGAGGATCCCGGTGAACAGGCCGCCGTCACCGTCGCCGTGGGTCCGCAGCACCTGCGGCCGCGCCCCCGTCAGACCCTCGGCCACGGCGTGCACGAGGTCGGCCGAGCGGCACAGGCTCCCGGCGTCGCCCAGGCTCACGAGCGCGCCGAGCACCGTGCCCTGGTTGTAGCTCCAGATGTCGGGTACGACCCGCTCGACCCCGCCGCTCACCCGGATGCCGTCGAGGAACAGCCCCGCGTCGCCGACGAGCCGCTCGTAGAGCCAGTCGACGAGCCGGTGCGCCTGCTGGGTCTGCCCGAGTCGCGCCAGGTGCAGGGCCACCGGCGCCGTCGCGGGCACGTTCTTGAAGTCGCGGGTCGTGTTCCAGAACACCCCGCCACCGAGGTCCGCGGTCACGGCCGACCGCAGCTGCCGGGTCAGCGTCACCTCGGCGGTGCGCAGTCGCCGCCGCGGCGTCGACCGCCCGAGCTCCTCGTGCAGCAGTGTCAGCCGCCCGACGGCCAGCGCGAGCCAGGCCATGTCGTCGTAGTAGTGGTTGGTGAAGCGGCCGAGGTTGCGCAGCCGCACCGTGCCGAGCAGCCGGTCGCCGCACGTCGCGCGCCCTCGTGCGCCGTCGACGTCGCCCGCTCGCATGGCCCGCAGCCCGGCGTCGACGACCGCGTCGAGGTAGTGTGCCTGCCACCAGTAGTGCCACGGGCCCGTCGGTCGCCGCGAGACCGGATGCGTCACGCGGGCCAGGTGGGTCCACGGCAGCGCCGACAGCCGCGCCCCGAACAGCGCCGACACCGAGCGCTCGGCCAGTGCGGCCCGGGCCGCCGCTGCGGTGCGGTCGGTGGCGCGGTCGGGGACGTCATTCGGGCCGGTCACCGCTCGACGTTACCCGGGCGTCTCGCCCAGCCGGCGCGCCCGTTCCTGCAGGTGGCTCCGCTCCGGTGCGCTCGTCGCCAGGTCGGCGGCCACGCCGTAGGCCTCCACCGCCTCCTGCCGTCGGCCCGCCTCCTCGAGCAGATGCGCTCGCACGGCGTGGAACCGTTGGTAGCGCACCATTCTCGGGTCCCGAGCCAGCGCGGCGACCTCGGCGAGTGCCAGCTCCGGGCCGTGAACCGCGGCCACGGCGACCGCCCGGTTGAGGCGCACCACCGCCCCGGGCTCGTGGGCGGCCAGCACGTCGTAGAGCGCGAGGATCTGCGGCCAGTCCGTCTGATCGGCGCTTGCCGCCTCCGCGTGCACCGCCGCGATGGCCGCCTGCACCTGGTAGGGCCCCGGCGCCGACGTCGTCAGCGCGTGCTCCACCAGAGCCACCCCTTCGTCGACCAGCGCGCGGTCCCACCGGCCGCGGTCCTGGTCGGGCAGCGTCACGAGCCGGTCGCCCTCGTCGAGGCGGGCGACGCGCCGCGCGTCGGTCAGCAGCATGAGGGCCAGCAGCCCGGCCACCTCCCCGTCGTGCGGCCGCAGCGTGTGCGCGACGCGGGCCAGGCGGATCGCCTCATCGCTCAGCCGCACGTCGAGCAGCCCGTCGCCGGCCGTCGACGCATAGCCCTCGTTGAAGACGAGGTAGAGCACGTGAAGCACCGGCGCGAGGTCGCCTCCGTCCTGCGCGTCCGCGAAACGACCCCCGGCGGCCCGGATCGCCTGCTTGGCCCGTGAGATGCGTTGCCCCATCGTCGTCTCCGGCACGAGGTAGGCGTGCGCGACCTGCGCGGTCGTGAGCCCGGCCACCGCCCGCAGCGCCAGCGCGACCTGCGACGGCGGCGAGAGCGCCGGGTGGCAGCAGAGCCGGAGCAGGGTGAGCGTGTCGTCCTCGCCCGCCGTCGTGGGCGGGACGTCGCCCGGGTCGGGCCACGCCGTCCGCTGCTCGCGGCGCTCGCGGGCCGACTCGCTGCGCAGCCGGTCGACGAGGCGGCGCGACCCCACGGTGATGAGCCAGGCGCGCGGGTCGTCGGGGCGGCCGTCGCGGGGCCACTGGGTGACGGCGGCCAGCAGCGCCTCCTGCACGGCGTCCTCGGCCTCGTCGAAGTGGCCGTACCGCCGCACCAGCGCGCCGAGCACCTGCGGCGCGAGCGCGCGCCACAGGGTCTCGGCGGTCGGTTCGGTCACGCGCTGTCAGAGCACAGCCACGGGCCGCAGCTCGATGGTCTCGCCCGGCCCGGAGAAGACCTGCGCGACCTCGTCGGCCCGCTGCCGGCTCTCCACGTCGATGACGAAGAAGCCCGCAAGCTGTTCCTTGGTCTCGGCGTAGGGCCCGTCGGTGACAGCCGGCATCCCGCCCTGCCAGCGGTAGAGGCGGGAGGTCGTCGGGTCGCCGAGCGCGTCGGCGTAGACCAGCTCACCGGCCTGCTGCAGGTCGGTCAGCATGGCCTCGAACGCGTCGTTGCCCGCTGCCCGCTCCTCGGCCGAACGGGCCTGCTGCTCGGGCAGGTAGTCGCTCGTCGGGTGGCCCCACGGCTGGGGGTTGGAGTGGATGAGGATGACGTACTTCACGGTGGCTCCTGACGGGATGGGGTGGCCGGGGCGGCCCTGTCGCTCGTGACGTCGGAGCAGCCCCGCTGTTCTCGACATCGTCTCGCGAGCCGGCTCCCGAGCCCGGTGCCGACGTTCGCCACTGGGTCTAGGTCCCCTATTCGCGCCATTCGGCCGACAGGCCCGCCTCTCCGGGCGTAGACACGTCTCGACCCGAGAACCACCACAGGCAAGGTGTGACATGAACGAGACCTCCGAACCGGCTGGCCCGACCCCGGTGACCGGCCTCGGACGACGGGGGTTCCTCGGCGCCGCGGCGGCCCTGACGGGCACGGCCCTGACCGCCGGTCCGGCCGCCGCCCTGTCCTCGAGCGCTCCCGCAGCCGCCGGCGCCAGCGCGTATGCCGCGGCTCCCGCCGCCACCTCCTCCGCCGACCCCAGCCTCCCGCCGAGCGCCGTCTCGCTGGTGTCGGTCTCGAGAGGCGCCGTCACGTCGGCCGTCGCCCGTCTCGACAAGGTCATCAAGGACCTCATCGGCCGCACCGGGGTGCCCGGGGTGGCCACCGCGGTCGTCCACGACGGCCAGGTCGTCTTCAGCCGGGCCTACGGCGTGCGGGACGTGACGACGAAGGCGCCCGTCACGGTCGACACCGTCTTCCAGCTCGCCTCCGTCTCCAAACCGCTCGCGGCGACCGCCGTGGCCCGTGGGGTGCACGAGAAGAAGCTGCAGTGGACCGACACCATCGCGTCGCACCTGCCGGGGTTCACGCTCCAGGACCCCTACGTCGGGAGCCACGTCACCGTGCAGGACATGCTCGCCCACCGCAGCGGGCTCCCGCGCGCGGCGGGAGACCTCCTCGAGGACCTGGGCTACCCACGGGACCACATCCTCGACCGTTTGCACCTCGAGCCGCTCAACCCGCTGCGCACGCTCTACAACTACTCGAACTTCGGCTACACCAGCGGCAGTGAGGCGGCGGCCCGCGCGGCGAACATGTCCTGGGAGGACTTCGCCGACGCGATGCTGTTCCGCCCGCTCGGCATGAGCACGGCCAGCTACCGGCACGCCGACTTCGTCAGCCGCCCCGACCGCTCGGCGATGCACGTGCGCGTGGACGGCGTCTGGCAGCAGAAGTTTGCGCGCAACGCCGACCCCGAGGCGCCCGCCGGGGGCGCCAGCGCCTCCGTGGTCGACCTGGCCAAATGGCTCATGCTCCAGCTGGCCGAGGGCGTCTGGAACGGCTCCGCGTTCATCGACCCCGACGTCCTGCGCGTGATGCGGTCGCCCGCCATCCTCACGTCCCCGCCGAAGCCCGCGATCTCGCGCAGCGGCGCCTACGGCCAGGGCCTGGACATCAGCGACGACGCGGCCGCCCGGGTGCGCTGGAGCCACTCCGGGGGGTTCTTCCAGGGGGCCGCGACCCAGGTGCTCATGCTGCCCGCCGAAGGGCTGGGCATCGTCACGCTCACCAACGGGATGCCGGTGGGGCTCCCCGAGGCCATCGGTGCGTCGTTCCTCGACCTCGTCGAGGCGCATACGGTGCAGCGTGACTGGCTCGCCGGCTACGGCGGTCTCTTCGCGGCGTCCATGACCAACACGAGCAAGCTCGCCGGGAAGACACCGCCGGCGAACCCCACCCCGGCGAAGCCCAACGCCTTCTACGTCGGCACCTACGACAACGACTACTACGGCTCGATCCGGGTCGTCGACCAGGGCGGCACTCTCCACCTGCTGATCGGACCGCATCCCGACGACTTCCCCCTCACCCACTGGAGCGGCAACGAGTTCTCCTTCTTCCCCACGGGGGAGAACGCCCTCGGCATCACGGCGGCCGACTTCACCGCCAACGCCGCGGGGACGCACGCGGCCGGCGTGGTGCTCGAGTACTACGACGAGACCGGCCTCGGCACGTTCACCCTCCACTAGGCCGACCGCGCGGAGCGCATCACGGGTGCCCGGCCCCGGGCACCTCGACCTCCACCGCCACGACCTGGCTGTTGCGCCCCTCACCGGGTCCCTGGGGACCCCACTGGTTGGTGACGACGAAGAGCGTGCGCCGTTCGGACCCGCCCAGCACACAGGCGAACCCGCCGCGGTCGAGCTCCACGGTCTGCAGGACTCGGCCCCCCTCCTCCACCCGTACGCACCGCGCATGGGGCACGTCGGCGTACCAGAGGGCGCCCTGCGCATCGACGCAGATGCCGTCGGGGTTGTGGTCCCCGAGGGTGGCCCACACGCGCCGCTCGCCGAGCCGCCCGTCGCCCTCGATGGGGTATGCCGCGATGGCGTTGCCGTAGGACTCGGCCACGAGCAGTGTGCTCCTGTCACCCGTGACGGCCATGCCGTTGGGGAACGCGAGGCCGTCGGCGACGGGCTCGACGGTGCCGTCGAGGCGCACGAGGGCCACGCTGCCCGGGCGGAAGTCCCCGCCGGGGAAGTCGAAGCCGACGGTGTTGACGTAGGCGTTGCCCCGGTCGTCGACGACGATGTCGTTGCCGCCGGTCGACCACACCTGGCCCAGGTCCGCGTGCGTGACGAGCGTGCCGTCCGGCTCCTGTCTCATCAGCGTGAGCCCGGCGACGAGGAGCATCCGACCGTCGGGCAGGAAGTCGACGCAGAGGGGGAAGGACCGGGCCCGCGCGGCGACCGCAGCGCTGCCGTCGGCCTCGACGGCCAGCACCTCCCCGGCGCCCCAGTCGGAGACGTAGAGCCGGCCGTCGTGCCAGCGGGGTGACTCGCCGAACGCCAGTCCGGCGATGACGACGCGGGGTGAGGGGGTCATACGGGTGAGACCGTACGGCGGCCCGAGACTCATCGACCTGACGACCACGAGGTATGCCGCCGGTGCTGGGTCGGCCGCGACCTCGACGGGCTCGTCAGGACCCAGCAGACGAGGGGCTCCGGGGCGGAGGTGACGCCGTCGACCGTCACGTTCGCCGAACGGAGGAGGCCGTTGACGATGCTGAAGACCGTGGTGGTCACCGCCCCCGTGCTATCGGTGGTCGCGCTCGGGTCATAGGTGCCGAAGCCGTCGAAGACGACCTCCGCCGTGTACGTCGTCGACGGTTGGGCGTTCCGCACGGACACCACGACGTTGCAGGACCCCGGGTCGTTCGTCGGTGTGAACGAGAGGCCGACCGTCGGGGGTATCGGCGTGAGCGTCCCACCGCGGGCGGCGTCGCTGGTGCAGGCATCCGCGGTGGTGAACCGGGTCCCATCAGCTGCCTGGTAGCGGAGGTACCCGCCCTTCTGGCACTGCTGGGCGGCCGTGCTGTTGCCACCGCCGGCCGCGTGGGCGGCGGGAGCGGCGAGCACAAGCCGCGTGGGGGGAAAGCACACCGCTGGTCTTCGCTGGTAGCGAACGGGCGACCCGTTGCCTCGCCAGACGGTCTCCGTGGGGCTAGCGTCGCCCAGATGGGTGAGGTCGTCAGGTTGCTGCGCCGGGACGAGCCGCGACGGGGTGGCGTGGAACCGCTGTGGCGGCAAGGTCTCGGCGAGCAGCTCCGTGCCGACCGGCAACGGCGGGGTGAGCGCATCGCGGACGTCGCGTCGCGCGCCGGCGTGTCGCCGCAGTACCTGTCCGAGCTGGAGCGCGGGAAGAAGGACCCGTCGTCGGAGATCCTGTCGGCGGTCGCCGGGGCGCTCGACCTGACCGTGGCGGGCCTGATCCAGTCGGCCGGTCATCGGCTGGCCGCCACGCGGGCGGTGTCGAACCGGGGATCCGGACCGGTATGCCTGGCCGCCTGAATCAGCGTGACCGGCTGGCGATGACCGAGTCGACGACGCCGTAGTCGACGGCGGCGTCGGCGCTGAGGATCAGCTCCCGTTCGGTGTCTCGACGGACCTGCTCGGTCGGCCGCCCGGTGTGGGCGGCGAGGATCAGCTCCTGCATCAGCCGGATCCGCTCGACCTCGTCGGCCTCGAGGATGAGGTCGGGGATGGCGCCACGACCCTCCGCCGCCGGAGCGTGGATGACCACGCGCCCGTGCGGGAGGATGCTCCGGCGGCCGGCGGCACCTCCGGCCAGCAGCACCGCGGCCGTCGCGGCGGCCTGGCCCACACAGGTGGTCTCGACGTCGGGTCGCACGAACTGCATGGCGTCGTAGATCGCGAGGGTCGCGGGTATCGAGCCGCCGACGGAGTTGATGTACAACGAGATCGGCGCGTCGGCGTTGTCGTTCTCCAGGTGCAGGAGCTGGGCGATGACCGCGTTGGCCACGCCGTCGTCGATGCCGGTGCCCAGGTAGATGATCCGGTCGGCGAGGAGCCGGCTGTAGATGTCGACGGTCCGCTCGCCGTTGCCGCTGCGGGTCGTGACGTAGGGGATCGTGTAGCTGCTCATCACGCGGTCCTCGTCTCGGGGATCCCGGTCCCGGTCGCGCCCAGGCCGATCGACGGGCGGCGGGGCGGCATGACGTCGTCGAGGGAACGGACGATGGTGTCGATGAAGCCGTAGTCCAGCGCCTCCTGGGCCGTGAACCACCGGTCGCGCCGTGAGTCCTCCTCCACCTGCGCCACCGACTGTCCGGTGTCCTCGGCGATGCACGCCAGCACCGTGTCCCGGGTCTGACGCAGGTCGTTGGCCTGGATGGCGATGTCCATCGCGGTGCCACCGATCCCGGCCGACCCCTGGTGCAGCAGCACCTTGGCGTGCGGCATGGCGGACCGTTTGCCCTTGGTGCCGGAGGAGAGCAGGAACTGACCCGCGCTGTAGGCCATCCCGAGGTTGACGGTGCGCACGTCGTTGGGGATGGCCCGCATACAGTCGCGGATCGCCAGCATGCCGGGCACCGAGCCGCCCGGTGAGTTGATCAGCAGCCGGATGTCGGCCCGTGGGTCCTCCGCGGCCAGCACCAGCAGGGCGTTGCACAGGCGGTTGCTGTTGCGGTCCTCCAGAGGCTCGCCGAGCAGGATGGTCCGGTTCTCGTAGAGGCTCCGGTACAGCTCGTGGTCCAGTCGCTGGCCGGGGTCGTCGTCGCTCATGCACCCACCCTCGGTGGTGGGGCCGAGTCGGAGAAGGCCACGCTGCGCACAGCAGCGCTGCCACCAGCAGCGCCCCTACGCCGCCGGTCCGACATGACACGGGCGACCGGCTCCGACTCCTCACTCGTCGAGTGCTCCTCAGGCCCTCCGTTCCGGCGTGGGCCCGGTAACGTCACCGCTCCCGATGACCGCCTGCCATGACGGTGTCGCTCCCTCCGTCGTCAGCAACAGCCAGGAGAACGAAGCGATGACCGCCTCCCCCGCCGAGCCCCTCCTCTTCCCGCGGACGCCGGGCATGGTCTCGTACAACTACCGCACCGACTTCGCCCAGGATCTGAGCTCGACACTCGACCGGATCCGGCGGCTGGGGATCACCGACATGGAGTTCTCAAGCACCTTCGGGCACCCGGTCGAACGGCTCCGTCGCGAGCTGGGCGAGCGGGGGATGCACTGCTCCTCATACGGAGTGAGCTACGTCGACCTGGAGGCCAGGACCGAGGAGGTCATCGCCGACGCCGTCGTCCTCGGTGCGGCGTTCGTCCGGGTGGCGTGGATCCCGCACGAGGCACCCTTCGGGCTCACTCACGCCGAGGCAGCGGTGTCGACGTTCGACCGCGCGGGCCGGCTGCTGCGCGACCACGGTCTGACCTTCTGCTACCACAACCACGGCTACGAGTTCGTCCCGCACGGCGAGGGGACCCTCTTCGACGTCATGGTCCAACGGTCGGACCCGGACGCGGTCGCTTTCGAGCTCGACATCCTGTGGGCGCACTTCCCGGGCCAAGATCCGGCCGAGCTCCTCGAGCGGTATCCGGACCGCTTCCGACTCATGCATCTGAAGGACCTGCGCGCAGGGGTCGTCGGTGACCTGAGCGGCCAGACCCCGCCCGAGAACGACGTCGCCCTCGGCGACGGCCAGCTCGACCTCCCGAGGATCCTGCGGGCCGCCGGCCGCACCCGGGTCGACCATTACTACCTCGAGGACGAGAGCCCGTCCTTCGCGCTGCAGGTCCCCCGCAGCCTGGCCTACCTCGCGTCGCTGAGGCGGTAGCGGGTGCGGCCACGGCGGGCGCGCGCGTCGAGCCGAGGCGCTCCGCCGGTGCGGCCGGCGCAATGTCGAGCTGCTCTCCGACCGCCTCCGCACACAACAGGAGCGGGTGGCCGGCATCGTCGCGGGCCTCGACGACGACCAGCTGCGGCGGGTCGTCCTCCCCTCCGGGTGGAGCTGCCTCGGCATGGTGCGGCACCTGACGGAGGGCACCCGGTTCTGGCTGCGCCGGGTCTTGCTCGGTGACACCTCGGCCGCGCTGCTGGACGACGATGTCGTCCTCCCGCCCGGCACGACGACCGCGCAGGTCCTGGACGACTTCGCCGCCGTCCGCGCCCTCAGCCTCGACGGCGTCGCCGACCTACCGACCGACACCTCGCCCGCGTGGTGGCCCGAGGGGTGGTGGGGCGGCTGGCGCCTGCACGACCTCCACGAGGTCCTCGTCCACCTGCTCGTCGAGACCTCCACCCACGCCGGGCACCTCGACGCCGCGCGTGAGCTGCTGGACGGCGGCACGTGGGACTACGCCCGGGGCCGCGTCCTCGTCCCCTGACCCGGTGTGCCGGCCCGCGTCACCTGACGCGCGCGGCTCCTACTGGAGTGACTCGACGACGGCCGCCACCCGTCGGGCCCGGGTCGCCTCCGCCTTGGCCCCTTCCACCGAGGTCACGTGGGCCTTCTGCCGGCTGGGGGAGAGCGCATCGAACGCCGCGCGCTGCCCGGCCGCCCCGAGGGCGGTGGCCAGGTCGTCGGGGACCTCCACCGTGCGCGGGGCGGCGTCGAGCGCCAGGTCCACCGTGATCGGGTCGCCGCCCGCCAGGCCGGTCTCCCGGCGCTTGTCGGAGCTGAACGAGATGAGGAACTGCCCGCCCATCGACGCGATGGTGCTGCGGTACGCATACCCGTTGACCGTCACGAGCACGGCCGGTCGCTTGCCGCCCCCCAGCCGCTCGAGCACGTCGGCGGGCACGGGCACGCCGGTGTTGTTGCCGCTCTGGAACAGCGTCGTCTCGTAGCGCACGGGAGATGTCTCAGCCATGCGGGGAGTATGCCGCGCCGCCGCCGGTCCCGCGGTGGTTCGCCGGGCCGGGTCAGAGACCGGCGCCCGGCTCGCTGCGCACGGCGGTCTCGGCGGTGTCCCGGCCCAGCAGGCGCAGCGAGAGCATGGGCAGCAGCAGCACCGAGAGCATGCCCGCCGCGACCATTGCCGCGGCGTCGGCGCTCTTGAGGTACCCGTTCTCGGTGGCGATGGTCGTGATGACGACGATGAGCGGCAGGCCGGTCGCCGACATGATGGCGAGCGCCCGACGGCGCCCTGCGCGGAAGATCCCGCGGAAGCAGACGAAGGTCGGGATGGCCCGCACGAGCAGCATGAGCAGCAGGAAGCCCGGCACGATGAGCCAGGTGGTCGGGTCCTGGGCCAGCGACTTGAGGTCGACCCGCACCCCGCTGACGACGAAGAAGACCGGCACGAGCATCCCGAACCCGATGCCCTCCAGCTTGGTGCTGAAGCGCGAGGTCGACTCGGTCTCGTCGGCGTCCTCGTGGCTGCCGGCGGCGATGCGCACGACGACGCCGGCGGCGAACGCCCCGAGCAGCACGTCGACCCCGAGGGTGTTGGCCACGGCCGCGAGCGCGAGCATGAAGAGCAGGGTCATCCGCACGGGCAGCTGCGAGCTGGCGGTGAGCCCGCGCCGCACGAGGTCCACCACCCGGTTGCCCCAGGGCCGGGACGCGAGCACGGCCGTGCCCACGATGAGCAGCCCGAAGCCGGCGAGCACGGCGATCGACTGCACCGGGTTGTCGCCGCTCAGCAGCAGGGCCACGAGCACGATCGGGCCGAACTCCCCGACACTGCCCAGGGCGAGGGCGTAGCGCCCGAAGTCGGTGTGCAGCACACCGGCGTCGCGCAGCACCGGGAGCAAGGTGCCGAGGGCCGTCGTCGTGAGCGCGAGGGGGATGACGACCTCCCCGCTGTGACCGCCGACGAGGTGGAAGCCGAGGCCCACGAGCCCGGCGAGCACCACCGAGATCCCCCAGCTGGCGAGGCCCAGCTTGAGCGGTCGGCCGACGACGTTGCGCAGCCGCAGCTCGAAGCCGGCGAGGAACATGAGCATGGACAGCCCGAGGGTCGACAGCCCGGCGACGAGGCCGGTCGGCTGCACCCAGTCCAGCACCTGCGGGCCGAGCACGTAGCCGAAGCTGATCTCGAACACGATGGCCGGGATGGCGAAGCGCCGCAGCGGCTCGCCGATCAGCGGCGCGAGCACGCCGGCGGCTGCGATCCAGAGCAGCTGGAGGGCGTCCTCGATGGTCATGGCGGGACGCTACCGGCCGGTGTTGCCGGCGGGCCGTGGTGGCGGAGTGCCGCCGTCGGTGTGGTCGCCGAGGGTCCGGTAGAACGCCGACTCGGCGTCGAGCGCAGCACCGACCCGCGGGGCCACGGCCCCCTCGACGAGACCGCCGACGAAGGGCACGTCCACGGTGACGTCGACCTCCACGGTGAGGTGCGACCCCCCGGGCGTCGGGGTCAGCCGCGCCGACCCGGTGCCGCTCACCGGCATACCGGGGAAGTCGAAGTGCAGGGGGCTCACCGCGTCGTCCCCACTGGTCGTCCACTCCTCGGTGCGCTCGACCGTGGGGTCGGCGGTGAGGCGGGAGCGCACGACGGCGGGCAGCCAGTCGACCGGCAGGGCGGTGGCAACGGTGACCAACACGCCGTCGGCCGTGGGCTCGTGCCGGACCACGCGGGTGCCGAGACCGTCGGCCGCGCATCGGCCCTCGACGACCGCGCGGTCGCGCAGACGGGCCACGAGGGCCGCGGGGGTCAGCGGCAGGTTGTCGTCCCGGCGGATGCGCTGCGTCATGCCTCGTAGGCCTCGCTTCCCGAGAGCATCCTGTGACCGTCGGCACCCCTGGTCGGTGCGCACGCTGTGGCCAGCGTACGTTGAGGCGGTGAGCAGCCGTGTCGTCGTCATCGGTGCCGGTCTCGCCGGCCTGAGTGCCGCGTGCAACCTCGCCGGAGCGGGCTACGAGGTCACCGTCGTCGAGCGGGAGACCATCCCCGGCGGCCGTGCCGGGCGCATCGTGCGCGACGGCTTCACCTTCGACACCGGGCCCACGGTGATGACCATGCCCGGTCTCCTGGCCGACGCCGTCGGCGCGGCCGGAGCGCGACTCGAGGACCTGCTGCCGATGACCCGGCTCGACCCGGCCTACCGGGCCCGGTTCGCCGACGGCAGCGAGATCCGGGTGCGGGCGGGGCACGAGGCGATGCGGGAGGAGATCCGCCAGTCGAGCGGGCCCCGCGACGCCGCCGCGTTCGACGACTTCGTGCGGTGGCTGCGCGAGCTCTATGCGCTAGAGATGCCGAACTTCATCGACCGCAACTTCAACTCGCCACTCGACCTGCTCTCCTCGCCGACCGCGGCGGCCACGCTGCTGAGGATGGGCGGGTTCCGCCGGCTCGGGCCGGTCGTCGCCGACCGGTTCCAGGACGAGCGGCTGCGCAAGCTGTTCTCCTTCCAGGCGATGTATGCCGGTCTGCCGCCGAGCAAGGCCCTGGCCATCTACGCGGTCATCACCTACATGGACTCCATCGAGGGCGTCTTCTTCCCCGAGGGCGGCATGGGCGCGATCCCCGTCGCCATGGCCCGTGCCGCGGAGGGCGCGGGCGTCGAGATCCGGTGGGGCACCACGGTGCACGACATCCTCCGCGGCCCCGGCGGACGGGTC
Source organism: uncultured Actinomycetota bacterium (assembly GCA_963795915.1). Classification (GTDB taxonomy): domain Bacteria; phylum Actinomycetota; class Actinomycetes; order Actinomycetales; family Dermatophilaceae; genus Lapillicoccus. The sequence goes on from CAWCJA010000010.1 coordinate 817,742, forward strand.
GCCGGCGTCGACGTCGGCGGTGGTGAGCGGCTGCGCGCCGACGCGGTGGTCTGCACGCTCGACCTGCCCGTGGCGTACGAGCGCCTGCTGCCCGACCTGCCCCGGCCCCGGGTGCTCAAGGGCGGCAAGTACTCCCCGTCGGCCGTCGTCTGGCACGTCGGCGCTCGCGGGCTCCCGGCCGCCGGCACCGACCACCACAACATCCACTTCGCCGACGAGTGGGACTCCGCCTTCGACGCGCTCATCGGTGACAAGCGGCTCATGCCCGACCCGTCGCGCCTCGTCACGGTGCCGTCGCTGACCGACCCGTCGCTGGCCGCGCCCGACGGCTCGACCCTCTACGTGCTGGAGCCGGTGCCCCACCTCGGCGGTGACGTCGACTGGCATTCCGAGCGCGGCCCGATGCGCGAACGTCTCCTCGGCTTCCTTGCGGCGCAGGGCTACCCCACCGACATCGTCACCGAGGAGCTCGTCACGCCGCTGGAGTGGCAGGCGATGGGGATGCAGGAGGGCACACCCTTCGCGCTGGCCCACACCTTCCTGCAGACCGGGCCGTTCCGGCCGAAGAACGTCGAGCGCCGCGTGCCCGGGCTGGTCTTCGCCGGGTCGGGCACGGTGCCGGGCGTGGGGGTGCCGATGGTGCTCATCAGCGGCAAGCTCGCCGCGCAGCGGGTGGGGGAGTACCTGCCCACCCCGACGCGACGGGTGCCCGTCGGGGCCCGTTCGTGAGCGGGGCGGCGGCCCTCGTCGACGAGGGCTACCGCCGCGCGGGCCGGATCACGCGCGACAACGGCACGACCTACTACTGGGGCACCTTGCTCCTGCCGCCGGAGCGTCGGCGGCACGTGTATGCCGTGTACGCCCTGTGCCGGCTCGCGGACGACATCGTCGACGCGCCGTCGGCGACGACTCCGGGGTCGGTCGACCGGACGCGTTCCGACCTCGAGACGTTCCGTCAGCGGGTCGGCGAGGCCATCGCGGGGGAGCCCACGACCGATCCGGTCATGGCCGCTGTCGCCGACTCCTTCGCGCGATGCGACATCCCGATGGAGAACGTCGACCGGTTCTTCGGGGCGATGGCCCAGGACCTCACGCAGAGCAGCTACGAGACGTGGGACGACCTCGTGGCCTACATGGAGGGCTCGGCGGCGGTCATCGGCGAGATGATGCTGCCGGTGCTGAAACCGTTGTCCCGGGACGCTTTCGAGCCGGCGCGATCCTTGGGCTTCGCCTTCCAGCTGACCAACTTCCTGCGCGACATCGGCGAGGACCTCGACCGCGGCCGGGTCTACGTGCCGCAGGAGGACCTGCGGCGGTTCGGGGCCGACCCGTGGGCGCGCACCGTCACGCCCGAGTGGCGAGAGCTGATGCGGTTCGAGATCGCGCGCAACCGTGAGCTCTACGCCAAGGCCGATGCCGGCATACCGCTGCTTCCGACGTCGTCCGCCCGGTGCGTGGGCACGGCGCGCGAGCTATACGCGCGGATCCTCGAGGGGATCGAGCAGTCCGACTACGACGTGTTCACCGGGCGGGTTCGTGTCGCATCATGGAGCAAGGCGATGACGTCGGCGCGGGTGCTGGCCGTCGGCCCCCGGCAGCGGCGGAAGGTGGGTGCGCGATGAGCGGGACCAGCAGCAAGGTGCGCGCGGAGATCCGCAAGCGGGTGCCGGTGCGCAACGTGCCGGCGGTGCCGCACGAGCACCTGCGCTCGACGTGGCGGCAGGCGCGGCCGGGCCGCATCCGGGCGTCGTTCGACGTCGCCCAGTCCCAGGACCCGGGCGGCTGGTACGTCGTGGGGACGTCGCAGGACGTGGGCACGAAGCGGTCGGTGACCCGCACGGTGGGTGGTCGGGAGCTGGTGCTGTGGCGCGACGAGAGCGGGGCGTTGCTGGCCGGGCCGGGGACGTGTCCTCACCTGGGGGCGCTGCTCGACGACTGCGAGGTCATCCGCGGTGATGTCGTGTGTCGGTGGCATGGCATGGCGCTCGGCGTCTCGGGTGAGGCCGGTTGGCGCACCTTCCCGGCCTACGACGACGGGGTGCTCGTCTGGGTGCAGCTGCCGACCGCGGGGGAGCCCCCGACCGACCGGCCCACCATCCCGGCGCGTCCGCCGATGAGCGAGTCGATCGCCGCCGTCATCACCATCCCGGGCATGTGCGAGCCGCAGGACATCATCGCCAACCGCCTCGACCCGTGGCACGGTGCGTGGTACCACCCGTATGCGTTCAGCCACCTCGTCGTCGACGACGACGCGAGCGACGACAAGGTGCTCGTCGTCGACGTGACGTTCCGCCTCACGCCGCGGTTCGGGGTGCCGGTGCGGGCCGAGTTCGCCTGCCCGGACGCCCGGACGATCGTCATGACCATCACCGACGGTGAGGGTGCGGGATCGGTGGTCGAGACGCACGCGACCCCGCTGGGCCCGGACGCCAACGGCCGGCCGGTGACGATGATGACCGAGGCGACCGTGGCCCACTCCCCGCGCAAGGGCTTCGCCGTAGCGCGGGCCGTGTCGGCGTTGGTGAAGCCGCCGATGCGCGCGACTCAGGCCCGGTTGTGGGTGGACGACATGGCCTACGCCGAGCGGCGCTACCTGCTCAGGGAGCGCGGCGAGGAATTCGGCAGCTGACACGGCGCCGGTCCAAGGGGCCCAGCTGAGAAGCGTCACTCTGCCCACTGTGACGCTTGGCGGGAGCCGCCAGCGGCCACCCTCCGCCACGTTGGCACCGGATCGGGAGCCTTCTGATGTGAGCGAGGGTGGACAGGAATGCGCCACCACCCCGCTACATGGGCTCTGGGGTTCCATCACAGCCCAACATTGCGAATACCCCACATAGGACGTCGAAGATGGTGCGCACCGAGATCAACGACGAGGGCCACTCTGACAAGCGACCACCGGCACTCGACTGGTATCACCTTCGCGAAGGTCACGTACCTCACGCTGGAGAGACGCCCCCTGGCATATACCCGCTTCAAAGCATCAATGAGGTTCTAGGAACGCCCTACTCCATAGCCGCGCGGAATCCCTTCTTCAAGCGGCCGACGAACGACACCCTCTGGAGCTGGCGGTGCTCCTGGGACAGAGTCGACTTGTGACTCTTCATTCGTAGCCAAGATTGGAGGGGTGGAACTTGCGTTGGCGTCAGGGAGCACCTGGATTGTGGATAGGCGTTCAACCTCCGCATTCGCAGCGTCTAAATCGGCTTGCACTTGCCGGGCCGCGTAGAAGCCAGCATTAGTTAACGGCCCACGTCCCCACAGGAATGTGAGTCCGGCATACGCCAGAAACAAAAATATGGGACCAGACCACAGAATGTCCGCGAGCCAAATGGGGGGATCAATTGGGTGGTCTGAGACTTGCAGCAGCGTCACGCCGAGGACTCCCCACAACACAGGAGCGACGAAGGAGGTCCAGGTTGCCACTCGTGCCTGTCGTTTGCTTGAACCTGAGCGGGCGCGCCAGGACCACATAAAACATAGAATACTCGGGGCAAGGCTAATGGACGCGAGCCACGTGACCAGCAGGATGATAAAAACTAAATAAAGAACGTCGCCAGCAGCAGGTTTCGGAATCGGTTTGTCTTGAAGTCCAAATAATACACCTAGAACTATTAAGACGCATGTCAGCGCACACAGTACGAGGGTTACGTAAAAGTTCAACCAAAATGACCAAGGTGGGCGATGAGTGGGTAGAGACTTGCGAAACCATGTCTTGGCCAGCTCTAGTTCGCGCACTTGTAAGCTGGCCATCAAGACGGCCCGCCGATCATAAATTCGTTGAATGGTGATTATAGCCAGGATGCTCAGAGGTACATTTATGGCAATCAGGACGGCGACCGTGGAGGGTTCCTGACGACATAGAGGTGCACTGACGCCCCACGAAATGCCAGCAAGTATGGCCGAAATCCTAGGCGCATACTGGCCCCAATAGGCAAGTGCAACACGGTCGGTGATAGTGCGTTCCGCTGTAACGCGTGGTGAAGCCACTACGGCGACTGTCAGTGCAATCACGCCAACTAAAAGGGCGGTGGCAAACACAACGACATCGCCGCGGTCTAAGCCCGCCTCAACGTTCCATGGTACTGGCTTTATGGGCTTTACCGCCGAAATGTTTCGCCAATAACTATTGACTCCGTCCTCGTTTCCCATCACCTCGATTGCGGAAAAACTCATCGTAGCGATTCCGAAGACAATCCATGCCTGGCCTCGAATCGCTTTGAACCAATCTGAACGCGCGATTTTCAAGGCGTCCAGTTCGGCCGCGGTCGAATCGTCTTGGGTTGCTGTTGTTTCAGGCTGCAATTCCATGTCTGACATGACCACCCGTCCTCAGCACTAGGTCACCACAACTGACCTTATAGTAAACAGGATCGGTAGCCTAGGTTCATGGGCAGTCCCTCAATGGTGTTTCGGAGAACAAGCGTCTCTCGAGCGGCCTGAGTCAGGGTGCAGCGATAGCCACACCCGGCTCGGAGACGTAGGCGGAACAGCCGCTGGAGTGTGCGCTTTCCCGACGCCTCGACGGGCTCCAGGGACTCGGCAACCGAGTTGGCTGGGGTGCGAGAGCGGCGTATAGCGTCCTGTGCGCGGACCTTCGCGACCTACCGGTCGTATTACGAGGGGAACAGCGAGGGCTCAACGTTGAGAGTTCCCCCGCGTCCCCGCGGCCGGCTGCGGGCAACGTCTCCTCGAAATGAGGCACGGCCGCAAGCCACCTATCGCATCGATCGAGTTGGCCATCGCTGAGAGCCACTGCTCGCTGCTAGAAGGCCGGCCGCATTCGGTCGAGGCCGGATGTAGCGCTCAAGTTGATCTTCAACAATCCGACCCCTGAACAGCCGAGGGCGCTCAACGCCGCGACGGTCCTGCTGCCAGGCTCGTTGCCGACGATTCTAGAGATGAGAATCTCAACCTCCGCTGAAAGACATGGTCCCTTCCGCTCAGTGCGCCCGTAGGCCCGCGCTAATCCGAGGCTGATGATACGGCGTCGAAGCGGTTAGCGGGGGTCTTCCAACTCGACTGGGCTTTCGCTCCTATGGAAGCGGCATGCGGGTCTAGTCCTAAGGGAGCGCGTAGAGCGGTTAAAAACGCTGCCCGATCGTTGCGTGCCACCTCCTTGAGTCGTTCCCATTCAGCCTTGTCCATCGGGTCTGGTTCACCGAAGGCGCAGTTGATCACGTCATGGTGGGAGTCATGTACTTTTTCGGCTGCCTCAATTACGTCTGCGGGAGCGAGTAGCCTCAAGCCGGTCAGCGAATCTCGAAGCGTTGTGTGTTCGCGGTGAACACGGTCCAGTATCGGCTGGGTCTTGGAAATATGCAGTCCTGCGGCTCGAGCCTTTTGGGCATCGCTAGACCTACCTGAGATTGCAAATGCTGCGTCAAGGAAGATGAGCGCATCTTGATGAAGACGGTCCCTCATCCACTTGGTGCGCTCTTCGTCACGCCTATCACGCGACCGACGGCCGTCTGAGACGATGCTCCAGATGAGGTTTGAGAGTGCAAGCGCTGCTGCAATACACGCGGCCAGCACTGTCGCGGTACTTGCGTCCATGGTCCTGGATGTTATCTCAGTAGCCGACCCGAACTGGGTTGACTGATTCTGGTACGAGTTAGTTCGCCCCGCGGAACAGCGTCAGGATGTTGGAGGGTCCCAGCGGGGCTCCACTCCTCCGCACTAGAGTTCGACGGCGTCTCTGGTCATGCAGACCGTCCGTCGATCGAGGCTCCCCGTCACCTCCATCCCCCCTCTGCAGTCAAAACGTCTCGATCCGGGACACCGGGCCTGGTCTCGCGAGTTCGGCTTGAGGGGTCACGTCGTTACGGCGGCGGGTGCGGGTCGGCCCCTCCAGGGTGCCCCACTTCGACGCGTGACGACCCCGAGAGGCAGACCGTCTTGTCGCCGACTATCGCCCCACGATTATGCGTTTACACCCCCGGTCGCGGTCCGGAGGTGGCTTGTCGGAAGAACTGGCGTTGGTCGGTCCGGAACCTCAGGCAGGTTGTGAATGCTTCGGGTACAGCTCATCGAGATGCGCCTCCAGTTGCGGCCAAGTCATGGTGGCCGTGGCCGACAGCCCGCCCAGCCATCGGCTGGGCTTGGAGGGGTAGGGCCCGTACATCCCGGTTAGAGTCTGTACGTAGGTCACCACGACGCCGTGCTTTGCGCGAGAGAGCATGACCAGAAGCACGCGCTCCTCCTCGGCAAGAGCCGCTCCAGCGCTTGAGCGCCTATCAGGCAGGTGGCCCTCCTCGAGACCCGGAATAAACACCCAGTCAAACTGCTGGCCCTTGCCGGTGTGCGCGTTCAGGAGATGAACGCCCGGCTCGATGGGCGCATCATCCTGCCGGAGTCGGAACTGCTGGAGGGCAGCGCGGACGCCTCCGGCGTCGGCTGCCGCGAGTTGTTCAAACGCGTCCTCGACTTGCTCCACAGTGTCCACGTCGCTCGGATCGATCGTTGCTACCACTCGCCCCAGAGCGTCCTCGAACGTGATGCCCTTGGGCATTCCGGCCACGGCGGCTCGGAGGCGATTCAGGATCGCGGGGTCTTCAATGGCAAGGTCCCACCTGCGGCAAGGAACGTCGGGCATGCTGGCGAATGCCTTGTCGATCTCTCCTCGTCGCCATCCAGACCTAGTGATGACGCCAACCGATGCAGTCGGGTCGGCCTTCACAATCTGCTCACTGATTGCAGCGATGGCTGACGCCTCGTCGGCGGTCGTGGGGAACTTGAATACAGACGCCGCGCCACCGCCAGGCCACTCCTCTGGATTGGCGGCCCCCAATTCGCTGCCGCCAATGCGACTGGAGACGCCGTTCAACGTGGCGAGCACCGCCGGTGATGACCGGTACGAAACGGTGAGGAGAATCGGGTCTCCGCAGATGTCCCGAAGCTCAGCCTCCACCTTGGCGGGTTCGGCACCAGCCCAGGAGTAGATACCCTGGAGAGGGTCACCGACAAATGTGCGCGAGCTCGTGCAGGTCGCCAAGGCGATAGCGAGCTGCTGAGGTGATAGGTCTTGGAACTCGTCCACGAGCACTGCGCCGTAGTGCTGGCGGTACAGATTGGCGACCTCGTCGATGAGGAGCAGCCGCTGTGCATGCCGAAGAAGGTCCTCGTAGTGAAGCGCGTGACTGCGGATTCGGTCCAGCTCGACCTGCCTGGCAAGCTCGTTGCCCGGGCCGCTGAGCAGTCCGAGAATCTCCTCATCGCTCAATGGCTGGCGCTTCGTGACCGCAAGCGCCTCCGCAGCCGCCCGATGCGATGATGAGTTTGACGAGATCGCTTCCAAAGCCCTACGTAGCGTCTTGGTTGTCGGCATTTTGAGTTCAGCAACCGGCAGCCCGAGCGTCCGGCCATGGGCCAGCACCAGTTCCGCGGCATGGCCGTGGAAATTGTGCACGGAAACGTAGCGCCGGAATCGTTCACGTCCCAGTAGCCGCTGCAGGCGGTCACCGAGGTTGGCCTTCGCTCGGTTTGTAAACGTCAATGCCAGAATCCGCTGGTTCGGCGCCAAGCGCGGGATCAGCTCCACGGCGCGGAGTGCAAGCAGTTCGGTCTTGCCACAGCCGGGCGGCGCGATGACCCAAAGGTTCGGCTCCTCCGCAGTGGCCGCAATCCGTTGCGGGTCGGTCTCGTGGGTCACGCGGTCCCAATCGCCTGCAGTCGCGTGATCATCTCGTAAACGCTGGTGATCTTCGTGGCCGTCGCGAGGTCGAGTTGCGCGGCGATCGCAACAGCTGCGCCAACCTTGTCCTTGCGGCAATACGCCGCCATGGATTCATCACTGACATCGTCCATCGCTGCCACGCCCGCGGTCGAAAGGATGGCCGCCTCCTTACAGTACCCAGCCGCGATGAGTGCACGTCCGACTGCGGGCCCTGTCAGCGCCGCGCAATACTCTGCCTCAAGATCTGGATCAGAGACGAAGACAGTTATGCCCACGACGTCGGTGGGCTTGCCACCGATCTGCCCCAGCCAGCCTCCCTTCTCGGCGTCATCCACCAACCCGAGAATAGGCACGCGGAACCCAGACTTGCCAATTAGCTTGTATACGTGGGGGAACTTCATTGCGCCGTCAAGGTCGAAAACGACAGCCCCGAGTCGGTCGAGACCGACGCCCATCAGTCGCGACACCGCCTCGACGATGACGCGATCGGATGACCCCTCTACGACGAGAGCAAAACGGGCCGTAAGGACTTCAAGCAGGCGGGGAGACCACCAGTTGGCGCGCAGTTTCTCGATCGCAGTCAACTTATCCGCAGCCAGTTGGTTGGCGACCCCATCGGGGCTGACAACGATTATCTGAGCCGGCTCAAACCGCTGCACGATGTACGGCGAATGCGTGGCCAGAATCTTCTGATTTGCCGCACCGCTGAAGAGTTCAGCCAAGGTCCGTTGGCTGGACGGGTGGAGGTGGAGCTCAGGCTCATCGATGGCAACGACATTGGCCGTGCCTTCAGCCAGATCGAACAATGTCATCGACACGAGCTGACGTAAGCCGTCCGACTGCTGACTCATCGGTACGTGCCCACCCTCGCGCTCAAAGAATATTGAGACGCTGCCAAGCACGCCGTCTGCCGGATCAGCTGCGGTCCGAACTGCCAAGTCATCCTCTGCAATCGCTCGCGGCATCGCCTTCGAGAGGTGGGCAGCCACATCACCACGGAGCCCCGTGATGGTCGTGCTCGAGCCAAGCTTTGCATTGAAGTCATCGAGCAGCCCCATCAGCACAGTCTTCTCCGCACCAAGGTCGATCGCTTTGAGGAGCGCCTGTAGCGCCGAATTGGGACCGTCGAGGGACGAGGCCGATGTCCCGCGCGTCGCCGGTAGGTAGCGCCACCCGAAGGACGCGAGTTGCTCACGGGTTGGCGTTCGGTCATGGCCGGCCTCGGGGAACCATCGACGCACGATGATGGCTTGGTCGTCGTCGGGATCGGCCGCGATGACAAGCTGGACACGCATCGACTCCGACTTGTCCCTGGCGTCAACGCTGATTTCGCGCGGGAAGAGGGTCCGCTCGGAGTCATTGAAATCGCCGAAATGCGCCTCCACAACGAGATCGATCGTCGCATCGCGAAGATCGGCAACGCTGGCCTGTTGGTACAACTGAGCGGTGGTGCTTCCGAGTAGGAGGTTGAGCATTCGTAGGAGCGAGGTCTTTCCGACGTCGTTGGCCCCAACGACGACTGCATGCCCCCTCACCTGAAGGGCGAAATCCTGGATGCGGCTGTAGTTGGCGATCTCAATCCGACTCAGTCTCATTGGTCCGACAGTCTCCTCGGTAGCGAACAGCTTTACGTGCTCCAGGTCCCGCTGAACCGCCACTCGCCCTCGCACAACGACTTGTGCACGGCTACAAGGAACCAGGACTCCCACTTTGCGACAACATGCGGGTGCGGCTCGGGACCCCGAGCCGAACCGCTCTGTCGACCCTAGCGGCGAAAGTCCTAGACGTGGGCTACAGCGGGTGTGTGGGCTGCTGACCCGAAGCGCTGAATCTTCACCGCGCAATAGTCCAGTCGCGATACACATGACCGGCCCGGCTCACTACCTGCCCGGCAACCAGCTCGATTGCCCAGACTCAGCACCTGAACAACGACCCGTGACGGACCACCGACTCCCTACGTCGATCCGATCTTGGCCGTGGACTGTCGCCTGCCCTGCTTCGGGCGGTCCGCAGCGACCCATTCCGCCGCCTATCGCCGCGAGGACGGCAGGGTCACACCGCCGCATCGCGGGCTCCGTCCGGTGGTCTGCAGTGTCGGAACGCTCGAAAATGAGGCCGATGCGATGGTCACTCGAAACCACCCCGTCGCCATGGCCTCGTTTTCAAGCGTCGCCGACATGCAGTCCTATGCATGCGCGATTGGGTGAGGACGGAATCCTCACGACGGCGCGTCCAATCTACGGCGCTTCCTTGAACACTCCCCGGTCTGCAAGCTCGTTATAGACGGTGTCGAAGTCAGGCTGGTCGGCTGGGGGGTCCGGCAGTTGAGCAAGTCCGGCAAGGAGTGCGCCGATCGAGTCATCGGGATGCTCGCGGAACCACCTGAGAGTGTGAGGGATCAGGTCGTGAAGCAGCCAGTACACGACAAGAGAAGCGCTGTCTCGCGATACGGCGTGGCCGTGATGGACGACCGCGGACCGTGTGTCGTACCAATCGAGCACCCGGTGCCACTCCGAGCAACGCCATGAGTAGTCGTAGTCCCCCAACGCACGCAGTTTCCGCGTCGCCTTCCTGCCCGCGGGAGCGTTCGGGTCGGTAGTAAGGATGACGCATGAGTCGCGTCCGCGACCGCAGAGCGTGCCGTCGGGGGAACCGCAAAGCAGGAACGCAGAACGTCGGGCTAGCTGCAGCTTTGCCGAGTCTTCAGTCGGGCCGAACAATAGAACTTCCGCTGCCGTCATCGATAGGACTGTCTGAATCGAAGGGTCGTGGCTGAGCAACGCTTGGGAAGCGAGCCGGATGGCGATAAGTCCTCGCCGTTGAGCATCGGTTACGTCACCAGCCCCGATTGCTGCGGCACAAACAGAGTTGAAGGGTGAGGAGTCGAACGCCGAGCACGTTTCTTCTGTAAGGCCAACCCCGGTGACGTGGCCGATGCGGAACCATCCGATTCCGCTAGCGTCAAGGTCGGCGTATCGAACGGATCCACCAAGCACGCCTTGACGGATCCCGAACGATGGCATCTGCGCTAGTGCGCGCCCGTACAAGAACACCCGAAGCACGTCGAGTGCGGTCTCGACCAGGTCGACCGCATCGTCTCGGTCCGAAGCCTGGACCCTGGCTGTCACGTTGCCCTGAAGCTCTCGGGCGAAGCCGTCGAGCTCTTGAGCCAGCAACACGGGGAGCTCATTCCCTGGGAAAGCGCTCTCGAGTTGTGCCTGCGCTTGAGGCTCCCCCAAGAGCTGGACCGCGCCGATGTTCAGGCGGACGTCGGCATCGGACTTAAGACCACTGATGGGGAGCAGGTAAGCCGGCACGCGTCCTGCCTATCATCGCGCGGACGCAAGTGACAGCGCCGCGGGCTGAGCCCTCCTACGACACCCGTCACGCTCAGCCGGGCATGTCGCTCTCTTACACCACAAATTTGGCGGTGGCTTGTCCTTCCGCCGCCAACCGTCGGACGGGTGACCCACTCCGCCTGTCGGCGCAGCGATGACATGGCCGGCCAAGTGAATGGGCACCGCCGGGCGCGGTTCCGGCAACAGCACAGCTATGCAGGCTCGCCGTCCAGCTCGCGCCACTTCTCCCATGCGCTCTGCTTGCTCACCCCAAGTGGTGTTGCGATCTCCGCCCATGAAACGTCCCCAGCGCGCGCGACCTTGACGAGTTTGAGTTCCATGTCATCGAGCAATTGCCGAACGAACGCAACGTCCTCCAGGGCCGACGCTGCCGCCCGACCAGTCTGAACGGGGTCTTCGACCTGAGTCGCATAGCCTTCTAGCGGTCGCAGATGCCACGCGTTGAGCCGCGCCCAGGCTCGACGACCATCCTGCCAACGGCTGCGACCACGTCCCATTGCGTCAGGATACCCTGACGATGAGTAAGCACGGTCAGGGGCCATGGAACCTGCCCCACTCCGCCGCGAAGCGGCACGGTCACACCACCGCGTCTAGACCGCCGACCACCGCCCGTCATGCCGCATGGACGGCGGCTACGCTCGCCCGGCCTTGCCGATGCGGGGGCGACGTGAGCGCTGGCGGCTACGCGTGTCAAGCTCATCCCGGACAGCCTGACGCGTGCGTGCGTCAGCAGCATTCACGTCGGCCAAAGTTGTTGTGAAGGCCGTATCCCAGCCGTCGGTGGACCAGCCTAAGTAGCTTGCGGACGTTTCTACGAACGCGTTCAAGGCCGCGAACGCTAGGCGCCATGCGACGAGGGCCATGGCTATGCTTGGCGAAAGGCCCGCGAAACCCTGAGGGTCAGGGTCAAACTCCCGCTCGATTGCGGTCGGCCTGCCATGGGCAATGCCAGAGGCGGAGTAGAACATCATCTCCCCAATGCCTGCAGGCAACGAGTGGAGGTCAGTCTTGAATAAGGAGGTCGCTGACGGTCGTCGAACACTTTCCAGGCCAAGCCGTGACAGCGTTTGTTGAATCGCGGCCTTATCTGCCTGCGTCTGCGAAGTAACTTGCTCGATGAACGCCTTGCTTGATTCGCGCGGATCGGCGAAGGCGCCAAGCAGGGTTAACTCCTGTGAGGCGTCGTCAAGGCCAACGGACAAAACGCGGACGATTCGTGTTGTTGGGTCCTCGCCGGCTAAAACCCATTTGCCGACAAGCGCAGTCTCGGTAAGGGTCCGAACCACCACATTGGCGGCAACAGGTGAATACTCTCCTTTTCCCAGTGCAGAGAGGCCTACCAAATGACTGTGCACGGCAGCGCTGCGCGCGCGAAGGTGCCGGAACGAGAGAGTGAAGGGGGAGGAGATGACTGTCGCCGGAAGCCTCTTCTCCCACGCCAGGTCGCTCCCGAACGTGCAGCTCGCGCTAACCTTCTGTCGCCAAAGTTGCCTATAGGCGTCTGCGAGCACATCAGCACCATGCGCCATAGGACGCACATCGAAATCGATCACCTTGAGAGCATGTCGGACGGAGTGCACTGGTGAACCGTCTTTCCTGGAATCGGGCGGCGGCGTATATCGCGCCCCCTTGCCGCGTGGAAGGCGGTGACGCTCGCCCGACCTTGCGCGTGGAGGGCGTTTACACTCGCCCGACTTTGTCGCGTGGAGGGCGGTGACCTCCGCCCCACCTTGGCGGGTTGACCAAGGTGCTTCACTCCGCCGCGATTGGGGCAGGCGCCGCGATGGCGACGTCCTCATCTACCGCGTGGAGGGCGATCGCAGCGCTGGCTGGAAGCGCCCCGTCGTGTTGGGGTCTGCGGCCGTCTCTATCGGGCGGTCTTCAGGTTTAGTTTGGCTCTTCCCCCTGGTCTTGGCCGCTGTCGTTGTTTCGGCGCAGGCGCATTAAGTGTTGCGGAACGTTACCCGACAGCTTGGTACTCGTAGTTCTGGCTTTCGCGAGGGTTCCGGTGCCGAATCGTCGTGCGGCGTCAACGCCGTCCGCTCCCGTCTCACGCGCCTTGTCGCGCACCTCGCCCGCCGCCGTGGTCCAGCGCTTCGCTTCCAGTTCCTGGCGTAATCCGTCGATACCGAGTCGTTCGTTGAATAGGGCGATGCCAGAGGCAACGTTGTTGCTCGACTGGACCACCGCTCCCGACTGAAAAGGATGCAGCAGTACTTGAGCGTTGGCCACACCAGCAGCAGCGTCCATCCTGGTTAACAGGGTCTCGCTCCTCCGCGCGATCTGCTCTCGTCGCCGTTGCCTGGATGTCTGTAGGGCGACGCGATGCCGATCAAGCTCCTGCGGGTTGACGTCGAGCAGCCGGTCAAGTTCAAGGACCGCAATAGCATCCTGCAGCTGGAAGCAGCGTGCCAACACCGCCAGCCACTCCCCAACAGTCACCTCAGCGTCCTTGACGACCTTCGCGAGGTCCCCGACCTTGCTCTTCTTCTCAATCTTCTTGGCGATCGCATCAAGTTGCAGAAGGGCGTAAGCCTGCGCTTGCGCAACAGTCAGCGCCGTGCCCTGAACCTTTGACCAAGTGACTTCCGAGACCCCGCCTACGTCGTCACGGATCGTCAAAGCCTCGTCAACAACGGCGCCGACGCCGATCAACTGGGCCAGCGCTGCGTCCTTCTGAGCTCGCAGGACGTCGTCGAGCTTCTCATCGATCGTCTCGAGGTAGTCAGTGATTTCCTGCATCGTCTGCTGCATCGCAAGCTGCGCCATGATGCCGGCAGCACCGGCAAGCACCGCCGGATTTGCAAGCATCGATGCCGGCGTCTTCACGATCTCAAGAATTCCCGTGATCTTGCCCTGATCAGTGACCACCGCCCGCCCAACTCCAGACGATGAGCCCTTCATCAGCTCACCCACCTTCAAGGCCTTGGCGGACTCTTCGGTCAACTTGACCCAGCGTCCTGCATTAGCGGCCACGTCTGAGCCCACCCGTGCAGTGACGGCTACGGCGCTGAGCGCGGACCTCAGCCGTCGGTGAAGTGCCAGGTCCTGCGTGACAACGCCTGCAGATGATAGGAACAAGTCGACGGCCACCGGGTCTCCAATGACAGCCAAGCCATCACCATCACTAACCAGCTCGACCTCATGCTCCATGTCCACTCCTCGGATCGGGCGACCATCCTCGCAGGATCACTGCACCGGTGCGGGTCACACCGCGAGTCGGACCATCAACGAGGTGACCCACTCCGCCGCCTGTGCCCGCAGGCGTCGTCGTCAGTGATGCCCATCAGAGCTGCTGGGCTGACTTCGCGGAGCTGATCGCCGGACGGGGGAGGGGGTCGGCGACCGGCGCGTCGAGGGCACGTCGCCTTCACCACAAATTTCCCGACAAGGGCCCCGCCTCGACCGGGAGAGCCGCCCACGTGCCCGTCCGATGTCTGTCCCGAGCCACAACGCTCACCCGGATACCGGCGAGACCGAGGTCGTCTCCCATGGTCACCATGGCGGCCCCATCACTCACCGAGCGGCGGCGCCAAAGTCGTGCAAGCCGGGTAAAGCACCAATTGGCCCACAAGCCGCGACAGCCGGTGCCAGAGTTGATCGATCCGCCGGGAAGCGCACGCTCCGGCTTCATGAAGGGCCACGGCCAGGCTCCGCGCACATCAGGCTGCGGTCCCGCCCCAGTCGCCGCTCGGGCGGTGACGACTCGCCACCCGCGGCTCCCCCTTCGGCACGGACATCGCCTTCGTCCGTCGTCCTTGGCGAGTCGCTGGGTCGAAGACCCACACCACTGCCCTAGAGAGGCTCGTCATGAAATTCGCGCACGCGCGCACAGCCGTATACGTCACTGCCGCTTTGGCGGTCGGGTCGTTACTGACGCCCGGGGTCGCCTGGGCGACCAACACCGCCATGACCATCATCACCGACGCGAACGGAAACAAGGCTCAGGTCACCCCTGCCGGTGAGCTCGCGGTACACGCCAGCGGCACCGTCAACGTCGGCAACCTGCCCGCGACCCAACCCGTCTCGGGCACAGTCAACGTCGGCAACCTGCCCGCCACGCAAGCCGTGACCGGAACGGTCGCCATCGGCAACAGCGATCCCGTCCCGTTCCAGACCGAAGCGTCGGGCCGGCTCGACAGCCAGTTCCCCAAAGTCTCGTTCACTGTCCCGGCGGGCAAGCGGCTGCTGGTGGACTTCATCACCATCTCCGCGTCGGCCTACGGCGGGTCCATCGACCCCAGCGCCGAAATCAGCGGCACTTACGGTGGACAGTTCGTGCGCTTCATGAACCAGCTGGTGGCCGCCCCCGCCAGCTACGGCACCTCCTACGGATCCCAACAACAGGTCCGGATGTCCTTCGACGCCGGCAGCACCGTACAGCTCGACGTGCAACGCACCTCCGGATCAGACGGCCTGTTGTTCTTCAACGTCCATGGAGAACTGATTCCCACCTGAGATCGAGCGGTATGACTCCGGCAGTCAACACGGGGGCGCACGGCTGTGCCGGCATCCGCCGGCACAGCCCGCTCATGCTGCTTACCGTTGTCAGCTGCGCGGACCTTCAGCCAGGCTTCTAGCGGCTACCGGCGCCCAAGACGAAGGTGCGTCCTTTCCGCGAAGGGGGTATGCCGCGATCGGGGCGCACATGCGCGGGACACCCCGTTCCGCTGGTCAAACGACCTAGCGCCGGCGCGGTCGGTCACGTGGTGTGGCCTCGAGCCTCGACATGACATGGGTCGGCATGGACCGGGCCGCGCCCCTCGCCCTCGCCCTCGCCCTCGCCCGACGTTCCGCAGGACTGCCCTCCGACGGGCTGATGGCTCATGCCCTGGGAGGTGCGCTCGTTCAAGCCCCGCCCAGGGCCGCAGACAGGTTCTGCTCACCGCTCACTGCTCACTGCTCACCGCGGTCGATCGTGACGACCCTGACGGGTTCAGCAAGGAGCTGCGCCACGAGGGTGTCGGCGAGCCACTCCTCGTAGCGGTCGCTCGACCAGCCTCGTTCCTGGACGAGCTCGCGGTAGATCTCCTCGTTGGAGAAGCACCACAGCAGGTCGGTGGCGGTCGACTCGTCGACACCGGATGCCAGATCGGGCCCCACGTCATGGACGAATTCCGTGAAGGCGCGCGCCCGGTTGTCGAGCACCTTCCGGTAGTCGGCGGCGACCTTGGGGTCGGACGCCGCGGCCTGACGGTGGATGGAGATGACGTCATAGCTGGTGTCCATCTGCTGGCGAACGAGCTGCGCCCAGAGCCGGAGGCGGCGGGCGGCGTCGGGCTCGGCGGCGGCTCGGGCCATCAGCTGGGGGATCTGCGAGTCGCGAAGCATGACGGCGCGCATACCGTCGAGCAGGGCCCGCTTGTTCCCGAAGGCGGCGTAGATCGTCTGCACGGCAACCCCGGCCTCGGCTGCGATGGCCTCGATGGTGGTGGCGGCCCAGCCGTCACGCGCCATCAAGAGGCGGGCGGCGGACACGACTCGGTCCTTGGTCTCCTGCGCCTGGCGCTCACGGTGGGTCGGTCGACCTGCGGCGGGAGTCACCGCGAAAGCGTAGCCGCGGCCCATTCAATGGAGTATAACTTTGCTCACTGTAGTAGCACTACAACGGGAGTGGACATGGCGCACCAGCGATCGACGGCGAACGAGCCCACCGCACGGGAGGCGGGCCGTAGCAGCAGCCTCGACGGACGAGCGCGATGCGTGACCGGGTGGTGCGGGATCGGCATGGTGGCAGCGATCCTCGTGAACGGCCCCCTGTCACAGGCGGTGCAACGCATACCGAGCTACTGGGACGCCGGCGCCGCTGACACCTTCACGGCATACCTGCGCGACGACGGGAACGTCGACCAGATGGTGGTGTTCTTCGTCCTCTCAAACCTCATCTTCGTGTTCGCGATCGGCTTCTTCGCCGGCCTTCGGCGCCTCCCTCACGGCGGCGACCTCTCCGACTGGGCCCGAGGAGTGGTCTCCATCGGCTCGGCGGTCTTCCTCGCCGGCGGCCTGCTGTCCGAGACGCTGTCGACCGGCATCGCCGTGGTCCTGCGATCGACCCCCGACTACCACCTCGACGTCAACACGGTCCTGTTTCTGCAGGGTCTGTGGTCGACGGCCCTCGCCCAGGGCCAGGTGGCTCTGGGCGTGGTCATCGTCACCGTCAGCGCCGTCTCCCTCCGCGGCGGCGGCCTGCCCCGGTGGCTCGCCTGGTCCGGAGCACTGGCCGGCGTCGTGACGATTCTGCGGCCGGGTCTCATCACCCAGATCCCGCTCTTCATCGCGGCCTTCCAACCCACGTTCCTGTGGATCGCCGCCGTCTCCTTCGTGCTGCTCCGCAGCTCCCACCGGGCGGCGACCAACGACCGACCGGCCTCCGCCGCCGCACCCCTCTCCCGCTGACGGAAGCGCCACCCTCGAAGGAGGGGCGGGCACTCCCACAGGACCTCTGGCGACGGGAGCGCCCGCGTTGTCAGCGAAGCGGCATACCGGTCTCCAGGCGGGTGACGAAGAACGAGTTGACGCGCTCCCCCGCGAACCACGTGGTGAGTCGGTCGGCTTCGCGCTGGAGCGCCTGCTGGGCTCGACGGGGCAGTAACCCGCGCGGGATGACCTGCACGCGGGCGGCGTCGTCCTGCACCCAGGTGCCGACGATCCGGCCGTCCCACCAGGCGGTGGGGCCGGCGTTGCCCGCGCGGTCGAACAGGTAGGGGACGTCGGCCGGGTCGAGATAGAACTCGCGCCCCTTCCATCCCATCGTCGTGGGGTCGAGCGTCGGCAGGAGAGCCGCCCACGGCTCGACGGGTGGCTCCGGGTCGAGGTCGTCGGGCAGCAGGTATGCCGCCTGGCCACCCTCGAGCTCGACGGTCACCGCCTCGACGTCGGCGAGGGCCCGGCGGACCGCGGTCTTGGTCGAGCCGAGCCACCACACGAGGTCGTCCTCGGTGGCCGGACCGAACGCCCCGAGGTACCGGCGGACGAACTCGGCATACCCCTGGTCAGGCGTGGCCGGGAGGAGCGGCTCGCTGAGCCAGGATTCGGTCGCGGCCCAGCGGTAGCGCGCCTGGCGCCAGCGCAGGTCGTTGTGTCCGCGGACGATACGGCCTCGGGCGCCGAGGACGGTCAGGACGCGGGGCGCGAAGGGGTCGCTGCTCTCCCAGGCCGTGCCCGCTGAGGACACGACGCGGCCGGACGTCTCGGGCACCTGCCTGCTCACCTCCCGCGTGGTGAGCTCCGCGCCGGTGGCGAGACGCTCGAGCACCGCCTTCTCGGCCTCGGCCAGCCGCTGCTCGGCATCGGCGACCGTGCGGCCCAGACCGCCGGCGACCATGTGCTTGACCAGCGTGCGCTCCTCGGTGCCGGCCACCCGGGCCCCGGCACTGCCCACCGCGGCGGGTAGCAGGTCCCTCAGGAAGACGAACAGGGTGCGCCGCATCGCCAGCTGCTTGACGAGGGACGGGTTTCGTAGAGCGCCCGGTCGACGTCCGTGACCCTGATCCCGTCCACGCGGGCGGCCGCAGCCAGATGGACGGACGCCGCCTCGGTGGCGTGCAGCACCACCATCGCCCGGGTCGCCGCCTCGACGTCCGCCACCCGAGAGCCCGGAGCGAGCGCGTGGCGACGGCCCGGCCGCGCGCGACGCTCCACGTCGGCAACCCTTCGCATGCACCCCATCTTTCCGGTCCAGCGGCCGCCCCCGCGTGCGTGGGACCTAGGCTCGGCCAGTGACCGAGACGCAACGACAGCTGGTGCCGCGCAACGACGACGACGAGCTGGACACGGCCCTGGCCTTCCTGGCCTTCGCTCGCCAGAGCCTGGTCAAGAAGCTCGACGGTCTGGACGACGAGCAGGTTCGCCGGGTCCTCGTCCCCACGGGAACGACACTGCTAGGACTGGTGCGTCACTCCACGGACGGCGAGCGGTTCTGGTTCGGATACCACCTCACCGGGGTCGGCTCCGAGCCGGACTGGGACGCGGGCATGAGTGCCGCTCCCGGTGTGGCGAAGGAGGAGATCATCGACGCATACCTGCGCGCCGCGGCCGAAAGCGACGCGAAGATCCGCCGCCTCGGCGACCCTGAAGCGACGTCCGCGCTGTCCCTCACCGGTGCACCCCGCACGCTGCGCTGGACCATCGCGCACATGACGTCCGAGACCGCGCGGCACGCCGGGCACGCCGACATCGTGCGCGAGCTGATCGACGGCACCACCGGGCGGTAGCGCGGCACCGCGGAGCGTCCTGGTCCGACTCGCCCGAGCCGGCTCGGCGGCCAGCCGTCACAGCGGGAGGTCGGCGCATACCTTGTGGTCGGCGGCGGTGAGGGTGCCCCCGACGAGAGCGGCGCGCTCACGCATCGAGGTGATTCCGGTGCCGGGGGGCCAGAGCCCGGTGGTCTCCCCGTCGTCGACCACCTCGATGGTCAGCGAGTCCGCCGTCGCGGTGAGGGTGAGCGCGGCGGCGGTGGCGTGGGCGTGTCTGACGACGTTCGTGAGCGCCTCGAGGCAGATCCGGTATGCCGCGACCTCGACGGCAGCGCCCATGCCGGGCAGCTCGTTGGCTGAGACGGTCACCGGAACGGAGAGGGTGGCGGCGTGCTGGCGCAGGGCGGCGAGGAGGCCGAGCTCGTCCAGGGCAGGGGGCCGGAGGCCGGTGACGAGTCGTCGGATCTCCGCGATGGCGTCCTCCGTCGACGCCCGGACCGAGGCGAGCTGCTGGTCCGCCGCGATCGGGTCGGTGGCGAGCAGGTTGCGTGCGGCGTCGGCGGCGTAGGCGACTCCGGAGAGGGTCGGACCGAGCCCGTCGTGCAGGTCGCGGCGTAGGCGTCGTCGCTCGTCCTCGATCGCGCCGATCGCGGTCTCGCGAGACGCCTTCAGGCGCAGGGTCTGCGCGAGCAGGGGCGCCACGACCCGCAGCACCTGCTCGTCCGTCGCGCTGAGCCGCAGGTCGCCGGGCCGCAACCCGACCAGCAGCTCACCCTCCCCCATCGGGCCGAGCCGCAGCCGGAGACTCCGGGTGTGGGCGACGGGTGATCCCGCACTCGCGAGGGTCTCCGCACCGACCACGAGCGCAGCGTAGGGAAGCACCAGGGCCTCGCGCACCGCATCCAGGCCCACCTCGGGGTCGTCGCTGACGGAGTCGGCCACGCGGGTAGCGGCTCGGAGCGGGTCGGGACGGTCGCCGAAGAGCAGCCGGTCGAAGACGCCGCGCAGGAGCACCTGCAGCGGGTGCACTCCCAACGCACAGACCACCCCGATCAGGGCGAAGGTCGCCGGGGTGAGATCTCCGGCCCCGAGCAGGTCGAGGAGTGACCACGACCCGACGAACGCAGCGATGTAGGTGGTCGCCACCACGACAGCGACCACGGAACCGGCCAGCAGGGCGCGGACGTCGACGATCCTGGGACGCGCGAGCCCGATGAGGATCGCCGCGAACAGCGGGAGGGTGAGGGCGGCGAGGACGGCGGGGGGGAGCGTGCGGGCCCGGTCGGCGTCGACGAACAGGATGATCGCGGTGATCGCAGCCACCGGCACGACGGCAGCCACCACCCACAGCAGGGCCTCGCGCTCCCGGGCCGACCCGACCTCGAGCCGCCACCAGCAGACGGCGATGAGGACGAGCGCGACGACGAACGCCACGGTCGCCTCATCCACGGCGACCCAGTCCCTGCTCCCGGGCCTGCACGATCAGCGCCGACCGGTCGGTCACCCGCAGCTTGGTGAAGATCGAGGAGATGTGGTTCGCGACCGTCTTCGGTGCCAGGTGCAGGCGCTCGGCGATCGCGTGGTTGCGCAGGCCGGCCGCGATCAGATCCAGGATCTCGCGCTCCCGGCCGGTCAGGTCGGCGAAGGGTCTCGCGTCATCGCCGTCCGAGAAGTGCTGCAGCATCCGAGCCGCCACGCCGGGCCCGAAGATCGCCTCGCCCGCGACGACGCCGCGGAGGGCTCGCTCGAGCTCATGCTGCCCGGCGCCCTTGAGGAGGTACCCGTGGGCGCCGGCGCGCATCGCCGCAAACACGGTCTCCTCGTCGTCGAGCATCGTCAGCACGAGCACGGCCGTGTCCGGGGCGGCTGCGCGAATGCGCCGGGTCGCCTCCAGGCCGTCAGTGCCGGGCATCCGCAGGTCCATGAGGACGACGTGGGGGTGCGTCAGCTCGACCTGCCGGATGACGGACTCGCCATCGCCGGCCTCACCCACGACCTCGAACCCGCGCAGCGTGCCGAGCAGCGCGCGCAGGCCGGCGAGGACAACCGGGTGGTCGTCGGCGAGGACGACCCGAACCACCGTCTCGGGCACCGCATCAGTCTCGCCTACTACAGGCCACCGCACCTGGGTGCGGGCTCCTATCCGCACGGGACGCACTCCCGGAACCCGGTGATCCCGACCCGTTCTCGGGGAACGGGTCCGCTGGTCAGGCTGGACGGGCCTGAAAGGAGGCACACATGCCCAGAGTCATCAGCGGGTCCTTCGCCATCGGAGGCACCTTCCTCCTGGCCGGAACGGCCCTCCACCCGCACGAGCACGTCAGCGGCGGCTCCCTGCAAGAGCAGTTCCACGCGATGTTCGTGGACCCGAGCTGGTACCCCGCCCACCTGCTGCTCCTGGTGGGCCTGATCGGGATCACCGTCGCCGTCGTCGGTCTCGCCCGGACGACCCCACCCTCCCTGCCGGTCCGGGTCACCCGCTTCGCCGCTGTCGCCTCGGCCGTGGCGACGGCGGCCATGGTCCTGCACCTGGTCGCCAAGCTCGACGACGCCCACATCACGGCCGGTGCGGCCACCCCGTTGCTCTACACCCACGCCGTAGTCGAGACCATCACCGTGCCGACGTTCGGGGTCACCTTCGCCCTGCTCGCTGCCGTGGGAGGCCGCAGCCGGGTCCTCGGCAACCCGGTCGTCGCGGCGCTCGGCGTCGTCGGAGGGTTGGGTTACGCCCTGGCCGGAGCGACAGCGCCGTTCATCTCCACGTTCACGCCCCTGTTCGACGTGGTCCTCCTCGTCGGCGTATGGGCGATGGCCGTCGGAGCGATGCAGCTGCTGCGGGCACGCCATGGCCGGACCCCCCATCTGGTCGCCCGATGACGCCCCGGAGCGCCACGATGAGCACCGTGCTCCTCTCCCCGCGCAACAGGGCCGGCCTCGCCCTGGCCTTCGTGCTCGGCCTGATCGGCATCCCGATGGTCCTGCGCGGCGCGCCCGAGCCGAACGTGGTCGGCCCACCCGTGGTGGTCCTGGTCACCGAGTCGCTGTGCGGTCTGGTGACCATCGTGGCCGTGGTCATCGGTTGGCGTCGCGCCAACAGCCGGGCCATCCGCCTGGCCGCCGGCGCGCAGGTCCTCTCGCTGCTCACCGCCCTACCGGCGTTCTTCCTCGACCGCCCCGCCCTGAACAAGCTCCTGCTCGCGATCCTGCTCGGCGCCACCCTGACGGCCGTCGTGCTGATGCTGACCCCACCGCGGCGGCCCGCCACGCCGTGAAGGACGCCAATGCGGTTGTCGGCCGGGCGGTGCGCTGCGACGCTCGCAGCATGGCCGACAGCACCGCGGATCTGCTCTTCGACCGCTTCGCCGTCACGGGCGCTGAGATCGCCAAGGCGCGTCCCCAGGTGGATCCGGCCATGATCGAGGAGATCTTCGACGAGGCGGCGACGTTGCTGCACAACGGACTTGCCCTCGACCACCTGGACGGCCACGACGCGCAGGTCGTGGTCCCCGAGCTGTGTCTGGCCCTCGCTGACGCGGACCCGACGACGGCACTCATGGCCCGGTTCTACGCCGCCACCGAGGCGCCGGCTGGTCTCCACGACCCCGTCGGCGTCGCCGAGGCATACGAGAACGTTCTGCGGATCCTCCAGCTCTGACCGCAGGTCGCCGCTTCCGTCCGCCTGGGGCGCTGGGCCGTTCAGAACCCTCCGACGTGACGTCGTGCCCTCTCCACGGCTGCATCCACGTCAAGCCCGTAGGCCTCGCGCCCGGTCGAAGCGAACGTGGCCAGTCGCTCGGCGGCACGGTCGAAGAGCCGGTCTGCGCCCACTGAGTTTCCGCGGGCCGCGTGCGTCATCGCGACACAGACCTGCGCCAGCCCCTGCCACAGGTCTCGTTCCTCGACGGGTCCCGCCTTCCACCGCGCCTCCAGCACCTCGTGGGCGGAGAACGGACGGCCCGCTTCCACGAGCGCTCGGGCGGCGTCAAGGGACTCCTCGGCAGGCAGGGGCTCCTCCGATACCGGCTCCACCCCGTCGGCGCCGTAGGGGAGAGGCCGGCCCAGAGCGTCGCGAGGTCGAGCCTGGCGAGCGCGGCCTGCGCCGTCCCGGTCACGACCATGCCCACTCACGCGGCCAGTCTTTCAGGACGGACGACACGGACGGCACTCATGGCCCGGTCCTCCGCCGCTACCGAGGCGCCGGCCGGTCTCCACGACCCCGTCGGCGTCGCCCAGGCATACGAGAACCTGATGCGGATCCTCCAGCTCCGACGTCCGAGCCGCAGGGCGCTCACATGGCGTTCAGTGCCGTCTTCTGGAGGAGGTCAGGACGTCTCCGTACGCGTCATGGGAACCTGGAATCGACGGACCTCCTGCGGCCAGCCGCAGGCCATGGCGATCTGGCCGGCCCACGTCCGCGCCGCGTCCTCGTCGGCGACGTCCACCACGGCGAACCCGCCCAGATGCTCCTTGGACTCGGCGAACGGACCGTCGATGAACAGGGGCTTGCCGCTGGACGGGTCCACGCTGAAGACCGGGCCGGCGTCGTCGAGACCGCCGGTGAAGATGAGGACTCCAGCGGCCTTCATCTCTGCGATCAATGGCCGCAGCGCCCTGGACTTCGCGCGGATCTCCTCCTCCGTGTGCTCCGGCACCCAGTCCTCGTTGAAGGCGATGAGGTACTCCGACATGTCTCCTCCTTGTCCCTGGGTGACTACGCGTCACCCACCTCCTCAACGAACGGACCCCGTCCCGATCGGACACTTCTCGAGGCGGGCCTGGACCGAGCAGCGGCACGACACGTGCTCAGCGGCCAGCCAGCTCTGCGACGACCGGGGCGAACCGGTCGGCGTTGTCGGCTCCGAAGACCACGTAGGACACCCCGGTCTCCTCGCGCCGGCGCAGCAGCTCCTCGGCGGCGGCCGCGGGGTCGGGCGGGAGGTAGGCGAGGGAGTCGGCCTCCCGCAGAGCTGACGGGTCGGTGTCGGAGGGCGCCATGAACGGGGAGACGGCGTCGCCGACCACGGGGATGTGGATCGAGAGCTCCACCGGGCGGTCTGTGCGCAGTGAGCGGACCCGGTCGACCACCGCCGCGCGCGGCTCGTCTGGGGCCATGGCGAAGGTGATGGTGTCGGCGATCTCGACGGCCAGCGCCCTGGCCTTCGGGCCGATGACGGCCATGGCCACCGGCGTTCGGCGGTCCTCGCCGTCCAGCGCGCGCAGGGCGGCGACGGTCTCGCGCACCTCCTCGAGCCGCTGCCCCGGGGACGCGGTGGGCAGTCCGCGCTCGCGCACCTCGTCCTCGATCCCGGGCCGCCCGACGCCGATGCCCATCTCGAACCGGCCCTCCGTCAGCAGGGTCATCGAGTGCGCCTCCCACGCGGTCAGCCACGGAGCCCGGAACGGCGCGGCATACACCCAGGTGCCGACCCGCACGTCGGCGATGCTGGCCGCCGCGGCCAGGGTGACGGCGGGGGACGGCTGCAGCCGCGGGAAGTCCGGCATGAGCACCGTCGAGTAGCCGTGGCCGGCGATGCGGCGCACCTGCTCCCTCCAGCTCGGCACGTCCCCCAGCACGGGGGCGACGATGCCGAAGCGGAACGCTCGGGGTCCCGCGGGCGACCGGGGGGTCTGGTCCGTCTCGTCGGTCACTGGTCTTCCTCTCCGTCCGGCCCGGCTCGGTTCCCAGGCTCCACCTCGTCGACGAACGAGACGGCCCGGAAAGGACAGTCGCGCCCGTCGGACTTCACAGCGTCTGGTAGATCGTCTGCTCCGCGTGGTCGAGGGCGTGCCGGACGGCGCCGACGAGGGCGCCGGTCTCACCGAGCGCACTCACCTCGAGCCGCGGGGTCTCCTTCACGAACGTGGGCAGCTGGGCCAGGATCGGCGCTCTGAGCCGGTCGGCAAGGTCGACCGCGCCGCCGCCGATGACGACCAGCGACGGGTTGAGCAGGGTGGCGAGCACGCCGACCACCCGAGCCATCCGCTCGGCGACCTGGTCGATGATGCCCGCGGCCACAGGATCGCCGTCAAGGGCGGCCTCCTCGACCAGCGCCCCGGTCACGTGCTCCGGGTCGCCGTCCGCGAGATCGAACAACGACCCCGGGTATGCGCCGGAGCGGGTTCGCCCCGCCGCCAGGACCGCCGCCTCGCCCTGCATCCGTGCCGTGGCGCCGATCCCGTGGGTGTCGCCGACCCCCTCGACGAGCTCGAACAGGGCCAGCTCGCCGGCGGCCCCGGTGGCGCCCCTCAGGAGGCGACCGCCCGCCACGATGCCAGCGCCCATGCGCTCACCCGCCAGCACGAGGACGACGTCGTCGACCCCCACCGCCACCCCCTGCCAGCGCTCGGCCAGCACGGCGAGGTTGGCGTCGTTCTCCACCTGCACCGTCCACGCATACCCGCGTCCGACCGCCTCGGCGATGTTGACGTCGGCGAGGCCGGGCAGGTAGCCGGGGTCCTGGGAGGGGTAGATCCGTCCGTCCGGTCGCACGGCCGCGGCCACGCCGACGCAGGCGCTGAGCACGGCCGCCGGGTCGATCCCAGCCTGGCGGAGCACCCGCCGGATCCCCTGTCGCGTGCCGCGGATCCGCTCTGGAGCCTCGGCCCGGTTGGAGGAGAACTCCACCACCGCGTCGGCGAGAGCCTGACCCCGCAGGTCGGCCACGCGCACGGACACCTTCCACTCGCCCAGGTCCACCCCGAGCACGTAGCCCGCCGCCGCATTGAAGCGGTAGCAGCGCGCGGGCCGACCCGGTCGGCCGTCCCCCTCGGGGCGACGCCCGTCGACCTCCATCACCCACCCCAGCCCGATGAGGTCGTCGCACGCCGCGTGGACCGTCGGTCGGGAGAGCTCGGTCGCGGTCATGATCTCCGAGCCGGTCGCCGAGCCGGCGCCGGCCAGGTGGGCGAGCACCGCCGAGGCGTTGAGCCGTCGCAGCAGAGGGGCGGTCGCGGTGGCCGACGACTTCATGGAGACCTCTTGACACTGGGCGACGACGTCGTCACTCTAGACGGTGGATTGATAAATGTTCTTTAGTAATTAGCGGAAGGCATGTCGATGGCGACGGACGTCGAGATCACGAGGGCGCGCTGGCGTCGTACGGCTACAGCAGCCACCGCTGCCGGAGCGCTGTTCTTGGTCGCGTCGGCCGCGAGCGCCATCGCCGCCCCGACGGCCCCGGCCGCCGGTGACGCTCCTGGTGCCCCGGGCGCCTCCGCCACCTGGACGACCGGCGACAAGGACGGCGTCGGCACGTCGGTGACCCGCGACTCGAAGGTCTGGTACACCCTCACCGGCGGCACGATGAGCGAGGTCTACTACCCCGGCGGTGACACGCCCAACGTCCGCGAGCTGCAGCTCGCCGTGACCGACGGCACCAGCACGCAGCTCGAGACCGACGCCACGGTGACCCGCTCGGTCGCGCTGGCCGACCCCACCTCTCTGACCTACACCCAGACGAGTGCGGACAAGGGCGGCCGCTGGACCCTGACCAAGACCTACGTCACCGACCCGGCCCGCTCCTCGGTGCTCGTCGACGTGACCTTCCGCGCCGCTCAGGGGAGCGCCGGCACCCCGTTCCAGCTCTACACGCTGTACGACCCCTCCCTGGCCGGCGACGCCACTCACGACTCTGGTCGCACCGTCGGCGACGCGCTCGTCAGCGACGACACCCACAACGCCGCGACCCCCGTGGCCAGCGCCCTCGTGGCCTCCACCGGGTTCGACTCGACCTCGACCGGCTACGTCGGCAGCGTCAGCGACCCCAAGGCCGACCTCGTGGCCCACCATGCCCTCACGGCGATGTATGCGTCAGCCGGGGCCGGCAACATCGCCCAGGTCGGCCGCATACCGATGAAGAACAACACCGCGAAGGTGACCCTCGCCCTGGGGTTCGCCAGCACGGCCAAGGACGCCCTCGGCACCGCCAAGGCCAGCCTCGGGCGGGCGTTCCCGGCGACGATGCAGCAGTACCAGCGCGGCTGGAGCGACTACCTCGCCAGCACGAAGCCCGTGCCGACGAGCCTCGACCCGGCCCTGGCGACGCAGTACCGCGTGTCGCTGATGACGGTCAAGGCGCACGAGGACAAGACCTACCCGGGCGCGTTCATCGCCTCGCTCACCGTGCCGTGGGGCCAGGCGGTCGACGCCTCGGGCTCCAGCGGCGGCGGCCAGGGCTACCACTTCGTCTGGGCGCGTGACGAGTACCAGCAGGTGAGCGCGCTGCTCGCCGCCGGCGACACCGCCGCGGCCGACCGGGCCGTGACCTGGCTCTTCACCAAGCAGCAGCAGCCCGACGGCCACTTCCCGCAGACCTCGCACCCGGACGGCACCCCCGACCAGACCAACATCCAGCTCGACGAGACCGCGTTCCCCATCGTGCTCGCTTGGCAGACGGGCCGGTTCGACGCGGCGTTCTTCCGCGACCACGTCGCCAAGGCCGCCGACTACCTCGTCGCGCACGGCCCCACCACCCAGCAGGAGCGCTGGGAGGAGACCGGGGGCTACTCCGTCTCCACCCTGCCCGACATGATCGCCGGGCTCACAGCCGCCGCCGACATCGCGACGAAGAACGGCGACGCCGCGCGGGCCGCGATCTACCAGGCCACCGCCGACCACTGGCAGCGCAACGTCGAGACGTGGCTCTACACGACCACCGGAAACCTGTCGGACGGCAAGTACTACGAGCGGATCAACTACAGCGGCAACCCGGACGACGGCGCGAGCCGCGACTTCGGCAACGGCGCGGGCGTGCACAAGGAGAACAGCGTCGTCGACGCCGGCTTCCTCGAGCTGGTGCGCCTCGGCGTCAAGCCCGCGAACGACCCCTACGTGAAGCACTCGCTAGTGGCGGTCGACCAGTCCATCAAGGTCACGCTCCCGAGCGGCGACATGTGGAAGCGCTACACCTTCGACGGCTACGGCGAGAAGGCCGACGGCTCCCCGTGGGACGGCACCGGCATCGGCCGCCCCTGGCCGCTGCTGTCGGGTGAGCGGGGCGAGTATGCGCTCGCGAACGGCGGCGACGCCCTGCCCTACCTGCGCACCATGGCGGGTGCGGCCAACGACGGCCACATGATCCCGGAGCAGGTGTGGGACCAGAAGGACCCGACCTCCTACGGGCACGTCTACGGCAAGGGCACCGGCTCGGCCGCGCCCCTCGCCTGGGCCATGGCCCAGTACGTCCGCCTCGCCCAGGGCATCGCCGCGGGCAAGCCGGTCGAGACGCCCGCCGTGGTGTCGGCGCGGTATGCGTCGGGCGCCACGCGCTCGACCCCGACCCTCACCGTCACCAGCCCGACCGACCTCTCCACGGCGGCCAGCCGCCAGGTCCACGTCACGGGCACGACCTCGGCGCCGACCGTCTACCTCTCGGTGAACGGCGTCCCGCAGTCGGTGCCGGTCTCGGGTGGGGCGTTCGACGTCGTCGTCACCCTCCCCGCGCTGAGCAACCAGATCGTCATCGCCGCGGTCGCGGCCGACGGTGGCACGGCCCAGGAGGTGCGCACCGTGCAGGCCTACGGCCAGCGCGTCGGCGGCGTCACCGACCCGGCCGGCGACGACAACGGCCCGGGCAGCTACGTCTACCCGAGCGACGGCGCCTTCAACGCCGGGTCGATGGACCTCACCCACTTCGACGTCTACCGCGACGGCGACCAGGTGCGGTTCGTCACGACGGTCGCGGGGGCCATCAACAACCCCTGGGGCGGCAACGGGATGTCCACGCAGCGCCTCAACATCTACGTGCACGACCCGGCCGACACCTCGACTGCGACGACCCCGCTGCTGCCCGGCACCAACACCAACGGCGCGGGAGCCTGGAGCCGCGCCATTGTGGCCGATGGTCGCTACCAGACCAGCCGCTTCGGCGAGGGCGTCTACGGCGCCGACCTGGCCCGGGTCGCCGACGCCCCGCTGCAGGTCGTGCCCGCGGCCAAGGCGATCGTCGTCTCCGTGGCGTCGTCCGCCCTCGGCGGCGTCGACCCGGCGGCCGCGGCATACCAGGTGTCGATGTACAGCGACGCGGAGGACGGCGAGGGCATCGGCAACGTGCGGCCCGTCTACAGCCTCAGCTGCTGGAACGGCGGCGACGGCTGCCCCTCGTGGGTGAAGCCCTACCGGCTGGGCGGCGGCGCGGGTGTCTGGGACGGCAGCATCCCCAGCCAGGACACCGACGTCAGCGACTCCAACGCCATCGACATGATCACGGGAGCCGCGGCGCAGGCCACCGTCATGGACTGGACGAAGGGCCCGGTCGTCGCGCCGTACGTGCCCTTGGCTCCGTAGCCCGTCTGCGGACCGTCCACCGGGCGGTCCGCCGGGCGGTCCGCCGGGCGGTCCGCAGACGACCCCGCGGGCTCAGCCCTGCCGCGTGCGCGCCTCGTCGAGGTACGCATACGCCGTCACGCGGGAGATCCCGAGCCGGGTGGCGATGAGCTCGACGGACTTGCGCATCCGCGTCACGCCCTGCTGGTCGAGGCGCTCGAGCACGGCGATGCGCTCGTCGCGGGTCAGCTGGGGCACCGGCTTGCCGGCGGCGGCGATGGCCTGCGTGACCATGGTGTCGACGACGGAGCCGAGGTCGCGGCCGATGAACTCGTCGGGCTGGGGCGAGGTGGGCGCCGCCGTCGGTGCGAGCAGGGCGTCGATGATGCTGCGCGCCTGCTGCAGGCCGCTGAGGTCGACGTTGATGCAGAGCGCGGCGATGATGTCCCCGTCCGCGTTGTGGAAGTAGACCGACGAGCAGCGCAGCTCGGTGCCGTCGGCCGTGAACCCGCGGTAGCCGAACGCGTCGTGGTCGCCGCGCCGGTCCTGCACGACGTCGAGCCCCAGGCTCGTGGACGGGCCGCCCACCTCGCGCCCCGTCACGTGGCCGTTCTCGATGGCCATGATCGTGTGCCCGAGGTTGATGTCGGCGCCGTCGAGGTTGTGCAGCACCACCTCGCACGACGCGCCGCCCGCCGCCGCGATGGCGCGCATCACCGGGCGGAAGGTCGCCAGGACCTCGGCGGCATCCGCGAACGTCTGGGTCATCGCCCTCCCGTCCTTACAATCAGTATCTCACCTAGACAGAGTGTACGAGTCGGGCTAGCCTCGCTCCTCGTCCGGCAGAGCTGCCCACCCGTCAGGTACGGAGGATCGCATGACCACCACGACGTCACCGACCGGTCTCGACCGACGGCAACGCACGATGGTCGCCGGCGGCGCGATCGGCACCCTGATGGAGTACTACGACTACTACCTCTACGGGCTGGCCTCCGCCGCGGTCTTCCCGACGGTGTTCTTCTCCGGTGACAGCCCGGTCGTCGCCCAGCTCGCGTCGTTCGCGACGTTCGCGGTCGGCTTCTTCCTGCGGCCCGTGGGCGGCCTCGTCTTCGGGGCCATCGGCGACCGGATGGGCCGGCGGGTCACCCTCATGGTCACCGTCATCGGCATGGGCATCGCCACCGCGTGCATCGGGCTGATCCCCTCGGCCACCTCGATCGGCGTCGCCGCGCCGATCCTGCTGCTGGTCTTCCGGATGCTGCAGGGCTTCTTCGTCGGCGGCGAGATGGGCGGCGCCGCGACGATGGTCGTGGAGCACGCCCCCACCGGCCGGCACGGCTTCTACGGCGCGTTCCTCATCAGCGGCGCGGGCGTCGCCAA
Organism: uncultured Actinomycetota bacterium; assembly: GCA_963795915.1. GTDB lineage: Bacteria > Actinomycetota > Actinomycetes > Actinomycetales > Dermatophilaceae > Lapillicoccus. Next base: position 848,612 of record CAWCJA010000010.1, read on the forward strand.
CGTCGCCTCGGCGGGCCTGATGGCCGGGCTCGGCGCCGGCACCCAGTCGTGGTTCCTCACGTGGGGCTGGCGCATCCCCTTCCTGCTCGCCCTCGTGCTCGCCGTCGTCGCGGTCATCCTGCGCCGCCAGCTCGAGGAGTCCGAGGAGTTCACCACCACCCGGGCCCATCAGGAGTCGGCCGGTGTCACCCGGCCCAACCCGCTGCGCGAGGCGTTCCGCCACCCCCGCAACACGGTCCTCGGTGTGCTCATCGGCCTGCCGCAGTCGATCGCCGGCTACGTCGTGCTCACCTTCGGCCTGGCCTACCTCGTCACCACCAAGCACGTTCCCGCCCAGGTCGGCTTCATCGGCACGATGATCGTCGGTGTGCTGCAGATCGTCGTCGCCCCGACCTGGGGGGCCATCTCCGACCGGGTCGGCCGGCGCCGGGTCTACATCACCGGCTGCGTGGGGTTCGCGCTGCTGGTGTGGCCGACCTTCCTGCTCTTCGGCACGGCCAACACGTGGCTCATCTGGCTCGGCATGGTGCTCGGCTTCGTCATCCCGGGCATCGCCATGCAGGCCACCCTGCAGACGATGCTCGTCGAGATGTTCGACCCCGAGGCGCGCACCACCGGCGTCAACATCGGCTACCAGCTGTCCAACACCCTCGGCGGTGGCCTTGCCCCGCTCATCGCCACGGCCCTCGTCGCCGCGGCGGGTGGCGGGCTATGGCCCCTCGTGGCGTACGTCGCCGTCATCTGCGCCGTCGGTGCGGTGGCCACCGCCCAGGCCTCGATCCGCCCCGACGTCGAGGGCTCCAGCCGGCTGCACGAGCTGGCCACGGCGCCGGCCGGGAGCGGGGCCACCACTGTCCACTGACCTGCCCCGGAGGCCTGCCCACACGGACGCCCACCCGCATACCCTCCTCACCGCGCAGGACAAGGGCCTGCCCGCGCGGGCCGTCGGGCTCACCACCGCGCAGCTCCTCGAGACCCGGCCGCGCCTGCGCGAGTTCTGGACCCCCCTCGTCGTCCTCGACGACGCCGCCCTGCGCCACAACGCGGCGACGATGGCCGCCTGGTGCCGCGAGCGCGGGCTGGAGATCATGCCGCACGCCAAGACCACCATGGCGCCGGCGCTGTGGCAGCGGCAGCTCGACGCCGGCGCGCTCGGCCTCACCCTCGCGACGATGGGCCAGGTGCGCACCGCGCGCAGCCTCGGCTTCGCGTCGGTCATGCTCGCCAACGCCGCGGTCGACGCCCGCTCCCTCGCGTGGCTCGCGGCCGAGCTCGCCGACCCCGACGTCCGCATGGTGACGTGGGCCGACTCGGTCGAGACCGTCGAGGCCATGGAACGAGGGCTGCGGGCGGCCCGGCCCGCCCGGCCTCTCGCGGTATGCGTGGAGCTCGGCTCCCCGGGGGCGCGCACCGGGGCGCGCACCGTCGCCGAGGGGGTCGCCGTGGCCCAGCGCGTCGCCGCCTCCGACGTGCTGCGCCTGGCCGGGGTGGCGGGCTACGAAGGGTCCGTCGGTCACGACCGCGAGCCAGGCACGCTCGCGGCGGTGCGCGCCTACCTCGCCCGGCTCGTGGAGCTGCACCGGGCGGTCGAGCCCCTCTACGAGACGGACGGCACGACCGGCAACAGCACGAGCGGCGGCGCAACCGATGCGGGCGACGTCTACGTCACCGCCGGCGGCAGCGCCTACGTCGACCTCGTGGCCGAGGCGTTCGCCGAGGCCGGCGCGGGACCGGGCGCGGGGCCGACCCGGTTCGTCATCCGCTCCGGCGCCTACCTCGTGCACGACGACGGGTTCTACCGGGGGATCTCCCCGTTCGACGGGGCCGCCGCCCCCGACGGCCCTCGCCTGCAGGTCGCGATGCACGGCCTGGCCCGCGTCGTCTCGCACCCCGAACCGGGGCTGGCGCTCGTCGACGGCGGCAAGCGCGACTTCCCCTACGACGAGGGGCTGCCCATCCCGCGGCGGGTCGCCCCCGACCTCGACGGGCCCTGGCGCGCGCTGGCCGGCGCGCAGGTCTCGGCCCTCAACGACCAGCACGCCTACGTGCGCACCGACGACCCCGCCGACCGCAAGGCCCTGGCGGTGGGGTCGGTCGTCAGCCTCGGCCTGTCGCACCCCTGCACAGCGTTCGACAAGTGGCGGGTGCTGCCCGTCGTCGAGTCCGCCGGCTCCGACCTCGTCGTCGACCTCGTCCGCACCTACTTCTGACCCGATGTCGATGACCTCTCAGACCTCACAGACCGCTCAGGCCTCCCAGATCGCCCAGACCCAGCCCACCCGCCGCGTCCTGCGCGGCGGCTCCGTCGTCACCCCCGACGGGCCCGTGCGCGCCGACGTGGCCGTCGAGGGCGACACGGTCACGGCCGTGGGGCCGCCCGGCACGGTCGAGGCGCGCGACGACGACGAGGTCATCGAGACCGGCGACCGGCTCGTGCTCCCGGGGTTCGTCGACGCGCACTCCCACGCCGACGGGCTGCTGCGCGACCCCGACGTGCAGCTCGCCCTCCTGCGGCAGGGCGTCACCACGGTCGTCGCCGGCCAGGACGGTGTGTCCTACATGCCCGGTCCCGGCACCTACGCGAGCGAGTACTTCGCCGTCATCAACGGACCCCATCCGGCCTACCGCGGTGGGGGCGTGGCGGCATACCTCGCCTCCTGCGACGGCACGTCGGCACTCAACGCGGGGTGCCTCGTGCCCGCCGGCACCGTGCGCCATGAGGTCTGCGGTCGCGACGACGCCCCGGCGGGCGCGGCCGAGCGCGATCGGATGGTGGCCCTCGTGGCGGCCGGGATGGCCGACGGGGCGCTGGGCCTGTCGACCGGTCTCGACTACGTGCCCGGTCTCTTCCAGACCACCGACGAGCTCGCCGCCCTGTGCCGCCCCGTGGCCACGGCGGAGGGCGTCTACGTCACCCACATGCGGGGCGGCTACGAGGCCAACGCGGCCGCCGGCATCGCCGAGGTCATCCAGATCGCCGCGCTCGCCGGGATCGCCGGCAGCCCACTGCCCGTGCACATCTCGCACCTGCACGCGGACGCCGACATCGTCCTCGGGCAGCTCGACCGGCTGGCGTCGGCGGGGGTCGACGCGACCTTCGACGCCTACCCCTATACCCGCGGCTGCTCCCTGCTGAGTATGCCGCTGCTGCCGCCGGAGCTCTCGGTGCGGCCGGTCGACGACGTCGTCCGCGCCCTCGCCGACCCGGACGCCCGACCGGCCATGCGCGCGGCATGCACCGCCAAGGCTGTGCAGAGCGCCAGCCTCGGCCCCGACTGGCCCCGCCTGCTGACCATCGCGCACGCCGCGGCGCCGGAGCACGCCTGGGTCGTCGGGCGCACCCTGCACGACGCGGCGCTGCAGACCGGCGGCGACCCGATGGACCTCGCGCTCGACCTCCTCGCGGCCTCCCGGCTGGAGGTGAGCACGATCATGGCGGTGCGGCAGCCGCGGTCGGCCACCGAGCTGGCCCGGATCTTCGCCCACCCCGGCCACCTGGGCGGGTCGGACGGCATCTTCGTCGGCGGCCACCCGCACCCCCGCGCGTTCGGCACCTTCGCGCGCTACCTGCAGACCTACGTGCGCGAGCTCGGCACCTGGTCGTGGGTCGACGCCGTCCACCACCTGTCGGCGCACCCCGCCCGTCGGTTCGCCCTGGGCCGCCGCGGGTCGGTCGCGCCGGGCGCCGTCGCCGACCTCGTCGTCGTCGACCCCGAGGGCGTCGGCGACACCGCCACCTACGCTCAGCCGCGGCGCCTGGCGACGGGCATCGACGATGTCCTCGTCGCCGGCGTGCCCGTGCTGGCGGGCGGCCGTCTCGCCTCCGCCCGGCCCGGCCGTGGCCTGCGGCGCCACCGACCCGACACCCCATCCACCGCAAGGAGCCAGACATGACCAAGACCGCCGTCCACACCACCGCCGCACCGCCGCCCGCCGGGCCCTACAGCCAGGGGATCGAGGCCAACGGCTTCCTCTTCACCGCCGGCTTCGGGCCGCAGGACCCGGCCCACGGCAACGCGATCGCCGACTCCGTGGCCGACCAGACCCGGCAGGTGCTCCGCAACGTGCAGGTCGTGCTCGCCGAGCGCGGCCTCACGCTCGACGACTGCGTCAAGACGACGGTGCACCTCGCCGACCTGGCCGACTTCGCCGAGTTCAACACGGCATACCAGGAGTTCTTCACCGTGCCCTACCCGGTGCGCACGACCGTGGGCTCGCAGCTGAACGGCATCCTCGTCGAGATCGACGTCGTGGCCGCCCTCCCGACGGCGCCCACCGCGTAGCTCCGGGAGCTCTGCGCTCCGTCGTCAGACGGGGGCCAGCGGCGTGTGCGGCCCGTCCGGCAGCGTCACCGTGACCGGGTGACCGCCCGCCACGTCGCCGCCGACCTCGACGACCGCCATCACCCCGGCCTTGCGGATCACCTCGACGATGCGGACCTGCGGCGAGGCGGTCGACGGCGCCGGCTCGTCGGTGGGCGTGCCGTCGGCGCGCGCCAGCACGACCTTGAGCAGCCCGGGCCGGAAGTCGTTGATCTGGGCGCACGGGTTGCGCAGTCCGGTGAGCCGCACCACTGGGCCGCCGAGGTCGAGCCGGGTGCCGGTGGGCAGCGCGAGGAGGTCGAGACCGGAGGTGAGCACGTTCTCGCCGAGGTCGCCGGGCCCCACGTCGTAGCCCATCGCCCGGGCGTCGTCGAAGACCTCGGCGTGGAGCAGGTGCACCTGCCGCAGGTTGGGCTGGTTGGGGTCGCGCCGCACCCGCGAGCGGTGCTGCACCAGCGTGCCGGCGTGGGCGTCGCCGAGCACGCCGAGGCCGGCCACGAGGGTGATCGACGCGGCGGGCACCTTGCTGAACCGGTGGGTCCCGTCGCGGCTCACGGCGACCACACGAGGCGTGGGCATGCGGCCATCCTCGCGCACGTCGGCTCGGGCGGGACCATGAGTTCCGGGGGCCGGGGGAGTCTGCCCGGACAACCCCCACCACCCAAGGAGGAGCCGATGCGCTCGCTCATCGCCACGGTCTTCAACTACTCGCTCGACGGGTTCATGTCCGACCCGGGCACCGACTTCTCCACGTTCTGCTTCGACCAGCCGGAGAACCAGCAGCCCGACGACCCGACCCAGCGGGAGTTCCTGCGCTCGGCGTCCGCCCACGTCTTCGGCCGGGTCGCCTACGAGGACATGTCGCAGGCGATGACCCGGTCGCCCGACCACCCCTTCGCGTCGATCCTCGAGGAGGGTCGCAAGGTCGTCTTCTCGACGACGATGACCACCGCCGGCTGGGCCAACACGACGATCGCCTCGGGGGAGACGGCGCAGGAGGTGGCCCGGCTCAAGGAGGGTGGCGACGGGCACGTCATCGTCTGGGGCGGCGTCCGACTCTGGGCGCCCTCATGCAGCTGGACCTGCTCGACGAGCTGCAGCTCAGCCTGTTCCCCTACGTCGCCGGGCAGGGCACCCGCCTGTTCGACGGCGTCCCCTCGTCGTATGCGCTCCAGCTCGTCTCGAGCACGGCCTCACCGAGCGGGATCCTCGAGCTCGCCTACCGCCGCGCGCGCTGAGGTCGCTCCACGCCCAACGGTTTAGCGGGGCAGGTGGGCCGCGGCGCGCCGCAGCGGGGGGACGATGCGCTGGCGCCCGCGCATCGGCACGGTCCAGAGGTCATGTCCCGGCAGACCCCACCGGGCGAGGTGGGCGTTGGCCGCCATGAACCCCGTGGTCGCGGCCCGCTCCATCAGCGCGACCGGGTAGTCGCACCGGATCCCGTCGCCGCACAGGGTGACTCGCGCGTTGGGGGTCTCGACGCCCGGGCGTTGGGCCCACGCGTCGACCCCGACGAGCGGGCAGTCCGCCTTGAGCAGCCATTCCTCGTGGACCACCCCGGCGTCGGCGAGCTCGGGGTGCAGCCCGAACAGCTCGGTGCGCAGGGTCTCCCGCAACGCGTCTGGGCTGGTGCCCTCCGGGACGGCGTAGGCGTGCAGCTCGACGACGCTGCCGCCGTGGGCCTGCACCCACCGGGCGGCGCCGTCCTCGAACAGGTGCACCGCGGAGACGTTGTCGAGCGGGCCGAACCCGCTCGTCGCGAGGAAGGGCGGGGTCTCGGCGTGCACCGGACGGTCGAACCAGAGGCGCCACACCGCGAAGGGCGGCGCCGACCGGCGCTCGGCCACCCGGCCGCGCCAGCCGGTGCCGTCGGCCGCGCCCAGCCACGGGGAGGCCTCGACCAGCGCCTGCAGCGGGCGCTGGTCGGTCGCCAGCACCACCGCATCCGCCTGGAGCTCGCTGCCGTCGGCCAGCCGGACCGCCACGCGCTCGCCCCGCTCCTCCAGCGCGACGGCCCGCTGCGGCATCCGCACGTCGACGCCGAGCCCGTGCAGGTAGCGCCCGAGCGGGGCCCAGATCGCGGTGTCGTAGTCGTCGTCGGGCACGTCGAACAGCAGCCCCTCGGCGCTGCCGAGGAAGTAGGTGTGGAACATCGCGACGAGCTCTCCGCCGGAGAACTCCCGGGGGTCGGCGAAGAACGACCGCGCGAAGACCTCGAGCGCGAGATGCCGTGCGCCGGTGGGGAACCGGAGCGCGTCGAGCACCTCGGCAGCCGACGTGCCGTCGTACTCCGAGAACGTCTGGGGGAAGGAGACGTCGAGCAGCCCGAGGGCCTTCTCGACGTCGACCCGGGTGAGGTCGCGAGCGGTGAAGCTGGGGCTGCGGGCGACGAAGGCCATGAGGTTGAGCGGCGGCGTGGTGGGCAGCCCGGCGAACGAGTCGGTATGCCCGCCGGCCAGGACCAGGGGGTAGTCGTCGATCGGGCGGAGCCGGTCGAGCGCCGGGTCGGCGCGGCGCAGCAGGGCCCGCAGGTTGTAGTACTGCCGGAAGAACGCGTGGAAGCCGCGGCTCATGGTGCCCGGCTCCCCGGCGACGGTCGTCGGCCATGCGCGCACCCGGCCACCGAGCGTCGCCTCGGCCTCGACGAGGGTGACGGCGACGCCGCGCTCGGCGAGGGCGGTCGCGGCCGTGAGGCCGGCGATGCCGCCTCCGACGACGACGGCGGTGCGCCGCTGCCCGGCCGCGCCGCTCACGCCGCGGGGCTCCGGCGCCGGGTGGTGCACGGCCCGTCGGTCGACCCCCGGCACCCACCGTGGGGGGCGCCGCGGCAAGAGCCTCACTCGGGCTTGCGGGCGTGGAAGGTGTGGATGATCCCGCGCTGCCACCCGTGCACCGACCGGGTGCGCACGTCCTCGAACCCGGCGTCGAGCATCCGCTGCATCACGGTCTCGACGGGGTCCATGTCCATGACGCTGCGCCAGAGGTAGTGGTAGAGCCGCGTGCGTCGCGAGGTGACCCAGCCGAGCGGGACGACGACCCCACGGCATACGGCGGTCCAGACCGCTTGCGAGACAGGGCGACCCGCCACGGAGTACTCGTGCACGACGAGCACCCCGCCCGGGCGCAGCTGGTCGTGGAGCGAGCGCAGGAGGGCGTCGCGGTCGGGCACGTTGCGCACCAGGTAGGCCGCGAAGACCCCGTCGAGCGGGCCCTCGAGACCGGCCTCGGCGCAGACCGACGCGAGATCCTCGGCGCGCCCGTGGGCGAAGCGCACGCCCACCGGCCAGCGCTTCTTGCGGGCCTGCGCGAGCATCCCGGCCGACCCGTCGACGCCGAGCACCTGGCCCTGCACGCCGCCGTGCCGCAGCTCCTCGACGAGGGCCCGGGTGGACGCGCCCGAACCGCAGCCGAGGTCGACGACCCGGGTGCCGGTGCGGGGGCCGAGGCTCTCGGCGAGCGCGGCGGCGCTGTGGCGCAGGTGGGCGTGGTAGCCCGGGTTGAGCGCCACCATGAGGTCGTAGCGGTCGGCGACCTCGTCGAACGCCTCGGGCACCTCACCCTGCGGCACCCGCGCGGTGGACTCGGTCATGAGGTCGACGGCCATGGGCCTAACCGTATGCGAGGGCCCGCCCCGCGCCCCCGGCGGTCGCCGGGGGCACTGGCTCAGTGGTTGCTGATCCAGCCCACGACGAGACTGGCGTCGTTGGTCGCGAGGTGCGCGAGGGCCGGCGCGAGGAGACTGCCCGAGCGGATCCGCAGGAGGCAGAACACGATCCCGGCGAGGCCCGTGACGAGGACGTTGCCGATGACGACGAGGAGCAGCCCGCCGGGCAGCGCGAGCAGGGCGTCCAGCGCACCGTTGCCGGCCGCAGTCGTCAGGGTCGGCATGATGTGCCAGCACCCGAAGAGCGCCGACCCGACGAGCACCGCCCGGGGCGTCGACATCAGGCGCAGGAGCAGCGCCAGCAGCACCCCGCGGAAGGCGAACTCCTCGAGCACCACCGTGCCGAGCGGGGTGTTGACGAGCGTCTCGTAGAGCAGGCCCGAGAGCGGCCCCTGCAGCCGGGCGTCGTCGAGCGCGCCGTCGGACGTGCCGAGGCGGGAGGTGACGATGCCGAACGCCCCCACGACGGCGACCACCAGCGCCAGCGCCCCGAACCCCCAACGGGCGCCGGACGGGTGGTGGTCGCTGTGCAGGCCGAGCTCGGTCGCGTCGAGCCGGGCCCAGAGGGCGACGCCGCCGAGCAGCGCGGCGACGAGCAGGTTCGTCAGGAGGTGCCACGACGGGGGGATGACGAGGGTGCGGGCCACGTTGTAGGCGGCGAGGACCGTCACAGTGACGGCCAGGGCCGGCCGGATCCGGTCCCCGCGCGTCACGAGGTCATCCGGTCAGCAGCCCCGTCAGGGCGTCGACGAGCCGCTCGACGTCGGTGTGGTCGGTGTAGGGGGCGAGCCCGATGCGCAGGCCGCCGGTGGCCCCGAGGCCGAGGTGGTGGCTCGTCTCCCAGGCGTAGAAGTGCCCCGCCGGGGCGTTGATCCCCTTGTCGGCGAGCGCGGTCCGCACGTCCTGGGGCTCACGGCCGGCGAACGTCAGCAGCAGGGTCGGGGTGCGGCGCGCTGCGTTGCTGTGCACCGTGACCCCCGGCAGGGCGCGCAGGCGCGGCTCCAGCCAGGCGAGCAGCTCGTCCTCGTGGTGCTCCAGCGCGGCGTAGGACCGCTCCAGGCGCTCGCGGCGCGACCCGGTGGCCGAGGCGTCGAGGCCGGCGAGGAGGTCAACCGCCGCCGTGGTCCCCGCCAGAAGCTCGTAGGGGAGCGTGCCGAGCTCGAAGCGCTCGGGCACGGCGTCGCTCGACGGCAGCAGCTTCGCGGGGTGCAGCGGCTCGAGGGTCTCCGGGCGCGCGCCGAGGACGCCGAGGTGCGGGCCGAGGAACTTGTAGGGCGAGCAGACCCAGACGTCCGCGCCCGAGGCGGGCACGTCGGTGGCGACGTGGGCGGTCGCGTGCACGCCGTCGACGTAGAACAGGGCGCCCGCGTCGTGGACGACCCGGGCCACGGCGGGCAGGTCGGGCCTTGTCCCGATGAGGTTGCTCGCGGCGGTCAGGGCGACCAGGCGGGTATGCGGCCCCACCACCTTCGCCACGTCGGCAGCGGTCAGCTCGCCGGTCGCCGCGTCGAACTCGGCCCACCGCACGCTCGCCCCGGCCTGCTCGGCGGCGAGGACCCACGGCCGCACGTTGGCGTCGTGGTCGAGCCGGCTGACGACGACCTCGTCGCCCGGGCCCCAGCCCGTGCTGAGGGTGCGGGCCAGGTGGAACGTCAGCTCGGTGGCCGAGCGCCCGAAGACGATGCCGGTGGGGTCGAGGTGCAGCAGGTCGCCCATGGCGGCCCGGGCGTCCTGGACGATCCCCTCGGCCCGCTGCTCCGCCACCGTGACGGAGCCGCGGTTGGCCACGGCCGCGGTGAGCACGTCGGCGACCGCCTGCGCCACGACGTCAGGGGTCTGCGTACCACCCGGCCCGTCGAAGTGGGCGGCGCCCTCCAGGAGCGCGGGGACGCGGGCACGGACCGAGGCGACGTCGAACGGCATACGCCGATGGTGCCAGCCCGCCCCGACGCGGCTTACTTCTGGTGGTCCTCGACGTACTCCTCGGGGTCCTTGTCCTTGATCGGCACGCCGGACGCCCAGTGGAGGGCCTCGAAGCGCAGGAACTGGACGGCGAGGTCGTGGCGCAGCTGGAGCGAGGCGTGGTGGCGGAAGTCCGTGAGGTCCTGGCGCTCCTCCTCGGCCATGTGGTCGCTGTTGGCGACGTTGGCGTCGAGGACGGCCGCGAACCAGTCGTCGGTGCCCGTCTCGGCGTCCTCGGCCTTGCGGATCGCGTCGCGGATCTCGTTGTGGTCCTTGACCGCGTCCTCGACCTCCTCGTCCACGCTGTCGGCGTCACCGCCGCCCGTGCCCAGCTTGACGAGCTCGGGGTAGAAGTAGCGCTCCTCCGCCTCGGCGTGCACCTCGAGCAGCACCTCCAGCCGGGCCCACAGGGCCGCCAGGCCCTCGGTGTCGTCGCGGGGCCACTCCTCGAGCATCGCGAACATCCGCCGCTGCTCGGCGTGCTGGTGGAGGATGACCTCGGTGATGTCCATGGGCTCAGTATGCCGACGGGCTGCCCCGGCTCACCCGCCGGGCGCACGCAGCCAAGAGTCCTCGCGGGCGTAGTCGAAGAACGCGGTGAAGTCCTCGTCGTCCGGGGCCGGAAGGACCCCGTCCGGGTCACCGTTGCGGGCCGCGGCGACGAGCCAGTCGAGCTCGGCCGCGACGGTGTCGGCGTAGTCGCCCACCGGGGTGAGTCCGAGTCGCTGGGCGGCCGTCGTGTCGAGGACGAACGGGGGCAGGGTGTCCCACGGGTGGGCGCCCAGGCCGTCCGGGGCCGAGTCGTCGAGGAGCACCTCCCGCCAGGTGTGCCCGAGGTGGCGGGCGACGACGCGGGAGATCTCGAGCCCGTCGGGAGCGTCCGGGTCGGCGCTGTTGAGGATCCGCGTGCCGGGTCGCTCGGCGCACAGCTGGGCGAGGGCGGCGAGGTTGACGGCCGCGGTCGGGTGGTTCACGCCGCGGCCGCCGCGGGCGAGCAGGACGTGGGGGCGGCGGTCGAGGACGCGCTTGACGAACACCCACTCCCGGGGACGGGCCGACCCCACGCCGTGGACCCGCGACGGCCGCAGGACGCTCACCGGCATACCGGAGTCGAGGAGCACCTGCTCGGCGGCCACCTTGTTGGCGCCGTAGCCCGCCCGGGACTGGTAGTCGATGTCGGACGGCGCCATCGTCGGCTGGTCCTCGGTGACCGGTCCCCCGAAGTCGGGCGGCTCGTCGGAGTTGGAGTGCCGGCCCAGGTCGTCGACGTAGACCGCCTTGCTCGACACGAAGACCAGCGAGCCCACGGACCCGTGGAACGGCAGGAGCAGGCGCGCGTGGGCCGCGGTGTAGCCGACGCAGTCGACCACGACGTCGGCTCCGACACCCAGCACCGCGGCGAGGTCGTGGGCGGCATACCGGTCGGAGCGCACGAAGCGCACGTCCGCGTCCCGGAGCGAGGTGGGGAACCGCTCCTCGGAGCGGCCGGTCGAGACGACCTCCCAGCCGGCCGCGGCCAGCCGCTGGGCCACCGCGCTGCCCACCTGCCCGTTGCCGCCGAGGACGACCGCCGTCGCCATGTCGACCGGCTAGGCGGCGGGGCGGGCGTCCGACGAGGTCGCCGGCCGCTCGTCGCGGTGGGCGCCGGGCAGCCTCCGGTCGGCCCAGAGCGCCAGGCCGGCGAGGGCGAGGAAGAGGACCGCGATGACGAGGCAGGCGAGGATGACGCTGGGCCAGCCCAGCGTGTCGACGTTGAGGAACGGGTAGGGGTACCAGTGCGTGAGGGGCGCCAGCCCCAGGGTCGCGACGAGCCAGAGGATCGGCCAGATGAGCGCCGGCAGGAGGTCGCCCTTGCGGACGAACCCGCGCGGGCCGAACACCACCCAGCCGACGAACGTCAGTACCGGGACGACGATGTGCAGGAGCCGGTCGCAGAGCAGGTTGAGCGGGGTGTAGCTCGGCGACGGCGGCAGGGCGACGGCGGCGACGACTCCCGTGACGGTGATCCCGATGAGCGAGGCGAGCCGGAGCACGCGGAAGAGCTGGGTGTGCGTGCGACCGGTGAGGAGCAGGGCCATCGACACGGCGACGAGCAGGTTGGACTGGATCGTGAAGTAGGAGAAGAACCGGCGGACACGCTCCGGGGTCGCCGCGAGGACCGCGTCGGTGTCGATGACCGTCTGCCCCTGCATGATGAGCACGAGCTGCAGGACCAAGGCGACCACGGCGACCGCGAGCGTCACCAGGTGCCAGTACCGCCCGAGCCCCGATCTCGTCATGGGCTGAGCGTACGGCTCAGCGGGTCACCGGGTCGGGGAGAAGGGCGCGAGCTCCTCCGGGGTGGTGCCCGTGACGATCTGCTCGGCGAGGAGCCGACCCGTCGCGGGGCCGAGGGTGATGCCCCACATGCCGTGACCGCCGGCGGCGAAGACCCGCGGCGAGCGGGTCGACCCGATGATCGGCAGACCGTCGGCGGTGCAGGGGCGGGAGCCGACCCACTCGTCCTGACGGTCGTCGAGGTCGGCGCCCTGCAGCAGCGGGCGGGCCGCCTCGGCGATGGCCGTGATGCGGCGGGCGTCGAGGGGGGCCTCGGGGCGCCGGAACTCCATCATCCCGGCCACCCGCAGCCGGTCGCCGAGCGGCGTGCACGCGACCCGCTGCGAGGGCAGGTAGACGGGGCCGTCGGGCACCCGTGCCCCGTCCTTCATGGCGACGCTGAAGCTGTAGCCGCGGCCGGCCTGCACGACGGACCGCACCCCGAACGGCCGCGCGAGCGCGCCGAGCCAGGCGCCGCTGGCGAGGACCACGGCATCGGCGTCGACCGGGCCACCGGTGGTGACGACGCGGACGCCCGCCCCGGTGTCGACGACGTCGACGACCTCGCTGCCCGGCCCGGTGGCCAGCTTGCCGCCGCGAGCGACGACGGCGTCGGCGAGGGCGTGGACGAAGACGCCGGGGTTGATGTAGCGCTGACCCCGCAGCCGCAGGGCCGCGCCCACCTCGTCGGACAGCAGCGGCTCGACGGCGCGGGCCTCGTCACCGGTGAGGAGGTCGTACTCGATGCCCTGGCCGGCGGCGTGGATGTGCTCGATCTCCTCGAGCAGCGTGGTCCGCTCGTCCGCGGTGCGGTAGGCGGCGAGGAACGACGACGCCTCCGTCGTCTCGGCCCGGACGCCGCCGTCGCGCAGCCGGTCGAAGCCGTCGAGGGCGACCCGGTTGATCGGCACGAGGCTCGTCATCGACCGACGCCAGTGCGCCATCGTGCTGTGCCGCGTGAAGCCGGTGACGAAGCGCAGGAAGCTGGGGTTCGCGCTCGGGGGCACGTAGACGGGCGAGCTCGGGCTCAGCACGGCGCGCAGGCCGTAGCGCAGGACGGCCGGCTCGGGCAGAGGCGTCGTGATGCCGGGGGTCAGCCAGCCGGCGTTGCCCCAGGACGAGCCGGCGGCGACGCCCTCGCGGTCGAGCACCGTGACCTCGACGCCCTGCTCCTGCAGGAACCACGCAGTGGCGAGGCCGACCATGCCGGCGCCGACGACGGCGACGTGGCGGGGGGCGGCAGCGGACAGGGCGGCGGCGTCGGCGGGCATGGGACTCACTGTGGCGGGGATGGCGTGCGGCATCGTTGTCGCCTACGTTCAATGGGCAGCGTGCTGGTTGTGCTCAGCGCACTCTGACGGGACGATCGGTGACATGACCGCCCTCGCCGACCTGCTCGCGGCGCTCGGTGACGGGCTGGTGCGCCCGCTGGTCGCCGGGCCGGCTGGGACCCAGGTGAGCGACGTCGTCATCGCGGAGCCGGGGGACGCTGTCCGCGACCTGACCGGCGACCTCGTGCTCGCCCCGGCCGTGGTCGACGGGGCCGGGGCCCGTGACCTCGTGCGCCTGGTCGCCCGGTCCGGTGGCGCGGGGGTCGTCCTGCGCCGGGCCCCGGCCCGGGCCCGTGGGGTGCGCACCGCGGCCCGCCAGGAGGGCATCGCCCTGCTCGAGCTCGACGACGCGGCGTCGCTCATGCCGGTGGTTGCCCTGCTCGGCGACCTCGTCGGGAGCGTGGCGACGGCGATGGGCGCGTCGGACGCGGCCACCGACCCCGGCGCCCAGGGTGACCTGCTCGCGCTGGCCGACGCGGCGGCGGGTCTCGTCGACGCCCCGGTGACGATCGAGGACGCGCGGTCGCGGGTCCTGGCGTACAGCTCACGGCAGGACGTCACCGACACCGCCCGCGTGTCGACCATCGTCGGTCGCCGGGTGCCCGCCGACCTCGTGGCGCACATGCGCTCCCGGGGGGTGTTCCGCCGCCTGGCTCGCTCCGACGAGCCGTTCCTCGTCGGGCCGGGGCCGGGCCAGGAGCGACCCCGGTTCGTCGTGCCGGTGCGGGCGGGCGGCGAGTGGCTCGGCTCGATCTGGGCGGTGGTCGAGGGCCCCCCGCCGGCGGCGGTGGTCGTCGAGCTGCGCCGCGCCACCACCGTCGTAGCCCTTCACCTGCTGCGGATGCGGGCCCAGGCCGACCTCGCCCGACGGCGCACGGCGGAACGGCTGCGCGACCTGCTGGCCGGGGCCTCGGGCGATGCCGCATGGCTGCCCGAGCCGCCGTGGCGGGTCGTGGCCTTGGGCCGGGAACCCGCCCCCGGGGAGGCCGTCGCCGCGGCGGGCCGGGCGGATGCCGACGACGCCGAGCTCGACCGCTGGGCCTCCTGGCTGCGCCGGTCGGGATGGCGCCAGCCGCTGGTGACCGTGCTGGACGGTCGGGTCCACGCCGTCGTCGCGGCAGGGTCCCCCTCGTCCTCCACGTCGCGGGCGGTCGCGCCCGGCACGTGGCCCTGGCTGGCCCGCCTCGTCGCCCAGCCCGACGACGACGACCAGGTGTCGTATGCGTGTGCCGGCCCTCCGGCCGACGACCCGTCGGGCCTCGTCCGGTCCGCCGGCGTGGCCCAAGAGCTGGTCGTCCTGCGCCGTCGCCTGGCCTCCTCCTCGTCTCACGCCCCGGCTCGCGTCCCGACCGCACTGACGGCCGACGACTGCTGGGCCCCCCTCACGACGGCCCGCGGCGTCGGCGCGCTCGGCGACCCCGAGCGGTTCGGCGGCCCGCTGCCGGTGCTGCGGGAGCACGACGCCGAGCGGCACACGGCATACCTGCCGTCCCTCGCCGCCTGGCTCGACCACCCGGGCGAACCGTCTGCGGCGGCCCGCACCCTCGGCGTCCACGTCAACACCCTGCGCCACCGGATGATGCGGATGAGCGAGGTGGTCGACCTCCCCCTCGACGACCCGGCCGCCCGGCTCGCCCTGCGCCTCCAGCTCTTGGCCGTGGGGTGGTGAACTGGAGCGATGGCCCAGACGGTGTTCGTCCCCCTGGCCCTCCTCGCGACCGTCGTGGGCTCCGCGCTGTGGGTCTACCAGGACGCGACCGCCAACGCGGCCCGCGGTGAGCCGGTCGTCCTGCGGGCGGGCTCGCTCCGGATGGAGACACCCGCGGTGTGGGCCATGGCCTGCCTCGTGCTCTGGGTCTTCGTTCTGCCCCTCTACCTCCGCGCCCGACAGCGCCCCTTGTGAGTGGGCCGCGTCAAGGCGCGCTCAGAAGGGTGGGGGTGGGTCTGCCGGTGTGGCGGCCGAGAGCTCGTCGGCGGCGACCGGGTGGGAGAGCGGGTCGTCGAACGAGGGGCGTCGGGTGAGGTAGGTGCGGCCGCTGGCCGTGCGCCAGTCCGTCGACCCGTCGGGTCGTGGTGTCGCCGACCAGGTCCGACGGGTCTTGTGGTTGTGGTGTCGCCGGTGTCGCGAGCGCAGGTTGGCCACGGCGGTCGGTCCGTGGGGCCACGGCACCTCGTGGTCGAGGTCGCACCGACCGGCCGGGACGGTGCATCCGGGCGCCTGGCACATCCCGTCAAGGGCGGCGACCTGCTCGGCCATCGCCCGGGTGGGCCGGTAGCGCGTGGTCGACAGCTCGAGGGCGGTGCCGTCGGCGGGGTCGACCACCAGACGTCGCCAGATGGACCCGGCCGCCGTGGCCATGGCCCGCGCGACGGGGGCGGGGACGACGCCGTGTCCCGCGAGCTCGCCGGGCCGGTTGTCGAGCCCGAGCATGGTGGTGAGGGAGACGACAAGGGTGACGTGGGCCGCCGGGGACCGGCCGCTGAAGGTGACGGCCGCCGAGGCGTCGGCGTCGGCCGGGAGGGTGGCGGGGTCGGCCCACCCATAGATCACGAGGTCGAGCGCGACGTCGGACCGCAGCTGGTCGAGCGTGCGCGCGTCGCCCGCGCTGCGGAACGACCGCGCGAGGGCGTCGATGCGCTCGAGGGCGGCCGAGACGCGGGCGGCGTCACCGGTCACGGTCAGCCGACCGGTGCCCTCTGGCTCGATGGACGCGTAGGCGCACCGATCGCGCAGGGCGTCGGCCCGGGTGCGGGCCGGGTCCGGGGCGTGGAGGGCCACCTGGCGGCGCAGCTCGCGGGTGAAGGACCGGTGTGAGCGGACCGACCCGTCGGCGTTGACGGCGAGCAGCCGCGCCGCGACCGCGCGGGCGACCTCGGGGTCGAGGTCGCCCGTCGCCTGCTGGATGCGCTGCGCCCGGTCGAGGCTGACCGCGCCCTCGCGCAGCGCCGCGGCGACGGGAGCGGCCCGCTGCTGGGCGTCGAGGGCCAGGGCGAGGCGCGCCGCCACCTGGCTCTCCGGCAGCCCGGTGGCCAGAGCCACCTCGTCGACGGTGGCCGTCGTCGTCTCGGACGTGATCGTGGCGTGTGCCGTCGCTCCCTCGGTGGGGCCGGTCACCGCGGCGGTCTCGCGCACCATGATGCCCACCGCCTCGTGCAGCCGCCGCAGCGCCGAGAGGCCCTGCGCGTCGGCCCACGCCTTCAGCCGCTCAGCCGCCTCGATGACCCTCAGCTCCTGCTCGACCCAGGCCCCGCAGGGCTCCCACACCGGCAGGTCGAGGGCGGACGCGTCGAGGGCGGCCCAGCGCGCCTGCTCGGCCGGGGTCGGAGCGTCGTCGGGACCCGGCACGGTGGCGACCCCGACGAGGGCCTCCCACGCGGCGGCCACGGCGGTCGGGACCACCGGTGCGGCGGGCGGTGCGACGTCCCGTAGGCCGGGCACGGGAGCCGCGTCGACCGGTGTCACCGGACCTCCCCATCGCTAGAACGTGTGTTCGAATTCTAGCGCGACGACCGTCTCCCTGTCAAGCTGATTCCGTTCCGCCACAACGCAACTCGCGACCCACGACGTCCCAGACCGCCTCATGGGTCGACCCAGAGGTTGTCGTGCTCGCGCATGAACGCGTCGCGCTCCGAGTCGGTCATCGTCTCGCCCGCCGCGAGCCGGGCCAGCCCCTCGAAGTACGCCTCCCGAGGCGCCCCGGGGGAGAAGTGCAGGAGCATCGACGCCGGGCCGTCGGCTCGGTGCTTGAAGCCGTGGATGCCTCCCGCGGGCACGTGGACGTAGTCCCCCGGGTGGGTGGTGACCCACCCCCGGCCGTCGTGGATCTCGACCTCCCCGGCGAGGATGTAGAACGACTCGGTCATGGTCCGGTGGATGTGCGGGTCCGGACCACTGACCCCGGTGCCGAACTCCCAGCGGTAGAGCCCGAACAGCCCACCCGTCGACGCCCCGGTCAAGAGGTACTGCACGCGCCCGCCGTCGGCATACGTGAGGTCTGGGGGAGTGCCGTCGCGCCGGATCGTCGCGCTCACCTCGCCGCGCTCACCGGCGTAGATCACGGGCGGGTAGGCGGCGGCGTCGGGCAGGCTCATGCTCCTTGCCTACCAGGGGCGCCCGACCCGGCGCGAGCGTCCGTGAGGTCGCGCAACGACCGGACCGGGCTGCACAGCAGGACGATCGGCGACGCGAGGCTGACGACGGCGAAGAGGACGAGCGCCCACCGCGGGCCGACCCAGGTCGCCAATGCCCCCGCGAGCACCCCGCCGACGGGGATCGCCCCCCACGACACGAAGCGGACGGTGGCCATGACCCGCGGGTAGAGCTCGGGCGGGCTGGCCGTCTGGCGGTAGGTGCGGGTGACGATGCTCGTGACCACCACCGTCAGCGCGAAGAGGACGTTGCCCGCGGCGAAGACGGCCATCCCGGCGACCCCGGCCCCGAGGGGGACGAGCAGCGCGCCGAGCGGGGAGACCACCGCGGCGAGCAGCACCGCGCGGGCGGACCCGAGGCGGCGCACCAGCCGGGGGGTCAGGGCGGCCCCGACCAGTGAGCCGATGCCCTCGGCGGCCAGGAGGAACCCGACCACCCCGGGGGGAGCGCCCAGCTCTCGGACGAGGTACAGCGGGTACAGCGCGAGCTGTGCCCCGCAGACGGCGTTGACGACGGTCGCGTCCCACATGCACGGGGCCATGACGGGGTGTCGTACGACGTAGCGCCAGCCCTCGTGGACCATCTCCCGCACCGGCGGCCACGCATCCCGGCGCTCCCCGGTGCGACGGGGGAGGGTTCGCAGCAGCGCCGCCGACACGAGGTAGCTCACGGCGTCGACGAGGAGGGTCGGGACCGCGCCGACGACCTGCACCGCGAGGCCGCCGAGAGCCGGTCCGCCCAGCTGCGTCACCGAGAAGGTGCCGCTCATGAAGCTGTTGCGGTCGTTGAGGCGGTCGGCGGGGACGATCGAGGGGAGGAACGTCGAGTTCGCCACGTCGAAGAGGACGTCGGCCAGGCTCACGACGAGGGCGACGACGACAAGCTGGGCGACGGTGAGGTGGCCGGCCCACCAGGCCAGGGGCACGGAGACCACAGCGAGCGCCCGGACGAGGTCCATGCCCACCTGCACTGCGCGCAGCGGGAGCCGTTGGGTGATGACGCCGGCGGGTAGCCCGATGACGAGCCAGGCCGCATACCCCGCCGCTGCGATGAGCCCCATCTCGAGGGCCGTCGCCTGCAGCACGAGCACCCCGACCAGGGGGAGGGCTACGGCGCCCGCCGCGGTGCCGAGCGAGCTCGTGGCCGAGGCGGCCCAGTAGGTCCAGAACGACCGTCGGGTCGTGCCGGGGACGGGGTATGCCGTGTCGGTGGTCACGCCGGTCTCCTGGGGCGGGGGGGCGGGGGGGAGATCGCCAGTCAGTTCCGAATTGGAACCTACACTGTGGACGGCGCCTAGGATGGGTTCGTGAAGCGCGCCGACCTCGCCGACGCCGACTGCGGCATCGCCCAGGCGCTCGGGGTCGTCGGCGACTGGCAGACCCTGCTCGTGGTCCGCGAGATCGCTGGGGGGACCACCCGGTTCGACGGCATCCAGCACGCGCTCGGCCTCAGCCGTCGCTCGCTCGCCGACCGCCTCCAGGGGCTGGTGACCGACGGCGTCCTCGCGCGGCAGGCGTACAGCACGCGCCCCCCGCGCCACGACTATGTGCTGACGGCGAAGGGGGAGGGCCTCGTCGCCGTCCTGGCCGCCCTGCAGGACTGGGGCACCCGTCACGTCATGGGTGACGGCACGCTGAGCGCGACGATGGCCGACACCTCTCCCGAGGCCCGGCGGGTCCACGCGCTCGTCGGCCAGCGCCTCCCTGACCTCCGGCTCGTCGCCGACGACGGCACCGCGCGGCCCCTCGTCGCCCCGGACCGCTGGACCGTGCTCTACGCCTTCCCCGGCGCCTACGCCCCCCAGCAGCAGGCGTACCCGCCCGGCTGGGGCGAGATTCCGGGCGCAGCCGGCTGCACCCTCGAGGCGACGACGTATGCCGCGCACCACGCCGAGCTGGCGGCGGCCGGTGCGCGCGTGCTCGGGGTCAGCACCCAGCGCCCGGACCAGCTCGCCGCGTTCCGCACCTCGGCCGGCCTGCCGTTCGACCTCGTCTCGGACGCCGACTCCCGGCTGGCCGTCGCCCTGCGCCTGCCGACCTTCCTCGTCGCGGGCACGGAACGCCTCAAGCGGGTGACCCTCCTCGTCGACCCCGAGGGGGTCGTGCGCGCGGTGCAGGCTCCCGTCCGGGACCCCGCCGGCGCGGTGGTGGAGATGCTCCATACGGTGCGCCGGCTGGTGCCGGCCGCGGTGGGCTCGCGGCCTTCCTAGGCTGGGGGACGTGGACTACGGACAAGAGCTGCGGTTCGGGCTGTTCCCCACCCCCCGGGCCGACGCCGTCGACGCGGTGCTCCACCTCGCGGAGGTCGCCGAGGTCAGCGGCCTCGACCTCGTCACCGTGCAGGACCACCCCTACCAGGCCCAGCACGTCGACGCGCTGACCCTGCTCACGGTCATCGCCGCCCGCAGCTCGACCCTGCGGGTGGCCCTCAACGTCGCCAACCTGCCGCTGCGCCCGCCGGTCGTGCTGGCCAAGAGCATCGCCACCCTCGACCTCGTCACGGGCGGCCGGGCCGAGCTGGGCCTCGGGGCCGGCGCGTTCTGGGACGCCATCGCCGCAGCCGGCGGCCGGCGGCTCACCCCCGGCCAGAGCGTCGACGCCCTGCGTGAGGGCATGGAGGTCATCCGCGGGGTCTGGGGCGAGGGCGGGGGCGCCGTCCGGGTGCGGGGCGAGCACTACCAGGTGGTGGGGCTGCATCCCGGCCCCGCGCCGGCCCACCCCGTCGAGATCTGGCTGGGCGCCTACAAGCCGCGGATGCTGCGGCTCACCGGCCGGCACGCCGACGGCTGGCTCCCGAGCATGGGGTATGCCGCGCCCGCGGCGCTCGCGGGGATGAACGCCGTCATCGACGCCGCCGCCCGGGAGGCGGGCCGTGAACCGGCCGCGATCCGCCGGCTCTACAACGTGTCGGGGTCCTTCGGGACTGCGGCGAGCGGCCGGAGCGCGGGTCCCGGCCTCACCGGGTCGCCGCGCGACTGGGCCGACCAGCTGGCCGAGCTGGTGCTCGACCAGGGGATGAGCACCTTCATCCTCGCCAGCGACGACCCCGCCGTCGTGCGCCGGTTCGGGCAGGAGGTCGTCCCGCTCGTGCGCGACCTCGCCGACGCGGCCCGCGGGCTGACGGCCTCGCGGCAGGAGACGGCCGCCGTCGAGGCCGGCAGCCTGGTCGTGCCCACGCCCACGCCCACGCCCACGGAGACGGGCACGGGCACCCCCACTGACACGGGGGAGCAGGGCTGGGACGAGTCGACCCGGCCGCGGTTCCCCGCACCGGAGTCGTTCTCCTACACCGCGGCCCAGCAGGCCGCGCCGCAGCACCTCGTCGACGTCCACGACGGGCTGCGCGCCGAGCTCGACCGCCTGCAGGACCTCGTGCAGCAGGTGGCCGACGGACGGCTCGCGGTGGGTGACGCCCGCTCGGCGATCAACGCGATGACGTTGCGGCAGAACAACTGGACGCTTGGGGCCTACTGCGCGCAGTACTGCCGCATCCTCACCGCGCACCACAGCCTCGAGGACGCCAGCGTCTTCCCCCACCTGCGTCGGGTCGTCGGGGCCGGGCCGGTGCTCGACCGCCTCACCCAGGAGCACCACGTCATCCACGACCTGCTCGAGACGCTCGACCGCGCGCTGGTCGACCTCGTCGGTGCCCCCGTCGAGACGGGCGCCAAGGCCGTCGACCGGCTCCAGGTCGTGCTCGCTCGCGTGACCGAGGCGCTGCTGTCGCACCTGTCCTACGAGGAGCGCGAGCTCATGCACCCCCTCGCGCAGGCCGGCTTCTACTGACGGTCAGGGATGGGGCCGTCCGGATCCTCCAGGCCCTCGACCATGGCGTCCGCGATCGCGACCCCGCCCGGCTCCCCGAGCACCAGCAGCCCCTCGACCACCCCGCGTCGGTCCGCCTCGGACCGGTTCTGGCTGTGCTTGACCTTGGCCTCCACCCGGGTCACCCGCATCGAGACCCCGACGATGGCCTTGAGCTGCCCGCCGACGAACCGCTCCGGGGCGTCGTCCACCCGCCAGGGCTCCTCGGCGCCGGACGTCCGCGCCTCGTGCCGGTCGGTCAGCCGGGTGACGGCGTCCCGCAGCCAGGTCACGTCGTCGTGCACCGTGACCGGCCCGCCGAGGTGGACCACGCCGTAGTTCCACGTCGGCACCACCCGCCCGTGCTCGCGCTTCGACGCATACCAGCGCGGCGTGACGTAGGCATCGGGAGCGGTGACGACCAGCAGGCCGGGCGACCCGTCGGTGATCCGCCGCCAGTGCTCGTTCGCCCGGGCGAGGTGGACGACGACCTCGTCGCCCGCCCAGAGCGCCGGCAGCAGGGTGGCGTCGGGCACGCCGTCGGGACCCACTGTCACGAGCTGGCCGACGTGGACGGCGGCGACCAGCTCGCGCGCGGCGCGATGGTCGGCGTCGTCCGGAAGGCCGAAGTGGCGGGGCACGTAGAGGGGCATCGGCGCCCTCAGGGGTTCGCGGCGAGGAAGACGTAGGCCGCCAGCAGGACGAGGTGCACAGCCCCCTGCAGCCGGGTGGCCCGGCCCGGAGCGACCGTCAGCATGCCGACGACGACGGTGATGGCCAGGAGCACCATCTGCGTCGGCCCGAGCCCGAGGTAGAGGGGGCCGTCGAGCCAGATCGTCGACAGCGCGAGCGCCGGGATGGTGAGGCCGATGCTGGCCATGGCCGAGCCGAGCGCGAGGTTGATGCTGATCTGCATCCGGTTGCGGCGGGCCGCGTTGACGGCTGCGAGGGTCTCGGGCGCCAGCACCAGCAGCGCGATGACGACCCCGACGAACGACGGCGGCAGGCCGGCCCCCGCGACCGCGGACGTGATCGCGGGGGAGAGCACCTTGGCGAGCCCGACGACGGCGACGAGCGAGACGAGCAGCAGGCCGATGCTGAGCTTCCACGAGCTGCCGGCCGGCGGCGCGTGGTCGGCGTCGTCATCGTCGTCGAGGGTCACCCCCTGCCGGTCGACCGGCAGGAAGAAGTCACGGTGGCGGCGGGTCTGGGTGAGGACGAACAGCACGTAGAGCAACAGGGAGGCGACGGCCGCGAAGGCGAGCTGCGAGCTCGAGAACTCCGGCCCCGGGTGGCTCGTCGTGAAGGTCGGCAGCACCAGGCATACCGTCGCGAGGGTGGCCACGGTCGCGAGCGCCGCGCCCGTGCCCTCCTTGTTGAACCGCACGATCCCGTGGCGGATCGAGCCCACGAGCAGGGCCAGCCCGAGGATGCCGTTGCACGTGATCATCACCGCCGCGAAGACGGTGTCGCGGGCCAGCGTGGTCGTGTCGTCCTTGCTCGACACCATGAGCGTGACGATGAGGCCGACCTCGATGATCGTCACCGCGACGGCGAGCACGAGGGAGCCGTAGGGCTCGCCGACGTGGTGGGCCACGATCTCGGCGTGCTGCACCGCGGCGAGCACGGCGGCGGCGAGCAGTACGGCCACGATGACCAGCGGGAACGCGCCCAGGTCGCGTCCCCACGTGAGCACGAGGGCGACGACGGCCAGCGCCGGAGCCGCCGTGGTCCAGGTCAGGAAGGGCGAACGGGTCCTGGCCGGGGTCATGTCGGCATTCTCTCAGGAACGAGGTCATCGCCCCGCCGCGACATCTATGGGCGGCTCGGGTCCGAACCCTTGCCATGACCGACCTCCGCGTGCGACCCGACATCCCCGTCGGGCCCGCCCCGACCCCCGCGCGGACCTGGTTCGCCCTGCTCGGCATCCTGGCCGCGCTCGCGGGCACCGCGGCCGGTCACCTCGTGGCCGCCCTCACCAACCCCGCCGCCTCACCCGTCCTGTCGGTGGGCTCGGTCGTCATCGACCTGACGCCCACGCCGGTCAAGGAGGCGGTCATCGCCCGGGTCGGCACGAACGACAAGCCCCTGCTCCTCGCGATCGTCACCCTCGCCACCCTCCTGCTCGCCGCCATCGCCGGCCTGGTCTCCCGCCGCCGGCCGACGCTCGGCGTCGCCGTGCTCCTCGTCCTCGTCGCCGCCGCGGCCGCGGCCGCCCTGACCCGGCCCACAGCCGGCCTCACCGACGCCCTCCCTGCCATCGCCACCGGTGTGGTCGGCGCGGCTGTCCTCATCGGGCTCGGCCGCGCCCTGCGGGGCGGGTATGCCGGTGGCGCGGCCAGCGACCCGGCCCTCGGCGGCTCGCGGCGCCGCTTCCTCCTCGGCGCCCTCGGCACGACCGCCGGTGCGGCCGTCGCCGCGGTGGCCGGCCAGCAGCTCGGGACGCGGGCCTCGGACTCGAGTGGCGTGGTCCTTCCGCAGCCGAGTACCGCGGCGGCCCCGCTGCCGGGTGGGCTCGACACGACCGTGCCCGGCATCTCGCCGTTCCGGACGCCGACCGCCTCCTTCTACCGGGTCGACACCAACCTCACGGTTCCTCGCGTCAGCAAGGACGGCTGGTCGCTGCAGGTCGACGGCGACGTCAAGAACCCGCTCAGCATCAGCTACGCCGACCTGCTCGCCATGCCCCTCATCGAGCGTGACATCACGATGACCTGCGTCTCCAACGAGGTGGGCGGCGGCTACATCGGCGCCGCCCGCTGGCTCGGGGTGCGGCTCACCGACGTGCTCGACCGCGCGGGCGTCGGCACCTCCAGCGACCAGCTGCTCAGCACCGCGGTCGACGGCTTCACCATCAGCACCCCCCTCGCGGCGGTGCGCGACGGCCGCGACGCCATGGTCGTCATCGGGATGAACGGCGAGCCGCTCAGCGACACCCACGGCTTCCCGGCCCGGCTCATCACCCCCGGCCTCTACGGGTTCGTCGGGGCGACGAAGTGGTTGACCAAGCTCACCCTCACGACGTATGCCGCGCAGCAGTCCTACTGGACCCAACGCCAGTGGGCGACCGACGCCCCCATCAAGACGTCCGCCCGCATCGACACCCCCGCGCCCCTGTCCACCGTGAAACCGGGGAAGGTGGCCATCGGCGGGGTGGCCTGGGCGCAGCATCGCGGCGTCGGCAAGGTCGAGGTGCAGATCGATGGCGGCGCGTGGCAGCCCACCCAGCTCGGCCCTGATGCCGGCGTCGACTACTGGCGCCAGTGGTACCTGCCCTGGGACGCCACCTCCGGCCAGCACACCCTCGCGGTGCGCGCCACCGACCTCTCCGGTGCCGTGCAGACCGACCAGCGGGCGACGCCGTTCCCGGACGGCTCGAGCGGCATCCAGCAGGTCGTCGTCCTCGTTTCGTGACCAAAACCGTTGCGATCCGGAGCAATCCGACCCCCCACCTGACCCGAACACCTCTTGTCAAGCGACACCGACAGCCACACCGCACCACCACCACACCCACCCAGATCCCTTTCGGGGAAAGCAGGAACACTCACATGAACGCACGACGCACCACCGCCTTCGTGGCCCTCCTGGCCGCGCTGCCGATCGGTCTGGCCGCGTGCGGCTCGACCTCGACGCCCAGCACGTCCTCGGGTGCCGCGGCCTCGTCCTCCAGCGCTGCGCCGACCACGTCCGCGAGCTCGAGCTCGTCCAGCTCCACGACCTCGTCCGGCTCCGCCACGGCGAGCAACGCCATGGGGACCCCGTTCGGCCCCGGCTGCGCGGCCGTTCCCGCCAGCGGCGCCGGCTCGTTCAACGGCATGGCGACCGCTCCGGTGGCCACCGCGGCCAGCAGCAACCCGGTCCTGTCCACGCTGGTCACCGCGGTCAAGGCCGCCGGCCTCGTCGACACCCTCAACTCGGCGCCGGCCATCACGGTCTTCGCCCCGAGCAACGACGCGTTCGCCAAGATCCCCGCCGACACCCTCAACAAGGTGCTCGCCGACAAGGCCACGCTCACCAAGATCCTCACGGGCCACGTCATCGCGGGCAAGCTGTCCCCGGACAAGCTCGCGGGCGACCACCAGACCCTCGCCGGCAACACGGTGACGGTCACGGGCTCCGGCGAGAACTTCACCGTCGGCAAGGACAACGCCAAGGTCATCTGCGGCAACGTCACCACGGCCAACGCGACGGTGTACATCATCGACACCGTGCTCATGCCCTGACGGTCCTGACCGACCAAGTCCGGACCCATACCTCGGCATTGCCGACAAAGCAGCAGAATGCATCCCATGGCTGAGCTTCGAGTGGTTCCCTCCGGCGACGACGAGTCGCCGGAGGGGCGCGATCCGAACGTGCGGCTGGGTGGTCTGCTCCGACAGTCGTCGTGGGGCGACGAGAGCGCGTTCGCGCAGCTCTACGACGCCGTCGCCCCACGACTCTACGGACTCGTGGTCCGGGTCGTCCGCGACCCGGCCCAGTCCGAAGAGGTCACCCAGGAGGCGTTCCTTGAGATCTGGCGCACCTCGTCACGGTTCGACCCGCAGCGCGGCAGCGCGCTCGGGTGGATGATGACGATCGCGCACCGCAAGGCCGTCGACCGGGTGCGCTCCGCCGTCGCCTCCGGCCGGCGTGACCACGGCTACCACGAGGCGAACCAGGACGTGGACTACGACACCACTGCGGAGGCGGCCCACGCCTCCCTCGAGGGCGAACGGGTCCGCCGGGCCCTCGAGACCTTGACCCCGGCGCAACGCAGCGCCATCGAGCTAGCCTTCTTCGGGGGCTACACGCATACGGAGGTCGCGGCAATGCTCGGTCTTCCGCTGGGCACCGCCAAGACCCGAATCCGCGACGGTCTCATCCGTCTGCGCGACACGCTGGGACTCCCTTCATGACTGATGACATCCACGCCCTCTCCGGCGCCTACGCCCTCGACGCCGTCGACGAGCAGGAACGCCACGAGTTCGAGCAGCACCTCGCCGTGTGCGCCGACTGCCAGGCGGAGATCGCCGGCTTCCGGGCCACGACCGAGCAGCTGTCCGTCCTCATCGGCGCGCAGCCGCCCGAGCGGCTGCGCGAGCAGATCCTGCGCGACATCTCGCTCGTGCGCCCCCTCCCTCCCGAGGTGACGCAGGAGACGGCCGACCGCATCGACGAGCGCGGCCGCCGCGACGAGCGCAGCGGCACCGCCGGCGCCCCGGTGGCGGCCTCCGCCGACGTCGTGCCGATCACCCGGTCCGCACAGCGTCGCGGCGGCGCTACCCCTCGCACCACCCGCTGGCTCGCCGCTGCAGCCGCCGTCGTCGCCCTCGGTGGTGGCACGGTCGCCGCGCTGCACCCGTGGGACCGCCAGGCCCAGGTGCAGGTCGGCCTCGCCGACCGCGTCATCCAGGCGCCCGACGCCCAGCGCTTCCAGCAGACCGTCGCGTCCGGGGGCACGGCCACGGTCGTGCGCTCGAAGTCGGTCGGCAAGGCGGTCCTCGTGACCGACAACCTCGCCGCCGCCCCGTCGGGCAAGGTCTACCAGCTGTGGCTCGAGGCGGCCGGGGGCGGCTTCGTCTCCGCCGGTCTCCTGCCCACCGCCGGCAACCAGACCGTCGTCCTCGACGGCGACGCCAGCACCGCCCTGGGGGCCGGCATCTCCGTCGAGCCGTCCGGGGGCTCGGCCCAGCCGACGACGCCGCCCGTCGCCCTCATCGGGTTCGCCTGACCCACGGCGCAGGCCCCTCCCGGACGCATCCGGGAGGGGCCTCTGCGACGAAGCACTAGCGTCATTCCGACCGCCACGAGAAGGACCCCTCCCATGCCCAGCAGCCCTCTCCAGCCGCACGACCGGCGCCGGGTCGCCGTCGTCGGCTCGGGCGTCGCCGGGCTCACCGCCGCCCACGTCCTGGCCCGGTCCTCGCGCCCCCACCACGTGACGCTCTACGAGGCCGACGCCCGGCTCGGCGGGCACGCGCACACCCACGACGTCGTCGTCGGTGACCGCACGGTCGGCGTCGACACGGGCTTCCTCGTGCACAACGACCGCACCTACCCGACCCTGCTCCGGCTCTTCGCCGAGCTGGGCGTGGAGACCCAGGACTCCGACATGAGCATGTCGGTGCGCGACGACGCCGAGGGCCTGGAGTATGCCGGTGCCCGCGGCCTGCGCGGCCTGTTCCCCGCCGTCGGCAACCTCACCAACCCGCGCTACCTGCGGATGCTTGGCGAGGTCAAGCGGTTCCACCGGGCCGCCCAGGCGGTGCTTGACGAGCCGGAGTCGGCCGACACCGAGACCCTGGGGGACTTCGTCGACCGCACCGGGTTCTCGCCCCTCTTCGTCCGGGCCTTCCTCGAGCCGGTCGTCGCCGCCGTGTGGTCGTGCGACCCGCGCGTGGCCCTGCGCTACCCCGCGCGCTACCTCTTCCGGTTCCTCGACCACCACGGGATGCTCACCGTCTTCGGGTCGCCCACGTGGCGCACCGTGACGGGCGGGTCCGCTCGCTACGTCGAGCGGGTCGCTGCGGGCCTTGACGACGTGCGCCTCGGCCGGGCGGTGGCCGCGGTCACCGAGACCCAGGACGGCGTCACCGTGACCGACACGAGCGGCGACCGCACCGACTACGACGCCGTCGTGATCGCCACCCACCCGCACCAGGCGCTCGCCATGCTCACCGACCCGACGCCCCTGCGGCGCGAGGTGCTCGGTGCGATCACCTACACGCCGAACCTCGCCCAGCTGCACACCGACGAGTCGGTGCTGCCGGGCCGTTCCGGGGCGCGAGCCTCCTGGAACTTCTGGCGGCGCGACGTCAGCGACCCCACCGAGGGCGTGCTCGTCTCCTACGACATCACCCGACTCATGCGCCTGGACACCCCCGGCACCCGCTTCATCGTCACCCTCGGCGGGGCCGACCGGGTCGACCCCGCGAAGGTCATCGACACGATGACCTACGAGCACCCGCTCTACACGCCGGAGTCCGTCGCCGCCCAGGCCCGGCTGCCCGAGATCGCCTCTCCCCGCGTCGCGTTCGCCGGGGCGTACCACGGGTGGGGCTTCCACGAGGACGGCGCGCGCTCGGGCGTGGCCGCCGCCGCCCACCTCGGGGCGGCCTGGGGCGCGCCCGCGTCAGAGCTGCGCGAGCCGGAGCCGGTGGCGTCATGAGCCTCCTGCACCTGCCGGCGTCGAGCCGGCTGTACGCCACCACCGTGCGGCACGTCCGCACGGCCCCCCTCCACCACGCGTTCGCCCTGCGCAGCTACTCGTGGTTCGTCGACCTCGACGACCTGCCCCGGCTCGGCGCCCTGACCGCGCTCGCCCGCTTCGAGGCCCGCGACCACCTGGGCGCGCCGGACGCCACGTTGCGCGCCAACCTCGACGCCTTCCTCGCCACCCACGGCGTCGACCTCGACGGCGGCCGCATCACGATGCTGGCCAGCGCCCGGGTACTCGGCTACGTCTTCAACCCGATCTCCGTCTTCTGGTGCCACCGCCGCGACGGCTCGCTCGAGTGCGTCGTCGTCGAGGTGCACAACACCTACGGCGAGCGCCACGCATACCTCGTGCGCACCGACGCGGCCCACCGGGCCCAGACCGAGAAGCGGCTCTACGTCAGCCCGTTCAACGACGTGTCGGGGTCCTACGACCTCGTCCTGCCCGAGCCGGACGCGTCGGCCCGCGTCAGTGTGGTCCTGCGCCGCCCCGACCAGCCGCCGTTCACGGCGACCCTCGTCGGCCGCGCGGTCCCCACCACCGTGGGCACGGTCCTGCGCACCGCGCTGACCCACCCCCTCGAACCCTTGGCCGTCATGGCCCGCATCAAGGCGCACGGCATCCGGCTGTGGCTGCGTCGCCTGCCCGTGCAACCCCGACCGACCCACCTTCGCCAGGAAGCCGTGCAATGACCACCCTCTCCTCCCCCCACGCCGGGATCGGCCCGACCTTCGACGCGAGCCGCTGGCCGGACCTCGCCCGGATGCCGAGCGCCCTCACCCGCACCGTGCACGCCCGCGTGGCCAAGCGGCTGTTCCTCCAGGTGGCCGCCCGCCTCGACGTGCGCATCGAGATGCCCGACGGCACCGCCATCGGCCGGGCGGCCGACGTGCCCGGTGCGCCCGTCATGGTGCTGCACCGGCCCGACCGCTTCATCGAGCGCCTCGGCGCCGGCGCGCTCATCGGGTTCGGCGAGTCCTACATGGCCGGCGACTGGGACTCACCCGACCTCGGCGCCCTGCTCACGGTCTTCGCCGAGCGGATGGCGACCCTCGTGCCCGAGCCGCTGCAGAAGCTGCGCGCGCTCTACGTGGCCAAGATGCCCGGGGCCGAGCGCAACACGACCGCCAACACCCGGTCCAACATCTCGCGTCACTACGACCTGTCCAACGCGATGTTCGAGATGTTCCTCGACGAGACGATGAGCTACTCGTCGGCTCTCTTCGACGGTCTCGAGGCCGGCCGTGCCGCCGACGTCGGCCGGGCCGCTCTGCCGACGTGGGACGACCTCGCGCCGGGCCAGGCCCGCAAGGTCGAGCGGCTGCTCGACAAGGCCGAGGTCGGCCCGGGCACCCGGGTGCTCGAGATCGGCACCGGCTGGGGCGAGCTCGCCATCCGCGCCGCACGCCGCGGCGCGACCGTCCGCACCGTCACCCTGTCGCAGGAGCAGCAGGCGCTCGCCCGCCGCCGCATCGCCGACGCGGGCTTCGCCGAGCAGGTGTCGGTCGACCTGCTCGACTACCGCGACGTCGACGGCACCTACGACGCCATCGTCTCCGTGGAGATGATCGAGGCGGTCGGCTACGAGTACTGGCCGACCTACTTCGCCACCATCGACCGGCTGCTCGCCCCCGGCGGCAGCGTGGCCATCCAGGCGATCACCATGCCCCACGACCGGATGCTGGCCACCCGCAACACCTACACCTGGGTGCACAAGTACATCTTCCCGGGCGGCTTCCTCCCCTCGACGCAGGCGATCCAGGACGTCACCGCGACGCATACCTCGCTGCGCGTCGTCGAGTGGCTGTCGATGGGCCGCAGCTACGCCCAGACGCTGCGCCTCTGGGACGAGCGGTTCTCCAGCCACGCCGACGCCATCGAGACCCTCGGGTTCGACGCGGTGTTCCGGCGGATGTGGCACTTCTACCTCGAGTACTCGCGGGCCGGCTTCGCCTCCGGCTACCTCGACGTGCAGCAGTTCGTCCTGCGTCGGGGGCGGGTGGCATGAGCATCCTGGACCGCACCGAGAGTGACTCTGCGCCCACGACTGTCGCCGACCAGCCGGCATCGCCCGGTGGAGTCGCACAGCGCCTCGAAGCCGCCCTGGCCCCCATCGTCGGGGGCGCCCTCCCCGTGCGCCTCACGGCGTGGGACGGCAGCGTGGCCGGCCCGGCCGACGCCCCCTCCGTCACCGTCCGCACGCCCGACGCCATCCGCCGCATCCTCTGGCACCCGGGCGAGCTCGGCGCGGCCCAGGCCTACGTCACCGGTGAGCTCGACGTCGAGGGCGACCTCAACGAGGCCCTCACTCACGTCTGGAAGGTCAGTGCCGAGCGCGGCCTCAAGGGCATCCGGCCGACGCCGGCCCTGCTCGCCGGGCTGTTCCGCACGGCCAAGGACCTCGGCGCCCTCGGGACGCCGCCGTCGGCCCCCGACAGCCAGGCCGTGCTGCGGGGCCGTTTGCACAGCACCCGCCGCGACCGCGACGCGATCCACCACCACTACGACCTGTCCAACGACTTCTACGCGCTCATCCTCGACCCGCATATGGCCTACTCCTCGGGTTACTGGCGCTCGGACGACCCCGCCTACACGGTCGAGGACGCCCAGCGCGACAAGCTCGACCTGGTCTGCCGCAAGATCGGCCTCGACCGGGCGTCGAGCGAGCCCATGCGGTTCCTCGACATCGGCTGCGGCTGGGGCTCCCTCAGCCTGTATGCCGCGGAGCACTTCGGGGCGCAGGTCACCGGCGTGACCATCGCCGCCGAGCAGAAGCGCTTCATCGACGCGCGTATCGCCGAGCGCGGCCTGCAGGACCGCGTCGAGATCCGGCTGCAGGACTACCGCGAGATCACCGGCGGGCCGTTCGACGCCGTGGCCTCGCTCGAGATGGGCGAGCACGTCGGGCAGAAGAACTACGGCACCTACGTGAAGGCGCTGCGCGACAACGTCGTCCCCGGGGGCCGCGTGCTCGTGCAGCAGATGTCGCGGCGTGGCCGGTTCCCCGGCGGCGGCCCGTTCATCGAGTCGTTCATCGCCCCCGACATGCACATGCGCCCGGTGGGCGAGACGGTCGCCCTCATCGAGGACGGCGGGCTCGAGGTGCGCGACGTGCACGCCATGCGCGAGCACTACGTGCGCACCGTCGACGCCTGGTACGACACGTTCGAGAGCAACTGGGACACCGCGGTCGCGCTCGTCGGCGAGGAGGTCGCCCGCGTGTGGCGGCTCTACCTCGTCGGGGGCTCGATGGCGTTCCGCGACGGCCGGATGGGCGTCGACCAGATCCTCTCGGTGCGCCCGCACCCGGACGGCACCTCGGCGCTGCCCGCGGTTAGGCTCCCCGAGTGGTCCTGACCGAACCTGGCTTCTCCCTCAGCAGCTTCGTGCTCGTCAGCGGACTCTCGCTGCTGGCGGTGGCTGTGCTCATGACGGTGACAGCCCTCATCGGGCGCCGGGAGGGCCGGGTCAGCGTCGTCGACACGGCCTGGGGACTCGGGTTCATCGTCGTCGCCGTGGTCGCCGCGGCCGCCGGGTCGGGGCCGCTCTGGCGACGCCTGCTCCTGGTCGTGCTCGTCGCGGTCTGGGGCGGGCGCCTGGCGCGTCACATGCATACCCGCAACCGCGGCAAGGGTGAGGACCCGCGCTACGACGCGATGCTCAAGGACCAGAAGGGCGACCCGTTCCTCGTCGCCGTCCGCAAGGTCTACCTCGTGCAGGGCCTGTCCGTCTGGTTCGTGTCGCTGCCCCTGCAGGTGAGCGCCGCGGCCGGCCCAGGCTTGTGGCCCGTTGCCGTCATCGGCGCCCTGCTCTGGCTGCTCGGCGTGACGTTCGAGTCCGTCGGCGACGCGCAGCTCAAGAGCTTCAAGGCCGACGCCGCCAACAAGGGCAAGGTCATGGACCGCGGCCTGTGGTCGTGGACCCGGCACCCCAACTACTTCGGTGACTCCAGCGTCTGGTGGGGCCTGTTCGTCATCGCCGCCAGCGCGTGGCCGGGAGTGCTGACGATCCTGTCGCCCGTCGTCATGACCTACTTCCTCGTCTTCGCCACGGGCGCGCGCCTGCTGGAGAAGGAGATGTCGAAGCGGCCGGGCTACCCCGAGTACCAGCAGCGCACCAGCTACTTCCTGCCGCGGCCCCCGAAGCGGGGCTGACCCGGCATACCGGCGGGTATCACCGCCGCCGGATCCGCGCTCCTGCTTCGATGGGGCACGACGGGAGGCAGCGATGACCACCACACCGCGCATGGGTGTCGCCAAGGGGATCACCGTCAGCGTCGTTCTGGCGCTGCTCGTCGCGATGGGCGAGCTGAGCCGGTTGTCGGGCCAGGTCCTCGACGCGAACGGCCGGGCCTGGGCGTTCTCCACCCTCATGGGCCCCGGCCACGCGCTGACCGTCGGGTCGGACGGCTGGACCGCCCGGTTCGTCGGTTACACCGACCAGCGCTCAGCGTGGCTGCTCGCCTACGTCGTGCTCGACCTGGCCTTCATCGCCGTCTACGGCCTCCTCGTGGCCAGCTGGCTGCCGCCGGAGGAGTCGCCCCTGGCGCGCACGCTGCGCTGGCTGGCCGCCATCGACGTCGCCGAGGACCTGGCGGCCCTCGCCGCGACGCACTCGAGCGGGGGCGCGGCCGAGGGGCTCGGGGTCGTGACCAGCGTGTTGACGACGGCGAAGTGGCTGGCCGTCCTCGTGCTGGTGGTCCTGGTCGTGCGGCGCCTGCTGAAGCACGACGCGCGGGCCCAGATCGCCGGATGGGCACTCGCCGTCTACAAGCAGCGGTTCGGGGTGCTCGCGATCCTGCCCATCGGGCTGCTCAGCGTGCCCGCGGGGTCCGACCTGCTCGACCAGCTGCCGGACGTGCAGCGGCGCTGGGTGGAGGACGGCACCGGACTCGTCCACGGCTTGGCCGCCGTGGTCGTCGTGGCAGTCGTCACGGCCGGGGTGCTCGTGCTCGGCCGGCTGCGGTCCGGCAGCCTGTGGCAGCGCACGGCGGCCACGGTGGGGGCCGAGGAGCCCGCCGACCTGCGGCTCGGGTTCATCGTGCCCGGCGTGGTGCTCGTGGCGATGGTCGTCGTCTACGCGCAGGGCGGAGGGCTGCCGTGGAGGATGCCGGGGCTGCAGCCGGTGCGGCTCGTCGCCTTCCTGGCCGTGCCGCTCGTCATCATCCTCGCCTCACTGCTCGTCCGGTGGCGGCTGTCGGTGGCGCCCGGCGGGTGGACCGCCGGCCACTTCGTCGTCAAGCCGCACCGCGTGCCGTCGGACGACGAGAAGGTCAAGGCCGTCGTCACCGGTGACGTGCTGGCCGCCGTCGCCATCGTCATCGCCGCCCTCGGCCTGCTGCGCTCCTTCACCGCCGTGCTCGCGCTCGCCGCCGTCGACCTGGGCGGGACCTGGCGCGCCGTCGGGCCGGTCGTCGTCGGCGCGGCGTTCGTCGTCCTCGCGTGGTTCGTCGCGCGGGGGGCGGGCGACCTGGTCACGGACGACGCCCTGGGGCAGCCGGATCAGGAGCCCGGCGGGTGGTCGTTGTGGACGCGGTTCAAGGCGGCCATGACCCCGACCGTGACCATCTCGGGCAACCTGTGGCTGCGGCTGGCCCTGCTCACCCTGGGCATCGCGCTGTTCTTCGTCGTCGGGCGGTTCGCCCAGGCGTTCGGGTCGGGGCTGGGAGTCATCGCCACGTCGCTGCTGGCGCTGCTCGCCGCGGCGCTCGTCGTCGGCGGCAGCGTCGTGCTCGTGCAGGACCAGAAGGCACCGGAGATCTTCTGGTTCAAGGGACTTCGACTGCGCTCGCTGCCGGTGACCGGCCTGCTGCTGCTGACCGTCGCGGCCACGACGGGGATCGGCAGCGATGTCGACATCCACGGTGTCCGGGGGCTCGAGACCGGGGCGGGGACCCCGGTGGCCGCGACGTCCCGGCCCACCATGACGGACGCCGTGAGGCTGTGGTCGGCGGCCACCCAGGGGTGCGGTCACGTCGTCACGGCGGGCGGCACGTCCTACCGGCTGCGGCCGATGTTCCTCTTCGGGGCGGAGGGCGGCGGGATCCGCGCGGCCTACTGGACGACCGCCGGGCTCGACCTCTTCCGGGGCGCCGCGGTGGCCCAGGGCGACCACGTCGACTGGTCGGCGCCGCAGACCGGGAACCGTTGCGCCCGGGGGCTGTTCGGCGGCGGCGCGAGTGGAGGGGCGGTGGGTCTGACCGTCGCGCGGTTCGCCGGCTCGGGTCTGGCGCGTGACGCGGCATACGCGATGGCCACCCCGGACGCCCTGGGGGCGGCGACGAGCGGCCTCTTCGTGCGGGACACGGCCTACAGCGCCACGGGCGTGCCGTTCTTCGGGTCCCCCGCCTTCGTGGCCGGCCGCGACCCA
Organism: uncultured Actinomycetota bacterium; assembly: GCA_963795915.1. Taxonomy (GTDB): domain Bacteria; phylum Actinomycetota; class Actinomycetes; order Actinomycetales; family Dermatophilaceae; genus Lapillicoccus. The sequence continues at coordinate 883,724 of CAWCJA010000010.1, forward strand.
GCGGGGCTGACGTGGCTGGACCGGGCGGGGCTGATGGAGACCTCCTGGGAGCGCACGTCGGGGCTCGCGGTGCCCTTCCTGCCGGCGGACGCGACGTCGGGGGCGACCGCCGTGACCGGCGACCTCATCCTCAACTCGACCCGGGTCGCGGACGGCTGCCGGATGTGGGTGAGCCAGGTCGCGCTCGGAGCCGGTGACCAGTCCACCTGCGACTTCGCGCAGACGCCGGCCGGGCACACCATCGACCTGTTCGCCGCGCTCGGGGCGGGCGCGGCGGGGACGGCGGCCACCACCGACCACTGCCTCGGCCCGCTCACCGCAGCGACGGGCACGATGCTCGCGTCCCGCTTCCCGTTCGTCACGCCGTCGGGGGTGGCCGGGCCGTGCGTCGGCCAGGCCGAACAGCAGCTCGTCGACGGCGGCTACGTCGAGAACTCGGGCCTCGGCACGGTCGTCGACCTCGCCCCGTCGTGGCTGAGCGAGGTGCAGCGGCTCAACTCCGCGGCGCTGGCGGGGGCCGGCGGGTCCGGTGCGTCCGGGGGGTCGGCGGCGCCGGTCGACCTCATCGTTCCGGTGGTCATGTACTTCGACAACGGGACCGGGGGCGACCTCGTCGTCGACCCGCCGGCCCCGACGTCGGAGCTGCTCGTGCCGTCGACGACGACGGGACGGGCCAAGGCGGCACTCGTCGACACCCCAGCCCTCCTGCGCAACAGCGCCCGGCTCATCGCGGCGGGCAGCCTCTTCGGGCCGTCGACGCCGCCGGCCGCCGACCTTGTCACCCAGATCGACGGCTGGCGCCCGAAACCCGTTGTCGTGGTGCGGCAGTCGACCTTCCCGTCGGTGTCCGCGCCGCTCGGGTGGGTGCTGTCTCAGGAGAGCATGGCGACGATGGACCGGGCCCTGGCCCAGCAGGCCACCGCCGTCGACCCGGCGGCCGGGGTCGCGTCGGCGGCGGCCAACGGCTCGCTGCGCGACGCCATCGCGCTCGCCCGCCCCGACGGCTCCTAGCCAAGGCGTCGTGCTCCTACCGTCAGATGGCTGACGAGATGGCACAACGCGCATAGATGTCCCTGCGCGTTCCGCCGATCGGTCGTCAGTCCGCCGACTCCTGAAGGACCCTGGGCCCGACCGAGCCGCAGCGCTGGCTCGGTATGCGGCCTAGCGTCCGGAGGTGGGGCCGTCGAGCCGGGCGAGCACTGCGCGGGCGTAGGCGCGTTCGGCGTCGATGTCGACGTAGCGCTGGTCGACGCCGCCGCGGGCGGTGGCCGTCACGGCATACCCGCCGGGCACCTGCTCGAGCTGGACGAACGCCGGTCCGAGGAGGTCGCGCAGCTGGTCCTCGCGCGGCAGCCAGACGACCTCGTCCTGCTCGACACTGTCGAGCGCCCACTCGGTGGTGCCGTTGAACCCGATGACGTTGCCGCCCTCGAACTGGTGGATGTCGGCGATGACGTTGCTGAGGATGAAGACCTCCTCGGCCATCGACTCGATCGGCAGCACGAAGCGGTCGCCGGCGGCGGGCTCCCAGGAGAGGCCGGCGGCCTGCAGCTGCTGGGCCAGCGGGATGTCGAGCACCCGCCCATCCTCACACTGCCGCGCGGCGCTCGGCAGCGCGGTGCGCGCCCGGCTGCGCACCACCGGCGGGAAAACGCCTGGCGTTGCGCTGTCGGTGGCGCCGAGGATGGTGCTCATCATGTGGATCTGAGCCGTCGTCGACCCGCGCCCGTGGCCACTTCCGTGCCCGGCGGGCCCGCTCTCCACCGAAGGACCCCTCGATGACCGCACCCCTCCCGCCCGGGCCTCCGTCCTCCTCGCCACCATCGACCGGGCTCACGCCACTCGTCGCCACCGACGTCAGGCGGGCCTTCGGCGACCGCGTCGTCCTCGACGGCGTCGACCTCGTCGCCAACCCCGGGCACCCCGTCGGGCTGGTCGGCGAGAACGGCTCCGGGAAGTCGACGCTGCTCCGGGTGCTCGCCGGCGTCGACCGCCCCGACACCGGTTCGGTGGTCGCGCCGGCCGACCTCGCCCACCTCGGCCAGACGCCGACCTTCGCCGCCGGTGCGACCGTCGGCGACGTGCTCCACGAGGTGCTCGCGCCGCTGCACGACGCCGTGGCCCGGCTCGAGCGGCTCGCCGCCGGCCTCGGGCGGGGCAGCGAGCACGAGGCCGTCGAGCGCGCCGAGGCGTATGCGCATTCGCTGGCCTGGGCCGAGCACCACGACGCCTGGGACGCCGACCGCCGCGCCGAGCTCGCCGCCGCCCACCTCGGTCTGGGGGCGCTGGACCGCGACCGTCCGGTGGCCGCGCTCTCCGGCGGAGAACGCACCCGGCTCGCCCTGGCGGCGGTCGTCACCCGCCGCCCTGACGCCGTGCTGCTCGACGAGCCCACCAACCACCTCGACGACACGGCCCTGACGTTCGTCGAGGACTACCTCTCCACCTGCCCGGGCGTCGTCGTCGTGGCCAGCCACGACCGGGTCTTCCTCGACCGGGTCGCCCACGTCGTCGTCGACCTCGACCCGTCCTGGTTCGGTGTCGACGGCCAGGGTGGCCGGCGCTACTCCGGCGGCTTCACGGCCTACCTCGGCGTGAAGCGCGCGTCGCGGCGGCGCTGGGAGGAGGCGTTCCTCGCCCAGCGGCAGGAGCTCGACACCCTGCGTCGGATCGCGAGCACGACGGCCCGGCGGGTTGCACCGGGGCGGGCTCCGCGGGACGGCGACACGATGGCGTACGACGCCAAGACGGGGACGGTGCAGCGGTCCGTCGCGCGGCGGGTGCGCGACGTCGAACGCCGGCTCGACGACGTGGAGCAGAACCTCGTGCCGAAGCCGCCCCGCCCGCTCCACTTCACCGCCCCGCTGACCGCAGGCTTCTCTGCGGGCGACGGGTCGGTATGCGTGCGTGACCTCGAGGTGCCGGGGCGCGTGCGGGTGGAGCGGCTGACCGTCGGGCCGGGCGAGCACCTCCTCGTCACGGGGCCCAACGGCAGCGGCAAGTCGAGCCTGCTGGCGGTGCTCGCGGGCGTGCTCGCCCCGGCGCGCGGCGACGTGCAGGTCAGCGCGCGGCGGGTCGGCTACCTGCCGCAGGACCCCGAGCTCGGGGACCTCCGGCGCACGGCCCACGAGGTGTATGCGTCGGCCGCCGGCGGGCGTGACGTTCCGCCCCTCGGCGAGCTGGGGCTGCTCCACCCCCGTGAGCTGGGCAAGCCCGTCGGGTCGCTGAGCGTCGGCCAGCAGCGGCGCCTGGCCCTGGCCGTCGTGCTCGTGGTCGGGCCCGACCTGCTGCTCCTCGACGAGCCGACCAACCACGTCTCACCGGCGCTGGCCGTGGAGCTCGAGGAGGCGCTGGGCGCAGCGGGCGGCACCGTCGTCGTCACGAGCCACGACCGGTGGCTGCGGGCCCGTTGGTCGGGGCCGACGGTCAGCCTGGGCTGACTCCGGCGATCCGCAGGACCAGCTCGAGGCCGTGCACCGGACCGTCCGTGCGCGGCAGGAGGAGGGTGCGCATCCCCAGGGCGGCCGCGGCGGCGTCGTCGCGCCAGGCGTCACCGACCATGAGCACGTCGCCGGCCGGCAGGCCCATCGCGTCGAGGGCGGCCCGGAAGATGCGCGGGTCGGGCTTGACCACACCGAGCGCCTGCGACATGACCATGGCGTCCAGCAGGGGCGCGATCCCGGTGCGCTCGGCGACGGGGGTGAGGTCGTAACCGACGTTGGACAGCATGGCCGTGCGAAGCCCCGCGCCCCGGAGGGCCTGCAGCACCGGCACGGCGTCGTCGTAGGCCTGCCAGCTGTCGGGCATCGTCGCGTAGAGCGCGGCGGCGAGCCCGGTGTCGGCGCCCGGGACCCGGGTGACCATGGCGTCCCAGACCTCGCGGTGCCGGCGCGACGACAGGTCACGGTCGTTGTCGGGGTCGATGTCGCGGGCGTGGTCCCAGATGTGGTCGAGGGTCTCGACGGCCTCGGCGTGGTCCGCGCCGAACGCGTCCTCGGGGGCGCCGGTCCGGCCGGCGCGGGCCCACGCCGCCCTCAGCCAGTCGGCGGGGTCGCCGACGTGGACCAGCGTGTGGTGGAAGTCGAACAGGACGCCCCGCACCGGCGGGGCGGAGGGGACCGGCGGCATACCGGTGCTCAGGCCTGCCGGCGGTGGGCGCGCACGAGCACGTCGAGCGCGGGCCGCGCGGGCCCCCCAGATCCCCCCGCGCCGTGTCCCGCCCCCTCGGCCGCGACGACCCGTTCGACCCGCTCGGCGCGGTCGAGGACGAGCCCGGTGCCGTCGAGGTCGGCCCGCACGTCCTCATGGGTGAAGAGCACGTCGGGGTCCTGCGGGCCGCCGACGCCCTGTTCGAGGTTGTCGAGGTGGTGCGCGACGAGCAGGAAGGTGCCGCCGGGGGCGAGGGCGGCGGCGGCCGTGCGGTGCACCTGCCGTCGCAGCCCCGCGAGCACCTGGAGGTAGGCGAGGACGACGAGGTCCACCGGCGCATCCGGCTGCCACGCGCCGAGGTCGGCGGCCACCGCGGTGAGGCGGTCGGCGTGCTCGCCGAGGCGCTCGCCGGCGAGGTCGGCGGCCCGCTGGGTAGCGACCGTGGAGAAGTCCACGGCGGTGACCCGCCACCCCCGCTCCGCGAGCCAGAGGGCGTTGCGCCCCTCGCCCGACCCGAGGTCGAGCGCCGTCCCGGGCGGTAGGTCCGCGCACTCGCTCGCCACCGCGGCGTTGGGGCCGGCCGACCACACGAGGGGCGTCCCGGCATACCGGCGGTCCCAGGTCTCTGCGTCCATGGCGGGCATTGTGCCCCCGCTGACGGCCCGGCGAGATCGGTCCCCGCGTGTCGTCGCCACTCGCAGGTCAGGAGCAGCCCGCGCCCGTATGCTCTGCGACGCCGACGAGGGCAGACCCCCCTGCACGCCCCGTCGGTCGCGGTGGGTCGTGTTCGTTGTGACCCGGGCCGCGGGCGCGGCGAGGACCCCCCACTTCGCCGCGCCACCAGGGGGCACTCTGTGCGAGCGGTGGGGTCACCCGGCGGTCAGCCGGGGAAGGGGACCCCCGGCCGCTCGTCGTCCCACGCTGCGGCGCCGATGCGCCAGCCGCCGTCGGTGCGGACGAGCTGGACCGACTTCATGCCCCGGCCGCGCACGGGTTCACCGTGCTGCACGCCGGCCTTGGCGTAGCCGCCGAACCACGCCGCGATGTCGCCGAAGAGGTCGAGGCGGCCGGTGAGCACCCACTCGCGGAAGTCGGTGAGGCCGCCGTCGGTGAGCAGGGCGCGGCGCGGGGCGATGAACCCCTCGACGTCGTAGACCGCCGGGGTGAGCCCGCAGGTGCGCACGACGACCGCCTCCGGCAGGAACAGGTCCTTGAGCCGGGCCCAGCGGTCGGGGTCGGCGCTCGTGTCGCCGTCGGACGTGAAGGCCGCGAAGAACGCCGTGATGACGGCCTCGATGGCGGTGCGGTCGGCGGCCTCGTCGGTCATGGGCGGCACGCTAGCCAACACGGTCGGTGGGTCGCGCAACACCCTCGGCGGCTCAGCGCCGTCAGCGGCTCGGCGCCGAGATACCGGGCAGCGCCGACTCGCCGTCGCGCAGCGCCTGGAGGGCGTCGGGGTGGTGGTCGCGCAGCATCCCGAGCGACTTGCGGCGGTAGCGCCAGATCTGGAACCCGCCGAGCGCCCAGAACGGGAACTGCACCGCCATGGCGATGCGGAAGCCGTCGGTCGTGTAGGCCGCCGGCCCGCCCGGCGTGACCCGGTCGAGGACGAACCCGATGAGGGCCATCGCCGCCAGCGACGCGGTGAAGCCGCCGACGTTGACGACGCCGAGCGCGCTGCCCATCCGGTCGGCCGGGTTGAACGAGCGGGCGAGGTCGAAGCCGACCATCGAGGCCGGGACGCCGAGCGCGGTCACCATGACCATGGTCACGAGCAGCGGCATCGGCGCGTGACCGGGCCACAGCAGCACGACCGCCCAGACCGCCGCGATGGCGACGACGATCCCGAGCACGAACGTCGACCGCCGGTAGGGGTAGCGGCCGGCGAGGGTGCCGAGCACCGGCGCGACGACGATCTGGGTGGCCGTCATGAGCACCAGCAGCCCGCTCGCCGCGCTCTCGCTGAGCCCCTGACCGCGCACGAGGAAGGGGAAGCCCCACAGCAGCGTGAACACCGTCATGCCGAACTGGCTGGTGAAGTGCGACCACAGCCCGAGGTGCGTGCCCGGGCTGCCCCAGGTGGCGCGCAGCGTGTCGGCCAGCGCTCGCACCCGGATGCGCTCCTGCTCGGTGCGGGCGTACGGCGAGTCCTTGAGCAGGGCGAGCACGGCGACGAACAGCAGGGCCCCGAGCGACGAGGCGACGAGGAACGTGGGCGTCCAGCCCACCCCGTGCAGCGCCGCGGACAGCGGGAACGACGCTCCGATCGCGCCCAGCTGGCCCACCTGGCCGCTGAGCTGGGTGAACAGCGGCGCACGGCGCACGGGGAACCACAGGACGACGACCCGGATGACGCTGACGAAGACCATGGCGTCGCCCGCCCCGACGAGCACGCGGGCGGCGATCCCGGTCTCGAACGACGTGGCCAGCCCGAACACGAGCTGCCCGAGGGTCATCAGGGCGAGGCCGGTGAGGATGAGCCGGCGCGAGCCGAAGCGGTCGAGCAGCACGCCGACGGGCACCTGCATCGCGGCGTAGACGAGCAGCTGGAGCACGGTGAAGGTCGCCAGCTGGGTGCCGGTGATGTGGAACCGGTCGGCCGCGAGCAGCCCGGCGACGCCGAGCGACGTGCGGTGGAAGACGGCGAGGACGTAGACGGAGACGGCCGCGCCCCACACGGCATACGCGCGACGACCCCCGATGGTGTGGCGCAGTGCGCCGGGCTGGGTGCTCATCGGGCCACCGGCTGGGCGGCCATGGCGTCCTCGACGTGGCGGCGGGTCGCGCGCACGAAGGACTCGACCGTGCCCGTGCGCAGCAGCGACAGCAGCTCGGTATGCCCGCGGACGGCATGCTCGATGCGGTCGGTGGAGCGGCGCATCTGGGCCGCGACGATGGTGAGCTGCCGGTCGCGCAGGCCCTGGTAGGTCCGCGTGAGCACGGCGTTGCCGGCAGCGGCGACGAGGATCTCGTGGAAGCGCCGGTCGTGCTCGACGAGCCGAGCGATGTCGCCGGACTGCTGGGTGGCCCGCATCGCTTCGAGCTCGGCCGCGAGGTCGGAGACGATGGCCTCCCGGTGCGGCCAGACCGTGCGGGCCGCCCACTCCTCGATGACCACGCGCGCCTCCAGCACGTCGCGGGCCTCGTCGGCGGTGGGCGGCGCGACGAGCGCGCCCTTCTTCGGGTACAGGCGCACGAGGCCCTCGCCCTCGAGGCGGAGCAGTGCCTCGCGCACGGGGGTGCGGGAGACGCCGGTCTCGGCGGCCAGGCCGCCCTCGGTGACGAAGACGCCCCCGCGCAGCACGCCGTCGAGGATGTCCTGCTTGACCTGGGCGTAGACGCGGTCAGCGGCGGAGAGGGAGGTCGTCATGTTGCATCCATGATAGATGCAACAGCGCAGTGCGCATGCGGGTCTCACAGGGTGACCACAGGGTCGCGAGACCGTTCGCCCAGACCCCCTTCCTAGCGTCGGGACGTCACAGAGTGGGCCGGACCCCGGTCGCTCACAGCGATGACGGCTGGGGACGGCGGGGAAGCGGGTGGAGTCGGTGCACATGGCTCGTGCAGATCAGGGACGACGGCGTACGCGTCGACGCTCGGGTGTCGTCGCGCTGGCGGTCGTCCTCGTCGCGGCGCTCGCCGGCGGCGGCTGGTGGTGGACCCACCGGGGTGCGTCCACCGCATCGGCCGCGACGGTGACCACCCAGCTCGTCGCCGCCTCGACCGAGACCGTCAAGGAGACGGTGTCGGCCACCGGCACGATCCAGCCCGCCACCCAGGCCAACCTCAAGTTCGCGCAGGCCGGCAAGGTCACAGCGGTCGACGTCAAGGTCGGCGACACGGTGACGGCCGGGCAGCCGCTCGGCGCCATCGACGCCACCACCTTGACCGCCGCGCTGACCCTGGCCCAGCAGCAGCTGACCGCCGCCCAGGCCCAGCTCACGGCGGCCACGACCGCCAACAACGCGCAGCAGATCGCGTCGGCCAACGCCTCGGTGACCTCGGCGCAGACCAAGGTCACGTCCGCGCAGCAGGCCCTCGACCAGGCCACCCTGACCTCGACGATCGGCGGCACGGTCGCGGCGGTCACCGTCACCGTCGGTGACACCGTGAGCGGCGGCACGTCGAGCTCGGGCAGCTCCGGCTCCTCGGGTGGCTCGGGTGGCTCGGCCGGCGGTTCCGGGTCCGGTGGCTCGGGTGGCTCGGCCGGGTCGGCCGCGGGCAGCAGCAGCGCGTCCTCGGCGTCGTCGGCCCAGTTCGTCGTCATCTCCACCAACGCCTGGGTCGTCAACGCCACTGTGGGCGCCGCCGACCTCGTCAAGCTCAAGAGCGGCCTGCAGGTCACCATCACCCCCACCGACGCGACCCAGCCGATCTTCGGCACGGTGTCCACGGTCGGGGTCATCGGCACGACGAGCGGCGGCACCTCGACCTTCCCCGTCACCATCGCCGTCACCGGCAGCCCGACGGGCCTGTACGCCGGGACCTCCGCGGCCGTGCTCATCACCTACAAGCAGGTCCCCGACGTGCTGACGGTGCCGACGGCCGCGATCCACGAGGAGGGCGGGCAGACCGTCGTCTACCAGATGAAGGACGGCGCCCAGGTCTCCACGCCCGTCACGGTTGGCACCGTCTACGGCGCAACGACCCAGATCACCCAGGGCATCGCCGCCGGCGACGAGGTCGTCGTGGCCGCCCGCACCGGTGGCACCGGCCGCACGGGCACCGGCACCGGCGGTACCGGCACGGGACGCACCGGGGGCACGGGTGGCGGCGCGAACGGCTACGGCGGGTTCGGCGGCGGCGGCGGCTTCGGCGGCGGTCAGCAGGGCGGCGCCGGCCAGCAGGGCCAGCAGGGTGCGCCCGCCGCGCCGGGGGGCAAGGGATGACCGTCGTCACGTTCGATGAGCTCGCCGGTGAGCCGAGCGGCATACGGACCGAGGCCCCGGCCGGGGAGCCCGCCCCGATCCTCGAGCTGCACCAGGTGCGCAAGACGTACGCGACGGGCTCCCTCGAGGTGGAGGCGCTACGGGGCATCGACCTCGTCGTCCCCGAGGGCGACTACGTAGCGATCATGGGCCCGTCCGGCTCCGGCAAGTCGACCCTCATGCACATCCTCGGCTGCCTCGACACCCCGAGCGCGGGCACCTACCGCCTCGCCGGCGTCGACGTCAGCGGCATGGACGAGGAGGACCTCGCCGAGGTGCGCAACCGCCGGATCGGGTTCGTGTTCCAGCAGTTCAACCTCCTGCCGACCCTCACCGCCGCGCGCAACGTCGAGCTGCCCCTCGTGTATGCCGGGGTGCCCCGGGCCGAGCGCCGGCGCCGGGCCGAGGAGGCCCTGGGCCGCGTCGGTCTCGGCGACCGGCTGGACCACCGCCCGGGCGAGCTGTCCGGTGGGCAGCAACAGCGCGTCTCGGTGGCCCGGGCGTTGGTGACCGACCCCGACCTCATCCTCGCCGACGAGCCGACCGGCAACCTCGACACCGTCTCCACGCTCGATGTGCTGTCCCTCTTCCGCGACCTGCACGAGCAGGGGCGCACCGTCGTCCTCATCACCCACGAGCAGGACGTCGCCGAGCAGGCCGCCCGCACGGTCCTCATCCGTGACGGGCACCTCTTCCACTCGCGCGACGAGTCCGACGCCTCCCGCGACGAGGCTGCGGCGTCCCGCGAGGAGGCGGTGGCCTCCCGACACGAGGTCGCCCAGGAGGTCTCCCGCGACGACGCGGTCGCCGCCACCGGACGCCGGCCGCTGTGGAACCACGCCCCGCTGGAGGAGCAGCCGTGACCTGGGGCGACACGCTGCGCACCGCGTTCGAGGCGATCCTCGCCCGCCGGATGCGCTCGATCCTCACCATGCTGGGGATCCTCATCGGCATCGCGGCCGTCATGCTCACGGTCGGCCTCGGCCAGGGCGCCCAGCAGAAGGTCGCGAGCGCCATCAACGCCCTCGGGTCCAACCTGCTCGTCGTCACCCCCGGCAGCACGACCGGCACGACCGGCTTCCGGGGCGGTCAGGGCTCGGCCACGACGCTGACCTCCGCCGACGCGCAGATGCTGGCCAACCCGACGATCGCCCCCGACGTCGCCGCGGTGGCCCCGGCCTCCACGTCGAGCCAGTCGCTGGCCGCGGGCAGCCAGACGTGGACCTCGTCGGTGGTCGGGACGACGCCGTCGTGGCTCCCGGTGCGCGCGCGCTCGGTCGTCGAGGGCCGCTTCTTCACCGACGCCGACCTCGCCTCCGGCAACCCGGTGGCGGTGCTCGGGTCGACGACGGCGAGCGAGCTGTTCACGAGCAACCCGGTCGGCCAGACCGTGACCATCAGCAACACGCCCTTCACCGTCATCGGCATCCTCGACACCCAGGGCACCAGCTCGTCCACCAACCTCGACGACCAGGTGGTCATCCCGTCGACGACCTACGCCACGCGGGTGTCGACGAGCACCAACCCGGAGGCGGTCAGCACGATCTACCTCCAGGCGTCCGACCAGTCGACGCTGTCCGCGGCATACCAGGAGGTGAACAGCGCGCTCCTGACGAGCCACGGGGTGACCTCGACCAACGCCGACTTCACGCTGAGCAGCCAGCAGGCCCTGGTCGACACCGCGACGAGCACCGAGCACGTGCTCACGGTGCTGCTCGCCGGGATCGCCGCCATCTCCCTGCTCGTCGGCGGCATCGGCGTCATGAACATCATGCTCGTCTCGGTGGCCGAGCGGGTGCGCGAGATCGGCCTGCGCAAGGCCCTCGGCGCCACCCCGTCGGTCATCCTGCGCCAGTTCCTGATCGAGGCCAGCCTGCTCGGCCTCACCGGCGGGGTGCTCGGCCTCGCCGTCGGGTACGCCGGCGCCGCCGTCCTGCCGAACCTCATCAACCAGCCCGTCACGATCTCGGCCGTGTCCGCGGTCGGCGCGCTCGTCGTCTCCCTCGCCATCGGCCTCGTCGCGGGGGTCTACCCCGCGAAGCGCGCCGCCCAGCTCGCCCCCATCGACGCTCTCAGGAGTGAATGACATGACCGCCCTGTTCTCCGCCACGCCCACGGCCCCGCTGTCCGGAGGCCGCCTGCTCCGGGCCCTGCCGTATGCCGGTCTCACCGCGCTCGTCGCCATGTCCCTCGCCGCGTGTGGCGGGGGTTCGTCCACGACGAGTCCGCCGGTGGCCGCGGCCACGCCGGCACCCACCGGCACGGCCGGCGGCGGGGCGGGCGGGGGCCAGGGGCAGCGGGTGCCCGGCACGACCGGCCTCGTGGCCGCGGTCAACGGCTCGACGATGCAGGTGCAGACGCGCACCGACCAGACGGCGGTGTCGTGGAGCGGGACGACGACCTTCACCAAGCAGGTCGCCGGGTCGCTGGCCGACGTCAAGACGGGCACCTGTGTGACGGTGCTGGAGCCGGCGGCCTCCGGGTCGTCGGCCACCGCCACTCCGGGGGCGGCACCCACGGCCGTCACCGCGGCGACGGTGCAGGTGCGCCCGGCCACGAACGGCCAGTGCGCCGGTGGGTTCGCCGGCGCTCCGGGGGGTGGCGGGGGAGCCGCTCCGACCGGAGCGCCGACGCGGACGGGTGGCACCGCGGGGGCCAACGGGGCGAACGGGGCCAACGGCTTCGGGCGGGGCGCCGTCAACGGCACGGTGACGGCGGTCGACGGCGCGAGCTTCACCGTGCAGGAGGAGATGCGGGCCGGCCGGGGGGCGGGCGGCGCGACGGCGGCCACCGGGACGACAGGGACGGCGACCGCCAGGACGATGGTGACGGTCACGGTGACGACGACGGGGGCGACGACCTACCTCACGGAGGCGTCCGCGGCCGCGTCGGACGTCGTCGTCGGCGAGTGCGCGACGGCGCTGGGCAAGGCCGACGACACGGGATCCGTGGCGGCGACGGCGATCTCGCTGCGGCCCGCGACCAACGGCAGCTGCACGGGCGGCGGGGGCCGGGGCAACGGCACCGCCACCGGCACGGCCACGGGGTCCGCCAATGGCTAGCGCGCGGCAGCGCCGCCGCTGGCGCCGTCGAGCCGCCGTCACGGCCGGGGCGGTCGTCGTCCTCGGCGCCGGGGGCTACGTCGCCTACGCCCAGGTCGGCAAGAACGACCCGTCGGCGCAGTACCGGCTCGCCTCGGCCTCGATGGGATCGGTGGCGCAGACGCTGACGATCACCGGCACGGTCGCCCGGGTGTCGCAGGTGACCGCCGCGTTCCCGGTGAGCGGCACCGTCAACGGCGTCCTCGTCAAGGTCGGTGACACGGTCACGCCCGGGCAGCAGCTCGCGACCCTGGACCAGACCCCGCTGCAGGCCGCCCTGACGGACGCCCAGGCCACGCTGCTGCAGGCGCAGGCCCAGCTGACGACCGACCAGACGGCCACGACGACCGGCTCCGGTGCCTCTGTGGCCTCGGGGGCCTCGGGGGCCTCGGGGGCAACCGGGTCCGGCGCATCGGGCACCTCCGGGTCGACCAGCGCGTCGGGGTCGTCCGGGGCTTCGGCGGCGGCCCGCACGGGTACCGCCAGCGGGACCACCGGCAGCTCAGGGTCGACAGGGTCCACGGGGTCCACGGGGTCCACAGGGGCCGCTGGCGCCACCGGGACCACGGGATCGGGCTCCACCGGCTCGACCGGTGGGTCACGGGCCGGCACGGGGAGCGCCGGGGGCACCGCCAGCACCGTCACCCTGCCCGACCCGAAGGCCATGCAGCAGGCCGTCGGCGCGATGAAGGCCGCCGCGGCCGCCGAGGCCATCGCCTGCGCGCCCGTCCTCGCCGCCGCCCCACACCTCACTCCCGCCGCCTCGACCACGACGTCGCCGACGACCTCACCCACCACGGCGACGACGTCGCCGACGACGACGCCGCCCACCGGCACCACGACGACGCCGCCCACGAGCACCACGACGTCCTCCACGACACCGCCCACGAGCACCACGACGTCCTCCACGACTCCGCCCACGACCACGACGACCTCGCGACGCGCCGCCCACCATGACGACGACGACGTCTCCCACCACCACGTCCACGACGCCGCCCACGACGACGACGTCCCCGACGACCTCGCCCACCACGTCACCGACCACCATCCCGGCCGTCACGCCGCAGGAGATCGCGGCGTGCGTCCCGGCGCTCCAGGCCTGGGCCGGGGCGCTCACTACCGCCCAGACCGCCGTCACCTCCTACGCCGCGGCCCTGACCACGGCCCAGCAGGAGCTGGCCAAGCAGGCCGCCACCTCCGCCACCGCCGGCACCTCCGGCGGCACGGCCGGCACGGGTGGCACCGCCGGCTCGAGCGGCTCGAGCGGCACGGGCAGCACGCGTACCGGCACCTCGGGCACCACCGGCTCGACCGGCTCGACCGGCTCCAGCAGCTCCAGCAGCTCCAGTGGGTCGGCCGCGAAGAGCTCCTCCGGGTCGGCTGCGAAGAGCTCCTCCGGGTCGGCCGGCAGCAGCGCGTCGGGCGGGAGCGCCGCGTCGACGGCGACGAGCGAGGCGTCCCAGCAGGCCAAGGAGCTGAGCGACCAGGCGGCGATCACCGCCGCCGAGCAGGCGGTCACCGCGGCCCAGGCCAACCTGGACGCCTCCACCCTCACGGCCCCGATCGGCGGCGTCGTGGGCGCCATCGGCCTCACCGCCGGTCAGGCCGAGACCTCGTCCGCCGGCATCACCATCGTCGGCACCGGCGCCGCAACGGTGACCGTGCCGGTGCCCGTCACCAAGCTGCCCTCCATCGCGGTGGGGCAGGCCGCGACGGTCACCCCGCCGGGACTCGGGGCCCTCAAGGGCTCGGTCACCCAGATCGCGCTGCTGCCCAACGCGACCACGGGGGCCGCGTCCTCGACGGTCACCTACGGCGTCACGGTGACGCTGCCTGACACCCCGACGACGCTCTCCACCGGGTCCTATGCCGCGACGACCATCACCACCGCCTCGGTGTCGAAGGTGCTCACCGTGCCCGTGTCGGCCGTTCCGGGGGTGACGTCGGGCGCGACCCGGGTCACCGTCCTCAAGGACGGCGTCCCGACCACGACGGTCGTCACCGTGGGGGCGGTCGGAGGAGGCCTGGCCGAGGTCCGCACCGGTCTCACGAGCGGTGAGCAGGTCGTCATCGCCGACGTCGCATCGGCGCTGCCGACCAACGGGTCCGCCAACGTCCGCGGTCTGACGGGGGGTACGGGCGGGCCGCCCGCCGGCACGCGGGTCGGCACCGGCGCCGGGGGTCTGGGTGGCGCCGGGGGGGCCGTCGGCGGTCGCGGCTGAGCCAGGGCGCCGAACCGGGGGTGCACGGCATACGGTGGCCGCATGGTCGTCGTCGAGCTCGCCTTCACCGACAGGTCCGAGGAGGCCGAGCGGCTGCCGCTGCGGCCCCGACACCGCGGGATCCTCGCGAGGCTCCACGCCGACGGCGAGGTGCTGCTCGCCGGGTCGTTCGACGATGCCGCCGGCTCGATGGTCGTCTTCACGACGTCGCGCGAGCGCGTCGACGAGGTCTTGGCGTCGGACCCGTACTACTCGGCGGCGGGGGTCACGGTCTCCTCGATCCGTGAGCTCACCGCCCTCTTCCCCAGCGACAAGGGCTAGGTGGCGACATGGGATTCCCCGACAACGTCCTGACGAGCGGCGAGAAGGTCGAGCGCGACCTGCACCCCCACTGGCAGGTCGTCGTCCCCGCGACGGTCATCGGCATCATCCTCGCGGCGGCGGCCATCTACATCGCCTACATCACCCCCGACGACTCCACCGGCAACTGGATCCAGTGGATCAGCGTCGGGGTGGCCGTGCTGCTGGGCATCCCGCTCGTCATCGTGCCGTTCATCCGTTGGCGCACCACGCGGTACGTCATCACGACGCACCGGGTGATGCTGCGCCAGGGCATGGTCAACAAGACCGGCAAGGACATCACCCTGTCGAAGATCACCGACGTCAGCTACGAGCGCCGCATGCTCGACCGCATGGTCGGGTCGGGCACCCTCAGCATCGAGTCGGCCGGCGACAGCCCCAACGAGCTGTTCCGGGCCATCCCCCACAGCGACCGCGTGCAGCAGCTCATCAACCGCCTCATCGACGAGGACGCCAACAAGCGGGCTGAGCGCATCGTCTCGCGCACCACTGGTGAGTCCAGCGAGACCGTCGAGCGGCCCGCGACCCGTCCGGACCCGGTGGCCGAGACCGTCGTCCGCCCGGAACGGCACGGTGAGGACCCCGAGGTGCGCTCATGACCGCCGGTATGCCGGGGCCGCAGCCCGCGGCGACGGAGGCCTTCCGCGCGGCGCGTAACGAGCTGCTGGCCTGGCGTGGCGACCACCGCGCCGCCGTATCGGGCTTCCGGTGGCCCGACGTCGGTGGCCGGTTCAACTGGGCGGTCGACTGGTTCGACGCCATCGCTCGCGGCAACGACAAGCCCGCCCTCGTCATCCTCGAGGAGGCCGACGTCACGGAGGGTCGCGGCGCCTCGTCGTGGACGTTCGACGAGCTGGCCCGTCGCTCCGACCAGGTCGCCGCGTGGCTGGCCGCGCACGGCGTCCGCAAGGGCGACGCCGTCATCGTCATGCTCGGCAACCAGGTCGAGCTGTGGGAGTCCATGCTCGGGATCATCAAGCTCGGCGCCGTCATCATGCCGACGACGACGGCCGTCGGGGCCGCCGACCTGCGCGACCGGATCGCCCGGGGCCGGGCGCGGTTCGTCATCGCCAACCTCGCCGACACGGCTACCTTCGTCGACGTGCCGGGCGACTACGTCAAGGTCGCGGTGACGCGCGGCGCGGAGGCGCCCCAGGGCTGGGCGTCCCTCGACGCGGCATACCGGCTCGACCCGCCACCGGCGGAGCACCCCGGCACCGCGCCCGGTGACCCGCTGCTGCTCTACTTCACGTCCGGCACGACGAGCCGCCCGAAGCTCGTGGAGCACACGCAGGTCTCCTACCCCGTGGGGCACCTGACGACGATGTACTGGCTCGGCCTCGAGCCGGGCGACGTACACCTCAACATCTCGTCGCCCGGGTGGGCGAAGCACGCGTGGTCGTGCTTCTTCGCACCGTGGAACGCCGAGGCGACGGTGTTCCTCTACAACTACACGCGCTTCGACCCGCCGGCCCTGCTGAAGGTGTTGCGGGAGAACGAGGTCACGTCCATGTGCGCGCCGCCGACCGTGTGGCGGATGCTCATCAACGCCGACCTGTCGGGTGGTCCCGGCGCGCTGCGCGAGGTCATCGGCGCGGGCGAGCCGCTCAACCCCGAGGTCATCGAGCAGGTGAAGCGGGCGTGGGGCCTGACCCTGCGCGACGGCTACGGCCAGACCGAGACGACGGCGCAGGTCGGCAACACGCCGGGGTCACCCGTCAAGCCCGGCTCGATGGGACGCCCGCTGCCCGGCGTGCCCGTGGTGCTGGTGGATCCCGTGACGGGAGAACGGGTCTCCGCGTCGGAGGACGGGCCCGCGGAGGGCGAGATCTGTCTCGACCTCGCCGACCGTCCGCTGCCCCTGATGACCGGCTACCAGGGTGACCAGGCGCGCAACGACGAGGCGATGGCCGGCGGCTTCTACCACACGGGCGACGTCGCGACGGTGGACGCCGAGGGCTACATCACCTACGTGGGGCGCACCGACGACGTGTTCAAGGCGAGCGACTACAAGATCAGCCCGTTCGAGCTCGAGTCGGTGCTGATCGAGCACCCGGCCGTGGCGGAGGCGGCGGTCGTGCCGGCCCCCGACGCGGTGCGCGCGGCCGTGCCCAAGGCCTACATCGTGCTCGCGCCCGGCCACGAGCCGACCCGGGAGACGGCGCTGTCGATCCTCACGTATGCGCGCGAGCACCTCTCGCCGTGGCAGCGGGTGCGGCGCATCGAGTTCGCCGAGCTGCCGAAGACGATCTCCGGCAAGATCCGCCGGGTGGAGCTGCGCGGCCGCGAGGACGACCTCGCCGTTGGTGGTGCGACCGCGCCGGAGAACGAGTGGCGCGACGACCAGTTCCCCGAGCTGCGCCTCGGCGGCTGAGGCACCAGGGCGGCCCTACCGCTTGCCTCCCCCCTCCCTCCCCCTCCCTCCCCTCCCTTTCTGCCTAATAGGAGCGCAGCGCACGCGGCTGGGACATGAGGAGCGCAGCGCACGGAAAGCCGTGCGCTGCGCTCCTGTTGTCGGTAACCCCGGGCCAGAACCGTGCTCTGCGCTCCTATTGGGCAGAAAATCGAGGGGTGGGTCAGGTCGACAAGGAGGAACGCGGGGGATCGGTGGCCGAAGCGGGGTCCTTCTCGAGGACCAGGCCGGCGACCACGGCCAGGGGGGCGAGGGACTGGGCGGTCGCCAGCAGCCGCTCCCGCAGGCCGAGGGTCGCACCGCCTGTGACGATGTCGGCGATCGTCAGCAGCACGAGCACCCCGAGCACGATCGCCACGACCTGCCCGAACCGGCGCCGCAGCACCAGCGGCGCATCCGGACGGTTCACGGCGATGACGGCCGGCCACACGCTCAGCATCGCGAACGCCCCGTAGCTGACGATCATGTGCCCCACGACGTTGTGACCGGACACCGAGTTGGGGATCCACGCCACCAGCAGCGTCGCGACCCCGCCCACACCGAGCAGCACCCGCCCCGCGACGTCGGCCGGACGCATACCGACCGCGGTGACGAGGTGCGCCAGACCGGTCACGACCAAGGCGATCGTCATCACCCAGTGGGTCGGCGCGTCGGCGGCGGCGAGGTCGCTGATCGTCTGGCGCACCGGGTCGAAGCCTCGCGTCGCACCCCCGGCCCAGAGCCAGCCGCCGGTCAGCGCGACGGGCGCCACGACGGCCGAGAGGACCCCCCACCAGGGCACGCGCGGGAGGGCGGGGAGGCGCACAGGCACGGCCGAGGTCACCGGCATACCTTTAACACATGAAACTTGGGCTCCAGATCGCGAACTTCACCTGGCCCGACGCCCCCGAGGGCATCGGACCCACTTTCGCGCGCGTCGCGCGCGACGCCGACGAGGCGGGCATGGCCAGCCTCTGGGTCATGGACCACTTCTTCCAGATCTCCATGGTCGGCCCGCCGGAGAACGACATGCTCGAGGGCTACAGCGCCCTCGCGTATGCCGCGGGCGTGACGAAGCGGATCACCCTCGGCACCATGGTCACCGGGGTCACGTACCGGCACCCGGGCCTGCTCATCAAGACGGTGACCACCCTCGACGTGCTGTCGAGCGGCCGGGCCTGGTTCGGGGTCGGTGCGGCCTGGAACGAGGAGGAGCACCGCGGCCTCGGCGTGCCCTACCCCGGCACGTCCGAGCGCTTCGAGCGGCTCGAGGAGACGCTGCGCCTGGCTCACCAGATGTGGAGCGACGACGACTCGGCGTTCGACGGGCAGCACTACCAGCTCGAGCGTCCTCTGAACCGGCCCCAAGCCGTCTCCTCGCCCCACCCGAAGATCCTCGTCGGCGGCGGCGGGGAGAAGAAGACGCTGCGGATGGTGGCGCAGTACGCCGACGCCTGCAACATCTTCGACATGGGCCCGGAGGCCGTGAAGGCCAAGTACGACGTCATCCGACGGCACTGCGCCGACGTCGGGCGTGACTTCGCCGACATCGAGAAGACGGTGCTGACGCGGGCCGACTTCGCGACCGAGAGCGACGACCAGCTCGTCGACCGCTTCGGCGCGCTCGCCGCCATCGGCACCGACCACGTCATCCTCGGCAACGCGGGTATCGCCGGGTTCGAGAAGCCCGGCTACCTCGACCGTGTGCCCGGTCTGGTCAAGCAGCTCGAGAGCCTCTGACGTGGTCGTGGCGACGGGGACCGGCTCGTGACCGACGCTGACGCGATCGTCGTCGGCGCCGGTCTCGCCGGCCTCGTGGCGGCGACCGAGCTGACCGACGCCGGCCGGCAGGTCGTGGTCGTCGAGCAGCAGCCGCGGGCCGACCTCGGCGGCCAGGCGTTCTGGTCGTTCGGGGGGCTCTTCCTCGTCGACTCCCCGGAGCAGCGGCGTATGCGCGTCAAGGACTCCGTCGAGCTCGCCTGGCAGGACTGGGTGGGCACCGCGGGGTTCGACCGCCCGGAGGACCACTGGCC
This sequence comes from uncultured Actinomycetota bacterium, assembly GCA_963795915.1. Taxonomy (GTDB): domain Bacteria; phylum Actinomycetota; class Actinomycetes; order Actinomycetales; family Dermatophilaceae; genus Lapillicoccus. Next base: position 902,909 of record CAWCJA010000010.1, read on the forward strand.
CGGGCGCTGGGCCCGGGCCTACGTCGACTTCGCGGCCGGCGAGAAGCGGGCGTGGCTGCACGAGATGGGCATGCGATGGTTCCCCGTCGTGGGCTGGGCCGAGCGCGGTGACGGCCGCGCCGGCGGTCATGGCAACTCGGTGCCGCGGTTCCACGTGACGTGGGGCACCGGCCCGGGCGTCGTGGAACCGTTCCTGCGCAAGGCGATCCAGGCCGAACGAACTGGCCGCCTGCGCTTCGCCTTCCGCCACCAGGTGGACGAGCTCGTCGTCGAGGACGGCACGGTGACCGGGGTCCGCGGCAGCGTCCTTGCCCCAGCCACGCAGGCGCGCGGCCACGCCACCAGCCGCGAGCGCGTCGGCGACTTCGAGCTGGCCGCGCAGGCCGTCGTCGTCACGTCCGGCGGCATCGGCGGCAACCACGACCTCGTCCGCGCCGCGTGGCCCGCTCGCCTCGGCGCCGCTCCCGAGCACCTCGTCACCGGGGTCCCGGAGTACGTCGACGGCCGGATGCTCGGCATCACCCGCCACGCCGGTGCCAGCATCATCAACGCCGACCGCATGTGGCACTACGTCGAGGGGCTGCACAACTGGGCGCCCATCTGGCCCGGCCACGGCATCCGCATCCTGCCCGGGCCGTCGTCGATGTGGTTCGACGGCGCCGGGCGCCGTCTGCCCGCCCCGCTCTTCCCCGGCTTCGACACGCTCGGTACCCTGGAACACCTGCGCCGCAGCGGGTTCGACCACTCGTGGTTCGTCCTCACGCAGAGCATCCTCGAGAAGGAGATCGCCCTCTCCGGCTCCGAGCAGAACCCCGACCTGACGGGGAAGTCGGTGCGCCAGGTGCTCGGCCGCGTCCGCCGGCGACATGGCCGGGCCTCGAAGCCGGTGCAGGACTTCGTCGACCGCGGCGCGGACTTCGTCACCGCCACGACCATCCACGGCCTCGTCGAGCGGATGAACGCCCTGACTCCCGAGGCCCCGCTCGACCCCGACGACATCGAGCGTCAGGTCGTCGAGCGCGACCGCGAGATGGCCAACCCCTTCGCCAAGGACGCCCAGGTGACGGCCATCCACGGCGCTCGCCGCTACCTCGGCGACCGGCTCATCCGCACCGCCGCCCCGCACCGGCTGCTCGACCCCGCCCACGGTCCGCTCATCGCCGTGCGCCTGTCGGTCGTGACCCGAAAGACGTTGGGGGGCCTCGAGACCGACCTCAGCGGCCGGGTCCTCGGCCCCGGCGGCACGCCTCTGCCCGGCCTGTACTCCGCGGGCGAGGTCGCTGGTTTCGGCGGCGGCGGCATGCACGGCTACCGGTCCCTCGAGGGCACCTTCCTCGGCGGCTGCCTGTTCTCCGGGCGGGTCGCCGGGCGCGCCGCCGCCAAGGCCGTCGGCTGATGTCGGCGCCGCTGCCCCCGCCCACCGCCCGGCCGAAGCGCATCGTCCTGGTGCGCCACGGCGAGTCGCAGGGCAACCTCGACGACCTGATCTACGAGACGGTGCCCGACCACGCGTTGTCGTTGACCCCTCAGGGCGTCGAGCAGGCGACCGCCACCGGTCGCGAGCTGCGCGCATACCTCGCGGGGGAGCCGGTGACGATGTACGGGTCGCCCTACGTGCGGGTGCGGCAGACCATCGAGGCGCTCGACCTGGGCGTCCCGCTGGAGGACGTGCGCATCGAGCCGCGCCTGCGCGAGCAGGACTGGGCGAACTTCCAGGACACCGCCGACATCGCCGCCCAGAAGAAGATGCGCGACGAGTACGGGCACTTCTACTACCGGTTCACCCACGGCGAGTCGGGATCAGACGTCTACGACCGGGTCAGCACGTTCCTCGAGTCGCTGTGGCGCTCGTTCGACGTCGAGACGGTGGCCGACCAGAACCTCGTCGTCGTCACCCACGGCCTCACGATGCGGCTGTTCTGCATGCGGTGGTTCCACTGGAGCGTCGAGTACTTCGAGGCGCTGGAGAACCCCGAGAACGCCGGCTACGTCGTGCTCGCGCGCCAACCGGACCTGCACTACCGGCTCGAGCGGCCCTTCGTGCAGTGGGACAGCCGGTACGTGCCGACCACCCGGGAGCGCTCCTCCTGGGCCTAGGTCGGCGTCGGCCGTCACCGGTCAGGGCGTCGTCCGGGGTCCTCCGGCGGAAAGGGCACCGCGCCTCGACGATCTGCGGTGTACTGCGCTGACAGGGTGACCCGAAGGAGCTTCGATGGTTGACGCAGTGTCCCGCCGGACGCTGTTGAGGGGGCTGGCCGCCACCGCGGTCGCGACCGGGGCAGCCGGCGGGGCCGGAGCCTCCGCGTCGGCCGCACCGCGAAAGCCGCCGCCGACGGACTGGGCGGCGTTCGACACGTCGGTGGGGTCGGCGTTCGACCAGCTGACCATTGTCGGGGGCGCCGTCGCGGTCGTGAGCGCGGACGCGGTGCTGCACACCAGGACCTACGGCGTCCGTAGCCTCACGGGCCGTAAGCCGGTGACCCCGGACACCCACTTCCTCGTGGCCTCGACGACGAAGTCGATGACGGCCGAGCTGGTGGCGACCTACGTCGACCAAGGGGTGCTCTCCTGGGACCAGAGGGTGGTCACGGCGTACCCGGCGTTCCGGGCCCCCACGCCCGCCCTCACGGAGTCGCTGCGGGTGCGCGACCTGCTCGGGATGGCCACCGGGATCGAGGCGCCGCCCTCGAACGACGTTCACCAGGGCGAGCCCACCGCGGAGCAGCTCCTGCGGAGTCTGGTCAACCTGCCGGTCGCGCACCCTCCGGGCACCAGCTACTTCTACAACAACACCGTGTACGCCGTGGGTGGCTACGTGCCGCTGCTGGCGACCGGGGTGGCTCCGGGTGACCTGACGGCGGCCTACGCGAACGCCCTGCGGGACCGGATCTGGCGGCCGGCGGAGATGTCCAGCACCGTCATGGCGGACGACCCGCGCGGGGTCGTCGACGACTACGCGACCGGGTACGGCCTCGACCTGCGGGCCCAACCGGTCGAGCTGCCCTACGGACCGGTCGGCAGCTACGCCCCCGTCGGCGGGGCGCTGACCACGGTGACCGACATGGCGGCGTACGTTCGGCTGCAGCTGCGCCGTGGCCGCTCGGTGACCGGTGGCCAGGTGGTCTCCGCGGCCAACCTCGCCGAGTGCTGGAGGCCGCACATCACCCTGAGCACGCCGGGCCTGGCCCTGACGGTCCAGTACGCCCTGGGCTGGAGCGTCATCGACTACCCGGACGGGGCGCGCTTGGTGACGCACTCCGGCGGCATCGACGGCTTCACCTCCTACCTCGCCTTCCTGCCCCAGCACGACCTGGGCGTCGTCCTGCTCACCAACATGAACCCCAACCCGACCGGGCTGCAGTGGTCCGGCCAGGTGCTCAGCCTCCTCGCCGCCCGGCAGCTGGGGCTCGACCTCTCCGCCGGGTTCAAGCCCGTCGAGCAGGGCCTCGCGGCCATGGCGGCGCTGGTCGAGCTGGGCGCCCTGACCCGTGAGGTCGACCCCCGGGCCGTCGACGCGTACCTCGGCCACTACGAGGCGGGTTGGTCGTTGACCCTCCACGGGCGGGACCTGTCGTTGCGCCTGCGGCCACGCGTCTTCCCCCTGCTGGCGATGGCCGACGGCACCTACGTCGCGACGCAGGGCATCCTCCAGGGCGTCCACGTCACGCTGGCCCGGGAGTCCGACGGCACGCCGCACCTGGAGATCGCCGACACCGAGACCGTCCGCCGGACGACCAGATGAGCGCCGGGATGAGCGCCGCGCCGACGGACTGGGCGGGCTTCGACACGACGATCGGGACGGCGTTCGACCGGTTCGGGATGGTGGGCGCCGCCGTGGCGGTCGTCAGCGCCGACGCTGTGCTGCACACGAGGACGTTCGGGGTGCGCAGCCTCCAGGGCCGAAAGCCGGTCACGAACCGGACGGCGTTCCGCGTCGGCTCGGTGACGAAGTCGATGACCGCGGCCCTCGTGGGGACCTACGTCGACCAGGGCGTCCTCGGCTGGGACCAGAAGGTCGTCGCCGCGTACCCGGCGTTCCGGGCGCCCACCGACGCGTTGACCCGGTCGTTGCGGGTGCGCGACCTGCTCGGGATGGCGTCGGGGCTGGGGGACTACCCCGCGACGGTGGCCGGGCTCCACTTCGGCGACCCCACGGCGCCGCAGCTGCTGCAGTCCGTCGTCAACCTCCCCAGTGCGGCCCCCGCGGTCGACCAGGAGTTCTTCTACAACAACACGGTGCAGGCGGTCGGCGGCTATCTGCCGCTGCTGGCGACCGGCACCGCACCCGCTGACCTCGAGGCGGCATACGCGAAGGCCCTGCAGGAACGCGTCCTGCAGCCCGCAGGGATGACCGGGGCGCGGGTGCTCGACGACCCGAGGGGCGTCGTCGACGACTATGCCGACGGGCACGGGGTCGACCTCCGTATGCGGCCGGTCGCGGTGCCGTTCGTGCCGATCGGCGCGTTCGCCCCGGCCGGTCGGGTGGTCGCGAGCCTCGACGACATGGCGGCCTGGGCGCGGTTGCAGCTGCGTCGGGGGCGGTCGGTGACCGGGCGCACGGTGATCTCCGAGCACAACCTCACGGAGACCTGGCGGCGCCACGTCGTCGAGCCGGTGGCCGACGCGAACCACCCGGCGGCCGCCGCCTACGGCTACGGCATGGGGTGGTGGGACACCACGTTCACGGACGGCACCCGGATGGTCTCCCACTACGGCGACATCGACGGCTTCCTGACGTGGACGATGTTCCTGCCCGACCACGACCTCGGTCTGGTCGTCCTCAACACCATGTCCGGGGTGCCGACGGGCATCCTCTGGGACATGTACGTCGTCGACGTGCTCCTGACGCTGCGGGCGGGCATCGACGACGGCGCGGCCACGGCGATGCTCGCCAAGGGCCTGCGGGCCGTCGACATCGTCACCGGCCTCGGCGGGCAGGCGGGTCCGGTGGACCGGAAGGCGGTCGGCCCGTGGCTCGGCTCCTACGAGTGCGGATGGTCGCTCATCCAGGAGGGGCGGCAGCTCTCGCTGCGCATCGGCCCGCGCATCTGGCCGCTGCTGGTCATGCCCGACGGGACCTACGTCGTGAGCGAGGGCCCGTTCCTCACCACGAGGGTGAGGCTGACCCGCGCTGCGGACGGGAGGCCGCGCGTCGAGATCGTCGGGCTCGAGACGGTGCGCCGGACGACGGGCTGACGGCCGGGACCTCGGTGGACTCGACCCCCAGGGGGGTGTGACCCACCGCGCCGAGGGGTCGGGGCGCGTCACGCGACGCCGTTGACCTGCCGGACGGTCTCGAAGTCGACGATCTCGACGTGGCGCACGCCGCTGCTCTCGACGGCCAGGTCGACCCGGGCGCCGGGAAGCAGTCCTTCGGTGACCACGTAGCTGCCGTCGGGCATCGCGGCCAGGGGCAGGCGGCGCGGACCGATGAGCAGCTGGAGGGTGCCGCGGTCGCGGACCAGGCTCCAGCCCTTCTCGTAGTAGCCCAGGAAGGGCTCGACCTTCTTGAGGTCCACCGTCACGGTCTGGCGGCCGAGGGCGGCGAGCGTGGCGAGCTCGCTGTCGCTGGCGATGAGCGCCTGGTCCGCGGCCCCGGGGCTCAGCCCGAAGCGCTGGTTCAGCAGGAGGTTCAGCGTGGAGGTCCACAGCCCCGCTCCCGACGGGTACAGGTTCATGTTGGTCAGCACGACCAGGCCGAGGTCGTGCTGGGGCATGAACCCCGCGTAGGTCGTGAACCCGTCGAGCGCCCCGTTGTGCCAGACGACCTGCGTGCCGTCCCGGTAGTCGGTGCGGCTGAACCCGAGCCCGTACCCGGTGGCCGTGACGTCTCCCCCCGTGCCCGGCGGCACCGTCTGGCTCCATTCCGGCGTCCAGCACTCCGCCAGGCTGGCCGCCGAGGCGACCCGTTCGCCCGAGACGGACACCCCCTGCCGCAGCTGTAGTCGCACCCAGGCCGCCATGTCCTTGATGGTGCCGACAGCCTGACCGGCTGGAGCCGCGCCCCCGTTGGAGGCGAAGGGCATCGCGGTCGCCGTCGTCCGCAGGTCGAACCCGTAGGGAGCCGCGTAGTCGTCGTAGACCATCCGTGGGTCGGTCGACATGCGCGCAGCGGTCATGCCCGCCGGGCGGAAGACCCGGTCGTGCATCGCCTGGGCGTACGCCGGTCCGAGGTCCTTCAGGGCCGTCCCGGAGGCGAGGAGCGGCAGGTAGCCGCCCAGGGCATACACGTCGTTGTTGTAGAAGAAGGCCTGGTGCGGCGGGGCGATGACGGGATAGCTGACGAGGCCGCGCACGAGATCAGCCGCCGACATGTCCGTGACGTGGAAGTCCATGGCGGGGTCCCGCCCGATGCCCGACCACATGTTCATGAGGTCACGGACCTTGAGGGTGCGCGTCAGCTCCTCGGTCGGGGCGCGGAACCCCGACCAGGCGTCGACCACGAGCTGGTCCCACGCCAGGACCCCCGCGTCCACGTAGTCGGCCACCATGGTCGCCGTCAGCGGCTTCGTCACCGAGGCGAGGACGAAGGCCGTGTCCGCCGTGACCGGACGACGCGGGTTCAACTGCCGGTTCCCGAGGGTCAGGGTGTGCAGCACCGCGTCGCGGCTGACGACGGCCACCGCGGCGCCGACGAGCTTGAGCCGGGCGAACGCCGCGCCGACGGACCGGTCGAAAGCCCCCCAGTCATCGACCGGCACACCGACCGCGCCGGCCGAACCGGAGCCGTGCGCGAACCCTCCGGCCGCGAGGCCCGCGGCGGCCACGCCCTTGAGCACGGTGCGGCGGGGCAGGGGTCCAGGGCCAGTGGGGGTCGTCACGGACCCATCCTGGGCGTCGGACGAGAGGCGGCGCCGGAGAATGACCAGCTCCGGCGCTGCCCGAGCGGCGCGGGACCTACAGGTACTGGCCGGTGCCCGACGCGCCGGGGCTCTGCGGGCCGCCCATCTGGCCGGGCTGACCGGGCATCCCGCCCTCCTGGGCGGCCGGGTGGCCCGGGGGCAGGGCGCGGCGCATCCCTTGCAGCTGCTGTTGGGCGGCCATCTGCTGCGCGAAGAGCGCGGTCTGGATGCCGTGGAAGAGGCCCTCGAGCCAGCCGACGAGCTGGGCCTGGGCGATGCGCAGCTCGGCGTCGGACGGCGCGGACTCGCCGAACGGCAGCGCGATCCGGTTCAGCTCGTCGACGAGCTCGGGGGCCAGGCCGGCCTTGAGCTCCTCGATGGAACGGCGGTGGATCTCGGCCAGCCGGGCGCGGCCGGCCTCGTCGAGGGGGGCGTTGCGCACCTCGTCGAGGAGGTTCTTGATCATCGAGCCGATCCGCATGACCTTCGCGGGCTGCTCGACCAGGTCGGCGGGGTTCGTGTCGCGGCCGGTCTCGCCCGACCGGTCGTCGTCCCCGGGGCCGGAGACGCCCATGCCGTCCTGGGTCACGACGACGACCCGCTGGCCCTCCGGCTGGCTCCCCTGCTCCTGCGTCATCCCCGCATTGTGCAGCATCGGCATCGGCGACCGGGCCGGGCCCCCTGAGCGGCGGGAGTCCCGAAGGACTCCCGCCACCCAGTGACCACCACAGGGGCAGGGCGGCGCCGGAAGGGCGCCACACGGGCGGCCACCGGAATCATCATGGGCCGCGGGACACCCTCGACGGGATAGCCCATCCGGACCCTTCTGGCCGCCCCCCGCCTGGTCCGAGCCGGTCAGGGGGTGAGCAGGATCTTGCCGATGTGGGTGGACGCCTCCATCTCGCGGTGGGCGTCCCCGGCCTGCTCGAACGAGTAGCGGCCCTGGATGACCGGGCGCACGCGACCGGCGGTGACGAGGGGCCAGACGTGCTCGCGCACCGCCGCGACGATGGCCGCCTTCTCTCCCACGGGGCGGGCGCGCAGGGTCGTGGCGATGAGGGCGCAGCGCTTGGCGAGCATGGCGCCGAGGTCGATCTCGCCCGTGCGCCCACCCTGCAGGCCGATGACGACGAGCCGCCCGTTGGGGGCGAGCAGCGACACGTTGCGGGCGAGGTACTTGGCCCCGATGGTGTCGAGGACGACGTCGGCGCCGTGTCCGTCGGTGGCCTCGCGCACAACCTGCTCGAAGTCCTGCTCGCGGTAGTTGACGAGGATCTCGGCGCCGAGCCGGCGGCATACCTCGAGCTTCTCGGCCGACCCGGCGGTGACCGCCACCCGCGCCCCGACCTCGCGGGCCAGCTGGATCGCCATCGTGCCGATGCCGGACGACCCGCCGTGGACGAGGAACACCTCGCCGGGCTGGAGGTTGGCGGTCATGAAGACGTTGGACCAGACGGTGCAGGCCACCTCGGGCAGCGCGGCGGCGTCCTCGAGCGATACCCCTGCGGGTACGGGCAGCAGCTGCCCGGCCGGCACCGCGACCTGCTCGGCGTAGCCACCGCCCGTGAGCAGCGCGCAGACCTCGTCACCGACGGACCAGCCGGTGACGCCGTCGCCGAGGGCGGCGATCCGACCGCTCACCTCGAGGCCGGGGTAGGGCGAGCTGCCCGGCGGCGGGTCGTAGAACCCCTGCCGCTGCATGACATCGGCCCGGTTGAGGCCGGCCGACACGACGTCGACGACCACCTCGCCGGCCTGGGCTTCGGGGGCGGGCACGTCGGCGACGACGAGGGCGTCGGCGGCACCGGGCTGGGGGATGGTCACGGCTCTCACGGCTCGACCCTACGGCGGGCGGCGGCGAGGGCCTCGGGGGTGTCGACGTCGGCGGCATCGGCCTCGGGGACGGCGAGGCTCCCGTGCTCGAGGGCGTCGAGCAGCGCGCGGGCCCGGCCGTGCCGAGGGTCCCCGGGGAGCACCCGGCGCACCGCCTCGGTCCGGTAGGCCGCGAGCAGGGGGTTCGCGCGGCTCCCGTCGGTCGCGGCCACGGCATCGAGGGGCGGCTGGGCGTCGAGGGCGGACGCGAGGCGCTCGGCCCAGGGGCCGGCGAAGGGCAGGTCGCCGGCGAGGACGACCACGAGCTCGGTGGTGGTGGCGGCGACCCCGGCGGCGACGGCCGCGAGCGGGCCCCCGCCCGGAGGGCGCTCGACGGTCCAGGTCACCGTCCGCGAGGTAGGCCGCTCGGGCCCGACGGCGACCACCGGCCACTCCCGCGGCAGCCCGGCGAGCGTCGTGTCGAGGACGGACGCCGGGCCGAGCGGCTCGGCGAGCTTGTCCCGGCCGAGCCGTCGTGACGAGCCGCCGCAGAGGACGAGAGCGGTGACCTCCACCGAGGGGCCTACGGAGCCTCGGCGATACAGGCGGTGCCGACCCGCCGGAAGCCGACGCCCTCGTAGACGTGGGCGACCGCGTCGTTCTCGGCGGAGCAGAACACGGTCGAGACCCCCCGCGCCTGCGCGTCCCGGGCGAGGGCGGCCGTGATGGCCGCGGCCAGACCGCGACGGCGGAATGCGGGCAGCACCGCCACCCCGACGATCTCGGAGACGTCGTCGCGCGGGTTGTGGCTGCCGCCGCCGACCGGGCCGGCGCCCGGGTCGAACGCCCCCACGAGTGCGGAACGGCCCCCGGTGATCGCGGCGCGCAAGGCCTCGACGGCCGGACCCACCGCGGCGGCCCGGGCGTCCCGCTCGGCGGTCGACGCGGTCCCGACGGCGGTGCCGGGGGAGCCGAAGCCCACGTCGATCGCGGCCCGGACCAACGGCAGGGCCGGGTCGTCGGCCGGCACGGTGCGCACATCGGCCGCCACCGTCGGGGTGCGCGGCTCGCCCTCGAGGGCGAGCAGCGGGCACTCCTCGACGCTCATCCCGGCGGCTCGGGCGGCGGCGAGCAACGACGGGGTCGTCTCGTGCACCCACTCCAGCGCCTGCGGCACCCCCAGCTCGCGCTGCCGCTCGAGCACGGCAGTGACGGCGTCGGCGCCGACGGTGACCTGCGGCGGCAGACCCAGCCGGGGGCGGGCGTAGTAGGGGAACCCCTGGCGGGCCACGAACAGGGTCAGCGGGCCGTGGTCCTCGACGTCGCACGTCGCCCGGGGCACGGTGTCGTAGTAGCGCTCGAGCGTGGCGAGCGGCTCGTGCGTCCGCTCGGTGTCAGTCACTGATGTCCACCAGCTCGGCGTCGAGCGCCCGCACGATGTCGTCGGCCTCGGCGGTCATGGCCACGCCGTGCGCGCCCGCCCCCAGCGACACGACGCGTCCGGCGATGCTCGCGTCGGCGATGACCGGCCAGGCGCGGGTGGCACCGAAGGGGGTGATCGTGCCGCGCTCGTAGCCCGTGACCTCGCGCGCGACCTCGGCGTCGGGCATCGAGACCCGGTTGGAGCCGAGCCGGGCGCGCAGCTTGGGCCAGGAGAACCGGCGGTCGCCCGGCACGAGGAGGAAGAGGTAGTCGTCCTCACCCCGGCGCACGACGAGGGTCTTGACGATGTCCTCGGGGCGCACGCCGCGCGCGGCGGCCGCCTCCTCCAGGCTGCTGACCTGGCCGTGCTCGGTCACGGTGAACGTCAGCCCGCGCGCGCGGGCGGCTTCGGTCGCGGGGGTGTCCACCGCTTCACCGTAGGCTGTGCCCCGCAGCGAGGGCGAGCAGCCGTCCGGTGTCGAGAGGGCAGACGTGTCAACACTGGGTGGGTCCTCGTTGGGCATCGTCCGCTCGGCGGAGCGTGAGCCCACGCCGTGGAAGAACGGCCACGGGGCCACCCGGGAGGTCGCCCGTCGTCTGCTCGGGGTGCGCGGACCGCGGTTCGTGTGGCGGGTCAGCCTCGCCGAGATCACCGGCGACGCCGAGCTCGCGACGTTCCCCGGGGTCGAGCGCTCCGCCACCCTCGTCGACGGGGAGGGGCTCACGCTGGAGGTGGGCGGCATACCCCAGCCGTTGGAGCCCCTCGCGACCGTGCGTTTCGACGCCGAGCAGGAGACCTGGGCCCGCCTGGGCGCCGGCCCCGTTCGGGTCCTCACGGTGATGACCGTGTCGAGCCGGATGAGCGCCCGCGTCGAGGTCGTCGACCTCTCGACCGAGCGCCCGCTGAGCATCGCCGGCACGACCCTCGTCGTCCTGCTCTCCGGCGAGGCCGCGGTGTATGCCGCGGACGGCGCCTCCGACACGCTGGCCCCGCTCGACGCCCTGGTGGCGCGCCCCAGGGTGCGCCTCGTGTCGGGCACCGGGCGCGCGGCCGTCATCCGGATGGAGAACTTCCGCGCCTGGCGCGCCTTCTCCTGGTAGCCGAGGCTACGAGGGGCGGGCTACTTCTTCTCGCCCGGCAGGTGACCGGTGGACTTGAAGTAGTACTCGGCGGCCTTGCGCTCCGCCGCAACGCGGGCGGCGCCGACGACGAGGCCGGTGATGGCCGCGAAGAGCATGGCTTCCTTCCAGCTCGACTCGTCGGGCTTGGTCGGGTCGCCGGGAGCCTCGCGCCCCGCGGCGAGCTTCCAGCCCGCACCGACGAGCTTCGTGGCGACCGCCCCCGCGGCCAACGCCGCACCCGTACCCAACAACCGCCATCCGAGGACGCCCATCGACGCGATCCCTTTCGTTGTCACTGCTGATCTTCCGCTGGCCTGACTCTGGCACGACTCGGGGGTAAAGTCATGTCCACGAACGACAGGGGAGCGCCCCAACAGCGCTGAGAGTGCGGTCAGTCCGCAGACCCTCGAACCTGCTCCGGTTAGCACCGGCGAAGGGAGTCGGTTTTTCTCGGGTGTGCACCGGTATGCCGGTGTGCACCTCCCCCGGGAACCCACCAGACCCGGGAGGACACCACATGAGCACCACCGCACCACGACAACGCAGCACCATCCTCGCCACCCGGCCCCTGCGCCGCTGGCGCACCATCGACCTGCTGACCTGCGCCTTCCTCGGCGTCGCCTTCGGCGTGGCCTACTGGGCGTGGGACCTCGTCTACGGCGTGCCGAGCGACGCGCTCACCCTCATCTTCCCGCCGCTGGTCGGTCTGGCCGGCGGTCCCTGGCTCATGGCCGGGGTCGTGGGCGGCCTCGTCGTCCGCCGCCCCGGAGCGGCCCTGTTCGCCGAGCTCATCGCGGCCACCGTCGAGGCGCTCATCGGCAACAAGTGGGGCGCCGCGACGATGATCTCCGGCCTCCTGCAGGGGCTCGGCGCCGAGATCGGCTTCGCGCTCTTCGCCTACGCCTCCTACCGGCTCGGCACGGCGATCGTCGCCGGGGTGCTCGCCGCCCCGCTCGAGGCGCTCTACGAGTGGTACGCGTACTGGACCGACTGGGACCTCGGCTACAAGGTGCTCTACCTCGTCTTCCTCTCCATCTCCGGCGCGGTCATCGCCGGAGGGCTGGGGTGGCTGCTCGTGCGGGGACTGGCCCGGTCGGGGGCGCTCAACGCGCTGCCGCCGGGGCAGGAGATCCGCGAGGCGCGCACTGTCTGAGGTGCGTTCCGACGCCCGCCCGGCCGGTTCCGACCGGCCGGCGGGCGGTGCGGGCGTGGAGGTCGACCGCCTGACCTGGCGCCCCTACGGCCGCACCCGCCCGGTGCTCGACGAGCTGTCGGTGCGTATTGAGCCGGGCGAGCGCGTGCTGCTCGTGGGGCCGAGCGGGTCGGGCAAGTCGACGCTGCTGCGGGCGCTCGCCGGTCTCCTGCTGACCGCCGACGCGGGGGATCTCATCGGTTCGGTGCTGGTCGATGGCGTGGAGCCCGGCGCTGTGTCCGTGGGTACGGTCGGGCTGGTCCTGCAGGACCCGGGCGCGGGGGTCGTGGCGTCGACGGTGGCGCGCGACGTCGCGTTCGGCCTCGAGAACGTCGGTATGCCGCGGGCCGGGATGGCCGCGCCGGTCGCCCAGGCGCTGGCGGAGGTCGGGCTCGCGGCGCTCGCGGAGGCCCCCAGCGACACGCTGTCGGGCGGCGAGCAGCAGCGGCTCGCGCTCGCCGGGGCGCTGGCGATGTCGCCTCGCGTGCTGCTTCTGGACGAGCCGACCGCGATGCTCGACCCCGAGAGTGCCGCTGCGGTGCGGGCGGTCGTCGGTGACGTCGTTCGGGGCCGTGGGCTGACCACCGTCATCGTCGAACACCGGCTCGGGCCCTGGCTCGACCTCGTCGACCGGCTCGTCGTCCTCGACGACCGCGGCGCGGTGGTGGCCGACGGTGACCCTGATGGGGTGCTGGCGCAGCAGGGAGCCGAGCTGGTCGCGGCGGGCGTCTGGGTGCCGGGGTGGCCCGACCCCCAACCGCTTGATCTGTCAGGGCTGTTCGATGCTGTGCCTTCGCCTGGCTCCCGTCCCGTGGTCGAGGCGCACGGCCTCTCGGTGCGGCTCACCGCGCGCCCGCTGAACGGCGCCGATCGGGTGACCGAGGCCGTCCGCGCGACCGACCTCACCGTGCAGACGGGCGAGCTGCGCGCGGTCGTCGGGCCGAGCGGCTCCGGGAAGTCGACGCTCCTCGAGGCGCTGGGGGGTCTCGTGGCGCCGACGTCCGGGACGGTGCGGCTGTCCGGGGGGCGCGGACGCGATGGCAGCGTTCCGGAGGGTCCGCCCTCTTCGTGGTCGTCCCCCGAGCTCGCCGCCGCGGTGGCGTGGGTGCCCCAGCGAGCGGCGAGCACGATCCTGCGGCGCACGGTGCGGGAGGAGGTCCTGCTGACGTCGGCTGCCCTCGGGCGTGACACTGAGGCGGCGGGTCGTCGGGCGACCGTGTTGCTCGGCCATCTCGGGCTCGGTCATCTCGCCGACGCGGACCCCCGCCACCTCTCGGGCGGGGAGCAGCGCCGCCTCGCCGTCGCGGCGGCCGTCCTCCATCAGCCCGCGCTCGTCCTCGCCGACGAGCCCACGGTCGGGCAGGACCGGCATACCTGGGCCGCCGTCGTCGGGGTGCTGGACGCGGTGCGTGCCGGGGGGTCGGCGGCCGTCGTCGCCACCCACGACGCGGCGGTCGTGGCCCGGGCCGACGCGGCCCACACGGTGGCTCGCCCGCCGGGAGTCGCTCGACCCGACGCCGACGAGCGCCGTGGGCGGGCGTTGGCGTCACGATGCGGCCCACTGGCGCTGCTCCTGGCCGGCCTCATGGTGCTGCCGCTGCCGGCCATCGTGTCGTCGTGGCCGCAGTACCTCGCCGTCCTCGTCGTCGAGGTCCTCCTGGCCGGGGTCGCGCTCTGGGTGCCCGGTGGCGGGCGACCGGAGGGATGGTGGCGCCGGCTGGGGCTACGGCTCGTGCCGGTGCTCCTCGGCGTCCTCACCGTCGCGTGGTCGACCTGGCTGCTCGGCGGCCACCGCGTGGACGTCGCGTTCGGGGCGGGGCTGCGCGTGCTGACCCTCGTGCTGCCGTCCGTTGTGCTGCTGCCGTTCGTGGACCCCGATGCCCTGGGGGACCACCTGGCCCAGCGACTGCACCTCCCGGCCCGACCGGTGGTGGCGGCGACCGCTGCGCTGCAACGCTTCCAGTCGTTCGGTGCGTTGTGGACCGAGATCACGCGGGCTCGGCGGGTGCGAGGGATCGGTGCAGGGCGGTCCGTGGTGGCGCGCTCGCGAGAGGTGGCGGCGACGACGCTGGCGTTGTTCGTGTCGGTGCTCGGTCAGGCGGCCGTGTTGGCGCTCGCGATGGATGCTCGCGGCTTCGCCGGCGCCCACCGCCGCACCTGGGCCGGCCCCGCCCCCTGGCGCCTCCCCGATACCCTCGCCATCCTCGGCGGCCTCGTTGTCTTGGCCACTGCGGCGCTAGCCCGGTTGGCACTTCCCAGCTGACCACGACTCGCAGCTCTTGTGGCGGTCGGACGCACCTCCCACGACCATCGCTGACCCGTCGACTCACGGGGCGCGGACGGTCCGGTTTGCCGCACCTGCCGAGGGGGCACCTAGCGGGTATGCGTGTGCGGGATGATCACCACCGAGACCTTGCACTCGCAATGACGTCCGCACGACCAGCAACCGGTAAGGACTGACATGGGTCAGCGCGTTCAGGTGGGGAGGCTCGCCGTCGCAGCCAGCCTCCACCGTTTCATCATGGAAGAGGCCCTGCCCGGCTCCGGGGTCGCGCCGGACGCCTTCTGGGAGGGCGCCGACGCGATCGTGCACGACCTCGCTCCCCGGAACCGCGAGCTGCTCGCGCGCCGCGACGAGCTGCAGACCCGGATCGACGAGTTCCACCGTGAGCACCCCGGTCGGCCGGACGCGGACACCTACACCGCGTTCCTGACCGAGATCGGCTACCTGCTCGACGAGCCGGCGGACTTCGAGGTCAGCACCGACAACGTCGACGATGAGGTGGCGCGGATCGCCGGGCCCCAGCTGGTGGTCCCACTGCTGAACGCCCGTTTCGCCACCAACGCGGTCAACGCCCGGTGGGGGTCGCTCTACGATGCGCTCTACGGCTCTGACGTGGTGCCCCAGGAGGGGGCCCTCGCCCCCGGCGACAGCTACAACACCGTGCGGGGCGACGAGGTCATCGCCCGCGGACGCCAGCTGCTCGACGACCACTTCCCGCTCGCCGGTGCGTCGCACGTGGACGCCACGTCGTATGCCGTGGACGACGGCGGTCTCGCCGTCACGGTCGCCTCCGGAGTCGCGCGCCTTGCCGACCCCGCCCAGCTCGTCGGGCACCGCGGGCCGAGGGAGGATCCCCAGGCCATCGTCCTGGTCCACCACGGGCTGCACGTCGAGATCCAGCGGGACCGTCACCACTTCATCGGCTCCACCGACGCCGCTGGTGTCAAGGACCTGCTGATCGAGGCCGCCGTCTCCACGATCATGGACCTCGAGGACTCGGTCGCCGCGGTCGACGCCGACGACAAGGTCGTCGGCTACCGCA
Source organism: uncultured Actinomycetota bacterium (assembly GCA_963795915.1). Lineage (GTDB taxonomy): Bacteria > Actinomycetota > Actinomycetes > Actinomycetales > Dermatophilaceae > Lapillicoccus. Next base: position 918,625 of record CAWCJA010000010.1, read on the forward strand.
ACTGGCTGCAGCTGATGAACGGCACGCTGGCCCCCGAGGTCACCAAGGGCAGCAAGACGTTCGTCCGAGCGATGAACCCGGACCGGACCTGCACCTCGCTGTCGGGTGAGGAGGTCACGCTGCGCGGCCGGTCGCTGCTGTTCATCCGCCAGGTCGGCCACCTGATGACCACCGATGCCGTCCTTGACGAAGACGGCAACGAGGTACCCGAGGGGATCCTCGACGCCCTGGTCACCGGCCTGGGGAGCATGAGGGACCTGCGCGGCGAGTCCACGCGGGCGAACTCACGGACCGGCTCGATGTACGTCGTGAAGCCGAAGATGCACGGTCCAGACGAGGTGGCCTTCACCGTCGAGCTGTTCTCCCGTGTCGAGCAGGTCCTCGGCCTCCCGCCGCTGACCATCAAGGTCGGCATCATGGACGAGGAGCGGCGCACCACCCTGAACCTCAAAGCCTGCATCGAGGTCGCCCGCGAGCGGGTCGCCTTCATCAACACCGGTTTCCTCGATCGCACCGGCGACGAGATCCACACCTCGATGCTGGCCGGTCCTGTCGTGCGCAAGAACGACATGAAGTCCGAGACCTGGATCAAGGCCTACGAGGACTCCAACGTCGACATCGGGCTGGCCTGCGGCCTGCTCGGCCGGGCGCAGATCGGCAAGGGGATGTGGGCCGCTCCCGACAGCCTCGCCGCCATGTACGACGCCAAGATCGGCCACCCCCAGGCCGGGGCCAGCTGTGCCTGGGTGCCGTCACCCACCGCGGCCACCATCCACGCGATCCACTACCACCAGGTCGACGTCCGGGCCCGCCAGGAGGAGCTGCGGGGCGGCCGTCGCGCTACCCGCGCCGAGCTGTTGACGATCCCGCTGGGTGACCCGGCGTCCTGGTCGCACGAGGACCGGCAGGCCGAGATCGACAACAACCTGCAGAGCCTGCTCGGTTACGTCGTCCGCTGGGTCGACGCCGGCATCGGCTGTTCGAAGGTCCCCGACATCACCGGGGAGCCGCTGATGGAGGACCGCGCGACCTGCCGCATCTCCGCCCAGCACGTCGCGAACTGGCTGCACCACGGGGTGGTCACCGCCGACCAGGTCGACGAGACGCTGCGCCGGATGGCCGCGGTGGTCGATGAGCAGAACGCCGGCGACCCGACGTACGTGCCGATGGCGCCCGCCTTCGACGGCGACGCCTTCCTCGCGGCGCGAGCGCTGGTGTTCCAGGGTCTCGAGCAGCCCAGCGGTTACACAGAACCGATCCTGCACCGCCGACGGGCGCAGAAGAAGCAGTCCGAGATGAGTGTCTCCTCATGAGCCTCAACCTCGACACCGCCCGCAGGATCGTCGCCGGCGTCCGAGCGCACGCCGCAGCGGCCGGCTTCAAGCCGATGACCGTCGTCGTGTTGGACGCCGGCGGGCACGTGGTCGCGGTGGAGCGCGAGGACGGCTCCTCGATGAGCCGCTTCGAGATCGGCTACGGCAAGGCGTACGGCGCCTTGGCGCTCGGCATGGGCTCCCGCTCGATCATGGGTCGCGCCGAGCAGCAGCCCTTCTTCATCGCGGCCGTCACCTTAGCGGTCGGCGGCTCGTTGGTCCCCGTGCCCGGTGGCGTGCTGGTCCGCGGATCCGAGGGCGTCCTCCTGGGCGCCGTCGGCGTGACCGGCGACACCTCCGACCACGACGAGTCCGCGGCCGTCGCCGGCATCGAGGGCGCGGGCCTCACGGCCCAGACGGACTGAACGGCAACTCCACGACCTCAGGCATCCGCGCCGTCACCGACCGAACGGGGCGAATCTCGCCGGAGTGAGACATCTCTGCACAGGCGGCGGAGTGGGGGCACCTTGCTCAACGTCCGACTTGGGTGGCAGACCCGGAGGTTCGCGGCGGCGGGCCCGCCGGCGCTGGCTGACGGTATCCGGCGCACTCGTGGCGGAGAGGGCCATCTCCCCGCAGACGACCAGAGCAACGCAAAGCGACTGGGCACGGTTGGAGCTGTCACCCACGAGCCCGCTCCGGTGATGTCCTACCCACGGCGCGGTCTGGCGTCCGACCCCGACATCGGCGAAGTCGGGCGCCCGTGCCGCATCACGTTGGCTGTCGTGGGGACTATCCGGTCGCGTAGCGCTGCGGGGCAGCTGCTGCAGCGGCAGCCTTGATGGGCGGCGGCTGTCGCCATCATGCCCCGGGCGGTACCGTGAAACGACCGGCGACATCGCGGACGGTTGCGCGACGCTGTCCCGTCCGTCCATGAAGCGACCTAGCGTGGGTGTGGCCCGGTGGTCTGCCCGCAGTAGTTCGTCCCGACATATTTGTTGTAGTCGCCTGCGGTCCACCCGACGTTGGCGTAGACATCCGCCACGGCTCGGGGAGTGAGGCCTTGCTTCGCATAGAAGCTGATCCATTGCCCGTGACAGCCTGGGCCTGCGGTGGTGTCGGCAGCCGCGGTGCTGATGCCAGCGGTGCCTAGCCCGGCGGCCACGATGGTGGTCAGCAAGAGGACACGTAGACGTGCGGTCACAAACGCCTTCTTCCTACTCAGGGGCGACCGGAGGGTCCCCTGTCGCTCAGAGGGTTTGGTCGCGTATGAACCTTCCTCTCACGAATCACCAAAAGCAACAGCGGTCATTTCGCGGCGGAGCATGCGCGCGCGAGCTCAGAGGACTGGCCCGCCTTCGTGGGGGGTCTGGGCGCCTGCCCACGGCATCGCGGGCTCACGCCCGTGGACCAGGCCGGCACAGGCGGCGGAGGGGGCACCTTGCTCAACGTCCGACTTGGGTGGCAGACCCGGAGGTTCGCGGCGGCGGGCCCGCCGGCGCTGGCATGACGGATATCCGGCTGGGGTTGACGGGTGGGTTCGGCGGGGGTGGGCGGCGGCGACGCGCGGCTCGTTGCGGGCGGGGTTGCGGTGATTCCCGCGCCGTAACAAGGCGCTGCAGGACCGGCTGAGGTTGTCACGGGGCGAGGCCGGTTTGGTAGGCGAGAACGGTCAACTGGACGCGGTCGCGGACGTTCAGTTTGGCAAGGAGGCGTGAGACGTAGGTCTTGACCGTGGCCTCGGTGAGGAACAGCTGCGCCCCGATCTCCGCGTTCGACAGACCGGAGGCCACGAGCACCATGACGCCGCGCTCGCGTTCAGTCAGCGGTGTCAGCCGCTCAGCGCCACGGTCCCCGCGCGGGGCGGTGACGAACCGTTGGAGCAGCCGCCGGGTGACCGCCGGGGCCAGGAGCACGTCGCCGCGGTGGACGACGTGGACGGCCTGGACAAGGTCGGCTGGGAGGACGTCCTTGAGCAGGAACCCCGAGGCGCCGGCCTGGATCGCGTCGTAGACGTACTCGTCCAGGTCGAAGGTGGTCAGGACCAGGATCTTGGTCTGTAGACGCCTGGCGAGGATCCGCCGCGTGGCTTCGATGCCGTCCAGGCGCGGCATACGGATGTCCATCAACACCAGATCGGGGAGGTGGTCGGTGGCCGCCTGCACCGCTTCCACTCCATCGGCAGCCTCGGCGACGACGTCGAAGCCGGCCCGCTCCAGGATCATCCGGAACCCGGCGCGGACGAGCGCCTGGTCGTCGACGACGACCAGGCGCAGGCCCGGGGAGGACGGGTCGCTCATCGGGCGGCGGTCACGCCAGGACGGGGAAGGTCGCCCGGACGGTGAACCCGTGTCCGTCGGGCGATCCGGTCTCCAGGTGCCCGCCGTAGAGAGCGGCTCGTTCGCGCATACCGATCAGCCCGTGCCCGAAAGCACCCGGCGTCGTGGCGCCTTGGCCGTCGTCGGACACCTCGATGTCGATGTGCGAGTCGGCGTATGCCAGGCGGACGTGAACCTGGGCGGCGCGGGCGTGCCGGCGGACGTTGCTCAGGGCCTCCTGGATGATGCGGTAGACGGTGAGGTCCAGCCCCGCCGGCAGGGCGCGCTCGACCCCGACGATGGTCAGCTGGACAGCGAGCCCCCCGGCCGCGGCGTCCTGGACGAGGTCGGGCAGCGTGTCCAGGCCCGGTTGTGGTGACAAGGCCGCGGCAGTGTCGTCCTCGCGCAGGATACCGACCAGCCGTCGCATCTCGGCCAGGGCGTCAGCGCCGTAGGTACGGATGCTCGCCAGGGCCCGCTGGGCGGCGGCCGGGTCCTCGAGGGCGACCTGCTCGGCGGCCCCGGCTTGGACGACGATGGAGCTCACCGCGTGGGCCACGATGTCGTGCAGCTCTCGGGCGATGCGGGTGCGTTCGTCGACGACGGCTTGCAGGGCTGCGGTGGTGGCGGTGACCTCCGCGTCGATCGCGCGGCGGGTGGCGGCGGCGGTGCGCGCCTCGTACCGGCGCAAGCCGAACCCGGCCAGCCAGACGAGTGACATGACACCCCAGAGGAAGATCAGCTCACCAGGGTCCTGCTCTTGCGGGGTGAACAGGTCGACTCCCACCAGGCACGCCCCGGCGGTCAGCGTACCGGCCAGTCGCAGTCGGCCGCTGGCCCAGCGGGCGACACTGAAGACGGCGACGGCCAAGGGCACCGCCTGTCCGTAGAAGAGGAGGTACATCCCTCCCGTTGCGGCGGTCGTGGCCCAGCCGGCGCCGAAGACCACCACCGGGACGACAGGTGCGCGCCGTCGGAACAGCAGGGCTGCGGCGACAAGCACGACGACGACGACGTTGAGGGGCACGGAGCCGGACCCCTGGCGCGAGCCGAAGGGCACGAGCACCTCGCCGGTCCCGGCCAGCGCCAGCGCCACGCCGATCGCGGCGTCCAGGGGGCGGACGTGCGGGACGCGACGGTGCATGCTCCGACATTAGGCCGGTCGCGCCCGTCCCGCAGTCATCGAAAGTCGACTCGATGTGACCTCTTTCGGTGACGCCGTCGACCTCTCGAGACGATCGTGCCTGGCGTTCTCGACTGGCTTGATGAAGGGGCCGGAGACCTCCGGCCATCACCTGGAGGAGAGACCCATGAACGACACCGGCAGCACCTTCCGCCGGGACTGCGCCGCGGCCGCCCTGGTCGCCGCGCCCCTGCTGTTGGCCTTATCGAGCGCCCTCGCACCCTCCTTCGACGGAGACCAGACCACCCGTCTCGCCGCCATGGACGGGACCGGACCGACGATCTCCGCGCTGAGCTTCCTCCTCGCCCAGCTCCCGATCATCGTGACCTTCCTAGGTCTCGGTCACCTGCTCCGGAGGCGAAGCCCCCGCCTGTCGGCATGGGGCGTCTGCCTCGGCGTCGGTGGAGCGTTCGCGCATGCCGTCTTCGGGGGGACCTCGCTGCTCGAAGAGGCCATGGCGGCCGACGGCCCCCACCGGGCTGTGTATGCCCAGCTCCTCGACCTCATCTCGAACGGGCCGATCATGCTCTTCGGACTCCTCGGCCTCGTCGGGACCACCATCGGCACCCTGCTCGTCTCGATCGGGCTGTGGCGGGCTCGGATCGGGCCGCGCTGGGTGCCGCCGGTGCTCTGGGCGTTCCTGGTCGTCGAGTTCGCGCTGACCAACGTCACCCACTACGCCGCATACCTGTCCCCGGTCCTGCTGCTGACCGCCTTCACCGCCCTGGCGGTCGAGATCCATGCGCAACCCCCCGCCCAGTGGGACAGCGGCCGAGCTGCCGCCGAGACCGCCCCGACCAGGACCGCGGTCTGAGCCGCCGCGCGATGCCGTTCGTCTCGCCTCGCCGGGACGTTCCCACGATCCCCGTGTAACAAGCAAACCCCGACTGCGATGTCGCTGGTGACCGTTCGTCGCCCGAAGCGGTGGCGTGACGGCTCCGAGGATCCAGCCGGGCTGATCAGAAGGAGGAACCACCCATGAAGATCCGACGAATGCTCCTGCTGGCTGGGGTGCCCATCGCCCTGGCCGGAACCATCGCGGTCAGTACGGCCGGCCCCGCATCTGCGGCACCAAGTGGGCACGCCAGCTGCGTCGCCCAGATCACGACCGACCCGACCTTCGGGCCTCCCGGAACGGCCCCCGGCGGGCCGTTCGGCGGGCCGGGCGTGCGCACCGTCGCCCACGGTGACCGAAGCGACTGCGTCGGGGTCCTGTTGGGCATCCTCGGCACCGGGGGCTGACGCCTCGGGGCACCCATCATCCCGCCGTGGCGTGGGGGCTTAGGCCCTCACGCCGCGTCGGATGCTCCCGCCACGACAGGGACCCGGGTACGAGCCCTCCATGGCGTAGTTGCCGAGGGCGGCTGGGCAGTCCGGTTGAGCCGGCCTGGCACGGGAACTGCTCCGCCACCGCTCGGCAGGTGTCTCAGGCCAGTGACGGAACGACGTCCGACCACCGGCTTGCCGGCGTCGTGCAGGGCAGGGATGCGGTAAACGCCGCGATCGACGAAAGCTGCGGGAAGCTCTCAGCGGATCACCCCTTCGCCCGCGTGAGCGAGATCCCGGGGCAGCAACACGGTGTTCGCTGCACCTGGGGTTTGCTGCACTCCCAGGCACTGAGATGCGGCGGGTCGACAACGACGTCGTGGAGCGCGATGGTGAGGGACGCATCATCCGCCCGGTGACCTTCTCGGCCGGTTGCACACCTTCCCGCACCAGTCTGATGTCGCGAGTCGACTCCGCCGCAAACGTTCGCTCAAGCAGGAGAGGACGTGTGACGATCTCACCCGGTGCCGTCTGGCGGCGGAAAGGGGCACGTGGCGTGGCCCATGGTCTGGTTGCTTCTTAGGAGCTCCAGCCCAGCGGCTCGCTCGGCGTGACCAGGCCTTCGACGACGAAGGGGTCGGACGCGACGAAGCGCTGTGCGGAGTCCAACGACGCGAAGATCGCCATCGAGCCGTTGATGACGGGGTCTTCGAAGGTGCCGATACCGAGGAGGTCGCTCGCGGGCTCGAACGTGTCCAGGTATGCCTTGTGCCTCGGGAAAACCGAGGCCAGGTCGGCGGCGCGGGCTGCCACCGTCTCGTAGCGCACGACGTACTTCACACTCGCCACCGTATCCGCCCCCAGGGCTGAACCCACGCCGCTGGCTGTCCTCGCCGCCTCGTCAGGGTGTATCACGTATCGGTGAACCCCGACCCGATCCGCTGCGTCGACCGCCTCGTTGACACGTTCGCCGCCCGATGGCTCGAGCTGGCGGACCCGGCTGTCGGCGACGCCCTGGTGGGCGACCCGATCCTCGTCCTGGGCGCGTCCGGCACCACCGCCGTCCCCCGCGCGGCCTTCCTCCGCGCCATCGCTTCGCGCGCCCAAGCGGTCGAGAACCTCACGGACACCACGACCAGCCTCGCCGGCACCACAGCGCTGGCTCTCGGTGAACAGATGGTGCTAGCCACCATCCGGTGGACGTTCCACCACGGAGAGGCGACCCGCGAGCTCGTCAGCGACTTCCTTCTCGAGCGCGGGGATGGCGACGCCCTGCGGTGCGTGGCCTACCTGCCCCGCACCAACGTCATGGACAACCTGGGCTGAGACGGCTGGCACGCCTTTGTCGGGGTCTGGCTGCCTCTACACGGGATCGCGGGCTCGCGGCCACCTACATGGCCGGCGCGGGTGATGGGGCGCGGCTCGACGCACCGGCCTACGGCGCCGGGCAGAGCCCCTAGGTGCGCATCGGGACGTGGAATCTGGCAGGCAAGTGGTCACCGCGGCACCTTGCGCTGTTGATGCGCGAGGCCTGTCATGTGTGGCTGCTCACGGGCATCTGGCTGTTGCGGCCGACCCCACTGATACCAGCCTCCTGTTGAGTCCTGTTGCCAACCGTCCTCGGGGTGGGGGCCGGCGAAGGCTCCAAAACATGTCAGCAGCCGATGGGCCCAGGAGGCGCATTCGCCGAGATGGCACCAATCCACGTCATCTGCCAAGAGGAGGCGAATCTCGCGCAGCCCGGTGACGCTGAGGTAGGCCAAGCCTGCAGCCTGCGGGCACCTTGAGGTGTCCAGCACCTCGATCGCGACGCCAAAGTCCGCGAGTAAAAACTTCTCGGCCGGGGTCACTCTGCCACGGTAGTAACTCCCGGCCTAGCCTAGGAACCCCCGCCGGAACCGGCGCAGCCGCGCTCAGACCGGGCCGCCGCCCGCCGCAAAACACTGAGTGCGACAGGGTGCCTGCTGCTGCGCGACGCCTTCGGTCGAGGCCTCCTCGGCGATGCGGTGACCGGGGCCGCGCATCTTCTCCACGCGGGGCAAGGACGCCCCCGGTCCGATGGGGGATGGACCGGGGGCGTCTCAGACGGGGCGCCGACGGATTTCGGTCGTCCGTGCGAGCGCCCTCCGTTCAGAAGTCAACGCTGGTGAGGACCGAATTGGGCGTTTCTGTGCGCAACACGGGAGCTCGCTGAACCCCCCACCGACGGAGGAAGGACCGGTGGTTCACCCAGGATCCGCCCCTTGCCGTCGCCTAGGCCGTTCTGAGCGGGGTCAGCGGGGGGCCCAGGTTCCCCGACTGTGGTGGTGGCGACGACGTCGCCATTCGGGGCCATCGTGAGCTGTTGACAGAGGCCTTGGGGAGGACGGTTGCCCAGGCGACCCCCTGCTCATGCGGGTGGCGGGGTCTGGCGGAGAAGACCGACATCCATATGAGGAAGATCGTCCTGGCAGCGAGGACGACGGAGTCGGCAGCCGTACATGCACAGCAACGAGGGTGGGGCCTGTGGCCGGGGCGGGTGCTCCGGCCACAGGCCCTTCGTGCGGGTGAGGCGACTACTTGGCGGTGCCGTTGGTGTAGGTGGTGACGGTCTGCGGCTTGCCGCTGTTGGCGCCGGTCGCGGTGGGCCCTTGTCCGTCGATGACGTGGTCGATGGTGCCGGCGTTCTTGTTCAGCGCGACAGTGGTCAGGTCGTGCATCACGACGCCGGGGGTGTTGGGGACCTCGAACGACTGGGTGGCGTGCAGGGTGGGGTCGACGTTGGTGAAGATGTAGCTGCCGAGGCCCCACGCCTCGTGGGTCTGGACGGTGTCGGCGACCTTGTAGGCGGCGTACCCGTTGATGCCGTCGTGCTGCCACGCCGCCTGGTTCGGGGCGTCGTAGGGAAGCTCGTTCTGGAAGAACACGGTCCGGCCGCGTTCCCCGTTCCAGATCACGTTGTACTGCTGGTAGTGCTCGACGAACAGGCCGGTGGCGGTGACGTCGTCGCCGTTGACGACAACGCCGGTGGCTGCGGTGTTCACGGTCCAGCCGACGGAGCCGGGGACGCCGTGGTCGGCGCGCCAGGCCCAGACGTCGTCGAGGATCGTGTGGTCGCTGTTGACCTCGAGGCTCGTCGTGGCCTTGCCGACGTGCGGTCCGCCGACGCGGAAGAAGACGTCCTGCAACGCGGTCGGGTCCGCGGCGTTAGCCACGTGCGGGCCGCCCTTGTCGTGGCCGCTGCCGATGCGCAGCAGCGTCGGTGAGTTGACCGTTCCGGCGTCGAAGGTCAGGCCGGCGATGTCGACGCCTTGGACGTCGGCCACGGTCATCGGGACCGCGCCGTTGACCGCTGTGAGGGTGGCCATCCCGAGGCCGAGGACGACCGTGTCGGCCCGCTTCACCGCGATGCTCTGCGCGACGTCGTAGACGCCGGGGGTGACGAGCAGGTTCTTCCCCTGCGCGAGAGCGGAGTTGATCTTCGCGAGGGAGTCACCCGGGTGGGCGATGAAGAAGCTGCTCAGCGGCAGCGACCGGCCGGGGGTGTGGCCGTTGGCCCAGGTAGTGCCGACGGAGTCCGTCTGTGGGCTGGGGACGAAGACGCTGTAGCCGCCGCTGCCGTCCAGGTACAGGTAGGGCTTCTCGCGCGACACGGGCGTGGCCGTGAGAGTCGTGTATTGGTTGCCGCTGGGGAAGGACTGGGCGGGGGCGTGGAGGTCGCCGGAGAAGACTTGGTTCCACACGCCGTTGGACCAGCCCTTACTACCGAGGTCGGTGTTGCGGACGTAGAACTGCTGCTGCGACCCGTTGAGGGCGCCGCCCTCCAGCTTCGAGTCGGCCACGAACCCGCCGCTGGCGTAGTTCGGGTTCTCGCAGTAGGGCATGAAGGTCGTGTAGTCCTTCACGTCGACCCGCCGCATCGGCGCGGCCTGGGACACCGCCCACATCTCGTTGCCGGTGTGGCAGCCGTCCGAGGTCGCGACGACGTGGACGGTCAGGTTGGACACCGATCGCCAGAAGGTGTCCAGCGCGCCGCTGCCGTTCTTGCCGGTCGCGGTCACCCCACCGTTGATGGTCACCGCGGACGGGTCCTGGCCGAGTCCGTCGACCTCGGTGTAGTAGCCCACCTTCACGTCCAACGGATGGCCCGCCGAACCATAGGTGCCGGGCGCGAACAGGAGCGCGTACCGCGCGGTGCCCATCTCGTTGTCGACCTGCTGCGCATAGATCTGGTCGACCCGGGCCTGGATGTCCGCCTGGGACATGGCCGGCGTGAAGACGACCACGTTCGGGCCCAGGTCCGGCGTCGCCGGGGCGGGCTCGGCGGACGCGGCCTGGGTGGACGCCAGCAGGGTGAACGCCGCCACCCCCGCGGCAGCAGCGACCCCGAGGGGCCGCCGACGTGACCGGTTCATGCTGATGGGGGGTAGCGAGTTGCGGGGCACCATGCGCCTACTTCCTGGCAGAGCGGCGGCCTCACCGCCTCGTCAGAAAACACCGACATCGTCTGAGCGGGCGCCATAAACCGCCTCGGTTACGGACCTGTACACCCTAAAGCCACCGGATCTGGAACGCCCGTTGGGCCGCCTGGAGACCGACACCAAGCCACTCCATTTCCAGCAGCCCGTCCGGGTCCTGTATGACCGACTCTGGGTCCACTTGCCACTGCCAGTGCGGCTGCTCGGCAATGGAGCCGGTCATCCTCGACGCCTCATGTCGTGGGTCATCGGCACGCACACCCACGTCGATGTAGGCCAGCCGGGGCGGCCGGTGGTGGGCAGACCCGCGAGCCGCGACCCAGGAAGGGCCTTCGGCACCTACTGCCGTTCTTGAGCCACCAAGTGAACCCTCGGCCAAGCTAGATCGGACCGCCGAGGCGTTCTCTCCGTCAGCCCCCCTGCGCCCCGACCACGCGAGGGCGGGGTGTTCAGGCGGCCCATGTCAAGCGCGGTCCCCGGGTGCGCAGGCAGCCGTCACAACCGAGCCGTCAGGGGCCAGCGGTTCGGGTGGGGACGCGGTCCGGTCGCGACGGCGAGGACGGCCGCGTTGGGTAGTGAGAATATCCGGCGTCGGTCATGAGCTCGGTGTAGGTCAGGCCGATGCCCACGACCTGACCTCGAACGGCCGCGAGGTGAGCAACACCAGGCCCGTAAACAGGTTCGCCAAGGCTTGCTCTGCCGCGATGCCAAGGACGACGCCGGTGATCGCGCCGGACACCAACAGCTTTTGAATGGGCACTTGCAGCAGGGTCAGGGCGGCTGCGGGGCCGCCGACGGCCGACCCCCGCAACCTCCGCTCCGACCTCCGTCCCGAAGGAGGGAACCCATGTCCGCATCGCAGGCCGGCCTCCGCACCGGCACCGTCGCCCCACCGTCCCGTCCCGGCCCGAGGACGGACAGACGGACCCAGCGACGCCCGGACGACTGGGCCGGCCGGGCGCTCATGCCCCGCGCCCCACTCGCGGAAGGACGCACCTGTGCCATCGTCCGACTCGGGGCAGAAGAGTGCCTGCGCTCGACTGCGCGGGACAGGGAGTGCCCTTGCAGGCCACACGAACTACCTCACCGGGCCGAAATCCAGAATCTGTTCCGGTGCATGGAACTCGTCAGCGAGTGAGAAGCCGTGGACGCGTTGGACGTGGTCGCGGAACCACTGATCGAATGGCTCGTCGGACTTGCCGAGCGCGGTAAAGGCTGCCTCGAGATCGTCCGCTTCGAGGTAGACGATGGCCATGTCTCCGCTCGGCGTCGTCTGAATCCATACCCTCTCCCGGGTGATTCCGGCGCGGCGGCGGGCGTCCTCGTAGTCCGACTTGCGCTCTCCTTCCTGGAAGGACGCCATGACGTCCCTGTCGACGTGGGTCATGCCCGGTAGCAGTGGGGCAGCAAAGGCGATCGTCGGCATTGGTGGCTCTCTCATTTCGTAGGGGTGACGGCTCGCACTGCGGCCATCGTCTGTGGGCGTTTACTTGGCATGCCAAGTAAACGCCCTAGCGGTTGGCATGTCAAGTATTGGGCTACGGTGGTTGACGTGAACGAGGACGAGGCAGCCCGGTGGATGCCGGCCTTTCTGGCCTTACTGCGCACTCATGCTCGGCTGAGGGATCTGCTCGAGCTCGACGTCCGCCGCATCGGGGGACTCAGCGTGGCGCGCTTCGACGTTCTGACGCACTTGGACATGGCCGGGGGTCGGATGCGGCTGGGTGACCTGGCGAACGCCATCGTTTTGTCACCGTCTGGACTGTCGAAGCTCTTCGACCGGATGGAGGTGTCGGGTCTCGTCGAGCGACAGCCGGATCCCGACGATGCCCGCTCCACCGTCGGAGCGATAACGAGGCACGGCAGGGCGGTCGTCAAGAAGACCCGCCAACACCACCACGCGTTCCTGCAGCAGATATTCGGAGATGTGCTCGATGACCGAGACCTCGCTGACGTGCTGCGGATCATGGCCCGACTGGATGCGGGCATGCCGCACTGATGTCCCGTGCCGCCTCCCGCTGCAGGTCGTCCGATTTGTCGCCGTAGTGGCCTCGATCGGCGCGCGCGCCCACGCGGCCGCCTCCCGCCAGGAACGGTGATGTCCCGATGCTCGAAAGAATGGCCAGGGCCCGCGAGCGCGACGGACGTCCGTCCTCGCGGCAGATCCTGGCGAGCGTAAACTCCCTCCATGCGGCATGAGCGCGCGAGGGCATGGCCCGTCGGCGGTAGCGCTCCGGCACCAATTTCGCGCGGCGGGTTCATCGATGTCGCAGTCGGCGCTGTTGACTGTGCCTGTGTGACGCCGCACGATGGTGCGCGCTTCAGGGAGAGGCTCCATGAGTAAGTTGATCTACGCGGCCAACGTCTCGCTCGACGGCTTCCTCGAGGACGAGACAGGTGCGTTCGACTGGTCCGTACCGGACGAGGAGGTCCACGCCTTCTGGAACGAGCACGAACGCCACATCGGCACGTCGCTCTACGGGCGACGCATGTACGAGACGATGCGCGTATGGGAAAGGGACGACTGGTTGACGAACGAGCCCCCGGTGGTTCGCGAGTACGCCGAGATCTGGCGTGACGCCGACAAGGTCGTCTACTCCACCTCACTCACCGACGTGTCGACCGCGCGCACAAGGATCGAGCGGCAGTTCGAGCCCGAGGCGGTGCGGCGGCTCAAGGAGACTTCCAGCTCCGACCTGAGTATCGGAGGCCCCGGGATCGCGGCCGAAGCCTTCCGGCACCGCCTGGTCGACGAGTGCGTCCTGTTGCTGTGTCCGGTCTTCGTCGGCGGCGGCAAGCCGGCGCTGCCTCGAGGCGTACGACTCGACCTCGAGCTGCTTGACCACCGACGATTCGACAACGGCGTGGTCTACGTCCGCCACGCGATCCGGCACGCCGCCTAACAGTTGCGCCGCCAGACAGCGGCATGGTCGGCGTCCCGTCCCCCGACATGCGGAGATTCGGATGTGTGGTGATGCCGCTGCACACGCGGCGGTAGGGGGCACCTCTGCGCTGCCGCCTCGTCAGGGATTGGCCTCAGCCAGGAACCGCCGCGGGTTGTCGACCATCAACGCCTGTTCCATGGCCTCGCCCAGGTCCCTCCTTAGCCGCGGCACGAACGTGCGGCCCAGCACATCCATCCCTGGCCCACCGGCATACGCGCGCAGCATGCCCCACGCACCATCTTGCCGAGGTCCTGGAACTCCTCGCCGGGCAGCACCGGGCTGCGGAGGAAGAGGTGCTCGTGCGCGTCGACCCGCCCGAGGGCCTCCCCTTCGACCGGCCCCAGCACCGTCATCACCGTCATACTCGACCTCCCGACTCAGACCAGCGCGCCGGCGGCGGCCAGCCTGCTTCCCGCGAAGGGGGCCTCTGCGACGTGGGCCAACGGCGTGGCGACCGACCTCGACGCCGACGAGGTCGACCGGTGGCGCCCGCATCCACCGGGGGCTGGCCGGTCTGCAACCCGCCGTGACACTGCACGACATCGAGCCATACCGGGTGTGGGGGCCGCAGATCGCACGGTTCTCCTTCATCCTCTCCCCGCACCTCGACGACGCCTGGCGTCGCGCGGCCCCTAGCCTGTCGGCGTGCGCCTGCTGCTGATCCGCCATGGCGAGACCACCGCCAACGCCCGACGCCTGCTCGACACCGCTCCGCCGGGGGCAGACCTCACCGAACGCGGCCGCGAGCAGGCCGAGGGCCTCGTCGCCGCGCTCGAGGACGTGCCCCTGGACGCGATCTACGTCTCCGACCTCGTGCGCACGCAGCAGACGGCCGCCCCACTGGCCGCCGCGCGGGGTCTGGAACCGCGGATCCGTCCGGGGGTGCGCGAGATCCAGGCCGGCGACTACGAGATGGCGCCCGACGACGGTTCGTGGGACGCCTACCTCGGCGTGCTCTACCGGTGGGCCGACGGGGAGCCGGACACGCGCATACCGGGCGGGGAGTCCGGGCACGAGGTGATGCAGCGCTACGACGCGGTCGTCGCCGAGACCGCGCAGCACGACCACGCCGCGATCGTCAGCCACGGCGCGGTGATCCGCGCCTGGACCGGCGCCCGCGCCCGCAACGTCGACCACGCGTACATCGCCGGCACTCGGCTGAAGAACACCGCCGTCATCGTGCTCGACGGCCACCCCGACGATGGCTGGCGCGTGGTCAGCTGGGCCAACGAGCCGGTGCCCGACCTCTGACCCGACCGGGTCGACCGGCCCGACGCAGGACGAACCGCCCGGACGTCCGGTATGCCGTGTCTCGGGCCGGTCGAATGGGTTCGACTTGAAACTGCATAGGCAATCTATGTAATATGTCGCGGTGCCCACCCGCCAGCTGACCGCCCCCGCCGAGGTCGGCGCCGACCTGCTCACGGTCGTGGCGCGGCTCAACCGGATGGCCACCCAGCAGTCCGACCTCCCCCTGCCGTACGCGCAGGCGCGGCTGCTCGCCCAGGTCGAGCAGCAGGGGGCCTCGCGGATCTCCGAGCTGGCGGCCGCCGACCACTGCAGCCAACCGACGATGACGACGCAGGTGCAGCGGCTCGAGGCGGCGGGCTACGTCGAGCGCCGCAGCGATCCCACCGACGCCCGCGCCGTGCTCGTCTCCGTGACCCCCGCCGGGGCGGCCGTGCTCACCCGCACCCGGGCCGCCCGGGCCGCCGTCGTCGTCCCCCACCTCGAACGGCTCACTCCTGAGCGGCTCGCCACCCTCGCCGACGCCGTCGACATCCTGCGCGACCTGCTCCAGGACGTGCAGCACCTGAGCCAGAACCCCACCACCGCAGAGATCTCAGAGCAGGAGTGACCACCACCATGTGGCGTCAACCAAAGGCCGTCTGGGCCGTCGCCTTCGCGTCCGTCATCGCCTTCATGGGCATCGGCCTCGTCGACCCCATCCTCAAGCCGATCGCCGACCAGCTGAACGCGTCCGCCTCGCAGGTCTCCCTGCTCTTCACCAGCTACATGGCGGTCATGGGCGTCGCCATGCTCATCACCGGCGTCGTCTCGAGCCGCATCGGCGCCAAGAAGACGCTGCTCATCGGCCTCGTCATCATCATCGTCGGCGCGGGCCTCGCCGGGATGTCGAGCAGCATCGGTGGCATCGTCGGCTGGCGCGCCCTGTGGGGCCTCGGCAACGCGCTCTTCGTCGCCACCGCGCTCGCGACCATCGTCAACTCCGCGCGGGGCTCAGTGGCACAGGCGATCATCCTCTACGAGGCCGCCCTCGGTCTCGGCATCGCGGTCGGCCCGCTCGTCGGCGGTCTGCTCGGTGGGATCTCCTGGCGCGGGCCGTTCTTCGGTGTCTCGGTGCTCATGGCCATCGCCCTGGGGGTGACGGCGTTCCTCCTCCCCGCGACCCCGCCGGCGGCCAAGGCGACGAGCATCCTCGACCCGTTCCGCGCGCTGCGCCACCGCGGCCTGCTCGGCGTCGCGGTCACCGCGCTGCTCTACAACTTCGGGTTCTTCACCCTGCTCGCCTTCACCCCGTTCCCCCTCAACATGGGCGCCCACGAGATCGGCCTCATCTTCTTCGGCTGGGGCCTCTGCCTCGCGTTCACCTCGGTCGTCGTGGCTCCCCGGCTGCAGCGCCGGTTCGGCACCATCCCGACCCTGCTCGTCAACCTCACCCTGCTGTCCGCGCTGCTCGCCGTCATGGCCATCGGCACCGACAACAAGACCGTGCTCGCCGTCTGCGTCATCGTCGCCGGCCTGTTCCTCGGCATCAACAACACCCTCGTCACCGAGACGGTCATGAAGGCCGCCCCCGTCGAGCGCGGAGTGGCCTCTGCGGCATACAGCTTCGTACGGTTCGGCGGTGGCGCCGTTGCTCCCTGGCTCGCGGGCAAGCTCGGCGAGGAGATCAACGTCCACGTGCCGTTCTGGGTGGGGGCCGGTGCGGTCCTGCTCGGCGTCGGCGTCCTGGCGCTGACCCGCCCCTACCTCGTCGGTCTCGACCACCACGAGGAGGAGGCGCCCGGCCGCACCGCGCTCGACCGCGAGGAGGACGAGGCCCTCGCCATCTCGGTCGGCGACGCCTGACCTAAGTCGCTGTCGCGCCGCGGAACGGACTGGCAGGGTAGGGCCGTGCGCCCCATCGTCCAGAGCAAGAAGCTCCAACACGTCCGCTACGACGTCCGGGGGCCGATCCTCGTCGAGGCCCAGCGGCTCGAGGCCGAGGGCCACAAGATCCTCAAATTGAACATCGGCAACACCGCGCCGTTCGGTTTCGAGGCGCCCGAGCGGATCCTCGTCGACATGGTGCACAACCTGCCGGAGTCGCAGGGCTACAGCGACAGCAAGGGCATCTACTCGGCCCGCACCGCGGTGTCGCAGTACTACCAGTCACGCGGCCTGCCCGACACCGACGTCGAGGACGTCTTCATCGGCAACGGTGTGTCCGAGCTGATCTCGATGGTGCTCACCGCGTTCGTCGACGACGGCAACGAGGTGCTCGTCCCCGCGCCGGACTACCCGCTGTGGACCGGGGCGGTGACCCTCGCCGGCGGCAAGGCCGTGCACTACCGCTGCGACGAGGACAACGACTGGAACCCCGACCTCGCCGACATCGAGGCGAAGATCACCGACAAGACGTTCGCCCTGGTCATCATCAACCCCAACAACCCGACGGGCGCGGTCTACAGCGAGGAGACGATGACGGGGCTCGTCGACATCGCGCGGCGGCACCAGCTCGTCCTCATGTCCGACGAGATCTACGAGAAGATCATCTTCGACGGCGTCCCCCACCTGCACGCGGCGGCGTATGCCGGTGACGACGTGCTCTGCCTCACCTTCAGCGGGCTGTCCAAGGCCTACCGGGTCTGCGGCTACCGCTCCGGCTGGGTGATGATCTCCGGCCCGAAGCACCTGGCCACCGATTTCCTCGAGGGCCTGACCCTGCTGGCCAACATGCGCATGTGCGCCAACGTGCCCGGCCAGCACGCGATCCAGACCGCGCTCGGCGGCTACCAGTCGATCAACGAGCTGACGGCGCCCGGCGGGCGGTTCTACGAGCAGAGCAAGCTTGCGTCGCGTCTGCTCAACGAGATCCCCGGCGTCTCCTGCGTCGAGCCGCAGGGCGCGCTCTACTGCTTCCCGCGCCTCGACCCCGAGGTGCACCACATCGTCGACGACCAGCGGTTCGTCATCGACCTGCTCCGGGCGAAGAAGCTGCTCGTCACCCACGGCACCGGCTTCAACTGGTTCGAGCCCGACCACTTCCGGCTCGTCACGCTGCCCTCGGTGGACGTCCTCGAGGAGGCGGTCGACCGGATCGGCAGCTTCCTCGAAACCTACACCCAGGAGTAGCCGGCGGGTGCCGGCTCACGCTCCGGCTCAGGGCCTCCGGCTCAGCGCGTCCCGCCGACCATGACGAGCGCGATGCCCACGCCGAACAGCACGACGAGGAGCGCCATGAACGCGGTGGCGACGATGCCCAGCACCATGCCGGCCATCGCCAGACCCCGGTTGCTGAACGGCCGTGGGTCGTGGTCGATCTCGCGGATGACCTTGCGCCCGTAGTACCAGCCGAACGGGCCGAGGATGAGCAGCCCCAGGATAGACAGCAGCCCGAGGACGAACGCGAGCGTGGCCTGCGGGTGCTCGACGGTGGGCCCGGGCGCCTGGAACGCGATACGCCCGTCCGGGCTCGGCGCATACGGCGCGTAGACGGGCGAACCCGGCCCGGTCTGGTAGCCCTGGTACGTGGGCGGCGCTGTGGGCTGCTGATAGGTCTGGGGGTACGCCTCGTCGGGAGGCCGCGCGGAGGGCGGGGCCTGCGGCACCGGCTCGGTGGGCGGTGGGCCGGCGGGCCGGTCCTGCGGGTACGACGGGTCCGAGCTCACGGTGCGAGCCTAACCCCGGGCGCTCCCGCCCGGCCGGTCTTCGCGCCGGGCGACGACGAGCAGCCAGGCGTCGCGCGAGCCGTCCCGCTGGTCCATCGTCTCGACCCGCCACCCGTGCTGCTCCAGCAGGGTCCGCAACGCTGCCGGCCGCCAGTAGGTGAAGTAGCGGGGGAGGCCGAGCGTGTGGTCGCTCCACCCGTACCCGTCGCCCTCCTTGAGGGTCACCGCGAGCAGGCCCCCGGCCTCGACGGCGGTATGCGCCCGGTCGAGCGCGACCGCCAGCTCGCCCGGCGTGAGGTGCAGCAGCACGGCGCTCGCGAGCACCGCGGCCCACGGCCCGCCGAGGTCGTCGGTGAGCACGTCCACCCGCACCGGGTCGAGCCCCCGTTCGCGCATCTGGTCGAGGAAGGCGGTCACCGCGTCCGAGGGCTGCAGCTGCACGCCCCGCTCCAGCAGGTATGCCGCATCGCGGCCAGGTCCGCTGCCGAGCTCGAGGACCCGCGCGCCGTCCGGCAGCCGGCGGACGAGCGAGTCGAGGAACGCCCGGTGCCAGGGCGCCGGGGTGTCGCTGAGCCCCGCGCGGTAGCGGTCGGCCCGCTGCTCGTAGGAGGCCAGGGTGGCGGCGTTCGTCCCCCCGCCCGCGGCGTCGAGGAAGGTGAAGAGCCGCACGTCACCGAGGGGCGCCGTTGGGCCCGGCCGGACGAGGTCGGCCACCCCCACGGCGGCCAGGCTGTCCTCCACCGGCGCGAACGCGACCTCGGCGAACCCCGCGGCGGTGAGCCACGTCCGCACGGAGGGAGTCAGGTCCGGCGCCCGTCGGGTGCGCGTCCAGACGACCCGGGCGCCGTCCGCGCACAGCGCCGGCAGCACCGAGATGACGTGGGCGACGTCGGTGTCGGACACGTTGCCGAGCACGCCGCAGAGGAGGACGAGGTCGGCCGGCGGCAGACCGGCATACGCGCTCGGGTCGCCGGCATCGGCGGTGCGGACCTCCACCCGCGCCCCGCCCTCAACGCCGGACAGGCCCGCGGCCGCCGCCCGGGCGCGGTCGGCGAGCGCCGGGTCGAGCTCGACGAGGGTGGCCGTGACGCGGTGGGGGTCGGCTCGGGCGGCCAGCACCTCGAGGAGGTCGCGGCCGTCGCCCGCGCAGACGCTGACGACCCGCACCGGTCGCGGCGCCGTCTCGTCGAGCCAGTCGCGGACGAACCCCTGGACGGTGCGCAGCCGCCTCGACAACGACGACTCCGGGTCGGCGTAGGCGTCGTGCCAGGTCTGCCAGTGGGTCACATCGGTCACCTCGGTCACGTCGGCCACGCTACGACGGTCGGCACGGTGGCGGCGGCGTGGTTTCGTAGGCTGGGGCCATGAGCAGCGACCGCCCCGCCGAGATGCCGCCGGAGAAGCCCGCCCACCGGCACGTCAGCCTGCGCCGCGACGACACCGGCCACTACACGGTGACCAACGCGCGCGGCGGCACCCTCACCCTCGGCGGCGAGGGCGACTTCACGCCGGTCGAGCTGCTGCTCGCCGCCATCGCCGGGTGCACGTCGATCGACGTCGACCACCTCACGGTGCGTCGCGCGGTGCCCGACTCGTTCGTCGTCGACGTGGATGCGCAGAAGGTCGCCGACGAGCAGGGCAACCACCTCGACGACCTCACCGTGACCTTCCGCATCGCCTACCCCGAGGGGGAGGGCGGCGACAAGGCGCGGGCGATCCTGCCCGACATCGTGCAGAAGTCCCACGACCGGCTCTGCACGGTGAGCCGGACCGTCATGATCGGGACGCCGATCGCGACGGTCATCGACTGACCCCTCCCGTCACTCGAGTCACACCCGTTACACGCGGGACCGTCGTGTCTCCCGCCTGGCGGGCGTCCCCCGACCTAATCTCTGCTGCGTGACTCTCCAGGCCGACAGCCAGGCCAGCCAGGCCGCCGCCGACGCGCTGCCCGTCAACGTCTCCAACACCGTCGCCCGCGTCGTCGAGGACTACCTCGCCGACCTCGAGGCCACCGTGCCCGGGCTCGCCTCGGGGGTCTACCTCACCGGCTCCGTCGCCCTGGGTGACTTCCACCCCGCATCGAGCGACATCGACTTCGTCACCGTGCTCGCCGAGCCGCCCGAGGACAAGGAGCGGATGCTCCTCGCCGACATCCACGAGCGGGCCGCCGCCCGTCATCCGCGGCCCCGGCTCGACGGCTACTACCTCACGTGGGACGACCTCGCCGCGCCGCCCGACCGGCGCGCCACCCTCGGCCTGCGCGCGCTCGGCGGGGTCGTGCAGCACGGCTCCAACTGGGTACCGTCGATCCTCACCTGGCACGAGCTGAGCGAGCACGGCCTGCACGTGCACGGCCCGGGCCTCGAGGGCCGTCCCATCGCCCGCGACGACGACCTCGCCCGCGCGTGGTGCCTCGACGCAATCGAGCGGCAGTGGACACCGTGGTGGTACCGGAACGCCAACCTCTGGTCGGGCGCCGGTATCGGCAGCCTCGGCACGTGGTCGCCGGCGTCCGGCGTGCTCGGCGTCACCCGCGTCCACTACATGCTCACCACCGGCCGGGTCACCTCGAAGTGCGGCGCCGGCGAGTGGGCGCTCAGCGTGTGCGAGCCTGAGTGGCGGCGGCTGCTCGAGGAGTGCCTGCGGATCCGCAACCGCCCCACCAAGAAGTCGCTCTACCGTGACCCGTTCACCCGACGCAAGGACGCTCTCGCCTTCATGGACCTGCTGATGACCGCCGACGAGGAGGCCTTCGGGCTCGACCTCAGCGGGCGCTACCGATGACCGTCCCCGACCCCCAGGCGGCTCCCCCGCTGAAGTGGGGCATCATCGGGCCCGGCGGCATCGCCAACAAGCTCGCGGAGGCCGTGCGGGACTTCACCGCCGGCTCCGTGGTCGCCGTGGGCTCGCGCGACGGCGGCCGCGCCGAGGAGTTCGCGGCGCGACACGGCATACCGAGGGCGTATGCCGGGTACGACCAGCTCGTCGCCGACGACGAGGTCGAGGCCGTCTACGTCGCGTCCCCGCACTCCGGCCACCGCGAGCACGCGCTGCTCGCGATCGAGGCGGGCAAGCACGTCCTCATCGAAAAGGCGTTGGCGCGCAACGGTTCTGAGGTCGACGACATCTTCGCGGCGGCGCAGCGCAAGGGCGTCTTCGTCATGGAGGCGATGTGGACGCGGCACCTGCCCCACATCGACGGCGTCCGCGAGCGCCTCGCGGCGGGGGCGGTCGGCGAGGTCATCACCGTGACCGCCGACCACGGCCAGGCGCTCGACCTGCCGGCGACGCATCGCCTCAAGGACCCGGCCCTGGCGGGCGGGGCGCTGCTCGACCTCGGCGTCTACCCGATCTCGTTCACCCTCGACCTGCTCGGGGCGCCGCAGGAGGTCAAGGCGGTCGGCCGGCTCACCGAGACGGGCGTCGACGGGCACGTGTCCCTGGTGCTGGGCTACCCCGGGAAGACGCTGGCCCAGATCGACACGACGCTGTGGACCAAGACCCCGACCACGGCCGTCGTCTGCGGCACCGAGGGCAGCATCGAGATCGACGGCGACTTCTACGGGCCGAACCGGTGCCGCCTGCGCAAGGCCGACCGCAGCCGCACCGTCGTCGAGGAGTGGGGCGGCCCGGTGGACAACGGGTTCCAGTTCCAGCTGGGCGAGGTGGCGCGGTGCGTGGCCGAGCGTCGCCACGAGAGCGAGCGCATGACGTGGGACGGCTCGCGGGCCGTCATGGCGGTCATGGACGAGGCGCGCCGGCAGGTGGGGGTCGTCTACCCCGGGGAGTGAGGGGTCACGGGCCCGTCATTCGCCGGTCCCTGGCCGGTCACTGACCCGTCAGAGGCCGGGAGCGGGCGCACCGTGAGGATCTGCTCGGCACGCCCCACCGGGCCGTCGGCGTCGTGGAGCACCGAGCTGGTGAGCCCGACCCCCTCCGTGCCGAAGACGACGGTCGTGTCCAGGCCCACCCACGGCCCGCGCGGCTCCCGGTGGAGGTGCACCGACAGATCGAGGTTGGGGAACATCCACAACGCGGGATCCTCGCGCACGACAACGCCGTTCGCGGTGTCAACCAGCCCCAGATAGGCCGCGGTCGGGCTCACGGTCTCGCCCTCGACGAGCGCGACGTCGGTGCGCATCCACACCCGCCCGCGGCCCGGCACCGACGCCGGGTCGCCGTGGATCTCGACCGACGCGATGTAGCCGCCCTTCCAGACCGTGCTGCCCGCCCACACCGGCCAGGCGTCGGGCGGCGGCATCGGGCTCGGCGCGCCACCGGCCACCGCCGAGGTGTCGCCACGCGCCACCCGCCAGGCCCGCGCGCGGACGACCGGCCGCGTGCCAGCGACCAGCGTGGCCTCGACGAGCTCGATGGTGCGGCCCGGGCGCAGCGTCTCCACGATCACCGACGTCGTGTCGTGGGGGATGAGCCCGAGGATCTCGTAGGTGATGCGGCCGAGGGCGAGGTCGGGTCGCGGGTCGTGCTGCTCGATGGCGTGCGCGATGAGGCCGGAGACCGGGCCCATGTGCTGCTCGTCGTCGTTCCAGGCGCCCTGGGTGTGCTCGGTCGGGGCGTAGCCGCCGTCCGGGCGGGGCACGTAGTAGCTGCCGGTCACCCCGCCACCCTAGGCACCCCACATCCCCCGACCGAACTCACCTTGTCGGCGGTCTCTGGGGGTCGAGGGCTCCCAGACCAGCGAAGACGTGAGTGCGGGGGAGGATGGTAGGCCGCGGGTCAGGCGGTGGTGCGGACGCGCGCGAGGATCTCCGTGGCGCAGACGTCGGGCTGTCGTTCGGGGAGCCAGTGGCCCTCGGCGATCTCGACGAAGCGGTACTCGCCGCGGACGAACGCCCCGGTGGTCTCGGCGCCCCGGCGGCCGAGGAACTCGTCGTCGCGCCCCCAGACGAACGTCGTCGGCACGTCGATCCGGTGAGCGGAGCCGCGGGCGAGCCGCAGGGCGCGGTACCAGCCCAACGCCCCCCGCAGGGCGCCCGGCTCGCGCATCCGGCCGGCATACTGCTCCGCCGTGGCCCGGGGGAGGCCGGACGACTCGAGCCACCGCGTCAACGAGCGGCCCAGGGCGGCCTCGGGCACCCGCGGCACCTGGAAGAAGGCCATGTAGCTGGAGTGCAGGGCCTGCCACGGGTGGCGCATCGCCCGGGCCATGGCCGCGGGGTGCGGCGTCGACAGCACCGTGAGCGACGCGACACGTTCCGGGTGGCTGCCGGCGACGGCCCACGCCACGCCCCCACCCCAGTCGTGGCCGACGACGTGGGCCCGGTCGACACCCGCCTCGTCGACCAGCGCGACGACGTCGGCGACGAGCTCGGACATCGCGTACGCCTGCGGGTAGGGCTGTGCGGGACGGGCGCCCTGGCTGTAGCCGCGCTGGTCCGGCGCCAGGACCCGCACCCCCTCGGCGACGAGGCGGTCGGCGACCTGGTCCCAGGCGGTGCGGTTCGCCGGGAACCCGTGCAGGAGCACGACCACCGGGGCGTCGGGCCCGGCGCCGTCCGGCATCCCTCCGCGGTCGGTGACGTCGAAGGTGAGCCCGTCGCGTGAATACCGCTGCATGGCCCCCATCGTGGTGCCACCATCGAGGTCAGCGCACCTCCCCGGTCGCTGGGCGTCAGGAGCACCGTCATGACCACGAACCTCTTCCTCGCTCTCGACGGCGTCGACGGCGAGTCGACGGACGACAAGCACAAGGGCGAGATCGAGCTCGAGAGCTGGTCGTTCGGCATCGCGAGCTCGGGCACGGCCCGTCTCGGGGGTGGTGGTGCGGGGGCGGGCAAGGCCCAGATGTCCGACCTGTCGGTCATGAAGAGCGTCGACCTCGCCACCCCGGCACTACTCCAGGCTGCCGCCAGCGGCCAGCGCATCGCCCGCGCGACCCTTACCCAGCGCTCGGCCGGGGCCAACCCGCTGGACGTCCTGACGATGGTCCTCGCGCCGGTGCTCGTCACCAGCTGCCAGCTGTCCGCCGCATCCGACGGGCCTCCCCAGGAGTCGGTGCAGCTGTCGTTCGGCACCGTCCAGCTGACCTACGTCAGCCAGGCCCCCGACGGCAGTGCCGGTCCGTCGCGCACGTTCGGGTGGGACGTGACGAAGAACGGCGCCCTCTGAGGGGACCGGCCCCGGATTCCGACAGCGCCACGTCTTGCGGAGATCGCCTTCAGGCTGAACAGTTCGAAGATGCGCAGAGCCGCAACGCGGTGGGCCCTTCGTGCCCTCCTCGCCCTTGCTCCCTGGGGGCGCCCGTGATGCCGGACGTCCAGGGGCCGTGCACGGTCACCTCCGACCCGTGACCTTGCGGATCGATGACGGTCCGGACGGTGCGCTCGCAGGACGCGGCCGTCCGGCCCCGCGTCTCCTAGGGTCTGGGTATGCCGACGCTGCCCCTCTTCCCGCTCGGTGGCACCCTGCTGCCGGGCCGGCAGCTGCCCCTGCAGGTGTTCGAGGAGCGCTACCAGCGTTTGCTGCAGCACCTCATCGACAGCCGCGGTGAGCAGATCGGCTTCGGAGTCGTTGCCATCCGCCACGGCTACGAGGTGGGGGAGCGGGCCAACGAGCTGTGTGCCATCGGCTGCCTCGCGGTGCTCGACCGGGTCGTGCAGGTGGCCGAGGGGTTCTATCTCGTGCTGACCCACGGCACCCGACGGTTCCGGCTCGACGCCATCGACGAGAACGCGGGCACGCCGTGGGCGACCGGGCTCGTCACCTGGCTGCAGGACGTGCCTGGCGACCCGGATGCCGTTGTTGCGCAAGCGTCCTCGGTGCGGGCGGCGGTGCAGTCCCACGCGCAGGCCGTGGGCATCGAGATGACCGAGCCCCCCACCGACCCGGCCGAGACCGCGTGGTGGGCCGCCGAGGCGCTCGACCTCGAGCGCGACGACCGCCAGCGCCTGCTCGAGCTGCCCGAGGTCACGGCGCGACTGGGACTGGTGCGCCGGCTCGCGCTGCGCGAGACCGGCCTGGCGTCGCGGCTCGGCGTCGCCGGCGGCACCGGGTCGGCGCCCCCGAGCCTCAACTAGCGCTCCGTTCGGCCGGACGCACCTCACCGCAGGTCGACGAGCGAGCTCCAGTCGTCGGCCGGGAGGGTGTCGGCCACGGCCGAGACCTGCATGGTGTCGAGCACGACCTCGCCCCCGTAGCTGGTGAGGAACGCGGTGTCGGCGGCGTCCCGTCCTGTCGCGATGCGCACGAGGGTCTGGCGGGGGGCGAGCCAGGTGGCGTCGACGAGGTGCCAGGCCCCGTCGACCCAGGCCTCGCACACGGCGTGGAAGTCCATGGGGGTGAGGCCGGGAGCGTAGACCGACACGAGGCGGGCCGGCACGTCGCGGGCGCGCAGCAGGGCGACCGTGAGGTGCGCGAAGTCGCGGCATACCCCCTGGCGCGCCAGCAGGGTGCGCACCGCACCGTCGGTCGGCAGGCTCGACCCCGAGACGTAGTCGAGGGTGTCGTGCACCCAGGCGGCGACGGCGGCGAGCAGGTCGTGGCCCTCGAGCGCCCCGAACTCGGCAGCGGCCGTGGGGTGCAGCGTGTCGGACTCGCAGTAGCGGCTGGGCCGCAGGAAGGTCACGAGGTCGATGTCCGACGCGGTGTCCGCCTCGCCCTGACCGGTCACCGTGGCGCGGTAGTCGAAGGTGACGGGCCCGGCGCCGCACTCGACCCGGTGCAGCCGGCTGCCGTAGTGGTCGGTGAACATCACCGGCTCGACCGGCGTGCCGTCGGCGATGATCTCGAGCCGTTCGTCGACCTCCGCCCCACGGGGGGAGACGGCCGCGCTGAACAGCAGCGTGGCCGGGGCGTCGACCGTGAGGCCGAGATGGACCGAGACGTCGCGCTGCACCGCCGTAGTCGAGCACAGCACCGTAGCCCGGCGTCGCGCTGACCGTCAGCCGGGCAGCGGTCCCGGGACGGTGGCCCGCAGCAGGTAGCGCTCGTCGGTGGTCGGCCCGCCCCAGAGCACGGGGTCGGTGAGCGGCTCGACCACGACGTCGTCGGTATGCAGCGCGACCAGCTCGCGGGTCCGCGCGGCGGTGAGGCCACCCCCGGTCCACCACCGGCCCTCGACGAGGACGAGCCGCCCACCCGGGCGCACCAGGCGCACCCAGCGGCGGACGGCGGCGACCGGGTCGGGCAGGGCCCAGAGGACGTGCCGGGTGAGGACGACGTCGTACGACGCGGCGGCCCCGGGTGGGTCGTCCGCGTCGCCCTCCTCGACCGTGGCCGTGCCGGGTCCGGTCCCCTCGGATAGGCCGGCAGCCGCCAGCTTGGCGCGGGCGGCGGCGACCATGGCCGGGGCGAGGTCGACGCCGTGCACGTGGTGGCCGGCCTGCGCGAGCAGCAGGGTCACCGTGCCGGTGCCGCAGCCGAGGTCGAGGACGTCGGCGGGAGCCGTCGGCAGGTGTCGGGCGAGTACCTCGGCCCAGGCGGCCCGGGTCAGCGGGTCGCGCAGGCCGTGGTCGGGCTCCTCGTCGAACGAGCCCGCCTCGGCGTCCCAGTAGGCGCGCTGGTCGACCGGCTCATGTGAAGGGTCAGGCACGCGGTCCCTGGCGGGTCCCCCGCAGTCCGGCGACCGCCAGGCCGAGCCCGACGAGGGCGACGACCGGCCCGACAACGGCCCAGAACGTCACACCCGACATGACGCTGCCCCCGACCCGGCCGAGGCCCTGCAGCGTCCAGAGGATGCCGAGCAGGACGAGGACGACACCCGCGATGACGAAGCCCGGTCTCTTCATCCTGCGAGGGTAGACGAGGGGTGAGGCGCGCACGGATCGTCGGAGCACGCACGGATGGTCCGCGCGCGCGCCGATCGTCCGGCTGCGCAGGGATATCCATCCTCATCGCGCCGATCGGTGAGCAGGCGGTCGTAGAGTCGGCCGATGAGTCGCGAGAATGACCGGTCCGTCCTCGACCCGTCCGTGCCGCCGTCCGGCACCGGCTGCGTCGAGTGCCTGGAGAGCGGCGGCTGGTGGATGCATCTGCGCCGGTGCGCGGCGTGCGGCCACATCGGCTGCTGCGACACCTCGCCCAGCCAGCACGCCAGCGCCCACCACGGCGCGACGGGTCACCCGGTGATCCGCAGCTTCGAGCCGGGCGAGGACTGGTTCTACGACTACCGCACCGACGAGATGCTCGAGGGCCCCGACCTGGCGCCCCCGGTCAGCCACCCCCAGGACCAGGACGTCCCCGGCCCGGCGGGTTCGGTGCCGGCCGACTGGCAGAGCCACCTGCACTAGCGCTTGCCGAGGGCGCGTCGCGGGTGGACGGTGGTGCTGTGACCGCGACGCATGACGAGCAGCAGGAGCAGATCAGCCACGGCCGGGGGTTCTTCGCCGCCCTCGACCAGAGCGGGGGCAGCACCCCGAAGGCGCTGGCGGAGTACGGCATCGACAAGAGTGCGTACTCGTCGGACGCGCAGATGTTCGACCTCGTACACGCCATGCGCACCCGGGTCGTCACGAGCCCGGCGTTCACCGGTGACCTCATCCTGGCGGCGATCCTCTTCGAGCAGACGATGGACCGCACCGTCGACGGGCTGGACACGGCGGCATACCTGTGGGAGCGCAAGCACGTCGTACCGATCCTCAAGATCGACAAGGGTCTGGCCGACGAGGCGCACGGGGTGCAGCTGATGAAGCCCATCGACGGCCTCGACGCGCTGCTCGACCGCGCGGTGGACCAGGGCATCTTCGGCACCAAGATGCGTTCGGTCATCAAGCACGCCGACGAGGGCGGCATCGCCTCGGTCGTCGAGCAGCAGCTCGCGTATGCGCGCCAGGTGCTCACCCAGGGGCTGGTCCCGATCCTCGAGCCCGAGGTGGCGATCGACAGCGACGACAAGGGCCGCAGCGAGGAACTGCTGAAGGCCGGCGTCCTGGCCGGGCTCGACGCCCTGCCGGCCGACGTGCAGGTGATGCTGAAGATCTCCATCCCCGACGTCGACGGCTTCTACGACGACGTCATGGCCCACCCCAGGATGATGCGGGTGGTGGCCCTGTCCGGTGGCTATTCGAGGACGGAGGCCGACGAACGGCTCGCCCGCAATCCCGGTCTCATCGCCAGCTTCTCGCGGGCCCTACTCGAAGGTCTGAATGCCGACCAGTCGGACGCCGAGTTCAACGCCACGTTGGGTCGGTCGGTGGCGGAGATCTACGCGGCCTCCACCGACTAATGCGGCCCGACCGACGCAGCCCGCTCAGGGCGAGGACGGCGTCCGGCTGCGGTTGGCCGCCGCCCGGTCCCGAAGCAGGGTGCGTTCGCTCTCGTTGCGCGTCCGTGCCGCCGCGTCGGTGAAGGCGGCGCTCGCCTCGGCGTGCCGCCCGGCTCGCTCCAGCAGGTCTCCGCGCACACTCGGCACCAGTGGCGAGGTGCCGAGGGCGCCCTCGTCGAGAGCGTCGAGGACGGCCAGGCCGGCGTCGGACCCGAACGCCCGCCCGTGGGCGACCGCCCGGTTCACCTCGACGACCGGCCCGGGCGCCGCCTGCGCGAGGACGTCGTAGAGCTCCGCGATGTGGTGCCACCGCGTGTCCTCGGGCCGTCGAGCGCGCGCGTGCTCGGCGGCGATGAGGGCCTGCAGGACGTACGTCCCGACCGGCTTGCCCTGGGCCGCGAAGTGCTCGGCTCGCTGGAGCGCGGCCAGCCCGCGCTTGACCATGAGCGGGTCCCACCGGGTGCGGTCCTGAGCCTCGAGCAGCACCGGGGCGCCGTTCTCGTCCAGCCGGGCCGCCATCCGCGACCCCTGGATCTCGAGCAGCGCCTGCAGGCCGTGCACGTCGGGCTCGTCCGGGACGAGGACGGCCAGCATCCGCGCGAGGCGGATGCCCTCGGTGGCCAGGTCGGGCCGCATCCACTCCTCGCCGGCCGTCGCGGCATACCCCTCGTTGAAGATGAGGTAGATGACGGCCATCACGTCGTCGAGGCGAGCGGTGCGCTCCGGCCCCGTGGGCAGCTCGAACTCGGCGTGGGCGGTGACGAGCGACTTCTTGGCCCGCGAGATGCGTTGTCCCATCGCAGACTCGGTGGCGAGGAACCCACGGGCGATCTCCGCGGTGGTGAGCCCGCCGACCAGGCGCAGGGTCAGGGCGGCGCGGGACTCGGCGGTGAGCGACGGATGGCAGGTCAGGAAGATGAGGCGCAGGACGTCGTCCTCGATGGCGTCGACCTGGCTGTCGAGGTCGGGCATCCGGTCCCCCTGGGCCCCATGGAGGTGTTCGAGCTCCGCCGTCTTGCGGCGCAAGGTGTCCGCGCGCCGGATGTGGTCGATGCCCCGCCGCTTCGCGGTCGTCATCAGCCACGCGCCGGGCTTGTCGGGTACGCCGGTGGTCGGCCACTGCTCGAGCGCCGCGACCAGGGCGTCCTGGGCGAGGTCCTCGGCGAGGTCGACGTCCCGGGTCATCCGGGTGAGGGCACCGACGAGGCGGGCCGACTCGGCCCGCCACGCGGCGACGATGTGCCGGCGGACCTCGTCGTCGGTCCGCTCGGTCGGCACACTCCAGCGTAGTGAGATCCCGTCAGTCGCCCGGGGCCTCCGGGCCGGTGGAGATCTGGCGCAGGGTCGCGACCACGGTCACCTCCGGCCAGTGCTTCGCATGGAGCTCGGCGAACTCCCGCTGGTCGGCGATGGCCTCGTCGAGGTCGGCATACTCCATGATCGCCCAGCCACCGACGACCTCCTTGGCCTCGGCGTACGGCCCGTCGACGCGGCTGACCTCACCCTGGCGGACGACGAAGTTCACCGCGTCCTCCGTGCCGTAGAGACCACCGCCGTCGATGAAGACCCCCTTCGCGGCCCGCTCGCCGATGTGTGTGTCCATCGCGTCGAACAACGCCTGCGGCGGCGTGCCGACGCCCTCTTCCATCCGCACGAACCCCATGAACCGTGGCATCCCGATCACTCCTCGTCGTTGCTGGTGAGCTGCTTCATGCCCCCACGTCGAACGGCCAGGAGCATCTTCGACATGGACTGATGACCATCCTGCTCGACCCCCTCGGACGGCCCGGTGCGGCCCGACCTGCTCCCGTGGCTCACTGGCGGTCCGCTCGGCTCACGGTGCACCCTGAGCCGAGCGGCGCCCGGGTGGGTCAAGCGGCGGGCCCGAGTCCGTATGCGGCGTGCCGGGACGTCTCCTCCGGCTCGGCCGGGTGCTCGTCCACGGTGTGCGAGTCGGTGAGGGTGAGGGCGCCCCAGGCGGCGACGAGGCCGACGACGACGGCGAGCACGGCATACGTCACCCGTTCGCCGTGGAAGAAGGAGGCGACGAGATCGTCGCTCCACGTGCCCGCCGGCAGCTGGGTGGTGACGAGCACAGCGATGAGGGTGCCGACGACGGCGGTGCCCACGCTGGTACCGAGCTCCTGGGCGGTGTCGTTGAGGGCCGCGCCGATCGAGGTGCGGTTGGCGGGCATCGCGTCCACGAGGGCGACCGCGCAGATGGTCATGACGGTGCGCAGTCCCACGGTGAGCACGACCATGGCTGCGGCGATGGCCGGGTAGCCGTGGTCGACCCCCACTGCGAGACCCGCGAGGGCGAGGGCCATGAGCGCTGCGCCCACGAGGCAGGCGATGCGGTGACCGAAGCGGCGACCGAGCCACTCCGAGACCGGGGTCGCGGCGAGCATGCTCGCGATCATCGGCAGGTTCGC
Organism: uncultured Actinomycetota bacterium; assembly: GCA_963795915.1. Classification (GTDB taxonomy): domain Bacteria; phylum Actinomycetota; class Actinomycetes; order Actinomycetales; family Dermatophilaceae; genus Lapillicoccus. The sequence continues at coordinate 949,659 of CAWCJA010000010.1, forward strand.
GAGGCCGGCCCGTACGGGGCTCCAGCCGTACGCGTACTGGAAGTGCAGGATGAGGCCGAACATCACGCCGGCCATGGCGATCGCCGTGCCGACCTGCGCGATCACCGCGCCGCGCACGGTGCCGACCGCGAAGAGGCCGAGGTCGAGCATCGGTGACGCCGTGCGCCGTTCGTGTCGGACGAAGGCGACGGCGCTCACGACGGCACCGACGGCGGAGGCGATGGTCAGTGGCGCGAGCCAGCCGAACTCCACGCCACTGGTCAGCACGAAGCAGCCGAGCCCGAGGGTGACGATGCTGAGCACGGCACCGGGCAGGTCGAGGCGGTCGCGGGTGAGGCCGTCCGCATGGTCGGCCGGCACGCCGAGCCGCACCCCGACCCACGCCAGCAGGGCGATCGGGTCGTTGACGAGCAGCAGCCACTCCCACCGCACGTGGGCCAGCGCAGTGCCGCCGAGCAGCGGACCGAGCACGAAGCCCGACATCCCCACGGCGATCATCACGGTCATGGCGCGCATGCGCAGCGCCTGGTCGTCGAAGAGCCGGAAGACGAGCGAGTTGGTGATCGGGGCCATCGCGGCGGCGGCGACACCGAGCGCGGCCCGCAGCGCCATGAGCTCACCGGTGGTCGAGACGGCGGCGACGGCGAGGCTGATGACGCCGAAGGCGGCGAGCCCGACGAGGAGCACGCGGCGGCGGCCGAGGCGGTCGGCCGCGGAACCGGCGGTGAGCAGCAGGCCGCCGAAGGTCAGCGAGTAGGCCCCGGTCACCCACTGCAGCGCGGTGGTCTCGCCACCGAGGTCGCGACCGATGGTGGGCAGGGCGATGGTCAGCAGCGTGTTGTCGACCATCTCGACGAAGAAGGCCAGGCAGAGGGCGGCCAGCGGGATCCAGGCGGCCCGGAGGCTGGGGTAGGTGCCCGGCGGGGCCGCAGTGGGAAGGGTCGTCATGACTCCTCCTCTCTCTCGAACGGCGTTCGATTATCGAACGCGGTTCGACAATAGAACATGGTTCGATACGCTGGCAACCCCCACCCGAAGGAGCCCGTATGCCGCCCCCGTCGCGCCGCGGCGCCGACCCTCGCTCCCGTCGTCGCGCCTCACACTCGCTGGACTCCGTGCTGGCCGAGACGGTGGCCCTGCTCGACGAGTCGGGCGAGCAGGCCCTGACGTTCCGGGCGCTGGCGCACCGGCTGGGCGGGGGCGTCGCGAGCATCTACTGGTACGTCTCGAGCCGTGACGAGCTGCTCGACCGGGCCGCCGACCACGTGCTGGGGGAGGTGCTCGAGTCGGTCGCCGGTGTGGGGTCGACGAGCGCGGCGCCCGGCCGGACCAAGGACGACGCTGTGCTGGACGCCGTCGACGGGGTCGAGGCGGTCGACGCCGCCCTCGCCGACCTGCGCACCATCGCCGTCACGCTCTTCGACGCGATCGTCGACCGGCCCTGGCTCGGCGCCTACTTCATGCGGGACACCGACGTGCAGCCCAACGCCCTGCTCCTCTACGAGCTCATGGGGGAGCAGGTGCTACGCCTGCGCCTCACGCGCCGCCAGTCGTTCCACGCGGTGTCCGCGGTCACCGGCTTCGTCGTCGGCACCGCCGCCGACATGGGTCAGCAGGCTCCCGACGCGGTGCTCCACGGCGACATCGGTCGCGACGAGTACCTCGCCCTGTATGCCGATCGCTGGCGCGCGCTGGACCCGGCGCGGTTCCCCTTCGTGCACCACATCGTCGACGAGTTCGGGGGACACGACGACGCGGAGCAGTTCCGCGCCGGGCTCGACCTGCTTCTCGCCGGGCTGCGCCTGCAGGCCGAGGGCTGAGGGCCGAGGGCTGAGGGCTCAGGCGCCGTCCGCCGGCGCTCCCGGGTCGTCGAGGACGTCGCGCCACGAGTGCTGCGGGTCGAAGCCGACGAGCCGGCGCGCCTTGTCGATCGAGTAGAACGTCTCGTCGCGGCCCATCTCCCGGCGCACCTCGACCCCGTCGTAGAACCGCCCACGCACCTGCTGCGTCGTCGCGGCCACCGACATGTCGGCGTTGGCGACGTTGAACACCTCGTAGCCCAGGCCGTCGGTCTCGAGGCAGCGCTGCACCATCTGGCCGAGGTCGCGGGCGTCGATGTAGGCGAACACGTTGCGGCGCCGTCGGGCCGGGTCCGCGAGGAACGGCGGGAACTTGTCGGCGTACTCGTGCGGCTCGATGACGTTGTTGATGCGCAGGCCGTAGATGTCGGCGCCGGTGCGGGCCTGGAACGAGCGGGCGGTGACCTCCCCCGCGACCTTCGACATGGCGTACGCGTCCTCCGGCACCGTCGGGTGCTCCTCGTCGACCGGCACGTAGAGCGGGCGCCGCTCGCCCTGCGCGAAGCAGATGCCGTAGGTCGTCTCGGACGACGCGAAGACGACCTTGCGGACGCCGAGCCGGGTCGCCGCCTCGAGGACGTTGTAGGTGCTGAGGATGTTGGTGGCGTACGTCGACGCGTCGGACTCGCGCAGGATCGCGGGGATCGCGGCGAAGTGGACGACCGCGTCGTAGCGCGGCGGCTCGGGCAGGTCGAGCTCGGCGGAGCGCGCCAGCCCGGCCAGGGCCGAGTAGGTCTGGCCGACGTCGGTGAGGTCGACGCGCAGGTCGGAGACCGCGGGGTTCCCGAGGGGCACGAGGTCGGCGTTGGTGACCTGGTGGCCCTGCTCGGCGAGGTAGGGGGCGACGTGCCGGCCGGCCTTGCCGCTGCCGCCGGTGAAGAAGATGCGCATGAGGGCCTTCCTACCCCACCGGGCTGCGCGCAACCCCTGCGGGTCGGCCGCTCAGTCGAGGCAGAAGACGTTGCCCTCGGGGTCCTCCATGACGATGCAGACGTCGTCCATGCCGTCGGCGTCGAGCCGGCGCACGCGCGTGGCCCCGAGCGCGACGAGCCGGGTGCACTCGGCCTCGAGCGCGTCGGAGCGACCCTCCGGCGGGGCGTGGGTGGCGGCGCGCAGGTCGAGGTGGACGCGGTTCTTCGCGGTCTTCGGCTCGGGCACCTTCTGGAAGAACAGCCGCGGTCCGACGCCGTCGGGGTCGACGAGGGCGGAGCGGTCGTTGCGCCGGTCGGCCGGCACCCCCCACGCGTCGAGGGCCGCGTCCCACGAGTCGAAGCCCTCGGGCGGCGGCGCGAGCCGGTAGTGGAGGGCCTCGGCCCAGAACGCCGCGAGGGCCCCGGGGTCGGTACTGTCGAAGGTCACCTGGAAGGTCGTCGCCATCCGGCGATTGAACCGCAGACCGCCGACACCCCGCGACCGGCTTGCGCGCTCCTAGGGTGGGGTCCATGGCCACACGGGGTATGCCGGTCGACGTCGAGGACCTGCGGGTCGTCCCGCTGAGCGAGGCGACGTGGGCGGCGTACGCGGCCCTGCTCGAACGGCACAACGGGGTCTTCGCCGGCTGTTGGTGCAACTGGTTCCACCGCACGGCGGAGGACAAGCCCCAGTCGTCGGCGGAGAGCCGGGCCCTGAAGGAGCGCGTGGTCTGCGAGGGGCGCTCCCACGCGGCCGTGGTCATGCACGGTGACGAGGCGGTGGCGTGGTGCCAGTACGGGGCGCCCGCCGAGCTGCCGAACATCTACCACCGCAAGGCCTACGAGGAGACGCGGGGAGACCTGCCGGACTACCGGGTCACCTGCCTGTTCGTCGACAAGCGCTACCGGCGCTCCGGGCTCTCGGCGGTCGCGCTGCAGGGCGTGCTCGACCTCGTCGCCGCGGCGGGTGGGGGCGTGGTCGAGGGCTACCCGCACGACACCGGTGGCGCCCGGCAGTCGGTGCTCTACAGCGGCACCCGCACGCTCTTCGAGCGCGCGGGGTTCAGCTACGACCGGCCCAAGGGCATGAAGAACTGCGTCATGACGAGGACGGTCGCGGCGGCGGAGAGGCCAGCATGAGCCAGAGGTCGCCCGACGTCGACGCCATCCTGGTCGCGGCGGCGGACTGGCGGGGCGAGACGCTGGCGCGCCTGCGGCAGGTGGTCCTCGGGGCCGACCCCGCCATCGTCGAGGAGGTGAAGTGGCGCAAGCCCTCCCGGCCCGAGGGCGTAGCGGTCTGGGTGCTCCACGGCAACCTCTGCATCGGCGAGATGCTGAAGAGCGCCGTCCGGCTGACCTTCCCGAAGGGGGCTGTCCTGGACGACCCCGAGGGCCTGTTCAACGCGCGGCTCGACAGCAAGGGCGTGCGGGCGGTCGACGTCCGCGAGGGCGAGACCCTGCCGGAGGCCGCTCTGACCGCAGTGGTGCGGGAGGCCGTCCGGGCCAACGGGTGACCCGTCTGTCGGGCGAGACCCGGAAACGGGCTCAGGCGTCGACGAGGCCGCCCCGACGCAGCCGCCACAGCACGTCGTGACGGCGCCGGGCCCTCGACACGTCGCGCATCCCGTCGTACCACCCGGTCATGTAGGCGACGTCACCCCACGTCGGCGGTGTCGCGTCCTGGCCCTTGCCGACCCAGTCGACCGCGGCGTCCCACCCGCTGAGGTATGCCGCATCGTCCCGGCCGCCGAAGAAGGAGGGCCCGGCGCTCGGGCGGGCCACGGCCGCGACGACCGTCTCCCGGAAGGAGGAGGCGCCCTCTGGGGAGCTGGTCGCGGAGGTACTGGTCGACGTGGTGGCGGTGGGCTCCGGCGCGAGACTGGACGCGACGGGGACGGTAGTGGCGTCCTGCGGGAGGTCGACGGCGTCCTGCGGGGCGGGCCGGTCCTGCACGCATACGGCACCCGGCGGTTCGTCACCGACGAGGGCCAGCCGCAGGGCGACCGCGACCCGGGCCACGACCCAGACCAGGCCGAAGAGAAGGAGCACGACCACGGCGATGACACCTCACTTCATCGAGCGGACCGGGCGTGGCCTGGCGGCGTCCGTCGTCAGCGTGCCCGTTCATCGAGGGTACGTCGGGATTCCGGGATGCACCCGTTGTCCGGACGATCGGTGATGTGACCCCCGTCGCTCAGGTGTCGGCGTTGAACCCCACGTGGACGTGGTCGCTGTGGGTGCGGTCGGAGAAGTACGCCGCACCGCTCAGCTGGCGCGGGCCGCCCACGTTGTAGGCACCGGCCGCGACCGTCGCGCGCATGAAGCCGTCGACCAGCGAGGTGGGGGTCGACGCGGCCACGACCGCCTGGCCGTCGACGGCCCATACGTCGAACGCGCGCTTGCGGGTGTGGTCGCTGAGCCGGTTGGTCTCGAAGACGTTGGTGGGGTGGGCGGAGTGGACGATGCTGACGTCGATCTCGTAGCTCCCCGCGAGGGCGAGCAGGGCCCGCATCGGCGCGGGCATGAGGTTGCCGGCTGCGATGTCGGCGGCCGCCGAGGGGGGCAGGCGGATCCGCGCGTGGCCGAGGACCGCGGTGGCGAGCGCCGACGGGTTCGCCTGGGCGGGGCCGGGGTCGGCCGCCCGGAGCTCGGTGACGGACCAGCCACCCGACCCGCGCGACAGGCGCACGTCGGCCGCCGACCCGCCGCGCACCACGGCGCCCTGGGCGCTGCGGCTCCACTGCTCGTAGGTGACGAGGATGGATGCGAGGTCGGCGGTGAGGCCGCCGTACTGCGCCGAGATGACCCGGGAGGTCGCCTCGTCACCGGCCTGGAGGAAGGATGTCGCCGCCGCGGCGCCGGCTGCGGCCCGGTCGTTCGGTATGCCGGTCCCGACCGCCCGCGCGGCGGCCGGCCCCGGGCCGCTCTGGCCGGCGCGCCAGGCGGTGAGGCTCTCCACGAGGCGGACGCCCGGCTGCTTCGCCCCGGGCTCGACGTCGTTCGGCGGGACGGGCCACACCGCGCTGGCCGGGAGGGGTGCGGCGGCGGAGCTGCTGGTCGTGCTCGTGGGTGGGGTACTGGGCTCGACGGTGGGGGTGGTGCTGGGGGTGGTGCTGGGGGTGGTGCGGGGGGTGGCGCCCGTGGTGCTGCTGCTCGGCGAGCCGGTGCCCGGACCCGACCCGCTCGACCCTGTCGCGCTCGACCCCGGGTCGGTCGTGCAGGCGGCCAGACCGAGGCCGGCGGCGCCGAGCAGCAGGGCGCGCCGCCCGAGGTGGAGGTCGGCGGGACGGGGGTCCGACATCGGTCCACGGTACGAGGAGCACCTGTGGGGGGCCTATCGGCGTGGCCCTGCGTGTGGCCCGGCGCGGTCACCCGGGGTCGGCCGGGACTGCTGGCCCAGGTCGGTCAGGGCTGCTGGTCGAGCTCCTGGAGAGCGTGGACGATACGGAACACGGGCCGGCGCAGCACGGCGTCCATCGGCGTCGGAGCACTCGCCCGCCAGCGCTCGACCTCCGCGGCCGCCCGCTGCGTGGCGGCCCGGGCGCCCGGTGTCAGGCCCGACGGCGGCAGCCCCGTTCCGATCGCGGCCGCGCTGGCCGACAGCACCGGAGCCAGGTGTCCGCCGATGCCCTCCCACGTCGGGGCGATGCCCGGGCGGGCGGCGAACTCGGCGACGTCCTCGAGGAGCACCCGCACCGCCTCGGCGAGGTCGGCGACCCTCCCGATCGGCTGCGCCATCGCCTGCAGAGAGGGCTCCTGGCCGCGCCGCAGGGGGTTGTAGCGCACCGAGCGGATGGCCGTGGTCAACGTGACCGGGAGGTCCTGAGCCCGCCGTTCGGTCTCGGCGGCCGCGCCGCGCAGCTCGGCGAGCCGGGCCGGATGACGGTCGGCGTGCTCGACGACGACGCTGAGGTCGGACAGGTGGCGGGCCACCTCGGAGACGAGCTCCTCGTAGGCGCGGGACAGCGCCCGGTGCGCGTCGGGCGGGAAGAGGAGTGGCGACAGGGCGACGGTGACGACCGCCCCGACCACGGTCTCCCAGAGCCGGGTGACGGCGAGCTGGCCGGGCTGGGGGCTGGCGAAGACGATGAGGGCCGACAGGCATACCTGCACGTTGAGGCTGGGGCCCACCCGCAGCAGGATGCCGCCGAGCAGGCCCACGAGCAGGACGAGGCCCACGGCATACACCGACGGTCCGAGCCAGCCCGCCACGAGGACACCGATCGCGATGCCCGCGACCACGCCGAGGAGGCGGTCGAACGAGGTGTTGAGGGCCGAGTAGGGGTCGTCGCGCATGGCGACCACCGGCACGATGACGGCGTAGATCGGCAGGGAGGTGGGGTCGATCCAGCGGCAGACCTGCCATCCGACCACCGCGGCGGCGACGATGCGCAGCGCCTGCGGCCCCTCGGCCCGTCGTCGCCCGGCCAGCTGGGCACGGGTGGGTCGGGGCATCGGCGGCCGGTCGGCTCAGGGGGCGGGGTGCGCGCCGGCGGGGCTGACGTGGATGGTCGCGGCGGTGAGCCGGCGGACGTCGTGGAGCAGATGGGCCTCGGCGTGGTGGGCGAGCTCGTGGGCCTCGCCGACGGTGAGCTGGGGGTCGACGGTGACATCGGCCTCGGCGCGCAGCGTGTGCCCGATCCACCGGATCTTCAGGTCGCGCACGGCCTGCACGCCGTCGACGGTCGAGACGGCGGCGACGGCCTGGTCGACGAGGTCGGGCTCGACGGCGTCCATGAGCCGGGCACCGACCTGGCGCAACGCCGAGCGCAGGACCCCGAGGATGGCGACGGTGATGAGGAGGCCGACGGCGGGGTCGGCCCAGGTCCAGCCCAGTGCCAGGCCGCCGGCGCCGACGAGGACCGCGAGGCTGGTGAAGCCGTCGGTGCGCGCGTGCAGGCCGTCGGCGACGAGGGCGGCCGACCCGATGCGCCGGCCGACGGTGATGCGGTAGCGGGCCACGAGCTCGTTGCCGAGGAACCCGGCGATGCCGGCCGCGGCCACGGCCCAGAGGTGCGAGACGGGCTGGGGGTCGAGCAGCCGCCGGATCGCCTCGTAGCCGGCGAGCACGCTGGACAGGGCGATCATGACGACGACGACGAGCCCGGCGAGGTCCTCGGCCCGGCCGTAGCCGTAGGTGTAGCGCTTGGTCGCCGCCCGGCGGGCCAGGGCGAAGGCCACGAGCAGCGGCACGGCGGTGAGGGCGTCGGCGACGTTGTGCAGGGTGTCGCCCAGGAGCGCGATGGAGCCGGAGAGCACCGCGACGACCGCCTGGATGACGGCCGTGACGCCGAGCCCGACGAGGCTGATGACCAGGGCGCGTCGACCGTCGCTGTCGGCCTCGAGCGCGTCGTCCACCTGGTCGGCGGCGTCGTGGGAGTGGCCGGCCGAGAACCCGAACAGCTCGAGGACGGTATGCCGCAGCCGGCCGAGGAGCCCGTCCTCACCGTGGTCGTGGTGGTCGTGGTCTTGGTCGTGGTCGTGGGCGTGGTCCTCGGCCTCGTGACCTTCGTCACCCTCGTGGTCGTGGTGCTCGTCGTCGTGGTGTTCGCGCTGGGGGTCGCGGTCGAGGAGGTGGCTCATGGCGCCGGCTGCCTGGTCGCTCGGGTGCGTGCGCGGTGGCACGGGGACGGCCCCGACCCTACCCGCGTCGTCCGGTCCCCACCTCGACGTGGACCGCGGTGGATCCGACGGGGTCAGGCGTCCAGGCCCAGCCCGCGGCGGCCGGTGGCGTTGAGACGCTCAGGGCCGAACCGGTCGTCCCAGTCGCGCTCGTAGTGCTCCTCGGGGAAGTCGGCCGGGCTGGACCCGGTGAGGAAGGCATCACGCACCGACGCGGCATACGCCTCGTTGCGGGGGCACCACGGGGCGGCGGGGATGTACATGACGTTGCCCCAGCCCTGCTGGTCCTGCACGGGCGCAACGCTGTGGACCATGTCGCAGTGCCACCAGACCGAGTCGCCGGCCCGGACGTCGGGGATGCCGCTGAGCGCCTCCATGAGCAAGGGGTGCCAGCGTTCGTTGGCGGGGAAGACCCGGTTGGTCGTGACGCCGCACATGTCGTCGTCGGGGACGTCGGAGAGCAGCGGGCGCAGCATGAGGTAGGCCATCGCCTCGGGGATCGGCACGGTGTGCAGCACGCCCTGGTCGTGGTCCATGTCGGAGAGGGCGGTCCAGCCCTGGAAGGTGCGGAACGCCGAGCACATCGTCGTGCCGGGGTACTGCGGGCCGGCGGTGCGGTGGGCGGCGTCCCAGGGGTCGTACTGCTCGACCGTGCCGTCGAAGAGGTGGCGGAACGCCTGCTGGTAGGCCTCGGTCATCCAGAGGTCGAGCGTGCCCGGGTCGAGGTGGGTGCCGAGCCCCGACGATGTCACGCCCGGGGGGCGGCGTCGGATCCGGTCGGGGTAGAGCGAGTCGCGGTCGGGGTCGAACCACTGGACGCCGTCGGACTCGCTGACCCAGAGGCGGTTGAGGAAGGCCTGCACCGCGGCGGTGCGCTCGCTCTGGCGCGCCTCCATCTGGGCCTCGGACCAGTAGATGGGGTAGATCTCGGGCTTGGAGCCGACGCTGCCGAAGAAGTCGTCGCCCGGACCTCGGTAGGTCTCGAAGAAGTCGTGACCCTCGACGTAGTCGACGATGCCCTGGTCCCACGCCAGCGCCTGCTCACGCTCGACGTGCCCTCGCACGACGAGGCAGCCGCGGCGGCGAAGCAGGTCCAGCGTCTCCGGTGCCACGGTGCCGGCCGCGATGTCGGCGTAGTCGGCCTCGGGCCAGACCTGCTCGCCTCGGTCCCGGGCGGCCGCGATCTCGGAGACCCGCTCGGCCACCCGGGCCTCGACGACGGCGAAGACCTCCTCCACTGTGCGACCCGACGCCTCGATGCGGGCGCGCAGCGCCGCTTTGACCTCCCGGGTCGCGGCAGCGAGGTCGGCCGGCGGGGTCTCCCAGTGGGGGAGCTCGGGCGAGGTCGGCTCGGAGGTGGGCTCGGTGCGGCGGGTGGGGGTGAGGGTCACGTCGTGCTCCTTCGGTCAGGACTCCTTACTGGACCCACGGTACCTCGGTTGGGCGGGTTCAGGCAAGAGTCCTTACTGAACCTCTAGAGTGGGGGCGTGACACCGGCCAAGGCCTCGCTCGACCTGCTGCGGTCGCTGACGGACGCCCAGGTGCTGCGGGCCCTCATGGACCGGGGCCGGCTCACCCGGGCCGAGCTGTCCACGCTGACCGGCATCTCGAAGCCCACCGTCTCCGAGAGCGTCCGCCGGCTCGAGGCTGCCGGCCTCGTCCGCGACACCGGGCAGCGCACCCAGGGGCGCGGTGGCGTGGGCGCGTACTACGCCGTGGCCGGTGCCGTCGGTTGTGCCCTGGTCATGGGCATCGCGCCAGAGGGTGTCGTCGCTGAGGTCGTGGACCCGTTCGGGACGACGGCGCACCGCGCGTCCGGTCGGCTGGGCGACCCGGTCGGCCCCGGTGAGGCCGAGCGCGCCGTCGTGGAGACCGCCCGGCGGGTCGTCGAGGCGGCACCCGGGCCAGTGCGCCTCGCGGTCGTCAGCGCGGCCGACCCGGTCGACCGGGCCACCGGCCGCCTCGTGCAGCTGCCCGACGCACCGTTCCTCGTCGGCGCGCTGTCCCCCGCCGAGGTCCTCGCCCCCTTCGTCACCCCACTCGTCCCCCCGCTCGTCGGAGACGGGGCGGGCGCCGTGCTGGTGGACAACGACGTCAACTGGGCGGCCCGCGCCGAGACCCAGGCGGCGTCGCCACCCGGCGGGGAGGCCACCCTCTGCTACCTCCACCTCGGTGAGGGCCTCGGTGCCTCCGTGGTCGCCGACGGTGTCGTGCACCGCGGAGCCCACGGGCTGGCCGGCGAGATCGCCCACCTCGTCACGGCGGGCCCGGGCGGCGCGGCTATGGCGCTCACCGAGGTGTTCGCCCGGCTGGGGCTGCGGCGCCCGGGAACGACGGCCGTCGACGTCGACGCGGTGCTCATGGCCCTGACCGTCTCGTCGGCGTCGTCACGTCGCGTCGTCGACACCCTGGCGGCGGCGGTCGACGGGGTCGTCGCGGCCATGGTTGCGCTCGCCGACCCGTCGGTCGTCGTGCTGGGTGGGCCGTGGGGGTCGGCGCCGGCCTTCGTAGCAGCGGTGGCCGCGCGCGCGGAGCGCTCCGCCCGTCCGGTGCCCGTGCGGGCCGCCGCGGTGACGCGCGACGCGCCCTTCGTCGGCGCCCGCGCTCACGCGCTCGAAGCCCTGCGCACGCTGGTCGCCGAAGGGGTCGGCCGGGACGCGTCGGAACGTGGGTGAGCGGGAGCGTGGTCAGGAGAGCCCGGTGAGGTCGACCGCGTCGAGGTGAGCGCGCCGGCCGTCGCGGTCGAACAGCACGATGACCTCGACCGGCCCCGTGTCGGCCGTGATCGCGTGCGGCGTCATCGTCGAGAACTGCGCGGCCTGGCCGGTCTCCACGAGGATGACCCGCTCGCCGAGGTGGAGGCGCGCCGTGCCCGAGAGCACGGTGAACCACTCGTGCCCGGGATGCACCCCCCGCTCCTTGGGGGGCCGACGGGCGGTGAAACGCATTCTCGCGACGACGATCCCGCTCTCGTCGTCGCGGGTCAGCGTCCAGCTCGTCGTACCGTGGGTCTGGTGGCGTCGGGGCCGGATGACGACGTCCTCGTCGTCGGTCGGGCCCACCGGCTCGACGAGCTGGTCGAGCGTCGTGCCCAGTGCCCGGGCCAGGGGCACGAGCTGGTCGAGGGAGATGCGGCGGTGGCCGGTCTCGATGCGGCTCAGGGTCGAGGCACTCATCGCGCAGCGCCCGGCCAGGGCGTCCAGCGACCAGCCCCGCGCGAGGCGCAGCCCGCGGATCCGGGCCCGGATGACCGCGTCGAGAGTGGCGTCTTGCGTCATGCGCAAGATGGTATGTCGTCGGAGCAAGGAGCGCCTACGGTGGTCGGTATGCCGCACGACGCGCCCCACGGCCCCGCCGCCGACCACGCCCCCCACGCCCATTCGCAAGCCCACGCCCACGCCCACGGGGAACAGGTCGACGGCCACCTTGCCGACCTGCTCGACCTCGACGCCGTGGTCCTGCACGCCTACTGGGCGCAGGCCATGGCCATGGTGCGGGCGGCCGTGCCCGCCCCTCCCCGCCGGGTCGTCGACCTGGGAGCCGGTACGGGCGTCGGGGCGCTCGCGCTGGCCGAGCTCTTCCCCGGGGCCGAGGTGGTGGCGGTCGACGTCTCGGCCGAGTCGCTCACCCGCCTGGAGGCCTCCGCCCGGCGCCGCGGCGTCGGCGAGCGCGTCCGCACGGTGGTCGCCGACCTCGACACCGGCATACCCGACCTGGCCGACGTCGACCTCGCGTGGTCGTCTCTGGCGATGCACCACTTCGCCGACCCCGTGCGCCTGCTCACCGACCTGCACGCGACGGCGGCCCCGGGTGCCGTCCTCGTAGTGGCCGAGTTCGAGCAGGCGCTGCGCTTCCTACCCGACGACCTCGGGGTGGGTGAGCCCGGCTTCGAGGCGCGGGTCGCCGAGCGGCTCGCCGACGCCCACCGCGAGCTGCTGCCGACGATGGACGCCGCGTGGCCGGGCCGGCTGGCCGCAGCCGGCTGGACGGTCACCGACGAGCGCACCATCGCCATCGACCTCGACCCTCCGGAGCGCCCGGACGCGAACCGGTATGCGTGGGGGTGGTTCTCGCGGCTCAAGGAGCAGCTGGGCGACCACCTCACGGACGCCGACCGGAGCACCCTCGCCGCCCTCGTCGACCCCGATGGTCCGCACTCGCTCCTGGGCCGGCGTGACCTGCACCTGAGGGGTGAGCGCACCGTCACCGTCGCCCATCGCTGACGCCCCGTGGCACGATCAGCGGGTGGCGAACACCCCGGCGCAGGAGCAGCGCCGACGTGACCTCGAGAGGCTGCGCCGGGTGCGGGACCGGATGGACCGCGACTACGCCCAGCCCCTCGACGTCGAGGCGCTGGCCCGGGGCGCCCACATGTCGGCCGGCCACCTCAGCCGCGAGTTCCGGCTCGCCTACGGGGAGTCGCCCTACTCCTACCTCATGACCCGCAGGATCGAGCGGGCCATGACCCTGCTGCGTCGTGGGGACCTCAGCGTCACCGAGGTCTGCTTCACCGTCGGCTGCTCGTCGCTCGGCACGTTCACCACTCGCTTCACCGAGCTGGTCGGTATGTCTCCCGGCGCCTTCCGTCGGGAGACGTCCGGCCAGGTGGAGGGGATGCCCGGGTGCATCGTCAGACAGGTGACCCGTCCGGTGCGGCGGCGATGACGGCCGCGGAGGGCAGCCGGCACGCGGCAGACCGCCACGACCTCATCCGCGTGCAGGGCTCGCGCGTCAACAACCTCAAGGACGTCAGCCTGGCGATCCCCAAACGGCGGCTGACGGTGTTCACCGGTGTCTCGGGGTCCGGCAAGAGCTCGCTCGTCTTCGGCACCATCGCGGCCGAGTCGCAGCGGATGATCAACGAGACCTACAGCGCCTTCGTCCAGGGGTTCATGCCCACGCTGCGGCGCCCTGACGTCGACGTGCTCGAGGGGCTGACCACGGCCATCCTCGTCGACCAGGAGCGGATGGGCGGGGACCCCCGGTCGACCGTCGGCACCGCCACGGACGTCAACGCCATGCTGCGCATCCTCTACAGCCGTCTGGGCCGGCCGCACATCGGCTCGTCGCAGGCCTTCTCGTTCAACGTCGCATCGGTCAGCGGCGCGGGGGCAGTGACGCTCGAGCGAGGCGGCCGCACCGTGAAGGAACGCCGCGCCTTCACTGTCACGGGTGGCATGTGCCCGCGCTGCGAGGGGATGGGCTCGGTCACCGACATCGACCGGAGCCAGCTCTACGACGAGACCAAGTCCTTGGCGGAGGGCGCCATCACGGTGCCGGGCTACAGCATGGACGGCTGGCACGGCCGGATCTTCCGCGGCAGCGGGTTCTTCGACGTGGACAAGCCGATCGAGCGGTTCACGAAGCGCGAGCTCGACGACCTGCTCTACAAGGAGGCCGTCCGCATCAAGGTCGAGGGCATCAACCTCACCTACGAGGGTCTGGTGCCGAGGATCCAGAAGTCGTTCCTCAGCAAGGACATCGACTCCCTGCAGCCGCACATCCGCGCGTTCGTCGAGCGGGCGGTGACGTTCGCCGTATGCCCGGAGTGCGCCGGCACCCGCCTCAGCGCCGAGGCCCGGTCGGTGACGATCCAGGGCACCACCATCGCCGAGCTCTGTGCCCAGCAGATCAGTGACCTGCTGGGCTGGGTGCGCGCGCTCGACGAGCCCTCGGTCGCGCCACTGGTGACGGCGCTCACCGAGACCCTCGACTCGTTCGTGGAGATCGGCCTCGGCTACCTCAGCCTCGACCGGCCGTCCGGGACGCTGTCGGGCGGCGAGGCGCAGCGCGTCAAGATGGTCCGCCATCTGGGGTCGTCGCTGACCGACGTCACCTACGTCTTCGACGAGCCGACCGTCGGTCTGCACCCCCACGACATCCAGCGCATGAACGAGCTGCTCCTGCGGCTGCGCGACAAGGGCAACACCGTGCTCGTCGTCGAGCACAAGCCGGAGGTCATGGCCATCGCCGACCATGTGGTCGACCTCGGTCCTGGGGCCGGCTCGGACGGGGGCGAGGTCGTCTTCGAGGGCACGCTCGCCGGTCTGCGCACCAGCGGCACGCTCACCGGCCGGCATCTCGACGACCGGGCGCGGCTGAAGCCCACCGTGCGCACGCCGACGGGCGTGCTTCCGGTGCGCGGTGCGACCGCGAACAACCTCCGGCGCGTCGACCTCGACATCCCGCTGGGGGTGCTCGTGGTCGTGACCGGCGTGGCCGGGTCGGGCAAGAGCTCGCTGGTGCGCGGCTCGGTGTCCGGACGCGACGGGGTCGTGTCGGTCGACCAGTCCGCGATCCGCGGCTCCCGGCGGAGCAACCCCGCGACCTACACGGGACTGCTGGACCCGGTGCGCACCGCGTTCGCCAAGGCCAACGGCGTGAAGGCCGGGCTGTTCAGCGCCAACTCCGACGGGGCGTGCCCCACCTGCAACGGCGCGGGAGTCGTCTACACGGACCTCGGGATGATGGCCGGGGTCGCAGCCACCTGTGTCGACTGCGAGGGCCGACGGTTCCAGGCCGCCGTCCTGGAGCACACCCTCGGCGGCCACGACATCGCGCAGGTGCTCGCCATGCCCGTGGTCGAGGCGGAGGCGTTCTTCGGGTCCGGGGAGGCCAGGGTGCCCGCCGCCCACCGGGTCCTGACCCGGCTGCGCGACGTGGGCCTCGGCTACCTCACCATCGGGCAGCCGCTGCCCACCCTGTCGGGAGGCGAGCGGCAGCGGCTCAAGCTCGCCGTCCAGATGGCCACCCGGGCCGACGTGTACGTCCTGGACGAGCCGACGAGCGGCCTGCACCTCGCCGACGTCGAGCAGCTGCTGGCCCTGCTCGACCGGCTCGTGGACTCCGGCACCTCGGTGCTCGTCGTCGAGCACCACCAGGCGGTCATGGCGCACGCCGACTGGATCGTGGACCTCGGCCCCGGAGCCGGGCACGACGGTGGACGCGTCGTCTTCGAAGGCACGCCGGCCGACCTCGTGGCCGAGCGGTCCACCCTGACCGGTCGGCACCTGGCCGACTACGTGGGGGCCTGACCGGCCGGCAGGACCGTCGGGGGAACGGTCACCTCACGCGCCGGATGTGCCCCTCGTCGAGGTGGTACTCGGCGTCGGCCTGGTCCGCACACCAGGAGTCGTGGGTGGCCATGAGGACGACGGCGCCGGCCCGCGCCTCGTCGGCGAGCAGGCCGACGACGGTCTCGCGGGTGGCCCCGTCGAGCTCGCTCGTCGGCTCGTCGGCGAGGAGGACACTCGCGCGTGACGCGAGGCCCCGGCCGACGGCCACGCGCTGCTGCTGACCACCCGACAGCTCCTCCACGAGATGGTGTCCCGAGCCGGCGAGCCGGGTCCGGCCCAGCGCGTCCTCCGCGCGCTCGTGCGCGTCGCCGGCCGTCGCGCCGAGCACGAGCAGGGGGACGACGATGTTCTCCCGGGCCGTGAGGGCCGCGACGAGCGCGTTCCCCTGGGGGACGAGGACGACGCCGCGCCGGGAGGCGGCGGCCCGGTCGCCGACCGGCTCACCGGCATACGTCACCGTGCCGCTGGTCGGGGTGAGCGCTCCGGCGAGCACCCAGAGCAGCGTGGACTTGCCCGCCCCCGACGGCCCCGTGAGGGCCGTGAACGAGCCGGGCCCGAGGTCGAGGCCGACGTCGTCGAGCACCATCCGGTCGCCCAGCCGCAGCATCACGCCTCGGGCGTGGAGCGGGTTCGGCGGGCGAGGCACCGGTCGACGCTAACAGCGCGGAGCGGGGGCCGGGCCGGATCGGCGGTGGGCGACGGTCCGGGCCGATACGGTGCGAACTTCGGCCGCGGTGTGGACGCGGCCCACCCGGGGAGGGCACATGCGGGCGGCACTGCGGCAGCGACGGGCGCAGTCGCTCGTCGTGCTCGTGCTGTCGGCCCTGGTCACGACCTGTCTCGTGCTCGCGCCCCTGTACACGCGGTCGCTGGAGCAGGCGATGGTGCGCACCATGCTGCGCGACGCACCGGCGCAGGAGTCGGGCCTGCGCCTCACGTCGGCGAGCTCGACCGAACCCGCCCTGGCCCAGAAGCCCGATGCGCTGGCGGCCCTCGTGCCGGCCGACGTCCGCGACCGCTTCGCCCCGCCCGTGCCGAGCACTGCCCTCGACGTGCGGCGGATGCCGCTGCTCGGCGAGCCGGGTGGGCGACTGCTCGCGCGGGACGGGCAGTGCGACCACGTGCGGTTCAGCAGCGGCCGCTGCCCGGTCGCGGCGGGCGAGGTGGCCGTGTCGAGCGACCAGGCGAGCGCGTACGCCCAGCCTCTGGGTGCGGCCCTCGAGGTGGGCGAGTTCGACGCGGCGGTGAGCACCCCGGCCGCCTCGCCCCGCACGACGCTCACCGTGGTCGGGGTCTACGCGGTGGTCGACGGGCCCTTCTGGTTCGGCGAGCGGCTCACCGGGCAGGCGGCCCAGAAGCTCGGTTACGACACGATGCTCACCGCCGGGGCCACCCTCACCGGCCCCGCGACCGGCCCGGACGGGGCGCCCGCGACGTGGTTCGGGCCCCGCTACGGCGCCGACTTCGCGCTGCTGGCCGGGGGCGTGGGCATCGACGAGATCGGCCCGCTGGGGGCACAGGTCGCTCGCCTCACGACCTACCCCATGGGCGTCGACAACGCCGGGAGCCGGGCGGCCGAGACGGTCACCGTGCGCAGCGGGCTGCCCGCCATCGCCGACGCGGCAGCCGTGGGCAGCGGCCAGGCGGCGGTGACGGTGCCCCTCCTCATGGCCCAGCTCGGGCTGCTGCTCGGCAGTGTGCTGTGGCTCGTGCTGGTCGCGGCCGCCGACCAGCGGCGCGGCGAGGTCGCGGTGGCGCGTCTGCGGGGTCGTGGGTCGCGCGGGGCCCGCCGCCTCCTGCTCGCCGAGACCCTGCCGCCCGTGGTCGTCGGCGCCCCGCTGGGGGCCCTCCTCGCCGTGGGCGGCACGACGGTGGCGCGGCATACCCTCCTCACCGGCGACCCACCCTTCGAGGTGACGTGGCCGGCGGTGGCGGCGCTCGTCGTCGGGCTCGGGCTCATGGTCGCCCTGGCGGTGCTCTCGGTGCGACGGGTATGCCGCGAGCCCGTGGCCGCGCTCGTGCGCAGCGTCCCGGCCCGGCCGTCCGGGCTACGGCTGGGGGTGCTCGAGGCGATGCTCGTCGCGGCGGCGGTCGCCGTGCTCGTCGCCCTCGCCACCGGCTCGGTCGGCGGGCCGGTGGGCGAGGTGGCCCCTGCCCTGCTGGCGCTCGCCGCCGGCGTCGTGGCCGCCCGCCTCCTGGCGTCGCTGCTGGCGGTGGCGGGCCGACGCCTGCTGCGCCGGGGCGGCGTCACGTCGGGAGCGGCCCTGCTCACCGCCAGCCGGCGGGGGACCACGCGCTGGCTGGTGCCCGTCGTGACCGTCGCCCTCGGCACCGTCGTCGTCAGCACCGACGCCCTCGCGGTGGGCGCTCGCAACTGGGACGGCCGCGCCGCCGCCGAGGTCGGGGCGAGCACGGTGCTCAGCGTCGGCACCGCCGACCTGCCGGCCCTCGTGCAGGGCGTGCGCGCGGTGGACCCCTCAGGCCAGCACGTCACACCCGTGGCGGTGGTGTCGGCGGGTTCGGGGGGCGGGGCGACCACCGTCGGTGTCGTCCCCGGCGAGTTCCGGCGGCTGGCCCTGTGGCCCGGGGTGGACCCGAATGCGCTGCCGTGGGACCGGTTGACGGCGCCGACCGTGCCGCCGCTCGTCGTCACCGGAGCCCAGGCCGCCTTCCACGTCACGGCGTCGCCGTTCCGCGTCGTGCCACCGGCCTTCCGCGAGACGCCGACGGCACTGGGGCTGGGCCTGCGCGTCGTGCACGCCGACGGCTCGGTGGCGGACCTCCCGCTCGCCACGCTGCCGGCGAGCGGGGTCGACGCCGACGAGACGGCGAGCATCGCGTGCGCCGACGGCTGCCGGGTCACCGGTCTCGGGGTGTCGACCCCGCGCTCGACGGCCGCCGTCACCGGCACCGTCGCCGTCACGGGGCTCACGGTGGACGGCCGCCCCGTGGACCTCGGCGGTGCCACGTCGTGGACCGACACGACCGGCGACGCGCCGGTCACCGGGGCCTACACCGGCGGTGGTGCACGGCTGACCTACACGACCAACGGCTCCGACCCGGCCTTCGTCACGCACGCCTCGGTGCCCCGGGTGGTGCCGGCGCTGACGACGCCGTCCGCCGCACCGAGCGCGGCGGGGGCGACCTTCGGCGGGTCCTACGTCGACGGCAGCCCGCTCCTGCTGTCGTCGGTGGGCGCCGTGCGGTTCGTGCCGGGTGGCCCGGCGGCGTCCACCATCGTCAACCTCGACAACCTGCTCACCCAGGGCTGGCGGGGGCGGGGCTCGGCGGCCCTCTCGGCGTACCTCGACACGGACGACCCCGCCTACGTCGCCCAGGTCACCGCGGGACTCACGCAGCGGGGCATCGCGGTGACCTCGACGAGGACGGCGGCAGACGTCGCGGCGGGGTACGGGCGCACCGCCGCGGCCTGGAGCCTGCAGCTGGCCCTGGCCGTCGGCGTCCTCTCGCTGCTCGTGGCGGCGGTCGGCATCGTCGTGCTCGCCTCGACGTCGTCGCGGGCGCGCACCCGGGACTACGCCGCGATGCGGCTCGCAGGGATGCGGCCCCGGCGCATCGTCGCCGTCTCGCTGCTGGAGACGGTGCCGGTCGTCCTCGTCTCGGCCGTGCTCGGGGCCCTCGTGGGACTGTGGGTGGCCCCGGCCGCCCTGGGGCTCGTCCCCCTCTTCATCTCGACGCCGCCGACCTTCCCCGTCGACGTGCGCACCGCGTGGGGTCCGGCCCTGCTGGCGGCGGCCACGGGTCTCGTGGTCGTCGCCGTCGTCGGGGCCCTCGCGGCCCACCGGGTGGCCCGGCACGCCGACCTGCAACGCCTGCGGGAGGTCGGATGACCAGCCCCCGCGCGATCCGCACCCTGGGTCTCGTCCACATCTACCGCTCCGAGGGCGTCGACGTGGCGGCCCTCTCCGGCGTCGACCTCACCGTCAACGCCGGCGAGGTCGTGGGCCTGCTCGGGCCCTCGGGGTCGGGCAAGTCGACGCTGCTCGCCCTGCTCGGCGGCCTCTTCCGGCCCAGTGCCGGGAAGATCTTCGTGGGCGACCACGAGCTGTCGTCGCTGGGCGGCGCGCAGCTCGATGCGTTCCAGGCGCGGGAGACCTCCCTCATGCTGCAGGGCGCCCAGCGCAACCTCATCCCCTACCTCACCGTGCGCGAGAACGTCGCCTTCGCGCAGGGTGAGGCCCGGCGCCTCGGAGCCGAGGTGCTCGGGGTCGAACGGGGGCTCGAGCTGGTCGGCGCGACGGCCTTCGCCGACGTGCCGCTGGCCCGGCTCTCGCAGGGCCAGCTGCAGATGGCCGCCCTCGTCGTGGCCATGGCGCCCCTGCCCGGCGTGCTGCTCGCCGACGAGCCGACGAGCGCGCTCGATCGCAGCGCCCGCGAGCGCATCATCGACGCGCTGCTGCGGGTCAACGAGGAGCAGGGCACCACCGTGGTCGTCGTCACCCACGACCCGGAGGTGGCCGACCGCCTGCCGCGCACCGTGACCATCCGCGACGGCCGCATCGGCGGGGAGGGCCGCAGCGGCAAGGAGTATGCCGTCGTCACGGCCGACGGGTTCATCCCGCTTCCGGTGCACGTACGCGACGAGCTGCCGCCCGGCACGCTGCTCCGGCTCGACCACACCGCCGAGGGGATCCTCATCGTGCCGGAGGTCATCGGCCACGACGACAGCCCGGGGTCGGGCGGCCGCACGACGGGTGACGGAGCGCTGTAACCCCTCCCGGCCCACAACCCTCCCGGTTGACCTTCCGCCGCCCCCCGGGTCGTCGTCGCTCCACCCGGCCGCCGTGCAGCTCGCCACCCCCGCCGTCCCCAGAACGACGCTCTGCGCAGACCAACCGCGCAGTATGCATACCGTCGACGGTCAGCGCGGCGCCCCGCCGGTTTGCGCAGACCGCGGAGCAGGGCCGCTGGGCCGCGTGACCAGCGCGCCCCGAGGGTCAGACCGAGTCGACGGGACGTCAGGCGGCCGGGACGGGCACGTAGGCCTGGGCGACCTCGCCGGTGCCCACGACCCGCAGCGGGCCGTCCGAGTCGTCGGCGAAGGCGCCGTCACCGCGGTGCAGGGCCAGTGCCTCCTCGCGCTCGTTGACGAGTGAGACCTCCCCGCCGGTGCAGATGAGCAGCCGCGAGCCGGTGCCGGGCAGTCCTACGCCCGCCGGGTCGCCCTGCGACGTCTGGGTCATGGAGAGGGCGAACTCCTCGGAGGGGCTGAACACGTCCGTCGAGGCGCCGAACAGCTCGGGTGTGACCCGCGCGACCCGGGACATGCCCTCCTCCAGGCAGTGGACGAGCCCGGCCGCGTCGATGTGCTTGGTGGTCAGGCCGGCTCGTAGGACGTTGTCCGACGAGACCATGACCTCCAGGCCCAGGCCGCCGAGATGGGCATGGATGATCCCTGTGCCGAGGTAGGCCGCCTCGCCGGGCTGCAGCGTGAGCCGGTTGAGTAGGAGCGACACCAGCACGCCGACGTCGCCGGGGTAGGACCGCTCGACCTCGATCGCGGTGGTGTAGGCCCGCTTCACGTCGATGCCGTCCGCCAACGCCGCGCGGCACTGAGCGACGACCTCGGTGATGTCGTCGGCGCCCGGTGGGGCGAGGAGCAGGTCCTGCAGGAGCCGCACGATGCCCGCGAACCCGGGGTCGTTGCGCAGCCGCGCAGCCATCTTCGTCGCGACGGGGTGCGCCAGCGGCGTGAGCACACGCAGGATCTCCGCCGTCGGCCGGAACCCGGCCAAGGTGTCGAACGTCGACAGCGCGAGCACCATCTCGGGCTTCGGCCACGGGTCCTTGAACACCCGCTCCGGTGCCGTCAGCGGGATGCCTCGCGCCTCTTCGCCGGCGAACCCCGACCGGGCCTGCTCCGCGTTGGGGTGCACCTGGATCGACAGGGGGCGACCGGCGGCGAGCACCTTGAGCATGATGCCGAGCTCACCGGACACCTCGGTGAGGGCCCGGGCGTGCCCCGCGCCGTCCACGGCCGTCGCCGTGCCCATCGGGTGGGTGCCGAGCCACACCTCGGCCACCGGACGACCCTCGGGGGGACGGCGCTGGAAGGTCGGGATGGCGTCGGTCGATCCCCAGTCGTAGTGCTGGGTCGGGCACTCGAGGAGGAACACCGGGAGCGTCTCCTTGTCGGGGTCACGGGCGGTTAGACCCTACTGGCCGGGGCCCGACCCGCCCGCTCAGAACTCCGGGGTCGACAGGGGCGGGGCTGGACTGGCGCCCGCCGAGGTGTCGAACGGGGTGCCCACAGGCTGGCATACGGTGCCCCGGTCGGGCAGGACGTCAGTGACGAGGTAGCGGGTGACCGCCTCGTCGATACACGCGTTGCCCACCTTGAGGTAGGCGCTGTGGCCCCAGCCGGCGTAGCTGAGCAGGCGCGCGTTCTTCAGCAGCCGGGAGGCGGCGAGGGCCCCCTCGTAGGGCGTGGAGGCGTCGTAGTAGCTGCCCACGACGAGGACGGGGTTCGACGTCGTGGCGCGCCAGGGCCCGGTGTAGCGGTCGGCGTCGCGGGTTGGCCAGATGCTGCAGACGGTGCTGTCCCAGGTCCACAGGGCGCCGAAGTGCGGGTAGCGATGGGCCTGCTTCTCGGCGGCCCGTGGCCACGCCGAGAACGAGGTCGGGTTGTCGGTCTCGGAGCACGGCACGGCGGCGAAGGCCTCGAACTGCGGGTAGTCGCCGCCGAAGGCGAGCGACCGGCCGGCGGGGACCGGTGCTCCGACCGATGAGGCCGCGGCGGCGGCGGCGGTCGTCTGGGGCTCCGCCTCGAGCTGCGCCAGGAACTCGGCCGTTCCGGCCCAGCGGGGCGTGTACAGCCCGCTCAACGTGGCCCCGATGATCGCCGGGTAGGTCATGAGGTACTCGGGGAGGCCCGGGTACGGGATCGGGTGGGCCTTGGCGCGCTCCAGCAGCGCCTCGTAACGGGCGCGCGCGTTCCCCGACAGCGCGCAGCGGTCGCCCACCTGGTCGCACAGCGTGAGGAACTGGTCCAGCGTGTCCTCGCTGCCCTTGGCGCTGTCGATGCGCATCGTGAACGGCTGGGTGCGGGACGTCGCCCCGTTGCCGGTCGACCACTCGACGGGGTCGAGCACCCCGTCGATGACGAACGCGCCCACGGTGGCCGGGAACAGGTTGGCGTAGGTCATCCCGATGTAGGTCCCGTAGGAGTAGCCCAGGTAGTTCAGCCGGGTGTCGCCCACGGCCCGGCGGAGCAGGTCGAGGTCGCGAGCGACGTTGGCCGTCGACATGTGGCTGAGGATCGGACCCCCGTGAGCGGCACAGGCGTCGGCGAACACCCGGTCGACCTGCTGCCACTCGGCGACGTCCGCGGCGGTCACGGGGAACTTCTGCCGGTGCTGGGCCGCGAGGGAGTCCGGCTCGTTGTCGAAGCACCGTAGCGGCGTGCTGCCCCCGACCCCGCGTGGGTCGAACCCGACGAGGTCGTAGGCGTCCCGCACCGCCTGTGGGTACGCCTTGCCGAGGCTGCGGATGTAGCCCACCCCCGACCCCCCGGGACCGCCAGGGTCGACGAACAGCGAACCCTGGCGCTTGGCCGGGTCGGTGGACGGCAGCCGCAGCAGGGCGACGGTGATCGTGCCGGCGGAAGGGCTGTCGTAGTCCAGCGGGACCGGCACGTCGGCGCACTGGAAGCCGTCTCCACAGTCGGTCCAGGCGATCGTCGGAGGGGCGGCCGGGCCGGCGGCGACGGCCGCGGGGGCCAGACCCACCACACCGGCGATGAGGGCCATCACCGAGGCGAACGCAGCGATGGCCGTGGTCCTGCGAGCGTGTGGCACCCGAGCTCCTTCGTTGCGCGAACGGTGACGGCGCCGTCGGCGGTCACGGGTCGATCCTCGCGACGATGCGGGGTCGCCCCCAGCGACCCAGGTCCCCTCCTGGTCGGCCCCGGGGCCCCTCGGCCGGGGAACAATCACGGCAGACCCAGAGTTGAGCCTGATGAGCGCAACTTTGCGGAGTCCGGTTTTGACAACCACGACCTCGCTCGGCACAGTGAGAGGCCGAAGGGCGCCTCACGAACCCAGCTACTGCCCCAGACACCACCAGCAACAGGAGAGTCACCATGGCACGTGCGGTCGGAATCGACCTCGGCACCACCAACTCGGCCGTCGCCGTCCTCGAGGGCGGGGAGCCGACGATCATCGCGAACGCCGAGGGTGGGCGCACCACACCCTCCGTCGTCGCGTTCAGCAAGAACGGCGAGGTGCTCGTCGGCGAGATCGCCAAGCGCCAGGCCGTCACCAACGTCGACCGGACGATCCGCTCCGTCAAGCGCCACATGGGCACCGACTGGACGTCCTCGGATATCGACGGCAAGCACTACACGGCGCAGGAGATCAGCGCCCGCATCCTCCAGAAGCTGAAGCGCGACGCGGAGTCCTACCTCGGCGAGTCGGTCACCGACGCGGTCATCACCGTGCCGGCGTACTTCGACGACCACGAGCGTCAGGCCACCAAGGAGGCCGGCGAGATCGCGGGCCTCAACGTCCTGCGCATCATCAACGAGCCCACGGCCGCGGCGCTGGCCTACGGCCTCGACAAGGGCAAGGAGGACGAGCTCATCCTCGTCTTCGACCTCGGTGGCGGCACGTTCGACGTGTCCCTCCTCGAGGTCGGCAAGGACCCGGAGGACGGCTTCTCGACCATCCAGGTGCGCGCCACCAACGGCGACAACAAGCTCGGTGGCGACGACTGGGACGAGCGCATCGTCAACCACCTGCTCACCACGGTGAAGAACAGCAGCGGCGTCGACCTGTCCAAGGACAAGATCGCCATGCAGCGGCTGCGCGACGCCGCGGAGCAGGCCAAGAAGGAGCTCAGCTCCTCGGCCAACACCAACATCAACCTGCAGTACCTCTCGATGTCGGAGAACGGCCCGATCCACCTCGACGAGTCGCTGTCCCGCTCGGAGTTCGAGCGCCTCACGGCCGACCTGCTCGAGCGCACCAAGGCGCCGTTCCAGAAGGTCATCGCCGACGCCGGGATCAAGGTCTCCGACATCGACCACGTGGTCCTCGTCGGTGGCTCGACCCGGATGCCCGCCGTCTCGCGCGTCGTCACCGAGCTGACCGGCGGCAAGGAGCCCAACAAGGGCGTCAACCCCGACGAGGTCGTGGCCGTGGGCGCGAGCCTGCAGTCCGGTGTCCTCAAGGGCGAGCGCAAGGACGTCCTGCTCATCGACGTCACCCCGCTCAGCCTCGGCATCGAGACCCAGCACGGCCGGTTCACCAAGCTGATCGAGCGCAACACGGCGATCCCGACGAAGCGCAGCGAGATCTTCACGACGGCTGACGACAACCAGCCGTCCGTCCTCATCCAGGTCTTCCAGGGTGAGCGCGAGATCGCGCAGCACAACAAGGGACTCGGCACCTTCGAGCTGACCGGCATCGCGCCGGCCCCGCGTGGCGTGCCGAAGATCGAGGTCACCTTCGACATCGACGCCAACGGCATCGTGCACGTCTCCGCCAAGGACCAGGGCACCGGCAAGGAGCAGTCGATGACGATCTCCGGCGGGTCCGCCCTGCCCAAGGAGGAGATCGAGCGGATGGTCAAGGAGGCCGAGGCCCACGCCGAGGAGGACAAGAAGCGCGTCGAGGAGATCGACGTCCGCAACACCGCGGACCAGCTCGTCTACTCGACCGAGAAGTTCCTCGCCGACAGCGGCGACAAGGTCCCGGCCGCCGAGAAGGGCGAGGTCGAGACGGCCCTCGCCGACCTCCGGACCGCGGTCGGCACCAAGGAGTCGCCGGGCACCGACATCGACGACATCAAGGCCAAGACGGCGCACCTCTCCGAGGTCTCCCAGAAGATGGGGCAGGCGATGTATGCCGCCTCGGCCGCCAGTGAGGCGGCCGGTGACGGCGCGTCGCAGGACGGGCCTCAGGACAGCGCCGGCGCCCACGGCAGCCACGGGTCGTCCGACGACGTCGTGGACGCCGAGATCGTCGACGACGAGACCGACACGCCGCAGGACGCCAAGTGACGGACGAGCACCACGAGCCCGTGGAGCCGGTCGGCGAGCAGCCGACCGGCCCCGCGGGGCGTGGTGAGCCCACCGACCCCACCGACCCCGCCGGCCACGGCGGCCACGGCGGCCATCCCGGTCGCGCAGAGGCGGCCGGCCACGCGGGCCAGGGGTCCCACGGCGGCGACAGCTCGAGCGAGCCGGGTGGCGAGGACGAGTACGACGTCCCCGCCGACCTCTCCTCGCTCGAGGACACCCCGCCCGCCGCGGGGCCGTCGTCCGACGCCGGTCCGTCGGCGGGGGAGCACCCCGACACCCGCCGGGCCGCCGAGCATCTCGACGACCTGCGCCGCCTCCAGGCCGAGTACATCAACTACAAGCGCCGCGTCGACCGCGACCGTGACCTCGCGCGCGACCGTGGGGTCACCCAGGTCGTGGAGGCCCTGCTGCCGGTGCTCGACGACGTGTACGCCGCCCGGGCGCACGGGGACCTCGAGGGCACGCCGTTCGCGGCGATCGCCGACAAGCTCGAGAACACCCTGGGCAAGTTCGGCGTCACGGCGCTGGGGGAGAAGGGCGAGCCCTTCGACCCGACGATCCACGAGGCCCTCATGCACGTCGAGGCCGAGCTCCCGGCGGACGCCACGACGACCACGGTGGTCCAGGTGATCCAGCCGGGGTTCAAGATGGGGGACCGCGTCGTGCGGCCCGCCCGGGTCTCGGTCGCCGATCCCGCCTGACGGCGGGGCGCGCACCGTGACCACCACCCGCATACCGACTCCCGCACCGATCCCGCAGAAGGGGGGACGCCGAGATGGCGAGCAGCCCGCGTAGTGACTGGTTCGACAAGGACTTCTACGCCATCCTCGGCGTCGCCCCCGACGCGGACGCCGCGACGATCAAGAAGACCTACCGCAAGCTCGCCCGCAAGCTGCACCCCGACCAGAACGCCGGGGACACCAAGTCGGAGGGGCGGTTCAAGGAGATCGGCGAGGCGTACTCGGTGCTGTCCGACCCGGAGCAGCGCCAGCAGTACGACCAGATCCGCACCATGGCCCGCGGGGGCGCGCGCTTCACGGCGGGCGGCAGCGGCTCGGCCGGGCAGTTCGAGGACATCTTCTCGGGCATGTTCGGCGGTGCTGGTGGGGCCGGTGGCCGCACCCGCTACACGACCGGCGGGGCGGGCGGTGCGGGTCAGCCGGGCCAGCCGGACCTCGAGGACCTGCTGAGCGGGCTGTTCTCCCAGACCGGCGGGGGCGGCGCCTACCCGGGCGGCTCCTACGGCGGCTACGACACCTTCGGTGCGCCGCGGGGCCCGCGCAAGGGCGCCGACGTGCAGGCGCGGACGACGCTGTCGTTCCGCGACGCGGTGACCGGGTCCACGGTCAGCCTGCAGTCGCCCGACGGCCAGCGCATCACCACGCGGATCCCCGCCGGGGTGCGCGACGGTCAGAAGATCCGGTTGCGCGGCAAGGGTTCTCGCGGCGACGCGGGGTCCGAAGCGGGTGACATGATCCTGACGGTGACGGTGCAGAAGCACCCGGTGTTCGGCCGGGACGGCGACCACCTCACGGTCGACCTGCCGGTGACGTTCGCCGAGGCGGCGCTCGGGGCCACGGTCTCCGTGCCCACCCTCGACGGCACGCCGGTCAAGGTGCGTATCGCGCCGGGCACCCCCAGCGGGCGTGTGCTGCGGGTCAAGGCCCGGGGGGTCAAGCGGGGCGAGAGCTCCGGGGACCTGCTCGCCAAGGTGCAGGTCGTCGTGCCCCAGCGCCTGTCCGACGCGGCCCGTGAGGCCCTCGAGCGCATGCGGGAGGACGAGTCCGGCGCCGACCCTCGCGCCGAGCTCTTCGACCGCGCCCGCGACTGACGGGGGCGTCCCGTGGCGAGCGAGGCGAGCACCGGGGCCGGCCGGCGGCTGACCGGGGGCGCGTCGAGCTTCGGGCCCGACGACGACACCCCGGTCTTCGTCATCTCGGTCGCGGCCCAGCTGGCCGGTATGCACGCGCAGACCCTGCGCCAGTACGACCGGCTCGGTCTCGTCTCGCCCTCGCGCACCCGCGGCGGCGGCCGGCGCTACTCCGGTCGTGACGTGGCCCTGCTGCGCGAGGTGCAGCGTCTCTCCCAGGAGGAGGGCGTGTCGCTCGCGGGCATCCAGCGCATCCTCGAGCTCGAGAACCAGGTGACCGCCCTGCGGGCCCGCGTGACCGAGCTGGCCGACGAGCTGACCCGGCAGGCCCACCGGGCCGACGCCCGGGCCCAGCTCGGGTCACGCATCTTCGCGGCCGGCGCCCGCGGCGAGATCGTCGCCGTGCGGCCGGGGCAGCGCCCCCGCTTCGGCTCGGCGTCCCAGGCGCTCGTGCTCTGGCAGCCGGCGCACGGCGAGCAGCCCCGGCGACGGTGACCGACCGGTCGCCGGTGAACCCGTGGGAGCAGCGCGCGACGGCCGTCGCCAGCGGGTTCGACCCCTTCTCCCTGACCGCGGCGGCGGCCCGGCGCCGGGTGGGCGACGCCGGGCTCGGCCGACCGGTGCTCGTCCCGGTGTACCTGCAGCGGGGCAACCCGGGTGCCGTCCCCGTGGTCACGGGGCTCCCCGTGCGGCTGGCCCCCGGAGGCGGCATCACCACGGACCCGGGCGCCTTCCCGGTGTCCCTCGGCGGCCCCGGCGGGTTCTGGCGCGCTGCTCACGACGCCTCCGGCGACCCCCGTGCCCTCGCGCACCGCGACGGCTGGGTGCGGGTCGCGGTCCCGTCCGCGCCGGCCGCTCCGGGCACGTCTGGGGTGTCGGACCCACCGGGCCTGGCGGCGCACCTCGTGCTGCGAGAGACCGACTGGGAGCTGGTCCGGTCCGCCCTCGCACTGCACCACGGTTCGCCGTCGACCCCGCAGGACGCGCCCGCCGAACAGGTGCTGAGCCGCTTCCTCGGGCGCCTCGACGGCGAGGACGGCACGCCGTCGGCCGGGCTCTGGGGGCGGCTCGCGCTCGAGGTCGTCGGCGTACGCCACCCGGGCCGCCTGGCCGACACCCGGTCGTTGCGCTGGCACGCCGCGTGGGGGGTCGGGGGGTTCCCGGCCGGGTCGGGGGGGCAGGCCCACGGGTGGGGCGGGTCGGCGATGCTGCTCGACCTCGGCTACCAGCGGGTCGCCGTGCAGGACCGCCCGTTCCGGGTGCGCACCCTCCCCGACTGGGAGCGCGAGCAGGCCGCCCGCGACCTCGGTATGCGGGCCCGCCGCGTCCTCGCGTGGCCGGTCGCGCCGCTCCCGGCCCTGCTCGCGTTCTTCGCCGACATCACCCCCGCGCAGTCGCCCACCCATCAGGTGCAGGACGCGGAGCGGGGCCCCGCTTCACGCCCCGCACCGAGCCCTGGCCCTCAAGACGCGCCGTAGCCCCGCCTTCCATGCGTCCGGTCGGGGACGGTGTGGAGGTCGGCGCGCGGCTCAGGGTCGTGATGCGTCGACGAGGGCCTGGACGTGCGGCGCCCACCATCCCCGGTAGCGCGCCTGCAGCTGGGGGATCCGCCAGTCGTCCCCCTCGACCATCTGCCGGCACCGGTAGCTCTCGCAGTGACAGCGCAGGAGGAACGCCGGGTCCGTCGTCGCCAGGGCGTAGTCGGTCAGCAGCTCCTGCCCGGCGGGGACGTCGCGCATGGTGACCAGGGTCGTCGCGTCCACCCACCCGAGGGTGGGGTCGCAGCCGTGGTTGCCCGGCCAGCCGGCGAGCGTGGTGACGAGGATGTCCCGGGACAGTCGTCCGACGGCCGTGCCCGCAGGCAGGTCCACGGTCGCGAAGAGGCCGCGGCCGGCGGTGTCCGACGGTCTCGACTCGACGCTCGGGTGCACCCAGCACGACGCCGGCGCGACAGGCATACCGCAGTATGCGGGTCGCGCCGGCGTCCGCGTGCGGTCTAGCGGGGCGCGCCCGCGGTCACCGGGGTGCGGGTGTCGGCCTCCGTCGCGGCGTTCGCTGTCGTCGGGCCGGTGACGGGCCCGGTGACCGGCACCGTGTCGACCGACTCGGCGATCTCCGTGGTGGCCTGCTCCGGCTGCAGCGCGACCGTCGTGCGCAGCGGTACCTCCTTGATGAAGACGACCGCGACGAGGGCGACGACCGCGACGACGGCCGCGATGAGGAAGATCCGACCGGTCGCGTCGCCGTAGGCCGTGCGGACGATGGCCGCGACGGCCGGGGGCATGTCCTTGAGGTCGAGCGTGCTCGACCCGCCGGCCTGGGCGGCGGCGGCAGCGTCGGGTCCGAGCGCGGTGAGGCCCTCGACGACCTGGTTCTGCACGACGTTGGCGAGGACGGCCCCCAGGGCCGAGACGCCGATGGCCCCGCCGAGCGAGCGGAAGAACGAGACGGCGGCCGAGGCGGCGCCGATGTCACGCACGTCGACGTTGTTCTGCACGGCGAGGACGAGGTTCTGCATGAGGGCGCCCATGCCGAGGCCCATGACGGCCATCGAGATGCCGCTCTGCCAGCCCGGGGTGTCGTGGCGCACCGTCGCGAGCCCCGCAAGGCCGAGGACGAGGAGCACGCCGCCGCCCACGAGGAAGCTCTTCCACCGGCCGGTGCGGCTGATGATCTGGCCCGTGACCGTGGAGGCGAGCATGGCCGAGACCATGAGCGGGATGGTCATGAGGCCGGCCCGCGTCGGGGTCAGCCCTTGGGCGACCTGGAAGTACTGGCCGAGGAAGGTCGTGCCGCCGAACATCGCGATCCCGACGGCCACGCTGGCGAGGATGGCCAGCCCGGCGGTGCGGTTGGAGAGGACCTTGAGGGGCACGAGCGGCTCGGGCACGCGGCGCTCGACGCGCAGGATGAGGACGGTGCCGAGCACGGTGCCACCGACGAAGAGGGCCGACGGCCACGACATCCACGCGAAGCTGGAGCCGGCGAAGGTGACCCACAGCAGGGGCAGGCTGGCCGTGATGGCGATGAGCAGCGCGCCGAGGTAGTCGATGCGCGGCTGCCGCTTGACCGAGTGGATGTGGAGCTGGGTCTGCAGGACGACGAGCGAGATGATCGCGAGCGGCACGCAGATGTAGAACGTCCAGCGCCAGCCCCACGAGTCGACGACGAAGCCACCGAGCAGCGGCCCGCTGACGGTCGAGACGGCCATGACCGCGCCCATGTAGCCGGAGTACCGGCCGCGCTCGCGGGGAGCGATGATCGCGCCCATGATGGCCGCGGCGAGAGCGGTCAGGCCGCCCATGCCGAGTCCCTGGATGACGCGGCAGGCGATGAGGAACGGCACGCTCTGCGACAGTCCGGCCGCGATCGACCCGGCCACGAACACGACGATCGAGGCCTGGACGAGCACCTTCTTGCTGAAGAGGTCGGCCAGCTTGCCCCAGATGGGGGTGCTCACGGTCGTGGCGAGGAGCGACGCGGTGATGACCCAGGTGTACTGGCTCTGGGTGCCGCGCAGGTCGCCGATGATCGTCGGCAGCGCGGTCGCGACGATGGTCGAGGAGAGCATCGCCGTGAAGAGCGCGGCGAGCAGGCCGGTCATGGCCCGCAGGATCTCGCCGTGGGACATCTCGCCGGGCACGGAGACGGCCCGGCGGTCCCTTCCGGTGTGCGCGTCCTGGGGGCCCTTCGTGGTCCGGCCGGACCGGCCGGACCGGCCGGCCTTGGTGGCCCGGTGCCGGCCGGGGGCGCGGCGGCCGGAGGGCTCGCGGTCCGGGTCGCCCCGGCGCGAGGTCCGGGTGGGGGTGTCGGTCAGCGTCATGCGTGCGCCTTCGTGTTCTCGAGGGTTCGGTTCGGGTCGGTGAGGAGCTCGGAGGCCGGCGCGAGGGCGGCCACGTGGTCCGGCATACCGCCGGTGCGCATCTGGGCGACCGCACGGGAGAGGGCCGAGTCGAGCTCGGCGATGCCCTCGAGCACGGTCTGCGCCTTGGCGTCGTCCCAGCCCGCGAGCACGGCGCCGACGAGGCGGGCGTGGGCCCGGTGCTGCCGGTCGAGCTCGCCCGCGCCCTCGGGGGTGAGGGCGAGCAGGGACGCGCGGGCGTCGGCGGGGTCGGGGGTGCGGTGCACGTAGCCGAGCTGCTCGACGGTGGCGACCGCGCGCGAGACCGCGGAGGGGGAGACGCCGAGCGCGCAGGCCAGGTCGCCGGAGCGGGCCGGGCCCTGCGCGAGCCGCTTGAGGACGCCGAGGGTGACCCCGGTCGCACCGAGCTGTTCGTGCCGCACGTGGGAGTAGGAGCGCGCCGTCCGGACGAGGCCGGACAGCGCGCCGACGATCTCGAGGGCGACAGGCTCGCTGACGGTCATGGCGGAACTCCCAGTTAGTTGTATAAAGCAACTATAGAGATGACAGTTGCCTCCCGCGACTATTCCCAGGACCGGCGGGTATGCCTGGACGGTCGGCCGGGGGGTCAGGCGAGGTCGTCGTTGAGGTGCGCGAGCAGCCGGGCGAGGTCGTCGACGTCCTCCCGCGGCCACCGGGTCAGGGCCTCGGAGACCCGCCGGCGCCGGGCGCTGATGGCGGCGTCGAGCGAGGCCCGCCCGGAGGCGGTGAGCGAGAGGTTCAGCGCCCGCGCGTCCTGCTCGGAGGTCTCGCGCTCGACGAGCCCGAGCCGCTCGAGCACCGCGATGGTGCGGCTGAGCGTGGACTTGTGCAGGCGCAGGGCCTCCGCCACGTCCGAGGCGCGCACGCCACCCGGCATGCTGGTGGACAGGTCGGAGAGCGTGACCAGCACGGTGTACGACCCCACATCGAGCTCGGGGTGCACGGCCTCCGCGATGGCCGCCGAGGTCACGCGCGAGCGGCGCAGGAAGCGGGTCAGCTCGCGTTCGAGGTCGGCGTGCCGGCCGGGCTCGGTGGTCGTCACGGCCCTAGCCTGCCCGGTCGTCCAGCGCCAGGGCGAACGCCGCGTGCACGCGCTCGGAGAACAGGACGAACCGCACCAGCTCCACCCCGGTCCCGTGGCCCGGGTCCCGGGCGGCGTCCACCGCGGTGCGGGCGACGACCCGGGCGTCCCACCCGTAGACGCCCGCGCTGACGGCCGGCGCCGCCAGGGTGCGGGCGCCGACCTCGGCGGCGACATCGAGGGAGCGGGTGAAGCAGCGGCGCAGCAGGGCCGGGTCACGCTGGCCGCGGTGCCAGTTCGGGCCCACGGTGTGCACGACCCACCGGGCCGGCAGCGCGCCGCCGGTGGTCGCGACCGCCTCGCCGACCGGCAGGCCGTCGGGGTATGCCGTGCGCCGCACCTCCCGGCACGCGGCCAGGAGCGCGGGACCGGCCGCCCGGTGCAGGGCCCCGTCGACCCCGCCGCCGCCGAGCAGGGACGCGTTGGCGGCGTTGACGACGGCGTCGACCCGCTCGGTCGTGAGGTCACCCAGCACGGCCTCGATGGTGCGGGGCCGGCGGCGATCGGTCATCCGGCGACGGTAGCTCCCCGCCCGGGGGGAGTGCCGGACGGTGGCTCG
This sequence comes from uncultured Actinomycetota bacterium, assembly GCA_963795915.1. Classification (GTDB taxonomy): domain Bacteria; phylum Actinomycetota; class Actinomycetes; order Actinomycetales; family Dermatophilaceae; genus Lapillicoccus. The sequence continues at coordinate 982,562 of CAWCJA010000010.1, forward strand.
GGGCGGGCCGTCAGCGCGCCGGGTGACCGTTGGCCGCCGCGGGCACGACGGTGTCGGCCGGCTCGGGTTCGGGCGCGTGCGGCAGGCCCGGCTGGAGGTCGTGGACCCGGTGGTCGGTGGCACGCTCGAGGAACCGGAGGAGCTCGACCGGGAACGGCATGACCAGCGTGCTGTTCTTCTCGGCGGCCACCTCGGCCACGGTCTGGAGGAGCCGCAGCTGCAGGGCGGCCGGGTCGGCCGACATCGTCGCCGCCGCCTGGGCCAGCTTCTTGGAGGCCTGGAACTCGCCGTCGGCCGAGATCACCCGCGCCCGGCGCTCGCGCTCGGCCTCGGCCTGGCGCGACATCGAGCGCTTCATGGTCTCCGGCAGCGTGACGTCCTTGACCTCCACGCGCTCGACCTTGACCCCCCAGGGCACCTCGGACGGCGCGTCGATGATCTCGGTCAGCTCGCTCCCCAGCTTCTCGCGGTTGGAGAGCAGGTCGTCGAGCTCGGCCTTGCCGATGACGGAGCGCAACGACGTCTGCGCGAGCTGCGAGATGGCGAACTGGTAGTTCTGCACGTTCACCGCGGCCTTCACGGCATCGACGACCCTGAAGTAGACGACCGCGTCGACGCGCACCGACACGTTGTCGCGGGTGATGCAGTCCTGGGCCGGCACCGACAGGGTCATCACCTGGCGGTTGACCTTGAGCATCCGGTCGACGACCGGCACGAGCACGGTCAGGCCGGGGCCCCGCGGAGGGTCCTGCACCCGGCCCAACCGGAAGACGACGCCCTGCTCGAACTGCTGCACGACCCGCAGCGACAGAGCGGCGAGGACCAGGCCGAGAGCGAGGACGGCGAAGAGGGGGATGAGGACGGCTGGCTCGGTCATGGGACGACCCCTTGGTGCATCGGACGGGGGCCGGCGGGACGCTGCTGTCGAGCGCGAGAAGTCCTCGTGCTCCCGACTGTACGCCGGTGTCCCCGGAGGGGGGAACAGGCGTACGCTGGAACCTGAAGTTGAGCGGAATAGACTCAAGTTTCGGCGGCGTTGCACCAGACGACCCGCATACCCCGGTTGAAGGAGCCCCACCCCGATGGACCTGCAGCTGACGACGAAGGCCAACGAGGCCCTCTCCGCAGCCGTCCGTGACGCTGCGGCGCACGGCCACCCGCACACCGAGCCCGCCCACCTGCTCAAGGCCCTGGCCGAGCAGACGGAGACCACGACCCCGGCCCTGCTCGAGGCCGGGGGCTCGACGACCGCGGCCGCCGTGGCCGCCGCCGAGCACGTGCTCGCCGCGCTGCCGTCGGTGTCCGGGTCGTCCGTGGCCACCCCGCAGCTGTCCCGCGGTGCGCTCGCGCTCCTCGAAGCGGCGCGCTCCCTCATGGCCGCGATGGGCGACACGTTCGTCTCGACCGACCACCTCCTGCTCGCCCTCGCGCGCACGGGCCAGTTCGGCTTCGACGCTGCGGCGGTCGAGGCCGCCATCCCGCGGCTGCGCGGCGGCCGGAAGGTCGACTCCCAGAACCCCGAGGCGACGTTCGACGCCCTCGGCAAGTACGCCACCGACCTCACCGCCGCCGCCCGTGACGGCAAGCTCGACCCCGTCATCGGCCGCGACGCCGAGATCCGGCGCGTCGTGCAGGTGCTGAGCCGGCGGACGAAGAACAACCCGGTGCTCATCGGCGACCCCGGCGTCGGCAAGACGGCCGTCGTCGAGGGCCTCGCCCAGCGCATCGTCGCCGGCGACGTGCCGGAGAGCCTGCGCGGCAAGACCCTCATGAGCCTCGACCTCGGCGCCATGGTGGCCGGGGCGAAGTACCGGGGGGAGTTCGAGGAGCGTCTCAAGGCCGTGCTCGAGGAGATCACCGGCTCGGAGGGGCGGGTCATCACCTTCATCGACGAGCTGCATACCGTCGTCGGGGCCGGCGCCACCGGCGAGGGCACCATGGACGCCGGCAACATGCTCAAGCCCATGCTCGCCCGCGGCGAGCTGCGGCTGGTCGGCGCGACCACGCTCGACGAGTACCGCAAGCACATCGAGAAGGACGCGGCTCTCGAGCGGCGCTTCCAGCAGGTCTTCGTCGGCGAGCCGTCGGTCGAGGACACCATCGCGATCCTGCGCGGCCTCAAGGAGCGCTACGAGGCGCACCACAAGGTCGCCATCGCCGACGCCGCCCTCGTCGCGGCCGCGTCGCTCAGCGACCGCTACATCACCGGTCGCCAGCTGCCCGACAAGGCCATCGACCTCATCGACGAGGCGGCGTCCCGGCTGCGCATGGAGATCGACTCCAGCCCCGTCGAGATCGACGAGCTGCGGCGCTCGGTCGACCGGCTGCGGATGGAGGAGCTGCACCTTCAGGCCGAGACCGACGACGCCTCGCGCGAGCGGCTCAGCCGCCTGCAGCAGGACCTCGCCGACCGGCAGGAGCAGCTCGACGCGCTCAACGCGCGGTGGGAGGCCGAGAAGGCCGGGCTCAACCGGGTCGGCGACCTCAAGTCGCGGCTCGACGAGCTGCGCTCGCAGGCCGAGCGGCTGCAGCGTGAGGGCGACCTCGGCAGCGCGTCGGCGATCCTCTACGGCGAGATCCCTTCCGTGGAGCGGGAGCTCGAGCAGGCAGCGCGCGACGAGTCCGCCGCCGTGGGCAACGGCGCCGACGTCATGGTCAAGGACGAGGTGGGCGCCGACGACATCGCCGACGTCATCTCGGCCTGGACCGGCATCCCCGCGGGGCGGCTCCTCGAGGGCGAGACCGAGAAGCTGCTGCACATGGAGCAGCACCTCGGCGCCCGGCTCATCGGGCAGGCCGACGCGGTGCGCGCCGTGTCCGACGCGGTGCGCCGCTCGAGGTCCGGCATCGCCGACCCCGACCGGCCGACCGGCTCGTTCCTCTTCCTCGGCCCCACCGGTGTCGGCAAGACCGAGCTGGCCAAGTCGCTCGCCGACTTCCTCTTCGACGACGAGCGCGCCATGGTGCGCATCGACATGTCCGAGTACTCCGAGCGGCACGCCGTCGCGCGGCTCATCGGGGCGCCTCCGGGCTACGTCGGCTACGAGGAGGGCGGCCAGCTCACCGAAGCCGTACGCCGGCGGCCGTACTCCGTGATCCTCCTGGACGAGGTGGAGAAGGCCCACCCCGAGACCTTCGACATCCTCCTGCAGGTGCTCGACGACGGGCGGCTCACCGACGGGCAGGGGCGCACGGTCGACTTCCGCAACGTCATCCTCGTCATGACCTCCAACCTCGGCTCGCAGTTCCTCGTCGACCCCCTGCTCACCCAGGAGTCGAAGAAGGAGGCCGTCATGCAGGTCGTGCGCACCGCGTTCAAGCCGGAGTTCCTCAACCGGCTCGACGAGGTCGTCGTCTTCGACCCGCTCACCACCGAGGACCTCGCCCGCATCGTCGAGCTGCAGGTGCAGGCCCTCGCCACCCGGCTGCACGACCGCCGGATCACCCTGCAGGTGACCGACGCCGCGCGGGAGTGGCTGGCGGTCACGGGCTACGACCCGGCATACGGTGCCCGTCCGCTGCGCCGCCTCGTGCAGCGCGAGATCGGCGACCGGCTCGCCAAGGCGCTGCTGGCGGGGGAGGTGCGCGACGGCGGCACGGCCGTGGTCGACCTCGACGAGGCCGCCGACACCCTCGTCCTGCGCTGACCGGGGGACCTCAGACAAGAAGGAGGGTTGTGGCCCTGGTAACGGCCACAACCCTCCGTCGTATGCCTCTGGACAACGCCACGGATGACGACGGTCGCGGCTGCAGGCTGAGGTATGTCGGTCCGGACCTCCCACGAGCCCGACCACCGCACGCTCGGGGCGCCCCCAGTGCCCCATGACCTCGAGTCGCTGGGACGCGTCGCGGTGGAGCAGCGTGGCTTGCTGACCCGCACGCAGTGCCTCGCGGCGGGGATGACCGGCAAGGCCGTCCGCTGGCGGGTGGAGCGGGGGGTGTGGGTGCGCGTCCATCCCGGGATCTACCAGACGCGACCTGGGCGGGAGGACTGGCATACCCACGCCCTGGCGGCCCAGCTGGCGCTGCCGGGGTCGGCGTTCTCGCATGTTGCGGCCGGCTACCTTCACGGGCTCGTGCGCGAGGCTCCGCGCCGGATCGACCTCCTCGTCGACCAGACCCGTCGCGTGGCTGCCCCCTCTGGCACCCGCGTGAGGCGCCGGGTCGATGCCGACGGCGATGTCGACCCGCTGCACTGGCCGTGGCGCACCAGCATGCCGTCGACCGTCCTGGACCTGAGCGAGCTGGGCGCGGCAAGCGAGGCCCTGGGCCTGCTCGGCGTGGCCTTCCATCGCCGGGCGACGACGGAGGGGGAGCTGCTGGCGCTGCTGAGGCGGCGTGGACGTCACCGGCGACGGGCCATGCTGACCGATGTGCTCGCCGACGTGGCGGGCGGGGCCGAGAGCGTGGTGGAGGTGCGGTTCCTCCGCGACGTCGCACGGCCCCATGGGCTTCCCGCCGGGCGGGCTCAGGCCGCGACGGTGCTGCGGGGCCTCCGGGTTCACGACGTCGCCTACGACGCTGAACGCGTGCTGCTCGAGCTCGACGGTCGGCTTGGGCACGAAGGGGCGGCGCGCGTGGGTGACGGTGTGCGCGACCGGCTGAGCGCGACCCGGGGCTGGCTCACGGTGCGGGCGTTCTGGGGTGACGTCGCCGTCACGCCGTGCGCGCTGGCGGTGGAGATGGGTGATGTGCTCTCGACGCGCGGCTGGCGCGGGCGGCTCCATCGCTGTCGGCGCCCCGGGTGCGTGGCCCCCGGGTGATGACGAAGGAGCGTTGTGGCCCCGTTGGCGGCCACAACACTCCTTCTTGGACGCCGGGCGCCGTCAGACCGTCGCCAGCTGCTCCTTGGCGCGGTCGGCGGGCATGTAGTCGTAGCGCAGCAGCGACCGGGTGAAGACGCCCGTGCCGTGGGACACCGAGCGCAGGTCCACCGGGTAGCGCGAGAGCTCCACCTGCGGCACCTCCGCGTGGACGACGGTGCGCCCCGGTACGTCGGTCGGCTCGGTGCCGATCACGTGCCCGCGTCGTCCACGGAGGTCGGACATCACCGCCCCCAGGTGGTCGTCGTCCACGGTGATGTCGAGGTGGTCGATGGGCTCGAGCAGCGACACGGTGGCCTCGTTGGCCGCCTCCTTCAGGGCGAGGGCCGCGGCCGTCTGGAACGCCATGTCCGAGGAGTCCACCGAGTGGGCCTTGCCGTCGGTGAGCGTGATCCGCACGTCGACGACCGGGTACCCCGACAGCACCCCCTTCTCCAGCTGCATCCGAGCGCCCTTCTCCACCGACGGGATGAACTGGCGGGGTACCGCGCCGCCCACCACCTTGTCGACGAACTCGATCCCCGCGCCCCGTTCCAGCGGCTCGATCTCGAGGCGGCACACCGCATACTGCCCGTGTCCGCCGGACTGCTTGACGTGCCGGCCCTGCACGCTGCACGACCGCACGAAGGTCTCGCGCAGCGCGGTGCGGAACGGCTCGGCCTCGACCGCCACGCCGTGCCGGGACTGGAGACGCGACAGGATCTCGTCGACGTGGGCCTGCCCCATCGTCCACAGCACGACCTGGTGGGTCTCGGGGTTGTGCTCCATCCGCATCGTCACGTCCTCGGCGACGACACGCTGCAGCGCCTGGGCCAGCTTGTCCTCGTCGCGCTTGTTGGACGCGTGGATCGCGATGGGTAGCAACGGGTCCGGCAGCACCCAGGGCTCGACGAGCGCCGGCCGGTCCTTGCCCGACAGCGTGTCGGAGGTCTCGGCGTGGCTGAGCTTGCTGACGAGCACGACCTCGCCGGCGATGGCGGGGCCACGCGGGCGGGTGGCGTCGTCGAGCGGAGAGCTGATCGGGCCCACCCGCTCGTCGTCGTCGTGGTCGTGGTGCCCCTCGACGGCGCCGCCGGAGCCGCCCCCGCGCTGCGCGACGAACGCGCCGAGGTGCCCGGAGACGTGCACCACGTCGTCGGGCCGCAGGGTGCCGGAGAAGACCCGCACGAGCGAGAGCCGGCCGATGTAGGGGTCGCTCGTCGTCCGGATGACCTCCGCGAGCAGCGGTCCGTCGGGGTCGCACGTCGCCGTCGGCAGCGTCGCGCCCGCCGGGCTGTAGGCCGTGGGCAGCGGTCGCGTCGCCGGTGAGGGGAAGCACTGCTCCACGATCTCGAGCACCTCCTCCAGGCCGACCCCGGTGGCGGGGGAGATCGGGACCAGAGGGAAGAAGGTGGCCTTGGCGACCGCCGTCTTGAGGTCCTCGATGACGGTGTCGGTGGCGATGTCCTCGCCCTCGAGGTAGCGGTCGAGCAGCGTGTCGTCCTCGGACTCCTCGATGACCGCCTCGATGAGCGGGCCGCGGTGCTCCGCCACGGCGGCGGCCTCGTCGGCGTCGGGGTCGCGCTCAATGCGGGAAGCGCCGCTGGAGTCGAAGACGCGCTGGCTGAGCAGCCCCATCGTGCCGACCACCACCCGCGCCGCGTCGTGCACGGGCAGGTAGAGCGCCTGCGCGTCGCCGAAGACCCGCTGGCAGCGCGCGATGGTCTCGTCGTAGCTCGACCGGGGCAGGTCGAGCTTGCTCACGGCGATGGCGCGCGGCACCCCGACGGCGGCGAGCTCCTGCCAGAGCAGCGCCGTCGCGCCGTCGATGTCGTCGGCCGCCGAGATGACGAAGATCGCCGCGTCGGCGGCCCGCATTCCGGCCCGCAGCTCACCCACGAAGTCGGGGAAGCCTGGTGCGTCGATGAGGTTGACGGTGCGGCCGTTGCTCTCGAAGGCGGCCACCGAGAGCCCGACCGACCGGTCGCGCTCCCCCTCGTGCGGGCGCCGGCCGGGGACACGGGCCGCGACGAGATGGTCGAACAGCGTTGACTTGCCGGCGCCGCCCGGACCGACGAGGACGACGTTGCGGATGTCCTCGGGGGTCCGGGGCTGCGGCGCAGGGGATGACTCGGTCTTCGCGGCGCCTTTGCTCACCGTCCCACCCTGTCCCGTCCGCCGGGGCCGCACAAGGGAATGCCCCGTTATCGGGTGACCCGATAAAGGTCCGCTCCACTGGACAACGGTTCTCCAGCGGAGCGCCCCCTTATCGGGTCACCCGATAATGGGGCGACGGGTGGGGTCAGGCGCGGGTCGCCGTGACGAGGAGGTACTCCCACTCCATGGTCCCGTCGTCCAGCGCCTCGTCGCCCAGGTCGGCGAGCGCCGCGTCGAGGGCGGCGGTGCGCTCCGGGTCGTCGGCGATGTTGCGGTAGGCCGCGATGGTCGGGCCGTAGTGGGTCTTGAAGAAGTCGCGGAACTCCGCGCCGCTCCGGAACCGGTCGACCGGCAGGTTCTCGCTCACCGCGGTCAGCCCGCTCACCCGGTCACCGAACAGCTCGCGCACGTGGTCCTCGCGGCCCCACAGCGGGCCGGGCGAGGCTCCGGGCGGAGGCGCGGCGGCATACGGCTTCATCGTCGCGAACATCCGGCCGATGAACCCGTCCGGCGTCCAGTTCGCGAGCGCGATGGTGCCGCCCGGGCGGGCCACGCGTACGAGCTCGTCGGCCACGGGCTGGTGGAAGGGCGCGAACATCACGCCGATCGCCGACAGCACGACGTCGAACTCGCCGTCGTCGTACGGCAGGTGCTCGGCGTCGGCCTCGGCCCACTGCAGGCTCAGGCCCTCGGCCGCGGCGCGCTGGCGGCCGGTCTCGAGCAGCTCGGGGGTGAGGTCGGTGGCGGTGACGTCGGCGCCGGTGCGGGCGGCGGGGAGGCTGGCGTTGCCGGAGCCGGCAGCGACGTCGAGGACGCGCTGCCCGGTGCGGACGCCCGCGGCGTCGACGAGGCGCGTGCCGATGCCGGGCACGACCTCCGCCGCGACGCGGTGGTAGTCGCCCAGCGCCCACATCGCGCGGTGCTTGGTCTTGACGGGGTCCAGTGCTGGTGTCGTGGTCATCCCCCGACGGTAGGAACGAGGCGCCCGGTCCGGCATCGGTGCGAGCACCCAACCGAGCGTCGGTCCCCGTCGCACCAGGCGGTATGCGCGTAGTGCCGCCTGCGACCCGCCCGCGGCTCAGGCGGTGGTCAGCAGCCGGGCCACGGCGGCGGTGCGGGCCGAGGTCCCCTGGACGTCGAGCTTGGCGTAGACGTTCTGCAGGTGGCGTTCGACGGTGCGGACGCTGAGGACGAGCTCGCGGGCGATGTCCTCGTTGGCGTGGCCGCGGGCCGCGAGCGCGAGCACCTCGAGCTCGCGGGGCGACAGCAGCGCGGTGGGCGACGCCTCGGCCCGGGAGGCCGCGGCGACCGGGTGGGTCGTCGCACGGTCCGGCGCCAGGAACGCCTCCACCTCGTGCACGAAGACGGCCCAGGCGGGCTCGTCGGCCAGGAGGATGTGGTTGTCGCTGTCGAGGGCCACGAGCCGGGCGCCGCGGATCGCCGACGCGAGGTGGCGCCCGTAGGCGAACTCGTTCATCTGGTCGCCCACGGAGTGCAGCACGAGGGTCGGCACGTCGAGCGCCGCGAGGTGCTCCTCGGCGCCCTGCTGCATCCGCTGGCGGCGGGCGAGGTAGGCGGTCGTCGCCGACACCGAGACCCGCTGCAGCTCGTCGAGCCAGCGCATCTGCTCCCGTGTGGCGCCGGGGATCATCAGTGACGTGAACACCCGGCGGAACGTGGAGTCCGGCCGCGCCCACCCCACCTTGATCATCTGCCCGAAGGTGTCCTCCAGCTCGACGTCCTCCGCGGTCATGCCGTAGCGCGGGTCGGCGTAGGAGCCGTAGAAGAGCAGGCGCGTGACCCGCTCGGGGTGGGCCACGGCATACCGGATGGCGACCGGGCCGCCCTGGGCCATGGCCATGAGGGCGAACCGCCCGTCGGCCAGGCCGGCGGCCTCCACGACCGCCTCGAGGTCGCCGATCCGGGCCTCGAGGCGGTGGTCGGTGACGTCCCAGTCGGACAGGCCGTGGCCCCGCTCGTCGAACCGGACGACGGTGCAGAACCGGCCGAGGTCGGCGAGGAAGTGCCGCCAGACCGGGCTCTCCCAGTCGTACTGGAGGTGGCTCAGCCAGCACGTCGAGACGACGAGCGGCGGACCGGTGCCGTGCACGGCATACGCGATGCGCACGCCGTCGGGGGCCCGGCAGAACCGGACCTCCTGCGGTGGCGCTGGCGTCCCCCGACGTGGCGGCATGCTCGATGGTAGCCGCGGCGACGGCCCTCAGCCGGTGAGTTCGACGACCACCGGGGCGTGGTCGGAGGCGCCCTTGCCCTTGCGCTCCTCGCGGTCGATGACGGCGCCCCCGACCCGCTCCGCGAGCGCCGCGGAGGCGAGGACGAAGTCGATGCGCATGCCCTGCTTCTTGGCGAACCGCAGCTGCTGGTAGTCCCAGTAGGTGTAGGTGCCCGGGCCGGGAGCGTGCGGCCGGACGACGTCCTCGAAGCCGGCGTCGAGCACGCCGTGGAACGCCGCGCGCTCCCCCGGCGACACGTGCGACTTGTCGAGGTAGAAGTCCATGCTCCACACGTCCTCGTCGCGCGGGGCGATGTTCCAGTCACCCATGAGCGCGACCTGCGCGCCCGGGTCGGCGGCGAGCCAGCCGCGCGCCGCCGTCGCGAGGTGCTCGAGCCAGTCGAGCTTGTAGGCCATGTGCGGGTCCTCGAGGCTCCGCCCGTTGGGCACGTAGAGGGACCAGACGCGGATGCCGCCCACGGTGGCCCCGATCGCGCGGGCCTCGCTCCCGACCGGGTCGCCCCAGCCGGGCATGCCCGCGAAGCCCACCTCCACGTCGTCGAGCCCGACGCGGGAGGCGATGGCGACGCCGTTCCACTGGTTGAACCCGACGTGGGCCACCTCGTAGCCCAGCGCCTCGATCCGCTCGCGCGGTAGCTGGTCCTCGCGGGCCTTGGTCTCCTGGATCGCGAGCACGTCGACATCGGCGCGCTGCAGCCAGGCTTCCAGGCGGTCGATCCGGGAGCGGATGGAGTTGACGTTCCAGGTGGCGATGCGCACCGCGTCAACCTAACCGCCACGGCTCCGCCTACGCTGACGCGCTATGAGCACCGCACTCGTGACCGGCGCGACGTCCGGCATCGGCTACGAGTTCGCCCGCCAGCTGGCCGAGCGGGGCCACGACATCGTCCTCGTGGCCCGCGACCGGGTGCGGCTGGAGAACGTGTCCGACGAGCTGCGCCGCGACTACAAGGTGCGGTCCGAGGTGCTCGTCGCCGACCTATCGGACCGCGCCCAGATCGAGAAGGTCGCCCAGCGGATCGCCGACGAGGCCCGCCCGGTCGACCTCCTGGTCAACAACGCCGGCTACGGCCAGAAGCGCGGCTTCCTCAGCAACGAGGTCGATGACGAGGTCGCCATGCTCGACGTCCTCTGCACCGCCGTGCTCGTGCTCTCGCACGCGGCCGGCGGGGCCATGCGCGCCCGCGGACGCGGCGGCATCATCAACGTCTCCTCCGTCGCCTCGTATGCGTCCATGGGCACCTACTCCTCGGCCAAAGCCTGGGTGCGGCTGTTCTCCGAGGGGCTGTCGCGCGAGCTGGCCGGCACGGGCGTGACCTGCATGGCCCTCTGCCCGGGCTTCACGCATACCGAGTTCCATGAGCGGGGCCGGATGAACATGTCCAGGCTGCCCGAGCTCATGTGGCTGAGCGCTCCCCAGGTCGTGCACCAGGGCCTCGACGACGCGGCACGCGGCAAGGTCGTGTCGGTACCCGGCCCGCAGTACAAGGCCCTCGTCGGGGTCATGAGCACCGTGCCGCGGGGTCTTGTCAGCGACGTCTCGAGCGCCCTGCACCGCCGTCGACGCACGCAGGGCTGAGCCGTGGCCCCGCTCGAGATCCTGCTGGAGTGGGGCCCGACCGGGGCCGCCGCCCTTGCGCCGCACTGCGACGTCGCGGTGGTCGTCGACGTCCTCAGCTTCTCGACGACGGTGACCGTGGCGGCCGACCGTGGTGCGCAGGTTGTGCCCTACCGCTGGACCGACGACTCGGCTGCCGCGGTGGCGGCGGAGTGGGGAGCGGCGCTCGCGGTCGGTCGGGAGGACGCTGGGCCCGGGCAGGTCAGCCTGTCGCCGAAGACCGTGCGCGACGTCGCCGAGCTGCAGCGGGTCCTGCTGCCCTCGCCCAACGGCTCGACCATCTGCGCGGTCATCGCCGACGCGGGGGCCGAGGTCGTCGTGGCGTCGCTGCGCAACCGGCGGGCCGTCGCCGCCTGGCTGCACGCCCGGGGCGGGCGCGTGCTCATGGTGCCTGCGGGCGAGCGCTGGCCCGACGACTCGCTGCGGCCGGCCATCGAGGACCTCTGGGGGGCCGGCGGCGTCGTCGCGGCCCTCGCCGACCTGGCCGGTCTCGTCGGCGGAGCGTCCGGCGTGGCGATGAGCGACGAGGCCCAGGCCGCCGCCGCGGCCTACCGGCTCGTCGAGGGCCGGGTGGCCCAGGCGCTGGTGGCGTGCCCGAGCGGGCAGGAGCTCGTCGGCCGGGGGTATGCGTCCGATGTCACCATCGCGGCCGAGCTGGACAGCAGCTCCGTCGTGCCCCGCCTCGTCGACGGGACGCTGACCGCGTCGCGCTAGCGTTGCGGTCCGTGACGACCGACGCCCAGACCGCCCGCACCCGACTGCTCGAGCTCATCCGCGACAAGGCCATCGTCCACGGCCGGGTCACCCTCTCCAGCGGTCGCGAGGCCGACTACTACGTCGACCTGCGCCGGATCAGCCTCGACGGCGAGGCCGCGCCGCTGCTCGGGATCGTCATGCGCGACCTGACCAAGGACCTCGACTACGCCGCGGTCGGCGGGCTGACCATGGCCGCCGACCCCGTCGCGACCTCGATGCTCCATGCCGCCGCGGCCGCCGGCGAGCGCGTCGACGCGTTCGTCGTGCGCAAGGAGGGCAAGGCCCACGGCCTGCAGCAGCGCATCGAGGGGCCGTCGGTGCAGGGCCGGCGGGTGCTCGTCGTCGAGGACACGACGACCACGGGCGACTCGCCGATCAACGCCCTCAAGGCCGTGCAGGAGGCGGGCGGGGAGGTCGCGGCGGTCGCGACGGTCGTCGACCGGGCCACCGGAGCCGGCCCGAAGATCGAGGCGGAGGGCGTGGACTACCGCTTCGTCTACAGCCTGGAGGACCTGGGACTCGCCTGAGAGCCCCTACGCTGACGTCATGACCGCCGTCATCGTCATCGTCGTCGTCCTCGTGGTGCTCGGGCTCGTCTTCGCCGGGCTCTACAACGGCCTCGTCAAGCTGCGCAATGTCGTGCAGGAGTCGTGGGCCCAGATCGACGTCGAGCTGAAGCGGCGGCACGACCTCATCGGCAACCTCGTCGAGACGGTCAAGGGCTACGCCGCCCACGAGCGCGGCACCCTCGACGAGGTCACCCGGGCCCGCGCGGCCGCGATGGCCCCCGGCCAGGGCCCGGCCCAGGCCGCGCAGACCGAGGGCGCGCTCAGCCGGGCGCTCGTCAACCTCCAGTCGGTCACCGAGGCCTACCCCGACCTCAAGGCCAACCAGAACTTCCTCTCCCTGCAGAGCGAGCTGAGCGGCACCGAGGACCGCATCGCCAGCGCCCGGCGCTACTACAACGCCAACGTCCGGGCCCTCAACACCAAGGTCGAGACGCTGCCGACCAACATGATCGCCGGCATGGCGGGCGTCACCAAGGCGGAGTACTTCGAGACCGAGGGCATCGAGCGGCAGGCCCCCCAGGTGAGCTTCGGCACCAACGGGCCCGGCGCGCAGCCGAACCCGGCCGTCGGGCCGGCGTCGACCACCGGTCAGCTGCCCCCCGGCCAGACCTACGGCTCGTCGGTCCCCCCGGCCGCCGGCCCCCAGGACGCTCCGCCGCCCCAGAGCTGACGGTGCCCCTCCCAGGCCCTCCGTGCTGAGGCGGCTCACCGGCTTCACGCTCCTGCCGCTGCTGTCGCTGGTCACCCCGTTCCTCCTGTTGCCGGTCGTCGCCCGCGTCGCCGGGCCGGCGGGGTGGTCGAGCTTCGTGGCCGGCCAAGCCGTCGGCACGGTCGGGGCCACGGTCGTCTTCTGGGGCTGGAACGTCGGCGGGCCCGTCCTCGCGGCCCGCGCCACGACGCCGCAGGAGCGCCGCGCGGTGTATGCCGCCAGCCTCAGGACGCGGTTCCTCCTCCTGCTCGGGGTGGTGCCCGCCGCGGCCCTCGTCGGCGCGGCCGTCGCGACGGCCGGCTACCGGCTCGACGCCGCCACGATGGCCGCCGCGACCGCCCTCCTCGGCCTCTCGCCGGCCTGGTTCGGCATCGGGGTCGGCCGCCCGGTCCTGCTCTTCTGGTACGACACCCTGCCGCGGGTGGTGGCCGCCCTCCTCGGCGCGGCGGTCGTGGCGGTCACCGGCGCGATCTGGGCCTACCCGGTCCTGCTCGCCGCCTCGGTGGTCGCCTCGCTCGCCCTCTTCGGCGCGCGCGTCACCCCGGGGACGCCGGCCGCCGACCTCGCCCCGTGGCCGGTGCGGCGGTCCCTCGGCGAGCTGCGTGAGCACCTCGGCACCGCCGGCATCAACCTCGCCGCGACCGCGTATGCGTCGACACCCGTCCCGGTCGCGACCCTCGCCTTCCGGCCGGCGGTGTCCTCGCCGTTCGCGTCGGCCGACGCGGCATACCGGTTCGGGCTGTTCGCCGTCACGGCCATGGGCAACGCCTTCCAGGGCTGGACGCTCGAGCCCGGCGTGGCCGACCGGCGGGCGCGGCACCGGGCGGCGTTCGGCGCGCACCTGGTGCTCGGCGTCGTGGGCGGCGGTCTCTTCGCGGTGCTCGGCCCGTGGGCGACGGGGCTGCTCTTCGGGGCCGAGGTCGCGGCGCCGCGGGACGTCTGCGCCTGGTACGGGCTGGCGTTCGCCGCGCTCAGCGCCTCCACGCCGCCGATCAGAAACCTGCTCGTCCCGGCCGGGCGGGTGCGCCTCGTGCTCGCGTGGACCCTCGGCTCCGCCGGGCTGGGGCTCGGCGTCATGGTCGCGGCCGCGCTGGCCGGATGGAGCGCCGGCGTCGCGGCGGGCATGGCCCTCAGCGAGGTCGTCCTGCTCGCCGGCCTCGTCGCCCCGGCCCGCCGCGTGGCCCAGGTGGTCACCCGATGACACGGGTCGTCGCGGTCATCCCGGCGTTCGACCCGGGGCCGGGGCTGCTGCGGCTGCTCGACGAGGTGAGCCCGCAGGTCGACGCCGTGGTCGTCGTCGACGACGGCTCGACCACCGGGCTCGACGTGCTGGCCGAGGCGGCCACGCGACCGGCGCTCACCCTGCTGACGCAGACCAACGCCGGGGTGGCCGCCGCCCTCAACGCCGGCGTCCGGGCCGCCCTCGACCTGGGCGCCGACGCCGTGCTCACCCTCGACCAGGACTCCGGCCTCCCCCCGGGCTATGTCGCCGCCGCGGTGGCCACGTGGCAGGCCGCCGCGGCGCGCGGCATACCCCTGGCCCTCGTCTGTGCCGCGTCCTACAGCGGCCACCCCACCCCCACCCGGGGCCGCCGGGACGGGTTCGCGGTGGCCTTCGACCCCATGCAGTCCGGCTGCCTCGTGCCGGCGACGACCTACCGCGAGGTCGGCGACTACGACGCCGGCCTGGTCATCGACGCCGTCGACTCCGAGCTCACCGCGCGCTGCCTCGCCGCCGGGCTCGTGCCGCTCGTCGGCCCCGGCTGCGACCTCGTGCACGGCATGGGCGAGCGCACCTCGGTGCGCCGGTTCGGCCGTGAGCTCGCCTATAACCGGCACTCCCCGCAGCGGGTCTACTACATGGCCCGCAACGGCACGCTGCTCACCCGCCGGTATGCCCGTGACGAGCCCGCGTGGGTCCTGCGCCGCCTCCTCGAGGAGGGCACGGCGCATACCCTGCGGCTGGCCCTCAGCCCCGACCGGCGCCGCCTGGTGCGCGCGGCGCTGGCGGGCCTGCGGGACGGGGTCCGCGGTCGCACCGGCCCCGACCGCGTCGAGCGTTAGGCCCGAACGTCAGCGCTCGTCGTCGCGCACGGTGGCCTCGACGTCACGGGCGACCTCGCGGCCCTCCCCGCGGTGCCGGTACCACTCGATCGCGGCCGGGACGAGCGACACCAGGACGATGACGACGATGGCGATGTCGAGCTTGTCCTGGAGCACCGGGAACGCCTGGCCGAGGAAGAAGCCCAACAGCGTCACCACCACGACCCACAACGCCGCGCCGACCGCCGACCAGGTGAAGAAGCGGCGCCGGTCCATACGGCTGATGCCGGCGACGACGGTGACGTAGGTGCGCACGAACGGCACGAAGCGGCCGATGACGAGCGCCTTGTTGCCGTGCCGGTCGAAGAACTGCTCGCTCTGCTCCCAGTACCGGCGCTTGATGATCCGCCCGTCGTGCCGGTAGATGGCCGGACCCAGCTTGCGGCCGATCTCGTAGCCCACCACGTTGCCGGCGAAGGCCGCGACGAAGAGGAGCAGGATCGCCACGCCCAGGTTGATCGGCAGCTTGCCGGTGGCGACGAACAGGCCCATGGCGAACAGGAGCGAGTCGCCGGGCAGGAACGGGAAGAACAGCCCGCACTCGACGAAGACGAAGGCGAGGCTGACCCAGATCAGGGCGGTGCCGAAGTGCTCGAGCAGGTAGTTCGGGTCCATCCAGCTCGGGCCGAGGGTCGTCATCAGGGAGGGCATCACGGGGAAGAGCGTAGGTGCATATCCCCTCGGTACCGTTCAGGAATGGCTGTCGACGACCTGGGCGACCCCGTCGACGGGGGTCCACCCGAGGTGGGCGTCGGCCCGTGGGCGGGACCGGCGCCCGCCGACGACCGGCTCGACCCCGAGCTGCTGGCCCACGGCGACCGGCGCAACGTCGTCGACCGCTACCGCTACTGGCGCCACGACGCGATCGTCGCCGACCTCGACACCCGCCGGCACCCGCTGCACGTCGCCGTCGAGAACTGGGGCCACGACTTCAACATCGGGTCGGTCATCCGCACCGCCAACGCCTTCAACGTCGCGGCGTTCCACATCGTCGGCCGCCGCCGCTGGAACCGCCGGGGCGCCATGGTCACCGACCGCTACCAGCACGAGCAGCACCACCCCACCGTCGGCGACCTCGTCGCGTGGGCGGGGCGCGGCGGCATACCCCTCGTGGGGGTCGACAACCTGCCCGGCTCGGTGCCCATCGAGTCGTATGCGTTCCCGCGGGCCTGCGTCCTCGTCTTCGGCCAGGAGGGCCCCGGCCTCACGGACGAGATGCGCGGGGCCTGCGCGGACCTCGTGCACATCACGCAGTACGGCTCGACCCGGTCGGTCAACGCGGGGGCGGCGGCCGCCGTGGCGATGTACGCCTGGAGCAGCCAGCACGCCGGGCCTCAGAGCCCGTAGACCCGGCTCGCGTTCCCGCGCGCGACGAGCGCCGCCAGGTGGTCGGCGTCGGCCTCGCCCATCTCGCCCGCCGCGACGAGCGGGTCGACGACGGCATCGAACGCCCGGCGGAACAGCAGCGCTCCGAGGTAGAAGAGCTCGGCCAGGCCGTAGGCGTCGGTGGAGAACAGCAGCGCGCCGAAGGGCACGAGCTCGAGGGTCTCGCGCAGCACCGCCACCGACAGTGCGCCGGTGTTGTGGGTGGCCAGGCCGAGGTCCATGACGGCGTGGTCGAACACCTGGGCGAGGTAGGCGGCGTGCCGGTGGAACGGGTAGGTGTGCAGGAGCAGGACGGGCACGCCGAGCTCCTGGGTGCCGCGCAGGAACCCGGTGAGCCGGGCCGGGTCGGCGCCGAGGAGGTCGAGGTCCGGGTCGCCGTAGCCCGTGTGCACCTGTAGGGGCAGCCCCAGCTCGAGCGCCGTATGGGCGAGCCAGCCGCTGACGGTGCGGCTGACCACGCGCTCCGGGTCGGCGTCCCGCAGGGCGGCGGCTACCTCGTCACGGGAGGGCGTGGACGCGGGCAGGTCGAGGCCCACCCGGTAGGCCGCGACGCTCTTGGCCGCGACCGCCCCCGAGGTCCGCAGCCGGTCGGTGATCTCGCCCAGCACGTCGGTGCTGCCGGCCTGCAGGACCTCCTCGGCCAGCCGTTCGAGCCGCACGACCTCGTGGGCCCGGCCGCCGACGAGCCCCGCGATCCCGGCGAGATCAGCGGGCGAGCACAGCGGGCGGCCGTCCGGTGCGGTGTCGAGGCCCGTGTCGACGAGCACGGTGTCGAGGCCCGCCGCCACGAGGAAGCGGCGGTTGACCTCGGTCGCCCCGACCTCCCGGCGCTGCGCGAGGTAGGCGTCCGCCGTGGCCAGGGGATCGAGGTCGAGCAGCGGGGCACAGTGCCGCCGGACGGCCAGCCCGAGCATCGAGTCGAACGGCGACGTCGCCGGCACGGGACGGCCGGAGCCGCCGGGGCCGCCGGGGGAGGTCGGGCCCGGCGCTTCGTTCATGAGGGCCTCGAACCCCGACCGGTCGAGGTCCCCGGTCACCAGCCCGTGACAGTGGTGGTCGACCAGCCGCCCCAGCCGGCCCCAGTGCTGCGCGTCCTCGCTCGTCGTCACGCGCCTATCCTGACGCCACCCGTTCCCGGCGCGAGAGGACCACGGTGACCACCGACACAGAGTCTGCGGAGCCCGACGCCCTCGCCCTCGACGGCCCCGAGCGCGAACGCCGCCACGCCCTCGCCACCGGGCTCCTCCCGGCGCTCGTCGACGCCGGCGTCGTCGGGGTGGCGACGAGCTTCGTCGACACCGCCGGGATCTCCCGCGTCAAGGCCGTGCCGCTGCAGCGCCTCCCGGACCTCGCCGCCTGGGGGGCCGGGTTCTCGAGCGCCTTCGACTACTTCCGGGCCGACGACGCGGTGGCCGCCCCGCCCTCCGGCGAGGGCCCGGTCGGCGACCAGCGGATCGTCCCCGACCTCGAACGCCTCGTCGTCCTCGCCGCCCAACCGGGCTGGGCCTGGGCGCCCGGGGAGCGCTACGCCCAGACCGGCGACCCGCACCCGCAGGACGGCCGGCTGCTGCTGCGGCGCCTCGAGGCCGAGCGGGCGGCCCGCGGGGTCACGGCCAAGGCGGCCATCGAGGTGGAGTGGGTCGTCTCGGCCGGCCCCGGTGACGCGTTCACCCCGGGTGCCGTCGGCCCGGCATACGGGCTGGGCCGGCTGGCCGCCGCCTCCGACTACGCGCGCGACCTCCTGCACGCCCTCACGGCGCAGGGGGTGCAGGTCGAGCAGCTGCACCCGGAGTACGCGCCGGGCCAGTTCGAGATCTCGGTCGCCCCGGAGTCGCCCGTCGGCGCCGCCGACACCTCGGTGCTGCTGCGCGCCACGATCCGGTCGGTGGGTCTGCAGCACGGCCTGCGCACGTCGTTCTCGCCGAAGGTCGACGTCGGCGGAGTGGGCAACGGCGGTCACGTGCACCTGAGCCTCTGGCGTGACCGGGCGAGCGTCATGGCCGGCGGCGACGGGCCCTACGGCCTCACCCCCGACGGGGCGGCCTTCGCCGGTGGGGTGCTCGCCCACCTCCCGGCCCTCCTCGCCCTCGGCGCCCCCAGCGTCGCGTCCTACCTGCGGCTCGTCCCCCAGCACTGGGCGGGCGCGTATGCGTGCTGGGGGCTGGAGAACCGCGAGGCCGCCCTGCGCCTCGTCACCGGCTCGACGGGCAGCGAGGGGTGGGCGGCCAACCTCGAGGTCAAGTGCGTCGACCTCCACGCCAACCCCTACCTCCTGCTCGCCGGCATCCTCGTGGCGGGCGCGGACGCCACGCCGCTGCCGGACCCGGTCGACGTGGACCCGGGGGCCCTCACCGACGACGAGCGCGAACGCCGCGGGCTCCGCCGGCTGCCCGTCACCCTGCGGGCCGCGCTGGACGCCTTCGTCGCCGACGCGGGGCTGACCGCCGCGCTCGGGCCGGAGCTGGTCGCCTCGGTCGTCGCGGTGCGCGAGTCGGAGCTGGAGGCCCTGGCCGACGCCACGCCGGAGCAGGTCGCGGACGCGGCCCGCTGGGCCCACTAGCTGTACGTGGCACCCGTCCCGCCCCGGATCGCGCGTCACCCCCGGTCGGGCACCAGCACCGAGAGGACGACCGGCCCGGCGGGTTCGGCGCTCACGAGGGAGAGACGCCGGCCGTCCCGGAAGAGGCGTCGTCCGGATCCGGTCGCGGTGGGGAAGACGAGCAGCCGGTACTCGTCCACGAGGCCCGCCTCGGTGACCGCGTCGACCACCGAGCCGCTGCCGACGACGACGACGTCGGTGCTGGGCAGGGTGGCTGCGAGCCAGTCGGTCAGAGGCGCCGGCACGGCGGACGAGCTCGACCACTCCGCCGCGTCGATCGGGCGGTGGGTCACGACGGCCTTGGTGGCGGCGTTCATCGCCGACGAGAACGGGTCGCTGCGCGTGGGCCACAGCGTGCGGAAGTGCTCCCACGTGCGGCGCCCGAAGAGCAGCGTGCCGTGCTCGAGGACCGGGCCGAGCCGGAACGTGTCGCCGGCGATCGCCGCGGGGCCGTGGCGCATGGCCCAGCCGCCGAAGGCGGTGCCGTCGCTGCCGTCGGGGTCCTCGACGACCCCGTCGAGGGTGATGAACTGGATGACGATGAGGCGGCCCATGAGGGTCCTTCCGTGGTGGGCGGAGCGGTCACCACGTTGTACGACCGAGCCGCCCCCGACTCATCGGTGTGCCGTCAGCGAGTCACTCCGGGGGGCACCGGCATACGCCTCGAACAGGGCGAACAGCCTCGGGTCCGCGTAGACAAGGACGTGGCTGAGCGCGCCGGACGCGTTGGCGTCGAGCAGCTGCACGGTGTGGGGCACCGGGCCGTCGGTCGTGTCCCGGTAGAGCAGCATGACCGGCTGGGCGAGGCCCTCGGTGAGCCGCGTGCTCCAGGCGGTGCCCCGCCACTCGAAGAGGTGGGCCATGAACGCGCGGTAGTCGTCGCGGCCGCGGGACCAGGCCGGCACCGGGGGCATCTCGAGCACGACGTCGTCGGCGACGAGGGCCACCAGCGCCCCGACGTCCGCACGCTCGATGGCCCGGGCGTACCGCTCGACGTGGTCGGTGGGCAGCGTCCTCGGACGCGCGGCCTCCTGGCCCACGACCGCGCGGGCCCGCTGCAGCGCGGAGTTGACCGCGGCCACGCTCGAGCCCAGCACCTGCGCGGTCTCGGCCGCGGAGCAGCCCATGACGACACGCAGCAGGAACACGCCCCGCTGCCGGGCCGGGAGGGACTGCAGGACCGCGGTGACCGCGAGCCGCACGTCGGCGGCGCGCTCCAGGGGCAGGCTCGCCTCGGACTCACCGAGCCAGGCCCGCGGAGCCGGCATGAGCCACGGCACGTCGAACGCGGGCACCAGGGGCGCGTGGACGTCGATGCCGGGGTCGCCGAGGTCGCGCGGCAGCGGCCTCCGGGCGGCCCCGCGGAGCCGGTCGACGCAGACGTTGTGGGCGATCCGCAGGCTCCACGTCGACAGCGACGCGCGCGTCGGGTCGAACGACCGGCGCGAGCGCCAGACCCGCTCGAGGACGTCCTGCACGGCGTCCTCGGCCTCGAACGGCGAGCCCAGCATCTGGTAGCAGAAGGCGCCCAGCCGGGGCCGGAGCGCGGCGAGGTCCCCGTCGGCGATGGCGGTCATGACGTCCCCATCCGACGGATGGTGCCACGGGTTCCAGGGCGTCCTCAGGCTCTGTACAGTGCGCTCGTGGATCGTGGACGCGTCCACGACCGAGGCCGGGGTGCCCCACCAGGGGCTGAGATGACACCCGACGAACCTGATCCGGTTAGTACCGGCGCGAGGGAGCCTGCCATGACGGCATCGACCGCCCATCCGACCGAGCAC
This sequence comes from uncultured Actinomycetota bacterium, assembly GCA_963795915.1. GTDB lineage: Bacteria > Actinomycetota > Actinomycetes > Actinomycetales > Dermatophilaceae > Lapillicoccus. The sequence continues at coordinate 1,003,296 of CAWCJA010000010.1, forward strand.
GCTGACGCCGCCGCGCTGCGCGAGGCCGTGACCGCCATCGTGCAGCGGGTGCGCACCGACTCGCCCCTGGTGCAGGTCATCACCAACTTCGTCTCCATGGACCTCGCCGCCAACGCCCTCAACGCGGTGGGCGCCTCCCCGGCGATGGTGCACGACGCCCGCGAGTCCGGGGAGTTCGCCGCGATCGCCTCGGCGCTGTGCGTCAACATCGGCACCCCTTCACCCTCCTGGGCGGCGGGGATGACGGCGGCCGTCGAGTCCGCCCGGTCGAACGGCACCCCCTGGGTCCTCGACCCGGTGGCTGTCGGTGCCACCGCATACCGTCGTGAGCTGGTCGCCGGGCTGCTCGAGCACAGCCCGTCGGTCATCCGGGGGAACGCGGGCGAGATCCTGTCGATCGCCACGTCGGCCCAGGCCGGCCGAGGCGTCGACAGTCTCGCGTCGAGCGACGACGCCGTGGACGCCGCCCGCCTCGTCGCCCAGCGGTATGCCGCGGTCGTCGTCGTCAGCGGCCGGGTCGACGTCATCACCGACGGCGACCGCGTCGTGCGCCTGCACGGTGGCGACGACCGGATGCCGATGGTCACGGCCCTCGGGTGCACCGCCTCCGCGCTCGTGGGCGCGACGCTGGGCGTCGCCGGCGACCGGCCGCTGGAGGCCGCCCTCGCGGCGATGACGATGCTGGCCGTCGCCGGCGAGCGGGCCGGCGCCCGGGCGCAGGGTCCGGGGTCGCTGCGGGTGGCCCTGCTCGACGAGCTGGCCGCGCTCGACCCGGACCGCACGGGGTCGGCGCGCATCGAGACGGTGTGATGCGCCGCGTCGACGTGCGGCTCTACCTCGTGACCGACCCGTCGTTCCCCGAACCGGCCCGGGTCGCGGTGGCCGCGGTCGGCGGGGGCGTGACCTGCGTGCAGGTGCGCGACAAGGACGACCCCGACCGGCTGCGCGCCACCAGCCTGGCCGTGCGCCGGGCCGTGCCGCCGCAGGTGCCCGTCATCGCCAACGACGACCTCGAGGTCGCCCGGCTGCTCGACGGCATCCACGTCGGGGTCGGCGACCTCCACCCGGTCCTGGCCCGGGAGGCGCTCGGCGACCAGGCCGTCGTCGGCTGGTCGCTCAACGACATCGCGCAGCTCGGCGACCACGCCGCGCTCGAGGCCTGCGACTACCTCGCCGTCAGCCCGGTGTGGCCCACGCCGACCAAGACCGACACGAGCACCCCGTTCGGCCTCGGCGGGGTGCGGGCCGTGGCGGCCCGCCTGCGCGAGCTGGGGTGGGACCGCGGGCTCGTCGGCATCGGCGGCATCTCGGTGACGACCGTCGCGTCCGTCATCGCCGCCGGAGCGTCCGGGGTCGCGGTGGTGTCGGCCGTGGGCGCAGCGCCCGACCCGAGCGCGGCCGCGGCCGCGCTGCTCCGCGAGGTCGAGACGGGTCTCGCGCAGCGGACGTCCAGGGCAGGGGACGCGTCGTGACGGACTTCGCGCCGGCCCGGGTGCCGGTCATGCTCACCATCGCCGGCTCCGACTCCTCGGGCGGTGCCGGGGTGCAGGCCGACCTCAAGACCGCGGCCGCCTTCGGGGTCTACGGCGCGAGCGTCATCACGGCCCTCACGGCCCAGAACACCCTCGGCGTCCACGGCATCCTCCCCGTCCCCGCCGACTTCGTCGTCGCGCAGTACGACGCCGTCGTCACCGACCTCGACGTGCGGGCCGTCAAGATCGGCATGCTCGGCGACGCCGCCCTCGTGCACGCCGTCGCCGACATGCTCGAGCGCCGGCCCGTGCCGTACGTCGTCCTCGACCCCGTCATGGTCGCGACCTCCGGCGACCGGCTCGTGCCCGACGAGGCGGTCGCGGCGATCCGCACCCGGCTCCTGCCCCTGGCGACGCTCGTCACGCCCAACCGCCCCGAGGCCGAGACGCTCACGGGGGAGGCGGTCGGCGACCCCGCCGGCATGACCCGCGCCGCGCATGCGCTGCTCGCCCTCGGCGCGCAGGCGGTGCTCGTCAAGGGCGGCCACAGCGACGGCGATGACGCCGACGACCTGCTGCTCAGCACCGCGGGCGAGCTGTGGTTCCGGGCGCGCCGGGTCGACACCGCGCATACCCATGGCACGGGCTGCACGCTCTCGTCCGCCGTCGCGGCCGGGCTGGCGCGCGGTGCCGCCCTCCCCGACGCCGTCGCCGCGGCCAAGGCGTTCCTCACCCGCGCGCTCGAGTCGGGCGCCGACCAAATTGTCGGGCACGGCCACGGGCCCGTCGACCACCTCGTGGACCACCGCGGGGACCACCTTCCCGACCGGCAGAAGGCCTCCTCATGACCGACACCTCGTTCGCCCAGGCCGCGTGGGAGGACGTGCAGCCCCGCTACGCCGAGATCCTGGCCCACCCGTTCGTCACGGGCCTCGGCGACGCGTCCCTGCCCGACGACGTCTTCGTGCGCTACCTGCTCGACGACGCCCACTACCTCGCCTCGTATGCGCGCACCCTCGCCCTCATCGCGGCCCGGATGCCCGACACCGCCGGCGTGGGTCTCTTCGCCGGGTTCGCGCAGGGCGCCGTCGTCGCCGAGCGCGAGCTGCACCGCTCGATCCTCACGCCGCGCGGCATCGACCCGGACGCCCCGGACGCCGCCCCGATGAGCCCGGCCTGCTCCGCCTACACCGGGTTCCTCGCCGGGGCCGCCGCGACCGCCCCGGTGGAGGTCGCGGCCGCCGCGGTGCTGCCGTGCTTCCGGGTCTACCTCGAGGTGGGCCGCGCCCTCGTGGCCCACCGGCACGCCGCGCACCCCTACGGCCTCTGGATCGACACCTACGACGGGTCGGCGTTCGCCGAGGCCGTCGCCCAGGCGGAGGGGGCCGTGGACACGCTCGCCGCCGCGGGCCCGCAGCACGCGGAGCCGATGCTGGACGCATACCGGCAGGCCACCGACCACGAGTGGCGCTTCTGGGACCAGGCCTGGCGGGGACCCTCGGAGGGGGCGGTCCGCACCTGAGACGAGCCTGCGGCGCGGTCCACCGGCCGTGGAAGGATGCCCGTGCGCCATCGCCTTCGTCCCTGAGGAGCCCGTCACCATGCCCATCGCCACGCCCGAGGTCTACGCCGACATGCTCGACCGCGCGAAGGCCGGCTCGTTCGCCTACCCGGCGATCAACGTGTCGTCGTCGCAGACGCTCAACGCCGCGCTCCAGGGGTTCGCCGACGCCGGCAGCGACGGGATCATCCAGGTCTCGACGGGCGGCGCGGAGTACCTGTCCGGGCCCAACGTCAAGAACATGGTCACCGGGTCGCTGGCCTTCGCCGCCTACGCGCACGAGGTCGCGAAGAGCTACCCCGTCAACATCGCGCTGCACACCGACCACTGCCCGAAGGACAAGCTCGACGGGTTCGTCCGCCCGCTGCTCGCCGCCTCGACCGAGCGGGTCAAGGGAGGCGGGCTGCCGTACTTCCAGTCGCACATGTGGGACGGCTCGGCCGTGCCCCTCGAGGAGAACCTCCAGATCGCCCGCGAGCTGCTCGACCTGTGCGCGGTCGCCAAGGTCGTCCTCGAGGTCGAGATCGGCGTCGTCGGCGGCGAGGAGGACGGCGTCGCCCACGAGATCAACGACAAGCTCTACTCGACGCCGGAGGACGCCATCGCCACCGCGACGGCGCTCGGCCTCGGCGAGAACGGCTATTACATGACGGCGCTGACCTTCGGAAACGTGCACGGCGTCTACAAGCCGGGCAACGTCAAGCTGCGCCCGGAGGTGCTGAAGAACGCGCAGGCGGCGGTGCACGAGAAGTTCGCCGGCAGCGACGAGAAGCCGTTCCACCTGGTGTTCCACGGCGGGTCCGGCTCGCTGCCGCAGGAGATCTCCGACGCGGTCGACTACGGCGTCGTGAAGATGAACATCGACACCGACACGCAGTATGCGTTCACCCGCCCCGTCGCCGGCTACATGTTGGCCCACTACGAGGGCGTCCTCAAGGTCGACGGCGAGGTCGGCAACAAGAAGCAGTACGACCCGCGCGCCTGGGGCAAGGTCGCCGAGGCCGGGATGGCCGCCCGGGTCGTCGAGGCCTGCGAGCACCTGCGCGCCGCCGGGACCCACGCGTGAGCCTGTCCGCGGACGGCGGCCTGCTCGGGATCCCCGAGACGCGCCTGCCCGTCGACCCCGCCGCGGCCCTGCTGGGCCACGACCCCTCGGTGCAGCAGGTCGAGCAGGCCGCCGCCCAGCACCCGACGTCCAGCCTGGCCTGGGCGATCCTCGCCGAGGAGGCCCTGGCACGCGACCGGGTCGTCGATGCGTATGCGTACGCCCGCACCGGCTACCACCGCGGCCTCGACGCGCTGCGCAGGTCGGGCTGGCGCGGTCAGGGGCCGGTGCCGTGGTCGCACGAGCCCAACCAGGGGTTCCTGCGCGCGCTCGGCGCCCTGCACCGCGCCGCCCGGGCGATCGGCGAGCACGACGAGGAGGCGCGCACGGCGACGTTCCTGCGCGACTCCTCGCGTGAGGGCGCCGAGGCCCTGGGCCTGTAGCGGCTCGCCGGGCGCGCCGGGGCGCTGAGGTCGGTCCGCGCATACGGCCCGCGGTTCATCCGACCGCTTTCCTGACTGAGGGCCACACAGAGGGAAGCCGGGGAATGGACCCCCGATGCATCCATTCCCCGGCTCCTGCCCCCCTTGTGGGCAGCGGCTCCGTCTCGCGACACGCCGCGCGGCGATCGGCGCCATCCCCAGAAGGCGCCAAGCGACCGGTGTCATCCAATCACGGACGTTGACCATCGATAAGGTCAGACACTGCCAATGGCCCTAAGATGCCACGGTGGCCGATCCCACCCATCTCATCGACGCCGACCCCCGCGACACGCTGGCCCGGCTGCTCGACGCCGAGGAGGCCCGCCAACGCGAGCGTCGCGAGGACATCGCCACCATCCGCAACGCCCTGGCCCGGTTGCACGACCTCGACATCCCGCGCGACGTCCCCGCCATCGCGCCCATCACCGTCGAGCTCGCCCCGACCCTTCTACGCAGCCTCAACGAGGAGACCGAGGGCCCGGTCCGCAACGCCGTGCTCAGCGCGGCCGTCGGCTCCGGCGTGGCGCCCGACCTCGTCGCCAACACCCAGGCGGCCATCCGGGGCGGCCTCGAGCAGCGCACGCTCTACGACGAGTCCGTCCTGCAGAGCCCTCAGGGCCGGCAGTGGATCGGCGAGTGGGCCGAGGTCGGTGAGCGCCAGCGGGTGCTGCCCGGCGTGCCCAGCGAGTTCGCGATCTACGGCGCGCGGGCCGTCGTCGCGCCCGGCGTCTGGGGCGACCCGGAGGCCGACTACGTCGTCGTGCGCGACCCCATGCTCGTGCAGGTGTTCAGCTCCCTCTTCGACCGGATGTGGGACCACGCGTCGCCCGTGACCCTCGGCCGGGGCCGCGACGAGGGGGAGGACGAGTACCTGCTCGCCCTGCTCTCGCGCGGTCTCAAGGACGAGGCGATCGCCCGCTACCTGGGCTGGAGCCTGCGCACCGTCCGTCGTCGCGTGGCCCGGCTCATGCTCGACCTGGGGGCGCGCACCCGCTTCCAGCTCGGTGCCGAGGCGGTGCGGGCGGGCCGTCTCACGGGCGACGACGCCGGGCCCCGCCCGGCCGCCCGGCCCTCGGCCCCGCGGCAGCCGGGCGCCACCGAGCGCCAGGCCGAGCGCAACGGATAGCCTGGCGCCGCCCACCGACCCGATGACGAGCAGCGCGTAACCCAGGAGGTGACGACCGATGCCGGCCGTCGTGTTGGTAGGAGCCCAGTGGGGCGACGAGGGCAAGGGCAAGGCCACCGACCTGCTCGGTGACAGCTGCGACTACGTCGTGAAGTTCAACGGCGGCAACAACGCCGGCCACACCATCGTCATCGGCGAGGGTGAGAGCGCGCAGAAGTATGCGTTGCACCTGCTGCCCAGCGGCATCCTCACCCCCACGTGCACGCCGGTCATCGGCAACGGCGTCGTCGTCGACCTCGGCGTCCTCTTCCAGGAGATCGACGGGCTGCTGGCCCGCGGCGTCGACCCGTCGAAGCTCGTCGTCAGCGCCAACGCCCATGTCATCACCCCCTACAACCGCACCCTCGACAAGGTGACCGAGCGGTTCCTCGGCTCGCGGCGCATCGGCACCACGGGCCGCGGCATCGGGCCGACGTACGCCGACAAGATGTCGCGCACCGGCATCCGGGTGCAGGACCTCTTCGACGAGGGCATCCTGCGCCAGAAGGTGGAGGCGGCGCTCGCGGTGAAGAACCAGGTGCTGGCGAAGATCTACAACCGCCGCGCGGTCGCCGTCGAGGACGTCGTGGGCGAGCTGCTCTCCTACACCGACCGCCTGCGGCCGATGGTCGCCGACACCTCGCTCCTGCTCCAGCGGGCCCTCGACCGCGGCGACACCGTGCTCCTCGAGGCCGGCCAGGCGACGCTGCTCGACGTCGACTTCGGCACCTACCCGTTCGTCACCTCGTCCAACGCGACCGCCGGCGGCGCGTGCACGGGCTCCGGCATCCCGCCGACCCGGATCGACCAGGTCATCGCCATCCTCAAGGCCTACACGACCCGGGTCGGCGAGGGCCCGTTCCCCACCGAGCTCAACGACGTGCACGGCGAGTTCCTGCGCAAGACCGGTGCGGAGTACGGCACGACGACCGGACGTCCCCGGCGCTGCGGCTGGCTCGACACGGTCATCGGCCGCTACGCCACCCGCATCAACGGTGTCACCGACTTCGTCATCACCAAGCTCGACGTCCTGACCGGTCTCGACACCGTGCCGGTCTGCGTGGCCTACGACGTCGACGGTCAGCGCTTCGACGAGATGCCCATGGGGCAGAGCGACTTCCACCACGCCGTCCCGGTCTACGAGGAGCTGCCCGGCTGGTGGGAGGACATCTCCGGGTGCCGCACCTTCGCCGACCTCCCGGCCAACGCCCAGCGCTACGTCGAGCGCGTCGAGGAGCTCGTCGGTGCCCGCGTCTCGGCGATCGGTGTCGGTCCCGAGCGCGACGCGATCATCCAGCGTCACGACATGCGGCCGGTCCGCGGGGGCCCCGGCGCGGCATGACGCAGTACCACGTCGCCCCGGCCCGGGGCTGGCTCAACGACCCCAACGGGATGATCCACCGGGGCGGGCGCTGGCACGTCTTCTTCCAGCACAACCCCGACGAGGCCCGCCACGGCAACATCGCCTGGGGGCACGTGTCGAGCCCCGACCTCGCGACCTGGACCGAGCACCCGGTGGCCTTCAGGCCCCAGCCCGGCGGCCCGGACCGGGCCGGCTGCTGGAGCGGGGTCGCCGTCGTCGACGGCGATCGGGTCGCCGTGGCGTACACCGGCGTTGAGTCGAGCCCGGCCGGGTCGACGATCTGTCTGCGGTATGCCGCGGACGACACCCTCGACCGGTGGTCCGACCCGCTGGTCGTCGGCCGCGAGCCCGAGGGCATCGGCGTCAAGGAGATGCGCGACCCCGTCGTCTTCGCGTGGTCGGGGCGCCGTTGGGCCCTGCTGGGGGCCTGGCTCGAGGCCGGGCCCGCCCTGCTGCTCTGGTCGTGCGACGACCTCGGGTCCTGGCGGTTCGAGCGCGTCTGGCTGGCCCCGGGCGACTCCGTGCTGGCGCCGCTCGCCGGCGCCGACATCTGGGAGTGCCCCCAGCTCGTCGAGGTCGACGGCTCGTGGGTGCTGCTCCTGTCGCTCTGGAAGGGCGGGGTGCTCGACCGGGTCGTGTATGCCGTGGGCTCCCTCGAGGACGACGGTGGCCTCCCACGGTTCGTCCCCCGCTCATCAGGGCCGGCCGACGCCGGGACCGTGTGCTACGCCGCGCAGGTGCTGCAGGACGCTCCGGGCGGAGGACCCCTGTTCCTCGGCTGGGCCCGCGAGGACGACCCCGTGGACCGCACGGCGCCACTGCATCCCGACGCCGTGGCCGGCTGCCTGACCCTCCCTCGCCGGCTACGCCTCGACGGCGACCGCCTGGTCAGCGACCTCGAGCCGGCGGTGCGGGCGCTGGTCGGTGACCGGGCGGAGGTGGGCCCGCACGGCGAGCTCCCGCCCGCGGCATACCTGCGCGTCGGGTCCCCCGTGACCCTCACCGGCGGCACCGCCCGCATCGACGTCGAGCCCGGTGCGGAGGTCTGGCTCGACGACGACGTCGTCGAGGTCTACCCGACGAGCGGGACGCCGGAGACGTACCGCGACCCGGGGACGACCGCGTGGCGGCTCAGCCCGGCAGCCGCCGCGGCTGTCTTCGCGGTGAGGGTCCCGCACCGCTGAGCGCCTCACGCGGGGGCGTGCGACGTCTCCTGGCCGGATGCCGGCTCGTCGTCCTCGGCGGTCAGGGGCTTGGCGATCGACTCGAGGGACTTCTGCTCGGCGTGGACCCCGAGGAAGATCGCGAGGATGCCCGCCACGACCATGAGCCCGGCACCGACGTAGTAGCCCGGGGCGAGGCCGGTGATGTCCTTGCTGTTCTTGGCCGCGTCGATCAGGCCGCCGAAGTAGAGCGGCCCGGCGATGCCGCCGGTCGCGGTCCCGATCGCGTAGAAGAAGGCGATGCACAGGGCTCGCGTCTCCATCGGGAAGACCTCGCTCGCGGTGAGGTATGCCGCGCTGGCGCCGGCCGAGGCGAAGAAGAACACGACCATCCCGGCCAGGGTCAGGGTGACCGCCGTGAAGGAGTGCAGGGAGAAGCCGGCGATGCCGAGCAGGCCCCCGGAGACGATGTAGGTCGCGGCGATCATCCGGACCCGGCCGACGGAGTCGAACAGGCGGGACAGCACCAGCGCGCCGAGGAAGTTGCTCACCGCGAAGGCCGCGATGTACCAGCCGACCGACTTCACGCCGAAGAACGTGCCGAGCGCGTCGCCGAAGGTGAAGAAGAAGGCGTTGTAGAGGAACGCCTGGCCGATGAAGAGCGAGAAGCACAGGATCGCCCGCCGCGGGTACGTCGTGAAGACGGTCTTGGCGATGAGCGGGAGGCCGATCGTGTGCCGCTGGCGGACGGTGATCGAGTCCTCGGCGGCGGGCAGCCGCTCGCCGCTCTCGTCCTCCACGGTCTGCTCGATCTCCGTGACGATCTTCTCGCTCTCCTGCTCGCGGCCGTGGATGAAGAGCCACCGCGGGCTCTCGGGCACGTTGCGGCGCACGAGCAGGACGCCGAGGGCGAGGACCGCCCCGAGGGCGAACGCCCCGCGCCATCCGTACGAAGGGTCGACGGTGCCGTTCGTCAGCGGCACCGTGATCATCGCGCCGGCCGCAGCACCGACCCAGAACGACCCGTTGATGGCGATGTCGACGCGGCCGCGGTACGTCGAGGGGATCAGCTCGTCGATGGCCGAGTTGATCGCCGCATACTCGCCGCCGATGCCCGCGCCGGTGATGAACCGGCAGGCGAAGTACCAGATCGGGTTCATCGAGAACGCGGTGAGGACGGTGCCGACCAGGTAGATGCCGAGCGTGATCATGAACAGCTTCTTGCGGCCGAACCGGTCGGTCAGCTGCCCGAAGCCCAGGGCCCCCAGACACGAGCCCGCCACGTAGATGGCGCCGGCCAGACCGATCTGCGAGCTGGAGAGACCCAGGCCGTGGTCGGGGGTCTTGAGGACGTCCGACAACGACCCGACGATCGTCACCTCCAGACCGTCCAGGATCCAGACCGTGCCCAGACCGACGACGATGAGCCAGTGCCAGCGCACCCAGGGCAGCCGGTCCATGCGGGCCGGGATGTCGGTCGTGATGCGGCGCAGCTCGGTCTGAGACGACATCTGCACACCCTGACAGAAGGGGGCTCGCCCGCAACTCCAAGCAACCTCAGAGGCGCCCGGCCGCGTCGAGGTCAGCGCAGGACGGTCATCCGGTGGGCGGCCCGGGTCATCGCGACGTAGAGGACGCGCACGCCACCGGGTGACTCGGCCACGATCGCGTCGGGGTCGACGACGACGGTCGCGTCGTACTCCAGGCCCTTGGTGGCCATCGGGTCGGTGACGACGACCCGGCCACCACCGGAACCGTCGACCGGCAGGAGCGCGGCCGCGTGGACCCGCGGGGTGATGACCGCGACCGAGCCCTCCACCTCGTCGAGCAGCCGCTCCACGGCCTCGGTGACGGCGTCGCGCACCGAGGGCGACAGCGACCCGTCGACCGGGTCGACACCGGTCTCCCGGACGGCCTGCGGGATGTCGGCGTCCGGCACGCTGACCCGCACGACCGCGGCGGCGTAGTCGAAGATCTCGCGGGCGTTGCGGTAGTTCGTGTCCATGTGGAACAGCCGCCGCTGCTGGGTCCCGAACGCCTCGTCGCGCGCCACCGCCGACTCGGCGGCGTCGGGCCACGAGCTCTGGGCGGCGTCGCCGACGACGGTCCACGACGCATACCGGCCGCGGCGTCCGAGCATGCGCCACTGCATGGGGGAGAGGTCCTGCGCCTCGTCGACGAGCACGTGCGCGTACTCCTCGGGCCGGCCGGCGCGACCCACGAGCAGGCGCTCGCGGGCGGTGGTGGGGGCGAGGACGTACGCGGGCTCGACGAGGTCGGGGCGGGCCGACGGCTGCACCTCCGCGACCCCGTGGGTGGTGATGTCGTCGAGCTCCTCGATCTCGTAGAAGCCGCCCTCCTCCTGCGGCTCCTCCTGCACGCTCCCGACCCGGGCGGCGAGGTCGTCGACGAGCGCCGCATCGGCGACCGACCAGGTGCCGGTCGCCAGGGCCGTCTGCATCGACTCCAGGAGCACCCGGGTCTCGGCCTCGTCGAGCACGCCGCGCGCATACCGGCGCAGCCGCTCCTCGTCGGCGAGCCAGAGCAGGACCTCGCGCGGGTCGACCTGCGGCCACCACCCGGCGAGGAAGGAGTCGACCTCGAGATGGTCCTCGAACCGGCCGAGGAACTCCTCGCGGTCGGCGTGCCCGCTCTGTCGGTATGCCGCCTCGGCCAGCAGCTGTCGCGCCGACGCGCGACCGAGGTTGCGCTGGTGCTGGCGGAGCACGCGGGCCCGCACGTGCTCGAGGGCGCGAGGGTCGAGCCGCACGGCCTGCCCCGCGACGAAGGCGCGGAACTGCTCCGGGGCGTCGGGCACCGCGTCGTGCGCGGCCCGGGACAGCACGGTGCGGATGCGCAGGGACCCCTTGACCGCCGCGGCGGCCGGGGAGTCGAGGCGCTCGGTGCTGACGACGTCGACGACGTCGCCCAGGGAGCGGAGCGTCACCGTCTCCTCGCCGAGCGAGGGCAGCACGCGCTCGATGTAGGACGTGTAGGCCGCCGACGGGCCGACGACGAGGATGCCGCCGGCCTCGTAACGCCGCCGGTCGGAGTAGAGGAGGTATGCCGCACGGTGCAGCGCGACGACCGTCTTGCCAGTGCCGGGGCCACCGGTGATCTCGGTGATGCCGCGGGCGCTGGCCCGGATGGCCTCGTCCTGGTGGCGCTGGATCGTCGCGACGATGTCGCGCATCCGCGTGCCCCGGCTGCGGGTGAGCGCCGCCATGAGGGCGCCGTCGCCCACGACGACGAGGTCGTCGGGGGCCTCCGCGACCATGAGGTCGTCCTCGACCCCGACGACGTCGGCGCCCTTGCAGCGCAGCACGCGGCGGCGCAGCACGCCGAGCGGCTCGACGGGGGTCGCCCGGTAGAAGGGCGAGGCGGCGGGCGCCCGCCAGTCGATGACGAGGGGCTCGTACTCGTCGTCGCGCACGCCGAGCCGGCCGATGTAGCGCACCTCGCGCTCCATGGCCGGGGGCTCCGGGTGGGTGGTGTCCGGGGTGTCCGAGGTGTCCGGGGCGTCGGGGGCGTCCGGGGTGTCCGGGGTGTCGAGGTGGTCACTGGTGCCGTCAGCGGTCGGGCCGCCGTTCCGGCCCACCGGGTGGTCGATGTCGAGGCGCCCGAAGACGAGTCCCTCGTACTGGCTCTCGAGGGCGTGCCGGCGCCGTGCGGCGTGCAGCACGAGCGCGTCGCGCTCGAACAGCCCGGTCAGCTCCTCGTCACGGGCCTCACCGACCCGGTCGGTGCGCCCGCGAGCCAGGCCGTCGGCCTCGACGAGCCCCGCGCGGATGCCGGCCTTGGCCAGCTCCTCGTAGACCCGGTCGACGTGCGCCTGCTCGACCTCGATCTCCCGGGCGACCACCTCGGCGACCGCACCGGGGGACGGCGAACCCGCCGTCCCGCTCTTCGAACCTGTCACACACCCCGCCTGGCACGTCGCGCTGTCGGAGGTCGCGCACCGGAGTGCACGGACCGCCCGCATGGGAACACGCGAGTCTAGTCCGAGACCGACGGGCGGTCGGCCACCCGGCCCACCCCTCGGCGGCCCAGCCCTCGGCCCGGCTCAGATCCAGCCGCGCCGGGTGGCCTGCACTCCGGCCTGGAAGCGGGTCCGGGCGCCGAGCCGTTCCATGACGTAGCGCACCCGGCGCTCCACGGTCCGCTGCGAGATGCCGGTCTGCCGCGCGATCGACGCGTCGGCGACCCCCGCCGCCATGAGCCGCAGGATCGTCACGTCGCGCTCCGGCATCTCCTGCATCCCCTCGGCGGTCGCCCCGGGTGTGACCCCCGGGGTCGCCAGCTGCCAGAACCGGTCGAACAGGGCCCGCCCGGCCGCGACCGCCCCGGCCGACGTGCCGAGGAGCCCTTGCGCCCCGTCCCCGGCGCCGGTCCACTCGACGATGCAGGTGTGGTCGTCGACGACGATCCCGCTGATGGGGAAGAGCGGCAGGAAGCGCTGCGTCTCGCCCCCCTCGCGACGGGCCCGCATGACGGGGAGGACCTCGGGCAGCTCGAGCACGGCTGAGTCCCAGACGGTGAGCATCTCGACGACCCGACCCCCGACGCCGACGGTCGGCTCGCGGTGCGACGTCATGGGCGCGTCGATGATCTGGCGCGTGCGCAGGGTCATGCCGCGGAAGATCCGCACCGTGTCCGTCGCCCGCGACACCGCATCGCTGGTCGCCTGTGACACCGCGTCGAGGTCGGCGAGCACCTCGACCCCGAGGTCGGAGCCGACCAGTCCCGAGGCCCGGGCCTCGTAGTAGACCCGGGCCAGCCCGTCCGCGCTGGCCCGTGCGGCGCTCGCCCGCCGCTCCAGCCGCAGCGCGTGCCGAGCGAGGGACTCGGCCGGGGGTGGCACGTCGATGGCGCCGTGCGACCCGAGGACGACGAGCCCCCACTCCGCGAGCACGGCCAGGGCCCGGTCGAGCCGTACCGCGGGTAGGCCGTGGGCCAGGAGCAGCTCCCGGGTCGGGCGGGGCATCCGGATCAGGGCGAGATAGACCCCGGTCGAGTCGTCCTGCGCCAGCTCCGGCTGCAAGGGGTCCACGGACCTCCCGGCGAGCGGCGCCGGGAGGCCCGATGGCGCGCCGGGGTCGGGGGGCGTGGCGGTGCCAGACGTCATCGAGCTCCCTCAGCGTGCTCCCCGAGCGCGGCAGTGTGGCGGAATCCCGCCACTGACACTACTCCGACACGACGGGGCTTTACTCGCACGCCGACATTTGCCATGGTGGTGCTGTCGGTTGCGATCGGCACTGCACCGCCGCCGCAGGTCCCCCTCCTCGCGGCGCGGCGCGAGATGCGCGGTGTTCCCGGGTGATTGTCCCCCCTGCCTCCCGGGAGCACCGCGCCCCGCGTTCCGGCCCGTGAGCCGACGTGCCGCCTCCCGGCGCGGGTTGAGCAGCCTTCCGGCATACAGGTTCATTCGCACCGAAGGTCGTCCCGTGCGGACGTGGCCCCGGCACCGCCGGTGCTGGCCCTAGGGTGGTCGCCGTGCCCGGCATGGTGGTCCTCGTCATCGGCTCCGGCGCCCGGGAGCACGCTCTCGTGCGCGCGCTGGTGGCCGACGACGAGGTGGACGCGGTCGTCGCCGCCCCGGGCAACCCCGGCATCGACCTCCTGGCCCGGTGCGAGCCGCTGGCCGACGTCTGCGACACCGCGGCGGTCGTCGCCATCGCCCGCCGCCACGCCGTCGACCTCGTCGTCGTCGGCCCTGAGGCCCCCCTGGTCGCCGGGGTCGCCGACGCCCTGACCGAGGCCGGGATCCCCGTCTTCGGCCCCTCCGCGGCCGCGGCCGCGCTGGAGGGCAGCAAGGCGTTCGCCAAGGAGGTCATGGCCGCCGCCGGCGTGCCCACCGCCATGGCCCACGTCTGCACGACCATCGAGCAGGTCGACGTCGCCCTCGACGCCCTCGGTGCGCCGCACGTCGTCAAGGCCGACGGCCTGGCCGCGGGTAAGGGCGTCGTCGTCACCGACGATCTCGACGCCGCGCGCCGACACGCCGCTGAGTGCCTCGCCCGCCCGGACGGCCGGGTCGTCGTCGAGGAGTACCTCGACGGCCCCGAGGTCTCGATCTTCTGCCTCACCGACGGCACCTCCGTGCTCGCGCTCCCGCCCGCCCAGGACTTCAAGCGGGTCGGTGACGGCGACGCCGGGCCCAACACCGGCGGGATGGGTGCCTACTCCCCGCTCGACTGGGTGCCGTCCGGCTTCGCCGCCACGGTGGTCGAGCGGGTCGCGGAGCCCACGGTGCGCGAGATGCGCCGCCGCGGCACCCCCTTCGTCGGGGTGCTCTACGTCGGCCTCGCCCTGACCCGCCGCGGCCCCCGGGTCGTCGAGTTCAACGCCCGCCTCGGCGACCCCGACGGCCAGGTGGCGCTCGCCCGCCTGCGCACCCCGCTGGGCCGGCTGCTCCTGGCCGTCGCGACCGGCCGCCTCGACGAGGTCGGCCGTCTCACCGTCGAGCCCGGGTATGCCGTGACGGTCGTCGTCGCGGCCGAGGGATACCCCGACCAGCCGGTCACCGGCCGTCCCGTGACCGGCATCGAGACGGCCGAGCAGGAGCCCGGCGTCCACGTCCTGCACGCCGGCACCCGCCGCGACGCCGACGGGCTGCTCGTCTCCTCCGGGGGCAGGGTCCTCGACGTCGTCGCGACCGGAGCCGACCTGCGGGAGGCGCGCGAGGCGGCATACCGCGCCGTCGCGCACATCGGCCTCGAGGGCTCCCACCATCGCACCGACATCGCGCTCGCGGCCGAGCGGGGAGAGGTGGCCGTCCCGTGACCGACGCCCCGCCGCACCCCACCCCCCCGGAGCTGCCGGGCTACGCGCCCGTCTACTCCGGCAAGGTCCGTGACCTGTATGCGCCGCTCGACGCCGACGGCCGGGCCCGCGACGACCTGCTCCTGCTCGTCGCCTCCGACCGCATCTCCGCGTTCGACCACATCCTCGCGTCGCCGATCCCCGACAAGGGCGCGGTGCTGACCCAGCTCTCGCTGTGGTGGTTCGACCAGCTGGCGCCGCTCGCGCCCAACCACCTCGTCTCCACCGACGTGCCGGCCGAGGTCGCGGGCCGGGCCGTGCTCGTGCGACGCCTGGAGATGCTGCCCGTGGAGTGCATCGCCCGGGCCTACCTCACCGGCGGTGGATTGGACGAGTACGCGCGGCGCGGCTCGGTGAGCGGCGTCGCCCTGCCGGCCGGCCTCGTGGACGGCGACCGGCTCCCCGAGCCGGTCTTCACCCCCACGAGCAAGGCGCCGGCCGGTGAGCACGACCAGCCGATGACCCGGTCCGAGATGCTCGACCTCGTCGGCGCCGACCTCACCGACCAGGCTGACGACCTCACCCGCCGGATCCTCGCCCGGGGCAACGAGATCGCGGCCGACCGCGGCATCCTCATCGCCGACACCAAGGTCGAGTTCGGCGTGGACCGCAGCTCCGGTGCGCCCGCGCTGGTCCTGGCCGACGAGGTGCTCACGCCCGACTCGTCGCGCTTCTGGCCGGCCGACCAGTGGGAGCCGGGCCACCCGCAGCCGTCCTTCGACAAGCAGTACGTGCGCGAGTGGCTCACCTCCCGGGCCAGCGGCTGGGACCGCTCCTCGGGGGCCCCGCCGCCGGCCCTTCCCGACGACGTCGTCGAGCGCACCCGCGCGAAGTACGTCGAGGCCTACGAGCGGCTGACCGGCCGCCGGTTCACCTAGCCCCACCGATACCCTGGGGGCGCCGCCCCCGCGACCCTCAGGAGCCCTGCCGCACATGGGACGCATCGTCGTCGACGTCATGCTCAAGCCCGAGATCCTCGACCCCCAGGGGCAGGCGGTGGCCCGTTCGCTGCCGCGCCTCGGCCTGGAGGGCTTCACCGACGTCCGCCAGGGCAAGCGGTTCGTCCTCACCGTGGACGGGGAGGTGACCGAGGAGCACCTGGCGCACGCCCGCACCGCCGCGGAGACCCTGCTCTCCAACCCGGTCATCGAGGACGTCGTGTCGGTGACCGTCGTGCCGGACGACGAGGCCCCCGCGTGAGGGTCGGCGTCGTCACCTTCCCCGGCTCGCTCGACGACCGCGACGCCGCCCGGGCCATCCGGGCCGCCGGCGCGGAAGCGGTGGCCCTGTGGCACGGCGACCGCGACCTGCACGGCGTCGACGCCGTCGTCCTGCCGGGCGGCTTCTCCTACGGCGACTACCTGCGCTGCGGCGCCATCGCGCGGTTCGCGCCCGTCATGGACGTGCTCGTCCCCGCGGCGCGCGGCGGTCTGCCGGTCCTGGGCATCTGCAACGGGTTCCAGGTGCTGTGCGAGTCGCACCTCCTGCCGGGCGCGCTGATCCGCAACGACCACCGCAAGTTCGTCTGCACCGACCAGGAGCTCGTCGTCGAGAACGCCTCGACGGCGTGGACCTCCGACCTCACGGCGGGGTCGACGATCACCATCCCCCTGAAGAACGGCGAGGGGGGCTTCGTCGCGGACGAGCCGACGCTCGACCGGCTCGAGGGCGAGGGCCGCGTCGTCTTCCGGTATGCCGGCGACAACCCCAACGGCTCCTACCGCGCCATCGCGGGCATCACCAACGAGCGCGGCAACGTGGTCGGCCTCATGCCCCACCCGGAGCACGCCGTCGAGCCGGGCTACGGCCCGTCCACCGACGGCCTGGCCTTCTTCACCTCGGTCCTGACCCAGGCGGTCTCCGCGTGAGCACCGACACCGTGACGGCGGCGGCCCAGAGCCCCGACACCACCCAGCCCTGGCGCGAGCTCGGCCTCAAGGAGGACGAGTACGCCAACATCTGCGAGATCCTCGGCCGTCGCCCGACGTCCGCCGAGCTCGCCATGTACTCCGTGATGTGGTCGGAGCACTGCTCCTACAAGTCCTCGAAGGTCCACTTCTCCCTCTGGGGCGAGAACACCACCGACGCGATGCGCGAGAAGCTGCTCGTCGGCATCGGGGAGAACGCCGGCGTCGTCGACATCGGTGACGGCTGGGCGGTCACCTTCAAGGTCGAGTCGCACAACCACCCGAGCTACGTCGAGCCCTACCAGGGGGCGGCCACCGGGGTGGGCGGCATCGTCCGCGACATCATGTCGATGGGCGCCCGCCCGATCGCGGTCATGGACCCGCTCCGCTTCGGCAACCTCCACCACCCCGACACCCTGCGCGTGCTGCCGGGGATCGTTGCGGGAGTGGGTGGCTACGGCAACTGCCTCGGGCTGCCGAACATCGGCGGTGAGGTCGTCTTCGACGACTGCTACCAGGGCAACCCGCTCGTCAACGCCCTCTGCGTCGGCGCCATGCGGGTCGAGGACATCCACCTCGCGTCGGCCCGCGGGGTCGGCAACCACGTGGTGCTCTTCGGGGCGAAGACGGGCGGCGACGGCATCGGCGGCGTCTCGGTGCTCGCGTCCGAGACGTTCGCGGCCGGAGGCCCGACCAAGCGGCCGGCCGTGCAGGTGGGCGACCCGTTCGCCGAGAAGGTGCTCATCGAGTGCTGCCTCGACCTCTACGCGGCCAAGGTCGTCGCGGGCATCCAGGACCTCGGCGGAGCCGGGCTGTCCTGCGCCACCAGCGAGCTCGCGTCCAACGGCGACGGCGGTATGCGCGTGGCGCTCGACCTCGTGCCGCTGCGGGACGCCTCGCTCCGGCCCGAGGAGATCCTCATGTCGGAGTCGCAGGAGCGGATGATGGCGGTCGTCGAGCCGCAGCACCTCGAGCGGTTCCTGGAGATCACGCGACGGTGGGACGTCGAGGCCACCGTCATCGGCGAGGTCACGGAGGGCGAGCGGCTCGTCATCACGTGGCACGACGAGGTCGTCGTCGACGTACCGCCGCGGTCCGTGGCCCACGACGGCCCGGTCTACCACCGCCCGCTGGAGCGGCCGGCATACCTGGACCTGTTGCAGGACAACGGTGCTCGCGGCCTGAGCCGCCCGTCGGCCGGCGCCGACCTGCGCGAGACGCTGCTGACCATGCTCGGCTCACCCAACCTGTGCGACAAGTCGTGGGTGACCCGGCAGTACGACCGCTACGTGCTCGGCAACACGGCCCTGGCCATGCCCGACGACGCCGGGGTCGTGCGCGTCGACGAGACGACCGGGCGGGGCGTCGCCGTCTCCACCGACTGCAACGGCCGGTTCGCCAAGCTCGACCCGTATGCGGGGGCGCAGCTCGCGCTGGCTGAGGCCTACCGCAACGTCGCTACGGCCGGTGCGGTCCCGCTCGCGGTCACCGACTGCCTCAACTTCGGCTCCCCGGAGGACCCCGGCGTGATGTGGCAGTTCCGGGAGGCGGTCCGCGGGATCGCCGAGGGCTGCAAGGTCATGGGGATCCCCGTGACCGGCGGCAACGTGTCGTTCTACAACCAGACCGGTGACGTCGCGATCCACCCGACCCCCGTCGTCGGGGTGCTCGGCGTCATGGAGGACGTCTCGGTGCGCACGCCGTCCGGGTTCCGCACCGACGGGTCGAGCGTGTGGCTGCTCGGCGAGACCGGCGACGAGCTCGACGGGTCGGAGTGGGCCCACGTCGTGCACGGGCACCTCGGCGGGCGACCCCCGGTGGTCGACCTCGAGCACGAGATGCGGCTGGGTCGGCTGCTCGTCGACGCGGCCCGCACCGGCGTGCTCGACGCCGGCCACGACCTCTCCGACGGCGGCCTGGCCCAGGTGCTGGCCGAGTCGGTGCTGCGCTACGGCACGGGCGTACGGGTGTCGGTGGCCGGGGTGCACGACGACCCGTTCGTGGCCCTGTTCTCGGAGTCATCGGGGCGCGTGCTCGTGTCGGTCGTGCCGGGGTCGGAGGACGACTTCCTCGCCCTCGTCGAGGCGAGCGGCATCGAGGCCACCCGGCTCGGCGTCGTCGACGACCGGGTCGACGGTCTCGACGTCACCGACCGGTTCGAGGTCGACCTCGCCACGCTGCGGCATACCCACGAGGCGACGCTCCCCGCCGTCCTCGGCCGCTGATCCGACCGGACTCAGATGGTCCCGGGTTTTCCGGCCTGGACGGCGGGAAACCCGGGACCATCTGAGTCCGGTCGAGGGATCTCAGCTCTTCGGGGTCGGGACGAACTCGTGGCCGAGCGCCTTGGACACCGCCACGAAGACGCGCACCCCGGGGGAGGAGCAGATCGGCTCGGTGGGGTTGTCGGTCAGGGTCGGTGAGTCCGTGCACGAACCCGAGGCGATGTCGCTGTTGGCGGAGACCACCACCGCGGTGTCAGTGGTCGTGTCGTACCAGCTGGTGACGTTGAAGCCTGGCAGCTCTCCCGTGTGGCCGACCCAGCCGTCGGCGCACGCCCACTGGAAGCCGTAGCCGCCGGCGGGCGCCCAGGTGCCCATCCGGGTGACCTGGGTCGCCGGCTTCAGCAGGCCCTGTCCGGTGCCCAGCGCGCGGGTGAAGGTGAGCATGTCGTCGGTGGTGCTGACGATCTCGCCCGCGGCGCCCGCCCACGAGGGGTTGTAGTTCGTGGCGTCGGCGGGAGTGGTGCCCTTGACCCCCTGCAGCGTGTAGCCGCGCGAGAAGGGCGCGGGCATCGCCGGGTTCGAGCCGGGGGCCGACGTCTTCGACATCTTCAGTGGGTCGAAGATCATCGACTGGTAGGCCTCCTGCAGGGTCTTCCCGGTGACCTTCTCGACGACCTTCCCCAGCAGCAGGGTGTTGGTGTTCGAGTACTCGAAGTCGGCACCCGGCGCGAAGGCCGGCGAGAGCGCATACCCGTAGGTCAGCAGCTGGTCGACGGAGTAGACGCCCTCCGGGTTGGCGAAGAGCTTGGTGACGAACTCGTCGTTGCGCGAGTAGCTGGCCACCCCGCTGCGCATCGTGCCGAGCAGCTTGAGGGTGACCTGGTCGCCGTTGGGTACCCCGGACACGTACGTGCTGATGGGGTCGTCGAGCGAGACCTTGCCCTGCTCCACCAGCTGCATGATGAGCGTCCCGGTGAAGGGCTTGGTCACCGAGCCGATCCGCACGTGCATGTCGGCCGTCATGGCCTGCTTCTTCGTGGGGTCGGAGTCGCCGTAGGCCTTGATCCACGTGCCCTTCGGGGTGCGGACGCCGACGATGGCCCCCGGGGACGCCGCCTCCTTGAACCCGGCCTCGGCGGCCTGGTCGAGGGCCGTCACGAGGTCGGCGGGCAGGGCGCCGGCCGACGCTGCGGCCGGCTGCACCGCGGTCACGGCCTGGGGGTCCTTGACGCACGCCGCGGCGGCGGGGGCGGCCGACGTCGTCGTGCTCGACGAGGCGCTGCTGGTGGTGGCGGCGCTCGTGGCCGGCGTCGCCGCGGCCGGTGTCGACCCCCCGCTGCTGCAGGCGGCGAGCGCGAGGAGGGCCACGGCGCCGGTCACCGCGGGAAGGACGGGGCCGCTGCTCCCTCGGCGCCGGCCGCGCCCCCCCGGCGTCACCTCACGCAGCCATGAGCTCCCCTGCTGGTGACCGTGTCGGCGCATGAGCCCAGTGTTCCCGTTCCGCGGGCAGAAGTCCCTGGACCTACGTCGCGTATGCCGGCACCTAGCGCCGGGTCCACGCGCCCGGTTCCGGGGGTGGGGGCGACGGTGCCGAGTCGTCTCCCGAGAATGGCCGGGCGCGCCCGACGAGGCGGCGCACCGCCTCGCCGTGCCGCACCCCGGTCGGGAACGGGACGCGCGAGACGCCCCGGCGCAGCTCGTCGACGTCCAGCGGTCGGCGACCGGCGGCGACCACGGTGTTGCCGAAGCGGCGGCCCCGCAGCACCTCGAAGGTGCCGATGACCAGCAGGTCGGCGAAGCCGGCCGCGCTCACCGAGGCGAGCACCCGGGCGAGGTAGCGCCTCGCCGGCTCGTCCGCGATGTTGAGCAGCACGACCCCGTCGGGACGCAGCACCCGGTGCACATCGCGGAGGAACTCCACGGTGGTCAGCTCGGCGGGCACCCGACCACCGGCGTACGCGTCGACGACGACCGCGTCGGCACTCGCGTCGGCGAGCGCCCGCACCCCGGTCGCGCCGTCGACCGGGCGCACCCGGATCCGGTGGCGCCGCGGCAGCGGAAGCCGGGCGCGCACGAGCTCGGTGAGCGCGACGTCCGGCTCGAGGACGATCTGGGGCGACCCGGGCCGGGTGGCCTCCACCCAGCGCGGCAGGGTCAGCCCGGCGCCGCCGACGTGGGTCACCGCCAGCGGAGTGGGCGGTCCCGGAGGCCGGGCGCCCAGCACGAGGGCGAAGTGCTGCACGTACTCGAAGACGAGCAGCTCGGGGTCGTCCGGCTGCACGTGCGACTGCGGGGTGCCGTCGACGACGACCGTGACCCCGCCCCGCTCGTCGCGGACCAGCTCGACGCGGGGGTCGACGTCCGCCCCGGCCCCCAGGTCGCCGCCGTTGGCATGGTCGCCGTCCCCGGGGGCGGTCGACTCCCTCCTTCGCGGCACCGGCCCAGCGTGCCATCATCGGCGGTCATGACGTGCCTTCCCCGACCCCACCGCCGGAGGCCGTCGTGCGGTTCGGCCTGACGATCCTGCCCGAGCGGCCCTGGGCCGAGGCCCGGCACCAGTGGCGGGCCGCCGAGGAGCTGGGGTTCGACCACGCCTGGACCTACGACCACCTCGTCTGGGCCGGCCTGCCCGACGCGCCCTGGTACGGCACGATGCCCACGCTCACCGCCGCGGCCCTCGACACCTCGAGCATCGGGCTCGGCACGTTCGTCGCGTCGCCGAACTTCCGGCACCCGGCCACCCTCCACCGCGACGTGCAGGCGCTGGACGACGTCTCGGGCGGCCGGTTCCTCCTCGGACTCGGCAAGGGCGGGGACCTCGACGCCGGCGTCCTCGGCCAGCCCGAGCTCTCGACCAAGGACCGCGTCGACCGCTTCCAGGAGTTCACGCGGCTCTACCTCCGCCTGCGCGACGACGAGACGGGGCACGTGACGAGCGTGGGCCGCTGGTTCGAGACCCACGAGATGGGCACCCGGCCGCGGGTGGCTGCGGTGCCGGTGCTCGCCGCGGCCGACGGCCCCCGCTCGGTGCGGTTCGCCGCTGCGGTCGCCGACGGGTGGGTCACCACGGGCTCACGGTCGGAGACCCTCGACGCCTGGTTCGACGGTCTGGCCCGCCTCACCGACACCCTCGAGGAGGCCCTCGCGGCGGCGGGCCGCGACCCCGCGGCATACCCGAGGTACCTCAACCTCGACTCCTCGCCGGTCTACTCGCTGAGCAGCGCAGAGGTGTTCGAGGAGCTCGTCACCCGCGCGGCGGCGCTCGGGTTCACCGACGTCGTGACGCACTGGCCCCGGCCTACCCCGCCCTACCAGGGGTCCGAGGCCACGCTGCAGACGGTCGCCACCGAGGTCGTGCCGCGGCTGCGAGGCTGACCCGATGCCCCCCCGCCGCCGCGTCGACCCCGCCTCCGGCCACGCCGCGCTCGCCGAGTGCCTCACGGGAGGCCCCGACCTCACCGGGCTCGCCTCCGTGCCTCGGCCGGTGGTCGCCACGGCGGTCCGGTATGCGTTGGAGGAGCTCGCGACCCGGCACCCCGGCCGCTCGGTGGAGGTGCGGGTGCCGCCGTTCGGTGCCGTGCAGTGCATCGAGGGCCCGGCCCACAAGCGGGGGACGCCGCCCAACGTCTTCGAGACCGACGCCGCCACGTGGCTGCGGCTGGCCACGGGGTCGCTGGCCTGGGCCGCCGCGGTGGACGGGGGCCTCGTGCGGGCGTCGGGCCTGCGGGCCGACCTCTCCGGGGTGCTCCCGCTCGGCGCCCTGTGACCCTGCCCACTGACGGGGGCTGCCGCTGGGTGGCGGCTCGGCGCCGACGTACTGTTTCCGGGTGAGAACCCGTCGCCGCACGCCCCAGTTCCGCCGGATCATCGTCACCGGTGCGCTCGTGGGCTTCGTCGTGGGCGTGTTCGTCGCGCTCGCGGGTGACGGGGTGAACGGCTACAGCGCCAGCACCGAGGTCGGCTTCTTCGGGGTCCTCTTCGCGGCGCTCGGCGCGTTCCTGGCCGCCCTCTTCGCCGTGCTGGTCGACCGCCGCCCCTGACCGGCATACCCCGCAGGGCGTGGGAGACTGGGGACCGTGGCTCGCGGAGACGGACGGCTGTCGCAGGACCTCGACCCCACCACCCGCGCCGACCGCGCGCCCCAGGACGCCTGCGGGGTGTTCGGGGTGTGGGCGCCGGGTGAGGAGGTCTCGAAGCTCACGTACTTCGGGCTCTACGCGCTGCAGCACCGCGGCCAGGAGTCGGCCGGCATTGCCACCTCCGACGGCGAGAAGATCCTCGTCTACAAGGACATGGGGCTGGTCAGCCAGGTCTTCGACGAGGGCGCGCTGAGCTCGCTGCGCGGTCACCTGGCCATCGGCCACACGCGGTACTCGACGACCGGCGGCTCCACCTGGGAGAACGCGCAGCCCACCCTGGGCGGCACCGGCGACATCTCGGTCGCCCTCGCCCACAACGGCAACCTCATCAACACCGTCGAGCTGCGGGAGCTCGTCACCGAGCGCCTCGGCGCCGCGGCCGGCAAGCGCGGGGAGCTCGGTCGTGGCAACACCTCCGACACCGCGCTCGTCACGACCCTCCTCGCCGCCGACCCCGACCTGCCGATCGAACAGGCCGCCCTCGAGGTGCTGCCGCTGCTCCGCGGCGCCTTCTGCTTCGTCTTCATGGACGAGCACACGCTGTATGCCGCGCGCGACCCCTACGGGGTGCGCCCCCTCGCCCTCGGGCGGCTCGAGCGCGGCTGGGTGGTCGCCTCGGAGACGGCGGCGCTGCAGACCATCGGCGCCACGGTGGTGCGCGAGATCGAGCCGGGTGAGCTCATCGCCATCGACGAGCACGGGCTGCGGTCCCACCGCTTCGCGCCGGCCCAGCCGAAGGGCTGCGTGTTCGAGTACGTCTACCTCGCCCGGCCCGACGCTGTGATCCGGGGTCGCGTCGTCCACGAGGCGCGCGTCGAGATGGGCCGCCAGCTCGCCCGCGAGCACCCGGTCGACGCCGACCTCGTCATCGGGGTGCCGGAGTCGGGTGTGCCTGCGGCGGTGGGGTACTCGCAGGAGTCGGGGATCCCGTTCGGCCAGGGCTTCGTCAAGAACGCCTACGTCGGCCGCACCTTCATCCAGCCGTCGCAGACCCTGCGCCAGCTGGGGATCCGGCTCAAGCTGAACCCCTTGGAGCACACCATCCGGGGCAAGCGCCTGGTCGTCGTCGACGACTCCATCGTGCGCGGCAACACCCAGCGCGCCCAGATCCGGATGCTGCGTGAGGCGGGCGCCCTCGAGGTGCACGTGCGCATCTCGTCACCGCCGGTGCGGTGGCCGTGCTTCTACGGCATCGACTTCGCCACCCGCGCCGAGCTCATCGCCACCGGCCTGGGCGTCGAGGAGATCCGGGCGTCGATCGGCGCCGACTCGCTGGGGTTCATCTCCGAGGAGGGGATGGTCTCGGCCACGAGCCAGCCCCCGAGCGAGCTGTGCTCGGCCTGCTTCACCGGGACCTACCCGATCGAGCTCCCCGAGGACGGTCGGATCGGCAAGCACGTCCTGGAGACGCTGCCCATCTCGGTGCGCACCGGCCACGACACGAGCATCGACCTCCTCGCCATCAACCCCTGACCTTCCCTCCCCCTTCATGCGGTCCGGAACGCGTCCGGGATCTCGGTAGGGTCGACGGCGTGAGCGAGCCGATCACCTACGCCTCCGCCGGGGTCGACGTGGAGGCCGGTGACAAGGCCGTCGAGCTGATGAAGGACGCCGTGCGCCGGGCCCAGCGGCCGGAGGTGCTCGGGGGGCTCGGTGGGTTCGCCGGTCTCTTCGACGCGAGCGCCCTCACGCGGATGGCCCGCCCGGTGCTCGCGACCTCCACCGACGGGGTCGGCACGAAGGTGGCCATCGCCCAGGCGCTCGACAAGCACGACACGATCGGCTTCGACCTCGTCGGCATGGTCGTCGACGACATCGTCGTGTGCGGCGCCGAGCCGCTCTTCATGACCGACTACATCGCGACCGGCAAGGTCGTGCCCGAGCGCATCGCCGAGATCGTCGGTGGCATCGCCCGCGCCTGTGAGCAGGCCGGGGTCGCGCTCGTCGGCGGCGAGACGGCCGAGCACCCCGGACTGCTCGAGCCGGACGAGTACGACGTGGCCGGGGCCGCCACCGGCGTCGTCGAGTATGCCGACCTGCTCGGCCCCCAGCGTGTGGTGCCGGGTGACGTCGTCGTCGCCCTCGCCTCCAGCGGGCTGCACGCCAACGGCTACTCCCTCGTGCGGCGCGTCGTCAGCAGTGCGGGCCTGCGCCTCACCGACCACATCGACGAGCTCGGCCGCACCCTGGGGGAGGAGCTGCTCGAGCCGACCCGCGTGTATGCCGCCGGCCTGCTGACGCTCGTGCGCACCCCGGGCCTCGACGTGCACGCCCTCAGCCACGTCACGGGCGGGGGGCTGGCGGCCAACCTCGCCCGCGTGCTCCCGGCCGGCACCCTCGCGACGGTGCACCGGGCGACCTGGACCCCGCCGCCGGTGTTCGGCCTGGTCCAGCGGTGGGGTCAGGTGCCCCGCGCCGACCTCGAGCGCACCCTCAACCTCGGCGTCGGCTTCGTCGCGGTGCTCCCCGCGGCGCAGGCGGCTGCGGCGATCAGCGCCAGTGAGGCCCGCGGCATACCGGCATGGCTGCTCGGTGAGGTGAGCAGTGAGGTGAGCAGTGAGGTGAGCAGTGAGGTCAGCGGTGCTGACCACGCGCGTGACACCGAGGCCGCCGGCATGACGGACCACCTCACGGACGGCGACACCGTCCGGGGCGCCAAGGGCGTCGCGGGCGGAAGCGTGCGCGTCGTCGGAGACCACCCGGCCTGAGCCAGGTGGTCCCCGACCGCGTCGGTGGAGGGTGAGGAGGAAGGGGTCCGGGCGGCGTCACCGCTGCCCGGCGGCCCACTTCCCGTACTCGCCGTAGTCGTCGTCGTCACCGACGTCATCCACGGCGGAGGTGCGCTCCGGCGGGGTGTACGTCGTCGTCGAACCGTGGAGTTCTCGCTCAAGCGCGCTGAGATCGGTGTCGGGAGAGAAGTACTTCAGCTCCCGAGCGACCTTGGTCTGCTTGGCCTTGGCCCGGCCGCGCCCCATGGCGTGACCCCCTCATGGGTATGCCGGGGCGGCATCACTCGGGTCGGGAACGAACGTCCTCGACCGTGGCGGAGCGGCTCCGGGAATCGTGTGTCTTCGTAGACCTAACGCTACCTCAGCCGCCGACGTTCCACCTACCGGCCGGCGGCGCGCCCCGGCAGCCACATGCCGCCGGGCGACGCCGCCGCCATCCGCTCCTCGGCGAGGCGGCGCGCGGCCTCCGCCGGCGTCACGGAGTGCTCGGTCGCGGTGGTCAGCACCTCCCGGGTCGTGTCGTAGATGCGCTCGGTGCGCGCCCGGGCCCGCGCGAAGTCGAACCCGTGCAGCTCGTCCGCGACCTGGATGACCCCGCCGCTGTTGACCATGAAGTCCGGGGCGTAGAGGATCCCGCGCTCCTTCAGCAGGTCGGCCGTGCCGCCCACCCCTTCACGCACCAGCTGGTTGTTGGCGGCGCCGCAGACCACAGCGGCGCGCAGCCGGGCCACCGTCGCGTCGTCGAGCGCGCCGCCCAGGGCACACGGCGCATACACGTCGAGCGCGAGGCCGGTGAGGGCCTCGGTGTCGGCGACGACCTCGGTGCCGGGGTGGCTCTCGGCCACCCGCGCGCACGCGGCGGCGTCGACGTCGGTGACGGCCAGGGTGGCGCCGTCGTCGGCGAGCAGGTCGGCCAGCCGGTGGCCCACCTTGCCGACGCCCGCGATGCCGACCCGGCGCCCGCGCAGCGTCGGCTCCCCCCACACGTGCTCGGCGGCGGCCCGCATCCCCTGGAACACCCCCAGAGCCGTGAGCACGCTGGAGTCGCCGGCGCCGCCGCGGGCCTCCGACCGACCGGTGGCGAACCGCGTCGTCTCCGAGATGACGTCCATGTCGGCGACATAGGTGCCGACGTCGGAGGCCGTGACGTAGCGGCCACCGAGGCTCTCGACGAACCGACCGTACGCGCGCAGCAGGTCCGGGGTCTTGTCCTTCGTGGGGTCGCCGATGATGGCCGCCTTGCCGCCGCCGTGGTCGAGCCCGGCCAGGGCGTTCTTGTACGCCATGGCGCTCGAGAGGTTGAGCACGTCCGCGAGCGCGGCCTCGGTCGACGCATACGGGTAGAACCGGGTGCCGCCCAGGCCCGGGCCGAGGGCGGTGGTCGACAGGGCGATGATCGCCCGCAGCCCCGTCCGGGCGTCGTGGCAGAGGACGACCTGCTCATGCTGGGGAAAGGTGAAGCCGGGCTGAAGCACAGGTGCACCTGATTTCTCGCGGTATTTGTCGAATATTGGCCAGATCCCCCCAAAACCCTCGCCCTCTGCGGACGTGCGAGGTACGTTCTGCTGTGGGGAGCCGGACGCGGGTACGGGCCATCATGCCTGTCGCCCTGGGGTCCGGCACGAGCGGGAATGGAATGGGGATGCAGATCTTGGAGCACGAACGGCTACTGACGCCTGCCGAGGTGGCCGCGATGTTTCGCGTGGACCCGAAGACGGTCACGCGATGGGCACAAGCAGGCAAGCTCACGGCGATCCGGACCCTCGGGGGCCACCGCCGCTACCGCGAGAGCGAGGTCAGCGCACTCCTCGGGCCGCGCTGACGGGCCTCTCGGGGCCTCTCGGGACTCACCGCGTCAACGGCCTCGACCGCGCGCACCCACGGGGCGCACGGGGTCCGCGGGCTCTAGGCTGACGCCATGGCGGACGGGGTGAAGAACGGCGAGCGGGCGGGGGCCGACGAGATCGGTGCCCCGACCGCGACGCCGCCGGTCCACGCCCTGGCGCCGCGTCCGCTCCGGTACGAGCCGCGTCCCACGTGGGTCGCGTTCTCGTCCGCCAGCGTGCGCAAGGCGACGGTCATCGTCCTGGGCCTGCTCGTCGCCCTGTCGGTCGGGTTCTGGGCGTTCAGCGCCGTCTCGTCCTTCCTCTTCATCCTCCTGCTCGCGTGGCTGCTGTCGATCGCCATGGAACCGCTGGTGCTGGGGCTGGCCAACCGGGGCATGAAGCGGGGTCTGGCCACCGGGCTCGTCATGCTCGGCGGCCTCATCGTCTTCGGCGTGCTCGCCGAGATCTTCGGCTCGGTGTTCTACGCCCAGCTCTCCGAGCTCGGCGCCCAGCTGCCGAGCGCCGCCGCGACCCTCATCAACTGGGTCAACAGGACGTTCCACACGACCTTCGACATCTCCACGATCACGCAGACGCTGCAGCTGACGCCGGAGAAGATCGGTTCGATGGTCGGCACCTACGGCGGCGGCATCCTCGGCATCTTCGGCTCGGTCGTGACGTTCCTCTTCGACGGCCTCACCATCCTCGTCTTCGCGTACTACTTCTCGGCCGACAGCCCGCGGCTGCGCCAGACGATCGGCTCGTGGATGGCGCCGCGCTACCAGCGCGTCTTCGTCACGGTCTGGAAGATCTCGGTCGAGAAGACCGGCGGCTACGTCATCTCCAAGCTCGTGCTGGCCGGGCTGTCGGCGCTCTTCCACGTCGTCTTCTTCTGGGCCATCGACGTGCCGTTCTGGCTGCCGCTCGGCCTGCTGGCGGGCATCGTCGGCCAGTTCATCCCGACCATCGGCACCTACATCGGGGTGGCCCTGCCGGCCCTCTTCACGCTCGTCGAGAAGCCGATCAACGCCCTGTGGATCGCCATCTTCGCGACGGTCTACCAGCAGATCGAGAACTACGTCTTCACCCCGCGCGTGAGCCGGCGCACCATGGACGTCCATCCGGCGGTCGCCCTCGGCTCGGTCATCGCCGGGGCCGCGCTGTTCGGCCCGATCGGCGCCCTCATCGGCATCCCGCTGGCCGCCGTCGCCCTGTCGATCATCAACACGTTCAGTGCCCGGCACGAGCTGCTGCCCGAGCTGGCCGCCCTCGAGGACGCCGAGAACGGCCAGGACACCGACAGCAAGGACACCGACAGCAAGGACACCGACAGCAAGGACACCGACAGCAAGGACACCGACAGCAAGGACACCGACAGCAAGGACCCGGTCTCCCGCTCCCGCACCGACGAGGCGCCCGCCCAGGCGTGAGGACAGCGTGAGGACAGCCTGAGGACGGCGTGACGACGGCGTGACGACGGCGTGACGACGGACGGGGCCGTCGTCGGGGCCGGTGGACCGTCAGTGCTGGTGCACGTTGTCGGGCTGGGTCGCGTCGCCCGGGTGCTCGTAGCCCGCGGTCAGGCGCACCCGTGCGTGCGTCGCCGTGGCCAGCCACCGGGAGAACGCCTCGATGCGAGCCGAGGCGAGCAGCTCGTCGTCGGACCACACCGGCCGGCCGTCGGGCCCGGCCCCGAGCCGGGCGGCCCGCTCCCGCTCGGCGGGTGACAGGGCGACGTCGGCCGTGACGACCGCGGCCGCCCGGGCCACCGCCGGCTCGCCGGCCCAGGCCGCGGCGACGATCGACCCCAGCGCCGCTGCCTCGGCCCGGGACGGAGCCCCCGCCGGTATGCCGCCCATTCGAGGCTCGTGCGCGGCGAGGCCCCGAGCGGCCAGCTCGCCCACGCAGAGGCGCTCGACGACCGCCACCTGGGTCACCCAGCGCCGTAGCTGCCGCCCCTCCCTGGACCCGGGGGCCGGCAGTGAGCCGGTGCGGTCGCGGTCGCGCAGCCGCTTCAGCCGGGCACCGACCTCCGCGACGCTCAGCGGGTGCCCGTCGACCCACGCCGCCACGGCATCGGCGCCGACCCGTTCGTCGACCCGCTCGTCCACCTCCGCGTCGGCCCCCTCGACCGCCCTCACGCCCGCACCTCGAGGCGCACCGTCTCGGCGTACTGCGCCCGCCCGAACCACATGACCTTGGCCATGAGCCACGAGTGGCCCGGAGCCGCGTCGGGCGGGGGCGCCACGTCGACGGGCACCTCGGTGGTGCCGAGCGCCTCCACCTCGACCCCCCGCACCGCGTCGGCGACCCAGTCCCAGCTGCCCCACGGCGAGGCCAGCTGCACCTCGGCCCGGATGACCGACCGGGTGCGGTTGTGCAGCCGCACCACGAGGCGCTCGGACCCACCGGGAGCGACGGTCAGCGTGGTGCGGTCCATCTCGACGTCGAGGCCGGTGGGCCGGGCCCGGTCGGTGGAGACCGCGCCGGCCTGCACGTTGCGAGCGAGGTCCGCGGTCGTCGGGAGGCCGAAGCCGAGGGCCGCCGAGAGCACCTCGGAGTCGCCGACGAAGACGGTCGTGACGTCCTCCACGACGGGAGCGCCCGCTCCTCCGGCCA
This sequence comes from uncultured Actinomycetota bacterium, assembly GCA_963795915.1. Lineage (GTDB taxonomy): Bacteria > Actinomycetota > Actinomycetes > Actinomycetales > Dermatophilaceae > Lapillicoccus. Next base: position 1,033,814 of record CAWCJA010000010.1, read on the forward strand.
GGGCGCCGGCGGCCGGCGTGACCTGCGCGGCCACGGCATACTGCCCCGGCTCGGTGTCCGCGGGGACGTCGACCCACGAGCGGAACCGGACGTAGCCGCCGGCGGCGACCGTCGTGGCGCCGGTCGTCCCCGCCGTCGCCGTCCAGCCCCTCGGCAGGTCGAGGACGCTGGTCACCTCTACGCTCGCGTCGACGTACTGGCTCGCGACCACCCACGACACCTCGAACCGGTGCCCTGCGTCCGTGCGCACCAGGCCGGGGGTGAGGGCGACCGAGACCGGGAGGAAGCCCATCGGGGCGGGTCCGCGGTTGTGCAGCCAGTAGCGGCTGTAGGCCGGGCCGGCCACCTCCCGCTGCGGGCCGAGCGGCGCCGGGACCGCCTGGCGCCGCGGCTCGAGCGTCATGACGACGGTCTCCACGGCGAACCCGCCGAGGTCGACGTCGACCCGCCCGTCGGTCACGGCCAGCTGCTGCTGCGGCACCTCGAGGAGGTCGGCCGTCGCGGCGGTGCGCACCGGCGTCTCCGGCAGCGTGACGGTCGCGCGCGTGCGCACACCCGAGGCCTCCACGAGCCGGATGGTCGTCGAGTGCCGAGGGTCGGCCGGGTGGGAGTGTCCCGACGCGACCGGGTTGCCGGCCGCCTTGACCGTGCCGACGAGCACGTGCCGGGCGGGCTCGACCTGCAGGAGGGAGTGGGTCGCCGGCAGGTCCGCGGCCCCGGCCCGCCCCTCGCCGGCCGCTGCGGGCGCGGTGTTCGGCGGGAGCAGGGGCAGAAGAGGCGTTGAGAACGCCTGACCCCGGGCGGGCAGCGTCGCCGCCCGCCAGTCGCCCGCGTCGCTCACCAGGGCGTAGGTGAACTCGTGGGTCCAGTGCTGCAGCTGGAACGACGAGCCGTCCGGCGCGGTGCGGCGCGGCGGGTCGATCCACACCCCCGACGGCCAGCCGGTGCACGAGCGAAGCAGGGAGAGGTTGAGGGCTCCGTCCGGTTCGACGGCGAAGCCCGGCAGGCCGTAGGTCAGCAAGGCCACCGTGCCGTCCGTATGCGGCTCGAGCCCCCCGGCGCCGGCGAGGACCGCGGTGAGACGGCCCGCCTCCACCGCCTCGACGGCAGCGCCGACGTCGCGGACGACGACTGCCGGCAGGGCATCGAGCGCCCGCAGGTCGGCATTGGGCACCCAGACGTCGCGTAGTGGTCTCGCGGCCGGCACGAGGACGACGTCGCCCTCGGGCAGGGGTCCGACGCGCTCGACCAGAGCGTCGACGACCGGGTTCGGCCGGTCCGCGACGACGATCCGCACGTCCGGCAGGTTGGAGTCGATGGCGAGGTTGCCGTAGCGGGGCCGGGAGGCCTGCGAGGTCGTCGCGGTGACCCCGCGCCGGGCCAGCGCCACGACGAGCGCGCGGGCCTGCTCCTCGGCTCCCGCGTCGAGGTCGTCGGGCAGGACGACCTCCGCCACGGCGATGGCTCTGGTGCCGGTGACCTCGCCGTCGGCGACGACGTCGACCCGCATCGTCGTGCCGAGGCCGAACCAAGTGTTGGCGGGGTTGTCGAGCGTCCACGGCGCGTCGGCGGTGTCGGCGTCGATGAGCCCGAAGCCACGCCCGACGACGGCGGCCGCGACCTCGCTCACCGGCAGCGCGCCCGGTAGGTCGACGGGGAAGCGCACCCTCACGAGCCGGTCGGACCGGTCGTGGTCGAGCACGCGGGTGACGAGGTCCACCCGGTCGAGCCCGTCTACGAGCGTCGTCACCTGCTCGTACTCGATACCGTCCACGGTGCCCCGGGCGACCAGCCGCTGTCCGATCGCACTGCGCTGCAGCGTGACTCGCGCCTCCGCGTCGGCGGATCCGGTCATCCGGCCGGTGGGCAGGAGATGCCAGGGGCCCTCGCTGAAGCGCGGGTGCGCGGCGTACTCCTCGTGCACGCGCAGCTCGTTGGCCGGGCCGGTGAGCAGCTCGCGGTCCTGGCGGTGGTCGTGCACGGAGACGAGCGCGCCGCCGCGGGCGGGGTCGGCGACGACCCGGTATGCCGCGTTCTCGATCATGGGGGCGCTCCCGTCTGCGGGCTCGACGTCGACCCAGCCCGTCGGGACCGGCCCGTCCGTGGCGTCGTCCCCGACGCCACTCGTGACGCCACTCGTGACGCCACTCAGGACCCGGTAGGTGCGCCACCCGAACGACGGCACGTCGTGGGCGACGAAGCGCACGACGCCCGGCGCCTCGACGACGAGCGGCACGTCGGTTCCGGCCTCGTCGACGACGCGTACCCCGCCGTCGGTCGGTACCAACGCCCGCACCAGGTCGGTGCGAGTGAACGACAGGGTGTTGACGACCACGAGGGGCGCACCCGGTCGGGTTGGGTCGCGCAGGTCGATCCGTCGCACCAGCGCGGCCGCGGCGTCGTCGCGGACGCCCGCGGCCAGGTCGAAGGCCTCGCGCCAGCCGGTGAGCAGGTCGATGTAGACCTGGTCGGACTCCGACCCGGTGATCGCGTCGTGGTGGGCACCGAAGGCCAGCTGGCGCCACACCTTGTCGAGCGCAGCCTCGGGCCAGGTGCCGTCGCCGAGCAGGCAGGCGAAGGTGGCCAGCCGCTCCGCGTCGGTCGCGGCCGTCTCCGCGGCCCGTTGGGCCTGCTTGGTGTCGATGTAGGAGACGTCCTTGCCCGTGTAGACCGGGTTCATGTCGCGGGACTGCGGCGAGGGGCGCCGGCCCTGCTCGGCGAAGCCCTCGCGCACGCGGTCGAGGAAGGTGCGCGTCGTGCCACTGACGAACCGCGGCCAGACGTAGGTGGCGTTCCACCAGCGGTGCAGCTCGGTGACCCAGTTGTTGGGTGGGCAGTAGTCGCCGCCCACCGGGAGCAGCGTGTTCTTCGTCGCCGCAACGGGTTTCAGCACCTGGAACAGACCGTAGGCGATGTCGCCCGCGGCCTCGACACTCGGAGCGTTCTGCATCTCCCAGCCGGGTCCGTAGTGGTCGGGCATGTAGTGGGTGAGCACCCCGTCGCCGCTGGGGGAGACCCACTCGAACTCGCTGTCGAACTGCATGACCCCGATGTCACCGGTGCGCTCCTGGTCCCAGTGGTGGCGCAGTGGCCCCCACTGGTGGAAGGGCCCGCGCGCCCACGCCGACCCCGTCAGACCGGCCTTGGCGACGAGCCCCGGGAACTGCGGGTCGTGGCCGAACACGTCCAGCTGCCAAGCCGACTGGGGGTCGCCGCCGAGGATGTCGCGCTGGAAGCCGATGCCGTAGACCAGGTTGCGGATCGTCGTCTCGCTGCCGGTGAGGTTGGTGTTGGGCTCGTTGTAGGTGCCGCCGATCAGCTCGACCCGGCCCTCGGCCATGAGCCGTCGCAGCACCGCCCGCTGTTCGGGGAAGGTGTCGAAGTAGGGCTTGAGGTAGTCCAGCTCCGCGAGCACCACGTGGTAGTCCGGGTCGCGCACGGCAAGCTTCAGGTGCGCCTCGACGAGAGCGAAACCGTTGTCCAGGAACGTTGGTCGCGTCGTCCAGTCCGGCCCCAGCAGCTCCCAGTCCGTCGTGTAGGAGGCTTGGGTGTTCCACCACACCGGGTCGTAGTGGAAGTGCGACACCATGACCATGGTCCAGCCGGTCTCGGCCACGACGACCCGTCCGGGGGCCGACACGGACGCACCGGTGGCGTCGGTCGCCGTCACCGTGACGTCCAGCGCGTCACCGACCGACGCGCCGGCGGGAACCCCGAGCGGCACCTCGACCCGCGTCGCCCGGTCGCCGCTCGCCGTTTCCGTCACGGAACCACTCACCCCGGCGCCGGTGACCTCCACGCGCACCGGACCCGACGGCATACCGCCACCGAGGGTCACGTGGAGCACCTGCCTCGGGGTCTCGGTCGTCCCGACGAAGCGCTCGGTGGACGTGACGTCCGTGATGGCGAGGGGCACGTGGTCTCCTGACGACGGCGTGAGGATGGGCGGACCTACTCTTTCCCACCCGAACCGGTCGGTTCCACCCGCCCCCATCGCGCCGACCGAGCGCCGAAGCAGCCATTCGGGGGATGCGGGGGGGCGAGGGGACGGCGAGGCTGGCCGTGATACTCGGGGAAAGGTGTCACGGTGGGTTGCTTCGTGCAGCCCCGGCGCGCTCGGCGTGACCGGGGGACGGCGATCGTGGAGTTCGCGATCATCATGCCGGTGTTGTTCGCCCTGCTGTTGGGCGTCATCGACTACGGGCTCTGGTTCAACGACTCGATCTCCGTGCGCCAAGGCGTACGCGAGGCGGCGCGCAAGGCCGCCGTGCAGACGTCGTTCGGGGCGTCCAAGGACCCGGTGACGAACGTCGCGTGCACCGCGTCCGGCATGGACGGTGTGGCGTGCGGGGCGCGGGCCATGTCGGTGTCGACGGGCGGCACCCCGTACGCGCGGGTCTTCGTCGCGTCGGCGTCGACCGGCAGCCAGGTGTCGACGTGGGTGCGGGGCGACCTCGTCGTCATCTGCGTCGCGGTGAAGGCCAAGAGCTTCACCGGGTTCGTCCCCCTGCCGGCCAACGGGGTCATCCGGTCCAAGACGGTGATGTCGATCGAGAACCCCTCACCGACGCCCAGCCCGGTCAGCCACACCTCCGAGGCGGACCCGTCCGGGGAGGCCTGGGCGTGGTGCACGGCGTCGTGAGCGGCCCTCGGCTCCGGCGATCCGGTCGCCGCGACGACGGCGCCGTCACCCTCATCACCGTCATCCTCACGTCGGTCGTGCTGCTCGGCATCACCTCGCTGGTCGTCGACCTCGGGCTCGCCCGGGACACCCGGCGGCAGGCCCAGAACGCGGCCGACTCCGCGGCGCTCGCGGCCGGCAACTCGCTGGCGACCGGCGGTGACGTCACCACTGCGGTCGCCGCCGCGAAGAGCCTGGCCCAGCGCAACTTCGGCACGACCGCGGCCGACTGGGCCGGTTGCACCGACGTGGCGCACCTCGCCTACGTGCCACCGGCCGGCACGTCGTGCATCTCCTTCGACACCACCCCGCCCTCCGCCGTGCGGGTGCTCGTCCCCGTGCGGCCGGTGCTCACCCCCTTCGCCGGTATCTGGGGTACCAGCTCGGTCCCCGTGCAGGCCGCCGCCAAGGTGGGGGTGACGTCGAGCAACACCCCGCCGTGCGGGTTCTGCGTCATCGGCGAGGGCACCCACAACCTCCAGAACGGCGACATCAAGGTCAAGAACACCGACGTCGACATCAACGGCGCGCTGGCGACCAACCCCGGCGCCAGCATCACGGTCGTCGGCGGGGCCACCAACCTCGAAGGTCCCGCGCCCGCGCAAGGCACCTTCGCGCCCGCTCCCACGCCGAACCAGCCGCCGATCGCCGACCCGCTGGCCACGCTCGTCCCCCCGGACCTCGCCGGGCGGGTGCTGAGCGCGAACCAGAACTCGTGCACGGGAGGCCCGGGGGTCTACAAGACGCTCACGCTCAACTGCCCGGCGGGCACGCCCATGCAACCTGGCCTCTACATCGTCACCGGCGACACGTCGTTCACTGGCAACGACCACCTCGACGCCCTGGGTGTGACCATCTATCTCACCTGCGCGGTCGCCAGCGGCGCCAGCAAGGGCAACCCGCGCGTATGCGCGCCGACCGGCGAGGACGGGGCCGGCTTCAAGACGACCGGCAACGGCTCCCTGACGATCACGGCACCGACGACCGGCGCCACCAAGGGGATCGCCATCCTCTCGGACCGCAACAACACCTCGACGCTGACCTACCGCGGCAACGGCGTGACGGCCAACACCGGCACCGTCTACGCCAAGACGGGCACCCTGGACTACCGGGGCAACGGCACCGGCATCTACGACGACTCGATGATCGTCGTCGGCGACGTCGCGTTCAGCGGCCAGAACCCCCTCGTCCAGGTGACCTACACGCAGGCCAAGAACGCCACCCTGCCGGTGACGACGGAGATGCACCTGGCCGAGTAGCGGGTCCGGGCCCGAGGCGGCGAGCGGCATGCGGCAGGCTGGTCCCATGGACGCTGCCGCCGAGCCCACGACCCCCTGGATGACGGCCGAGGAGGTCAACGCCAACAACGGCGCCCTCGGCGAGAAGATGGGTATCCACTTCACGGAGGTCGGGTACGAGCAGACCGTCGCGACGATGCCGGTGGGGGGGAACACCCAGCCCTACGGCATCCTCCACGGTGGCGCCTCGGTCGTGCTGGCCGAGTCGGTCGGGTCGATGATGGCCGTCCTCGTGGCCGGCCCCGGTCGGGCCGCCGTCGGCATGACGATCACTGCCGTCCACCACCGGCCCGCCAGCTCGGGCACCGTGACCGCCGTCGGCACCGTGCTGTCGGTGGGCCGCACGACAGCCACGATCGCCATCGCCATCAGCGACGACGCCGGCCGGCGGGTCTGTTCCTGCACGCTGCTGTGCCAGCTGCGCGACGCCCCGCCACAGCAGCCCTGACCGCTGACCGACGGGGGCCGGGCGGCCGGTCTCAGCTGACGACCAGCATCCCCATCATGTTGGCGTGGAAGTCGCAGGTGAGGCCGTAGCTGCCGGCCTTGGCCGGCGCGGTCAGCTGAGCCGTGCCGCCGCGGCCGGCGACCTTCACGTCGAACCCGCCGGCCTTGCTGGTGACGGTGTGCGCCTCGTTGTCGTTGTTGGTGACCGTGATCGTTGCGCCGGCCGGCACGGAGGCCGGCACGGTGAACATGAAGTCCTTGATGGAGATCGCGACGGCGGCCGACGCGGTTGACGCGCTGGTCGAGGGCGCCGCGGCCGACGTCGAGCTCGACGAGGTGGCCGTCGTGGAGGGGTTTGCCGTGGTCGAGGAGCTCGGTGCCGCGCTCGTGGACGAGCTCGTGGAGGCCACCGGAGCCGCCGGGGCGCTCGTCGAGGTGCTGCTGCAGCCGGTCAGGGCCAGCCCCAGCGTCGAGGCCAGAGCAGCGGCAACCAGAGCGGGACGAACGAGGGTGCGGGACATGTCGGCTCACCATCCGCCGGCCTCGAGGGCGCCGCGCGTCGATCGCGCTGCTGAGGCCATCGGCCCCGCCGCCTCGTTCGGACCGGCTGACCAGGGGTTCGTCGCCTGCCCCTCCACGGATGGTGAGCTCGACGCGGCGTCGAGCCACCTGACGCCCTCTGCACCGTGCGTCAAGCGGCCTGACGCGGCGTCAAGCCACGCCGGGCGGCCGGCGGTGGTCTCCCCGTCGTATGCCGTTCGCCCGCACCGACCGTGCTGTTCACCTCGGGCGGGTTGGCTGCGAGGGGCGGACGGACGGCGTCCGCGCGGCGCGAGAGGCAGCGATGACACGGCATACCCACGGCGGGTCCGACCACACGCACGAGCACGACCACCCCCACGAGCACGACCACGAGCACCACGAGGTCGACCTGGGCGCCACCCCGCTGCTGGACCCGTCGGTCCCGGACGAGGCGCTCTCCCCGGCGGAGCTCGGTCGGCGCGGCTTCCTGCGGCGGGCCGGTCTTCTCGGGGCCACCGCCGCGGCCGTCGGCATCGCGGGCACGGCGACCCCTGCCGCGGCCGCCGGCATCCGCACGGACGACGTCGCTCCGGACCGGCAGGTCGCCGGCGACCGGGCCGGCCGCGGCGGCCGGAGGTTCCAGTGGCTCGCGGGCGACCACCACATCCACACGCAGTACAGCAGCGACGCGCAGTACCGCGTCCTCGACCAGGTGCAGCACGGCTCCGCCTACGGCCTGGACTGGATGGTCATCACCGACCACGGCAGCGTGACCCACGCCAAGATCGGCGTCGAGAAGGTGAACCCCGACATCGTCCGGGCCCGCGACGTGTTCGGCGACCAGACCCTCGTGTTCCAGGGCCTCGAGTGGAACATCCCGGCGGCCGAGCACGGCACGATCATCGTGAGCCCCGGCAAGAACGAGGTGGCGGTCCTCAAGGAGTTCGAGAACAGCTTCGACGGGGTCGTCAACAGCTGGACGGCCTCGACCGCGGCCAACGAGCAGCACGCGCTGGAGGGCCTGGACTTCCTCGCCGCCTCGGTGACCAAGCGCCGGGTGGACGACGCGGCCTTCTTCGCCAACCACCCCGCTCGCAAGGGCCTCGACTCGCCCCACGAGATCCGCGGCTGGCGGGACCGCCAGCCCACGATCGCGCTGGGCATGGAGGGCGCCCCCGGCCACCAGGCGGCCGGCATCAAGAAGCCCTACGGGCCGGGCTCGGGTCGCGGCTACTACGACAACTCGCCGTCAGCCGACAGCTTCGCCGGCTACCCGCGCGAGAGCTACATCACCTACGGCGGGTTCGACTGGATGACGAGCACCGTCGGTGGTCTCTGGGACTCGCTGCTGGCCGAGGGCAAGGCCTGGTGGATCACGGCCAACTCCGACAGCCACCAGATCTACCTCGACGACTCGGTGCGCAGCGGCACGGCCGCCGACTTCGCCGCCAACGGTCGCTACGGCGACCCGGTGCACGGGAGCCAGGGTCCGCAGACCACCTTCGGGGACTTCTGGCCGGGTTACTACAGCAAGACCCATGTCGGAGCCGAGAAGTTCACGTATGCCGCGGTGCTCGACGGGCTGCGCGCCGGCCGGGTCTACGTCGACCACGGCGGGCTCGTCGGGGCGGTCGACGTCTCCGTGCGCACGAAGGGCGACAACCGTCCAGGGTCACCGCTCGGGTCGGTCGTGACGCCCCACAAGGGCGCTCGCCTCGAGCTGGCCATCACCATCCAGCGCGCGAGCCTGCCCAACTGGGCCCAGTTCGTCCCCCAGCTCAACCGGGTCGACGTCATCCGCGGGTCCGTGACCGGGGCCGCCGGCGACCGTGACTCGTTCCTGGCCCCCGACACCAAGGTCGTCCTCCAGAAGGACGTGTCGGGCACCGGGGCGATCACCTTCGCCTACGACCTCGGCGAGGTCACCGAGCCGACCTATGTGCGGGTGCGCGGTACTGACGGCAACCGCAGCGCGGTCGGACTTCGCGGTGCTGCGGTCGACCCCAAGGGCCCGGCCGCCGACGTACTCGGTGACGCCGACCCGTGGGCCGATCTGTGGTTCTACACGAACCCGATCTGGGTCCTCCCCACGGCGTGAGTCCCACCCGATGGTCCACCACCGGTGAGGCCGAGCACGCGGTGCTGGGCCTCACCGGTGGGAACCGACTCCGGGGCAGCGACCCCCACGACCCCGACGACCCCGACGACCCCGACGACCCCGACGACCCCGACCTCACCCTCGCCACCCACTTCAGTGGGGGTGGGGTCGTCGTCACGAGCCGCGTCGGGGCGGGGCCGGTCCGGGTCCACCGCCCGGTCGCCGTCGAGGGCGAGCACGACCAGGCCGACCCCGACGGGGTCGACCCCGACCCCGACCCCGACCCGGACGAGGACGACCGGCTCGCGGCCCTGCACCGGGACCGCCTCGGCGGCCGGCTGTTCCGGTTCCCCGGCTGCGGGGCGGCGGCGAGCACCACGACCGTGGGCGCGCTCGTGGACGCCTCGGCGGTCGACGCCGTCGTCGTCCTCGGCGCGGCCGGCCCTCCGTCGACGGACGCTGCGTTCGACGCGCAGGGATTCGTCCGCCCCGGCTACGAGGACGGGCGCGTCGTCCTGGCTGTGCGGCCTGCCGTCGGAGGGGTGCTCGTGCCCTTCGAGCAGGCGAACCCCACCCCCTGCTGCGCTGATCACGGAACCCCGGCGCGCTGATTGTCCTTGGTATACAGTCGGGACCGTTCACGGCGCGCGGTTCCGGCTGGGGGAGCACCAAGCATGCGGGAGGACGACCCGGCGGGCACCATCGGTCACCGCCACCAGGCGCTGCGCGACCAGGTGCTCGAGGAGGTCCGCCGGCGGATCGTCGAGGGGGAGTACCCGCCCGGCACGCGCCTCACCGAGGAGCGTCTGGCGGCCGACTTCGGCGTCTCGCGCAACCCCGTGCGGGAGGCCCTGCGGGTCGTCGAGACCGAGGGCTTCGTCACGCTGACGCCTCGCCGCGGAGCCGTCGTGGCGACCCCCGATGCGGGCACCATCGGTGACCTCTTCGCCATCCGGGGCAGCCTCGAGGCGACCGCCGCCCGGCTCGCGGCAGAGCGCGCGACCGACGCCGACGTGGCCGCGTTGCGCGACCTGCTCGACGCCGCCCGCCGGGCGACCGACAAGGGCGACCTCACCCGCGTCTCGCAGCTCAACAGCGACCTGCACCGCCTCTGCATCGCCATCACCGGCAACCGGTGGCTTATGACGATGTCGAGCGCGCTCTACCTCCACGTGCACTGGGTGTTCCGCATCGGTGCGGCCGAACGCGCCCCGCACTCCTGGGCCGAGCACATCCGCATCGTCGACGCGATCGAGGCACACGACCCCGACGCCGCCGAGGCCGCCGTCCGCGCGCATCTCCAAGCGGCCGCGACGGCCGCCATGGCCCACCTCTGAGCTACCCGGACGGCGGCCACACCGAGGGCGTTGGTCGACGTCGCCGCCCTCCCGACCGTCCAACGGGGCACCAACGCCCGCCGGTCTGTACGCGGACGTCCGTCAACGCCCGACGGCATACCCCTGCATCCCGCGCGGGTTCGCGCCGGCGCTGACGACGCCGCTCTCGGGGTCGCGGCGCACGGCGCACATCCGCCCGAGGCTCCATGGGTCGCTGAGCCGCACCTCGTGGCCCCGCGCCCGCAGGCCGTCGACGGTGGCCGGGTCGAGCCGGTCCTCGACGACGACCACGCCGGGCTCGGTCGCGCGCGGGTAGAACGACGACGGGAAGGCGGGGGTGTTCCACATCGGGGCGTCGATCGCCTCCTGCAGGTCCTGGCCCTGCACGAGGTGGCGGAGCAGGAAGATCAGCTGCCACTGGTCCTGCTGGTCACCACCCGGAGACCCGCACGCCAGCACCGGCACCCCGTCGCGCAGCACGAGGGTCGGCGTCAGCGTGGTTCGCGGGCGTCGTCCCGGCGCCAGTGAGGACGGCAGCCCCGGCTCGAGCCACGTCATCTGCAGGCGGCTGCCGAGGGCGAACCCGAGCTCGGGGATGGACGGCGACGACTGCAGCCAGCCACCGCTCGGCGTCGACGAGACCATGTTGCCCCAGCGGTCGACGACGTCGATGTGGCACGTGTCGCCGCGGGTGACGCCCGACGCGGAGACGGTGGGCTCCCCTGTCGTCGCGTCCTTCTCACGGCTCGTCTCCGTGGACCGGGTGTATGCGGGGAGCACCGGCGTGCGGCCGTCAGGGCTTCCGGGGCGCAGGGTCAGCGCTGCCTCGTCCCCGATCAGGCCCACCCGCTCGCGGGCGTAGTCCGGGGAGAGCAGCGTGGCGAGGGGGACGTCGAACCCATCGCCGTACCAGGCCTCCCGGTCGGCGTAGGCGAGCTTCATGGCCTCGGTGGCGACGTGGATCCCCAAGGCACCCGAGGGGTCCAGAGCCGCATCGTCACCGTATGCGTCGAGCAGCCGTAGCGTCTGGAGCAGGCCCGGTCCCTGGCCCCACGGGCCCGTCTTGGCCACGGTGTGGCCGCGCCAGTCCACCGTGACCGCGTCCTCCCACGTGGCGGAGAAGTCGGCCATGTCCTGGGCGGTCACGAGCCCCGCGTGGGCCTCGCCGCTGGAGTCCTGGTGCGGGCGCCGCATGAAGGCGTCGACCGCCTCCGCGACGAACCCCTCGCCCCAGGCCCGCCGAGCCGCGTCGACCTGGCTCTCCCGCGAGCCGCCGGCGTCGTGGCCCGCCTGCACCAGCCGCTCGAACGTGTCGGCCAGGGCCGGGTTGCGGAACAGCGCCCCCGGGGCCGGCGGGCGACCGTCCGCCAGCCACAGGGCGGCCGAGGTGGGCCAATGGTCCTGGAACAGCTCCTGCACGGAACCGACGGTGGCGCTGACCCGCTCGAGCAGCGGGTGGCCGTCCCGCGCATACCCGATGGCGGGCTCGAGCACCTCGGCCAGGCTCTGGGTTCCCCTGTCGCGCAGCAGGAGCAGCCACGCGTCGACCGCGCCGGGCACCGCCGCCGCGAGCGGGCCGGACCCCGGGACGAGGTCCATGCCGAGACGGGTGAAGTGCTCGATGGTCGCCCCGGCCGGGGCCGGTCCTTGGCCGCAGAGCACCCGCGGCGTGGGGTCGTCGGCGGTGGCGATGATGGCCGGCATGTCGCCACCCGGTCCGTTGAGGTGCGGTTCGACGACCTGCAGGACGAAGCCCGCGGTGACCGCCGCGTCGAACGCGTTGCCTCCGCGCTCGAGGGAGCGCATGGCGCACTGGGAGGCGATCCAGTGGGTCGTCGAGACCATTCCGAACGTGCCCTGGAGGGTCGGCCTGGTCGTGAACGTCACGGTGGGTCCTGTTCTGGCGTAGGAAGGTCGGCGGTCGGCGCCGTCGCAGCGGGGCGCACGTCGGGGCCGTGGCCCTCGTCGTCCACGAGGTGGCAGGCGACGGTCCGGCCACCCACCGCCCGTAGCTCGGGCACGTCGGTCACGCAGCGCTCGACGGCCACAGGGCAGCGGGTGTGGAACCGGCAGCCGCTGGGCGGGTCCATCGCCGAGGGGATGTCGTCGCCGAGCAGCACGGGCTGGCGGGCGCGCTGGCGCACGGGGTCGGCGACCGGCGCGGCCGACAGCAGCGCCTGCGTGTAGGGGTGCGCCGGGGTCGTGAAGATCGTCTCGCGGGAGCCGTGCTCGACGAGCTGCCCGAGGTACATCACGGCGATCTCGTCGGCGAGGTACTCCACGGCCGAGAGGTCGTGCGTGATGAAGAGGCAGGCGAAGCCGATGTCCCGCTGCAGGTCGGCGAGCAGGTTGAGCACCGACGCCTGCACCGACACGTCGAGGGCGCTCGTCGGCTCGTCGGCGATGAGCAGGGTGGGGTCCGACATGAGGGCGCGCGCGATGCTGACCCGCTGGCGTTGGCCGCCGGACAGCTCGTGGGGGTAGCGCCGGGCGACCTCGGGCCGGAGCCCGACGGTGCCGAGCGCGGCGGAGACCCGTTCCTGACGGTCGCTCCGTGAACGACGAGTGCCCTGCAGCCGCAACGGTTCCGCGACCACGTCGCCCACGAGCATGCGCGGGTCGAGCGAGCCGGCCGGGTCCTGGAAGACCATGGAGACGCGCCGGCGATGCTCGCGCAGGTGGCGGCGGGAGAGGTGCGTGACGTCCTGGCCCTCGAGCCGCACCTCACCGGCGGTGGGCTCGAGGAGCCGCACGATGCACCGGCCCACGGTCGACTTGCCCGACCCGCTCTCCCCGACGAGCGCGACGACCTGTCCGCGGCGTAGGCGCAGGGTCACCCCGTCGACCGCCCGCACCGGGCCGAAGTGCATGACGAGGTCACGCACCTCGAGCACGACGTCGTCGGTCGTGGCGGCGTCCTGCGGGGTGGTGGCCTGCGCCGTCATCGTGGCCCTCCATGGGCATCGTCATTCACCGCAGGGTGCGGGTGCCAGCAGGCGACCAGGTGCCGGGCCACGCCTACCGACGCCGGTACGCGTGCGGACCCCGGCACCGACGCCGGTCGCGGTCCGCCGAGCTCGGCCAGCGGGGGTCGGGACGCGCGGCAGTCGTCCTGGGCCGCCGGGCAGCGTTCGGCGAACGTGCAGGCGTCCGGCTGCTCGCTGAGCACCGGGACCAGGCCCGGGATCTCCTGGAGGCGATGGCTGCCGGCGTGCCGTCCGGCGGTGGGCGCCGCGGCGAGCAGGCCGCTCGTGTAGTGGTGGCGCGGGCGGGCGAACAGCTCGTCGACGACGGCCCGCTCGACGACCCGACCGGCATACATGACGACGACCCGGTCGGCGATGTCGGCGATGACCCCGAGGTCGTGGGTGATGATGAGAATGCTCGTGCCGAGGCGGTCCCGCAGCTCGCGCAGCACGGTGAGGATGCCGGCCTGCACGGTGACGTCGAGGGCGGTCGTCGGCTCGTCGGCGACGAGCACCTCCGGGTCGCCGGCCACCGCCATGGCGATCATGACGCGTTGCCGCATCCCGCCCGAGAGCTGGTGGGGGTACTGGCTGACGCGCTCGCGCGGCGACGGGATGCCCACGAGCCGGAGCAGCTCGACCGCTCGGCCGAGCGCCGCCTTCTTCGACAGGTTCTGGTGCACCTGCAGCACCTCGGCGATCTGCCGCCCGACGGTCAGCACCGGGTTCAGCGAGGTCATCGGCTCCTGGAAGATGTAGGCGATCTTGCGCCCCCGCACCTGGCGCAGGGCGGCCGGCGCCGCGCCGACGAGCTCCTGGCCGAGCAGGCGCACCGAGCCGCTCACCCGCGCGCTGCCCGGGAGCAGGCCGGCCAGGCTCATCGCGGTGACGCTCTTGCCGCAGCCCGACTCGCCCACGACGCCGACGATCTCACCGCGGCCCAGGGTGAGGTCGACGCCGTCGACGGCGCTGACCGTGCCGCTCTCGGTGCGGAAGGTCACGGTGAGGCCTTCGACCTCCAGCACCGGCCCGGACCCGGTGGCGTCGCGGCCGGGGGTCTGCATGGTGAGCGTCACCGGCGGCTCGCTTTCGGGTCGAGGGCGTCGCGCAGTGCATCGCCGAACACGTTGAACGCCAACGCCAGCAGCATGATGGCGATGCCGGGCAGCACGGCGGCCCACGGCGCACGGGTGGCGAACTGCTGGGCGTTCGCGAGCATCGTGCCGAGGCTCGGGTCGGGCGGCTGGATGCCGAGCCCGAGGAAGGACAGGACCGCCTCGCCGAGGATCGCCGCCGGGATGGCGATGGTGGCCTGCACGAGGATGACCGACATCGCGTTGGGCAGCACGTGGCGGGTCAGGATCCAGAGGTCGCTGGCCCCGTCGACGACGGCAGCCGCGACGAAGTCGAGCGACTTGAGCCGCAGGGTGTCCGAGCGCACGATCCGGATGACGCCCGGTATCTGGGCGATGCCGATGGCCACGGCGGCGTTGGCGAGGCTCGCCCCCCGGATCGCCGCCAGCCCCACGGCGAGGATGAGGAAGGGGAACGCCAGCAGCAGGTCGGTGAAGCGGGAGATGAACGCGTCCGCCGCCCGGAAGTACCCGGCGACGAGCCCGAGCGGGACGCCGATGACGAGTGCGGTGACGACCGAGAGCGCTCCCACCTGGAGCGAGGCGCGCATCCCGAACATGATGCGCGACAGCACATCCCGGCCGAGGTCGTCGGTGCCGAGCGGGTGGCCCGGGGTGCCGGGCGGCGAGAGGGTGCGGGCGAAGTCGGTCTGCTCCGGCGCATACGGCGCGAGCACCGGCGCCAGCAGGGCGACGAGCAGGGCCAGGGCCAGCACGACGAAGCTCGTGACCGCCAGCGGTGAGCGCAGGAGCCGGCGCACGACGAGCCGCAGCCGGGAGGAGTCGCGCCGGGTCGCCGGGAGCGGCACGGTGTCGAGGGCGGTGTCGGCGCTCATGCCGCCTCACCCCCGACGCGCACCCGCGGGTCGACGAGCGAGTAGAGCAGGTCGACGGCGAAGTTGATGACGATGTAGGCGGTCGCGGTCACCAGCGTGACTCCTTGCAGGACGGGGTAGTCGCGCTGGAACACCGCGTCGATGGTCATCTTGCCGAAGCCCGGCAGCCCGAAGATCTGCTCGGTGACGACGGCGCCGGAGATGAGGCCGCCGAGCTGGAGGCCGACGATCGTCACGACGACGAGCAGGCTGTTGCGCAGGGCGTGGCGGCTGATGACGGTGCGGCGGGGCAGCCCCTTGGCCTCGGCGGTGCGCACGAAGTCGGCCGACAGGTTGTCGAGCATGGCCGAGCGGGTCTGCCGCATGATGATCGCCGCGAGGCCCGTGCCGAGGATGACCGCGGGGAGGATCAGGTGGTGCAGGTTGCCGGCCGGGTCCGACCAGAGGGGGACGAACCCGGAGGCGGGGAAGAGGCCGGTGGCGACGGCGAGGTAGAGGATCGCGACGAGCCCGAGCCAGAAGTGCGGCACCGACAGCCCGAGGAGGGCGAAGCCGTTGGCGAGCCACTCGGCGGGGTGGCCGCGGCGCACCGCGGCCACCACCCCCGTCGTCACGCCGAGCAGGATGGCGATGACGATGGCCAGCACCGAGAGCTCGATCGTCACGGGGAGCGCGGTGCTGAGCATCGACTGCACCGTGGCTCCGGTGCGGATCGAGGTGCCCAGGTCGCCCTGCACGGCGTGGCTGACGAACCGCCAGAACTGCACGGGCAGCGACTGGTCGAGCCCGTACTCGCTGCGGATCGCCGCCAGCGCCTCCGGGGTCCGGTCCTCGCCCGCGAGGGCGAGGGCCGGGTCACCGGGGAGGGCGCGGACGCCGAGGAAGACGACCAACGTGGCGAGGATGAGCGTGACGAGCGAGTGCCACGCCCGGTTCAGCAGGTAGCGCTGCACGCCGGCGGCTGCGTTACTTCGCCGTGCCGGCGAAGGCCACCCGGATGACGCCGTCCGGGAACACCTGGACGCCCTTGACCTTCGTCGTCACGCCCGTGAGGTTGCGCTGCCGGTAGAGGTAGATCAGCGGGTCGTCCTTCTGCAGCTGGGTGACGACCTGCCCGTAGAGGTCCTTGCGCTGGGCCACGTCGTTGCTCTGCCGGGCCTGGGTCAGCAGCTGGTCGACCTGCGGGTTGCTGTAGGCGCCGACGTTCTGGCTCGCCCCGGTGCCCACGAAGTTCGTGATGTTGGCGTCCGGGTCGATCCGGCCGGACCAGCCGAGGGCGAGCAGCGAGAACTCGCCGCGGTCCTGCTGGTCGAGCAGCGCGGCATACTCCACCGGCTTGATCTTGAGGTCGAACCCGCCGTCCTTGACCATCGCCTGCAGCGCCTGGGCGAAGCGCAGGCTGTCCGGGTTGTTGGAGATCGACATCTCGATCGGGAACGGCACGGTGACGCCGGCGCTCTGCAGCAGCTGCTTGGCCTTGGCCGGGTCGTGGGCCGGGCACGCCTGGGCGGCGGCCGAGGAGAACTCGCTCTGGGGCGAGATCGGCGAGCAGGCCACGGTGTTGAGGTCGTTGAAGATGACCTTGACCAGGCCGGCGCGGTCGATGGCCAGGTCGAACGCCTGGCGCACGGCGGGGTTCGACGCCTCCGGGCGGTCGATCTTCTGGGCCGGCTTGCCCACGCCGGCGACGTTGCCCGTGTTGAAGGTCAGGCCCTGGTAGCCCAGCGACTGCGAGCTGAGGACCGTCAGCGAGCTGTCCTTCTGCAGGGTGGGCACGTCCTGGGTCGACAGGGAGTCGGCCACCTGCACGTCACCCGAGCGCAGGTTGGCGGAGCGGATGTTGGCGTCGGTGATGATCCGGTAGGACAGCCCGTCGTAGTGGACCTTCGACGCATCGTAGTAGTTCGGGTCCTTGACGAGGTCGATCGAGTTCTGCGGCACGCGCTTGGAGAACTTGAACGGCCCGACGCAGACGGGGTTGTTGGCGAAGTTGGCGCCCGCGGCCGCTGCGGCCGTGGGGCTGACGACCATGCCCGCGCGGTCGGTGAGGGCCGCGGTCAGCGGGGCGAACGGCTGCTTCAGGTGCACCGTGACGGTCTGGGCATCGGTGGCGTCGACGGAGTCGATCGGGCCGAGCTCGCTCTTGCGGGCGGTGCCCGACAGGGTGAGGTTGCGGTCGAAGGTGGCCTTGACCGCGGCGGCGTCGAGGGGCGTCCCGTCGGCGAACTTCACGCCTTGGCGCACAGGGATCGTCACCGTCTTGCCGTCGCTCGACGTGGTCGGCAGCGCGCTGGCCAGCTGGGGCACGATCTTCGCCGACTGGTCGACGTCGTAGAGCTTCTCGCACATCGCGTTGAACACGTAGCGCGAGTACAGGCTGCGCGACAGGGCCGGGTCGAGCTTGTCGGGCTCGGCGGAGAGGGCCATGACGAGGGTGCCGCCGTTGGTGACGTCGGCGGCGGTGGCGGGAGTGCCGAACGAGTCGACGTTGCTGCTCCCGGAGGCACCCGCCGCGGTGGTCGCTCCGGCGTCTCCGGCGGGGGTCACCGCGGAGCACGCCGCGGTCAGCGCCACGACGGCCAGCCCGGCGAGGCCGGCGACGATCCGGGGCGTTCGGCGGCGCGCGGCGTGGAGGGTCGGTCCTACTGGCATGAGCGCTCCCTGGGGATGGAACGGGCGGTAGACTGTATACAGACTCCCCCAGGCCGTGCCGGGCTGCAAGTGCGCAGCCCCACGACGTTGCTCCCGCCCGGGTCTCAGAGGCCCCGCGACCGCTGCCGGAGGTCGG
Source organism: uncultured Actinomycetota bacterium (assembly GCA_963795915.1). GTDB lineage: Bacteria > Actinomycetota > Actinomycetes > Actinomycetales > Dermatophilaceae > Lapillicoccus. The sequence goes on from CAWCJA010000010.1 coordinate 1,051,920, forward strand.
CGTGGATGCCGTCGAACGCCGTCGCGGACGGCAGCAGCGCCTTCGCCACCTTGGCCACCACGCTGTAGTTCGCGTCGACGACGTTGGCGATCGGCGCCTCGCTGACCTGCGACAACAGCTGGTAGGCGTCGAGGGGGTGCAGGCCGTAGAGGTCGCCGAGCCAGCCGGTCAGCTCGGCGGCAGCGATCCGCCACGAGTCCTCCATGGGCCGGCTCGACCCCACGGTCATCCAGTGCGTGTCGTCCTCCAGCCGCGGCCACGCGGGGGCGTGACCCTTGACGAGGTCGACGATGAGGGTGGTCGTCATCGCCCCCTCGACGGCCGTGCCACAGGCCTCACCCTCGCCCTGGCGGTAGTGCCCGTCACCGATCGAGAACAGCGCTCCCTCGACGTTGACGCCGAGGAAGACGGTGGTGCCGGCCCGCATCTGCGGGGTGTCCATGTTGCCGCCGAACCGCTCCGGCACGAGCGACGAGCGCACCTCGCCCCCGGCGGGCGCGACCCCCACGGTGCCGAGCATGGGCGCAAGCGGCAGCTCCACGGTGAGGTCGGTATGCCGCGCAGCGAAGCCCACGGTGCCGCGCTCGCGGTCGAGCTGGTAGACCCACGTCGTGTCGGGCAGCGGCGGCTGCAGCGTGACCGTGCGGTCGGTGCTCGTCAGGCTGCCGAAGAAGGGCATCGCGGCCGAGACGCCCCAGTCGCGTGCCGGCTCGAGGTCGACGAGGTGCAGCACGAGCGTGTCGCCCGGCTCGGCGCCCTCGACGAAGAACGGCCCGGTCTGCGGGTTGACGAAGCGCAGGTCGACCTTCTCCGCGGAGACGTCGTCGACGTGCTGCAGCGTGCCCCCGAAGGCGTCGTCCGACCACAGCCGCAGGGCCTCCCCGGGCGTGACGCGGAAGGCCGGACGCGCGCCGCCGAACGTGTACGCATACTGCTCGCGGGTGGGGGTGTAGTCCCGGATGTCCATGTGCGGCAACGTACCCGCACACTGGAGACATGGCTCACCGACGTCGCGCCGAGCCGGCGACCCCGCCGGACAAGACGTGCGCGTCCTGCGGTCGGCGCATCGAGTGGCGCCGGAAGTGGGAGGACAGCTGGGACGACGTGCGCTACTGCAGCACGGCGTGCCGGCGGCACGGGGTGACGGCACAGGACCGCGAGCTCGAGCAGCGGATGCTCGCGCTGATGGCGGCGGGTCCGATCTCGGCGGGCGTCTCGCCGGAGGAGGTGGCCCGGGCGGTCGGTCCCGACGAGGAGTCCTCGGCCGCGCTGCTCGAGCAAGCTCGGCGCGCCGCCCGTCGCCTGGTGGCGAGCGGCGCCGCGGTGATGGTCCAGGGCGGCACCGTGGTCGACCCCTCGACCGCGAAGGGCCCCGTCACCCTCCGCCGCCCCTGACCGGCCCCCGGGCATACCCCCGCTTGACTGCCAGTCGGGGCAGTTGGCTGCCCCCACAACGGCAGCCGAGTACCACGACTGGCAGTCGAGTCCGCGGGAGGAGGGGTTTGACTGCCAGTCGAGTGGTGACTGGCCGACCGGTATGCGTGGGGCTCAGTGGCCGCGCGGCACCAGGGTGGGGCGCGGCACCCGCACCGTCATCCGGGTCAGCCCGACGCGCACCGACCCTCGGCGGGCGAGGTGGCGGGCCACGACGATGGTGACCAGCGCCGGGACGACGCCGGCCATGAGCAGGCCGAACCGGGCCCCGAAGTGCTCGTCGAGGAAGCCGACGACCGGGCCGCCGAGGGCCCCGCTGCCGATGAACGCGGTCATGTAGATGCCGACGATCCGGCCCCTCAGATGGTCGGGCGCCGTGAGCTGCACGAGCGACTGGGCCGACGTGAGGAAGCCCATGTTGGTCGCGCCGACGAGCACGACGAGCATCATGAGGACGGTCTGCGTGGTGCTGAGGGAGGCGACCATCTGGGCCAGGGCCAGCAGCCCGGCGGCGGTGGCGATCGTGCGCAGCCGCAGCGCGCGGCTGCGACGGGCCGTGAAGAGCGCCCCGCACAGGGCACCGAGGGCCACCGCCCCGTTGAGCAGGCCCACCCCGCTGGGGCCCGAGCCGAAGTCGTGCTTGGCGAAGGCGGCCAGTGTCACCGGGAGGCTGATGGTGAAGAAGCCGAACGTCGCCACCATGACCACGGGCCAGAGCACCGTCGGGCTGTCGAGGGCGTAGCGCAGGCCGTCGCGCACCCGGGCCCGACCCGGCCGCGGGGCCGTGCTGACGTGCAGCTCGGCCGGCCGGATCAGGGCCAGTGCGGTCAGGGGGGCCGCGAAGCTGGCGGCGTTGACGACGAACGCCCACCCCGGTCCGACGAGCCCGATGAGCAGGCCGCCGACGACCGGCCCGACCATGGCGCCGATCTGGAACGTGGACGACACGATGCTGATGGCGCCGCGGATGTGGCGGGGGCCGACGATCTCGGTGACGAACGACTGGCGGGTCGGGTTGTCGAGGGCGGTGAGGACGCCGAGCACGAGGGCGAGGCCGTAGACGTGCCAGGTGCGCACGTGGCCGGTCAGGGTCAGCACCGCGAGCCCGCCGGCGACGAGGGCCATGCCCGACTGGGTGGCCTGGAGCAGGCGTCGCTTGGGGAACCGGTCGGCGAGCAGACCGCCGTGCAGGCCGAGCAGGATCGTCGGCGTGAACTGGCAGGCCGTCGTGATCCCCACGGCGATGGGGCTGTCGGTCAGGGTGAGGACGAGCCAGTCCTGGGCGATGCGCTGCATCCAGCCCCCGGTGCCGGCCACGAGGAGGCCGGAGAGGAAGAGCCGGAAGTTGCGGTGCTGGAGGGCGGCGAAGGGGGAGTGCGCCGCTGGGGCGGGCCCGTCGCGGCCCGAGCCACGGCCTGAGTCGTGGCCGGAGCCATCGGCGGAGTCATGGGGAGCGTCCTGGACCTCGTGGTCGAGGCGGCGGTCCTGCGGGGCCAGGAGGTCGGGGCTGGTGGGGCGGACAGGGAGGTGGTCGGTGGAGCTCACAGAGTCGTCCTGGGTCGGTTGCGGTCGTCGTGCTGCCGTCCAGTCTCTGCCCGCGGGAAGTCATCATCCAAACCAATCGATGGGATTAGTCTCATCGTGTTACGTGATGAGTGCCCATTTGGTGCCGACGAGGTCGAGGAGGGTCGCCGTGTACGAGCCCGAGCTGCTGCGGACCTTCCTGTCCGTGGCGCAGACGCTCAGCTTCACGAAAGCCGCTGCGGCACTGGGCGTTCGGCAGTCCACGGTGAGCCAGCACGTCCGCCGGCTGGAGGACGCGGTAGGCCGGTCGCTCTTCGTCCGCGACACCCGCACCGTCACCCTCACCGCTGACGGCGAGGCGCTGACCGTCTTCGCCCGCGAGATCCTCGCGTCCCACCAGCGGGCCCTCGACCACTTCACCGGCGCACCCATCTCCGGACGGCTCCGCTTCGGGGTCACCGACGACCTCGCCCTGACCACCCTCCCGCGCATCCTGCGGAGCTTCCGCCAGCTCTACCCCCGGGTCGACCTCGAGCTCACCGTCCTGCAGAACGAGGCGCTTCTGCGCCGGTTCGAGTCCGGCCACCTCGACGTCGCCTTCGTCAAGCAGGGTCCCGACACCCCGCGCCCCCACCGCGGCCGGCTCGTGCGTCGCGACCGGCTGGGGTGGGTGGCCGCCGAGGGGGTGCGCGTCGAGCCCGACGCCGTCGTGCCGCTCGTCGTCTACCAGGCCCCGAGCCTGAGCCGGTCACTCGCCGTCCGCGCCCTGGAGGAGGCGGGCCGCCCGATGCGCATCATGTGCACGGTCAAGGGGGTCAACGGCGTCCTGGCCGCGGTCCGCGCGGGCCTCGGCATCGCCCCCATGGCTCGCACCCTCACCCCGGGCGACCTCCTCGACGTGCCCGCGTCCGCGCGGCTGCCGAAGCTCCCGCACCTCGACCTCGTCCTCGTCACCAACCCCCGGGCCCCGGCTGTGCCCGCCGAGGCCCTGACCTCGGCCATCCTCGCCAGCGGCGCGCCGCTCTCGCCGGTGGGCACGGCGTGACCCCGCGACGGGGCGTGAACCCCCGGCAACGCCCACCGGCCGGGAGGCGGCCATGAGAGTCGTCGCCCTCTCCGACACCCACGCCCCCCGCTTCTGGAAGCGCTGCCCACCCGGGGTGGCCCGACACCTCGAGGGCGCCGACCTCGTCCTGCACGCCGGCGACGTATGCCGCGCCGAGGTGCTCGATGAGCTGGCCGCCTTCGCGCCCGTGCGGGTCGTCCTGGGCAACAACGACGGCGCCGACGTCGCCGCGTGGGGGGCGCCCGAGACCCTCGAGCTCGACCTCGACGGCCTGCGCGTCGCCATGGTCCACGACAGCGGCCCGGCCACCGGGCGCCTGCCCCGCCTGAGGCGGCGCTTCCCCGGCGTGGACCTCGTCGTCTTCGGCCACTCCCACATCCCGTGGGACACGTCGGCCGACGGGCTGCGGATCGTCAACCCCGGCTCGCCGACCGACCGCCGGCGCCAGCCGTCCGGCACCCTCGCCACGCTGGACATCGACGCGGGCCGGCTTCTGAACGTCACCATCCACGAGCTACCGCGCTGAGCCGCGGGGTGGTTGGGCGGACGGTCCGGGTCTGCGGGAAGATGACGGCCGTCGAAGAGGAGGAGAACAGACCGTGAACGACGCGATCGACCCCACATCCCCCGCCGCCGAGGTCGCCACCGGACGCGACTGGCAGCGCAGCGCCCGCTTCTTCGCGACGTTGGTGGTCATCCTGATCCCCTTCTTCCTGCTTCTGCTCCTCGTCGAGGACAAGTGGGGCCCGCTGGCGTCGGCTGACCAGGGCGCTCGTGACGCTCTGCACCGGTATGCGCTCACCGCGCCGGCGTTCGTCGCCGTCATGCGCACGCTCAGCGACTCCGGGTCGGCGCTCGCCTGGCAGGTCGTCACCGTCGTCGCCGCGGCATACCTGCTCTTCCGCCGTCAGTGGAAGCTCGCCGTCTTCACCATCGTCACCATCGGCGGCTCGTCACTGCTGAACTCGTTCGTCAAGCTGCTCGTGAACCGGCAGCGTCCACTCGTCGACCAACCGTTCGTCAACGAACCGGGCGCCAGCTTCCCGAGCGGGCACTCGCAGGCCGCCGTCGTCGGCTACGGCGTGCTCCTCCTGCTCCTCCTGCCCGTGCTGTCGAAGGGCTGGCGCCGCGTGGCCGTCCTCGTCGCGGCGGTCATGGTGCTGGGTATCGGCTTCTCGCGGGTGGCGCTCGCCGCCCACTTCGTCTCCGACGTGGTGGCCGGCTTCGCCCTCGGTGCGGTGTGGCTGGGGCTCATGACCGCCCTCTTCCGGCCGTGGCGGCATCTGCACCCGGCGAACGAAGACGCCCGTGCCGATCTGGCGACCCCGAAGGCCGGCTGACGTGGCTCGAGCACTGGTCCTCGCCGGCGGCGGGGTCGCCGGCATCGCGTGGGAGCTCGGCGTGCTCGTCGGGCTGGCCGAGGCCGATCCCACCCTCGCCACGTGGCTCGCGGCCGACGTCGTGGTCGGCACCTCCGCCGGCTCGAGCGTCGGCGCCCAGGTCATGTCGGGCACTCCGCTCGCCCAGCTGTATGCCGCGCAGCTCGACCCGCGCTCGCCGGAGATCCCCGTCGACATCGACCTCGAGGCCTTCGTGGCTGAGCTGCAAACAGCCACGGCCGGCGCCACCTCGGCGGCCGACGTGCGCCGGCGCATCTGCGCCTTCGCCCTGGCCGCCGACACCGTGCCGGAGGCCGACCGGCGCGCCGTCATGGCGTCCCGTCTGCCCCGGCACGCCTGGCCGGACGGCGACCTGAAGATCGTCGTCGTCGACGCCGAGACCGGTGACCGGGTCGTCTTCACCTCTGCGTCGGGGGTCGACCTCCTCGACGCCGTGGCCGCCAGCTCGGCGGTGCCGGGCGTCTGGCCGCCCATGACCGTGGCCGGCCGTCGCTACGTCGACGGCGGGGTGTGGTCCGGCGCGAACGCCGACCTCGCCGCCGGCGCGGACGAGGTGCTCGTGCTGACGCCCACCCTGCCCGACGCCCCGACGCCGCTCGGGCGCGCGTTGGCCGACGAGCTCGCCGAGCTGGGTGCCGCCCGGGTCCACGTCGTGCACGCCGACGCCGCCAGTGTCGAGGCGTTCGGCGCCAACCCCCTCGCCGCGAGCACCCGGGCACCGTCCGCGCGGGCGGGCGTCGAGGTCGGCCGCGCCGCGGCGGCCCGGGTGGGGTCGGCGAGCGGTGGGGCGTCAGGGTTGAGAGACTGACCCCGTGCCGGAGCTGCCGGAGGTGGAGACTGCGCGGGCGGCCATCGAGCGGGGAGCCCTGCACCGCCGGATCGTCGATGTCGACGACAGCGACACCTACGTGTGCCGCCCGCACGCGCCCGGCGAGATCCGCGCCGCCCTGCTGGGCCGCGAGCTGACGGAGACCCACCGCCAGGGCAAGTCGATCTGGTGCGACACGTCCGGTGACTCGGCGTCGGTGGCGCCCGGGCCGGAGCTCGCCCTGCACCTGGGGATGAGCGGCCACATCATCATCACGCGCCCGGGCCACGAGATCGTCGACGGCGGCGACTGGCTCGCCACGGGACGCCGGCGCGACCAGGCCCGCAACCCGGGCAACCCGGTCTGGAACCGGTTCACGCTCACCTTCGACGACGGCGGTGAGCTGCGCCTGTTCGACCCCCGCCGGCTCGGACGGGTGCGCCTCGACGCCGACCATGCGGCGCTCGGCCCCGACGCCGAGCACGCCACGCTGGCCCAGTTCCGCGAGCGGGTCGGCCGCGGTACGGCCCCGGTCAAGGCCCGGCTGCTCGACCAGTCGGTCGTGGCCGGTGTCGGCAACCTCCTCGCCGACGAGACCCTGTGGCAGGCGCGGATCGACCCGACCCGGCCGTCCGGCGAGCTCGACGACGACGAGCTCGCCCGGTTGCGACGGGTGCTGCGCGCGGCGACGCGGCGCGCCCTCAAACGGGGGGGCGTGCATACCGGCGACGTCATCCCGCACCGCCGCCGCGGCGGCCGTTGCCCCCGCTGCGGAGCGGAGCTGATGCGCGCCACCGTCGGCGGCCGCACGACGTTCTGGTGTCCGGTCGAGCAGGTCTGACGCGCGGTCAGCCGCCGCGCTGGGTGTCCTCGAGGAACCGGAAGACGTCGGTGTCGTCGACGCCGGGGAACACCCCGGGCGGCATGGCGGCGAGCAGGTGGGAGTGCACCCGGGCGCTGGGCCAGGCCCGGCCCGCCCAGTGCGCCGTGAGCTCCGCCGGCGGCACGCTGCAGCAGCTCGGGTCGGGGCATCGCGACACCGACCGGTGGGTCGTGTCGCGGCCGCGCATCCACTTGACGTGCTTGTAGGGCACGCCGACCGAGACCGAGAACGTGCCGGCGGGCGTCCGGTCGACGACCGAGGTGCACCAGTACGTGCCGGAGCCGGTGTCGGTGTACTGCTGGTACGCCTCGCTGAGGTCGGTCTGCTCGAAGACCATGCGGGCGGTCCAGTGCCGGCAGACCCGCTGCCCCTCGATGGCGCCCGTGGCGTCTGAGGGGAAGTGGACACCGTCGTTCTCGTAGGCCTTGAAGATGATCCCCGACGACGAGATCCGCATGAAGTGCACGGGCAGGTCGAGGTGGCGGGTCGCGAGGTTGGTGAACCGGTGGGCCGCGGTCTCGTAGGACACGGCGTAGGCGTCGCGCAGGTCCTCGATGGCGATGTCCTTCGCCGCCTTGGCCGCGTGCAGCATGGGCAGAGCACCACTCTCGGGGATGAGAAGCGCTGCCGCGAAGTAGTTGACCTCGACCCGCTGCTCGAGGAACTCGCCGTAGTCGGCCGGCGGCTCGTGCCCGAGCACGACGTGGCCGAGCGCCTGCAGCGCCAGCGAACGGGAGTCGTGCTGGCCGGCGTCCGGCTGGGGGAGGTGGATGCGGTGGTGGGCCAGGTCGGTGACCGTGCGGGTCGACTCGGGCAGCGCGCTGGTGTGCACCAGGGTGAAGCCCAGGTGGGCGGCCATCTGGTCGACGTGGGCGCGCGTGATCGGGCCGGCACTGTAGCGCGTGGCGTGCAGGAGGTCGGCCGCGGCGGCCTCGACCTCGGCGAAGTAGTTTCCCTGGTCGCGCATCCGTTGTCGCAGTGCGGTGTTGGCCTTGCGGGCGTGCTCCGGAGTGGCCGACTGCTCGGCCCTGATGTGGTCGAGCGTGCGGTGCAGGCCGACCAGCGCTTCCAGGGCGTCGGTCGTCAGACCTGGCCCGAGCCGCACGGCGGGGAGCCCGGACTCCCGGTAGGACGGCCGGCGCTGCGCCCGCTCGAGCTCGATCTCGAGGGCGGCCCGCCGGCTCGGGGGCGCGACGACGAGCAGGTCGCCGAGGGTCACGCCGAGGGCGGTGGCCAGGGCGGTGAGCACACTGACCTTGGCCTCGCGCTTGCCCGTCTCGATGAGCGACAGGGCCGACGCCGAGAGCCCGGCCGCGGTCGCCACGTCCCCGAGCGTGCGGCCCTGACCGCGCCGCTCGTGCCGCAGCCGCCGGCCGACGGTGAGCGGGTCGGGCGCGGCGGCAGGTGCGACGGCGGGCGCGGCAGCGGGTGACAGGACCGGCATACCTGCACGCTAGCGCAAGAAACCATGAAATTGACGCCGGAATCCTGGAAAGAACGGGCTTTCGACGGGTGACGCTGGGTGAGTCAGCACAGCAACCCCGTTGTCCCGAAAGGCGTCGTCGTGACCATCACCGCTCCCGCCCCTGCCCGTTCCCACACCGCCCCGGCGCGGTCGACCGTCCAGTCGGCCTCCGAGCAGGGCGCTGCCGCCCGGATGCGCCAGAGCTGGTCCGACAACCCGCGCTGGGTGGGCATCGAGCGCAGCTACACCGCCGAGGACGTGCTGCGGCTGCGCGGCACCATCGTCGAGGAGCACACCCTGGCCCGCCGGGGGGCCGAGCGGCTGTGGCAGCAGCTGTCGACCCGGCCGATGGTGCGGGCGCTCGGGGCGCTCACCGGGCAGCAGGCCGTGCAGATGGTGCGCGGCGGCCTCGAGGCGATCTACCTCTCTGGGTGGCAGGTCGCGGCCGACGCCAACCTCTCCGGCCAGACCTACCCCGACCAGAGCCTCTACCCCGCGAACTCGGTGCCCGCGGTCGTCCGCCGGATCAACAACGCGTTGCTGCGGGCCGACCAGATCGACCACAGCGCCGGCTCGCACCACCCCGACTGGCTCGTGCCGATCGTCGCCGATGCCGAGGCCGGCTTCGGGGGCGCGCTCAACGCGTTCGAGCTGATGAAGCAGATGATCTTCTCGGGCGCCGCCGGGGTGCACTGGGAGGACCAGCTTGCCTCCGAGAAGAAGTGCGGCCACCTCGGCGGCAAGGTGCTCGTCCCGACGTCGCAGCACGTCCGCACCCTCAACGCCGCGCGCCTGGCCGCCGACATCGAGAACGTGCCCACGCTGGTCATCGCCCGCACCGACGCCCTCGCGGCCGACCTGCTGACGAGCGACATCGACCCGATCGACGAGCCCTTCCTCACCGGCGAGCGCACCGACGAAGGCTTCTACCGGGTGAGGTCGGGCATCGAGCCGGTCCTGGCCAGGGCCAAGGCCTACGCGCCCTACTCCGACCTGATCTGGGTCGAGACGGGTACGCCCGACCTCGGCCTCGCGCGGGAGTTCGCCACCGAGCTGCTCCGGGAGTTCCCCGGCAAGATGCTGGCGTACAACTGCTCGCCGTCGTTCAACTGGAAGGCGGCGCTCAGCGACCGCGAGATCGCGACCTTCCAGGACGAGCTGGCCGAGCTGGGCTACCGGTTCCAGTTCATCACCCTGGCCGGGTTCCACGCCCTCAACCACTCGATGTTCACCCTCGCCCGGGGGTATGCGGCGCAGGGCATGACGGCGTACGTCGAGCTGCAGGAGGCCGAGCTCGGTGACATCCACCGGGGCTACAGCGCCATCCGCCACCAGCACGAGGTCGGCACCGGCTACTTCGACGCGGTGACCACGGCGCTCAACCCGACGTCGAAGACGCTGGCCATGGCCGGGTCCACGGAGGCGGCCCAGTTCTGAGGTTTCGTTCGGGTCGGCCCGAGCGGGTTGACGCAGCGTCAAGCGACATGACTCACGCTGCACCCTGCGTCAACCCGCTCCGCGCTGCGTCATGTGGCTGGGGGGTGATCAGGTGGCGCGGAGCCGGTCGGCCAGGCCGGTGGCCCGCACGGCGCGCTGTTCAACGGCAGCGATGACGGCCTCGCGGGACCCGCGCACCCGCACGGTATGCCGCGCCCGCGTCACCGCCGTGTAGAACAGCTCGCGCGTCAGCAGGCGGGAGTCGAGGTCGGGCAGGACGACCGACACCTCGTCGTACTGGCTGCCCTGCGCGCGGTGCACCGTCATCGCGTGGGCCGTCGTGACCTCGGCCAGCCGGCTGAGGTGCAGGTCGCGGCCGCGCTCCGACGCCCCGTCGGCCAGCAGGGCCGACAGTCGGCCGGTCTCGGGGTCGCGCAGCACGACTCCGGTGTCACCGTTGAACAGGCCCAGGCTGTAGTCGTTCTCGGTCACGAGCAGGGGCTGTCCGGGGTACCAGCCGGAGAGGAAGTCGACGCCCAGGGACTCCGCCAGCCAGGTCGCCGCCTGCCGGTTCCACCATCGCGCCCCGAATGGTCCGGTGTTGTGCGCGCACAGCAGCTGGTGCCGACCGAGTGCGGTGACGGCCGCAGCCCGGTCGCCCCGGTCGGCCGCGTCGTGCAGGTCCCGCACCGCCTCGCGCACCGGCTCCTCAACATCGTCGACGAGGCTCGCCGCCGGGTCGCCCGACTCGAGGATGGCGAGCGCCGCCGCCGAGTCGCCCAGACGCACCGCGTCGGCGAGCTCGGCGATCCCGCCCCGGAACCGGTGGCTCGTCCTCAGCTCGGCCACCGCGTGGCTCCCCGCGCCGAGGCCGTCGACGAGGTCGCGCAGCACGGCCCCGGCCTCCACCGACGTCAGCTGGTCCGCGTCCCCGACGAGCACGAGACGCGCGTGCGGCGGCACCGCCTCGAGCAGCCGCGCCAGCAGCGTCAGTGACACCATCGACGTCTCGTCGACCACGACGACGTCGAAGGGCAGCGGGTTCGTGCGGTCGTGCCGGAACCGGTTGCGGCTCTCCGGGCGCCAGCCCAGCAGCCGGTGCAGGGTGGTGGCCGTCAGCCCTGACACGACATCCGCGGCGACCAGCGGGAAGTCGGCCTTCACGGTCTCGGCCTGCACGGCCTGGGTGATGCGCGCGGCCGCCTTCCCGGTGGGGGCGGCGAGCGCCACCCGCAGCCGCGGCCCGTCGAGCGCCACGAGCGAGGCGATGAGGCGGGCGATGGTCGTCGTCTTGCCGGTGCCCGGACCCCCAGTGACGATGGCCGTCCGGTGCGTGCCGCAGACCCGCGCGGCCGTCCTCTGCTCGTCGTACCCTGCCCCCGGAAACGCTGCCGCCAGAGCGGTTTCGAGCCGCTCGGCGTCCACCATCACCGGCAGCCCCGCGCGGGCGGCGAGGTCGTCGGCCACCTGCACCTCCTCGCGCCAGTAGCGGTCGAGGTAGAGCCGGCCCAGGTCATGGTGCACGACGCCGTATGCCGCGAGCCGGCTCGCAGTCACGGCCTCCTCCCAGCCCACCGGGTCGGGCCACGCCAGCCCGTCGTCGGCCGGGCCGTCTACCCCGGTGCCGTCCGGTCGAAGGGTGGCGAGGTCCACGCATACCGACCCCTGTCTGGCTGCTCGCACCGCGAATGCGACGGCCAGGAGCGCCGACTCGTCGGTCTCGCCGACCGCGGCGCCGACCCGGGACGCGACGTGCACGTCGGCCGCCGTGAGCAGCTCGGCGTCGTTGAAGGCGCGCAGGAGCCCGCTCGCGTGCAGCGCCACGTCGCGGTGGTGGGGCGGGCGCTGGCGGACGTCGGTCATGCCACCGCCACCCGTCCGCCGAAGAGGGCCGACACGGACTCGACGAGCTCCTCGCTCGGGCGCCACGAGAACACGCCACACGGCTGCCCGTCGACGGCCGGCGTCCCGGCGCCGACCATGCCGCGCACGTAGAGGTAGAGCACTCCGCCGAAGTGGTCGGCGAAGGTGTAGCCCGGCTGACGCCAGCGCAGGAACCGGTGCAGCGCCACGGAGTAGATCAGCGCCTGCAGCGGGTAGCTCGACCGCGTCATCGCCTCGCCGAGACGCTCGGGGGCGTACGCGTCGACGGGGTTCGGGACGTCGCGCTCGCCCACCCAGGTGGTCTTGTAGTCGGCGACGAAGTAGCGCCGGCCGTCCCTCCCGCCCGAGCCACCGGTCCCGAAGACGAGGTCGAGCGACCCGGACAGGTAGCCGATGAGGCTCTGGCCGTAGGCCGGGTGGTCGAGCGTGTCGGCGTAGCCCGCCAGGGGGTCGTCGGCCGGCACGTGCCGGCGCCAGATCTCGGCGACGTCACGCAGAACCGCTGCGGAGCCCCCTGACCGGCCCCCGTCGCCGCCGCCGAGCGGCAGCTCGAACCCGAGCTCGGTCAGCCGGTCGCGCGCGCCGATCTGGCGCAGGGTGACGCCGTCGGCGAGGGGGCCGAGCGGGGTGTCGGTCACATCCACCAGTGCCGCCGCCAGCACGTCGGCGTCGAGGTCGACCGGCCACCACACCCGATGCTCCTCGACGAGGTCGCGCAGCTGCGCCCTCCACGCGTCGGGCGAGTCGGCCAGCGCCGGATCGGCGTGCTCGAGCACCGCGTGCACGAGCGACCCGAACGTCGCCCCACCCGGCAGGTCCGACATCGGCGACAGCATCGACGGTGAGTCCCCGCCCCCACCGACGGAAGACGACGACTCGGGCAGCAGCGGTTCGTCGTCCCGGGGCGGGTCCTCCGGCTCGCTCACCGCCCGCAGCCGGTCGGGGTCCCGCGCCTCGTGCTCGGCGGCCGCGTGGGCGAGCCCGGAGTAGGAGGTGCGCGTCCAGGCCCGGTCGAGGGTCCGGGTGAACCGCCGCACGGCGAGCTCCCCGGGGGCAGGGGCGGGCGGCATACGCGTGTCGGAGTCGACCGAGCACGTCTCCACGGTGAACGCCCCGGCGTCCTGCCACGCCGCGGTGATGCGCCGGATGTCGGCGTCGCCGCGCACCGCCGCTGTCGCCGGCACCCGCGCGTCGCCCGGGCGGCGGCCGAAGACGAGCCGGTTGAGCGCGGAGGGCCCGGTGTTCTGGGTGCTCGGCACCCACCAGGCGACGAGCTGGCCCTGCGCGCGGGTCGCGGCGACGTACAGCTTGCGCAGCTCCTCACCCGACTCCTCGGCGTCGGCGAGGGCGGCCGCCTCGCGCTGCCCGCCCCCGCCGCTGATGTCGACGCAGCGCACGCCGTCGGGGTCGTGGTAAAGCGGGTGGTCCTCCTGCCGCGTGTAGAGGTCGGCGAGCGACGGCGCGTACACGACGGGGAACTGCAGGCCCTTGCTGGCGTGGATGGTGAGCAGGTGCACGGCGGCGGCGTCGCTGTCCTGGCGGCGCACCCGGTCGGCGGAGACGGTGGCGAGGTCCTCGGCGCGCTGGCGGCTCAGCCATGCGGCGAGCACCCCGGGGGCGGTATGCCCGTCGCGCGCGGCCTCGTCGAGCAGCTCGGTCGCATGGCGCAGGTCGGTCATGGTGCGCGCGCCGTCGGGCTCGCGCAGCACCCGGATGGCGAGCCGGCCGTCGGCACCGGCGAGCTCGAGCACCGCCGACGGCCCGCGCTCGCGCAGCACGTCGGCCCAGCCCCGCAGCCTCTCGGAGTCCTCCGCCGTGACCGTGTCGCCGCCGTGGCCGGGAGTGGCGAGGTCGGCGGGGGTGCGTCCGAGGAAGAAGGTCAGCGAGGCGGCGCGCACCGGGGCCGAGCGGTTCGGCTCGGCCAGCGCCTTGAGCAGCGTGAGCCACGCCTGGCCGACGGGGGTGGCGAGCACGCTGCCCGACCCGACGAGCACGCTCGGCACCCCACGGTCGGTGAGCGCCCGGGCCACCTCGGCGAGCTTGCTGCGGGTGTCGGAGATGACGGCGATGTCGCGGGCCACCAGAGGGTGGCCGTCGAATGTCGCGCCGGAGGTGAGCAGCCGCGCGACGTCGTCGGCGAGGTCCTGCGCGACGACGGGGCGCAGCCGGCTCACGGGCAGGCCCTCCTCCGGACCCGCACCGAGCGCGACCCGGTCGACGACCCGCAGGCGGCACGGGTCGGGGTTCGGAGCACCGACGAACCGCGGCTGCTGGTGGAAGGCGGTGACCGGGCGCACGATGATCTCGGGGTCGCCGAGCTCGGCCCCGAGGAGCAGGGCCTGCAGGCCGGCGACCAGCCCGGCGTCGCTGCGGTGGTTGACGTCGAGGGTCGCGTGCCGCGTGGCCGTGCGGGCGGCAGCGAGGTAGGTGGCGACGTCGCCGCCGCGGAAGGCGTAGATGGCCTGCTTCGGGTCACCGATGAGCACCATCGTCGCGTGGCCGGTGAAGGCCCGGTCGAGCACCTGCCACTGCACGGGATCGGTGTCCTGGAACTCGTCGACGAGCACGACCCGCCAGCGCTGGCGCATCCGGTCGCGTGCCGGCGCATGCTCGTCGGCCAGGGCCTCGGCCAGCTGGCTGAGCAGGTCGTCGTAGCTGAGCACGCCGAGACGCCGCTTGCGCCGGTCGAACTCGTCGCGCACCGCGTGGGCGAAGGCGACCCGCCGGGCGGCGGTGCCTCCCGGCGACACCGTCGAGGGCTCGATGCGTGCCTGCGGGTCGCCGGTGACCGTCGCTGCGATGGCCCCCGCCTCGGCGCGGGTGAACTCGGGCGCAGTCTGCTGGGGCGCGAACCCGCGCACGTAGAGGTCGTCGACCACCTCGGCCACGAGATCGTCGAGGTCCTCCACGAGCCGGGCGCTGGCGTCGGTGTCTCCGGCGATACCGAGACCGGTCAGCACCATCTGGCAGAACTGGTGGGTCGTGGCGATGGTCGCGCCGTCGAAGCCCGACAGCGCCTCCCGCACCCGCGCGTGCCGACGCGCGACCTCGTCGGGCCCGCCCTGGCGGAGCAGCTCGAGAAGCGGCTGGATCCGGGGGTCGGTGGGCAAGGGTGGGGCATCGGAGTCCTCGGGGGCGAGAAGGCGCTCGGCCGCGACAAGCTGCTCACGCACCCGCAGACGCAGCTCCTCGCTCGCCGCCCGCCCGAAGGTCACGACGAGCAGCTCGTCGAGGCGGCAGTGCCCCTCGGCGACGTAGCGGGTCACCAGCGACGCGATGGTCCACGTCTTGCCGGTGCCGGCGCTCGCTTCGAGCAGGGTGGTGCCGGTGGGCAGTGGGCCTCTGATGTCGAAGGGCACGGGGTCAGAAGGCATCGGGTCGAAGGGCGCCGGGTCGAAGGGGGTTGGGTCGGACGGCTCGATGCTCACAGCGTCCTCGTCCGCTCGCGCAGCAGCAGCGGATCCCAGACCCGCACGGCGTATGCGCCGAGCCGGCTCTGCTGTCGCCTCGGGTCCTCGCCGGGCCGGGGGGCGCCGGAGATGCGGTCGAAGGTGGAGGCCGGCCCGAAGACGAGACCGAAGGCGGGGTCCCGGTTCTCGGCGAAGTCCGTGGTGCCCTTCTTGCCCTGCCAGCTGTCCTTCGCCGCCCAGCGGGGGTTCTTGTCGTGGAAGGCGGCGCTGGCCCAGGCCTCGGCGGTCCCGACCGGCAGCGGCAGGGGTTCGCACATGCCGGCGTCGTAGACGGCCACGAGGTCGGCGAGCAGACCCGTAGCCTCGTCGCCGAGCGGGTCCACCTGGGCGGCCTTGGCCCGGCCGCCCCAGCGCCCGACGACGGTGGACGCCCACGGCCGCGTGGGGTCGCTGGACGACAGGGCGAGGAGGTCGACCCAGGCGGCGAGGCGGGCGCGGGGACGCAGCGAGGAGAACGTGACCCGGACGATGCGGTCACCGCGCACGTCGGCGACGGTGCCGACGAGCCGGCGTCCGTCGGGCACGAGGGCGTCGACCGCGACGACCGTGGCCGGGTCGACCCGCAGCGGCCCGGTGGCGGTGACCAGGGTCGCGGCTTTGCGCCCGATCTCGTCGAGGGTGCGGGCGCCGAGCTGCCCGGGCGGCAGGCCGCCACGCGGGGGTTCGGCGTCGAACACGGCGGAGGCGTCTGCGCCCTCGAGCAGGCGGCGCAGCATACGGTCGCCGACGGCCCACTGGGCCAACGCGTTGGGGGCGACGGGCATGCTCTCGTCGTCGTCGTCGACGTCACCCGGCGCGGCGACGTCGAGCCGCTGGCGGAGGAAGGCGCGGGCGGGGTTGGCGTAGAACGCCTGCAGGTCGGCGAGGGCCAGGTCGGTCGACGGCTGGGGAGCGCGCAGCGGGGCGTCGAGGAAGGGGGTGGGCCGCGCGAGGGGGTCGGCGGCGGCGCGCGCTCCGCGCAGGGCGGCAGGGTCGAAGCTGAACGGCTCGCCGGGGGTGAGGGAACCGGAAGTGAGGTTGCGAGCGTCGTTGGGGTGCAACGGGTGTCGGACGACGATGCGGTCGCGCACGGGCTCTGCGGCAGTGCGGTCGAGCGCGTCGAGCAGCTCACCGAGCGGCACGGAGGGCGGGCGCTCCTGGCCGTTGCCGGGGTGGGCGCCGTCGTAGAGGAGCACGAGCCGCTCGGTGGCGGCCATGACGGCGTCGAGCAGCAGCTGGCGGTCCTGGCTGCGCAGGTCGAGCTCGCCGGTGACGGGGTCGCGGGCGAGCACGTCGTCGCCGTCGACCGCCTGGGTGCGGGGGAAGGTGCCGTCCTCGAGCCCGAGCAGGCAGACGACCCGGTGGGGCACCGACCGCATCGGCACCATGGTGCAGACGGTGAGGTTGCCGGTGCGGAAGTTGGCGCGGGTGGGGCGGGCGCCGCCCTCGACATCGAGCATCCCGCGCAGGTCGGTGAGCCGCACCTGGGTGTCGGGGGCGGCGTGGGCCTCGACGCCGGCGGCGACCCGCGCCATCGTGCGCTCGAACGCGGCCAGCTGCCAGGCGTCCCCGGGCGCGGTGTCGCTGAGGGAGAGCACGGCCTCGCGCAGCACGCCGAGGCGCTCGCGCACCGGCCCGGCGTCCTGCAGGCCCTCGACGCAGTGCCGCACCCGGTCGACGAGCTCGGCCAGGCGCCCGGCGAGGTCGATATCGGAGCTCGAGACGTCGTCGAGCGGCAGCACCTCGCCGACGAGCAGGTCGTGCTCGGCGACGGCCACGCCGGCGAGCAGCCGGTCCAGCCCGCTCTGCCAGGTGTTCTGCTCGAACCGCTCCAGCTTGTATGCGCGGCGCAGCGGAGCGCTGAGCCCCCACCGCACGCCGGCCTGCCGGGCCCAGGCCTCCGCTGTGGCGAGGTCGTCGTCGGTGAGGGCGAACCGGCGGCTGACCGGGGGAGACGCGGCCAGGGCGAGGACGTCACTGAGGGTGGCGCGGCCGGAGGCGATGCCGACGAGGTCAGTGGCCACGGCCAGCACAGGGTTGGTGACGCGGGGGGCGCGGTCGGCGAGCTGCACGCGCAGCTGGTGCCCGGGGTGGCCGCCCTCGATGAGCGAGCCCAGCCCGAACGCGGCCGTGATGGCCGGCGCGTAGGCGTCGACGTCAGGGCACATGACGATGATGTCGCGCGGTTCCAGGGTGGTGTCGTCCTGGAGCAGGCCGGTGAGCACGTCGCGGAGCACCTCGACCTGCCGGGGGATGCCGGGGGCGGCGTGCACCTGGACGGACCGGTCGTCTGGGGTGAGCGTGCGGGCGGCCCGGGTGGCGCGGTCGGGGACCGTGTCGGTGCGCAGGTCGTGCTGGAGCCAGCCGAGGAGGGTGTCTGGGCTGGCGGCGGGGGTGCGCTCGGTCTGGTGACGGGGCGTGGTGGTTGAGGTCGAGGTGATGGCGGCGAGCGAGCGGTGCATCTCGCGGACGTCCCGGCCGAGCGCTGCGGAGAGCGGGTGGCGCACAAGGTCGACGGCGGGGTCGGTCTGGCGCTTCGTCGGTCCGTCTTGGACCGTCGGCGCGAGGGTCCGCCACGAGGCGGGGGAGGGGACCGGCAGCCAGAGGTGCACCTCGCGCACCTCGGCGACGGCGGCGACCAGCTCGAGCTCGGTGACGGAGAGCCGGGTGAAGCCGAAGAGGGAGAGCCGGTTAGGGAGCTCCAGCGGTGAACCGGCCTTGATGGCGGCTACCGTCTCGCGGTGTCGCTCGACGGGGGTGGGCGCGTCGATGCGGGCGGCGGTCCGGCGCCACAGTTCGGGCTCCCAGGCGAGGTCCGGGTCTACATGGCCGCCGGCCCCGTCACCGTCTCCCCCGGCAGCCCAGTCCTCGAGCATCGTGTGCCGGTCGCGGGCATACGTGCCGAAGAGGCCGGCCAGGCGACGGGCGACAGTCCAACGCCGCTCCTGCCGCAGCTCGTACGCGTCGTCCTTGTGGCCCTTGCCGAGATGCCGGGCCACCGCGTCGCACCACGGCTCGCTCATGCTCGCGTCGATGACAGAGAGGACCGGCCACACGAGCTGGTCGGGGTCCCAGGGGTCGGCCTCGTCGGAGCCGGTCAGCAGACCGATGAGGGTGGCGGGCCGCACGAAGTCCACGCCGGCACAGACTCCGTTGCCGAGGTCGTCGGCACCGAGGGTGTGCGACAGCCGTTGGGTGAGCCATCGCTCCACGCCCTTGGCGGCCACGACGACCAGCTCTCGGGAGAGGACCCCGCCGACGGGATCTTGTAGGAGCCGACCCAGGGAGTCGGCGAGCAGGTCCGTGCGCGCGTCGACGTGCACGGTCAGCCCCACGCGGACGACTCTAGAGTGAACCTGCGACACGGCACGGACCTCGATGGGCCACGCAGGTTAGCAAGATGTGGCGACCGGCGTGACCGTCCGATTTTCAGACGCTAGAACCGACACTCGTCAACCGCCAATTCCGTTGGTACGTGCGACAACTCGTGCGACTACCGCTTCCGAGGGCCATACCGTGCGATAGCCAGAGTGTCTCACGGAACCCCACGGAGAGCCAGGGTGCGCACCGGATGAGGCACTGGCGACACCTGCGGGGCGCCGACGTGAACGTCCACCACCGCGGTCAGGCGGGTGAAGGCCCCAGCGCCAGCAGCCGCAGCGCCGTCTGCGCCCGGGCGCGTCGTTCGCGCGGTACCTGACCCCACGCCGGGTGCGGCTCGGGCAGGGCTCGAGCCAGCGCAGCGATCCGCCGGCTATCGCTACCCGTCCACAGCTCGGGACGCTCCCGAAGCTCGTCCGCATCCTCCACGGTCGCGGCCAGGACCGCGCCGTCCTCGAGGTGCCGGTCTCGATCGCGGGAGTCCTCGCGGTAGGCGCCGCCCTTCAGCGTGAGGGCGCCAAGGACGTTGGGGACGCTGACGGTCACCTGTGTACGGTCAACCCTGCGGATCACGCAGTCGACCGTCTTGCGCAGCGCGCTCGTACCACCGGGCACGGAGACCAACGGCTGAGCTCCCGTCCGGGCCGAAATGGCCCACGGGCCAACGTGATCGGCGATGAGCACATCGAGTACGTCGGCTTCTCGCCGGAAGCGGTGCGACAGCGAGTCCTTGGCCATCCGTTCGTCGAGACGGTAACCCGCACCCATCAGGGCCGCGTGTGCGGAGGGCCAGGTGATCCGATCGGTCTCGATGTGCAGGAGCACGTCGACGTCCTGCGTCGGCCGAGTCGGGTCCAGCCCTGACCTGAGGGCGTGCAGCTGCACCATGAGCCCGCCGACCAGCGTCCAGGAGCCCGGCGGGAGAACGGACGTGAGCGTCATGGCGGCCGGCCATGGCGGTCCGTATCCGCCAGGCGGTTCGGCCAGCTCCCACCGCTCACGTCCGCTCACGCGGTCAGCGCCTCACGCAGCACGCGCTCCGCGGCGGACCTCTCCCGCGTGCTGCCGCGCTCGACGAGGTCCAGGGCGGTGGTGATCTCGCCGCCGGCCGGTGCCACGTCGGTGACGTGAATCAGGGCTCGCCCTTCGCCATCCAGACGCAGACCAAATTCCTCCTGAAGGCCGGACCAACCTGGGCGCTCGACGTAGCCCTCCACTCGTTCCGACGGCGCGGCGACCAGGCCGAACCGGGCAGCCATCCCCGCGTCCTCAAGCGCGGTGACCCCACCCAGAACAAGGTGCTCCTTGAGCTGTTCCGTCGATCGCCGGGTCTGGTCGCAACGGATGACCGCGGCCCGGTGGGACGCCAGCCTGACCAGGTCCGCAACGGTGAGCTGCCGGAGCCTTCGCCGGAGGCGGGAGAGCGTGCTGCCCGACAGCCGACCGGTGGAGCCGTGATCCAGCAGCTCGATCGCCGCCCAGGCCGTGTTGGCGTCCCACGTCCGTCCGGGGTGCCGTTCGCGCCGCTCCAGCGCGGTCACTGCCGCGTCGTCGACCAGGAGTGTTCGACCGACCCGACGAACCACATTCAGCTGACCGGCCGCGGCCAGGCGCTGGGCCTCACGAGCGGACACGTGCAGTCGTTGGGCGGCCTGTGCCAGCGTCACCTCCATGACAGATATGTTCGTATGTGCGACGCTATCTGTCAATGACGACTCCGGAGGCTCGAGGTCGAGCACGAGTCGGGCTGGCCCCGTGATTGCGCCCTCGTCTGCGTGCCCCTCGAATCCGTCACGGCGAGGGGTCGTGCCGGCAGTGGACGGTTCATCGGGAGCGGCGGGGGGCCCTGGAACCTAGTCTTGCGTGGTGGAGAGGCCGTTCGCGAACTTCAGCTGGGAGCTGCGATCCTGCGGCCTTCGAGGCCATGCGACGTACGCCCCCGCGGAGCCAGATCTGCGCCAGCGGCTACGAACGGACACGCCGGCGGGGCCGGCCTGGCGTTGTCTGCGATGCGGCGCATACGTTCCCGGTCCGGCGCGCGGCTCCGGGCCCGCGGACGAGGCTCCGGTGGTGCGTCGCGGACGAGCGCTCCGTGACGCGGTCGTCCTGAGGCTTCTGGCGCTGGAACGGCTCGTGCGGGGCCTGGCCCTGGTCGGGCTCGCCTACGGTCTGTGGCGGTTCAGCGGAGCGCGTGGAGCGCTCCAGCAGGTCTTCGAGTCATACCTTCCGGCGCTGGTGCCGCTGGCCGACCGCCTGGGCGTGGACCTCAACGAAACCGGACCAGTGAACGCGGTCGAGAAGCTGCTGGCCATCAGCTCCTCCACCTTGCTCCTGGTGACGGTGGGCGTCCTCGCATACGGGCTGCTCGAACTGACCGAAGCGCTGGGGCTGTGGCTGATGAAGCGCTGGGGCGAGTACGTCGCCGTCGTCGGCACCGCCATCTTCATTCCCCTGGAAGTGCACGAGATCGTCGCCAAGCTCACCTGGCTGCGCGTCGCCGCCCTCGCCATCAACCTGTTCGCGGTCGGCTACCTGCTGTGGACCAAACACCTGTTCGGCCTGCGCGGGGGCTTCCCCGCCTACGAGGCTGAGCGCCGCACCGACTCGCTCCTCGAAGTGGAGGCCACCGCAGACGCCGTCGCGAGTCAGCCGGCGACCACGGCTGGCAGCCCGGTCTGACGGCTGGGTCGGCAGGGAGGGTCCGTTCTCAGCGTGCCCTCAGCACCGCGGATATACGGTGCATGCGCGGGTGAGCCGAGGTCCGTGCGGAGGATGTCCGGCCGACCGGTGCAGGTGAACCTCGGAAAGGGCACCATGACGATCGAGGCCCGCGGGCTGACCAAACGCTACGGCGACAAGGTCGCCGTCGACGACCTGACCTTCACCGTGCAGCCGGGAATGGTCACGGGCTTTCTCGGCCCCAACGGCGCCGGGAAGTCGACGACGATGCGGATGATCGTCGGCCTGGACCGCCCCACGGCCGGCTCGGTGACGGTCAACGGCCGCCGCTACGCCGACTTCCGCGACCCGTTGAGCGAGGTCGGCGCCCTGCTGGAGGCCCGGTCGATCCACCCGGGACGATCCGGGTTCAACCACCTGCTGGCGCTGGCCCAGACGTGCGGGATGGGCCGGCGTCGCGTCGACGAGGTGATCGAGCTGGTCGGCCTGACCGAGGTCGCCAGCCAGCGGGTCGGCGGGTTCTCCCTCGGCATGGGACAGCGGCTGGGGATCGCCTCCGCCCTGCTGGGGGACCCGCGCACCCTCATCCTCGACGAGCCGGTCAACGGCCTCGACCCGGAGGGCATCCGCTGGATCCGCACGTTGCTGAAGGGGTTGGCGGACGAGGGCCGCACGGTCTTCGTGTCCTCCCACCTGATGAGCGAGATGGCCCAGATGGCTGAGCACGTCATCGTCATCGGCCGGGGCCGGCTGATCGCGGACACGTCCGTCGACGACATCATCGCCCGGGCCTCCGGCAACTCGGTGCGGGTGCGGACGCCGGATGTGGCCGCCCTACGGTCGTTGCTGGACCGGCGGCCGGCGGCAGTGACCCTCCTCGACGGCGGCGCGCTGCAGGTCACCGGAATGACCACCGACGAGATCGGCATCCTCGCCGGCGCAGCCGGGGTCACGCTGCTCGAGCTCACCGCCCAGCAGGTCTCGCTGGAGGAGGCGTTCATGGACCTGACCCGTGAGGCGGTCGAGTACCACGGCAGCGGACCCGCGGGATCCACCGCCCCGGCCCGGCACGAGACGATGGAGCCGGTCCGATGAGCCGGGTGGCCCGGCAGCCGGAGCCGGCATCGCCGGCATGCGCGGCGTGAGCGGCGTGAGCCCGGGGACCGGCACGTGAGCCAGAGCCGGGTGATGCTCTCGGAATGGACGAAGCTGCGCTCGCTGCGCTCGACCGTGGCGTCCCAGGTCGCCGCCGTCGGCTGCATCGTCGGCTTGGCCGTCCTCGTCCCGCTGGTCACGGTCTCGCACTGGCCGCCCCCGGAGCCCGGCGCGGCGGCCGCCTTCGACCCGACCAGCCGCACCCTCAGCGGGATCTTCCTCGCGCAGCTCGCCGTCGGGGTCCTCGGTGTCCTGTTCGTCTCCGGGGAGTACGCCACCGGCATGATCCGGGCCACCTTCGCGGCCGTCCCCACCCGGCTGCCGGTGCTCTGGGCCAAGACGGTCGTCTACGGAGCGGTCACCTTTGTCATCACCGCGCCCGCGTGCCTCGTCGCCTTCCTCGTCGGCCAACGCATCCTGTCGGCGAAGGATCTGCAGGCCAGCCTGGCCGACCCGGGCGTGCTGCGCGCCGTCCTCGGCGCTGCGCTGTACCTGACCGTGGTCGGGCTGTTCGGCCTCGGCCTCGGAGCGCTGCTTCGCAACACTGCGGGCGGCATCTCCACCCTCTTCGGCATCCTGCTCGTCCTGCCCATCATCGTGCGGTTCCTGCCGACGTCCTGGTCCGACCCGATCAACAAGTACCTCCCCAGCACCGCCGGGCAAGGAATTTTCCATGTCCGCCCGGACCCCACCCTGCTGGACCCGTGGACCGGTTTCGCGCTCTTCGTTGGCTACACCGCCGTCGTCCTGGCCGTCGCCGCCGTCACGCTGCGGCGACGCGACGCCTGACGAGACGCCCCCTGCCTGCCACCCGCGCCACGTCTGCGGCGGCCACCAACGGCCGCCGCAGCCCTCATCGTTCCCACCTGGTTCTGCGGGCCGCCGTGGCGGCGGCGTTGGCGACCACCGCCGGGGCCTGCTCGTCGGCCACCCCGGGGAGCGAGGGGCCCCCACCGGGCACCACCACCGACGGGACCGGGGTCCCTCCGCCCGACACCCAGCCGACGACCGCAGCAGGTATGCCGGGGCCCGACCACGTGGTGGTGGTGGTGATGGAGAACCACTCCGCCGCCGACATCACCGGCAACCCGCAGGCCCCCTACATCAACGCTCTGGCCGGACGCGGGGCCCTCTTCACCAGCTCCTATGCGGTCGCTCACCCCAGTGAGCCGAACTACCTCGCCCTCTTCACCGGCTCCACCCAGGGCGTGACCAGCGACGCCTGCCCGCTGACCCTGACCGGGCCCAACCTGGCCGCCGACCTGACTCGAGCTGGGCGCACCTTCACCGGCTACTCCGAGGGGCTGCCCACCGCCGGCGACCCGGTCTGCGGCAGCGACCGGTACGCCCGCAAGCACGCCCCATGGGTGAACTTCGCCTCCTTACCGGCGACGGTGAACCAGCCGTTCACCGCGTTCCCCACCGACTTCACCACGCTGCCCACCATCGCGTTCGTCATCCCCGACCTCGAGGACGACATGCACGACGGCAGCGTCTCCACCGGCGACACCTGGCTGGCCGACCACCTGGACCCGTACGTCACCTGGGCCCAACGCCACAACAGCATGCTCGTGCTGACCTTCGACGAAGACGACAACAGCCAGGACAACCAGATCACGACCATCATCGCCGGAGCGCACGTGCGGCCCGGACGGTACGACGAGCACCTCGACCACTACCGCCTGTACGCCACGCTGAGGGCCTTGACGGGCACCGCGCCCGCCCAGTCCGGTACGCCGGCCCCGGTCACCGACGCGTGGAGCGAGTGAACCCAGGCCCGGGGGACCGCTCGCTCGATGGTGCCTCCGGCCTGAGACATCATCCGAGTCGGCGGGGTGTCGTCCCCGCGCGCCGAGATGGAGTGGGAGCCGAGGTCAGCTGGACCTCGGGAAGCTGGCGTCGATGGTGTTGAGTGCGGTGGCGAGGTCGTGCTGACCGGAGATCCATGTGGTCGGCTCGGGCCAGGCCTTGCCCGCGCCGACCTTGGTCGGCATGAGGTCCGACCCGTCGACCTTCGCCGCGGACGCCGTGCCGAGGACGTCGGACGCGATCTGCTGTAGCGCCCACCTGTCGTCGTTGACGGGGCCGGGGAGGCGAGGACGCGGTCGGCGATCCAGTCCGTGATCGGCCAGCCGGTCGCGTTGGCGGACTCCGCGGCGATGCACCACGGAGTCATAGCCTGGGACCGGAGTTGGTCGGTCGGGGGGACCGGCCGTCGACCCTCGTCAGCTGGTTTCCCGGTGGCCTTGAACGCCGCCTGGTCGTGTCAGGTGAGGCTTTCGATGTTGACGGATGTCGGCAGCCCGTCGACTTCGCCATCGGTGCAGGTACCGGCCGGCGGCCTTGTACCCGGTGACCATGCCACCCGTTCCGAGCGGCGGTCAGAGTCTCGTGGGTCGGTCAGCCCAACCCGGAATCGCCCAGCGCGACCACCCCGGCATGCGGAGGTGTGTGTCGCCGCTGATGGTCCTGGCCGCCCTCATAGAGTGGTCGCGCGGGAAGACGGTGGGGGTCCCCTGGTGAAGGTTGAGGGTGACGGTGGTGGTGCGGCGATGGGACCTTCGCCAGGCCCGGCTGCGGTGGGGTTCCCGCGTGCGTCGCGTGGTGTGGTGGGTCTGGCCCTCGTGGCCGACGGCATGGTCCCAGGTGCCGGCCCGGCTCCGACCGGCATCGGCGCAGATCTCCCGCCTGACCGTCGCCGCGGTCGTGTCGTACCTCGTCGCCAACACCCTGTCACCGGGGATCGTCGACCTCACCGCACCGCTGACCGCACTACTGGTTGTGCAGGCGTCGACGGTCGGGACTCTGCGCATGGGCCTGGTCCGCGTAGGAGCGGTCCTGACCGGTGTGCTGGTCGCGGTCGGGCTGGCCAGCACGATCGGCCTGTCCTGGTGGAGCCTCGGCGTCGTCATCACGGCCTCTCTGGTGCTGGCCAAGCTGCTCCGGCTCGGCGAGCAGTCTCTCGAGGCGCCGATCAGCGCGATGCTCATCCTCGCGGTCTCCTCGCCGGAGCTGGCGGCCGAGGTGCGCGTCGTCAACACCTTCATCGGCACCTTCGTCGGGATCGGGTTCAGTCTGCTGTTGCCCGTCACCATCCCCAACACCCGGGCCCGCGACGCGGTGCGGGCCGTAGCCCGGTCTCAGGCGGGCTTGCTCGACGAGGTCGCCCTCACCCTCGCCAGCCGAACCCCCCACCCTGAGGAGGTGAGCGCCTGGATCACCTGGGCTGAGCACATCAGCGGGGAGAGCCACGCGGCTGCGGCCTCGGTCGCCGCGATCGAGCAAGGTCGCAAGCTCAACCCGCTCGCCCTCACCCATCCGATCATTCATCCCGGGCTTCGCGACGCGGTCCGCCGCCTGGAGCAGGCCCTCGCCGCCGAACGCTCCCTCCTCGCCGTCCTGGCTGACCAGCGGCCCCCGACGGGTGACGAGGACGACCAGCACGGTGCCGGCGACTTGAGACGGGCCTTCGCGGTCGTCCTCGATGACCTGGCTCACGGACTGCGGTCCTTCGCCGACCTGATCGACGCCGAGTACGGACCCCACCGCAGCGAGGACATCAACGAGACCTACGGCCACACGTTAGAAATCGTGCGGGAAACCAGGGCCGTCGTCACCGATCTCATGCTCATCGACGTCGACCCCCGTCAGCGCCCCGACCTGTGGATGCTTCAGGGTTCTGTACTCGCCGCTGTCGAGCACATCCTGCGCCAGCTCGACGTCGAGCACACCGAACGCCGAACCGAAGCGTGGCTATACCGGCAACGGAACCGCTGACCCCTCCACGGGTCCCGATTGACGCCAGCCACCTTCGCCGTTCACGGACGTGCTGATTGCGACGAGGTAGAGGCCGCTGCTGGACATCGGAAGCCGTCCCCGTGTCGAGAAGCTCCTCCATCGTGGTGTACGCCGTGCGGGTCCTCATGGCTGGTGACCCGAGAACGGCTCACATGCCATTCCGGTCTCGCCGCGACCAACCTCGAGAGTCAACCGGCGCCGCCCGTGGGTGACCGTGTTCGGGTTCCCGCCGTGGCCGAGCGGGGTGCGGGTGAGCCGGTTGGTCAGGAGCGCGGCGGTCACGACGATCTGATGACGCCACCACGTTTCGGGGGGTCCGGCCGGAAGGCCCGGTCGCCTCCCCCGGGATCGACGATCGCTCCATGACGCCCGCCCGCCGAGTTCGCAGGCCTTGGCCAGCACCGCATCGCGATCGTCGACCTCGATGCTCACCTCGGGTCCGTTCGCACGGATTCCCACGGCCAGCTCGCGACGCGTCTGAATGGTGACGACGGGCTCGTCGGGCACAGGCACAGACGACCGTCGGAGGCTAGACGCTCCCATCGGAAGGCTGTTCCTGGAACGCCTGGTCGGCGTCGGCGACGGTCGAGACGTTCGTCGGGCCAGCGGAGGTGAGAAGCGCCTGCCGCTGTGCGTCGTTCGACACGGTGCCACCGTCGGCGACGGTCGTGAACCGGCCCAGCACGTCACTCACGGCGGACCGCCGCAGCCACATTGACACCCACCGGAGGTTGGGCAACTCTAAAAGGTGCTTTCCGTTGCGTTGCGGCGCCTGGGCCGTCCCGTGCGGGCAGCGCGACGTCAGGGAGAGGGACGGGCACGGTCATGGACGGTTCGCCAGAACAACTGATCCGCGGGCTCTACCGGGCTTTCGCCGAGGGCGACCTCGCCGGGTTGAAGGCCGGTTTCACCGACGACGCCGTCTGGCACAGTCCCGGCCGGCGCAGTCAGCTCGTCGGGGAGTACCACGGCGTCGACAGCGTGCTGGGCTTCCTCGGACGCATTGCTGAACTGTCCGCAGGCAGCTTCGCAGCCGAGCTGCACGCCGTCGCGGCGGACGGCGAATACACGACGTCCTTCCACACCGCCCATGCGCACCGCGGCGACCGCACCCTCGAGGACCGCAACGTCCTGCTGTGGCGAGTCTCGGACGGCCAGGTGAGCGAGGTGTGGGAACACCACTACGACCTGTTCGCCTCCGACGAGTTCTGGAGCTGACCCGCCGGCTGGCTGCTGTCGTCCAGCACGCCGGCTAACGGAGGCGGGTCGACGACGACCATGTGCCCAGGGCCGTCGATGACGCTGACCCTGTCCAGATCTCGGGTGGGCAGTCCGCGGGGGTCGGGGCAGTTTCGTCGGGCCACCGAGTTCCATGTCGCATGGCGCCCCGGGTCGGTTCGGTCGTTCATCTGGGCCCGATCCGGTGCTATCCCGATCCGTGCCAGTCCCCTATCAGGCGACCGACCTTCCCGGGGGCGACGACGACCGGCACGACATGACACCAGCGGAGCGTGATGGCATCGGCGGGACTTCGGGTCACCCCGGTCGTGTTGGCCGGTTAGCTGGCGACGGCGCCGAGCTGCGCGGCGAGATCGATCACGGAGGTGGCTTCCAGGTCGGGGGCGGCGAAGTAGGTGGGGTAGTGGCCACCGTCGCGGTTGATCCATGCCGTGGCCAGACCGGCGTGGTGGGCGCCGTGGATGTCCCAGGGGTGAACCGCGACGAGCATCGCCTCGGACGCCTGACACGCGCAGGCCTTCAGGGCGTAGGCGTACGCCGGTTCGGCTGGCTTCCACAGCGCCGCCTGATCCACGGATAGCAGCTGCTCGAAGCAGTCGGCGATGTCGTTGCGGTCGAAGAGGCCTTGCGCGACGGCGGTGGAGCCGTTACTGAGCGTGACGACCCGGATATCCAGGGTGCGCAGGGCCCGGATTCCCTCGACGACGTCCGGATGGACGGGAAGGCTGGCGAACCCCGACATGATGTGCTCGACGGCGTCGCCCACGTCGTCGACATGGGCGGGGAGGATAGTGCGCAGTGCCTCGGCGCCCAGGTCTGCGAAGGCGGGGTTGGCGCCGGTCGCGGTCAGGGCGAAGCCATCGCGTAGCAGCGAGCCGAACCAGGTCGCGGCGAGATGAGCGGGAGCCCCGACGTCGGTGAAGCGCTGCGCCATCGGTGACATGTCGGAGAGGGTCTCGTTGACGTCGAAGACGATCACCTCCGGACGCACGGTCCGACCCCGACCGGCCGGCTGGGCATCGTGGCGCTCATCGGGCTGGGGGATTGCGCTGATGCCGGGCTCCGGTCTGTTTCTTATCTCGATGTCGTGCTCGTGGTGGACCACACCACAGGGTCCCGGTCGGTTCGGTCAGAAGCAAGAGGTGCGGACTTCTGGGCGACCGCCGACCACGCTGGTGGGAGCAGACGTCCGCTGTTGTTGCCGGTGCCCGGCTGCCACCGCGCCAGCCGGGTGGGTGAATACCCACCGCGGTGGCCGTGGTGGGTATCGCGTTCGTCCTCATCGCCGCCTGGCCGACCCTGCCGGCCGGGGCAAGGTACCTATGGGGGCCCAGCTCGGGGATAGTCGGCATGTGAACGCGTCCTTCAGGAGAGCGTCGTGCATCGGCGGTGGGTCGGCCAATGCGGTGGGGGGGTGCGTTCAGATCTCTGGTCACGCTGCTCCTCGTACGAGCGGTCCAGCGACTGACCAACGTCACCGGCGCCCGCCCGGATCGGAACATGCCGTCGCCGTCCCTGATGCGCCGAGCCCCCGGGCCAGCCCGGCTTGCTGACGACTCGCGGCGATCAGCCCTGGCAGTGACCCCGGGGCGAGGCCGGTTCAGGCAAAGACGGTGGAGTTCGTCGATGGGGCGGGGCTCGGCCTCATGCCTTTAGTTGCGGTCCGCGGAGGCCCGCGGTAGGGATGACGTGCACGGCTCATCCGTGCGCCAGATCGTCGGTGACGTCCCATGTCGGCGTGGCGGCCCAGATATCCAGGGAGACCAGATGGACTTCGACAAGATCAAGCAGCTGGCAGCCGAGCACCCTGACCAGGTGGACCAAGGCCTCAAGAAGGGCGGCGACCTGCTCGACGAGAAGACCGGCGGCCAGTATGCCGGTCAGGTCGAGCAGGGCGAGCAGGCTATCCGCGCCCAGTTCGGCGGAAACCAGACTCCGGCGGCAGCCAACGCTGCTGGGCAGGCGGAGCAGCCGGAGGCGCAGCAGAGCGCGGAGGCCCCGGTTCCCGCCGAGCCGGGCCACGTCGACGACAACGGTGAGCCGGCCCCCTCCCCGTGAGGCCGCAGACGGTCTGACGAGGTCTGTCATGAGCGGCGCGGCCGCGGAGCTGGGGTATGAGCCGGCCGCCGATTCCGCCAGCGTGCAGGACGACGTCCGCGCTTGGCCTGAGCCTCCCTTCATGGCCTGAAGACGCAGCACCCCCGCTCGTGTCCGGGGGTGCTGTGTGCTCCGGACCTTCAGCGCCGGGTGGCCGCGCCGCGACTCCGCTCTAGTGGATGTTCCTGTACGCCCCGCGGCGGGTCGCCGACTGGTGCTCCGGGCGCCCGGTTGTCACCCCGGGATGCTCTGGCGCCTTGGCTCCCTGCGGCCCGCGGCATCCCGCCTCCCGGCTGACCGCAGGCGTGCCCTCTGGCACCGGAGCCGCCCCGAGGGCAACCCTGGACGCCACCCGAACCCTCCTGAGCGGGCTGCGGTGGACCCCGGCGTGGGCGGGCTAGCTCCGTGAGGTCTGCGAGGCAGGCGCGCCGGAGCTCATCCTGACGCCGGCCCGGCTGAGCCGGGCCGCGGATGCGACCAGCGGGGGATGGGTATTTAGGTCAACTCAGGGGGCCTCTGTTGTTAGCGCGTCCTGCTGCGGGGGATGGGCGCGAGGGCGCAGAGTGTTGACCAGGATGGATGGCGGTTAGGAATCACCGGAGGGGAGACATGCACCGGTATAGCGCGGAGGAGAGTGCGGCGCTGGTGGGAGCATGCACGGCAGCGGCAGCGCACCGGCGGGATCATCACCATGCGGCGGTGACCTGCCACCCTCACGTTGTGGAGGTCGTCCACCTGGGGCATCGCGCGGTCATGGTCTGCCACGACTGCGGCTGGGACTCGGGGTTCCTGCCCGAGCGTGAGGCTGAGTCGGTCGCCCTCCAACACCGCGTGCAGACGGGGCTCGACCCCAAGGCCCGCCTCGGCCCGGCCGCCTGATGATCTAGGCCGTCCAGGCCGCGGCCCGGAGGATCGAGGTCCGCCCGCCGTGACCCGCCGTGACCGCGTCGCTCGCATCACTGAGCGCCACGGGACCCGGGACAGCGGATCGACGTGGCGCTGCACGCCGTGATGACGGAGGCCGAGGTGCACGGCGTCCCGACCCGCAAGGAAGCGCAGACGGGCAACAGCGAGAGCGTGCCGAGGGCGGTCGTCGGTGCGATAATGGCATCGTCGACGGGGGGCCGCCGCAGCAGCCCGTCACCGTCCCCGAGCACAAGGAGCTTCGCATGATCATCCTCGGCGTCATCCTGCTCGTGATCGGCTTCATCGCCAGCATCCCGATCCTGTGGACCATCGGCATCGTGGTCCTGGTGATCGGGTTGATCCTGATGGCCCTCGGCATGGCCGGCCGCGCCGTCGGTGGCCGTAAGCACTACTACTGAGCGCAGGCGGCTCCTTCCCACCACCAAGGCTGCCCCGGACCGGCGGCCCCCTCGCCGGCCCCTCGGCAACCGACAGCGCTCAAGGACGAGTCGTCGGAGCCTGGGCCCGACAACGGCTGCGCCTGCAAACGCGTCAGTCCCGTTGATGGAGCGACCCCGCCCCCGTGATGAGGCGTTCTTCTGCCCTGGCAGGGGTGAGGGGAGCACGCTGAGATGACGTCGCGGGTGGCGACGGTTACCAAGGGGGGCCCTCATGGATGGTGCCGGCGGCAGCAGCGACCCACCCCGGTTCCGCTCTCGCCAGCCCCGGTGGAGTCGCCGACACTGCCTCTGCCGCCGCCTCGGGACCGGGCGGAGCTGGATCGCCTGTTGCACGCCGTGGCGTCGACGCCGTCCGGGGAGCGTCACCTGATCATCGACACGGTCGCCGCGTTCTCAGAACCGGGCGTCGTGGCGCAGCTGCTACACGAGGACCTGCTGGACCTGCCGTGCCGGGACGGGGGCCGGCATCTGATGCTGCTGCTGGCCGTGATCGGTCAGCTGCGTCCTGTTTGGCGCGTGACGTCGGAGTGGTCGTGCCGCACCACCGGCAGGATGCCCGGGCCGCCAGCCCGGCGCCACCGGTCCCCCTCCTGTGGTGGTGTGAGGCAGGTGGACATCCCCGCGACGCGGCGGGGTGGTACCGACAGCCACACCCTGGTCCGAATCTTCGGGAAGTGGGTACTGACGCATCTCGCGTCTGGGAGCCTGAGGGCTTCTAGCATGCGTATAGGGGGGCCCGATGGCCCAATTGATCGCCGCGCGGTGGAGTTCTCGAGCAACGGTGCAGACCCGCGGATCCTCTGGCCAGTCCTCGGCTGGGCAACGTCAGCGGCATACCGCATCAGTGGCCCGAAAGAGACTTCGGGGCGCTGCGGCGTTGGCGGTGTTGGTCTTCGCCACCGGATGGCTGGCCGTCGGCAGCGCGTCGGCCGCCGAGCCCGGTCCGGCGCCCACGACGGCCACCGTCGTCATGACGGTGAGCGTGGCTGCCCCCACCGGTAACACGGGCGCAGCTGCTGCCCACCCGCCCACCCAGGCTTCGGCTCCAGCCAGCACATCAACGACCACGACTCCGACGGCCCCCGCGACTGCCACTCCGGCAGCCAGTACGCCGACGACCGCCCCGAAGGCGACTCCGGCGGCCCCCACCACCGCGACTCCGGCAGCCAGTACGCCGACGGCCACCCCGACCGCGACTCCGGCAGCCACTACGCCGACGACCCCCCCCGCCGTGACTCCGACGACTACCCCGACCGCGGCTCCGACGGCCAGCACGCCGACGACCACCCCCACCGTGGCTCCGACAGCCACCACGAACGCGACGACCCCGGCGACCACGGCCTCGGCGACGCCGACAGACTCCACACCGACGAGCGTCACGGCGACGGCCGTCCCGGCGGCACCACGTAGTCAAGGTCCGGCGCCAGGAGCGTCCAAGCCGACGAGTGCTCGCGTGGTCCCCGGCGAGACCGGGGTCGGTGTCGGCCCTGTGGGGAGGAGTTCGTCACCGGTTCCCGCGGGCGATGGAAGCTACCGGTTGCCGGTGGACGCCGGCCTGCTGGCACAGCATCCGTCCTGGCTGGAAGGAATGGCGCCGACCGCGGCGCTTGCGGTGGATGCCGGGACACAGGTCGTCGCGCCGACGGCGGGCACGGTCAGCAGTGTGCTGCCTGGTCAGCTTGTCCTGTCCGGGGATGACGGCGGCACCTATCGCCTCGCAGGGTTGGGAACGGTCGCGGCCTCGCCGGGCGCGAAGGTTGTCGCGGGGCAGGCTCTCGGGTCGGCCGGGCCGGGTGGCATCACGTTCGGGATCGATGTCCCCGACGTCGCCGCGCCGGTATGCGTGATGCCCGCCCTGCAGGCATGGGCGGTCGGCAACCAGATCGACGTGCATGCCCTGCCCGTCACCTGCCCGGCCCTCACCCTGCCGGGAACCACGGCCTTCTCTCCGGCGGTCATGGCGGGACTGCACCAGCCACCGGCTGTGCCCGTTACGGCTCCTGCGCCGACGACCGACTCGGCACCCGGGCCTCCGGTCACGGTCCTGGTGGTGACCGACCACGCCACCGCGGCCATCCGCAGCAACCTGCAGTCTCTGCTGACCGGCGCCGGGTTCCCTGGCCAGATCGCCTCCGCCGACGTGCTGAGCGGACCCGACCACGACCTGGCTACCCAGGTGTCGACCGCCGCCGCGGCCTCCCACCCGGACCTCGTCATCGTCGCCATCGACAACCCGGCCGTCGAACAGGCCTCCACTGTTGCCACGGTGCTGGCCCAGACGCCGGTGCTCTGGGTCCGGGCGGTGAAGCCGAGCCTCTCGGCAGCCGCCGGGGCCGCTGACGGTCAGCAGTACGAGGGCCTGGTCAAGCGCACCGCTAACCTTCGGGTGCTGACCCTGCCGGGGTCGCTGATCGCCTCCGGTCTGCAGGCCGCCGATGGTTCCTGGACGGCGGCCGGTGACGCCGTCGTCGCCAGCGGGATCACGAACTACGTGGGTATCGCTTACGGGGTCGTCGGTCCGGGTCACGCGGGGGCCAGCCTGCTGAGCTATGCCGAGAGTCAGCTCGGGAAGCCGTACCTGTGGGCCGGCTCGGGCCCCGAGAGCTTCGACTGTTCCGGGCTGACGATGATGGCCTACCGGCAGGTCGGAGTGGGCTTCACCCACAACGCGTACGAGCAG
The DNA here is from genome assembly GCA_963795915.1 of uncultured Actinomycetota bacterium. Lineage (GTDB taxonomy): Bacteria > Actinomycetota > Actinomycetes > Actinomycetales > Dermatophilaceae > Lapillicoccus. The sequence continues at coordinate 1,085,666 of CAWCJA010000010.1, forward strand.
TTCGAGGCCACCAAACAATGGGCGGTATTGTCTCCCAACGGACTTCAGCCCGGGGACCTCGTGTTCTTCGGCCCGACCGAGGCCGGCATTCATCACGTAGGCCTCTACGTCGGCGGGGGACAGTTCCTGGATGCTCCCCACACGGGCGCGACCGTTCGGTTCGACACCCTCGGCCCCGGTTGGGACTACTACGGTGCGACCCGCCCACTGACCAGCATGGTCACGGTGGACACCAGCGGGTCCATCCGCGCGGCCGCCCGCCAGAGCGTCGACCGTCTGTGGGGAGACACCCAATGGCCGTTCCTGGACGCCCTGTGGACTCAAGAGTCCAGCTGGAACCCCGCTGCCGTGAACAGCACCTCCGGGGCGACCGGCATCCCGCAAGCCCTCCCCGCCGCCAAGATGGCCGCTGCCGGCCCGGACTGGCGCACCAACCCGGCCACCCAGGTCAGCTGGGGACTCTCCTACATCACCACCCGCTACGGCAACCCACAGGCCGCGTGGGCACACGAGCAGGCCTTCAACTGGTACTGACCTCCACGACGCCAAGGAGTGGCTTCCCTTCTGACACGTCACACCACGACCTCGCCGTCTGCCTGCTGAGCCACTTCACGTCCGCCGTCGTGAACACCGTTGGTAGAGAACGTCGGGAAAGGTAGACGAGGTCTCCTCGGCAGCCGCTGAGTTCCTGCTGCACGTCGCCGACGCAGCAGCCGGGGAGCTACGGCATGGGCGACCTGGGCGGCTGTTTCGGTATTCTCAGACCGTGCCTGCGCGCTTCGACGGTGAGGCCCTTCTCCGGGCGCGGCTGGCCAGTGCCTTCACCCACCACCAGCTGGCTCGCCTGGTCCGCATTGAGGCCGGCGAACGCATCCTGGGTTTCGAGCGTGGCGCCGCGGAGCCGACGGCCCGGATTATTGTGGCGATAGCTGAGGCATTGGGGGTGAAACCGATGCAGCTTCTCCTCCTGCCGGACGGGGCTGACCTGAGGGCTCTGCGGCTCGCGTCGGGGCAGAGCCCGGCCGAGGTCGCGACGTCGGTGCATGTGTCGCTGCGCACATACCTGAAGTGGGAATCCGGTTGTGGCGTGCCGTTGGAGGATGACCGAATACGGTCGGCGCTCACCTGTGCTTTGAGCTGCTCAACCGACCAGATGGTTCGTGCACTTCAGGCGTCCCTTCGTCAGCGAGTCGCCCAGCCCAGCTCGTAGCAAGGTGGGCCGCGAATGAGGCCTGCGTCAGGTCACCCGTAGCGGAGGGCTTTGCACCCTGGATGTGGGCCATGCTCCACCTGGTCTGCTCTGCGCATGACCGAACATATTCATGGGGATCCGCCTGCAACTGCGGCGATGGAGTCTTGCCCCTGAGTGACGTCGAGTACTCAATGGGCTTACAGACGATCTTCGTCGCCGCGCGTGTCGAGCAATGTCTTCATGGTGCAGGTCCCGGTGAACGAGGCTGCCGGTCATATAGATGAGCTGTCGCGGAGGCGCACGTTTTTCCGCGACAGGGTGAACGCCGTCGGGATCCAGGCTGCCGGCTGAGGTGTAGACGCTTGACCTGGCGGCGGTCATGTGGTCGACGACGGGGATCTATGAACGAATGTTCTTCCAGATGCCGGGGGGGACAAGTTTCATCCCGATCGCGACCGCCGCGAGTGGGTTCGGTACCCACACGACGGTCAGACCGCGGCGAGCCGACCGGGCATACGCCCGTGCTACGGCCTGGGCGACCTTCTCCGGAGTCGTGGCCAGCGGAGCGGGGGCCATCCCGTGGGTCATTCGGCCGATGACGAACCCTGGGCGTACCAGGATCACGCGCACCCCGGTGCCGGTCAGCGAGTCGGCAAGGCCGCGGGTGAAGGCGTCGAGGCCGGCCTTGGCCGCGCCGTACACGAAGTTTGACCGGCGAGGTCGGACGGCGGCGATCGAGGAGAGGACGACGAGGGTGCCGGAGCCTTGCCGGCGAAGGGCAGCTGCTGCCGCGATGAGGGTGACGGCATGCCCGGTGAAGTTGGTGTCGATCAGCGCCGCGGCCTCGTCGGGGTGGAGGTCGAGCCGGTTCTGCGGGGTGAGGATCCCGGCGGCCGAGATGACGAGGTCGATGTCGCCTCCGTCGACGACGGACGCGACGAGCGCTTCGTGCGACTGCGGGGTCGTGGCGTCGTAGGCCATGGTGGTCACGTGGTACGCCAGCGTGGCACCGACTTCCCGCATCCGCTCAAGGTCCCGTCCAGCCAGGACCACCTCGGCGTCCGGCGCCAGAGGCAGGGCGTCCAGGATGGCAAGTCCAAGCTGGCTGGTCCCGCCGAGGAGCAGCACGCGCCCGGGTCGACCATGAGCGTCGATCATCGGTGAAGCCCCAGCCGCCGCCCGAGGTCGGATCTCAAGACCCCGCAGGGGTCGACCCGGTCCTTGGTCTTCTGCCAGGCATCGACCTGCGGGTACATGGCACGGAAGCAGTCCTGTCGTAGCCGTCCGTCCTTGGCCAGGTAGACCCGTCCCCCGGCCTCGGCGACGACGCGGTCGAGCCGGTCCAGCAAGGGGGCGAGGGTGGGGTCGTGAGGGCTCAACGCGATGTCCAGCGCCAGGCACCAGCCCTCCATGGGGAACGAGAGGGGGTTCCCGTTGCCCGGCCCGAACCGCTTCACGGTGCCCAGGAAGCAGGGAGTGCGTGCCGTGGAGACTCGCTCAAGGGCATACGCCAGGACCTGACTCGCGTCGGGCGGGACGACGAACTGGTACTGCAGGAACCCGTAGGGGCCGAGGCTGCGGTTCCACCCCGAGAGGGTGTCGAGCCGGTGGAAGAAGGCGTTGAAGCTGACCGGCCCTCGTCGGTGTCGGGGAGCGGCGTGGAACCATGCGCTGTTGAAGGCTTTCGCGGCGACGTGTCCGACCAGGGCGGCGGGCGAAGAGGGCACCCCGGGCGCCCGTGCTGGGTGGTACGCCGGAGGGTCGTCGTCCGCGGGGGCGGCGTCCGCCAGGTCGACCACGCCGCGGCCCAGGCGCCGCCCGGTGGCCGTCCCGTCCACCCAGGCGACGGCATACCGGGTCTGCGCGCCCTCGAGCCGAGCGAGCACCGCATCGAGGTCTGCCTCCCGGGTGGTGTCGACGTCGAGATGGCTGGTGAGCAGCGGTGCGAGCCGCACGCTCGCCTCAGTGAGCACACCCGTCATCCCCATCCCGCCCACCGTGGCGCGGAACAGGTCAAGGTCGCTCTCCCGGTCGACCGAGCGGACCTGCCCGTCACCGGTCACCAGCTCGAACGACTCGACCCACGAGCCGAGGCTGCCGTCGGTGCGGTGGTTCTTACCATGAACGTCAGCGGCCACGGCCCCGCCGACCGTGAGATGGCGGGTGCCGGGTAGGACGGCTGGGGCTAGTCCATGCGGCACGCAGGCCTGGAGCAGCTCGGTGAACGTCGCGCCCGCGCCGGCCCGCAGCGTCATCGAGGCCGGGTCTACCCGCACCTGATGGCCCCCGGGGCGGGACAGGACGACGCCGCCGCCGTTGAGTGCGGCGTCACCATAGCTGCAGCCGCTACCCCGGGCCAGCACCCCGCGAGGTGGACGCTCAGCGATGGCGCGGGCCACGGCCGTTGCGTTCGTCACCTCGTGCGAATCGATGACATAGGCGCGGGACCCGTCCGCCCCGGCCCCAGCCCAGCCTCGCAAGCGGGTCAGGGGGAGCGCGGTCAGCGAGGTCACGGCACCATGTTCGCAACGACGAAGAGCGCCAGCCAGAGGGCTTCGAACCCCAACATCAGCCGGTCCGTGAGCAGGAGGTCCTCGACGCGCACCGGTTGCGGACGAAGGGCCAGCACGTCGAACCGGACGACCGCGGCTGCCAGCGGCGCGACCGTGAGCACCTCAAGGCTCGCCGACGACTGGGGATGCTGGGCCAGCGCCCACGCGAGGTAGCACCCGAGCAGCCCGATGGCCAACACCAGGGTGGCGCAGCGCAGCCCCCGCCGGGAGTACGCAGCCAGCGCAGGACGGTGCCGTGCTGCCATTCCGGCGCCGAGAACCGCGCGCTCGTTGGTTCGCTTGGCCGTGACGACCAGCAGGGCACCCAAGGTGCAGACCGCCATGAACCACCACGACGGGGGGATGTGGCTGGCTGCGGCTCCCCCGAGCGCACGCAGCAGGAAGCCGGACGCGACCACCGCGATCTCCAGGACCGGCACCTGCTTCATACCGGCCGAGTAGGCCAGCGAGGAGACGATGAACGTGGCCACCAGCAGGGTGAAGACGAGGTCGCCGACCAGGAGGGCGACGCCGAGGGCGGCCACCATCGCCGCAATGCCCAGAACCACGGCGGTGCGTCGTCCGAGCTCGCCACTGGCCACCGGGCGGTGCCGCTTCCGGGGGTGCGCCCGATCACGCTCGGCATCCGCGGCGTCGTTCACGAGATAGACCCCCGCGGACGCGCCCGTGAAGGCGACCGCCGCGGCGAGGAGCAGGGGTACCGGATGGTCGCGTGGGCCCAGCCCTCCGTACGCGAGCGGGGCCGTAAGAACGAGGAGATTCTTCGGCCATTGACGAGGACGAGTCGTTCGAAGGACCGCCCCTAGCGCAGCCCGGGGGCCGCGCGGACGAGATACCAAGGCGACCCGAGCGATCCGACTCGTCCCGCTCACCGCATCCCGACCCGCCAGACCCGCCGCACCCGACAGCGGGAGGTCGGCACACTGAACGGGTCTGGGCGGTACCGACTCTTTGGTGGTCACCGGGACGACGCCTGGATGAAGTCCCGGCTGGTGGGCTCCAGATAGCGGTTCGCCGGACGTTCCTGGCTCGACAGGAGGTTGGTCGGCGTCGGGTTCGCGGGGTCACTGGTCTGCTGGTAGTACATGAAGGACATCCACGCAGGGTTGATCTCCATCTGCAGACCGGTCACGACGCCCGCACGGGTGAGCAGGTCGGCGAGGGTGTGGACCGACAGCGCCGGCCCGTAGACAAAGATGAGGCGGCCGTCGGCCGTCACCCCCAGGCCGGACCGCCACACATACAGGCTGCCGCCAATGCTGGCGCCCCAGTTGGCCTCGACGTTGGAGTCGACGTTCGCCGGAATTTTGCCCTTGGCGACAATGAGCTTGAGATTCTGCCGGACGGCTACGACATCGGGGGTCATCGTCGCGTCACGACCCCACTCGCCGATGGTGATGTGACCGTCCTTGCTGAACACCACCGACGCGGCACCGTTCGTCAGCGTGCCCGCCGTCTGACCGTTCAGGTAGAAGCCGCCACGGGAGTCTTTGATCTTGAACCCTCCGTTGAAGGTCGCGAGCAGGTTCTTGCGGTCTGCCGGCAAGACGGAGGTGGAGGCGCCCCAGTTGCCCGGCCCCGGGTCGGCCTCGCCGGGATGCAACTGGAACGTCACGAGGCGCTGGTCCATCGAGACGATTCCTGCGAGGTAGGACGTGTGCGTGCTGTCCGGCCGCACAAAGGTGGCGTACATCGCGGGCGTGCCGTTGACGGTCTCGATGGTCTGCCAGGCCCCTTCGGAGGGCATGTTCGTGCCGGCCGGCGACGTCACGGGGGCAGGCACCAGCGGCCCCGACACCGTGACCTTCGAGCTCGTCGTCCCGCCTGCCGACGCCGTCGAGCCCGCCGGGCCCGGGACAGTAGCGACCTGGGGCACCACCGCGGTCCCACCCTCCTGGGGCGGGTGGAGGTCGTACTGCGCCGTCTCCATCCACCCCACGACCACGCCCATCCCGTGGTCGCGGGCCCACTCGGCGAGCTTGGCCGGCACGCTGTCCCCGCCGGGGGCCATCAACGTCGTCGTCACCGACCACCCGACGCAGACCAAGGCAACAACCACCAGCAGCACCACGGTCCGGACAAGGCGGCGCCGACGGCGACGGCGACGGGGTCTCTCGCGCCCCGACGAACGGAGCCGCCTGCGCGGTCCCTCGTCGGAGGACACCTCCTGGACACTCAGCTTGCTCATCGCTTGTCTTCCCTCGTGGCCGAACGGCTCACTGACACGCTCTAACAGCTACGCGACAATCGCCTAACCGGGCCGCACTCCTCCGGCTGGGAATACGCAGGGAATCTCCTTGTCGTTGACGTGGCTACGACTCCACCGAAGACCGTCGTCGGGGAAGATCGACGACCGTGAGAACCCGCTGGGGTTTGTCGCGCGTCAGTGTCCGGCCGTGAGCCCACAGGTGCAGCGCGCGAGTGCTCGCAGCGCGTTCATCGTGGGGATCCGCCAGGCGTCTCCCCGCACAAACGGAAGCAGAGCCGGCAGATGTTCGCCGGCGCTCCTCAAAGAGGACGTCATGAGGTCGGTTGAGTCCGGACCTGGCGCGAAGAGGCTGCTTTAGGGTGCGGGCATGCGCACCGTAGACGGACGCCCGGTGTCTCGGTGGCTGACAGAGATCCAGGCCATCGATCGGCGGCTGTACCTGGCGGTAGCCGAGACGCCACCATCTCCTCTCGACCCGTTCTTCGCCAACCTCTCCAGGGCAGCCGACAAGTCCAAACTGTGGGTCGGCGTCGCCGCCGTCCTCTGCTGCACCAACGCGCAAGGACGACGGGCCGCCGCTCACGGACTGGTCGCAGCAGCCGTCACGTCCGCGGTCGTGAACCTCGGAGCGAAAAAGATCCTTCGTCGCCCCCGTCCGGACCGGGTGGAGGGTCGCGCTCCGTCGCCCCGGCACGTGCAGATGCCGTCATCGACCTCCTTCCCGTCCGGGCATGCCGCGTCGGCCTTCGCCTTCTCGACGGCCGTCACTGCGCTGCTACCCGAAACCACATGGCCCCTGCGGACAGCAGCCGTTCTCGTGGCTTACTCCCGCGTGCACACCGGAGTTCATCATCCAGTCGATGTCGTCGCGGGCGCCCTGATCGGGTGCGCAATCGCGCCCGCCGTTCCTGTCGTCCTGCGTCGCTGGTCCGCGCCGACCGCCTCCACCGGAATGCCGACCGCCTCCACCGGAATTCGGAGATGCCCGCAGGGCGTGCCATCGATCCGGTAACCCGTCGAGAACCAGCTCGGGTGCGCCTCGTGAACCCTTACCCCACCCGCCTCACGTCGTGAAGTAGGTGGTCGGGCTTCCCGAACCTGACCGGAGCCGCGGTGGTACGTGGTGACGCAGGGGCCGGTGATCTCGGCGCTCGTGGCTGTCGTCACGGCCGGGTCATGGTCGGGGACCTAGCCCCCGACCGGACGCGGACCTGGAACGACCCCAGGGTGGGCCGTTCATCATTTGGTTGGCGACAGCGGGGGCCGGAACGGCTCATGTCGGGCGGGCGCCGACGCACCAGACTGGGTCGGTGCCGGCCCGGGACCCTGCGGAGGAGCGGAGCCTGATCGACCTGTCTCTGGCCATCGAGATCCGGCTGCTCGGCGAGGTGATCGCGGCGGCTGCACCCCACCCGCGTCCGCTCACGGAGGCGGAGGTTGATGCGGCCCTCGGCCTCGGCAACCGACGTCAGCAGCCGCTGGGTGGCCAAGGCGACTCCGGGGGGTGCGGGACCCGCCCGCGGCAACCCGGTGCTCAGCACCCCGAATCACTGGGTCCTTGAACGTCGGCTTCGCGGTGGCACGCCTGTCCACCCGGGCGAGCAGCATTTCCCGGACCGGGCTTAGAGCGTGAACCACACGCTTTCGGGTCAGCCTGGCGGCAACGCCCCAGTCGGTAGGGCACCTTCAGCAGCCGACACCCACGTACCCAGAGGGCGTTGGGGCCCTCCTGCATCAGGGTCGTGGGCCTGCGTTGGCGGCGGCGATGATGAGGGCGGCGACTTCTGGGTGGCGGATGTCGGAGTGGGCTCCGGCGAAGGTGGATTGTGTGGTGTCGTGGATGACGGTGTTGGCGTCGGCGCGGTAGAAGGTGCCGGCAGCGAGCTGGGTGGGTGTCGGCAGGGGCAGGGTGAGCAGTTCGCTGGGGTTCGTGTGAGCGAAGCCGTCTTTGCCCATGCCGTCCCAGCGGCCGGCGTCGGGTTCGCCTTCGACGTCCTGCTGGGACAGGAAGGAGGCTTTGGGGTACCAGTTGCCGACGGCCCAGTCGGCTGTGGTGAAGGTGGCGACGAGGGGTCCGTGGACGCGGTCGGCGACGGCGTTGAGGGCTCCGGCCTTGTCGAAGGGGACGTCGGCGGCGGGGGTGAACGCCCAGTGCGAGAACGCGCCTTGGACCAGGGTGAGGGAGGCGACGGGGCTGGCGTCGGCGGTGGTGATGCCGGCTAGCGCGTAGGAGACCAGCCGGGCCCCGAAGGAGTGTCCGATGAGGTGCACCCGCAGGTTCGGCGCGGCGGTGTGCAGCCGTTGCAGGAAGGGTCCGAGGCCGTGCTCTCCGATGTCGCCGGCTCGGGCCTTCATCTGGAAGTAGGAGCCGACGCGCAGGGCGTCTTTAGCGCCGTTCCAGACGGTGCCGAAGATGTCGCCGATCCCTTCGGTGTCCCCGGCTGGTGGGGCGCTGCCCATCTGGTTGGACAGCTCCGCGAACGCCTGCGCCGGGGTGGTGGTGGTCAGCAGCGGGCTTTCGCCGCCGTCCTCGGCGGGCATGTCGGGGACCTGGAACACCTGTTGGAAGAGGGCAGTGGAACTGCTGTACGGCGGCGGCCTGGTGGTCGGGGTCGCCGGTCCCGTCGTTGACGTGGGTGAGGCCACCGTCGATGAGGGTCCCCATGGTGGTCAGGGCGGCGGCGTGCGCGGGCATCGATGGGGCCAGCGCGGTCGCGATGGCGGCGCCGGAGACGGCGGCGTCGGCGGCTCCGGGTGCGGGAGCCGCCACCGGCGGCGCGTCGTCGGGGCCGGTGGGGGCCGGATCGGTGGCGGGGGTGGTGGCGGGGGTGGTGGCGGTGGGCTCGGGGAACCAGATGGAGGGCCAGAAGATCCCGAGGAACCGGGCGTCGGTCGGGCAGCCGGGAGCGGCCTGGATGAGGGCGAACATCGCGTCGTAGAGGCTCTTGGCATCGGCCTCGTTGTTACCCCACCCGTGGCTCATCACGAAGAGGTTGGATGTCCCGTCGCTGGTGATGGCGGCGGCCACCGCGTCGCCGGCCGCGGCGGTGGGCAGGACTCCGCCGTTGGGGTCGAAGGACAGGGACCAGTAGGGTCGTGGGGCTCACGGGGCTCATGGGTGGGTTCCTTTGGGGTTGATTTAGCCGTCGGTCAGCATCCGCATGGCATCCACCAGGCCAGCGCCTTGCGCATACCGGTCCCGGCCGAGGTCGGTGGCGGTGGTGACCATCAGCTTCTTGACGTCGTCCGGGCGGCCGAGGTACTCGGGGCGGCAGGACAGGAACCCGGCCAGGACCCCGGAGACGTGGGGCGCGGCCATGCTGGTGCCGGAGTGTTCGGCGTAGGTCAGCAGCGGTTCGGGCGTCAGACCGTCCAGGTGGGCGTGGCTGCGGAAAGGGCCGGTAGCGGCGGAGCAGATCCACTCGCCGGGCGCGACGACGTCCGGTTTCGCCCGCCCGTCGAGGGTGGGACCTTTGGAGGAGGTGTAGGAGATCCCGAACACGTGGGGCGCGTCCCGGTGGGTTGACCCGACCGTGATGCAGGAGCTGGCGTGGCCGGGTTCGGTGATGGACGCGAGGATGCCGACGGACTGTTTCGGCGCGTCCTGCGCCTGCGCCTGACCGTTGTTGCCGGCAGAGATGACCACCAGCACTCCCGAGGCGACGAGCTCGTCGATGGCATGGCAGAGCGGGGACTGCCCGGCGGCGTAATGGGTGGGGTCCCATTCGCAGCCGAGAGAGAGGTTCACGCCGTGGATGCGCAGGGTGGAGCGGCTGACGTTGACCTCCGTGCGGATGTACTCCAGCGCTTTGATCACGGCAGCGGAGGAGGTGACCGCCACGCCCCCGATCCGGCGGAACACCTTGATGCTGACCAGTTCACACTGGGGAGCCATGCCCTGCAGCTCGCCGTGGGGGCGGGGGACGAACCCGCCGTCAAGGGCTTCATCGGAGGAGGCCACGTGGGGCGACAGCCCCGCAGGGCATTGGCCCGAGACGATGCCCGCGACGTGGGTGCCGTGCCCGTCGTCGTCGGTCAGCGGGGAGCTCGCTGCGACGGGGTCACCGAGGCTCGGTTGGACCAGGGATGAGAAGTCCTCGTGCAGACCCCCGGTCGCCGGCCGAGGCGCGGGATCGCCCGCCTTCTCTCGGAACAGCTCTAGACCGGAGAAGTGGGGATGATCCGCGTCGATGCCGGTGTCCAGGATGGCCCACACCACCTTTTTCCCGGTAGCGCTGAACGACTTCTGCGCGGCGTCGACCTTCACGGTGGCGGCGGAACGGTCAATGTGCGTGTAGAGGGGGTAGTCGGGCCAGGCGCGGAAGATGGACGCGGGCGCTTCCGGGCCACTGTGGTCCAACGCCAGCAGGTCGGCCAGCATCCGACGGGTCAGCACGCACTGATACAGCTTGCGTGAGATCAGGACCGGGGCCCGGCCATGCAGCGAGGCGGGCATGCCCGGCGGGGGCGGACCTTGCTGGGCGACGAACCGGTCCCACAGATCTGTGAAGTCCCTGGTGACCTCCCGCAGTCCTCCTGGATAGAACATGTTGAGCTCGATGAGGACGTCGGCCGGCTCGTCCGGATCCGGCCCCTCCCCATCCGGAGGGGCCAGGGCCCCGGGGCCCGCCGCGGACGCCAGCGCGAGGTCGCCGATCGCTCGGGACTTCCGGTGGACCTCGTCGACGCCACCTGCGGGCCCAGAGTCGGTCGGTCCCCCCATTGCCACGACCTCCCACCCACCAGCGTGACCCGCCAGCCGTACGGAGCAGCAGGCGTCCGAAGACTCGGACCGCAAGCCCCGGGCTCCACAGGTGGCGTAGCGCACGAATCCCGACCGATCCCATGGTCGCGGAAGGGCACGATGCCCCGCAAGGCTTCAGAGATCTCCGACCCCGGCGCCGTGCGGCGTCCAGTGTGGGGTGAGGATGGCGCGCCACAAGGCTGGGTGAGGCGGGGGATGGGGCGGCGTCCCCGGGGACCTCGACCTCATCGGGTCTCGTGGACTCCCCCCGGAGGAGGACCCCGGGGACGTTAGGGAGCAGCTGCACGTGACCGCGGTGGAGCGTGACGACGGTTGGTGAGCCGACCGTCACCGTGAAGTCCCGGCAGCGCCGGTGGGGTGGTGGTCGCGTGGGGTCGGACTGTGCGCGCTGGGGGTCGTGGCGCTGCTGGTGACGCGCCGGCGGCGGATGGCTGCCCGGGGCGCGCGGGGTTAAGGTCGGTCGCACGGCGGGTTCCGCCGGTTCCACGCACCGCGGCGTCGAAGGAGTGGCCTTGCCTCGCGACGCTGCACCCGGTCCGAAGGCGCCGCCCACTCGCCGGGCGCGACGCAGCGGGCGGGCCGCAACCGGTCAGCAGCACAACGAGACGTCGGCCGCGGCGGCGCCCGCACGCGGCCCGGTGGCCCCGCCGGATCGGGGGATGGGCGAGGACAACGTCGACGTCGCTGCTCCGTTGGACTCCTTGCTCGTCGAGGCGGCCTTCAGCCCGTTCCGGCGGTTCAACCCGGGTATGCCGGGTCTGCGGCTGGGCGTCCAGCTGGCGTCCCGGCCGTGGACGGTCGGCCGTCGAGCCGCCTCGACCGCGGGCGAGCTGGTGAAGGTGGCGGCGGGCTCCTCATCGGTGGCGCCCGCACCCAAGGACCGTCGTTTCGCCGACCAGGCCTGGAGCGACAACCCCGTCCTGCACCGGGTACTGCAGGCCTATCTCGTAACGGGCCAGGCGGCGACCGAGCTCGTGTCGGACGCGGACCTCGGCTGGAAGGACCAGGAGCGGCTGTCGTTCGTGGCCCAGAACCTCGTCGAGGCGCTGAGCCCCAGCAACAGCCCCGTGCTCAACCCGGCGGCCTTGAAGGCCGCGTTGGACACCGGCGGCGCCAACTACCTACGGGGGGCGCGCAACTTCGCGTCCGACATGGCCGTGAAGCCCCGGGTGCCCAGCATGGTCGACACCACCGCCTTCGCGGTGGGCAGGGACCTGGCCGTGACCCCGGGGTCGGTGGTGCTGCGGACCGAGATGTTCGAGCTGATCCAGTACACCCCTCAGACGCCCCGCGTGCGCACGGTCCCGCTCCTCATGGTCCCGCCGACGATCAACAAGTACTACGTGGCCGACCTGGCCCCGGGCCGCAGCATGGTGGAGCACTTCGTCGCCTCCGGCCAACAGGTCTTCATGGTCTCGTGGCGCAACCCGGGCCGGGAACACGCGGACTGGGGGCTCGACGCCTACGTCGGCGCCGTGCTCGAGGCCTTGACCGCGGTGGAGCGCATCACGCGAAGCAACCAGAGCGTGCTGTTCTCGCTCTGTGCCGGGGGCATCATCTCGTCGCTGACCCTCGGGCACCTGGTCGCCACGGGGCAGGAGCACCGGCTCGCCGGGTTCGCCCTGGGCGTCACCCTCCTCGACCAGTCGCACGCGGGCCTGATGTCGTCCTTGACCAGCCCGGAGGTCGCGGCGGTCGCCGCCGCGAGATCCCGGGCGGCCGGCTATCTGGACGGCCGGGCGCTCGCCGAGATCTTCGCCTGGCTGCGACCCGGCGACCTGGTGTGGAACTACTGGGTCAACAACTACCTGCTCGGCAAGCAGCCGCCGGCGTTCGACGTCCTCTACTGGAACGCCGACACGACGCGGATGGCCGCGCAGCTGCACGCCGACTTCCTCGAGCTGGCCGTCACGAACGCCATCACCCATCCCGGTGAGACGGTCGTGCTGGGCACCCCGATCGACCTCGCCAAGGTCAGCGTCGACTCCTACGTCGTCGCCGGCATCGCCGACCACATCTGCCCGTGGGCCAGCTGCTACCGCAGCGTGCAGATGCTCGGCGGTCACAGCCGTTTCGTCCTGTCCACCAACGGTCACATCGCCGCGCTGGTCAACCCGCCAGGCAACCCCAAGTCCAGCTTCCGCGCCAGCGACGAGACGCCCGCCGACCCGCAGCAGTTCCTCGCGTCGGTCGAGCCGACACCCGGGAGCTGGTGGACGGACTTCGTCGACTGGCTGACGACGCATACGGGACCGGAGAAGTCCGCCCCCAAGAGGCTCGGCAACGCCCGCCACCCGGTGCTGGACCCAGCACCCGGAACGTACGTCTTCGCCACGTGAAGAAGCAGCCGCCTGCAGACCGGGCCACCGTGTCCCGGGTCGTGGTCGACGGGCTGGGCATCCAGGTCTCGACCCGCGGCACGGGCCGGCCACTGCTGCTCGTCATGGGTCTGGGCGGCAACCTCGGCATGTGGGAGCCGCTCGAGAAGGAGCTGGTGCCGCTGGGGTTTCGCACGATCACCTTCGACGCTCCGGGCACGGGTGCGTCGGACGGGTGGCGGGTCCCGCGGCGGATGCCGTCGATAGCCAGGCTCGTCGAGCACCTGCTGACGGCCTTGGGTGAGCAGCAGGTCGACGTCCTCGGCGTGTCGCTCGGGGGAGCCATCGCCCAGCAGCTCGCCCACCAGGCGCCCGACCGGGTCCGCCGGCTGGTGCTGGCGGCAACGATGCCCGGGATCGGTGGCGTACCGGGCTCACCCGCCGTGCTGCTCGAGATGAGTACGCCACGCCGCTACCACGACCCGGCGTACTTCCGGTCCGTGGCCGGCGCCCTCTACGGCGGGCGGTCGCGTCTGGCAGGACCGCCGCCCGAGCTGTCGGTCGGCCGCTTCGCGCGGCCGCCGAGCTGGAGCGGCTACCTGCAGCAGCTGTATGCCATCCAGGGCTGGAGCTCGATGCCGTGGCTGCACCGGCTGCGCCAGCCCACCCTGGTGATGTCCGGAGACGACGACCCGATCGTGCCGCTGCTCAACGGGCGGATCCTGGCCTGGCTCATCCCGCGCGCGCGCCTGCACGTCGTCAGGGGTGGTGGGCACCTGTTCCTGCTGGAGGACCCGCGCACCTCCGCTGCGGTCCTCGCCGGCTTCCTGCACGACCGACCCGAGCCGGCGTCATCCCCTCCGGCCCCGACCCTGCGAGCCCGAGAGAGCTGATCAGCCATGAACCTGGCCCAGAACCTGCACGACACCGCCATCAACCACGGGGGCCGGCCCGCGCTGCGGCTCGACGACCACACCCAGTCGTATGCCGAGCTGTCCGACGCCGCGGCCCGGGTGGCGTCCTGGCTCACGGAACGGGGCGTCCAGCCCGGTGACCGAGTCGGGCTGGTGCTGCCCAACGTGCCGGCCTTCCCCATCCTCTTCTACGGAGCGTTGCACGCGGGCGCCGTTGTCGTACCGATGAACCCGCTGCTGTCCGACCGTGAGGTCGCCTACTACCTCACCGACTCGGGGGCCAAGACGGTCCTCGCGTGGGAGGACATGGCGCAGGCGGCGCAGACGGCGGCCGAGCCGCTGGGCGTCGACGTCGTCACGGTGGGGGCGATGGGTCCGGATCTCAGCGGCCAGGACGCCGCGGCGCTGGTGGAGCGCGCGGACGACGACACCGCGGTGCTGCTCTACACCTCGGGAACCACCGGCCAGGCCAAGGGCGCCGAGCTGACCCACCACAACCTGGCCAGCAACGCCGCCTCGTCGGCGGAGACGCTGTTCGAGCTGACGCCCGACGACGTCGTCATGGGCTGCCTGCCGCTGTTCCACGTCTTCGGCCTCACCTGCGGGCTCAACGCCTCGGTCCTCTCCGGCTCATGCCTGACCCTTCTCCCGCGCTTCGACCCGGCCCGTGCGCTCGACGTCATCGCCCGCGACAAGGTGACCGTCTTCGAGGGCGTACCGACGATGTACTCGGCGATGCTGCACCAACCGGCCGACACCCGGCCCGACGTCTCGACGCTGCGGACCTGCGTGACCGGCGGGTCCCCGATGCCGGTGGAGGTGCTCAAGGCGTTCGAGGAGGCCTTCGGCTGCATCATCCTCGAGGGCTACGGGCTGTCCGAGACCTCTCCGGTGGCGTCCTTCAACCACCCGCACGCCGAGCGCAAGCCAGGATCGATCGGGACCGCGCTGCGCGGTGTCGAGCTGTGCCTCATCGACGACGACGGCCAGCGGGTCGGCGGCCAGGACATCGGTGAGATCGCCATCCGGGGCGAGAACGTGATGAAGGGCTACTGGCAGCGCCCCGACGCGACGGCCGAGGCCATGGTCGACGGGTGGTTCCGTACCGGCGACCTGGCGCGGGTCGACGAGGACGGCTACTACTTCATCGTCGACCGCAAGAAGGAGCTGATCATCCGGGGCGGTTACAACGTCTATCCCCGAGAGATCGAGGAGGTCTTCTACGAGCACCCCGCCGTCGCCGAGGCCGCCGTCGTCGGTATGCCCCATGGCGACCTCGGTGAGGAGGTCGGCGCCGCGGTCGCGCTCAAACCCGGCGCGTCGGCCGAGCCCGCCGAGCTCCAGGAGTTCGTCAAGTCGCGCGTCGCCGCCTACAAGTACCCGCGTCGGGTGTGGATCGTCGACGCCTTGCCCAAGGGGCCCACCGGCAAGATCCTGCGCCGCGCCGTCGAGGCGCCCAGCGACGGAGCCGGGGGATGAGCTACGACCACCTCGGCCAGGCTCTCGGCACCGACTTCTTCACCGTGCGCGAGCAGTTCACGGACGAGCAGTGGGACCGGTTCATCACCACCCGCCGTTTCGTCGACGACGAGGTGCTGCCGGTCGCCGGGGACTACTGGCAGCGCGCGGAGCTGCCCTGGCCGCTGATCCGGCAGCTGCCGGGGCTCGGCCTGGTCGGTGAGGAGATCCAGGGCTACGGATGCGCCGGCATGAGCCCGATGGCCTGCGGCCTGGTCCACATGGAACTGCACCGCGGTGACGGCAGCCTCGGCACCTTCCTCGGCGTGCACGCCGGCCTGGCCATGAAGGCGATCGACATCTGCGGGTCGCCGGAGCAGAAGGAGCGGTGGCTGCCGTCGATGGCCACCATGGACAAGCTGGGCGCCTTCGCCCTGACCGAGCCGGAACACGGGTCGGACTCCATCGCGCTGGAGACGACCGCCCGCCGCGACGGTGACGAGTGGGTCCTCGACGGGGCCAAGCGATGGATCGGCAACGGGACCGTCGCCGACCTCGTCGTGGTGTGGGCCCGCAACACCGAGGACGGTGAGGTCAACGGGTTCGTCGTCGAGACCCCGGCGGACGGGTTCCAGGCGACGCGGATCGACGGCAAGCTCGCCCTGCGCTCGGTGTGGCAGGCCGACATCACCCTCACCGGAGTGCGGGTGCCGGCGGAGAACAAGCTGCCCGGCGCCACGTCGTTCCGGGAGACCGGCCGCGTCCTCGCCACGACCCGCAGCACCTGCGCCTGGATGGCACTGGGGCACGCCACCGCGGCCTACGACACGGCCTTGACGTATGCGCGGCAGCGCAAGCAGTTCGGGAAGACGCTGGTGCACTTCCAGATCGTCCAGCAGCGGCTGGTCCGGATGCTCGCCGACCTGACCGGGATGCAGCTGTACTGCATGCAGATCGGCCGGCTCGCCGAGGCCGGCAAGCTGAGCCCCACCGTCGCCGGCCTGGCCAAGATGAACAACACCCGCAAGGCCCGGGAGATCATCGCCGAGGCACGAGACCTCCTCGGAGGCAACGGCATCCTCTCCGAAAACCACGTGATGCGGCACATGGCCGACATCGAGGGCATCCACACGTTCGAGGGGACCGAGACCATGCAGACCCTCATCGTCGGTCGAGACATCACCGGCGTCAGCGCGTTCACCTGATCGCCCGCATCCCCGCCGCACGCCGGCGGCAGGAAGTCGACAGCGCGTCGGGGCCGTACGGGGGATTATGGAGACCGACGAGGAGTCCGAGCTCGTGACGGTGCCGGTGGTCGCCCACCGTCGCGACGCCTACAGCTGAGCTCTGCCGGTCTGCTCGCCGACGGATCCGCGGCCCTCAGGTCTGGCGCCCGGCGAGCCGCTTCAGGTCGCGCACCGTCATCCCGAGCCGGGCTGCCGCTTGGACGAAGCTCAGCCCGACCCGGGGCTGGACGACCACCCGGTCCGGCCAGACGAGCGGGAGCTCGAGCTGGCCGGGACCGGCTGTCCGTCTTCTAGATCGACGGACCACTGGGCGGCCTGGTCGACGGCGGCGGGTACAGGTGGGTCAGCGACTGGGTCTGCGCCATCCGGGACAGGTTCTGGGCGATCTCCTTGTCCCGGCCCTCGACGGCGTGCAGGTAGCGCAGCGCCGCCACCGACGAGGAGTGCCCGAGCCGGCGCATGAGGTCGGCCAGGTTGGCGCCGGCGGCCGCGGCCATGGTCTGCCCGGTATGCCGCAGGTCGTGGAAGGTCATGTCGATCCCGACCTCCTGACGCGCGCGCACGAAGGCCTGGTAGACCGTGTCCCCCCGCGCCCGGTGACCGTCGAGCCCGACGTTGAAGAACTCCGGACCGGCATACGTGCGCAGGTGGTACTCCAGCAGCGGGATCACGTGCGGCGGGATGTTCACCGTCCGCTTCCCGGCGTCGGTCTTCGGGTCCTTCTCGAACCGCACCGGCGCCTGCAGCAGCTCCACCCAGTTCTTGTGCACCCGCACCGTGCCCTCCTCGAGGTTGACGTCGGTGACCCGCAAGGCGCAGACCTCGCCGCGGCGCAGCCCGCACCAGGCGGCCAGCACCACGGCCGCCCGGTAGCGGGGCGTGATCGCCTCGATGAGCTGGGCGACCTGTTCGGGTGTGGCCGTGGGCCGCTCCGCCGCCTTGAGAATCCCGGCTCCGGGGATGGCGCACGGGTTCTTCGGGATGGCCTCGTCCAGGACCGCGACGTTGAGGACCGAGCGGATGAACCGGTACGACTGCGCGGTGCCGCTCGGGCTCTTGCCCAGGCGGCGCTGCTTGGCGTGCCAGGCGCGCACCGTCGGGCGCGTGGATCTGCGAGATCGGCAGGTCGAGCAGGTCGCCGAGGTGCAGGCGCATGTTGCGCCGGCACGTCTCGGCCCACCGCCGCCCGACGCGCGGGTTCTCGTCCAGGTACGCCTCGCAGCACTCCCGCAGCGTCCGCCGACCCAGCGCCCGCAGGTCGCTCCATTCACCCGAGCGGAGCTGCCGGGCGGTCAGGGCGAGATATCGCTCCGCGTCAGCCTCGTTGGGGAAGGTCACCTCGGCGGTATGCCGTTCCCCGTCGGGACCGAGGAAGGAGGCCTGCCACCGGCCGGACGGCAGGCGACGGACGTATCCGAACTTCCGGCGAGGCGGCATCAGAAGACCCGCCGGTTCCGCGGCTGGACGGTGCCACCCGCGACGAACTCCTCGATGGCGGACATCGGGATCCGGATGGGGCGCCCGAGCTTGACGAAGCCGATGCGGCGTTCAGCGATGAGACGCCGGATGAAGCGCTCGGTCGTCCCGAGGTACTCGGCGGTCTCGGCGATGTTGA
The DNA here is from genome assembly GCA_963795915.1 of uncultured Actinomycetota bacterium. Classification (GTDB taxonomy): domain Bacteria; phylum Actinomycetota; class Actinomycetes; order Actinomycetales; family Dermatophilaceae; genus Lapillicoccus. The sequence continues at coordinate 1,103,957 of CAWCJA010000010.1, forward strand.
GGAAGGGGGACTGAGCAGCCATGACGAACTCCTAGGGTCACGAGAGGCCGCCTACCGGCCTCCACACCCCCCTAAGCACCGACCCCCCCACTTAGTGGACACAGAAATCGCGAAAAGTTTGGTGAAGAGTCAGTAACGGCCACCCTCGGGCACGCCTGAGGCGTCTGAGGCACGTGCGACTCTCGATCAACCGTCGGCACTCCCCAACCGGCAGACCCGTCCGCGCCGCCATCTCCGACACCAGGACCCGATCGGCCGCCAGCTGCACCAGGGCCTGGCCCACCGTCAGCTCGAGCTGCAGCCAGGCGGCTCTGGCCTCACGCGACCTCGGGTACGCGTCGCTGATCAGGCTCAGGGCGTCGTCGATGCGGTCGTCGAGATGCTGTCGCTCCAGCAGCCGCTTGACCCGAGCCTCGCGGGCCCGTTCCTTCCCAGCGCCATTCGCGTCGTTCGGTGACCCATGGCTCCTCCTCCGTGGCGACCGGCCTGATGTTGGCGGCTGACTCGAGGAAAGCACCCACCCCGTGGGCGAGGACCCCGTCGTCACCGCTTCCTTTCGCGGTCAGCGCGACACGGTCACGTAGAGGGCCTCAGCGCGGGTTACCCCCGTGACGGCGCCTCACGGACCAACCGTTCACCCGCCCGGGCCACCTCCACGCGTTTCCCCGTCCCGGCGAACCCGCCCACCGTCGCAATACCCGCCGAGCCCAGCCCAGCCACCGACGCAGCTCGCGACACGCCGGGCCGGGCAAAGACGGTTTCCGTAGGTCACACTTGACCAGCGGAATTTTCGTCGGTGTGTGACTGCTGACCCGTCCTGAGAACCCTGAAGAGTGACTGTAGGCCAAGTTGCCGCAGAACGACGATCAGCGAGGCCGACGGGACCGTCTTCAGTCGAGGACTTATGCCACTCGTACCAGCCCTTGGCGGGCCCAAGCAGTGACGAGACTCGGCCGCCTGCTCTCACACGATCGAGTACCTGTGGCTGGCGGAGATTAGAGCAGTCACGGTTTGGATACCAGCGGGTGATCGTGTCCCACCTTTTTGCTCGGACTCCTCGAAGATCCTTGTGCTCCACAGCCAGTGCGTCATTAAGCAGTTGTGCCGCCCCCGGGACCCGAGTGACCAGCGCACGCTATAAGTGAATAATGACGCAATTGTTTGGTCGCTATTCGGGTGAGATCGTCGAGTGTAGAGGTCGGCATGGGTCACCTCGCAAGCAGAAAATTGGCGGCTGCATGGTCGGCTCTTTCCGCTGCGTCCATTAAGTCGAGGCCCAGTGCAATGCGGTTACCCACGTAGGCGCCGGCAAAGGTATCACCGGCTCCAGTTGCTAGTGGTGTCGAATTGCGGTCCGGACTAACCCACTCTGCCCAGTTCAAGCTCCCCCGCTTCACGAAGGCGTCCGCCCTCAGCTCCCGCTGTAACCACTAGTTCCGAGGCTTCCGTCGCTGCTTCCCAGGTGCGGTTGCCGAACAGTTTCAACAGTCGACGTTCTTCCCAGACGTTACAGATCAGAAGGTCCGCGCCTTCGATGAGCCGCTTCAACACGTCGGTGCGCCCGCTACGTTCAAACATTGCAATCAGTGGTTCGCATGGGTTTAGGCCATAAGCCTTTGCCTCCCCTCCCAATATGTTCGCGGCCTCCACTATCAGCGCCTCGCGCTCGGCCGTCAGGTATAAGAAGTCGGACGTCTCGATGATCTCGGTTGGCTGCTGTGGCGATTTGGCGCCACTCAGCAACCGCCCCGGTCGCACCAAGGTAGTAGCAAAGTCCTTCTCGTATAGGACCCATACTTCGCTATCCGTATCGAGGCAGTGTGACACGGCCGCCGAATCGAAGGCCGTGAGTTCACTTAAGAGTGTGCTCTGTTCGCCAACCTCCGTACACAGCGTTATCTGCGATGGTTCCACGACCCGCCCAAGCGCTTGGGCCATCAGATAACCTTTGCCACCAATAGTGCGGGTGACCGCTTCCAGGAGCGTTACCCCTTCGTTCGCAAAGCGCGCCCCGGGGACGTGCATGTACGTGTCACGTGTAGTCATTCCGATGACCCCAAGTCTCATAACCCCACCTCGAGTTGCGTCCCGACGGGCAGGGCAGTTACGACACCTACTACCGCGTCGCCGCGATGGAACCGTCCCGTGCGCAGCGATCCCTCAAGGCCCGCGCCCATCTTCGCCGTAAAGCGAAGATCTGCTGGAACTCCTGCGCTACGGAGCCACGCCGCCGCACGAGTTGTCTGCTCATCACACTTGCCGAAGCCGCCGCCGTGGTAGTCGCAGTCCAAGCGGAACTCTGGCCTATAATGGCCGCACTCGGCGGCCAGGGCCCTCACGTCGGCTTCAAGAACCGATTGTCCTCGCCACGCCGCAAAGCCGAGAGCCTGGGTGGGCACATTGCGTAACGCCAGGCTCAGGGCGGCGAGGGTGCCACCGGTACCCACTGGGACCGCGGCCCATGTGCTGCTTCCTGGAATATATTGCAGTAACACCGCGGCAAGGTTTTTAAGACCAGCCGGCGTATTGCCCGCCTCCCGCAGAATCTGGTGCTCGGGATATCGCGCCGCCATCTCGGCAAGAGAGTCGCTGGTACGGTATTGCCGCCACGTCCCCGGATCGGTAAATTGGATCTTCGCGCCCTGGCGGGAGGCGTAGCTAGTGAAGGGCGAGGGCCTGAGTGGATCGTCGCGGACATAAGCGATACATTCGAGACGGGCCTGACGGCAGAGGCTTGCTAGCGATACGAGGTGGTTCGACGCCGGGCCCGAAAATGACACGATGCCCTTCCTGCCACTCTCAAGCGCTGACCGCAGGACAGGTTCGAGCTTGTAGCGCTTGTTTCCCCCGTCGTGCCAACCCACCTCATCGAGTCGTAGTAGCTTAGGTTTTACACCTGCTCGTTCGAAGTCTGGATGGCAAATCGTCTGGATCCGAGGCGCCGGTGCCTCTCCGTCTTGCGGCCACATGGTTCAATTATGCTCATGCCGCTGGCGCACGCTCAAGGGACACTCCCTAGAGTGCCGTATCTTCCGACTGCGAGCAGGAGCGCATGACACCCGAGAGTCTGGCCGCCGCCCTACTGGTATCGACGCCTTGCCCGTGGGCCGCCAATGCTACGCATCTGGTCGTGTGCCCAGCGGCGTCAGGCGCCTTCGAGGTGGACTCCGTGGCAGTCGCGCTTCAGCGCAGCATCGATCAAGACCTCGACATAGTCATCGCGTTATCCAGGGCAGACCACGGGGCTGCCAGTGATGACCTCGCAAGGTGGCTGGCTAACTTGTTGTGGGAAGCGTCGCCGCAACTGGGGCCAAGGAGATGCGACGTTCAGTTCAGTAGAGAATCCTGGCTGGGATTTTGAGATCTTTGGAACGGCCTTTTTTGTTATACTCCTGTCGTCTGTCTACGAGGCGCAGCACCCGAGATATATCCCGATGCTAGATACGACGGCGGTCCTGTTTCAACCGGAGGCTGCCTTTCGACGCCACGGAATCAGCAACCGTGCTCCGCACCGCATACAGATGTCGGACGCTGTCGCCGGTCGATTCGCGGCGCGGGGTCGGCCGTACGATGCTGGCGTCTTGCGCGCTGCACCGAAGTCGCTTAGGTATGTATTGCCGGCGTCGGATGGCGCACCGCGGATTCGCTGGTGGGAATCAGACTAGGGTTGATATGGCGGGAAAGCCTGAGCGGCTCACCGCCAAAGCGGAGCGTGCATCTCGAGTGGTGCCACACCACTTCCCTCCAAAAGCGTGAACCATACTTCTGCGGTCGCTTGGGGGGTGCAGGCTCCCGGACTTATAAGACCTGCTTCTGCGTGGCCTGCATAACGTGCGTATCGGGCACAATAGATATTCGCTCCACTTCACGGAGGGGCACATTGGTGAACCTGTGCAAGATGTACAACCAATAGTTTGAGAGCTTCGGCCCGCTCAGGTACGGAAAGTGGGACCGATGCGTAGCAAGTGTAGGCAGGATTTTGGCACCGAGTGGTTACACATCTCCAGAAGGCGACGGGGATCCCCTGAGAAATCGCGCGACAAGGTTTGACATAAGGTAAACCAAATTGACGTGTGCCGTTGCGGTTGGACAGCCAAGCCGTGCGTCGTGGTGCCTGTCGCAGACTCAAGAGGTTGGCTCCGCTATATGCGGGTCAAACACGAACCGTGTGGCAGTGTCATCGAAGGTCGCGGTAGCGGTTTGCCAGAGACCCTCTGATCGTCTTTGAAAATTGAGGGCCGGCGCGAGGGTGAAGAAGACGGCAGCCGCCTCCGAGTCAGGGTCGAGCGTGGGATGCACCTCATGCTGAGTGGGACCAAACCTCCCACGCTGGAATGCCTCACGCAGCATCAGGCACTCATCGAGACTCGTCGCAGCGTCCACCGGAGTATATTACCACCACCATCAATCGAAGGGGGCCCAATGGGTCGTGCGTCAGGCAAGCCTCTGGGGTACCCCGCCAAGCCCGCTTTTATCGCTTGATAAGGCGACTAGAAAAAGGCCAGCCTGGCCTGAAGACCCTGACCGTCCTGGTGGCTGGCTGCTCTGACGGCAAGTTTGTCTTACCCTTGGCGCGCAAGGGTCATCGCGTAGTTGCGATCGACGTTGATCGAGTCGCTCTCTTTGGTGGTGTGAAACAGGAGGGGGTGGGCGGGCCCGTGTCCATGCCAGGGTTGAGGCAGCGGCTGCTCACCGAAGGCCTTGAATCCAGGGTCACCATCGTAGAAGGGGACCTCGCTGAGAGTCCCTGGTACCCACAATTGTGACCTAGTGTTTACGAGTGGTGCCTTGCAGTACTCACGTAATTTGCCGTATGACGTGACGACCGTCCTGGGAGGCCTAAGTCACACGCCGCCAACCGGTCAACGTCTCTCTTTTACTCAGACTACATGCTTGCCACTGATGAGATACAGGCTGCCCGCTGGAACTTCCTTCTCTCGCGAAGCGTGGTCAAACCACTTCAGTGGCAATGCGGTGGCATGTGGTCTACAACCGAGTCCTGCCGCCGCAGTTCGAGCGGGCGCACGTTGATTTGCCAGTTGACCACTACCACCACTGGGGACATATCTTGGCGCAAAAGGAAGCCCAATGAGTCCAACAATCTTCGTAACCGGGTTGCCGACGTCTGGGAAGACCGCCCTTTGCGCGTCGCTGGCTGCGGGTGAGGGTAAGCTCGAACTCTCCTCAATTGGATCAGCTATCCTGCAGGTGGTTAAAGGCTCTTCACCTTCAGCAACCTACCAAGACCTGCGGAGGCACCCGGAGGTATTCGCGACCCCGCAGGTCGTGGCCAAGGCTTGCCTTGGACTAGCCGAGAAGGCGACCGCACTGGCACCAGACCGCCTGCTTCTACTTGAGTCTCATGCTGTTACCGTGATTGGTCCCGGAATCCGGTTGACACCCTTTGAGCCGGAGACGCTGCGCATGTTTGACATTAGGTGGATATTTCTCCTCGAATGCTCCTACGCGATTGCCACCAGACGTGGACTTCTTGATCGCGGACCGTGGAATGAGCTTCGTTTCACCCGAGCCCGAGAAGCCCAGGCGTCTATCGCAGTTGCCTACGCCCAAACGACGGGTGCAAGTCTGTACATCCTGGACTCCAGTGCCTCCGTGAAGCAACTTTCGGCAGAAGTTGAGCGCTTTGGGATTCAGGAGTACTTCAACGCGATAGGAAGGGAGGGCTGAATTGCTAACACAAGCGAGATGTCTGGCGCCTCGTAATGTGGAGGCTTGAGGACCTTGCCGTCATCGCGCAGCATGGGCCTTCTATCACGTCCCAATTTCGTCATGTTTGAGCGATGAACTTCGGCAAGAACCTCATCAAGGTCGATTCCGTATGTTATCGCCGTGCCAAAGGCGATATAGACGATGTCCGCAAGGCCGTCGGCGATCTTTACGAGATCCTGAGCGAGGACGGCCTTGTAATATTCAGAAACTTCCTCGGCCAGTAGGCTAATGCGGAGGTCAACGACATCGCTGTCCACGTCCATGGTTGGGAGTGGATGCCATGTGAGCCCGAAAGCCGTTTGGAACTCGAACACCATCCCGCCAATGGAGCGCCGGCTTTCAGGTCGGCGATTACTAGCCATACGATCAAGTTGGTCGAAGATCGAAAATTGCTGAGAGGTGGCGGCGGTCCGTCGTCGCGTCGGGTACGGCCCAAGACGCCGGGGACGCTGAGGGCGTGCCGTGGGGACCTGGAGTCCGTGAAACGCGAGTTGGTCCGCGACAAGCATCCTTCCTCCCCTCTCCAGCTCCCGATGTTGGGGGACGCTAGCCCAAGTCGGCTGTGGACCGCGCTGTGTGTAAGTCGGGAGATGCTGTGGAGATCGGTGCTCCTCGGCGGCTCTGGCTGTGTGTTGCGGGGGCACCCAGGGGCCTCACCTGCAACGTCCTGTTATCCACATGCCACGGCCTGTGGACAACTCCATCCAAGAAGAAGTTTGAAGGGCTGCGCCAGGCCGTCGTCCAGAGTCTGGGCGCACAGTGCCGGCTCACAGCAGCGCCGTCGACCTTGTGATGCGGCCTGCGGACGGGCTAGCCAACTGAGTCATTTCGCCGCGCAGCGGGCGAGTCGGTCCTTCGCGAGCCGACGCCAGCCCCCTACCGCGCGTCCGCACTCGCGCGACGCCTGCAGCTAGGACGTCAACGGTCGGCCCCACGCTTGCACAGTCGTCGCCCATCGGCCTGACGACGGCAGCTGACTTCAGAAGAGCACCCAAACAGTGGCGAGAACCCCGTCGTCACAGCTCCCTTCGTTGTCAGCGCGTCCCGGTCACGCAGAGGATCCCCCCGCGTTACCCCCCGTCAACGGCTCCTCACGGACCAGCCGTTCACCCCGCCCGGGCCACCTCCACCCGCCTCGCCACCCTGGCCAACCCGCCCGCCGTCGCGGTGCCCGCCGAGCTGCCAGCTCAGGCAGCGGCTCGCACCCCGCGACACGCCCCCAATGACGCGGCGACAAAACCGGCTCATCCGATTTGAGGGTGTAGGTGGGGTCTGAAGCCGCCGGTCTCGAGGAGGGATCTGGCGATGTAGTTGGTCAGGTTCCGGAACCCGAGGGCGGAGCCGCGAAGGTGTTCGAGCCGGCCGTTGATCGCCTCCGTCGGACCGTTGGAGGTGCCCGGTCGAGCGAAGTAGGCGAGCACGTCTTCGGCTCGCTGCTTCAGGGTCCGGCCGAGTCTCCGTAGCTCGGTCAGCAGAGTCGGGACGTCGTGGCTGAGGTCGTCAATGACCGTGCGCATCAGCTCGCCGCCCTGGGTCTTGTCGGGGTGGCGGTAGGCGCCGATCATCCGCTGATAGATCCCCCAGGTGGCCTCCACTTCTACGTGGTCGTCGACGGCGAACAGCGCCTCCAACCGGGCGGTCTGCTTCTCGGTGAGCAGGTCCCCGCCGGTGTGCAGGGTCCGCCGGGCCCGATACAGCGGGTCGTTCGTGCGACCTCGATGGCCATGGAGGTCTTGTTGGACCCGGCGGCGGCAGCGGTCCAACGCGTCACCGGCCAACCGGACGACGTGGAACGGATCCATCACCGCGGTGGCCTGGGGCAGCTCCTGGGTGGTGGCGGTCTTGAACCCGGTGAACCCGTCCATCGCGACGACTTCCACGCGGTCGCGCCACGCCTGCGGGCGGGCGGCCAGCCACGCTGAGAACGCCTGTTTCGAGCGGCCCTCGATCATGTCCAGCAGCCGAGCAGGCCCGGTACCGTTACGGATCGGGGTCAGGTCGATGACCACAGTCACGTACTTGTCGCCGCGCCGGGTGTGTCGCCACACGTGCTCATCCACCCCCACCGTGCTGACGCCGTCGAACCGGGCGAGGTCAGCGATGAGCACCCGCTGCCCTTCGGCCAGGACCGCGTCGTTCGCCGTGTCCCACGCCACCGCCAGCCCTTCGGCGACCCGCGCGACCGTCAGGTGCTGCAGCACGAGGGCTTCCAACGCCCACCGCACCGCCGACCGGGTCAGCTTCGCCTTCGGGTCGGCCGCCGCGGTGGTGTCCTGCCGCCACACCCGCCGGCAGCTGGCGCACCGGTAACGGCGGACCGTGACCGCCA